>NZ_SACM01000002.1 GCF_004004565.1 Inhella crocodyli
TCACTTGACGAGTTCAGTTCCTTGGGCTGGTATGGCGTCCAGTGTTGCTCCATGAGTGGGGGACTGAATGTCCGAAATCGCCAGTGGCCGAGGGCACGGCTTTGCGACTCGTGCGACCGCTCCTGGCTGACTGCGGACTTGCGGCTCACGCTGTGCCGCGGCCATGAGCTCCCAAGCCTTGTCCGCACGGCGGCTGCCGTGCCAAGCCGGATGATCACGCCCCCGACCGCGAGGTCGACCTTGGTTCTCAGCCCCCGCCATGGACGCCCTGCTCAGCCTGCCGCAACTCCTCGCCTTCGTAGGCGCTGCCCTGCTCGTCACCGCCGCACCGGGGCCCGACAACCTGATGGTGCTGAGCCTGGGCCTGGCGCGCGGCCGGCGGGCCGGTATGGCCTTCGGCAGCGGCTGCGCGCTGGGCTGCCTGAACCACACCGTGCTGGCCGCGCTGGGCGTGGGCGCGCTCATCGCTGCGTCGCCCGTGGCCTTCACCGCGCTGCGCGTGGCCGGGGGGCTGTACTTGGTGTGGATCGGCATCGGCGCAATGCGCGCCAGCCTGAGACCAGCCGGGGCCGGCGCTGGCGCCGTGGGCGCGGTGCCGACCGACCCGCCGCGCCGGCTCTTCCTCAAGGGCCTGGCCGTGAACGCCATCAACCCCAAGGTGGTGCTGTTCTTCCTGGCCTTCTTGCCCCAGTTCGTCGAACCCGCGCGCGGCCACGCGGCCTGGCAAATCGCCCAGCTCGGGCTGGTGTTCACCTTGCAGGCGCTGCTGGTGTTCGGCGCCATCGGGTGGTTTGCTGGCGGCGTGGGCGAGCGCCTGCAGCGCCGCCCGGCGCTGGGCCAATGGCTGGACCGCATCGCCGGTCTGGTGTTCGTGGGCCTGGGCTTGCGCTTGTTGGCTCCGGGGTGAATCATGGCCTCCCAGACCGAGCCGCCAATCCGCCGGTGACAGCGCCCAAGGCGCGATATGGAGGGGAGAGTTCATGCGCATTCGATACCCGCTGGCCCTGCTCCTGAGCGTTGTCATGGGCCTTTTCCCCGTGCGCGGGGCCGAGTTGAACTACGCGACGGCCCTTGCACAAAGCAAGGCGGACGCCTCGAATCCAGCGTACGAGGACTGGTACTGGAGCCTGATGTATCCCGCGTTCAAGGGCGCCAGGCGCCAGGCGTTCGCCGAATGCCTGCCGCTGAATAACGAAGGTTTGCCGTCGATCGGGCAGGTGTTGGTGCTGGACACCACCGGAGCCGTGCGGCAATCGGTTGCTCGTGGCGACTCTGCCCTCGACCGCTGCATGCAAAGCAAGCTATCGATGCGGCGCTATCCGGCTCCGCCCAAGCCGGACTTTCACGTCGGTTACGAGCTGGAGGGATCACCGATCCTGCCGCGCACGCCGTGATCAGGTTGACGATGCGGCGGTGCGCGCTGGGGCGCCCAGTGTGTGTGCGTGGGGCCTTGGATTGCGCCATGTGGATCGTGAAGCAAGAGTGGGTGTCGGTGCCGCCCGGCGCCATGGAGGGCCTCCTTGTCACCGGCTGGACCTCCATGGGTTTGACTTGGCGAGAGACGGGCAGCCGAGAAACACTCGCATTGACCAAAGCAACAGCCAAGCTGTCTTCGATGACCTTGCAACCGCCGCGTTACCGCTGCTCACCCAAATCCGTGAAACCACGAATCCAATAAAACAAAACACTGTTTCATGATGGAGGTTCGATGCGCTGCCTGTTGGGGGCGCCGACCTGACGTCGCTGCGCTGCAGATCGACCGGGCCCGACGGTCCGTCGGCCCAGGCACCCCAACGACCTCGGAGACCTCCCCATGAAACTCGCATCGCTCACGCCCGTGGGCAGCGCTTTGGCGCTGCTGTTCGCCCTGCCTGCCGCCCACGCGGTCGATTGGCCTTCGGGCTACTCCAAGTGCGCGGACGAAGGCGGCACCTGCCGCGTTGGCACGACCCCGCGCTCGGTGTCTTTCGGCATCAAAGACCGCTGGGTGATCAAGACCCTGCAGGGCGACCAGGCCTGCACCGTGGCCACCTTCGGCAGCGACCCGAACCCGGGCATCGCCAAGAAATGCGCGGTGGGCCCGGCGGCAGCGCCAGTCCCTGCTCCCGCACCTTCGCCGGCCCCGGCACCCGCGCCGGCCCCGGCACCCGCGCCAGCACCGGCCCCCGCGCCGGCCCCTGCCCCTGCCGGCCACAGCGGGGGCTACGCCGGCACGGTGACGGGGGGTGGCAGCGCCGCCCCCATCACGGTGACGAATGCGGCCGAGATGCAAGCGGCCATCAACAACTACACCGGCACGGGCGGCTTGGTGCTGCGCTACACCGGCACCTTCAACTTCGCGGCCATCACCGACAGCTGCACGCAGTGGAAGCAGCCGGCGGGCGCCATCGTCGAGATCAAGAACAAGAAGAACATCACCATCGAAGGCGCGAACGGCTCGGCCGCCAACTTCGGCATCGCGATCAAGGCCGATTCGCAAAACATCATCGTCCGCAACATGACGATCGGCCTGCTGCCCGGCTCCATCGACGCCATCGGCATCGAGGGCCTGAGCGGCAAGTTCCCGGGCTACATCTGGATCGACCACAACACCTTGTTCAGCAGCCTCAAGGACTGCGCGGGGGCGGGCGATCTGGAGTTCGATGGCCTGATCGACAGCAAGGCCGGCGCGCACCACATCACCTACTCGTACAACCACATCCACAACCACCAGAAGGTGGGGCTGATCGGTTCGAGCGACAGCGACGCCAGCGACCGCTTCATCACCTTCCACCACAACCACTACCAGGATGTGAGCGCGCGCCTGCCGCTGCAACGCGGTGGCTACACGCACCTGTACAACAACCTGTACAGCGGCGTGAAGACCTCGGGCGCCAACATCCGCATGGGCGGTTACTCGCTGATCGAAGGCAACTACTTCGAGAACGCGCAGAACCCGGTGACTTCGCGCGACAGCTCGTCCATCGGCTACTGGCAGCTGCGCAACAACAACATCCAAAGCCAGGCGGACTTCGCGCGCTTCAACATCACCTGGGTGGCCAGCGATTCTTCGCCCATGCGCGACGCCACCGACTGGAAAACGACGGCCAACTTCCCACTGGGCATTCCCTACCCGTACACGGTGCAGGACGCCGCCTGCGTGAAGGCGAAGCTGCCGGCGGTGGCCGGGGCGGGCAAGGGCTTGGCGAAGCTGAGCTGCTGAGGCCTGGCGCGCACTGCCGCCGGCGCGCCGAAGTGCGTCAGCCCCCTCGCCCTGCGCGTGGACGCCAAGGGGCTGATCGGCCCCACCCTGACCTTGCCATCGGCACGGCCAGGGTGGGGCCTGCGCATCAAGGCGCATGGCCATCCCCCACACCCGCGGCCGCCTGCGCGCGCAACTTGGCGGCCATCGACTGCGGGTGCTTCACGTGCAGCAAGTCGGCCAAGCGCCACATCACGTGGCGTTCGTGCGCGTCCAAGTGCCCGTCGGCAAAGGCCACGGACCACATCGCTTCGACCATGCGAAGCCGGGCGGCTTCGTCCCAGCGTGCGTTGATGGCGCTGGTGAACTGGTGGAAGTCGGTGGCGTCGTTCGCGACGCCTTCGGCGTGCGCCAGCAGGGTGTCGCGCTCGTCCTCGTTCATGGGAAACGGGCGCGCCAGGGTGGCCAGCACGTGCTGCCGCTCGGCGGCGGGGAACTGGCGGTCGGCGCGCATCACCTCCACCAGCAGCACGGCGGTGGCCAGTTGCAGGGTGTGGTCGTCGGGCGGTGCGTCCTGCTGGCCGGTGGCCTTCAGCAGAGGGGCGAACAGGTCTTGGAGGGCGCGGAGCATGGCGGGATCATCGCGGCCCACGGCCTTGGGGGCGAAGCGGGCGCAGCAAGTCACGCAGGCCGTTGTGGTCGATGGTTTGCATCAGGGCCAGCAGGCGCCCGATCTCGCCTCTGGGAAAGCCCTCGCGGGCGAACCAGTTCAGGTAGTTGCCGGGCAGGTCGGCCAGCAGCACGCCCTCGTGCTTGCCGAAGGGCATGCGCTGGGTCACGAGCTTTTCCAGGTCTTGGGCGTCCATGGCGTTCGCAGGAGGGGTAGACGGTGGTGGCTTGGGCGGCCCCTGAATTCGACGGCGCCAGCGCCCATCGTTTAGGCTCTTGACCCACCGCCACCCGCAGGGCCCCAGCATGCATGCAGCGAGCGAAGCGCACACGCCGTCCGAGCGCCCCCGGATTTTGTTGGTCGACGACCTGCCCGCCAACCTGGCGGTGCTGGTGGAGTTCCTCCAGGACGACTACGAACTGCGCTTGGCCCCCAGTGGCGAGCGGGCCTTGGAGCTGGCGCGCCAATTGCCGCGGCCGCAGTTGATCCTGCTCGACGTGATGATGCCCGGCCTCGACGGCTACGAAACCTGTCGACGGCTGAAGGCCGACCCGCTGACCCAGCACATCCCCGTGATCTTCCTCACCGCGCGGAACGAGGAGCAAGACGAAATGCTCGGCTTGAGCCTGGGCGCTGTCGACTACCTGAGCAAGCCGGTCAGCATGGCCATCTTGCATGCCCGCGTGCGCACGCACCTGCAATTGCACGCGGTGGCCGAGTTCTTTCGCGACAAGAGCGCGCTTTTGGACGCCGAGGTGCAGCGCCGCACCGAGGAGGTCGAGTCCTTGCAGGACGCGGTGGTCATCGCCCTGGTCTCGCTGGGCGAGGCCCGCGACCACGAAACCGGCAACCACCTGCGTCGCACCCAACACTACGTGCTGGAACTGGCCGAGGCCCTGTCGGACCATCCGCGCTTCGCGGGTGCCTTGCCGCCCGAGCAGCGGCGGGTGCTGTTCAAGTCGGCGCCGCTGCACGACATCGGCAAGGTGGGCATTCCCGACGCCATCTTGCTCAAGCCCGGCCGGTTGAGCCCGGAAGAGTTCGAGCTCATGAAGAACCACACGGTGCTGGGGCACGCGGCCTTGGTGCGCGCCGAGCAGTACCTGGGGCGCCGTTTGGCGTTTTTTGAGTGCGCAAAGGAAGTGGCCTTGTCGCACCAAGAGTGGTGGGATGGCAGCGGCTACCCGCAAGGCTTGGCGGGGGAGGCCATCCCCCTTTCGGCGCGCTTGATGGCCGTGGCCGACGTCTACGACGCCTTGATTTCGCGCCGGCCCTACAAAAAGCCCTGGACCCACGCCGACGCCGTCGCGCACATCCAGAAGGAGTCCGGCACGCACTTCGACCCCGACGTGGTGGCCGCGTTCACGGCCTTGGCGCCTCGCTTCGCCGAAATCGCGGCGCAGTTCCGCGATCCCGACGAAGCGGGCTGAGCCGCCCCGTCAGGCGGGTTCCGTGCGCTCGCTGAGGTCGGCCAAGCGCGTGGGCTCCAGCGCGCGCAGGGCGTGCTGCTCCAAGCGGTCCCACAAGCGTTCGACGGCCTGGTGCTCGATCGTGGGGGCTGGCGGCTCGCCCCGCGGCTCGCGCTGGCCGGTCAGGGTGTGCAGGCCCAGGGCCTGGGCCACCGTGGCCACCGACAAGGTCTCCGGGTCGACGGCGAGGCGGTAACCCCCGCCCGGACCGCGCTGGCTTTCCACCAAGCGGGCCTGTCGCAAGGCCATGAACATGGCCTCCATGTACGACAAGGACACGCCCAGTTGCGGCGCCAGCACCGACAGGGGCAACGATTCGTCCGCGGGCATCTCGGACAAGGTCGTGAGCGCTTGCAGGGCGACTTCGAGTTGGCGGTTAGGCATGGGCCACTCCCAGGCAAGCGTGGGCGGCGGCACGGACGCAGTCCGTGCAGAGGCAATCGATCAAGGTCATGGCGCAGGGGCGTCGGAGCCGGGGCGGGCCGGGCGACGCAACAGAGTCAGAGGAAGCGCGTCTTCGAGGCGGGGCGCCCGTGGGCGCCCGTGGCCCCCGGTCGACGCGACCGGGGCCGCCTCGGACTCAGACTCTGGGGGGGCGCAGCGGGCCCTCGAGCACGGGGCCGCGCGGCGCGGGCGCGTGCGCGCTGCGGCGCCAAGCGCCTTGGGGCGGGGCCAGGGGCGCCGCCGAGGGCTCGGCCGAAGGCACGCCCAGGGTTTCGTGCACGGCCCCTTCGGCCGAGGCGGGCGGAGCGGCCTCTTCCGGCAGCGGCACGCTGGGCGCGGGCTCGGGGGCGGCCGTCAGGCTGGGGATGGCGTTGGCGTCTGGCGTGCACACGGGCCATGCGGCAGCGCTTGCCCCCATTGCCAGGGACAGGAAGAGCCCGATCAGCCACATCCAAATGCTGCGCACCATTCCCCAATTTTAGGGAGGCTTTCGGTCGGGTGTTAGGCCGGCGCTTGAAAACAGGCGGCCAACCAGGCCAACGCTTGGCGCTGCGCCCCCTCGCCCAGGCGGTGGCCATCGGGCGTGATGCGAACGCTCAGGTTCGCGGCCTTGGGCCCCGACCAGGCCCGGGACAGTTGGCGAAGGCCGTCCTGCACGGCGTCCCAGGGGAAGAGGCGGTCGGTGGGCGAGGCGAACAGCAGCAGCGGCCGTGGCGCGATCAGGGCCGCAACATCCGGGTGGTCGAGCTCGGCCGCCAGGCCCGGATGCAGCATGGCGTAGGCCGACTGACCTTGCAGCGTGTGGCCCCCAGGCCGCAACAGGCCTTCGCGGGTGCACATCCAATGGGCCGCCACGCAGGCTTGCACCTCCTCGGGGGCCAAAGCGGCCAACTGCCAGGCGCGCAGGGCCCCCATCGAAAAGCCCATCGTGGCCACGCGCTGCGGATCCACGTGGGCTTGGGCGCGCAGGCAGCGCAGCGCTCGCAAATCGTCGCTGGCGATGAGGCCGGCCCAGCTCAAGCCCAACTGCTGCAAATGGGCGGCCAGGGCCTGCTGGTCGTCGCGGGCAAAGTCGGGGCGCGCGCGCTCGCCCCAGCCCAAGGCGTCGATGGCAAGAACGGCGTGGCCGGCGCGCACCAGGCGTTCGCCGAGCCAGACGCCGTCAAAGTAGCGCTGGACCCAGGCTCGCGCGGCGGTTTCGCGCGCCGGATCGCCGATCGGCCGAATGAGCTTTTCCTTGCCGATGTCGAAGCGGGCGCCGTGGTCGTGCAGCAGCAGCACGGCGGGGTGTGGCCCGGGGGCCTTGGGGCGCAGGTGTAGCGCCCCAACCCGCTGGCCGAGGGTGGCGGTGAATTGCAGGCGTTCGGCCCAGTGGTCGCCACGGTCTTCGGTGGCCAAGGTGTCGGGATGGAACGGGGTGCCGTCGTCGCCCGGCTGCAGCACCAGACGGCGGGCCACAGCCCGGGCCTCGTCGGCCCAGCCCGGGGTGGGCTGCCACGCCAGGCGCGGGCGGTAAGCAGCCTGTTGGGCGCGCACCTCGTCGTCCAAGCCGGCCCAGGAAGGTGCGGCCGCGCCCAAGGCCAGGACGGCCCAAAGGCGCCGAGAAACGGCAGGATTCAACAGACCCTCCGGGGAATCCGGCATGGCAAACCCGTTCGGCACGTGCGACGGTACGACGCTTTGAGCGCTGGGCCGTCGGCCCGGGCGATCGACCAGAAGGGCGTGGGCGAATGAGCGGCGGCTGGACGCGGCGCGGGGCGCTGCAAGCAGGGGCGGCGGTGGGCTTGGGCGGCGCCTGGGCGGCAGCGCGCGCGCAGGAGGAGTCGCTGACCCTGCGCGTTGGCTGGGGCCATTCGCCGCCCTACCAGTTCGAAACGCCCCAAGGGCCTGCGGGCCTGGACATCGAACTGTTGACGGTGTGGGCGCGCGCCGCCGGCGTGAAGCTGCAGTGGGTGCGCGCCACCTGGGCGAGGCAACTGTTGGAGGCGCAGGCCGGCACGCTGGACCTGATGCTGTCGGCCACGCCCTCGGAGGAGCGGCGCGGCTTTGCCGACTTCACCGCGGCCTACCGCCAAGAGAACCTGGGCCTGATCTCGCTGGCCGGGCAGGGCCTGGAGGTCGCTGACCTGCGCGAGTTGGAGGGCCGACCGGTGAAGATCGGCATCATGCGCGGCATGGCCTTTCAGCCCGGCTTGGCGCAGACCTTGGAGCGTCCGGGCTTGCAGCGCCAATTGGTGCCGCTGCGCGGCGACGACATGACCTTGGCCGCGCTTCGGGCCGGGCAGTTGACCTACATCCTGAGCGACGTCGTGTCCATCCGGCACATGGCCAGCCAGGGGCCGGGCGAGCCCGTGAGCGTGGCCCTGGCCTTTCCGCCGGCGCCGGTGCATGTGCTGGTGTCGCGCCATGCGCTGAACCGGCATCCCGGGTTGCTGGGCCGCTTGAACGAGGCCTTGCAGCGCGTGCGAGGGTCGCCTGCCTGGGTCCAAGCCTTGGCGCGTTACCCCGGCGCTTGAGCCGTCGGCCGACAAGGGCGCCTCACCCGCCGAAAGCCCGGGGCAAGGCCAAGGACAACGCCGGCCAGAACGTCACCAGCATCAAGGTGACCACCAGGGCCCCGTAAAACGGCCAGATGCTGCGCATCACCTGCCCGACCGACACCCCGCCGATGGCGCAACCCACGAACTGCGTGCTGCCCACGGGCGGCGTGTTCAGCCCCAGCGCGCAGTTCAGCAGCATGACGATGCCGAACTGCGTCGGGTCCATGCCGGCTTGCTGGCAGACGGGCAAGAAGATCGGCGTGCAGATCAGGATGGTGGCCGCCATGTCCAAGAAGGTGCCGAGCAGGAACAGCAGCAGGTTGACCAGCAGAAAGATGACCCAGGGCTCGGCGCTGATGCGCGTGAGCAGCTCGCCCGTGAGCTGCGGCACCTCGTACAGCGCCAGCAGGTAGCCGAAGGCGCTGGAAATGCCGATGAGCAGCAGCACCACGCCCGTGGTTTTGCAGGCCTTGGCGCAAGCCTCGACGAAGCCGCGCCAGCTCAGCGAGCGGTACACCAGCCCGGTGACCAAGAGCGCCCAGCACACCGCAGTGGCCGCCGACTCGGTGGCCGTGAACACGCCGCTCAAGATGCCGCCCAGGATGATGCCCACCACCAGGAGGCCCGGCAGTGCGGCCACGAAGGCCACGCCCACCGCGCGCCAGCCGGGGAAGGCGCCGTGCGTGGGGTAGCCGCGCTTCACCGCCACGCCGTACGCGGCCACCAGGTTGGCCACGGTGAGCAACAGGGCCGGCAGCAGCGCGGCCAAGATCAGGTTGAACACGCTGACCGCCGCGATGCCCGAGGCCGCCAGCACGTAGATGATGAGGTTGTGCGAGGTGGGCATCAGCGCGCCCACCAGCGAGGCGTGCGTGGTGACGTTGACCGCGTAGTCGGCGTGGTAGCCCTCGCGTTTCATCAGCGGGATCATCACGCTGCCCATCGCCGAGACGTCGGCCAGCGGCGAGCCGGCCACGCCGCCGAACAGCGTGCAGCCGACCACGTTGCTCATGCCCAGGCCGCCGCGCACGTGGCCCACCAGGCGGTTGGCCAGGTTCACGATGCGCTCGGCGATGCCGCCGTGCAGCATCAGCTCGCCCGCGAAGATGAAGAAGGGGATGGCCAGGAAGGAGAACACCTGCATGCCGCCCACCATCTTCTGGAACACCAGCGCGAGGGGCAAGTCGGCCGCCAACAAGGTGGCGATGGACGACAACCCGATGGCGAAGGCCACGGGCACGCCGAGCAGCAGGAGCAGCAGGAAGCTGCCGCCCAGAATCCAAAGTTCCATCTCAGACCCCTGCCGGCTCGATGGTTTGCCCGCGCCACAGCGCGATCAGGTGCTCGATGCAGAACAGCACGATCAGCCCCCCGCCCAGCACCAAGGGCAGGTAGTCCAGCCCGTCGGGCACGCCCAGCATGGGCTTGGGCTCGTTCCACTTCAGCACCATCCACTCCCAGCCGCCGGCGGCCATGAGGCCGCCGAACAGCGCCACCAGCGCGTGGATCAAGGCCTCGAAGCCGCGTTGCAGGCGCGCCGGCAGCAGGCCGATCAAGGACTCCAGCCCCAGGTGCCCGGCGTCGCGCACGCCCACGGCCACGGCCAGGGCGGTGATGTAGAGCACGATCAGCAGGGCCACGGGCTCCGTCCAGGTCGGGGTGTCGTTGAGCAGGTAGCGGCCCAGCACCTGCCATTGCACGCACACCACCAAGGCCACCAGGCCCAGGGCGGCGCCGCGCAAGGCCCAGCGCGAGAGCAAGCGGCAGACCCGGGTCATCGCGCTCATGGCGTGCCTTGGATTTGCTGGACCAGGCGCTGCAGGTCGGGCGTGTTGGCGAAGCGCGCCACCACGGGGGCCATGGCGGCTTGGAAGGCGGCGCGGTCCACGTCCACCAGCTTGGCGCCGGCCGCTTGGGCGCGGGCCAGGCTCTGGGCTTCTTGGGCGTCCCACCGCTGGCGCTGCAGCGCCACCGAGGCTTTGGCGGCGGCGCGCACCTGGCCCTGCTGCGCGGGCGTGAGCTTGGCCCACACGCGCTGGCTGATGAACAGGACGTCGGGCGTCATGGCGTGCTCGGTGCGCGCGTAGAAGGGCGCGGCCTCCATGTGGCGGAAGCCTTCGAACGAGGGCAGGTTGTTCTCGGCCGCGTCGATCAGGCCGGTTTTCAAGCCGGTGTAGACCTCGCCGATGGGCATGGGCGTGGCGTTGGCGCCGATGGCGGCCATGGCGGCGATCCACACGTCGGTTTGCGGCACGCGCACCTTCAGGCCCTTGGCGTCGGCCACGGTTTTGATGGGGCGCTTGGCGTACAGCGAGCGCGCGCCGGCGTCGTACAGCGCCAGACCCACCAGGCCCTGGGCTTCGCAGGCCCGTAGCAGTTCCTCGCCCACCGGCCCGTCGAACACGCGGCGTTGGTGCGCCACCGAGCGGAACACGAAGGGCAGCGTGGCCACCGTCAGCTTGGGGCACATGCCGGCCAGCGCGGCGCCGTGCACGCGGGTCATGGCCAGGGCGCCCAGCTTCACCTGGTCCAGGGTTTCCTTCTCGGTGCCCAAGGCGCCCTTGTTGAAGACCTTCACGGTGAGTTGGCCGCCGCTGCTTTTGGCCAGCACCTCGCCCAAGTGGCGAACGGCGATCACCGTGGGGTAGTCGTTGCTGTTGTGCACGTCGGCCGACTTCAGCTCCAGCGCCCGGGCGCCGGGGCTCGTCGACAGGGCGGCGGTCAGCGCCAGGATCAGGGGCAGGCAAGCAGCGCGCATGGC
Source organism: Inhella crocodyli (assembly GCF_004004565.1). Classification (GTDB taxonomy): domain Bacteria; phylum Pseudomonadota; class Gammaproteobacteria; order Burkholderiales; family Burkholderiaceae_C; genus Inhella; species Inhella crocodyli. The sequence goes on from NZ_SACM01000002.1 coordinate 11,066, forward strand.
GGTCTCAGGGTTGGCGGGTGAACAGGCTGGCCCAGCCGGCCTTGGGGGCCATGGTGGCCAGGTCCCAGTCGGCTTCCACGAAAGCGCGACGCGTGGCTGGGCGCTTGGGGAGGCCGCCGGCGTTGTTGCCGTACTCGTTGTCGATCAGGCGGCCGCGGTCCTCGGCCACGTCGGACAGCAGCTTGAAGTCCAGCGGGTCGCGCGCCCAGGGGCGGGCGCCCACCACGCGCGGCAGCACGCGCTCCAGCTCTTGCGCGGGCAGCCAGCGCAGGCCTGCGGGCAGCTCGGGCTCGCGGGCCGGCACGATCTGCGCGGCGCTGCTGGTGTAGCGCCCGGTGTGGGGCAGGGGCTGGCCCTGGCGGTCTTGGGCCAGGTTGTCGGCCAGGTACAGGCTCACGTCGCCCGCGCCACCCAGGCTGAAGAAGGGCAAGCCCGGGACGGTGTCGGGCCCAGCACGGTAGGCGTTGCCCACCAGGGTGAGGCGGCCCAGCTGGTGCGGGCGGTCGCCCCATTCGTGCGCCACCAGGTTGTAGTGCACGGCCCGGGCGCCGGGGTTGACGATCAGGTTGTTGACCATGGCGGCCTGCACACCGCCCTTGAACAGCGCGTTGCGCTCGCGGTTGCTGGCGTAGAGGTTGCCCAGCAGCAGGATCTGCGTGGCGTTGTCGTGCACCAGGGTGCCTTTGCTGTGCTCGCCCTTCTCGTGCACCGAGTCCCCCAACCCCTCGTAGATCAGGTTGTGGCTGTAGGTGATGGCGTGCGAGGTGGCGTGGCGCCAGGCCTCGGGCGTGTCGCCCTTGAAGCGCGAGCCGCCGACCGACAGGTTCTCGTCGGTGGCCCAGCTGAAGCTGCAGTGGTCGACGACGACGCGCGCCGCGCCGTCGGCGGTGCTCAGGCCATCGTGGTCGTTGCCGCTGCGCTTGGCGCGGCCGTACTCACCGGGGCGCACGGTGAGGTGCTGCAGGACCACGTCGTGGGTGCTCACCAGCAGCTCGCCGCGCACCAGGGTGATGCCCGGGTCGGGCGCGGTCTGGCCGGCCACGCTCACCATGGGCTCGCGGATGCGCAGCTGGCCGCCGGCCAGGTCGATGACGCCCCCCACCTCGAACACGATGGTGCGCTTGCCTTTCTCGTCCAAGGCCGCTTGCAGGCTGCCGGGGCCGTTGGCGGCCAGGGTGGTGACGCGCACGATGCGCCCGCCGAAGCCGCCCTCCGTCTGCGCCCAGCCGGGGTGCGTGTAAGTCGCGGCGTGCAGCGGGGCGGGGGCTTCGGGCAGGGCGGCGTGGGCGAGGCCCGCGCCGAGCAGCAGGGCCGCGAGGCAGGCTTTCACAGCAGGTCCTCCATGGCGGTGCGCGGGATGACCGCACCGGGGTGCTGGATCACCCGCGCCGCGAGGCGGTTGCCGAAGGCCGCGGCCTCGGCAGGCGATTGCCCTTGCAGGCGGCGCGCCAGGTAGCCGCCAGCGAAAGAGTCGCCCGCGGCCGTGGTGTCCACCACGCGGGGCACGGGTTCGGTGGCCACCTCATGCCAGGTGCCGCCCAGGCCCACCAGCGTGGGCCGAGCCCCACGCTTGAGGGCGAGCTCGGGCACGTTCAGGCCTTGGGCGTGGCCCGTGGCGGCCTCGGCGTCGGCCAAGGCGAACAGCGCTTGGTGGTCGTCGGTGGTGATCAGGGCGAGCGATGCCACGGCCAGTGCGCGTTCGAACCAGAGCCGCGCCGTGGCGGCGTCGTCCCACAGGATGGGGCGGTAGTTGTTGTCGAAGGCCACCCAAGCGCCACGCGCCCGCAGCCGCGCGGCCAGGGCCAGCAGGCGCTCGCGCCCCGCGGGGGGCAAGATGGCCAGGCCGATGCCGCTGAACAGCAGGCCGTCGAGGCGGTCGGCCGCGTCTTCCAAGGGGGTGGGGGCCGGGTCGTCGAAGTACGACCGGGCGGCGCTGTGCCCGCGCCAGAAGTGAAAGCGCCGCTCGCCGTGGGCGTCCAGTTCGATCTGGTACAGGCCCGGCCGGCGGCCCGGCAGCCGGCGGGTCAGGCTCAAGTCCAGGCCCTCCGCGCCCCAGCGCTGCAACAGGCCCTCGCTCAGCGAGTCGTCGCCCAAGGCGCTGGCGAAACTGACGCGCGCGCGGCTGCAGCGGGCCAGGTAGCAGGCGGCGTTGAAGCTGTCGCCCCCGTAATGCTGGCGCAGGGGGCCGAAGGCCTCGCCCTGCAGCTCCAGCATGCACTCGCCGAAGGCGGCGACCCAGGTCTCTTTCATTTTGAACCGTCGGCCTTCAAAAAATGGAACGACGTTTCGAATAATAGCGACTGCGGACCGTTGTGGCCAGTTGGGACTAACGCCAGCCTGATGCGGGCCCAAGCCCATGACTACATTGGGGTCCTCTGAAATCAGGGTCGCAAAGTGATGTCTACTTGGCTGGAAGGGATGCCATTGCCGCCTTGGCTGGCCCAGTTGGCGAACGGCGTGGCGCTCCAATCGGCTGGCTATTTGCTGGCGCTTGGCTTCACATGCTGGTTCAAACCGGCCTGGGCGCGCCGCTTTTTGCTGGCCCATGCCAGCACGCCCGGCCGGCACGCGCTGGAGTTGGGCCTTCGCTTCGTTGTTGGGCTGGCGTGGCTCGGGCATGCACCCCACACCGCCCTGCCTGGGGCGGCCATGGTCTTGGGCTTGGTGTTGGTGCTTACCACCTTGGGATTGGTCTTGATGCCTTGGCGCTGGCATCGGACCATGGCTGCGCGCTCGGTGCCCCGGGTCTTGGGGCACCTGGGCTGGATCGGCCTCGCTGCGGTGCTGGGCGGCGTGGCCCTCGCTGCCCTGGCCTGGCGCTACGCCTGAATCACGGCCAGCCGGCCACGGCCATGTCCTTCGGCGCGCTGAGCTGGTACTCGGCCGTCAGGCGCTGGCTTTGCTTGGGCGCTAGGGTCAAGGTCCACAGGCGCACGCCGGGCAAGTCGCGCCAAGCGTTCAGGGCCGGTGCGGGGTTGAACTGGGCCTGCACCTGGATGTCCTCGTGCTGCGGGTGTGGTCCAGCCTCCACCACCTGAACGGCCAGCGGCTTGCCGCTGGTGTTCTCGAGCACGTAGGCGCGTTTGACCGACAGCACGCGGCGGCTGCCGATGAAGCCGGCGTTGCCGCCGTCCCGCTGGGCCGGCTCGACGCGCACGCGCACGCGGTCGTCGGGGCCGAAGAACAGGGCCTGCTCCGCCTCATGGCCCAGCCCGAAGGAGGTGCGGCCCACGAACTCGCCGTCCCGCATGAGTTGCACCACCCCGCTCGGGAAGAAGCCCTCCGGCCGCGCAAAGCGGGCCACCAGGTAGCCCTGCGCTTGGGCCGCCGGCTGCACCTGGGTGAAGACCTGCACCGGCCAGTTCAGGCGCTCCAGGCCCAGGCTGCGTCGCTCGCCGCCGCTGGCCACCGTGACCGGGTTGGGCACGCTGAACTGCAGGTCGAAGTCGGACTGGAAGGACGGCAGGTTCGCGTCGACATCGGCGGCCAGGCGCGACCCCGTGACCATGACCTTCTCCAACATCGGCGCCGCGGGCGCAGCCGCGGCCATGGTGCGCACCGGGGGGCGTGGCGCCAGCGGCTCCAACACCCAAGGCCGTGGGTCAGCCAGGGCCATCGCGCGGTTCGGCTGGCGGGTGCTGAGCACCAGCTTCACGTCGCGCCAAGGCTCTCCCGTGCTTTGCGCCACCTCGGCGCGGCGCTCCAACTGCACGCTGCCTTTGGCGCTGTCGAGGTCCGCGCGGTAGCTCGGTTCCCAGCCGGCGTGGGCCGTGCGGCCGGTGAGTTGCACCGTTCCGCCCTGGGGGGCTTGCACGCGCACGCTGACGCGCAACCAACCGTCCACGCCGCCGGCCTCGGCCTCGCGCTGCAAGCGCAGGGGCTGGAGCTGCCGCTCCAGGTCTTCGACGCGCCGCTGCAGCAGGTGCTGCTGCTTCAAGGCCTCGGCGCCTTGCCGGCGGATGGACTCGCCGGTGGCGGCCTGCACGCCGCCCTTGACCTCCCCTTGGCCCGCGCCTTTGAGGTAGCCCAGCAACAGGTCCAAGGCCTGGCGGTCGGCCGTCACGGCGGCCTGCTGGTCTTCCAAAGCACGGATGCGGGCGTCGAGCGCCGCGGTGCTGCTGCACTCGGGGGCCGCGTCCTTGTCGAACGATTCGACGCGCAATTCGCCCACGCGAACCTCGCCAACGCCCTGGGCGCGGAACCCGCCCTGGTCGTAGCGGTTTGGGATGCAGGCGAACACCGCCTCTTGCGCCCCAGCGGCGACGGCCGTGGCGCGCTGCACCTCGGCCCCGCCGGGGAACACCAAGGCCTGGGTGATGCGGGCCTGCGCCCAAAGACCGCCGCTGGCCAGGGCCAAGACGAGGGGAGTGCAACGGTTCAAACGCATGAAGAAACCTCGGGGTGGAGACGCCGCTGGCATGTTGGCACGGGGCCGCGCTGGCACACTTCGACGCACTGTGAGCAAGCGAAACCCCGACCCCCGCACCGCCCTCGTCCTGTTCTCGGGCGGGCAAGACTCCACCGCCTGCCTGGCTTGGGCGCTGGACCGGTACACCAACGTCGAGACCCTGGGTTTCGACTACCGACAACGCCATCGCATCGAACTGGATTGCCGGCTTGTGGTCCGCGACCAGATCGCCGCGCAGTTCCCGGCCTGGCGCGCGCGCCTGGGCCCCGACCACCTGCTGGACCTGGCCCTGCTTTCGCAACTGAGCGACACGGCGCTGACCAGCGAGCGGGCCATCGAGATGCAGGCCAACGGCCTGCCCAACACCTTCGTGCCCGGCCGCAACCTGCTGTTCTTGACGCTCGCGGCCACCGTCGCCTACCGGCGCGGGGCCAGCGTGTTGGTGGGCGGCATGTGCGAGACCGATTACTCCGGCTACCCCGACTGCCGGGACAACACCATCAAGGCCCAGCAGCTCGCGCTGAGCCTGGGCCTGGACACGCCCATGACGGTCGAGACGCCGCTGATGTTCCTGACCAAGGCCGCCACTTGGCACTTGGCCGAGCAACTGGGGGGCGAGGCCCTGGTCGAGCTCACGCGCGAGCACACCCACACCTGCTACTTGGGCGAGCGCGGCGCGCGCCACGCCTGGGGCCATGGCTGCGGCCACTGCCCGGCGTGCGAGCTGCGGGCCAGTGGCCACGCGCAATACCTGCAGGAGCGCGCGGGGTGCTGATCGCCGCCTGGGTGCTGCTGGCGGTCCTGCTCTTGTGGGGCCTGGGGGCCTACAACCGCCTCATGCGGCTGCGCAACGGCATCGCCTTGGCCTGGCAGCAACTGGAGCCGGCCTTGACGGAGTTGCGCGCGGTGGGCGCGCAATTGGCCGAGCGGGGGCCGGCCTGGTTGCCCAGCGAAGGACCGGCCTTCGACAACCTTCGTCAGGCCGGGGAGGAGCTGGCGGCCGCCGTTCAGGCCGTGGCGGCGCGGCCGCACAGCGCCGATGCCGCTGCGCGGCTGGCGGTGGCTCATGCGTTGCATGCGGCCGCCCTGCAGCGCGTGCGCGGCCTCTTGGCCTTGGGTGTCGGCGATGAGCACGATGCCGATCGGCAGGCCTTGCTGGCGCGTTTGAAGCAGGCGGAGCCGCCGCGGGACTTCGCCCGTCAGCTGTTCAACCAGCGGGTGCAGGCCTTCAACCTGGCCTTGGACGAGCTGCCCACCCGCTTGTTGGCAGGGCTCTTCGGTTTCCACGACGCCGGCTCGTTCTGAGCCGGCCGCGCTGGGCGCCTCAACTGCAGACGATGGCGCCCGAGGCGATGAGTTCGTCGAACAGGCTGGCGATGGCGGCACCACTCATCGCGTAGGGATCGAGCTTGGCACTGGCCCCGTACTTCAGCACCAGGCCGGGGTTCAGGCGCTGCAGGTTCACCTGGCCCATGGTCCAGCCCGCAAAGCGCCGTTCTGCCACTTCTTCGTAGGCCAAAAGGGTCACGTCGCGGTGGCGGGGGTCGCTCACCACGCGGTTGTAGAGCGCATTGACCGCGTCACGCCCGCCTTCGAGCACCTGGATGAACACGCCATCGGCATGGCACAGCAGGCCAGTGATGCCGTTGGCCGGGTTGTGCTGGCGCGACTGGCGCAGCACCGTGGCCAGGTCGCCCTCGCCGAACTGAGCGCCCACGCGGCTGGCGTAAATCAAGCGAACGAGCATGGTCAGTCTTTCTTCGACAGCAGGGAGAGGAACTCGCGGCGCAGGTTGGCGTCCTTCAAGAAGGCCCCGCGCATCACGGAATTGGTCATCTTCGATTCGGTGTCCTTGACGCCGCGCCAGGCCATGCAGAAGTGGTCGGCCTCCATCACGATGGCCAGGCCATCGGGCTGCACGCGCTCTTGCAGTTCGTTGGCCAGCATGGTCACGGCCTCTTCCTGGATCTGCGGACGGCTCATGATCCAGTCGGCCAGGCGCACGTACTTCGACAGGCCGATCAGGTTGCTGTGCTCGTTGGGCAGCAGGCCGATCCAGACCTTGCCCATGATGGGGCACAGGTGGTGCGAGCAGGCGCTGCGCACGGTGATGGGGCCCACGATCATCAGCTCGTTGAGTCGCGTCACGTTGGGGAACTCGGTGACGCTGGGCGCGGGCTTGTAGCGGCCGGCGAAGACCTCGCGCACGAACATCTTGGCCACGCGTTTGGCCGTTTCGTTCGTGTTGTGGTCGCTGTCCGTGTCGATCACCAGGGCCCGCAGCACGCCTTGCAGTTGCTGCTGCACCTCGGCCTGCAGGGCATCGAGTTCGCCGTCTTCGATGAAGTCGGCGATGTTGTCGTTGGCGTGGTGGCGGCAGCCGGCGCTGACGAGTCGGTAGCGGATGCGCTCCGACACCGGCGCGTCGTCGCCCGGGGGGGTGGTGAGGTCGCTCATGCGCCGATTGTGGAGGCCGGCTGCCTAAACTGCCCGCGATGTCTGCCCAAAACCCCAGTCCGCCCCTCCACACCCTGCTGCGCGAGGCCGCGCGCGCCGTGGCCGCCCTGCGCCAGGGCCGCAACCTCGACGCGGCGCTGGAGGCGGTCCCCGCCGCCCTGCGGGGCGGCGCGCAGGCCCTGGCCTACGCCGCCGTGCGACGTCAGGGCAGCGGCCTGGCGCTCATCAAGGCCTTGGTGCCCAAGCGGCCGGCGCCGCCGGTGGAAGGCTTGCTGCTGGTGGCCCTGGCGCAGTTGCGGGGCGGCGGCCAGCACGCCGAACACACGCTGGTCAGCCAGGCCGTTCAAGCGGCGCGGGCCTTGGCGGGGCCGCAGGCGGGCCTGGTCAACGCCGTGTTGCGCCGCTTCTTGCGGGAGCGGGAGGCCTTGGAGGCCGGTCTGCGGGGCGACGACGCCGTGCACGAGCACCCCGCGTGGTGGGTGCAGCGCCTGCGCCGCGATTGGCCCGCGCAGGCCGACGCGCTGCTGGCCCAGGCGCAGCAGTCGCCCCCGTTCACCTTGCGGGTGAACCGCCGCCGAAGCACTGTCTCGGCTTACTTGCAGGCCCTGGCCGAGGCCGGCCTCCACGGGCAGGCCCTGGGGCCGGCTTGGCCCGACGGCCTGTGGGTGGACCCGCCGTGCCCGGTGCACCGCCTGCCCGGGTTCGCCGAAGGCTGGGTGTCGGTGCAAGACGCCTCGGCGCAGCGCGCCGCCCCGCTGCTTGTCGACGGAGAGGGCCGCCTCCCACCACTGCGACCGGGCGCCCGCGTGCTCGACGCCTGCGCCGCGCCGGGGGGCAAAACCGCCCACCTGTTGGAGTTGGGCGACTTCGACCTGCTCGCACTGGACGCCGACGCCCAGCGCCTGCCCAAGGTGAACGAGACCCTGGCCCGCCTTCAGTTGCAGGCCCGCACGCAAGCGGCCGACGGCCGCGACGTGAGCGCCTGGTGGGACGGCCAGCCGTTCGACGCCATCTTGCTCGACGCCCCGTGCAGCGCCAGCGGCATCAACCGCCGCCACCCCGACGTGCGCTGGCTGCGTCGGGAGGCCGACCTGGCCGAACTGGCGCGCGTGCAAGCCGGGCTCTTGGACGCGCTGTGGCCGCTGCTGGCGCCGGGCGGTCGCTTGCTGTACGCCACCTGCAGCCTGTTCGCGTCGGAGGGCCGTGAGGCCATTGCCGCGTTTTTGCAACGCCAGCCCAACGCCCAGGTGCTGCTGACCCCGGGCGAGCACGGGCACCTCTTGGGGCTGCCAGACAATGCGCCCGGTTCGCCGGGCCTGCCGCCGGGCGACGGCTTTTTCTACACGCTGCTGCAGCGTCCTTCCGCCCCCAACGCCTGAACCCCTTGTTGCGTCGCCGCTCGTTCGCCGCTGCCCTGTTGTGCAGCCCCTGGTTGGGGGCGGCTTGGGCGCAGGCCGTGCTGGACGCCCCGGTGCAGGTGCAGCGCGACGACCGGACCCTGGAGCTGGCCTACAACCTGAAGCTGGAGCTGCCCCGGACCTTGGCCGATGCGCTGCAGCGCGGCGTGCCCTTGCACTTCGTGGTCGAGGCCCGCGTGCGGCGGGTGCGCTGGTACTGGCGCGACGCCGTGGTGGCCGAGGGGCAGCGCGTCTGGCGCCTGAGCTACCAGCCGCTGACGCGGCAATACCGGGTGGCCGTCAGTAGGGGCCTGAGCCAGTCCTTTGACACCCTGGAAGACGCGCTGGCCGTGGTGCGGCGCGCAGGCCGCTGGCCATTGGACTTGCGCGACGACCCCAGCCTGGACGCCCAGTACGAGCTGGACTTCAGCCTGCGCTTGGACGTGTCGCAATTGCCCGGTCCCGTGCAGATCGGCCTGGGCACCCGCGCGGCCTTGGAGGCGACGCAAACGCGCCGCCTGCACCCCATGGAACTGGGGTTGGCCAGTTGAGCGGCCCCCCGGCTCCAGCGCCGGTGGAGCGGCGCAGCACCGCCGGGCGTTGGGCCTGGATGGTGTCGCTCTTGGCCGTGGCCACGGCCAGCGGCGCCTTGGCCTTCCTGCTGTCCATCGGCGCCACCACGCCGCAGGGCTTTTTCGAGCGCCACCAGGCGTGGCTGTACTGGGTCAACCTGGGCGTGGGCGTGCTGCTCGGCCTGGTGGTGCTGGTGGCGGCGGTGCGCCTCATGGTGCGCGTGCGGCGCGGTCGCTTCGGCGCCCAGTTGTTGGGGCGCTTGGCCTTGGTGCTGGCCGCCGTGTCGTTGTTGCCGGGCCTGCTGATTTATGGCGTGTCCTACGCCTTCGTGAACCGATCCATCGAGAGCTGGTTCGACGAGCGCCTGGCCAGCGCGCTGGAGGCGGGCCTGAACCTGGGCCGCGCCACCTTGGACAGCAAGGTGCAAGACCTGGGGGCGCAGGCGCGCGTGGGTGCGCAGCGCGTGGCCGACGAGGGCGGGGCCAGCCCGGCCTTGACCTTGGAGCGCCTGCGCGAGCAGTGGCTGGCCGAGCGGGTCGCCCTGCTCGGCCCCAACGGCCAGGTGCTGGCCGAGGTCAGCGACCTGCGCGACGCCACCGTGAGCCCCGGCTTGCAGCCGGCCGAACGCGTGGACCCTGCGCTCTTGCGACGGGCGGCCCGCGACGGCAGCACCGGCCGTGTCGAGGGCTTGGAGGACGACGGCCACGGCGGGCGCCACGCCCGCATCCTGGTCGTGGCGGCGCTGCCGAACACGGGCATCAAGCTCACCGGCGACCAGCGCTACCTGATGGTGCTGCAGCCGCTGCCGGTGTCGCTGACGACCAACGCCCTGGCGGTGCAGACGGCCAGCCAGGAGTACCAGCGCCGCGTCTACGAGCGCGACGGCCTGCGCCGCATGTACCTCGGCACGCTCACTTTGGTGCTGATCCTGGCGGTGTTCGTGGCCCTGCTGCTGGCCATCCAGCTGGGCAACGCCCTGGCCAAGCCCCTGGTGCTGCTGGCCGACGGCATGCGGCAGGTGGCCGGCGGCGACCTGACGCGCAAGCCCGTCATGAGCTCGCGCGACGAGCTCGGCGGCCTGACGCGGGCCTTTGCCGACATGACCGACCAGCTCGGCCAGGCCCGCGAGCAGGCCCAGCAGTCCATGGCGGCCCTGGAGCAGGCGCGCGCGCGCTTGCAGACCCTGCTCGACAACTTGACCGCCGGTGTCATCGTGTTCGACCGCGAGCAGCGCATCGCCAGCGTCAACGCCAGCGCCACGCGCATCCTGCGCCAGCCCTTGGCCGGCTTGGTCGGCGCGCCCCTGGACCAGCTGCCAGCGCTGGCGCCGCTGCACGCCCTGGTGTGGCCGCGCTTCGCCACCCTGACGGACGGGGCCGGCCCCGGCCTCGAGCACTGGCAGCTGGCCCAGGACCTGCCCCTGCCCAACCACCCCGCCCCCCTGACCCTGCTGCTGCGCGGGGCGCAGTTGCCCGACGGCCAGTGGTTGCTGGTGTTCGACGACATCAGCGAGCTGGTGTCGGCCCAGCGCACCGAAGCCTGGGGCGAGGTTGCACGCCGCCTGGCGCACGAAATCAAGAACCCGCTCACGCCCATCCAGCTCTCGGCCGAGCGGCTGGAGCACCGGTTGGCCGCCAAGTTGGCCGAAGAGGGCGACCGCGCCATGCTCACCCGCTGCGTCGGCACCATCGTCAACCAGGTGCAGGCCATGAAGCAGCTGGTCAACGAGTTCCGCGACTACGCCCGCCTGCCCGCCGCCCGCCTGGCGCCGCTGGACCTCAACGCCCTGGTGCAGGAGGTCATGACCCTGTACCCCGACGCCATCGAACAAGGGCGCTTGCTGCCGCAGCTCGAACCCGGCCTGCCTTGGATCCAGGGCGATGCCAGCCAGCTGCGCCAGGTCATCCACAACCTGGTGCAGAACGGCCTGGACGCGGTGAGTGATCGCCCTGATGGCCGGGTTGTTGTAGATACGAAACAATCGCGCCACGACGATGGCTCGGTTCGCGCCGTGCGGTTGACCCTGACGGACAACGGTCCGGGGTTTGCCGAACAGGTGTTGAGCCGGGCCTTCGAGCCTTACGTCACCACCAAATCCAAAGGCACGGGCCTGGGCTTGGCGGTGGTCAAGAAGATCGCCGACGAGCACGCCGCTTCCATCCGTTTGAGCAATTTGCCACCGGCCCAAGAGCCCACTGCGAGCGACGCGCCCACGGGCGGCGCCCGCGTCTCACTCACCTTTTCCCAGTTGGCGCCCCAAGGCGCCGCCTAGTCATTGCGCGCATGGCAACCATCCTTGTAGTTGACGACGAACTCGGCATTCGCGGCCTGCTGTCCGACATCTTGGGCGACGAAGGCCACACGGTGGAGCTGGCCGAAAACGCGGCGCAGGCCCGGGCGGCCCGCGAGCGCAAGGCCCCCGACCTCGTGCTGCTCGACATCTGGATGCCCGACGTCGACGGCATCACCTTGCTCAAAGAGTGGAGCGGGGCCGGCCTGCTGACCATGCCCGTCATCATGATGAGCGGCCACGGCACGATCGACACCGCCGTGGAGGCCACCAAGCACGGGGCCATGGCCTTCCTCGAAAAGCCCATCACCCTGCAAAAGCTGCTGCGCTCGGTGGAGTTGGCCTTGCAGCGCAACGCCCCGCGGCCGGCGCCGGCCGCCCCGGTGGTCAGCGGCTGGTCGCGGCCCGACTTGGAGCCGGCGCCTTACGCCCCCATGGGCTCGGTCATCAACCACGCGGCGTTGCAGACCCCCACCGGCCCGTCGGCCGACCAAGTGTTCAACCTCGACCGCCCCCTGCGCGAGGCCCGCGACGCCTTCGAGCGCAGCTACTTCGAGTTCCACCTGGCCAAGGAAAGCGGCTCCATGACGCGCGTGGCCGAGAAGACGGGCCTGGAGCGCACGCACCTGTACCGCAAGCTCAAGCAACTCGGCGTCGACATCGGGCGCGCCAAGCGCAACGGCTGACCGCGAAAACCCTGTGCTATAGTCGCGGGCTTCCTCGGCCTGGTAGCTCAGTTGGTAGAGCAGCGGATTGAAAATCCGCGTGTCGGTGGTTCGATTCCGCCCCAGGCCACCAGATTAAGAACAGCCCCGTCACGCAAGTGGCGGGGCTGTATGCTTTTCCCGGTCAGTTTGGGTCGTGCTCGGCGATGAAGGCCGCGATGGCCGCGTTCACGGGCTCGGGGTGCGTGACGGGTGCCATGTGGCCCGCACCGGGGATGTCGACCGTGCTCAGCGACGGGAGGACTTGGCGCAGTTGCGCGGCGACCCCCAGGGCCGAGGCGCGGGAGCGTTCGCCCGTCATCAGCAGGCAGGGGCAGGGCAGGCTCGCCCAGGCCCTCAGCGGCGTGGGCTCGCCGAACAAGGCTTGCCAATGGCCTTTGACCGCGGGCAGACCGGCTTGCAGGTTGGGGCGCTTGGCCTCGGGGGTGCTGGCGTAGCGACCCGCGCCCATCCAGTAGTCGACGAAGGCCTCGGTGGCGGCCTCGAGTTGGCCGGCGTCCAGCAGTTGCGTGGTGTGGCGGCTGATGGCGTCGATCTCGCGGGCCCCCTCGCTGTCGGGCGCGGCGGCCATCAGCAGGCTGAACAGCACGGGCTCGAAGAGGGTCAGCGAGGCCAGGCGGTCGGCGTGACGCAGCGCTGCGCGCAGCGCCACGGCGCCGCCGAAGGAATGGCCCACCAGGTGGAAGCGCGGGCCGGCGCGCTCGAACATCGCGGCCAGCGCGTCGACCTCGTCGTCCAAGCGCAGGGGGCGTTGGAAGTGCCAGGGCGCGGACTTGCCGCAGCCTTGCAGGTCGGGCGCCAGCACGCGGTGCTGGGCGCTGAGCGATTCCATCAGCGCCCGCCATTGGCTGGACGAGCTGGCGCTGGAGTGCAGCAGCACGACGGGCGTGCCGTCGTAGCCGGCCTCGCGCACGAAGGGGGAAGGAGCCAAAGGGAGGGAGGGCATGGCCAGCATTCTGGCCGGCCAGGCTCAGCGCTGGGGCTCGATCACGACCTTGCCCACCACGCGGCGTTCGGCCAGGTCGCGCAGGGCTTGCGGGGTCTCGGCCAGTGCGTAGCGCCGGCTCACCAAGGGGCGCAACTGCCCGCCGCGCAGCCAGCCCATCAGCTCCTTCAGGCCCGCGCCCCAAGCCTGTGGCTCGCGCTTCAACCACTCGCCCCAAAACACGCCCACCAGGCTGGTGCCCTTGAGCAGCAGCAGGTTGAAAGGCAGGGCCGGGATCTCGCCGCTGGCAAAGCCCACCACGAGATAGCGGCCGCGCCAGGCCATGCCGCGCAGCGCGGGTTCGGCCAGCGCGCCGCCCACGGCGTCGTAAACCACGTCGACGCCGCGGCCCTCGGTCAGGACCTTGAGGCGATCGCGCAGGTTTTCAGTGCTGGTGTTGATCACGGCATCGGCGCCGTGCGCCGTGCACACGGCGAGCTTCTCGTCGCTGCTGGCGGCGGCGATGACCTTGGCGCCAATGGCCTTGGCGATTTCCACCGCCGCCAGGCCCACGCCACCCGCGGCGCCCAGCACCAGCAGGGTCTCGCCGGGTTGCAGCGCGCCGCGGTCGCGCAAGGCGTGCCAGCTGGTGCCGTAGGCCAGGGTGAAGCTGGCGGCCAGCGCCGGGTCCAGCCCGGGCGGCAGCGGCATGAGCTGGTTGGCGGGCACCAGGGCCTCTTCGGCAAAGGCGCCCAGGCCGCTGAAGCCGACCACCGCTTGGCCGACTTGCAGGTGCGTCACGCCTTCGCCCACGGCCTCCACCACGCCCGCCAACTCGGCGCCTGGCGTGAAGGGCAGCGGCGGCTGCAGCTGGTATTTCTTCTGGACGATGAGCAGGTCGGGGAAGTTCACGCCCGCGGCTTGCACCTTCACGCGCACTTGGCCGGGGCCTAGCGCGGGGCTGGGCAGGGTTTGAACGGCGAGGTCCTCGGGCGGACCCCATTGGGTGCAGACGATGGCGCGCATGGGGGGGTATGTGGGCGAGGGATGGGTCGGGGCGCTGCTGGCGTCAGCTCTTGCGGTACCGGGCGATCCAATCGTCCAGCATCGCAGCCGTTGGTGGGGTGGAAAGGCGGTGAACCAGTTTCCGGATTTCTGCGTCGGGCAAGTCCCACCAGCGCAGCGTTCGCAATCGCTCGACGATGTCGGGTGGAAACCGGTGTCGGATGAGCCGGGCCGGATTGCCTGCAACGATGGAGTAAGGGGCGACGTCCTGCGTGACCACGGCGCGCGCTGCGACCACCGCGCCATCACCAATTCGCACGCCCGACATGATCGTGGCGCCGTCGCCGAGCCAGACGTCGTTTCCGACGACCACGGCCCCATTCGTTGTCGGATGTCCCAGGACGTCACGACCGCCCAGTTGTTCCCCAAACACGTGGCCGAACGGGAAGGTGGTGACCCAGTCGACGCGGTGGTTGCCCCCTAGAAACACCGTCACGCCTTGGCCGATCGAGCAAAAACTACCGATTTGCAAGGGCTCCCCCTCGCCCCATTGCTTGACCTGCAGGGTTTCGTACCCGTAGGTGTAGCGTCCGATGTCGACCACACTTGCGCCAGCCTGGCCCTTGAGGCCGTGGGTGTTGGTCTCTGAAGCGGGCGGCGTGCTCATGGACGGTGATCGACCTGCGGCTTGAAGCCCAATGCCCACAGGGCGAACTTGTGGCGACTGACCTGCACGCGCTCAAAGCCAGCATCTCGCAAAGACTGTGCGAGCGTGTCCGCCGTGAAGCCGGTTTTGTGCAGCATGAAGGGGTTGCCGCTCTCGACGAAGGGGGTGTAGCTGTAGATCAAGTGATGCGCCGTCACGGGTCCGGCCGGCGATTGGTAGAGGGGCGTGTGCAGTTCACCCCGCAAGATGGCCTCTGCCGCCGACTGGAGGTCGGGCAAGGTGATCAACGCAAAGCCACCTGGTTTGAGAACCCGATGGAAGGCCTGCAAAGCCTTGGGCACCTGGCTCGGGAACAGGTGCTCCACGTTGTGCGAGGAGTAAAGCGCGTCGGCGTGGTGCGACGGAACGGGGGCCAAGTCTTCGATGGAGGCCACGAAGTCCGGGTGGACTTTGGGATCCAAGTCCACCCGGAGCTCGCGCCATTGCTGGGGGTCGAAGCCTGGGGGGAGCTTGCCGGCTTCGGGGTGCCCGCAGCCGACGTGCAAGACGTGATGGGTCCGCGTTGAACCTTCGGGCTGCAAGTCGCACCATTGAGCCCACGCCCTGCGAATGACGTCCCCGAGTTCCTGGGCAAAGCCTTGACCCTCTAGCAGCGGACTGGCGTGCAAGCGGTCGCGCATGCGCCGGCGCAGATCGGCCAGGCGACTTGGGTCGGCCAGCAGCGCTTGCGCCTGTGCAATCAATTCAGATTCGTTGGCACAGGCCCAGTCTCGGAAACCAGCCGTCTCCAGCAGCGAACGGCCCATCCGTCCCGCAGGGCGGTTGCCGGCCAAGCTAAGCACCGGGACGCCCATCCACAAGGCCTCGCAGGTGTTGCCCGCGAGGTTGAACGGCAGGGTGTCGAGCATCACGTCTACTTCCTGGTAGGCGCTCAGGTGTTGGAAGTGATCGCTCCAGGGCAAAAACACCAAGCGGTCGGCGGCGATGCCCTCACGGCCAAGCGCCTCGGTGATCCGGGATTGCTGTTCCTGCTCGGCCAATGCCGCCGCTTTGAGGACGAATCGGGCGGTGGGGACGGCCCGAAGCACAGCCGCCCAATGGACGAGGGCCTCGGGGCCGAACTTGGCGTAGTTGCCGAAGACCCCGAAACTCGGTCGTCCGATACGGAGCAAGGGCGGCTCGGCGGGAAGCGGCGCCTGCTCGGGCGGCGCGTAGCGGAAGACGCCCTGGGCCAAGCGCACGCAAGGCTCGACGCCGCAGGGGAGGTCTGGAGGATCGATCCAGGCATCGCTGATGCGCAGGTCAATCGCGCGCAAGCCGGTCGTCGCGGGGTAGCCGAGCAGACTCACCTGGACGGGGGCGGCGCGGCGGGCAAAGACCGGCAACCGATTCCCCGCCGTGTGTCCTGAGAGGTCGATCAGCACGTCCACCTGGTCCTCGCGCACTTTGGCCAGCAAGGCATCGTCGCTCAGGTGCTGCACCTCGACCCATGCCGCTGCCAGGGCCTGAAACTTCTGCTGCATCGGGTCATGGCGCGTTCGTGTCGCGTACACATGCAACTCGAACTTCGATGCATCCAGCGCCTGAAGCCAAGGCAGCGCGAGGTAGCCCACAGGATGCTCACCCAGGTCTGCGGAAACCACGCCCAGCCGCAGGCGACGATCACGACTTCGGTCGTTGGCGAAAGGAAAGGGAATGGCGGGCCAAATGCCCTCGATGCGCTGTCCAAACCGCGTGTGCAGGTCCAGCAGCGTGGATGGATCCAGGCGCTCGTCGTACTGCGCCATCAAGAGCCGATTGCTCCAAACGGTGGCGTCGTCGGGACGAAGCGACAGCACGCGTTCGTAGGCTTCGGTGGCTGTTCGCCAATCGCCAGCGTCGGTGCAGATGTTGCCCAGGGTGGCCCAGTGTTCGGCGTCCGATTCCGCGGCCGTCTGCGTCATTACGCGCTGGGCGGCGCCCGGCTGTCCGGAGCGCGTCAGCGCGATGCTGAGGTTTCGGCGTCCAGCTAGATCCAGGCCGCGCTCGATCAACGGCGCTAGTAACTCGATCGCTTCTCGGTGCCGCTGAAGCAGCACCAGGGCCGACCCCAGTCCAGCCTGCAAATCGGCGCGCGCTGGTGCCGCGTCCACCGCTGCCTGGAGCAGGCGCAGTGCGCGATCTGCGTGACCGAGTTGCAGCGCGACCAAGCCCAAGTTGTGCAGCACGTCAGCATTCGTGGGATGCACCGATAGAAGCTCTTCGTACAGTCGCTCGGCCTCGACGAACTCGCCCGCGTTGTGGCGGTCCACGGCTTCAGCGAACAGGGCATCGGGTTGCAGGCGAGCCCGCCAGCTTTGGGGTGCACCGTGGCCCGGCAACGGGTCAGCTCCTGGGGCACCGTGGCACTTCTTGTACTTTTGGCCACTGCCGCAGGGGCAGGGTGAATTGCGATCAATCTTCAATTGAACTCACCGACAGATGGACGACGCAGTTTAGAAGTCGCCCCGCTGGGCAGGCGGCCGCCGGTCGAGGCGTCTCAACGTCGCGCCAGAACGCGTTCCAGTTCGTCGCGAAGCGCCCGGTGATCGGCCGCCAGGGGCATGGTGGCGGCGGCCTCGTCCAGGGCCTGACTTGCGGCGCGGCGCAGGGAGTCGGCATCGTTGGGGTTCAAGGGCGCCAGCCAGGCGGCCGCTTCGGCCCAGGCCAAGCGGGCGCTGCGGCCGAGGTTGGCGTCGCCGAAGTGGCCTTGCAAGCGAGCCAAGGCGGCTCGCAGCGGGGCCTCGGCGCCGGGTCGGCGCAGGGCGTGCAGCAGGGCACCCTGCAGGGCTTGCAACTGACTCCAACGGACATCGGCGCCTGGGTTGGGGGCGGTGCCGCGCGTGGCTTGCCAGAGGGCCATGCCACGGCTCACCACGGCCAGCGCCGCCTCGGGCTGGCCGGTGGCCCACAGCGCCCGGCCGTGTTGAAGCGCCAAAGTGCGGGGCATCGTGGCCCATTTGCTCTTGGGCCCCTCTTGGCGCGCCAGGCGTTCGTTCTCCTCCCACGCCAGGGTGGACGCCGCGAGCGCTGCAGCCGCTTGACCCAGGCGCAGTTGCACCAAGGACAGGGTGTTGGCCTCCTGCATCAGGCCGTCGTGCCAGGCGATGTTGTCGGGATCGGCCGCCACGTTGGCGCGCCGCAAGGGCAGCGTGGCCTGCAGTTCCGTCAGAGCCTCGTCCAGTCGGTCCAGTCGGATCAGGGTCAGGGCGCGCGAGGCGCGGGCCACGCCGAGTTGGTGTCGCAGGTAGACCTCGCTCTTGATGTCTCCCGGGGCAGCTTGCCGGTCGGACTCGGCTTGCATGGCTTTGTCGTCCAAGAGGTCGCGGTAGACGGGTTCGGCCTTCGCGTACAGCACCAGGGCTTCGCCCATGCGACCGGCGGCGCTGAGGGTTTGGGCCAGGCTCAAGGTGGTGTTGGCCAGTTCTACGCCCAAGGCGGCGCGCCCCAGCAAGTCAGGCTGGGCATGGGGCCTTGCCACTTCCAGGCGCGCGATGGCTTGGCGAATGGTCGCTTCGGCGGCTTCTGGCTGCCCGGAGTTGCGCTGCCGCACCGATTGCACCTGCAGCACACGCGCATGCCACTGGGCAAAGCGCCAGTCGCGCTGGTGCGTGGACCACAAGCGCTCGCCCAGGGCAATGGCGCGTTGGGCCATGGCGTCGGTCTCGGCCGCCAGTTCGGCGGTGCCGGTGGTGTCGTTGCCCAGCAGTTCGGCCCGGCGCGCCAAGATGGAGGCGCTGAGCGCTTGAAGGTCACTGTCCGGCTGCTCGCCTTGCACCAAGGGCGACAGGGCGGACAGGGTCTGTTCCAGCAGCTTGTCTTGCGCTTTGCGGCCGCCGGGGAGGTAGGTGATGGCGTCGCCGAAGCGGAACACGAGGTCGGCAGTGATGCCCTTCACCGCCGTGAGTCGCAGTTCCGCGGCTTGCCGCGCTTGACGGGCCACGTGGGCCTGCCAGGCGGCCAGGGCCAGACCCGTCAGCAGGGCCAACACGGCGGTGGCGCCTAGGCCCACGGTCACGCGGTTGCGCTGCACGAACTTGCTCAACAGGTAGCCCCGGCTGGGCGCCCGTGCGCTGACCGGGTAGCCGGCCAGGGTGGCGCGAAGGTCGGCGGCGAACTGGTCGACGCTGGCGTAGCGGCGCGGCACGTCCTTCTCCAGGGCCTTGAGCAGGATGTTGTCGAGGTCGCCTTGCAAGCGTTGCCGTGTGGAGAGCCAGTCTTGGGCGTTGGCGCCCATGTTGCTGGGCAGTGTGAGCGCGGAAGGGCGGGTGGGCGCTTCGTTCAGCACGGCCTGGGCGGCCTCGGCCGGGCTGCGCGCGTCGCGGCCGTAGGGGCGTTGGCCGGTGAGCAATTGGTAGAGCAGTACCCCGAGCGAATAGACGTCGGTGGCCGTGCTCACGGGCTCACCGCGCACCTGCTCGGGGCTGGCATGCGTGGGCGTGAAGGGGCGTTGCCCGGCCAAGGTTTGTTCCGGCGCGCCCGGGTCGTCCAGCGGGTCCAGGGCCTTGGCGATGCCGAAGTCCAGCAGCTTGACCTGGCCCTCGTCATTGACCAGCACGTTGCTGGGTTTGAGGTCGCGGTGCACCAGCAGGTGCCGGTGCGCGTGGGCCACAGCGTCGGTCAACTGCAGGAACAGGGCCAGCTTGCCCTCCAAGGGCAGCGCGGCGGCAGCCTGATCGATGGACTGGCCCTGCACCCGTTCCATCACGAAATAGGGCAGGCCCTGGGGGCTGAGGCCGGCGTCGAACAGGCGGGCGATGTGCGCGTGGTCCAGCCGGGCCAGGGCCTGGCGCTCTTGCGCGAAGCGCTGCAGCACGGCGGCCGAATCCATGCCGCGCTTGAGCAACTTGACCGCCGCTTCGCCCGTGTAGGCGCCGTCGGCCCGCTCGGCCAGCCAGACCTCGCCCATGCCGCCGCTGCCCAGGGGGTGGACCAGGCGCCAGGGACCCAGGCGCTCGCCGGGATGTCCGGCCGAAGGCTGCGACTGCGCACCCAACAGGTGCGCCGCGGGCTGGGCCAAGAAGGCCTCGGTGCTGTGGGCCAACAGGCTCAGCACCTCCGCCTCCACCTCGGGGCCCGCCCCGGCGGACCGAACGAAACCTTCGCGATCGGCTGCGGGGAGGGCCTGGGCCGCCTCGAAAAGGGCTTTGACGGCGGACCAGTCGGCGGAGCTGGGGGGCGTTTGCATGGGGGCAGTGTGCCGGGGGGCGACGCGCTCGGCAGGCGGGTCGCCCCGGGGTGGAAGTGCTCAGCGGCTCAGTTGGGGAAGTAACAGGCGTCGAACTGCGACGCCGTGCCGCCGACCGAGGGGGCCACCTGCGCCGTGACGTAGCTGACCTGCGAGCGCTCGCCGTTGTGCGCCAGCTCTACCTGCACTTGCACCGTGCTGCTGCCTGAGGGCGATTGGCCGGTGAGCGACCAGACCCAATCGCGTGCGCCGGTCAACGCGCCGTAGGCCGACAGGCGGGACGTGCCGCTGGCGTCGCGGTCACCCTGCGTGCTGCCTCCGCTGACCTGGGCGGCGTAGGTGCGGCCGCCGGCCGTCACCAGCAGCGTGCCATCGCCCGAGACCTGCAGACTGCAGGCCGCCGGGGCGCTGAGCGGGAACAGCATGTTGCCCGTGGCCTGGCCGGTGTGCGTGCCGACCAGCCAGCTCGGCAAGTCGGCGGCCAGCAGGCCGGGGTTCTTGATGGGCAGGGGCGGGCTGCTGCTCAGGGCCAGGGTCAACGGGGTGTCCGACTTGAAGGCGATCGCGCATTTGTCCAGCACACCGCCCACCTCCACCAGCGCCAGGCGGGGGCCATAGCCCGTGAGGACGACGCCCTGACCGGGCTCGACGACGTTGACGCCCCAGTTCATGGAATTGGCCGGGAGCTGCACCCAGGTGTCGCCGCTGTCGCCGTCGAGCTGCGCACTCTGCGTGCTGCCGTTCATGGTGGCCGACACGCTGCCGTTGGCCTGGATGGTGACCGAGCACAGGCCCGCCGTGCTGCGACCGTAGTAGGTGCCAGCCAGCCAAGCGAGCGCACCGTTCGGGGCCACGGCGCGCGCAGTCGGTGCGGCAGCCTGGAAAGCGGTATAGCTGGTCAGCGCGCCCGCCGGGGCGGGGGCTGGTGTGGGGGCGGGCGCGGGCGCGGGCGTTGGTGCCGAGGCCGGTGGCGGCGCTGGCACTGGGGCGGGGGTCGGCGCTGGGGCCGTGTTGCGGGCTGTGGTGCCTTGCAGGTAACGGTTCGCGTTGCTGCTGCCCAAGTCGGAACCCGACACGTAGAGCCCGTTGAAGGCGGGGCTGAAGAAGTCGATGTGGCGTTGGGCGTCGATCACTGCCACCACGCCGATGTTGGCCCCGCTGCTGTTCTTGTTCTGGCACACGGCGGTGACGGTGGCGTTGGCCGCCACCGAGCCGCTCAGGCCCGTGCCCGGTGTGAACTGCAGGGTGCTGCCGGTCAGCGCCAGCGTGGCCGGCCCCAGGTCAACCGGCGTTGGGGTGCTGCTGTCGAAGACCTTCACGGCGTAGTTGCCTTCGAAAGGCAGCAGATCGGCCAGGGTCAGCGGCGTCAGGGTGCCGCAGGCCGATGGCGCGGGCGCCGGGGCAGGGGCTGGCACGGGCGGTGCGGGCGGCGTGGCGGGGTTCAGGGGCGGGTCGTCGCCGCCCCCACCCCCGCCGCAGGCGGCCAGGCCGGCCAGGCCGATCGCGGCGAAGGCGTGGGCCCAATGGACCCAATGGGCCCGGGTGGGTCGGATGGGGCAAACAAGGCGGGCGCGGGGGTCCAACTCAGACATGGCGATCTCCGGTGGTGAAGGGGGGTGTCTTTGGCTTACGCAGGCCCGCCGCGCCAAAAGGCTCACGGCCCTTGCAAGGCTGAGAAAGAATGGCCACGCCATGCCTCACGCCGCGCCCGAGTTCAACCCTGCCGAAATCACCCAGTGGCTGCAGCAGCAGCCCGACGAAGCACCAGCTGTGGGCAACGCCTTGTTCGCCGCGCTGTACGACGAGCTGCGCCGCTTGGCCCGCGGCCACCTGCGGCGCGAGGAGGCGGGCCACACCCTGTCGGCCACCGGCCTGTCGCACGAGGCCTGGTTCCGGCTGGCTGAGCAAACCCGCACCGCGTGGCGCAACCGCGGTCACTTCTTGGCCGTCGCCTCCATGATGATGCGGCGCATCTTGGTGAACCACGAGCTGGCCCGCCGGGCTGCCAAACGCGATGCCGAGCTGGTGCCCGTCACCTTGGGCGGTTTGGAGCAAATG
This sequence comes from Inhella crocodyli, assembly GCF_004004565.1. GTDB lineage: Bacteria > Pseudomonadota > Gammaproteobacteria > Burkholderiales > Burkholderiaceae_C > Inhella > Inhella crocodyli. The sequence goes on from NZ_SACM01000002.1 coordinate 32,777, forward strand.
GCCTTGCCGGCCGACCGCGACGTGGTGGCCGTGCACGACGCTCTGCTGGCCCTCGAGGCCGTGGACCCGCGTGCGGCCAAGGTGGTGGAGTTGCGCTTCTTCGGTGGCTTGGAGAACGAGGAGATCGCCGAGGTGCTTGGCCTCTCGCTGGCCACCGTAAAGCGCGACTGGACCTTGGCGCGTGCTTGGCTGCACCGGGCGCTGAGCGAGTAGCCGCCCGTGTGCATGGGTGTGCAGCGGTAACGCCAGCGCCTGGCTGTCACATTCAGGTGCAAGCCAACGGCATGGCGCCGCTACGGTGCGGGCTCCTTGACCTGGAGCCCCATCCGATGAAAGCCCTGAGCCTGAGTGCCGTCCTGATCCTGAGCCTGAGCGGCTGCGCCACCCAAGACTTCGTGCGCGAGACCGTCGCGCCCGTGCAAACGCAGGTCGGCGATCTGTCGCAGCGCGTGAAGGCGCAAGACGAGGGTCTCAAGGCCTTGGACGGCCGCGTCAAAGGCAGCGAGGAACGCATCCTGGCGCTGCAAAAAGAAGCCCAGGCCCGCGCCGCCGCGGCCGGCCAGGTGCGCGAACCCGGCTTTGCCATGAGCACCTTACTCAGCGACGACAAGATCAAGTTCGCGCACGGCCGCGCGCTGCTCACGCCCGAGGCCAAGGCCGAGTTGGACCAGCTGCTGGCGCGCCTGAAGGCCGAGAACAAGCCGGTGTACCTGGAGATCCAGGGCCACACCGACGCCACCGGCACGCCCGCCTACAACCAGCAGCTGGGCCAGCAGCGCGCCGACGCCGTGCGCCAGCACCTGGCCCTGGCCGGCATGCCCCTGCACCGCATCGCCACCATCAGCTACGGCGAGAGCTCGCCCATGGCCGACAACCGCAGCGCCGAGGGGCGCAGCCTGAACCGCCGCGTGCAGCTGGTGGTGATGCGCTGAACCCCGAACGCAACGGCATGAAAAAGGGGCCCCGAGGGGCCCCTTGCCGTTGGCGTGCTTGGGCTCGACTTGCGCGCCGGGCTCACTTCTTCATGGCGTCGGCCAGGCCGGGCACGTGCTCGGCCCCGGTCGGGATTTGCGCGGTCGACTGGCGCACCGTCTCGCCCAGGGGCTCCACCCGGCCGCCCAGGCACTGGCCCAAGAAGGCTTCGGTGATGGCGTTGAAGCCGATGCGGTTGTTGGGCTTGGCGAAGCCGTGGCCTTCGTCGGGGTACAGCACGTAGGTGACCGGGATCTTCTTGGCCTGCATGGCGCCCACGATTTGGTCGCTCTCGGCCTGCTTCACGCGCGGGTCGTTGGCGCCTTGCCCGATGAGCAGCGGGCGCACGATTTGGTCGGCCTTGTACAACGGCGAGGCGGCGCGCAAGATGGCCTTGCCTTCCTCGGTCGTCGGGTCGCCCATCCGGCTGTAGATCTGCTTGCGACCCGCTTCCCAATAGGGCGGGATCGTGGACAGCAGGGTCTCGAGGTTGGACGGGCCGACGATGTCCACCGCGCAGGCGAAGGTGGTGGGCGTGAAGGTCACGCCGGCCAGGGCTGCGTAACCGCCGTAGCTGCCGCCCATGATGGCGACCTTGTCCTTCGTGGTCACGCCTTGCTGGACGGCCCAGTCGACGGCGTCGAGCAGGTCGTTGTGCATGGCCAGGCCCCACTGCATGTTGCCGGCGCTGAGGAACTTCTTGCCGAAGCCGGTGGAGGCGCGGAAGTTCACCGACAGCACGGCGTAACCGCGGTTGGCCAGCCATTGGTGGTAGCCGTTGTAGCCGTAGGAGTCGCGCGCCCAGGGGCCGCCGTGCACGAACAGCACCATGGGCACGGGCTTGTCGGCCTTGCCGTCGCCGTTGGTGTCGGCGCCCTTGGGCAGGGTCAGGTAGCTGGGCAGGGTCAGGCCGTCGCGGGCCTTGATCTCGGCGGTGAGCATGGGCACCAGCGGTGCGCCTTGCAACTCGGGCCGGGCCACGTACAGCGGGCTGAGCTTCTTGGTCTTGCGGTCGTACAGGTAGGTGGCGGCGACGCTGGAGACGGGGTCGATGCCGACGATCCACTTGTCATCGGCCCGCGTGCGGCTGGCGACGTACACCTCGCCCTTGCCCAGTTGCTTTTGCAGCCAGTCGAAGTCGGCCTTGAGGTTCTTGTCGATGAACTTCCACTCGTTGGTCAGGTAGTCCACCGCGTAGGCCTGCACCACGCCCGTCACCGGGTGGCGCAGCGTGGCCCCAAGGTCGGCGCGTGGGTCTTGGGCGATGAGCGTGCGCGCGCCGGTGCGCGTGTCCTGCGCGAAGACGGCCGTGGTGTCGCGGTCGCGCGAGTCCATCCAGTAGAGGGTCTTGCCGTCGGTGGTGTAGCCGATGGGGCCGGTGCTGCTGTCTTCGAGGTTGGTGCTCAGCAGCGGCTTTTCGGCCACCACGTTGTCCTTCACCTCGAAGTAGTCCACGCCGCCGGCGGCATTGGGGCGCGAGGCCATGCGCACTTGCAGGTCGTCGTCCACGCTGAAGGCACCGATGCCGTCGCCCTTCATCACCAACTTCAGCTCGCCGGTTTTCAGGTTCAGCAGGTACGCGTCGTGCCAACGAGGGTCGCGGTTGTTGATCCCCACCAGCACCTCGTCCAGGCGCTTGGACGAGCCGCCCAGCATGCGCACGCGCACCTTGTCGAAGGGCGTGTAGTCCTTCTGCTCGCCAGTGCGCACGTTCACGCCGTACAGGCGGAAGTTCTCGTCGCCGGCGTTGTCCTTGACGAACAGCACCTGCTCGCCGTTGCCCGACCAAAAGTGCGTCGGGATGGGGCGGTCCTTGGAGTCGGTGATGGCCTTGGCGTCGGCCGGCTTGCTGGCTGGCGCCACCCACACGTTCATCACGCCGTTCACCGGGGCCATCCACGACAGCCACTGGCCGTCTGGGCTCAACTGGGCCCCGGCCTTGACGGGGTTGCCGAACAGCGCGGCGCGGGGGATCAGCGGCGTGTCGCCCACGGTGAGGCCGGCGCTGGCCTTCATGTGGCCGTGCGCCATCGAAGCCAGGGGCAAGGCGGCCAGCAGCGCGGCGGCCAGGGGGGTGAGCAGGCGGGTGCGAGACAGGGTCATGGGGAACTCGGGGGGAGTCAAAGGAAGGCCAGCAGCTTAGGCAGTTCCCGCCGGCGATGCCATCCGTCATGCGATGGACTGCCGACCCAGGCGCCTCAGCGGCCCGTGATCGCCCGCAAGCGCAGGAAGGTGGGCTTGAGCCGCCCGTACAGCGGCCGGTAGACCTCGCGGTACAGGCGCTCGTAGGTATCGGCGGCGGCCGGCTGCGGCTCGAACCAGCGCGCCACGCGCGTCATCTCGGCCACGGCGGTGGGCATGTCGGGGTGCAGGCCCAGGCCCACGGCGGCGTCCATGGCAGCGCCCAGGCCCGAGGTTTCGTGCGTGTGCGGCCGGGCCACGGGGAGGCGAAAGACGTCGGCCGTGAGTTGCAACGCGGCGTTGCTCTGCGCGCCGCCGCCGCTGGCGCGCAATTGGTTGAGCGTGACGCCCGCGCGGCGTTCCAGGCGTTCGCGCCCCTCGCGCAGGCCGTAGGCCAGGCCTTCCAGGATGGCGCGGTACAGGTGGGCGCGGGTGTGCTGTTCGGTGAAGCCCACGATGGCGCCGCGCGCCTCGGGGCCGGGGGTGCGGATGCCGGGGCCCCAGGTGGGCAGCAGGGTCAGGCCCAGGCTGCCGGGCGGCACGTCGGCGATGAGTTCGTCGAACAGGGCCTCGGGCGCCACGCCCAGGGTTTGGGCGGCTTCGCGTTCGGGGTGGCCGAACTGCTCCTTGAACCAGCTCACCAGCCAGAAGCCGCGGGTGATTTGAACCTCGGCGCTGTAGTGGCCGGCCACGGCCGCGGGGTAGGCGGGCACGAAGGGCTCGGGCTCGACGTAGCGCGGCAGCGTGAGGTTGATGGTGGCCGTGGTGCCGTAGCTGATGGCGCCCACCTCGGGCGCCAGCGCGCCGGCGCCCAGCACCTCGCAGGCCTTGTCTGCCGCGCCGGCCAGCACGGGGGTGCCCGTGGGCAGGCCGGTGGCGTGGGAGGCGGCGGCGGTGACGGTGCCGATGGGGGCGCCCACGGGGTGCAGCGTGGGCACTTGGTCGGGCCGCAAGGCCAGGGCCTGCCAGTGCCAATCCCAGGACCTCGCCCAGGCGTGGCGGCGGTAGTCGAAGGGCAGGTAGGCGACCTGGCTGCCGATGGAGTCGGCGAACTCGCCGGTGAGCCGCAGGTGCAAGAAGCCCGACAGCAACAGGAAGCGGTGCGTGCGGGCCAGCAGTGCGGGCTCGTGCTGGGCCCACCAGTTGACTTCGGCGTCGCGCTGCAGCGCGTCCATGGTGCCGCGCACCCCGGCCAGCCGGAAGGCGGCGCGCCACCAGGGCGCCAGCGGCGGCAGTTGCGTGGCGCGGCGCTGGTCCAGCCAGATGACGGCCGGGCTCAGGGCGCGGCCTTGCGCGTCCACCGGCACGAGGGAGCCGCGCTGCGTGGTGACGGCCACGCCGGCCACGCGATTCGCATCGTGCCCTTCGGCCCACAGGCGCCGGCAGCAGGCGGCCGCGGCCTGCCAGAAGCCGTCGGCGTCGTGCGTCATCCAGCCGGGCTCGGGCCGTTGGTAGTCGGTGAACACCTGCTGCGCGCGGCCCACCAGGTGGCCGCGCAGGTCGTAGAGCAGCGCGCGGACGGACTGGGTGCCGAGGTCGAGGCTGAGGAGCAGGTCCTTCATGAGGCCGTCCGCCCCTCGCCCGGCGCATGCGCCGGGCGATCCCCCGAGGGGATGGGGCCCGGCTTGGGAGCGGCCCGGCGCTCGGGCCCCACCACCCCATGCCGCTCGTGCATCAAGGCCAGGTAGCGCTCGACCTCGAAGCGCCACCGTGTCCCGTCCCAGCCCAAGGCCGATTGGCAGGGCGTTTGCAGCGCCGGCAGCAGCGCTTGCGCGAAGGCGGGTTGCCGCAGCCCGAGGCGGGTGCGGCGCAGCAGCAGGTCGTCGAGGTGGTGCACCTGCTCATGCTGCAGGCTCCAGGCGATTTCGCCCATCCGGGTTTGCGTGCCGCCCAGGCACTCGCCGCGCAGGGCTTCGGGGGGCAGGGGCGTGCCGCCGCCGGCGAACCAGGCGGCGTGGGCGGGCTCGCGCAGCGGCGGCAGCCAGGGCGCGGCGGCGCGCAGCGCGGCTTCGGCCATGGGGATGAAGGTGGTGAGCTTGCCGCCACTGAGCAGCACCAGGCCCTGCGAGGCCTGCACCAAGGTGTCGCGCCGCTCTTGCGAGGGGGCCAGGCCTTGGCCGCTGTCCAGCACCGGGCGCAGGCCGGCCCAGGTGCATTGCAGGTCGCAGGCTTGGATGCCGGCGCGGGGGAAGGCCTGGGCGAGCGCGTCCAGCAGGTAGGCCTGCTCGGCCGCGGTGATGCGCGGGGCGCGTTCGGGGTCGGGGTGGTCTTCGTCGGTGGTGCCCACGATGAGCGTTCCCAGCCAGGGGTAGGCGAACACGGGGCGCCCGTCGCGCGCGTGGCGCCAGGCCACGGCGCGGGCCAGGGGCAGGCGCCACAGGGGCAGCAGCAAGTGGCTGCCGCGCAGCGGTCGCAGCTGGGGTGCTTGCAGGCCGACCTGATCGGCCAGCGTGGTCAGGTGCGCGCCGGTGGCGGCCACCGAGGCGCGGCAGCGCAGGGTCCAGGGCTGGCCGCCCGGGCCGCGAAGTTGGGCGCCGTTGACGTGGCCCTGCGCGTCGCGCGTCAGCGCTTCCAGCGCGGTGCGGTTGTGCAGTTGCGCGCCCCAGGTTCGCGCCTCTTGCAGCACGCGCAGGGTCAGGCGGGCGTCGTCGGTGGTGGCGTCGTCGTAGCGGTGCGCGCCTTGTGGCGCGTGCCAGCCGGGCACGGTCCAGGCCAGGGTGGTGGCAGGGTCGAAGCCGCGGGCGTGGCGGCGGGCGAGGGCGTCGTACAGGCGCAGGCCCAGGGCCGTGCTGGCGCGCGAGGCCGCGCCGCCGGCCGCCAGCGAGAAGGGCAGGCGTTGCACCAGGCCCGGCAGCTCGCGCAGCAGGCGCTCGCGCTCGCGCAGGCTTTGCGCCGTGAGGTGTACGGCGCCCTGCGCCAGGTAGCGCAGGCCGCCGTGCACCAGCTTGCTGCTGGCGCTGCTGGCGCCGCTGGCGAAGTCCTCGCGCTCGACCAGCGTCACCCGCAGCCCACGGCGCGCGGCGGCCAGGGCCACGCCGGCGCCGCTGATGCCGCCGCCGATCACCAGCAGGTCGGTGTCGACCGTGGGGTTCATCGAACGGGCCGCAGGTTGCCCGAGGCCAGCAGGCCGTTGGGGTCGGCGTGCTGGATCAGCGCATCGATGGCGGCCAAACCGGCCGCGCCCTTCTCGGCGCCGAGGTAAGGCGCGTGGTCGCGGCCCACGCCATGCTGGTGGCTCACCGTGCCGCCCTGCGCCACGATGGCCTGCGTGACGGCGGCCTTCAGGGCCTGCCAGCGCGCGCGGCTCTCCTCGGCCGTGGCGCCCACGCGCAGCACGAAGGTGCTGTAGACCGAGCTGCCCGTGGGGTAGACGTGGCTGAGGTGCGTGTAGGCGTGGCAGCGCTCGCCCATCGCCGTCAGGGCCTCGCGTCCCGCCGTTTCGATGGCGTTCACCATGGCCGTGGTGCGGCCCCAAGGCACGGCGGTTTCCATGGTGTCGACCATGAAGCCAGCGTCCCACAGCGCGTTGCGCAGGTACACGCCGGCGAAGCGCTTGGCCGCCCACTTCTGGCCCAGCACCGTGCCCGTGCCCACGCCGCCGTGGGTGCGCCAGACGGCGCGCGCCTCGCGTTCGGTTGCGCGCACCTGGCTGGCACTGCCGGTCAGGCCGACGAAGAGCAGCACCTTGCCATCGCCGCAGCCGCGCCAGCCGAGGACCCGCTCCAGCCAGGCGATGGCGCCGGCGTGGCCGGCGAGCTTCAGCGTGGTGCGCGTTTCCACCGCGTTGGCCAGGCGCAGCATGGACAAGCCCCCGAGCTTGCTCTGGGCCAGTTCGCGCGTGGCGGCCACGCCGGCCTCCCAGCCGGGGAAGAACACGCCGACGAAGCGCTCGACCTCGGGCAACTTCGTCACGCGCACGGTCACGTCGGTCAGCACGCCCAGGCGGCCCTCGCTGCCCAGCACCCACTCGCGCAGGTCGGGCCCAGCGCTGCTGGCGGGCAGGGGCGGGATCGTGCATTCGGCCTGCGGCGCCAGCATCGTGCCGCCGGCGAACCAGTGCTCGGCCCGCCCGTAGCGCAGGCTTTGCTGGCCGCTGCTGCGCGTGACCACCCAGCCGCCCAGCGAGGCCTGCTCGAAGCTCTGCGGGAAGTGGCCCAAGGTGAAGCCCTTGGCGCGCAGTTGCGCCTCCAAGTCGGGGCCCAGCACGCCGGCCTCGAAGGTGGCGAGTTGCGCCTCGGCGTCGAGCCGCGTCATCGTGCGCATGCGGCTGAGGTTCAGGGTCAGCACCGGGCGCGGCTCGGCGGCCTCGGGCGTCAGGTGGCCCACCACCGAGGTGGCGCCACCGCAGGGGATGACCAGCGCGCCCACGGCCTGCGCCCAGTCCAGCAGGGTGCGCACCTCGGCGCGGTGCGTGGGGTGGGCGACGCCGTCGCTCACGCGCGGCAGCGCGCCGAAGCGCAGCGCGATCCAGTCGCCCAGGCTTTGGCCCAGGCTGCTGCGCAGGCGCGCCTCGGGCGCGGTGTCCACCAGCGGGTGCGGGGGCAGGCGGCTGTCGGGGATGCGGGCGCACACGGTGGCCAGTTCGGCGTCGGGCACCGGCTGGGGCGTGCCCACGGCCTCGCGCAAGAATGCCAAGGCTTCGGGGGCCAGTGTGGCCCGCACCGATTCATCGCCCCACCCGTTCCAACGCCGCATCGGTCGCTCCTCGAAAAGGCCGCGATGCTAGGAACGGGCCCGCCCTTTGGCTTGTTGCCGCCGACCCGCCCGTTTGTGAATTCACGCCACCTGCCTTCGCCGCTGCCCCCCTGGCCCCAGGCCCGGGTGGCGCGGCCCTACGCCCAGGCGGCCTTGGACGAGCTCGCGGCCTGTGGCGTGGCGGCGCCCGTGCCCGAGGCCGACACCCTGCCCGTGGCCGACTACCTGGCCCTGCTGAACCTGGGCCGCGCGCAGGCGGGCGAGGACTTTGGCTGGCGCGTGGGCGCGCGCATGCGCACCGCCAGCTTCGTGGCCTACGGGCACGCGGTGCTGTCTTGCCCGCGCTTTGACGACGCCATCGCGCTGACGCAGCGCTTCGAGGGCCTGGCGCACGACCTCGGCCGCAGCGAACTGTTGATCGACGGCGCGCAGGCGCACTACCGCTGGCACAGCCCCTGGCTGGCCGCGCACCCTTGCCCGGCACTGCCGGAGTCGGTGATGTCGGGCATCTTGGCCTTTGCCACCTGGCTGGCGCAGCGGCCTCTGCCCGTGCTGGCCCTGGCCTTCCCGCACGCGGCGCCCTGCCGCGATCTGCGCGAAGCGATCGACCAGCGCCTGGGCCTGCGTGTGGTGTACGACGCGCCCGTCACCAGCGCCACGGTGCCCGCCGCGCTGTTGCACGAGCCCATTCCCACCGCCGACCCGGCGCTCTTCCCCTTGCTGGAGCAGCACGCCGCGCAGCAGCTGGCGGCCCGCGAGCAGGCGCTGCGCGCCACCGACGCCCGCACGGCCCTGGCCGCGCAGGTGCAGCGCTGCATTGCCGAGCGCCTTGCGCACGACGGTGCGCGCCTGGCCGAGGTGGCCGACGTCCTGGGCCTGTCGGCCCGCACCCTGCAACGCCGATTGGCCGAGGCGGGCACACCCTTTCAAGGCCTGCTGGACGCCACGCGCCGCGAGCTGGCGCTGCAGTACCTGCGCGACCCCGCCTTGTCGATGACGGAGATCGCCTTCTTGCTCGGGTACGCCGAGCAGAGCAGCTTCAACCACGCGTGCCGGGGGTGGTTTGGGGAGGCGCCGGGGAGGGTGAGGATGGGGTTGGGGTGACTTTGGCGTGAGAGCTCGCAGGGCGCTCCGCCCCTGCACCCCGGGTTCCTTTTGTCTTGGCAAAAGGAACCAAAACCGCTGGCCCCGACTACAGCGCCCCTGGCTCCGCCAGGGGTTCCCTGCGCTGCTCGTTCCGGGGGGCTCGGGATTGAACTCCCTGCGCTCACTGCGTTCGCTCCGGTCAGACAGCAATCCCGGGTCAGTTCACGAAGCGCGCTTCGCGCGCGCCCCCCTGCACTGCGCTGCTCGGCGCTTCCGAACGGGGCAACAGCCGGAACAGCCAAACGCCGAACAGCCCGGACTTCAACGCATTGCGCCGGTTCCCGGCTGCTGGCTGTTTGGCTGTTCGCCCCGTTTGGCGAGCAGCGCAGGGAACCCCCGCCACCGGCGGGGGCGAAGGCTGCTGGGGCGGGCGCTTTTCCCCACTTTTGGCAAGACGAAAGGGGGTCGGGTGCAGGGGTGAAGCCCCTGCGGGCTGCACCGAAAACGGAGTGCCCTGCGGGCTCTCCCTCAAAGCGCCAAGGTCAAACCTCGACGTTGTCGATCAAGCGCGTGCTGCCCAGCTTGGCCGCGCCCAGCGCCACCAAGGGCTCGCCGTCGCGGGCCGGGCCCAGGTCGTGCTGGCGGCGCAGGGTCAGGTAGTCGGGCTGCCAGCCTTGGGCGGCCAACCGGTCCATGGCCTCGCCCTCCATGCGCTCGCGGTCGCGCAGGCCGGCTTGCCATTCATGGATCAAGGCGCGAAGGGCCGCGCTCAGTTGCAGCGCCTGGGCCTTTTGCTCGGCGCTCAGGTACTGGTTGCGGCTGCTCAAGGCCAAGCCTTCGGGGCTGCGCAGGGTTTCGCCGCCGTGGATGGCGATGGGCAGCCCCATCTGCGCCACCATGCGGCGGATGACCATCAGCTGCTGGTAGTCCTTCTTGCCGAACACGGCGTGCGCCGGCTGCACGAGGTTGAACAGCTTGTGCACCACGGTGCACACGCCGGTGAAGAAGCCGGGCCGGAATTGGCCCTCCAAGATGTCGGCCAGCTCGGGCGGTGGCACCACCTTGTAGCCCTGCGGCTCTGGGTAGAGCTCGCGCTCGTCGGGGGCGAAGACCACGTCGCAATGGCCTTGGGCGGCGAGTTGCGCGCAGTCGGCGTCCAGGGTGCGCGGGTAGCGGTCGAAGTCCTCGTGCGGCAGGAACTGCAGGCGGTTGACGAAGAGGCTCACCACCACCGGGGCGTCAGGCGCCACGGCGCGGGCCTGGGCCACGAGCGCCAGGTGCCCGGCGTGCAGGTTGCCCATGGTGGGCACGAAGGCGGCGCGGCCGGCACCGACCAGGGCCCGCAGCTCGGCGATGGTGTGGACGACTTTCATCAGAAGGCGTGCAGGGATTCGTCGGGGAAGGTGCCGGCTTTGACCTCGGCCACGTAACGGCGCACGGCGTCTTGCACGCTGCTGGCGCCTTGCATGAAGTTCTTGACGAAGCGCGGGCGGCGGCCGGGGGTGATGTCGAGCATGTCGTGCAGCACCAGCACCTGGCCGCTGCAGCCCACGCCGGCGCCGATGCCGATGACGGGCACGGGACTCCAGGCGGTGATCTCGCGGCCCAGGTCGGCGGGGATCATCTCGAACAGCAGCATCTGCGCGCCGGCCTCGACCATGGCCTGCGCTTGGGCCTTGACCTGGGCGGCGGCCTCGCCGCGGCCTTGCACCTTGTAGCCGCCCAGGGCCGACACGGTTTGCGGCGTGAAGCCCAGGTGCGCGCACACGGGCACGCCGCGCTCGGTGAGGAAGCGCACCGTGGGCGCCGTCCAGGCGCCGCACTCCAGCTTGACCATGTGGGCGCCGGCTTGCATCAAGGCCAGGCTGCTGTGCCAGGCCTGCTCGGGGCTGGCGTGGTAGCTGCCGAAGGGCAGGTCGCCCAGCAGCCAGGCGGTTTTGTTGCCGCGGGCCACGCAGCGCGTGTGGTACTCCATGGCGTCCAGGCGCACCGGGGTGGTGGTGGCCTCGGCCTGCAGCACGGTGCCCAGGGAATCGCCCACCAACAGGATGTCGACCCCGGCCTCGTCCAGCACGCTGGCGAAGGCGGCGTCGTAGCAGGTGAGCATGGCGATCTTCTCGCCGGACTTGTGCATGTCCTGCAGGCGGTGCAGGGTGACGGGTTTGCGCTCGGGCATGGGCGTCTCCTGGCGGGTGGCCGCGGTGGGCCAAGGGAAGGGCGCTGGAAGGGCGCGGAGTGTAGGCTTTGCCCCATGACCTTGACCGAACTCCGCTACTTGGTGGCCGTCGCCCGCGAACTGCACTTTGGCCGCGCGGCGGAAGCCTGTCACGTTTCGCAGCCCACGCTCAGCGTGGCCATCAAGAAGCTGGAAGAGGAGCTGGACGTCAAGCTCTTCGAGCGCGGCGGCAACGAGGTCAGCGTCACCCCGCTGGGGCAAGAGATCGTGCGGCAAGCGCAAACCGTGCTGGAGCAGGCCAACGCGATCAAGGACATCGCCAAGCGCGGGCGCGACCCCCTGGCCGGGCCGCTGCGCCTGGGCGTGATCTACACGATCGGCCCCTACCTTTTGCCGCGCCTGGTGCGCCAGGTGATCGAGCGCACGCCGCAAATGCCGCTGCTGCTGCAAGAGAACTTCACCCACAAGCTCTTGGAGATGCTGCGCACCGGGGAGCTGGACTGCGCCATCCTGGCCGAGCCCTTCCCCGACACCGGCCTGGCCATCGCGCCGCTGTACGACGAGCCCTTCCGCATCGCCGTGCCGGCCGCGCACCGCCTGGCCGCGAAGACCGAGCTCAGCGCCGAAGCCTTGAAGCAAGAAACCATGCTGCTGCTGGGCAACGGGCACTGCTTCCGCGACCACGTGCTCGAGGTCTGTCCCGAGTCGGCGCGCTTTGCCAGCGGGGCCGAGGGCATCCAGAAGAGCTTCGAGGGCTCGTCGCTGGAAACCATCAAGCACATGGTGGCCTCCGGCATGGGCATCACCGTGCTGCCGGCCCTGAGCGTGCCGCAGCCGCCCGAGCAACACCCGCACCTGCGCTTCCTGGACTTCACCGCGCCGGTGCCTTCGCGCCGGGTGGTGCTGGCCTGGCGGCGCAGCTTCACGCGCTACGAGGCGATTGCCGCGCTGCGCAACGCGGTGGTGGCCTGCGAGCTCACGGGGGTTCGCCCGCTGAACGTCGGTTGAGGCGCGGCGCCGTCGCAACAGGCTTCGGCCTGCGCGGCACCTTGGTGTGGGCACTGCGTCACACAGCGTGTCCTGCCGCAGTCGCAACCGATTGCGAGCGACCTATCCTTGCCGGTTCCGTCAAGAACTCGTGCTTTCAACGTCGATTCGCGCCCGCCATGACCCGAAGCTTTGCCGCCACCGATCGCACCCGCACCGTCGCCCCTGGGGGCTATTTCTCGTACCACGGGCTGTGGGCGCCTGGCATTCGTTGGTTTCGGCGCATGCGCTTTGCCAGCAAGGCTTGGATCATCTCCATGGTCTTGGTGGTGCCTGCTTTGGCCTTGCTGCTGGGGCAAATGCTGCAGCACAACGACGAGGCCATGAACGACCGCATGAAGGCCACGCGCGAGCACGTAGAAATTGCGCACAGCGTGCTGCAGTGGGCGCATGCCAAGGAGAGGGCGGGCGCCCCCACAGCCGAGGCACAAGCCCTGGCCCTGTCGGCCCTGGCGCAACTGCGGTATGCCGAGACGGAGTACTTCTGGGTCAACGACATGCAGGCCCGCGTGGTCATGCACCCTATCAAGCCCGAACTGAACGGCAAAGAGGGCGCCACCATCAAGGATCCCAACGGCAAGGCCCTGTTCGTCGCCTTCGTGGACCAAGTGCGCCGGGAGGGCAAGGGTTTCGTCGATTACCAATGGCCCAAGCCCGGCTCGGCCGCGCCGGTGGACAAGGTGTCCTACGTGATGGGATTCGAACCTTGGGGTTGGGTGGTGGGCTCCGGCATCTACGTGGGTGACCTGCAGGCCGCGGCGCGCGAGCGCACGCTGGTGACCCTCGCCATTCTGGTTCCGGCCCTGCTGACGGGCCTGTACCTGTTCATCTGTTTTTACCGCGTCATGGATGGTGGCTTGGCCGAGACGCGGCGCCATCTCCGGGCGCTGACCGATGGCGACTTGACCACCGTCCCCGAGCCTTGGGGTCGCGATGAGGCCGCCGAGCTGATGCTGGACTTGCGGGCGACCCAGCAATCGCTGGTGGCCGTGGTGGGCACGGTGCGCGACGCCAGCCACCGCATCCTGGACTCCAGCACCGAGATCGCCGCTGGCGCCATGGACTTGTCGGCGCGCACCGAACAGGCAGCGGCCAACCTGGAGGAAACCGCGTCGGCGATGGAAGAGATCGGGGCCACGGTGAATCAGGCCACCGAGCACGTGAGCCGTGCCACCGGCCTGGCTTCCACCAACGCCCAGGTGGCGCAGCGCGGGGGGGAGGTCATTGGGCAGATGGCGGCCACCATGAGCGAGATCCAGGCCTCGTCGCGGCGCATCAACGACATCATTGGCGTGATTGACGGCATCGCATTTCAAACCAACATCTTGGCGTTGAATGCGGCGGTGGAGGCCGCCCGAGCCGGCGAGCAAGGCCGTGGCTTTGCCGTGGTCGCGGGCGAGGTGAGAAGCCTGGCGCAGCGCAGCGCCTCCGCCGCTCGCGAGATCAAACAGCTCATCGTCACCAGCGTCGAGGCCGTGGACAACGGCACCCGCATCGCCACCGAGGCTGGCGAAACCATGGTCGATGTGGTCAAAAGCGCCCACCAAATCGAAGAGGTCCTGAGCCAAATCGCCAATGGGGCCTCAGAGCAAAGCCTGGGCATCGGTCAAGTCGGGGAGGCCGTGCAAGACCTTGACCGTGCGACCCAGCAAAACGCCGCGATGGTGGAGCAAACCGCTGCCGGCGCGTCGGCCCTGAAAGACGAAGCCAGCGCCTTGGCGTCGCAGGTGGCGCGCTTTCGCCTGCCCTGATGGGCTCCCGCTGTTTGCGCGCGCCTGGCCCCGGTCATGCCGCGCCAGTCGCGGGCGTCACCCTGAACGAATGAGGCCTTCGGCCTCGGCCACGCGGGCCAAGGCGTCTTCCAACAGCACCCGTGCCTGGCCGCTGACCTGCTGCAGGTGGCGGTGCAGGGCGGCGTCCTCGGGACCGCGGCTGGCGCAGTCGGCGCTGTAGGCCTCGAACTGCCCGAGTTGGATCAGCAGCTCGGCCAGGTGGCGCGGGCACTCGCAGGCGATGGTGGTCGACAGGCCGGCGAAGGCCTCCAGCGTCGCCTGGTCCCAGCGGGGCGGGGGCGCGGTGGCGGCCGGCGGCGCCTCGGGCGGGGGCAGGGTCGGCCGCGTGGCCACGAGCCGCTGCCACCAGGCGCGCAACGCGGCCTCGTCCGCCGGCTCGCGCAGCACCTCGGCCCCAGCGGCTTGCAGGGCGGCCACGGCCGGGGCCGCGGCGTAGCGCACCAGCACGCCCCAGCGCGGGCCGCCCGCGGGCGCCTGGGCCGGGGCGTCGGGCAGCAAGCGCGCATGGCGGTCCAGGTGCAGCGCGGCCGCCTCCCCCGGGCCGACCCATTGCAGGGGCTGGTCAACCAGCGCGTCCAGGCGCTCGCGCAGGCGCGGGTCGGCGCAGCGCACCCGCAGCGGCGCCGCGGCCTCGGGCGTGCGCGGGCGGGCGGTGGTGGCCGCGTGCGTGGCGGCCACGGCGTGCAGGGCCTCGGTGTCCAGCGGGGCCAGGGTGCCGATGGCGTGGCCGTGGGCCACCAGTTGTTGGATGAGGGCCAGGCGTTGCACGTCGGCGCCGCTGTACAGGCGTTGTCCGCTGGGCGTGAGTTGCGGCGCGCACACCCCGTAGCGGCGCTCCCAGACGCGCAGGGTGGCCACGGGCATGCGCAGCATGCGCGCCACGGCGCCGCTGCGGTATCGGGGCTCGGTCGGGTTCATTGAATCGGAAGTGAATTCGAAAAAGGCGGGTGGCTCGTCGGATTCTGGGGTCAAGTTGGCGTCATTTCGTCAAAGCCCCTAGGCTGTGCCCATGCATTCCGCAGCCTTCTCCCTCGATGTCGTCGACCGCCCGGTGGCCGTGGTGGGCGCCGGCCTGGCCGGTGCGCGCTGCGCCAGCCTGCTGCGCGAGGCCGGGCTGGCCGTGACGGTGGTCGACAAATCCCGTGGCGCGGGCGGCCGACTGGCCACGCGGCGCGGCGTGTGGACCGACGCGGCGGGCCAGCAGCACACCGTGCGCTGGGACCACGGCGCGCCCGGCTTCGAGACCACGGCGCCCGACTTTCTGGCTTGGCTGCACGCGCAGGCGGCCCAGGGCCGGGCGCGGGTGGTGCAGGCCAAGGTCGCTGGGCAGGGCCTGGGCCCCGCCCGCTGGCAGGGCTGGCCCACCCAGCCGGCGCTGTGCCAGTCCCTGCTGGAGGGCGCGGCCACGCACTGGAACTGCACCGTGCAGGGCCTGACGCGCGACCCCGAGGGGTGGACCCTGCACACCGACGGCGGCGACCTGGGCCCTTTCGCGGCCGTGGTGCTGGCCTTGCCGCCCGCCCAGGCCGCCCCCCTGCTGGCCCCGCACCGGGACGATTGGGCGCGGGCGGCCTCGCTGGTGCCCATGCAGCCCTGCTGGACGCTGATGGGCGTGAGCGAGTCCCTGGCGGGCGACCCGCACGACGAGGTCTGGCTGCCCGAGATGGGGCCGCTGGAGCGCCTCACCCGCCAGCGCGCGGCTGACCTGCCCGCCGGCGCGACCGCCTGGGTGGCGCACGCGCGGGCCGCCTGGAGCCGCCAGCACCTGGAAGACCCTGCCGAGCAGGTGCTGCCCGACCTGCAGGCGGCCGCCGAGGCCGCGCTGGGCCAGCCTGTGCGCTGGCTTCACGCCGCCGTGCACCGCTGGCGCTACGCGCAACCGGCCCTGCCACCCCGCGAGGACTGGGGCGGCGCCCGCTGGGACGCGGCGTTGGCCTTGGGGCTGTGCGGCGACCACCTGGCCGGCTTCGGCGCCGAAGGCGCATGGCGCTCGGGCAGCGCCCTCGCGCAGTGCATGCAGGCTCCCTCCCGCCACGCCCCGCCGCCCTTGGGGCGCGCCGACGGGGCCGTGGTTGTCGCCCCGGCGCGCCCGTGAGGACCCTGCCATGACCTGCCCGCCCCGCCGCGAATTCCTGATCACCCTGGCCTTGACCGGCCCCGCTGGCGCCGCACTGGCGCAGGCACCGATGCTCAACGAGAAAGACCCCGCCGCCCAAGCCCAGGGCTACGTGGCCGACGCCAAAAAGGTGGACGCCAAGAAATGGCCGAAGTACGCCGCCGGCCAGGTGTGCAGCAACTGCGCGCTGTACCAAGGCAAGCCGGCGGACAAAGCGGCCGCCTGCCCCTTGTTCGCCGGCAAGCAAGTGGCCGGTGCCGGGTGGTGCAACGCCTGGGTCAAGAAGGCGTGAACACCCGCCCCGCCGTCGTGCAGTCGGCCCTGGACGTGTTCTACGACGGGGCCTGCCCCCTGTGCCGGCGCGAGATCGCGCACTACCAGCGCTTGCGCGCCGACCCCCCGGTGCGTTTCGTGGACCTGAGCACCGACGCGCTGCCTGCGCACGCGCCCGAGCGCGCCGCCTTGCTGGCCCGCTTGCACGTGCGCCATGCCGACGGCCGCTGGCGGCACGGGGCGGCGGCTTTCGTGGCCCTGTGGGCCTGCCTGCCCGGCTGGCGCTGGGCCGCGCGCGCGGCCCGACTGCCCGGCGTCTTGCCGGCGTTGGAGTTGGCCTACCGCGCCTTTCTCCGCTTGCGCCCCCTGTGGCGCCCGCGCGCCCCCTGCGAAGGCGCTTGCCCCCCGAAAGGACCTGCATGACTCCCCCTTCCATCGTCGTCACCGGCGCCAGCGGCGGCATCGGCCGCGCCCTGGCCACCCAACTGGGCCGAGCCGGTTGGCGCGTGGTCGCCGTGGGCCGCGAGGCCGATCGCCTGAGCGACGTGCCGGCCCTGGCGCGGGTGGTGGCCGACGTGACCACGCCCGAAGGCGCCGCGGCGGCCTTGGCCGGCGCCCAGGCGGCGCTGGGCGAGGCCCCTGCGCACTTGGCGCACTGCGTGGGCAGCACCCTCATCGCGCCCCTGCACCGCACCAAGGCCGAGGCCTACCGCGAGCTGATGCGCGTGAACCTGGACAGCGCCGTGTTCACCCTCCAAGCCTGGCTGACGGCGCGGGCCGGCGGGCCGGGCGCGGCGGTGTTCGTCAGCTCGGTGGTGGCGCGCACCGGCGTGGCCAGCCACGAGGCCATTGCGGCGGCCAAGGGCGGGGTGGAGGCGCTGGTGCGCAGCGCCGCCGCCACCTACGCACCGCAGGGCGTGCGCGTCAACGCCGTGGCCCCCGGCCTCACGGAAACCCCCATGACGGCCAAGATGCTCTCGGTGCCCGCGCAGCGGGAGGCCGCGGCCAAGCAGTACCCACTGGGCGGCGTGCAGTCGGCCGACGAAGTGGCGGCCGTCATGGCCTTCCTGCTCGGTCCGGCGGGCGCGCGGCTCACGGGCCAAGTGCTGCCGGTGGACGGCGGCTTCACCAGCGTGCGGCCCTTGGTGCGCTGAAGGGGGCGTCTCAGCCCTTGGTGTCGGTGAAGCGCTGCGCGATGGCGCGGAATTCCGGCTCCACCGCCAAGAAGGCGTCGACCACGTCGGGGTCGAAGTGCTGGCCGCGGCCGGCCGCGATGGTGTCCCGGGCGGCCTCGGGCGTGAAGGCGCGCTTGTAGACGCGCTCGCTGATCAGCGCGTCGTACACGTCGGCCACGGCCATCAGCCGGGCCGAGATCGGGATGGCGTCGCCGGCCAGGCCCTGCGGGTAGCCGCTGCCGTCCCACTTCTCTTGGTGCGACAGCGTGATCTCTTTGCCGTAGCGCAGGAAGGGCAGGTCTTCGCCCAGGCTCAGCTCCGCGCGGTGGATGGCTTCATGGCCCAGCGTGGTGTGCGTCTTCATGACCTCGAACTCGTCGGGCGTGAGCCGGCCGGGCTTGAGCAGGATGGCGTCGGGAATGCCCACCTTGCCAATGTCGTGCATGGGGGCCGACTTGTAGAGCAAGCGAATGGCGTCGGGCGTCAATTCGGCGGCGAAGCGGGGGTGGTCTTTCAACTGCTCGGCCAGGCACTTCACGTAGTGCTGGGTGCGGCGCAGGTGGTTGCCGGTTTCGTTGTCGCGCGTCTCGCCCAGCGAGGCCATGGCCAGCACCACCACGTCTTGCAAAGCCTCGTTCTCGCGCGTGCGGCGGGCCACCTCGGCGGCCAGGAACTCGCTGCGGTCGCGCAGGAAGTCGGCCGAGGCCTTGAGCTGCAGGTGCGTGCGCACGCGGGCTTCGACGATGGGCGGGCTGATGGGCTTGGTGATGTAGTCCACCGCGCCCAACGACAGGCCGAAGGTCTCGTCCTCCACCTGGGACTTGGCCGTCAAGAAGATCACCGGGATGTGGGCCGTGGCCGGGTCGGCCTTGAGGCGACGGCAGACCTCGTAGCCGTCCATGCCCGGCATCATCACGTCGAGCAGGATCAGGTCGGGCCGGGGTTCGGCATGGGCCAACTCCAGGGCGCGCTCGCCCTGGTTGGCCACGCGCACGCGGTAGGCCGTGCGCAGCAGGCCGAACATCAAGGACAGGTTGTCGGCCACGTCGTCGACGACGAGAACCGTGGGCGGCGCGTGGGGCGTGGGCGTGCTCATGAGGGTTCCGGTCGGGTGGCGTTCAGCAGGGCCAAGGCCTCGGGGAACTCGAACTGTCGCACCTTGGCCAGCAAGGGGGCGGCGGCGGGCCCCAAGTGGTGCTGCAAGAAGCCGTGGTGGCGCTCGGTCCAGGCCAGGGCTTCAGGATCGCCATCGCGCAGCAGCGCGGCCAACTCGGCCATCAGGCCTTCGACCTGCGCCGGCGTCACGGCCTCGGGCGGGGCCTCGGTCTCGTCACCGCCCAGGGCCTCGCGCAGCGCCTCGACCAATCCGTGCAGGGCCTGCACCAAGGCCGGCACCTCGCGGGCCGCGGCCCGGGGGTCGC
This sequence comes from Inhella crocodyli, assembly GCF_004004565.1. Lineage (GTDB taxonomy): Bacteria > Pseudomonadota > Gammaproteobacteria > Burkholderiales > Burkholderiaceae_C > Inhella > Inhella crocodyli. The sequence continues at coordinate 51,712 of NZ_SACM01000002.1, forward strand.
TGGCCAGGCGCCGCTCCAGCGCCTCGCACTGCTGCTGCAGCCAGTTCGCGCCCAGGTTGCCGGCCACGCCCTTGAGGCTGTGCACGTGCAGGCGCAGGGCCTCCGCGTCGAGATCCGGCGTGCCCTGTGCGGCCTGCAGCAGGGCGTCCGCGGTCGTCGCTTCGGACTGCACGAAGCGCTGCAGCAGGTCCAGGTAGAGCTCGGCCTTGTGGCCGCAGCGGCGCAAGCCGGTCCGGGGGTCCAGGCCGCCGATCCGTTGCAGCGGCGCCAAGCGCGGGTCGCTGGCCACGGGCGCTGGGGCGGGGCGGGCGGTGGGGGGCGGTGGCAGTTCGCTGGGCAGCCAGCGCTGCACCGCGGCGCGCAAGGCCTCGGCCTCCACCGGCTTGGCGACGAAATCGTTCATGCCGGCGGCCACGCAGCGCGCGCGGTCCTCGGGCAGCACGTTGGCCGTCATGGCGATGACCGGCAGCGAGGCCCAGCGCGCGTGTGCGCGGATGGCCTGCGTGGCGCCGAGGCCGTCCATCACCGGCATGTGCATGTCCATGAACACCAGCGCGTAGTCCTGGGCGTCGAGGGCGGCGAGCGCCTCTTGGCCGTTGGCGGCGATGTCCACCGCCAGGCCCAGGTCTTGCAGCATTTCTCGCGCAATTTGTTGGTTGATGGCGTTGTCTTCGGCCACGAGCACGCGCTGGCCTTGCGCGCCCGCCAGGGGGCCGGCGTCGGCCTGCGGGGCCATGGGTGCGAGCACCGCGCCCGGGTTCAGGCCCAGCAGCAGGTTGTCCAGCAGCACCGAGGCGTTCAGGGGCTTGACCATCACCGCCATGAATCCCTCTTGCAGCGCATCGCGCATGACCGTCTCGCGGCCGTGGCCGGTGACGAGCATCAAGCGGGGCGGCCGCTCCAGGCCCAAGCCGCGGATGCGGCGCCCGGCCTCGAGCCCGTCCATGCCCGGCATTTGCCAATCGAGCAGCACGAAGTCGTAGGGCCGGCCGGCCGCGGCGGCCCGTGCCACCTGCTCCACGGCCTCGGCGCCCTGGCCGGCGCATTCCGCCGCCAGCCCCAAGCTGCGCAGCAGCGTGCACAGCACGCCCAGGGCGGTCTCGTTGTCGTCCACGGCCAGAACGCGCAATCCACTCAGCGCGGTTCGGTTGGGCGGGGCCGCCGGCGCTTGCCCGCGCGGGAAGCGGGCGGTGAACCAGAAGGTGGAACCGTGCCCGGGTTCGCTGTGCACCCCGACCTCGCCGCCCATCAGGTGCACCAGCTTTTGCGTGATGGCCAAACCCAGGCCCGTGCCGCCGTACTGCCGGCTGGTCGAGCTGTCGGCCTGGTGGAAGCTTTGGAACAGCTTGCCCACCTGCTCGGGGCTCAGGCCCACGCCGGTGTCTTGCACCGCGAAGCGCAGCAGCACCTGCTCGCCCTCGTCGGCCGCGACCTGCACGCGCAAGACCACCTCGCCGTGGGCCGTGAACTTCACGGCGTTGCTGCCCAGGTTGATGAGCACCTGACCGAGCCGAAGCGGGTCGCCCACCAAGACGTTGGGCACCCCGGGGGCCACGTCGAGCACCAACTCCAGGCCCTTTTCGCTGGCGCGGTCGCCGATGAGGGTGAAGACGTTGTCCAGCACCGTCAACAACTGGAAGTCGATGGCCTCGAGCACGAGCTTGTCGGCCTCGATCTTGGAGAAGTCCAGGATGTCGTTGATGACGCCCAGCAGGTGCTTGGACGAGAGCTGGACCTTGTGCAGGTAGTCGCGCTGCTGCTCGTCCAAGCGGGTGCGCAGCAGCAGGTGCGTCATGCCGATGATGGCGTTCATCGGCGTGCGGATTTCGTGGCTCATGTTGGCCAGGAAGCGGCTCTTGGCCTCGTTGGCAGACTCGGCCGCGCGCTTGGCCTCGGCCAGCGCGTCGGCCGCCTCGTGCTCCGGCGTCATGTCTTCCATGACGACGAGGGTCAGCATCTGATCGCCCTGGTCCAGGCGTCGGGCGGAAATGCGCGCCCAGAAGGGGCGGCCGTCGCGGCGGCAGAGTTGCTGCTCGCGCAGGTGGGTGCGGCCGGCGCTGAGGTCGGCGTACAGCGCCCGGCCAACTTCGTCGTAGTCCTCTTGGTGCTGGTACCACTGGCGGGTGGGTCGGCCGATGGCCTCGCCGGGCTCGTAGCCGAAGAGCTCTTCGGCCTTGGTGTTGCAACGCAGCACCCGGCGGTCTTTCAACAGGAGGATGCCCACGGTGGCCGAGTCGATGATGAGCGACACCTCGGCCGTGAGCTGCTGAAGCCGGTCGCGCTCGCGCGCCAGTTCGTCGGCGGTGGCCTGCAACTTGGCGGTGCGCTCTTGCACCGTGCTCTCGAGCCGCGCGTTCAGCGCACGCACTTCGTCTTCGGCACGCTGACGTTGCGTGACGTCGCGCAGGATGACCGTGAAGTAGTCCTGGTCGTCGATGCGGGCGTGCGAGATCGAGGCCTCGGCCGGGAACTCCTCGCCGTCCCAACGTCGCCCGTGCACCACCGACTGGGCCGACATCTGGCGGTTGGTGACCCCACTGTCGGCAAAGCGTCGCACCAAGTCCGGGTGGTGCGCGCGGTAGCGCTCGGGCAGCAGGCATTCCAGCGGTTGGCCGAGCAAGGCCGCCTCGGAGACGCGGAACATCTCGGTGGCCGAGCGGTTGGCCATGACGATGCGGCGCTCGGCGTCAACGGTGACGATGGCGTCCATGGCCGAGCTGACCAAGCTGGCCAAGCGCTGGTGGCTGGCCTCGCTCTCGGCCTGCGCCGTGCGCGTGCGTTGCACCATCTGGTTGAAGCTGCGCGCCAGGCGGCGCACCTCGAAGGGCCCGGACTCGGGCACCGGGCGCACCGGGCGGTCGGCCTCGGCCAGTGCACGGGTCGCCGCCTCCAACTGGTCCAGGGGCTGCGTCACTTGGAAGCGCAACACCAGGCTGAGCCACAGCAAGGTGAGGGTGGCCACGGCCAACGCGGGCCAGGTGTTGACCAGGGCCTGGTGGTCGGCGACGGCCAGTTCGTGCCCGAGGTCGTAGACCATCCACACGGCATAAAACTGCTGGGATCGCACGCGCGCCTCGTCGGTGCCGACGCTGACCGGCACCAGCACGTTGACGTGCTGGGTCCCCGTGTCGGTCCACAGCACGGGCACGCTGCCCTGCTGGACCTGGCGCCAGCGTTCGGCATCGAGCCGCGGGGCCGTGGGGTTCCAACTCTGGGCCACCGCGGGGGCCTCGGTCGCCGCGCGCCCCACGAGCACGCGCCGGTCGGCGAACAGGATGCGGCCCTGTGCATTGAGCACGGCGACGCGCTCGACGCGCGGGTCGGTCGCGGCCATCGCCAAGTCGGCGGCAAGCACGCCCCGGTTGTCCAGCACATGCTGCTCGACCGAGCGGGCCAGGTGCGCCGCCTCGGCCAGCGCATTGCGTTCGGCACGCAGCTGCACCGCCTGGCGGTCGGTGCCGCGCTGCTGAAGGAACGCGAGCAGCACGGCCACCAGCATGGCCGCCAACAGGGCCAGCGGCAAGGTCGTGCGCATCGAGGCGTGCAGGCGGCTCATAGGCCTTGCAGCCAGCGCGGGTCAAGGAAGGGGCCCGTGTCCACCTCGCGCGCCATCAGGCCCTGGGCCTGCAGCAAGGGCACCAAGCTGCCCAAGCCCTGTCGCACGCTGCCCTTGGGCGCCAACAGGGCGCGGTTGGCGGCCAGGTCGGGCAGGTCCAGGCCCTGGAAGGCGCCGGGCACGGCCTCGGCCGGGATTTGCAGCCGAGGGGCCAGCAGGGCCGAGGCGGCCAGGGGCTGGGCCCGGAAGTGCGCCAAGGCCCGGAAGTGCCCGCGCAGCAACTGGGCCAAGCCGGGGGCGCGGGCCGGCAGGGCGTCGGCCCGCACGGCCAGCACGTCCACGATGCGGCCTGGGATGGCGCGGCTGTCGAACACGGCCTGGGCGCCTTCGGCCCGCAGGGTGCTGGCCCAGGGTTCGGCCGTGACCAGCGCGTCGACCTGCCGGCTGCGGTAGGCCTCGACGCTGGACGACAAGGCCATGGGCACCTTTTGAATGTCGCCCACGCCCAGGCCGGCGGCTTCGAGCACGGCGGCCAGCATCAAGGCGCCGACGGCGCTGTCTTCCACGCCCACGCGGCGGCCGCGCAGGTCGGCGGCGTCGTGCGCCGGTGGGCGGGCCAGCACCACGTCGGCCCCGGCCGACACGTCGAGCACGGCCACCACCCGCAGGGGGATGCCCTCGCTCAGGCCGGTCAGGGCCTCGTCCAGGGTCAAGGCGGCGGCCTCCAGGCGGCCCAGGGCCAGGGCGCGCAGGGTGTCGGTGTTGGTCTGCATCTCGACCAAGTGCACGGGGGCCTCGTTCAGCCAGCCCATCTGCTCCGCCAAGAACAGGAACTCGTAGCCGGGGAACACGATGGCCCCGACGCGCAGGGCCGCGGGCGGGGCGCTGCAGCCCACTCCCAGCGCGCCCAGCCCGAGGCAGGCGGTGGTGCTCATCCAGCGGCGGCGTGACAGGCGATGGCGCAAGGCAGTCTCGGCGTTCCTTGTGGGCGTCGGCTCAGCTTAGCGTGGCGCCAAGCCCGCCGGGTTTGGCGCAGGTCAAGAACCAGCGCTGCACCTCGGCCTGCTGCGTGGCATTCAGCACGAGCCCGAGCTTCGTGCGCCGCCACAGGAAGTCGTCGCCGTTCTGCGCCCATTCGTGCGCGTGCGCGTGCCGCAGTTCGGCCTCGCACACGCCGGGCGCGATCTCGGGACCCGGTGGCGTGTTCAGCAGCGCGCGGGCCCCGCTGCCATGGGCCCGTGCCCAGCGGGCCACAAGCGCTGGATCGCGATCCGGGTGGGCGCCTTGCAGTTCGGCGATGAAGGGCGCCAGCGGGCCGCAGTCGCCCCCGGGCAACGGGGCTTCGGCGGTCCAGGTGCCGCGCGGGGCGCCCAGCAGCGGTGCCAGGCGGTCGGCAGCCTGCTCGGCCAGCAGGCGGAAGGTGGTGAGCTTGCCGCCCCACACGTCCAGCCGGGGTGGCAGGCCCGGTGCTTTGACGAGGTCAAGCCGATAGTCGCGGGTGATGGCCTTCGCGTCGCCCTGGGCGTCGTCCAGCAGGGGCCGCACGCCGGCCCAGCGGTGCAGCACGTCGGCCGGCGTGACCGGCTCGCGCAGCCAGCGGCTGGCCTGGGTGCACAGGTAGTCGACCTCGGCCTCGGTGGCCTGCGCGCTGGGACGGTCGACCTCGACGTCGGTGGTGCCAAGCAGGGTGAATTCGCCGTGGAAGGGCAGGGCGAAGAGCACGCGGCCGTCGGGGTTCTGCAGCAGGTAGCCGGCGCCGTGCGTCCAACGCCGGCGCACGACCACGTGGGTGCCTTGCACGAGGCGCAGGCGCGGCGGCTGGGGGTGATGCAGGGCCTCGGCCAAAAAGCGGCTGGCCCAGGGCCCGGTGGCGTTGACCAGGGCACGGGCGTGCACGGCGTGCTCGCGACCGTGGGGTTCGCGCAGCTGGATGTGCCACAGGCCATCGCGCGGCCGCGCGCTCACGCAGGCATGCCGGGTGAGGATGCGCGCGCCGTGGGCTTGCGCGTCGAGCGCGCAGGCCAGCACCAGGCGGGCGTCGTCCACCCAGCCGTCGCTGAAGGTGAAGGCGTGGGTGAAGCGCGCTTGCAGGGCGGCGCCCTCGGGCGTGCCGGGCAGGGCCAGCGCGCGGGAGGGGGCGCTGACGCGCAAAGGCGCGAGGTGGTCGTACAGAAACAGGCCCGCGCGCAGCCGCCAGCGGGGGCCTTGGGTCGCGTCGTGCGGCAGCACCAGGCGCAGGGGCTGCATCAGGTGCGGGTTGCGCGCCAGCAGGCGCTCGCGCTCGAGCAGGCTTTTTCGCACCAAGCCGAAGTGCCCTTGCGCGAGGTAGCGCAGGCCGCCGTGCACCAGCTTGCTGCTGGCGCTGCTGGTGTGGCTGGCCAGGTCGTCGCGCTCGGCCAGCAGCACGCGCAGGCCGCGCCCCGCCAGGTCGCGGGCGATGCCCGCCCCGTTGACGCCCCCGCCCACCACCAGCACGTCAACAATGTCTGCGCCCATGCCCCATTCTTGAGGAGTCCCCGATGTCGGCCAAGCCCTACGTGTTGGCGCTGGACCAAGGCACCACCAGCAGTCGCGCCCTGCTCTTCGACGCCCAGGGCCGCCTGTGCCGCGTGGCGCAGCGCGCGTTCGCGCAGCACTTCCCGCAGCCGGGTTGGGTGGAGCACGAGGCCGAGGACATCTGGGCCACCCAACTCGCCACGGCCCGCGAGGCGATGGAGGGCATCGACCCGGCCGAGGTGGCGGCGATCGGCCTGACCAACCAGCGCGAGACCGTGGTGCTTTGGGAGCGCGCCAGCGGTCGGGCCCTGACCCGGGCCGTGGTCTGGCAGGACCGCCGCACTGCCGCGCACTGCCAGGCGTTGCGCGACGCCGGCCACGAGCCCGAGCTGCGTGCGCGCACCGGGCTCACGCTGGACCCCTACTTCAGCGCCACCAAGGTCGCGGCCTGGTTGCGCGAGCGCCCCGACTGGCGGGCCCGGGCCGAGGCCGGCGAGTTGGCCGTGGGCACGGTGGACAGCTGGCTGCTCTGGCGCTTGACCGAAGGCCGCGTGCACGCCACCGACAGCACCAACGCCAGCCGCACCCTGCTGATGAACCTGCACACCGGCGCTTGGGACGAAGAGTTGTTGCGCCTGTTCGATGTGCCGGCGGCCTTGCTGCCGCGCATCGAGCCCTCGTGCGCCGACTTCGGCCACACGACGCTGCTGGGTGGGCGCATCGCCTTGCGCGGCGTGGCCGGGGACCAGCAAGCCGCGCTGTTTGGCCAGGGCTGCAACCGGCCTGGGCAGGCGAAGAACACCTACGGCACGGGGTGCTTTTTGCTGATGCACACGGGCTCGCAGGCCCTGGCTTCGCAGCACGGGTTGCTGAGCACGCGCGCGGCCCAGGTCGACGCCCAGGCGCAGTACGCGCTGGAAGGCAGCGTCTTCATGGGCGGGGCAATCGTTCAATGGCTGCGCGACGGCCTGGGCCTGGTGCGGCACAGCGACGAGATCGAGCCCCTGGCCCGCAGCGTGCCCGACAGCGGCGGCGTGGTGCTGGTGCCCGCCTTCACCGGTTTGGGCGCACCGCATTGGCGGCCCGAGGCCCGCGGCGCACTGTTGGGCCTGACACGGGGCAGCACGCGCGCGCACATCGCCCGCGCGGCCTTGGAGGCCATCGCGCTGCAGTGCGCCGACCTGCTCGACGCCATGCTGCGCGACGCCGCCCCGGCGGGCTTGGCGCTTCAAGACCTGCGCGTGGACGGCGGGGCCTGCGCCAACGGCCTGCTGATGCAAGTGCAGGCCGACTTGCTCGGCGTGCCCGTGCTGCGGCCGGCGATGCGCGAACGCACCGCGTTGGGGGCGGCGGCGCTCGCCGCCCACGGCGCCGGCCTGTGGAGGGGCGAGGTTCCCTGGGGCGGCGCCGAGTCCGACGAGCGCTTTCGGCCCCAAGCCAGCGCCAGCGACCTCGCCCCGCTGCGCACGGCCTGGGCGCAAGCCTTGCAGCGCGTGATGTGACGCGGCCAAAGAAAAAGCCCCGCCAGGGCGGGGCTTGGAGGGGGCACCGGGTCGCCGAGGCGACCGGGCCGGGGATCACTTGAACTGGTAGGTCGCGGTGGCGAACCAGATGCGCGTGCGCGGGTCGGCGAACGAACCGGCGAAGCCGGCCGCGTGCGAGCCGTAGCTCGACGAGGCCACGAACGGCGGCTCGGCGTTGGTGAGGTTGCGCGCGCCCACCGTCAGCTTCAAGTCCTTGAAGCCGCGGTAGCTCATCGCCAGGTTCCAGCGGCTGGTGTTCTTCACGCTGTAGGGCGCGTCCACGCCCAGGTTCGTGTTGACCACCGCGGCCGACTCGGTCCAGCCCTTGGTGTAGGTGTTCTCCAGCGCGATGCCCCAGGGGCCCATCGACCAGTCGAAGCCCAGGGTGTGCTGCCACTCCGGCACCGGGGCGTTGCCGCCCAGGCTCAGGCCCACGTAGTCGGTGAAGGGCGTGCCCTTGCCGTTCTGCTGCTCGAACTTGACGATGCGGGTGCCGTTGAGGCTCACGCCCAGGCGGCCGAAGTCGCCCAGGGTGAAGTTGCTGCGGATGTCGAGGTCGAAGCCCGAGGTCTTCAGCTCACCCAGGTTCTCCACCGGCGTCTCGATGTACGAGATGAAGCCCGCGGTGGTGCGCTTCACGCGGCTCTTGTACTTGGCGTACAGGCCGGGTTCGGCCATCAGGGTGTCGCCCGTGATGACGCCGATCTGGTCGCGCTTCTGGATGTTCCAGTAGTCCAAGGCCATCGTCAGGTTGCGCATCGGCTCGAAGACGATGCCGGCCGTGAACTGGCGGCTCTTCTCCGGCTTGAGGTTCGGCGCGCTGGTCAGGCGCACGTTGAACTGCGTGTTGCACAGCGGGCTGGCCGACTGGCCGGCCGGGCATTCCGGGTCCACCTGCGGGTCGGCGGTGTTGGTGTTGCTGGGCGGGCTGTTCACGTCCCACAGCGTGGGCGCGCGGAAGCCGGTGCCGGCGCTGGCGCGCAGCATCAGTTCCTTGGTCGGCTGGAAGCGGGCGCGCAGCATCGGGTTGAAGGTGCCGCCGAAGTCGCTGTAGCGGTCGTAACGGGCGGCCGCGGTCAGCTCGAACTCCTTGCTGAACGGCATGGCCAATTCGCTGAACACGGCCACCACGTTGCGGCTGGCGCTGGTGGCGGGCACCGAGCCTTCGCCACCGATGTGCTCGCCACGCTCGTACACGCCTTGCGTCGGACGGTCGCTGGCCTTGTCCTTGCGCAGGTCGGCGCCGACGGCCAAGGCCATCGCGCCGCCGCCGAGCTGGCCGATCTCGGTGCTCGCCTTGGCGTCAAAGGCCATGGTCGTGCCCTTGGACTTGCGCACGGTGCCCTTGAGTTGGGCGCCGTCCAGCAGGGCCACGCCAGCGGCGTCGTTCGGGCCGAAGGGGTTGACGTTGCCCGTGGCCAAAGCAGCCAGGTAGGGGTCTTGAGCCAAGTAGCCTTCGTAGTCCAGCTTGCCGCGCGACTGTGCCAGCGTGAACGCCGCGTCCACGTCCCAGCCGCCCATCACGGTGCTGCCGCCCAAGATGGCGCGGTACTGCTCGTTGGTGTTGTCGCTGACGCGGTTGCCGCGGTCCAGCGAGCGGGTGGCCACTTCGGTGTACTTGCGACCGGCCGGGTCCACGTACGAGACGTAGTCGGCTTCGGTGTAGCCCAGGCGGGTGAGCAGGGCCAGCGGGAAGTACTTGCTGTCGATCGGCATCACCATGCGCGGGTAGTTGCCGTCGGCCTGCACCTTCATGGCCGAGCCGTCCAGCGGCGAGGGCGCCGCGCGGCCGGTGGTGTGGTTGCGGGCCAGCGAGACCTCGGTGTACCAGCTCGTGTCGGCGTCCACCTTGAAGGTGCCGCGGGCAAAGAGGTCGGTCTTGGTGCTGTCGGGCAGGTTGTCCAGCATGGCCGCGTAGATGGCGCGGCAGCGCTTGGCGTCGTCCACACCGTTCGGGGTCTTGCCAGCCACTTGAACCACGGTGTTGGCCGGGTCGCAGGCGGCCATGTTGGCGCCAGGGTTGGTGTACGCGCCCGGGGAGATGCCGATGTCCATCAGGCGGCCGGGGTAGGCGCGGAACGAGGTCGGGGGGATGGAGCCCGGCACTTCGGTGGCGTGGCGCCAGTACCAGCCCTGCTCGTTGGCTTGCAGGCGGGTCTGCTCCTTGATGTTGGCGGTGACCAGGACGTTGTAGCCGTCCTTGTTCAGGTCGCCCATGCCGTAGGCCAGCGAGCCGCCGTGTTCCTTGCCGCCCTTGGTTTCGTCGGGCTCGTAGTAGCGGACGGTGATCTCGCCCTTTTGGTAGTCCTTGCGGGTGATGAAGTTCACCACGCCGCCCACGGCGTCGGTGCCGTAGATGGCCGAGGCGCCGTCGCGCAGCACTTCGATGCGCTCGATGGCGCCGAAGGGGATGCTGTTCAAGTCGACCGCGACCGAGCCGCCGATCGAGCCGAAGGGATGGCCGGCCATGCGGCGGCCGTTCAGCAGCACCAGCGTGGAGTTGGCGCCCAGGCCGCGCAGGTTGGCGTTGGAGGTGGCGTAGCCGGCACCCTGCGTGGAGTCGGACAGCATGCCGGTCATGCCGGAGATGCGGCGCAGGATGTCTTCGACGTTGGTGGCGCCGCTCTTCTCGATCTGCTCGCGGGTCACGACGGTGACGGGCAGGGCGGTTTCGGCGGCCAGGCGCTTGATGGACGAACCGGTGACGACGACGCGTTCCAGTTGCTGGGCTTCTTGGGCTTGCACGTGCCCGGCGGCCAGGCCGCCAAAGGCGACGGCCAGGGCGGCACAAAGACGGGTGGGATGACGCATGGAGACAGTACCTCGCGCTGAATGGGTTGATCGAGTGCGAATCCCCGCCCGTAACGGCGTGAAATTCGCACGTGGCGCGCATTCTTGGCAGGTACCCCTGCGGTATCGAAGGTCATCGATTTGGGTGTAGCGCAAATGCGTCGCGCGTATCCCCTGGTTGCAAAAACGCGAGGCGCGTTGCATTTCCTTCGTGCTAGCTCCCAGAAACGACAACGCCGCCCGGAGGCGGCGTGGTAGACGACCCAGGAAGGTGGCTTACTTGGTCTTGGCGGGCGCCTTGCCAGCGGCCGTCGGGTTGGCGGCCAGGGCGGCGGCCGGGTCGAGGCTGGCCACGTAGCTGGTGTACTGCTGCTCGGTGCAGGCCAACTGCTTGCCCGGCTTGGCTTCGCCGCGCAGCTTGCCCTGGTGGTACTGGAACTGGAACTCGTTGGCGCCGCTGACCACCACCTTCGGGGCGTTCTGGGCGGCGCAGGCGCTGCGCAGTTGCTTGTCGGCCGGGGCGGTGGCCAGGGCGAGTGCGGGGGTCAGGGCGAGGGCGAGCAGGGCGAATTTCATGACGGACTTCCTTGAAACGGGGCGGTGCGCGGGGCCAGCCGGAACAGCGTGAGAGGTACGGTCCGCGCGAATCTCCAGCTTAGCCAGGGCCATCGGGCTTGAACAGGCGGGAATCCCGGGTTTCCGGGGGGTGGGCGGTGTGCACAAGTGCACGCAGCGGGCGCCCAGGACATTGCAACCGTTGCATCGCCAGGGCGCCGAGTGGCGGGCAAACCCCGGGAATTGGCGTGGGTGCCTCGGTGCAGGATGGGGGCATGCTGCCCTTGTTCCCTTCGCCCTGGTTGCGCGACGACCACCAAGCCCTGGCCGACGCGGCCGCGCGCTTGTTTGCCGAACGCTGGGTGCCGCAAACCGCGGCCTGGCGGGCGGCCGGCCGCGTGCCGCGCGAGGTCTGGCGCGAAGCGGGGGCCCAGGGTCTGCTGTGCGCCGCCATGCCCGAGGCCTATGGCGGGGCCGGGGGCGACTTCGGGCACGAGGCCGTGATCGCGCTGGAGCAGGCCAAGGCCAACATCAGCGCTTTCGGCGGCGGCCTGCACTCGGCCATCGTGGCCCCGTACCTGTTGCACCACGGCACCGAGGCGCAAAGGCAGCGCTGGCTGCCTCGCATGGCCACGGGTGAATTGATCACCGCCATCGCCATGACCGAGCCGGGCGCCGGCTCCGACTTGCAGGGCGTGCGCACCGTGGCCCGCCGCGAGGCCGATGCGTACGTGCTGAGCGGCAGCAAGATCTTCATCACCAACGGCCAGAACGCCCAGGGCGTGATCGTGGTCTGCAAGACCGACCCGACCCAGGGGGCCAAAGGCACCTCGCTGCTGTTCGTCGAGGTGGAAGACGCCCAAGGGAACCTGACGCCGGGCTTCTCGCGCGGTCGCAACCTCGACAAGATCGGCATGCACGGGCAAGACACCTCGGAGCTGTTCTTCGACGGCGTTCGCGTGCCGGTTGACAACCTCATCGGTGGCGTGGAGGGCCAGGGCTTCTTCCAGCTGATGAACGAGCTGCCCCAGGAGCGCCTGCTCATCGCCGTGCAGGCCATGGGCGGCATGGAGCGCGGCCTGGCCGAGGCCCTGAAGTACACGCAAGAGCGCCAGGCCTTCGGCAAGCGCATCTGGGACTTCCAGAACACCCGCTTTCAGCTGGCCGAGGTGCAGGCCCAGGTGCTGGCGGCGCGCAGCTTCGTGGACCAGGCCATCGCGGCGCACCTGGCGGGCCAGTTGGACGCCGCGCGCGCGGCGCTGCTCAAGAGCTGGATCACCGACCTGCAGTGCCAGGTGCTGGACGTGTGCCTGCAGCTGCACGGCGGCTACGGCTACATGATGGAGTACCCCATCGCCGAACTGTGGGCCGACGCGCGCGTGGCGCGCATCTACGGCGGCAGCAACGAAATCATGAAAGAGCTGGCCTCGCGCTCCATGGGAGGGCGTGCGCCATGAGGACCGCCCCCGACGCCTACATCGTCGACGCCGTGCGCACGCCGCGGGGACGCGGCAAGGCCGAGGTCGGCGCCTTGAGCGGGCTCACGCCGCTGTGGCTGCTGCGCGGCGTGCTGCAGGGCCTGCAGCGGCGCCTGGATTTGGACACCGCGCAGGTGGACGACGTGGTGATCGGCTGCGTCACGCCCGTGGGCGAGCAGGGCGGCTGCATCGCGCGCACCGCGGTGCTGGACGCCGGCTGGGCGCGCAGCGTGGCGGGGCTCACGCAGTCGCGCTTTTGCGCCTCGGGCCTGGAGAGCGTGAACCTGGCCGCCGCCAAGGTGGCCAGTGGATTCGAAAGCCTGGTGGTGGCGGGTGGCGTGGAGAGCATGAGCCGCGTGCCCATGGGCAGCGACGGCGGCGCCTGGCTGCACGACGCCCGCGTCGTCGAGTCGCTGGGCCTGGTGCCCCAGGGCATCAGCGCCGACCTGATCGCCACGCGCGAGGGCTTCACGCGCGCGCAACTCGACGCCTACGCCGTGCAAAGCCAGCAACGCGCCGCGGCGGCGCAGGCCGCGGGTCGCTTCTCGCGCAGCCTGCTGCCGGTGCACGACGAGACCGGTGCACTGGTGCTGGACCGCGACGAAATCGTCCGGGGTGACGCCACCGTCGAAGGCTTGGCCTCGCTCAAGCCGTCGTTTGCCGCGCTGGGCGCGCAGGGCTTGGACGCCCGGGCCCTGGCACGGTTTCCCGACACCCCGACCATTCAGCACCTGCACCACGCGGGCAACAGCTCGGGCATCGTCGACGGCGCCGCCGCCGTGCTGGTGGCCAATGCCGCCGGTTTGGCCGCCTCGGGCCTGCGGGCCCGCGCCCGCATCCGGGCGCTGGCCGTGACCGGCAGCGACCCGACCTTGATGCTCACCGGTCCGACACCGGCCGTGCAAAAGGCGCTGGCCCAGGCGGGCATGTCCGCCAGCGACATCGATTTGTGGGAAATCAACGAAGCCTTCGCCGTGGTGCCCCTGCAGACGCAGCGCGCGCTTAACCTTGACCCGGCGAAGGTCAACGTCAACGGCGGGGCCATCGCGCTGGGGCACCCTTTGGGTGCAACCGGTTCCATGTTGTTGGCGACGGTCTTGGACGAGTTGGAGCGGCGCGACGAAAGCTGCGCCTGCGTGACTTTGTGCGTCGGCGGTGGCATGGGCATCGCCACGGTGGTCGAACGTGTGTAAACCTATTGGGTTTGCGAATTTGGGTGCCCCCTGGGGGCCGCCAGTGTTTGGGTTTTGGAGGACCTGTTCATGAACAACTTCACCGTCGCCGCCCGCCTGTGGTTCATGGTGACCCTGTTTGCCGCCGTGATCCTGGTCGGCTCGCTGATCGGCATCGGGGGCACCCGCATGGGGGCCCAGGCGGCCGAGCAGATCTACAAGGACCAGACGGTGCCGGCCGGCTTGATGAGCGAGGTCGAGTCCAAGTTGTTGAACAACCGCCTGCACATCGCCGCGGCCCTGCAGACGCCCAAGGACGAGGTGATCCAGGACTCGTTGAAGTCGATCGACGCCGGCCGCAAGGAAATCGACGTCCTGCTCAAGCAGTTCGACGCCATTCCCCGCTCGCCCGACATGGAGGGCTACTACGGCGAGTTCAAAAAAGCCTTGGGTGCCTACCGCAAGGACGCCCTGGAACCTTCGATCCAAATGCTGAAGGACTTCGACCTGGTCGAGCTGAAGTCGATCGTGGTGAAGGTCGCCCGTCCGAAATTCGCCGAGGTGAAGAAGCAATTGGATGCCATGCGCGTGCTCAACGAGACCGAAGCGCGCACCGCGTTTGAAGAGGCCGAGTCGCGCTACAAGAAGATGGTCACCGGCGTGGTCATCGCGGTGGGCATCGCCTTCGTGGGCGTGTTCTTGTACGGCCGGATGCTGGTGAGCAGCATCGTCAAGCCGCTGAACCAGGCCGTGGACCTGGCCGAGCGCGTGGCCGCTGGCGACCTGACCTCCGACGTGGAGACCCACGGCCGCGACGAACTGGCCCGCCTGATGGGCGCGCTGCAGGGCATGAACCAGAGCCTGGCCGAGATGGTGCAGCGCGTGCGCAGCGCCGCCGACTCGATCGCTACCGGCTCGGCCGAGATCGCCACGGGCAACGCCGACTTGAGCCAGCGCACCGAAGAGCAAGCCAGCAACCTGCAGCAAACCGCCGCCTCGATGGAACAACTGGCCGCCACGGTGCGCCAGAACGCCGACAGCGCGCGCCAAGCCGACCAGGTGGCCAACGGCGCCAGCGGCTCGGCCATGCAGGGCGGCGAGGTGGTGACCCGCGTGGTCGACACCATGCAGGCCATCAGCAGCAACTCCAAGCGCATTGCCGACATCATTGGCGTCATCGACGGCATCGCCTTCCAGACCAACATCCTGGCCTTGAACGCCGCCGTGGAAGCGGCGCGGGCGGGCGAGAGCGGCCGCGGCTTCGCCGTGGTGGCCGGCGAGGTGCGCAACCTGGCCGGTCGCTCGGCCGAAGCGGCGCGCGAGATCAAGACCCTGATCAGCCAAAGCGTGGAGACCGTCGAGTCCGGTGGCCGCCAGGCCAACGAGGCGGGCAACTCGATGGGCGACATCGTGCAGCGCGTGCAGCAGGTGACCACCCTGATCAGCGAGATCTCCACGGCCTCGAACGAGCAAACGCAGGGCATCGAGATGGTGCGCGAGTCGGTCAGCCAGCTCGACCAGGTCACGCAGGCCAACGCCGCCTTGGTCGAGGAATCGGCCGCCGCCGCGGAGAGCCTGCGCGTGCAGGCCGCCCAGCTGGTGGAGGTGGTGGCCACCTTCCGCCTGCCCCGCGGCATGGAGTGACCGCGCGGGGGGCGCCCACGGCGCCCCTGACCTTCGGGTGCAGCAACGAAGCCGGCTACAACGCCGGCTTCGTCGCTTTCGGAGCCCTGCCTTGATCCGCCTTCACCACAGCAACAGCAGCGCCGCCATGGCGCCGCACATCGTCCTGGAGGAGCTGGGTCTGCCGTTCGAGTTGGTGCCGGTGGACACGGCGACCGGCGCGCACCGGCAGGCCCCCTACCTGCGCTTGAACCCGAACGGCGTGATCCCGACGCTGGAAGACGGCGAGCTCGTGCTGTACGAGACCGTGGCCATCTTGATGCACCTGGCCGACACGCACCCCGAGGGCGGATTGCTGCCGGCCATGGGCACACCCGAGCGGGCGCAGGCCATGAAGTGGCTGATTTGGAGCACCAACACCCTGCAGGCCACGCTGATCGCCTACTTCTACCCGGAGCGCTGGGCCCCGGACCATCCGGCCGAGGTGAAGGCCACGGTGCAGGCGCGCATCCGCCCCATGCTGCAGCAGCTGGACGAGGTGCTGGCCGACGGACGCCCCTGGTTCATGGGCGCGGCTTTTTCGCTGGTGGACGTGATGGTCTTCATGCTCAGCCGCTGGACGCGGCACTTCGACGACCACCCGGCCCGCGGCTTCCCCCACCTGGGGCCCTACCTGCAGCGCGTGCTGGCCCGGCCGGCGGTGCAGCGGGTGTTCGCGCGCGAAGGGCTGCAGCCCTTCGTCTGAAGCCTCAGGCGCGAGGCCGCAGCACGCTCAGCGCGGCCACGCGCTGCAGCATCTCGCGGTCGTTCCAGGGCTTCTTGAAGATGCCGTAGAGGCCCTTGGCGTCGTGCACCTGGGCGTGCAGGGCCTCGTGGCCGGTGATGGCCACGATGGGCAAGTTCTCGGTGCGCAGGTCGCCGCTGACGTGGGCGATCAGCTCGAAGCCGTCCATCTCCGGCATCTCGAGGTCGGTGATCATCACGGCGAACCATTGCTGACCGATGGCCTCCAAGGCCTCTTGGCCGTGACGGGCCACGGTGACCGCGTAGCCGTTGCTGGTCAGCAGCTTGCCCAGCTTGGCGCGCACCACGGCGGAATCGTCCACGATGAGGATGGGCGTCGGGCCGGCGGCGGGCGCGGCGGGGCTGTCCACGCGGTCGCTGGCGCGGCGCCGCGGCAGCAGCAGCGCGCTGTCGGCGTCCGGGGTCGCCGGCCGGTCGTCCGCACGGCGGCGGGGCGGGGCGTCGGCGGCGGGGGTGACCTCGCGCAACAACGGCGATGCAGGTGCCACCGGGGCGCTGGGGCTCAAGTAGGGCGTGACGGCCGGGCCGAGGTCCATCGGCTCGGTGGGGCGGTCGTCCCACGCCCCGGGCACGGTCGGGCGGTCGTCCCAGGCGCCGGGCACCGTGGCCGGGTGATCGTCGTCGAACAGGGGCTTGGCCGGTGCCGTTTCCGCCGGCGCGGCCGGTGGTACGGGGGCGGGCGCAGCCACGGCCGCCGATGGCGCTGCGGGCGCCGGGGCGACCTCGGCCGCTGGCACCGGCACGGGGGCGGGCGCCGGCGCGAAGGGGCTGGGCATGGGCGTGCGCGGCAAATCGGGGCGCACGGGCGGCAAGGCGGCGCGCTGGGTGCCGTCGGGCCGGTGCGTGCTTTCGGGCCGGCGGCCGGGGCCGAGCAGGTCGTTGCGGCTGTGCGACCAGTGGTCGTCTTTGTTCGAGCGGGCGGCGATCAGCACCACCACGATGGCCAGGGGCACCAGCAGCAGCAAGGGCAGCATGTACTCGCTGAGCAGGGCGGGCAGGTCAAAGTGCATGTCGGGCTCCGGGGTGGCGCAGGGTCGGCGCTGGCGCTGGCAAGGGCGGTCGCAAGGGGCCGCTCACTCTATCGGGACTGGGACGCGCTGGCCCCTTGGGACAAGCGCTGGGGCCGCCGGGGCCGCTCGGGCGTGGGCAGCACGCGGCCTTGCGCCTGGGCGGGCGGGCGCAGGCCCAGCACGGCGGCCAGGGTCGGGGCGATGTCGACCACCTGCACCGGGGTGTCGATGCGGGCGCTGCCGCCCCACCAGCTGGGGCCCCACATCAAGATGGGCACGTGCTGGTCGTAGGCGTGGGGCGTGCCGTGCGAGGCACCGTTGGGCCGGCTCGACGCGATCCACCCAGGCGCCAGGGTCACGGCCACCGGGGCGCTGCGCGCCGGGTGCCAGCTCAAGCGGTGGGCGGCCAAGAAGGGCTGGTCGGCGCGCGGGGGCACGCTGCCGGCCAGTTCGGTCCGCGTGTTGGCGTCGGCGATGCCCTCGAGGCCGCGCAGGAAAGCCGCAGCGGCCTCGTACACCGTTTGCGGGTTCAGCCCGGCCTTGGCGATGGCGGCCTCGTCCAACAACACGCCACCGGCCGAAGAGTGCGTGGCCATCTTGGGCAGACCGAAGCGGTCCTGCAGGTCGGCGTTGAGCGCCGACAGCACCAGGCTGGTCGACAGGCGCCCTCCGGGCAGCCCTTGTTGGCGCCGCCATTCGGCGGTGTCGCCGAAGCCGTGGTCGGCGGTCAGCACCAGCACGTAGCGGTCGGGGCCCACTTTCGCGTCGAGGTCGCGGAAGAAGGCGCCGAGCAGGCGGTCCAGGTGCAGCAGGTGGTCGTGGGCCATCCGCGACTCGGGGCCGAAGGCGTGGCTGACGTAGTCGTGCGCCGACAGGCTGATGCTGAGCAGGTCGGGCACGGCGTCGGCCCCCAACTGCTCGTGGTCGATCGCGGCGCGGGCGAAGTCCAGGGTCAACTGGTCGCCAAACGGCGAGGTCAGCAGATCGGTGTAGTAGCGGGGGCCAGGCTCTGTTTGGTTGGCGCCCATGGTGGCCGGCAGCGCGCGACCGAAGCCGGCGATGCTCATCCAAGGCTGGTTGTCGGGCGCACTCTGGGCGTAGGCCGATTCGGGCAGCAGCGGCTTCCACACGGCGCCCCACAGGGCGTCCGCGGGGCGGCGGGCGTTGAAGGCGTTGACCCAGGCCGGGTGGGCGGCCATGTAATAGGTGCTCGAGGTGAAGCGACCGTTCTCGGTGCGGTACATGTAGGCCGTGCCGCGGTGGCCGGCCGGCAGGATGGCCCCGCGGTCTTTGCCCGAGATGCCGATGACCTTGGCGGCCGGTTGCCCTTGGCGGAGCACGTCGCCCACGGTCTCGGCCAGCAGGTTCTTGGGGCTGGTGCCGGCATCGGACGGCGTGCTGCCCCCGTCCAGGTACTGGTGGGCGCGGTCCTCGGTGCAGTACACGTTTTGGCGCGTGAGCGGGTCGATCCACTCGTTGCTGATGATGCCGGTGCGCTGGGGGTAGGCGCCGGTGAGCATGGTGGCGTGACCGGCCCCGGTGACCGTGTGGCCGTGGCGGTAGTAAGCCTGGGTGTAGGTGCGCCCTTGGCGCAGGAAGCGGTTGAACCCGTCCGCCCCGAAGTGCGGGGCCCACTGCTCGATCTGTCGCATGGGCAGCCCGTCGATGGCCATGAACACCACCAGGGGCGGGGCCTTGGCCGCAGGCGCAGCGAGGGCCGTGGTGGCGGCCAGTGCCAGGGTGGCGATCAGGGGCAGGCGGCGGGGCATGCGGGTCTCGAACGGCAAAACCCTGGATTGTGGGCCGCTGCCGCGCCCTTGGGCGCGCGCCGAAGGCGCTTTCAGGCGAGCAAGGCCTCGTCCAGCAGTTCGATCCAGTGGCGCACCGGCACGTCGGTGCCGGCCTGCAGGTGCGTCAGGCAGCCGATGTTGGCACTGGCGATGGCCTCGGGGCGGCAGGCGTGCAGGTGCGCCAGCTTGCGGCTGCGCAGCGCCTGGGCCGTGCCCGCCTGCAGCACCGAGTAGGTGCCGGCAGAGCCGCAGCAGAGGTGGGCCTCGGCGGGCAGTTGCACGTCGAAGCCCAGCGCGCGCAGGCCGGCCTCGACGCCGCCCTTCAGGCGCTGCCCGTGCTGCAAGGTGCAGGGCGGGTGGTAGGCGATGCGGCGCCCCGCGATGCGCGCGCCGAGCAGCGCTTGCAGCCGCTCGACGAAGCCGTTCTCGGGGTCGAACAACCACTCGCCGAGGTCGCGCGTGGCAGCGGCGGTGCGCTTGGCGTCGGGATGGCCGGGCAGGGCCTGGGCGGCGTCCTTGACCGCCACACCGCAGCCGCTGGCGTTGGACAGCAGCACCTCGGCCTGCCCCAGGCGATCGGCCGCCCGGCGGGCCAGGCGGCGCAGGTCGCGCTCGCCGGCCTCGTGCTGGCCCAAGTGGCTGCGCAACGCGCCGCAGCAGCCCTCGATTTCTTCGACAGACACGCCCAAGCGGTCCAACACCCGGCGCGTGGCCGCGTTGATGCCCGGCGACATCGCCGGTTGGACGCAGCCTGCCAGCAACAGCACCTTGCGGGGCCGGGGCGTGCTCGGCACCGGCCCGGGTGGGCGGTGCGCGGGCACCTTGTCCTTCAAGGCCTGGGGCAGCAGCGGGCGCAGCCATTGCCCCAGGCGCAGCGCGGGGCCGAAGGCGCGCGAGGTCAGGCCGGCGCCCAGGGCCGCGCGCACCCAGCGCTCGCCCAGCGGGCGCGTCACCGCGGCGTCGACCAGGGCGCGTCCGGTGTCGATCAGGGCACCGTACTGCACCCCGCTGGGGCAGGTGGTTTCGCAGGCACGGCAGGTCAGGCAGCGGTCCAGGTGCTGCTGCGTCTCGCGGCTGGCGGGCACCCCTTCCAGCACTTCTTTGATCAGGTAAATCCGGCCCCGGGGGCTGTCCAGTTCGTTGCCGAGCACCTGGTAGCTGGGGCAGGTGGCGGTGCAGAAACCGCAGTGCACGCACGCCTGGATGCGCCGCGCCGCGGCCTGGGCCGCGGGGTCGTCGCGCAGGGCGGGGCTGAGCTCGGTGTGCATGGGGGGCGATGGTAGGGCGCTCGGTCAACGGTCCGGTGCGCTGTTCGTTCAGCGCGCCCTTTGTCCATCCGTCGCAAGGAGGAGTCGATCGACCGCAAAGCCTTTTTAGAGTGCGCGCCTTTCCTCAACCGGACCTCCCCATGAACCCTGTTCATCGTTTGGCCTTGGCGATTGCCCTGCTGGGCATTGGCGCTTCGGCATCGGCCCAGCGCATCGCCATCGACGTGCCCCAGCCCGTGCTGGCGGGCGATCCCATCGCACTGCAACTGGCCGACTTGAAGCCGGGCCAAAGCGTGCGCCTGCACGCCCAGCGTGCCGTGCAGACCTTCACCGGCCAGGTGGCGCTGTTCGAGTCCCAGGCCGTGTTCCAGGCCGACGCGAAAGGCCGTGTGGACCTGAGCACCGCCGCCCCGTTGCCCGGCAGCAGCTACGAAGGGGCCGACGTGCGCGGCCTGCTGTGGTCCATGAAGCCCGGCGCAGGCGAGGTCAAAGGCAAGCCCTTCGGTCGCGTGGACTTCCGGCTGCACGCGGCCGAGGCCGCGGCCGATGCGCCGCCGCTGGCCGAGGCCAGCCTGAGCTTTCGCAACGCCCTGCCCGAGGTGGTGACGCGCAAGGTGGAGGCTTTCCCGGGCGCGGTCTTTGCCAGCCTGCCCGGCGCTGCCAAGCGCCCGACCCTGATTCTGTTGGGCGGCAGCGAGGGCGGTTCGATGATCGCCCGCGACGCCGCGCCCTGGGCCAGCCGGGGCTACGCCGTGCTGGCCTTGCCGTACTACTCGCCCCCTCAGTGGGGCCCCACGGGCCCGATGCCGCCCGAGCTGCCCAGCCTGCCGGCCGAGTTCGTCAACATCCCCGTCGACCGGCTGGAGCTGGCGCGTGACTGGTTGGCGCAGCAGCCCGAGGCTGACGCCAGCCGCATCGGCGTGATGGGCACCAGCAAGGGCGCCGAGTTCGTGCTGCTGGCGGGCGTGAAGATGCCCTGGATCAAGGCCGTGGCCGCCATCGTGCCCACCGACGTGGTCTGGGAAGGCTGGGGGCCGGGCCCGGGCCCCGTGGGGGTGCGCGCCAGTTTTGCCTGGAAGGGCGAGCCCTACGCCTTCGTGCCCTACCAAGACTTCTCGCAAGAGTTCGCGGGCCTGAGCACGGGCCAGCCGGTGAAGATCCGCCGCCCCCACGACAAGGGTCGCGCTGCGGCCTCGCCCGAGGTGATCGCCAAGGCGCGCATCCCCGTGGAGCGCATTGCCGCGCCCGTGCTGGTGGCCGGCGGCGGGGACGATCAACTGTGGGACAGCGGCGGCATGGCCGCGAACATCGCCGCCACCCGCCAGAAGGCCGGTTTGCCAACGGTGGCCTTGGTCTTCCCCGAGGCCGGTCACTTCCTGGGCGGCACCGGCACCGGCCCGTCCACGCACTACAACGACGGCCCGATGAAGAACGGCGGCACGCCCGCGGCCACGGCCCGCGCCCAAGCGGCGACGCACGCGGCGCTGCTGAAGTTCTTCGCCGACAGCCTGGGTCGTTAATCGGTGCGGCCGGCGGGCGCGTGCGCTTCGTCGGCGTCCCAGGCCGACAGCGCCGCGCGCAGCCCCGCCAGCCAAGGGCGCAGGTCGGCCCGTTCGCCCAGGGCCGGCACGTGGATGAAGCCGCTGCGCACGGCCGGCTGCCGCCGCAGGCGGTGCTGCAGGCCGAAGAAGACCTGGTTGCACACGAAGCTGCCCGCGCTCAGGCTCATCTCGACCGGCGCCCCCGCCGCTTTCGCGGCCGCCATTTGCGCCTTGATTGGCAGGGTGGTGAAGCGCGCGGGCGGGGCGCCGGCCAGCACCGGCAAATCCACCGGCTGCGCACCGTCGTTGTCGGGGATGCGGGCGTCGATCCAGTTGATGGCCACGCGCTCGAACGACAGCACGTGGCGCGAGGCGGCCTGGCCCAAGGCGACCACGCAGGCCGGCCGGTGCTGCTGGATCAAGGCGTCCAGCGCGTGCAGCGACGACGCAAAGCGGCAGGGCAAGATGGCCGCGGCCACCACCAAGCCGCCCAGGCGTTCGCCGTCCAGGGCCAGGGCCAGTTGCTGGCTGGTGTTGACGGCTTCGCCGCCAAAGGGCTCAAAGCCCGTGAGCAATAAGGAGCGCGTTGGCATAGGCCGCCAGTATCACGACCACAATGCGTGGCCACTTCTCGACGACCCGCCATGGCCACTGACGCCCCCTCGACCGGTCTCCTTAAGATTCAACGCGGTGCCGCCAGTGCCCCGCAGCGGCGGCGGCGCTGGCGCTGGGGCCTGCTCACCGCCGTGGCGGTGGCCATCGGCGGCGCCGTGCTCAAGCCCAAGGTGCCCGAGGTGCAGACCGTGTCGGTGGCGCAGACCACCCCTTCGGTGCAGTACCAGCAGCTCACGGCCAGTGGCTTTGTCGTCGCACAACGGCGCGCGGCGGTGGCCAGCAAGGCCACGGGCCGGCTGGTGGAGCTGAACGTGCGCGAGGGCTCCCGCGTCCAAGCCGGCCAACTCTTGGCCCGCCTGGATGCCAGCGACGTGCAGGCCACGCTGCAGGTGGCCCAAGCCGCCATCGGCCAGGCCCAGGCGCTGGCGGCGCAAGGCCAGGCCCTGGTGCGCCAAGCCCAGGTCGAGCTGAGCAATGCCGAGGCCGAGTTCGAGCGCACGCGCCAGCTGCGCGAGCAGGGTTTCGTCAGCCCCCAAGCCCTGGACGCGGCGCAGCGGCGCCTGGACGCCGCGCGCGCCAGCGTGGCCAGCGCGCAAGCCGGCGCCGCGCAGTCGCAGGCCAGCGTCACCCAGGCCCGCGCGCAGTTGGGCGTGCAGCAGGTGAACCAGGGCTACACCGAGATCCGCGCGCCCTTCGACGGCGTGGTGCTGGCCAAAAACGCCAACGTGGGCGACCTCATCACGCCGTTCTCCAACGCGGCCGGCAGCCAAGGTGCGGTGCTGACCCTGGCCGACCTCTCGACCCTGGAGGTGGAGGCCGACGTCAGCGAGGGCAGCCTGGCCAAGGTGACGCAGGGCATGCCGGTGGAGATCACGCTCGACGCCTTGCCGGGCCAGCGCTTCCGCGGCCAGGTGGCCAGCATCGTGCCCACCGTGGACCGGGCCAAGGCCACCGTGATGACCAAGGTGAAGTTCGAGACGCTCAGCGACCGCATCCTGCCCGAGATGAGCGCCAAGGTGCTGTTCCTCAGCCAGCGCCCCACCGACGCCGAGCAGCAACCCGTGCTGGCCGTGCCGGCCAAGGCGCTGGTGGACGGCACCGTGTGGAAGCTGGTGACCGAGGGCGACCGCACGCGGGTGCAGGCCGTGGCCGTGAAGGCCGGCCGCAAGCTGGCCGAGGCCGTGGAAGTGACCCCGGCCGCCGGTGCCCAACTGGCCAGCGGCGATCGCCTCGTGGCCGCGCCCCAGGGCCTGAAGGACGGCCAGGCGGTGAAGGTGAGCGCGAAGTGACGCACGAGACGGACGAGACGGACGTGAAGCCGTCGGCGCCGCTGATCCGCCTGCGCGGCCTGGCCAAGAGCTACCGCCGCGGCGACCAGCTCATTCCGGTGCTGGAAGGCATCGACCTCGACGTGCCCGAGGGCGACTTCGTGGCCCTGATGGGCCCCAGCGGCAGCGGCAAGAGCACGCTGCTGAACCTGCTGGCCGGCATCGACCAGCCCACGGCCGGCACCATCGAGATCGGCGGCACCGACATCGCCACGCTCAGCGAAGGCCAGCTCGCCGACTGGCGCGCCGCCAACATTGGCTTCATCTTCCAGTTCTACAACCTGATGCCGGTGCTGACGGCGCTGGAAAACGTCGAGCTGCCCTTGCTGCTCACGTCCTTGAATGCGCGCCAGCGCCGCGAGCACGCGTTGGCCGCCTTGAACCTGGTGGGCCTGGGCGAGCGCCTCGACCATTACCCCAACGAGCTCAGCGGCGGCCAGCAGCAACGCGTGGCCATTGCCCGCGCGCTGGTGACCGACCCCACGCTCATCGTGGCCGACGAGCCCACCGGCGACCTCGACCGCCACACGGCCGAGGAGGTGCTGGACCTGCTGGGCCGGCTGAACCGCGAGCTGAACAAGACCATCGTGATGGTGACGCACGACCCCAAGGCCGCCGCCCGGGCGCGGCGCTTGGTGGAGCTGGAAAAGGGCGTGCTGGTGGTGGGGGAGGCGGCGTGAACCCCAGGGTGGGCAACGACCGCCAGCGCTCGCCGGGAGGGCGCCCGTGTTCCTGACCCAGCTGCTGCTGCGCAACGCCTTTCGCCACCCGCTGCGCAGCCTGCTCACGCTGCTCGGTCTGGTCGTGGCCATCGCCGCCTTCGGCCTGCTGCGCACCGTGAACGAAGCCTGGTACGCCGGCGTGCAGGCCAGCTCGGCCACGCGCCTCGTGGCGCGCAACGCCACCAGCCTGACCTTCGTGCTGCCCATCAGCTACGCCCAGCGCATCCGCGGGGTCGACGGCGTCAGCAGCGTCTCCTGGGCCAACTGGTTCGGCGGCATCTACCAAACCGAGCGCAACTTCTTCCCGCAGTTCGGCGTCGACCCGGCCAGCTACCTCAAGCTCTACCCCGAGTACGTGATGAGCGAGGACGAGAAGCTGGCCTTCATCAAGGACCGCCAGGGGGCCGTCGTCGGGCGCAAGCTGGCCAACCAGTACGGCTGGAAGTTGGGCGACACGGTGCCCATCCGCGGCACCATCTACCCAGGCACTTGGAACTTCACCATCCGGGGCATTTGGGAGGGCCGCGACGCCAAGACCGACGAGAACCAGATGCTGTTCCATTGGCAGCTGCTGAACGAGTCGGTCAAGAAGCGCTTCCCCAAGCGGGGCGATTCGGTCGGTGTGTTCATCGTGGGCATCGACGACCCCTCGCAGGCCGCCACGGTGGCTGGCCGGGTGGACGCCATGTTCAAGAACTCCCTGGCCGAGAGCCTGACCGAGACCGAGTCGGCCTTTCAGCTCAGCTTCGTGTCCATGAGCGAGGCCATCCTCGTGGCCATCGAGGCCGTGAGCTACATCGTCGTGCTCATCATCCTGGCCGTGATGGCCAACACCATGACCATGACGGCCCGCGAGCGCCTGGCCGAGTACGCCACGCTCAAGGCCCTGGGGTTCGGCCCCGGCTTCGTGGCGCGCCTGCTGCTCGGCGAAAGCCTGCTCATCGCGGCGCTGGGCGGGGCGATGGGCATCGCCGTCAGCTTCCCCATCGCCGCGGCCTTCGGTTCGGTGGTCGGCAGCGTGCTGCCGGTGTTCGAGATCTCGGCGACCACGATCGCGCTGCAGATCGGGGCCTCGATGGCCGTGGGTTTCATTGCCGCGGCCTGGCCGGCTTGGCAGATGGGCCGCATCGACATCGTCAACGGCCTGCGCCATGTCGCCTGACCCGGCCGCCTCATGAAGCAGTTGCCCTGGTCTTACATCGCCCGCAACCTCTGGGTGCGGCGCGTCACCACGGCGCTCACGGCCTTGGGCCTGGGCCTGGTGGTCTACGTTTTCGCCACCGTGCTGATGATGAGCGAGGGCATCAAGGCCACCCTGGTGGCCACGGGCAACCCGGACAACCTGCTGGCCTTGCGCAAGGGCGCGGGCGCCGAGATCAACTCGGGCGTCAGCCGCGAGCAGGCCGCCATCCTGGGCAGCCTGCCCGGCGTGGCCACCGCGGCCGATGGCCGCTTGCTGCTCAGCTACGAGCCGGTGGTGCTCAACAACCTGCCCAAGCGCGCCACCGGCAAGCCCAGCAACGTCAGCGTGCGCGGCACCTCCGACCTCGGTCTGGCGCTGCGCCCACAGGTCAAGCTGGTGGCCGGCCGCATGTTCCGACCCGGCAGCAGCGAACTCGTCGCCGGCCAGGCCACGGCGCGCGGCTTCACCGGCGCCGGGCTGGGCGAAACGCTGCGCTTCGCAGGCCGCGATTGGACCGTGGTGGGCGTCTTCGACGCCGGCAACAGCGGCTTCGACAGCGAGTTGTGGGGCGACAGCGAGCAGATGATGCAGGCCTTCCGGCGCCTGCAGGCCAGCAGCGTGGTGCTGCGCCTGAGCGACCCGACCCAGGCCGAGGCCTTCATCGCCCGCGCCGCCGCCGACCCCCGGCTGACGCTCGACCTCAAGCCCGAGCGCCAGTTCTACGAAGAGCAAAGCCAGGCCTTGGCCACCTTCATCCGCTACCTGGGTCTGGCGCTGTCCATCATCTTCAGCATCGGCGCCATCGTCGGCGCCATGATCACCATGTTCGCCGCCGTGGCCAGCCGCACGGGCGAGATCGCCACCCTGCGCGCGCTGGGCTTTCGCCGCCCGGCCGTGCTGTGGGCCTTCCTGGCCGAAAGCCTGCTGCTCAGCCTCGTGGGCGGCTTGCTCGGTCTGGGCGGCGCGGCCCTGATGCAGGGCGTGAACATCAGCACCACCAACTTCCAAACCTTCAGCGAGGTGGCGTTCCGCTTTGTGATGACCCCGCCAATCGTGACGCAAACCCTGCTGTTCGCGCTGCTCATGGGGCTGGTCGGCGGTTTCCTGCCCGCCTGGCGCGCCGCGCGCCTCAACATCGTCGACGGCCTCAGGGCCCAGTAAGCCCCTTCAACCGGAGATCCCCATGAAACGCACCCTCACCGCCTTGGCCTTGAGTTTGGGCCTGTTCGCAGGCGTTCACGCCAAGACCGACTGCCCACCCGTCGCGCAAGCGCCGAGCCAGGAGCAAATCGCCGACAACCTCAAGAACGCCAAGGACCGCGGTGCGCTGTGGACCCTCACCAAGGATGGCCGCACCAGCTACCTGTTTGGCACCCTGCACGTCGGCAAACTGCCCTGGGCCTTTCCCGGGCCCCGCCTGATGCAGGCCTTGCGCGAGACCCAAGTGCTGGCCGTGGAAGTGGACGTGACGGCGCCGAGCACGCAATCGGAGATGCAAGCCGCCATGGCGGAAGCGGCCCCCTTGGCCCTCGGCAACAAGGACCAGGCCCGGCTGGACGCCCAGGCCGACGCGGCCTGCGTGCCGCGCACGGCGCTCGCTGCCATGCACCCCGTGATGCAAGCCATCACCTACGTGGTCCTGGCCGGTCGGCACGAGGGCCTGGACGCGGCCTTTGGCCAGGAACCCAATCTCTTGGCCCTGGCACGGGCCCAGCAGCGGCCGATCGTGTCGCTCGAATCGATCCGGTCTCAGTTGGGCGTGCTGCTGCCCAAAGACCCTGTCGCAGCCCGCCAGAGCTTCGAGCGCGTGATGGCCGATCTCGAAGCCGGCAAAGCCCGGAGCCAGATCGCCCGCATCGGCAAGGCCTGGGAGGAGGGCGACTTGGACACCGTGGACAGCCTCGAAAAGCTTTGCCAGTGCCAGCCCACGGCCGAAGAGCGGGCCTTCAGCAAAGTGTTGAACGACGACCGCAACCCGAACATCGCGCAGCGCATCGCCGAAGAGCACGCCAAGGGCAAGCCCGTGCTGGCCGCCGTGGGCCTGCTGCACATGACCGGCCCCAAGGCCCTCACGACCTTGTTGGCCGCCCAGGGCTTCGAGGTGCGCCGTGTCGCGTATTGAGCTTGGCGGCTGGGGCGCATGGTTGGTTGGTGCCGCGCTGCTCGTTCCAGGCTGGGTGGCGGCGGCGTCGCCCAGTCCAAGGGGGGCTGCCGACCCTGATGCTGCGGGCTTGGAGGCCTTGAAGGCTGCGATTGGCGAGCCTCGCTGCCTCACCGATGCGTCCTGCTGGGCGGTGCCCATCGGCTCGCGTCCTTGTGGCGGGCCGGAAACGTACTGGCCTGCCTCCCACGACACCAGCGACTCGAAGCAAGTTGCCCGGCTGGCGGAGGCTTGGGCCGCGACTCAGCGGAATCGCGCCCAGGTCAGCGGACGCCTGGGTGTGTGCACGGTGACCCCCATGCCGGTCATGCGGTGCAATCCGAAGGCACGGCTTTGCGAGGCCATGTCCGAAGGAAACGTCACGGCCCGCTGACCCGATACGGTGTTGGTGGCGATCGACGCGCTTGGCGGAAGCACCTAGCCTGGCAAATGCAGGGGCACGATCTCGGCGATGCGCTCTGCCACGGTGCCGTGGCAGGCGCGCAGAGCGTCCAGGGCCGAGTTGGGCAATGGTGCAGTGACATAGTCGGCGCGAATCGGACCGGCCTCCGGCTTGACACCGATGCGCACACGCCGCACCCGATCGGATTGCGCATGCACCAAAACGCTGGCAACGCCACGATGTCCGCTCGCGTGCCCGTGCATCTTGACCTGCACCTTGCCCAGGCTGAGGGCCAAGTCGTCGTGCACCAGCAGCACACGCTCGGGCGGGAGCCCGAGGTGCGCCATCAAGCGCACCACGATTTCCCCGGTCCAGTTGACCGGTGCATTGGGTTGCAAACACAGCAAACTGCAGCCGGCCATGGTCACTGCGGCCCAAGCGCCTGCGGGCGACTCCGTCCATTCGCCGCCCCCACTTCGCACGATGGCTGACAAGGCTTCAGCGCCTGCGTTGTGGGGCGTCCCGAGATAAGCGTCACCGGGGTTGCCCAAGCCAATCACAAGCCAATCCCTGGGCCCCAATTGCGGCCACGGCACACTGGGCACGTCGCGGTCCCATCGGGCTTGTTGCTCGACCCCTGGAACTTGGCCGCGCCGGTCTTGCATGCGGTCGGGACAGTCGCTGCAAAACTGTTCGCGGCGACAGTCGTCTTGCCAACAGCGCACCTCGTTGCTGCGTGCCAGCACCAAGCGTTGTAGGTGGTCGATCTTCCCCGTGCCCTTCAGCAGCACCAGGTCGCCAGCCTTCGCATGCTGCGCCAGATGCGCCTGGGCCCCCCACACCGTGTCGAAGGCCCACACGCGCCCGCTTGCCCGACCTTGCACTTCCAATGCAACGGTGGCCCAAGGGCCGACCACCAGCACTTCGTCGGACACGTCGGCCAGGCGCTGGACGAGCTTGGCGATGTGCTTCTCTTTGCTGGCTCCCTTGGGTTTGTCCGAAACCTCGCCCAAAACGACCCACTTTCGTGGTGCTTGAGCCTGGGCGAGGAAATTCACGCAAGCGTCCAAGGTCCACATGGGCGCTTTGAAATCGTCCCGAATGAAATGAAGGCCATCGGCGGTGGTCACGGGCTGCATGCGCCCGTCGAAGGCGGGAACGCGCGACAGCGCGTCGGCGCACTGTTGGAGGCTCAGGCCGCAGACCAAGGCCACGCCCACTGCACCGAGTACTGCCGTCACCCAATGATTGCCGCACAGTTGCGTGGTTGCGCGCACCCGTTGGTTGCCGT
Source organism: Inhella crocodyli (assembly GCF_004004565.1). Lineage (GTDB taxonomy): Bacteria > Pseudomonadota > Gammaproteobacteria > Burkholderiales > Burkholderiaceae_C > Inhella > Inhella crocodyli. Next base: position 81,000 of record NZ_SACM01000002.1, read on the forward strand.
GGACGAGCGTGAGGGTCAACCGGTCGGGCCAGTTTGAGCGAACTTCCTCGGCTCGCAAGTCAGCTTGGGCCGCCAGGCCGTAGGTCAGAACGCTCCCGCGACATTCAGCCGCCAAGGCCAGGGTGGGCGCGTCGTCGGCGTTCAACACCGCTGTGCCGTGGGCGGGCAAGCCGCGAACCAATGCGGCCAGCTCCTCGGCAATGCCCTGCGGGTGGGTGAACGCGGCGGCATGGTCATCGCGGAGCAGGGTGATCAAGGCGACCGAGGGCTGCAACAGTGCGAGGTTCTGTTCCATCACGCCTGGACGGTCTTCGCTGATTTCGACCAAGCCGTAGTCGTGCCAGGGGCGCAGGCGAACGACCATCTTGGCCACTTCTGGGACAGCGTTCAGCGAGGCTCGCGTGGCTTCTCCACGCAGGTGCTGCGACAGGATCCCCTGCAGCAATTCCTTCGCGGTGGTTTTGCCTGCGCTTCCGGCCACGCCGATGCAACGGGGGCGCTTGAGCCACGGGCGGTAGGCCAAGCCGCAGCGCACCCAGACCCGGTCCACGGCGGCGTCGCCCACCTTGGCGCGAAGTCGCCAGCCCAGTGCAGCCCACAAGTTAAGTGTCATGTCTCGGCCTTTCGTGGCGCCTGGCGCAACAAGGTCCGCAGGCGTGCCACCGCCTGCTCAACCCCCGCATTCGCGAGCGCGTGGGATGACGGGTCGAAGGGCTTGGTCACGTGGTCGATCCACGATTCGGGGGGCTCGCTGGGGCGCGCCCCGACCTTGATGCGGCAAAAGCCGTCGGACTGGAAGGCGACCAAGACGGAGTCGATGCCTCGGTGTCCGCCGGCGCTGCCTGCCTGCCGCTGCTTCACCGTGCCCAGGGGCAGCGACAGGTCGTCGTGGACCAACACCATTCGCGCGGGCGCCAAGCCCCAGCGCTCGGCGATGCGCCGCAGCGCCGGGCCGGTCAGGTTGATGGCCACTTGGGGCAGCAGCAGGGACACCGAGCGGCCGTTCAACGAGCCCCGGGCGACATGCATGTTTGTGTCGCGGTGCCAAGTCCATCCTTCCGCCGCGGCCAGGGCCTGCAGCGTGGCGGCACCCAGGTTGTGCGGGGTGTTGTCGTATTGCGCGCCAGCGTTGCCCAATCCGACCGCGACCCACTCGTCCGCGGCGGGTGGCGCAGCTTGCCATGGGTGTTCCGGGGCGGGTGCCTCGTCATTGCGGACCGCCGTCGCCCCGTGGTTGGGAGGACGGCTGCGGCGGCCCAATTCCGGGCAGCTGGTGCAGCTGCGCGTCAGGCGACAGTCGTCACGCCAGCAGTCGACTTGCCTGTCCCGGGTCAGCAGGAGTCGCTCCAAATGGTCTTGCTTGTTGGTGCCCTTGAGCCACACGAGATCCCCAGACCTCAGCTCGGCGTTGAGAAAGGTCGACAGGTCCAGCACGCTGGAAAACGCCATGCGTCGGGTCGATGGGTGGCACCGAGCGCCCAAGGCCGCCGTCGCCCAGGGGCCGACGAACAGCGCCAGGTCGACCAGCCCGTTGAGTTGCTCCGCCAGTTGGGCGTAGCGCTTTGCCGCGCCGACGCCAGGCCCAAAGTCGGACAAGCTGCCGATCACGGCAACCTTGCGCGGGGCCTTCGCTCGCTGCAAGAAATCCAGGCCCGCCGCGACCGTCCAATACGGCGCTTTGTAGTCGTCCCGCACGACGTGCACCCCGTCGGCGGTGGTAAGCCCTTGCATCCGTCCGCTCAAGGCCGGCAAGCTGCCCAGCACTTGTGCGCACTGCCGCAGTGACAGGCCGCAGGCCAGCGCGGTGGCCACGGCCCCCAGCACCACCGGCACCCAGTGGCGGCCGTGGAGTTGTGTCGTGGCGCGTGCCCGCTCGTCGCCGTGTACGAGGGTCATCGACAGCGTGCTTGGCCAGTCGCCGTCAACGTCTTCGGCCCGGACGTGCGCATGGTCGGCGACCCCATACGTGATCACTCGGGCGCTGGTGTGCTCCTGCAGGGCCGCGATCTCGGGCTCGTCGGCGTTCAGCACCGCGGTGCCAGAGGCCGGCAGTGACGCCAGCAGGCAGGCAAACTCCGCCAAGACCTGCGCCGCGCCCTCGAATGCGGCCGCGTGGTCGTCGCGACGCAGCGTGACCAGGGCCACGGACGGGCGAAACAAGGCAACGTTGGCGGCCATGGCCCCGGGCTCGTGCTCGGTGAGTTCTGCCACCGCATAGCGGTGCCAAGGTCGCATCGCCAGCACCACCTTGGCGATCTGGTGCAGCATGTTCAGCGAGCCGGGGTTGGCCACGCCCGGTCCCGTGGACGCCAGCAGCCCGTGGATCAACTCTTTGGCGGTCGACTTGCCGCCGCTGCCGGTGACCCCAATCGCGATGGGGCCACGCACCCACGGGCGGTAAACCCGCGCGAGCCGAACCCAGGCAGCATCGACCCGGTCACTGCCCACCCAAGCGCGAATGCGCCAAGCGAACGAATGGAGGATGGAGCGCAAGCGACGCATCGATGGACGAAAGCACGTCAGGCTGAGGGGTCCGAGTTTCGTCGTGCAGTCCCGCGCAGGGCGATGGCTGTGAACTCGTACCGCGGGGATCCCAGAAAACACAACAGGGTGCCGAAGCACCCTGTTGGTAGGAGAGAAGGCGACGCCTTCGCTTAGGCGGCCTTGCGACGGCGGGCGGCAAAGCCCAAACCGGCCAGACCGAAGCCCACCAGGGCCAGCACGCCAGGTTCCGACACCGTGGAGATGCGGAAGCCGAACGGCACGACCGTGGCCTGGTTTTCTTCGGTCGTGAAACCGACGCAACCGGCAGCTTTGCCCGCGGCGGCGCAGGCGGCCGGCGGCAGGGTTTGGAACGAACCCAGGCTCAGCGGGAACACCGTGATGGCGTACGTGATGCCGTCGTAGGTGAACTGCTGGGCGCCAGACGCTTGCGACGGGTTGTCCAGCACGAAGATGTCACGGCACGGGGTGCTGCTGGCAACCGCGCAGGTTTCCACGTTCGGCGTTTCGACAAACTTGATGTCGATGTTCTGCAGGCTGGGCGGGAAGGTCGGGCCCGGCACCGGCAGGGTGGGCGTCAGCACCAACTGGGCTTGCAGCGTGGCGGATGCCAACGTCGCACCGAAGATCGGGAAGTTGTTGTGCGTGACAGTCACGCCATTACCGATGCCAGTGTTCGTGGCCACCGTGCCAGCCGCGGGGTCGGTCAGACTCAGCGAGGAAATGCCGGCGGTCGTGGCGGGCGTGCCCCAGCTCAGCAGTTGCGTACCGACTCCGCTCGTGTTGGCGTTGTCAGTGTTCTTGGCCGCAGACCACTTCGAGGTCAAGGTGTAGGACCACTGCGTGACCATGGCCGCCGAGGCCGAGGTGCTCAGCGCGAGGGCCACGCCAGCGGCAGCCGTCAGCTTCAGAAGTTTGTTCATCGTCGTCCTCCGACAAATTGGGTTAGGTGACCAGTGGTTAGCAATGCCTGTGCCAGGATCCAATTCGCGCCGAAAAACGAAATGCAATCAATGAGTTACAGATCGTTTGCTGGCGACGATCGCCAGGCGGGCTGAGGGGCTGTAAAGCCTTCCGACAAGGTCGACGGGGCGAAGGAGCGCCGTTTGCACCAAGAAAAAGGGGCCCCTGGGGGGCCCCGGCGGGGTGCGGTCAAGCGACGCCGTTCAGAACGGGATGTCGTCGTCCATGTCGTCGAAGCTGCTGGCCGGCTTGGGGGCCGGGGCCTGACGCGGGGCTGCCTGGGGCCGCTGCGGGCGCGGGGCGGGGGCGCCGCCGTGGTCGTCGTCGTGGCCTCGGTTGTAACCGCCACCGCCCGAGCCGCCCTCGTCACGGCCGCCCAGCAGTTGCATCTGCTCGGCGATGATTTCGGTGGTGTAGTTGTCCTTGCCGTCCTTGTCCTGCCACTTGCGGGTCTTCAAGCGACCTTCGACGTAGACCGGGCGCCCCTTTTTGAGGTACTCGCCAGCGATTTCGGCCAGACGGTCGTAGAACACCACGCGGTGCCATTCGGTTTCTTCTTGGCGTTCGCCGCTGTCTTTCGACTTCCAGTTGCGGGTGGTGGCGATGCTGACGTTGCAAACCGCCGCGCCGCTGGGCGTGTAGCGCAGTTCGGGGTCGCGCCCCAGGTTTCCAAGAACGATGACTTTGTTGACCGATGCCATGGCGAGCTCCGCTGTTCAGCGTAAATAGTGGGGCCGGGATGATACGGGGCAGCGCTGCCGCTGGGGGCTCGAACAATGGGGGCATGCCCTCACTGCCCATCCCCGACTTTGCCCGCTTCTACAAGCACGACGAACTCTTGAGCCTGCTGGCCGCTTACGCGGACGCCCGGCCCGACCTGGTGGAGCGCCAGGTCATCGGCCAAAGCTTTGAAGGCCGGGACATCGTGCTGCTGGTGCTCACCAACCGAGCCACCGGGAACCACGAAGACAAGCCTGCCCTCTGGGTGGACGGCAACATCCACGCCGCCGAACTGCTGGCGTCCACAGCGGTGCTGTACTACCTGCACCGATTGCTGTCGACCTACGGACAAGACGAGGCCGTCACGCACTTGTTGGACACCCGCACGGTCTACCTCGTGCCGCGCCTGAACCCCGACGGGGCTGAACTGGCCTTGTCAGACCGGCCGCGGCACATCCGCAGCAGCACGCGCCGCTATCCCTACGACGAGGCGCCGGTGTCCGGCCTCACGCCGGAGGACATCGACGGCGATGGACGCATTTTGAGCATGCGGGTGGTCGACCCGCACGGCGGCTGGAAGGCCGACGCCCAGGACCCTCGTTTGATGGTGGCGCGCGAGCCGGGTGAGTTTGGCGGCACCTACTACCGGGTGATGCCCGAAGGCTTGATTGCCGGCTTCGATGGCGTGCAGATCGCCGTGAACCCGGACCCCGAAGGCCTGGACCTGAACCGCAATTTCCCGTCCGAATGGCGGCAGGAGTTCGAACAGGTGGGCGCGGGGCCCTACCCGACGAGCGAGCCCGAGGTGCGGGCGATGGTCGACTTCATCGTGAAGCACCCCAACATCGGCGCGGCGCTCAGCTATCACACGCACAGCGGCGTCATCTTGCGGCCCAGCACCGCGCGCAGCGACGACGACCTCTTCCCCGAAGACCTGTGGCAAATCAAGCGCTTGAGCGCGCTGGGCACGAAGCACACGGGATTCCCCGCCGTCAGCAGTTGGCACGACTTCCGCTACCACCCGAAGGAAACGATTTCGGGAACCCAAAGTTGGGTGTACGAACACCTGGGCGCCTTGTTCTGGGTGGTGGAACTGTGGAGCCCCAATCGCGAGGCCGGGATCAGTGGCTACCACTGGACCGACTGGTACCGCGAGCACCCGGCTGACGACGACCGCAAGCTGCTGGCCTGGGCCGACAGCCTGGGCCCGGATTCGGCCTTTGTGCAGTGGCGTCCCTTCCAACACCCCCAGTTGGGCGCGGTGGAGATTGGAGGCTGGGACCTGATGAACTTTTGGCGCAATCCGCCACCGGCCTACCGCGAGAAGGAAGTCGAACGCTTCCCGGGGTGGATGAACCAGATCGCCTTGAGCCTGCCCAAGCTGGTGCTCTTGCAGACCGAGGTCGAGCGTCTGGGGCCCGAGAGTTGGCGGGTGCGCATGGCCGTGGCCAACAGCGGCTACCTGCCCAGCACCGTCACGCTGCAGGCCGAGAAGCGGCAGGTGGTGCGGGGCCTGGTGTTCGAAATTGCCGATGCCGACGATCCGAACGCGCCCCTGCAACTCGCGCCGGGACAGCACCGCCGCGTGCAGGGGGGGCAATTGGCCGGGCATGCGGCCAAGACGAGCCCCCAAGCCTTTTTGCCGACCAAGGCCATCACGGGCGATCGCGCCCAGGTCCAGTGGTTGATCCAAGCGCCAGTCGGTCAGCGCTTGCGATTGCAGGCCAGGCACCCGCGCGCTGGGCTGGTGGACGTGGTCCTGAGCTTGGCCTGAGCACAATGCGCTCATGTCCGCCACGCCCCGATTGACCGAGCGCCTGCCGCTGTACCTCGACCTGATCCGGTGGGACCGCCCAGCGGGGTGGCTGTTGCTGCTGTGGCCCACGCTCAGTGCCCTGTGGTTGGCGGCTGACGGATTTCCGGGGTGGCACCTGCTCGGGGTTTTCGTGGCGGGCACCGTCCTGATGCGCTCGGCGGGCTGTTGCGTCAACGACGTGGCCGACCGCGACTTCGACCGCCACGTCAAACGCACGGCCCAACGCCCCGTGACCAGCGGCCGCGTGGGCGTGCGGGAGGCCTTGCTGGTCGGGTCGGCCTTGGCCTTTCTGGCTTTTTTATTGGTGCTGACGACCAACCCACCGACCCTCTGGATGAGCGTTGCCGCCCTGGCGGTGGCCGTGGCCTACCCCTTTGCCAAGCGGTGGGTGTCGATGCCCCAAGCGGTGTTGGGCGTGGCCTTTAGCTTTGGCATCCCCATGGCGTTTACTGCCGTGCAGGGCAGTGCGGAATGGCGATGGGGGGCCGTTCCCGACGCGGTGCCTTGGCAAGCGTGGCTCATGGTGCTGGCCAACCTGAGTTGGGTGCTGGCCTACGACACCGAGTACGCGATGGTGGACCGCGACGACGACTTGAAGATCGGCATCCGAACCAGTGCCATCACCTTGGGGCGCTTCGACGTGGCGGCCGTGGCCTTGTTCTACGGGCTCTTCTTGGTCGGCTGGACCTGGGCCGGCCTTCAGTTGGGGCTCGGTCGGGGCTTCTTGCTCGGCATGGCCGTGGCCGCGGGCCAAGCGGTGTGGCATGTGAAGCTGATCGCCGACCGCTCGCGAGAAGGCTGTTTCCGGGCTTTTCGCCTGAACCACTGGATCGGCGCCGCGGCTTTTGCTGGCGTCGTCCTGGATTTGGGCCTGCGCTAACGCCCGCTCAAAGTTTGGGGATGCGAATGCGGCTGACCATCAGCGAGCCGCTGAGGAAGAACAGCAGCGACAGCGGGTGCAGGGTCCAGCCCAGCCATTCCATCGCGCCACCCCACAAGTGTTCCCCAATGGCGCCGCTGTGGGCTGCTGCGGCGAGCAGGCCCACCAACAGCGTGGAGGTGGGGATGGGCGTGCCTTCGAAGTAGGCCACCTTGTCCGAGCCCTCGCTGAGCTTTTCGGCCGTGATGTTGTAGCGGGCCAAGCGCGACACGCCACAGGCGACGAAGAAGACCAACACCGCGCGATCCCAGCCGCCCTGCATCCCCGCGGCATAGGCAATGGCCGCGGGCAGCACGCCGAAGCTGATCACGTCGGCCAAGGAATCCAACTCGCGGCCCATGGCGCTGCTCGCTTGGCGCCAGCGGGCGATGCGTCCGTCCAGCACATCGAACACGAGGGCGGCGGGCACCAGCGCGCAGGCGCTGAGCAGGTGGCGAACCTCCTGCGTTTGGAGGTAGGACATGGCCGCGAACAGGCCGGCCACTCCGCAGAACGCATTGCCCAGGGTGAACCAGTCGGCGAGGTGGAACTCGCGGATCATCGAGAAGGGCTTGGGGCGAGGGGCTTGCGACATGGCCCGAGCTTAGCCCTCGAGTCGGGCCGTGGTGGGGGCGTGGTGGTCGCGCCAGCGCCGACGCAGTTTGTTCAGCAGGTGCGGCACCAGCAGGCGAAGGGGCAGCCGCAAGGTGTGCGCGCGCAAGTACAGCAGGGTCTGGGCCCCGCGCCGGGGCCCACTGTCGCGTCGAGGGTGCCAACTGCCTCCCGCCGCGCGGAACAAGGGCCGCAGCAGGCGGGCCGACACCATGCGCCAGGTGGTCAGGCGCGGCCACGCCGTGGGTGCGGCCCCGAGGCGCGATTGGCGCTCCCATTGGACCTGCAGCAGCACATCGTCCACGCCGAGTTCGCGGGCACGCTCGGTCAGTCGGGTCTCGAAGGTCGGGTCCTGGCGCAGGCCTTGTTGGATCAGGGCGTCGATGTCGAGCAGGTCCCGCAGGGCGCGGTCGAACTCGCCACTGAGCACGCTGTGCAGCGCGCTGTGCAGCACCATGTCCTCCGACTGCAGCGTGCGCAGCTGGCGGTAGCCCGGCACCACCGGGGCGGCAGCGAGCAGGACCTCGGTGTCCACCGGGTAGCGCCCGAGGGGTGGGGAGATTGCGTGGTGCAGGTCCACGGTGCTGCCGCGGCGCACGTGGGTCACGGGGGGGACTTCGTGGGACCACTCGCGGTAGAAGCGCTCGTCGTGCGCATCGCCGCGGAGGTCGCCGATCCAGCCCGCGGCCATCAGCGCGCCTTCGACCCAGGCCAGGTCCGAGCGACGGACCAGCAAGTCCAAGTCGCCGAACTGCCGATGGGCGGCGAAGGGCAGGTTCAAGGCCACGTAGGCCGCGCCCTTGAGCAGCACCCAGGGCACGTCCAGCGGCTCGATCGCGGCCGCCAAATGGCCAATCTCGCGCTGCATGTGCTGCAGGCGCAGCGTTTGCAAGTGCAGTTGGGCTTGCAAGTGGGCCTGGGCCTGCGGCGGCGCTGGCAATGCCCCGGATACCGCGGCCAAAGCGGGCAACAGGCCCGAGCTTCGCGCCTCCGCGATGCGGTCCGACCAGGCACGGGGCGTGGTCGGCGCAGTGGTTTGGGGACGCCGCAGCACATCGAGCAGGGGATCACGCAAGGCCGAACTCCTCTTGGGTGATCGAGGCAATGGCTTGCAGCGCGGCCGCCAGCGACCCGTAGCGGGCGTGGTGGCAGGTGCTGCGCGCGAGCATGGCGGTCAAGGCCTGGAACGCGGGCAAGCCCAGTTGCTCGGCGTTGAAGCTCTGGCCCATCAGGTCCAGCAAGGTGGCGGGGCGGGGCAGGGGGGTGATCACGGTGCTGGCCTCGGCCGCGAACTGCGGAAACACCACCCATGCTGGCGTGGCCGGCTCGTCCAGCCGGGCCACGTGCTCGGGCAGGGGCTGCAGGTGGGCGATGCTGCCTTTGACCGTGTCGTGCGTGACTTGGGTGAACACAGCACGAGGGCTGAAGCCTCGGATGAGGTCGATCGACCTGTTTTTCAGGCTCACGCCCCGGCCCAAGGGCAGCAGGCGGGGCTCGGGCTCCATCGTCAGCAGGGCCAACTCGTCGGTGAGCAGGCGCCAGCCGCTGAGCATCAGGGCGGCGCACAGGGTGCTCTTGCCCGAGCCCGGCGGCGCAGGCATGACCAGGGCGCGCCCTCCGCGCTCCAGCACGGCGGCGTGGATGAGCACGTGGTGCTTGACCTGGCTGGCCACGCACCAGTTCATCGCCCACTCCAGCAGGGGATTGGCGTGGGCCACGGGCATCAAAGCGAAGGGCCGCTCGCCGTTGGAACTGAAGGCCAACTGCCAGCCGCCCTTCGGTCGCCACACGCGCTCGACGGCCACGTCGAAATCGACGAAATCCTCAGGGCCGGCCACAGGGTGGCGGCCGTAAAGCACACCCAAGTGGTCGTCGATGGCGGGCTGGTCGGTGCGCAGACGGTAGACAAAGGGGCCGGTGCGCAGCAGCAGGCCGTCGCCGCGCAGGCGCCGGCGGCGTTCAGCGGCCCCCAGTTCGTCCAGGCAGGTCATGGGGTCCACTCCCGGACCAGGCCCAAGGTCACCAACTCGTTCAGGGCGCGGTCCACGGCCGCCGCCTGCTCGGCGGGATCGTCGTCGGGGTACTCGGCGCGCAAGGCGGCTTTGACCGCCTCGGTGTCCATCGCCTGGGTGCAGATTCGCTCCATGACGGCCCACGGCAATTCGGTCAGCAGGTGCAAGCCCCCATCCCGGGCGTCAAAGAGCACCGCCTGGCCGTCGGCCGCAAACACCGTCAGGCCTTCGAGGTGGGCAAGGTAGCGCGTCGGGTTCATGGGGCAATGAAAAGGCCGGCCGCCTTTCGGCGCCGGCCTTGACCGACACAAAGGTCTAGGAGCTTCAAGCGGGCTGGTGCGTTTCCAGATACGCCTTGATGAAGGCCAACGCGTCGGCGTTGCCCTCCATGTACAGGCTGGTGATCTGTTGCGACGTGAACGGGAAGTTGTCGTTGGCGTTGTACTCGTACTGCACCTCGTTGGAGCGCGCATTGAGCCAGGCGCCCAGCCAGTGGCGGTCGTTGGCGCTGGAGAAGCCGCTGATGCTCATCACTTCCCACATCGTGGCGGTGCGACCACTGACCTGAAGCGCGCCGCCCGGCAGGGCCGTGGTGTAGGGCAGGTCCGGCAGCGTGGCCATGCCGCCTGTCCAGCGTTTGGCCTTGACTTGGTTGTTCTGGCCCCACCATCCCGGGCTGTACCCGCCGCAGGTCTTGGTGCCTGGCGTACCGCTCAAGAACGCGCCACCCTTGTACTGGCCGGTGCGCTGGGCGTTCTGGAACGACTGCCAACCCGACAAGGAGCACACGATGACCGGGTAGGCGCCGCCGGCTCCGGTGCTGGTCACCAGGCGTTCGCCGGTGGTGGCCATGGCCACGAGCGGCGCGCCGCCGCTAGCGGCGGCCACGCTGGCGCCCTTGAGCAGCGCACGGCGCTTGGCGCCGGCCGTGGGGGCGGAGGTGGGGGTGTCAGACATGTGGGACTCCAAGCGATTCGTGGGGCGCGCACGCCTTGGCGGGCGCCCGCGCAGTCGGGTCTCCCGACAGTTGTTGGCGAGTGTTTCATAACTGGCCGGGCGGGCAAGGCCTGCGGCCCCCCTGATTCGGGTGGCATGGCGGCAGGTCCCGCGCACCCGGTCGGGCTTCTTTGCGGACCATCCCACGGAAGCGTCGTTCGGTCGCATGCGAAGCGCCAGATTCGCCGCGATTCGCGAGCATGGAGATCACTTTCAGGAGAACTCCCATGCCCATGCGCCGTTCCGCCGTTGTCGTGCTGTCGAGCCTGGCCTTGCTGGCTTCGGCCGTCCGCGCCGAAGAGCAAGAGTGGGTCTTGCGCATCAAAAATGAAGCCAAGCAGTGGTCGTTGAGCGTGGGGCACACCTCGGTTTACGGCTCTGGGGGGCCTCGCATCAAGGGGTCCGGCCAGTGGGTCGAACGCACCCGTGCGGTGGCCCCATTCAGCCGGGTGCGCGTGGACGGTCCGGTGGATGTTCGACTCGCCCAAGCCGGGGCCGACGGCGTCAAAGTGGGGGCCGACGACAACGTGGAGGCGCTGGTGACCACGGCCGTCGAAGGCGACACCCTGGTGGTGGGCTTGAAGCCGGGCAGCAGCTTTTCCACCCGGCAGCCTGTGCGGGTCACCGTCGAGTTCAAGGACCTGCAGTCGCTGGAGCTCAAAGGCTCGGGCGACGCGCGCCTGGACCGGCTCCAAGGGGAGCGTTTGCGCGTCCAACTCTCGGGCTCGGGCGACTTGGACATCGGCTTGCTCGAGGTGCGAGAGTTCACGGCAGCCCTGAGCGGCAGCGGCGACTTGGCAGTGGCGGGCCGCGTCGAACAGTTGGACCTGCAATTGAGTGGCAGTGGTGATGTGAGCGCAAGCTCACTCAGCAGTCGGCAGCTGCGGGCCACGCTGTCGGGCAGTGGCGACGTGCAGGTTGGCGTGAGCCAGGAGTTGGAAGCCGTGCTCAGTGGCAGTGGTGACTTGCGCTATGCCGGGCGCCCCAAGGTGAAAAGCCAGGTGTCGGGTTCGGGCGAATTGATGGCCCGTTGACGGGGCCTTGAGCCCCGATTGAGGGCCGGTCTAGCGCTCAGCCGGGGTTGTCGAGCGGGCGGCGAAGTTGGATCGCCTCGGCCACCGAGGCCGCGTCGAGCTCGTCGCGGGCGGCCAAGTCCGCCACCGTCCGGGCCACGCGCAACACGCGGTGGTAGGCCCGGCCCGACCACGCCAGCTTGGTCGCAGCCTGCTGCAACAAGGCCCGTGCCGCTGGCGCCAAAGGGGCGTGGCGCGTCAGGTCTTGGGCTTCCAATTGGGCGTTTGGCACGCCCTGCCGATGAAGGGCCCGGTCGCGCGCTTGGGCCACGCGCCGGGCCACGTCGGCGCTGCGCTCGCCCCCGCTCGCGGCTTCCAATTCGGTCGGTGCCAGCACGGGCACGACCACGGCCAGGTCGATGCGGTCCAGCAAGGGGCCGGACAAGCGCGCCCGGTAGCGCGCCACAGCCTCCGGGCTGCAGCGGCAGGCGCGAAGGGGGTTGCCCAGGTGGCCGCAGGGGCAGGGGTTCATCGCGGCGATCAGTTGGAAGCGCGCCGGGAACTCGCTGCTGCGCGCGGCCCGCGCGATTTGCACCCGGCCGGTTTCCAGCGGCTCGCGCAGCGCTTCCAGGGCCGGCCGCGGGAATTCGGGCAGTTCGTCCAGAAACAACACCCCTTGGTGGGCCATGGAGATCTCGCCCGGACGCGGGGGTGAGCCGCCGCCCACCAGCGCGACGCTGCTGGCACTGTGGTGCGGGGCACGGTACGGCCTTTGCGCCCAGGCCCGGGGGTCAAACCCGGCTTGCAGCGACCGAACCGCGGCCGCTTCGAGGGCGTCCTCGGGGCTCAAGGGGGGAAGCAGGCCAGCCAGGCGCGCCGCCAACATGGACTTCCCAGTCCCCGGTGGCCCCTCGAGCAGCAGGTTGTGCTGGCCGGCGGCGGCGATCTCGAGGGCGCGCTTGGCCGCGGCCTGACCGCGAACGTCGGCGAGGTCGGGTGACACCGGGGGCGCGCGCAAGGCCTCTTGCACGGGCATCAGCAGGGGCACCGCCCCCTCGGGTTGGAGGGCGGCGACCACGTCCAGCAGGTGGGGTGCTTCGCGCACTGCCAGGTCGGGCACCAAGGCCGCCTCGGCGGCGCTGCCCGTGGGCAGCACCAGGCCGCGCTCGCCCGCGCGCGCGGCCAAGGCATGGGCCAGGGCCCCGCGCACCGGCCGCAGGGCACCGCTGAGCGAGAGCTCGCCCGCCCACTCCCAAGCCGCCAAGGGGGCAGGGTCGATTTGGCCGCTGGCGGCCAACAGGCCCAACGCGATGGGCAGGTCGAAGCGCGCGCCTTCCTTGGGCAGGTCGGCCGGCGCCAGGTTCACCGTGATGCGCCGGTCGTGGGGGAAACGCAGGCCCGCGCTGGTCAGCGCGGCGCGAACGCGCTCTCGCGCTTCCTTCACCTCGGTGTCGGCCAGGCCCACCAAGGTGAAGCTGGGCAGCCCGGGGGCCAGGTGCACCTCGACGCTCACCGGCAAGGCTTGCAGGCCCACCAGGGCGCGGCTGTGCAAGGTCGCCAGGCTCATGTCGACTCCCCCTTCGCATGGATGCGTCGTTCGTGGCCGGCGATTCTGACGGCGCCGGAGCCGGGGGCCATCCCCGCACTTGGGTCCCTGCACGCTTCTGGTGCGCGCCCCCGCCGCAGGCGGCGAGCGGTGCGCCGTCGTCCCTGTTTTGGTGCAAATGGCGTTGGATGCCCGCGTTTGGGGCTGGCACAGAAGCTGCAACTTGGGGGTGAGCCTGCTTCCCTCATTCACACGACCCCCCGATTGGAGAACCCATGACCCGAGCCCAGACCCTGAATCGCCTCGCCCTGACCTTGGTGGCCGCTGCCGCCGCCGTCACGGCCCTGCCGGCCCAGGCCGCCGATTCGCTGAGCTTCAACGCCGGCGTGACCACCGACTACCGCTACCGCGGCATCTCGCAGACCCGCCTGAAGCCGGCATTGCAAGGCGGTGCGGACTTCGCGGCCGACAGCGGCTTCTACGTCGGTGCTTGGGGCTCCACCATCAAGTGGGTCAAGGACGGCGGCGGTGACGCCAACGCCGAAATCGACCTGTACGGCGGCTACAAGACCGAGATCGCCAGCGGCCTGACCCTGGACGTGGGCGTGCTGCAGTACGTGTACCCCAGCAACAAGCTGAACCCCAGCGCCAACACCTTGGAAGGCTATGGCGCCCTGAGCTATGGCCCGGCCACCCTGAAGATTTCGCGCAGCTTCACCAACCTGTTCGGCTTTGCCGACAGCAAGGGGTCGATGTACTACGACCTGAGCGCCACGTTCGACCTGGGCAGCGGCTACTCGCTCACCCCGCACGTCGGCCACCAAACCGTCAAGAACCTCAGCGCCGCTTCTTACACCGACTACTCGCTGACGTTGAACAAAACCATCGATGCCTTGACCCTGAGCCTGGGCGTGGTGGACGCCAAAACCGGCGTCTACATCAGCCCGGTGGGCAACAAGGACCTGGGCAAGCGCGCCGTCGTGCTGGGCGCCAAGTACACGTTCTAAGGAGACCCCCATGAAACTCATCACGGCCGTCATCAAGCCGTTCAAGTTGGACGAGGTGCGCGAAGCCCTCTCGGCCATCGGCATCCAGGGCCTCACGGTCACCGAAGTCAAGGGCTTCGGCCGCCAAAAGGGCCACACCGAGCTGTACCGCGGCGCCGAGTACGTCGTCGACTTCCTGCCCAAGGTCAAGATCGAAGCGGCCGTGGCCGATGGCGTCGTCGACCAGGTCGTCGAGGCCATCGAGAAGGCCGCGCGCACCGGAAAGATCGGCGACGGCAAGGTGTTCGTCCAGTCGCTCGAGCAGGTCGTTCGCATTCGCACCGGCGAGACCGGCGAATCCGCCCTGTAAGCCGCCACCCCCGAACGGAGAATCTTCATGAAAAAACTACTCGCCGCCTTGGCGCTGGGGGTCAGCTTGCTGGCACCGGCCTGGGCCCAGGATGCCGCGGCCAGTGCCGCGGACGCCGCCTCTGCCGTGGCCGCCGTGGCCGCGCCTGCGGCCGACGCCGCTTCGGCGGCGGCCGCCGCACCGGCTGAAGCCGCTTCGGCCGCCGCCCCGGCCCCCAAGATCGACAAGGGCGATACCGCCTGGATGATGGTGGCCACCCTCCTGGTCATCTTGATGACGGTGCCCGGCCTGGCCCTGTTCTACGGTGGCTTGGTGCGCGCCAAGAACATGCTCAGCGTGCTGATGCAAGTCATGGTCACCTTCTCGCTGATCGTCGTGCTGTGGACCTTGTACGGCTACAGCCTGGCGTTCACCGAGGGCAATGCCTTCATCGGCGGCTTTGACCGGGTGATGCTCAAGGGCGTTTGGGACAACGTCGCCGGCACCTTCGCGCCGGCCGCGACCTTCAGCAAGGGCGTCTACATCCCCGAGATCGTGTTCGCCGCCTTCCAGGCCACGTTCGCCGGCATCACCTGCTGCCTGATCGTGGGCGCGTTTGCCGAGCGCATCAAGTTCAGCGCGGTGCTGGCCTTCTGCGCGATCTGGTTCACCTTCAGCTACCTGCCCATCGCCCACATGGTCTGGTTCTGGATGGGCCCGGACGCCTACAGCAGCGCTGCTGTGGCCGACGCCATGAACGCCAAGGCCGGCTACATCTGGCAGCACGGCGCCCTGGACTTCGCCGGCGGCACCGTGGTGCACATCAACGCCGCCGTGGCGGGCTTGGTGGGTGCCTACATGGTGGGCAAGCGCGTGGGCTATGGCAAGGAAGCCTTCACCCCGCACAGCCTGCCGTTGACCATGACCGGCGCGGCCCTGCTGTGGGTGGGCTGGTTCGGCTTCAACGCGGGTTCGGCCCTGGAAGCCAACGGCTTCGCCGCCCTGGCCTTCATCAACACCTTCGTGGCGACCGCCGCCGCCGTGTTGGCCTGGTGCCTGGGTGAAGCCCTGCACCGTGGCAAGGCCTCGATGCTGGGTGCCGCCTCTGGTGCCGTGGCAGGCTTGGTGGCCATCACCCCGGCCGCTGGCAACGTGGGCGTGGGCGGAGCTTTGGCCATCGGCCTGATCGCCGGCTTCGCCTGCCTGTGGGGCGTGACCGGCCTGAAGAAGCTGCTGAAAGCCGACGACTCGCTGGACGTGTTCGGTGTCCACGGCGTGGGCGGCATCTTGGGCGCCCTGCTGACCGGCGTGTTCGCCAGCCCCAGCCTGGGTGGTCCCAGCGCCATGGGCGACTGGGTGACGGCCACGATGATCGCCCCCGATGCCTTCTCGATCGCCACGCAAGTCTGGGCGCAAGCCAAGGGCGTGCTCATCACGATCGTGTGGAGTGCGGTGGTGTCGGTGGTGGCTTTCAAGCTGGTCGACTGGACCATCGGCCTGCGCGTCACCGAGGAAGAAGAGCGCGAGGGCCTGGACATCGCCAGCCACGGCGAGACCGCTTATTCGAAGTAAGTCGCGCCATTCGGCACAAGGCCGCCCCTCGGGGCGGCCTTTTTCTTGGGCGCTGCGCTCAGTGCGGCGCCGTGTCGCGGGACTTGAGCATCACCATCACCACTTCCAGCAGCCGGGCCGGCGAGAACGGCTTGGTCAAGAAGTAGTTGGCACCGGCGGCCAGCGCAGTCTGCTTGTCGCGCGGCTCCTGGCGGCTGGTCAACATCAGCGTCAAGGTGCCGCTCAGGCCGGACTCGGCCTGCAGGGCCTGGAGCACGTCCAAGCCGTCCACGTCCCCCGGCATCACCTGGTCCAGCACGATGAGGTCGGGCCGCAGCGCCCGCGCCAGCTGCAAGGCCAACTGGCCGTTGGGGGCCTCGAACAAGGCGAACCCTGCGTCTTCCAGGGCAAAGCGCACTAGGCGCCGGATGTCGGCCTGGTCGTCCACGATGAGGATCTTGGGTTTCACGGGCGAAGCATAGTCAGCTTGCAGTTCGTGGCATCGACCCCACTTGCCCCGTTCCTAGAATGGCCCTAAGCCCCCGAGAAAGCGCCGCCCCATGGTCCCCCACCTGATCACCGCCCTGACGGGCCCCATCAACGAGCTGGAGCAGCGCATCCTGGAGTCCATGCCGGCCATCGAGCGCTGGTTCCGGCTCGAGTGGATGGAGCACACGCCGCCCTTCTACACCTCGGTGGACGTGCGCAACGCCGGTTTCAAGTTGGCTCCGGTGGACACCAACCTCTACCCAGGCGGCTTCAACAACCTCACCGACGCCATGCTGCCCTTGGCAGTGCAGGCGGCCATGGCGGCGATCGAAAAGATCTGCCCCGAGGCCAAGAACCTGCTCCTGATCCCGGAAAAGCACACCCGCAACACCTTCTACCTGGCCAACGTGGCCACCCTGGTGCGGATCTTTCACCAGGCCGGCTTGAACGTGCGCCTGGGCACGCTGGACGAGACCATCACCGCGCCCACGCCCCTCACCCTGGCCGACGGCAGCACCCTGGTGGTGGAGCCGCTGATTCGCAAGTCCGGCCGGCTGATGCTCAAGGACTTCGACCCCTGCACCATCCTGCTGAACAACGACCTGTCGGGCGGCATTCCCAACATCCTGAAAAACCTGGAGCAGCAGTACCTGCTGCCGCCGCTGCACGCCGGCTGGGCGGTGCGCCGCAAGAGCCAGCACTTCGCGGCCTACGAAGAAGTGGCCAAGAAGTTCGCCAAGCTGCTGGGCATGGACCCCTGGCTGCTGAACCCGATGTACGAGCAGTGCGGCAGCGTCGACTTCGCCGAGGGCACGGGCATCGAATGCGTGCAGAGCCATGCCGATGCCTTGCTGACCAAGATCCGCCGCAAGTACAAGGACTACGGCATCAACGAGAAGCCCTTCGTCATTGTCAAGGCCGACAACGGCACTTACGGCATGGGCATCATGACCGTGCGCGACGCCAAGGAACTGGACGCGCTGAACCGCCGCACGAAGAACAAGATGTCGGTGGTCAAGGACGGTCAGCAGGTCAACGAGGTCATCATCCAAGAGGGTGTGCCGACCTACGAGCGCGTCAACGGCGGAGTGGCCGAGCCGGTGGTCTACATGGTCGACCGCTACGTGGTGGGCGGCTTCTACCGCGTTCACGCCGACCGCGGCATCGACGAGAACCTCAACGCCCCCGGTGCCAGCTTCGTGCCCCTGGCCTTCGCCGAACCGGCCAGCTTGGCCCGCCCGGGCCAGAAACCGGGGGCCAGCGCGCCCAACCGCTTCTACATGTACGGGGTGGTGGCCCGCCTCGCGATGCTGGCCGCCAGCTACGAACTGGAGCGCACCGACCCCAACGCCGAAGAGCGCGAAGGCGTGCCGGCCTGATGGGCGCCTGGGCCCGCAGGATCCTGGTGCTGGGTGCCCTGGTGGCGGGCGCGGGCCTTCGGGCGGCGCCGACCGCGCCCGACCTGGGGGCCCTGCGGGTCTGCGTGGCCGACATGGCCTACCCGCCGTACATCACCTTGGACCTGGCCCACCCCGGTTTGGCCGAGCGGCGCTTGGTCGAGGCCGGGGCCGCGGTGGGCGTGCGGGTCGAGATCGCCTACCTGCCTATCCGCCGCTGCCACCGCATGGTGCGCGACGGTGACATGGACCTGGTCTACCTGGCGGCCACCCCGCAAAGCCTGGCCGAGTACCGCTTCCCGCGCACGGCGCAGGGCCAACCCGACCGGGCGCTGCGCATCGCGCAGGAACTCGTGGTTGTCGTGGTGCGGCGCGCCGATCCGGTCGTTTGGGACGGCAAGCGCTTCGGCCAGCCCCCCGCGCTGGGCACGCGGGCCGGGCTGCGCATGGCCCGCGAAGCGGCCGAGCGCCTGGGCCTGGCCGTGGACGACAGTGCCTTCGACGCGGCCCAAGCGCTCCGGAAGCTCCAGGCCAAGCGGCACGACGCGGTGCTGCTCTTGCAGGCCGACGTCGAGCAACAGGGCACCCTGATGAAAGAACTGGACTTGCTGGCCCTGCCCAAGCCGGCCGCCACCTTCGACGGCTACATGGCCGCCAGCCCCAAGTTGCACCCGGGTCGCGAGGCCGCCCTGCGGGCTTATTGGAAGGCCCTGCCCCGCTGGAAACCTTGAGCGGGTGTCCCGCGATGCCAATGCTGCATTGCAGCATTGGGGCCAAACCGGCGCACAATCTCGGCAACTGAACTCCGGCGGCACCTCTCCCAGGTGCCGCTCCTCTTTCGTGGGCACTCCCAACTCGGCGGCCAACAGCCGCTCGCCCGCCGCCCTGGCGGCATTGAGCCTGGTCGCACTGGGCGTCGTGTTCGGCGACATCGGCACCAGCCCGCTGTACGCCCTGCGCGAGACCTTTCACGGGGCCCACTTGGCCGTGACGCGGGACAACGTGCTGGGCGTGCTGTCCCTGTTGTTCTGGACGATGACGGTCGTCGTGTCGTTCAAGTACGTGCTGCTGATCCTGCGCGCCGACAACAACGGCGAAGGCGGCCTGATCGCCATGATGGCCCTGGCCACCAACGCCGTGCGGGACAAGCCCGTGCTGCGCCGCCGCTTGATGTTGCTCGGTCTGTTCGGCACGGCCATCTTCTTCGGCGACGCCGTGATCACGCCCGCGATGACCGTTTTGGGCGCGGTCGAAGGCATCGACGTGTACGCGCCGGAGTACCACGGGCTCATCTTGCCCGTCACGCTGCTGATCCTCACGGCGCTGTTCGCCTTCCAGCGCCTGGGCACGGCGGTGGTGGGCAAGGCCTTCGGGCCGATCATGTTGGTGTGGTTCGTGTGCCTGGCCTTGCTGGGCGTGCCGCACATCGCCGCCAACCCCGATGTGCTGAGCGCGCTGAACCCCGCCTACGCGCTGGACTTCGGCTTGCAGCACCGCTGGATGGCCTTCGTGGCCCTGGGGGCCGCCGTCCTGGTGGTCACCGGCGGCGAGGCGCTGTACGCCGACCTCGGCCACTTCGGCAAGCGGCCGATTCGTTGGTCTTGGTACGCGTTGGTGATGCCCGCCCTGACGCTGAACTACTTCGGGCAGGGCGCCTTGCTGCTGCGCGAGCCCGAGGCCATCAAGAACCCCTTCTACTTGCTGGCGCCGAATTGGGCCGAATTGCCCCTGTTCGCCCTGGCCACCCTGGCCGCCACGGTGGCCTCGCAGGCGCTCATCACCGCGAGCTTCTCGGTGGCCAAGCAGGCCATGCAGTTGGGCATCCTGCCGCGCATGCGCATCTGGCACACCTCGGTGAAGGAAACCGGCCAGATCTACGTGCCGGCCATCAACTGGGCCCTGTACGCCTTCGTGGTGGTGGCCGTGGTGTTTTTCGGCTCCAGCAGCAAGATGGCCGGTGCCTACGGCGTGGCGGTGACGATGGACATGACCATCACCACCGTGCTGACCTTCTTCGTCATCCGCCACGGTTGGAAGTACCCCTTGGCGCTGTGCATCGCGGCCACGGGCGCCTTCTTTGCCATCGACGTCCTGTTCCTGGCCTCGAACCTGCTGAAGGTGCCCTCGGGCGGTTGGTTCCCGCTCGCGATTGGCATCTGGTGCTTCACCTTGATGCTCACCTGGAAGCAGGGCCGGCGCTTGATGGCCGACAAGCTGCGCGAGGATGCCATCGACTTGAAGAGCTTCCTGCAAGCGGTGTTCGTGAGCCCGCCCACGCGGGTGGAAGGCACGGCGGTGTTCATGTCCAGCGAGGCGGGTGTGACGCCCAACGCCCTGCTGCACAACCTGAAGCACAACAAGGTGCTGCACGCGCAGAACCTGTTCGTCACCGTGAAGCACCACGAAGTCCCCTGGATCGGCTTCGACCGCCGCGTGCAGGTCGAGGCCTTGGGCAACAACTGCTGGCAGGTGAGCCTGCATTTCGGCTTCAAGAACGAGCCCGACGTGCCCGAGGCCCTGCAGCTCTTGAAGCAGCAAGGCATCGTGCTGGACGACATGGACACGAGCTACTTCCTGAGCCGCGACATCGTCATGCCCACCATCGGCGGTGGCATGGCGCTGTGGCGCGAAAAGCTGTTCGCCAGCATGCACCGCAACGCCGCGGGCGCGGCCGACTTCCTGCACCTGCCCACCAACCGCGTGGTGGAGTTGGGCTCGAAGGTCGAAATCTGACCGGGCGCCGCTGGTGGGCCTGACGCGACGCGACCTGCCGGCCCTCGTGGCGGGGGCCGTGGTCGTGCTGGTGGGATTCACGAGCTCGGTCGCCTTGGTGTTCCAGGCGGCCCAGGCCGTGGGGGCGAACGCCGCGCAAACCGCCTCCTGGCTGTGGGCCTTGGGCCTGGGCATGGCGTTCACCTCGATCGGCTTCAGCTGGCGTTACCGGCAGCCCGTGCTCATCGCCTGGAGCACGCCGGGGGCGGCCTTGATCGCGGCCAGCCAGGGGGTGAGCTTGCCGGCCGCCACAGGCGCCTTTTTGCTGTGCGGCCTGCTGATCGCCGTGGCCGGTTACAGCGGCGCCTTCGCCCGGCTCATGGACCGCATCCCGGTCGGCATCGCCAGCGCCTTGCTCGCCGGCGTGCTCGCCCGCTTCGGCCTGGACGCCGTGCGCGCCACCCCCGATGCGTCGCTGCTGGTTGGCGCCATGCTGTTGACCTACTTGTGGGGGCGCCGCGCGCTGCCGCGCTGGACGGTGCCCGCCGTGCTGGCGGTGGGCCTGGTCGGCGCGGTGGCCTTGGGCCTGGTTCGCCCGCTCGCGTTCGAGGGCGGTTGGGGCGCCGCCCCGGTACTGGTGCGGCCGACCTGGGACCCGGCCGTGCTCATTGGGCTGGGCTTGCCCTTGTTCGTCGTGACCATGGCCTCGCAGAACCTGCCGGGTGTCGCCGCCATGCGCGCGGGCGGCGTCAACGTGCCGCTGTCGCCCGTGATCGGTGGCACGGGCTTGGCCACCCTGCTCTTGGCGCCCTTCGGGGGCTACGCGCTGAACCTGTCGGCCATCACCGCCGCCATCGTGATGAGCCCGGAAGCCCATGAGGACCCCCAGCGGCGTTGGCTCGCTGCCGTCGCGGCCGGCGTGCTGTACGGCGGGGTGGGCCTGCTGGGCGCGGCCGTGGTGGGCGTGTTCGCCGCGCTGCCCAAGGCCTTGGTGCTGGCCGTGGCGGCGCTGGCTTTGCTGGGCAGCATCGGCAACGGATTGGCAGCGGCGCTGGCCGACGCACGAGAACGCGACGCAGCCGCCTTGACCTTTTTGGTCACTTTGTCGGGGGTGACCGTGGCCGGCATCGGGGCTCCCTTTTGGGCCGTGCTGGCGGGCGGGCTCGCGTTCGTGCTCAGGCCACGTTGATCGGGTGCTCGGTGGTGCGACCGTCGGCGTGCAGGCACAGCGCGGCACCGGGGTTCAGCGCGGTCCAGCCCTCGGGGTCGCCCTCCAGGGGCTCGCTGGCCACCATCTGACCGTAGTCGGCGCGGTGGTGGTAGAGCGTCGGCGGGCGGTCGTCGCTGGCCCAGCGGAAGGCGAACACGTCGTCGCCATCGGCCAGGGCGGCCGAGAAGCGCAGGGGGTCGGGGATCTGCGCCTCGCGCATCAGGGTTCGGACCTCGCCGAGCACCTGGCTGACCGCCTCGACCGGGCCGAAGCCGTTGACGATGCGCTCGACGATCAGCAGGAACAGCAGTTCCGAGTCGGTCGCCCCGCGGCGCTGGTGCCACAGGGTGTCGGGCAGTTGCGCTTCCAACTGCCGCCGCACCAAGCCAAAGCCGCCCACTTGCCCGTTGTGCATGAACAAGAAGGTGCTGGTGGCGAAGGGGTGGCAGTTGCTCAACGCGATGCCGCCGCCCGTGGCCGCGCGGACGTGGGCAAAGAACAGGTGCGATCGCACGTGGGCCGCCAAGGCGCGCAGGTTCTCGTCGCTCCAGGCCGGCGTGACCTGGCGGTACACGCCCGGGGTATCGCGGTCGCCGTACCAGCCCACGCCAAAGCCATCGCCGTTGGTGACCATCTTGGCCTCCTCGGCGCGCAGGCTCTGGCGCACCAGGGAGTGCTTGGGGCGGCAGACCAAGTCTTCCAAGTAAATGGGGTCGCCGCGGTAGGCCAGGAATCGACACATGGCCCCGAGTGTGCGGCGTGCCAAACTGGTCGGCCACCGCAAACACCCTGACGCCATGGACTTTCTCGTCGTTGCCGACCCGTTCAGCACGTTCAAGACCCACAAGGACAGCACCTTCGCCATGCTGCGCGAGGCCGCCCGCCGCGGCCACCACCTGTGGGTGTGCGAGCCCTGGCAGCTGCGCAGCGAACCGGGGCATGGCGTTCGCGTCACGCCCACCCGCCTGCACCTGAGCCTGGACGCCCTCAACAGCCACGCCGGCCAGCACGTGCCCGACTGGGTGCAGGCCGCCGAAGACGCCACGCGCCGCCTGGCCGACTTCGACGCCGTGCTGATGCGCAAGGACCCCCCCTTTGACGCCGAGTACGTCTACGCCACGCACCTGCTGAGCCAGGCCGAGCGCGAGGGTGCGAAGGTCTTCAACCGCCCGGCGGCCTTGCGCGAGCACCCCGAAAAACTCGCCATCCTCGAGTTCCCGCAGTTCACGGCGCCCACCCTGGTCAGCCGCGACATGGCGGCGCTGCGCGCCTTCCATGCCGAGCAGCAGGACTTGATCTTCAAGCCCTTGGACGGCATGGGCGGCATGGGCATCTTCCGCGTCAAGGCCGACGCGCTGAACCTCGGCGCCATCCTGGAGCAGCTGACCCGCGATGGCACGCAAACCATCATGGCGCAGCGCTACTTGCCGCAGATCAGCGAGGGCGACAAGCGCGTGCTCTTGATCGATGGTGTGCCCGTCTCGCACGCGCTGGCGCGCATCCCGCAAGGCGGCGAGGTGCGGGGCAACCTGGCCGCCGGCGGCAAGGGCGTGGCCTTGCCGCTGACGCCGCGCGAGCGCGAGATCGCCGAATTCCTCGGCCCCATCCTGGCGGCACGGGGCCTGCTGCTGGTGGGCCTGGACGTGATCGGCGGGCACCTGACCGAGATCAACGTCACCAGCCCGACCTGCTTCCAAGAGATCAGCGCCCAGGCGGGCGTGGATGTGGCGGCCTTGTTCGTCGACGCGCTGGAGCGCCACCTGGGCTGAAGCGCCCAGGGACAATGGGTGTCTATGGCCCTGTTGTCCCTCTCCCAAGCCCACCTGGCCTACGGCCACTGGCCGCTGCTCGACGCGGCAGATTTGTCCCTGGAGGCTGGCGAGCGCGTCGGCCTGATCGGCCGCAACGGCAGCGGCAAGAGCAGCCTGCTCAAAGTGCTCGCCGGGTTGGAGAAGCTCGACGACGGTCTGCTGCAACGCGAAAAGGGCGTGCGCATCGTCTACGTGCCGCAAGAGCCCGTCTTCGAGCGCAACGCCACGGTGTTCGAGGCCGTGTCCGAGGGCGTGGCCGAGGCCCGCGACCTGCGGGCCCGCTTCGAGGCGCACGCCGAGGGCGACGACCTCGACGCCCTCCAAACCCGCATCGAGCAGCTCGGCGGCTGGACCTGGGAGCAGCGCGTGGACGAGGCCTTGCACCGCCTGGCCCTGGACGGCGACCGGCCGGTGGCCGAGCTCAGCGGCGGCTACAAGAAGCGCGTGGCCTTGGCCCAGGCCTTGGTGGCCCAGCCCGAGGTGCTGCTGCTGGACGAGCCGACCAACCACCTGGACCTGGACGCCATCCTCTGGCTGGAAGAGCTGCTGAAGAACTTCGAAGGCAGCCTGCTGGTCATCACCCACGACCGCGCCTTCTTGGACGCGGTGTGCACCCGCATCGTCGAGCTGGACCGCGGCCAGCTGCGCGGCTACCCCGGCAACTTCGCCGCCTTCGAGGCCGCCAAGCAGCGCGAGCTGGAGAACGAGGCCCTGGCCAACGCCCGCGCCGACAAGCTGCTGGCGCAAGAAGAGGTGTGGATCCGCAAGGGCGTGGAAGCGCGCCGCACGCGCTCGGTGGCGCGCATCGCCCGGCTGGTGAAGCTGCGCGAGGAGCACGCCCAGCGCCGCAACCTGCAGGGCAAGGCACAGCTGCAGGTGGAGGTGGGCGAGCGCAGCGGCAAGCTGGTGGCCGAGCTGGACAACGTGCGCAAGGCCTTTGGCGAGCGCGTGATCGTCGACGGCCTGACCGCCACCTTCCTGCGCGGCGACAAGGTCGGCCTGATCGGCCCCAACGGCGCGGGCAAGACCACGCTGCTCAAACTCATCCTGGGCGAGCTGACGCCCGACAGCGGCCGCCTGCAAACCGGGACGCGCCTGACCGTGGCGCATTTCGACCAGATGCGCGCCGGCCTCGACTTGGACGCCACCCTGGCCGACACCATCAGCCCGGGCTCCGAGTTCGTGGAGGTCGGCGGCCAGCGCCAGCACGTCAACAGCTACATGGTGAACTTCCTGTTCAGCCCGGCGCGCGCCAACAGCCCCGTGCGCACGCTCAGCGGTGGCGAGCGCAACCGCCTGCTGCTGGCCCGCTTGTTCGCCCGCCCAGCCAACGTGCTGGTGCTGGACGAGCCGACCAACGACCTGGACATCGAAACGCTCGACCTGCTGGAGGAGATGCTGATCGACTACCCCGGCACGGTGTTCTTGGTCAGCCACGACCGCCGCTTCCTGGACCGCGTGGTGACCAGCACCCTGGTGCACGAGGGACCGGGGCGCTGGCGCGAGTTCGAGGGCAGCGTGCAAGACTGGTTGACCCAGTCGGCCCGCGCCGCCGCGGCCGACAAGGCCGCGAAGAAGGCCGAACCGCCGCCGGCGCCCGCTGCGGCACCCGTCGCGCCGGCGGCGCCCAAGCGCAAGCTCAGCTACAAGGAGCAGCGCGAGTTGGAGGCCTTGCCTAGCCAGATCGCTGCGCTGGAGGCCGAACAGGCCCAGCTGCAAGCCCTGCTCAACGGCAGCGAGCTGTACACGCAAGGCGCGGCCCGCATCGCCGAGGTCACCGCGCGGGCGGGGGCCATCGACGACGAACTGCTCGCCTTGCTCGAGCGCTGGGAAGCGCTCGGCGGCTGATCAGCGCTGCAGCTTGTGCGCCGGCACGAGGTCCTTGACCCCGTGCAACTGGGCCATTTGTTCGCCACGGCTGATGACCACGGTCACCACCTTGTGCGGCTTGCCGTCGAAGCGCACCGAGTCGCCCACGCGGATGGGCGGCGGCACCGGGGGTAGTTCGATGCGACGCTGCTGGCGGACGTCCAACTTGCCCTTGGACTCGGCGTTCAAGCGGGCGGCCAGCTCGGGTCGCTCGCGAGACAGCCACTCCAGGTTGGCCTGCGTGGTGCGCTTGAGCTCCTCGGCCGTGAACGGTTTTTTCAGCAAGAAGCGGGAGCCGGCCGCGCGGGCCGCTGCCTCCACCTCGGGGCCGACGTCGAAGCTCATGAAGCCGACGTGGCAGGTGGGGTGTTGGGCTTTGATGTGCTGGTACAGCTGCACGCCCGTCATGTCGGCCTTGCCGAACCAGTCGGTGATCAGGAAGTCGGGCGGCGTGTCCATGGCCTGGATGAGCGCGCTGCCGGTGTCGCTGAAGCAGTGGATCGAGTCGGGCGCGAAGCCATAGCCTTCAAACAGCCGGCGGGCGAACACCTGCACGCCCTCCAAGGGGTCGACGACGAAGAACTGAAGCGCGGCGGGCATGGGCAAGAACCTGGGAATCTGCGGCGAATTATTCGGGGCTCTGGCCAGGTGGAGGCGCGGCGACTTGGAAGAAATGCCGCCTATTCGGCATTTCAGGCCAATTCCTGCCGGCGGGCGCTCAGGGCGCGCCAGAACGCAGGGGCTTGGGCGCCCACGAAGTTCACGCGCATGTGCGTCCCGCCGCGGCGGTCGGGGTGGAACAGGCACTCGGGGGCCGTGCGAAAGCCGTCCAGTGCCAGCGCCTGCGCCAGGCGCTCGCTGTCCACGCCCGTGTCCAGCCAACCGAACAGGCCTGCCGGCGGGCCGCTGAAGGCGCAGCCGGCTTGCTCGGCCAGGCGGCGGCAGCGCGTGCGCGCGCCCTCCAGGCGCTCGTTCAAACGCTCGGTGTGGCGGCGCAGGCCGCCGCGCTGCAGCAGCAGGGCCAGCGCGCGTTCGGTGATGGGCGAACTGGCCAGTTGCTGGACCATCTTGCGCGCGCACAGGCGCTCGATGGCCTCGCTCGGCCCGGCCACGCAGCCCACGCGCAGGCCGGCGCCCAGCACCTTGGCGTAGCCCGTCACGTACAGGGTGCGCCGCAGCCCGTCCAAGGCCGACAGGCGCGGCAGGTGGGGCGGTGCGAAGCCGGCGTAGGTGTCGTCCTCCACGACCCAGCAGCGGCCGGGGCCGGCGGCTTCGGTGGCGCGCAGCACCTCGTGGGCCTGCGCCAGGCTCAGCGACTGACCCGTGGGGTTGTGCAGCACCGACACCGTCACGTACAGGCGCGGGCGGTGCTGCTGCGCCAGGCGCGCCAGCACGGCCAAGTCCGGCCCCTGCGCCGTGCGCGGCACGGGCAGCAGGCGCAGGCCGGCCTGGGCCAGGCGGGCGTACTCGATGGGCCAGCCCGGGTCGTCCACCAGCACGGCGTCGCCCGGCTCGGCCAGGGTGTGGGCGATGAGGTCCAGCGCGTGGGTGGCGCCCACGGTGGTCAGCACCTGCGCCGGGCTGGCGTGCACGCCCACGTCGGCCAAGCGGTGGGCCAGGGCCTCGCGCAGTTCGACGTCGCCCTGCGGGTCGCCGTAGCGCAGCAGCAGGGCGTCGTGCCCGGGGCCGGTGGCCTCGCGCAGGGCGCGGCGGATCAGCGCGGCGTCCAGCCACTCCATGGGCAGGGTGCCGTGCGCCGGGCTGGGGGTGGCCTCGCTGTTCATCAGGCTGCGCATCAGCGTCAGCGAGTCGTAGGGCGCCGTGACCGTCGCCGCTGGCGCGGTCGCTGGACGCGCGACGGGGCCGCGCTGCTCGCGCACGAAGAAGCCGCGCTTGTGCCTTGCCTCCACCAATCCCTGGGCCTGCAGGCGGTCGTAGGCCGCCACCAGGGTGGAGGGGCTCACGCCTTGCAGCTTGGCGCCTTCCCGCACCGAGGGCAGGCGGGCGCCGGGCAGCAGCAGCCCGTGTTCGATGCGCCGAGCCCAGTCCTGCGCCAAGCGTTGGGCCAAGCCGCCGTCTGTGTGGGTCACCGAGACCATACAGATTGTCTTTCTGTGAATGAATCTGTATGGCCACTGTACTGCTTGGCAGGTCTATGCTGGCGCCATGACCCCCGAGTTGCTCCTCGCTTTCGCCCTGTTTGCGGTGGTGTCCTCGATCACGCCGGGGCCCAACAACCTGATGCTGCTGGCCTCGGGGGTGAACTTCGGTTTTCGCGCCACGGTGCCGCACATCCTGGGCATCGGCACCGGCTTCGCGGCCTTGCTGCTGGCCGTGGGTTGGGGCTTGGCGGCCCTGTTCGTGCGCTGGCCTGTGGCCCACGCGGTGCTGCAGTGGGTGGGCGCGGCCTACCTGCTGTGGCTGGCCTGGCGATTGGCGCGGGCCGGTGCGCCGGCAGAAGGCCCTGCGCGGGCCGGCGGCCCCTTGGGTTTTTGGGGGGCGGCGGCTTTCCAGTGGGTCAACCCCAAGGCCTGGATCATGGGCGTCACCGCCTTCACCACCTACGTGCAAACGCCCAGCACCGGCACCGTGGTGGCCATGGCCGCGCTCTTCGCGCTGCTCAACCTGCCGTGCCTGTCCGTTTGGGCGCTGCTGGGCAGCCGGCTGCGTGGCTGGATGGCCGTGGGTCGGCGCCAGCGCGCCTTCAATGCGCTGATGGGCGCCCTCTTGGTGCTCAGCCTTTGGCCCATGCTGCGCCAGACCTGAAGCGCGGCACCGCACAATCTCCCCCATCCATTTCAACGAGTTACCGACCATGAACACCCCCTGGACCCTGGCGAACCGTGCCGCGCGGATGAACCCGTCGATCATTCGCGAGATCCTCAAGGTCACCGAGAAGCCCGGCATCCTGTCCATGGCAGGTGGCCTGCCCAGCGCTGACACCTTCCCGGTCGAAGAGATCAAGGCCGCCTGCGAGCGCGTGCTGACCGACAGCCCCCGCGAGGCCTTGCAGTACGCCGCCAGCGAGGGCTTTGCCCCGTTGCGCGAGTGGGCCGCCGCCCGCGTCAAGCGCGAGATCGGCATCGACGCCACGCCCGACCAAGTGCTCGTCACCAGCGGCTCCCAGCAGGGCCTGGACCTGGTCGGCAAGATCCTGTGCGATGCCGGCGCCCCCGTGGCCGTGGAAACGCCCACCTACCTCGGCGCCTTGCAGGCCTTCACGCCCTACGAGCCCCTGTTCCACAGCCTGGACAGCGACCTCGAAGGCCCCACGCCCGAGGCCATCCGTGCGCTGCCCACGCAAGCGGCTGGCACGCGCTTCATGTACCTGCTGCCCAACTACCAAAACCCCACCGGCCGCGTGATGAGCAACGCCCGCCGCGACGCGGTGATGGAAGCCGCCCGCGCCGTGAACGTGCCCGTGGTGGAAGACAACCCCTACGGCGACCTGTGGTTCGACGAGCCGCCGCTGCCCGCGCTGGGCAGCCGCTGGG
This sequence comes from Inhella crocodyli, assembly GCF_004004565.1. GTDB lineage: Bacteria > Pseudomonadota > Gammaproteobacteria > Burkholderiales > Burkholderiaceae_C > Inhella > Inhella crocodyli. The sequence goes on from NZ_SACM01000002.1 coordinate 109,967, forward strand.
CCGAAGGCAGCATCTACCTGGGCAGCTTCAGCAAGATCCTCACGCCCGGCTTCCGCCTGGGCTATGTCATCGCCCCCAAGGCCCTGTACCCCAAACTGCTGCAGGCCAAGCAAGCGGCCGACCTGCACACCCCCGGCTTCAACCAGCGCGTGGTGTACGAGGTGATCAAGGACGGCTTCCTGGACCGCCACATCCCCACCATCCGCGCTCGCTACAAGGCCAACCGCGACGCCATGGCCGAGGCCCTGACGCAGCACCTGCCCGAGGGCTGCGACTGGCAAATGCCCAAGGGCGGCATGTTCTTCTGGATCCGCCTGCCCGAAGGCCTGAACGCCATGGCCCTGCTGCCCACCGCGGTGGAGGCCAACATCGCCTACGTGCCGGGTGCGGCCTTCTACGCCGCCAACCCCGACCCGCGTGCGCTGCGCTTGAGCTTCGTGACGCTCACGCCCGAAAAGATCCGCGAAGGCGTGGCCATCTTGGGCCGCGTGCTGAACGATGCGCTGAACGGCAGCCACGCACCGACGCCGTGAAGCTCTGGCAGGTCGCACTCTTCGTGGCGCTGACCTGTGCCCTGGGCCTCGCGCAGGCGGGATCCGCCACGCCGAGGCAGGCGATGCAGGCTTACCTGGCCGATGAACTCAGTGGCGCCCGGTTGGATAGCGAACGCTGGCGCCGCTTTCTGGCTGATCGCGTGATGGCCGGCGAGGGGTACGACGAGTCTGGGTGGGACGCAGTGGATCTGGTGACTGCCGCGCATGTAGGTCCCATGACTTGCCGCGACGCACGCCACTGCACGGCTGAGGTGCGTTTTGTCTTGGCACCCGTGCAGGTCGCGGCCGCCGCACCTGAAGGCGGCGCACCAAACGCTCGAGTTGGTGAGATACGGGAAGGCTACGTCTTGATGCGCGCTGCCGACGGTTGGCGGGTGGCGGCCTGGCCGCATGCCGACCCATTGCCGCGTCCAAGGGTCACACCCAAGGCCTGGCAGCGATGAGCCAGTCGCTCATGCGCGACGTCGATGGCCGCCGCTACGCCATCCGCTTTGACGCGCTCGACGTCGACGCCGTCCACGCCATGCTCAGCCGCGCCTACTGGTGCCGCGGCATCCCGCGCGAGACGGTGGCCAAGGCCATGGCGAATTCGCTGTGCGCCAGCTTGTTCTGTGGCGACGTGCAGGTCGGCATCGCCCGCTGGGTGACCGACCGCGCCACCTTCGCCTACCTGTGCGACGTGTTCGTGCACGAAGACCACCGCGGCCTGGGCCTGGGCGATTGGCTGGTGGGCGAAGGCCTCAAGCACCCCGACCTGCAAGGCCTGCGCCGGCAGCTGCTGTTCACCGCCGACATGCACCGCCTGTACGCCCGCCACGGCTTTGAACCCTTGGCCACGCCCGAGCGCGGCATGGAAATCGTTCGCCCCAACCTGTACCAGACCCCATGAGCCGCCGCTACGCCGTCGTCGACGTCTTCACCGCCACGCCCCTGATGGGCAACCCGCTGGCCGTGGTGGTCGACGGTGAGGGCCTGGACGAGGCCGGCATGCAGCGCTTGGCGCGTTGGACCAACCTGAGCGAAACCAGCTTCTTGCTGCCGCCGAGCGACCCGGCGGCCGACTACCGCGTGCGCATCTTCACCCCCGGGGGCGAGCTGCCCTTCGCTGGGCACCCGACCTTGGGCAGTTGTTTTGCTTGGCTGCAGCACGGCGGCCAACCCAAGACGCCCGGCACCGTGGTGCAGGAGTGCGGCATCGGGCTCGTCACCGTGCGCCAAGGCGAGCGATTGGCCTTCAACGCGCCGCCCTTGCGCCGCACTGGCCCCGTGGAGGGCGACCAGCGTCAGCAGGCCATCGACAGCCTGGGCCTGCGCGCCGACGAGCTGCTGGACCTGCAGTGGATCGACAACGGTCCCGGCTGGATGGGCGCGCGATTGGCCAGCGCCGAGCGCGTGCTGTCGCTGCGCCCGGACTTCGCCCGCATGCGCGGCCTGAAGCTCGGGGTCGTCGGCCCGCAGCCGGCGGGCAGCGAGACCGCCTTCGAAGTGCGGGCCTTCGTGCCCACCCTGGGCGTGCCCGAAGACCCGGTCACGGGCAGCCTGCAGGCCGGGATGGCCCGCTGGCTCATCGGGGCCGGCCTCGCGCCTGAGCGCTACGTGGCGGCGCAAGGCCAAGCACTTGGCCGCGCCGGCCGCGTGCACGTCGAGCGCGAAGGCGAAGCCGTGTGGATCGGCGGCGACGTGCTGGCCCTGGTGCGCGGCGAGCTCGCGCTGTGACCCGCCCCGTGCAGCGCACCACCGGCGCCTGCCACTGCGGCGGCGTGCGCTTCGCCATCACCACCGACTTCCCCGAGCTGACGCAGTGCGATTGCTCGATGTGCAAGCGGCGCAGCGCCACCATGGTCAAGGTGCACGAATCGGCCTTCGAGCTGTTGGCGGGCGCCGAACTGCTGACCGAGTACCAGTTCCACACTCGCACCGCGCGGCACTTCTTCTGCAAGGTGTGCGGCATCTACCCCTTCCACCGCAAGCGCGTGACGCCCGATCACTTCGGCGTCAACGTGGCCTGCCTCGACGACTTCGACCCCACGGGCATTCCCCTGCGCCAAGCGGTGGGCGCGGCGATGCCCTGACCGCCATGACAGCGCCCATGACCGACGAACTCTTCCGCGACGACGCCAACCTGCTGCACTGCGAAGCCACCGTGGTGGCGTTGGAGGAGGGCGGCGTGGTGCTGGACCGCACCGTGGCCTACCCCTTGGGCGGCGGTCAGGCCGGCGACACCGGCTGGCTGCGGCAGGGCGAACGCCGCTGGCGCTTGACCGACACCCGCAAGAGCAAGGTTCATCCCGGTGGCGTGCTGCACCTGCTCGAAGGCGAACTGCCCGCGCTGGGTGCGGCCGTGTCCGTCGAGGTCGACGCCGCGCGCCGCCAGGCGCACCGTCGCTTCCACACCGCCACGCACTTGCTGTGCGCGCTGCTGCCCTACCCGGTGGACGGCTGCTCGATCACCGACACCTACGCCCGACTCGATTTCCACACCGACGAGCCCTTCGACAAGGCCGCCATCGAAGCCGGCCTGGCCCGCCTCGTGGCCGAAGCCCACCCCGTGCGCCACCGCTGGATCGACGAGGCCGAGTTGGACGCGAACCCGGGCCTGGTGCGCAGCATGAGCGTGCAGCCCCCCAGGGGCCTGGGCCGGGTGCGCGTGCTGGAGGTGGAGGGCGTCGACCTGCAACCCTGCGGCGGCACGCACGTTGACAACACGGCCGACATCGGCGGCCTGGTGGTGGCCAAGATCGAGAAGAAGAGCGCCAAGACGCGCCGCGTGGTGCTGCAGTTCGCCTGACTACACTCGCTGCGCGATGCCCGACGCGCCTTCTTTTCAGCTGCTCACCCCCAGCACCGACGCCGAATGGGCGGAGGCGCGCAGCATCCTGCGCGAGTACGCCGCCCAACTGGGGGTGGACCTGTGCTTCCAAGGCTTCGAAGAGGAGCTTCAACAGCTGGGCGTGCACTACGCCGAGCCCCACGGCGTCTTCTTCCTGGCCATGCTGGATGGCGCGGTGGCCGGCTGCGGCGGTTTCCGTCCCCTGCCCGACGTGGACTACCCCAACGCCTGCGAGATGAAGCGCCTCTTCGTCCGCCCCGCGTTCCGCCGCTTCGGGCTGGGACGCTTGGTGGCCCAGGCCTTGATGGACCGCGCCCTGGAATCGGGCTACTCCACGATGCTGCTCGACACGCTCGACGACATGGAGGCGGCGCGGGGGCTGTACGAAAGCCTGGGCTTTGAAGACATCCCGCCGTACTACTTCAACCCCATCCCCGGCGCGCACTACCTGAAGGCCGAGTTGGGCGCGCCGCGTCCGAGTTACTTCGGGTAACCCACCCACAATCGTCGGATGCACACCGACGACCTTCGCCCCCTCAACGACCACCGCTGCCTGCTGGGCGAATCGCCCCTGTGGCACCCCGACGAGCAGGTGCTCTACAGCGTCGACATCCCCGGCCGCCAGGTGCTGCGCTGGCGCGAGGGGACGGACGCCCCCGATGTGTGGCCGATGGAAGCCGAGCCCGGCTGCATCGCGGCCCGGCAGGGCGGGGGCTTGGTGGTGGCCCGACGCGACGGCTTGTTTGCCTTGGACACGCAAACCGGGCGCTTGAGCGCGCTGGCGCCGCCGCCCTACGACCCTGCCGCCCAGCGCTACAACGACGGCAAGCCCGACGCCGCCGGGCGCCTTTGGGTTGGCACCTTGAGCGACGCCCGTCGCCCGGAGGCGGCCCTCTACCGCATCGACGCGGGCGGAGCGACGCCCATGGTTCAGGGCATCACCGTGGGCAACGGCTTGGCCTGGAGCCCGGACGGCCGCACGTTGTACGCCAGCGACACCAAGGCCCACACGGTGTACCGCCAGCCTTTTGATGGTGCGACGGGGGCCTTGGGCCCGCGCGAAGCCTGGGTGCAGTTCCCCGAGCGGGACCCCGCCCAGCCGCTCGCGGCCTACGGCGGTCGCCCCGACGGCGCGGCCGTCGACGCCGAAGGCTGCTACTGGGTGGCGATGTTCGAAGGGCAGCGACTGCTTCGCCTGTCCCCAAAAGGCGAGGTTCTGCAAGTGCTGCCCCTGCCCGTGCGCTGCCCCACCATGCCTTGCCTGGGCGGCGCCGACGGTCGAACCCTGTTCATCACCACGGCCCGCGACAAGCGGCCGGCCGACGAGTTGGCCGCGCAACCCTGGGCGGGTGCGGTATTGAGCGTGCGCGTTGACGTGCCGGGCTTGCCCGCGCATCGGTGTCGGCTCTAAGCCCCAGTAGGGAGCCGGGTCAAAGGTCACGGTCGGTAACTACGGGTTTCCACATATACTCCTTGGGTTTTGCTGACCGGCCCTGCCGAGCCAGCCACCGCCTGACCCTGGAGACGCTGTGAGCAACCGACCGCAACACTCGGTGCGTCCTGACGATCCATGGGCCCAGTCGGGGTTGGAGTCGGAGCCCGTCGCCCCATGGACTGCGCAGCAGGTCCAGGCCCTGGAGGCGCGAGACCCCTCGCGCTCACCGTGGTGGGTGGTGCGGGTGCAGGCGCTGGTTGGAGGATTGTTGGCGCTGGGGTGGTGGCTTTTGGGCACCGAGCCGGCGTCGCAGGTGCGCTCCGCGCTGTGGGGCGCGGCTGCGGTGGTGTTGCCCCATGCCGTCATGGCTTGGGGCCTGCGTCGCCGGGCTGCCGTCGCAGCGCAGGCACTCCTGCAGTTCCTCGTGTGGGAACTGGTGAAAGTGGGCCTGGCCCTCGCCATCTTGGTGGCGGCGGTCTGGCTGGTGCGCGATTTGAGTTGGCCGGCCCTGCTGGTGGCGCTGATCGCGTGCTTGAAGGTACATGTGTGGGCCTTGTGGATGTTTGCAAGGCCAGGCCAACGAACAAACCCGTGAAGCGACGATGAGCAGCGAACAGCACGCGCCCAGCGCCGGTGAGTACATCACCCACCACTTGCAGCATCTGCAGAAGAACTTCTCGTTCGAGAGCGTCAAGCAGACCAGCATCGTTGACTTCAGCCTGTTCAACCTGGACTCCCTGGTGTTCGGCAGCCTGTTGGGCCTGATCGCCGTGTGGTTCCTGTGGGTGGGTGCGCGTCGCGCCACCTCGGGCGTGCCCGGTCGCTGGCAAGCCGCCGTCGAGATCCTGTTCGAGTTGGTGGACAACCAGGCCAAGAGCGTGATTCACAACGCCAACAGCCGCCGCGTGGTCGGTCCTCTGGCGCTGGTCGTGTTCGTCTGGATCTTCGCCATGAACTTCATGGACATGCTCCCGGTGGACTGGCTGCCCAAGCTGTGGGCCAACGCTTACGCCGCCGCGGGGCACGACCCGCACCACGCCTACCTGCGCGTCGTGCCGACCGCCGACCTGTCCACCACGCTGGGCATGTCCACCTTCGTGCTGCTGGCCTGCCTGTACTACAACATCAAGATCAAGGGTGCTGGCGGCTGGGGCCACGAGTTGATCGCGGCGCCGTTTGGCGACCACTGGGCGCTGTGGCCCTTCAACTTCCTGATGCAAATGATCGAGTTCTTGGCCAAAACCGTGTCCCACGGCATGCGGCTGTTCGGCAACATGTTTGCCGGTGAACTCGTCTTCATGCTGATCGCCCTGATGGGCGGCGCCTGGGCGCTGAATGCCACCGGCATCAGCCTGGCCATCGGTCACGTGTTCGCGGGGACGATCTGGACGTTGTTCCACATCCTCGTGATCGTGCTGCAAGCGTTCATCTTCATGATGCTCACGCTGATCTACATCGGTCAGGCGCACGACGCCCACTGATCTTCGTTTCCCTGTTTTTTTGTCCCTGTTCCCTTCTCATTTCTTGGAGATTTCAAAATGAACGACATCCTCGGTCTGGTTGCTCTGGCTTGCGGCATCATCGTTGGTCTGGGTGCCATCGGCGCTTCGATCGGCATCGCCCTGATGGGTGGCAAGTTCCTCGAGTCGTCGGCCCGTCAGCCTGAGCTGATGAACCAGCTGCAAACCAAGATGTTCATCTTGGCCGGTCTGATCGACGCCGCCTTCCTGATCGGTGTGGCCATCGCCCTGCTGTTCGCCTTCGCCAACCCGTTCGCTGCCACTTTCCTGGCGACCGTCGCGAAGTAATCACCGCTCCCTTTCACGCTTGAAAGGAACGAAGCCGTGAATATCAACGCAACGCTGTGGATCCAGTGGATCCCGTTCGCGATCTTGGTGTTGGTGACCGCCAAATTCATTTGGCCGCCCATCGCCAAGGCGCTGGACGAGCGCGCCGCCAAGATCGCCGACGGTCTGGCGGCCGCTGACAAGGCCAAGAGCGAACTGGCCACCGCCAACAAGCGCGTGGACGAGCAGTTGGCCCAAACGCGCACCGAAACGACCAAGCTGCTGGGCGACGCTGAGAAGCGCGCCGCCGCGCTGATCGAAGAGGCCAAGCGCAAGGCCGAAGAAGAGGGCGCCAAGATCATCGCCGCTGCCAAGGCCGAGGCCGAGCAGCAGGTGGTCCGGGCCCGCGAGGCCCTGCGCGAGCAGGTGGCCGTGCTGGCCGTCAAAGGTGCCGAGCAGATCCTGCAGAAGGAAGTCAACGCCGGCGTTCACGCCGACCTCTTGGCCCGCCTGAAGACGGAGCTGTAAGCATGGCCGAACTCGCCACCATCGCCCGTCCGTACGCCGAGGCCTTGTTCCAAGTCGCGCAGCGGCACGACCTGAACGCCTGGCGTCAGCAGATCGACGCGCTGGCCCTGGTGGCTGGTGACGCCGGCCTGCGCCAGTTCGCCGATCACCCGAAGACCGCGCCCGCGCAGGTGTTCGACGTGATGGTCGAAGCGGCCAAGCTGCCCCTGGCCGACGGCATGCGCAACTTCCTGCGCGCTGTGATCGACAACGGGCGCTTGGATGCGCTGCCGGCCGTGGCCGAGCAGTTCCATCGCCTGGTCAGCCAAGCGCAAGGCGTGGCCGAAGCGCAGGTGGAAAGCGCCTTCCCGCTCGACGCCGCGCAATTGGCTGAACTGGTCGCTGTGCTGGAAAAGCGTTTCGATCGCAAGCTGACGGCCGCCGTTTCGGTGCAGCCCTCGCTCATCGGCGGCGTTCGCGTCACCGTGGGCGACGAAGTGCTGGACACCTCGGTGCGCGCGCGCCTCGAGCGCATGAAGACCACGCTGACCGCCTGAACCTCAACCACCCGGTCCGACCGGGCGGAGACACGACATGCAACTGAACCCTGCAGAAATTTCTGAACTGATCAAGAGCCGCATCGAAGGCTTGGCCCCGAGCGCGGACATCCGCAATCAGGGCACCGTGGTGTCGGTGTCCGACGGCATCGTCCGCGTCCACGGCCTGTCCGACGTGATGCAGGGTGAGATGCTGGAGTTCCCGGCGGACGCCAGCGGTCAGCCCAGCTTCGGCCTGGCCCTGAACCTGGAGCGCGATTCGGTCGGCGCCGTGATCTTGGGTGCTTACGAGCACATCTCGGAAGGCGACACCGTCAAGTGCACGGGCCGCATCCTGGAAGTGCCCGTCGGCCCCGAGCTGATCGGCCGCGTGGTGAACGCCCTGGGTCAGCCCATCGACGGCAAGGGCCCGATCAACGCCAAGATGACGGACGTGATCGAAAAGGTCGCCCCGGGCGTGATCGCCCGTAAGTCGGTGGACCAGCCGGTGCAGACCGGCCTGAAATGTATCGACACGATGGTGCCCGTGGGCCGCGGCCAGCGCGAGCTGATCATCGGCGACCGCCAGACCGGCAAGACCGCGGTGGCGATCGACACGATCATCAACCAGAAGGGTCAGAACATGACCTGCGTGTACGTGGCCATCGGTCAGAAGGCCTCGTCCATCAAGAACGTCGTGCGCGCTCTGGAAGCCGCCGGCGCGATGGAGTACACGATCGTCGTCGCCGCCTCCGCCTCGGAATCGGCCGCCATGCAGTACGTGTCGGCCTACTCGGGCTGCACGATGGGCGAGTACTTCCGCGACCGCGGCCAAGACGCGCTGATCATTTACGACGACCTGTCCAAGCAGGCCGTGGCCTACCGCCAAGTCTCGCTGCTGCTGCGCCGCCCGCCGGGCCGCGAAGCCTTCCCTGGCGACGTGTTCTATCTCCACAGCCGCCTGTTGGAGCGTGCCGCTCGCGTGAACGCCGACTACGTCGAAGCCTTCACCAAGGGCGAGGTCAAGGGCAAGACCGGTTCGCTGACGGCCCTGCCGATCATCGAAACGCAAGCCGGTGACGTGTCGGCCTTCGTGCCGACCAACGTGATCTCGATCACCGACGGTCAGATCTTCCTGGAAACCAACCTGTTCAACGCCGGCATCCGTCCCGCGATCAACGCCGGTATTTCGGTGTCGCGCGTCGGTGGCGCTGCGCAGACCAAGCTGATCAAGGGCTTGTCGGGCGGCATCCGCACCGACTTGGCGCAGTACCGTGAACTGGCTGCTTTCGCGCAGTTCGCCTCGGACCTGGACGCGACGACGCGCAAGCAACTGGACCGCGGTGCCCGCGTGACCGAGCTGCTGAAGCAGGCGCAGTACCAGCCTCTGCCCATCAGCCTGATGGCCGCGTCGATCTACGCCGCGAACAAGGGCTACCTGGACGACATCGACGTCAAGAAGGTGCTGTCCTTCGAGCACGGCTTGCACCAGTTCCTGAAGACCAGCCACGCTGCGTTGCTGGCTTCGCTGGAGCAAAAGCAAGCCATGGACAAGGACGCCGAGGCCGAACTGAACAACGCGATCGCGTCGTTCAAGAAGTCCTTCGCTTGATCTGACGACCTAGAACGCGGGGCGAAAGCCCCGCGCTCCAACCAGGAGACGCTATGGCGGCAGGCAAGGAAATCCGCAACAAGATCAAGTCGGTCGAGAACACCAAAAAGATCACCAAGGCCATGGAGATGGTCGCGGCGGCCAAGATGCGCAAGGCGCAGGACCGCATGCGCACGGCGCGCCCGTACTCCGACAAGGTCGCGGCGATCGCGGGTCACCTCTCGATGGCCAACCCCGAGTACGTTCACGCGTTCATGCAGGCGAACGACGCGGGCAAGCCGGTCGGCATCGTCATCGTGACGACCGACAAGGGCCTGTGCGGCGGCTTGAACACCAACATGCTGCGCGCGGTCACGACCAAGCTGCGCGAGATCGACGCTGCCGGCAAGAAGGCCGAAGTCGTGGCGATCGGCAACAAGGGCCTGGGCTTCATGAACCGCATCGGCGCCACCGTCGTTGCCCATGCGACCCAGTTGGGCGACACGCCGCACCTGGACAAGCTGATCGGTCCGGTGAAGGTGCTGCTGGACAAGTACGCGGCCGGCGAGCTGTCGAGCGTTTACTTGTGCTTCACGCGCTTCGTCAACACGATGAAGCAGGAGCCGGTGCTGCAGCAGCTGCTGCCGCTCTCCAGCGAGAGCCTGCAAGAGAAGGCCAAGGCGGCCCACGCCTGGGACTACCTCTACGAGCCGGACGCCCAAACGGTGATCGACGAACTGTTGGTGCGCTACACCGAGTCCCTGGTCTACCAGGCGGTGGCCGAGAACATGGCCAGCGAGCAAAGCGCGCGGATGGTCGCCATGAAGGCCGCCACCGACAACGCGGGCACGCTGATCAAGGAACTCAAGCTGGTCTACAACAAGACCCGCCAGGCTGCGATCACCAAGGAACTCTCGGAAATCGTCAGTGGCGCCGCCGCCATCGGCGGTTGAGCACGACACGCAAGACAAGGAAATTCAAATGACTCAAGCTCAAGGCAAGATCGTTCAGTGCATCGGCGCCGTGGTTGACGTGGAGTTCCCGCGCGACCAGATGCCCAAGGTCTACGACGCCCTCAAGATGGACGGCTCGGCCCTGACCCTGGAAGTGCAGCAGCAGCTCGGCGACGGCGTGGTTCGCACCATCGCGCTGGGTTCGTCCGACGGCCTGCGCCGTGGTTCCGTGGTCTACAACACCGGCGACACGATCCGCGTGCCGGTGGGCAAGGCCACCCTGGGCCGCATCATGGACGTGTTGGGCAACCCCATCGACGAGCGCGGCGAAGTCAGCCACGAACTGACCGCCTCCATCCACCGTGCCGCCCCGGCCTACGACGAGCTGAGCCCGTCGCAGGACTTGCTGGAAACCGGCATCAAGGTGATCGACTTGATCTGCCCGTTCGCCAAGGGCGGCAAGGTGGGTCTGTTCGGTGGCGCCGGCGTGGGCAAGACCGTGAACATGATGGAGCTCATCAACAACATCGCCAAGGCCCACTCGGGTCTGTCGGTGTTCGCCGGTGTGGGCGAGCGCACTCGCGAAGGCAACGACTTCTATCACGAGATGTCGGACTCCAACGTGGTCGTCCAGGAGAACCTGAGCGAGTCCAAGGTCGCGATGGTCTACGGTCAGATGAACGAGCCCCCGGGCAACCGCCTGCGCGTGGCCTTGACCGGTTTGACCATGGCCGAAGCCTTCCGCGACGAAGGCCGTGACGTGCTGTTCTTCGTGGACAACATCTACCGCTACACCCTGGCCGGTACCGAAGTGTCCGCACTGCTGGGCCGCATGCCTTCCGCCGTGGGCTACCAGCCGACGCTGGCCGAAGAAATGGGCCGCCTGCAAGAGCGCATCACGTCGACCAAGGTCGGCTCGATCACCTCGATCCAGGCCGTGTACGTCCCTGCGGACGACTTGACCGACCCGTCGCCGGCGACCACCTTCGCCCACTTGGACGCGACCGTGGTGTTGAGCCGCGACATCGCCGCGCTGGGCATCTACCCCGCCGTGGACCCGCTGGACTCGACCTCGCGCCAGATCGACCCGAACGTGGTCGGCGAAGAGCACTACAAGACGACCCGCGACGTGCAGGCCGTTCTGCAGCGCTACAAGGAACTGCGCGACATCATCGCGATCTTGGGCATGGACGAACTGTCGCCCGAAGACAAGCTGGCCGTGGCCCGCGCGCGCAAGATCCAACGTTTCCTGTCGCAGCCCTTCCACGTCGCCGAAGTGTTCACCGGCGCGCCTGGCAAGTACGTGCCGCTGAAGGAAACCATCCGCGGCTTCAAGATGATCGTGGCCGGCGAGTGCGATCACCTGCCCGAGCAAGCCTTCTACATGGTCGGCACGATCGACGAGGCGTTCGAAAAGGCGAAGAAGCTCCAGTGATGGGCCAGGGACCGCAACCCCGCGGTCCCGACTTCGACTTCAAACGCTAAGGAACAGTAAATGGCAACGATTCACGTCGATGTGGTGTCCGCCGAGGAGAGCATCTTCTCGGGCGAGGCCAAGTTCGTCGCGCTGCCGGGTGAAAACGGCGAGCTCGGCATCCTGCCGCAGCACACCCCGCTGATCACCCGCATCAAGCCCGGTGCGGTGCGCATTCAGCGCGCCGACGACGGCCAAGAAGAGTTCATCTTCGTGGCCGGCGGCATCCTGGAGGTTCAGCCGCACAGCGTGACCGTGCTGGCCGACACCGCCGTGCGCGGCAAGGACCTGGACGAAGCCAAGGCCGCCGAAGCCAAGGCCGCCGCCGAAGAGGCGCTGAAGAACGCCAAGAGCGACATCGACTTGGCGTCGGCCCAGGCCGAGCTCGCGTCCTTGGCCGCCCAGATTGCCGCCGCCCGCAAGCTGCGTGGCATGAAGCACTGAGTGCATCGCATCCCCTGACAAAGCCCGCCTTTGGCGGGCTTTGTTGTTTGTTCAGTCCGCCCCGAGTCGAGCCCAGACCATGAATGCCTTGCCCCCCAACGAAGCGCTCGTCCACCTTCAGTCGCCCGATGGTTCGCGGGCCACGGTGCTCCTCCATGGGGGCCACCTTGTCAGCTGGATCCCGGCCGGTGGTCAGGAGCAGCTCTACCTGTCGCCCCAGAGCCGATTCGGCGCGGGCGCTTCGGTGCGCGGTGGCGTGCCCGTGATCTTTCCGCAGTTCGCCGAGCAGGGGCCAGGCCCTCGCCATGGTCTCGCGCGCAACCGCCCCTGGCAGGTGGTGCAGCAAGACCGCGGGCGCGACGACGCCCTGCTGGTGCTTCGCCTGCAAGACGACGAAGCCACCCGCGCGGCGTGGCCGCACGCCTTCGCCTTGGAGCTGACCGTGCGGCTGACCGCGCAGCAACTCGACCTGGAGTTGGCGGTCGACAACCTGGGCGACCAGCCGTTCGACTTCCAGGCGGCCTTGCACAGCTACTGGCGTGTTGATGCCCTGACGCACACCGTGGTGCAGGGCCTGCAAGGCTGTCGCTACCAGGACCAAGTCGCGGGCGGCGCTGAGGGCGTGCAGCACAGCAGCCGGTTGGAGCTGCTGGGACAGGGGCCGATCGATCGCATCGTCCACGAGGTCCCCGGGGGGCTGGGCCTGACGGAGATGGGACCGCCGCCGGCGCGCCGTCTCGCCCTGGCCTTCGAGGGCTTCGAGGACGCCGTGGTGTGGAACCCGGGCCCGCAGCACGGGCTGTCCGACCTGCCGGCTGACGGGTGGCAGCACTTCGTCTGCTTGGAAGCCGCGCAGATCCAGCGGCGGATTCACTTGCCGGCTGGCGAGAGCTGGGTCGCCCGCCAAAGCGCCCGTTGCGTGTAGTTTCAATACGGTTTTATCTCTTTTTCGCAGTAAAGCCGACACGGATTGGCGGGAAATCCCGCCTATCGCGATGTAGTTTTGTTTCATTAGCATCCACCCTCCGAACAATGGGGGCGGTATGGCGAAGCTGGGTTGGCGACAGTGGATGGCGGTCTTGGGCCTGGGCATGGTCCTGGCAGGCTGCGGCGGTGGGGGTGGCGGCGGCGCTGAAGTGCCGCCCCCGGCGCCCACCCCGCCGGCGCCCGACGCCCGCTTGGTTCAAGGCAACGCTGCTTTCCAAACCGTGTTGGCCGCCGAACAGCCGGCGCCCCCTGCGCCGCCGGCCGGCACAGACGCCACCTCGTTGACGATCCACTACCAGCGCACCGACGGCAACTACACCGGCTGGCAGGTGCACACCTGGGGTGCTGCCGAGCCCTCCGTCTGGAACGAGGGTCGCAACCCCACCGGGCAGGACAGTTTCGGCGCCGTGTACGAGGTGCCGCTGAAGGACAAGACCGGCAATGTGGGCTACCTGTTCCACAAGCTGGACGACAAGGACCACGGCGGGGCCGACCAGAGTTGGACGCTGAAGCCGGGCAAAAACGAGATTTGGCGCAAGCAGGGCGACGCCACGACCTACACGAGCCCGCCCAGTGGACCGGCCGCCGCGCCCGACATCACGACGGTGCGGGTGCACTACAAGCGCTTCGCGGGCGACTACAGCGCCTGGGGCCTTCACCTGTGGCCCAGCAGCGGCATCGACGTGGCCCGATTGCCAGGGCTGACGCTGGACCAATGGAGCAACGCGGTGTCGTTCAGCGCCATGCCGGCCTACAGCGCCGGCAGCGGCGAGGTGGTGTTCGACCTGCCGGTGCTCAACCCCAAGCTGGACAGCAGCCGCACGGCTGTCGAGTTCATCATCCACGGCAAGTCGCCCAACGAGAACGACAAGGACGGCCGCAACGACAACATCCGGGTCACCTTCGCCAACCTGTCGATCAGTGGCCAAGTGGGCCAAGTCTGGTTGGTGCAGGGCGATGCCACGGTCTACACCGCGCCGCCCGACTTGCGCCGCGTCAGCATCGCCGACGCCCGCGCTTTCTGGCTGAACAAGCAACTCATCCAGTGGCCGACCAACGACGGCACGGGCAGCGTCAAGCTCTACCACTCGGCCCAGGCCAAGCTGGTCGTTGGCAAGGGCGTGGCCGTGAGCGGTCACGACGGCGCCGTGACGCTCGAGCCCTTCACCGGCACCGTGCCGGCCGCCGTGGCCGAGCGCTTCAAGTGGATCGGCGCGGGCGCGCGTTTCAAGCTGCCCGACGCCCAGGCGGTCAACCTCGGCACCCTGCTCAAGAGCCAGGTGGTCATCGTGCAAGAGGACGCCGACGGCAAGGTGCAAAACGCCACCACCCTGCAGACCCCGGGGGCCTTGGACGACCTGTACGCGGCCGCGGCCAACGTCAACGACCTCGGCGTGACCGTCGCCGGCGGCAGCACCCGCTGGAAGCTGTGGGCGCCCACGGCGCAGAAGGTCTTGGTCTTTACCTACCCCAACGCCACCGGCGACGCCGAAGCCGTGCACGAAGCGAGCTTTGACGCCGCCACCGGCGTGTGGACGGCCAACGCCGCCAGCGACTTGACCGGCAAGACCTACAAGTTCGCCGTCGAGGTGGTGGTGCGCGGCGTGGGCCTGGTGCGCAACCTCGTCACCGACCCCTACGCCGTGGCGCTGACCGCCGACGGCAAGCGCGCCGGGGTAATCAGCCTGTCCGCCGCGAACACCAAGCCCGCCGGCTGGGACGCGAGCTCGCCGCCGGCCAAGGTGGCGGCCACGCCCGACATGAGCATCTACGAGCTGCACGTGCGTGACTTCTCGGCCAACGACGCCAGCGTCAGTGCCGCCAACCGCGGCAAGTACGGTGCGTTCACCGAACCGGCCGCCAACGGCATGAAGCACCTCAAGGCCCTGGCCGATGCTGGCCTGACCGACGTGCACCTGTTGCCCGCCTTCGACTTTGCCTCCGTGCCCGAGGTGGGCTGCACCTCGCCCAGCCCCACGGGCGGCCCAGCCGACGAAACGCAGCAAGCGGCGGTGGGCGCCACGGCCAGCGGCGACTGCTTCAACTGGGGCTACGACCCGCAACACTTCAACGCGCCCGAGGGCTCGTACAGCAGCGACGCCAACGACCTCGTCAAGCGGGTGGTCGAGTTCCGCGCCATGGTTAAGGGCCTGCACGACGCCGGCCTGCGCGTGGGCATGGACAAGGTCTACAACCACACCAGCACCAGCGGACAACGCGAACGCTCGGTGCTGGACCGCGTGGTGCCGGGCTACTACCAGCGCCTGAACGCCGACGGCAAAGTGGAGACCAGCACCTGCTGCGAAAACACCGCCACCGAGCACCTGATGATGGGCAAGCTGATGAGCGACTCGGTGCTGCTGTGGGCGCGCGAGTACAAGATCAGCTCCTTCCGCTTCGACCTGATGGGCCACCAGCCCCGGGCCGCGATGGAAGCGATCAAGGCGCGCTTGAAGGCCGAGCTGGGACGCGATGTGCAACTGCTGGGCGAAGGCTGGAACTTCGGCGAGGTGGCCGACGGCCGCCGCTTCGTGCAGGCCAGCCAGCTCAGCCTGAACGGCAGCGGCATCGGCACCTTCAACGACCGCCTGCGCGACCAGGTCCGCGGGTCCAGCTTTGGCGAGGGAACGGGCTTCGTGGGCAACCAGGGCTTCGTCAATGGCGCCTTCTACGACCCCAATGCCCACGGCGGCGGCAAGAGCCGCGGCGACCTGATGTGGGCCAGCGACGTGATCAAGGCCGGCCTGGCTGGCTCCATCCGCAGCTACGTGTTGACCACGCACTGGGATGCCACGCAGCGACTGGACGCCCTGGGCGGCCAGACGATCGGCTACGTGACCGATCCGGGCGAGGTGGTGAACTACGTCGAAAACCACGACAACCACACCCTGTTCGACCTGAACGCCTACCGCCTGCCGGTCACGACGAGTCGCGAGGACCGGGCCCGGGTGCAAATCCTGGCGGCGGCCCTCAACACCTTCGCCCAGGGCGTGGCCTACTTCCACGCCGGCATCGACACCCTGCGCAGCAAGAGCGGCGACCGCAACAGTTACGATTCGGGCGATTGGTTCAACCGGATCGACTGGACTTACGCCGACAACAACTTCGCCGTCGGCGCCCCGCCCAAGGGAGAGAACCAGGCCAACTACGCGGTGCTCAAGCCGCTGCTCAGCAACAGCGCCATCAAGCCCACCGCCACCGAAATCGCCTGGACGCGCGACGCCTTCCGCGACCTGCTGAAGATCCGTGCCAGCACCACGCTGCTGCGCCTGCGCACCGCCGACGACATCAAGGCGCGCTTGCGCTTCCACAACACCGGCAGCAGTCAGGAGCCGACGGTCATCGCCGCCAGCATCGACGGCAGCGGCTATGCCGGCGCCAACTTCGCCGAGCTCGTGTACCTGGTGAACGTCGACAAGACGGCCAAAACCCTGACGGTCGATGCGCTGAAGGCCAAGGGCTTCCAGTTGCACCCGGTGCACCGCGCTGCGGGTGCCGCCGACCAGCGCGTGGCCGCCGGCGCCAGCTACAACGGCGCGACCGGGGCCTTCACCGTGCCGGCACGCTCGGCCGTGGTCTTTGTTCGGTAAGCCCTCGCGGCTTCACCCTGGAAAGGGGCAGGTGGGTGGGCCACCTGCCCCTTTTTCTTGCCCCCTCGAATGGGCGTGTCGGCCGGTCTGACAGGTCCTCGACTGGGTCCATGGGGGCGGCGGCAAACGCTCGGCGGCGCCATCGGATCGGAGGAGCTGGCCCGCTTTGTGCTTCATCGTGCCAGCTGTTTCTCAAAGACTCTTTCAAATCCTTCACCATGATCCAGACCTTCCGCCGTCACGTCGCTGGCCTGTTTGCCGCCCTCTCCCTCGCCGCTGCTGGCACCGCCTCGGCCGCGCCCGTGCTGGGCGCCCAGCTCTACTGGCAAGGCGGTGACGTCACCATCGAAGTGCAGGCCACTTCGGCCGGCTTCACCAGCGAGTTGCGCTTGTTCAATCCGAACGCCACCAGCACCTTCATCGCCTACAACGCCCCCAACGGCAACCCCGTCGGCACCACGGTGACCCTGAACACCGCTTGGCTCGACACCCTGTACAACGTGGGCGACGAGCTGAAGTTCGGCATCTACGTGACCAACACCGGCAACACCTTCTACCTGGGCTCGGCCGCGCGCAACGCCGACGGCGTGATCCACGGCACCATCGACAACACCGCCCGCGCGGGCTGGCTGCGTGTGGGTTTTGAAGACCTGTACGGTGGTGGCGACCGCGACTACGACGACAACGTGTTCGACTTCCGCGGCAGCGTGCGCACCACCGCCCAGGTCAGCGAGCCGGCCGCCCTGGCCCTCGTCGGCTTGGCCTTGGTCGGCGCCGGCTTCGCCCGCCGCCGCGGCCAACGCGCCTGAGGCAGAAGGCGCCACTGGAGGGCGCACTGGCTCGAACCATGACGGCCCCTTCGGGGGCCGTTTTTCATGGGCGGCGCTTCAGCGCCACCACCAAATGAGCACCAGCAGGCCCAGCACACCGCTGTAGCGCCACAACTGCGCCACCCAGCGTGGCGCGCCGAGTTGCTCCAGCGGGTCGTCGTCGCGGCGTGTGAACCGGGTCAGGCGGGCGAGTTGCGTGTCGCGGTGGTCGCCAGGGCGGCGCTCGCGCGGCACGAACGTGGGCCGCTGCCGCGCCAGCGCCAAGCGGCGCTCGGTCTCGGCGTCGTGCCAGCGAACCTCCGCCTGGTCCAGCAGGGGGTTGAGGTCCACGAGCGCGGGGGCGATGGCCGGTTGCCCACAGCTGCGGCAGGCCAAGTCCTCGTTGGGGTCCATGGCCGCGCCGCAGGCCACGCAGGCCCAGGAAAAAGGTTGACCCGCGGGCTTGGGGGTGGGCTGTGCGGCGTCGTTGGCATGCCGCAGGCCGTGCATCAGGCGGGGGACGTCGATCACGACCAAGGGGCTGTCGCAATAGCGACAGCGCTCGGTTTCGCCCCGGGTGGGCGCGCCGCAGTTCAGGCAATTCAGCGGGTGCTCGCGCGACGACCAGGCCGCGCGTTCCGCGGGCAACAGCCCGCGCACGAAACCGCGCTCCGCCAGCACCCCGGTGTGGCTGTGCAGGTGGCCGTGGCGGTTCGGGCACTCTTGCATGACGAACTCGCCATAGCGGCTGCGGTTGTGCACGGCCTTGAGCGGGCTTTCGCAGTGCGGGCAAGCGGGGGGGCTCGGCCGCGCCGGGGGCAGCGCGAGACCATTGCCGTCTTGCAGCAGGCGGATGAGTCGCGCCCAGCCCAGCCCCGTCAAGGCCACCGACTCGTGCGCGTCAAACCAGACCAGCCGGCAGCCGTTGCAGTGGTCCACCTCCACGGTGCGCGCGTGCAGCACCGGCAGGACATGCCGGTCCATGCGGCTGTCGCAGCGGGGGCAGGGCAGGGCACTGGGGCTGGGCGATGGGGTGTCGGGCGGCATGCAGCGATGATCCTCCAATGCAACCCCTTCACGACGCCTTGCATGGGGCTTTGCGCCCTGCCCCGCGGCCGGCGCTCACCCTCGGTCCTGCGTTGGTGCTGGGGGCGGGCGGCTGGCTCGGTTCGGCCATGCTGTCCCAGGTGCTGGCCGCGGGCCACGCACGCGTGGGCGCCTGGGTGCGCCAACCCATGGCCAGCACGCACCGCGGCTTGGTGGCCGTGCCCGAGGCCGTGTGGCAGGCCCCCACCCCGGCCCAGCGCGAGGCCTGGGCCGGGGCCACGGCCTACCTGGTGCTCGAGCGCGCGGGCCTCGTGGGCGCCCGCGACGCCGTGTTTGCCGCGCCCCAGGCGGCCGACTTGCTGCCGCTGGCTCGGCAGCTTCGGGACTTGGGGGTCGCGCGTCTCGCGGTGGTGCTGCCGCATGCGGCGAACAGCCTGCCCGAGGCCTTGCGACATGGTTTCGCCGACGCCGACGAGCACGCGCTGTCGACCCTGGGCTTCGACCAGCTGCTGCTGGTGCGCAGCAGCCGGGACGCCGCCGCGCTACCGCCCGGCACCCCTTGGTGGGACCGCCTGGCCGCGGCCTGGTGGTCGCAACTGCGATGGATCGTGCCCGATGCCGAGCGCCCGCTGCGCTCGGTGGCCTTGGCCCGTGTGGTGGTGGCGGCCGTGCGCCTCTTGCGCGAAGCCCCGCCTGGCGTGCGCGTCTTACCCCAGGGCGTGGCCAGCCGGGCGGCGCATGCCGCCGAGGGCGTCGAGCCGGTCCTGCGCACCTGGCTCGCACTGCCCCAGAAGAACGGGGCTTGAAGCACGTCAAGGCGGCCCGGGAAGGGCGCCGGGATAATCGCCCGATGGCTTTCGCACCCCTCCAGAACGACACCTTCCTGCGCGCCGCCCTGCGCCAGCCCACCGACCACACGCCCCTGTGGCTGATGCGCCAGGCCGGACGCTACTTGCCAGAGTACAAAGCGACGCGGGCCAAGGCCGGCAGTTTCATGGGCCTGGCCACCTCGCCGAATTACGCCACCGAGGTGACCCTGCAGCCCCTGGAGCGCTTCCCCCTGGATGCCGCCATCCTGTTCAGCGACATCCTCACCGTGCCCGACGCCATGGGCTTGGGCCTGAGCTTCGGCGAGGGCGAAGGCCCGCGCTTCGCCAAGACGGTGCGCGACGAGGCCAGCCTCAACGCCTTGCACTTCGACCTCAACAACCTGCGCTACGTCTTCGATGCGGTCACCAGCATTCGCCAGGCTTTGGGGGGCAAGGTGCCTTTGATCGGCTTCGCCGGCAGCCCTTGGACCCTGGCTTGTTACATGGTGGAAGGCCGCGGCAGCGAGGACTACCGCACCGTCAAGACCTTCCTCTACAGCCGGCCCGACCTGATGCAGCGCCTGCTGGACACCTTGGCCGATGCCGTGGCGGCCTACCTCAACGCGCAGATCGACGCCGGCGCCCAAGCCGTGATGCTGTTCGACAGTTGGGGGGGCGTGCTCAGCCACGACGCCTACCTGCGCTACGCCCTTCCGGCCAGCCAGCGCGTGCTGCGCCAACTGAAGAAGACCGGCGCCGATGGCGAGCGCGTGCCGCACATCCTGTTCACCAAGGGCGGCGGCCTGTGGCTGCAGGAGCAAAGCGAAACCGGCGCCGACATGCTGGGCCTGGACTGGACCATGGACCTCGGCCGAGCCCGGGCCCTGACCCAAGACCGCGTGGCCCTGCAAGGCAACCTCGACCCCATGGTGCTGTTTGCGCCGCCCGAGACCGTGGCCGCCGAGGCGGTGAAGGTGCTGGACAGCTTTGGCCGCCCGCAGCGTGCCGATGGCCGCTGGGGCGGGCACGTGTTCAACCTGGGCCATGGCATCAGCCAGCACACCCCGCCCGAGCATGTAGCGGCCCTGGTGGAGGCCGTTCACGGCCACTCCCGCCGGCTCCGGCAGGCGCAGTGAGCGCCCGCTAACGCGGGGGTGCCTCGAGGGCGCGGCGCTCGATTTGTCCCCAGTTCAGGCCATCCAGGTTTTGGGGCATCGGGTTTCCCCGATTGCGCCACGAATCGATCTCTAAGTGCATGATTCACATGTGCTTTTCAGATTGATGCAAACGAACGGGCCGATTCGCGCTAGCACGAATCGGCCCCGAATCTTTCCCCGGGTGGTGTTTGTGCACAAAGTTATCCACAGCCGGCGCCAGGCCTGCAACCCCCAGTTGCATCAAGCACTTGTGACGTTTTTGTGAACGAATCCACAGCTCCAAGCGCCCGTCGACTGCGGGTGGCCGTGCCCACGCCGCAGCACGCGGGCTTGGCCGGCCTGTTGGATTACGAGCACCCCGACGCGCTGCCGCCGGGCAGTCTGGTGCGCGTGCCCCTGGGCCGACGCCAGGTGCTCGGCATCGTGTGGGACGACGGCGACCCCAGCGAGGCGCCCCCCGACCTGAAGCCGGTGGCCGAGGTGCTGGCCCTGCCCCCACTGGACGGGGCTTGGCGCGCCCTGCTGGGGTTTGCGGCCGCCTACTACCAACGCGGCTTGGGCGAAATGGCCCTGGCCGCGCTGCCCACTGCCCTGCAGCAACTGGACAACGCCCAATTGGCCCGGCGACTCAAGCGCAAGCCGGCGGCGCCAGTCACCCGCGAGGCCGGCGCCAGCGCCGCCGCGCAGGCGCCGGTGCTCAACGCCAGCCAGCAGGCCGCGGTCGCGGCCGTGCAGGCGCAACTCGCGCTGCCGCCCCAGGCGCCCCGTCCGCCGCTGCTGCTGTGGGGCGTCACCGGTTCCGGCAAGACCGAGGTCTACCTGCACGCGGCGGCGTTGGCGCTCGCCGAAGGGCGGCAGGTCCTGGTGCTGGTGCCCGAGATCAACCTCACCCCGCAGCTCGAGGCCCGCTTCGCCGCGCGATTCGGGGCCGAGCGCATCGCCACCCTGCACAGCGGGCTCACGCCGCCGCAGCGCTTGCGGCACTGGCTGGCGGCGCACGCAGGCACGGCCACCATCGTGCTGGGCACCCGCTTGGCCGTGCTCGCCTCCTTGCCCCGTCTTGGGCTGATCGTGGTCGACGAAGAGCACGACGCCAGCTTCAAGGCCCAAGACGGCGCACGCCAAAGCGCCCGCGACCTGGCCGTGCTGCGCGCCCACCAGGCCCGCGTGCCGGTGATGCTGGGCAGCGCCACGCCCAGCCTGGAGAGCTGGCACAACGCGCAGCAGGGGCGCTACCTGCGCCTGGACCTGCCCGACCGCGCCGCCGGCGGCGCCTTGCCGAGCTTGCGCGTGCTCGACCTGTCGCAACAGCAGCGCCCCAAGGGCCTTCGCGGCCCTGGCGCCACGCCGCCGCCCGTGGCCCAAGCGCTGTTGGATGCCATCGAGCAGCGCCGCCAGCGCGGCGAGCAGAGCCTGCTGCTGCTCAACCGCCGCGGCTACGCGCCCGTGCTGCACTGCGGCGCCTGCGCCTGGAAGAGCGCCTGCCCCCACTGCACCGCCTGGCGCGTGTTCCACAAGGCCGACCGCACGCTGCGCTGCCACCACTGCGGCTTCACCGAGCCGGTGCCCCGTGCCTGCCCCGACTGCGGCAACCAGGACATCGCCCCGATCGGCCGCGGCACCGAGCGCCTGGAAGAACAGTTGCAGGCCCTGCTGCCCGAGGCGCGCATCGCGCGGCTCGACGCCGACACGACCAGCCAGGTCGGCAGCCTGGAGCGGCAATTGGCCGCCGTGCACGCTGGCGAGGTGGACGTGCTCGTGGGCACGCAAATGATCGCCAAGGGGCACGACTTCCAGCGCGTCACGCTGGTGGCCGCCCTCAACCCCGACGGCTTGCTGTTCAGCAGCGACTTTCGCGCCCCCGAACGCCTGTTTGCGCTGCTGCTGCAAGCGGCGGGCCGTGCCGGCCGCGCCGGCGGGCGGGCCGAGATGTGGCTGCAGACCGACCAGCCCAAGCACCCGCTCTACCTGGCCCTGGCCCGGCACGATTACCCGGCCTTTGCCGCGAGCCAGTTGGCCGAGCGCGAGGCGGCGGGCCTGCCGCCCTACGCCCACCTGGCCTTGTTGCGCGCCGACAGCAAGGACCCCGACACGGCGCCCGCCTTCTTGCAAGCCGCGGCCGAAGCCGGGCAGGCTTTGAGCGGCGAGCAAGCAATCGCCTGGTACCCGCCCGTGCCCCACCCGGTGGCCCGGGTGGCCGACCACTGGCGCTGGCAAATGCTGGTCGAAAGCCCGCAACGCGCCGCCCTGCAGCGCGTGCTGGCGCAGTGGGTGCCGGAACTGCACGCGCTGCGCCGCGCCCACAAAGGCTTGGCCCGCTGGGCCATCGACGTCGACCCCTCGGCCATTTGAGCGGCGGCTGTGCCCTCGGAGAGCGTGTCACCAGGGTGTCACGCCAGCGCGGCAGCATCCCGGCTCTTTCGACCGCCCAGGAGTGTTCATGTCGCCCGCCGTTCCTCGCCGCCATTTGCTGCTGATGCTGGCCGCGGTCACGGGGCCGCGGGTCGTGCGGGCACAAGCCGCCACCACCGACATGCTGCTGCAAGCCGTGATTCTTCGGGCCGGCATGGAGCGCCTGGTGAAGCTCGAGTTGGAGCACCGGGTCTTGAAGCAAGACCGTGCCCGTCTGGCGGCGGAGAAGGAGCGCCAGCGGTTGCAGCGCGCCATGGAAGCACTGAGCGCCCCAATCAAAGGGCTGACGGGTCGGCGCGAAGCCCAAGTTCAGCGCGCGGTGTTGGATGCCGGTGATTTGCTGGCCAACCTCGGCCAGCCAGTGGCGGCTTTGGTGGGGGCCAGCGAAGCGCTCGCGGCCCGATTGGGGTTCGTCACCACGACCCTGTCGGGTGTCGCGACCGATCCTGACCGTGCCACGCTCATCGACCTGTTGGCTCGTGCCAGCGCCACCGCATTGCGCCTTGGCAAATTCAACTTTGCCGCCTTGGTTGCCAGCGCGGCCAGCTCCGATGTCAGTGTGTCGGCGCAGCAGGTGTCGGGCGAGTTCCGTGCGGCATTGGAAGCGGTTGCCGCGCAAAACCTGGATGAGCGCGGCCGTGCTGACCTGAAGCTGGCCCAAAACCAATGGCTGTTGTTGAGCCACGCCTTGGGCCCGACTGGGCTGGCCAAGTCGCCCGAGCGCCTGGCCGAGGTGGCCACCACCACCGACCGCATTGCCGAGTCGATGCTGGCGCTGGCGCGGCGCGTTTGAATCAGCGAATGAAGTGCACGGTCTGCCCGAGCATCTCGGGCGTGACCAGGGTGACGCCCTTCTCGGTGACGTGAAAGCGCTGGCGGTCGGCGTCGGGGTCGACGCCGATCTGCAGGCCGGGCGGGATGACGCAGCGGCGGTCCACGATGCAGCGTCGCAGCACGGCGCCGCGGCCGATGTCGACCGCGGGCAGGATGACCGAGTCCTCCACCGAGGCGTAGCTGTGCACGCGCACGCCGTTGAACAGGACCGAGCGGCGCACGCTGGCGCCGCTGACGATGCAGCCGTCGGCCACCATCGCGTCCACGGCTTGGCCGCGCCGGCCGTCGTCGTTGAACACGAACTTGGCCGGCGGGCTCTGCGGCTGCCAGGTCCAAATGGGCCAGCTGTGGTCGTACAGGTTGAGCTCGGGGGTGACGGCGACCAGGTCGAGGTTGGCCGCCCAGTAGGCGTCCAGGGTGCCCACGTCGCGCCAGTAGGGGGGCTTGTCCGGTTGGCCCAAGGCGCTGTCGGCCAAGCGGTGGGCTTGCACGCGATAGCGTTGGACGGCGTGGGGGATGAGGTCCTTGCCGAAGTCGTGGCTGGACTTGGGGTCGTCGGCGTCGCGTAGCAGTTGCTCGAACAGGAACGCGGCGTTGAACACGTAGATGCCCATGCTGGCCAAGGCCACGTCGGGGCGGCCGGGCATGGGGTCGGGCTGGGCGGGCTTTTCGGTGAAGCGAATGACGCGTTGGCTGGCGTCCACGGCCATCACGCCAAAGTCGCGGGCCTCGGCCACGGGGACTTCGATGCAGCCCACGGTCATGTCGGCGCCGCTGGCCGCGTGCTCGGCCAGCATGCGGCTGTAGTCCATGCGGTAGACGTGGTCGCCCGACAGCACCATGACGTACTCGGGGCGCGCGCGCCGGATGACGTCCAGGTTCTGGAACACGGCGTCGGCCGTGCCGCGGTACCAGCGCTCCTCGTCGATTTGCTGTTGCGCGGGCAGGATCTCGATGAACTCGTGGAAGCGGCCGTCGAGAAAGCTCCAGGCTTGCTGCAGGTGGCGGATGAGGCTTTGCGCCTTGTACTGCGTGGCCACGCCCACGCGCCGGATGCCGCTGTTGACGCAGTTGCTGAGCGTGAAGTCGATGATGCGGAACTTGCCGCCGAAGTGCACGGCGGGCTTGGCGCGCCAGTCGGTGAGCTGGTGCAGTCGGCTCCCGCGCCCCCCGGCCAGCACCATGGCGTAGGTGCTGCGGGTCAGGTGGCTGGTCAGGCGGGCGGACTCGGGCATCGCGGACTCCTGGCAAACGCAGAAGCCCCAGCGTAGCGCGGCGCCAGGGCACCGCGCTTGCGGTGGATCAGCCCCCGAGCGTGGACAGGCGCTGGCGGGCGTCGGCCGCGGCCTTCTCGCTCAAGGGGCGGGCCAAGGCCTGCTGGAACGCGGACACGGCCTTGGCCTTGTCGCCCTTGGCCTGGTAGGCCAGCCCCAAGCGGTAGTGGGCGTTGAGCTTGGGGTTGAGCTGCAGGGCGCGCTCCATCGAGGCGATGGCTTCGTCGGTGCGCTTCATCTCCAGCAGCACGCGCCCTTGACCGAACCAGGCGGCGGCATGCTGCGGGTCGGCGCTCACCACGCGCTGGAAGGTTTTCAGGGCGGCGTCCAACTGGGGGGCTTGCAGCTGCGCAAAACCCAGGTTGGCCAGGCTGTCGTTCAGGTCTTCGGCCAGTTCGGCGTCGCGACCCGGCTGCACCGCGGCCAATTGGGCGGCGGCCTCGGGCAGCTCTTTCTCGTAGAGGTGCACCGCGGCCAGCAGCATCCGGCTGCGCGGGGCGTCGATGGCGGCGTAGCTGGTGGCCAATTCGCGCGCTTTGCGCACGCTGCCGCCGGCGATGCCCGGGGCCTGCAGGTAGAACTGCTGCAGGTCCATACGCATCGCGAAGTGCTTCGGGTCCAGGGCCACGGCCTCGGACAGGTGCTCTTTGATCTTGCCGACCAGCTTCATCGCCTGCGTCATGCCCCCAGAGCTGGCCATGGCGCCGTACAAGCTGCCCAGCAGGTGCTGGCAGCGGGCCGATTGCGGGCGCGCGGCGACGCAGGCCTCGGCGCGTAGCAGCACCTCGGCGCGCTTGGCCGGGTCGCCGGCCACGGTGCGGCCCCAGGCCCACAGGGCCAGGTCGTCCTGGGGATTGGCCTGCAGGCGCTGGCGGGCCAAGGCTTCAACGGCGTCGAACTGCCGTTGCTTGAGCAAGGCGTTGAACTCGGCCTCGGTGGATTGGGCGTGGGCGCCCAGGGCAAGGCACAGCAGGGGCAGCGCGAGGGTCGAGGGCTTCATGTCGTCAGCGGCAGGGTGGGGGGACGCTCGCACTGTGCCGGGCCAGCCGCGTCGGCCCGAGCGGCTTGCGACGAAGTCCCAGCGCGGTGGCGCGAACGGGGGCTGCTGGGGGTGAACTTGCGATCCGCCGTGGGTCAGTCGGCCCCGAGGAAGCCGCCGCTCTGGTGCGCCCACAACCGCGCGTAGATGCCGCCTTGGGCGAGCAACTCAGCATGGGTGCCGGTTTCCACGATGCGGCCTTGGTCCATCACCACCAGGCGGTCCATCGCGGCGATGGTGCTCAAGCGGTGGGCGATGGCGACCACGGTTTTGCCCTCCATCAGCTGGTACAGCGACTCTTGGATGGCGGCTTCGACCTCGCTGTCCAAGGCGCTGGTGGCCTCGTCCAGCAGCAGGATGGGCGCGTCTTTGAGCATGACGCGCGCGATGGCGATGCGTTGGCGTTGGCCGCCGCTGAGCTTGACGCCGCGTTCGCCGACGTGGGCGTCGAGCCCGGTGCGGCCTTTGGGGTCGCTCAGGCTGGCGATGAACTCGGCGGCGTGGGCGCGCTCGATGGCGCGGCGCAGGTCCTCGTCCGTGGCGTCGGGGCGACCGTAAAGCACGTTGTCGCGCACCGAGCGATGCAGCAGCGAGGTGTCCTGCGTGACCATGCCGATGTGCTGGCGCAGGCTGTCTTGGGAGACGGTGGCGATGTCCTGCCCATCGATGGTGATGCGCCCCCCCTCGGCCGGCAGGTCGTACAGGCGCAGCAGCAGGTTGACCAGGGTGCTCTTGCCCGCGCCGCTGCGGCCCACCAGGCCGATCTTTTCGCCGGGGCGGATGGTGAGGTTCAGGCCGTCGACCACCGGCGGGCGGTCGCCGTAGGCGAAGCGCACGGCCTCGAAGCGCACTTCGCCCCGGGGCACTTGCAACGTGGAGGCGCCCGGCGCGTCGGTGACGGACTGGCCTTGGCTCAAGGTGCGAAGCCCATCCTGCACGGTGCCGATGTGCTCGAACAGCGAGGCCGTCTCCCACATCACCCAGTGGCTGATGCCGTTCAAGCGCATGGCCATGGCGGTGGCGGCGGCCACCCCGCCCACGCCGATGGCCTCGGCGCTCCACAGCCACAGCGCCAGCACCGCGGTACTGCCCACCAGCAGGGCCGACAGCAGGGTGTTGACCACCTCCACCCCCGTGACCAGGCGCATCTGGCCGTAGGCCGTTTGCATGAACTCCTGCATGGCCTCCTTGGCGTAGCCGGCCTCGCGCTGGCTGTGCGCGAACAGCTTGACGGTGGCGATGTTGGTGTACGCGTCGGTGATGCGGCCGGTCATCAGGCTGCGTGCATCGGCCTGGGCCTGCGCGACCTGGCCCAAGCGGGGCACGAAGAAGCGCAGGGCGCTCAGGTACAGCACCAACCACACGGCGAAGGGCAGCATCAGCCGGGCGTCGAAGCTGGCGACGATGGCCACCAGGGTGCCGAAGTACACGACGACGTAGACCAGGATGTCGGCCACGATCAGCCAGGTGTCGCGCACGGCCAGCGCCGTTTGCATCACCTTGGTGGCAATGCGGCCGGCGAACTCGTCGCCGAAGAAGGCCAAGCTTTGCTCCAGCATGCGGCGGTGGAACACCCAGCGCAGGCGCATGGGGAAGTTGCCGAACACGCCTTGGTACTTGGTGAGGGCCTGCCCCAGGGCCAAGACCACGCTGGCCACGAGCACGGCGCCCAGGGTCCACAGCACGGGCTGCGGCTGTTGCCACAGGGTGGCGGGTTTCTGCGTGCCCAGCCAGTCCACCAGCGAGGCCATCAGGCTGAACAGCAGCGCCTCCGCCGCCGCGATGCCCGCGGTCAGCAGGGTCACGGCCAAGAGGTGGGGGCGAACGCCTTCGGCGCAGCGCCAGAGGAAGGCGAAGAAGGTGGCCGGCGGCTGGGTGGGCCGGGCGGTGGGGTAGGGGTCGACCAGGCGCTCGAAGCGGCGGGTCAAGGCAGTCAACAGGGGCATGGGGGGCAGTGTCTCCGCACCGCGCGCCCCAGGCCCGCGGTCAGCGGGTTTTGAGCACGTCCGTGGGGGTGAACAGGTGGGCCGGGTCGGCGCTGCGGGCCGGCCCCACGACCTTGCGGTCGCCACTGGCGTCGGTCCCGCTGGCCTGGGGGGCGTCCAGGGCCTGGCCTTCGGCGTCGGTCAGCAGGGCGATCATCGGGCGCAGCGGGTCGCGGGTCCGCTCGGTCACCATGGCCTGTTCGCCACTGCCCAAGCTCACCAGGCTGCCTGGGGGATAGACCCCCATGGTGGTGACGACCGTGGCGCCAAAGTAGTTGGCGCTGCGCTGGCGGAAGATCGCCTCGGCGGCCGTGGGGCTGAGCATGGCGGTGCGGCCGGCGCGCGGGCTCATCTTGGCGCAGAAGACGTCGCAGGTGCGCAGCAAGTCGGCCAACTCGCCGGTGCGGTCCAGGCCGCGCGGGTAGCCCTTGCCGCCGGGTTGCTCGTGGTGCTCGGCCACGGCGGCCAGCCAGGTTTCGTCGCCCACGCCCAGGCTGCGCAGCAGGCGTTCGCTGTCCAGCGCGTGGTTGCGCATGCGCGTTTGCTGCTCTTCGTTCATGGGGCCGGGCTGCTGCGCCAGCGTGGTTTGCAGGTCGGTGACGGCAATGTTCATCGTCAGCGCCGCTTGCAGGGCGCACAAGCGCTTGGCTTGCACCCATTCCTTGCGCTGGGCCACCAGCCACACAACGCTGGCGGTGTGCAGCGAGTGCAGGGCGCCGTAGCGGGTCAGCTTGTCGGGGCTGATGCGCACCACCTCGAACACGCCGAGGTCGGTGTCTTGGGCCATGAGGGCGTCGACCTGCTGGGCCAACTCGCGCAAGGCCAGGGGGAAATCGGCGGCCGACTGCGGCCAGAGCAGCAGGTGTTCGAGGGCGTCGGCAAGCTGCTGCCACGCGTGCCAGCGCGACAGGGTGGGGTGGTCGGACATGGGCGGGGCGGGGCGAGCCAGAACAGGCCCAACCATAGGCCGACACCGCCCGCCTGTCACGGGGCGCAACCCGCCGCCTTGCGACCTTGGTCACGCAGCCCGGGTCGCCAAGGCGCGGGTGGCGGCCTGGCGACAGAGCCCGTCGTTCAATCCCCGGTGGACCCAGTCCCAGGCCGCGTGGGTCAGCTTGATGGCGTGCGCATCAGGGTGGGTTCGGGCCAGGGCCAAGAGCCGGGGCCAGGCCCAGGGGGCTGGGGGTTCGGGCCAGGTGTCGCGCCCGCCATGCCAGCCGCTGGCCAGGGCGGCCGCAGCCCAGTGCTGGCTGAAGGCGCGCAGGGCGGGCGTGACCTGCGCCGGGTCCAGGCAGGGGCCCAGCACGGCCATCGCACGGCAGGCCGTGACGGCGTGCAGCAAGGTGAAGTCGCCGCTGGCGGCGTAGGCCGTCAGTGCGGCCGTCGCCAGGTCCTTCAAGGTCGAACCGCGCAGGCGCAGCGTCGGGGCCCAGCGCTGGAAGCCCGGGTCGTCGGCCCAGGCTTGCATGCGGGTGGCGATCCAGGCACGGGGCCAGGGCGTGGGCCGCCGCAAGGCGCCCAAGGCCGACTGCCAGTCGGCCCAGTCCAGCTCGGGCGGGGGCGACGCGGAGGCGGGCGCCAGAGGCTGGTCGCGCTGGCGCCACCAGGCCAAGGCCAGGGCCAACTCGCCGGCGTGCCCCGACTCCCAGGCGTGGGCGGTGCGGATCAGGCCGTGGAAGGCCGCGGCCCCGGCGTGGGCCATGCGCTCGGGCAGGCAATCGGCCAACACCGATGGGGCGCCTTCGGCGGCGATGCGTTGGCGCAGTTCGGCCTCGTCGCGGTCCAGCGCGGGCCATGCCGCGCGCGGCGGCAGGGCCTGGCGCTCGTGCCCGTCGAACGCGGCGAGCTCGGCCGCCGAGGCGCCCAAGGCCGAGAGGGCGTGGAGGGCCATGGGCCAGTGGCTGGCGTAGGCCGGTCCAGGGCCGGTGTGCGCGGTCTTCGCGTCGACGTACTCGGGCGCGAGCGCCAGCCCGGCGTCGAGCCATGGGTGCAGCTCGGCCGCTGCCTGGGGGAGGGCGGTCGTGCTCATGGCCGCAGCGCCGGGGTCGGCCAGGTCAGCTCGAAGGGGTTGCCGTCGGGGTCGCTGAAGTACATCGACTGCGTCAGGCCGTGGTCCACCACCGCAGGGCGCTGGGGCAAGTGCGCCGCCAAGTGCGCCTGCCAGGCGGGCCAGCCGTCGGCCGGGATGCCCAGGGCGATGGTGCCGCCCCGGGGCAGGGCCGCGGCGGGCGGGCGTTCGAACAGGGCCAGGTGCAGCACGCCGGCGGGGTCGCTCAGCGTGAGTGGCCCGCCGTCGGTGGCCCAATGGGCCAGGGCCTCGACGCGCTGCAGGCCCAGCACCTGGGCGTACCAGCGCTCGGCGCGGGGGCGGTCGTTCACGTGCAGGTGCAGGTGGTCGATGGCGGTGAACGTGGGGACGGGGGCGTTCATGGGAGCTCCGAAAACGAGGAAGTGGCGCTATCGTGCAAGTTCAAGTGAACTTGAAGTCAAGGGCCCCATGCAGACTCCCGACAACAACGGCACGCAGTTACCGCCTGACGCGCACAGCACGGCATCCACCCCGATGCCAATTGGCGAGTTGGCGCGCCG
Source organism: Inhella crocodyli (assembly GCF_004004565.1). Classification (GTDB taxonomy): domain Bacteria; phylum Pseudomonadota; class Gammaproteobacteria; order Burkholderiales; family Burkholderiaceae_C; genus Inhella; species Inhella crocodyli. The sequence goes on from NZ_SACM01000002.1 coordinate 140,610, forward strand.
TTCCGGTGTGGCGGCCAGCGCCCTGCGCTTTTACGAGGACCAAGGCTTGATTCAGGGAAGTCGCAGCGCCAGCGGCCGGCGTCAGTACCCGCGCGACACGCTGCGGCGGGTGGCCTTCTTGCGAGCCGGCCAAAAAGTGGGCCTGAGCCTGGAGGAGTTGCGACAGGCCTTGGCGGATCTGCCTGCAAACCGCACCCCGACCAAGGCCGATTGGGAGCGCTTGGCGCGGCACTGGCAAGGCTTGCTCGACGACCGCCTGGCGCTGCTTCAGCGCTTGCGCGATACCTTGGGCAGCTGCATCGGTTGCGGTTGTTTGTCGCTCAAGGCTTGTGCGCTCTACAACCCGGGCGACGCGGTGGCCGTTCGGGGCCCGGGGGCTCGCCGGCTGATGGTGGGAGAGCCGCTGTAAGGCACACGGGGGAACGCGCGACAGAGGGACTTTCGTCCGAGGAGCGCCTCATGCCCGGGTTCATGTTCAGCCGTCGCCGATGGGTGGCCCAGGCCTTCAGTGTGGGGGCCGTGTCTTGGGCCTCGGCGGCCTGGTCCGCTACGCCGGCCGTCCCGGCCTTTGTGCTGCGAGGACCCACCCTGCGCGGTGACCGCTTCGACCTGGCGCGTCAGCGGGGCCGGGTGGTGATGGTGGTGTACTGGTCGACCGACTGCGCGGTGTGCCGGGACAAGCTACCGGAGTTGCGTCAGAACCTGGCCGGGTGGAGCGACAAGCCGTTCGGCCTGGTGATGGTCAGCCTGGATCGGCGAGAAGACGATTGGCGCCGGTACGAGGCTTTGCAGGCCATCACGCAAGCCAAGGCGGTGCAGCGCGGCATCGCTTTATGGGCTGGGGCGCCGGGGTTCCAAGACAGCTTGGCCGCTCGGCCACCACAGCTGCCATTGACGCTGGTGTTTGGCCCGGATGGGCAAGAGCGGTTGCGCGTTGCAGGGCGCGTGCCTGCCGAGGCCTGGGACGCCGTGGCCGAATGGTTGCCCTGAAAGGGTTCAGCGCCCCTTCGGTTCGCCCAGGTGGCGCTTGAGCCAGTTCGCCATTTCCCACTGCACCTGGCCCGCGGCCTCGCGGCTGGCCAGGGCGTGGCCTTCCAGGGGCAGGACGGTCAGGCGAACGGTTTGGCCCAGGCCCGCCAGGGCGTGGTACAGGCGTTCGCTTTGCAGCACCGGGGTGCCGCTGTTGGGGTCCTGCTCGCCGTGCAGCAACAGCAGCGGGTCCTTGATTTGGTTGGCGAAAAGCAGGGGCGACAGGCGCAGGTAGGCCTCGCGGGCTTCCCACAGGTTGCGCCGCTCGCTCTGGAAACCGAAGGGCGTGAGCGTGCGGTTGTAGGCGCCGCTGCGGGCGATGCCGGCCTTGAAGAGCTTGGTGTGGGCCAGCAGGTTCACGGCCATGAAGGCGCCGTAGCTTTGGCCGCCGATGGCCATGCGGCGCACGTCGACGCTGCCCAACTCCTCGGCCTTCTCGACGATGGCGCGGGCGTTGCGCTGGATTTGCTCGAGGAAGTTGTCGTTGACCGTCTTGGCGTCGCCCACGATGGGCATGGTGGCGTCGTAGATCACCACGTAGCCTTCCAAGGCCAACCACGCCGGGCTGCCAGGGGGCGGCCACTGGCTGCGCTCACTTTGCTGGGCCTGCTGGCTGGCCAGTTGCGCGTCGGTGTACTCCAGCGGGTAGGCCCACACCAGGGCCGGGCGCTTCTGGCCTTCTTGCCAGTCGGGCGGCAGCACGACCCAGAAGCTCATGTCCACGCCGTCGTCGCGCTTGAAGCTGACGAACTCGCGGCGCAGCGCGCGCACCGGCGCGGGGGGCTCTTGCGGCGCCGTGAGCGGGCTCCAGGCACCAGCCTGGCGCACGCCCCATTGCCGCGCTTCCAGCGGCTTTTCGACCTGGGTGAGCAGGCGCTTGGCGTCCAGCCATTGCAGTGGCAACTCGAACTGACCATCGGCCTGGAAGACGCGCTGCACGGGCGCGTCGCGCAGGCTGTAGCGGTCGAGGAAGGGGCGCTCGCCGCGGGCCGTGTAGCCCTGCCCGACGAACCAGAAGCTGCCGTCGGGGGCGGTATGCACCACCCGGTGGCCGTTGGGCGCCGTGCGCATGAGCGGAACGCCAGGGTGGCGGGCCCGTTCGCGCAGGGAGTGCTCGAAGAGTGCGCGGCTTTGCGTGCCGTCCAGCGGCAACAGGTAGGTGCGGGTGCTGCCGCGGGCGCGGTCGATCTCGCTGAGCAGGGCGTGCGCGCCGTCTTCCAGGAAGCGCAGCCGCGCGAAGCGGTGCGGCATGCGCTGGATCTCTTCGGGCTCGCCCGTGTAGGGCGCGTCCAGGCGCATCACCCGGTCGCGGTAGGCCACCTTGTTGGCCGGGTTGCCGCCGTCCAAGGCCTCGACCCAGTAGATGCTCGCGTCCTTGGTGGGTGCGCCATAGAAGACGCGCGGGCCGGGCAGGGTGCCGTCCACCGGCACGCCTTGGCGCGAGGGCACCTTGGCCAGTTCGCGCAGCACGCGGCCCTGCGCGTTGCGCACCTCCACCACCTGGGGAAAGTCGTCCCAGGTGAGCAGGCGGGGGAAGGGGCGCACCAAGCGCTCGGTCAGCAGGGCCTGGCCCTCGCCCAGCACGGTGAGACTGGCGAACAGGCCCGGCTCGCCCAGGCGGCTGAAGCCCAGGCTGTTGAGGTTCACGCGCACCACCTGGCTGCGGGCCTGGTGTTCGAACAGGGCCTCGTCGTGCGCGCTGCGCAGCAGGCCGGTGTGCGGGGGCTCGGGCGTGCCGCGGCCGCTGTGCTCCTGCGACTCGGGCGCGGGCAGCGGCTCCTTGGGCGGCGGGCCAGGGTTGGCGGGCAGGGCCAGGGCCAGGAGCTCGCCGGCGTTCCACCAGACCCACTCGCCATCGCTGAGCACGTTGTTCAAGCGCAGGCCGGGCACGGGCTGGGGGTCGCCCAGGGCCGCTCGGCCCACCCAGAGTTCGGTGGACCACGCGGTGCGCCGCTGCAGCACGTAATGCCGCCCATCGGGCGACCACTGGAAGCTGTGCCAGGTGCCGCCGGGCGGCAGGTTGACGTGGCGCTCGTTGCCCGGCCGGGCGTCTGTGGCGCGCAGGCTCAAGCCTTGCACGGCGGTGCTGGGCAGGCCGCTGCGGTTGTTGGACTCGAAGCGCAGGCCGGCCAAGCGCAGCGTTGGCCGCGCCAACTCGGCCAGGGGCACGTAGCGGCGGGGCTCCACCAAGGCCAGCCAACGCCCGTCGGGCGAGGCCTGCAGGCGGTCGGGCAAGGGAGCGTCCAGGGCGGCGCGCACGGCCGGCGAGGGCTGGCGGTAGCCCTCGGCCGCGGCGCCCAGGGTCAAGGCAGTGCCCACGCACAGGGCCAACAGCCAGCGCAGGTTCACAGCCGCACCCCCAAGGCCCAGGCCAAGAGGGGCAGGGTCAGCACGGCCAGGGCCGTGGACCCCAGGATGGTGCGCGACACCGCGGGGTCGTCGGCATCCAGCCGCTGCGCCAGCAGGGCCACGTTGGCCGCGCTGGGCAGGGCGCAGGCCAGCACCAGCACGGCCGCGGCCTGGGCGCTCATCCACCCTTGGGCGAGGGCCCATTGCCCGCCCAGCCAGGCCAAGAGGGGGTGCAGCACCAGTTTCACGGCGGTCAGTTGCCCCGCCAGCGGCGAGCGCGGGGCCGGCGCCTGCAGGGCAAGGGCCAGGCCCAGGCACATCAGGGCCAGGGGCGTGGTCGCCTGGGCCAGCAAGGCGAGGGAGCGCTCGATCGGGGCCGGCAGCCCCCACCCGCTCAGGCCCCAGACCATGCCGGCGAGCACCGACCAGGGCAGGGGGTTGCGGGCCGCCAGGCGCAGCCCCTGCACGGGCGTGCCGCCGCCCAGCACCAGGCAGACGGTGGTCGTCAGCACCAGGTCGAACACGATGGTGGCCCCCACCGGCGCCGCGGCGCTGGGGCCCAGGAGGCCGGCGATCAAGGGCAGGCCCATGAAGCCCGTGTTGGGGAAGGCGGCAATCAAGGCGGCCAGGCCGCGGGGCCGCGGGGCCAAGCCCGCCCGGCCGGCCAAGGCCCAGGCGCTGGCCACCACGCCCATGCTCGCCAGGGCGTACACCGGCAGCAGGGCCGCGCCTTCGAAGCCCTGGCGCGCCCAGTCGCGCCCCATGAGCAGCAGCAGGGCCGGCAGGGTGAAGAGCATCACGACGCTGTTGAGCCCAGGCAGGGCTTGAGGCGCCCACGCGCTGCGCCGGCCCACCGCGTGGCCGAGACCGATCAACAAAAAGAAGGGCAGGCACAGGCCCAACACCGCCAGCATCCCGCCAGTATCGCGATGGTTACAGGCGCCGCGGGTGCCGCCGCCTAACATCGCCCCATGAAAGCGAGCGAAACCTTGGGCCAGCCCGGCGACCGACTGGGCGTCTGGCGGCTCGACCAACCCTTTGCCAAGGCCCCGTCGGGCCACTGGTGGCGCGCGTCGCACCAGAAGTCGGGCCAGCAGGTGCTGTTGCTGGTCTATGCCGAGGCCGCCGATGCCGGTGCCGTGTTGCTGCGCATGGCCGGCACCGAGGGGCAGCCTTGGACGCACCCCGACATCGCCTGGCCCCTGGACTCGGGCATGAACGCCCAGCAGCAGCCCTACGTGGTGATGCCCTTGTTGTCGGGCACCCCGCTCACCGAGGGCCTGGGCGACGCCTCCCTGCGCCGCCGCCTCGAATGGGTCATGCAGCTGTGCGAGCTGCTGCTGCTGGCGCAGCAGCAAGGCCTGTCGCTGGTCGAACTCGACCCCAGCCTGCTGTGGGTGGGGCCGCAGCAGCAACTGCGCTTGCACGCCTTGGCCTTGGTTCGCACCCAAGCCGACGCCTTGCAACTGGGCGGTTTGCAAGGGCAGATCTGCCGCGCCGCGCAGCCCCTGCAAAGCCCGCAGACCGTGCCCGGGGCCGCGGGCAGCCCGGCCGACCAGGCCTACCGCGTGGGCAAGCTGGCCGGCTGGTTGGTCACGGGGCGCTGGCGGCCCGACGCCGACGGCAGCCTGACCCCGTCGCAAACCCTGCTGCAGTGGCTGAGCCTGAAGCCGGAGTCGCGCGACGCGCTCAACGCCTTGTTGCAGCGCGCCGTGGCCGAGGACCCGGCCGAGCGGCCGCAGGACTTGGTGAGCTTGGCCGAGGCCATCGAAGCCTGGCTGGACGACGCCGGGGGCGTGCCGGCCGGCAGCGGCCCGGCGCCCCTGGACGCCTTGCCGACCGCGGCCCCGCCCAAGGCGGCTGCGCCCGCCCCGCGGCCGCTGCGGGCGCCGGTGGCGCAGCCGGCGCCGAAGGCCCCGCCGGTCGCGCCCCCCGCGCCGACCCCGCGTGGCCCGGCTCCCTGGGTGTGGGGCGTGGCGCTGGGCCTGCTCGTGGCGCTGGGCGCAGGCGCTTGGTGGTGGTGGCGGCGCTGAGCGCCGAGCGGCCGGGGCCGCTGACTATCATCGACGCATGAACCCCGAGACGACCTTGGGCGAGGGAGAACGCCGGCGTCGTCGACGCCGGTCCAGCTCCACCTCGTCGGCCTTCGCCAGCCCGTCCCCCCGCGCGTCTTCAGGCCGGCGTGGCGCCGCGCCCGACCGTTGGGCCCCGCTCGCGTGGCTGGTGGCCGCGCCCTGCCTGTTGCTGGCCTTGTACCTGGCCGCCATTCACCCCCTGGGCGCTGGCTGGGCCGTGCCCGCCGTGCTGCTGGTGGCCCTGCTGGCCCGCTACTTTTGGACCACCTGGCCGGGCTGGATGCTGGCCCTGGTGCCGCTGATCGGCCTGGCGCCCTGGACGGGCTGGCTGTGGCTGGAAGAGTGGGACCTGCTGGTGCTGGCCAGCGCGGCCGGAGGCTATGCCGCCTGGGCGGGCCCCCACCGCCACACGCCTCCGCCGGTGCAGGCGGTGTGGCGTCGCGCGCTGCGCTGGCGGGCGTCCGCCGTCGCGCTGATGGTGCTGGCCGCCGCCGCCACGGCCCTGAGCGTGTTCATCGGCGTGACCGACGCCGGCGGCCTGGACCTGTACGTCTACCAGGGCTATTGGGAGTCGGGCCAAGCCCTGCGTGCGGGCAAGCCGGTGCTCGCGCTGCTGTTGATGCTGCCCTTGTGGCACCGCGCGGCGACCCGCGCCCCGCAAACCCTCACGCCCGCGTTGGGCGTGGGCCTGTGCGGCGTGCTGCTGGTGGTCAGCCTGGGGGCGCTGTGGGAACGCCTGGCTTTCACCGGCTTCAGCAACTTCAGCACCGACTACCGCACGACCAGCGTCTTCTGGGAGATGCACGTGGGCGGCGCCGCGCTGGACGGGGCCCTGGCCCTGAGCCTGCCCTTCGGGCTGTTGGCCTTGTTGCGCGCCCGCGGCCGCCTGGGCTTTGCCTGGGCCATGGGCCTGTTGCTGCTGGGCCTGTACGCGCTGATCACCACCTTCTCGCGCGGTCTCTACCTGGCCGCGGCCCTGGCCCTGCCCTTGACCTTGGCGCTGTGGATGCGCCAGCAGTCGCGCGCGCAGGCCGCCCCGGCCCCCGCGCCGGGGGCTGTGTGGCCCGCCGCGCCGGCCCAGGCCCTGATGCCGCCCGGGCGCAGCCTGTTCGGCTTGGGCCTGTTGGTGGCCTTGGGCGCCGCCGTGGCCTGGCAGATGTTCCCGAACAGCGGCTACCGCGGCCTGCTGGCGGTCAGTGGGGCCATGGTGGCTCTGATGCTGCAACCCGTGGGCCATGCCGGTGGCGACCGCCGCGAGCGCTTGCTCGGCTGGGGCCTGGGCCTGGTGATGGCCGTGCCCCTCGTGGGCCTGGGCGCCTTGCTGGCCACCTGGGTCAACAAGCTGGCTTATGGGCTTTACGCCCTGGCCTGGCTGCTGAGCGTGGTGCTGGCCCGGGCGGCCTGGTCGGGCCGGCACCCCTGGCGCACGCCCCTGGGCGACAGCCTGCGCGCCATGGCCTGGCTGACCACCGTGGGCTTGGCCGGCGTGGTGGCCTGGAACTGGGGCGGCATGCCGGCGGTGGAGCGCGCCTGGCTGCCGCTTTTGGTGCTGAGCCTGGCATGGCCGCTCAGCCAAGGCGGCAGCGTGGGCCAGGTGCTGGGCCAGTTGGGCTGGCGGCCGCGCATGCTGGCCGTGGGCGCCATGCTGGGGGCCAGCGCCATCGTGGCGGCCCTGGCCGGGGGCAGCTACATCGCCGAGCGCTCGTCGACGGTGTCGCAAGACTTGGACGGGCGCTTTGCCCACTGGTCTCGCGGCCTGGCCATGGCCGACGTGGCCGGCGGCGAGTGGATCGGCGTGGGCGCGGGCCGCTACCTGCCCCACTTCGCCAACAACGCCCCGGTGGAAGAGCGCATCGGCGACGTGCGCTTCCTCGGCGGCACCCCGCCGCGCGTGGCCTTGAGCGCCGGTCGCCACACCCTGGGCTGGGGCGAGATGCTGCGCCTGACCCAGCGCGTGAACGACGCGCCGCCGGGATTGCGCCTGCGCGTGCTGGTGCGCAACCCCTTGCAACTCAAGCTGCTGGGCGAGGTGTGCGAGCGCCACCTGATCTACACCGAGGCCTGCCGCACGCGCCAGGCCGAGCTGCCGGCCAGCGAGGGCTTCCGCTGGGTCACCCTGGAGCTGGGCGGCAATGGCGAGCTGGGGCAGCGCGGCTGGCCCAAGCGCGGGCTGGCCCTGTCGCTGGCTGTCGAAACCCCAAGCACCAAGGTGGAGATCGCCGGCGTGAGCCTCCAGGGCAGCGACGGGCGCGAGCTGCTGAAGAACGGCGGCTTCGAGGACGGCATGGCGCACTGGTTCTTCAGCAGCGACCGCCACCACCTGCCTTGGCACGCCAAGAGCCTGCCGCTGCACTGGTACTTCGAGCAGGGCGGCATTGGCTTGGTGCTGAGCCTGGGCCTGTGGGCCTTGGCCCTGGGGCGGGTGAGCTGGGGCAATGCCGCCGGGCACCCGCTGGCACCCGCGCTGGCCGGGGCCTTGCTCGGCTTCATGCTGGTGGGCCTGTTCGACAGCCTGGTCGATGGCGCGCGCCTGGCCTTCCTGTACGGCACCTTGGTCTGCCTGGGCTTGGGCCTGCGCACGCCGCCGCCGCCCGCTGTGCCGGTGCCGCCCCCGCCTGAGCCGGCGAGCGCCTGATGGCCGGCCCGGGGCTCAACGCCGCGCAGATGAGCGCGGTGCAGCACGTGCATTCGCCCTGCCTGGTGCTGGCCGGCGCCGGCTCGGGCAAGACGCGCGTGATCACGCACAAGATCGCCCACCTGCTGCAGCAGGGGATGCGCGCCGACGCCATCGCCGCCATCACCTTCACCAACAAGGCGGCGCAGGAAATGCGCGAGCGCGCCCGTGAGTTGGTGGGGGCCAAGCCCGCCAAGGCGCTGACCATCGCCACCTTCCACGCCCTGGGCGTTCGCCTGCTGCGCGAAGAGGGCGAGCGCCTGGGCCTGAAGCCCCAGTTCTCCATCTTGGACAGCGACGACGTGGTGGGCATCTTGCGCGACTGCGCCAACACCACCGACGCCAAGCTGCCCCGCCTGTGGCAGTGGCAGATCTCGCTGTGGAAAAACGAGGGCCTGGACGCCGATGGGGCCTTGGCCGCGGCCGAGAGCGAGTCCGAGCGCCAGGCGGCCATCGTGTTTCGTGCCTACGCCGAGCGACTGGCCGCCTACCAGGCGGTGGACTTCGACGACCTCATCGGCCTGCCGCTCAAGCTGCTGACGACCGACCCCATCGCCCAGGCCAAGTGGCGCGCCAAGTTCAAGCACGTGCTGATCGACGAGGTGCAAGACACCAACGCCGTGCAGTACGCGCTGCTCAAGGCCCTGGTCGGCCCCGAGGGCGTGTTCACGGCGGTGGGCGACGACGACCAGAGCATCTACGGCTGGCGCGGCGCCACGCTGGACAACCTCAAGCAGCTGGGCGTGGACTACCCCAGCCTCAAGGTCATCGCGCTGGAGCAGAACTACCGCAGCACCAGCGCCATCTTGCGCGCCGCCAACCACGTCATCGCCGCCAACCCCAAGCTGTTTGAAAAGAAGCTGTGGAGCGACCTGGGCGAGGGCGAGCCCGTGGCCCTGCTGCAGTGCGACGACGAGCAGCACGAGGCGGAGCGCGCGGTGGCGCGGCTGCAAAGCAAGCGCAACGCCGAAGGCGCCAATGGCAAGTGGAGCGACTGCGCCATCCTCTACCGCGCCAACCACCAGGCCCGCGTGTTCGAGCAAGCGCTGCGTCGCGCGCAGATCCCCTACAAGGTCAGCGGCGGGCAGAGTTTCTTCGATCGCAGCGAGATCAAGGACCTGTGCGCCTGGCTGCGCCTGTTGGTGAACGAGGACGACGACCCGGCATTTCTGCGCGCGGTGACCACGCCCAAACGGGGCATCGGCCACACCACCTTGGCGGCCTTGGGGGCCTTTGCCGGTGCGCGCAAGATCAGCCTGTTCGAGGCCCTGTTCCACGAGAGCCTGGAGGCGGCGGTGAGCAGCCGCGCCGTGCACGGGTTGCACGAGTTCGGCCGCACCGTGCACGACCTGCAGGCCCGCGCCAAAGCCGCGGTGGGCAAGGACGCGGCGATGAAGCTGTGCCTCGACTGGCTCAAGGAGCTGGACTACGAGGCCCACCTGCAGCACGTCGAAGAAGCCAGCGCCGCCTCGCGCTACAGCAACGTGCTCGACTTCGTGGAGTGGGTGGCGCGCCGCTGCGGCGGGCGGGACGAGGACGACCCCGAGCAGAGCGTGCTCGACGTGGCGCAAAGCATCAGCGTCATCATGAGCTTGATGGAGCGCGACGAAGAGCAGGACCAGGTGACGCTTAGCACCCTGCACGCGTCCAAGGGCCTGGAGTGGCCGCACGTGGTGCTGGCCGGCGTGAACGAGGGCCTGTTGCCCTTCACGCGCGACGAGGAGGCCATCACCCCCGAGGGCTTGGCCGAGGAGCGGCGCCTGATGTACGTGGGCATCACCCGCGCTCGCAAGAGCCTGGGCGTGAGCGTGCTGCGCCGGCGCAAGCGCGGGCGCGAGATGGTCATCGCCCGGCCCAGCCGCTTCGTGGACGAAATGCGCCTGGACGACGTGCCCAAGCCCGCCGACCCGCGTGCCGCGCTGGCCGAGCTGCGCGCCCGCATGGCGGCGCAGGTGGCCGAGCGCGAGGCGAAGGCGCCCAAGGAGAAGGGATGAAGTCGATGCTGTGGTTGGGGGCGGCGGCGCTGAACGCCGCCCTGTTCATCGGGGCCGACTTGGGCCTGCTGCCCGAGCCCCTGCGCTGGATCGCCAAGCCGGCCGCCACGCTGGCCCTCATCGCGTGGGCCTGGCCGCGTGGCGAAACACAGCCGGTGCAGCGGCGTTGGCTTCGGGTCGGTCTGGTGGCCTCGCTCGCGGGCGACGTGGCCTTGCTGTGGCCGGCGCAGGGCTTCTTGCCCGGCTTGGTCAGCTTCCTGCTGGCGCACTTGGCCTTTGTGCGCAGCATGGCCGTGCGCAGCCGTTTTGGGGCGCCATGGAGGCCCTTCCTGGCTTACGGGGCGCTGGCCGCGGCGGTGCTGGCTTGGGTGATTTGGCCGGGCCTGCCAGGGGACCTGCGCGCGCCGGTGGTCATCTACGTGGCGGTGCTGGTGGCCATGGCCGGGCAGGGCGCGGCCTGGTGGTGGCGTTCGCGCGAGCGCGATGCGTGCTGGGCGGCGATGGGGGGCGCGCTCTTCCTGGCCTCCGACACCCTGCTGGCCGTGGACCGCTTCGGCGGGGGCGTGCCACTGGCCAGCTTGGCCATCCACGCGCTGTACTGGGTGTCGATCGGCCTGATCAGCCGCTCGCTGCCGCGTTGACCTTGGCCAGGATCGCGCCCACCAACTCGCGACCCTCCACCGGCTTGTAGAACACGGGCAGGCCGGCTTCCTTGGCGGCGTGGATGCGCTCGGGGGCGGTGTCGCCGGTGATCAGCCAGGCCGGTGCTTGGCAGCCGGCTGCGCGCAGGCGCAGCAGCACGTCCAGGCCCGTGGCGCCCCCGCCCAGGCGGAAGTCGAGCACCACGGCGTCCACGCGCTGGGCCGCGGCCCACAGGGCCAAGGCGCTGTCGCCGTCGGCCGCGGCGTGCAAGGTCCAGCCCAGGGCTTCCAGGTACAGGCCCAAGGCCTCGCGGATGGGGGCCTCGTCGTCCACCAACAGCACCTGCAGGCGGGGGGCGCTGGGGCCGTCCAGGGGCATCAGGCCGCTGGGGCTGGCCGCCCTGGCGCTGATCTCCGGGGTGGGCGCCAGGGGCAACTTGAGGCGGAAGCAGCAGCCTTGGCCGGGCTCGCTTTCAAGGGTCAAGGGGACGTCCATCAGGTGGGCCAGGCGGTTCACGATGGCCAGGCCGAGGCCCAGGCCTTGCTGGCGGTCCCGCGCTGGATTGCCGACTTGGAAGAACTCTTCGAACACCCGCTCTTGCAGCTCCCGGGGGATGCCCGGGCCGGTGTCGCGCACCGCGATCCAAGCGTCCTGCCCGCGGGTGCTGAGCTCCAGGCGCACCTCGCCTTGCGGCGTGAACTTGATGGCATTGCCCACCAAGTTGCTGAGCACGCGGCGCAGCTGGGCCGCGTCGCCCCGGGCCCAGCAAGGCTGGGGTGGCAGTTCGGCCCACAGGGTCAGGCCGCGCTCTTGCGCCAAGGGCCGCAGGCCCTGGGTCACGCCGGTGACCAGCTCGGCCAGGTCAAAGGGCTCGCGGGCCACTTCCACGGCACCGGCGTCCAACTGGGAGATTTCCAGCAGGCTGTTGAGCAGCATTTGGCTTTCGCCCAGCGAGCGCCGCAAGCCCTGACCGACCCGACCGAGCTGGGCATCCTCCCGCAGCTTGGCCAAGGCCTCGATGGTGGCCACGTTGTAGGCCAAGGCCGTGAGGGGCTGGCGCAGGTCGTGGCTGGCGGCGGCGAAAAAGCGCGTGCGCGCCTCGTTGGCCCGCTCGGCCGCCGCATGCGCCTCGCTCAGGCGCACGTTGGTGCGCAACAGCGCCAGCTGCGCGCGACCCTGGTCGCGCACGTAGTTCGTCAGCGAGGCCAAGAGCACCAACACCAGCACCGCGGGCAGCCAGGCCCCGAAGCCCCCGGCCATCAGCCAGGCCGAGGCGTGGCCGATGCCCCGCACCGAGGCGTAGGCCACGTAGCCGCGCACGTCGCCGGCGGCCGGCGCCACGGCCCCCGCCGCCGCGCCCGTGATCACCATCGAAAACAGGTAGTGCAGCGGCTGCAGGGGCTCCTGGAACAGGACCAGGGCCAGGCCCACGTAGCCCGCGGCGATGAGCATGGGCGACAGGGACATGACCCGCATGACCTCGGCGTCGCTGAAGCGCTTGTCCTCGTGCATCCACTCCAGCAGGCTGCCCCGCCCGTGCACCACCAAGGCCATGTAGGGCAGGTAGATCCAAAGCACCTCGCCATGCCCGAGGGCGATCGTGACCCAGGCCACCACCAGCTCGGCCACGGTGTGCGGCAGGCGCACGCGACGGGCCTGCTCCAGGCCCTGGCGCACCCGCTCGGCGCGCAGCTGCTGCGCTTCGGCTGCGGCGTGTTGGGTGGCGCTGGCGCTCACGGCTGGGCGCCGCGTGCCAGGTGCGCGGCTTCGCCGCGTTTGCCCACGCCCAAGGTTTGCAGGATCACGCGCACGTGGCTCTTCACGGTGCTCTCGCCGATGCCCAGCTCTCGGGCAATCTGCTTGTCCGAGGCGCCGCGCACCATGGCGCGGTAAACGTCGGCCTGGCGGGGCGTCAGGTCGGGGAACAGGGTGGCCACGTCCAGGGCAGGCAGGCCGTCGCGCGCCGCCACCGAGGGCGGCAGCGCGGCGCGCTGGCCGGCGAGCACGGCGCTCAGGGTGTCGATCAGCTCTTGCGGCTCGGCGGACTTGCGCACGTAACCGGCCACGCCCAAGGCCCAGGCCTGGCGCATCACGGCCTCGCGGTCGTCGCCCGAAACGACGACGATGGGCGCGGTGCAGCCGGCTTGGCGCAAGGATTGGATGGCGGCGGCCCCGTCCGTGGACTCGAGCCACCAGTCGAGCAGCACCAGCTGAAAGGGAATCGAGGCCACCAACTGTTCCGCGCTGGCCAGGGTCTTGGCCTTGTCCAGCGAGAGATCGGGAAGCACGACCTGGAGCAAGAGCTCCAGCGAGTCGCCGATCAGTTGGTGGTCCTCGATCCAAAGTGCGCGCATGGGTTCTGCAATCTGCAGCCTCCCTCCCATGCGCCAGCGTCGCGATGACAGCTTGGCGCGCAGGTTATCGGCTGGGTTCTGGGGTGACATCCTCCGTCCGGAGGAGACGGGGGCGATGGTCGCACAGCGCCCCCCGAATGCCGGGGGTCACAGGATGGCATGCTCCCACGCCATGCAACGCCGCACCGTCTTGGCCACCTTGCCCCTGCTCGCGTCGACCGCCTCGGCGGCGGCCCGCACCTGGACCGTGGGCGCGCCCGGCGGCCCCGCCACCCTGGCCGAGGCCCTGCGCCAGGCGCAGGACGGCGACACCGTGGCCCTGCCCCCCGGGGTGCACCGCGGCGGTGGCGTCGTGACCCAGGCGCGCCTCACCCTGCGCGGCCTGGGCGAGGGCGCGGTGCTGGACGGCACCGGAGCGGCCCTGCCCGAGGGCAAGGCCCTGCTGGTGCTGCGCGGGGGGGACGTGCGCGTGGAAGGGCTTGGCTTTCGCGGGGCGCGCGTGCCCGATGGCAATGGGGCCGGCATCCGCTTGGAGCGCGGGCGGCTGCACGCTGTGGATTGCCGCTTTGACGACAACGAAATGGGCCTGCTGACCGGCAACGAGGCGCAAACCCGCCTGGAGCTGGAGCGCTGCACCTTCGATCAAGCCCCGCCGGACTCCGGACGTGGGCTGCACCACCTGCTGTACATCGGCGCCATCGCCCAGGCGCGGGTGCAGGCGTGTCGTTTCCGGTTCGGGGCGCGGGGCGGCCAGGGCCACCTGCTGAAGTGCCGGGCCCGAGAGGCCGAGGTGCTCGATTGCGAGCTCGGCTGGGACGACCCCCAGGGCACGGCCTCCTACGAGCTCGACTTCCCCAACGGCGGGCAGGTGCTGCTGCGCGGCAACCACATCGCGCAGGGGCCGGCTTCGCCCAACCGCACCCTGGTGGCCTTTGGCGCGGAGGCCCGGCCGAACGATGCGCGCGCGCACCGCCTGCGCATCGAGGACAACGCCTTTCGCAGCGCGGGCGCCGACGCCCTGTGGTGGCGCGTCTGGACCGATCGCGTGGGGAGGGCGGTGCCCGTGGAGGCGCGCGGCAACCGCTTCGAGGGGGCAGGGCGCGCGCTGGCCTGAGCCCCAGCGGGCCTCACATGCCCTTGAAGAGGTGCGTGTAGCTGCGACTGACTTCGAGCTTGTCGTTGGCGCCGCGCACGCTCACCAGTTGGCGGCCGCGGAAGTCACGGCTGATGCCCGAAATGGCCTTCACGTTGACCAAGGTGCTGCGGTGGATTTGCCAGAACAGGTGCGGGTCGAGCTCGTCGACGAGCTCCTTGATGGGCTTGCGGATCAGGGCCTCGACGGTTTCGGTTTGCACCCGCGTGTACTTCTCGTCGCTGATGAAGAACAGCACCTCGGTGACCGGAATCATGCGGATCTCTTGCCCCACGCTGGCCTGGATCCATTCCAGGTGGCGCGGCGGCTGCCCGCTTTGCAGGCTGCTCAGGCGCTGCAGCAGCTGTTGCAGGGGCTTGGCGGTGGGCAGGTCGTCGGCGCCAGCGCTGGCGCTGGGGTCGCGCGCAGCCAGGCGCTTTTTGAGCCGCTCCACGGTCAATTGCAGGCGTTCGCGTTCGGCGGGCTTGAGCACGTAGTCGGCCACACCCTGCTCGAAGGCCTCCACCGCGTACTGGTCGTAGGCCGTGATGAAGACGATCTCGGGCGTGCACCAGTTGTCGTCTTCGGGCAGCTGGGCGATTTGCTTGGCGGCCTCGACGCCGGTGAGGCCGGGCATGCGGATGTCCAAGAGGCAGATGTCGGGCTTGTGCTCCTGCGTGAGGGCCACGGCCTCCAGGCCGTTCTTGGCCTCGGCCACGATCTCCAGCTCGGGCCACACCTCGGTCAGGCGGGCGCGCAGCTGTTCGCGCATCAGGCGTTCGTCATCGGCCAGCACGGCACGCACGGTCATCGGGGTCTCCCAGGGGTCGTTGGTGTCAGGCCGCGACTGTAGGGCGCGAGCGGCGGGCCAGCCAGACCACGAGCAAGACCGGGATCAGGATGGGGCCGGTGACGACGAGCGACACACCGAGCAAAGCGACCAGCACCGCGCCGAGGCCGACCGCGAGCACCAAGAGCGGCACCCCCACCCCGACGATCAGCACCAGGGGCACGACGATCACCAAGGTGAGGCCCGTGACCAAGGCGGCGACCAAGCCGCCGCCCAGGCCCAGGCGCTCGTCCATCACCCAATCGTCCACCGGCTGGCCGTCCACGACCACGTGCCAGTGGCCGCTGTCTTGCCAGCCGTCGAAGGCGGTGCCGATGGCCAAGGTGCCCACCGCCATGCTGAGCACGAGCAGGATGACAAAGGTCCAGAAGGTCCACTTGAAGAACTTGGCCATGATCAGGCTCCTTGGGTTGGGTTGGGGGCGCCGCTGGCGGTGCCGTTGTGGTTGCTGCGGTAGGGCACTTGGATGCGCACCACCGTGCCGCAGGGCTGGTTCTCGGCCACGGTGAGGCTGGCCTTGTTGCCGTAGAGAAGCTGCAAGCGCTCGCGGGTGTTGGCCAGACCCACGCCCGTGCCGCTGGTGCCGGCGCGGCCGAAGCCCAGGCCGGTGTCGGCCACCTGGACGACGAGGTCGCCGTGCTCGATGTGGGCCGAGACCACCAGGCTGCCGCCTTCGGGCTTGGGCTCCAGGCCGTGCTTGATGGCGTTCTCGACCAGTCCTTGGATGATCATGGGCGGGAATTCGGCCGACAGCAGGCCGTCGGGTACCTCGATGCGCCATTGCAGGCGCTCTTCCATGCGCACCGACAAGATCTCCAGGTAAGGGCGCACCACCGCCACTTCGCGGGCCAGGTCGCGCACCTTTTGCTGGCCGCTGGCCTCGCGCATGGTGGGCATGGTGGCGCGCAGCAGGGCGATCAGGTTGCGCTGCATCTGGCTGGCGCGCTTGGGGTCGGTTTCGATCAGGTGATCGATGGAGGCCAGGGTGTTGAACAGGAAATGCGGCTCCACCTGGGCCTGCATGGTTTGCAGGCGGGCTTCCACGAGCTGGCGCTTCAGGGCTTCGGCCTCGGCGGTTTCCTCGGCGGCGGCGGCTTTGGCCTCGGCCTCCTTGCGGCCCTTGTAGAGCGCCTTGACGGCGATGCTGAACACCACCCACCACAGGGCGATGTCTTGCAGGAAGTCGCCCCAGCGCAGGGTGCGCACACGGGTCTCTTGGCGGGCGTGGCGCTCGGCGGCCTTGGCCTTGGCCTGTTGCTTCACCGCCTTGGCGATCTCTTTCTCGGCCTGCTGCTTGGCGGCCTTGGCCTCCTCGAGGGCGCGCTTGACGTCGGCCTCGATCTGCTTGGCATTGCGCTCGAGTTCGCGGCGCAGGGCTTCGGCGGCCTCGGGGGGCAGGCGGATGTCCAAGACCGTGGCCGGTGCCGAGGCGGCGCTGCTGGCACCGGGGGCGGGTGGGGCCACGATGCGCACGCCTTCGGGGCTGATGTTGACCTCGGCGGCCTCTTGCGTGGCGCCCTTGGGGCCGATGCGCACGCCGTGCTTGCCGATGCTGATCTCGACGCCGTCGCCGCCGGCGTCGGTGCTGGGCGGCTCGGCGTCCGGGGCCTCGGGCGGAGCCGGTTCGTTGTCCGCCGGGTCGGGGGCGTCTTCCACGTTGGGCGGGTCCATCGGGTCGGTCCGCTCGAACTGCACCGATTCGGTGATCCGCATGGTGAACGGCCACATGCCGGTCAGGTAGTGGGTGCCGATCAGCAGGATCAACGCGTAAGCCGCGAATCGCCACCAACTCATCGCCACCAGCCAGCCGGCGTAGCGGTGGAAGGCGTTGATCGTCACCGTGGCCCAGCGCGACAGGCGGTCGCGCCACACGGGGTCGGTGATCCAGTTGGGGATGCGGGGCGAGGCTTTCATGGGGTGGACTGTAGGGAGCCCGGCCCGGGCGGTCGCGCGGCGTGTGACACGCCGTGCGGGTGGGGTGACGAAATGCATCCCGGGCGGACGAGCCGGTCGGGCCGGCGGTGCACGAGCGAACGCCCCATGGGCCAGGGGTGGGCGTTGGCGTGACATCCGTCACGCAGGTCAGGGTGGGCCCCAGAACGACAAAGCCCCGCCAGGGCGGGGCTTTTCTGAGGCCGGGTTGGCGCTCAGGGCTGCTTGACGCCCTCCACTTGAATCACCAGGCGAATGTCGTCCGGCAAGAAGGCCGTCATCTTGTCCATGCCCCACTGGCTGCGTTTGATCGTGGTGCTGAAGTCGCCAGCACACACTTGACGCTTGATCATGGGGTGCATGAAGCAGCCGTAGCTGTCCGCCTTGAGGGTGACGGGGAGCGTCTTGCCCAGCATGGTCAAGGTGCCGCCGACGGACACAATTTTTTCCCCATCGAATGCGAACTGCTCGCCAACGAACTTGGCCGACGGGTGGACTTCGGCGTTGAAGAAGTCAGGACCCTTCAAGTGCTTGTCGAAGGCCGCCGTCCCGGTGTTGATGCTGCCCATGTCAATCGTGACCTCGACCTTGCCGGTCTTGGCCGTCGGGTCGATGGTGATCGTGCCTTCCTTCTTGTCGAAGCGTCCGCGGTTCGTGCTGAAGCCGAAGTTGAAGTGCTTGGCTTCGAAGGTCACGAAGGTGTGGGTGGGGTCAATCGCGTAGGTGGCCGATTGGGCCTGGGCGGCACCTGCGAGGGCCAGGGCGGCCAGGGCGAACAGGGTCTTGCGCATGGGAACGATCTCCAAGGGGGGAAGGAACATCACAGCGGCGCCATGCCGCTGAACTGGAACTTGAACTTCACCAGCACGTCGGCGGCGACGATGCTGGTGTCGCTCCACTCGCCGTCACCGATCTTCCAATCGGTGCGCTTGAGGTTGAACTGGCCGGTGGCGGTGCTGTTGGCACCGGCCTGGGTGAGGGTGAGCTGCACGGTCAGGGGCTTGGTCTGGCCCTTGAGCGTGAAGGGGCCGCTGAGCTCGAACTTGCCGCCGCCCAGGGCCTTCACGCTTTGGGCGGTGAAGCTGGCGTTGGGCTGGCGCTTGCTGTCCAGCCACTCGGGCTTCATCAACTCAGCCTCGACGTCGGCCGCGCCCATGCTGGCGCTGGCCAGGTTGATGCCGATTTGCACCTTGGCCGCCTGGGGCTGCTTGGGGTTGAAGGCGAAGCCGGGCAGGCTGAAGGTTTTGAAGCGGCCTTCGACCGGCACGCCCATTTGCTTGCTGACGAAAACGATCTCGCTGCCCGCGGGGACCAGGGTTTGCGCCTGGGCCAAGCCGAAGCCAGCCAGCAGGGCGGTGCTGAGGAGAAAGCGTTTCATTCAGTCCTTTCCGGGCCACATGCGGGCCAGCAGGCGGTCGCGGTCGATCAGTTGGTGCTTCAGCGCGGCGCCCACGTGGGCGGCGATCAGCACGGCCA
Source organism: Inhella crocodyli (assembly GCF_004004565.1). Classification (GTDB taxonomy): domain Bacteria; phylum Pseudomonadota; class Gammaproteobacteria; order Burkholderiales; family Burkholderiaceae_C; genus Inhella; species Inhella crocodyli. The sequence goes on from NZ_SACM01000002.1 coordinate 159,117, forward strand.
GGCTCCAGGCCGCGATCTTGTGGAGGCCTTTGAGCGTTTCGGCCAGTTCTTTGTTCGGCCCGACCCAGTCGGGCAGCGGCAGCACGCCGAACCACACCACGGGGAAGCCAGCGGCGTTGCTGTAGGCCCAGCCGAGCAGGGGCACGGCGGCCATCAGCACGTACAGCAGGCCGTGCACCGCGTGGGCGGCGCGGGCCTGCCACAGCGGGGCGGGCACCTCGGCAGGCGGGCGGTGGGTGGCCCGCCAAGCAAAACGGACGACGAACAGCAGCAGCAGGGTGATGCCGAACCACTTGTGCCAGTTGATGAGCTTCAGGCGGGCCAAGGACATCGGCAGTTCGCTGGCGTACCAGCCCACGGCGATGGCGCCGATCAGGCCCAAGGCCATGACCCAGTGCAGGGCCATGGCGGTGCGGGTGTAGCGGCGGGGGGTGGAGCTCAGCGGCATGGGGGTCAGTGTCCGGTGGAGCAGGCGAGCTTAGGTCGCGCTGCGTTGCATGCTTGTTTCAATCGGTTTGAACGATCGACCGTTCCCAGCGCGAGCCGGGTTGAACGTTGGCCCGCGTCAAGTCGCCGCCGTAATGGGCCAGCACGCGCTTGTCCATCACGCGGCGCCACAGCCAGGGCACGTAGGCCAGCAGCACCATGCCGGCGTAGCCGTTGGGCAGTTGCGGCGCCTCGGGGAAGTGGCGCAGGGCCTGGTAGCGGCGGGTCGGGTGGGCGTGGTGGTCGCTGTGGCGCTGCAGGTGGTACAGGAACACGTTGCTGGCCACGTGGTTGCTGTTCCAGCTGTGCTCGGGCCGGCAGCGCTCGGGCTTGCCGTCGGGGCCGCTGCCGCGCTTCAGGCCGTAGTGCTCCAGGTAGTTCACCACCTCGAGCAGGCTGAAGCCGTACACGGCCTGCAGCACCAGAAAGCCCAGCGCCCAAGGGCCCCAGAGCGCGGTGAGCGCGCCGAACAGCGCCACCGTCATGGCCCAGGCCTGCAAGCACTCGTTGCGCCAGTGCCAAACCCCCAGGCCCCGACCGGCCAGGCGGGCGCGCTCCAGGTGCCAGGCGCTTTGCAGGCTGCCCATCACCGTGCGCGGCAAGAAAGCCCAGAAGGACTCGCCCAGGCGCGAGCTGGCCGGGTCCTCGAAGGTGGCCACGCGGCGGTGGTGGCCGCGGTTGTGCTCCACGTAGAAGTGTCCGTAGGCCACGGGTGCCAGCGCGATGCGGGCCAGCCAACGCTCCCAGGCCGGGTGCTTGTGCCCCAACTCGTGCGCCGTGTTGATGGCCGCGCCGCTGATGGCGCCCACGCTCAGCACGAGGCCCAGCCACACCCAAGGCTCGCCCGCGTGCACCACCGCCAGCTGCGTGCCTTGCACCACCAGGGCCAGGTACAGGGGGATGAAGAGCACCGTGAGCGCGCGGTACCAGCCGTCGGCTTCCAGCCCCGGCACGGCTTCGTCGGGCGGGTTGCGGGTGTCTTCGCGGATCAGCGCGTCCAGCAGCGGGATCACGCCGTAGAGGAACACGGGCGTGACGAAAAGCCAGCCCAGCTGCCCGGTGTGCTCGAAGCGCAGCAGGTGCCACACCACGGTGAGGGGGAACAGGGCGGACAGCAGCCAGGCGTAGCGCTTGGGGTCGCGGTAGGTGGGGGTGGGGGCGAGGGCGGCCATGCGGCGATGGTGGCGGCTGGCCCGCAGCGGCGCAAGCGGGCCAGCCCGCAGGCGACACACTGTGGGCATGAGCACCGAACTCGAACTTCGCCTGGCCATCCCGGCCGCCGCGGCCGGCGCCGTCGCCGCCCACGTGGCCGCCCTGCCCGGCGCGCGCACCGTGCCTTTGCGCGCCACCTACTTCGACACCGCCAGCAGCGCCTTGGGCCGCGCCGGCTGGGGCCTGCGCCTGCGCTGGGAGGGCGAGGCCGGCTGGGTGCAAACGATCAAGGGCCCGTTGATGGCCGATGGCCTGAGCCGGCCCGAGCACAACGCGGCGCGCGGCACGGCGGCCGAACGGCCCGCGCTGGACATGCACGCCCACGACGCGCTGCCCGAGGCGGCGGCGTTGCTGGCCGGTGTGCCATCGCCCTTGCTGCCGCAGTTCGGCACCGAGATCGAACGCCTGCGCGCGCAGCGCACGCTGGCCGGTGGCACCCGCGTGGAGTTGGCCTTGGACCGCGGGCACTTGCTGGGCGGCAGCGCCAGCGCGCCGGTGTGCGAGCTGGAGCTGGAGTGGCTGGACGGTCCACTCGCCCCGCTGTGGGCCGAGGCCGAGCGCCTGGTGCGCGCCCACGGCCTGGTGCTGGAGCCGCGCAGCAAGGCCGCGCGCGGTCACGCGCTGGCGCGGGGCGAGGCGGTGCCGCCCGCCGATTGGGCGTCGGTGGACGCCACGCTGGCCGCGATCAGCGATTGGGCTCGATCGGCCTGAAGCAGTAGCCAGCGCCGTACACGGTTTGCAGCGCCGGGCCCAGGCCCAGGGCGTCGAGCTTGCGGCGCAGGTTTTTGATGTGGCTGTCCACCGCGCGGTCGCTGACGTCGCGGTAGTCGTCGTGCAGCGCGTCCAGCAGCGTGGCGCGGCTGAGCACCCGGCCCGGGGCCAGCAGCAGCGCGCGCAGCAGGCGGAACTCGACGGGCGTGGTGCTCAGGGCCTGCTCGCGCCACCACAGGCGCTGGCCGTCCTCGTCGATGACGAAGCCGCCCGTGCCCGGCAGCTGCTGGCGCGCCGGCGCGCCCAGACGGCCGTCGGCGCGGCGCAGCAGGGCCTTGACGCGGGCCACGGCCTCGCGCGGGCTGAAGGGCTTGCACAGGTAGTCGTCGGCGCCCAGCTCCAGGCCGAGCAGGCGGTCGAGCTCTTCGATGCGGGCGCTCAGCATCAGGATGGGCACGCCAGAGCGCTGGCGGATCTGCTGGCACACCTGCAGGCCGTCTTGCCCAGGCAGGTTGAGGTCGAGCAGCACCGCCGCCCAAGGCCCTTCGTGGACGAAGCGCTGCACGGCCTCCAGCCCGTCGCCGCAGGGGCTGGGCGCGTGGCCGGCGGCGCGCAGGTAGTCCACCAGCAGGCCGGCGATGGCGGGGTCGTCCTCCACCACCAGGATGCGCGCGGCAGGGCTGGCGGCGGCGCCGACGCTCACAGCGGCAGCTCCATCACGAGGCGCAGGCCGCCCAGGGGCGAGGCCTCGGCGTGCAGGCGCCCGCCGTGGGCCTGGACCAGGGCGCGGGCGATGGACAGGCCCAGGCCGCTGCCGCCGTCGTCGGCCGCGCCTGCGCGGCTGCGCGAGGCGTCGCGCCGGTACAGGGGCTCGAACAGGCGCTCGCGCTCGGCCGCGTCGGGCACGCCGGGCGGGCTGTCGTCCACGGTGACGCGCCAGCCCTGTGGGCCGTGGCGTTGCGCCTGCACCGCCACGCGGCCGGGGGCCTGCGTGTAGGCCAGGGCGTTGCCCAGCAGGTTGTCCAGCACCTGCTGCAGCCGGGTGGCGTCGGCCGACACCGAGCCGGGCAGATCGGGCCATTGCCAGTCGTTGGCCAGGCCGGCGGCATCGAGCCGCGGCGCCCAGCGGGCCCGGGTGTCGGCCAACAAGGCGGCGGGGTCGGTGGGCTGGCGGTGCACCGGCAGGGCGCGCAGGTCGCCGCGGGCCAACAGGGCGAAGTCGTCGGCCAGGCGGGTCAGGCGCCCCACCTCGCGTCGCAGGCTGTCCAGGCGCTCGGCGTTGAGCGGGCGCACGCCGTCGGCCACGGCGTCGAGCTCGCCGCGCATCACGGTCAGCGGCGTGCGCAGCTCATGGCTCAGCTCGGCCACCCAGCGGCGGCGGCTGCCCTCCAGGCGCTGCAGGCCTTCGGCCAGGCGGTTGAGGTCCAGGGCCAGGTCGTCCAGCTCGTCGCGCCAGCGCCCTTCGGCCGGCGGCAGGCGGTGCTCGAAATCGCCCTGGGCCAGGCGGTGCGTGGCGGCCTGGGCGGCGGCCAGCGGGCGCATCCAGCGGCGGGCCACCCACACCGCCACCCCCGCGGCCAGCACGGCCATGGCCAGGCCCAAGCCCGCCAAGCCGGCGAACTGGCGCTGCAGGAAGCGCGCGTCGGCTTCGTCCTCGCTGGCCTCTCGCCGTGGCGCGAAGTGCGCGACGGCAACGGTGCGACCGTCCAGCACGATGGGGTGGTCCAGCACTTCGCGCGGCCGCGGGGGCGGACGGCCCCACAGGAGCGAACCGTCGGGCGCGGTGACGAAGAAGCCGCGCAGCGCGCGTTCGTCAGCCCGCAAGGGGCGGTAGGGGCGCTCGCCCCGCGGTGGGGGCGCCTCGCCAAAGGCATCGGGCCGGGGCGGGGGGCCACCCAGCAGGGGAGCCATGAGCGCCTCGGGATGGGCAGCCAGGCCTTGCACGCCGTGGCGCTCGACGGCTTGCCGCGCCCCCTCGGCGAAGGTGGCCAAGCGCGCGCGGTCTTGGGTGCGCAGGTAGTCGGTGAAGCCGCTGCGCAGGTGGGTCGCCGTCAGCGCCGCCAAGCCCACCACGGCCAGCAGGCTGGTGCCCACCAGCAGCAGGCTCAACTGGTGAACGAGGCGCAGTCGCATGCCGGCCATCTTAGGAAGGACCGGCTTGGCAACTGTGGAGATGGCCTCCACAAAGCCTCCATCCTGGCTCCGCACCCGCGGCCGAGCATCGCGCCACCTTGTTCTTGAACCCGGAGCCGACCATGACCCACCGTTTCTCCACCTTGTCCGCTTGGGCCTTGGCCCTGGCGATGGCCGCCACCGCCGTGCAGGCGCAGCCCGCCGGCGAGCGCCGCCCACCCCCGCCGCCCTCGGCGTCCGAGCTGCAGCGCGAGCTGGGCCTGGAGGCCGCCAAGGCCGAGCAGGTGGCCGCGCTGATGGCCCGCCATGGCGAGGCCCGGCAGCAGTTGCACGAGCGGCAGCGCGGCGAGCTCGAAGCCTTGCTCAGCGCCGAGCAGTTGCGCCAGTTGAAGCGCGCTCGCCCTGAGCATGGGGAGCGCCAGGGTCGCGCCGTCGAGCGCCAGCGCTGAACGCTGAGCGCCTGGAGCCTGCCATGCGTTCTCGCCTCGCCCCCTGGGTGCTGCCCGCCGCCCTGGCCCTGAGCGCTTGCGGTGGGGGTGGCGCCAGCACGGTGCCCACCCCAGCCGCGCCCGCGCCCGCGCCCGCACCCGCACCCGCACCCGCACCCGCACCCGCACCAGCGCCAGCGCCAGCGCCAGCGCCCGACACCAGCCCCGCGGCCCGCGCCGCCGTGGGCGACCTGCTGTTCCACGAGGTGCGGCTGTCGGCCAGTGGGCGGCAAAGCTGCGCCAGCTGCCACGACCCGGCCCGCGGCCATGCCGACCCGGCCGGCGGCTTCCTGCCGTTGGGGGGGCCCTCGCTGGACCAACAGGGCCTGCGCAGCTCGCCCTCCGTTCGGTACCTGAGCAATGCCGGCGCCTTCACCATCGAGGCCAACGGCCGTGTGCACGGCGGGCTGTTTTGGGATGGGCGCGCGGCCACGCGGGAGGAGCAAGCCCGCGGGCCCTTGCTCAACCCCAAAGAAATGGCCAACGCCAGCGTGGCCGACTTCGCGGCCCGCCTGCGCGGCACGGCCGCCTGGCTGCCGCTGCGCAACGCCTACGGCCTGGCCGCCAACGCCAGCGACGAGGCCCTGATGACGGCCTCCACCAACGCTCTGGCGCTGTACCAACAGCTGGACGTGGACTTCCAGCCCTTCAGCAGCAAGTTCGACCAGGTGCAGGCCGGCACCGCCACCTTCACGCCGGCCGAGGCGCGGGGCCTGGCGGCGTTCAACGACCCGCAGCGCGGCAACTGCGCCAGCTGCCACAGCAGCGGGCCGCGACCGGGGGGCGGTTTGCCCCTGTTCACCGACTTCAGCTACCACGCGCTGGGCGTGCCGCGCAACGCCAGTGCGGCCACGGCCGATCCCGCCTTCTTCGACCTGGGCCTGTGCGGCCCGAACCGCATCGACTTGGCGGCCCGCACCGAGCTGTGCGGCAAGTTCCGCGTGCCCACGCTGCGCAACGTGGCGCTGACCGCGCCCTACATGCACAACGGGCGCTTTGCCACGCTGGAGGAGGTGGTGCGCTTCTACGCGACCCGCGACACCAACCCGGCCGCGTGGTACCCCACCGTGGCGGGCACGGTGCAGCGCTTCAACGACCTGCCCGCGGTCTACCAGGGCAACGTGGAGCGGCGCATCCCCTTCGGCGGCCGGCCCGGCGGCACGCCGACCTTGAGCGAGCAGGACGTGGCCGACATCGTGGCCTTCTTGGGGACCTTGACCGACCGCTGAACCGAGGGCTCAGCGCCAGTGCAGGTCGGCGTCGAGCAGCACCTCGTCCTGCACCGCCAGCAGGCCGCCCAGGATGCTGAAGGGCGCCAGGCCGTGGTCGGTGTGGCGCAGCACCAAGCGCCCTTGCAGGCGCAGCTGCTGCGCGTCTTGCGCCACGGCCAGGGCCACGCGGTGGGTGTGCGTTCGCCCGGCCAGGGTCAGGGCCACGGTGGCGGCCCACCAGGGCGCAGCGCCGGTGAGCTGCACGAGCTGCAGGCGCACCTCGGGGTGCGCGGCGGCGTTGAGGCCTTGGGGCGAGAGCAGGTTGCGCTTCGTGGCCGCGACGGCCTCGGCGTCCAGCGGCTTCTCGTTGAACTCGCCGCCGGCCTCTTGGCGCCAGCGCGGGTCGTCCAGTTGCAGCGCGTCCAGGCGCGTGCGCAGCTCGCCCTGCGCGCCGGCCAGGCCCTGGGTCGGCAGCCACAGCGCGCCTTGGGCCTCGCCGGCTTCCAGCAGGTGGTGGTGGCCCAGGCGCGCGGCGCTGCCGCCGCGAAAGGCCACGATGCGAAGGCGGGAGGCCGCGGCGTCGAGCCGCCACAGGCGGCCGCCGGCCGGAGGGGCGCCAGCGGCCAGCGCCGCCAGCAGCGACGGAGGCGCTCGGTCGCCGCCCTCGGCAGGGGACGCCGGGGCCAGCGTGCCGCACGCGCCCAGGCTCACCAGCCCGGGCAGGGCGATCAGCAGGGCACGGCGGCGTGGCCGCATCACTTGGCGCCGGTGGCTTCGTCTTTGAAGTCGCCCGCCCACACGATCTGCAGCGCGTCCAAGCGCAGGTGGCGGCGCAGGGCCTCGTTCACCTGCTGCAGCGTGGCGGCCTCGATCTGCGCGTCGACCTCGGCCGTGCGCGCCATGGTGCGGCCCAAGTAACTCTGCTGGGCCAGGCTGCCGGCCAGGCCACCGTCTTGGGCGCGCCCCAGCGCGCGGTAGTTCAGCAGCGCGCGCTTGGCATTGGTCAACTCTTGGGCGGTGAAGCCGTCCTTCAGCGCGCGGGCGAACTCTTCCTTCAAGGCCTTCTCGACGCGGGGGCGGTTCTGCGGCGCAAAGATGGCGCCGAAGACCCAGGTGCTGGCGGCTTCGAACGAGTTCCAGTCGACGTAGCTCCAGGTGCCGTAGCTCAGGCCCTCGCGCTCGCGGATGCGCACCCACAGGCGCGAGTCGGTGTTCGAGCCGAGGATGTAGTCGGCCAGCAGCAGCGCGGCGTACTGCGGGTCCATGTCGTTCAGGGGCACCGACACGGCGGCCAGGAAGGTGGCGTTTTGCTTGTCGGGCGTGGCCTGGCGCACGTCGGCGGCGGGGAAATCCTGGAAGGGCTGCGGCAGGCGCTCGTGGGCCAAGGCGCCGGTCCAGTTGGCGACGCCCTTCTCGACGGCGGCCTGGACCGCCTTGGCGTCGAAGTCGCCCACCAGGCTCAGGGTCAGGGCCTGCGGGCCGTACAGGCTGGCGTGGGCGCGCTTCACGCCCTCCAGGGTCACGGCCTGCAGGTCGGCGCGGGTGCCCTCGAACGTGCGTTCGTTGCGCGGATCGCCCTCGGGGTGGGCGCTGCGCAGGCGGTTCAAGGTGTTGCTGGCGATGTTCTCCGGCTCGCTCTTCATCGCGTCGATGCCGGTGATGAACTGCGCGCGCACCTCTTCCAGGGTGGCGGCGTCCAAGCGCGGCTCGCGCAGCAGGTGCAGCACCAGCGCGGTGGCCTCGGCCGCGTGCTCGCGGGTGGTGGTCCAGCCCAAGCTCACGCCCGCGGTGCTGTCGCGCACGCCCAGCTCCATCTTCAAGGCGTCCAGGCGGTCGCGCAGTTGTTGGCGGTCCAGCGCGGTGGTGCCCTTGTCGAGCAGCGCCGCCAGCAGGTCGGTGGTGGAGCGTTGGCCTTTCAGCGCCGCCAGGTTGCCGAAGCGCAGGGTCAGGGTGCCGTGCACCTGGTTGCCGCGGGTGGGCTTGGCCAGCATCACCAGGCGCGCGCCGTTGGGCAGGCTCACGCGCTGGGTGGCCCGCTCGATGGCGGCCGGCGCGGTGTCGAAGGCGGCCACGCTGGCCAGCGCGGCCTGGGGCACGAAGGTCTGGATTTGCGCGGCCACGTCCACGGCCTCGGGCTTGGGCGCGCGCACCGGCTTGTCGGTGGGCACGTACAGGGCCAAGGTGCGGTTGGCCGGCAGCAATCGCTCGGCGGCCACGCGGTTGACGTCGGCCAGGGTGGCGGCCTTGACGCGGTCGCGCAGCAAGAAGAACAGGCGCCAATCGCCGCTGGCGATGGCCTCGCTCAGCGCGGTGCCCACTTGCTGCGGATCGCCGAAGAGCTTTTCCCAGCGGTTGAGCCAGCGGGTCTTGGCGCGGTCGAGTTCGGCCTGGGTGAAGGGCTGGGCGGCCACGCCTTCCACCACCTGCAGCAGGGCCTTGCCCAGGGCCTCGGGGTCGCCGCCTGGCTGGGCGTCCGCGCCCAGCAACAAGGCGCTGGGCTCGGCCAGCGCGGCCGAGAAGCCGCTCACGCCGCTGGCGGTCTTGAGCTCTTCCACCAGGCGCTTGTGCAGGCGGCCCGCGGGGGGCTCGGTCATCAGGGTGGTGATGAGCTCCACGGCGGCGTAGTCGGGGTGGCTGCTGGCGGGCACGTGGTAGGCCACGGTGGCACTGGGCGTGCCGCCGGTGCGGCGCACGGTGACGCTGCGCTCGCCGTCCTGCACCGGGTCCAGGGTGTAGAGCTTGGGGCGCGGCTTGGCGGGCTTCTTCAGCGGGCCGAAGCTGGCCTGGATCCAGCCCAGGGTCTGGGCCGGGTCGAACTTGCCGGTGACGATGAGGGTCGCGTTGTCCGGCTGGTAGTGCAGCTTGTAGAAGGCTTGCAGGCGGCCGATGTCGACGTTCTCCACGTCGGTGCGGGCGCCGATGGTGCTCTTGGCGTAGTTGTGCCACTGGAACATGGTGGCGAACAGGCGCTCGAACACGATGTTGCCGGGGCTGTTCTCGCCCATCTCCATCTCGTTGCGCACCACCGTCATCTCGGTGTCCAGGTCCTTCTTGGCGATGAAGCTGTTGACCATCGCGTCGGCCTGCCAGCCAAGGTACCACTTCAGGGTGTCGGGGTTGGCGCTGAAGGAGGCGTAGTAGTTGGTGCGGTCGAACCAGGTGGTGCCGTTGGCGGCCAGGCCCCGCTTGGCGAACTCGGCCCACACGTTGGGGTGCTTGGGCGTGCCCTTGAAGATCAGGTGCTCCAGCAGGTGGGCCATGCCGGTCTCGCCGTAGTTCTCGTGCTTGCTGCCCACGCGGTAGGTCACGTTCACCGTGGTGGTGGGCTTGCTGGCGTCGGGCGCCAGCAGCACCTGCAGGCCGTTGGGCAGGCGGTACTCGCTGATGCCTTCGACGGTGCGCACCGGCGCCATGGGAGCGGCCGAGGCGGCGGCCAGCAGGGAAAAGCTCAGCGCGCCCAGCAGCGCGCGCAAGATCGGGTGGGCCATGGGCAGATCCACGAACGAGAAACGGGGAGGCGAGCCTACCCGAGGCCCGCCGGCGTGCCGAACGTCAGTCAGGCCACGCCGTAGCGCTCGCGCAGGCGCTGCAACTCGCCGCTGGCGGCGAGGCTTTGCAGCCCCAGCACCAGGCGGGAGCGGGCCGCCACCGGCAGGGCGCGCGAGCAGGCCACCCGCTGTTCGTCCACCTTGAACACGGCGGGCAAGATGCGCAGTTGCGCCCCCAGGCCGTTGCGCTCGATGTGCTCGCGCAGCGAGGAGCCCGCGTGGTAGAAAAACCGGCCCCGGCCCAGCAGCAGCATGCGCAGGTTTTGGTCGTTGTTCAGGGCCTGTGGGTAGAGCGCGATGCCGGTTTGTTGGCCCAGGTACTCCGAGTACGCCGTGCCGTGGGTCGTGAGCACCAGGCCGTCCGGGCCCAGCGCGCGCAGGTCGTCCAGCGAATTCACCTGCACCGGGTCGTCGGCCCGAACGGCGACCTGGTGGCGGCTGACGTACAGCGGCGGGCCTTCGAGGAAGTCCACCAGCCGGCGCCGCTCGTCGGTGGGGATCAGCGAGAAGAAGACGTCGATCTCCTCGGTGCTGAGCGCTTGCACGACGCGCTTGAGGGGCAGGTCCCGCTCCAGGCCGCGGAAACGCAGTTGGAGGTCGTTGGCCTCCAAGCGCTCGATGATTTCGATGCAAATGCCAGGCCGCGAGCGATTGAGCCGGTCGAACTTCAGCGGCAGGGCCGCTTGGCTGGCGGTGCGCAGCACCAGCAGGGGCTTGGCCCGGGGCTCCGCCGGCAGCACGCCCGGGATCAGCGCGGCAGAGGCCAAGCACAGGGCGCGACGTTGCATGTTTTGACTGTAGGCAGCGTGCGCGCCCTGGGCAAGGGGGCCGCCATCCCCACAACGAACGAGGCCTGGGCCGTCAGCGTGCGGGCGCCAGCATCTCGTGGACGTCGTGCGTCATGACCGCCAGGTACGCCGCGAGCAGCAGGTAGTACGTGGCCCACTCCCAGCGCTTGCTGGGGGCGGTGGCGTAGTAGGCCGCTTGCGCTGGGTCGGCGCGGTGCTTCCAGGCTTGCCAGGCCTGGGGGCCGGCGATCACGGCCAGCACCAGCAGCATGGGGCTGGGGTTGGCGATGAACACCGCGCCCAGCAGCGGCAGGCCCAGCCACCAAATCTTGGGACTCAGCACGCTGGTGATGCGCCCGCCGTCCAGCGCCGGCAAGGGGATGAGGTTGAACAGGTTCAGGAAGAAGCCGCTGTAGGCCACGGCCAACAGCCAACGCAGGTCCGGGGTGCCTCGTGCCCAGAGGTAGCACAGGGTCGCGGCCACCGTGCCCAGCAGCGGGCCGCCCATGCCGATGTAGGCCTCGTCCTCGGCCTTGTGCGGCATCTTCTTCAACTCGACCCAGGCCCCGACGAAGGGCAAGAAGGTCGGCAAGCCCACGGGCAGGCCCTTTTGGCGCGCGGCGATGTAGTGCCCCATCTCGTGGACGAAGAGCAGCGCGATGAAGCCCGCGGCGTAGCGCCAGCCGAAGATCCAGGCGTACACGACCAGCGACAGCAGCATGCTGCCGCCGCTGGCCAGCAGCTTGCCGAACTTGGCGCCCGAAAACAGCAGGGCCAGCAGCTTGATCATGCGGTGTTCTTGTTGCGGCCCAGCAGCTTGCCGATGCCGCCCACCAGGGCGATGCCGCCGATCAGGAAGACCTTGGCGAACTTGGCCAGGAAGCCGGCGATGACGGCGAACAGCCCCAGCTTCTTGGCGCCCACGCCCAGCACGAGCGCCGCCAGACCGTATTCGGCCACCTTGTCGGTGCGGCTGTCGAAATCGGCGTAGCGCTTGCCGTCCACAAAGGCGATGGCGCCCAGCAGCTCTTGGGCCACGGCCTTGTGCTGCGGCAGGTCCTTGAGGTCGGTGACCAGGTTCAGGCTCAGGTAGCCCTCGCGGCCCAGGGCGAAGGTGTTGTAGTTGACGCCTTGCTCGGCGGTGGCCGGGGCGCCCTTGTCCTTGCTGGCCATGGCCCACACCAGGCGGTGGGTGCTGGCGTCGTAGGCGGGCTTCTCGGCCCAGCCGACGATTTCCATCGCCGCGCCGCCGAGCTTGATGCGTTCCTCGTTGGCCGCCTCGGTGCCTTCGCGGTAGCTCTTCAGCAGGTCGTCGGCGTTCCAGTCTTTGGCGTCGTCGTCCTTGATGTAGCCACCGCCTTCCCAGCTGATCAAGGCGAACCAGCCCTCGCGCGTCTCGGGCAGCACCAGGCCGCGCACGTCGCGGTGCTCGCCGGGGTTGCCCATGAGGCGCAGCAGGTTGCCGGCGTGCGGTTGCGGCACGAAGCGCCGGCCCGCGGGCACCTTCAAGGTGGCTTGGTTGTCGAGCTTGACCTCGCCAGGTCCGGTGACGGCCGCCGCCAGGGCCTCCGTCAGGGCCTTGGGCGGTTCGGCTTCGGGGGCCGGGCTTTGGGCCTGGGTGGCGGCGGCGGCCAGCAGCAGCGCCAGCGCGCGCAGGGGACGGAGGATGGACATGGAGACTCCCTGGTTCTTGGAAAGCCGGGGAGTGTAGGAATGCCCTTTCCAATTTGAGGGCCTTCAACCCAGGGGGGCGTCTCCAAAAGCAACACGCCCGCGCGGCAGGGCCGGCGGGCGTGTTGCGTGGGGGCGGGTGGCTTGAACCCTCAGGGCATCAGGCGTTCCACTGCGCCAGCAGTTGCTGCCACTTGGTTTGCACCGCGTGGGCGTGGCGCTCTTTCACGTGGCCGAAGCCACGGATGTCCTCCGGCAGGCGGGCCAGTTCCAGGGCCTGGGGCAGGCGCTCGGCGCTCAAGCGGGCCAGGATCGCTTCGACGGTGGTGCGGTACTGCTGGATGAGCGCGCGCTCCATCTTGCGCTCGGCCGTGTGGCCGAAGACGTCCAAGGCCGTGCCGCGCAGGCCCTTGAGCTTGGCCAGCACGTGGAAGGCCGGGCGGATCCAGCGGCCCATGGGCTGCTTGACCAACTCGCCCTTGGCGTTCTTCTTGGCCAGCAGCGGCGGGGCCAGGTGGTGCACCAGCTTGTAGTCGCCTTCGAACTGCGCGGCCACCTTGTCGGTGAAGGCGCGGTCGGTGTGCAGGCGTGCCACCTCGTACTCGTCCTTGTAGGCCATCAGCTTGAACAGGTACTTGGCCACGGCCTCGGTCAGGGCGGTGCCTTGGCCCAGCTTCGCTTCTGCGGCGCGCACGCGCTCGACGAAGGCCTTGTACTCGCCGGCGTAGGCGGCGTTTTGGTAGCCGGTCAGGAACTCGACGCGCTTGGCCACGATCTCGTCCACGCCGGGACGCTTGACGAAGTTGATGACCGATTGCGCGGCGAACAGCGCGCGCACCTTGGCAGCATCGACGGCGCAGCGGCGGCCCCACTCGAAGGCGGCCTTGTTGTTGTCGATCTGCACGCCGTTGAGCTCGATGGCGCGCATCAGGGCCGCGTAGCTCAGCGGGATGCGGCCTTGCTGCCAGGCGTAGCCCATCATCAGCGGGTTGGTGTAGATGCTGTCGCCCAGCAACTTCACGGCCACCTCTTCGGCGTCGAACTTGCCCAGCAGCTCCGCGCCCACGGCCTGTTCCAGCGCGGTTTCGCAGGCGGCGCCGGGGTGCTGCCAGTCGGCGTTCAGCACGAAGGTGGCGGTGGGGCTGCTGTGCGTGTTCAGGGCCACGTAGGTGCGGCCCGGGCGCATGACCTGCAGCGTGGCCTTGTTGGCGGCCACGATGGCGTCGCAGGCGATGACGAGGTCGGCCTCGGCCGTGCCCACCTTGGTGCAGTGGATGGCGTCTTGGGTGTTGGCGATCTGGATGTGGCTCCAGGTGCTGCCGCCCTTTTGCGCCAAGCCGGCGGCGTCTTGCGTGACGACGCCCTTGCCTTCCAGGTGCGCGGCCATGCCCAGCAGTTGGCCGATGGTGATCACGCCCGTGCCGCCCACGCCGGCCACCACGATGCCCCAGGCGGCGTCGCACATCGGCAGGGTGGGGTGGGGCAGTTCGCCGAGCGCGGCGGCGTCAAAGGGCGAGACCTTCTTGGCCTTGGCCTTCTTCATCTGGCCGCCCTCGACGGTGACGAAGCTGGGGCAGAAGCCTTTGACGCAGGAGAAGTCCTTGTTGCAGCTGTTCTGGTTGATTTGGCGCTTGCGGCCGAAGTCGGTCTCCAGCGGCTCGATCGACAGGCAGTTGCTCTGCACGCCGCAGTCGCCACAGCCTTCGCACACCAACTCGTTGATGACGACCCGCTTGTCGGGCTCGGCCAGCTTGCCGCGCTTGCGGCGGCGGCGCTTCTCGGTGGCGCAGGTCTGGTCGTAAATGATGGCGGTGACGCCGGGGATCTCGCGGAACTCGCGCTGGATGGCGTCGAGTTCGTCGCGGTGGTGCACCGTCACGCCGGGGGCCAGCACCACGCCGGTGTACTTCTCCGGCTGGTCGGTCACGATGACCAGCTTGGCCACGCCTTCGCTGAGCACCGACTGCATGATCTGCATCACCGAGTGGCCCTCGGGGCGTTCGCCCACGGTTTGGCCGCCGGTCATGGCGACCGCGTCGTTGTAGAGGATCTTGTAGGTGATGTTCACCCCGGCGGCGATGCTCTGGCGGATGGCCAAGATGCCGCTGTGGAAGTAGGTGCCGTCGCCCAGGTTGGTGAAGATGTGCTTTTCGGTGGTGAAGGGCTGTTGGCCCACCCAGGGCACGCCTTCGCCGCCCATCTGCGTGAAGGTGCTGGTGTTGCGCCCGGGCATCCAGCTGACCATGTAATGGCAGCCGATGCCGGCCACGGCGCGGGAGCCTTCGGGGACGCGCGTGCTGGTGTTGTGCGGGCAGCCGCTGCAGAACCAAGGCACGCGGTCGGCACCACCGGCCACGCTCAGTTCATCCGTCAGCGCGCGGTCCTTGGCCTCGATGACGGCCATGCGGGCGTCGAGGCGGGCCATGACGTCGGCGTCCACGCCCAGCTTCTTGAGGCGCTTGGTGATGGCGCGGGCGATGATGGCCGGGGTCAGGTCGGCCTGGGCGCGCAGCAGCCAGCGGTCGCTGGGGTTCGGGCGGTTCCACTCCCCGCCGCTCATGTCGCCCTCCGACTCCTCGAACTTGCCCATCACGTTGGGACGGACGTCGGGGCGCCAGTTGTAAAGCTCTTCTTTCAGTTGGTACTCGATGACCTGGCGCTTTTCTTCGACGACCAGGATCTCTTGCAGGCCGGTGGCGAAGTCGCGGGTGATCGTGGCTTCCAGCGGCCACACCACGTTGACCTTGTGCAGGCGGATGCCCAGGCGGCGGCAGGTGTCGGTGTCCAGGCCGAGGTCGTGCAGGGCCTGGACAGTGTCGTTGTAGGCCTTGCCGCTGGCGATCAGGCCGAAGCGGTCGTTCGGGCCCTCGATGACGTTGTGGTTCAGCTTGTTGGCGCGCACGTAGGCCAGCGCCGCGTACCACTTGAAGTCCATCATGCGGGCTTCTTGGTCCAACGGCGGGTCGGGCCAGCGGATGTGCACGCCGCCCGGGGGCATCTCGAAGTCGGTGGGCAGCACGATGTTGACGCGGTCGGGGCTCACGTCCACCGTGGCGCCGCTCTCGACGATCTCCTGGATCGTCTTCATGCCGCTCCACAGGCCGCTGTAGCGGCTCATGGCGAAGGCGTGCTGGCCCATGTCCAGGATGTCTTGCACCGTGGTCGGGAAGAAGACTGGGAAGCCCACGGCCTTGAAGACGTGGTCGCTCTGGTGCGCGGCCGTGCTGCTCTTGGCGATGTGGTCGTCGCCGGCGATGGCGATCACGCCGCCATGCTTGGCGGTGCCGGCCATGTTGGCGTGCTTGAACACGTCGATGCAGCGGTCCACGCCCGGGCCCTTGCCGTACCAAATGCCGAAGACGCCGTCGTACTTCTTCTTGTCGGGGTACAGGTCGAGCTGCTGCGTGCCCCACACGGCGGTGGCGCCCAGCTCTTCGTTCACGCCCGGCTTGAAGACGACGTGGTTCTTCTCCAGGTGCTTGCGCGCGGCCCACAGGGCCTGGTCGTAGCCGCCCAAGGGCGAGCCGCGGTAGCCGCTGATGAAGCCGGCGGTGTTCAGGCCATGCATCGCGTCGCGGGCGCGTTGCAGCATCGGCAGGCGCACCAGGGCCTGGATGCCGCTCATGAAGGCGCGGCCACGGTCGAGTTGGTACTTGTCGTCCAGCGTGACGGTGTCCAGCGCGCGGCGGATGTGCTCGGGCAGGGGGGCGTTCATCGGCAAGGCTCCTGGCCTGGGGGTCGGTTGAGTGTGCGCTGATGGGCGCGGCAACGGCCTGCGGGCAAGCCCTTGTGGGGCCAGCGCAGGCAACCCGGCAGTGTAGGAACTTCGTGCGGCGAAGTGCTTGCGATGTTTGCGCCAAAAACCGAAGATTGAGCAATCCTGTTGCTGTTGCTGTGCACAAAACGCCACCATGACCGCCAAGAAGCCCGCTCGGGCGAAAGACCCTCGCGCCGCCGTGGCGCACCTGTCCAAGGCCGAAGAGGCCCCCGAGGCCGAGCGCAGCGGCAGCGCACTCGACCGCTATGACATCGCCATCCTGGCCGCGCTGCAGCACGACGCGCGGCTGACCAACGCCGAGCTGGCCGCCCGCATCGGCCTGACCGCGGCGCCCACCTGGCGGCGCGTGCGCTGGCTGGAGGAGCAGGGCTACATCACCGGCTACCGCGCCGAGATCGACCGCCGCCGCATCGGCCTGGGCGTGCTGGCCTTCGTGCGCGTGGACGCCGACCGCAACAACGCCGCCGCCACGCGCCAACTGGAGGCGTCATTGCGCGCGCTGCCCGAGGTCATCAGCTGCCACTACATCAGCGGCGCCGGCACCTTCGAATTGCAGGTGGTGGCCACCGACCTCGACGCGTTCAGCCGTTTCACGCTGGACACCCTCTTGGTGCTGCCCAACGTGGGCGACGTGCACACCAGCTTCAGCCTGGGCGAGGTCAAGGCCGCCGGGGCCTTGCCCCTGCAACATTTGGCACCGGCGGGCCGGTCTTTGGCTTGACGGATTCCCATCCCTTGGGCGGCGCATGTACCCTCAAGGCGCCCATGACCGACGCTGCCGCTTCGACGCCGGACGACCGCCGTGCTGCCATCGCCCAATCGGCGGTGGTGGTGGCGGCGTCGGCCGTCTGCCAGCTCGTTTTCTTGTGGGTCGGCCGCCAAGCCGGCACGCCGTGGCCCTGGCTGTTGGCGGCCGCTGGCGCGGCGTTCGGCGGCTTGGTGCTGTTGCACCTGTTGATCCGTTCGGGCTGGTCCGAGCGCTTGGAGGATCCCAGCCTCAGCCAAGCCCACATTCAGTACGGCACCTTGTCCATGGCCATTGCCTATCCCCTGATGGGGGTTTATGGCTCGTTGGTGCTGCCCCTGGCCGTGGCCTTGCTGACCTTCGGCGTGTTCGCGCTGCGCGGCCGGCAGTTCACTGGTTTGGCGCTGTGGGCCTTGGGCGTGCTGGGAACGGGCATGGCCGTGGCTGTGCTGGGCTGGCCGCGCCAAGTGCCTGGGGATTTGGCCCTCGGGCAGTTCATGGCGCTGTGCATCGCCATGCCGTCCATTGCTTGGTTCGCCGCGCGCATTTCGGTGTTGCGCCACCGGTTGGAGCAGCAGCGCAGCGAGTTGAGCGAGGCCTTGGTGCGCATCGAGCACCTGGCCACGCGGGACGCCCTGACGGGCTTGGCCAATCGCCGTCACGCCGAGGCGGTCTTGGACCAGACCCTGCGCCGCCAGCGCCGCGGGGGGCGGCCGGCAGCGCTGGCCTTGGTCGACCTGGACCACTTCAAGCGGGTGAACGACCGCCACGGCCACGCCGTGGGCGATGCCGTGCTGGTGGCCTTCGCGCGGGCGGCCGAATCGGCCCTGCGCGACACCGACCTCGTGGCCCGCTGGGGCGGCGAAGAGTTCTTGCTTTTGCTGGAAGGCAGCGACCCCCTGGCCGCCGAGTCCGCCTTGGCCCGTTTGCGAGCCACCGTGGCCGAACTCGCCGTGTCCGC
This sequence comes from Inhella crocodyli, assembly GCF_004004565.1. Taxonomy (GTDB): domain Bacteria; phylum Pseudomonadota; class Gammaproteobacteria; order Burkholderiales; family Burkholderiaceae_C; genus Inhella; species Inhella crocodyli. The sequence goes on from NZ_SACM01000002.1 coordinate 176,849, forward strand.
GGGCGACGAAATCTTGCGCTTCACCTTTTCTGCCGGACTCACCCCCTGGCAGGCCGGTGACACCGCCGCGCGCTGGTTGGACCGCGCCGACCGCGCGCTGTACGAAGCCAAGGCCGCTGGCCGCGACCGCACCGTGTTGGCATGAGCCGGAGGCGTTTCGCCGCGTTTCGAAGGTAGGCTGCGCGCAGCACCGCTTGCCCATTCGCCTGCCGCATGCCCGACGCGTCAACGTCCACCGTCGCTCCCGCCCCTGCGGCTGGGCGAAGCGCTGCCGCCGCCCAGCGCTTGCGGGTGGGCCAGTTCTTGTTGGCCTCGGTGCTGATGGGCGCTCACGTCGTGTTCGTCATCAGCATCGGCACCTGGACCGAGGTCCCCGCCGTGCCGCTGTGGAGCTGGGCCGCGGTCACCGTGGCCACCTACGTGGCGTTTTACGTCGCCCTTCGCTCCGGCTGGTCGGAGCGCCTGCGCGATCCCTCCATGACCCAGCACCAGGTCGTGGCCTCCCTGGTCTTCGCCGGCGTGTCGTACCTGTTCTTGGGGCCCGTTCGGGGCCTGCTGCCCGGTGCCATGCTGGTGGTGGTGTGCTTCGGCATGTTCAAGCTGCGGGTGCGCACGGTGCTGGGCGTGGCCCTCTTGGGCTGGTTGGTGCTGGCCGCGGCCGTGGGCTTGCACCTGGCTTTGGCCCCGCCCCCGGTGGACCCCACCCTGGACCTGGCGCACCTGTTCGCTGCATTCGTGATGTTCATGGCCGTGGGCCTGCTGGCCGGCCGCCTGTCGCGCATCCGCGCGCGGCTGACGGCGCAGCGCGAGCAGCTCAACGAGGCCTTGGCCCGCATCGAGGCCCTGGCGCACCGCGACGCCCTGACCGGGCTGTTCAACCGACGCTTTGCCGACGAGGTGCTGCTCCAGGCCGTGCAGCGCCAGCGCCGGCAGCCCCACCCGCCGCTGTGCGTGGCCATCGTGGATCTGGACCACTTCAAGCGGGTCAACGACCGCCACGGCCACGCCGTGGGCGACGCCGTGCTTTGTGCGTTCGCCAAGGTGGGCCTGGCCACGCTGCGCAACACCGACACCCTGGCCCGTTGGGGCGGCGAAGAGTTCCTGCTCATCCTGCAGGCCAGCGATTTGATGGCCGCCGAGCTGGCGTTGGAGCGCCTGCGCACCGCCGTGGCGGCGCAGCCCTTGGCCCTGGACGGTGGCGACACGCTGCCCTATGCGTTTTCGGCCGGCCTCACGGCGTGGCGACCCGGTGACGCCTTGGCCCACCTGCTCGAGCGCGCCGACCGCGCGCTCTACCAGGCCAAGGCCGAGGGACGCAACCGGGTGGTGACCTTGTGAGGCGGCGCCTTGCCCTCCACGCCGCCTGCGTGGCCTGCTTGGCGCAGGGCCTGCCCGTTCACGCCGCCGAGCCGGTGATGCTGCTCGTCGAGTTGCGCTGGGTGGTGCTCAGCACCCCTGCGGCTGCTGGCCTGAGCAGCGCGGGCCAACCCCGCGGCGGCACCACCTTGGGCACGCAGGCCGCAGGCGACGGCGTCGAGCCCCTGGGCCCCGCGATGCGCGTGCTGGCCGGGGAGGCGCTGAGCTGGTCCTTGGGCCGCGAGACCGCCGAGTTGCCCGTGACCTGGGCCTGGCCCCAAGTGGCCGGCGTGCCCGTTCAAGTGCCCGCGCCCTTGCGCCAGGGTCAAGAGCGCCGCTGGCGCCTCGACGTCCAAACCCGCTGGCCCAAGCCAAGCGGCCCCGTGCTGCTGCAACTCCGCTGGTCCACCGAGGGCGACGGCGACCCCGGCGAACGCCTGGCCACCACCCTGCGTGTGCCGCTGGGTCGTTGGACGACCGTGGCCCTCCACAACGAAGGCGCTGCCGCGCTGCCCGCCAACCGCGGCGAGTTGCGCAGCAGCGCTGCCCGCCCCCAGCGCACCCGCGAGTTGCAGGTGCGCGTCAGCCCCGTCCTCGAATGACCGACTCCCTGCGCATCGCCCTCATCGCCCACGACCGCTGCAAAGACGCCATGGTGGCCTTGGCCAAGGAGTTTGCCGACCGCCTGCGCCCCTGCGTGCTGATGGCCACCGGCACCACCGGCGGCCGCTTGCAGGCCGAGGTGGGATTGACCTTGCACCGCTACCTGAGCGGGCCGCTGGGGGGCGACCTGCAAATCGGCGCGCGCCTGGCCGAAGGCGGCGTCGACGCCGTGGTGTTCCTGCGCGACCCGATGACGCCCCAGCCGCACGAGCCCGACATCAACGCCTTGGTGCGCGCTTGCGACGTGCACAACGTGCCCTGCGCCACGAACGTGGCGGGGGCGCGCTTGCTGCTCGGTGCGTTGCTGCGGGATCCGGCGTCAGGGCCAGCGACGCGGTCTGGGCCCTGAGTCAGCGTCGCCTGGGCGCCCGCTCCCTGGCGACCGGTCGATCTGCGGCGGAGCTTGGCCCCGCTGGGCGGGACGAAACCGCCTCGTGACCGCTACTCTAGGCCAAGAATGGCGCCGACCGACTCGCGAACCAGTTCCACCAACTCGGGGTCCATGAACCGGTACTCGTCCGGGATGTCGAGGACGTGGATCGGCTTGTTGTCCAGCAGCCGCCTGTAGGCCGCCAGCAACCGAGACTTGTGCTTCTCTTCCATGACGAAGATGACTTGGGCCCAGGCCAAGTCAGCGACGGAGACGGGGTGCTTGGCGTTCGGGCTGGTGCCCGCTGAGCGAACGCACAGGGCTGGGTGCTTCCGCCAAACCTGCTCTGCCGTGGGGCTTCGCCATTGATTGCGACTGCACACGAACAAGACATTCGTTGGGGCTGGGCTTGGCAATTCTTCAGGCTCCTGCGTCAACTGCGCTTCGGTGACCCTGGGGTACTCCAGCCCGAGTTGCTTGGCACGCGCGAGCTTGACGGACCTCATGTAGAGGTGCTTCCAGTTCTTCTCGCGCTTGAATTCGGCGGGCATGGCTCGTGATGCGCCTACCGTTTGAATTCAGCCGACCAGCCTGCATAGCTGAAGCAGGTCGGCTGCAATGATTGGTTAGGGCTTGCCAAATGTTTCATGCGTTGCCCAGTCGCTAGCGCAGAGCCAGTCCTCTGGGATTTCCTCGGCCGCTTCAACAGTCGCCTCGATATCCCAAATGTGCTCCCATCCTCCGGTTGAGTAACTCTCGACTCGTGCAGCCTCACCCCACTTGGCAAGCCACTCGCGCATCCAATCGAAGTCCGCAGAAGAGTCGACATGATCTACATAGACAGTGATTCGCTTCGTCGTCGGCATGCGAGCGCCCTAACGTTCGCGCTCAGCGGGCGACTTGGCCGTCCGCTGCAGCAAGGGGTTAAGCCGCATGCTCTTGATATGTGCCATCCGAATGCCTTGACCAGCCTGACTCGAATATTCCGGTTGCGAGATTGAAAAAGCTCTCGAACTCTTGCATGAGAGCCCCATCGGAATCAAATAGATACCCGCGAACACGTTGGAGCCGAAGCTTCGAAATTCCATCCGCGGAGTCCCAAACATGTTCGCCGTCCCAATAGTCGCCGAGCGGCATTTGATTCGAATACACACATGCGCCTTCCGGGCTGTAGCCGATAAGTAAGGCGCAATCCCGAATGCATAGCTGTTCCATGCGCGGCTTAACGTGTTCTCGGGCGACACACACCGCCGCTTTGGCAGGCGCGCTGCGCCCTGGATCGGCAGCCAAAAAGGCGTCCAAGCTTTTGTTTCATTGGAGAAAAGCTCACGTTGAACTGGGTGACCATACGGCTTCGAATGATGGGCAGAAGCGGCACGTTGTGACAAGTGCTGGAAAGCCGCCGCAGCGCGAGGTGCGCGAATGATGCCCGTCGCCAACAGGCATCCAAGGGCAGCGTGCATTGACAGCCCACGCGAAGACGCCGGCGCTCGCTTGGGCGTTCCGGCAGGGCCGCACGAGTCGGCCCGTGTCCTCGCCCCTTCAGCGCGCCGGCGCCACCGGCGGCGCGTACACCGCCAGGCTGCTGTGCCCACCGGCCCCCAGCGCCTGCACGCCAAACACCACGTCGTCGCGCGACACGCCGGCGATCACCGCCTCGCGGGCGCTGGCGGGTAGGTCGCGGGCCCACTCCCAGCGGGCCGATTCGCTGCGGCGCCACAGCACGCGGTAGCCGCTGGCGCCGGGGCTGGGCGCCCAGGTCAGGCGGGTGTCGTTGCTGAGTTCGCTGGCGTCGACCTGCACCTGCGCGGGCGGCGGTGGGGCCCAGGCCAGGGTGGCCAGGCCGGCGAGGTTGGCGCGGGTCACGCGGGCGAGGTAGTCCACGTCCACGAACGCGGGCAGGTCGCCGGCGAGTTGGCCGTTCTCCAGGCGCACGTTCTGGTGCTGGTTGGCGTAGTTCTCGAAGGGTTCGGTGAAGCGCACGGCGGCCAGGCCGCGTTCGAGGAAGGGCAGGTGGTCGCCGCCGCGCAGGGTGCGGTCGCGGCGCTGGATCAGGTCGATCTGGGTGCCGGGCACGTAGGCCTCGGCGGCGCGGGCCATGTGGCGGCCCAACTGCGCGGCGGGCAGGTCGTCGGCACCGCCGGCCGCGGCCAGGGCCTGTTGGGCCTTCAAGCGCGGCGAAGCCTCCGCCTGCGCGCCGCGCAGCATCAGGCGCAGCAGCGGGTCCAGGCCGTCGGCGAACAGGCGGATGCGCATCGGCGCGTGCTCGCCCTTGGCGCCGCGTGGGCTGCCCACGATGTCGTTGGTGACCATGGCCTCGACGCTTTGGCCGTCGATGTCCAGCTCCTTGGCCAACTGGGCGGCGCCCAACAGGCCTTGTTCTTCGCCTGCGACGGCGGCGAACACCAGCGTGGCCTCGGGGGGGCGGGACGAGCGCGCCATCGTGCAGGCCATGGCCATCACAGCGGCGGTGCCTGAGGCGTCGTCGTTGGCGCCGGGGGCGTCGCCTTGGGCGTCCATCACGTCGGCGTTGCGGCTGTCGTAGTGGCCGCTGACGACGATGAAGCGCTTGGGGTCGCGGCCGGGCAGGGTGGCCAACACGTTGACGATTTCGGTGGGCGCGGCGATGCGACGGCCCACGGGCTCGGTGTGGCTGCGGGTGCTGATTTGCAGTGGCGTGCCCTTCGCGCAGGTGCGCCATTCGCGCTCGATCCAACGCCGCGCCGCGCCGATGCCGCGCGTCTCGCTCGCGGTCTCCGAGGCCGTGTGCCGCGTGCCGAAGGCGGCCAGGGTGTCGATGTGGCGGCGCAGCAGCGCGGGGTCGACGGCCTGCAGCAGCGGGGTCAGCACGGGGTCGGCCGGCGGGGGCGGCACGGGCGCGGGCGTGGGGCTTTGGGCCGCGGCCTGGGCGGCCCATGCAAGCAGAGAACAAGCCAAGAAACGCATCGAAATCTCCGTGGGGGTGCGGTGCCTTGCGCCGCCAGGTGCCGTCTGGCGCGACTTTGGGCTGGCGGCTGGCGCGATGGCGGGCCGGCTGCCTAGGATCGGGGCCCCGCACCTTACCCCCATCCCCATGACCGACTGGCGCCCTGGGCTTCATGCCCTCGCCGTGGAACACGGCCTCGACCCCCGGCGCACCCGCGCGCTGCTGGCTTTGGTGGACGACACCCCGCCGCCCCGCTTGCCGGAGCGCCTGCTGCCGGCGGTGCTGGCGGTGGGGGCCTTGCTGGTGGGCCTGGGCGTGGTGATGTGGATCGCCGCCAATTGGGCCGATTGGGGGCGCGTGACGAAGTTCGGGCTGCTCCAAGCCCTGGTGGCCACCAGCCTGCTGGGCACCTGGGCCTTGCCCCGGCTGCGGCCCGCCCTGGGCCTGCTGGCTTTGCTGGGGCAGGGCGCCCTGTTCGCCTACTTCGGCCAAACCTACCAAACGGGGGCCGACCCCTGGCAACTGTTCACGCTGTGGGCCGCCCTGGCCGTGCCCCTGGGGCTGGCCGTGCGGCACGACGCCGTTTGGGCGCCATGGACCCTGGTGGCCACGCTGGCCGTGGTGCTGTGGGTGCAGGCGCACAGCGGTCACCGCTGGGCATCGGACGCCGACTCCGCGACGCCGCAACTGTGGGGCGCCTTGGCCTTGGTGGGCCTGGCCACCGCCTTGTCCCCCTGGGCCCAGCGCTGGCACGGTGCCGGCCTGTGGGCCTGGCGCGCGCAGGGCGTGTGGGGCGTGGGGGTGATCACCGGTTGGGCCCTGATGGCTGTGTTCAGCACCGACTGGGCGGCGCAGTTCTTCTGGCTGGGCCTGCTGCTGCTGGCCGCGGCGGCGGCCCTGTGGCGCCAAGGCGATTTGGTGATGCTCTCGTCCACCGCCATGGCGCTGAACGTGTGGGCCCTGGCGGGCTTTGGCCGCTGGCTGTTCGACGGCAACGGACGCGACTGGCTGGGCCAGGCCTTCTTGTTCGGGCTGGTGGCCGCGGGTCTGCTGGCGGGCACGGTGAGCCTCTTGATGCGCCGCCACCGCGATGGGGGTGCTGCATGAGCGCCGCCGACTTGCTGCATCGCGCGCAAGCCCAGGGCCTGCTGCCGCCCGGGGCCCGCTGGCCGGCCACCGAGCAGCGGCCCTGGCCGGTGCAGCTGCTCACCGCGGTGGGCGCTTGGTTTGCTGCCGTGCCGCTCGTGGCCGTCATTGGCGGCTTGCTGGGTCCGTTGGTGCGCGACGGGGCGGGCCTGCTGCTGGTGGGCGCGGCCTTGATCGTGGCGGCGGTGTTGCTGCTTCGCGACCGCGCTGTGCCCCTGTTCGTGGAGCAATTGGCCGTGCCGATCTTGTTGGTCGGCCTGCTGTGCGTGGGCTGGCGCCTGCACGAGAGCCTGCCCGATGCGCCCGCCTGGCTGGCCTTGAGCGCCCTGGCCCTGGGGGTGGCCTGGGCGCTGCCGAGACCTTGGCTGCGCGCCTTGCTGGGCGCGGGGGCGGTCGCTTGTCTGTGGGCCAGCACCGCGCCCTGGTCGGGCGCTTGGCGGGCGCTGGCCGTGCCGCAGTGGGCGGTGGCCACGGGCTTGCTCGCGGTGTGGGTGGGCCTGGGTCGCGCGCCCTGGGCCCCGCGCTGGGCGGCGGCCTGGGAGGCAACGGGCGCCGGTTGGTTGCTGGCCGTCCTGGGGATCTTGGCCCTGCACAGCGGCAGCCCGTTTTTGCTCGTGGGCTTGACCGGGTTGCAGGCGGGCGGCTCGGGCTGGGGGGCGCCGGTGCTGGCGATCGGCAGTGCGGCCACGGCCGGACTGGGGGCTGCCTGGCTGGCGAGGGCCTGGCCGGCCGTGCGCACCCTGCGCTGGGGCGCCTTGGCCGCGCTCCTGGCGTCCATGGCCCTGGTGCTGCCCGCCTTGGGGCCCATCGCCCTGGCGGCGGCCGTGTGCGCCCGCCAGCAGCGGTGGCGCCTGGCCACGGTGGCAGGCCTGGCGGCGCTGTGGGTGCTCGGCGCTTTTTATTACCAACTCGCCTGGCCGCTGGCCCACAAGGCGCTGGGGCTGGTGGGCTTGGGCCTGGCGATCGGCCTGCTGGCCTTGGGACGGCGGGCCGCACCGGCAGCGGCGGCGGCCCGGGGGGGCCGGCCTTGGGCGGCCCTGGCGGCGCTGGGCCTCACCCTGGCCGTGGCCAACGGCGGCATCGTTCAGAAGGAGCGCTTGATCGCCCAAGGCGAGCCGCTGTTCGTGGCCCTGGCGCCGGTCGACCCGCGTTCCCTGATGCAGGGCGACTACATGCGGCTGAACTTCAACGTGCCGACGGACGCCCGTCCGCCCCAGGCCGCGTGGGGCGCCGCCCGCCCGCGGGTGGTGCTGCGTCGCGACGCCCAGGGCGTGGCCACTTTCGTGCGACCCGACGACGGCCGCCCGCTGGCGGCCGACGAGCGCCGGGTGGAACTCAGCCCCAAAGACGGACGCTGGATCTTGGTGAGCGACGCCTGGTTCTTCCGCGAGGGCGAGGCCGAGCGCTGGCAGCGCGCCCGCTTCGGCGAGTTCCGTGTCACGCCCGACGGGCGGGCGCTGCTGGTGGGCTTGCGGGGGGAGGGCCTGGCGCCGCTGTGAGTCAGGAGGGCAGGGCCGCCCCGCGCGGCCACAGCGCCCACCAGCGCATCGGCTGCTTCATGCGACCGGCCTGGGCCAGGGCGGGTTCGCCCCAGCCGAAAAACAGGTCGGCCCGCACGGCCCCGACGATGGCGCTGCCGGTGTCTTGCGCCAACACCAAGCGGCGCAGGGGCGTGGTGCTGAGGGGCTCGGTGCTGTCCAGCCACAGCGGGGTGCCGTAGGGCACGGCGCGCGGGTCCACGGCCACGCTGCGCCCCGGGGTGAGCGGCAGGCCCTGGGCGCCGCGGGGGCCGACCTTGGGGTCGAGCAGGGCTTCTTCGCGGAAAAAGACGACGCGCGGGTTGGCGGCCAAGAGCTCCTCTTGCCGTTCGGGGTTCTGGATCGTCCAGGCCTTGATGGCCGGCCAGTTGGCGCTGCCTTCGCGGAGCTGGCCTTGGTCGATCAGCCAGCGGCCCAGGCTTTGGAAGGGGTGCTGGTTGTGGCCGGCGTAGGCCACGCGGCGCTGCTGTTCGCGGCCATCGGGTTCGGTGATGCGCACGCGACCCGAGCCTTGGATCTGCAACAGCACCGCGTCCACCGGGTCTTCCAGGTAGACCACGGCCTGGAGGCGTGCTTGCGTGGCCGGCGATTGCAGCGTGGCGCGCGGGGCGCTGGCCAAGGCGGGGTCGCGAGGCGGCGCCCACAGCGGCACCTTGAAGCGTTCGTCGGGCTGACGGCGCGCGCGCAACTCGGGCTCGAAGTAGCCCGTGGCCAGGCCCTCATCGCGGCCGTCCAACGCCTCCACCCGGAAGGGTTGCAGCGTTTGCATGAGCCAGCCGTGGGCTTGCAGCGGGTCGGAGGGTTCGGGTTGGGCCTGCAGTTGCTGGCACCAGGCCTTCCAGGCTTCGGCGGGACGGCTGCAGTTTTGGCGCAGCACGGGCCAGAGGGTGTGGACTTCGTCTTGGCCCCAGCCGGGCAGGGCGGTCCAGGGCAGGGGCACCCAGCGAGCCGGCCCGCGCTGGTGCGCGGGGCCGGTGGGGGCCACGGCCTCGGGCGGTGCGGCGGGCGGGAGGGGCGTGAGCGTCGCGGGGCGCGGAGCCGGGGGCGTCGGCGGGTTGGGCGGCGGCGTGCTGCAGGCGCCCAGCAGGGCCGCGAACGTCGCCAGCGCCAAACCCTTGCCACGGCGCCCCTTCGGCTTGCCGTGCTGCAATGGCGGCATGTGGTTGTTGCTGCTCGAGGCGCTGGGGGCGCTGCTCATCTTCGTGTTCATCATCTGGTGGACGATGTTCTCTGGCCGCAAAGGCGGCGAACGCCGCGACGACGGGGACCCGCCGGCTCAGTGAAGCTGACCGCTGTCGCTCAGCAAGAACTCGGGCACCTCGGCCCAAAACACCTCGGCCGATTCACTGACGCAGAGGTACTGCCCCTTCATCGTGCCCTGGGGCGTGGCGATGCTGGCCCAACTGCTGTATTGGAACGATTGCCCCGGCTGCAAGTAGGGCTGGTGGCCGACGACCCCCAGGCCCCGCACCTCTTGCTCGGCGCCTGCGGTGTCGACGATGGTCCAGCGCCGCGCGACCAATTGCGCGGGCACACTGCCCGTGTTTTCGATGGTCACGCTGTAGCTGTAAGCCCAGCGGCCCTCGTCCGGGGCGGTTTGCTCGGGCAAGGGCTTGACCTCGACGCGGCAGGTGAACTCGGCTTGGGGCATGGAGGCGGTGATGTTGAAGACGGTGGAAGGCGACGACAGTGTGCGCCGCTGCGCGTGGTGCGAGGCGCCTGATTTTCCGGCCTACCGCCGGTACCACGACGAAGAATGGGGCTTCCCGGTGGGTGACGAGACGCGCCTGTTCGAAAAACTCTGCCTGGAGGGCTTTCAGGCGGGGCTGTCCTGGCGGACCATCTTGGCCAAGCGCGAGGCCTTTCGCGCGGGCTTTGCCGGGTTCGATCCCGTGCGCGTGGCGGCATTCACCGAGGCCGACGTGCAGCGCCTGCTGGCCGACGCCGGCATCGTGCGCCACCGCGGCAAGATCGAGGCGGCCATCGGCAACGCCCGGGCCCTGCTGGCCATGCACGCCCGCGGCGAGCGCTTGGGCCCCTTGGTCTGGTCGCACGAAGAGACCAAGCCCGCCGCAGAGCCCGTGATGCGCAGCGAGTCGCCGGCCTCGCAGGCCCTGTCCAAGGCGCTCAAAGCGCGCGGCTGGCGCTTCGTGGGCCCAACGACCGTGTACGCCTTCCTGCAGTCCATGGGCGTCGTCAACGACCACCCCAGCGCCTGCGCCGGCCGCTCGCGGGCCTTGGCGGCCAGGGCCTCCTTCCGCGTGCCTTCCTAAAATCGGGCCATGACTGCCCTCATTGCCCCGAGCCTGTTGTCGGCCGATTTCGCCCGCCTGGGCCAAGAGTGCCGCGACGTGCTCGCCGCCGGTGCCGACTGGATCCACTTCGACGTGATGGACAACCATTACGTCCCCAACCTGACCTTCGGCCCCATGGTGTGCCAGGCCCTGCGCCCGCACGCCGTCAAGCCCGATGGCACGCCGGCCGTGATCGACGTGCACCTGATGGTCGAGCCGGTCGATGCCCTGGCCCAGGCCTTTTGCAAGGCCGGTGCCGACGTGGTGAGCTTCCACCCCGAGGCCAGCAAGCACGTCGATCGCACGCTGCAGCTCATCCAGGCCGAGGGCAAGCAAGCGGGCTTGGTGTTCAACCCCGGCACGCCGTTGGACGTGCTGGACTGGGTGATCGACAAGGTCGACCTGATCCTGATCATGAGCGTGAACCCCGGCTTTGGCGGCCAGAGCTTCATCGACAGCGCGCTGCGCAAGCTGGAGCAAGCGCGCCGCTTGATCGAGCGCACCGGCCGCGACATCCGCCTGGAGATCGACGGGGGCGTGAAGGTGGACAACATCCGCCGCATCGCCGACGCCGGCGCCGACACCTTCGTGGCCGGCTCGGCCATCTTTGGCCAGCCCGACTACCGCCGGGTGATCGACGCCATGCGCGCGCAGCTTGCTGCTTGACGGCCGCTGGATGCACGATTCCATCCTCGTCGTCTGCCGCGCCAACCTGTGCCGCTCGCCCATGGCCGAGGTGGTCTTGCGCGCTTGCGCGCCGGCCATGGGCGTGAACCGCGTGGGCTCGGCCGGGGTCTGGGCCTCGTCCCGTCCTGAGGCCATGGACGCGCGGGCCCGCGCCGCGCTGGAACGCCGCAAGTACAGCGTGCCGGCCAAGTGGAAGTCGCGCCGCGTGTCGCGCGACGACCTGGCCGACTGGGAGCTGATCCTGGCGGCCGACCAAGAGGTGCTCAAGGCCCTTCAGGCCCTGTGGCCCGATGCCCCGCCGCAGCGCCTGCGCCTGTTCCTCGACCACGTGCCCGGTCACCAGGGGCAGGACGTGCCCGACCCTTATTACTCCAGCGCGGCCGGCTTCGAGCAGGCCTTGGACCTCATCGAACGCGCCGTCGTCGCCTTGGGCCGTGCCTGACCGGCCCGTGCAGCCCGTGCCGCCCCTTCGGCCCATTCCGCCCATTCCGCCCACTCGGCCCAAGGCGTTGCTGATCGACCTCGACGGCACCCTGGTCGACACCCTGGGGGACTTCGTGGCGGCCTTGCAAGCCACCGGCCGGGAACTCGGCCTGGGGGCCACCGACCCCGCCTGGGTGCGCCAGGCCATCGGCCGTGGCGGCCAGCGCTTGGTGCAAGCCTGGCTGACCCAGCTTGGCGCGCCGGCGGATCGGTTCGACGCTGCTTGGGCGGCCTACTCGGCGCATTACGCCGCGGTCAACGGCCGCCATGCGCAGGTGTTCGAGGGCGTGCGCGAGGCGATCCCGCGTTTGGGCATGCCCCTGGCCTGTGTCACCAACAAGCCGCAAGCCAACGCCGAGGCGCTGCTGCGCCAGCTGGGCCTGCGCGACGCCTTCGCGGTCGTGGTGGGTCAACAAGCGGGCCTGCGCCCCAAGCCGCACCCCGACGCTTTGCTGCGCGCGTGCGAGGCCCTGGGCATCGCGCCTGCGCAGACCTGGATGGTGGGCGACTCCCGCAATGACGCCGAATCGGCCGAAGCGGCCGCTTGTGGCGCCGTGGTGCTCATGCGCTACGGCTACAACCATGGGGAGGCGGTGCACGAGGTGCCCGCCTTGGCCCATTTGGATCGTTTGGACGAATTGCCCGCGCTGTGGCGCGGGCCAGCGGACTGAGCGAGCACCTCGCGGGTCGCTCAGTCCTGGGCGCTCCACTCAGCGCGATTTGCCCTTGCCCAGCCAGGCGTCCTTCAGGTTGTCGTCGGCCGGGTGCTCGCCCACCCAAATGCGCAGCAGGGCGGCGTAGAACTCGGGCTCTTTGATCGGTTCGCCGGCGGCCTTGCCGTCGAAGAACACTTGCGAGCCGGTGCCCGGGATCCAGTCGACTTGGATGTTGCTGCCCGAGGGTGCGCGCTTGATGTCGGCAAAGATTTGGCCGAACTTGAAGATGCCGTTGATCGTCTTGGAACGGTCTTCGGGCGTCATGTTCTTTTGCATGGCCTCGGTGAAGGCTTTGCCCAGGTCCTTGCCGTCGACGTCGCGGAGCATCTTGATCTGCACCCGCTTGGCGCCGTCCATCTTGATGATGGCGTCCGGCGTGTCGGCCTTGGCCTTGATGTAGAGGCCGGCGGCGTACACCTTGAACACCGCGCGGTAGCGCACGCCCGCGCCATTGAGCACCAGCTTCTGGCCGGCCACTTCGGCCGAGGTTTCGAACTTGGCGCCGCCGGCGTCCACGGTTTGGGCCTGGGTGGCGAACGGCAGGGCGAGGGACAGCAATACGGTCAGTGCGGCACGGCGCAAGATCATGGCGAGGGTCTCCGGTTGGTGATGGCTGGCTTGCCAGGGGGTGCAAGGTGCAGCGCGGCCCATTGTGGCGCGCAGGAATCGCCTCGGCGAGTTCGGGTGAATCCGCCCCCATTCGCCCCGCTAAACTGGCTCGCATGTTCATTCCACGCACGCACATGCACGGGTCGGGAGACCGGGGAGCCTGGCCCTGGCGGGCCTGAGCGCGCCCCTCACCCGCTTCCCCTTTGGCATGTGCCGATGCCGCCTGCGACGCGCAAGTCCGGCGGCCGGACTTTCATCCTGAAAGCCCTGACGTGATCTCGAACGACGACTTCCAACGCCTGGCCGCCGCCGGGCACAACCGCATTCCCTTGGTCCGCCAGGCCCTGGCCGACCTGGACACGCCGCTGTCCCTGTACTTCAAGCTCTGCGGCGGCCAGCGCCACAGCTTTTTGCTCGAGTCGGTGGTCGGCGGCGAGCGCTTCGGCCGCTACTCCTTCATCGGCCTGCCCGCCCGCACGCTGCTGCGCGCCACGGGCAGGGTCACCGAGCTGGTGACCGACGGCGCCGTGGTCGAGCGCTGGGAGGGCAACCCCCTGGACGCCATCACCGCCTACCAGGAGCGCCTGAAGCCCGCGGTGCCGCAAGGCCTGCCGCGCTTTTGCGGTGGCTTGGCCGGCTATTTCGGCTACGAAGCCGTGCGCGCCATCGAGCCCAAACTGCAAGCCACCCGCCCCGCAGGGGGCCTGGGCACGCCCGACATCCAGCTGCTGCTGAGCGAAGAAGTCGTGGTCGTCGACAGCCTGGCCAGCCGCCTGCACTTCATCGTCTGGGCCGATCCGTCGCAACCCGGCGCCTACGAGGCCGCCCAGGCCCGATTGGCCGCGCTGGCCGACCGGGCACAGCGCCCGGCCAGCGCGCCGCCCCTGGTGCCCATGGCGGCGCACCCCGTGGAGCGCCATTTCGCCAAGGCCGATCTGATCGCGGCCGTGGAGAAGGCCAAGGACTACATCGCCGCGGGCGACTGCATGCAGGTCGTCATCGGCCAGCGACTGAGCAAGCGCTTCGACGCCCCGCCCATCAACCTCTATCGGGCGCTGCGCACCCTCAACCCCAGCCCCTACATGTACTTCTACGACATGGGGGAGTTCCAGATCGTCGGCGCCTCGCCGGAGATCCTGGTCCGCGAAGAGCGCCTGCCCGACAACCAGCGCAAGATCACCATCCGCCCCCTGGCCGGCACGCGCCCGCGCGGCGCCACGCCCGAGGCCGACGCGGCACTGGAAGCCGAACTGCGGGCCGACGCCAAGGAGCGCGCCGAGCACCTGATGCTCATCGACCTGGCCCGCAACGACATCGGCCGCGTGGCCCGCACGGGCAGCGTCAAGGTCACCGAGGCCTTTGCCGTCGAGCGCTACTCGCACGTCATGCACATCGTCAGCAACGTCGAGGGCATCCTGCGTCCCGAGGTCGGCCAGCTGGACGTGCTCAAGGCCACCTTCCCGGCGGGCACCTTGACGGGCGCGCCCAAGGTGCGCGCCATGGAGCTCATCGACGAGCTGGAGCCGGTGGAGCGCGGCATTTACGGCGGGGCTTGCGGCTACGTGAGCTTTGCCGGGGACATGGACCTGGCCATTGCCATCCGCACGGGCATCGTCAAGGACGGCGTGCTGCACGTGCAGGCCGCGGCCGGCGTGGTGGCCGACTCCGTGCCCGAACTCGAGTGGAAAGAAACCGAGGCCAAGGCGCGCGCCGTGCTGGCCGCTGCCGAATTGGTCGAAGGAGGGCTGGCATCGTGATTCTCATGATCGACAACTACGACAGCTTCACCTTCAACCTCGTCCAGTACCTGGGCGAGTTGGGCGCCGAGGTGAAGGTCGTGCGCAACGACGAGATCGACGTGGCCGGCATCGGGGCGCTGAAGCCCTCGCACCTCATCCTGTCGCCCGGCCCCTGCACCCCCAACGAAGCGGGCGTCTGCGTCCCGGCCATCCAGGCCTACAAGGGCCAGTTGCCCATCTTGGGCGTGTGCCTGGGCCACCAAAGCATCGGCCAGGCCTTGGGCGGCAAGATCGTGCGCGCCCAGGTGCAGATGCACGGCAAGGCCAGCACCATCCACACCGACCAGCGTGGCGTGTTCCACGGCCTGCCCGAGCGCTTCAGCGTCATCCGTTACCACTCGCTGGCCATCGAGCGCGAGACCTGCCCGCCCGAATTGCTCGTCACCGCCCGCACGGACGATGGCGAGATCATGGGCGTGCGCCACCGGGAGCTGGCCGGCACGGCCGCCCCGCTGGAGGGCGTGCAGTTCCACCCCGAGTCGATCTTGAGCGAGCACGGCCACGCCATGCTCAAGAACTTCCTCGACCTGAGGAACTGAAATGGCGGTCGATCTCCGCTCCGACACGGTCACGCGCCCCACGGCCGCCATGCGCGCCGCCATGATGGCCGCGCCCCTGGGCGACGACGTGTTCGGCGACGACCCGACGGTGAACGCCTTGCAGGCCCAGGTGGCCGAGCGCCTGGGCTTCGAGGACGCGCTGCTCATGCCCACCGGCACGCAGAGCAACCTCGTCGCCCTGATGGGCCACTGCCAGCGCGGCGACGAGTACCTGGTGGGCCAGATGGCCCACTGCTACCGCTGGGAAGGTGGTGGCGCCGCGGTGCTGGGCTCCATCCAGCCCCAGCCCTTGGCCCACCAGCCCGACGGCACGCTGGCCTTGGCCGACATCGCCGCGGCCATCAAGCCGGACGACCCGCACTTCGCGCGCACCCGCCTGCTGGCCCTGGAGAACACCCTGGGCGGCAAGGTCATGCCCTTGGCCTACCTGCAAGAAGCCACGGCGCTGGCCCGACAGCACGGCTTGGCCTGCCACCTCGACGGCGCCCGCCTGTTCAACGCCGCGGTCGCGCAAGGCGGTGACCCCTTCGAGGCCGCCCGCGCCATCTGCGCGTCCTTCGACAGCGTGTCGGTCTGCTTCTCCAAGGGCCTGGGCGCCCCCATGGGCTCGGTGCTTTGCGGCTCGCGCGACCTGATTGCCCGCGCACGGCGCTGGCGCAAGGTGGCCGGTGGCGGCCTGCGCCAGGCCGGTCTGCTGGCCGCCGCCATGCAGCACGCGCTGGACCACCACGTCCACCGCCTGGCCGAGGACCACGCGCTGGCCCGCCGTTTGGCCGATGGCCTGCAGGGGCTGCCCGGCCTGGTGGTGGAGCCGCCGCAAACCAACATCGTGTTCGCCGACGTCGCGCCCGAGCGTGCCGCCGGCCTGATCGAACACCTGAAGGCACATGGCGTGCTGGCCACGGGCCTGTACCGCCTGCGTTTTGTCACCCATCTGGACGTGGATGCCACTGGCATCGACCGCGCCATCGACGCCGTCCGCAGCTATTTCAAGGCCTGAGCCATGCCCATCACCGACACCGAAGCGCTGCAGCGCGTCATCGAACACCGGGAAATCTTCCCCGACGAAATGCTGCACCTGATGCGCCGGATCATGACGGGCGAGATGTCGCCGGTCATGGCGGCAGCCCTCATCACCGGCCTGCGCGTGAAAAAGGAAACCGTCGGCGAGATTGCCGCCGCGGCGCAGGTCATGCGGGAACTCAGCCGCAAGGTGAACGTGCCCGCGGGGCCGCACCTCGTGGACGTGGTGGGCACCGGGGGCGACGGGGCGCACAGCTTCAACATCAGCACCTGCGCCAGCTTCGTCGCCGCCGCGGCGGGCGCCCAAGTGGCCAAACACGGCAATCGCAGTGTCAGCAGCAAGTGCGGCAGCGCCGATGTCTTGGAGGCCTTGGGCGCGCGGATTGATTTGCAGCCGGAGGCCGTGGCGACTTGCCTTCAGCGCGTGGGCTTGGGCTTCATGTTCGCCCCGAACCACCACCCGGCGATGAAAAACATCGCCCCGGTGCGCAAAGAGTTGGGCGTGCGAACCGTCTTCAACATCCTGGGGCCGCTCACGAACCCGGCCGGTGCGCCCAACATCCTGATGGGCGTGTTCCACGCCGACTTGGTTGGCATCCAGGTGCGGGTGCTGCAACGCTTGGGGGCGCAGCACGCCCTTGTGGTTTACGGGCAGGACGGCTTGGATGAGCTCAGCCTGGGGGCCAGCACCCTGGTCGGCGAATTGAAGGACGGCCAGGTCACCGAGTACGAGTTGCACCCAGAGGACTTTGGCTTGTCGATGGCCGCCACGCGGCGCCTGCGCGTGGCCGATGCCGCCGAGAGCGCGGCGATGGTTCGTGGGGTGCTGGCTGGCGACGCCGGCACCGCGCGCGACATCGTGCTGCTCAACGCCGGGGCGGCGCTGTACGCCGCCAACGTGGTGCAAGGGGTGGCCGAGGGCATCGAGCGCGCCCGCGAGGTCATCGACAACGGCGCCGCCCGCGCCAAGCTGGACGCCTTCGTGGCGGCAACCCATGGATGACGTTCTGCGCCGCATCGTTGCGGTCAAACACGAAGAGTTGGCCCTTCTGCGTCCGCAAGTCGCGGCCCTGCGTCGCGAGGCCGAACAGGCCGCGGCCCCCCGCGGTTTCGCGCGCGCACTGCAAGAGAAGGTCGCTGCCGGGCGCAGCGCCGTCATCGCCGAGGTCAAGAAGGCCAGCCCCAGCAAGGGCGTGTTGCGCGACCCCTTCGACCCCGCCGCCATCGCCCGCAGCTACGCGCAGCACGGTGCTGCTTGTTTGAGCGTGCTCACCGACGAGCGGTTCTTCCAGGGCAGTCGGCGCAACCTCGAATTGGCCCGGGCCGCCTGCGCGTTGCCGGTCGTCCGCAAGGACTTCGTCATCGACGAGTTGCAGGTGATCGAAGCGCGCGCCATGGGCGCCGACGCCATTTTGTTGATCGTCGCCTGCTTGGACGACGTGCAACTGCGCGATCTCGAAGACTGCGCGTCCGCACTGGGCATGGACGTGCTGGTGGAAAGCCACGACGCCGCGGAGTTGGACCGCGCGCTGCGATTGCGCACGCCTTTGCAAGGCATCAACAACCGGAACCTGCGCACCTTCGAGGTCAGCCTGGACACCACCTTGGCCTTGCGCGACCGGGTCGGTGCCGATCGCTTGTTGGTGACCGAATCGGGAATCTTGGCGGCGGACGACGTGCGCAGGATGCGGTCGGAAGGCGTTCATGCGTTCTTGGTGGGCGAGGCCTTCATGCGTGCGCCCGACCCTGGCGTAGCGCTCGCTGCGCTGTTCACGTCGTGATCCCTCCATCGGGCCTGGCGCCAGGCTGGGACGAGGTCGTGGGGCCGTGGTGGGCCGCGGCTGGGCCCTTGCGCGACCGCATCGCAGCCCGCGAGTCGGCAGGCATCCGTGTGTTTCCCCCGGACCCTTGGCGCGCCTTGCGATTGACGCCCCTGGACGAGGTGAGGGTGGTGATCCTGGGGCAAGACCCGTATCACGGGGCGGGACAGGCCGAGGGCTTGGCGTTTTCCGTGCCTGAGGGCGTCAAGCTGCCGCCGAGCCTGCGCAACATCCTGCAGGAGGCGGTCGGCAAGCCCGTTCGCCCGACGAGTGGCAGCTTGCTGCCTTGGGCCAGATCGGGCGTGCTGCTGCTCAACACCGTATTGACGGTGGAGGAGGGGCAGGCCGGTGCCCATGCCAAATGGGGCTGGGAGTCCTTGACCGATGCGCTGGTGGCGCGCGCGAGCGCCGATGCCGCGCCCAAGGTCTTCATGTTGTGGGGGGCGCACGCGCAGGCCAAAGAGCCACTCGTTGATGCGCGGCGGCACCTGGTGCTGCGGGCCAACCACCCCTCGCCCTTGGCGGCGCGCCGTCCGCCCGTTCCCTTTGTGGGCTGTGGACATTTCGAGCAAGCCAGTGCCTGGCTGGCCGCACGCGGTCGTCCGGTGGATTGGACTTTGCCGGGCGAAAAGCCTGTGCTATAGTCGCGGGCTCGCCCTAACGGAGGGGTGGCCGAGTGGTTAAAGGCAGCAGACTGTAAATCTGCCCGCTAACGCGTACGCTGGTTCGAATCCAGCCTCCTCCACCAAAGCAAGATCCCGAGCGATGTCAGGGCGGGAGTAGTTCAATGGTAGAACCTTAGCCTTCCAAGCTAATGACGCGGGTTCGATTCCCGTCTCCCGCTCCAAGCGGGGCTTGTGAAAGCAAGGCGACACCGGATTGCAGATGCAGTGGTCGTCTTCAATCCTGTGTCGCTGCCCATGTGGCTCAGTGGTAGAGCACTCCCTTGGTAAGGGAGAGGTCGCGGGTCCGATTCCCGCCATGGGCACCACCCTCTTTTCTCCACCTGTCTGACAGATCGCCAGGAGCATCAAATGGCAAAAGGTAAGTTTGAACGCACCAAGCCGCACGTCAACGTTGGCACGATTGGTCACGTCGACCATGGCAAGACCACGCTGACGGCCGCGATCGCGACGGTGCTGTCGAAGAAGTTCGGTGGCGAGGCCAAGGCCTACGACCAGATCGACGCAGCGCCCGAAGAGAAGGCTCGCGGCATCACGATCAACACCGCGCACGTTGAGTACGAGACCGCCAACCGCCACTACGCGCACGTTGACTGCCCCGGCCACGCCGACTACGTCAAGAACATGATCACCGGCGCCGCCCAGATGGACGGCGCCATCCTGGTGTGCTCGGCCGCTGACGGCCCGATGCCCCAGACCCGCGAGCACATCCTGCTGGCGCGTCAGGTGGGCGTGAAGTACATCATCGTCTTCCTGAACAAGTGCGACATGGTCGACGACGCCGAGCTGCTCGAGCTGGTCGAAATGGAAGTGCGCGAACTGCTGTCGAAGTACGACTTCCCCGGCGACGACACCCCCATCGTCAAGGGTTCGGCCAAGCTGGCCCTGGAAGGCGACACCGGCGACCTGGGCGAGCAAGCCATCATGCGCTTGGCCGACGCCCTGGACACCTACATCCCCCAGCCTGAGCGCGCCATCGACGGTGCCTTCTTGCTGCCCGTGGAAGACGTGTTCTCGATCTCGGGTCGCGGCACCGTGGTGACCGGTCGCGTTGAGCGCGGCATCATCAAGGTTGGCGAAGAAATCGAAATCGTCGGCATCCGCGACGTGCAAAAGACGACCGTCACCGGCGTCGAAATGTTCCGCAAGCTGCTGGACCAAGGTCAAGCCGGCGACAACGTGGGCGTGCTGCTGCGCGGCACCAAGCGCGAAGACGTCGAGCGCGGCCAAGTGCTGAGCAAGCCCGGCTCGATCAAGCCCCACACCCACTTCACGGGTGAGGTGTACGTGCTGAGCAAGGACGAAGGCGGCCGCCACACCCCGTTCTTCAACAACTACCGTCCCCAGTTCTACTTCCGCACGACGGACGTGACCGGTTCGATCGAGTTGCCGAAGGACAAGGAAATGGTCATGCCTGGCGACAACGTCAGCATCACCGTCAAGCTGATCGCCCCCATCGCCATGGAGCAAGGCCTGCGCTTCGCCATCCGTGAAGGTGGCCGTACCGTGGGTTCGGGCGTGGTGGCAACGATCATCGAATAAGACTAGGCCGCAGGGGCATAGCTCAATTGGCAGAGCGTCGGTCTCCAAAACCGAAGGTTGGGGGTTCGAGACCCTCTGCCCCTGCCACCCCAGTCTGAACGAAGACCCGATCCGCAAGGATTGCCAGCCAGCCCGCTGCGGTTTTGACCCGGCGGGCTTTGCTGCTGATGGTGCCGACCGCTTTGAGGTCGGCGCCGAACCGAATAGATGTCCATGACCCAAGTCGAAACCGTCAACACTGGAGCAGACAAGGCCAAGCTGGCCGGGGCGGCGCTGCTCGTCGTCGGTGGATTGGTGGCCTACTACCTGCTGGCCAAGCAAGGTGCCTACGCCCAATGGGGTGCGCTCCTCGCGCTGCTGGCGGTGGCGGTGGTGTTGTTCTTTACTTCCGAGTCTGGCAAGCAGTTGGTGGCCTATGGTCGCGACAGCTGGCGTGAGGCGCGCAAGGTGGTTTGGCCCACCCGCAAAGAGTCTCTGCAGATGACGGGTTACGTCTTCGCCTTCGTGGTGGTGATGGCCCTGTTCCTCTGGGGCACCGACAAAACCCTGGAATGGGTCATCTTTGACTTGATTCTGGGCTGGAAGCGCTGAAGGACGGAGCAGGAATGAGCGAACAACAAGCAATCGACGTCGGCAGTCCCAAGCGTTGGTACGTCGTGCACGCCTACTCCGGCATGGAGAAGGCTGTGGAGCGCAACTTGCGCGAGCGCATCGAGCGTGCTGGCATGCAAGACAAGTTCGGCCGCATCTTGGTGCCCACCGAAGAAGTCGTCGAACTCAAGAACGGCAAAAAGTCGATCACCGAGCGCCGCTTTTTCCCGGGCTACGTGCTGGTCGAGATGCTGTTGGACGACGACTCTTGGCACCTGGTGAAGCACACCAGCAAGGTCACCGGCTTTGTGGGGGGTGCGCGCAATCGCCCCGCCCCCATCTCGGAGGCCGAGGTGATGAAGATCGTCAACCAGATGCAGGAAGGCGTCGAGAAGCCGCGTCCCAAGTTTGAGTGGACGGTCGGCGAAGTGGTGCGGGTCAAGGACGGCCCGTTTGCCGACTTCAACGGCGCCATCGAAGAAGTCAATTACGACAAGAGCAAGGTGCGCGTGTC
Organism: Inhella crocodyli; assembly: GCF_004004565.1. GTDB lineage: Bacteria > Pseudomonadota > Gammaproteobacteria > Burkholderiales > Burkholderiaceae_C > Inhella > Inhella crocodyli. The sequence continues at coordinate 198,169 of NZ_SACM01000002.1, forward strand.
GGTCACGATTTTTGGTCGCGCCACGCCGGTCGAGTTGGATTTCGGCCAGGTCGAAAAGGTTTGAGGGCCTGCAGGTGCCCGGTTGGCGAAAGTCGATCGACCTGCCGTACAGCCACCGCGTGAAGGGGCATGAGGAGCAAACCCTTCGGGGGATGCGTTCGTACTCGGGGTCGCCCAGTGGGCGGCTTCCTTAGGAGCAATCAATGGCAAAGAAAATTGTCGGCTTTATCAAGCTGCAAGTGCCGGCCGGCAAGGCGAATCCTTCGCCCCCGATCGGTCCCGCGTTGGGCCAGCGTGGCCTCAACATCATGGAGTTCTGCAAGGCGTTCAACGCCAAGACGCAGGGCGTGGAGCCGGGTCTGGTGCTGCCGGTGGTCATCACCGCCTTCGCCGACAAGAGCTTCACCTTTGAGATCAAGTCGCCGCCCGCGACCGTGCTGATCAAGAAGGCCGCCAAGATCGAGAAGGGTTCGCAGCGCCCCCACCTGGACAAGGTCGGCAAGCTGAACCGTGCCCAGCTGGAAGAGATCGCCAAGGTCAAGATGAAGGACATGAACGCCGCCGACTTGGATGGCGCGGTCCGCATCATCGCGGGCTCGGCCCGCTCGATGGGCATCATCGTGGAGGGCGTGTGACATGGCTAAGTTGACCAAGAAACAAAAGGCGATGGCTGGCAAGGTCGAATCGACCAAGCTGTACCCGCTGGCCGACGCCCTGGCCCTGGTGAAGAGCCTGGCCACCGCCAAGTTCGACGAGTCGATCGACGTGGCCGTGCAACTCGGCGTGGACGCCAAGAAGTCGGACCAAGTCGTGCGTGGCGCTGTCGTGATGCCCAATGGCACCGGCAAGACCAAGCGCGTGGCCGTGTTCGCCCAAGGCGCCAAGGCTGAAGAAGCCAAGGCCGCTGGCGCTGACGTGGTGGGCATGGAAGACCTGGCCGAGCGCGTCAAGGCGGGCGACATGCCCTTCGACGTGGTCATCGCCTCGCCCGACACCATGCGCATCGTCGGTACCTTGGGCCAGATCCTGGGCCCCCGTGGCCTGATGCCGAACCCGAAGGTCGGCACCGTCACCCCCGACGTCGCCACGGCTGTCAAGAACGCCAAGGCGGGTCAGGTCCAGTTCCGCGTCGACAAGGGCGGCATCATCCACGCCACCATCGGCCGTCGTTCGTTCGACGACGAGAAGCTGGCGGGCAACCTGCGTGCCCTGGTGGAAGCCTTGAACAAGGCCAAGCCGGCCTCGAGCAAGGGCGTTTACCTGCGCAAGGTGGCGCTGTCCTCCACGATGGGCGCTGGCGCCCGCGTGGAAGTCGCATCGATCAACGCTCAAGCCAACGCGGCCTGAGTTTGAAGTGGTGGGCCGTTGCCTCTTCGGGGGCGACGGGCCATCCAAGACCGCTGGTGTGGGTTCGCCCACGTAATGGAAGGCCGCAGGGCCTGAAGCCAGCGCAGATGGCGGTCCCGCCGACGAGGAATACCCCATGCATCAACACGATGACTGGGGCTCCAAGACGGCAAGGTCGCTGAAACCGGTGCGGTGCTGGGGCGCAAGCCCTGGTGCCGCGATGTGAGGAGATAGACCTTGAGTCTGAATCGCAACGAGAAGGCTGCCGTCGTCTCGGAAGTGGCTGCGCAAGCTGCCAAGTCCCAGACGCTCGCGATCGCCGAGTACCGTGGCCTCACCGTGGAAGCTCTGAACAAGCTGCGCGTCGACGCGCGGTCCAAGGGTGTGTACCTTCACGTGCTGAAGAACACCCTGGCCCGTCGCGCCGTTGCTGGCACGCCGTTCGAGCCCGCGGTGGAGCTGATGGTCGGTCCGCTGATCTACGGCTTTTCCGAAGATGCAGTCGCTGCCGCGAAAGTGGTGGCCGACTTCGCCAAGAGCAACGACAAGCTGGTCCTGAAGGGCGGCGCGTACAGCGGCAAAGCGCTGGACGTGGCCGGTCTGAAGACCTTGGCCTCTGTGCCCAGCAAGGAAGTCTTGCTGTCGCAGATCGCCGGTCTGCTCAAGTCGCCTGTGCAGCGCACCGCTGCCGTGCTGGCGGCGCTGGCGGCCAAGCGTGGCGAGGGCGGCGAAGCCCCGGCCGCTGCTTAAGCATCCCAATTTCAATACCCCAACGATTCAAAGGAGCCCCAAATGGCTTTCGATAAAGACGCTTTCCTGACCGCCCTCGACAGCATGTCCGTGATGGAACTCAATGACCTGGTGAAGGCCATTGAAGAGAAGTTCGGCGTGTCCGCCGCTTCGATGGCTGCCCCCGCCGCTGGCGGTGGTGGCGCTGCCGCTCCGGCCGCCGAAGAGAAGACCGAATTCAACGTCGTGCTGCTGGAAGCCGGCGCCAACAAGGTTGGCGTCATCAAGGCCGTGCGCGAAATCACCGGTCTGGGCCTCAAGGAAGCCAAGGACCTGGTCGATGGCGCCCCCAAGACCGTCAAGGAAGCCTTGCCCAAGGCCGACGCCGACGCCGCCGTCAAGAAGCTGGTGGAAGCCGGCGCCAAGGCCGAAGCCAAGTAATTTCCGGCGTCCTTCGGGACGCTTGGAAGTCCAAGGCCGGACCCCTTTCGGGGGTTCGGCCTTGTGTTCTTTCCGACGAGTTCCTTCGAAAGGGCTCGCGATGCCTACAATCGCGGGTTTTTCCGAAGGTTCTCTGATCCGACTGCAGAGAACGGGTTTGGTCGAGCCGAGGGCGCAATGCCTTCGGTTGTCTGCCAGCGACGGGTAGTGGCCCGTCACCGAACCTCGAATGCAATGTTCGAGACGCCAGTCGTCCGACGCGCCGCTTGATCCCCGGCCGTCACCCCTCCTCGGAGCTTTCATGGCGCAAGCAACCCCCTACAGCTACACGGAGCGCAAACGCATCCGCAAGAGCTTCGGCCAGCGCGACAGCGTGCTGGGCGTGCCCTACCTGCTGACGATGCAGAAGGATTCCTACAAGGCCTTCCTGCAAAAAGAAGTCAACCCTGCGCAACGCAAGCCCGAGGGCCTGCAGGCCGCTTTCTTGGCCGCGTTCCCCATCGTCTCGCACAACCAGTTTGTCGAGATGCGCTTCCTTGACTACGCGATGGCCCGTCCGGCCTTCGACGAGCGCGAGTGCCAGCAGCGCGGCCTGACCTTCTCGGCCGCTGTTCGTGCGCGCCTGCAGATGATCATTTACGACCGCGAGAACAGCACGCCGTCGAACAAGGTCGTCCGCGAAGTGAAGGAACAAGAGGTCTACATGGGCGAAGTGCCCCTGATGACCGACTACGGCAGCTTCATCATCAACGGCACCGAGCGCGTCATCGTGTCGCAGTTGCACCGCTCGCCCGGTGTGTTCTTCGAGCACGACAAGGGCAAGACCCACAGCTCGGGGAAGCTGCTGTTCTCCAGCCGCATCATTCCCTACCGTGGTTCGTGGCTGGACTTCGAGTTCGACCCCAAGGACATCCTCTACTTCCGCGTGGACCGTCGCCGCAAGATGCCGGTCACGATCCTGCTGAAGTCCATCGGCCTGACGCCCGAGCAAATCCTGGCGCACTTCTTCGTCTTCGACAACTTCCGTCTGATGGACGTGGGGGCGCAGATGGAGTTCGTGGCCGAGCGCCTGAAGGGCGAAATCGCCCGCTTTGACATCACCGACAAGGATGGCAAGGTCCTGGTGGAAAAGGACAAGCGCGTCACCGCCCGCCACATCAAGCAGCTGGAAAGCAGTGGCACGCAGTACGTGTCGGTGCCGGAAGACTTCTTGGTCGGTCGCGTGGTGGCCAAGAACATGGTCGACCCCGACACGGGCGAAATTATTGCCAAGGCCAACGACGAGCTGACCGAAGCGCTGCTGAAGAAGCTGCGCGCGGCTGGCATCAAAGAGCTGCAGTGCCTGTACACGAATGAGCTGAGCGAAGGCGCCTACATCAGCCAGACCTTGGCCCTGGACGAGACGGCCGACCAGTTCGCCGCCCGCGTGGCCATCTACCGCATGATGCGCCCTGGCGAGCCGCCGACGGAAGACGCTGTCGAGGCCCTGTTCAACCGCCTGTTCTACAGCGCCGACACCTACGACCTGAGCCGCGTCGGCCGCATGAAGTTCAACGCCCGCGTGGGCCGCGACACCAGCGAAGGCGCGATGGTCCTGTCGAACGAGGACATCCTCGACGTCGTCAAGATCTTGGTTGAGCTGCGCAATGGCCGTGGCCAAGTGGACGACATCGACCACTTGGGCAACCGTCGCGTGCGCTGCGTGGGCGAACTGGCCGAGAACCAGTACCGCTCGGGCCTGGCGCGCATCGAAAAGGCTGTCAAGGAACGTCTGGGCCAAGCCGAGACCGAAAGCCTGATGCCGCACGACCTGATCAACTCCAAGCCGATTTCTGCGGCGCTCAAGGAGTTCTTCGGGGCGTCGCAGTTGTCGCAGTTCATGGACCAGACCAACCCCCTGTCCGAGATCACGCACAAGCGTCGCGTCTCGGCCCTGGGCCCGGGCGGTCTGACCCGCGAACGCGCTGGCTTTGAAGTCCGCGACGTGCACCCGACCCACTACGGTCGCGTGTGCCCGATCGAAACGCCGGAAGGCCCGAACATCGGCCTGATCAACTCGCTGGCCTTGTTCGCCCGCTTGAACGAGTACGGTTTCCTCGAGACGCCCTACCGCCGCGTGGTGGACGGTCAAGTGACCGACCAGATCGATTACCTGTCGGCCATCGAGGAAGGCAAGTACGTCATCGCCCAGGCCAACGCCAAGCTGGACGCCAACGGCAAGTTGGTGGACGAACTGGTGTCGGCCCGTGAAGCCGGCGAATCCGTGCTGTTGAGCCCGGAGCGCGTGCAGTACATGGACGTGGCGCCGGCCCAGATCGTGTCGGTGGCCGCTTCGCTCGTGCCCTTCCTGGAGCACGACGACGCCAACCGCGCGTTGATGGGCGCCAACATGCAGCGTCAGGCCGTCCCGACCCTGCGTCCTGAGAAGGCCTTTGTGGGCACGGGCGTGGAGCGTGTGGCTGCCAAGGACTCGGGCACCGTCGTCGCCGCCCGCCGCGGTGGCGTGGTCGACTACGTGGACACGAACCGCATCGTGATTCGCGTGAACGACAACGAAACGGTGGCCGGTGAGGTGGGTGTCGACATCTACAACCTCATCAAGTACCAGCGTTCCAACCAGAACACCAACATCCACCAGCGTCCGATCGTCAAGCGCGGCGATCGCGTGGGTGCCGAGGACATCATTGCCGACGGCGCGTCGACGGACCTGGGCGAATTGGCCCTCGGCCAGAACATGCTGGTCGCGTTCATGCCCTGGAACGGCTACAACTTCGAAGACTCGATCCTGATCTCCGAACGCGTGGTGGCCGACGACCGCTACACCTCGATTCACATCGAGGAGTTGGTGGTCATGGCCCGCGACACGAAGCTGGGCAGCGAAGAAATCACCCGCGACATCCCGAACCTGTCCGAGCAGCAATTGGGCCGCTTGGACGAGTCTGGCATCGTCTACATCGGCGCCGAGGTCAACCCCGGCGACGTGCTGGTGGGCAAGGTCACGCCGAAGGGCGAAACCACGCTGACGCCGGAAGAGAAGCTCCTGCGCGCCATCTTCGGCGAGAAGGCCAGTGACGTGAAGGACACGTCGCTGCGCGTCGACCAAGGCACGCAAGGCACGGTCATCGACGTGCAAGTCTTCACCCGCGAAGGCATCCAGCGCGACAAGCGCGCCCAGCAGATCATCGACGACGAGCTGAAGCGCTTCCGCCTGGACTTGAACGACCAGTTGCGCATCGTCGAGGCCGACGCCTTCGACCGGATCGCCAAGCTGCTGGTCGGCAAGGTCGCCAATGGCGGCCCGAACAAGATCGCCAAGGGCACCGCCATCACGGCCGAGTACCTGGCCTCGGTCGACAAGCACCACTGGTTCGACATCCGCCCGGCCGATGACGAGTTGGCCAACCAGCTCGAATCGATCAAGAACAGCCTGGAGCAAACGCGCCACGCCTTCGACCTGCACTTCGAAGAGAAGCGCAAGAAGTTGACGCAAGGCGACGAGCTGCCCGCCGGCGTGCTCAAGATGGTCAAGGTCTACCTGGCCGTCAAGCGCCGCCTGCAACCGGGCGACAAGATGGCCGGCCGCCACGGCAACAAGGGTGTGGTCTCCAAGATCGTTCCGGTCGAGGACATGCCCTACATGGCCGATGGCACGCCCTGCGACATCGTGCTGAACCCGCTGGGCGTGCCCTCGCGGATGAACGTGGGTCAGGTCTTGGAAGTCCACCTGGGGTGGGCCGCCAAGGGCATCGGCCAGCGCATCGGCGACATGCTCCAACGCGAAGCCAAGATCGCCGAGCTCCGTCAATTCCTGGATGCCTTCTACAACCAAAGCGGTGGTCGCAAGGAGTCGCTGAAAGACCTGAGCGACGCCGAGGTGCAGTCCATGGCCAAGAACTTGGCTTCGGGCGTCACCTTCGCCACGCCGGTGTTCGACGGCGCTGCGGAAGAAGAAATCCGCGCGATGCTGCACCTGGCCTACCCGGAGGAGATCGCCGCCAAGAAGGGGCTGACCGCCACGCGCACGCAATGCATGTTGAGCGATGGCCGCACGGGCGAACAGTTCGAGCGCCCGGTCACCGTCGGCTACATGCACGTGCTGAAGCTGCACCACTTGGTGGACGACAAGATGCACGCCCGCTCGACCGGCCCGTACAGCTTGGTGACCCAGCAGCCGCTGGGCGGCAAGGCCCAGTTCGGTGGTCAGCGCTTCGGTGAGATGGAAGTCTGGGCACTCGAAGCCTACGGCGCTTCGTACATCCTGCAGGAAATGTTGACCGTGAAGTCCGACGACGTGAACGGCCGCACCAAGGTGTACGAGAGCATCGTCAAGGGTGAGCACTCGATCGAAGCCGGCATGCCGGAATCGTTCAACGTGTTGGTCAAGGAAATTCGTTCGCTCGGTATCGACATCGAGCTCGAGCGCAACTAATCAAGGAACAGGAGAACGACATGAAAGGTTTGCTGGACCTGTTCAAGCAGTTCACGCCCGACGAGCACTTCGACGCGATCAAGATCGGCATTGCTTCGCCGGAAAAGATTCGCTCGTGGTCCTTCGGGGAAGTGAAGAAGCCCGAGACCATCAACTACCGCACCTTCAAGCCCGAGCGTGACGGCTTGTTCTGCGCCAAGATCTTTGGCCCGATCAAGGACTACGAGTGCTTGTGCGGCAAGTACAAGCGCCTGAAGCACCGCGGCGTCATCTGCGAGAAGTGCGGCGTCGAGGTCACCCAGACCAAGGTGCGCCGCGATCGCATGGGTCACATCGACCTGGCCGCTCCCTGCGCGCACATTTGGTTCCTGAAGTCGCTGCCCTCGCGTCTGGGCCTCGTGCTCGACATGACGCTGCGCGACATCGAGCGCGTGCTGTACTTCGAGGCCTACGTCATCGTCGACCCCGGCATGACGCCTCTGAAGAAGTTCGGCATCCTGACGGAAGAGCAGTACGACGTCGAGCGCGAAAAGCACGGTGAAGAATTCGTCGCCTTGATGGGCGCCGAAGGCATTCAGCGCCTGCTGGCCGACATGGACCTGGACGTTGAGATCGACAAGATCCGCAACGACCTGACTGGCTCCGAGCTCAAGATCAAGAAGAACTCCAAGCGCCTGAAGGTGATGGAAGCCTTCAAGAAGAGCGGGATGAAGGCCGAGTGGATGGTCATGAACGTCCTGCCCGTGCTGCCGCCGGACCTGCGTCCGTTGGTGCCGCTGGACGGTGGTCGCTTCGCGACCTCGGACCTGAACGACCTGTACCGCCGCGTCATCAACCGCAACAACCGCCTGGCGCGTCTGTTGGAGTTGAAGGCCCCGGAAATCATCGTGCGCAACGAAAAGCGCATGCTGCAAGAGTCGGTGGACAGCCTGCTGGACAACGGCCGCCGCGGCAAGGCCATGACCGGCGCCAACAAGCGCCCGCTCAAGTCCCTGGCCGACATGATCAAGGGCAAGGGCGGCCGCTTCCGCCAGAACTTGCTGGGCAAGCGCGTCGACTACTCGGGCCGTTCGGTCATCGTGGTGGGCCCGACCCTCAAGCTGCACCAGTGCGGCTTGCCGAAGCTGATGGCTTTGGAGTTGTTCAAGCCCTTCATCTTCAGTCGCCTTGAGGCGATGGGCATCGCCACCACCATCAAGGCGGCGAAGAAGGAAGTCGAATCTGGCACGCCGGTGGTGTGGGACATCTTGGAAGAGGTGATCAAAGAGCACCCCGTCCTGCTGAACCGCGCTCCCACGCTGCACCGTTTGGGCATTCAGGCCTTTGAGCCGGTGCTGATCGAAGGCAAGGCCATTCAACTGCACCCGCTGGTCTGCGCGGCGTTCAACGCCGACTTCGACGGCGACCAGATGGCCGTTCACGTGCCCTTGTCGATCGAAGCGCAGATGGAAGCCCGCACCCTGATGCTGGCCTCCAACAACGTGCTGTTCCCGGCTTCGGGCGAGCCTTCCATCGTGCCGTCGCAAGACGTGGTGCTGGGGCTGTACTACGCCACCCGCGAGCGCATCAATGGCAAGGGCGAAGGCATGGTCTTCGCCGACCTCGCCGAAATGCAGCGCGCCTTGGACAACGGGCAGGTGGAAATCACCGCCCGCGTCAACGTGCGCTTGACCGAGTACCGCAAGGTGGGCGACGAGTTCGTGCCTGAGCTGCGCCTGCGCTCGACCACCGTCGGCCGTGCTTTGCTGAGCGAAATCCTGCCGAAGGGCCTGCCGTTCGAGAACATCGACAAGGCCCTGAAGAAGAAGGAAATCTCGCGACTGATCAACGCCTCCTTCCGCCGTTGCGGTCTGAAGGAAACGGTGGTGCTGGCCGACAAGCTGATGCAAACCGGCTTCAAGCTGGCCACGCGTGCGGGTCTGTCGATCGCCATCGACGACATGCTCGTGCCGGCCGAGAAGCACACCCTGATCGAGGCCGCTGAGCGCGAAGTCAAGGAGATCGAGAAGCAGTACGTCTCGGGCTTGGTGACCGCCGGCGAGCGCTACAACAAGGTCGTGGACATCTGGGGCAAGGCCGGTGACGACATCGGCAAGAAGATGATGGACCACCTCAAGGTCCAGAAGGTCGCCGACCGCAACGGCAAGCAGGTGGACCAAGAGTCGTTCAACTCCATCTACATGATGGCCGACTCGGGTGCGCGCGGTAGCGCCGCCCAGATCCGTCAGCTGGCCGGCATGCGCGGTCTGATGGCCAAGCCGGACGGCTCGATCATCGAGACGCCCATCACGGCGAACTTCCGTGAAGGCCTGAACGTGTTGCAGTACTTCATTTCCACCCACGGTGCTCGTAAGGGCCTGGCGGACACGGCGTTGAAGACGGCCAACTCGGGCTACCTGACCCGCCGCCTGGTCGACGTGACCCAGGACTTGGTGGTCACGGAAGACGATTGCGGCACCGACCATGGCATGCCCATGCGCGCCTTGGTCGAAGGTGGTGAAGTCATCGAATCCCTGCGCGATCGCATCTTGGGCCGCGTGGCCGCGATCGACGTGGTGCACCCCGAGACCCAAGCCGTCCTGGTGCCGGCTGGCACCATGCTCGACGAAGACACCCTCGACCGGGTTGAGGCCGCGGGCGTGGACGAAGTCAAGGTGCGCACGCCTTTGACCTGTGCCACTCGCTACGGCTTGTGCGGCAAGTGCTACGGCCGCGACCTGGGTCGCGGTGGCTTGGTGAACCACGGCGAGGCGGTGGGCGTGATCGCCGCTCAGTCGATCGGTGAGCCCGGCACGCAGCTGACCATGCGCACCTTCCACATCGGTGGTGCTGCATCGCGCGCCGCGGTGGCCAGCAGCGTCGACGCCAAGAGCGAGGGCTTCATCGGCTTCAACGCCACGATGCGTTACGTGACCAACAGCAAGGGCGACTTGGTGGTGATTTCGCGCTCTGGCGAAATCGTCATCAGCGACCAGCACGGTCGCGAGCGCGAGCGTCACAAGGTGCCTTACGGCGCCGTCTTGAGCGTCAAGGCCGACCAAGCCGTCAAGGTGGGCGCCGTCCTGGCCAACTGGGACCCGCTGACCCGTCCGATCATCACGGAATTCGCCGGCACGGCGAAGTTCGAGAACGTCGAAGAAGGCGTGACCGTGGCCAAGCAGGTCGACGAGGTCACCGGCCTGTCGACCCTGGTCGTGATCGACCCCAAGCGCCGCGGCTCGGCCAAGGTCGTTCGTCCGCAGCTCAAGCTGTTGGACGCCGGCGGCCACGAAGTGAAGATCCCTGGCACCGACCACTCGGTGACCATCGGCTTCCAAGTTGGCGCGCTGATCCAGGTTCGCGATGGCCAAGAAGTGGGCCCTGGCGAAGTGTTGGCGCGCATTCCGGTGGAAGGCCAGAAGACCCGCGACATCACCGGCGGTCTGCCCCGCGTGGCCGAACTGTTCGAAGCCCGCTCGCCCAAGGACAAGGGTGTGTTGGCCGAGCAAACCGGCACCGTCTCCTTTGGCAAGGAAACCAAAGGTAAGGTCCGCTTGCAGATCACGGATCCGGACGGCAAGGTGTGGGAAGAGCTCGTGCCGAAGGACAAGAACATCCTGGTGCACGAAGGCCAGGTGGTCAACAAGGGCGAACCGATCGTTGACGGCCCGGCCGATCCGCAGGACATCTTGCGCCTGTTGGGCATCGAGGAGCTGGCGCGTTACATCGTGGACGAAGTCCAGGACGTGTACCGCTTGCAAGGTGTGAAGATCAACGACAAGCACATTGAGGTGATCGTTCGCCAGATGCTGCGTCGTGTTCAGATCGCCGACCCGGGCGAGTCCAGCTACATCGCCGGCGAGCAGGTTGAGCGCTCGGAGATCTTGGACTCCATCGACAAACTGCGCGCCGACGGCAAGGTCCCGCCGACCTACACCGACGTGCTGTTGGGCATCACGAAGGCCTCCTTGTCGACCGACTCCTTCATCTCGGCCGCCTCCTTCCAAGAGACCACGCGCGTCTTGACCGAGGCGGCGATCATGGGCAAGCGCGACGATCTGCGCGGTCTCAAGGAGAACGTCATCGTGGGTCGCTTGATTCCTGCCGGCACCGGTATGGCGTACCACAAGGCCCGCAAAGCCAAGGAAGAGTTGGACGAAACCGAGCGCAAGGCCATTGCGCTGCAGGAAGCCGAGGAATTGGCGGCCATGCAGTTGGCAGCGCTGGATGCGAAGGGCGAAGGCGACGACGCCTGAGCCGATCCAACGTGAACGTTCAAGGCGGCCTGCGGGCCGCCTTTTTCATGCGCCGCTGAGTCGGGCCAGCGCGGCTTCGGGGGTCTCGATCCACACCGAAAGCAGCTTGGCGCGTTTGCGATGGGCCAACAAGGCCTTGTCCCGGCTCCACAGGCTGCAAGGCCGCAACGCATGGGCCAGGTCCAAAAACATCTGATCGTCAGGGTCGCGACAACGCCAAGGCGAAGGGTTGTCAGGAGGAGGCAAAAGCCGAGGCTGGGGCAGCCCACCGGGTTCGCGACCGGGGCGCGAACCGATGCCGCGCCGCATCATGTAGTGCCACTCTGCCACCATGGCCGCCGTGCCCACCCAATCCAGGGCAGGCAGGATCTGACCCAATCGCTGAACGCGGGGGTCTTCGAACAGCCACAGGTCCAGCAAAACCTGCGTGTCGAGCAAGAGCGGATGGGCAACAGGCTGTGGTCCCAACGCGGCATGGATGCCGCATGCCCTCGGGTAATCCTTGCCCTCAACGCGGTCTTGCATATAATCGACGGCTTTTCTCCGCGCAGCCCAAAGTGCGTCCGCACGCGGCAGATCGTACTGCACCAAGCCGTCAAGGCGGTGCGGGCGGTGGGCGGGGGAAGATTTCGTTAGCTGACTTCAAACGGGAACAAGTCACCCATGCCAACCATCAACCAGCTCGTGCGCCACGGCCGTCAAGCCGAAGTCACGAAATCCAAGTCGCCTGCGATGCAGAACTGCCCGCAGCGCCGCGGTGTTTGCACCCGCGTCTACACCACCACCCCGAAGAAGCCGAACTCGGCACTTCGCAAGGTCGCCAAGGTGCGTTTGACCAACGGTTTCGAGGTCATCTCGTACATCGGCGGTGAAGGCCACAACCTGCAAGAGCACAGCGTGGTGCTCGTGCGCGGCGGTCGTGTGAAGGACTTGCCCGGTGTGCGTTACCACATCGTGCGTGGTTCGCTCGACTTGCAAGGCGTCAAGGATCGCAAGCAGTCGCGTTCGAAGTACGGCGCCAAGCGCCCGAAGAAGTAATCCCCTTTTCGGGGTTCATGGGGGCGAAAGCCATCCCAAGTAAGTGGGCGGTGCCATCGCTGGCCGCCCGAGGCTGATCCAACAGCCAACTGAAGCAACAAAGGAAGAGAAATGCCACGTCGTCGCGAAGTACCCAAGCGCGAGATCCTGCCGGATCCGAAGTTCCACAACGTTGACCTGTCCAAGTTCATGAACGTGATCATGGAGTCGGGCAAGAAGGCCGTCGCCGAGCGCATCATTTACGGCGCGCTGGAGCAGGTGGAGAAGAAGTCTGGCAAAGACCCGCTGGAAGTGTTCACGATCGCGCTGAACAACATCAAGCCGATGGTCGAAGTGAAGTCCCGCCGCGTGGGCGGTGCGAACTACCAAGTTCCCGTGGAAGTTCGTCCCGTTCGCCGGATGGCTTTGGCCATGCGCTGGTTGAAGGAATCGGCGCGCAAGCGTGGTGAAAAGTCGATGGCCCAGCGCTTGGCCAACGAGCTGCTGGAGGCCTCGGAAGGCCGTGGCGGCGCGATGAAGAAGCGTGACGAAGTCCACCGCATGGCCGAAGCCAACAAGGCCTTCTCGCACTTCCGCTTCTAAACTCAGCCCTCTTTGGCCGCCACGGGTTTTCACCAACCCGCTGGCGGCTCACGCATTTCGGAGCAAACCATGGCCCGCAAGACCCCCATCGAGCGTTACCGCAACATCGGTATCAGCGCCCACATCGACGCCGGCAAGACCACCACGACCGAGCGCATCCTGTTCTACACCGGTGTCAACCACAAGATCGGTGAGGTGCACGATGGCGCCGCCACGATGGACTGGATGGAGCAGGAGCAAGAGCGCGGCATCACGATCACCTCGGCTGCCACCACCTGCTTCTGGAAGGGCATGGACCTGTCCTACCCCGAGCACCGTTTCAACATCATCGACACCCCCGGGCACGTCGACTTCACCATCGAAGTCGAGCGCTCGATGCGCGTGCTCGACGGTGCCTGCATGGTCTATTGCGCCGTGGGTGGCGTGCAGCCCCAGTCGGAAACCGTCTGGCGCCAGGCCAACAAGTACAAGGTGCCTCGTTTGGCCTTTGTGAACAAGATGGACCGCACGGGTGCGAACTTCTTCAAGGTCGTTGACCAGATGAAGACCCGCCTGAAGGCCAATCCCGTTCCCATCGTGATCCCCATTGGCGCTGAAGACACCTTCACCGGCGTGGTCGACCTGATCAAGATGAAGGCGATCATTTGGGACGAGGCGTCCCAGGGCATGAAGTTCGACTACCAAGACATCCCGGCCGAGTTGGTCGAGGTGGCCAAAGAGTGGCGCGAAAAGATGGTCGAGGCGGCTGCCGAAGCCAGCGAAGAGCTGATGAACAAGTACCTGGAAACGGGTGACTTGAGCGAGGCCGAGATCAAGGGTGCCATCCGCACCCGCACGATCGCCACCGAGATTCAGCCCATGCTGTGCGGCACCGCCTTCAAGAACAAGGGTGTGCAGCGCATGTTGGACGCGGTCATCGACTTCTTGCCCAGCCCGGTGGACATCCCCCCGGTGGCTGGCACGGACGACGACGACCAAGAAACGACTCGCAAGGCCGACGACAGCGAAAAGTTTGCCGCGCTGGCGTTCAAGCTGATGACCGACCCGTACGTCGGTCAGCTGACTTTCGTGCGCGTGTACTCCGGCGTGCTGAAGTCGGGCGACTCCGTCTACAACCCGATCAAAGGCAAGAAGGAGCGCATCGGCCGCATCTTGCAGATGCATGCCAACCAGCGCGAGGAAATCTCCGAGATTCTGGCGGGCGACATTGCAGCTTGCGTGGGTTTGAAGGAAGTCACGACCGGCGAGACGCTGTGCGACCAAGACGCCATCATCACCTTGGAAAAGATGGTCTTCCCTGAGCCTGTGATTTCGCAGGCCGTGGAGCCCAAGACCAAGGCCGACCAAGAAAAGATGGGCGTCGCCCTGGGCCGCCTGGCCAAGGAAGACCCGTCGTTCCGTGTTCGCACCGACGAAGAATCCGGCCAGACCATCATTTCTGGCATGGGCGAGCTCCACCTGGAAATCATCGTCGACCGCATGAAGCGCGAGTTTGGTGTGGAAGCCAACGTGGGCAAGCCGCAGGTCGCCTACCGCGAAACCATCCGCAAGACGGCCACCGATGTCGAAGGCAAGTTCGTTCGTCAGTCGGGCGGCAAGGGCCAGTACGGCCACGTTGTGCTGACCGTGGAGCCGCAAGAGCCGGGCAAGGGCTTCGAGTTCGTCGACGCCATCAAGGGCGGTGTCGTTCCCCGCGAGTTCATCCCCGCGGTTCAGAAGGGCATCGAAGACACCCTGCCGAACGGAGTGTTGGCCGGCTTCCCGGTGGTGGACGTGAAGGTCACGCTGACCTTCGGTTCTTACCACGAAGTGGACTCGAACGAAAACGCCTTCAAGATGGCAGCGTCGATGGGCTTCAAGGAAGGCTGCCGCAAGGCCTCGCCGGTGATCCTGGAGCCGATGATGGCCGTGGAAGTCGAAACCCCGGAAGACTATGCCGGCAACGTGATGGGCGACCTGTCCAGCCGTCGCGGCATGGTGCAGGGCATGGACGACATGGTTGGTGGCGGCAAGGTCATCAAGGCCGAAGTGCCGCTGTCGGAAATGTTCGGCTACTCGACGACCCTGCGTTCGATGTCGCAAGGCCGTGCCACGTACACGATGGAGTTCAAGCACTACAGCGAAGCTCCCAAGAACGTGGCCGACGCCATCATCACGGCGCGTTCCAAGTAATTCCCCACGGTCTGCGGGCCGCTCGCCATCGGTGCCAGTCCCGATGGAGCGCGGGCGGTCCGACAGACCTTAAACCCACGACTGGTGTTGCTCTTTGTTGGAGAGATTGAAATGGCAAAAGGTAAGTTTGAACGCACCAAGCCGCACGTCAACGTTGGCACGATTGGTCACGTCGACCATGGCAAGACCACGCTGACGGCCGCGATCGCGACGGTGCTGTCGAAGAAGTTCGGTGGCGAGGCCAAGGCCTACGACCAGATCGACGCAGCGCCCGAAGAGAAGGCTCGCGGCATCACGATCAACACCGCGCACGTTGAGTACGAGACCGCCAACCGCCACTACGCGCACGTTGACTGCCCCGGCCACGCCGACTACGTCAAGAACATGATCACCGGCGCCGCCCAGATGGACGGCGCCATCCTGGTGTGCTCGGCCGCTGACGGCCCGATGCCCCAGACCCGCGAGCACATCCTGCTGGCGCGTCAGGTGGGCGTGAAGTACATCATCGTCTTCCTGAACAAGTGCGACATGGTCGACGACGCCGAGCTGCTCGAGCTGGTCGAAATGGAAGTGCGCGAACTGCTGTCGAAGTACGACTTCCCCGGCGACGACACCCCCATCGTCAAGGGTTCGGCCAAGCTGGCCCTGGAAGGCGACACCGGCGACCTGGGCGAGCAAGCCATCATGCGCTTGGCCGACGCCCTGGACACCTACATCCCCCAGCCTGAGCGCGCCATCGACGGTGCCTTCTTGCTGCCCGTGGAAGACGTGTTCTCGATCTCGGGTCGCGGCACCGTGGTGACCGGTCGCGTTGAGCGCGGCATCATCAAGGTTGGCGAAGAAATCGAAATCGTCGGCATCCGCGACGTGCAAAAGACGACCGTCACCGGCGTCGAAATGTTCCGCAAGCTGCTGGACCAAGGTCAAGCCGGCGACAACGTGGGCGTGCTGCTGCGCGGCACCAAGCGCGAAGACGTCGAGCGCGGCCAAGTGCTGAGCAAGCCCGGCTCGATCAAGCCCCACACCCACTTCACGGGTGAGGTGTACGTGCTGAGCAAGGACGAAGGCGGCCGCCACACCCCGTTCTTCAACAACTACCGTCCCCAGTTCTACTTCCGCACGACGGACGTGACCGGTTCGATCGAGTTGCCGAAGGACAAGGAAATGGTCATGCCTGGCGACAACGTCAGCATCACCGTCAAGCTGATCGCCCCCATCGCCATGGAGCAAGGCCTGCGCTTCGCCATCCGTGAAGGTGGCCGTACCGTGGGTTCGGGCGTCGTTGCGACGATCATCGAGTAATCAATCTTGAGGCCGGCGCCCTGAGCAATCGGGGCGTTGGAACACCATGCAAAAGCAAAAAATCCGCATCCGCCTCAAGGCCTTCGATTACAAGCTGATCGACCAATCGGCCCTGGAAATCGTTGACACCGCCAAGCGCACGGGCGCCATCGTCAAGGGCCCCGTGCCCCTGCCGACGCGCATGGAGCGTTTCGACATCCTGCGTTCGCCGCACGTCAACAAGACCAGCCGCGACCAGTTCGAAATCCGCACCCACCAGCGCCTGATGGACATCGTCGACCCCACCGACAAGACCGTGGACGCGCTGATGAAGCTCGACCTGCCGGCCGGCGTGGACGTCGAAATCAAGCTGCAGTGATCGCGGGCGCGTAGCGCCTGCCCTGGAGACAAAGCGGCCCACGGGCCGCTTTGTCGTTTCTGGCGGCGCCCGATTGACTTTTCACAGGCGCTTCTTGTCAGTTCGTGCGCGCAGCCCTATACTCGCGGGCTTTCCCGCATTTTGTGGGGGAGTGCCGCATGCCTGCGCGAGTGGGTGGTGGCAACCAAGGGCGCCCGGCCAATCGCTGTCGGGTGTGTCAAACAAAGGCCTTCGCAATCAAACGTTGGGGGCTGGAGAAAGCAATGAGTCTTAGCAATCGTCTCGGATTGCTGGGCCGCAAGGTGGGCATGATGCGCATCTTCACGGACGATGGCGACACCATCCCCGTGACGGTGCTGGATGTGTCCAACAACCGCGTGGCTCAGGTCAAGACGCAGGAGAGCGACGGCTATACCGCCATTCAAGTGGCGTATGGCGAGCGCAAGGCCTCCCGCGTGAGCAAGCCGGAAGCTGGTCACTTCGCGAAAGCGGGTGTGGAAGCCGGTGAACTGCTGAAGGAATTCCGTGTGTCGGCCGACGTGGCCGCCGAATACAAGCCGGGCGCCGCAGTGCCCGTGACCTTGTTTGCTGTGGGCCAGAAGGTGGACGTGCAGGGCACTTCCATCGGCAAGGGCTTCATGGGCACGATCAAGCGCCACAACTTCGGCTCGCAGCGCGCGTCGCACGGCAACAGCCGTTCGCACAATGTGCCGGGTTCGATCTCGATGGCGCAAGACCCGGGTCGCGTGTTCCCGGGCAAGAAGATGTCGGGTCACCAGGGCGACGAAACCGTCACCACCCAGAACCTCGACATCGTCCGCATCGACGAAGCCCGCCAGCTGTTGCTGGTGCGTGGCGCCGTCCCGGGCAGCAAGAACGGCCACGTTGTGGTTCGTCCGGCTGTCAAAGTCAAAGTGAAGGGGGCCCAGTGATGCAACTCGAGCTCCTGAACGAACAAGGTCAAGCCTCGGGCAAGGTCGACGCGTCTGACGCCGTCTTCGCCCGTGACTACAACGAAGCCCTGGTTCACCAAGTGGTTGTGGCCTTCCAGGCCAACGCCCGCCAAGGCACCCGCGCTCAGAAGGATCGTGGCGAGGTTCATCACTCGACCAAGAAGCCCTTCCGTCAGAAAGGCACCGGCAACGCCCGTGCTGGTATGACCTCGTCGCCGCTGTGGCGCGGAGGCGGTCGGATTTTCCCGAACCGCCCCGACGAGAACTTCACGCACAAGCTGAACCGCAAGATGTACCGCGCCGGCATGGCCGCCATCTTGTCGCAGTTGGCCCGTGAAGGCCGCTTGGCGGTCGTGGACTCGATCAAGGTCGAGGCCCCGAAGACCAAGTTGCTGGCTGCCAAGTTCAAGGCTATGGGCCTGGAGTCGGTCCTGGTGATCGCCGACGAAGTCGACGACAACCTGTTCTTGGCTTCGCGCAACCTGCCGAACGTGCTGGTGGTCGAGCCCCGTCACGCCGACCCGCTGTCGCTGGTGCACTTCAAGAAGGTGCTCGTGACCAAGGCCGCCGTGGAGCAGCTCAAGGAGATGTTCGAATGAGCGCGCCCAAGTTCGATGAGGGCCGTCTGGCCCAGGTGCTGCTGGCCCCGATCGTGAGCGAAAAGGCCACGCAAGTCGGCGAAAAGCACAACCAAGTCCTGTTCAAGGTCATGCGCGACGCCACCAAGCCGGAAATCAAGGCCGCGGTGGAGTTGATGTTCAAGGTCGAAGTGGCTTCGGTCAGCGTCGTGAACGTCAAGGGCAAGACCAAGCGCTTCGGTGGCCGTGTCGGTCGCCGCGATCACGTCAAGAAGGCCTATGTGGCCCTCAAGCCGGGTCAAGAGCTGAACTTCTCCGGGGAGGCTGCGTAATGGCCGTCGTCAAAGTCAAACCGACCTCGCCCGGCCGCCGTGCCGTGGTGAAGGTGGTGCACGCCCACCTGCACAAGGGCGCGCCTGAGGCCTCGCTGGTCGAGCCGCAGAAGCAGAAGTCGGGCCGTAACAACAACGGTCACATCACGATGCGCCACAAGGGCGGTGGTCATAAGCACCACTACCGCGTGGTTGACTTCCGTCGCAACAAGGATGGCATTCCCGCGAAGGTGGAGCGCATCGAGTACGACCCGAACCGCACGGCACACATCGCTTTGGTGTGCTACGCCGACGGCGAGCGTCGCTACGTGATCGCCCCGCGTGGTTTGGCCGTGGGCACGGTCCTGCTGTCGGGCGCTGAAGCGCCGATCAAGCCGGGCAACACCCTGCCGATCCGCAACATCCCCATCGGCTCGACGATCCATTGCGTCGAACTGCTGCCGGGCAAGGGTGCGCAAATCGCCCGCTCGGCTGGCACCTCGGTCACCCTGATGGCCCGTGATGGTGCCTACGCGCAGATCCGTCTGCGCTCGGGCGAAGTCCGTCGCGTGCATATCGACTGCCGCGCCACCCTGGGCGAAGTCAGCAACGAAGAGCACAACCTGCGCCAATACGGCAAGGCCGGTGCCAAGCGTTGGCTGGGCATCCGTCCGACGGTCCGTGGTACGGCCATGAACCCGGTGGACCACCCGCACGGTGGCGGCGAAGGCCGCACGGGCGAAGGTCAAGTGCCGGTGTCGCCGTGGAACACGATGACCAAGGGCTTCCGCACCCGCAGCAACAAGCGCACGCAGACGTTCATCGTCTCGCGTCGCAAGAAATAAGGGGTTGACCACATGAGTCGCTCGCTTAAAAAGGGCCCGTTCGTTGACGCCCACCTGATGGCGAAGGTCGAGAAGGCCGCCGCCAACAAGGACAAGAAGCCGATCAAGACCTGGTCGCGCCGCTCGACGATCCTGCCCGAGTTCATCGGTCTGACCGTGGCCGTGCACAACGGCCGCCAGCACGTCCCCGTGTACGTGACCGACCAAATGGTTGGCCACAAACTCGGCGAATTCGCGCTGACGCGGACCTTCAAGGGTCACCCGGCCGACAAGAAGGCCGGTAAGAAGTAAGGATGCCCACGATGGAAACCAAAGCAATCGTTCGTGGCGTCCGCCTCTCCTGCGACAAGGGCCGCCTCGTGGCGGACCTGATCCGTGGCAAAAAGGTGGACCAGGCGCTGAACATCCTGACCTTCACCCAAAAGAAGGCCGCCGGCATCATCAAAAAGGCTCTGGAGTCGGCCATCGCCAACGCCGAGCACAACGACGGTGCCGACATCGACGCCCTGAAGGTGACCTCCATTTACGTGGAGCAAGGCACCGTTCTGAAGCGTTTCACCGCGCGCGCCAAGGGTCGTGGCAACCGCATCAGCAAGCCCACGTGTCACATCTACGTGACCGTCGGCAACTGAGGGGGCTAAGAGGACTATGGGACAAAAAATCCATCCGGTTGGCTTCCGCCTGCCCGTCACCCGCAACTGGTCGTCGCGCTGGTACGCGTCGAGCCGCAACTTCGCCGGCATGCTGGCCGAAGACCTGAAGGTTCGCGAGTTCCTGAAGGCCAAACTCAAGAACGCGGCCGTGTCGCGCATCTTGATCGAGCGTCCCGCCAAGAACGCCCGCATCACCATTTACTCGGCTCGCCCGGGTGTGGTCATCGGCAAGAAGGGCGAAGACATCGAAGCGCTGAAGGCCCAACTCGGCAAGCTCCTGGGCGTGCCGGTGGCGGTGAACATCGAAGAAGTGCGCAAGCCTGAAGTCGATGCACAACTGATCGCCGACTCGATCACCCAGCAGCTGGAAAAGCGCATCATGTTCCGCCGCGCCATGAAGCGTGCCATGCAGAACGCCATGCGCCTGGGTGCCCAAGGCATCAAGATCATGTCGGCCGGTCGCTTGAACGGCATCGAAATCGCGCGCACCGAGTGGTATCGCGAAGGCCGAGTGCCTCTGCACACCCTGAAGGCTGACATCGATTACGGTTTCAGCGAAGCCAAGACCACCTATGGCGTCATCGGCGTCAAGGTCTGGGTGTATCGCGGTGACCGCCTGGCGAACGGCGAAGCCCCCGTGCTCAAGAGCGTGGAAGGCGAAGACGATCGTCGCAACCGCCGTCCGGGCCGTCCTGGTCCGGGTCGCGGCCGCGATGGCAAGCCGGGTGAGGGCGGTGACCGCCCTGCAGCCAAGCGCGTGGTGCGCAAGCCGGCTGATGCCGGCGCCGCGCCCAAAGGAGAGTAAACATGCTGCAACCCGCTCGTCGCAAATTCCGCAAAGAGCAAAAGGGCCGCAACACCGGCGTCGCCACGCGTGGCGCGCAGGTGTCGTTTGGCGAGTTCGGTTTGAAGGCCACCGAGCGTGGCCGGATCACCGCGCGTCAAATCGAAGCCGCTCGTCGTGCCATCTCGCGCCACATCAAGCGTGGCGGCCGTATCTTCATTCGCATCTTCCCTGACAAGCCGATCTCCAAGAAGCCGGCCGAAGTGCGCATGGGTAACGGCAAGGGCAACCCGGAGTACTACGTGGCTGAGATCCAGCCCGGCAAGGTGCTCTACGAACTCAACGGCGTGCCCGAAGCACTGGCCCGCGAAGCGTTCACCCTGGCTGCAGCCAAGCTGCCGCTGAAGTGCACCTTCGTTGAGCGCCAGATCGGCGCCTGAAAGGGAACACCATGAAGGCATCTGAACTGCGCACCAAAGACGTTGCCGCGCTGGAAGCCGAGGTCAAGTCGCTGCTCAAGGCCCATTTCGGCCTGCGCATGCAAAAGGCCACGCAACAGCTGAGCAATCACACCGCCCTGGGTAACACGCGTCGCGACATCGCCCGCGTGAAGACCATCTTGGCCGAGAAGAAGAAAGAGGCTGCCAAATGACGACGCAAGCCGCGACCAAAGTCACCCGCACCCTCGTGGGTCGCGTGGTCAGCGACAAACGCGCCAAGACGGTCACCGTTTTGGTTGAGCGTCGCACCAAGCACGCGCTGTACGGCAAGATCGTCGCCACGTCCCGCAAGTACCACGCCCATGACGAACAGGGCGCGTACAAGATGGGCGATGTGGTCGAGATCACCGAAAGCAAGCCGATCTCGAAGACCAAGAACTGGGTCGTGACCCGCTTGGTCGAGAAGGCCGAAGCCGTCTAAGGCCTCAGGGGCCCTCGCTCAAAGCCGCGTCCTGTCAAACGGACGCGGCTTTTTTATTCAGGAGATCACCATGCTTGAAGTTGGCGCTGCACTGCCGGCGGTTACGGTCTACGAATACAACACCGTTGAAGGCGAAGCCTGCCCCATCGGCCCGATGGCGGTGCCGTTGGATGCCGCAAGCCGCGGAAAGTCCATCGCACTGTTTGCCTTGCCGGGCGCCTACACCCCGACCTGTTCGGCCAAGCACCTGCCCGGCTACATCGCGCAAGCCTCGGCGTTTCGTGCGCTGGGCGTGGATGAAATTTGGTGTCTGTCGGTGAACGATGCCTTCGTCATGCACCACTGGGGCGAGTCCCAGGGGGCGACTGGCGTTGTTCGCATGCTCGGCGATGGCTCTGCGCACTTCGCGCACGCGGCCGGCCTCGTGCTGGACCTGTCCGCCAAGGGCATGGGAGTACGCAGCCAACGCTATGCCGCGTGGGTCGTTGACGGTGTCATCCGCGTCCTGCAGGTGGAGGCGCCAGGTCAGTTTGAACGCAGCAGCGCCGAAAGCTTGCTGGCAGCTATTGCGGCAGCTTGAGAGCGTCGCCCAACACCGAGTGCCTTAACTGGCAGGGGACTCGAGACAATTTCGCGCGTCGGGGTTGACCCGATGCGCCATCGTCCTGCATAATGGCAGGCTTCGCTGGCCTTGGATGCGGTTGCCGTTCGTGCGACACCAAGGTTGGCTTCAGACCTCAAACCGCCGGGCGGCCTCAAAGGCTCAACGGCTTACGGGCCCAAGACTGACCGAGCGCTAAGCGACCGGGGCAAGTTGGGAATTGACATGATCCAAATGCAATCGCGACTCGACGTCGCGGACAACACGGGCGCGAAGTCCGTCATGTGCATCAAGGTGCTGGGTGGCTCCAAGCGTCGCTATGCCGGTATCGGTGATGTGATCAAGGTCAGCATCAAAGAAGCTGCGCCGCGTGGCCGCGTCAAAAAGGGCGAGGTCTACAACGCCGTGGTGGTGCGCACCGCCAAGTGTGTTCGTCGCCAAGACGGCTCGCTGGTGAAGTTCGACGGCAATGCCGCCGTGCTGCTCAATGCCAAGCTCGAGCCGATCGGCACCCGCATCTTCGGCCCGGTCACGCGCGAGCTGCGCAGCGAACGATTCATGAAGATCGTCTCGCTGGCGCCGGAAGTGCTCTGAGTCTGGCGACCGCAAAAGGACTGTCATGAACAAGATTCGCAAAGGCGACGAGGTCATCGTGTTGACCGGTCGCGACAAGGGCAAGCGTGGCACGGTGGCTGCTCGCGTTGACGCCGACCATCTGCTGGTTGATGGCGTGAACGTGGCCAAGAAGCACGTCAAGCCGAACCCCATGAAGGGCACGACGGGTGGTGTGGTTGACAAGACCATGCCCATCCATCAATCGAACGTGGCGATCTTCAATGCGGCGACCGGCAAGGCCGACCGCGTTGGGATCAAGTTGCTCGAAGACGGCAAAAAAGTGCGCGTCTTCAAGAGCAGCGGCGCCGAAATCAAGGCTTGACGGGGACCAACATGGCTCGTTTGCAAGCGTTTTATCGCGAAAAAGTGGTGCCCAGCCTCGTTGAGAAGTTTGGGTACAAGTCGGTGATGCAGGTTCCTCGCATCACCAAGATCACCCTGAACATGGGTGTCAGTGAAGCAGTGGCCGACAAGAAGGTCATGGATCACGCCGTGGGTGACTTGACCAAGATTGCGGGTCAAAAGCCGGTGGTGACCAAGTCGCGCAAGGCCATCGCGGGCTTCAAGATCCGCGAAGACGTGCCCATCGGCGCGATGGTCACCTTGCGTGGCGTCCAGATGTACGAATTTCTGGACCGCTTCGTGACGATCGCGTTGCCCCGTGTTCGCGACTTCCGCGGCATCTCGGGTCGTGCATTTGACGGTCGTGGCAACTACAACATCGGCGTCAAAGAGCAGATCATCTTCCCCGAGATCGAGTACGACAAGGTGGATGCGCTGCGTGGTCTGAACATCAGCATCACGACGACCGCCAAGACCGACGACGAAGCCAAGGCTCTGCTGCAGGCTTTCAAGTTCCCGTTCAAGAACTGAGGCACGCCATGGCAAAGCTTTCTCTCAAGCAGCGCGAACTGAAGCGCGAGCAACTGGTGGCCAAGTTTGCGAAGAAATACGCCGAACTGAAAGCCATCATCAACGACGCGAAGCGCAGCGACGAAGAGCGTTACGCCGCCCGTTTGGCCTTGCAGCAACTGCCGCGCAATGCCAACCCGACGCGCCTGCGCAACCGCTGCGAACTCACGGGCCGTGCCCGTGGCACGTTCCGCACCTTCGGCCTCGGCCGCAGCAAGATCCGTGAACTGGCCTTCAAGGGTGACATCCCCGGTGTCATCAAGGCCAGCTGGTAATCGGCAGGATTTGGAGAGTACCCCATGAGCATGAGTGATCCGATCGCCGACATGCTGACGCGCATCCGCAATGCGCAGTCGGTGGAAAAGTCGAGCGTGAGCATGCCCTCCTCCAAAATCAAGCTGGCGATCGCCAAGGTCTTGAAGGATGAGGGTTACATCGAGAACTTCGTGGTGCGCGGCGACGCTGCCCGTCCAGAGCTCGAGATTGAATTGAAGTACTACGCGGGTCGTCCGGTGATTGAGCGCATCGAGCGCGTCAGCCGCCCGGGCTTGCGTGTGTACAAGGGTCGCCACGACATCCCGAACGTCATGAACGGTTTGGGTGTGGCCATCATCACGACGCCGCAAGGCGTGATGACCGACCGCAAAGCGCGCCAAGCCGGTATCGGTGGCGAAGTGCTTTGCTACGTCGCCTAACCGCCGGAGGAATCGCAATGTCCCGCGTTGGAAAAATGCCGGTCGCGATCCCGCAAGGCGTGGATGTGACCCTGTCGAACGGCAACATCAGTGTCAAGGGCGCCCTGGGCACCTTGGTTCGCCCGCAGAGCGAGCTGGTGACCGTGGCCAACGATGCTGGCACGCTCAGCTTCGTTCCGACCAACGAGTCTGCCGAAGCCAATGCCATGAGCGGCACCATGCGTGCCCTGGTGGCGAACATGGTCCAGGGCGTTAGCAAGGGCTTTGAGCGCAAGCTCAACCTGGTGGGCGTGGGCTTCCGTGCCCAAGCCCAGGGCCAGAAGCTGAACCTGCAAATCGGTTTCTCCCACCCCGTGGTGAAGGACATGCCGGCCGGTATCAAGGTCGAGTGCCCGACGCAAACGGAAATCGTGATCAAGGGCGCTGACCGCCAGGTGGTGGGCCAGTTGGCCGCCGAAGTGCGCGCGATCCGTCCTCCCGAGCCTTACAAGGGCAAGGGCATCCGTTATTCGGATGAGAAGGTCACGATCAAAGAGACCAAGAAGAAGTAAGGAGCTGCGCCATGTTGAACAAGAAACAACAGCGACTGCGTCGTGCGCGTCAAACCCGCGTTCGCATCGCGCTGCAGCGCAAGGCCCGTCTGACGGTCTTCCGCTCCAACCTGCACATTTACGCCAGCCTGATCAGCGCCGACAACGCGAAGGTCTTGGCCACCGCCTCGACGGCCGAGAAGGCCGTGCGCGAAGCGGTGGGGGGCAAGGGCGGCAACGTCGCAGCGGCGCAAGCCGTTGGCAAGGCCATCGCCGAGAAGGCGAAGGCTGCTGGCGTCGAAGCCGTCGCCTTCGACCGTGCTGGTTACGCCTTCCACGGCCGCGTCAAGGCCTTGGCCGAAGCAGCCCGCGAAGCCGGTCTGAAGTTCTAAGCATTCGGAAGCAGAGCAAATGGCAAAGTTTCAACCCCGCGTGCAAGACGAAGGTCGTGACGACGGTCTGCGCGAGAAGATGATTGCGGTGAACCGCGTCACCAAAGTGGTGAAGGGCGGCCGCATCCTCGGCTTCGCTGCACTCACCGTGGTCGGTGATGGCGATGGCCGCATTGGCATGGGCAAGGGCAAGGCGCGTGAAGTGCCGGTCGCTGTTCAAAAGGCGATGGAAGCGGCCCGCCGCAACATGGTCAAGGTCAACCTCAAGAACGGCACCGTGCACCACAACGTGATCGGTGAGCACGGCGCTGCCCGCGTCATGCTGGCCCCGGCGCCGGTCGGTACCGGCGTGATCGCTGGCGGCCCGATGCGTGCTGTGTTCGAAGTCATGGGTGTCACCGACATCGTGAGCAAGAGCCACGGTTCGACCAACCCCTACAACATGGTCCGTGCCACGCTGGACGCGCTCAAGCGCACCAGCACGCCGGCGGCCGTTGCTGCCAAGCGCGGCAAGAGCGTCGAAGAGCTGTTCAGCTGATTCGCCGACGCAGGAGATTCTCATGTCTGACAAGAAAACCGTGACCGTGAAGCTGGTGCGCAGCATTGCTGGCACCCGTGAATCGCACCGTGCCACCGTGCGCGGCCTGGGTTTGCGCAAGCTGAACAGCACCAGCACCCTGGAAGACACCCCGGCGGTGCGCGGCATGATCACCAAGGTTCAGTACCTGGTGCAAGTGCTGTAACACCCGCCAAGGACAAGAACATGGAACTGAACACCATCAAGCCGGCCGACGGGGCCAAGAAAGCCAAGCGTCGCGTCGGTCGTGGCATTGGCTCGGGCCTGGGCAAGACCGCCGGTCGCGGCCACAAGGGTCAAAAGTCCCGCGCCGGTGGATTCCACAAGGTGGGCTTTGAAGGCGGTCAAATGCCGCTGCAGCGCCGCCTGCCCAAGCGCGGCTTCAAGTCGGCTTTGTTGAAGTTCAACGCCGAAATCAACCTGACCGACCTGCAGCGTTTGGGTGCTGACGAAGTGGATCTGGCCGTTCTCAAGGCGGCTGGCCTCGTGAGCGACCTGATCAAGAACGTCAAGGTCATCAAGTCGGGCGAGCTGACGCGCAAGGTGGTCCTGAAGGGCATCGGCGCGACGGCCGGCGCCAAGGCGGCTGTTGAGGCTGCCGGCGGCCAAGTTGCCTGATCGACTGAAGGCGATTCGTGGCTTCTAACGCGCAACAGCTGGTCCGCGGGGGGCGTTTCGGCGACCTCAAGCGCCGGCTTTGGTTCCTGTTGTTGGCCCTGGTGGTCTACCGGGTCGGCGCGCATATTCCTGTGCCGGGGATCGACCCGACTCAGTTGAAGCAGCTCTTCAGCAGCCAGCAAGGCGGCATCCTGAGCCTGTTCAACATGTTCTCGGGCGGCGCTTTGTCGCGCTTCACGGTCTTTGCATTGGGCATCATGCCGTACATCTCTGCGTCCATCGTGATGCAGTTGATGACCTACGTGGTTCCCAGTTTCGAAGCTTTGAAGAAGGAAGGCGAAGCCGGGCGGCGCAAGATCACGCAGTACACCCGTTATGGGACCCTGGGCTTGGCCTTGTTCCAGTCGTTCAGCATCGCTGTTGCGCTGGAAAGTTCGGCGGGCTTGGTGATTGCGCCGGGCTGGGGCTTCCGCATCACGGCCGTGGCCAGCTTGGTGGCCGGCACCATGTTCCTGATGTGGCTGGGTGAGCAGATCACCGAGCGCGGCTTGGGCAATGGCATCTCGATTTTGATCTTCGCCGGCATCGCTGCTGGACTGCCTGGCGCCATTGGTGGCTTGGGCAGCTTGGTGAGTTCCGGCGCCATGTCGATCATCGTCGCGCTATTCATCATTGCCCTGGTTGGCTTTGTGACGTGGGGCGTGGTGTTCGTCGAGCGTGGTCAGCGCAAGATCTTGGTGAATTACGCAAAGCGCCAAGTTGGCAACAAGGTGTATGGCGGCCAGTCGTCGCACTTGCCCTTCAAGCTGAACATGGCCGGGGTGATCCCTCCGATCTTCGCCTCGTCGATCATCCTGCTGCCTGCGACCTTGGCCAGTTGGTTCGGTGCTGGCGCTCAGGAAGGTCCGCTGCGTTGGTTGAAGAATGTGGGCGACGCATTGCATCCAGGTCAGCCGATCTACGTGATGCTGTATGCCGCTGCGATCGTGTTCTTCTGCTTCTTCTACACGGCGATGCAATACAACAGCCGTGAGACCGCAGACAACCTGAAAAAGGGCGGCGCATTCATTCCGGGCATTCGCCCGGGTGAGCAGACGGCCAAGTACTTGGACAAGATCTTGGGTCGCTTGACCTTGATCGGCTCCATCTACATCACGCTGGTGTGCTTGCTGCCCGAGTTCTTGACCCTGAAGTACAACGTCCCGTTCTACTTTGGTGGCACGTCGCTGTTGATCATCGTGGTCGTCACCATGGACTTCTGGGCCCAGGTTCAGAGCTATGTGATGAGCCAGCAATACGAATCGTTGTTGAAGAAGGCGAGCTTCAAGGCAAGCTGACGGAAGGCAAGACAATTTGATCTGAAGTGGCATGGCCAAGGACGACGTCATTCAGATGCAAGGTGAGATCCTTGAAAACCTGCCGAGCGCGACCTTTCGCGTAAAGCTGGACAACGGTCACACCGTCCTTGGCCACATCTCGGGGAAAATGCGGATGCACTACATCCGCATCTTGCCCGGGGACAAGGTCACCGTTGAGATGACCCCGTACGATTTGAGTCGTGCTCGCATCGTTTTCCGGGCGAAGTGAGCGAAACACAACCCCGGAAGACGACGCGTTCAGCGCAAAGCATTTAGGTCCAGGAGCAGAACATGAAAGTTTCGGCATCGGTCAAGAAGATGTGCCGCAATTGCAAGATCATCCGCCGCAAGGGTGTGGTGCGTGTGATCTGCACCGACCCGCGCCACAAGCAGCGCCAGGGCTGATCAGGCCGCCTGGACACGAGAGCAATAGAGGAAGACCATGGCACGTATCGCTGGTATCAACATCCCGCCGCAAAAGCACACCGAGATCGGGCTGACGTCCATCTACGGCATCGGCCGCACGACCGCGCAGAAGATCTGCGCTGCCTGTGGCGTTCCGTTCGACAAGAAGGTCAAGGACCTGTCTGACGCCGAACTGGAAAAGATCCGTGATGAGATCGGCAAGATGACCATCGAGGGCGACCTGCGCCGTGAGATGTCCATCAACATCAAGCGTTTGATGGACCTGGGTTGCTACCGTGGCTTCCGCCACCGCCGTGGCCTGCCGATGCGCGGCCAGCGCACCCGCACGAACGCCCGGACCCGCAAGGGCCCGCGTCGCTCGGCGGCGACCGGCAAGAAGTAATCAGCGGCTGGAACTGAAGAAAGATCAAGATGGCTAAGGCACCGAACAACTCCGCTGCTCAACGCGTCCGCAAGAAGGTTCGCAAGAACGTTGCCGATGGCGTTGCTCACGTTCACGCGTCGTTCAACAACACGATCATCACGATCACCGATCGCCAGGGCGGCGCCCTGAGCTGGGCTTCGTCGGGCGGTCAGGGCTTCAAGGGCTCGCGCAAGTCGACCCCGTTCGCGGCCCAGGTCGCGGCTGAAGTGGCCGGTCGTGCGGCGCAAGAACAGGGCATCAAGAACCTCGACGTCAAGATCAAGGGCCCGGGCCCGGGTCGCGAGTCGTCGGTCCGTGCGTTGGCTGCTCTGGGCATTCGCATCAACTCGATCGCTGACGTGACGCCGGTGCCGCACAACGGTTGCCGTCCGCAGAAGCGTCGTCGCATCTGACGCCCACGCATTCAGGATTTGGGAAGCTTGCGCGATAATCGCGGGCTTTCTAATGGCCGGCGGGCTCCTTGATGGGGCCGCCGGCGCTTTTCGTTGGTCGGGCCGCCTGTTGGCAGCTTGACCACTAAGACCACCGTCTGAGCGCATAAAAACACACCCGCCAGACTTGCGCCGAGCCATTCGCTGGGCGTCAGATTGAACCAGGACCAACAACGTGGCACGTTATCTCGGCCCCAAGGCCAAACTTTCCCGCCGTGAAGGCACCGACCTGTTCCTGAAGAGCGCCCGCCGCGCCATCAGCGACAAGGCCAAGTTCGACACCAAGCCCGGCCAGCATGGCCGCACCTCGGGTCAGCGCACGAGCGACTTCGGTCTGCAATTGCGCGAGAAGCAGAAGGTCAAGCGCATGTACGGCGTTTTGGAGCGTCAGTTCCGCCGCTACTTCGCAGAAGCCGAGCGCCGCAAGGGTTCGACCGGCGTCAACCTGCTGACGCTCTTGGAGTCCCGCCTGGACAACGTCGTGTACCGCATGGGCTTTGGCTCCACGCGTGCCGAAGCGCGCCAACTGGTGTCCCACAAGGGCATCCAAGTGAACGGTCAAACGGTCAACATCGCGTCTTACTCGGTCAAGGCCGGTGATGTGGTGGCCGTGCGCGAAGGCGCCAAGAAGCAGCTGCGCATCATCGACTCGCTCAAGTTGGCCGAGTCGCTGGGCTTCCCGGCCTGGGTGCAAGTGGACCTGACCAAAATGGAAGGCGTGTTCAAGAAGACGCCGGACCGCGACGAGTTCGGTGCCGAGATCAACGAATCGTTGATCGTCGAGTTGTACTCGCGCTGATCGATTGGCAAGGTGCGGCTGGCGCAGACGTGCGCCGATGGCCAAGCCTTGCCCCCAGTGCCGGAATCGTCGTTTGACGGTTCCGGTTGCTTCCTCAGCCTCCGGTGGTGCACCCGGGGGATTGATAGAAAGAGCCCATGCAAACGAATCTGCTCAAACCCAAGTCGATCAACGTCGAGCCGCTGGGCGGCCACCGTGCCAAGGTCACGTTGGAGCCTTTCGAGCGCGGCTACGGCCACACGCTGGGCAACGCCCTCCGCCGGGTCTTGTTGTCGTCGATGGTGGGTTATGCGCCGACCGAAGTCACGATCGCGGGCGTGCTCCATGAGTACTCGACGGTCGACGGTGTGCAGGAAGACGTGGTTGGCATCATGCTCAACCTCAAGGGCGTTACGTTCCGTCTGCACAACCGCGAAGAAGTCACCCTGATCCTGCGCAAGGAAGGCGAAGGCCCGGTGACCGCGGCTGACATCCAGACTCCGCATGACGTGGAAATCATCAACCCTGATCACGTGATTTGCCATCTGGCCCAAGGCGGCAAGATCGACATGCAGATCAAGGTGGAAAAGGGCCGCGGTTACGTGCCGGGCAACCTGCGTCGTTTCGGCGATGAGCCGACCAAAGCCATCGGTCGCATCGTGTTGGATGCGTCCTTCTCGCCCGTGCGTCGCGTCAGCTACGCCGTCGAGAACGCTCGCGTCGAGCAGCGCACGGACTTGGACAAGTTGGTCATGGAGATCGAAACCAACGGTGCCATTTCGCCCGAGGAAGCGATCCGTGCTTCGGCCAAGATCTTGGTCGAGCAACTGGCTGCCTTCGCCCAACTGCAAGGCACCGACCTGGTCGATGCCTTCGATGCGCCGGCCCAGCGTTCGGCCTCGTTCGATCCGATCTTGCTGCGTCCGGTCGACGAGTTGGAGTTGACCGTTCGCTCGGCCAACTGCCTCAAGGCCGAGAACATCTATTACATCGGCGACCTTATCCAGCGCACCGAGACCGAGCTGCTCAAGACCCCCAACCTGGGTCGCAAGTCGCTCAACGAAATCAAGGAAGTGCTCGCCTCGCGCGGCTTGACCTTGGGTTCTCGCCTGGAAAACTGGCCGCCCGTCGGCCTCGACAAGCGCTGATTTGTATTGAACAGGGCAAGGGGAGCCCCTGAAGACAAGCTCCTCATCGGTGCAACCGCCAGTACCTGATCCGGCTGGCGGCAAAACATAGGAAAGGAACAGCACCATGCGTCACCGTAACGGTCTCCGCAAACTCAATCGCACGAGCGAACACCGCGCAGCCATGTTGCGCAACATGGCGGTTTCGCTGCTGCAGCACGAAGCCATCAAGACGACCCTGCCCAAGGCCAAGGAACTCCGCCGCGTGGTCGAGCCCTTGATCACCCTGGCCAAGGAAGCCACCGTGGCGAACCGTCGCTTGGCGTTCAACCGCCTGCGCGATCGCGATGTGGTCACCAAGCTGTTCAACGAATTGGGCCCGCGTTTTGCGGCCCGTCCGGGCGGTTACACCCG
Organism: Inhella crocodyli; assembly: GCF_004004565.1. Classification (GTDB taxonomy): domain Bacteria; phylum Pseudomonadota; class Gammaproteobacteria; order Burkholderiales; family Burkholderiaceae_C; genus Inhella; species Inhella crocodyli. The sequence goes on from NZ_SACM01000002.1 coordinate 229,745, forward strand.
CATCTTGAAGATGGGCTTCCGCGTTGGCGACAACGCGCCGATGGCTTATGTCGAATTGGTGGATCGTCCGGCGGCGCCGGCCGAAGCCGCTGCTGAGTAAGCCCATGCTGGCCGCCCGTTGAGGCGGTTTGCTCAAAAGGGTCGGCTTGCCGACCCTTTTTTCATGGCGTGGCTCAACGGGTGGGATGCGGCTGCCATGGGAATGCCATGCGCCCGCGCACTTCAGAAAACTTGAAAGAAGTCTTGCGTCACTGCCACCCTTCGTGCTAAAGTCTCAGGCTTCCCTGGCGCGGGGTGGAGCAGTCCGGTAGCTCGTTGGGCTCATAACCCAAAGGTCGTAGGTTCAAATCCTGCCCCCGCAACCATCGAAGATCGAGTCCCACAAAGACTCAGCCAAAGCCCGCATTAGCGGGCTTTTTGCTTTGCGGGCCCGTTCGAGGGTGAGCGGTCTCAGCCTCGGGTCACCAACTGGCGTGATGGCGCGCTGAGCGCAGTTCATTCAGTCCAGATGAACTCACCCAAGCGCTGCAGCCAACGACAACGCCACGCTGCGTCGCTTGAATGGCGATCCGTCGTTGTGGCAACGGTGGCGGCAAGCGTTCGCGACGCTGCAGGAACGCGTTCAGTCCCGCGCGTGGGCGACACAGCGCAGGGCACAGGCACCCTGCGGAAATGCCCCGCGCTCGGATGCCGGGGCGCTCAGTCTTCCAATTCGGCTTTGGCGAGCTCGATGTCGAAGCGCTCCATCGCGTCGAGGGGGCTCAATGCCGCGGCCTTGGCGTACAGGGCTTCCGCTTCGGCCATGCGCTTGTCGCCTTCGATCATCACGTAGCCGTTGGCGCATTCCATCAAGGTGATGGCGCTGGTCGGGTTGAGTTTGAGGGCGGCGTCGAACATCTGCAGTCCGGTGCGCGCATCGGCGCCTTGACCGCGGGCCAACAAACGGCCGACCTTGTCGATCACCTCGGCGTGGAACGCGCCCAGCGCCACGTGGGCGTCGGCATGGCGCGGCGCCAGGGCGATCGCACGCTCCAAGGCCGTCTTGATCTTCACGCCGAGGCCCTGCACCAGGGCCTCGGCGATGCTGATGCCTTGGCTGTAGCGCCCCAAGGCGTAGGCCTGCAGGTAGAAGGCGTTGGCGTTGTCGGGCTGGGCGTCTTGCTGCGCCTCCGCCCGGGCGGCCACGGCCAGGAAGGCGTCGAGTTTGGCCTGCTCGTTCTTCTCCACGTAGTTCGCATGGATGGCCTGCGCCTTGTTGGCCACGGTGATGCCGTCGCCGCCGGCCTTCAGCCCGGCCGCCAATGCCGCTTTGAAATCGCCCGCGTGAAACAGGCGCCAGGCCTCAACCACCGCGGCCGACTTGGGCCAAGGCTCGGCGTCCCCGCGGTGCAACTGCGGCCACAGCGACTTGAGGCTGGCGGCATCGTGATCGAAGCCTGCGGCGGCCTTGGGGGTCACCGACTTTGCTGAGGGCGCCTTGGACTTGCCGGGCGCCTTGGTGGCGACTTTGGTGGGCGCTTTGTCGACCACCTTGGCCGGGGCTTTGGCGGCCACCTTGCTGGGGGCCTTGGGCGTGACCTTGGCCGTGACCTTGGGCGCGGCTTTGGGCGCTGCAGTCGTCTTGCCAGCGGACTTGCCCGGGGCCTTGGCCGGCGCCTTGCTGGCAACTTTCGCCGAGGCTTTGGAGGCTGCTTTGGGCGTTGCCTTGGCGGCCGCCTTGGGCGCCGCCTTGGAGGCCGCCTTGACGGCAGCCTTGGGGGCACTGGCCTTGGCCGCCGGGCCCGGCGCTGGGGTCTTCTTGGCGGGCGTCTTCTTGGCGGTCGTGGCCATGGGCAGGTCTCCTCAGGATTGGTAATTGCCGGCGAGCTTGAACAGGTGCTCGCGAGACTGGGGTTCGAGGTAGGGCATCAACAAGCTCAGCACGTGGAAGGCGCCGCGTAGCAGCGCGGCGCCGGCCCGTTCGGGCTCGAGGGCATGGCGCGGGTCCTTCACGTACTCGAAGCTCAACCAGTAACTTTGCAGCACCACCATGGAGGCGGCCACGGGCGCGGCTTCCCGCGGGTCCATCTTCAAGGCGCCGCCAATCTTCAGCCCCGCCAGCACGCCCCGCATGGCTTCTTGCTTGCGGGCGAGCACGGTCTGGAAATGGGTTTCGAGCTTGCGGTTCTTGCTCAGCAGGTCGTTGAGGTCGCGGTACAGGAAACGGTGCTTCCAAATCAGCTCGTACAGGGTGTGGAAGAAAAACCAGGCGTCCTCCACGTTCCTGACGTTGTCGGCCGCGAGCAGCAGGTCGGCCAACTCGGCGTCGAAGCGCAAGAACAAGGCATTGATGAGCTCGTCCTTGGCGGGGTAGTGGTAGTACAGGTTGCCGGGGCTGATGTTCAGCTCGGCGCTGATCAGCGTGGTGCTGACGTTGGGCTCGCCGAAGCGGTTAAACAGGTCGAGCGTCACTTCCAGGATGCGCTCGGCGGTGCGTCGGGGCTTTTTGGGCGGGGCCATGTTCTTCTGTTCGTGGCGGGGCGTGGCAACGATACCCGCTGAAGAAGGGCGCCTCCTAGGGATTTGGTGCGGCCTTCCTACAATCTGGCGCATGACCGCGACACCCGCCATCCGCTTCGAGCGGGTGCACAAGACCTACCGCGGCGCCTCCACCCCTGCGTTGACCGATGTTTCCTTCGACATCGCCCCTGGGGACTTCTTTGGGCTGCTCGGGCCCAACGGCGCCGGCAAAACCAGCCTGATCAGCATCCTGGCCGGCCTGTCCCAGGCCAACCAGGGCCGCGTGGCCGTGATGGGCCACGACGTGGTCAGCGACTACGCCAGCGCCCGCCGCGCCCTGGGCGTGGTGCCGCAAGAGCTGGTGTTCGACCCGTTTTTCAGCGTGCGCGAAACCCTGCGCTTCCAAGCCGGCTACTTTGGCGTGACGGCCACCGACGCCTGGATCGACGAGCTGCTGGGCGAGCTGGGCCTGGCCGCCAAGGCCGACGCCAACATGCGGCAGCTCAGCGGTGGCATGAAGCGCCGCGTGCTGGTGGCGCAGGCCCTGGTCCACAAGCCGCCGGTCATCGTGCTGGACGAGCCGACCGCAGGCGTGGACGTGGAACTGCGCCAAACCCTGTGGCAGTTCATCGCCCGCCTGAACAAGGCGCAAGGCACCACCGTGCTGCTGACCACGCACTACCTGGAAGAGGCCGAGGCCCTGTGCGGCCGCATCGGCATGCTCAAGGCCGGCCAGCTGGTGGCCTTGGACCGCACCAGCGCGCTGCTGAGCCACCGCAGCCACCAGGTGCTGCGCTTCAAGACCGACGCCGCCCTGCCCGAAGGGCTCGATGCGCGTGTGACCGGGCGCATCGCGCAGATCAAGGCGCACGACGCCGCCGAGGTCGAGCAGATCTTGGGCCGCCTGCGCCAGGCCCAGGTGCCGGTGGAGGACTTGGAGATCGGGCGCGCCGACCTGGAGGACGTGTTCCTCGAAATCATGCAAGGAGAGGCGCGATGAAGCCCGGTGCGTCGACCCTGTTCAAGAAAGAGCTGCTGCGCTTCTGGAAGGTCAGCTTCCAGACCATCGCCGCGCCGGTGCTCACCTCGGTGCTGTACCTGATGATCTTTGGCCACGTGCTGGAAGACCACGTGCAGGTGCACGGTGTGCCTTACGGCGCCTTCCTCTTGCCGGGTCTGGTGATGATGAGCGTGCTGCAAAACAGCTTCGCCAACAGCAGCTCCAGCCTCATCCAAAGCAAGGTCACGGGCAACCTCGTGTTCTTGCTGCTCACGCCCCTGAGCCCGCGGGCGTGGTTCTTGGCCTACGTGGGCGCGGCCATGGTGCGCGGCCTGGCCGTGGGCCTGGGCGTGGCGCTGGCCACGCTGTGGTTCGTGCCCTGGCAGGGCTGGGCCCTGCAGCACCTGCCCTGGGCCTTGGCCTTCGGCCTGCTGGGCGCGGGCCTGATGGGCTCGCTGGGCCTGATCGCCGGCCTGTGGGCCGACAAGTTCGACCAACTGGCCGCGTTCCAAAACTTCATCGTCATGCCCATGACCTTCTTGGCGGGCGTGTTCTATTCCGTGGATTCGCTGCCGCCTTTTTGGCGCGCAGCCTCGCACCTCAACCCCTTCTTCTACATGGTGGACGGCTTCCGCCACGGCTTCTTTGGCGTCAGCGACACGAATCCCTGGATCAGCCTGGGCATCGTGGCGCTGGCCTTTGCCGTTGTTGCCACCCTGGCGCTGCAGTTGCTGCAGCGCGGCTACAAAGTGAGACATTGACATGGCCGACCCCACGCCCGACGAGGTGCGTTCCTACATCGCCGCCGGCTTGCCCTGCGCGCACCTCGAGGTGAACGGCGACGGCCGGCACTTCTTCGCCACCATCGTGAGCGCGGAGTTCGAGGGCCTGAGTCGCGTGCGCCGCCACCAGCGCGTGTACGCCGCGCTGGGCGAGCGCATGAAAGAGCAGATCCACGCCCTCTCGATGAAGACCCTGACCCCCACCGAACACGCTGAAGGCGCCTGAGCCATGGACAAACTCCTCATCCGCGGCGGCAAGCCCTTGCACGGCACCGTCACCATCTCCGGCGCCAAGAACGCCGCCCTGCCCGAGCTGTGCGCCGCGCTGCTGACGGCCGAGCCGGTGGTGCTGGACAACGTGCCGCGCCTGCAAGACGTCCACACCATGATCAAGCTGCTGCGCAACATGGGCGCCAGCGTGGAATGGGACAGCGACACCGGCCACCGCCTGACGCTGAACGCCGGCCCGGTCAGCAACCCCGAGGCACCCTACGAGCTGGTGAAGACCATGCGCGCCAGCATCTTGGCGCTGGGCCCGCTGCTGGCCCGCTTCGGCGAGGCCACGGTCAGCCTGCCCGGCGGCTGCGCCATCGGCTCGCGTCCGGTGGATCAGCACATCAAGGGCCTGCAGTTGATGGGCGCCGAGATCGTCGTCGAGCACGGCTACATCCTGGCCAAGTGCCCGGCGGGTGGGCGCTTGAAGGGCGCGCGCATCACCACCGACATGATCACGGTGACCGGCACCGAAAACTTCCTGATGGCCGCCGCGCTGGCCGAGGGCGAGACCGTGCTGGAAAACGCCGCGCAAGAGCCCGAGGTGGTGGACCTGGCCGAGCTGCTCATCAAGATGGGCGCGCAGATCGAAGGCCATGGCACCAGCCGCATCGTGATCCGCGGCGTCGACCAACTGCACGCCCCGCGCGAGCCGCACGCCATCGTGCCCGACCGCATCGAAGCCGGCACCTTCCTGTGCGCCGTGGCCGCCACCGGTGGCGACGTGGCCCTGGTGGGCTCGCGCGCCGACCATTTGGACGCCGTCATCGACAAGCTGCGCGAGGCCGGGGCCAGCGTCAACGCCATCAACGGCCAGCTGCGCGTCACCATGGGCACGCGGCCCATCGCGGTGGGCTTTCGCACCAGCGAGTACCCCGCCTTCCCGACCGACATGCAGGCCCAGCTGATGGCCGTGAACTGCGTGGCCCAGGGCTCGGCCAAGATCAGCGAGACCATCTTTGAAAACCGCTTCATGCACGTCAACGAGCTGGTGCGCCTGGGCGCCCGCATCGAGGTCGACGGCAAGACGGCGGTCGTCACCGGCGTGGAGCGCTTGAGCGGCGCCACCGTGATGGCCACTGACCTGCGCGCCAGCGCCAGCCTGGTCATCGCCGGCCTGGTGGCCGAGGGGCAGACCGTGGTGGACCGCATCTACCACCTGGACCGCGGCTACGAGCAAATGGAAGCCAAGCTGCGCGCCCTGGGTGCCGACATCGAGAGGGTGAAATGACCCACCCCCGAAGCGCTTCGCGCCTCCCCCTCAAGGGGGCGCCACTGGCGGCCCGGCCGAGCCGGTTCCGCGGTGGCCGCTTGGAGGCTGACTGCCTGGATTGCTGGTTCACCCCATGACTCAATTGACATTGGCCCTGAGCAAGGGCCGCATCTTTGACGACACGCTGCCGCTGCTGCGCGCGGCGGGCATCGAGGTCTTGGAAGACCCCGAGAAGACGCGCAAGCTCATCCTGCCCACCAACCAGCCCGACGTGCGCGTGGTGCTGGTCCGCGCCAGCGACGTGCCGACCTACGTGCAGTTCGGCGGCGCCGACGTGGGCGTGGCCGGCTTGGACGTGGTGCTGGAGCACGAACTGGGCCCTTACGGGGGCGGGGAGGGCGGCGCTTCGCTGCTGCGCCCCATCGACCTGGGCATCGCCCGCTGCCGCCTGAGCGTGGCCACCCGCGCCGACTTTGACTACGCCGCCGCCGTGCGCCAAGGCGCGCGCATCCGCGTGGCCACCAAGTACACCCAGCTGGCCCGCCAGCACTTCGCCGACAAGGGCGTGCACGTCGACCTCATCAAGCTCTACGGCTCGATGGAGCTCGCCCCGCTGACCGGCCTGGCCGACGCCATCGTCGACCTGGTCAGCACCGGCAGCACGCTCAAGGCCAACCACCTCGTCGAGGTCGAAGACATCCTCCCGGTGTCGGCCCACCTCGTCGTCAACCCCGGCGCCGCCAAGCTCAAGCGCGTGCGCCTGCAACCGCTGATGGACGCCTTCCGCCGCGCCCTCGCTGCCTCCACTGCCAACGCCTGAAGTCATGAAGATCCGCCGCCTCGCCACCACCGCCGCCACGTTCGACGCCGAGCTCGAGCAGCTGCTGCATTGGAGCGAGGAGACCGACGCCGGCATCGAGACCACGGTCGCGCAAATCATTGCCGACGTGCGCCGCGACGGTGACGCCACCGTGCTGGCGCTGACGCACAAGTTCGACGGCGTGCAGGCCGCCTCGGTGGCCGACTTGGCCATCCCTCCGGCCGAGCTGAAGGCCGCCTTCGACGGCCTGCCCGAGGTCCAGCGCCAGGCCCTGCAAGTGGCCGCCGAGCGCGTGCGCCGCTACCACCAGCGCCAGTTCGAGGTCACCTGCCAAGGCTTCGAGTTCGAGGACGAAGACGGTAACCGCCTGGGCCAGCAGGTCACCCCGCTGGACCGCGTGGGCCTGTACGTGCCCGGCGGCAAAGCGGCCTACCCCAGCTCGGTGCTGATGAACGCCATTCCCGCGCAGGTGGCCGGCGTGGGCCAGATCGTCATGGTCGTGCCCACGCCCCGCGGCGAGAAGAACGCCCTGGTGCTGGCCGCCGCCCACCTGGCCGGCGTGGCCCAGGTCTTCACGATTGGCGGCGCGCAGGCCGTGGCCGCCCTGGCCTACGGCACGGCCACCATCCCGCGCGTGGACAAGATCACCGGCCCCGGCAACGCCTACGTGGCCGCGGCCAAGCGCCGCGTGTTCGGGCAGGTGGGCATCGACATGATCGCCGGCCCCAGCGAAATCCTGGTGCTGGCCGACGGCAGCGCGCCGCCCGACTGGGTGGCCATGGACCTGTTCAGCCAGGCCGAACACGACGAGCTGGCGCAAAGCATCCTGCTGTGCCCCGACGCCGCCTACCTCGACGCCGTCGAGGCCGCGATGAACCGCCTGCTGCCCGACATGCCACGCGCCGCCGTCATCCGCGCCAGCCTGGAGGGCCGCGGCGGCCTGATCCACACGCGCAGCATGGAAGAGGCCTGCGCGGTGAGCAACCGCATCGCGCCCGAGCACCTGGAGGTGAGCAGCACGGCCCCGCGCCGATGGCTGCCGCACCTGAAGCACGCCGGCGCCATCTTCCTGGGCACCTACGCCAGCGAGAGCTTGGGCGACTACTGCGCCGGCCCCAACCATGTGCTGCCCACCAGTGGCACCGCCCGCTTCAGCTCGCCCCTGGGCGTGTACGACTTCGTCAAGCGCAGCAGCCTGATCGACATCAGCCACCGCGGCGCCCAGGTGCTGGGCCCGGTGGCCGACACGCTGGCGCAGGGCGAGGGCCTGCAGGCGCATGCGCGGTCGGCGGCGATGCGGGTGGACGCCAGCGGCGGATGAGTAGCCGCTGAGCGCAAGGCGACTCGCTTTGCTGGGGTGCTGATCGCAAGGGCTGAAGCCGTCCGGTCCGCACTCCATTCAAAGAGTCGGCTGTCGGCCAGGAGCTGACTTTGGGAAGCGATTGCCGATTGGCGCCAGTGATATGGCGGCCGTTAACGATCCGCCGATAAAGCTTTATGCAGCATTTGGACCGTGAGTACGAGGGCGTGCGCTACAGCACCCTGGTCGCCAGCGACGTAATGCGCGATGGAATTGCTCTTGAGCTGCATCGGCATTGGCAAAACCAAGACAACGTGGTCGCAGAGGTGTTCTTTTCAGACGAAGTCGGTAAATGGACCCTCAGCACCTTCGACTGCGATGTTCCGTTGGAGCTGATCGAACAGTTGATTTCCGAAGCAAAGGAAAGGCTGGGGCGTGGTGCTGAGTAGCCGTTCATTGCGGCTGACTCTGGCCGGCTGAATGCGTTTGCCGCCATGGGGAAAGTCTGTCGCAACTGGATTGAGCACGTGCGCGATTGGCGCGACGAGCCGATGGCCTATTGGGTTCACGTAGAGCGCGACGGCGCGCCATGGCGTTCGTCCAAGTCATACGATCCGCCTGCCCCGATGCCCGACGGACGCTGTGGTTTCCCGGTTCTTTGCATTGAGTCCCAGGGGTTTGTCTTTCGCTTCTCATCTGCTGCTCAGCTTGGTGAGTGCATCGAAGTACTTGGACGCAAACCTCTCCCTCCATCGCGGCGCCTTTGCGCAATTCGCGGTGGCCAAGTCGGGCCCAACGGTCATTGGCTTAGCAGGTTGCCTGCGCACATCAAGTCCCCGAAAACTAGGCTGCAAGCTGTCCAAGACCTTCGCTCAGTTGCATCTGCCATGCCAGTTCACAGTTCATTCAAGCCGACGCCGCTACTCGGCACGGCTTAGTTCAGGCGTTGAGTGACAACTTGCTGGTGCGGTGATTGGCTGGTTCGGATCGATAGCAGTCCTCAGAGGCCCGCGGCCTGTTGCAGGCAAATTGCCGCTTGTCTGGGGGCCTGCTGAAGAGTGTTCCTTGGATTGGGTTTCTCCCGCCCTTTGACGCGGCTTTGCCGCCGATCAGCGGATCAACCCGCCAGGGCATCGCGGCGCCTCCCCGCCGAGCCGAGCCCACGCTTCCCACAATCGCGGCATGGCCGCGTCCACCGCACTCGTTTGGCTGAAGCGCGACCTGCGCTTGCACGACCACGCCCCGTTGGCGCGGGCGGCGGCCTTCGAGCGCGCGGCGGCCGTGTTCTTCATCGAGCCCGACTGGTTGGCCTCGCCGGAGTTCGACCCCCAGCACCTGCGCTTCGTGCTGCAAAGCTTGCAGGGCCTGCGCTTGCGCCTGCATCGGCGCGCCCTGCCGTTGCACGTGCGCGTGGCGCCGGCGGTGGAGGGCCTGGCCGCGTTGCAGCGCGAGTTGGGGGTGACGCACCTGCTGAGCCACGAAGAGACCGGCCCGGGCTGGACCTACGCGCGCGACCTGGCCGTGGCGGCGTGGTGCCGGCAGGCCGGGGTCGCGTGGACTGAGCTGCCGCAGCACGGCGTGGTGCGCCGCCTGCGCAGCCGCAACGGCTGGGCCGGGCAGTGGCAGGCGCGCATGGACGCCGACGAGGCGCCGGTGCCTGTTGGTTGGTCGCCGGCCGGCGACTTCCCCACCGAGCCGCTGTCCACGCCCGAAGCCCTGGGCGTGGCACCGGACGCGCGAGCCGGCCAGGTGGGCGGCGAGCGCGCCGCGCTGGCCACGCTGGACGACTTCCTGATGCGCCGCGGCCACGACTACCGCCGCGCGATGAGCAGCCCGCTGAGCGCCGAAGCCGGCTGTAGCCGGCTGTCGCCCCATCTGGCCTGGGGCACCTTGAGCCTGCGCCGCGCGCACCAAGCCACCGAGGCGCGCATCGCCGAGGCGCAGCTTCTCGGCGAGCGCGGCTGGGCCTACGCGCTGCGCGGCTTTGCCGGGCGCCTGCGCTGGCACTGCCACTTCATGCAAAAGCTGGAGGACGAGCCGGCCATCGAGCACCGCGCCTTCGTGCCGGCCTTCGACGGCCTGCGCCCGGGCGACGCCGCGCCCTTCACCGAGTCCGACCAGGCCCGCTTTGAGGCCTGGGCCACCGGCCACACGGGTTGGCCGATGGTGGACGCCTGCATGCGCAGCCTCAACGCCACCGGCTGGCTGAACTTCCGCATGCGCGCCATGCTGGTCAGCGTGGCGAGCTACCCGCTGTGGCTGCACTGGCGGCCCACGGGCCTGCACCTGGCGCGGCAGTTCCTGGACTTCGAAGCCGGCATCCACTGGAGCCAGATGCAGATGCAATCGGGCACCACGGGCATCAACACCCTGCGCATTTACTCGCCCACCAAGCAGGCCTTGGACCAAGACCCCGACGGGGTGTTCATCCGCCGCTGGGTGCCCGAGCTGGCCGGCGTGCCGTTGCCTCACTTGGCCACGCCCTGGCGCATGGATGCGGCCACGCAGCGGGCCAGCGGCTGCGTCATCGGAACGCACTACCCGGCACCGCTGGTGGACGAGCGCAGCGCCATCCGCGCGGCCAAGGACGCGATGTGGACCGAGCGCCGCCGGCCCGAGGCCCGCGCGCAGGCCGATGGCGTGCAAGAGAAGCACGGCTCGCGCAAGAGCGGGCTGCCGAACACGACGAAGGCGCGGCGCGCCAAAGCGGCGCTGGCACCGGCGACCCCATCGACCCCTTCGCCCCAGGGAGAGTTGTTTTGAGCTTCAACCCAGAAACGGCAGTTGGACACGGCCGAGTGCGCCGTGATGCGGTGCGCTGGCAAGGCGCGAGGACGCCGCGGGCTCTTGCCCGCAAGGACGAGCAACGCCGCCAGCGTGCTGCAGCGCGGTGCAATCGGCTGTGTAGCGGTGTCGCCCAAGCGGTGAACAGCGCCGTGGGCTCAATCCGATGATGGAGCGAAAACTGGCAGGCGGAGGGAAGCGGTCAACTGCCGTTTCTGGGTTCCGGGGCAACAAGCAGGGGCTGCCCAGCAAGCCTTGCGCGCACTGCGGGCGTGAGATGACTTGGCGCAAGGCTTGGGCCAAGACCTGGAGCGAGGTGAAGTTCTGCAGCGAGCGCTGCCGCCGCGAAGCGAAGGCCGCCCGATGAGGAACTTGGTCATCGTGCTGGGCGACCAGCTCGACGAAGCCGCCAGCGCTTTCGACGGCTTCGACCCCGCGCAAGACGCCGTGTGGATGGCCGAGGTGGCCGAAGAGAGCACGCATGTCTGGAGCAGCCAGCCGCGCACGGCGCTGTTCCTGGCGGCCATGCGCGCCTTTGCGCAGGCCTTGCGCGAGCGCGGCTGGCCGCTGCACTACCAGCACCTGGACGACGCGCAGGCCGCGCCCAGCCTGGCCGAGGCCCTGGCGCGCGATGTGCGGGCGCTGCAGCCCCAAGCCTTGGTGATGACCGCCCCCGGCGACTGGCGTGTGCTGCAGGCCCTGCGCGGCCTGGCCAAGGCCTTGGGCCTGCCGCTGGACCTGCGCGACGACCGCCACTTCTTTGCCACCGTGCGCGAGTTCGCCGCCCACACGAAGGGCCGCAAGCAGCTGCGCATGGAGTACTTCTACCGGGAGCAACGCGCCAGGCACCGTGTGCTGCTGGACGACGCCGGACAGCCCCTCGGTGGGCAGTGGAATTTCGACGCCGAGAACCGCGAGGCCTTCGGGCCGCAAGGCCCGGGCCTGGTGCCCCCTGCGCCGCGCTTCGCGCCCGACGCGCGCACGGCCGGCGTGCTGGCCCTGGTCCGCAATCGCTTCGCCAGCCATCCCGGTCAGCTGGACGACTTCGCCTGGCCCGTCACCCGTGCGCAGGCCTTGCAGGCGTTGGACGACTTCATCGAGCACCGCCTGCCGCAGTTCGGCCTGTGGCAAGACGCGATGTGGCCGGGCGAGCCCTTCCTGTGGCACAGCCTGCTGGCCAGCAGCCTGAACCTCAAGCTCATCACGCCGCACGAGGTGGTGGCCAAGGCCGAAGCCGCGCACCGCGCCGGCCACGTGCCCCTGGCCGCGGCCGAAGGCTTCATCCGGCAGATCTTGGGCTGGCGCGAGTACGTGCGCGGCATCTACTGGACGCAGATGCCCGACTACGCCGAGCGCAACGCGCTCGACGCGCAGGCCGAGCTGCCGGCCTGGTACTGGACGGGCGAGGTGGGCATGGCCTGCCTGCGCGACGCCATCGGCCAGACCCTGCGCCACGGCTACGCCCATCACATCCAGCGCCTGATGGTGACCGGCCTGTACGCGCTGCTGCTGGGCGTGCGACCGCAACGGGTGCACGAGTGGTACCTGGCGGTGTACGTGGACGCCGTGGAGTGGGTGGAGCTGCCCAACACCCTGGGCATGAGCCAGTTCGCCGACGGCACGCTGCCCGACGGCCGGCCCGCGCCCTTCGGCGCCATGGCCAGCAAGCCCTACATCGCCAGCGGCCAGTACATCCAGCGCATGAGCGGCGGTGCGGCCTGCCAAGGCTGCCGATTCAAGCCCGCCCAGCGCACGGGGCCCGACGCCTGCCCGTACACCGCGCTGTACTGGGACTTCCTGCTGCGCCACGAGGCCCGCTTTGCCAAGCACCCGCGATTGGCGCTCCAGGTGAAGAACCTGGCTCGCGTGGATGAGGCGGAGCGCAAGGTCATTCGCCTGCAGGCCGAAGCCTGGAAGGCCGGGGGGAGTGGCCTGTGATGACGCTCGACCTGGACCTCGACCTGAGCCCCGCCACCGCCCGCGAACGCCTGGCCCGCGTGGACGCTGCCGCTTACGCCGCCACCCGCAACCACCTGCAAGGCGCGGTGTCGGGCCTGTCGCCCTGGATCGTGCACGGCGCCCTGAGCCTGCGCGAGGCCTTGGCCGCGGTGCACGCCCGCACGCCGCTGCCGCTGGACCACCGCTGGGTGCAGGAGCTGGCGTGGCGCGGCTTCTTCCAGCACCGCCTGATCCGCGAGCCCGACACGGTATGGCACAGCCGCCACGAAGGCCCGTCGCCCGAGGGCGAGTACGCAACCGAGTTGCCGGCCGACGTGCGCGAGGCCCGCACCGGCCTGGCCGTCGTCGACCAGGCCGTGCGCACCCTGGCCACCACCGGCTGGCTGCACAACCACGCCCGCCTGTGGCTGGCCAGCTACCTGGTGCACGGCCGCCGCGTGCATTGGCGCGCCGGGGCCGATTGGATGTTGAGCGGGCTGATGGACGGCGACGTGGGCCCCAACCATGGCTCTTGGCAGTGGGTGGCCGGCACGGGCAGCCACAAGCCCTACCTGTTCAACGCCGACAACGTGGCCCGCTTCGCGCCCAACGATTGGCAGGTGCCCGGGTCGGTGTTGGACGCCAGCTACGACGCGCACGAAGCCCGCGCTCGCGGGGCCTTGCCGGCGCTGCCGGCGGGGCAGGGCGGCGAACCCCTGGCCGGCCCCGAGTGGAGCCGCGTGCCACCCCTCGAACCCGCCTGGGGCCCGGACCTGCGGGGCCGCCGCGTGTGGTTGGCCCACCCCTGGAGCCTGGGCGGCCCGCCGCCCGGCTTTGACACCGTCGTCGCGTTGTGGCCGCTGGACGCGTGGACCAACATCACCTGGCGCCGCGAGCGCTGGGCGGCCGTGGCGCGGCGCCTGCAAGCCCTCACGCCCTGGCAGTGGGTGGGGCCGGCTGATGTCTTGGCGAGCAAGTTGGCGGGCGCTCACCCCTCGGGCATCGACCATCCTTGCATGCCTCCGCCCTTGCGCGCGCTGCTGGACCGCCCCGCCGACTCGCTGTTCCCGGTGCTGGATCGACCCGATGCGCCGGTGGCCAGCTCCTTCAGTGCCTATTGGCGCCTGGGCACCCGGCGCCTGCGCAGCGTGGACGAGTTGCTGGCTCAGTTTGATTGACACGAAGTTCGTGTTCCACGAAACTCGTGGTGCACGAACTTCGTGGAGCAGGGCATGCGCAACGTCACCGTCACCATGGAAGACGCCGTCGCCGACTGGGCGCGGATGGAAGCCGCGCGCCGCAACACCAGCGTGTCGCGCCTGATCGGCGAGATGCTGGCCGACAAGATGCGGCACGACGACGCCTACGAACGCGCCATGCGCGAGGCCTTGGAGTTCAAGAGCTTTGGCGAATCCAGCGGGCGCTACCTGAGCCGCGACGAGATCTACGACCGCAGCGCTCGCCGCGCCGAAGGATGAGCATGGCGCCCCTGGTGTTCGTCGACACGAACGTGCTGCTTTACGCCTTCGACGACCGCGAGCCGGTCAAGCGCGACGCCGCCCGCGCCTGGCTGCGCGCCTGCTGGGCCCGGCGCTGCGGCCGCGTCAGCAACCAGGTGCTGCACGAGTTCTACTGGAACGCGCGCAAGAAGTTTTCCAGCGCGCTGTCGGCCGGCGATGCGCGTGCCGAGGTGCGCCGCTACCAACTCTGGCAGCCCTGGCAGACGGACCACGCCACGGTCGAATCGGCCTGGGCCGTGGAAAGCCGCTGGGGCCTGAGCTATTGGGACGCCCTGATGGTGGCCGCCGCCCAGCAGCAGGCCTGCACCCACCTGCTGACCGAAGACCTCCAGCACGGCCAGACCATCGACAGCCTGCGCATCGTCAACCCCTTCCTGCAAGGCCCGGAGCTGCTCGATGAATTCGCCGCCTGAGTCGCCTACGTCCCCCTTGGCGGTCCTGCGCGACGACGTTCGCGCCCTCCACGCCTACGCCGTGCAGCCCGCCGCCGGCCTGGTGAAGCTGGACGTGATGGAGAACCCCTTCCCGCTGCCCGCGGCGCTGCAGGCCGAACTCGGCCAGCGCCTGGGTGCCGTGGCCCTGAACCGCTACCCGGCCGAGCGCACCGAGGGGCTGCGCACCGCGCTGGCCCGCCACGCCCGATTGCCGGCTGGGGGCGCGCTGATGCTGGGCAACGGCTCCGACGAGCTGATCAGCCTGCTCACGCAGGCCATCGCCAAGCCGGGCGCTTGCGTGATGAGCCCGCTGCCCAGCTTCGTCATGTACGCGATGAGCGCGCAGCTGCTGGGCGTGCGCTTCGTGGGCGTGCCCTGCCGGGCCGACGACTTCCAGCTCGACCGGGAGGCCATGCTCGCCGCCATCGCGGCCGAGAAGCCGGCGCTGCTGTGGCTGGCCTACCCCAACAACCCCACGGGCACGCTGTGGGACACGGCCACCCTCGACGCGCTGGTGGACGCCATGGCCCCGCATGGCCTGGTGGTGATGGACGAGGCCTACCAGCCCTTCGCCGCGAACGACTCGCTGCACCGCCTGCGCCAGCCCCACGTGCTGGTGATGCGCACGATGAGCAAGTTCGGCTTGGCCGGTGTGCGCATCGGCTACCTGATGGGCGACGCCGCCCTGGTGGCCGAGGTGGAGAAGCTGCGCCCGCCCTTCAACGTCAGCGTGCTCAACACCGAGGCCGCGCTGTTCGCGCTCGAGCACGAGGCCGAGTACGCCCGCCAAGCCGCCCAGATCCGCGCCCAGCGCGAGCGCTTGTTCACGGCGCTGCAAGCCCTGCCGGGGGTCACGCCCTTTCCCAGCCAAGCCAACATGGTGCTGGCCCGCTTCCCCGATGCCGCCGCCACCTTTGCCCTCCTGAAGGCCAAGGGCATCTTGGTGAAGAACGTGAGCGCGATGCACCCGATGCTGACAAACTGCCTGCGCCTGACCGTGGGCACGCCCGACGAAACTTCCCAGCTCATCCAGGCTTTGACATGACCCGCACCGCCACCGTCCAGCGCAACACCGCCGAGACGCAGATTCGCGTCGAACTGAACCTCGACGGCACCGGCCAGGCGCATTTCGCCACCGGCATCGGCTTCTTCGACCACATGCTCGACCAGATCGCCCGCCACGGCCTGATCGACCTGAGCATCGACGCCAAGGGCGACCTGCACATCGACGGCCACCACACGGTGGAAGACGTGGGCATCACGCTGGGCCAGGCCTTCGCGCAGGCCTTGGGCGACAAGCGCGGCATCACGCGCTACGGCCACGCCTACGTGCCGCTCGACGAAGCCCTGAGCCGCGTGGTGCTGGACTGCTCCGGCCGCCCGGGTCTGCACATGGACGTGACCTTCACGGCCGGCAGCATCGGCCAGCTCGACACGCAGCTGGTGTTCGAGTTCTTCCAAGGCTTCGTCAACCACGCCGGCGTGAGCCTGCACATCGACAACTTGAAGGGCCACAACGCGCACCACCAGTGCGAGACGATCTTCAAGGCCTTCGCCCGCGCGCTGCGCATGGCCGTCACGCCCGACCCGCGCGCGGCCGGCACCATTCCGAGTACCAAAGGCTCTCTATGACGAAGACCGTGCTCGTGCTCGACTACGGCATGGGCAACCTCCGCAGCGTGGCCCAAGCCGTTCAGGCGGCCTCGGCCGACACCGGCGTGAGCGTGGTCGTCGGGCACGACCCGCAGCAGGTGCGCGATGCCGATCGCATCGTGCTCCCCGGCCAAGGCGCCATGCGCGACTGCATGGCCCACTTTGCCGACAGCGGCGCCCAGCAGGCGGTGCTGGACGAAGTGGCGAACGGCAAGCCGCTGATGGGCGTGTGCGTGGGCATGCAGATGCTGCTGCAACACAGCGAGGAGCAAGACACCCCGGGCCTGGGCCTGTTCCCGGGCGAGGTGAAGCGCTTCCGGCTGGAGGGCCGTCTGCAGCCCGACGGCAGCCGCTTCAAGGTGCCCCAGATGGGCTGGAACCGCGTCGACATCGCCCGACCTCACCCCGTGTGGGCCGGGGTGGCCAGCGGCAGCCACTTCTACTTCGTGCACAGCTTCCACGCCGCGCCCGCCCACGAGGCGCACGTGGCGGCAACCACCGTCTATGGCGATGCGTTTGCGTGCGCCATCGCCCGCGATACCATTTTTGCCACGCAGTTCCACCCCGAGAAGAGCGCCGCCGACGGGCTGCGCCTGTACCGCAACTTCCTCACCTGGACTCCCTGAGCACCGCGCTCCCCACGATCATGCTGCTGATCCCTGCGATCGACCTCAAAGACGGCCACTGCGTGCGCCTGCAACAGGGCGATATGAACGCCTCCACCACCTTCGGGGAAGACCCGGCCGCCATGGCCCGCCGCTGGCTGGACGCCGGCGCGCGCCGCCTGCACCTGGTGGACCTGAATGGCGCCTTCGCGGGCAAGCCGGTCAACGAGGCCGCGGTGAAGGCCATCCTCAAGGAGGTGGGCGATGAGATCCCGGTTCAGTTGGGCGGCGGCATCCGCGACCTCGACACCATCGAGCGCTACCTCGACGACGGCATCAGCGCCGTCATCGTGGGCACGGCGGCGGTGAAGAACCCCGGCTTCATCCGCGACGCCTGCACCGCCTTCGGCGGTCACATCTGGGTGGGCCTGGACGCGAAAGACGGCAAGGTGGCCACCGACGGCTGGAGCAAGCTCTCCGGCCACGAGGTCGTGGACCTGGCCAAGAAGTTCGAGGATTACGGCATCGAGGGCGTGATCTACACCGACATCGGGCGCGACGGCATGCTCAGTGGCATCAACATCGAGGCCACGGTCAAGTTGGCCCAGGCCCTGACCATTCCCGTGGTCGCCAGCGGCGGCCTCAAAGGCTGGGCCGACATCGAGGCGCTTTGCAAGGTGGAAGACGAAGGCATCAGCGGCGTCATCTGCGGCAAGGCCATCTACACCGGCGCCTTGGACCTGGCCGACGCGCAAGCGCGGGCCGATGCCTTGCGCGCCTGAATTCACGCTCCGTTCTGCTTCTCTCCTGAAAGCCCCGCCATGATCCGCACCCTGCTCGCCAGCGTCGCCCTGACCCTGGGCCTGGCTGTCTTGGTCACCGCCCCTACCCCCGCGTTGGCCGCCAAGGCCGGTGCGCACGGCGCCAGCGCCGCCCATGCCGTGGGGGGCAAGAAGGCCCTGGGCGCCAGCAAGGCCAGCCCGACCAAGAAGAAGATGGGCAAGAAGGCCAAGGCGGCCAAGAAGAAGCTCAAGAAGGTCAAGAAGGCGCACTGAGCCCCCACCGTTGACCTGGAGCGGCGGTGAAGCGCTGGCTCAAGCCCTTCGTCACCCTCCTGGTGCTGCTGCTCCTCGCCGAGGAGTGGTTGTGGGACCACCTCAAGCGCTGCGTGGCCCGCCTGGGCGCGCTGCCCGGCGTGCGGGCGTTCGAGGCCCGGTTGCGCGCCCTGCCGCCTTGGGCCAGCCTAGCGGTGATGCTCTTGCCGGCCGCCGTGCTCTTGCCCTTCAAGCTGGCCGCCCTGTGGGCCTTGGGCCACGGGCATCGCGTGCTGGGCCTGTTGGTGTTTGTTGCCGCCAAGTTGGTGGGCACCGGCCTGGCGGCCTACCTGTTCGACCTCGTGCGCGACAGCGCGCGCCAAGTGAAGGCCTTCGATCGGTTCTATGGGGCTGTCATGCGCCTGCTGGCCCGGGCCCACGCCTGGTTGCACGCGCAGCCCCTGTACCGATCGATCCGCGCGCAAGCGCAGGCTTGGCGCCAAGCCTGGCGACAGCGGCGCGGCGCCGCGAGGTCGGTTTGGGCGCGCCGCAAGGTCGCTCTGAAGCGGCACAAACGGTAGTCGCGTAGGCCCTCGCGTCCCGCACTTTGGGGGGATGAATGCCGAGTTGGGCGTGCCCTGCATCGCCACAATCGGCCGCCGCACACGACCCCAGCCAGGCCTCGTGCCTGGCCCCCGCAGCCCATGCAATCCACATTGGACCTCGCCAAGCTTGCCCGCGCCGCCAGTGGAAAGTCCTGGTGGCGCCTAAGCCTGGAGGCACTGCGCGTGCGCCGGGCGCCACAGCAGGTGGGCCTTTCTGAGTACTTCGCCTATGGCCTGTGGTCGCCTGGCTTGGACGATGTGGCGCGGTCGCGATTCATCGGTTGGCGCAAGAGCGCTGCCCTTGACCAAGCCCTGAACGCGCCGTCGTCGCGCGTGCTCGCCAACGACAAGCTGGTTTCCTATTCCGTTTTGCAGCATCAAGGGCTGCCCATGCCCGAGCCGTTGGCGACGTACACGGCCAGCGGACGCACGGTGGGCCGGGAAAGGCCGCTGCGCACGCTGGACGAGGTGCGCGCCTACCTGCACGAGGCGGTGTACCCCTTCTACGTCAAGCCCATCTCGGCCGGGTACGGGCGCGGGGTGCTGGGCGTGTCGGATCGCGACGGTGCCGAACTGTGTCTGATGGACGGCAAGCGGCTGGCCATCGACGAGCTGCTGGCATCGTTCAGGTTCGCGCCCTTCGGCGGCATGCTGTTCCAGCGCCCGCTGCGAGCGCATCCCAGCATCCAGGCCTTGACCGGTACGGCCGCCGTCAGCTGTGTGCGCTTCATTTGCTTTGTTACCCCCAGCGGCACGCAGGTGCACACTGCCTTTTGGAAGGTGGCCACAGGCAAGAACATGCTCGACAACTTCTCGCACGGCGACTACGGCAATCTCCTGGCCGCGGTTGACTTGCACTCTGGTTGCATCGAGCGGGCCATCCGCCAGCTGGGTCCGGGGGGTGAGGTGCAGCGGCACCCCGACACGCGAGCCGAGGTCGTGGGCTTCCAGCTGCCCGACTGGGAAGCGGCCAAGGCCCTGGTGCTGCGCGCCAGCGCCCATTTCCCGGGCTTGCGATTGCAGAACTGGGACGTGGCCTTGTGTCCCGAAGGCCCGGTGCTGGTGGAAATCAACACCGAGTCGGAGCTCGCCGTGCCGCAGGCCATCTCGGGGCGCGGTCTGATGGACGAGCGCTTGAAGGCCATCTTGGGCGAGATCGAGGCGGAGGACCGCCGCCACCGAGAGGCGGTGGCCAGCCGAGGTTGAGCCGGCCACGCGACAATGGCACGATGCTTGCCAAACGCATCATTCCCTGCCTGGACGTCAAGGACGGCCGGGTCGTCAAAGGCGTCAACTTTGTCGGCCTGCGCGACGCGGGCGACCCCGTCGAAGCCGCCGCCCGCTACAACGAGCAGGGCGCCGACGAACTGACTTTTCTCGACATCACCGCCACGAGCGACGGCCGCGACCTGATCCTGCCCATCATCGAGGCCGTGGCCTCTCAGGTCTTCATCCCACTGACCGTGGGCGGTGGTGTGCGCGAGGTGGGCGACGTGCGCCGCCTGCTCAACGCGGGCGCCGACAAGGTCAGCTTCAACTCCGCGGCCGTGGCCCGCCCCGAGCTCATCCGCGAGTGCGCCGACAAGTACGGCTCGCAGTGCATCGTGGTGGCGATCGACGCCAAACAGAACCCGGATGGCGAAGGCTGGCACGTCTTCACCCACGGCGGCCGCAAAGACACGGGCCTGGACGCCGTCGAGTGGGCGCGCACCATGCAGGCCATGGGCGCGGGGGAGATCTTGCTGACCAGCATGGACCGCGACGGCACGCGCGCTGGCTTCAACTTGCCGCTGACCCGCGCCGTGAGCGATGCAGTGAGCGTGCCCGTCATCGCCAGCGGCGGCGTGGGCACCTTGCAGCACCTGGTGGACGGCATCCGCGAGGGTGGCGCCGACGCCGTGCTGGCGGCCAGCATCTTTCACGACGGCCAGCACACCGTGGGCGAGGCCAAGGCCTTCATGCGCGCGGCGGGCCTGGAAGTTCGGTTGTGAGCCCCCACGCTGCGCGGCTGCGCCTGCTCGCGACCCCCCACGGGGGCTGGATCGCCTTGGGGCGGCCCGGCGGCGATCCGTCATGACCAAGCCCGGCGAGGTGCGCATCATCGGCGGGGTGTGGCGCCGCTCCAAGCTGCCGGTGCTGGCCCTGCCTGGCCTGCGCCCGAGCGGCGACCGCCTGCGCGAGACCTTGTTCAACTGGCTGCCGCACGACTTGAGTGGCTGGCGCGTGCTGGACGCCTTTGCCGGCAGCGGCGCGCTGGGCCTGGAAGCCGCCTCGCGCGGAGCCACGGTGCAGCTCGTGGAGCGCGAACCGAAAGCCGCCGCCAGCCTGAAGCAGGTGGTGGCCAAGCTGCAGGGCGCGGCCGAGCGCGTGACCGTGAGCGCGGGCGACGGCTTTGCCGCGATGGCCGGCCGCTGGGACCTGGTGCTGCTCGATCCGCCTTTCGAGGCCCACTGGTTCGCCAAGGCTTTGGACGCCGCCGCGGGCGCGGGCTGGATCTACCTGGAGGCCCCCAGTGCCTTCGAGGCGCCGCCCGGCTACCGACTGCACCGCCACCTCAAGGCCGGCGCCGTGCACGCCCACCTGTTTGCCCGGGACAATTGAGGGCATGAAAGCCATCTACCCCGGCACCTTCGACCCGCTGACGCTCGGCCACGAGGACATCCTGCGTCGCGCGGCGCGCTTGTTCCCGCAGGTGGTGCTGGCCGTGGCCGTGGCGCACCACAAAAAGACCCTGTTCAACCTGGACGAACGCCTGGCCATGGCCCGCGAGGCCATGGCCGGTGTGCCCAACATCGAGGTCGTGGCCTTCGAGGGCCTGTTGAGCGAGTTCGTGCGGACTCAGCGGGCGGGCGTGGTGGTGCGCGGCATTCGTGCCGTGAGCGATTACGACTACGAGTTTCAGATGGCCGGCATGAACCGCCACCTGATGCCCGAGGTCGAGACGGTGTTCCTGACCCCGGGCAACGATTTCCAATTCGTCAGCGGCACCTTCGTGCGCGAGATCGCAATGCTGGGCGGTGACGTGAGCCAATTCGTCAGCGACGGCGTGCTGCAGCGCTTGGCGCAAAAACGGGGCGGGTGATGGCGCTGAAGATCACGGACACGGGAGCCGGAAACAGGGCGGGCCTGCCCGACCCCGGCGCGCGCGGCGCGCGCCTGCCAGCGCGTGCCGTGCTCGTCCGCTCCCAAGCAAGGAGCACGGTGTGGCGCTGAAGATCACGGACGAATGCATCAACTGCGACGTCTGCGAGCCGGCCTGCCCGAACCAGGCCATCTCGATGGGCCCGGAGTTCTACGTCATCGACCCAGCGCGTTGCACCGAGTGCGTGGGGCATTTCGACGAGCCGCAGTGCGCCATGCTGTGCCCCGTGGCCTGCATCCCCAAGGACCCGGCCCACGTCGAGGACCGCGAGACCCTGATGCAAAAGTACCTGCGGCTGTCGGCCGCCTGAGACTCAGAGGTCGGCCGGCGTGCTGAAGGTGCTGTCGGGGTAGGCGGTGTAGAGGTCGCGCACGGCGTCGATGCGGTTTTCCAGCAGGGTGACCAGGCGCGGGTCGAAGTGCAGGCCGCTTTGGCTGACGATGTAGTCGATGGCGGTGTCGAAGTCCCAGCGCTGCTTGTAGACGCGGTCGCTCACCAGGCTGTCCAGCACGTCGGCCAGGGCCACGATGCGACCGGCGAGCGAAATGGACTCGCCCTCCAGGCCTTGCGGGTAGCCTTGGCCGTCCCAGCGCTCGTGGTGCTCCAGCGCGATCTGCGCGCCCAGGCGCAGGATGGGGCGTTCGCTGCGCGACAGCAGTTCGTGCCCGATGGACGCGTGGCTTTGCATGCGCTCCCACTCGTCGGCGTCGAGCTTGCCGGGTTTGGCCAGGATGTGGTCGGGGATGCCGATCTTGCCCAGGTCGTGCAGGGGCGCGGCCTGGCGCAATTGCTCCACCGAGGCCGGGTCCAAGCCCCAAGCGTGGCCCAAGAGGGCGCTGAGCTCGGCGATGCGGCGCACGTGTGCCCCGCCTTCGCGGCTGCGGCGCTCGACGGCCTCGCTGAGCAGCAGCACGGTTTCGCGCTGCGTCTCCTGCAGCTCTTGGCGCAGCAGCAGGCTCTCGTAGGTGATGGCGACGTTGGCGCAGAAGATTTCCAGCAGCTCGCGGGCGTCGGCGTCCAGCGGGCTTTGCAAGGCCAGGTACAGCAGGCTCACGCTGCCGCGGCTGGTGCGGTAGAAGCCGACGAAGTTGTTGCCGTCGAACTGGCTGGTTTGCTCGCGCTCGGCGCGGTCGAAGGCGTACTGCACGGAGGGCGGCAGTTCGGCCAGGTGCTCGGCGTCCAGCAGGCCGACGTAGTCCTGCGTGGCGGCCAGCACGTGCAGGCGGCCCTCGACGTGCGCCGCGGCCCAGGCGTTGACGCGGTTGGCGTACAGGCCGCTGGCCTCCAGGCCGAGCAGGCGGCAGACCTGCTCCAGCACGGCCGAGGCGAAGGGCTGGATGCTGCCGGCGTCGTGGATGTTGTGGATGGCCTCGATGGAGCGGCGCAGCGCGGTCCGGCTTTGCTCGATGGCCAGGATGTCGCGGTAGCCGCGCAGGGCCGAGAAGAAGGTGGTGACCAGCTTGCGCTTGGTCAGCTCGGTCTTCTCCTTGTAGTCGTTGATGTCGTAGTCCTGGATCACGCGCTCTTCGGGCGCCTGGCCCGGCTGGCCCGTGCGCAGCACGATCCGCGAGCGGGTGTTGCGCATGTCCTCGCGGATCTCGCGGGCCAAGTCCAGGCCGGCGGTCTCGGTTTCCATGACCACGTCGAGCAGGATCAGGGCGATGTCGTCGTGGCCGCGCAGGATGGTGCGCGCCTCGGCCGCGCTGTAGGCGTGCAAGAAGCTCAGGCGCCGACCGGCGAAGCGGAAGTCGTTCATCACCAGGGCGGTGACTTCGTGCACCTGGGGCTCGTCGTCCACCACCAGGATGACCCAGGGCGCCAACTCGGCCGGCAGCTCGGCGGCGGTGGTCTCGGGGGCGAAATCGAAGTCGGCGTCGTCGGTCATGGGGTCGGCCCAAGGGCTTCACGGGACCGTTTCATGATGCCAGAGGGCCCCGGGGCGCCAGGGCCGGGATTCCCATCACGCGGGCAAGGCCAGCCACCCGTCTTCGTCCTGCACGAAGCGCAGGCGCTGGCCAAAGGCCGCCTGCAGCGCCTCGCGCGCGGCCGGCTGTTGCGCCGGGCCGTCGTAGCGCACCTGCCCGTCGTGCAGCACCCACAGGCGGTCGGCGCGCAGCGCGAGGTGCAGTTCGTGCAGCACGCTGCACACGGCCCGTCCCTGGTCGGCCTGGGCCCGCATCAGCCGCAGCCAGTCGGCTTGGTGCGGGCTGTCGAGGTGGGTCAGGGGCTCGTCCAGCAACAGCCGGGGGGCTTGCACGGCCAGCGCCCGGGCCAGCAGCACGCGTTGGCGTTCGCCGGCCGACAGGCTGTGCAGCGGTCGGTGCCGCCAGGGCAGGGCCTCGACCGCGGCCAGGGCCGCATCCACGGCCGCGCGGTCGGCGGCCGAAGCCAGGCCCATCCAGCCTTGGTGGGGCAGGCGGCCGAGCATCACGGCCTCTTCGGCGCGCAGCTCGGTGCCGGTGCCGTCGAGTTCGGCCGGCCCCAGCCAGGCCAGGGCTTGGGCCCGCTGGCGCCGCGGCAGCAGGGCCCAGGCCTGGTCGCCCACGCGCAGCGCACCCCCGGTGGGCAACAGGCCGGCCAGCGCCCGCAGCAGCGTGCTCTTGCCCGCGCCGTTGGGGCCCACCACCGCCACCCATTCGCCCGGGCGCAGGGTCAGGCGCAGGTCGCGCAGCACCTCGCGCTCGCCCAGGCGCAGCGAGGCCAGGTCCAGGTGCAAGGGCGCGACGGCGTTCAACGCAGGCCTCCCCGGGGCAGGCGGGTCAGCAGGTAGGTCCCACCCAGCAGGGCCGTGGGCAGGCCCACCGGCAACTCGATGGGCGCCCAGACCCAGCGGGCCACGATGTCGGCGGCCAGCAGCAGGCCGCCGCCGCTCAAGGCCGACAAGGGCAGCAGCCAGCGGTAGCGGCTCACGCCCAGGGCCCGCACCGTGTGCGGCGCCACCAGGCCGACGAAGGCCACCAGCCCACATTGCGCCACGGCCGCCCCGCTGCACAGGGCCAGCAGGGCCAGCAGCAAGGCGCGGCTGCCGTCCAGCGGCAGGCCCAGGCTGCGGGCCGTGGCCTCGCCCAGGCCCAGGGCATCCAACGTGCGGCTGCCCACCAGCGCCAGGGCCAGCGCCACCGCCAACAGCGGCAGGCTCAGGGCGACCTGGGACCAGCCCAGCAGGCTGGTGCTGCCCAGCATGAACTGCTGCATGGGGCGCAGGGTGCTCGGGTCGAGCAGGGTCAAGCCCTGCGTGGCCGCCGCCAGCACGACCCCAACGATCACCCCCGCCAGCAGCAGCCGTGGGGTGTGCGACACGCCGCGGCTGAGCAGCACCGTCAGCCCCAAGGCCCCCCAGGCGCCGACGAAGGCCGCCAGGTTCAGGCCCCAGCCGCTGCCGGCCAGCAGCGCCCCAGCGCCGCTGCCGGCCAGCACCAGGGCCAGGGCCACGCCCAGGCTGGCGCCGGCGCTGGCGCCCAGCAGGTAGGGGTCGGCCAGGGGGTTGCGGAACAGGCCCTGGGCGATGGCGCCCGCCAAACCCAGCAAGGCCCCACAGCCCCAGGCGGCAAGGCTGCGCGGCAGGCGCAGGTCGAGCACCAGCGACGGGTCGTGCCACAGCGCGGCGTCCAGCCCCGCCGCGCCCACCGAGGTGCCCAGGCCGAGCAAGGCGGCACTGACGGCGAGCAGCAGCAGGGTCAGGGCGAGGGGGCGCACGGACATGGCAGTGGGGGCGGGCCGGCGCTCAGGGCGCGGGCAGGGCGGCGATGCAGCGCACCAGGGCGCGGGCGGCCTCGCCAACGCGGGGTCCTGGGCGCCCAACCACCTCGCCGTCGGCGCGGGGCAGGGCGCACACGCGGGCGTGCTGCACGGCCGGCACGCGGGACCAGCCGGGCCGTTGCGCCAGCTGGGGGGATTCGCGCTCGCCGACGACGATCAAGGCCGGCTGCGCGCGCAGCACGAACTCGGGGTTGAGTTGGGGGAAGGTACCGAGCGCGGCCGGCACGATGTTGCGCAGTTGCAGGCGAGCGAGCACGGCGCCAATGTACGAGGCCTCGCCGGCGGCAAAGGGCGTCGGGTCGACTTCGAAGTACACCGAGCGGCCGTGCCAGGCGGCCGGCAGGCGCGCGGCCGCGTCGTCGATCTCGCGCTGCATCTGCGCCCACACCGCGTCGGCTCGCGCCGGCTCGCCGACCAAGGTGGCCATGTGGCGCAGCAGGCGCTGCACCTCGGGCAGGGACTGGGCGTCCAGCGCCAGCACCGGCACCCCCAGTTGGGCCAGGCGGTCGTGCAGGCGCGAGGCCGGCGTCAGCAGCACGAGGTCGGGCTTCAGGCGAAGCACCTGCTCCAGCGAGACCTCGCCCAGGCCGCCCAGCTTGGGCAAGGCTTGGACGCTGGCCGGGTGGTTGGAGAAGCGGTCCACGCCCACCAGCCGGTCGCAGCCGCCCACCGCACACAGGCTTTCGACCAGGGACGGGCCCAGCGCCACGATGCGCTGCGGGGCGCCCCGCAGCGTCACCTGCCGGCCCAGGTCGTCGGTGTGGGTCAGGGCCCCGGCGCTGCCGCTCAGCAGCACCAGGGCCAGGGCCAGCAGGCGGGCGATCACGGCGTCACCACGTGGCGCGCAGGCCCAGCAGCAGGCTGCGCGGCATCACGGCGTAGCCGCGGGCCAGGGCGTAGTGGCGGTTCCCGGCGTTGGCCACCTGGGCCTCCAGCGCCCAGCCCTTCGTCCACTGCCAGCGCGCGTCCAGGTCCAGCTGCGCGTAGCCGCCCAAGCGCTGGGCGTTGCCGGCATCGTCGTAGCGCTCGCCGCTGGCCACCACGTGGGCGCCCCAAGTCCAAGCCTCGTTCGGCGTCCAATTCAGGCCCAGGCGGGCCTGCTGCGCCGCGCGGCGCGCCAGGCGCTTGCCGGTGGCGGCGTTGACGGGGTCGCTGCGGTCCAGGCTGCCTTGCCAGCTCAGGCCCTGGGTCACGGTGCCCTCGGCCTTCAGGCTGATGCCGCGCAACAGCGCACGGCTGACGTTCTCGTAGCAGCCATACGGGCTGGCGCAAGGCCCCGCCGCACCGAAGCCGATCAAGTCCTTCACGGCGTTGCGGTACACGGTGATGGACGCCCGGCCGGCCTCGCCAGCCCACCGCAGCGCCAGCTCGGCATTGCGGCTGCGTTCTGGGCGCAGGGTGCGAACGCCGTAGGCGCTGGCCAGTTGGTAGACCGTGGGGGCGCGGAAGCCGGTGCCCAGGCTGCCGGCCAAGCGCCAGCCCTCGGGCAGCACCAGGGAGCCGCCCAACAAGCCGGTGCCGACGCTGCCGTACTCGCTGTCGCGGTCCTGGCGCAGGTTCAGCTGAAGGGTGTGCGCGGCGGTGGTGTGCGTCCAGCCCAAGCCTAGGCTGCTGAGGTGGCGCGCCGACTGGCCGTCGGTGCCCACGTCGGCGTTGGTCAGCCGGTCGTTGCGGCGCTCCAGCACGCCCTGCACCTGGTGCCCATTGAGGGGCGTCCAAAAGGCCAGCAGGCTGGCCTGGCGCACGCGGGTGTCGGTGTCGTAGCCGAAGTTCGGGATGGCGTAGCGGTCGCGGCTGTCGCCCAGCTGCGCCTCGGTGCGCAGGCTCGGGGCCCACTGGGCGCGCCACTGCACTTGGGCGCTGCCCTGGCGCTGGGTGTCGCGGTCGTCGGCGGCAGGGTCCCAACCGTCGAACTGCGATGCGGTGCGCGCCGCGGTGATGGAGGCGTCGAGCCGGTGGGCGTCGTTCAGGTCGGCGCTGAGGCGCGCATGCGCGCTGCGGCGCTGCCAGCCGTCTCGGTCGGGGCTCCAGGCGAAGCCGGTGGGGTCGGTGCTGGCGTTGAAGCCGTCGGCGCGCTCGTGCGCCGCACTCAGGCTGTAGCGCAGGGCCGGGCTGCCGCCGCGCAGCGAGGCCTCGGCCTTGCGCTGGCCCAGGTTGCCGGCGGCCACGAGGGCGTCACCGTGCAGGCCGGCTTCGCCCTGGCGGGTGAAGAGCTGCACCACGCCGCCGATGGCGTCGCTGCCGTAGAGCGCGCTGGCCGGGCCCGAGAGGATCTCGATGCGCTCGATGCTGGCCAGGGGCAGGCCTTGCCAGCTGGCCCCGCCGGTGGCCTGCGAGTCGATGCGAACCCCGTCCAGCAGCACGACGGTGTGGCGCGAGTCGGCGCCGCGCAGGAAGAGCGAGGTGCTGGCCGCCGGGCCGCCGTTGCGGCTGAGTTCCAGGCCGGCGTCGCGGCGCAGCAGGTCGGCCACGCCGCCCGGCCCCGGGCGTTCGATGGCCTCGCGTTCGATGACGCGGACTTCGGCCACGGTTTGGCTCAGGCGCTGGGGGGTCCGCGTGGCGGTGACGACCACGGGGTCCAGCGAGGCGCTCGAGGAGGTTTGGGCGAAGGACGGGCAGGCCGCGGCCACCGCCAGGGACAGGAGGGACAGACGCGCAGGGCGTCGCAGGGAGATCGACATGGAATGAATGGACACAAGGGCCACGCGCGAACATCCCCGTTCGCTGTGACGACACGGGCCCCACGCTGACGCGCTAGGCCCCCGTTGTTGGCCGGTCTCCGGGCTGGCGGCGCGAACCCGGTCGCCTTCCCAGCGCGAACGCCAGTGGCAGTGACCGGGCCGAAGGGCGCTTGCGAAGCACCCCTGGCCGCTTACCGTTGCGGGGACAGCTCAGGTTGGGCCGCCGGCGTGCTGCCGACCGGCCTCCCTGATTCCCGTTGAACTGCGACCCCCGGGCGGGCGTCGCGAGCACCAACGGGGTGCATTGTGCCTTTCAGCGGCTGGCGGCTGGGCTGGGGGCGCCGGCGGCGCGGGGCTTGGGGCCGCGTGCGTGGCGCACCCGAGGGTCCGGCGCGGGGCGCGAGGCCGCGGGGCCTGGTGCAGGGGGCGCGGGGGGAGGGCGGTTGGCGCGCAGCGCCGCCCGCTCGGCCGCTTCGCGCTCGCGCGCCTGTTGCGCCCCGCGTTGCTGCTCGGCGCGGGCGCGGGCCCGGGCGGCGCGCCGGTCGGCGTCGCTGGGTTCGTCGTAGGCGACGTCCGAGCCCGCCGCCTCGGGGCCACAGGGGCGGTCGCTCAGGGTGTTGCCGCAGCGGTACAGCGTGCGCTGCTCGCGCCGCGTTTGGGCCAGGGCGGGGGCGGCCAAGGCCGCCAGCGGCAGCAGCGACAGCCTCAGCACGCCCCGGCGTCTCATGGGGCGGGCTCGCCGGACGGGGGCGCCGGTGGTGAGGGCGCCGGTTTCGGCGGTTTGGGCCGTGGGGGCTTGGCGTGCAGGCGCTGCAGGGCCTTGTCCAGGTCGCCGGCCAGCAGCAGGGGCAGCACGGGCAGGGACTTGTGGATGCAGTCTTGCAGCAACTCGCGCTCGGGGGCGGGGGCGCGGCGCAGCACGTAACCGGCCACGGCGTCCTTCTGGCCCGGGTGGCCAATGCCCAAGCGCAGGCGCCAGAACTCGGCCGAGCCGAGTTGGGCCTGCATGTCCTTGAGGCCGTTGTGGCCGCCGGTGCCGCCGCCCTTTTTCAGCTTCATCTCGCCGGGCGGCAGGTCCAGCTCGTCGTGGGCGACCAAGATCTCTTCGGGTTGGATCTTGAAAAAGCGCGCCAGCGCGGCCACCGACTTGCCGCTCAGGTTCATGTAGGTTTGCGGCTCCAGCAGCCACACCGGCCCGTGCGCCGTGTTGGCCCGGGCCGCCAGGCCGAAATAGGTCCGTTCGGGCACCAGGGACACCTTGAGTTCGCGCGCCACGGCGTCCACCCACGCGAAGCCGGCGTTGTGCCGCGTGTCCTCGTACTCCGCCCCCGGATTGCCCAGGCCCACCAAAAGTCTCAGCATGCGCGGGATTATCCGGGGGGAGCCTCAGAAGGACGGGCTGGAATACTCGGCGCCCATCGCCTCGTTGGGAACTGTGTTGCTGTCTCTGTTTCGATCGTCGTCGCCGCTGGGCTGGACCGCGTTGGTGCCCCAGGGGCAACGCCTGCGCGCCGCCCAGGTGCTGCCGCAGGTCGGCCAGCGGCCGCGGGTGAGCTGGACCTGGGAGGGGGCTTGGCCCGACGCATGGTCGGCCAGGCGGGAGGCCTTGGCAGCGCTGCAGCGCGAACACGGCGCTGCCACGCGCCGCGTCTGGGTGCTCGAGCGCGAGCAGTACCGGGTGCTCACCAGCGAAGCGCCGGCCGAGTTGCCGCCCGAGGCCTGGCGCGATGCTTTGCGCTGGCAGCTCAAGGGGCAGGTCGACTTCGACGTCGCCGACGCGGCCTTGGATTTGTTGCGCGTGCCCAGCGACCGCAGCGTGCAGCGTCGCGAGCAACTGCTGGCCGTGCTCAGCCCGCGCGCCGGGCTGCGTCCGCTGGTGGCGGCCGCCGAGGCCGTGCGCAGCCCCTTGCAGGCCATGGACATTGCCGAAACGGCCCTGCGCAACCTGTGCGCCCGCGTGGCCCCCGAAGGCCGCGCGCAGGCCCTGCTGAGCTTTGGTGCGGGGCAGGGCAGTTTGGTCATCACGCACGGCGACGAGCTGGTCATGTTCCGGCAAATCGACGTGGCCGCCGAGGCCTTGAGCGCGGACGACGACACCCGGCGCGAGGCCGCACTCGACCGCACGGGCTTGGAGGTGCAGCGCACGCTGGACAGCTTCGACCGCGTGCACAGCCACCTGAGCTTGGCGCGCCTGCTGGTCGCGCCGGGGGCGGGCATGGCCGCGCTGACCGAGCACCTTCGCACCCTGACCTTCGTGCCGGTGGTGCCCTTCGACCTCGCGGAGGCCTTGGACTGCAGCGCCGTGCCCGCCTTGGCCGGCGCCCAGGCCTCGGCCTGGCTGCTGCCGCTGGGTGCGGCCCTGCGGGAGGGCTGACATGGCGCAACAACTGAACCTGTACGACCCGAGCCTGCGGCCGCCGCGCGTGTGGGTGACCCCTGGCCGGGTGCTGTTGGCCGCGCTGCTGGTGGCCGCCGCGGTGGCCGGCGCCGCCTGGCAGGTGCGCGGCCAGGCCCAGGCGGCCCTGGCGCGCAGCGCCGCCCTGCAAACCCAACTGCAGCAGCTGGGCGGCGCACCGAGCGCCAACGCCGAAGAAGAAACCGCACAACGGAAGGAGATCGAGGCCCTGCGTTGGCGCGTGCAAGCCCTGCAGGCCCTGGCGCAGGCCCAGGCCAAAGAGCCCGATGGCCGCGCGGCCGCGGCCGCCTGGCTGGAGGCCTTGGCCCAGGCCGCACCGGGCGACGTGTGGCTCACCGCCATGCAATGGCAGGCCCCGCATGGGGGTGAAGCGGCCACGATGGCACTGGAAGGCGAAATGCTCGACCCGCGGCGACTGCCTGCCTACTTGCGCCGCCTGGAGGCGCAGCCGGCCCTGCAGGGGCAGCGCCTGGCGCAAGTGCAGGTGGAGCCAGCGCCTGTGGTCGTCGGTCGCGAAGCCCAGCCGGCCAAGCCCGCGCAGTTCGTGCTGCGCAGCCAACCCAAGGCGAACGTGCGATGAGTGCACTGACCGCTGCCTGGGCCGCGCAACGCGCCCGTTGGAACGACGCCTGGGGGCGGTTTGCCGCCCGCTCCCTGCGCGAGCAGTTGTTGCTCGTGGGGGTGGTCTTGGTGTTGGTGTTTTGGGTCAGCGACGCGCTGTGGCTGACCCCGGCGCTGCAAGCCCGCAAGCAGGCGCTGGCGCGCGAGGCCAGCGAGCGCCAGGCCCTGCAGCAAGCCCAGTCGGCCCTGCTGGCCAGCGCCCAAGACATCGCCGCGCGCCGCAGCCAGCGCCAAGCCGAGTTGGAGGGACTGCGCCAGCAGCGCACGGCGCTCGAACAAAGCCAGCCCATGGCCGCCAAGGCCGATGCCGCCCACACGCTCGCCCTGATCGAATCCCTGGTGCAGCGCCAAGCCCAAGCAGCGCCGGGTGGGGGCTTGCAGTTGGTGGCCTTGCGCTCGCTGCCCGACCTGGGGCCGCCGGCCGCCCCGACGGCCGAGGCCAGCGCCCCCGGCGGCGCCGGCGTGCCGCACCTCTACCGCCACGGCGTGCAGGTGGTGCTGTCGGGGCGCTACGAGGCCTTGCAGGCCTACGTGCAAGCCCTGGCGCGCGTCCAAGACACGCCCTTGCGGCTGCGCAGCCTGTCTCTGGTGGTGCAGTCGCACCCCACCCTGGAGCTGACCGTGGACCTCGAAACCCTCAGCCCCGATCCCGCGTGGTTGGCCCTATGACGCGCCGGCACTGCGTTCAGTGGGCGGCGATCGCGGCCCTGACGGCTGCCGGGCTGGGGTCCCCGGCCTGGGGCCTTGACCCCACCCAGCCGCCACCGGCCTGGCGGGCCGCGGCGCCGGCGGCCAGCGCCGCCTCGGCCGCGCCCTTGGTCCGACCCCGTTTGCAAGGGGTTCGGCTCGGTGCCGAGCCCAGCGCCCTCATCAATGGGCGCGTGCTGCGCCCGGGTCAAACGTGGCAGGGGCACACCCTGCTGCGCATCGAGGTCGACGGCGCCGTGTTGCGCGACCCCGAAGGCCGCAGCCTGCGCCTGCACCTGTTGACGCCCCCATCACCTGCCATGCTCCCTGCGAGCGGGGTACGCCCATGACGACGTTGCGACTTTCCTTCCTGGCCCTGGCCTTGGCGCCCTGGCTCACCTCTGTGGCCTTGGCGCAAAGCCCGCGCGTGCCGCGGGCCAGCACGCCCCCGCCGCCGCAAGCGGCCGCGGCGCGCAGCGATCGCTTCGACATCGCCCTGGTCGACGCTCCCGCCAGCCAGGTGTTCCTGCAGATCGTGCAAGGCAGCCCCTACCAGGTGCTGGTGGCGCCCGACGTGCAGGGCAACATCAGCTTGAACCTGCGCAACACCACGGTGATGGAAGCGCTCGACGCGGTCAAGGAGCTGTACGGCTACGACTACCGCGTGCAGGGCGACAAGGTGTTCGTGTACTCCAACGCCGTGCAAACGCGCATCTTCCGCATCAACTACCTGCCGGGCCGCCGCCAAGGCGAGAGCGACCTGCGCGTCAGCTCGGGCGCGTTTTCTGGTGGCGGCAACGGCAGCGGGGGCAACGCCAGCAACGCGAGCAATGCCGCCAACAACAACGGCAATGGCGGCGGTGGCAGCACGCAGCTGCGCGTGATCGACAGCGCCAAGGTGCGCACCACCTCTGACGCCGACTTCTGGGCCGAGGTCAGCGCCTCCTTGCAACTGCTGGTGGGGGCTGACAAAGGGCGTTCGGTGGTGCTCAACCCGGCCGCTGGCGTCATCGTCGTGCGGGCTCCCGGCCCCGAGCTGCGCCAGGTCGAGGAGTACCTGCAGGCCATCCAAGTCAGCATCGAGCGACAGGTCATGCTGGAGGCCAAGATCCTCGAGGTGAGCCTGACCGACGATGCCAAGACGGGCATCAACTGGGGTGCCTTCGGGCAACTGCTGGGCGGGGCCCGCGGCGGCCAGCTGAGCATCGGCATCGGCCAGCCCGGCGCGGTCATCGGCCGCACCGGCGCGATCACCGACGGCACCAACATCAGCGTGCCCGGTGCCAGCATCGACAGCGGCAGCCTCGGGCGCGGCTTTTACGGGCTGGCGTTCCAGGCCACGAACTTCGCCGCGATGCTGAACTTCCTGGAGACGCAGGGCGACGTGCACGTGCTGTCCAGCCCGCGCATCGCCACCTTGAACAACCAGAAGGCGCTGCTCAAGGTGGGCTCGGACGACCTGTACGTGACCGGCGTCACCACCAACCAATCCACCAACACCACCGGGGGCGGCACCACCAACTCGCCCACGCTGACGGTGACGCCCTTCTTCAGTGGCATCGTGTTGGACGTGACGCCACAGATTGACGCCGAGGGCCAGGTCATGCTGCACGTGCACCCGTCCATCAGCCTGGTCAGCGAGCGCGAAAAAATCCTGAACCTGGGCACGCTGGGCAACTTCCGCCTGCCCTTGGCCAGCACCGCCATCAGCGAAACCGACGCCATCGTGCGC
The DNA here is from genome assembly GCF_004004565.1 of Inhella crocodyli. Classification (GTDB taxonomy): domain Bacteria; phylum Pseudomonadota; class Gammaproteobacteria; order Burkholderiales; family Burkholderiaceae_C; genus Inhella; species Inhella crocodyli. The sequence goes on from NZ_SACM01000002.1 coordinate 263,243, forward strand.
GTCAAGGACGGCCAGATCGTCGCCATCGGGGGCTTGATGACGCAAGAGTTGCGCGGCGATCGCACCGGCTTGCCCGTGCTGGCCAGCCTGCCCGTGGTCGGCAACCTGTTCGGCCAGAAAAGCAAGGTCAACCGCAAGCGCGAGCTGGTCATCCTGATCAAGCCCACCGTCATCCAAGACGCCGGCCGTTGGCCCGAGAGCCCCATGCCCGTGCCGCCCGAGGTGCCCGCGCGCCAGCCGCAATGAACCAGCCCACGCGCATTCGACTGGGCGACCTGCTGACGCAGGAAGGGCTGCTGCAGCCGGCGCAGTTGCAAGAGGCGCTGGCCGAGCAGAAGGCCACCGGCCGCAAGCTGGGCCGCATCTTCGTGGAGCGCGGTTGGGTCACCGAGGTCCAGATCGCCAAGACGGTGGCCCGGCAACTGCGCGTGCCCTTCCAGGACGTCAGCAACCTGTCGGTGCGCGCCGACATCGCCCGCCTCTTGCCCGAAGGGCAGGCCCGTCGCCTGCGCGCGATGGTGATCGAGTCGGCGGCCGACAGCCTGCGCGTGGGCATGGCCGACCCCACGGACATGGCGGGCTTCGACGAGATCGCCCGCATCCTGAAGCGCGAGTTCCAGCTCGTGGCCGTGGCCGAAAGCCAGCTGATGGCGCTGATCGACCGCAGCTACAGCGGCGCCAGCGAGATCGCCGGCCTGGCCGAGCAACTGACCAGCGACCTGGCCAGCGTCGACGACGCGTTGGGCGACCTGCTGGGCCTGAGCTCGGTGGGCGCCGACGAAGCCCCCGTGGTGCGCCTGCTGCAAACGGTGTTCGAAGAGGCGCTGCGCCGCCGCGCCAGTGACATCCACATCGAGCCGCAGCAGGGCAGCCTGCGCATCCGCTTTCGCGTCGACGGGGTCTTGCACATCCAAACCGAAGCCGACGCCAAGATCAGCGCCGCGGTGGCCCTGCGCCTGAAGCTGATGAGCGGGCTCGACATTTCCGAGCGCCGCCTGCCGCAAGACGGTCGCTTCCACGTCAAGCTCAAAGGCGGGGGCGTGGACGTGCGCATCTCCACCATGCCGACGCAGTTTGGCGAGTCGGTGGTGATGCGCTTGCTGAACCAAAGCACGGGCCTGCTGAGCCTGCCCGGCTTGAGCCTGCCGGAGCACGTGCACGGCGCCATCCAGCGCGCGATCGACCGCCCGAGCGGCATGTTCTTGGTCACCGGCCCCACGGGCAGCGGCAAGACGACCACGCTGTACGCAACGCTCAATGCGCTGAACAACAGCGAGCGCAAGATCATCACGGTGGAGGACCCGGTCGAGTACCGCTTGCCCGGGCTGAACCAGGTGCAGGTGCACGAGAAGATCGAGCTCGGGTTCGAGCGCGTGCTGCGCGCCGCTTTGCGCCAAGACCCGGACGTCGTGCTGGTGGGCGAGATGCGCGACCAGACGACGGCCGAAGTGGGCATGCGCGCGGCCATGACCGGCCACCTGGTGCTGAGCACTTTGCACACCAACGACGCCCTCTCGACCCCCATCCGGCTCTTGGACATGGGCGTGCCCCGCTACATGGTGGCGCTGTCCTTGCACCTCGTGCTCGCGCAGCGCTTGGTGCGCACCGTTTGCAAGCACTGTGCCGAGCCGCACGCGCCCGATGCCCGCGAGGTGGCGTTGGTGGAGGGCTTGGGCCTGAGCCTGGAGGGTGCGCGCTTCATGCGCGGCCGCGGCTGCGTGCACTGCAACGACACCGGCTACGCCGGCCGCACCGGCGTCTACGAGTTCTTGGAAATGGACGGCGACCTGGTCACCCTGATGAACCGGGGCGACAGCGAGGGCTTCACGCAACTGGGCCGCCAACGCATGCGCGGCAACACCCTGCGGCACGACGCCACGCGCCGTGTGCTGCAGGGCGTGACCACCCTGGACGAAGCCTTGCGCGTGTCGGTGCACGTCGACGAGGACGACTGAACGTGCCCCGGTTCAGCTACACCGGCTACAACGCACAAGGCCAGCAGCAGGGGCACTTGGACGCCGCCAGCGCGGGCGAGGCGGCCGATGCCTTGCAGGCCATGGGCATTTCGCCCCTGCGCATCGAGCCCGAGGGCAGCGCTGCCGCCGGTGACGCCGGGCCGGCGTGGATGGAGCGCCTGCAGCAATGGCTGCGCCGCGGCATCCAGCCGGTGGACATGCTGCTCTTCGCCCGGCAACTGCACACCCTGTTGAAGGCCGGCGTGCCGATCTTGCGCGCGCTGGCGGGCCTGACCGAGTCGGCCACCAGCCAGCGCCTGCGCGAAACCTTGCAGGCGGTGCGCGCCAGCCTCGAATCGGGCGTGGAGCTGAGCCGTGGCTTTGCGCAGCACCCCAAGGTGTTCGACGCCTTCTTCGTCAGCATGGTCCGCGTGGGCGAGATGACCGGCCGGCTCGACGAAATCTTCCTGCGGCTCTACCACCACATGAGCTTCGAGCAGTTCATGCGTCAGCAGGTCAAGTCGGCGCTGCGCTACCCGATGTTCGTCATCATCGCCATGGTGGTGGCCATCGGCGTCATCAACGTGATGGTGATCCCGGCGTTCGCGGGGGTGTTCAAAACCCTGGGCGCCGAACTGCCCCTCGCCACGCGCATTTTGCTGGCCACGTCGAACTTCACCATCACCTACGGCTGGGCCCTGGTGGCCGCCGCGGTGGCGGCGTTCCTGGTGTTCCGGCAATGGGTGGCCACCGAGCCCGGCCGGTTGGCCTTTGACCGCTTCAAGCTGCGCATCCCCATCGCCGGGCCGATCGTGCTCAAGGCGCAGTTGGCACGCTTGGCGCGCAGCCTGGCGCTCGCGCTGCGCAGCGGCGTGTCCATCGAGCAGGCCTTGGTGGTGGTGGCGCAAACCTGCGACAACCAGCACATCGCCCGCAAGGTGGAGGGCATGCGAAGCGCCATCGAGCGCGGCGAGTCCCTGCTGCGTGCCGCGATCCAGGCGCAGGTGTTCACGCCCGTGGTGCTGCAGATGATCGCCGTGGGCGAAGAGACCGGCGCGGTCGACGAGCTCATGCAAGAGGTGGCCGACCTGTACAGCAACGACGTCGAGTACGAGCTCAAGACCTTGGGTCAGCAGATCGAGCCCATCTTGATCGTCTTCCTTGGCATCCTGGTCCTCATCCTGGCCTTGGGCGTGTTCCTGCCCATCTGGGACCTGGGACGCGCCTCGCTGCGTGGCAAATGACATGCGCCGCTCGCACCGCCACCGCGGCTGGTCGCGCCTGGAGGCGGTGGCCATGTTGATCGTGCTGGCCGTGTTGGCCACCTTGCTCCTGCACCGCTTGGCAGGGGTGGGGCAAGAGGCCCGGCGCGTGCAGCTGCGCATGGCGGCCGAGAACGCCCGCATCAATGCCCAGTTGATCGCGCTGCGTTGCCCGGTGGAGCTCGACTTGCCCTGCTGGCAGCGGGTGCTTCAGGACCTGCAGCGCGTGAACCTGCGCGCGCCGCAAGGCCCCCTGGCGCCCGACCCGGAGGCCCAAATGCCGGTGCATGCCGATGTGCAAGCCTTGCTGCAAACGGTTGCGCTTGCGGCGGGCTTGCGACAGCATGGCGGCGCTGGGCAGTCGTGGCAGCTGTTGCCCGATGGCCGCGACACCTTGCACGTGGCACTGCAAGGTGTGGCGCATTGCCGATTTTCTTTGCGCTGGGAGGGCCCCAACCGTCCCGTCAGCGTGCAGGATGCCGAAGACCTTTGTTGACCCGTATTCCATCTTTCAGGAGCCAGACCATGAAGCGCATCGCCCCCACCGCCCAAGCCGGTTTCACCATCATCGAGCTGATCGTCGTGATCGTCATCTTGGGCATCTTGGCCGCCACGGCCCTGCCCAAGTTCGTCGACCTGAGTTCGGACGCCAAGACCGCCGCGATCCAAGGTGTGGCGGGCGCTGCGGCATCGGCCCACACCCTGAACTACAGCGGTTGCGTGGTGACCAACCACACGGTGACGGCCAACAAGTGCGTCAAGGTCGACAATTGCAGCCAAACGGCCAGCCTGCTGCAAGGCGGCCTGCCCACCGGCTACGAGGTCGTGGCCGCCGCCGCGGGCAGCACGGTCAAGGGCACGGCTTTCAGTTGCACCGTGCGCTTGACGGCCGAAACCACGGTCAACGCCACCTTCAACGCCATCGTGGCGGGCAACTGATCGCCCGCATCCGGGCTCCGCTGGAATGAGCCGCACCCGCGTGGGGCGTTGGTGGAGAGCCGCCACCGCGTGCGGCCTCCTGTTGCTGACATGCGCTCCGGTGGTGGCCCAGACCTACCTGAACGCCTCCACGCCGTACGCGTTCATCGACTCCAGCACGCACACCAAGATCGGGGCCAACACTGCGCCCTACAAGTTCGTGCAAGCCAGCGGCTGTGGCACGACGCCGCCGGTCATCGACGACACCCTGGCCGGTCCGATCCCCATCGGCTTCAATTTCGTTTACGGCACGACCACGTGGACGCAGCTCTACGTGATGACCAACGGGCGGGTGCAGTTCGGCAACACGACCTGCGGCTCAGGCACCCAGAGCGTCGGGCCGCCGCAAACCTACCCGTACCCGTATCCGAACACGTCGATGAACAACACCATGAAGGTGTTTGGCGTCGACCTGGACCCGACCAACTTGGTTGAGCGGCCGAACTACCCCAGTTCGACGAACCGCACGCCCTGCACGGACCTGAACAACTGCTACGTGAGCGTGGCCACGATCGGTACCGCACCGTCGCGCCAGTTCGTGGTGACCTGGAAAAACGTGCCGGAGTGGGTCACCAGCACGAACACCAGCGGCAATTTCGACCTGCAGGTGATCCTCAACGAGGACGGTACCTTCGTCTACCAGTATGGCGACATCATCCACGGCGGCACCGGCACGGCCCAAATTGGTTGGCAGCTGAGCAGCACCGATTTCCAAGTGATCAGCTTCGGCGCCTCTCAGGAGCCACCGCCGAACACCGCGATCAAGTTCTTCCGACCCCTGCCCATCGCGCAGTTCTACTTTGACGAGGCTGCATGGGCACGCGGCTTGGGCGGGCAGGTCAAGGACTCGGGCAGCACCCTGTTGCATGGCACGGCACTGGGGCGGGCCCAAACCACGGCGAATGGCAGGGTATGTCGGGCCGCCGACATCCCTGCCAACACCTCGGCCTCGGTGGTGGATGCGGTTCAGACTGGCTTGTCGCTCAACAACAGTTCCTTGAACTTGCAGGGCACCGGCACCATCGCTTTTTGGTACCGCAGCAACCTGGCTTGGAGCGGTGCGGGGGCCACCGACGTGCAGTTGATGGATGCTTCCGGGCCCAGTGGTGCATGGTTCTACTTGAGCAAACGTGCCAATGGCAGCTTGGTCTTCACTGTGCGCGACAGCACGGGCACCGCGCGCTCAGTCACCTCACCCGCTCAATCCATCGCGGCCAACACCTGGACGCATGTCGCCGTGACTTGGAACTTCAACGGGCTGTCCGGCAGCAACCAAGACCAGTTGCAGGTGTTCATCAACGCCGCAACGCCCACCACCGCCTCGTTCACGTCGTCGGGCACGTTGAATGCCGCGATCGGACTGCTCAGCTTTGGCGACAACCCCCTTGGCGTGGCCGACACCAATGGCAGCGTCAACTCGGCCAATGGGCTCATCGACGAAGCCTATGTGTACAACTACGTGCTCAGCACGGCGCAGATGAGCACGGTGTTGAACCTGACCCACGCCTGCCAGAGCTACGCCATCGATCACCTCGAGATCCTGTACAGCGGAGGCTCCGCGCTGACCTGCGAGCCGGTCACGGTGACTCTGCGGGCCTGCGCCAACGCCGCGTGCTCCAGCCTCTACACAGGCGGACTGACCGGGGCGTTTTCTTCGACGGGCAGCGTGACGCCGGTGTGGGACAGCGCCACGGGGTATGCCGACGGCAATGCCTTCGTGATTCCCAACGGGCTGAGTGCCGTGACCAAGACGCTCCAGCTTGTCACCGCCGGCAATGCGCGCCTGGGCGCTAGCGCGTCGTTCCCCGCGCCCACCGGCGCCACAACGTGCAATTTCGGCAGCCCGAGTTGCACGCTCACCTCGCAAGCGGCCGCCCTGACGCTGAGCGTGCCAGCGCACGTGGCCGAGACGGCGCAGACCTTGCGCATCAGCGCCGGTGCTGGCACCGCCTGCAGCGCCGGCTGGGGCGCGCGCACGCGAAACGTGCAACTGCGCTGTTCCTACCTCAACCCCGCCAGTGGCAGCTTGCCCGTTCGCTTGAACGGTCGAGCCCTCAACGCGGGCAACAACGCCGCACTGGCGTGCGATGGCACTGGACAAAGCCTGGCGCTGACTTTTGACGCCGCGGGTCAAGCCACGCTGCCGCTGCTGTACGCCGACGCCGGCCAGGTGCGCCTGGACGCGACCTACACCGGGAGCGACGCGACGGCCGACACCGGGCTGACCTTGGTCGGTGCCACTTCCTTTGTGGCCGCGCCCGCCGATTTCGCGTTCGACCAACTGTCTGCTGGCGCTCAGGTGGCTGGCGTGGCCTTCCAGGCGCGGGCCACCGCGCGCAATGCGGTTGGCGCGCGCACGGCGAACTTCGGCAATGAAAGCAGCACGGCGCCGCTGAGCTGGTCGGTGCTGCGTCGACAGCCGCTTGGGGCGGGAACCTCCGATGGCGTGCTGACCGGGGGCGCAGTGGCCAGCAACGGGCTGGCTCTGGCCACCAACCTCGTCTGGAGCGAAGTGGGGCAGATGGACCTGCAAGTCAGCACCAGCAACTACCTCGCCAGTGGGCTCAACGTGGTGGGCAGCACGGGCACGGCTGGCGCCCTGGGGCCCTTCCGCCCCCACCACCTTTGGGTTCAGGCGCAGGCCGGCTGTGGCACGACTTTCACGTACGGTGGTCAGCCTTTTGCCAGTGCCACGGTCACGGCACGCAATGCGCTGGCCATCACGACGCTGAATTACACCGGCGCCTTCGCCAAAGCCGTCAGCTTCTCCGACGCCAATGCGGCGGTCGGCTTGAGCTTCACGAATGGAAGTTGGCCGGCCAGCCAGTTCAGCAACGGCGTGGGCTCTGCCACCAACCTGACGCCCGCCTTGGCCAACAAAGAGTCGGGGCCCTTCGCGTCGGTGCGGCTGCGTGCCACGGACGCCGACGGGGTCAGCTCGGCCGCCGCGCCGAGCGAGCCGGTCTTGTCGGTCAAGAGTGGGCGTCTTGCGCTGCAATCGGCGGTTGGTTCCTCGTCGCGCACCTTGGACCTGCCCGTCCGCCTGGAAACCTGGTCCGGCAAGGCCTGGGTGCTGGAAACCGGCGACACCTGCACCAGCCTCAGCTCGGCCCAAGTGGCCTTGAGCGGCTACGCCAACTTGAACCCCAGCGCGGCCGCTTGGACTACCAGCGTCGTCAGCGCGTCGCTCACGCCCAGCAACGGCACGGGTCTCGTGCGACTGGCCGCCCCCACGCCAACCGGCAGCGCCGGCACGGTGGCGGTTGCCCTGAACCTGGGCAGTGCGAGCACCGACCAGGCTTGCCTGGCCACGCCGCGCCCGAGCAGCACGGGCGCCAACCGGGCTTGGCTGCGCAGCCGTTGGGGCGGCGCCGGGGCGGGCATCGCCTGCTCGGGCGCCTGGGTCAGCGACCCCAGCGCCAAGGCCAGCTTCGGCGCGGCCACGCTCGAAAGCCAAAAACGTGTCCATGAACGCCAGTTGTACTGAGCGCCAACGCGGCTTCACGGCGGTGGAACTGGTGGCCGTGTTGATTCTCATCGGCATCCTGGCCGCCGTGGCCTTGCCGCGCCTGGGCGTGGTGGACGCCTTCCGCAGCGAGGGCTGGCGCGAGCAAGTGGTCGCCGGCCTGCGCCTGGCCCAGGCCACGGCGGGTGGCCACCGCCGCCTCGTGTGCGCCCAGTTCAGCGGCAGCAGCCTGAGCCTCACGATGGCCACGGCCAACCCGGCGAGCGCCTGCACGGCGCCCCTGCCGGGGCCCGATGGCAGTGCCAGCTATGGCACCACGGCGCCGAGCCTGGGCACCAGCGTCGGCGTGACGCCTGCCTCTGTCCTGTACTTCCAGCCCAATGGGCAGGTCACCAGCGATGGGGCCGGCAGCACGGTCAGCAGCTTCACCATCACCGCCACCGACCTGGCGCCCATCACCGTGCATGGAGCCAGCGGCCATGTCGAGTGAAGCGCGGCGCCAAGGCGGCTTCACCTTGGTCGAGATGATCGTGGCCATTGTCATCATCGGCGTCGGACTGGCCGGCGTGCTGGTGGCCTTCAACACCACCACCCGGGGGTCGGGCGACGGCCTGGTGCGCCGTCAGCTCTTGGGCATCGCCGAGGGCTTGATGGAGGAGGTGCTCAGCCGGCCCTACGCGGCCGTGGCCGGCGGGGGCAGCGCCAACTGCGAGCGCAGCGCCTTCAACGACCTCGACGACTACAACGGCTATGCCACCACCGGCCGCATCTGCAGCATTGACGGGAGCGAGATCGGCAACCTCGCCGGCTACAGCGTCAGCATCAGCGTGCAAGCCGCCTCGCTGGCGGGCGTGGCGCAGGCCAAGCGCATCGTCATCACCGCCTCGGCGGGTGCCGAAACCCTCAGCCTCAGCGGCTGGCGCACCGGGTACGCCGCGCCATGAGTCCGCGCCTGCAGCGAGGCTTCAGCCTGGTCGAGTTGGTGCTGGTGATCGTGATCACCGGTGTGCTGGCGGGCGTGATCACGGTCTTCGTCCGCCCCGCGCTCGACAGCTACCTGGCCCAGCGCAGCCGGGCCGAGTTGCAGACCGCCGCGCAGGCCGCCTTGCAGGTCATGGCCCGCGACGTGCGCCTGGCCTTGCCCAACTCCGTGCGCACCCCGGGCGACCAATGTTTTGAACTGCTGCCCACGATCGGCGGGGGCCGCTACCGCATGGCGGGCGAGCCCACGCAGAGCCCGGACCTGTCGGCCGTGCTGGACACCAGCACCGTGACCACGGCCTTCGATGTGCTGGGCGACTTGAATGGCAGTGCCGCCGTGGGCGATTGGGTGGTGGTGGGCAACCAGAACAGCAACGAGGCGTACCAAGCGACGGTGAACCGCAGTGCCATCACGGCCATCGGCGCGAGCCCGGCGGCGGTCTACGGCACGCAGCGCATCAGCATCGGCGCCCGCCAGTTCCCCACGGGCTACAGCGGCGGGCGCTTCTTCGTCGTCCCCAACAGCCAGCAGGCGGTGTTCTACCGCTGCAGTGGCACCGGCGTGGTCGATGGCGAAGGCACCGGCACGCTCACGCGGCTCAGCGCGTACGGCTTCAACGCCGCCTACCCGTCGAGTTGCCCCACGGGCGCGGGGCAGACCGTGGCCACGCGGGTCGCGGCGTGCAGCTTCGTGTACGACCAGCGCTCCTTGAGTGAGTTTGGCGTCATGGCCCTGCGCTTGGAGTTGGTGCGCAACGGCGAGCGCGTGGTTTTGCAGCAAAGCGCCATGACGAGCAACGTGCCATGAACGCCGCCCGCATTCCTCGCGGTTTGGGCGCCATCGGCGCCGTGGTGGTGCTGGTGATGCTCGCGGTGCTGGCGGCCACCGTGGTGCGGCTCAGCAGCGGCAGTCAGGCGAGCCTGGCCCAAGACCTGCAGGCGGCCCGTGCGCAAGCGGCGGTCCGCGCTGGCATCGACTGGGGGCTGTTTCAGGTGCTCAAGGGCGGGTGGATCGGCTGCAGCGCGACGCAGACCCAGACCCTGGACCTCGTCGCCGACACGGGCATGCGGGTCACGGTGAGTTGCAGCGGGCGCAGCTACAACGAGGGCGAGAGCAGCCCGGGCGTGGCCCGCGTGGTGCGGGTTTACCGCGTGCAGGCCGTGGCCTGCAATGGCAGCGCGGCCTGCCCCGACAACACGGCCGCGGCCGGCGCGCAGTACGTCGAGCGGGCGCGCGAGGTGTCGGTCACCGATTGACGCGCTGGGGGTCGGGCGAGCGCCCATGAAAAAGCCCCGCCAGGGCGGGGCTCGGTGAGGGAGGCAGCGACCGACCGGCCGCGCCGGCTCACTTCTTCTTCTTGGCGTCCTTGCCCTTGGCCGGGGCCGGGGCGGCGGCGACGACGATCTCTTCGACCTTCGGCTCCACCGGCGTAGCGATCACGGGGTTCGGCTTGCCATGGGTCACGACCTTCACGCCAGCGGGCAGCTTGATGTCGTTGACGTGGACGCTGTGGCCCTTGGTCAGGCCGCTCAGGTCCACTTCGATGAACTCGGGCAGGGCCACGGCCAAGCAGGTGATTTCCAGCTCGGTGACGATGTGGCTGACGGTGCACTTGTCGGTCTTGACGGCCGGCGATTCGGCTTCGCCCACGAAGTGCAGGGGCACCTTCTTGGTGATCTTGGTCGTGTTGTCGACGCGCTGGAAGTCCACGTGCAGGACTTGCGGCTTCCAGGGGTGGTACTGCACGTCGCGCAGCAGCACTTGGGCGGTCTTGCCGGCCAGTTCCATTTCGAGGATGGAGCTGTGGAAGGCTTCCTTCTTCAGCGCGAAGAACAGAGCGTTGTGATCGATTTCGATCATGGTGGGCTCGCCCGCACCGAACACGATGCCGGGGACCTTGCCCGAAATGCGCAGGCGGCGGCTCGCACCAGTGCCTTGCAATTTGCGCTCAAAAGCGACGAATTTCATGTTTTCACTCCAAGTGAGTCGGCGGATCGCGACCAAACCGCCGGTGAGAAAAAGGGCTGGCTCTGGTGCCAGCCCCGGTACAACGCCTTGCGGCGTCGATGCTTAGAAATTGTTGTTTTGTTCCGAGAACAAGCTGGTGACCGACTCGCCGTCGCTGATGCGGCGGATGGTCTCGGCGAACAGGAAGGCCACCGACAACTGGCGGATCTTCGGGTTGGCCTTGGCGGCTTCGTTCAAGGGGATGGTGTTGGTGATCACCACCTCGTCGAGTTGGGAGTTGGCGATGCGCTCGATCGCCGGGCCCGACAGGATGGGGTGCGTGCAGTAGGCGAACACGCGCTTGGCGCCACGGTCTTTGAGCACCTCGGCCGCCTTCACCAGCGTGCCAGCGGTGTCGATCATGTCGTCCATGATCACGCAGTTGCGGCCTTCGATTTCGCCGATGACGTGCATCACTTCGGAGACGTTCGCGGCAGGACGGCGCTTGTCGATGATGGCCAGGTCGCAGCCGAGTTGCTTGGCCAGGGCGCGGGCGCGGACCACGCCGCCGACGTCGGGGCTCACCACCACCAGGTCGGGGTAGCTCTTGCTCTTGAGGTCGGACAGCAGCACCGGGCTGGCGTAGATGTTGTCGACGGGGATGTCGAAGAAGCCCTGGATTTGGTCGGCGTGCAAATCCATGGTCAGCACGCGGCCCACGCCAACGGTTTCGAACAGGTCGGCGACGACCTTGGCGCTGATGGCCACCCGGGTCGAGCGCGGGCGGCGGTCTTGGCGGGCGTAACCGAAGTAGGGCACCACCGCGGTGACGCGCCGGGCGCTAGCGCGCTTGAGGGCGTCCACCATGATGAGCAGTTCCATCAGGTTTTCGTTCGTCGGCGCGCAGGTCGGCTGGATGACGAACACGTCGCGGGCGCGGACGTTTTGCTGGATCTCGACGGCGACCTCGCCGTCCGAGAAGCGACCCACGCTGGCACGGCCCAATTCGGCCCCGAGGTGGGTGGCGATTTCCTGCGACAGCGCCGGGTTGGCGTTGCCGGTGAACAGCACGGTGTTGTTGAGCACGGGGCGTTCCTTCGTCGGCTTAAACGTCAACTGCTGAGCAGCGTGGGCGCTGCAGGGCCCGGTCAAGGGCGGTAGGTTTGGCAGGGGAGGAAGGACTCGAACCCTCGCATGTCGGAATCAAAATCCGATGCCTTAACCAACTTGGCGACTCCCCTACACAGGACGCTGGCCGCGAGGCCAACGCCCTTCAATTCTGTCTCAGCCGGGTATCCAATCTGCCAGGGGCAGGGACTCCAAACTGCGGCAAATTCGACCCTTCCAGCCGCTGGGCAAAGCACCTGGGCTTTGCACCAACGATGTCGCCGCTGAAAGCGCGTCATCCGCCACCTCCGCAAACACCGCGCTGCCCGAGCCGGTCATGCGGCTGTTGCCACACGATCGCTGCAAAAGCCGCAAGGCCTCTTCGATTTGCGGGCTCTGCGCCTGGGCGCTGGCTTGCAAGTCGTTTCGGCCCTCGATCCAACCCAAGGGGTTGAAACAAGTGTTTGCGAAAGAGCCCGCGACTATAGCCTGCGATTCGGAGAACTGCAAGAGGGGGCTGCGAAAGATGGCCGCCGTGGGCAGGCTGTCGGTGGGCTTGAGCACGGCCAGGCGCAGGCTCGGTTGCGACACGGGGTGCAGGCGCTCGCCGATGCCCGACACCCAGGCAGGGCCCGTGCCGAGGAAGAAAGGCACGTCGGCGCCCAGGCGCAGTCCCAAGGCCATGAGCTGGGGGCGGTCGAGTCCCAGGTCCCACAGTCGGTTCAGGCCGATCAGCACGGTGGCGGCGTCGGACGAACCACCGCCCATGCCGGCCCCCGACGGCACTTGCTTGTCGATGTGAATGTCAGCCCCCCAGCGACAGCCGGTGGCCGCTTGCAGGGCGCGCGCCGCCCGCAGGCACAGGTCGTCGTCCGGCAGGGGCTCGCCCAGGTCGTGGCGGTGCAAGGCGCCGTCGTCGCGCCGGCTCAGGTGCAAGGTGTCGGCCCAGTCGATGGGCACGAACAGGCTCTCGAGCAGGTGGTAGCCGTCGGCCCGACGTCCCACCACGTGCAGGTAGAGGTTGAGCTTTGCCGGAGCGGGCAGGTCGTAGAGGGCGCGCATGGGGTCCGGGTTCAGGGCGACGTCAGCAGCAGGGTCAGGGTCAGCCGCTGCTGGCGCAGTTGCAAGCGCGCTCCGGCCAGGTTCACCCGCCACCCCAGTTGCTCGAAGCCCTCGGCTTCCAGGGGGGTGTGCGCAGCCTGCGCCCAAGGCTGGCCACGCAGCCAATCGAACAGGGCTGCCAAGGGCAAGGGCGCGCCGCCCAGGCGTTCGCCCAGGGCGGCGCCCAGGTCGGCCAGGCTGGGGTACGCCCAGTGCTGCTGGCCGTCGAAGAGGCGCAAGCCGTCGGGCCCCCAGCGGGCCGAGGCCAAGGTCGTGCCCAGGGGGCTGGTGAGGTCGAGTTGTCCCGCGCTGGCGTTGCCCTGCAACTCAAAGCTGGCCGATCCGGCCTGGGCGCGTTCGCCCTCGGCGGCTTCCAGCCGGTAGCCCAGCTTCCCCGTCCAGGTGTCGGCGGCGGCCGGGCGGCTCGGCGGCAAGGGCGCGCAGCCGCCCAGAGCGGCCAGCCCGACCAGGGCCAGTCGGCGCTTCAACGCAGTCCCAGGCGCTGGCGCAGCGCCCGCAGGGGGGCGTTGCTGCGGTCGCGTGCCCAAGCCTCGTCGAGCACGCGGCGGGCTTCGTCGCGTTCGCCGCGCACCCAGAGCACCTCGCCCAGGTGGGCGGCGATTTCGGCATCGGGCCGGCCGCGCCAGGCCTGGCGCAACCACTGCTCGGCCTCGTCCAACTTGCCCTCGCGGAAGGCCAACCAGCCCAGGCTGTCGACCAGGAAGGGCTCGTGGCCGCCCAGCTCGATGGCGCGCTCGATCAGCTCGCGGGCCTCGGGCAGGCGCAAGTTGCGGTCGGCCAGGGAGTAGCCCAAGGCGTTGTGCGCGTGCGCGTGCCGCGGGTCGCGGGCCATGACGCGACGCAGCTGCTGCTCCATCAGGTCCCACTGGCCCAGGCGCTCGGCGCTCATCGCGTGCTCGTACAGCAAGGCCAGGCTCGGCTCGTCGCCTTCCTCTTTGAGGGCTGCACTGAGCACCGCGTGGGCCGCGGGCCAGTCGTTGATTTCGCGCAGCAGCTGCGTTTCGGCCAGCAAGCGGCGCTGCGCGGCCTCCGGGGTGTCGCCCGGCAGGGCCCGCAAGCGGGCGCGCGCTGCGGCCACGCGGCCCTGGCGGGCGTCCAGCACCGCCAGCCGGTAGCTGCGCTCGAACTGGCGGCTTTCGTCGTCGACCGCCTCGGCGCTGGCGCGCGCGGCGGCGTAATCGCCCAGCTGCTCTTGGGCTTGCGCCTGCAGCAGACGCGCCGCGTTGCGGCCGGCTTGGTCATCGGGGGCGAGCCGCGCCAGGTAAGCGGCCGCGGCCTCCAAGGCGGCCTGGGGCTGGCGCAACTCCAGCTGCAGGCTTGCCACGGCGTAGCGGTGGGCCGCCTCGTCCGGCTGCAAGACGGCCAAGCGCTCGAACTGGGCCAGGGATTCGGCGGCGCGGTGGTCGCGCGCCAGGGCGCGGGCGTAGGCGGCCAGCAGCGCCGGGTCGCGCGTCAGCGCGTCGGTGACCAGGCCTTCGACCGACGGCTGGTGGCGCATCAGTTCCAGGGCCTGCCAGCGCGGCAGGTCGTGCTCGGGGGCCTCGCTCAAGGCTTGGCGCAACTGGTTGGCGGCCAGCTGCGTGTTGCCGGCCATTTGCGCCAATTGGGCCAGGGTGCTGGCGGCCAAGCTGCGGCGCAAGGGCGGGGCCTTGGCATCGTCGCGCACCGCCGTCAGGCCCGGGCCCAGCAAGTTCAAGCCCTCCGAAGCCTGCGCTCGCAGGAGCCGCGGCAGCATGTCCAGGGCGGCGTCTTGTTGCGAGGTTGACGCGGCTTCGAGCCAGGCCAGCAGGGGCTCGACCATCTCGGGCCATTGCGTCAAGGCGGCGTGCAACTGCACCTGCGTTTGGCGCGCCTCCTGCGAGGTGGGCAGGGCCAAGCGCCAGGCCTTCACGGCGGCCACGGCCTCGCTGCCAGCGCGGGCTTGCAAGGCGATGGACACGCAGCGGCGGAACAGCGACTCGTCGCCGGTGCGGCGGGCCCCGTCCAGCAGCAGTTGGTAGGCGGTGCCGAGTTCGCCGCGCTGCAACTCCAGCTCGCCGATCAAGAGCTGGTACAGGAGCGGCGCGTCGAGCCCGCCCTCGGCCGCGGACCGGGGGGCCGTGGGCTGCGCCAGGGCGGGCGTGCCGGACCACAGGCCGCAGGCCAGGCTCAAGGTGGCGAGGAGGGGGCGAAGGGGACGTGGCATACGGTCTTTCATGGGCGCGAGGCATTGTGCCGCTGCCCTCCTTCCTATGATCGCGCCGCCATGCCCGAGCTTCCCGAAGTCGAAATCACCCGCCGCAGCTTTGCCGAGGCCCTGGACGGCGCGACCGTGACGGGGGTGCAGCTTGGCAAGCCGCTGCGCTGGCCGCTCGGGGTGCCGATCGCCAGCTTGGTTGGGGCCACGCTGGGGCTGGCCACGCGGCGGGCCAAGTACCTGTGGTTGCCGATGTCGGGGCCCGACGGCGGCCTGCTGCTACACCTGGGCATGTCGGGCTCGCTGGCCTTGGGCGAGGAGCGCATGCTGGGCCCGCACCAGCACTTCGCCCTGCACACCAGCCGCGGCAGCCTGGTGCTGACGGACCCGCGACGCTTCGGTGCGGTGGTTTGGTCGGCCGGGCTGGCGGTGGACCCCGCCCGCAAGCTGTTGGCCGGTCTCGGGGCGGAGCCCTTCGACCCCGCGCTGACCGGCGCGACCCTGCGCGCGGCATGGCGCAAGCGGCGCACGCCCATCAAGCAGTTGCTGCTGGCCGGCGAGGGCGTGGTGGGGGCCGGCAACATCTACGCCTGCGAGGCCTTGTGGCGCGCGGGCATTCGGCCCAGCACCCCGGGCGCCCGCCTGAGCGAGGCACGCTGCGAGCGCCTGCGCCTGGCCGTGCGCGAGGTGCTGGGGCAGGCGCTGGCCCTGGGTGGCAGCACCCTGCGCGACTTTTCCGACGCGCACGGCGTGGCCGGGGCGTACCAAACCCAGGCGGCGGTGTACGACCGCGAGGGGCAGCCCTGCCCCCGGTGTGCGGCGCCCATCCAGCGGGTGGTGCAGGCCGCGCGCAGCACCTACTTCTGCGCGCGCTGCCAACGCCCATGAACGAGGACTTCGCCCCCCTGCTGGTGGCGTGGCAGCGCCAGCACGGACGCCACGGGCTGCCCTGGCATGGCACGCGCGACCCCTACCGCGTGTGGCTCAGCGAAATCATGCTGCAGCAAACCCAGGTGGCCACGGTGCGGGCCTACTACCTGCGCTTTCTGGCGCGCTTCCCAACGGTGGGCGAACTCGCCGCCGCGCCGCTGGACGAGGTGCTGGCCCTGTGGGCCGGGCTGGGCTACTACAGCCGGGCGCGCAACCTGCACGCCTGCGCGCAAGCCGTGGCCGCCCTGGGCGGATTCCCGCGCACGGCGGCGGCCTTGGCCGAGTTGCCGGGCATCGGTCCCAGCACGGCGCGGGCCATCGCGGCCTTTTGCTTCGACGAGCGCCTGTCCATCTTCGACGGCAACGTGCAGCGCGTGCTCGCGCGGCTGCTGGCCTTTGACGAGGACTTGAGCGGCACGAGGGCCGTCAGGGCCCTGTGGGCGCAGGCCGACGCCCTGGTGCCGGCGCGCGCCGCCGACATGCCGGCCTACACGCAGGGCTTGATGGACCTGGGCGCGGGCCTGTGCACGCCGCGCTCGCCCGATTGCGCGGCGTGCCCGGTGGCGTCCTTGTGCCAGGCGCGCGCGCAGGGTCGGGTGGGCGAGTTGCCGCGCAAGACCAAGAAGCTCAAGCGCGGTCGCCGCGAGAGTTGGTGGCTGTGGTTGCGGCGCGAGCCCGACGGCGCCTTGTGGCTGCAGCAGCGTGCCGCCACCGGCATCTGGGCCGGCCTGTGGACCCTGCCGCTGTTCGACACGGAGGCCGACCTGCAGGCCGTGGTGCCGGGTGCGGTGCTGGAGCCCTTGCCGCAGATCCAGCACGCACTGACCCACTTGGACTGGTGCCTGCACCCGCGCCGCGCGGCCTGGCAGGGCCAAGCCGCGCCGCTGCCCGAAGGCCGTTGGGTCGCCCCGGCCGATTGGCCGGCCTACGGCATGCCGGCGCCCTTGCAAAAGCTCCTGGCCTAGCGCGCGCCCAGCTGGGAGGCCAAGAACTCTGCCACCCGCGTCCAGTAGTCCAGGCGGTTGGCCTCGCCTGCAATGCCATGGCCTTCGTCGGCGTAGACCTTGCGCTGCACCTGCGCGTTGTGCTTGGCGAGGGCGGCGTGCATGCGGTCGCCGTGCTCGATGGGCACGCGGCGGTCTTGGCGACCATGCAGCATCAGCAGGGGCTGCTTGATCTGCTCGGCGCGGTTGACGGGCGAGTCGGCGGCCAGCATGGCGGCGTCTTTGACACGGTCGCCCATGCGCTCGGGCAGGTAGTGCTGGCGGATGCCGGCGGTCGCATCGCTCCAGGCGCTGGTGTAGAGCAGGTTGAGGTCGGTCACGCCGAAGGATTCGACCCCGCAGCGGAACAGATCGGGGTAGCGCGCCAGGCCCATCAGCGTGGCGTAGCCGCCGTAGCTGCCGCCCATGATGCAAATGCGCTTGGGATCGGTGTGCCCCTGGGCGATGGCCCAGCGGGTGACGTCGGCGAGGTCGTCGATCATGCCCTGGCCCCATTGCTTGAAGCCGGCCTTGGCCAGCCGCGCACCGTAGCCCAGGCTGCCGCGGAACTCGGGCTGCAGGACCGCGTAGCCCTGGGCAGCCAGGTACTGCGCTTCGGCGTCCCAGGCCCACTCGGCGCCGCGCACGAAGGGGCCGCCGTGCACCAGCACCACGGTGGGGGCAGGGCCTTTGGCCTGGCGGGGCAGGGTCAGGTAGAGGGGGATGGGCAAGCCGTCGCGCGCGGGCACGCGCTCGACGCCCATGGCGGCCATGTCCTGGGGCTTGATCCAGGGCCGGGTGGCCGACACAGGCTCGATCTTTTGCGAGGCCACGTCGTACAGGTAATACACGCCGGGCTGGCGGTCGGAGAAGGCCCACACGAGCACGCGCTTGGGGTCGACGCAGGCGCCACAGTCCAGCACGTTGACGGTGCTGCTCAGCAGTTGGTCCACCTTCTGTTGCGCGGCCTTCATCGTGGGGTCGAACCAGTGGCTGCCCCAGGTTTCGGTCAGGTGGTGCAGGCCCACGACCCGGTCGCCGCTGCGCACGAGGCGGCCTTGGAAGTCGTACCCCGGGGCCGAGAGGATGACCTGCGACTTGGCATTGGCCTCGCCCGCCCGCTGGGTGGCCAACACGGTGTGCTCGGCTGGGCCCGCGGCGGCTTGGCGGATGAAGAGCTGCTCGCCCTCGCCCACGGCCAGCACTTCGTAGCCTTCCAAGTCCAGGCCGTACGCGGGCGAGTCGTGCAACACGCGCCATTCGGCCTCGGCGTTGGGTCGGTAGTAGGTCAGGCTGCGATCGCCTTGCGTGCCCACGGCCACGCGCGGCGTGCCCGTGGCGTCGCTCAGCCATTCGGTCACCCGCTCCGGCGCGCCCTTGCTGACCACTTCGCTGCGACCGCTCACGGTGTCCATGCGCATCAGCACGGTGCTGGTCAGCTCTTCGCCCGTGAAGTTGCCGCGCACCACCAGCACCTTGCCCGAGCCGTCGCGCACCACGCTGTGGAAGCGGTGGGTCGGGTCCAGTGCCGTGTCGCGCACCTTGGCGTGCACCGCCTGGCCGGTGACGTTGGCCTCGCCAAACTCGTCCCAGCGCCGCTTGATCAGCACCTTGGCGCTGGCGTTGGGCTCGATGCCGATGGCGTACAGGCCAGCCCCTTCGGTGTGGAACTCGGAGGCCTTTCGGTCGCCCAAGGTGTAGACCAGGCGCTCGCCGCCGACCCAATGGAAGCTGCGCACATCGGCGTCGCGGTGGGCGGCGATCACGCGCGCTTGGCGCTCGCCTTCCAGGTTGACCAGCACCAGCGCATGGCGTTGGATCGACTCGACGTAGCGGGTGGCCGCCATGTGTCGCCCCGTGGGCGACAGCTTGGCCGCCTCCAGCGTGGGTGCGCGGAAGAACTCGGCCGCTGCCGGCGTTTGGGCCGAGGCGAGCGGGAGGCCGCCCGCGCCCAAAAGCAGGCCGGTCAAGCAGGTGGCGATGCGCCAGGCCCAGGTTGGCATCGGGCGTCCTTTCACAATGGGTGGATGTCAGAAGGCCGCGAATCTTCGGTGCGTTGCTTCGCCGTGGGCGAGGCTGCGGCGTGTTTGCAACTTCCGCCCTCGATCCAGGGGGAAGGGCAAGCCCGGCTGCTGGCCTTGGCGCAGCGCTTGCGCGCCGAAGGCGGCTTCGTGGACGTGGTGCCCGGCTGGGGCAACCTCACGGTGCTGGGCGACCCCGCTCGGCACAGCGCAGACCGCCTGCAGGCCGCGGTGCTGGCGGGCTGGCGGGCGCAGGCTGCCCAGGCGCTGGCGCCACCGCGCGAGCGCGTGCTGCGCGTTCGCTACGGGGGCGACCACGGCCCCGACCTGACCGCGGTGGCCGCGGCGGCGGGCCTGAGCGAGGCCCAGGTGGTGCGGGCGCACAGCGAGGCGGTCTACACCGTGGCCTTTTTGGGCTTCCAGCCTGGCTTCGCCTACCTGATGGGCCTGCCGCCGACCCTGCACATGCCCCGGCGCGCCGAGCCGCGGCTGCGCGTGCCGCCGGGCAGCGTGGCCATCGGCGGGGCGCAGACGGGCGTGTACCCCGCGGCCAGTCCCGGGGGGTGGCAACTCATCGGGCGCACCGACCAGGTGCTGTTCGACGCCTCGGCCGCTGGGCCCGAGCAGGCCTGCTGGCTGCAGCCCGGCGATCGGGTGCGCTTCGTGGTGGAGGCGGGGGGTGATTGAGGTGCTGCAGGCGGGGGTGCAAACCACGGTGCAGGACCGGGGCCGGCCCGGCCTGCGGCACTGGGGAGTGGCCCAGGGCGGGGCGGCCGACGCCGAGGCCCTGGCCCTGGCCAACGCCTTGGTGGGCAACCCGCCCGACGCGGCGGGGTTGGAGGTCTGGCAAGGCCCGGTGCGCCTGCGCTTGCACGGACAAGGCACGCTCGCCGTGGCCGGGGCCGATTTCGCGGCCACGCTGGCCGGCCGCGCGCTACGGCCCGGCTGGCGGGCGCCGTGGCGGCCGGGCGACGAGCTGGTGCTGGCCGCGCGGCCTCGGCATGGCGCTTGCGCCGTCCTGGCCGTGGCAGGGGGCGTCGACGTGCCGCTGTGCTTGGGGGCGCGGGGCACGGACCTGGCCGGCGGCTGGGGCGGCTGGCAGGGGCGGGCGCTGCGCGCCGGCGACCGCCTCCCGCTGGCGCCGGGCCGGGTGCTCGCCGGTCACCGGGGGGTGGCGCCACTGCCATGGCGCACCTCGCTGCGCGCACTGCCCGGCCCGGAGCACGACAGCCACTTCGACGCCCGCACGCAGGCCGCGTTCTGGGCCGGCGTCTGGCGCGTCAGCCCCCAAAGCAACCGCATGGGCGCCCGATTGAGCGGTCCGGTGCTGCAGGGCCTGGCGCGCGACGAGATGCCCTCGCAGGCGGTGATGCCCGGCGTCGTGCAAGTGCCCGGCGGCGGCCAACCCATCGCGCTGCGGGTGGACGCGCAGAGCACCGGCGGCTACCCGCGCATCGCCGTGGTGATCGCGGCCGATGCCGCCGCCCTCGCGCAATGGCCTGCCGGCGCCGAGTTGCGTTTCGAGCGGGTGGACGCGTCGACCGCGCAGCGCGCGGCGGCGCAGCGCGAGGCCGAGCACCACGCCTTGCTGCAAGCCTGCCAGCGTTGGCTGCGCTGAGGGACTGACGCGGTCGGTTCCGGCCGCGGTGCAGGCCACGCCGCGGCGGCGACGGCCTGTCGCATCCCGCGTGCGCGCGGCCCCGGTCCTGGGCACATTGGCGCCATCGACGACCCTTTCGGGAGACCGCCATGCACCGCCCTTCGATCCCTGCTCTGCTGTTTTGCGCCAGCCTCGCCGCCGCCACGCCGTGGGCCCAGGCGGCGCCCGCGGAGCGCTCCAAATCCCTCGATGCCGGCCTGCAAGTTCGAGAGGCCGCCAACGAGCAGGCCCTGGGCCTGCCCATCTACCCCGGCGCCAAGGCGCAACGCGACGACGAGGATGACAAGGCCGAGGTCAGCCTGGGCCTGTGGGGCGGGCCCTTCGGGGTGTCGATCGCCGTGCGCAAGCTGCGCAGCAGCGACTCCATGGCCCAGGTGGTCGCCTTCTACCGCCAGCAACTGGCGGCCCACGGCGCCGTCTTGGAGTGCCTGCCTGGCAGCAAGCCGCCGCCGGCCGATGCCCGCAACAAGGCCAGCTTGCAGTGCGACGACGGCCCCACCCAGCCCGGCGGCCTGGTGCTGAAGGTCGGCACGCCGCGCAACCAGCGCGTGGTGGCCTTGCAGCCTCAGGGGCGGGAGGTGCACTTTCAGCTCGTGCGCATCGAGGTGAAGGGCGACTGAGCCTGGGCATACTGCCCGCATGGCCGCGCTCTCGCAGATCGATCTGAACGCCGATTTGGGCGAAGGCGGCGCGGTGGACGCCGAGCTCCTCGCCCTCGTCAGCAGCGCCAACATCGCTTGCGGCGGGCATGCGGGCGACGAGGCCTCCATGCGCCGCACCGTGGCCTTGGCCTTGCAACATGGCGTGGCCTTGGGGGCGCACCCCAGCCACCCCGACCGCGAGCACTTCGGCCGCCGCGCCCTGGACCGCTCACCCGCCCAGGTGCGGGACGACGTGCTGGCGCAAGTGCAGGCCCTGGCGGCGATCGCGCAAGCCCAAGGCGCGCGCTTGCGCCACGTCAAACCCCACGGGGCGCTCTACAACCAGGCGGCGACCGACCCTGCCCTGGCCGATGCCGTGGCGCAGGCGGTGCGAGAGGCCGACCCGTCGCTGGCCTTGATGGGCCTGGCGGGCGGCGCGATGGCCCAGGCCGCGCAGCGCCAAGGCCTGGTCTTCATCGCCGAAGCGTTTGCCGACCGCGGCTACCTGCCTTCGGGGCGCTTGATGCCGCGCGGACAGGCCGGCGCGGTGCTGGGCTTGCGGGAAGCCGTGGCGCAGGCGCAGTCGGTGGTTTTGCACGGACGGGTGCCCTTGCCCGAGGGCGGTTTCTGGCCCGTGCGGGCGCACAGCCTGTGCGTGCACGGCGATGGCGCCGAGGCCTTGCCCTTGATGCAGGCCCTGCGTGCGGCCCTGGCCGGCTGGGGCGTGGCGGTGCGGCCGGCGGCCGGTTTCGGTCGATGATGTTGCCCTGTGCTTACGACCGGCGGATCCCGATGACCCCTCGCATTCGAACCCTCGTTGGCCTGGCCTTGTGCTGGGGCGCGGCGGCCCAGGCCCAGGTGGCCGACAGCGAATTGCTGCGCTGCGCGTCCCTGAGCGACCCGGCGGCCCGCCTGGCCTGCTTCGACGAGCTGGCCGCCGGCGCAAAGGTCCGTCAAACCCCGCAAGGGCGCAGCGCCGCCATCGTGGCCGCGTTCGGGGCCCCCACGGCGGCCGACCAAACGCAAAGCATCGACAGCGAGATCGAGGGCCTCGTCGAAGGCTGGGGCCCCAACACCCAGTTCCGCCTGAAGAACGGGCAGGTCTGGCGCGTCAGCGACAACAGCAGCGCCACGCTGTACCTCAAGAGCCCCAAGGTCACGGTGCGACGCGGGGCGCTGGGCAGCTTCTTGCTGGAGTTCGAGGGCTCGAAGGAAACGGCCCGCGTTCGCCGGGTGCAGTGAGCCTCAGCGGGCGTCCAGCTCGCGGTGCCGCTTGAGCACCTGGCCGTGGTGCGCGAAGAGCTGCGCCAAGGTCTCGACCAAGTAAACCGAGCGGTGCTGGCCGCCGGTGCAGCCGATGGCCACCGTGAGGTAGCTGCGGTGGTCGGCGATGAAGTTCGGCAACCACTGCTGCAAGAAGGCCGCGATCTGGCTTTGCATGAGCTGCACCTCGGGCTGGGCGCGCAAGTAGGCAGCCACCGGCTCGTCGCGGCCGGTTTGCGCCCGCAGCTCATGCACGTAGTACGGGTTGGGCAGCACGCGCACGTCGAAAACGAAGTCGGCGTCGCTGGGCACGCCGGCCTTGAAGGCAAAGCTCTCGAACACCAGGGTCAGGCTGCCGCCTTTGACGCTGACCAGGTCGCGCACCCACGCGCGCAGCTGGGCAGGGCGCAGCAGGCTGGTGTCGATGACGGTGCTCTCGACCTTGATCGCGGCCAGCAGCTCGCGCTCGATCTCGATCGCGTCGACCAGGCCGCGGGTGTTGGCGGCCGCACCGCGCTCCAGCTCCTCGCCGCTGACCGCCCGCAAGGGGTGGGGCCGCCGGGTTTCGCTGAAGCGGCGCATCAGGGCGTCGGTGTTGGCGTCGAGAAAGATCGACCGCACCGGCTGGCCTTGGGCACGCAGTTGCTTGATCAGCGGCAGCAGGTGCGGCAACGAGCCCTTGCTGCGCACGTCCACGCCAATGGCCACGCGGCGCTCGCCGCGGTGGGTCTCGACCTTGAGGAAGTCCAGCAGCAGCTCGGGTGGCAGGTTGTCGATGCAGAAGTAGCCGGCGTCTTCCAGCGCGTGCAAGGCGATGCTCTTGCCGCCGCCGCTGACGCCCGTGACCAGCACCAGGTCGTGAACGATGGTTCCCGTCATGCCGCGCTCCCCAAAAGTTCTTCCGCGTGCGCCACGCTGGCCTGCGAGGGGCTGCCGCCGAGCATCCGGGCCACCTCGGTCACGCGCTCGGCGCCTTGAACGGCCTGCACGCGGCTGACGACGCCCGCGTCGCCGGCCGGCTGCTTGACCACCACCCAGTGGTGGTCGGCGCAAGCCGCCACCTGCGCCAAGTGGGTGACGGCCAGCACCTGGCGCTCGCGGCCGAGCTGCTTCATCAAGCGCCCCACGGTGTGCGCCACGGCGCCGCCCACGCCACTGTCGATCTCGTCGAACACCAGGGTGGGCGCCCCGTGCGTGTCGGCCTGGGCCGTGCACACGGCGATGGCCAGGGCGATGCGGCTGAGTTCGCCTCCCGAGGCGACCTTGGCCAGGGGGCGCGGCGTGGCGCCGGCGTGGCCGGCCACCAGCAGTTCGGCGCTTTCCAGGCCGAAGCTTTGCGGTTCTTCCTGCGGCAGCAGGGCCAGTTCCAGTCGGCCGCCGGGCATGCCCAGCTGCTGCATGGCCTCGGTGACGGCGACGGCCAGCGCGGGCGCGGCTTTGGCGCGCAGCTTGCTGGCCTTTTTGGCCTCGGTGTCGAAGGCCTTGCGGGCGGCGGTCACGGCGGCCTCCAGCGCGGCGAGGTCGCTGCGGGCGTCCAGCTCGCCCAGCTCGCGCTGCCACTGGGCGTGCAGGGCGGGCAGCTCGGCCGGCGGCTGGCGGTAGCGGCGGGCCAGCTGCAGCCAGCTGGAGAGGCGCTCGTCCAGCTCGCCCAAACGGTTGGCGCTCTGCCCGGTGTCGGCCTCGGCGCGGTGCAGGTAGCTGCGCAGGGTGTGGGCGGCGTCGTCGGCCTGGGCCTGCGCGCCAGCGATCGCGTCCACCGCGGCTTGCAGCGCGGGGTCGTAGTCGACGACCTCGCGCAGCGCCTGCTCGGCCGCGCCCAGGCGGGCCAAGGCCGTGCCCTCGCCTTCGCTCAGGGCGTCCAAGGCCAGGCGGCCGGCGTCGATCAGCGCCTGGGCGTGGCTCAGGCGCTGGTGCTCGGCGTTCAACTCGGGCCACTCGTCGGTGCCTGGGGCCAGCTTGCCGATTTCGTCCAGCTGCCACTGCAGTCGCTCGCGCTCGCGGCCCAGGGTGGCCTGGGCCTCGCGGGCCTCGGCCAGGGCCTGCACCGCCTGGCGCCAGCGCGCGTGGGCGGTGGCCAAGGTGGGAGCGTCCACCCCGGCGTGGTCGTCCAGCAGGGCGCGCACGCTCGCTGGGCGGGTGAGCTTTTGCCAGGCGTGCTGGCCGTGGATGTCGACCAGGTGCTCTGCCGCCTGCGCCAGCTGCGCCACAGTGGCGGGGCTGCCGTTGACCCAGGCGCGGCTCTTGCCCTGGGCGTCGATCACGCGGCGCAGCAGCAGGGTGTCGCCCTCGTCGAAGCCCGATTCCTGCAACCACGGGCGCAGGGCGGCGGGCAAGTCGAACTCGCCGCTCAATTCGGCGCGCGGCGCGCCTTCGCGCACCACGCCGCCGTCGCCCCGGCCGCCCAGCAGCAGTTGCAAGGCATCCAGCAGGATGGACTTGCCCGCGCCGGTTTCGCCCGTCAGGGCCGAAAAGCCGGGTTGCCAGTCGAGTTCAAGGCTGGGGACGATGACGAAGTCCCGCAGGGAAAGCCGTCGCAGCATGCCGGAGGAGGGTCAGGAAAAGGGAAGGGCGCGATTGTCGGCGGCCCATGACGCGCTCGGCGACGGTCGGGTCAATTGCCTTCGTACCAACGGAGTTTGCGCCGCAAGGTCGCGTAATAGCTCCAGCCGGTGGGGTGCAAGAACAGGCTCTTGTGCGCGCTGCGCTGCACGGTCACCCGGTCGCCGTGCTGCACCTGGCTCAGGGTCTGCATGTCGAAGTTCACGCTGGCGTCGCGGCCGGCCACGATTTCCAGGCTGACCACGCCACGGTCGGGCAGCACGATGGGCCGGTTGGACAGGCCGTGCGAGGCGATGGGCACCATCACCCAGCCCTCGATGCTCGGGTGCAGCAGCGGGCCGCCGGCGCTCAGCGCGTAGGCCGAGCTGCCGGTGGGGCTGGAGACGATCACGCCGTCGGCGCGCAGGTTGGCGACGAACTCCTCGCCCACGTGGATGCGCAGCTCCACCATGCCGGCGGCGGCGCCGCGGGCCACCACCACGTCGTTCAGGGCCAGGCCGCTGAAGATGCTTTCCCCGTCGCGCCACACGTTGCCTTCCAGCATCGCGCGCTCTTCGGTCTCGCAGTCGCCGGCCAGGATGGGCGTCAGCGCCTCGCGGAACTGCTCGAAGGAGATGTCGGTGATGAAGCCCAGGCGCCCCTGGTTGATGCCCACCAGCGGCGTCCCGTGCTGCGCCACCTCGCGGGCGAAGCCGAGCATGGTGCCGTCCCCGCCCACGACCACGGCCAGGTCGCACTGCCGGCCGATTTCGTCGGGCTCCAGCACCGGGTAGCCGACGATGCCGGCGGCCTCGGCGCCCCGCCGCTCCAGGCTGACTTGGCAGCCCTGCTGCCGCAGGAAGTCGCGGATTTGCTCGATGACCGGGCCGATGCCCGCCGCCGGCTTGCCCACCAGTGCCACGTGTTGAAAGCGATTGCGACCCATGCTTGGGATGTTCTCACAGGGGTTTTTGCCCCGCGGCAGGCGGCAACCCTCATAGAAAATGGCGCCATGCTGGACGACCGATCCCGATCCCTGCTCAAAACCCTGGTGGAGCGCTACATCGCCGACGGCCAGCCCGTGGGCTCGCGCACGCTCAGCAAGGCCTCGGGCCTGGAGCTCAGCCCAGCCACCATCCGCAACGTGATGGCCGACTTGGAAGAGCTCGGTCTGATCGCCAGCCCGCACACCAGCGCCGGGCGCGTGCCCACCGCGCTGGGCTACCGCCTGTTCGTGGACACCATGATCACGGCCAAGCCGGCGTTGTTCGAGACCGAGGTGCGCCAGCTGGAAGGCCAGTTGCAGCCCGACCAGCCCCAGCGCGTCATCGCGCACGCGGCCCAGGTGCTCAGCAACCTTAGCAGCTTCGTCGGCGTGATCACCGCCCCGCGCAAGCCCTCGGTGTTCCGGCACATCGAGTTCCTCCGACTGTCCGAGCGGCGCGTGCTCGTCATCCTGGTCAGTCCCGACGGCGACGTGCAAAACCGCGTCATCGTCACGGCGCAAGACCACAGCCAGGCCGAGTTGGCCGAGGCCGCCAACCGGCTCAACGCCCAGTACACGGGCCTGACGCTCGAGGTCGTGCGCGAGCGCCTGCGCGGCGAGGTGGAGCAACTGCGCGGCGAGATCGCCACCCTGATGAGTGCGGCCGTGCAGGTGGCGGCCGACGACGCCCCCGAGCAGGTCGTCATCAGCGGCGAGCGCAACCTGCTGTCGGTGCAGGACTTCGGACAGGACCTCGGCAGCCTGCGCAAGATGTTCGGCCTGTTCGAGGAAAAGACGGCGCTGATGCGCCTGCTGGACACCAGCAGCCGCGCCGAGGGCGTGCGCATCTTCATCGGCGGCGAGAGCCAGGTCGTGCCTTTCGAAGAGCTGAGCATCGTCAGCGCGCCCTACGAGGTGGATGGGCAGGTCGTGGGCACGCTCGGGGTCATCGGCCCCACGCGCATGGCCTACGAGCGCATGATCCAGATCGTGGACGTGACCTCGCGCATGGTGGGCCAGGCGCTTTCGCAACGCTGACCGCCGGTCGCCCCGGGTATTCGGGGCGGGTTTGCGGCCGGTCAAGCCCGGACGCAGGCCGGGCGCCTAGGCTGGGTGCATGGATGCCTCCCCGCCCGAGCACGACACCGTCCCAGCCGCCCTGGATGCCCTGAGCCCGGCCCGCGCGGGCGCGACGCCCCGCTCTCCGGTGCCCCTGTGTGGCGACCCGGAAAGCCTGTGGGGCGCCTTGCAACGGGCGCCGGAACGGCACGCGCCGCACTTGGGCGAGGCCCTGGTCGAGGCGGGCGTGTTGGGGCGACCACAGCTCTACGAGGCCCTGCGCTACCAAGCCGCGCAACCGACGCCGATGCCCATCGGCGAGGTCTTGGTGCAGCTGGGCCTGCTCACCCCGGCCCAACTGCGCGTGCTTTTGGCGCATTGGATGGGCGTCCCCGCCCTGGACTTGGGTGCTTTCCAGCCCGAGGCGGAAGCCTTGTCGCGGGTGAACGTGCTCATGGCCACCCGCGAGGGCGTGTTGCCCCTGATGGTGCGCGGCGACACCCTGGTGGTGGCGATGAACGACCCCTGGGACCAGCGCCTGCTGGACATGCTGCGCTTCAGCACCGAGCTGCGCGTGCGACCGGTGCTGCCCCAGCCGGGCACCCTGGGCCCCGCCTTGGCCCGCGCCTACCGCACGACGCCCCACGGCGGCGCCTCGCGTGAGGGGACCCGCGACGCCAGTGCGCCTCCGGCCGCCAGCAGCCTGTTCGAGCTCACGGAGGAGCTCAAGCGCTTGAGCGCGGAGTCTGGCGACGCGGTGGTGGATGTCGTGTCCGAGTCGGACAACACCTTGGTGCGCCTG
Organism: Inhella crocodyli; assembly: GCF_004004565.1. GTDB lineage: Bacteria > Pseudomonadota > Gammaproteobacteria > Burkholderiales > Burkholderiaceae_C > Inhella > Inhella crocodyli. The sequence continues at coordinate 291,120 of NZ_SACM01000002.1, forward strand.
GTCAACCGGCTGATCGCCGACGCCATCGACCTGCGGGCCTCGGACATCCACATCGAGACTTACGAAGCCCCGCAGCCGGTGCGCGTTCGCATGCGCGTGGACGGCGAACTGCGCCGCTACCTCGAGCTGCCGGCGCGTGTGCGCTACGCCCTGGTGGCCCGCTTGAAGATCATGGCCGACCTGGACATCTCCGAGCACCGCCGCCCCCAGGACGGCAAGGTCGACTTCGCCCGCTTTGGCGGCCAGCGCATGGAGCTGCGCATGGTCACCGTCCCCACCCACGGTGGCCTGGAGGACGTGGTGCTGCGCTTGCTGGGGGGCATCAAGCCCTTGCCCCTGGAGAGCATCGGGCTGAGTCCTGCCAACTTGGCGGCCTTGCGCCAGCTGATGGCCAAGCCCCACGGGCTGCTGCTGATCTGTGGGCCCACGGGCTGCGGCAAGACCACCACCCTGCATTCGGTGATGCGGGAGCTCAACCAGGACCAACGCAAGATTTGGACGGCCGAGGACCCGGTGGAGATCACGCAAGCGGGCCTGCGCCAAGTGCAGGTCAATCCGCGCATCGGCTGGACCTTCGCAGCCGCCATGCGAACCTTTCTGCGCGCCGACCCGGACATCATCATGATCGGCGAGATGCGCGACGAGGAAACCGCGCGCATCGCGGTGGAGGCCTCCCTCACCGGGCACCTGGTGATGTCCACCCTGCACACCAATTCGGCCCCCGAGTCGGTCACCCGGCTGCTGGAGATCGGCCTCGACCCCTTCATGTTTTCCGACTCCTTGCTCGGGGTGCTGGCCCAGCGCCTGGTGCGCCGCCTTTGCCCGGACTGCTCGGTGGCCCAGCCGATGGACCAGCGCGCGGAGCGCTCCTTGGCGCGGCTGTACCTGCAGGCCGAGCCCGAGCGCAATGACGACGCCATCGACGAGCTGGTGGCCGACTGGCGTGCCCGCCTGGGTCAGCACGGCGTGCTGCACACCCGGCAGCGGCACGGATGCCAAGCCTGCGCGGGCACCGGCTACCGCGGCCGCCTGGGCATCCACGAGCTGGCCGTGGCCAGCGACCCCCTGCGCGAGCTCATCCGGCATCGCGCCAGCGCCCAGGCCATGTTCGGCGCCGCCCGCGCCGGCGGCATGCGCACCCTGCGCCAGGACGGGGTGGAGAAGGTTTTGCTAGGCCTGACCGATTTGCCCGAAGTGCTGGCCGCGACCAGCAGTTGATGTTGTTCATCCCTCACGGAGACGCTCATGCTCACCCCTTGGACCCAATTGCCCCCCACCGTGCTCGGTCGGCTCGGTGAGGACTTGAGCGTCAGCGCTCAGCGCCTCATGCAGGAGCGCGGCCTGTCCGACCTTGCGCGGGCCGAGCTTCAACGCTGGGAGTCCTTGGGCTTGGAGCTGCAAACCCTGGTGCACGCCCTGGGCGCCAGCGCCCGACCCGACGACGAGTCGCTGCCCTTGCTGGAGGCCGCGCAGGCCGTGCGCCGCCAGTGGTTGCCGGAGCTGGCGCGGCGGGGGCTGCGCCTGACCGTCGAAGGCGAGGCCGTCGCGGTGAACGGGCAAGCGGCCCAACTGCAACACGCGTTGGACCTGATGGTGGCGCACGGCTTGGCGGCGGGCAGCGCGCTGACCTTGCAGGTGAGCGCCGAGCCCGAGGGGCCCCCCGCCCTGACCTTGCGGGGCCCCGGCAGCCCCCCGGACAGCGCCGAGGTGCACGGGCAACTGCTGCAATGGCTGGCCCGGGCCCTGCAATGGCCCTTGGACCGGCCGCGGCTGCGCGAGGGCGAGTGGGCACTCCGCCTGCGCCTGGGCAGCCCGGACGCTCCGGCGCCCGCGGACGCGGACGCGGACGATGCGTTGCCGCGGCGCCATTGGACGACGCAGGACCGCGTGCTCGTGATCGATCCCGACGACCGCACGCGCAGCGTGGCCGCGGCGTTGCTGCGCGGCGCGGGCCTGCGGGGCGACTGCGTGGCCAGCCTGGGCCAGGCCGAGGACGCGCTGCGCGATGGGGTGCCCAGCACCGTGGTTTGTGGCTACCCCTTGGAGCAGGCCGGGGTTCAAGCCCTGCGGGCCTTGATGGAGGCAACGCGGCCGGGCCTGCGCTGGGTGGAGTTGGTGGACGCCCCCTTTGTGTTCGCCGCCGGAAGCGCCGACGGGCGCCTGCCGGCCCGCATCTCGCGCAACGACTTGGCCAACACCTTGCTCCCTTCGCTGGCCGACTGAGCGAGGTCGACCGCCGCCACCCGCGGCACGACGCCGGACTGGCGCCAGGCGGGACGGCGCCCGTTGGGGCCCTTGCGCGGGCGGGGGGCGCCGCTGCCCTGACAATAGGCGCCCCCGGGCCGCTAGCTCATGCTTGGTTAGAGCAGCAGACTCATAATCTGTTGGTGCCGTGTTCGACTCACGGGCGGCCTACCAAAATCACTCACAGCGACAAGGACTTACGTCTCTTTCGGCGTTTCCACTTCAGCGATCGACCCTGTAGGCGACCCTGTATGCGCGGGGCGACCCTGCGCTAGCGGGCTTCTCGCTGTAGGAAGGCGCGAATGGCGCCCCAATCGCTCAACCGATCCTTGAAGCCTGGGATGCGGCCAAGGGGCAGCTTGCCCCAAGCGTTTTGGTACGCCGCTGAGGCTGCTCGCACCTCTTCCGCCGGAAGGACGTAGAACTCGGGGGGAGCAATCTCCCGTTTGCCGTCCTTAGATCCCCGATTCAACAGTGCGACCACGACGAAATCGGTGTCGAAGTTTTTGATGATGAAGCCCTCGGCGCCTGTGCGCCAGCGGCTCTTCACCTGGATTCGGGCTGAGGTGCCGCGCTCCGGGTCGATCGCCACGAGGTCGTAGCCTGGGTTGTTCGTGTACGTCTTGTGCGCGACGATTCCCTCGACCAGCAGGTTGCCGAGCACAAGGAACTCGGCGCCTTCTGACTCAAGGCTCGTGTCTTGGCGCCGCGCTTTCCTCGGCGTCTCAGATGCAGAAGGGTCCATAGCTTCAGCGGGCAAGTTGAGTGCTCCCTTCGTCAAGTTGCCTGGCACAGTGCCGCTCGCAAGTCCTCGACCGACGCCCATCCACGCCGCGTCTGCATGAGTCGGTGGATGAGTCGGTGACAGCTCGCGCACAGTAGCGCCACATCGCTGGCTTTCGTCTTCGTCGCGTTGGTTTGCGACAGCGGCAGCTTGTGATGGCACTCAAACTCGGCTTCCGCGATCGAGGCATCAGCGGTGAGTGGCGGCCGGGCGCAGCATTCGCATACGAGTGGTCCGATCGCGCGCCGAGCCTTCAGGACCTTCCGCCTGAGAGCTGGACTGCGCTCGCGGACCTTGTGTGCCGCCGTTAGGACGCGTCCCTCGGAGAACTCTTCGTCGTCCTCCGCGGTCGCCGCTTCGGCCGCCACGGAGGCATCGCCGGCCTGCGCTCTGATTTGAGTTGCTAGTTGCCGCACCAAATCGGGCTTATGACCGAAGTCCTCCCAAACGGCCTTGTCTGTTGAGGAGAAGTTGTCCAAGCCCTTGCCAGTCGCCACTTGGTGGATGTTCTGCAATTTGAAGGCGACCCCGGCTGCATTCCGGAAGCGATCATTCTTCTTGGCGTCCGCATGGATCGGAAGCTTTCGAAGCTCTTCCGACAGTGCCACAACGCGGTTGTCACTCGGCCCCGGAATGGTGTCGCCGAGGGTGAGGTACAGGTCGAGCGCGAGTAGAACCTCGTCGCGCCCCCACTTCGGATTTCCGTGCCCTTGAGTTACAGCCATCGAATCAACGCCTCCATTTGCCAGGTTCTTGTCGGATCACAGGGGCAGCAGTGTTGGGCTGCCAAGCTTGACTTAGCTACACGACCCTTGGATGCCGGTTCAGCAGGCCTCGTTGAGCGCGCCACCGAAGGAACTCCTCAACGTCCTTCGCGTGCTTGGCGAGGTTGCATTTCTCGCAGGCAAGGGTGATGTTGGCGGGCTCGTCGCGGCCACCTTTGGCGATCGGGGTCTTGTGGTCGACATGTCCGCTGCCGTTCAGTTCATCGGCACAGTAAGCGCATCGGTCGCCAAGCGCATTGCGAATTCGCTCGACGTCGGCGTCGGTGTATCCGCGTCCTCCGGCTGCCGCTATCCGCTGGCGGCGCAACTCCGCTCGCTCGGATGCTGCGCCGACGTTCGCCGCGCTATGAGCCGCAACGTGCGCCCGAACACAAGCTCGGCACTTCGTTCGGAAGTTCCCGTTTGGCGTATTGCCAAAGTGTTCCCGCGTCATGGGGTAGACGTTTCCGCAGCCGCTGCACTTCTGCGTTTGCATATCGGAGCTCTCCCTATCGGTTGTTCTTTAGGCATTCTCTTCGGGCACACGCTCCGTGCTTCAATAACGAATGGACATTACGACCATCGCAACACTCCTTGGCAACGTAAAGACTGCAACCGAGATTGCTAAGGCCATCAAGGACAGCGGCGCTACCCTCGAAGGAGCGGAGGCCAAGTTCAGGCTCGCGGAGCTCATTTCTGCGCTGGCAGATGTGAAGATTGAGGCTGCGACAGTGCAGGAGCAACTGCTGTCGGCTCAACTTCGTATCCGCGAACTGGAAGATGCCGCAACAACCCACGCGGTGATGCGGTGGCAGCAGCCCTGCTACTGGAAGCCTGCGGGGGAAGGTCACCCCGACTTGCCTTACTGCCAGCCTTGTTACGACGAGCACCGCCGCCTGTCTCTGCTTAACGACTGGGGCGAAGGGCAGTTTCGTTGCATGGTCTGCGGCAAGACTTTTGAGACACCAGAGCGCATCGAACGACGGCGCCAGCAGAACGCCGCTCAGATTGCCACTCGGTCTCGAACCATCTAAGCAGAAAGTTGTCTGCGCTCCACCAGTCGCACCACATGCCCCTCCAACTCACAGCACCCACCTGAGGCATGCAGCCTGCGGCGTAGGCCTGTGCTGAGCTGGCGACTGAGCGCCGTACTGGCCCCTAGCGCCCTCAGTGCCGCGGCGAGCGAGGGGTAGCTCACCCCATCGACCACGGCCATGTGGCGACGCTTGCGGCGAGCGGCTATCTGCGGGTCGCGCCATGTCTGAGCCGTGGCCTCGCTAATAGCGCGCCGCCTGGGCTCGTCGAGGATGCCTGCGAGGGGCTGCGGCTGGCTCAATGCGCTCAGCGGCTGGGCCTCTGGCTGGCGACAGGAGCGTCGTGAGGGCGGCACGCGAGGCTCGACCAGCTCACCGATGAGGTGCCGCCGCGCGCTCTTCGATTCAGCAATGAACATCGCCCGCGCCTCGGGCTCGAAAGCCGAAGCGCGGGCGATGACGTAGAAGCCGGGCGCGGTGGCTGCGCTCATGCTCCTACGAGGGCCTTAGAACAAGCCGCGGGCGATGGCGTTGGGGCGGGCGATGGTGAACGCCGCGCGTGCCTCGGCCAGCATCGCCACCGTGTTCTTCACGAAGAAATCGGCGTGCGAGTCGGTCACCAGCAATTGGGCCTCCTGGCGCATCCATAGCGTTGCCGACTGCGCCAGCGCGCCGACCGTCAGCGTGCCTTCGGGCTGGTACTCGTGGGCGTACACCGGCACGCCCCACAAGCTGGCGGCATTGACGCCGCGAGGTACGCCGGCCAAGAACTCTTCGCTGCCGCCCGCCGACTTCTGCAGCTCAATGTCTGCCCAGTCCAGCGGGTTCAGGAAGATCGCGTCCGGCGTGTAGCCCAGTGCTTGCAGCTTGGCGATGGTGCGACGGATGCGCTCGATGCGCCCTTCGCCCGACACCACATCGGCCAGCGTCGTGAAGTTGCCCGGCTTGGCGAAGCCTTCCAGCTCGGCGTCGTCGCCATCACTGACGAGGATCTGTCGGATCAGCTCGCGCCGCACGCCGTCGAACAGCTCAGCGCGCAGGAACTCGGCAAGGCCGCTCACATCGTCCATGGCTTGCCGGCTGACCGGCGTCCAGTGAGCGATGGTGCTCACATCGGCGCGTTGCAGCGAGAACGTGAACCCGCTCTCCTTCTTCGCCACGCCCTCACGATCCGGCGAACCGTACTGCGAGGCGGCGAGCTGCTTTGCCGCGGTCATCTTCACCCACTCGACCGAGGACGAGGTGGCGATGCCGCGCGGGATGGCCTGCAGGATGGCGAGGTTCACATCGACCGCCGTGGGCACGACGATGCCGATGCGCTGGGCCTGCGACATGGGCGTGTCGGCGCCGGTGGACTGGTTGGTGATCGTGGCCTTGGTCTGGAACAGATCGGCGGCCTTGAACTCGATGCCGGCTTTGCTGCCGCGGCCCGAGAACACATCGCGCATGGCGTCGCTGTCCTTGAGCTTCTTGGCGAGTGCGGCCAGGGGGTCGGCGGCGCCGCGCAGCTCTTCGACGCCGGCCGCAGTCTTGCGCTCCAGCTTGAGCAGCTTTTCCTTCAGCTCGGCCAAGTCTTCCTGGCTGGCTTCTTGGGATGCGTTCACCTTGGTGACGAGCGCCTTGACTTCGGCGGCGATGGCTTCGATGGTGACTTGAGACATTGGGGAACCTTTCAGAGCTTGAGAGTGGCGAGCGCCGCGCGCACTTCTTCCAGAGCAGCGGCGGCGCGGTGTTCATCGGCTTCGGCAGCGTCGGCTTCGGCTAGTGCAGGGAATCCCTTCTGCACGATGGCTGCGGCTTGGCGGCGCGAGTAGCCGAGGTCTTGCAAGGCCCGTTGCAGCTCCTGCGCAGTGGCAGGCTTGCTGGCAGCCTTGATGGAATCGACGCGGGCAGCGGGATCGGCCGGGATGGTCACGACGCTGATCTCTGCGAGGTCGATGGTCTTGAGGACACGGAGGTCGCCGCGCTGTTCGGCGCCGCCGCTGGGCACGCGGAACCCAATGGACAGGCCATTGAGGTCGCCTGCGCGCAGCGACTCGAAGGCGTCACGCCCTGCGGCTGTGCGTAGGTTCAGCTCCCCTTGCACGCGCAGGCCGCGTGAGTCTTCTCGGACTTCGATCCAGCGCCCAATGGGCGCATCGGCGCGGTGAGCCCAGAGCATCACGGGCAGGCCCTTGGCGAGCGATGCCGCAAAGGCACCGGGCTGGATGGTGTCGCCGTAGCTGTCGATGCCGTTGAAGGTGCTGGCATAGCCGGCGATGACGCCTTGGGCGTCGGCGCGAACTTCCAGCAGGGGTGCAGAGCGGTGCGTAGTCATCGTGTCCTCGTTGATGCCGCGAGCACTCGCGGTCGCCGGTCACGAACACGGCCCGCGGTAACAACTCGCTGCGTTCGGAATCCTCTTCGTTATCGGTTCACAAAGGGGACACTCCCGCGCCTTCCTTCAGCAGCTCGCGCAGCATGGTCAGCCGCCAGCAGTGGGACTGCGGTGCGAGCAGATCGAAGCCGCCGGCCTCTGCGTCCTGCAACACAGAGCGCTCGGTTGGCGTGAGCTTGCGCCTGCGGGTGCGGAACACCGCCAGCGCGAGGGCCGCGCGGTGCGATAGCCGGGCCGCCTGGGCGCTGCCGCTGGGCGGGGTAGGGGGTAGGGTGGTCGATGGCATCGGATGGCTCCTGTGGGCCGCAGTTCCGGGTTTGCGATGGAGAAAGGGCGACCCCTCGGTTTCCATTTCTGTGGGTCGCCGGGTTTTCACCCGCCCCCAGGCCTTCAGTGATGCCGCATGGGCTCGACGTTCACCGTCGCCAGCTCGATGCGCTGACCGTCCGGCAGCAGCAGATCGAACGCCGCATCGGGCAGTGCATGGCCCACGGGCAGCACGAGCCGCATGTGGACAGTGGCGCCGCCCTCGATGGCGCTTGCGAGCTGCTTGTGCTTCTGGGCTGGTAGCTCGCTGACCAGTTGCTCCAGCATCCGCATGGCGGCCCGGAACAGCGCTGTGGAGTCCTGCGTTTCGTTGGGTTGGTTGTTCGGCATAACTTTTCCTGTGGTGGGTTGGTCTGCGAGCCGCGGGCGGGAGGCCGGGATTTCCCTCGCTGGGATAACTGGGTTTCCCTGGGATTCCTGTACTGGCTCTAAGGAACGATTTCGTAGTGGTCCCCGCGGGGGGGTTAGGAATCCCAGCGATTCCCAAGAATCCCAGCGAGGGAATTCCCTGCTACGGTCTGCAGGGCTGCGGCTTCCTTGCTCGCTGCTGACCGCATATGCGCGTCGCTCTCATGGGCAAGCGACCGCGGCAGGCATGGGGTGTCAGAAGCCCTCACAGCTAGCCTCCCGCTCTTCGTCTGTTGCGGCGGTTGGCGCACCGACTGATGCCACCCGGAACGTCGTAGAGCTACCCGGCTTGGCCAGGACGCGCAGCACCATGCCCGCGGCAATCTGGTCTCGTCGCCGTCCCATTGCGCGGCCTAGCTGCACGGCGGTCAGTGACTCCTCACGCCCGTAGCCGAAGGCATCCAGCACCGCGGCTCCGAACTTGCCCTCCCAACGCCAGCCGTCTCCCTCGGCCTTGGCGGCGGCCACAACACTGGCGGCAGTGAATGACGAGCCCCCGAACTTCTCTCGCAGCGCGGTCAGCGCCCCGGCCAGAGCCTCCAGCTCTGGGTTGGCCTGCTCGAAGTCGAGCGCTGCACGCGCCACAAAGTCGTTGAAGCCGAGCCACACAACCGCATCGCGCACGACTGCCGCCCATCGCTGGTAGCTGGCGAAGGGCACCACTCCCTTGGGCCTCTCCGCCGCAGGCACGGCCGCATACGACACCAAGATGCTCGCCAGGAGGCGCAGCAATTTCGGGCGGCGCTCGGCCAACGTACGGTGCAGATCGGGGTACGCATAGCGCCGAGTCATGGTGTTCTCGACTTGGGGGTCGAGCCTGATACGCACGGCCCGCCGCGCAAAGTCAATGTCCGTCGCCGCGTTGTTGGCGGTGATGAGCACCATGCAGCTCACGTCCAGGCTGGCCGTTTCATTCGAGCCCAACTTGCGATCCGAGAACTTTTCGCTCGTCACCAGGGCTGCCAAGGTCGGGCCGCCAATCGTGCTCTTCACGTTGTCGAACAGCACGAACGGATCGGCGGCCAGCAGCAGCGACATCACAACCTTGCGCCGCTCTTCCTCGTCGGTGCTCAGCGGATTGGCCGCGATGGGCTCGCCGTTGTAGATCGTGCCAATGGCCTGCGCGGTCAGCGTCTTGCCCGAGCCCACGGTCGGCGCATCGAAGATGAACGCTGGGCGCGTAGGACAAGCGGCCAGCACCATTGGCGTTAGCAACGCAGCGAGGTAGGCAGCAAAGTCGTCGTCTGTGGAGAAGGCGAAGTCCCTCAGCTCGTCGGCGCGCATAGCCAGTACCTGGCGGCGCAGCTCTTCGCGTGGCAACACCTCCACGCGCTCCAGGCCAGCGGCGTCAGCGATGTAGTAACGGGTGGGGAAGTCATAGCCCTCTTTGGCATTGAGGGTTCCGTCCGCCGCCAGCAAGGGCCAACGGCTGATGCCGCGGAGCGGACGAACGTGCCTCCACGACCCCAACTCACGGAATGCAGCCGCGGCTTCCTTGGGCGCGTCCGTCAGCACGGCAGCAGTCTCCCGGTTCGGGCCCACGCGCACTGTGCGCAGCTTGTACATGGCGAACGTGGTGAGGAAGGCGTACCGCTCTGGCCTGGAACGACCATGGGCATCTAGGCCTTGGGCTTGCTGGCCGAACAGCGTGCGGATCGTCGCCACGCTGGCCTGCACGGCGATCATCGACCGCGCGGCTCGCACCACGCCGTCGCTCCGGGCCTGCTCGGCGGGTACGACGCGCACCAGCGTCGCCCCACGCGAGAAGAGGTAGTGGCCCTGGCCCAGCGAGAGATCCAGCCACTCGACTTGCCGCTCCAGATTGCCGGAGGTCAGGACGAGGTCGTAGCCGTCCCGTAGGCCATCGATGCCTTTGCGGCGCTCGCCGGTCTCTGGGTCAAAGGCGCCGAGCAACTCCGCGACAGCCTGCTCGTGCTGCGGCGATCTAGCGCGTTGCAGCACCGCCTCCGCAGCAGCAGAGATCGCATCGTTCTGCGCATCCAGCTCTGCCTGAAGCTTCTGCAAAGAGGCGGCTTCGAGTTGGTCAAGTGGGTCCACGATCACAGCGCACCCCCGGTCTTGCTCAGCGGATCGATGAACAGCGCGTCGGCGATGGTCTGCATGTCCGTGCCGGTCACGTTCCAGCGGTCGATGGTCAGGGCTTCGTCCTGCCAGCCCGCCAACATCGCTGCTTCTTGCAGTGCGTCCAAGTACCTGCGCACGCGGAGAGGCTTCACCACGCCTGTGTCGATGTGGTTGAAGATGGCCTCTCGACGGTGGCGGGCAGCGACCGTTGCAAGTTCCGCCCAGCGTGCAAGATCGACCGGGCGGCGAGGGGCGCATGGCCTCTGCTGGCGTAGTTCCTTCGCAATGCGAAGGGCGGTGTTGATGAGCGCCTGGGTGCGCTCTGGGTCGCCGCGCAGCGGCCTGTTCCAGTAATGAAAGGGGTCCATGACGGCTCCAGTTGTGGTCGAGAGCCGGCGTGCTTGAGCAGCAGCGGGGAAGTTTGGGGCTGACGGTGTTGGGGTTGCCGCCCCGACTTGGCCCGGCGCTGACTCCTGGCGCCGGGCTTTTTTATGCGTGCTGCGCGGCCGAGGTGTTGCCCCGGAGCGCATCGATGAAGGCATCGAACTCGGCACGCGTGGCGTACCACTTGTTGCCCCGGCGCAGCGCGCGCGGAAACAAGTCAGGGTGGTCGCGGCGAAGCGCGTTGAGGGTCTTGGGCTTTAGGTCGCGCTCGTGAGCCCACTGTGCGTGGGAAACGATGCCGAGCGGGTTCAGCGACGCGGAAGGGTTGGGCGCGTTTGTGGGCATGGTGGGTCAGTACTCAGAAGGGAGAGGCCTAGTTCTGAGTTCTGACCCTGTCGTGCAGTTCAGCCGATAGTCTGCACAGGGCCGCGCTTTCCCCCGTGATCACCACGGTAACCGGAGCGCATTTGGTCTTGGTCGCAGTCGAGCCGACTACGCCGCAATTCGGACATTTTCGCTCAACGGAGGCGAAGCAGGCAACACTCCACGCGTTGCGTATAGGCGCCAAGTCTCAAGCATGGCCGCTTTCTGCGCCACACGCTGCGCCTTGTCGTAGTGCGCGCGGACAAGGGCTGACCGCTCCAGTCCATGGCTAAGCAAGAAGCCGCGTGCCTCGCCGCTGTACCCAAGCTCCGACAAGAAGGTTTCTGCTGTGCGGCGAATGTCCGTTGCGCGCAGCTTGCGCGGACCAAGAACATCGCGCAGCCGGTCGGCTCCCGCAGGCAGCTCCAGTGCACCAGCATCCAGTTCCGCGCGCATGGCTGCGGTGATGGGCAATACGTTCACCTTCTCGCGTGCGCCGCGGCCCTTGGTGTCGATGATGACCAGCGTGTCGCCGTCAACGGTGGCTCTGGCGAGCTGTGCGATGCGCTGCAAGGTGAGGACGGCAAGCCTGCCGAAAGCGCCAACGGGGCCGAGCCGTTGAAGTTCGCCCCAGAGCTGTTGGAGCGCCTCCGGCTCGATGACAACTGCCCGCGGCTGCTCGAACTCCGCGATGCGCGGAATGAGTGTGACCGGGTTGATCTTGATCCCGAAGCGCGGCGAGCCCAGAGGGCGTCGCGGATCGAGGTCATGCCTGGCGCCGAAGTTGTAGGCAGCGCTCAGTGCCGCGCGTCCTCTGTTGACCGACGTTGTCTTGCCAGCCAAGACCTTCTCTCGCAACAGCTCGGCCAGCTCCTCTGACTCAACCAAGTTGGCCTGCTTGGCCGCAAGTGCGTGGCTCTGATCTTTGCCGAGCAGCCACCTCGTCAGGTTGCGCGTTTCCCTCGCGCTCGGCCGCTCGCCAAGTGACGCTGTGTAGGCCTCCATCAGCTCCCACAGAGTGCCGCCCTTCTGCCGGACGTCAGGGCGGCGACCCTCGGCCATGTCCTGGGCGAGCCTACGCGCTTCGGCCAGCGACAGTGCCGGGTAGTGGCCGATGGTGGCTGTTGAGTCACGCCCGTTCGACTGAGTGCGCAGCACCCAAGTCTTGGTCCGCGCCCGGACGATCAGCATCAGCCGCCCACCTCCGGCAAGCTGCGTGTCATCGGTCAGTTTTGCCGGCGCTTTGGCCGCCTCGATTGCTCGCGTTGTGAGCTTCGCCATGTGCTCTCCTGTGCCTCAACTCGACCCTGAATCCGGCCCTGGAAGCAAGCCGGTTGAACAAGGCGAAGTTTCGCTGAAGAGCGGCGAAAGAAGTTGTCTAAGTTGTTGATTGCAAAGGAGAAAATGGCGTCAACGAGGTCGATAGAAGGCGAAGGTGGGCGATGCAGGGCGAACGACCGGCGCGACTCATAATCTGTTGGTGCCGTGTTCGACTCACGGGCGGCCTACCAAATTCCCGACCGTCACCCGCCTTTTCGGCGGGTTTTTTGTGGCCGCGCCACGTTGGTGCGCGGTACACGCGGTTACCTGCCTAGAGTCGCAGTCCCCCGTTTCCCGGCAAGCCCATGACCGCTGCGTCCCCCGAGGCCTTCGTGCACCTGTTCGACTGGCCCTTTGCCCGCTGCGAGGCCGAGCTGCCGGCCTTGGTGGCCGAGGGGTTCACCGGCATCCAGGTGTCGCCGCCCCAGCGCAGCATCGACAACCCCATTTGGTGGGGGCGCTACCAGCCGGTGGACCACACGGTCTTGGACGGTCCGCTGGGCAACGAAGCAGCGCTGCGCCGCCTGATCCAAACGGCGCACCGGCTGGGGCTCAAGGTGCTGGTGGACGTGGTGCTGAACCACATGGCCGGCGGCCCCTACGCCCAGACCCTGCGCTACCCGCGCTTCGGCCCCGAGCACTTCCGGCCGCGCAGCACCATCGACTACAACGACCTGCGGTCCATTCGCGAGGGCTGGTTGGTGGGGATGCCCGACCTGGACACCGCCCATCCGCACGTGCGGGCCGAGGCGCGCCGCTACCTGGACTTGCTGATCGACTGCGGCGCCGACGGCTTTCGCTTCGACGCTGTCAAGCACATGGAACCCGAGTACTTCGACGCCGTGCTGGACGGGCTGCCCTCGCACCTCTTCCTGTACGGCGAGTACATCCAGCAGCCCGGGCATTTCCCGGTGATGTTGGAATTCTTGCGCACCATGCGCCTGATGGACTTCCCGCTGTACCAAAGCCTGGCCCACGCGCTCGGGCCGGACGGCGACTGGGCGGCCCTGGACCGCCTGGACGCGGCCGAGGCGGCCCTGCCCTCGGGCAAGGGCGTGGCCTTCGTGACCAACCACGACTTGGAGCTCGAGCAGTACGGCGGCTTCGCCTTGCCGAGCGATGGCTTGGCGTTGGCGCACGCGCACACCACCTGCCGCCTGGACGCCGTGCCGCTGGTGTGGATGGACCACCGCCACGATCCGGTGCTGCGCGCGGCCCTGCGCGTGCGACGCGTGGCCTCGGCCAGTGCTTGGGAGACCGTGCACGCCAGCCGGCAGTTGCTGGTCTGGCGCTGTCGCCAAAACAAGGCCTTGGTGGTGTTCAACGCCGCCCACTCACCTCGGCACATCGAGTCCGCTTGGCTGGCAGGCCAAGACGGTTGGCGCGATGCCGTGACCGGCGAGGGCCCGCACGCCGTGGCGCCGCGGCAGCCGGGCCTGTTTCTGCGCGGGGATTGACCCGCGTCAGCACGCCGAAAGCCAGGCTGCCTAGACTGGTTCGGTGCTGACCGCCTACATCACCCACCCCAGCTGCGAGCGCCACGAGATGGGCGCCGACCACCCCGAGTGCCCCGAGCGCCTGGGGGCCATCCAGGACCACCTGCTGATCAAGGGCCTGATGGACTGCATGCAGCCCTACACGGCGCCCGCCGCGACGCACGAGCAGCTGCTGCGGGTGCACACCGGCATGTGGGTGGACACGCTGACGGCGCTGTCGCCACCCGACGGCTACGTGCGGGTCGACGCCGACACGGCGATGAACGCGCACACGCTGGAGGCCGCCCGCCATGCCGCCGGCGCCGCCGTGCTGGCGGTGGACTTGGTGATGCGGGGGGAGGTGCCCAATGCCTTCTGCGCGGTGCGTCCGCCCGGCCACCACGCGGCGCGCGGTCAAGGCGCGGGCTTCTGCTTCTTCAACAACGCCAGCGTGGCCGTGGCGCATGCGCTGACGCAGCACGGTCTGCAGCGCGTGGCGCTGGTGGACTTCGACGTGCACCACGGCGACGGCAGCGAAGACATCTGGGCCGGCGACGAGCGCGTGCTGCTGTGCTCCAGCTACCAGCAGGGGCTGTACCCCTTCCGCGACGAGGCGCCGGCGGCGGCCAACGTCGTGCTGGCGCCCTTGCCGGCGCGCAGCGGGGGCAGCGCGATGCGCGAAGCGATCGCCGCCCATTGGCAGCCGGCGCTGGCCGCGTTCCGGCCGGAACTGATCGTCGTCAGCGCCGGCTTCGATGCCCACCGCGAGGACGACATGGGCAACCTCGGTTGGGTAGAGGCCGACTACGCCTGGGTCACCCAGCTCATCGTGGCGCAGGCCCAGGCCTCGGCGCGGGGGCGCATCGTGTCTTTGCTCGAAGGGGGCTACGCGCTGAGTGCGTTGGCGCGCAGCGTGGCCGCTCACCTCAAGCCCCTGGTGGAATAGGCTGCGGCATGGACCAACACCCGCTCACGCCCCTGCTGGCGCCGCGTTCGCTCATCGTGCTCACCCAGCCCGAGGGCCAGCGCAGCCCGCAGGCCCAGCGTCTGCTGGCCGCCTTGAAGGCCCAGCGTTACTTGGGAGAACTGGCCGTGGCCGACGTGCAGCGCAGCGGCACCTTGGCCGAGCTGGCGCGCACCCGGGCCGACCTGGCCCTGCTCGCCCTGCCGCCCGACGAGCTGCCGGGCGGCGTCGAACTGGCCGCCCGCATGGGATGCCGGGCGGCTTTGGCCCTGGGGGGCGGCATCAAGGGCGAGGCGGCGACGCAGTTGCGTGACATCGCCGCGCGCGAAGGCCTGCACCTGCTGGGCCCCAACACCTTGGGCCTGCAGAACCCGGCCCTGGGGTTGAACGCCAGCGTGCTCGGCCCCCTGGCCAAACCCGGCAGCTTGGCCCTGGTCTCGCAATCGGGGGCGCTGACGGCCACCCTGCTCGATTGGGCCGCGGGCAACAACGTGGGCTTCTCTCAGGTGGTGTCGGTGGGGCCGCATTCGCCCGTCGACGTGGCCGAGTTGCTCATGGTGCTGGCGGACGACCCACGCACGCACAGCATCGTGCTGCACGTGGAGGCCGTGGTGCAGGCCCGGGCCTTCATGAGCGCGCTGCGCGTGGCCGCCAGCGTCAAGCCGGTGCTGGTGCTCAAGACCGGCCGGCGCGACCCCCGCCGCGACAGCGCACAAACCCACAGCGCCGTGCTGGCCGAGCGCGACGCGGTGTTCGACGCCGCGCTGCGCCGCGTGGGCGCGGTGCGCGTGGACAGCTTCGTCGAGCTGTTCGCGGCCGCGCGGGTGCTGGGCAGCCCCTTGGCCGTCGGGCGCACCGTCGGTCGGCGCTTGGCCTTGGTCAGCAACGGCGGCGGCCCGGGCGTGCTGGCGGCCGATCAGGCCGAGCGCGTGGGCCTGAGCCTGAGCCGCTGGGTGGACGTGCCCCAGCCGCCCGAGGGCGCGGTGGACTTCGCCACGCCCGTACAGGCGCTGCAGAACGACACCGACGCCGACGCGGTGCTGGTCGTGCACGCGCCCCTGCCCGGGGCCGACCCGGAAGCGAGTGCCCAAGCCCTGGTGGCGCTGCGGCCCCAATTGGCCAAGCCCCTGCTCACCTGCTGGCTGGGCGAGGGCAGCGCCGAGGCCGCCCGGGCCACGCTGGGCGAGGTGGGCATCCCGAGCTTTCGCACGCCCGAGTCGGCGGTGAGCGCTTTCGCGCACCTGGCGGCCTACCACGCCAACCAACGCCTGTTGCAGCAAACCCCGTACCCCATGGGCGCCAGCGCCCCGGCCGACGTGGCCGGCGCCCGCCTCTTGGTCGACAACGTGCTGGCGCAGCGGCGCACGGTCCTGACCGAGATGGAAAGCAAGGCCCTGTTGGCGGCCTTCCACATCCCGGTCACGGCCACCCTGCGCGCCCGCAGCGCGCACGAGGCCATGATGATCGCGACGCAGATCGGGTTCCCGGTGGCGTTGAAGATCGACGCCGAGGGCGTGACCCACAAGAGCGACGTCGATGGGGTGGTGCTGGGCTTGCGCGACGCCGCCGCGGTGCGCGACGCCTACGACGCTTTGCTCGCCCGCGTGCGCCACACCTGCCCCGGCGTGCCCGTGCACGGCGCCACCGTGCAGCCCATGGCCGGCCAGCGCCATGCGCGCGAGCTGCACATCGGGCTCAAGCACGAGCCGCCCTTTGGGCCCGTCATCGTGTTCGGGGCCGGCGGCACCGAGGTCGAGCTCATGGCCGACGTGGCGATGGAGTTGCCACCGCTGAACCGCTTCCTGGCGCAACAGCTGGTGCAGCGGGCGCGCGTGGCGCGGGCGCTGGGCGCTTGGCGCGGCGCCGCGCCCGTGGCCATGGACGCCCTCGAAGCCCTGCTGCTGCGCGTCAGTGAAATGGCCTGCGAGTTGCCCCAGCTGCGCGAGATGGACATCAATCCCGTGCTGGCCGACGAGCGCGGGGTCGTGGCCGTCGACGCGCGCATCGTGCTCGCGCCCGAGGTGCAAGCCCCGGGCAGCCACGGCCACCAGCACCTGGCCATTCGCCCTTACCCGGCGGACGTGGCCCAGTGGTTGAGCCTGCGCGACGGCACCCTGTGCACGCTGCGCGCCATCCGTCCCGACGACGCGCCCCTGCTGCAAGCGCTGGTCGCCAGCCTCAGCCCGGAGAGCCGCTACAACCGCTTCGCCGCCACGCTCACCGAGTTGTCGCCCGCCATGCTGGCGCGCTTCACCCTCATCGACTACGACCGCGAAATGGCCTTGGTCGCGGTGCGCGCTGCCGCCCCCGACGGCAGCGAGCCCGAGCGCATCGTGGGCGTGTCGCGCTACACGCTGAACCCCGGCGGTCGCAGCGCCGAGTTTGCGTTGCTGGTGAGCGATGCCTTCAGCGGCCAAGGCCTGGGCAAGCGCCTGATGGAGAGCTTGATCGCCCTGGCCCGCGAGCAAGGCCTGGCCCGATTGGACGGCCTGGTGCTGTGCAAGAACAGCGCCATGCTCAAGCTGGTGCGCGCCTTGGGCTTCAGCGTGAAGCCCTTCGACGAGGACGAGGACTTCAAGTTCGTCAGCAAGCCCTTGGGGCCATGAGCGAAGCCGATTCGGCGACGGTGCCAGGCGATGCACCGCCTTGGTCGGTGGCCCTCGTGGACGCGGAGCTGACGGCGGTGTCGGTGCACGATGGGGTGCTGTGCATCGACTTGGCGGCACTTCCACGGCCGGGCGCGGCGGGTGCAGCGACCTTGGTGGTGTCCCAGGCTCGGCTTGAGCTGGGTCAGGCGCGCTGGCAGGGCGATCCCTTCGCATGCCTCGGTCGGATCGCCGCGGCCGAGGCGGTCACCAGCGACGGGAAAACTTGGCCCTTGCAGTTGCCCCAGACCCTGGAACAGGCCGTGAATCTGGTGCTCGAGTCGGCCCATGGCGGCCGCCTGTCGATCCAAGCGGCGTCTTGGTCCTTGCGGCCCCGAGGGGCAATGCGCGCGGTCGAAATCTACCCCTGCTGAGTCCTGGGACACTGCGGCGCGTCGCGGCTTTGCTGGATCGCCATGCGCCACTTGCTCATCCTGTTGATCGTCCTTCCCCTGGGCCTGGGCCTGTGGCACCTTGGCAGCCGCCCCACACAACGCCGGGCCGCACGGCTGCTGCTGCGCGTGGGGGCTCTGGCCCTCGTGCTCTTGGCCCTCTTGGTCCTTGCTTACCAAACCCCTGCCCTGAAATTGCTATGACGCTCCGCACCCCCCTTCTGTTGGTCCTGGCCGCTTCCTTGGCCGCGTGCACGCAAATCGACACCGGCAACGTCGGTGTCGAGCGCACTTTGGGCAAGGTCAGCCCCGAGCCGCTGCCGCCGGGCGTGTACTTCACGCTGTTCAAGACGGTGGACGAGTTCAGCGCCAAAGAGGTGAGCTTCCAGCTCAACGACATGACGCCCAAGAGCCGCGACAACCTGACCATGAAGGACGTCGACATCGACATCTACTTCAAGGTCAACCCCGCGGCCGTGCCGGGTCTCTACACGAAGTACCAAGGCGATGTGGTGCGCCACAAGGACGTGGTGTCCAGCGGTGGCACGAAGGACCTGGTGATCGCCTACAGCCGCGTTTCCCGCGAGGCCCGCGAAAGCGTCTACAAGGCCGTGGCGCAGCTCGATGCCACCACCATGCACACCAAGCGCACCGAGCTGTCGGAGATGGTGCGCGCCGGCCTGCAGCAAGAGCTGGATGCGAACGACAAGGGCGCGTTCGTGGTCACGGCGGTGAACGTGCGCAACCTGCTGACCGACCCGGCCATCGAGGCCGCCATCCGCCAGCGCGCCGAAACCGACCAGGCCATCGAGAAGAAGCGCAAAGAGGTGGAGTTGGCCAAGGCCGAGGCCGAGCGCCTGATCGTCGAGGCCGAAGGCCAGGCCAAGGCCAACCAGATCCTCAGTGCGTCGCTCACGCCCGCGCTGAAGGAGATCAAGCTGGCCGAGCTTCAGCGCGACACGGCCCTGGCCATTGCCAGCAAGCAAGGCAACACGGTGCTCTTGGGCGGCGGGGCGCAGCCCTTGGTCAACGTGGGCAAGTGAGGCGCGGCGGCGCTCAGTCGCGCCGCCCCAAGCACTGCAGCAGGGCCTGTTCGCACAGCTTGAACAGCAAGTAGCCCAGGGTCGCGGCCCAAGCGCGCAGCACCAGGCCCCCAAGTTGCCACAGTGCGTCGTCTTGGATGGCGAGCCAGCCGTGCTCGGCGATGAAAGCGAGGTTGGCGCTGAGCAAGCGAACCAGGTCCACGCTCAGTGCCCCCGACACCAGGAAGGCCAGCGTCATGAGGCCCAGCGTCCGCAGTGGGCGTTGCGCCAGCCAGGGCAAGGGGCGAAAGTGCCGCGCCGTGCCCATGGCAGCTCAGGGCAAGGCCGCCAGCCGGCGCCGAACCGAGGTGGCCTGGGGGAAGTCGCTGCCGGAGGCCAAGGCCTTTTGGTACGCCGCCTTGGCCTGCGCCTTCTGGCCCATCGCTTCGTGCAACTCGCCCAGGCGGGCTTGGATTTCCGGCAGGCCCGGTCCCAACTGGGCCGCCTTTTCCAGGGCCGCCAAGGCCGGTCCGGTTTGCCCGCTGCGCCACAGTGCCCAGCCCAAGGTGCTTTGGAACTGCGGCACCTGGGGTGCCAGGGCCACCGCCCGCTGCGCCGAGGCCAGGGCTTGGGCCGGCGGTTCCTGGCGTTCCAGCGCCATCGAGGCGAGGTTGTTGTGCGCCACCGCCAAGCCGTCGTTCAGTTTCAAGGCCTGGGTGTAACTGCTGCGGGCGTCGTCGAGGCGGCCCGAGCGCTGTGCCACCATGCCCCGCTTGACCCAGGCCGTGGGGTTGTCGGCTTGCAACTGGGTCAGCCGCGTCAGGTCGGCCAGCGCGGCCTTGTCGTCGCGCAACTCTGCTAGCACGTCGGCGCGGTCGCTCAGCGCAGGCAGGAACTGGGGGTCCAGCGCCAAGGCTTGGGAGAACTGTTGGGCCGCGGCCTTGAGTTGTTGCTGGCTGGCGAGCACACGACCGGCCATGTGGGGCAGCGCAGGGTCCTTGGGGGCCAGTTTGGCGGCAGCCTGCAACTCCACGAGCGCGGCGTCCTTTTTGTCTTGCGCCAGCAGGGCCATGGCGATGCCAAAGCGCGCCGCAGCGGCGCGGGGTTGCAGTTGGGCGGCCCGTTGGTAGGCGCGCAAGGCGGGTTCGGGCTTCTTGAGGCCGTGCAGGAACAGGTCGCCGAGTTCACGCTGTGCCGTGTAGGCCAATGGGTGGCGTTCGGGCACGGCCCGAAACACCGGTTCGGCCTCGGCGAAGCGGCCCTGCGTCACGAGCCAGCGGGCCAAAGCCAGTTGCACCGCCAGGTCTTGGGGGGCAACCTGTGCGGCCTGCTGCAAATGGCGGCCGGCCTCGGCGGGCTGCCCGCGTTGCTGGGCCAATTCGCCCAGGCCCATCAAGGCCCGGGGGTGCTGGGGCACCCGTTGCAAAAGCCGCCGAAACGCGTCCTCGGCACGGTCCCATTGCTGGGCTTGCAGGTGAGCCACCGCTTCGGCCAGTTCGGGCTCGCGGCCCGCGGGCGTGGCGCTGGCGGGCGGCGCGGCCCCCGGGACGGTCACGGGACCGGCGAGGACATGAGGGGGGGCGACCCAGGTCGCGGCGAGGGCGAGGGACAGCGCGGTGGCGCGCAGGCCAGAGTGAATCGATACGGGCATGCGCAGATTGGATTCCTAAAACTGGGGATGGCACCCTTGGAGTTTCAGAAACCCCCCAATACTCGGGGTGTCGCTCCTTTTGACAAAACAGGCTGTTAATAAATGTTTCGGCCGCCAAGTTGTTGATAGAAGGGCATTTGGTGGCCGCGGTGCGATTCTTGCCATAGCAGGTTCTGTTTCAATCCTCTGACCGAAGGAGCTTTTGTGAAATCCATCGTTTCCCGCACCAAACTCGCCGCGCTGGCCGCGGGCTTGGCCATGGGCCTGGCCGGTACCGCCCAGGCCACCGACCTGACCTTTTTCAAGACCGTGTTCAACACGGACTTCAAGTCCGCCGGTTACGGCGGCATGCGTGACAACGGCACCGGCAGCATCAGCCTGACGGGCGTCACGGGCACCGTCAAAGAGGCCTACCTCTTCTGGCATGGCCCGAGCAACGCTGCAGCGACCAGCGCTGCGACGGCCAATGCCAGCGTCAACTTCAATGGCACCGACATCGTCGGCAGCTTCCTGGGCATTTCCAGCGACAACTGCTGGGGCTATGAGAACAGCTTGGCCTACCGTGCGAATGTCACCAGCCTGGTGACCGGCAGCGGCGACTACTCGCTGGCCAACTTCACCAAGGACAGCAACCGCATCAATGTCAACGGCGTGTCGCTGATCGTCTTCTTTGACGATGGCAACGGCAGCAACAACCGCGACGTGGTCATGTTCAACGGCAACGATTCGAACATCTCGAATCCCTACGACGCCGACGGCTGGAACATCACGCTGAACAACATCAACTACAGCTCGGGCACGGCCAGCGCGCAGTTCCACGTGGCTGACGGCCAAGCCTTCCCGGACGCTGCGGTTATCGCCAATGGCAACACCATCGGCGCGGCCGGCGGCTTGTTCGATGGCAACACGGTGCCCAACGGCCCGGGCAACTTCAGCGGCGGCCTCTGGGACATCCGCGACTTCTCGGTCACGAGCTTGCTGAACCCGGGTCTGAACAACCTGAACATCACGTCCGGCGTGTCGAGCGACTGCTTGGCCTGCGTGATGATCGCCATCGACCTGCCGGCCGGTGCCGCCGACAACCAGCCCGATCCGGTGTCCCTGCCTGGCAGCCTGGCGCTGGCGGGCTTGGGCTTGGTGGGCATGGGCGCTTCGCGCCGTCGCAAAACGGCCTGAGGTCCGAAGACTCCGCTGTCATGGCCCCTCGGGGGCCTTGGCAGTCGGGGCGATGCGCCCCGATGCGAGGCACCCTGCGGGGTGCCTCTTTTTTTGCACTCATGTGCCGCGATGCCTGACGGGCGGCGGGCTAGAGCTGCTTGAAGCGGTGCGCGTACGTGGGGCTGACTTCGAGCGATTCGGGCCGGCTCTTGAGGGCGATGCTGAGCTTGCCGCTCAGGCTGCGGCTGACCGACTTGATCGCTTGCACGTTGACGATGGTGCTGCGGTGCACTTGCCAGAATCGCTCCCCGTCGAGGCGCGCTGCCAGTTCCTTCAGTGGCAGTGAAATCAAGGCCTCGCTGTCGGCCGTGACCACGGCCACGTACTTGTGATCGGCGCGGAAGTACACGACGTCGTCCACCGTGATGAGTTGCAACTCGCGACCGCGTTGCACCGTGATCCAGCGCAGGGGCTCCACGCTGGGGGCGGCCTGCAGCCGCTCCACCAGGCGACCGAGGTCGGCGGGCGGTTGGTCCAGGCGCTCTTTCACACGCGACAGGGTCCGCGCCAGCTTGACGACGTCCAGCGGCTTGACGAGGTAGCCCAAGGCGCCTTCGTCGAAGGCCTGGACCGCGTACTGATCGAAGGCCGTGATGAACACGATGTGCGCGCGGCCCGCTGCCAAGCGGGCCACCTCCAGGCCGGACAGGCCGGGCATTTGCACGTCCAGGAAGCACACGGCGGGGCGCTCCCGCTCCAAGGCTTGCAAGGCGGCGTGGCCATCGTGCACCAAGGCGACGACCTCGGCCTCGGGCCACAAGCGCAGCAGTTCTTCTCGGATCTCCGCGGCCAGCAGAGGCTCGTCTTCGGCAATCAGGATGCGGGTCATGGCGTCGGGGTCTCTTGCGGCCATTGCAGCACGAAGGCGGGCAGGGGCCCGTCGCGGTCCAGCACCAGCGCGGCTCCCGGCCCGTGCACCGCTTGCAGCCGTTCGTTGAGCAAGGCCAGCGGCACCTGGGCGGCGGCATGGAAGGCCGTGTCGGGGTCGGGCCCCAGGGCCTGGAGGCGCAAGGCCAGCTGCCCCGGAGCACTGGGGGTGGGGGTGAGCTGCCACAGCCCCGGCAGAGCCAAGAGCGGGCGCACCAAGGGCAGCAGCACCAGGGGCGCGATGGGATGTTCGCTCCAGGCTTCGAGCGGGGCCAGGTGCAGTCGCTCGGTGTGGTGGCCGTCTTGGCTTTGCAGCCGGGCGTAGGCATCCACGGCCTCCAACTCCCGACCCAAGGTGGAGCGCGCGGCGTCCAGGTGGGGCTGCTGCGCGCGCAGCAGGGCGATCAGCGCGGCCAGGCGGTGTCGGGCGCGCTCGGGTCGGTCGCGCAGCTCGCCGTCGATGCGCTGCAAGCGCTCGAACAGCAGCAGCGGCTCGACCCGGGCTTGCAGGGCCAACAAGCGCGTCGCGGCCAGGGCTTGCTCGTGCGCTTGCTGCGCGCGCTGCGCCTGCTCCAGGCGGCGCTGTGCCCGTTGGCTGAAGCGCCGCTGCGCGTACACGGCCACGCCCAAGGCGTGCCAGCCCAGGGTGGTGGCGGCCAGCACCCAGTCGTTGAGCGAGGTCCACCAGGGCGCCTTGCCCAGCAAGGGCCACAGCGCAGGGGCCACGCCCCACACGCCGAGCACGACCGTGCCCAGCGTCGCCAATCCATAGGCCAGCATGGGCGGCGCGCACCGGGCGTCGACGGCGGCATCGGCCAATTGGACCGCGAGCACCAGCGGCACGCCGAACTGCAAGACGTTGTAGACCAAGGCGTTGAACCAACCGGCGCCGGGGTCGTTGCCGAAAGGCGTGCCGTTCGCGAACAAGGTGCCAGCGCCGATGAACAAGGCCCACCGGGCCTGTGCCCAGCCCCATTGCAAAGGCGTTGCGGTCGGGGTCATCGCGGCAGCCGCAAGGTGGCCACGAGCCCCTGCGGTTGGTTCAGGTGGAGGGTCAAGGAGGCGGCATCCCCGTGCTGGGCTTGGAGGCGTGCGCGCAAGGTGGCCAACCCCGTGCCGTGCCCGCTGCTCGCGCCCATGCCGCGGCCGGTGTCGGCCACGGTGAGCACCAGTTGCTCGCCGTCGAGGGCGGCCGTCACTTGCACGTCGCCCCCGCCGACCAGCGGCGCGATGCCGTGTTTGAGCGCGTTTTCCACCAGGGTCAACAGGCTGTTGGCGGGCACGGCGATGCCGCGCACGCCCGGGGCGACGTCCATGTGCCAGCGAAGCCGGGCTTGCCCCAGGCGTCGCTGGTGCAGGGCGAGGTAGGCGCTGACGAGGGTCAGTTCGCTGCCCAGGGTGGTGCGGTCGCTGCGCAGGCTCGGCAGGGCCTCTTGGAGGTAGCGCAGCAGGTCGGCCAGCATGGCGCGCGCTTCAGCCGGGTCGGTTTGGGCGAGGCGGCGCAGGTGGGCCAGTGTGTTGAACAGGAAGTGGGGCTCGACCTGGGCCTGCAAGAGCTGCAGGCGGGCCTCGGCCAGCTCCCGCTGCCGCGCGCTGGGATCGCCATGCAGGCGGGCGGCGCTGGCCGCCTGCTCGCGGCCCCGCAGCAGGAAGTCCAGCGCCAGCACCAAGCACAGGGCTTGCGTGATCAGCAGTTGGACGAGGTAGAGCGGGGGCCAGGACTGCCAGAGCGCGCCACTGATGGCGCCCTTGAACACCAAGGTGGCCCCGGCCACAGCAACCGTTTGGAGTGCCATCGAGCGCCCCCAGCCTGCCTCCGGGCGGTGCAACCAGCGGCGCGCCACCAGCACGCCGAGCAGGGTCACGAGCAGGGAGGCAACGTTGATGGCCCAGCCTGGCAGTTGATCGGCAAGGCAGTGCCAGGGGGCTGCGTCGCTGCTGGCCAAGCATTGAACGGCACCGGGCACCTGCCCGCTGGTGGCGAGCAGGAGCAACAGCAACGCGGCCGGCGGCGCGTCGGTGCGCCGCAGGGCCGCGGGAAAAAGCATGGGGCCGAGCATCAGGCGCGCACCTTAGCGCGCCTTGGGCAGGGCGCTCACAGGGCCGCGAGCTGGCGGACCGTGGCGGCCTTGGGCGGCGTGTCGTCGGCAAAGCGCACGGTCAGGCTGTAGCGCTCGGCGGCTGCGGTCGGGCATTGCAAGGCCTGCACGGCTTGACGGGTGGCGACCAAGTAGGCGCGGGTGCCGTTCAGCCGCTCCACGCTCAGCTGGCCTTGGGGCGAGACGCGCAACTCCAATTGCACGCTGCCTTGACGGTCCACCTGTTGCTTGGTGCTGGCCAGCAACTCGGGCAGTTGTTCGCCCAGGGCCGGGCATTGGGCCAGGATGTCGTCGCGCAAGGGCGTGCTTTGGGCTTGCGCCACAGCGGTGGCGCTCAGCAGGGTGGCGACGGCGGCGAAAGAGGTGATGCGGCGCATGGTGAACTCCAAACTGCGAGTGAAGGGACGGGATGAAGCCTAGGGATCGCGCCGCCACCGCGCACCTCCGGGCCGACGAGCCCGGCGTTGCGCCGACGAACCCCCCGTGGCGGGCGACGAAACTGGGGGTTGTCGACAACGAGAGGACGCTGGCATGCGCGTGGGGGTTCTGACCGGAGGGGGCGATTGCCCCGGCTTGAATGCGGTGATCCGCGCGGTGACGCTGGCCCTCGTTCAGCACGACCCGCGCGTCGAGGTCCTGGGGGTGGAGCGTGGCTTTTTGGGCCTCGTGGAGGGTCACCTGCGCCCCGTGCTGCCCGAGCAAGTGCGCGACCTGCTCGACGAAGGGGGCACCCTGCTGGGCACCCACAACCGGGCCAACCCCTTCGACTACCAAGGCCGCGATGCCTCGGCCGAGGCCCTGTCCGTGGCCCGGCGGGCCGGTTTGGATTGCCTGGTGGCCATCGGGGGCGACGGCACTTTGACCTTGGCCGCCCGCTTCGCCGAGCTCGGCCTGCCCGTGGTGGGGGTGCCCAAGACCATCGACAACGACATCGCTGGCAACGAGCGCAGCTTCGGCTTCGATTCGGCCGTGGCGGTGGTGGCCGATGCGCTCAACCGACTCAAGACCACGGCGGCCAGCCACCACCGCATCATGGTGGTTGAGACCATGGGTCGCGACGCCGGCTGGATTGCGCTGGAGGGTGGGCTGGCGGGCGGGGCCGACGCGATCGTGATCCCGGAGCAGCCCTTCGCCCTCGAAGCCCTGGCCCGGCGCCTGGAAGCCTGCGTGGCCCGCCAAGGCCATGGCTTGGTTTGCGTGGCCGAAGGCGCGGGCCTGGGCGATGGAGCGCAACTGTGGCAACAGCTGCCCGACGGTGTGAGTCGGCTGGGCGGCATCGGCAACGCCTTGGTGCACGCGCTGGCGGGGCGATGGCCCGACGTGGAAGTGCGTGCCACCGTGCTGGGCCACCTGCAGCGGGGTGGCGCCCCCACCGCCTTCGACCGCGTGTTGGCGACCCGGTTTGGCGTGGCCGCAGCCCAGGCGGTGGTGGACGGGCAATTTGGCATCACGGTGGCCTTGCAAGGCGACCGTTGTGTGCACGTGCCCCTGAGCGCCGTGGCGGGGCAAAACCGCCGGGTGCCTGCCGGGCACGAATTGCTGCGCTGCGCCCAGGCCTTGGGGGCCTTGCCCGAGTAGAGTCCGCCGATGTTTGCTTACCGTCACGCCTTCCACGCCGGCAACCACGCCGACGTACTCAAGCACCTGGTCCTCGTTCAACTGCTCCAGCACCTGGGGCAGAAGGACAAGGGCTTTCGCGTCATCGACACGCACGCCGGGGCCGGGGCCTACTCCTTGCGCACCGAAGCGGCCAACAAAAAGCTCGAGTGGTTGGACGGCATCGGCCGCCTGTGGGAAAGGACCGACCTGCCACCGGGTGTGGCGGCTTACCTGGACCAGGTCGAGGTCTTCAACGGCCCCGGGGTGCTAAAGAACGTGCCGGGCTCGCCGTCGCTGATCCGGCAAATGCTGCGACCGCAGGACGAGTTGCACGCGTTCGAGATGCACCCCACCGACCTGCGAGCGCTTGAAAAGCTCATGGCCGGTACCAAAGGGGTGAAGGTGCACCTGAGCGACGGCTTTGCTGGACTCAACGCGCTGCTGCCGCCGCCCACGCGCCGCGGTCTGGTGCTGATCGACCCGCCCTACGAGATGAAAACCGACTACGGTCGGGTTCTGAGCACCGTGCGCGAGGCGCTGGCCAAGTTCCCCGACGCGGTCATTGCGGTCTGGATTCCCCAGGTTCAGCTCTTGGACGCCCAACAACTGCCGCAGCGATTGCGCAACGCGGTCAAGGGCGTGGCCAAGAAGGGCTGGCTGGACGCTTCCTTGAGCGTGGTCGCCCCGCAAGACGGCGGCTTTGGCCTGTTGGGCAGCCACATGTTCGTGGCCAACCCGCCGCACACCTTGCACACCTTGTTGGCCACCGAATTGGCCTGGTTGGCCGAGGTGCTCGGGCAACACCCGGGCGCCAAGGGCCAGTTGTCAGCGGGGAGTTGAGCCCTCGGGCTCGTTCGCGCCGCGGGTGGCCGAAGGCGGCACCGGCGGCAGCGCCCGGCTGACGCGCGCACTGCGCCCTTGGCTGATGATCATCACGGCGTCCCCGGGGCGGAAGTCTTCCTGGCCTTGGGCTTGCACCACGGCCACCCGCTCGCCGTTGCGCAACTGGATGATCATTTCCAGGGCGTCGGCGCGGCCGGCATCGCGCTCGACCGCGTGCCCGATCACGCCTCCGAGCACGGCGCCCAAGAAGGCAAACACCGGCGCCTCGCGCTGACCGCCCACGTGGCTGCCCGCCACCGCGCCGCCCACCATGCCCAGGGCGCCGCCCACCCCGCTGTCGCGGCCTTCCAGCCGCACGCTGCGCACGCTGACCACGGTGCCCTCTTGCACCTGCGCCAGGCGTTGGCTGTCGGCGCGGTGGCGGACGTTCGGGTCGTGCGTCGCGCAGCCGACCAGGCCGGCGGCCACCACGGTGGCGAGGAGAAGCTTGTGCATGGCGAACCTTTCAGGCGATCAGCCCGGGCAACGCGGCACCTCGCGCCCGGGTTGACCCGATCAGGTTCGCAGGCGGCTGTTGCGCGGCACGCTGGCCAGCAGGAATTCCATTTGGTCGGCCAGGATGCGGCGGCCGCGCAAGATCATGTCCTCGTGCAAGCTGGGCACGTAGGGCAGGTAGGCCAAGTCCATGCCCATTTCGTGGCACAGGCGGTTGCCCTTGTGGGCGTTGCAACTGCGGCAGGCGGTGATGCAGTTCATCCAGCTGTCGGCCCCGCCCCGGGACGTGGGCACGATGTGCTCGCGCGTCAGGTCGTCCTCGCCGAAGGCCTTGGCGCAGTAGGCGCACACGTGCCGGTCGCGGGCGAAAAGCTTGGGGTTGGTCAGCGCCGGTGCCTGCCGCCAGGCGCGCGTGGGGATGGCGCCGCGGGCGGCCACGATGGGGTGCACCTCGATGACGGACTGCCGCCCCGTGACGCGCTGGATGCCGCCCCGGAGGACGGCGCACGGCTCACCGAGGGTCCACGCGATGGCGTCGCAGGCCACCATCACCGCCGCTTCTTTGGCGCTGATCCAAGCCTGAGGCCGGCCGGAAATGTCGAGCTGCAGCACGTCCAAGGGGGAGCCCTCCTTGAGGTCCGAGCTTAAACCTTCCCCGGTGACGTCCTCGTGAAGCGTGGGGGATTGCACGGAAAAGCAGCGCTTCGGGGGCTTACCCGTAGTGGGTTTAGAAGCGCTTCCCTACGCATCGCAGGGATTTGGGCTTGCCGTGGCGGTCGAATGCGGCGAAAAATAGAACGACCGTTCGTTTTATTTCGACTTCCTGACACGCCCCCGCCATGGCCCGCTCTCCCGCCCTCGCCCCCGCCCTCGCCGCGCCCCGCGCGGCCGGGGGACGTGCGCCGGCCAAGTCGGCCCTTCAAAAGGGCCAGCTGACGCGGGCCACCATCTTGGAAGCGGCCCTGGCCCAGGCCTCGCACATGGGCTTGGAAGGCCTGTCCATCGGCGCCCTGGCCGACCAGACCGGCATGAGCAAGTCGGGCGTGTTCGCCCACTTCGGGTCCCGAGAAGAGCTGCAGATCGCTGTGGTGGCCGAGTACCACCGCCGCTTCGAGGAAGAGGTGTTCTTCTCGGCCCTGCGCGAGCCCCGCGGCCTACCCCGATTGCGCGCCCTGTTCGAGCACTGGGTCCGCCAAGTGGCCGTGGAGCTGGAGAGCGGCTGCATCTACATCAGCGGCGCCGTCGAGTTCGACGACCGCCCAGGCCCCGTGCGGGACGCCTTGGTGACCATGGTCAAGGCCTGGCACGCGGCGCTTCACAAGGCCATCCGCCTGGCCGTGGACGAGGGTCACCTGCGGGCCGACGCCCCCATCGACCAGGTGCTGTTCGAACTGCACGGCCTGATCCTGTCCTTGCACCACGACGCGCGCTTCCTGCGCAGCGCCGGGGCGCTGGAGCACGCGCGGCGCGGCTTCGACCGCGTCGTGGCCCCCGACCTGACCCCGGCCGGCCGCGAGGCCGAGCAGGCCCCCAAGGCGCGCAAGCCCCGGGCCACCCGTTCGGGCCCAACGGCCCGTTGATCGTTTCTTTCCCGCTGTACCCCCCCGTTCCAAGGAGACCTCGATGCCCACGTACAACCCGCCGCTCCGCGACATGCAGTTCGTGCTGCACGAGCTCTTCAACGTCGTCGACGAGCTGAAGATGCTGCCCGCCCACCAGGACATCGACGCCGACACGATCAACGCCGTGTTGGAAGAGGGCGGCAAGTTCTGCTCGCAGGTCATCGCCCCGCTGAACCTCAGCGGCGACAGCGAAGGCTGCCAACTGAACCGTGACACCCACGAGGTGCAAACGCCCAAGGGCTTCAAGGAGGCCTACCAGCAGTACGTGGAAGGCGGCTGGCCCGCGCTGAGCTGCGACCCGGCCTACGGCGGCCAGGGCCTGCCGTTCACGGTGAACCAGTTCTTCTACGAGATGCTGAACAGCGCCAACCAGGCCTGGACCATGTACCCGGGCCTGAGCCACGGCGCCTACGAGTGCCTGCACGCCCACGGCACCGACGATCAGAAGAAGCTCTACCTGCCCAAGCTGACGACCGGCGAGTGGACCGGCACCATGTGCCTGACCGAGCCGCACTGCGGCACCGACTTGGGCATGCTGCGCACCAAGGCCGAGCCCCAGGCCGACGGCAGCTACAAGATCACGGGCCAGAAGATCTTCATCTCGGCCGGCGAGCACGACTTCGTCGAGAACATCGTCCACCTGGTGTTGGCCCGCCTGCCGGACGCCCCGCAGGGCAGCAAGGGCATCTCGCTCTTCATCGTGCCCAAGTTCAAGGTCAACGCCGACGGCAGCATCGGCGAGCGCAACGCCATCTTCTGCTCGGGCCTCGAGCACAAGATGGGCATCCACGGCAACAGCACCTGCCAGATGACCCTGGACGGCGCCGTGGGCACCCTGGTGGGCCAGCCGCACAAGGGCTTGCAGGCCATGTTCGTGATGATGAACGCCGCGCGCTTGGGCGTGGGCAACCAGTCCCTGGGCCTGACGGAAGTGGCGTACCAAAACGCCGTGACCTACGCCAAGGACCGCCTGCAAATGCGCGCCTTGAGCGGCCCCAAGGCCCCGGACAAGCCGGCCGACCCGATCATTCACCACCCCGACGTGCGCAAGATGCTGCTCACGGCCCGCGCCTTTGCCGAAGGTGCGCGCATGCTGCAGGCCTACACGGTGCTGCAACTGGACAAGGCCTTCTACAGCGACGACGAGGACGAGAAGAAGGACGCCGAGGCCGAGCTGGCCCTGCTGACGCCCATCATCAAGGCCTTCATCACCGACAACGGCTGGATCGCCACGAGCCACTGCCTGCAGGTGTACGGCGGCCACGGCTACATCCACGAGTGGGGCATGGAGCAGTTCGTCCGCGACGCGCGCATCAACATGATCTACGAAGGCACGAACACCGTGCAGTCGCTGGACCTGTTGGGGCGCAAGGTGCTGCAGAACAACGGTGCCACCCTGAAGAAGTTCGGCAAGAAGATCGCCGAATTCATCGAAGAGGAAGGCACCAACGAGGCCATGCAAGAGTTCGTGAACCCGTTGGCCGACATCGGCGACAAGGTCACGAAGTTGACGCAGGAAATCGGCATGAAGGCCTTTGCCAACCCCGACGAAGTCGGTGCGGCGGCCGTCGACTACCTGCGCGTGGTCGGCCACCTGACCTTCGCGTACTTTTTCGCACGCGCCGCCAAGATCGCACTGGCCCAAGAGGCTTCCGGCGACCCGTTCTACCGTGCCAAACTGGCCACGGCTCGCTTCTACTTTGCCAAGTTGCTGCCCGAGACGGCCACGCTGATCCGCACCGCGCGTGCCGGCCTCAAGCCGCTGATGGAGATGGACGAAGCCTTGTTCTGACCCCCTCAATCGCCCCGCCAGCCGGGGCCCGCCACCAGGAGATGCCATGAAATCGTTGATCGCTGCAGCAGTGCTGGGTTGGGTTGCCACCGTCGCTCAGGCGCAGATGGTGCCCACGGGTTTGTGGAGGACCATCGACGACGAGACCAAGCAGCCCAAAGCCTTGGTCCGCATCTCCGAGTCGGGTGGGGTGGTCACCGGCAAGATCGAAAAGCTGTTCGACGCGGCCAAGCAAGACTCGGTGTGCGACCTGTGCACCGACGACCGCAAGAACCAGAAGGTCGTGGGCCTCACCATCATTCGCAATGTCAAACAAGACAGCGATGACAAGGGCCTGTGGGGCGGCGGCGAGATCCTCGACGCCGCGAAGGGCAAGACCTACAAAACCCGCCTCAAGCCCGTTGAGGGCGGCAAGAAGATGGAAGTGCGCGGTTACATCGGCTTCTTCTATCGCACCCAAGTCTGGGAGCGCGTCGAGTAACGCGCCCCTCCCTCAAGCCCGGCGATCCGACACAGCCGCCGGGCTTGATCACCCTCCGTTAGGAGCATTCCCGTGAGTCGATTCCAAGTTCGCAAAGTGGCCGTGCTCGGCGCCGGCGTGATGGGGGCGCAGATCGCTGCGCACCTGGTCAACGTCAAGGTGCCCGTGGTGTTGTTCGACCTGCCGGCCAAAGAAGGCCCGAAGAACGGCATCGTGACCAAGGCCGTCGAAGGCCTCAAGAAGCTCAAGCCCTCGCCCCTGGGCGACGCTGCCGAAGCCGCGCTGATCCAGCAGGCCAACTACGAAGAGCACCTCGAGCTGCTCAAGGGCTGCGACCTGATCATCGAGGCCATCGCCGAGCGCATGGACTGGAAGCTCGACCTGTACACCAAGATCGCCCCGTACGTGGCCGAGCACGCCATCGTGGCGTCCAACACCTCGGGCTTGAGCATCACCAAGCTGAGTGAGGTGCTGCCGGAGTCGATCAAGCCGCGCTTCTGCGGCATCCACTTCTTCAACCCGCCGCGCTACATGTACCTGGTGGAGTTGATCAACACGCCGACCACGCGTCCGGAAGTGATCGATCAGCTGGAGGCCTTCGTCACCACCAGCGTGGGCAAGGGCGTCGTGCGCGCCAAGGACACGCCGAACTTCGTCGCCAACCGCGTTGGCATCGCCGGCATGATGGCCACCATGATCGAGGCCGAGAAGTTCGGCCTGACCGTGGACGTCGTCGACGACCTGACCGGCAAGAAGCTGGGACGCGCCAGCTCGGGCACCTTCCGCACCGCCGACGTGGTGGGCCTGGACACCATGGCCCACGTCGTCAAGACGATGCAGGACAACCTGAAGGACGACCCGTTCTACAGCACCTACGCCACGCCCAAGGTGCTGGCCGGTCTGATCGAGAAGGGCGCGCTGGGCCAGAAGGCCGGCGGCGGCTTCTACAAAAAGGTGGGCAAGGAGATCCAGCGCCTGGACTTCGCCACCGGCGAGTACGTGGCCGGCGGCAAGAAGGCCGACGACATCGTGGCCCGCATGCTCAAAAAGCCCGCGGCCGACCGCATCAAGCTGCTGCGTGAATCGAGCAACCCCCAGGCCCAGTTCCTGTGGAGCATCCTGCGCGACTCGTTCCACTACGTGGCCGTGCACCTGGCCGACATCGCCGACACCGCGCGCGAGATCGACTTCGCCATGCGCTGGGGCTTCGGCAGCAGCCAGGGCCCGTTCGAGCTGTGGCAATCGGCCGGCTGGACCCAAGTGGCCCAATGGATCGCCGACGACATCGCCGCGGGCAAGACCTTGAGCAGCGCTCCGCTGCCCGCGTGGGTGACCGAAGGCCCCGTGGCCGCGGCCGGTGGCGTGCACACGCCCGAAGGCTCGTGGAGCGCCGCCGAGGGCAAGTTCAAGCCCCGCGCCAAGCTGCCGGTGTACGCACGCCAACCCTTCCCCGAGTCCCTGGTGGGCGAGGGCGCGGCCGACCCGCTCAAGAGCGGCACCGAGCTGTTCAAGAACGACGAGATCCGCGTCTGGACGCTGGATGGCGAGGTGGTCATCGCCTCCATCACCGCCAAGCTGCACCTGATCAGCCCCCTGGTGACCGAAGGCCTGATCAAGGCCGTCGAGATCGCTGAAGCCGATTACAAGGGCCTCGTGGTGTGGAGCCCGGACGACGTGTTCAGCGCCGGCGCCAACCTCGAAAGCCTGATGCCCGTCTTCATGAAGATGGGCAGCAAGGGCATCGCGCCGGAAGAGAAGAAGCTGCAGGACGCGATGCTGCGCATCCGTTACGCCAACGTGCCGGTCGTGGCGGCCATGCGCGGCCTGGCCCTGGGCGGCGGCTGCGAGCTGGCCATCCACTGCGCCCGCCGCGTGGCGCACGTCGAAAGCTACGTGGGCCTGGTCGAAGTTGGCGTGGGCCTGGTGCCCGGCGCGGGCGGCCTGACCTACATCGCCCGCCGTGCCGCTGAAATGGCCGCGGCCGGCAATTCCGGTGCCGACGTCTTCACCTTCTTGAAGGACGGCTTCCTGAGCGCGGCCACCGCCAAGGTCGCCACCAGCGCCCACGAGGCCAAAAAGCTCGGCTACCTGCTCGAGAGCGACGTCATCGTCCCGAACAAGGACGAGCTCTTGCACGTGGCCACGGCCACCGCCAAGGGCATGGCCGAAGCCGGCTACCGCCCGCCGCACAAGGCCGTGTTCCCCGTGGCTGGCCGCAGCGGCATTGCCAGCATCAAGGGCCAAGTGGCCAACATGCGCGACGGCGGTTTCGTCAGCGCCCACGACTACCACCTGGCGGCCGCGATCGCCGACGTGGTGTGCGGGGGCGAGGTCGAAGCCGGCTCCTTGGTCACCGAGGAGTACCTGATGGCGCTGGAGCGCAAGCACTTCTGCTCGCTGCTCGACAACCCCAAGACCCAAGAACGGATCATGGGCATGTTGCAGACCGGCAAGCCGGTTCGCAACTGAGGCTTCGGATCCCCCGGTCATGGCCAACCCCAACCGCCTGCAGCGCACCCTGGGCAAGCTCGACGGCTTGCCCGGACCGCTGCGCCGCGCGGCGCGCAACCTCGCGTTGCGCCGTGCCGTGCCCTTCACGGGCACGGCCGGGCTGGACTTCGTGGCGCTCACCCCCGAGCGCAGCGAGATCCACATCGCCAACCGCGGCAAGGTGCAGAACCACATCGGCGGCGTTCACGCTGCCGCCATGGGCCTGCTGGCGGAAACGGCCACCGGCATGGTCGTCGGCATGAACGTGCGCGACGACTGCCTGCCCCTGTGCAAGACGATGAAGGTGGCGTTCAAGAAGCGCGCCACCGGGGCCCTGACGGCCCAAGCCCACCTGACGGACGACCAGCGGCACCTGCTGGCCACGCAGACCAAGGGCGAAGTCATCGTGGCCGTGACCGTGACCGACGAAGCCGGCGTGCAGCCGATCGAATGTGAATTTGTCTGGGCCTGGATCCCGAAGGATCAGAAGCCCGCAAACGGAAGGAATCCATCATGAGCAAGCAAGTGCAAGACGCCTACATCGTCAGCGCCACCCGTCTTCCCATCGGCAAGAGCGGCCGTGGGTACTTCAAGAACACCCGCCCCGACGAGATGCTCGTCAAGGTGATGCAAGCCGCCCTGGCCCAGGCGCCGGGCCTGGAGGCCTCGGCCATCGAAGACGCCATCGTGGGCTGCTCTTTCCCCGAAGGCGAGCAGGGCATGAACATCGCCCGCGTGGCCAGCGTGCTGGCCGGTTGGGGCAACGGCGTCGGTGGCGTCACCATCAACCGCTACTGCGCTTCGGGCATCACCGCCGTCCAGATGGCGGCCGACCGCATCCGCGTCGGTGAAGCCGACGTCATGTTCGCCGGCGGCGTCGAGTCCATGTCCATGATCCCCATGGGCGGCAACAAGCCGTCGCTGAGCCCGCTGATCTTCGAGAAGGACGAGAACATCGGCATCGCCTACGGCATGGGCCTGACCGCCGAGAAGGTGGCCGCGCAGTGGAAGATCAGCCGCGAAGACCAAGACGCCTTCGCCTACGAGTCGCACCGCCGCGCCGTGGCCGCCATGCAGGCCGGTTACTTCGACGCCGAGATGACCCCGTTCGACGTGGTTGAGCGCACGCCCAACCTGGCCGATGGCAGCATCAACACCAAGACCCGCACCGTGAAGCTGGACGAAGGCGCCCGCCCCGACACCAGCGTCGAAGGCCTGGCCAAGTTGAAGCCGGTGTTCGCCGCCAAGGGCAGCGTGACGGCCGGCAACAGCTCGCAGACCAGCGACGGCTCGGGCGGCTTGCTCATCGTCAGCGAGGCCGCGCTCAAGCGCTACAACCTGACGCCGCTGGCCCGTTTCGTGTCCTTCGCCGTCAAGGGCGTGCCGCCGGAAATCATGGGCATCGGCCCCATCGAAGCCATCCCCGCCGCGCTGAAGATGGCCGGCCTGAAGGCCTCGGACCTCGGCTGGATCGAGCTGAACGAAGCCTTCGCTGCGCAGTCGCTGGCCGTGTTGAACGACCTCGACAGCAAGGGCATCGAACTGGACCGTGCCAAGGTCAACCCCAACGGTGGCGCCATCGCCCTGGGTCACCCCTTGGGCGCCACGGGTGCCATTCGCGCCGCGTCGGTCATCCATGGCCTGCGCCGCACCAAGCAGAAGTACGGCATGGTGACGATGTGCGTCGGCGCCGGCCAAGGTGCCGCCGGCATTTTTGAGGCGCTTTGACCTGAGGGATTGACCATGGACCGACGGCACTTCGTGTTGACGGGGGCCGTCGCGTCCACGGCCTCCCTGAGCGCCTGCAGCGGCAAGCTGGAGGCCTTCGCCACCTTGAAAGAAGCCCGCGAGCGCGTGCTCGACCTGCGCTTCAACACGCCCACCCACGACAGCCCGTGGAGTTTGAGCGAGCTGCTGCAGCACCTGGCCCAAAGCATCGAGTTTTCGATGAAGGGCTACCCCGAGATGAAGAGCGCGGCCTTTCGCGCCGTGGTGGGCAACGCCGCCTTCGCGGTGTTCAACGCCCGCGGCTCGATGAGTCACGGCCTGACCGAGCCCATCCCCGGCGCCCCGGCGCTGGACGCCAAAGTGGCCCTCAAGGACAGCGTGCAACGCCTGCTGGACGCCCTGGCCGCCTTCGAGGCCTGGGGCGGCCCCTTGAAGCCGCACTTCGCCTATGGCGAGCTGGACAAGGCGCAGTACACCCGCGCTCACCTGATGCACTTGGTCAACCATTGGCAGCAATTGCGCTTCGCCCCCCGGCCGAGCTGACCGACCTGTTCATGCACCCCACCGTTCTGCGTGCCGGCTTCAACTGCTGGCCGCCTTTCCTGTTCGCCGGCGTGCACGTCACGCACCTGTCCCGCGACTGGCGCCACGCCCGGGTCGAGCTGCGCGCGCGGCCCTGGAACCGCAACTACGTCGGCACCCACTTTGGCGGCAGCCTGTTCGCCATGACCGACCCGTTCTGGATGATCCTCATCCTGCGCGCGCTGGGCCGCGACTACTTCGTGTGGGACAAGGCCGCCGCGATCGAGTTCGTCAAGCCCGGCCGCGGCACGGTGCACGCCGCCTTCGACCTGGACGACGCCACGCTGGACGCCATCCGCCAGGCCACCGCCGACGGCAGCAAGCACCTGGTGTGGCTGCCGGTGGAGGTGAAGGACGCCGATGGCGAGACCGTGGCGCGCGTGCGCAAGCAGGTCTACATTCGCCGCAAACCCGCCGCCCGCGGCACCACCCCTGAATCGGCCCCCGCATGAGCATCAAAACCGCCACCTTGAACGGCGTCGCGACGATCGAGATCGCCCGCCCCGAAAAGAAGAACGCCATCACCTCGGCCATGTACGAGGCCATGGCCGAAGCGCTGAACGCCGCCAACGCCGACCCGAAGGTGCGCGCCGTGCTGATCACCGGCCAGCCCGGCCTGTTCACCTCGGGCAACGACCTCGAAGACTTCATGGCCCGCCCGCCGCGCGACGCCGACGCGCCGGTCTTCCAGTTCATGCAGGCCCTGCTGGGTTGCGAGAAGCCCGTGGTGGCCGCCGTCACCGGCGCGGCCATTGGCATCGGCACCACCTTGCTGTTGCACTGCGACCTCGTCTACGTGGCCGACGACAGCCGGCTGGCCATGCCCTTCGTGGCCCTGGGCCTGGTGCCGGAGTTCGGCTCCAGCCTGGTGGTGCCACGGCTCATGGGCCACGTGAAAGCGGCCGAGAAGCTCTTGCTGGGCGACCCGATGACCGGCGCCGAGGCCGTTGAGTTCGGCATCGCCAACGCCGTGCTTCCCTCGGGCGAGGTGGTGAACCACGCCCGCCGCATGGCCGAGCGCTTCAACACCTTGGCGCCCAGCGCGGTGCGCGCCAGCAAGAAGCTGATGCGCGGCCCCGGCCTGGCCGAGCTGCAGCGCGTGATTCAGGAAGAGGCCGAGATTTTTGCCGCGCGCCTGCGCAGCCCCGAGGCCATGGAGGCCTTTCAGGCCTTCTTCCAAAAGCGCGCGCCCGACTTCACGAAGTTCGAGTGATCGCCGCGTGATCGCTTCGGTGCCGCACCCCCGGGTGCTGACCGCCGCCAAGGTGGTCCTGTCGCCTTTGCTGCTCTTGCAGGCCGTGCGCGTGCGGGCCACGGCCCTGCAGTTGCCCGAGGCCGAAGGCCCCCGGCGAGGCCGGGTGCGCGCCCCTGCCGGCCGCGCGCGCAGCGACGCTCCCTTGCGCTTGTTGGTGGTGGGCGACTCGTCCGCGGCCGGCGTGGGCGTTGCGCACCAGCGCGAGGCCTTGGTGGGCCACCTGGCGCGCACCTTGGCCGACGAACTCGGCCGCCCCGTGCACTGGCAGCTGGTGGCACGCACGGGCGACACGACCGGCGAGGCCTTGGCCCACCTGCGCGAGCACCAGGCCCGCGGCGACCTCGACCCCGCCGACCTGCTGGTCACGGCGCTGGGCGTGAACGACGTGGTGCAGCAGGTGCCCGTGGCACGCAGCCTGCAGCAGCTGCAGGCCCTGCACACGCTGGCCAGCGAGGCGGCCGGCGTGCGCTACTGGTTGCACAGCGGCCTGCCGCCCATGCACCAGTTCCCGCTGCTGCCCAAGCCCTTGCGCTGGGTGTTGGGCAGCCAGGCCGAGCTGCTCAACCGCCACTTGCAAGCCAGCCTGGGCGACCAGCGCGACCGCGCGCTGCGCCGCCTGCCACCGGCCCTGCGCGTCGATGCCGACCGCGGCTTGATGGCCGCCGACGGCTTCCACCCCGGGCCCCAGGGCTATGCGGTGTGGGGCCGAGCGCTGGGGCAGTTCGCCGCGTCGCGCTGGCGCCGGCAGCAGCGCGCCCACTGAGCCTTCGGCCGAGGCGCCGCGGCCTTCGCGGGGAAGGATCGGTGCCTCGGTTCCAATCGGCGCATGAACTCGCGCCAAGGCTGGGGCGTCGGGATGGCCGCGCTCGGTGCCGTGGGCTTCTCGGGCAAGGCCATCATCGTCAAGCTGGCGTACCGCCATGGGGTCGACGCCGTCACCCTGCTGATGTGGCGCATGCTGCTGGCGCTGCCGCTGTTCCTGGCGCTGGCCTGGTGGGCAGGCCGCGGCCGACCCGCCTTGAGTGCCCGCGACTGGCGCGACATCGGCGTGCTCGGCTTCACCGGCTACTACCTCGCCAGCTTCCTGGACTTCGCCGGCTTGCAGTACATCAGCGCCGGCCTGGAGCGCCTGATCCTCTACCTGAACCCGACCCTGGTGCTGCTGCTGGGGGTGCTGTTCCTGGGACAGCGCGTGGGGCGGCGCCAAGCCGTGGCCCTGGCCCTGAGCTACGCCGGGGTGCTGCTGGTGTTCGCGCACGAGGTGCGCTACGACGGGGTGGCGACCTGGATCGGCAGCGCCCTGGTGCTGGGCAGTGCGCTGAGCTACGCCGTGTACTTGGCCCTCAGCGGCCAGGTGGTGAAGCGCTTGGGGGCGCTGCGCCTGACCGGGCTGGCCACCACGGTGGCCTGTGGCTTGTGCCTGCTGCAGTTCGCTTGGCTGCGCCCGCTGGACGCGGCCTGGGTGCCGCCGGCCGTCGTGGGCCTGTCGGTCGTCAACGCCACGGCCTGCACGTTCGCCCCGGTGTTGCTGGTCATGCTGGCCATCGAGCGCGTGGGCGCCCCGGTGGCCGCGCAGGTGGGCATGGTGGGCCCGATGAGCACCTTGCTGCTGGCCGCCTGGTTGCTGGGCGAGCCGCTCACGGCCTGGGTGGCGGTGGGCACCGGTCTGGTGTTGGCCGGCGTTGCGGCGCTGGCGCGCCGAAGTTGATCAGGTGCCGCTGACGGCCGGGCCCACCTGGAAGGGCCGGGACTTGCCCTCGTCGTCGATGGCCACGTAGGTCAGCTCCGCCTCCGTCACCTTCACCACCTGCGGGTTCTTCGGGTTGCGCTCGGCGTACACCTCGACCTTCACGGTGATGGACGTGCGGCCGACGCGGGTCACGTGGGAGTAGAAGCTCAGCAGGTCGCCCACGGTCACGGGCTGCTTGAAGATGAACTCCTTCACCGCCACGGTGGCGATGCGCCCCCGTGTGATGCGCGAGGGCAGCACGGAGCCGGCCAAGTCCACCTGCGCCATGATCCAGCCGCCAAAGATGTCGCCATTGGCGTTGGCGTCGGCCGGCATGGGGATCACGCGCAGGGCCAATTCGCGGTCGGTGGGGACCTGGGTGGGGTCCATGAAGGGGCTGGCCAGTTCGGGCATGGGCGTCGGGGGTCAAAGGTCGATGCGCGTTTGTAGCGCACGGCGGGCCTCAAGCGGCGGCAATCACTCGGTTGCGCCCACTGTGCTTGGCCTGGTAGAGCGCGCGATCGGCGCGTTGGTACAGGGCCAGGGGCGTGTCGCCCGGCTCGGCCATCGCCAGGCCCAAGCTCATCCCCAGCCAGCCCTGCTCGCTGCCCGCGTGCGGCACGCCCCGCTCGCGCAGGGCGGCCAAGGCCTGCGTGGCCAGGCGCATCGCGTCGGCCTGGCTCGCGCCGTGCAGCACCACCGCCATTTCTTCGCCGCCCAACCGGGCCACCAGGTCCAGCGGTCGCGAGGCCATGGCCTGCAGCACCTCGGCCACCGTTTGCAGCGCCGCGTCCCCGGCCGGGTGGCCGTACACGTCGTTGAAGCGCTTGAAGTGGTCCACGTCGGCCAGCACCAGGGCCAAGGGCAGGCCATCGCGCTGCACTTGGCGAACCAAGGCTTGGAGGCGATCGTCGAAGAGGCGCCGGTTGCACAAACCGGTCAGTGCGTCGTGGCCCGCTTGCCAACCCAACTCCGCGCGCAGCAGGAACTGCTCGCGCTGCGCGTACTCGCGGTGGTAAGCGCCGAAGGCGGCCAAGAGCGCGGTCAGCACCATCAGTCCCGCGAGGTACAGGAATCGGCCTTGCGCGGCCCCCTCGAGCTGCAGAACGCCCACCGCGCTCATGCCCGTCAGGCACACCGCGGCCAGGGGCAGGGTTTGCCGCAGCGTCAGGCCGATGGGCAAGAACAAGCCCGCCACCAGCAACAGCAAGATCTCCAGCGGCTGGAAGCCGCCCAGGCGCAGGTAGCAAGTGGCCCCCCAGGCGCCGCCCACGGTCACCACCAGGGCGGTGGCCACGACCCAGCGTCGCCGGTGAGCGCCCAGGGGATGGCGCCAGGCACGCCAAGTGGCCCCCAACAAGACCGCTGCCACGACCCCGCGCACGAGCAGGAGCTCGGTCCACAGCCCAAGCTGGGCGGGCGGCAGCCGGTCGGGTTGCATGCGCACCGGGTCCAGGGCGGTGAACACCAGCCAAACGACGGTGATGAGCAGCGACAACCACGCCAAGCGGCGGTCCAGTCCCCGGTCGAAGTCCGCCATGAAGGCGGCCTCCAGGTCGGGCTCGAAGCGCAGGCGACCGAAGCCCTGCCGAAGCTGCCGCGCGTACGCCGTGCGCTGGGCTTCGGTGATGGGGAACAGGGTGTCTTGCGTGGGCATGGTGCGGCGGCCGAGGCTTGTCGATTGTGGGGAGCGGGTCTTCCGGGCGGACCCCCGAGAATCGATGGCCCCCCCTCGTTCTCGCCATGCGCCCCGCTGCCCCGTCTGTTCCCCTTTCGCCCCCGGCCGCTGCCGGGGCCCCCCGCCGCGACGGGGAGGTGCTCAAGAAGCTCTTGCCCTACTTCTGGCAGTACCGCTGGCGCGTGGCCCTGGCCCTGGGCTTCATGGTGGGCGCCAAGCTGGCCACGGTGGGCGTGCCGCTGCTGCTGAAAAAGATCGTCGACCAACTCGACGCCGCGCAGGCCAACCCGCTGTTCGTGCTGCCCGTGGGCCTCTTGGTGGCCTATGGGGCGCTGCGGCTGTGCACCTCGCTGTTCACCGAGTTGCGCGAACTGGTGTTTGCGAAGGCCACCGAGGGCGCGGCGCGTGCCATCTCCTTGCAGGTCTTCCGCCACCTGCACGACTTGAGCCTGCGTTTCCATTTGGAGCGTCAAACCGGCGGCATGACGCGCGACATCGAGCGCGGCACGCGCGCCGTGCACTCGCTGATCAGCTTTTCGCTCTACAGCATCCTGCCAACCTTGATCGAGGTGGTCCTGGTGCTCAGCCTGTTGGGGGGGCTGTTCGATTGGGCCTTCGCCGCCATCACCGGCGCGGCCCTGGTGCTGTACGTCACCTACACGATCACCGTCACCGAGTGGCGCACCAAGTTCCGCCGCCAACTCAACGAGATCGACTCGGCCACGCACACGCAGGCCATCGATTCGCTGCTGAACTACGAGACCGTCAAGTACTTCGGCGCCGAAGACTTCGAGGCCCGCCGCTACGACGCCAGCCTGGAGCGCTTGCGGCAGGCGCAGCTCAAGAGCCAAACCACGCTGAGCCTGCTCAACACCGGGCAGCAACTCATCATCGCCACCGCCCTGGTGCTGATGCTCTGGCGCGCCACCCAGGGTGTGAGCGAGGGGCGCCTCAGC
This sequence comes from Inhella crocodyli, assembly GCF_004004565.1. GTDB lineage: Bacteria > Pseudomonadota > Gammaproteobacteria > Burkholderiales > Burkholderiaceae_C > Inhella > Inhella crocodyli. The sequence goes on from NZ_SACM01000002.1 coordinate 332,793, forward strand.
CTGGGCGACCTGGTGATGGTCAACGCCTTCATGATCCAGCTCTACATCCCGTTGAACTTCCTGGGGGTGCTGTACCGCGAGATCAAGCAAAGCCTGACCGACCTGGACAAGATGTTCGGCCTCCTGGGCCGCGAACGCGAGGTGGCCGAGGCGCCGGGAGCGCCGGCGCTGCGCGTGCAAGGCGGCCGGGTGGAGTTCGATGCCGTCGACTTCGCCTACGACCCGGCACGCCCGGTGCTGCACGGCGTCAGCTTCACCATCGAACCCGGCCAGCGCGTGGCCGTGGTGGGGCCCAGCGGCTCGGGCAAGAGCACGCTGGCCCGCCTGCTGTTCCGCTTCTACGACGTGAAGGCCGGGGCGGTGCGCATCGACGGGCAAGACATCCGCCACGTCACGCAACACAGCCTGCGCCAGGCCCTGGGCATCGTGCCGCAGGACGCCGTGCTGTTCAACGACACCCTGGGCTACAACATCGGCTACGCCAAGGAGGGGGCCACGCCGGCCGAGATCGAGGCCGCGGCGCAGGCCGCGCAGCTGGACGGCTTCATCCGCAGCACGCCCCAGGGCTATGGCACGCGGGTCGGCGAGCGGGGCTTGAAGCTCAGCGGCGGCGAGAAGCAGCGCGTGGCCATCGCCCGCACGCTGCTGAAGAACCCGCCCATCCTGATCTTCGACGAGGCCACCTCGGCGCTCGATTCGCACAACGAACGCGCCATCCAGGCTCAGCTCGATGCCGTGGGGCAGAACAAGACGGTGCTGGTGATCGCCCACCGCCTGTCCACCGTGGTGGACGCCGACCAGATCCTCGTGCTGGAGGCGGGCCGCATCGTCGAGCGCGGCCGGCATGCCGAGCTGCTGGCGCGGGGAGGTGCCTATGCCCGCATGTGGAATCTGCAGGCAAACTCGCAAGCACCGGACGCCTGAACCATGGAAACCAAGTGGCTTGAAGACTTCGTGAGCCTGGCCGAGACGCGCAGCTTTTCGCGCTCGGCGCAGCTGCGCCACGTCACCCAGCCGGCGTTCTCGCGCCGCATCCAAGCCCTGGAGGCCTGGGCCGGCATGGACTTGGTGGACCGCAGCAGCTACCCCACCCGGCTCACGCCGGCGGGCGAAACCCTGCTGGCGCAGTCCATCGAGATCCTGGCCAACCTGCAGGCCACGCGCAACATGCTGCGCAGCCACCAGGCCACGGGCGCCGACATGATCGAGTTCGCGGTGCCGCACTCCTTGGCCTTCAGCTTTTTTCCGCACTGGCTGATGGAGCTGCGCAAGCAGCTCGACCCCTTCAAGTGCCGGCTCAACGCCGCCAACGTGCACGACGCCGTGCTGCAACTCAGCGAGGGCCATTGCGACTTGCTGCTGGCCTACCACCATGCCAGCCAGCCCTTGCAGCTGGACCCCGAGCGCTACGAGATGCTGAGCCTGGGGCACGACACCCTGGCGGCCTTTGCCCGGCCCGACCCCGACGGGCAGGCGCTGTTCCGCCTGCCCGGCCACCCGGGCCAAAAGATCCCCTTCCTCGCCTATGCCGAGGGCGCTTATCTGGCCCGCTTGGTGGAAATCATCGTCAAGGAAGCCGGCGTGCCCTTGCACCTGGACGCGCTGTACGAAACCGACATGGCCGAGGGCCTCAAGGCCATGGCCATGGAGGGCCATGGCCTGGCCTTCTTGCCGGCCAGCTCGGTCAAGCGCGAGCTGCGCGCCCGCCGTCTCGTGCCCGCGGCGCCGCCCGGCGCCTTCGAATTGCAAGTCGCGCTGCGCATTTACCGCGAGCGCCCAGAGCACAAAAAGCGCCCCAAACCGGCCGCCACGGCCTTGTGGGACTTCCTCGCGGCCCGGCAGCCGGCATGAGCCCATGCCGAGTCGGCGGCCCCGGGAAACCCTGGGCGGCCTGATGCCTGCGGAGGGGCTCTGCTAGGGTTGCGCTTTTGGCCCTCGGGGTCGATCGCAGGAGTCCTCATGTCGAAGAAGTCGGTGCTAGCCCTGTCCCTGGTGTTGGCCGTGGCCGCGGTGCAGGCCAACACGAGCGACACGCTCAAAAAAATCAAAGACAGCGGTGCCGTGACCATGGGCGTGCGCGAGTCCTCGGGCGCGCTGTCGTTCACCCTGGGTGACGGCAAGTTCGCCGGCTACCACGTCGAGGTCTGCGACAAGGTCTTGCGGGTGGTGCAAAAGCAGCTGGGGCTGACGCAGCTCACCGTGCGTTACCAGCCGGTGACCTCGCAGAACCGCATCCCGCTGGTGCAAAACGGCAACGTCGACATCGAGTGTGGCTCCACCACCAACAACGCCACGCGCCAAAAGGACGTGGCCTTCGCGGTGACCACCTTTGTGGAAGAAGTCCGCATCGCCGTCAAGGCCAACTCGGGCATCACCAGCATCAACCAGCTGAACGGCAAGACGGTGGCCACCACCACGGGCACCACCAGCGTGCAAACGCTGCGCCGCCATGAGCGCGCTAACGGCGTGGATTTCAAAGAAATCTTGGGCAAGGACCACGCCGACAGCTTCTTGCTCTTGGAGTCGGGCCGGGCCGACGCGTTCGTGATGGACTCGCAGATCTTGGCCGGCGCCATTGCCAAGAGCAAGAAGCCTTCGGACTTCAAGATCGTTGGGGAAACGCTGTCGGTCGAGCCCATCGCCATCGTGTTCCGCAAGGACGACCCCGCCTTCAAGAAGGCCGTGGACGACGCCATCGTCGGCCTGATGAAGTCCGGCGAGCTGGCCAAGATGTACGACAAGTGGTTCGTGCAGCCGATTCCGCCCACCCAAACCAGCCTGAACCTGCCGGCCAGCGTGGCCACCAAGGCGGCGTGGGCCAGCCCGAACGACAAGCCGATGGAGGACTACGCGAAGAAGTGACGCGTGGCCACAGCCTTGGCTGATTTTCGCGGGCGCCTCAGGCGCCCGCTGTCCTGTTCGACGGAGGGAGCGTGATGTCGGCGGATTGGTGGCAAAGCCAGCGGGAGCTTTGGTGCAAGGACACCGTGGAACTCACGGTGATTGAAGGCTGCATGGGCAAGGCCCCCGGCGTGCAGACCTACCTCGACATGCTGTTGTCGGCCTGGGGTTGGACCGTCGCGGTGGCCGGCATCGGCATGGCCGTGGCCTTGGTCGTTGGGTCCTTGGTCGGCGTGGCCAGAACCACGCCGATGCGGGGCTTGGTGCTGCTCGGCGACGCGTGGACCGAACTCTTTCGCAACGTGCCGCTGATCGTGCAGTTGTTCCTCTGGTTCTTCGTGGTGCCCGAGTTCGTGCCTCTGTTGAAGCAGGCGCCCAGTGTGGCGCTGGCGGGGGTTGGGCTGGGTTTCTTCACCTCCGCCCGCATCAGCGAGCAGGTGCGCGCCGGCATTCAAAGCATTCCCAAGGGGCAGTGGCATGCCGGTTTGGCGATCGGGCTCAGCCTGCCGCAGACCTACCGCCACGTGTTGCTGCCCGTCGCCTTCCGCGTGGTGATCCCGCCGCTGACGTCCGAGTGCATGAACGTCGTCAAGAACAGCGCGGTGGCCTTTGCCGTGAGCGTGGCGGAACTGACGCTCATTGCCAAGCAAGTGGGTGAAGAAACGTCCCAGCACACGGCGGTCTACGCCGTCGTGACCTTGCTTTACTTCGTCACGGCCTTCTCGGTGTACCTCCTGGCCAGTGGCATCGCAAAGGCGGTGCAAGTCCCCGGCGTGGCGGGGGGGGGTGGTCGGTGAACCTGGACTTTGGTTTTGTCACCGCCGAGTACCTCACCGTCTTTGTCCTGAAGGGCCTGGGCTTCTCGTTGCTGTTGACCCTGGTGGCGATGGTGGGGGGCATCGCGCTGGGAACCGTGTTGGCCCTGATGCGCTTGTCGAAGCAGCCTGTCCTGAGTTGGCCGGCGGCGGGGTACGTCAACCTGATGCGCTCGGTACCGCTGGTGATGGTCATCCTGTGGTTCTTCCTGCTCCTGCCCAGCGGCGTGTACCAGCAGATCGGGGGGCAGTGGGCCGACGACAACAAGGTCGCGATTTCGGCCTTCATCACCTTCACCTGCTTCGAAGCGGCCTACTACAGCGAAATCATTCGGGCGGGCATTCAGTCCGTTCCCCAAGGCCAATCTCAGGCGGGGGCGGCCCTGGGGATGCGGCCGTCCCAAACCATGCGCCTGGTGGTGCTGCCGCAAGCCTTCCGGAACATGCTGCCGGTGTTGCTGACCCAGACCATCATCCTGTTCCAGGACACCTCGCTGGTGTACGCCATCGGCGCCTCGGACCTGCTGCACGCCTTCGATTACGCCCGCACCAACCTCGGGCGCTCGATCGAGGGCAACCTGTTGGCCGCGGCCGTCTACTTCGCCATCTGCTTCAGCCTGTCGCTGGCCGTGCGCCAGTTGCAAAAGCGCATCCAAGTCATCCGGTGACCGCATGATCGAAATCGACAACGTCAGCAAGTGGTACGGCAGCTTCCAAGTGCTGACCGACTGCAGCACGACCATCCAGCAGGGCGAGGTCGTCGTCGTGTGTGGCCCCTCGGGCTCGGGCAAGAGCACGCTCATCAAGACGGTGAACGCGCTCGAGCCCATCCAGCAGGGCGACATCCGTGTGGCCGGCCAGTCCATCACCGCCAAGGGCACGAACCTGCCGCAGTTGCGCGCCAAGGTGGGCATGGTGTTCCAGAACTTCGAGCTGTTCCCGCACCTGTCGGTCACCGAGAACCTGACCCTGGCGCAGACCAATGTGCTGGGCCGCAACCCCACGGACGCCACGGCGCGGGGGTTGAAGATGCTCGACCGCGTGGGTCTGCTGGCGCACAAGGACAAGTTCCCTGGCCAGCTCAGCGGCGGCCAGCAGCAGCGCGTGGCCATCGCCCGCGCGCTGAGCATGGACCCCATCGCCATGCTGTTCGACGAGCCGACCAGCGCGCTCGACCCCGAGATGGTGGGCGAGGTGCTGGACGTGATGGTGCAACTGGCCCAAGAGGGCATGACCATGATGTGCGTGACGCACGAAATGGGCTTCGCCCGAAAGGTCAGCCACCGGGTCATTTTCATGGACGCGGGCAGGATCGTTGAAGACTGTCCGAAGGACGACTTTTTCGGTCGGCCGGACGCGCGCAGCCCCCGCGCCCGCGAGTTTTTGTCGAAGATCCTGGCCCACTGACTTCCGAGCTCGATGCCATGAACCGACGTTTCCTTTGGCCCCTGCTGGCCGCCGCCGCGCTGACGGCCTGCGCCACCCCGTCCCCGCCCCCCGCGCCGGCGCCCGACACCCTGGTGGCGGTGAGCGCCGACCACAAGTTGGTGCGCTTCAACGCCGCCCGCCCCGGGGTGTTGCAGTCCAGCCTGGCCTTGCGCGGCCTGAAGCCGGGCGAGCAGATCGTCGGCATCGACTACCGCGTGGCCCGCGGCGAGCTGTACGCGTTGGCCGACAGCGGGCAGCTCTACCGCGTCGACGTCGACCAGGCCGTGCTGGGCCCCGTGGGCGAGCCGGTGCCGCTGCCAGGCGGCAAGGCCGGCCCCTGGGGCGTCGACTTCAACCCCACGGTGGACCGCCTGCGCGTGGTCAATGCGCAGGGCTTCAGCCTGCGCCGCCACCCGGGCACCGGCGCCCAGGTCGACGGCGACCCCAACACGCCCAGCGTGCAGCCCGACGGCAACCTGCGCATCGACCCCGCCGACGGCACGCCCCGCCCCGTGCGCATCGTGGCGGTGGCCTACACCTACAACAAGAACGACGAGAAGCTGACGACGAACTACGCCATCGACGCGGCCCAGGGCCGCCTGATGGTGATGGGCAGCGTGGAAGGGCAGCAGCCCGTGGTCTCGCCCAACACCGGTCGCCTGCGCGACGTAGGCCCCTTGGGCATCCCGGCTTTTCAGCGCGCCCACTTCGACATCGCCGACGTGCGCAACACCGCGTACCTGAGTGCCTCGCATGGCAGCGGCGCCGACGTGCTCTACCGCGTGGACCTGGGCACCGGCCAGGCCACGCGCATCGGCCCCATGGCCGCCAGCGGCCCGCTGCGCGGCTTGGCCGTTCAACCCTGAGGAGGGCGCATGCCCAGCACCCAATGGAAAGAGGTCTTCCTGCCCGGTGAGGGCGAGCGGCACGTGGCCGCGGCGCGCGACATCGTGGCGATGCAGCGCCGCAAAAGCGAGAGGTACGGCCGCGGCCGGGCCCTGCACCGCAAGGGCACCGGGGCCGCGCTGGGCCGGCTGACCGTCGCCGGCGGCTTGCCCGCCCACGCCGCCCACGGCCTGTTCGCGAAGCCCGGCGAGCACCCGGTGTGGGTGCGCTTTTCCAATGGTGGCGTGGACGTGCAGAGCGACCGCCGGCCCGACATCCGCGGTTTTGCCTTCCGGGTGTTCGACGTTCAGGGCGAGTCGGCGCTGGGCGGGCCCACCGACCACCAGGACTTCTCGCTGATCAACCAGACGCGCTTCGCCTTCCCCACCAGCGAGCATTTCCTGCAGCTGGTGCTGGCCGCGGGCAAGGGGCCGGGCGCGCTCTTGGCTTGGTTCTTCAAAGCCTTCGGGCCGCTGGGCGCGCTCAAACGCTTGAAGGAGATGGCGGGCACCTTCAAGCGCCCCTTCACCGGTTACGCCACCGAGTCGTTCAGCAGCGTGCTCCCCATCGCGTGTGGGCCTCACGCCTGCAAGGTGCGGCTGCAGCCTTTGTCCCAGCGCACGCCGCGCCCCGAGGCGGCGGCCGATTGGGGCGCCGACTTCGCCGCGCAAGCCGCCGAAGGCCCGATCCGCTACGCGCTGCAGCTGCAGTTCTTCGAAGACGAAGCGCGCACGCCCATCGAAGACGCCACGGTGGAGTGGCCCGAGTCGGTCGCGCCTTGGCTCACGGTGGGCGAGCTGGTGGTGCAGGCGCCGTCGAAGGACAAGGTGTTCCTGGAGCAGATCGAACGCGGCGTCTTCGACCCCTGGCAGGCCCTGGCGGCGCACCGCCCGCTGGGCGAGGTGATGCGCGCGCGCAAGGTCGTGTACTTCGAGTCGGAAAAGGCGCGCGGCGCCTCGGCCTGATGCCCAGGCCGACCGGACAGGCCACGTCGCGGGCCCAGCGCCGAAACGCGATCGTCGTCAGCGCCGTGGGCGTGCTGCTGGGCAGCTTGAAGGCGCTGTTGCTGTTCGCGGTGACGGGCGCCTGGGTGTGGCTGCTGGTGCTGCCGGTGTTGGTCGGCTGGGCCTGGCACCGGCTGGGGCAGGGCGCCTACCCCGCGGGCCCGCCCACGCCGCCGGATGCGGCGGGCGGTGCGGAGACCGGCGCTTCGTCCTGAAGCGCGCGCAGGCAGCGCAGGCACAAGCAGCCTTCCCAACGCGCCGCGAGGGCGGCTTGTTGCTCGGCGCTCAGCGTCAGCTCGAAACAGGCGCAATGCCCATCGCGCGCGCCACAGTCGAAGCCGCCGCCGCAGCGGGGGCAGGTGCTGGCCTCAGGCATACAAGCCCGCGTGCTGCTCGCGCAGCGCCTTCTTCTGCACCTTGCCCATGGCGTTGCGCGGCAGCTCGGCCACCACCAACAGGCGCTTGGGGCACTTGAAGGCCGCAATCTGGCCGCGCAGCGTGCGCAGCAGGGCCTCGGGGTCCAGGGTGGCGCCGGCCTGCGGCACCAACAGCGCGGTCACGGCCTCGCCGAAATCGGGGTGGGGCAGGCCGATGACGGCACTCTCCTGCACGCCGGGCAGCGCGTTCAGGTGGCCCTCCACCTCGGCCGGGTAGACGTTGAAGCCGCCGGTGATGACCAGGTCCTTGGCGCGTCCCACCAGGTGCAGGTAACCGTCGGCGTCCAGGCGGCCCAGGTCGCCGGTGCGAAAGAAGCCGTCGGCCGTGAACTCGGTGGCGCTGAGCTCGGGGCGCTTCCAGTAGCCGCCGAACACGTTGGGGCCCTTCACCTCCACGCCGCCCACGCCCTCGGCGTCGGGCTGGGCGATGCGCAGCTGCACGCCGGGCAGGGCCGGGCCCACGCTGGCGCGGCGGCGTTCGCCGCGCAGCGGATTGCTGGTCAGCATGCCGGTCTCGCTCATGCCGTAGCGCTCCAAGATCACCTGCCCGGTGCGCGCGGTGAAGGCGTCGAAGGTCTCGGCCTGCAGCGGGGCCGAGCCGCTGACGAACAGGCGCACGCTGGCGGCGGCCTCGCGCGTGAAGCCGGCGAAGCCCAGCAGCCGCGTGTACAGCGTGGGCACGCCCATGAACACCGTGGCACCGCGCAGCTGCTGGGTCACCAGCACCGGCTCGAAGCGCGGGCACCAGCGCAGGCGGCTGCCGCTCATCAAGGCGCAGTGGCTGGCCACGAACAGGCCGTGCACGTGGAAGATGGGCAGTGCGTGCACCAGCACGTCGTCGGGCGTGAAGCCCCACAGGGCCACCAAGGTCTCGGCGTTGCTGCGCAGGTTGCCGTGCGTCAGCAGCGCGCCCTTGCTCACGCCCGTGGTGCCGCTGGTGTACAGGATGGCCGCGGCGTCGCCGTCGGCGCGGGGCAGCACGGCGTCCGTCAGGCGGGGCAGCAGCTGGGTCGCGCGGTCCAGCAGCGTGCCTTGGCGCTCGGTGCCCAGGGTGAACACCCAGTCGACCTCGTGCTGGAAGGCCAGCTTGCTGGCCCAGTGGAAGGCCTCGGGCGCGACCACCAGCAGGCGCGGTTCGGCGTCCTTCAAAAAGTGCGCCAGTTCGGCCTTTTGGTAAGCAGGGTTCAGCGGCACCAGCACCAGGCCGGCGCGCAGGCAGGCCAGCCAAACCATCAGAGCCTCGACCGATTTCTCGGTCTGCAGCATCACCCGCTCGCCGGGCTGCAAGCCCAGGTCGGTGAACAGGGTGGCCAGCAGCGCGCTGCCTTGGCGCAGGTCGTCCCAGGTGTAGGCGAGGTCGGAATCGGCCAGTTCGATGGCGGTGCCGCTGCGCGGCCACGCAGCACTGAGCGCTTGGTACAGGTTCATGGGCCGAAGGATAGGGTCGGCCAGCCCCTGGGGTCAGGGTTTGGCCTTGGCCGGGCGCAGGCCATCCAGCTTGGGCAGCGCGGCGTTCAAGCGCGCCAGGGCGGCTTGCTGCTTCATGGCCTTCGGGAAGGCGAGGTAGAGCCGGTCGCGGGCGATGGGGGTGGGCAGCCACACGAAACGGTCGCGCTGCCCGCTCAGCTCGGGGTGGGAGGCCAGCACGGCGTCGAAGCCGGCGCGTCCGTTGCCCACGAGGGCGCCGTCGACGTGATCGCGCAGCAGCTTGCGCAAGCGGCTCGTCACGCCGATATCGCGCTCGACGCGGAACAGGCCGTCGGCGATGGCGCGGTCCACCTCGTCGCCGTAGCTGGCACCGGTCACGCCACCCAGGGTCTTGCCCTTCAGGTCGGCCAATTGCGTGAGCTTGAAGGCCTTGTCCTTGAGGGTGACAACGTGGATGTCGTCGTTGAACAAGGGGGCGGAGTAGTCGAACCATTCGGCCCGCTCGGCCGTCCACGACACGCCCATGAGCCCGCCATCGCCACGCTTGGCCAGTTCGAGGGCGCGTTTCCAGGGCACCAGTTCGATGTCGTAGCGGTCGCCGGTCAGGGCTTCAGCGCGGCGCAGGATGTCCACCAGGAAGCCCGCGGGCTTGCCGTCTTGCAGGTGCACGACCGGGGCGTACTTGTCGTCGCCATAAACCTTCAAGGTGTCGGCCGTCGCGCCAGTGCCCAGGCCCCAGGCCACCGCAACGACGCCCAGCCAACGCTGCCAAGCCACCATGTCTTTCTCCTGCAAACGCGCCGGGTCGAGGATAGAGCGGGGCCGTGCCGCTGCATACCCGGGTTGGCACCTCGCCCATCTCGGTCGGGCGAGCCCGGCTTCGTCCGGGGCGACCACAATGTCCGCCCCTCTCCCCCACGGCCCCTCCCATGTCCGAGCCGATCCGCATCCAAGGCGCCCGCCAGCACAACCTGAAGAACCTGGACCTGGAGATCCAGACGGGCGAGCTGACGGTCGTCACCGGCCCCAGCGGCAGCGGCAAGAGCAGCCTGGTGTTCGACACCCTGTACGCCGAGGGGCAGCGCCGTTACGTCGAGACCTTCAGCGCCTACGCCCGGCAGTTCCTGGACCGCATGGACCGCCCGCAGGTGGACCGCGTGGACGGCGTGCCGCCGGCCATCGCCATCGACCAGACCAACCCGGTGCGCAACAGCCGCTCCACGGTGGGCACGATGACGGAGCTGAACGACCACCTCAAGCTCTTGTTCGCCCGCGCCGGCCAGTTGTTCGACCAAGACACCGCGCTGCCCGTTCGGCAAGACACCCCGGCCACCATCGCCGCCGACCTGCGGCAACGCGCCGCGGCGGCGGGCGACCCGCGCGTGGCCCTGTGCTTTGGCGTGGAGCTGCCTGGGGGCATCGGCGAGGCCGAGGTCGAGCAGTGGCTCAGCGCCGGCGGCTACACGCGCTCCATGAACCGGCGCGAGGTGGGGGAGCGCACGCTGATGGACGTGGTGGTCGACCGCCTGCGATTGGGCAGCGCCGACCCCGCCCGCCTGGCCGAGGCCATCGAGCTGGCCCTGGTGCGTGGCAACGGCCAGCTGCTGGTGCAGGGCCTGGACGAGCCGGCCCTGCAATGGCGTTACTCCACCGGCCTGCATTGCCCCGAGAGCGACCGCCGCTACAGCGCGCCGCAGCCGGCGCTGTTTTCCTTCAACTCGGCCTTGGGCGCTTGCGACACCTGCCGCGGCTTCGGCCGCGTGATCGGCGTCGATTGGGGCCTGGTCGTCCCGGACGAGAAGAAGACCCTGCGCGGCGGGGCCATCAAGCCCTTCACCACGCCGGCCTGGAGCGAGTGCTACGACGACCTGATGAAGCACTGCGGCCTGCACGGCATCCCGCGCGACACGGCCTGGGCGCAGCTGTCGCCCGAGCACCGCCACTGGGTGCTGGAGGGCGAAGAGGGCTACAAGGACGGCCAGTGGGGCAAGAAGTGGTACGGGGTGCGGCGCTTCTTCGCCTACCTGGAGACCAAGGCCTACAAGATGCACATCCGGGTGCTGCTGTCCAAGTACCGCAGCTACACCGAGTGCCCGGCCTGCGGCGGCGCGCGGCTCAAAACCGAGGCCCTGCTGTGGCGCCTGGACGGCCCAGCGGTCGATGCGCCGCGCTTCCTGCCCAAGGGCGTGGCCTGGACGGCGGACCAGCTGGCCGCGCTGCCCGGCCTGAACTTGGCCGATTTGATGCGCCTGCCCATCGGCACGCTGCGCGACTTCTTCGACGCCTACCAACCGCCCAGCGAGCTGCTGGACCAGGCCCTGGGCCATTTGCTGGACGAGATCCGCAACCGCCTGAAGTACCTGGTGGACGTGGGCTTGCACTACCTGACGCTGGACCGCCAAAGCCGGACGCTAAGCGGCGGCGAGGTCCAGCGCATCAACCTCACCACCGCGCTGGGCACCAGCTTGGTCAACACCTTGTTCGTGCTGGACGAGCCGTCCATCGGCCTGCACCCGCGCGACATGCACCGCATCACCCAGGCCATGCACCGCCTGCGCGACGCTGGCAACACCCTGGTGGTGGTGGAGCACGACCCCGCCGTGATGTGGGCCGCCGACCGCGTCATCGACATGGGCCCTGGCCCAGGCCGCCAGGGCGGCACCATCGTGTTCGACGGCACGCCCGAGGCCCTGCGCCAGGCCGACACGCTCACCGGCGCCTACCTAGGCGGCCGCAAGCACGTGGGCCTGGGCCTGAAGCGCCTCGTGGAGCCCAACACGCCCAAGCTGCTGCTGGAGGGCGTGCGCGCCCACAACCTGCAGAACGTCAACTTCTTCCTGCCGCTGCAGCGCTTCGTCGTGGTCACCGGCGTGTCGGGTTCGGGCAAGAGCACGCTGGTCCAAGACGTGCTGGCCCCGGCCCTGCTGCGCCACTTCGGTCAGAGCACCGAAACCCCGGGCCCGCACGAGCGCCTGCTGGGCGCCGACTGGCTGGCCGGTGCGGTCTTCGTCGACCAGTCGCCCATCGGCAAAACCGCGCGCTCCAACCCCGCCAGCGTGGTGGGCGCGTTCGACGAGATCCGCAAGCGCTTTGCCACCGCGCCGCTGGCCGTGGAGCGCGGCTACGCCGCCGGCATGTTCAGCTTCAACAGCGGCGACGGCCGCTGCCCCACCTGCTCGGGATCGGGCTTCGAGCACGTGGAGATGCAGTTCCTCAGCGACGTGTACTTGCGCTGCCCCGACTGCCACGGCACCCGCTACCGCGCCGAGCTGCTGGAGGTGAAGCTGGAACGCGGCGGCGTGTCGCGTTCCATCGCCGACGTGCTGGAGCTCACCGTGGCCGAGGCCCTGGCCTGGTTCGCCGACGACCGCGAGCTGCAGTTGCGCTTGCAGCCCCTGGTGGACGTGGGCCTGGATTACCTGACCCTGGGCCAGCCCGTGCCCACGCTCAGCGGCGGCGAGGCCCAGCGCCTGAAGCTGGCCAGCCACCTGGCCGACAGCGCCAGCGCCAAGCGCGTGGCCAAGAAGGGGCTCTTGTTCTTGCTGGACGAACCGACCACGGGCCTGCACTTCGACGACATCGCCAAGCTGATGCGCGCGCTGCGCAAGCTGCTGGCGGCGGGGCACTCGATGCTGCTCATCGAGCACAACCTCGACGTGATCCGCGCGGCCGACTGGGTGATCGATTTGGGGCCCGAGGGCGGCGCCGGCGGCGGCCGCATCGTGGCCGAGGACACGCCCGAGAACCTGGTCCGTTACCACGAGACCCACACGGCGCAAGCCCTGCGCGACTACGTGCAGGCGCTGGAGCGCCCGCTGGAGGCGGCCGAGGGCTCGCCCCTGCAAACCCTGCTGCTGAACAAGCGCCGCATGGCCACGCCGCGCAAGCCGGCCATCGAAATCGTCAACGCCCGCGAGCACAACCTCAAGGGCCTGAGCGTGGACGTGCCTCACGGCAAGTTCACGGTGGTGACGGGCGTGTCGGGCTCGGGCAAGAGCACGCTGGCCTTCGACATCCTGTTCAACGAGGGCCAGCGCCGCTACCTGGAGAGCCTGAACGCCTACGCCCGCTCCATCGTGCAACCGGCGGGCCGGCCCGAGGTGGACGCGGTCTGGGGCATCCCGCCGACCGTCGCCATCGAGCAGCGCCTGAGCCGCGGTGGCCGCAAGAGCACCGTGGCCACGGCCACCGAGGTCTGGCACTTTCTGCGCCTGCTGTGGGTCAAGCTGGGCCAGCAGCACTGCGTGCACGACGGCACGCCGGTGGCCCCGCAAAGCCTGGAGCAAATCACCGCGCAGATCCTGCGCGACCACCGCGGCCAATGCGTGGGCGTGATGGCGCCTTTGGTGATCAACCGCAAGGGCCTGTACACCGACCTCGCCAAGCAATGGGCCGGCAAGGGCACCACGCACCTGCGCGTGGACGGCCAGTTCCTTCCCACCAAGCCCTGGCCGCGGCTGGACCGCTTCAAGGAGCACACGCTGGAGCTGCCGGTGGGCGACGTCGTCGTCGACCCGGCCAACGAACCCGCGCTGCGCGAGCTGCTGGCCAGCGCGCTGCAAACCGGCCGGGGCGTGTTGCACCTGCTGGCGCCCATCGACGACCCGGCCGCGCAGCGCGTGCGCGTGTTCTCCACGCTGCGCGCCTGCCCCACTTGCGCCACCAGCTACCCCGAGCTGGACCCGCGCCTGTTCTCCTACAACAGCAAGCACGGCTGGTGCCCGTCCTGCGTGGGCACCGGCCTGAAGCTGGACCGCTCACAGCGCCAGCAGCTCGACGACTCGGTGCTCGCCGCCGACGAGAAGGGCCGCGAGCAGCAGTTGCACGCCGAGGTCGACCTGGAGGGCCTGAGCGACGAGGTCTGCCCCGCCTGCCAAGGCGCGCGCCTGAACCCCACGGCCCGCGCCGTGCGCTTCGACGGTGAGCCCATTGCGACCATCGCCGCCAAGAGCGTGCACGAGGCCGCCGCCTGGGCCAACGCGCTGGCGCTGGACGGCCGCGACGCCGACATCGCCCGTGATGTGCTGACCGAGATTCGCGCGCGTCTGGCCTTCCTGGGTCAGGTCGGCCTGGGCTACCTGACGCTGGACCGCGCCGCGCCCACGCTCAGCGGCGGCGAGGCCCAGCGCATCCGCTTGGCCGCGCAGCTGGGCTCGCACCTTCAGGGCGTTTGCTACGTGCTGGACGAGCCCACCATCGGCCTGCACGCGCGCGACAACCGCATCCTGCTCGACGCGCTGGGCCTGCTGGCCGAGCGCGGCAACACCCTGGTGGTGGTGGAGCACGACGAAGACACCATCCGCCGCGCCGAGCACCTGATCGACATCGGCCCCGGTGCCGGTGCGCGCGGCGGCCGCGTGGTGGCGCAGGGCACGGCGGCCGACCTGGCCCGCGTGCCCGAGTCGGTCACCGGCGCCTGCCTGGCCCAGCCGCTCCAGCACCCGCAGCAAGCCCGCCGCCTGGTGGACAGCGCCACGCCCAGCGTGACCGTGAAGGGCGCCAGCCTGCACAACCTGCAGCGCCTGGACGCCTCGCTGCCCCTGGGCCGCTTGGTGGCCGTCACGGGCGTGTCGGGCTCGGGCAAGAGCACCTTGGCGCGCGACGTGCTGATGCACAACCTGGCCGCCGCCGTGCCGCTGCGCAAGCCGCTCAAGAGCTGGCAAGGCTGCGAGGCCATCGAGGGCTTCGAGGCCATCGAGCGCGTGCTCGAGGTCGATCAAACGCCGATCGGAAAAACGCCGCGCAGCTGCCCCGCCACCTACATCGGCTTTTGGGACGCCATCCGAAAGCTCTTCGCCGACACGCTGGAGGCCAAGGCCCGTGGCTTTGCCGCCGGGCGCTTCAGCTTCAACACCGGCCCCGGCCGTTGTCCGGCCTGCGAGGGCCAGGGCATGCGCACCCTGGCCATGAGCTTCCTGCCCGATGTGAAGGTGCAGTGCGACCAGTGCCACGGCGCCCGCTTCAACCCCGAGACCCTGGCCGCGCGTTGGCGGGGCAGAAGCATCGGCGACGTGCTGACCATGCCCGTCGACGAGGCGGTGGAGTTCTTCGGCGCCATGCCCGCCATCGCCCACCCGCTCAAGCTCTTGCAGGACGTGGGCCTGGGCTACCTCACCCTGGGCCAGCCCTCGCCCACGCTCAGCGGCGGCGAGGCGCAGCGCATCAAGCTCGTCACCGAGCTGGTGAAGGTGCGCGACGACGTGCGCCGGCAAAAGCAGCCGCACACCTTGTATGTGTTGGACGAGCCCACGGTGGGCCTGCACATGAGCGACGTGCAGCGCCTGATCAAGGTGCTGCACCGCCTGGTGGACGCCGGGCACTCGGTGTGGGTCATCGAGCACGACCTCGACCTGATCGCCGAGGCCGACTGGGTGCTGGACCTCGGCCCCGAGGGCGGCACGGGCGGCGGCCGCTTGGTGGCAGCGGGCACGCCCGAGGCCCTGGTGCGGGCCGGCACGCACACCGGCGTCGCGCTGGCCCCGGTGCTGGCCCGCGGCTGAGCCGCGCATGAAAAAGGCCCGCCGGTGGCGGGCCTTTCGGGGCGGCGCTGGCGATCAGCCGGCCTTGCGCAGCACGGCTTGCAGTCGCGGCTGGTCCACGCCCGGGGTGCTCTTCAGGGCCTCGGCCACGCGCTTGGCGCCGGCCTTGTCGCCGTTGAGCAGCAGGATTTCGGCCAGGTGCAACTGGATGCCAGGATCGCGCGGGTCGAGCTTGGCGGCCAACTGGATGGCGGTGAGGGCGCTCCTGGCGTCTTGCTTGGCAACGAGCACGGCGGCCAAGGTGTCTTGCAGCGACGCGTTGTTGGGCAGCACGCGAAGTGCCTTGCGCACGTGCCCTTCGGCGACGGCCGGGCCTTCACCTCCCGGGCTCAGCGCCATCATGGCGAGGTTGTTCAGTGCAATGGGGTGATTGGCATCGCGTTCCAGGGCGGCTTTGTAGGCTTCCTTGGCTTCGGCGACCCGGTTCTCGGTCGTCGCCAGCATGCCTTTGCGGACCCACGGCTCTGCGGCTGTCGGGTGCTGCTTGATCACTTCATCCAGCGTTTTTCGGACCGCCGGAAGGTCGTTGGCCTTGTATTGCCAGAAGACCCGAAGCATCTGTGCCTCGTAGTGGGACGGGACGCGCTTCAAGGCTTGATCGATGTACTTGTTGGCGGCGTCGGCCCGAGTCTCGGCTTGCGCAAGCGCGACGTACGCGTCGGGCGACTTTGGGTTGAGTTCCGCCGCCTTCAGTAGCGCCGTTTCTGCCTCTGCAAGCTTCCCACTTCGCTGCAGCGTGACGCCCAAAAGGTGCTGGACCGCGCCCGATTCCGGTGCCAGCATGGCTGCTTGACGCAGGCGCGTGACGGCCTTTTCGAAGGCCCCTTGCCGAGAATGGGCGTCGGCGAGGTCAATCAGCGCCTGAAGTTGTTTCGGATCCGCCTCGACTGCGCGCACCAGGACGTTCTCGGCCTTGTCGGCTTGGCCCCGGGTCAAGTGATAGCGGCCAACCGTGATCAGCACGTGGACGTTGTTCGGCGCGGTTTCTTCGGCCTTCTTCAGCCAGCGCTTGGTGTCCGCGTCGTTCTGGGTCTGAAACGACAACTCGACCAGGCCCAGCATGGCCATGACGTTGCGCTCGTTGATGCGCAGGCTCTCGGTGAAGGCCTTGCGGGCCTCGGGGAATTGCCGGGCGCTGAGGGCCTGCAGGCCACGCATGTAGAACTCGTCGGACGATGCCGAGGGCGTGGCGGCCCCGGCACGGGGGGGCACGGGCTGGCTGGGTTCCGGGGCGGCCGCGGCGGGCAAGGCCGCCAGCAAAGCCAAAGCAAGGGGCGCGAGGTGTCGCTTCATGGAGATCGAGGCCGGTGGTTGAACGTCGCCGGCTCGACCGAGCCGGGGGCTACGTCTGATTGTGACGGCCCGCCGGCAACCAGACCCCCCCTTGGTGGGGCAGGGGCATGGCGCCCACCAGCGCGCTGCGTTGGCGGCGCAAGGCTTCCATGCGGCGGGCGCGGTCGCGGTCGGCGCGCGGGGCGCTGCGCAGGGCTTGGCCCCAGCGCGCCAGCCAGCCGGGCTGGCGCAGGGCGACGAGCAGCATGTCGGCCGCCATCACCAGCACCACCACCAATCCCGTCGCGGCCAGAGCCTGCTGCAGCATGGACACCCCCTTGAATGGGGGGGATGCTATTGCGGCCGGGCCCGGCCGTCATCAGGAAAACACGGAGATCAGGACTTTTTTCTGCGCAGGGCCTGCACGCCGTTCCACAGCAGCAGGCAGCAAGCCCCGGCGGCGACGCCCAGGCCGAGGTTGAAGCCCGTTTCGGCGGCCCAGTGCGCGCCCTCGACGAGGTGGTGCAGGGCCGGGATGTTGTGCGCCAAGATGCCGCCGCCCACCATGAACATGGCGGCGGTGCCGACGACGGCCAGGGCCTTCATCAGTTGCGGGGCCAGGGCCAGCAGGCCGCGGCCGAGGTGGTGCAGGGCGCCGTTCGGGTGGCGTTGCGTCAGCCACAGGCCAGCATCGTCCAGTTTCACGATGGCACCCACCAGGCCGTACACGCCGATGGTCATGGCCACGGCGATGCCCGACAGCACCAGCACCTGGGTCGTCAGGTCTTTGCCCGACACGATGCCCAGCGCGATCACGATGATCTCGGCCGAGAGGATGAAGTCGGTGCGCACGGCGCCCTTGATCTTGTCGGCCTCGAACTGCACGAGGTCGACCTCGGGCTGGATCAGCGCCTCGGTCAGGGCCTCTTCTTGCGCCGCCTCCTCGTCGCGGTGGGCGATCTTGTGCCAGACCTTCTCCACGCCTTCGAAGCACAGGAACAAGCCGCCCAGGATCAGCAGGGGCACGATCAGCATCGGCGCCAAGGCGCTGATCAGCAAGGCCGCCGGCACCAGGATGGCCTTGTTCACGAAGGAGCCCTTGGCCACGGCCCAGACCACCGGAATCTCGCGCTCGGCCCGCACGCCGGCCACCTGCTGCGCGTTCAAGGCGAGGTCGTCGCCCAGCACCCCGCTGGTTTTCTTGGCGGCCACCTTGGTCAGGATGGCCACGTCGTCCAAGACGGTGACGATGTCGTCGAGCAGGGTCAGGAGGCTGGCACCGGCCATGGTCAGTTGCTTTCTGCGAGTCGTTGAAGGTTGGTCAAGCCGGCCTCGAAGTCCTTGCCCACCATGGCGTCGGCGTTCAGGGCGATCCAGCGGAACAAGGGGTTTCGGCCCATGTCGCCGTTCATGACCCACACCACCTCGGTGCCTTGGCCTTGGGCTTGCAGGCGCAATTCGCCGGTCGAGGTCGTGCCGAAATCGGGGAAGAACAGCTCGTAGGCCAGGCGGCGGCCGGGCTCGGCCGCGGTGAAGCGCATGCGTCCGTCGCCTTCGCTTTTGCTCTTCCAGGCCCACACCGCGTCGACGCCGCTGGCCGGGCCGCTGTACTCGATGGCCATGCCCGGATCGCGCTGGTTCCACACGCCCCAACGCTTCCACTCGCGCGGGTCGGCCACCAGCGCGAACACGCGCTCGGGCGGGGCCTGGATCGTGATCCGGCGCTCCACCGTGAACTTCGACGACAGGAAGTAGCCGCCCACCACGAGCAGCAGGGCCAGCACGGCCACCCCGCCAAACACGAACTTGAAGAACTTCAGCATGGCCGCCTCACTTTTTGGCTTTGACCGGCCGCTGCCAACCCGGCAGCGTGGCCTGGCGCGCCCGCGCCACGGTCAGGCCGCCGGCGGGCACTTCTTTGGTGACGGTGGAGCCGCCCCCGATGGTGGCGCCCGCGCCGATCGTCAGCGGGGCCACCAGCACGCAGTTCGAGCCGACGTGCACGTCGGCCCCGATGACGGTGCGGTGCTTGTTCGCGCCGTCGTAGTTGGCGGTGATGGCGCCCGCGCCGTAGTTCACGCGCTCGCCCACCGTGGCGTCGCCCAGGTAGGCCAAGTGGTTGGCCTTGGCGCCGTCGGCCAGGCTGCTGTTCTTGACCTCGACGAAGTTGCCGATGTGCACCTCGCGGCCGAGCGTGGCGCCGGGGCGCAGGCGGGCGAAGGGGCCGATGAGCGCGCCCGCGCCCACCTGCACCGGTTGGCTTTCGCCGTCGATGTGGGTGAAGGGGTGGATCACGGCGCCGGCGTCCAGGCGGGCGTTCTTGATGACGCAGTGCGCCCCCACCTTCACGCCGTCGGCCAGGTGCACGTGGCCCTCGAAGACGCAGCCGACGTCGATCTCGACGTCGCTGCCGTGCGTCAAGGTGCCGCGCAGGTCGAAGCGGGCCGGGTCCAGCAGGCGCACGCCGGCGCGCATCAGCGCTTCCGCCTCGCAGCGCTGGAAGCGGCGCTCCAGGTCGGCCAGTTGCACCGGGTCGTTCACGCCCAGCACCTCGGTCTCGTTGGCCGCTTGCGTGGCCACCACCGGCACGCCCTCGGCCACGGCCATGGCCACGATGTCGGTCAGGTAGTACTCGCCCTGGGCGTTGTCGTTCTTCAGGGCCGCCAGCCAGCGGCGCAGCGCCGCGGTGGGCGCGGCCATCATGCCGGTGTAGCCCTCGCGGATCTGGCGCTCGGCCTCGCTCGCGTCCTTGTGCTCCTTGATGCCGAGCACGGCGCCGTCGGGTCGCTGGCCCTCTCGCAGGATGCGGCCGTAGCCCGTGGGGTCGTCCAGCACCACGGTCAGCAGCGCGAGCTTCGTGCCGCCGCAGGCCTCGGCCAGGGCGCGGGCCGTGGCCTCTTGCACCAGGGGCGTGTCGCCGTTGAGGATCAAGGTGATGGGCGCGCTGTCGTCCAGGGCCGGCAGGGCTTGCTGCACGGCGTGGCCGGTGCCGAGTTGCGGCATTTGGCGCACGAAGCGCAGCGCCTCGCCGCGGGTGCGGGCCTCGACGGCCTCGGCGCCGTGGCCGGTGATGACGATGCGCGCCGCCGCGGGCAGGAGGGCCATGGTGTCCAGCACGTGCTGCACCAAGGGCTTGCCGGCGATGGGGTGCAGCACCTTGGGCGTGGCGGACTTCATCCGCGTGCCCTTGCCGGCGGCCATCACCACCAAGTTGATCGTCGAAGCCATCCCGCCCCCTGCGTGTCGAAAGGGGCGGAATTATCCGGGCGCCTTTGGCGCGCCCGACCCCCGATCAGGGGAGCGGCACGCGCACCCAGTGGGGCTTGGGATCGGCCCGGGGGAAGTCGCTCATGGCCGCTTGGAACAGCGCGCCCACGAGGGCCTCGCTGCCCATCGTGGCGCCGTCGTTGCTGGCGCGGGCCTCGTACAGGGCCTGGCCCGAAGCGCGATCGCGCAGCAGCAGCGCCACCTCGCGGTCGTAGCGCGGCTCCGGCGGGAAGCTGCTGCCCCAGGGCCGCGCGGGGTAGAGGCCGTAGCGGTAAGCGCGCAGCGGCGCGTGCCAGCGCACCCACAGCGGGTCGTCCCAGGGGGCGGCGTCGGTGCGCGACACCCGGGACCCGATGGCCACGATGACGTCCGGCGCCGCGCCGGCCGGGGCGGGTTGGAAGCCGGCCTTGGCCAGCGCCGGTGCGGCCAGTGCCTCCAACTGGGCCGCGCGGCTGCCGGCCTGTTGCTGCGAGGGCAGTCGCTCGAAGGCGTAGGTGCCGCCAGCGCGACCGGCGGGCCATTCGCCGAAGCTGCTGACCTCGGCGCCCACCTGGTTCAGGCTGGCGCAACCGGCCAAGAGCAGGGCAGGGGCAAGCAACAAAAGGGCGCGGCGGGTCATGGCAGGTCTCCTGGGAACGGGCGGGACAGCGACTTATACGGCTTCGGGGCTCAACCGGATGACACGCACGGGTTCGGGCGTGGGGCCGCAGCCCTCGTCTTCGTCGAAGGCGATGTCCCCCCCCTCGAAGGCGGCGCCGGTGGCCTTGATCGTGGTGAAGGGGTACAGCGCCTTGTCCATCATGTGGCTGGGCACGATGTTGCCCATGGCACGGAACATGTTGTCGATGCGACCGGGGGTTTTGCGCTCCCATTCCTGCAGCATGGCCTTGATGGCGGCGCGCTGCAGGTTCTCCTGGCTGCCGCACAGGTTGCACGGGATGATGGGGAACTGCCGGTGCTCGGCCCAGCGGATCAGGTCGCTTTCGGCCACGTAGGCCAGCGGACGGATGACCACGTTCTTGCCGTCGTCGCTGACCAGCTTGGGCGGCATGCCCTTCATCTTGCCGCCGTGGAACATGTTGAGCATCAGCGTGGTCACGATGTCGTCGCGGTGGTGGCCCAGCGCGATCTTGGTGCAGCCCAGCTCGCCCGCGACCCGGTACAGGATGCCGCGGCGCAGGCGCGAGCACAGGCTGCAGGTGGTCTTGCCCTCGGGGATCAGCTTCTTGACGATGCTGTAGGTGTCCTGCTCCTCGATGTGGAAGGGCACGCCGATGCTCTTCAGGTAGGTCGGCAGCACCTCTTCGGGGAAGCCAGGTTGCTTTTGGTCGAGGTTGACCGCCACCAGCTCGAAGTCGATCGGCGCGCGCTGGCGCAGGTTGATCAGGATGTCGAGCAAGGCGTAGCTGTCCTTGCCGCCGCTCAGGCAGACCATGACCTTGTCGCCGGCTTCGATCATGTTGAAGTCGCCGATGGCCTCGCCCACCTGCCGGTGCAGGCGCTTGGACAGCTTGTTGACTTCGTGGGCTTCTTTGTCTTTGTGGCTCATCGCGGGTTCCTGCCCGTCACGCTCACGGTCACGCCGTCGCAGTCCGGAAAAATGTTGGGCTTGGTCACGCTGACGGTGCCGGCGCTCACGCCGCGCTCGCTCAGCAGGTCTTGCAGGATGCGGCCGGCCAGCGTTTCCAGCATGTTGATGTGGCCGCTCTCGGCGTGGCGGATGGCGCTGGCGCGCAGGTGGCGGTAGTCCAGCACGTGGGCCACGCTGTCCTCCTCGGGCAACAAGGGCCCGTCGGCCAGCTCGACGAAGAGCGAAATCAGCAACTGCTGCTTGGCCTCGAGCTCGTGCGGCAGGATGCCCACGCTGGCTTGGACGCGCAGCTTTTCGATGTGGATGGTCTTCATGGGGAGTCCGTGTCCGTGAACGCGAAGTCGCGGGTCATGCGGGTCAGGTGCGAGCCGGCGTCCACCACGATGCTGGTGCCGGTGACCGACGGGGTGCTCAGCAGGTAGTGCACGGTGCGCGCGATGTCGTCGGGCGCCACGCCCAAGCCCAAGGGCGTTTGCGACTGCAGCTTGGCCAAGCGGGCGGCGTCGATGTCGGGGCTGCCCAGCGTCAACCCTGGCGCCACGCCCACCACCCGCACCCAGGGCGCCAGGGCCTGCGCCAAGATGGGCGTGGCCGCGGCCAGCGCCGCCTTGCTCAGCGTGTAGCTCAGGTGGTCCGGGTTGGGGGCCCACAGCTTTTGGTCCAGCAGGTTGACCACGCAGCCTTGCCGTTGGGCCTCCGCGCAGTGCCGGTGCAGCGCGCGGGCCAGGATCAACCCGGCGGCGGTGTTCGTGCGCCAGTGGGCGTCCAGGCTGGCATGGCTCAGCGTGTCGATGGTGTCGTGCTCGAAGCGCGAGGCGTTGTTCACCACCGCGTCCAGCCGGCCGAAGGCGGCCACGGCGGCCGGCACCAAGCCCTCCACGGCCGCCTCGTCGCCCAGTTCGGCCGCCAGGACGTGCACGCGGGCCCCCAGCGCGCGCAGGTCGGCCGCCGTGGCCTCGGCCTCCGGGTCGGGCGCATGGCGGTGGTGCACCGCCACGTCCCAGCCGTGCTGGGCCAAGTGCAAGGCGATGTGGCGGCCCAAGCGACGGGCCGCTCCGGTGACGAGGACGGCCGGGCGCATGGGAGGGGGGAGGGCGTGGCGACGCCACGGAACCAGAAGATCGAGGCCCCGATTATCCCGGGCCGCCACCGCCCCAAACGGGAATGGGGGCGTGGGCGCCCAAGCCCACGGCCGCCGGTAAGGGGGCAAGTCCGTCTTGGGGTAAACGCGGAGCTGCGCCGCCCGCAAAATCCTTCGCCCCAAAGCGGCTATCTCCCGTGGCTTTTGTCCAAGCCCGGGGGCTGGCGGCACCATGCAGATGCGCCGCCTTTCGGTCGGCCCCGTGCACGAACAACGCAAGTCCCCCCAAGGAAACACATGAACATCAAACTGACCAAACGCGCCATCGCCCTGCTGGGCATGAGCGCGGTGTTGGGGGCCACGCCCCTCACCGGGGCCTGGGCCCAAACGCAGGCGGTGTTGCCGGACGTCACCACCAACGTGCCCTTCCAACCGCTGCCGGTGAAGGCGTACGTCGACTACCCGCTGTACCAACAGGGCAGCCTGTCGCCCGATGGCAAAAAGCTGGCAGCGCTGGCCCCAGTGGGCGAAAAGCGCAACATCGTGGTGCTCGACCTCGACACCATGAAGCCCCGGGTGGTCACCAACTTCACCGAGTACGACGTGGTGCAGTTCAACTGGGTTGGCGACTACCTGGTGTTCAGCTTGGGCACCTTGGACACCCCCACGGGCCCCGACTTCGGCGAAGGCGGTGGCTTGTTCGTCGTCAAGGCCGACGGCTCGGGCGGGCGCCAGTTGCACCCCACCGTGCGCGAGGCGGGGCGTCAAATCCGCGTGGCGGGCCGCCTGCCGAACAACACCGAAGAGATCATCGTCAGCGGCAGCCTGCGCGATGCGCGGGCCCCCGATCTGTACCGCTTGAACTTGAGCAACGGCAAGAAGGAATTGCTGACCTTCAAGCAGCCGGGTTTGGTTACACGCTGGTTGGTCGACGAGAGCGGCGTGCCGCGTGTGGCCACCGTCGTGGACGACCGCGAGCTGATGCCCGAAGAGCAACAGGTCAGTGTGCTGTACCGCGACTCGGCCGACGCCGAATGGCGGGTGATCAAGAAGTTCGACAAGGGTGAGAAGGAGCGCTGGACGCCCATCGCCATGGCGGACAACAACCAAGACTTCATCGTTTCCACCGCCAAGGGGCGCGACACCAGCGCCCTGGTGCGTTTCGATGTGGCCAAGGGCGACCTGTCCGATGTGGTTGCGGCCCATCCGCGGTACGACATGGGCTTGGACAGCATGGGCGACTTGGGCGCAAGCCTGGTGCGCGACAGCGACGGCAAGTTGGTCGGACTGAGCATCCGCGACGAAAAGCTGCAGACCGTGTTTTTCAACGAGCGCTATGCCGCGCTGCATGCTGGCCTGGAGCGCGCCTTCCCTGGCAAGGCCGTGATCTTGCAGCGCACCAAGTCCGATCGCTCGTTGGTCACTGTGGTGAGTGACCGCCAGCCCGCGACCTACTACCTGTTCGACGAGAAAACCCGCCGCCTCAAGGAACTGCTCCGCACGAACGAGAGCCTGAACGAGCGCCACTTGGCCGAGGTGCGCCCCTTCCTCCTCAAGACGCGCGACGGCCTGGAGATCCCCTCGTACTACGTCTTGCCGAACAGCTACCAGCCGGGCCAGAAGCTGCCGACGGTGGTGCACATCCACGGCGGGCCATTTGCCCGTGCCGACACCTGGTTGGGGGGCACTGGCATTCGCGAGGCGCAGGTGCTGGCCTCGCGCGGTTACGCCGTCGTGATCCCGAACTTCCGGGTCACGCCGGGCTTTGGCAAAAAGATCTTCGAGGCTGGCAAGAAGGGCGCGTATGGGCGCCAGATGAGCGAGGACCACGAGGACGCGGCGCAGTGGGCCGTGCAACAAGGCTTTGCCGACGCATCGCGCATGTGCATCAGCGGGGCCAGCTACGGCGGTTACGCCTCGCTGTGGGCCATGATCAAGTCCAAGCCGATGTTCAAGTGCGCCGTGGCGGGCTTGGTGGTCAGCGACCTGCAAACGCAATTGACCTCGATGTCGGGTGACACGGCCTACAACCGCCAAGGACAGCGCTCCTGGAAGGAGGAAATCCTCGGCATCAAGGGCGACGACTGGACCAAAGCGCACGAGGTGTCGCCGGCGCGGCATGGCGACAAGTTCGAAGGCGCCTTGTTCATGTACGCCGGTCGGGATGACATTCGCACGCCGCTGCAACAGACCACGATGATGGTCGATGCCTTGAAGCGCGCCGGCAAGGCCCCCGAGGTCCTGATGATCAAGGACAAGGAAGGCCACGGCTACGGCAAGCTGGAGAACCGCGTCGACCTCTACGAGCAGATGCTGGCCTTCTTGGACAAGCACATCGGCCCGGGCTCGCAGAAGAAGTAAGCCGCGGCGCCATTGCCCCAAAACGCCCGCCTTGCGCGGGCGTTTTTCATGGGGCCATCGGGGTCAGCGTTGGCGCCAGCGGTGCCACAGGCGCCAGCCCAGCAGCAGGGCCAACAGGGCGGCGTAGAAGAAGGGGTCGGCCAGGTTGTTCTTGGCGCTGCGCATCCACCAGAAGTGCAGGCAGCCCAGGGCCGCGACGCCATAGACGAGGCGGTGCAGGGCCTGCCAGCGGCGGCCGCCGAGCGCGCGAACGGCGGCGTTGACGCTGGTCAGGGCCAAGGGCAGCATCAGCAGGAAGGCCAGCATGCCCACCAGGATGAAGGGGCGCTTGAGCACGTCGCGCACGATGTCTTGAAGCACCAGGCCCTGGTCGAACCAGGCGTAGGCCGTGAGGTGCAGGGCCACGTAGGCAAAGCTCCACAGGCCCAGCAGGCGGCGCAGGCGCAGCAGCGCGGGCTGGTGGAAAGTGACGCGCAGCGGCGTGATGGCCAGGGTGAGCAGCAGGCCGCGCAGGCCCCAGTCGCCCAGGCCGCGGATCAAGGCCTCGGCCGGGTTGGCGCCCAGGCCTTGCGTGAGCAAGGCGGCGACGAGCCCCAGCAAAGGCAAGGCACACAGGGCGTGGGCCAGCGGCTTGACCGCTGGGTGCAGCAGCAGCGGGCGCTTCAAAAGAATCGGCGCAGGTCCATGCCAGCGTACAGCGGGCCCACCTGCTCGGCGTAGCCGTTGAACATCAGGGTCGGGCGGCGCTTCGCGAACAAGCCCCCCAAGGGGCCGGCGTCGTCGCCGATGCGGCGCTCCGTGGCCTGGCTCCAGCGCGGGTGGTCGACCTGCGGGTTCACGTTGCTGAAGAAGCCGTACTCGCGCGGGGCGGCGGCCATCCAGCTGGTGATGGGGGGCTTTTCGGTGAGGCGGATCTTGACCAGGCTCTTGCCGCTCTTGAAGCCGTACTTCCAGGGCACCACGAGGCGCAGGGGCGCGCCGTTTTGGTTGGGCAGCAGCTCGCCGTACATGCCAAAGCCCAGCAGGCTGAGCGGGTGCTGCGCTTCGTCCAAGCGCAGGCCCTCGAGGTAGGGCCAGTCCAGCACGCCGCTGC
Organism: Inhella crocodyli; assembly: GCF_004004565.1. Classification (GTDB taxonomy): domain Bacteria; phylum Pseudomonadota; class Gammaproteobacteria; order Burkholderiales; family Burkholderiaceae_C; genus Inhella; species Inhella crocodyli. The sequence goes on from NZ_SACM01000002.1 coordinate 358,895, forward strand.
GCACGCCAGGCATCTGGGTCTTGTCGGCCAAGGTGACGAACTCGACGAACTTGGCCTTGCCCGTGGGCTCGACCTGCTTGAGCAGGGTCGAGAGCGAGTAGCCCACCCAGGGAATGACCATGGACCAGCCCTCGACGCAGCGCAGGCGGTAGATGCGCTCTTCCATGGGGGCGAGCTTGAGCAACTCTTCGATGCCGAAGGTGCGGGGCTTGAGGCACTCGCCCTCGACGCTCACGGTCCAGGGCCGGGTGCGCAGGGTGTGGGCGTTCTCGGCCGGGTCGGACTTGTCGGTGCCGAACTCGTAGAAGTTGTTGTACGTGGTGGCGTCGCGCTGGGCGGTGGGCTTGTCCAGGGCCAGCGCGCCGGGCACCGTGGACTTGCTGCCCGGCAGCTTGTTGCCGGCTTGGCCCCAGGCGGGCAGGGCCAGCGCGCCGGCGCCGGCCAACCAGGTGCGACGCTGCAGGTAGACGCGCCGCGGTGTGATTTCGCTGCTGGGGATCGGGGGAACGAAGGGGCGTGGCATGACGGGAGCTCCTGGGTGCCGAGATGGGTCGTGCCGGGCCGCGCCGTCCTTACAGCTGCCCGTAACTGTGCAGGCCGCTGAGGAACATGTTGACCCCAAGGAAGGCAAAGGTCGTGACCAGCAAGCCGATCACCGCCCACCAGTTGGCGATGGCGCCGCGCAGGCCCTTCATGAGGCGCATGTGCAGCCAGGCCGCGTAGTTCAGCCAGACGATGAGGGCCCAGGTTTCCTTCGGGTCCCAGCTCCAGTAGCCGCCCCAGGCCTCGGCGGCCCAGAAGGCGCCCAGGATGGTGGCGACGGTGAAGAAGGCAAAGCCGAGCGCGATGGCGCGGTACATCAGCTCGTCCAGCACGGGCAGGGCGGGCAGGCGAACCGTGAAGCGGTCACGCAGCGCGACGCACACCGCCAAGAAGAGGCCGACGCCGCCGAACTTGCGTGCCCAGGCATGCAAGCCCGAGACGGTGCTTTCCTGAAGGCCACCGAACTGCGCAAAGCCCATCAGCACCGCCACCAATCCCAAGGGCAGCACCACCAGTCCCCACCAAAGCGGCTTCACGGACGAGGTCTTGAGCAAGGAGGCCAAGGCCACCATAGCGGCCAGGGCAAAGCAGCCGTAGCCGACAAAGTTGGCCGGCACGTGGATCTTCATCCACCAGCTTTGCAGGGCGGGCACCAGGGGCTGGATTTCGTGGGCTTGGCGCGCGAACGCGTACCAAAGCAGGAAGCCAACGCCCGCCGAAACGATCAGCATGACCCAGGCGCCCAGAGCGCGGGTGGCGTAGCGCTGCTCGTAGTAGAGGTAGAACAGGGCCGTCATCCAAGTGAACAGCACGAACACCTCGTAGAGGTTGCTGACCGGGATGTGGCCGATGTCGGGCGCGATTTGGTGGCTTTCGAACCAGCGCACCAGGGTGCCGATCAGGGCCATGCCCACGGCGGCCCAGGCCAAACGGCTGCCAATGGCCTCCATGCTGTCGCTCTTGGTCAGCATCCCGAGCCAGTAAAAGCCGGTCGACAGGAACACCAAAAAAGCCATCCACAAGATGGCGCTTTGGCTGGCCAGACCGTATTTCAACAGGAACAGCTGGTCGGCCACCGCCAGGTCGGCGCCAAAGGCGTCGCGGTGACCGCTGTACAGGCCGATGGCGAGCAGGGCCGCGGCGCCGACGACGACGCTGAGCGTGCGCAAGGGCGCCCAGAACCAACCAAGGGCGATCAGCGCCGGTGCCGAGCCCAGCAGCACGCCTTGCTCGTAGGCGTCCATGGAGCCGTGGTAGCGCCAAAACGCATAGCCGGTGCCCAGCAGCACCAAGGCGGCAAAGACCCAATCGAAGACCGAGCGGCGCGGGGCCGCGGCGGTGGGCAGGGGGATGGCGGTCGTGGTCATGGGGCTTGCATCACATGGGTTTGCAGTCGGGCGAACTCGGAGTCGAGTTCGCTGCCAGGGCGGGAGCTGGACAGGGCCAGCGTGAGCTGGGTGCCGGTGGCCGAGGGCGCCAGCCACAGCCACAGCCGGCGCTCGCGCACGTAGAGCATCGCGAACACGCCGATCATGAGGAAGACAGCGCCCAAGTACACCAGCTTTTGGCCAGGCGCGCGCGCCACCTGGAACACGCTGGCGTGGCGCTTCTCGAAGCCTTCCAAGGTGACCATCCAGGGCACGGGGTAGAAGGCACTGTCCGACAGGGACAGCACCGCCTGGGCCATGAAGCGCTGGCGGGCCTCGCTGGCGGGCGGGATGGCGACGCCGTCTTGGGCGCGGGCGAGTTGGTCAAGGTGCAGCAGGCCGCCGTTGAGCAGGCGCAACAGCACGTTGGCCATGGATTCGCGCTCGGCTGCGGGCACGCGCTGCTCGACGTGGGCGCCCAGCGCCGCCAGGCCGCCTTTGGCATCGCCCACGGGCTGCGCGCCGGCGAACACCGCCAGCACGAGCTCGGCCGTGGCCTGCAACTGCGGGCGCAGGTCGTCCCGGGGCGAGGCTTCGGCGGCCACGGCCGCGGCGGCGCGCTGGCGCAGGTCGGGGTCGTTCAGCGCGCGGCGCAGGCGCAACCAGCCGGCCAGGCTGTCGTTTTCGTCGGCCGGCAGGCGCAAGTAGCGGAACTCGGCCTGCGCCGTTTCGCGCACGCCGGCCAAGAAGACGCGGGTGCCGTCCAACTCGGCGGGCACCATGTAGTTCTGGAATTCGATGGCCTGGCCGGCGCCGTCGCGCAGGCGGTAGGTCAGGCTGGGGCCGATGTTGCGCAGGGTCTTGTCGCCGGGGGCCTTGGCGCCCGAGCCCAGGTGCTGCCCGAAGGACTTGGGCGGACTGCTGGCCGCCCCCGCCGCCGAGGCTTGCCCCAGGTCTTCCACGTTGATGACCCGCAGGTCGGCGGGCTCCAGGGTGTAGCCGGTGCCGGGGAGGGGGAGGTTCTGTCCGACGCGTCCGTCCAGCACCGTGGCCGTGCGACCCACCCAGGGCTCCAGCTTCACCTGAACGGGGGAGCCCCCGTCTTCGAAGCTGCTTTGGTAGATGGCCACGCCGTCGTGGATGAAGGGCTTGTTGACCTCGATGCGTGCCGGGTGCTCGCCTTGGGCATCGCGCAGCACCACCTCGCTGGCGAAGAGCTTGGGCATGCCAGTGTCGTAGTACTCGACGATGAAGCGCTTGAGCTCCAACTCGAAGGGCAACTGCTGCAGCAGCACGCCACCGGGCATGTTGAGCAAGGCCACGCCCACGCGCTCGCCCTCGGGCACGAACAGGTTGGCCCGGTAGCTGGGGTTGCGCTCGTCCAGGCGGTGGGGCTCGACGTTCTTCACCGTGTTGCCCGTGCCGGTGTACAGGGTCTTGCCCTGCACCGCGGCCAGGGCCCGCACGACCAGGTCGCCATCGAGCAGCCCGCCCAAGCAAATGAGCACGATGGCGCCGTGGGCTGCGATGTAGCCCAGCTTGTGCGCCCCGCCTTTGCGCGCCGCGATCAGGGTGCCGTCGGCGCGGGCGTCGAGCTTCGGCGACCACCCTTCGGCTTGCAGGCGCGCCAGCACGGCGGCTTGGGTGTCGGCCGGGGCGTGCGCCCAGTCGGCCTGGGCCTTGTGCGGGTAGGCCTGCAGGCTGGCAGGGCGCAGATGCAGCTTGGCGTCGCGCAGGTCGCGCAGGATCTTGGGCGTGTTGCGGGCCACGCACAGCGAGGTCGACACGACCAAGAAGGCCAAGATCAGCAAGAACCAGGGCGCGCTGTAGACGGTGAACAGGTCCAGCTGGCCAAACAGATCGGCCCAAAACGGACCGAACTGGTTGATGTAGTTGTTCAGGGGCTGGCGTTGTTGCACCACCGTGCCGATCACGGAGGCGATGCAAATCAGGGCGAGCAGCGAGATGGCAAAGCGCATCGACGCCAGAAGCTCCAGCACTTCTTGGCCAACGCGGGAGGAGCGAGAAGACGTCATCGGGCCGATTGTCCGGGCGTAAAAAAAGCCGGTGCGAGGCACCGGCTTTCAGGTGATCAGGGTTTGACTCAGCGCAAGCCCGCGATGTAGTCGGAGACGGCCTTGATTTCGGCGTCGTTCATGTTGGCGGCCACGCCCGTCATCTGGGCGTTGTTGGCGCGCGCACCGCTGCGGAAGGCCAGCATTTGGGCTTCGACGTAGTCGGCATGCTGACCGCCCAGGCGGGGGTACTGCGCCGGCAAGCCGCTGCCCGTGGGGCCGTGGCAGGCCGCGCAGGCGGGCACGCCCTTGGCCATGATGCCGCCGCGGTAGATCTTTTGGCCCAGCTCGACGGTGGCCTTGTTCTTGGCCGTGCCCGGCTTGGCGGTCTTGCTGGCGTAGAAAGCGGCGACGTTGCGCATGTCGTCGTCGCTCAGGGTGCCCGCGAAGCCGGCCATCACGGCGTTCTTGCGCTTGCCGCTCTTGAACTCTTGCAGTTGCTTGACCAGGTACTCGGGGTGCTGGCCGGCCAGGATCGGGTTGGCCGGGCTGCCGCGGGTGCCATCGGCCGTGTGGCAGGCCGCGCACACCTGGGTCGAGATGGCCTGGCCCTTGGCCAAATCGGGCTTGGCCGGGGCCTTGGGCGGCTCGTTGGCCTGGACGGCGCTGGCGGCGAACAGAGCAAGGGCGAGGAGGCGCAGCTTCATGGTGCGGGGGCGCTTTCTTGGCAAGGGAGCGTCTTGAACGGGGCCGGTTCAGGCCCCAAAGGCGGCGAATCTTACAATGCCGCCCTCTATGACCGAGCCCCTCACCCCCACCCCGACGGACAAAGAGGTGCTGGGCTGGGCCCACACCGCGCGCTTTTTCACCACGGCCGCGCAGTTGCACCAGCTGCCCGAGACCGGTTTGCCGGAGGTGGCCTTCGTCGGCCGCTCGAACGCCGGCAAAAGCACGGCGATCAACACCCTGGCGCAAACCAAGCGCTTGGCCTTCGCGTCCAAGACCCCCGGACGCACCCAGCACATCAACCTGTTCCACGTCGGCCCCAAGGACGCCCCCAACCAGTTGTGGGCCGACTTGCCGGGCTACGGCTACGCCGCGGTCAACCGCGACGCCAAGCAGCGCTGGCAAAAGGTGATGGCCGACTACCTGCAGCAGCGCGAGCCCCTGCGCGGCGTGGTGCAGATGGTGGACAGCCGCCACGGCCTGACCGACCTGGACCGCCAGCTGATCGACTTCATGGCCGAGCGCATCTACGCGGGCGAGATCAGCCTCTTGGTGCTGCTGACCAAGGCCGACAAGCTCAACCGCAAGGAGCAGGCGGCCATCTTGCGCGAGACGCAGGAGCTGCTGGCCAGCTACGTGCTGACCGAGCAGAGCGACATCGGCGTGTCGCTGTTTTCGGCCTTGAAGAACCAGGGCGTGGCCGACGCGGCGCGGCAGTTGCAGGAATGGGTGTCACCGCGGGACGAGGTCGAACACGGCCCCGAATCCGAATCCGAATCTGAAGCCGAATCCGACGACGCGGCCCCTACGGCCGACCGATGAACAGGTAAACCGCGGTGCTGCCGCCGCGCGCCGACCCCAGCGCGAGGTACAGCGGGCCCAGGCCGGTGTCGGCCCCCACAAAGAGGCTGCCCGCCCAGCGCAAATGGCTGGGCCGCAGGTCGCGCGCGTCTGGCCAGGTGTTGCCCGCTTCCAGCGAGGCCCCGACGAACCATCCCCGTGTGAACACGGGCGCATCGGTGAGTCGCCGGTACCAAACGGCACGGCCCAGCATCAGGGCGTTGCCGCCGAGTTGGTCGGGCTCCAGGCCCGACAACTGGTGGAAGCCGCCCAAGGTGTAGACCCCGCCCAGTTGCTCGCGCCCTTGGCGCGATGCGGCCAGGCGCAAGCTGGTGCTCAGGGTGTCGACGCCCCAGCTGTCGGCCCGCCCGGCTTCCATTTCCCAGCGCTCCACGCGCCGCTCGGTCCCGCGTTGCGAGCCCGTCAGGGCCGTGAAGGCCGTGCGCCAGCCGTTGCGGGGGAAGTTGGCATCGTCGAGGAGGTCCCAGCGGGCCGTCGCTCTCAAGCCCTGGATGCGCTGGGTGCGCATCAAATCGCTCGGGTCGAGTGCCACGCGGCTGAGGCGTTCGTGCCAGCGCCAGGTTTGGTGCCAGAAGCCCAGGCGCAGCTCGCCCCGCCGGCCGTAGGGCTGGCCGAGGTCCAGGCCGGCGGTGACGCTGCGGCGTTGCAGTTGCGCCGTTTCTTGCCCTTGCGCGTCGTACAGGCTGGTGGGGCGCCCCAGCCCTTCGAGCCAGCCGGCCACGAACCAGTCGCCGCGCGTGCCCACCTGCTCGGACAGGGGTTGGTACAGCTCGGTGAACAGGCGGGGGTTGCGCCCCAGGGTCAGCTGGTTGCGCCATTCGCCACCGAGCAGGTTCAGCCAATGGCGGTTGTGGCTGATGCGCAGGTTGAAATGGCTGTTGCCCGTGCCGTCGGTGGACAGGTCCAGGCCGATGCGGAAGTAGTTGGGTCCCCAAGGCTTGTCGTCGAGCTCGAAGACCAGGGTATCGCCCACGGGCGTGGGTTCGAGGCGGAAGTCCACGCGGGCGTAGTCGCCGCTGGCGGCCAGCAGCCGCGTGTCGCGCACGGCCTTGTCGCTGTCGAAGGGGTCGCCCACGCGCGAGTCCAACACCGGCACGTAGCGCTCGGGCTGCGTGCGCTCGCTGCCCTCGAAACGCACGGCCACCACGCGAGGCGGTGGCAGGTTCATGGTTTGGCGCTGCGCGCGCCAAGTGGCATAGGCCTCGGCCGACACCGAAAAGGCCCGCAAGCGCGGCACCAAGGCTTCGGCCGCCTGTTCGCCGGCCCGGATGATGTCGGCCGCCTTGGTGAAGTCGCCCGAGCCGTATGCGGCCAGATCGGGCGTGACCAGCAGGTCGTCGTCCCACAAGCTGGCCAGGCTGCGCTTGACGTTTTGCTCGGTCAAGATGTTGACCATCTGGGCCGTCAAGCCGACCAGGGAGTTCAGGCTCTTGCGCGGCGCCAGTGGGGTCCCGACGTTGACGGCGATCACCTGCCGCGCGCCCATGGCCCGCACCACGTCCACGGGCAGGTTGTTCACCAGGCCGCCATCGCCCAGCAGCCGGTCGTCCCACTCGATGGGGGCGAAAACGCCAGGCACGCTCATGCTGGCGCGCATGGCCTGGGCGAGGTCGCCCTCTTGCAGCACCAGGGGCTCGCCGGTTTCCATGTCCGTGGCCACCGCACGGAAGGGGATGGGCAGTCCCTCGAAGCGGGCGATGTGCCGCACGGGAAAGGTCAGCCGCCGCAGCAATACCTCCAGAACCCGCGTGGAAACGGTGCCCTGGGGGGCGCGAAGTTCTCCGTCGCGCAGGCCCAACTCCACGGCGCCCGAGAAGGCGTAGTCCTCTTCCTTGCGCCGCTGGCTCAGGTGAGGACGGTCGACGCGGTTGGCGAATACCTCGGCCCAGTCCAGGCTTTGCAGTTCACGCTGCAGCTCCTCGGGGCTCACCCCCGAGGCGTACAGCCCGCCCACGATGGCCCCCATGGACGTGCCCGCCACGGCGACGACAGGGATGCGTTCGCGCTCCAGCACGCGCAAGACCCCGATGTGCGCCAGGCCGCGGGCGCCGCCACCGGACAGCACCAAGCCCACCCCAGGTCGGGGCGGGGTTTGGGCCGTGGCGCCGAGGCTCAGCACCAGGCCGAGCAGGGCACCAGCGGCCCAACGGCGGAGGTTCATCCCAAATCGTGCATCAGGGCATGGATGGCGCGTTCGACCACGCCTTCCTGTTCGAGGTTGATGGCCAAGCCGCTGCGGTACAGCTGGCGCAAAGCGCCCCGCGTGATCGACTGGCGATCGGCTTCGTCTTGGCCCACGAACAGGTAGAACTCGCCATCTTCGCTGATCCAGGCCAGCTGCGAGGTGCGCCATTGGCCGTGCGCCATCAAGTGCAGCCAATGGCCGATTTGCAGACTGTCGATCCACAGCTGGTCGGCGCGCGCTTGCTCGCCGGCTTGCAGGCCCTGCGGTTGGGTCGGCAGCATGGAGCGGTCGACGTCGGCACTGGCCCAGACCGAGCCGAACTCGCTGTGCCGCTCGGCCAGCAGGCCTTGCAGGGTGGACTCGGCGTCCAAGCGCGAGCTGCGCGAGTCGGCCCGCGAATCGTGGCGGGAATCCTGCTGCGAATCGGGGCTGGCGCTCGGGTTGAGGCTGGGCACGCCCAGGCCCTTGCCGCTGAGCACGCGGCCGTGCAGGGTCATGAGTTCGGAGAACACCGCGCTGCGCTGCGACGGGTTGAGGTTCACGTTCTCCATGCCGGCTTCGAGGCGCCGGATCAGGTCGGGCAGTCGCTTGCGCAAGGCGTCGCGCGAGGCCTCGTCCGGCAAGGGCATGAGGCTGTCGATCAGCTCGTCGACGAGCTGGATCTGGGCCTGCACCTTGGGGGCGTCCTCGCCCTCAAGCACCATGCTGTGCACGATGGCATCGACCCAGGCCCCGGTCAGGAAGCGGCGCAGGCTGCTGCTGATGGGCACGTCGACCAGCTGGGCTTCGAGCTGGTCGTGCACGAGTTGCGTCCAGGTCGGGCGCTGGCGTTCGCGGGCCATCTTCGCCAGTTCGGCGGCCGAAGGCTGCGCCTGCACCGCGCGCACCTGGCGGGCGATGAAGGCGTCGATCAGGCGACGCAGGCCGTCGAACTGTTGGACGCTGGGGGCCGGGGCGTTGATCAGCGCCGCCGTCTGCTGGCCAAGAAAATTCAAGAAGTCGATCAGGCGCGGGTCGTCGACGCTGGCGAAGGTCGAGCCGTAGGCGGCCACGGCGTTGATCAGGCGCCAGGCCGGGTGGGTCTGGTCGCGCAGCAGCGTGGGGTCGACCAGGCTCAGGCGTTCCATGGCCAGTTGCAGCTTGGACAGCTCGGTTTTCACCGGTTGGCTCAAGCCCGGATCGGCCAGGACGCGTTGGTAGAGCTGGTGCAGCAGGCCCTGGCTGCGCATGCCGGGCAGCACCGTGACCTCCGCGCTGCGGGCGGGGCCCGACTCGACGCGCTCTTGCAGGGCGGCCAGGTTGTTGGGCTGTTGGCGTCCGGGGGCGCTGGTGCTGACCAGTTGGGCCACCTTGTGCTCGCGCAGGGTGGCGATCAGCGATTGGTACAGCGGCGCCAGGGCGCTGGCCAGGCAGGGGCTGGCCACTTGCATCAGCTGGTAGTGCTGCTCGGCCGTCAGATCGTGCCCGGCCAGGGCCTCGGCCATGGCCTGCGCGAAGAGGGCGGGGCGCAGCCAATTGGGCTCGCGGCCATGCTGCATGCCTTCCAGTGCGGAGAAGAAGTTGTTGAGCTGGAACAGCTCGGTGCTGAAGGCTTCCTGGCAGACCTTGGCGGCGTGGTTCACGCCCACGTCCTGCAGGGCTTGGTGCTCGTCCACCAAGCTGAGCTGGTCCAGGCTGACGATGCGGCGGCGGAAGGGGTCCTGCCCTTGGCGGGCTTGGGCCAGGCGAGGGCTCAGGCTGGTCTCGAACTCCATCTGGAAGCGCTTGCGCCGGCGCGTCCAGGCGTCGCGCAGGGCGACGTGGCGGGACTGTTGCACCGCCGCGCCGATGTGGTCGACCAGGAGCCGCGCCAGCCGCGGCACGTCGGCGGCGACGACTTCCAGCAGGGCCTGGAGGGTTGCATTGATGGCCATGGTCGAATCAGAACATGGGGCCGAGTGGCTGTCATGCACGCGCCCCCCACGCCTCGGGGCGAAAGGTCGCGGCCGTAGCGGCACTATTTCTCACTCACCAAAGAAAAAGGCCCCCGAAGGGGCCTTGCCAGGCGGAACACGCCAAGAAGGGCGCCACATCCGTGGCGCCGGCTTCTTACATGTCCATGCCGCCCATGCCGCCCATGCCGCCGGGGGCGGGCATCGGGGTTTCGTCCTTCGGGGCCTCGGCCACCATGCACTCGGTCGTCAGCATCAAGCTGGCGACGGAGGCGGCGTTTTGCAGCGCGGTGCGGGTGACCTTGGTGGGGTCCAAGATGCCCATCTCGATCATGTCGCCGTAGGTGTCGTTGGCGGCGTTGAAGCCGTAGTTGCCCTTGCCGTTCAGCACGGCATTGACGACCACGCTCGGCTCGCCACCGGCGTTGGCCACGATCTCGCGCAGCGGGGCTTCGATGGCCTTCAAGACCAGCTTGATGCCGGCGTCTTGGTCGGCGTTGTCGCCCTTGATCTCGCCAGCGGCTTGCTTGGCGCGCAGCAGGGCCACGCCACCACCGGCGACGATGCCTTCTTCCACGGCCGCACGGGTGGCGTGCAGCGCGTCTTCCACGCGGGCCTTCTTTTCCTTCATCTCGACTTCGGTGGCCGCACCGACCTTGATGACGGCGACACCGCCGGCCAGCTTGGCCACGCGCTCTTGCAGCTTCTCGCGGTCGTAGTCGCTGGTGGCTTCTTCGATCTGGATGCGGATCTGCTTGACGCGGGCTTCGATGTCGGCCGCGGCACCGGCGCCATCGATGATGGTGGTGTTTTCCTTGGCGACTTCGATGCGCTTGGCTTGGCCCAGGTCGGCCAGGGTGACCTTCTCCAGGGTCAGGCCGACTTCTTCGGCGATGACCTTGCCGCCCGTCAGGATGGCGATGTCTTCCAGCATGGCCTTGCGGCGGTCGCCGAAGCCCGGGGCCTTGACGGCCACGACCTTCAGGATGCCGCGGATGGTGTTGACCACCAGCGTGGCCAGGGCTTCACCGTCGACTTCTTCGGCAATGATCAGCAGCGGGCGGCCGGCCTTGGCCACTTGCTCCAGCACCGGCAGCAGGTCGCGGATGTTGCTGATCTTCTTGTCGTGCAGCAGCACGAAGGGGTTGTCCAGCAGGGCGACTTGCTTTTCCGGCTGGTTGATGAAGTAGGGCGACAGGTAGCCGCGGTCGAACTGCATGCCTTCGACGACGTCCAGCTCGTTGTCCAGGCTCTTGCCGTCTTCAACGGTGATCACGCCTTCCTTGCCGACCTTGTCCATCGCGTTGGCGATGATGGTGCCGATCGACTCGTCGCTGTTGGCCGAGATCGAACCGACTTGGGCGATTTCCTTGCTGGTGGTGGTGGCCTTCGAGGCCTTCTTCAGCTCGGCAACCAGGGCCGACACGGCCTTGTCGATGCCGCGCTTCAGGTCCATCGGATTCATGCCGGCGGCCACGTACTTCATGCCTTCGCGCACGATGGCTTGGGCCAGCACGGTGGCGGTGGTGGTGCCGTCACCGGCGTTGTCGCTGGTCTTGGAAGCGACTTCCTTGACCATCTGGGCGCCCATGTTCTGGAGCTTGTCTTTCAGCTCGATTTCCTTGGCGACCGACACGCCGTCCTTGGTCACCGTGGGGGCGCCGAACGAGCGCTCCAGCACCACGTTGCGGCCCTTGGGGCCCAGGGTCACCTTGACCGCGTTGGCCAAGATGTTCACGCCTTCGACCATGCGGGCACGGGCCTCGCCGCCAAAGATCACGTCTTTTGCTGCCATGTGTGTATCTCCGAATTCAGTTCAGTGGGGCTGATTACTTCTCAACCACGGCGAAGAGGTCGTCCTCTTTCATCACCAGCAGTTCGTCGCCATCGACCTTGACGGTCTGGCCGCTGTACTTGCCGAACAGCACGCGGTCGCCCACTTTGACGTTCAGGGCGATTTGCTCGCCCTTGTCGTTGCGCTTGCCCGGGCCCACGGCCAGGACTTCGCCCTGGTCGGGCTTCTCGGCGGCGTTGTCGGGGATGACGATGCCGGAGGCGGTCTTGGTTTCGTTCTCGAGGCGCTTGACGATCACGCGATCGTGCAGGGGACGCAGCTTCATGGGTTCTCCTTTGGGAAAAAACGGGGCACCGCGGGGCCAAAGGCCGGGCGCCGAGCTGTTAGCACTCACCCGCGGCGAGTGCTAGTGACCGAAGTATAGGGGCGGCTTTTCCGCCTTCAAGGGGTCAGCGCGCGAAGTTCTGCAACTGGATGATGGGTTGCAGCACGGCCATGACGATGGCCAGCACGACCAGGCCCATGGCCACGATCAGCAAGGGCTCCAGGATGGTCGCGGCGGCCATGGCCCGCCGCTGCACCTCGCTGGACAGTTGCTTGCCCGCCCGCTCCAGCATGGCGGGCAGCTGGCCGGTTTGCTCGCCCAAGCGGGCGAACATGGCCAGCAGGCCGGGGAAACGCTTCTTGGCGGCCAGTGCGGCTCCCAGGGGGGCGCCCTCGCGCACCTGCACCAGGGCGTCGAGCGCGTCGGCGCGCATGGCGTGGTTGGACAGGGTCTCGGCCGCCGCCTGCAGGGCCTTCAGGATGGGCACCCCGGCCGCCGCGAGCATGCCCAGGGTGGCGGCGAAGCGCGCGGCGTTGTAGCCCCGGGCCAGGCGCCCGATCAGGGGCAGGCGCAGCCAGCCGGCGTCGAAGCGCAGGCGAAAGCCCGGCTCGCGCAGGGCCAAGGCCAGCCCCCCGCCCGCCGCGACCAGGCCCAAAGCCATCAGCCAGCCCCATTGCCGCACGAAGCCGGACAGGCCCACGATGGCCACGGTGAGCGCGGGCAACTGCTGGCGGGTGCTGGTGAAGGCCTGGGCGACTTGCGGCACGACGTAGGTGACCAGGAAGCCCACGATGAGCACGGCCACGATGCAGATGAAGGCCGGGTAGGCCATGGCCCCCATGACCTTGTTGCGCAGGGCCTGGCGTTCTTCCAGGTCGTCGGCCAGGCGCTCGAGCACCAGGCCGAGCGCGCCGGAGGCCTCGCCGGCGGCCACCACGCCGCGGTAAACCTCGTCGAATTCGCGCGGGGCCGTGGCCATGGCACGGGCGAAGCTGGCGCCGGCGTTGACCTCGGCGCGCAGGCTGGCCAGGAGGTCGCGCTGGCGCGGGGTCTCGGCCTCGTCGGTCAGGGCCGTCAGCGCCCGCTCCAGGGGCAAGCCGCTGCCCACCAGGCCGGCGAGCTGGCGCGTCCACACGGCCAGGCTGGCGCTGTCAAAGGCACGGGGCTGCAGCGAGAACCCTGCTTTGGCCGACGGGGTGGCGACCGGGGCCACGCTCAGCGGGGCCAGCCCGCGATCGCGCAATTGGGCGCGCGCGGCGCGTGGGGTGTCGGCCTCGAGCAGGCCGCTTTGGCTGCGGCCGGCGGCGTCCAGGGCCTCGTACTTGTAAGCGGGCATGGCGGGGGGCCTTGGCGTCAGTCGCGCGTGGCGCGCAGCACTTCCTCTTGCGAGGTGATGCCGTCGCGCACCAAGCGCTCGCCGTCCTCGCGCATGCTGCGCAGGCCTTGCTCCCGCGCCGCCTCCCACAGCGCGCTTTCGGGGGCGCGTTCGTGGATCAGCTGGCGGATGCGGTCGTCGGCCACCAGCAGTTCGTACAGGCCGGTGCGGCCCTTGTAGCCGGTGTGGCTGCAGTCTGGGCAGCCCACCGGGTGCCAGCGCCCGTCGCCGTCTTGGCGCTTGCAGCTGCCACACAGCTTGCGCACCAGGCGCTGGGCCAGCACGCCCAGCACCGAGCTGGAGAGCAAGAAGGGCTCCACGCCCATGTCCGCCAGGCGCGTGACCGCGCTGGGGGCGTCGTTGGTGTGCAAGGTGGCCAGCACCAGGTGGCCGGTGAGCGAGGCTTGGATGGCGATCTGCGCGGTTTCGAAGTCGCGGATCTCGCCGATCATGATGGTGTCGGGGTCTTGGCGCAGGATGGCGCGCAGGGCCTTGGCGAAGGTCAGGTCGATCTTGCTGTTGACCTGCGTTTGACCGATGCCGGCCAACTCGTACTCGATCGGGTCTTCGACGGTGAGCACGTTGCTCGTGGCGGTGTCGATGGTCTGCAGTGCGGCGTACAGGGTCGTCGTCTTGCCCGAGCCGGTGGGGCCGGTGACCAACACGATGCCGTGCGGTTGCGCCACCAGGCGGGTGAAGTCGTGCAGCAGGCGGTCGGCCATGCCCAGCGAGCTGAGGTTGAACTTGGCGTCGCTTTTGTCCAGCAGGCGCAGCACGGCGCGCTCGCCGTGGGCGCTGGGCAGGGTGGAAACGCGCACGTCGATGGCGCGCCCGCCGATGCGCAGGCTGATGCGGCCGTCCTGCGGCAGGCGCTTTTCGGCAATGTCCAGCTCGGCCATGATCTTCAGCCGGCTGATGAGCGCGGCGTGCAGCGCCCGGTTGGGCTGCACCACCTCGCGCAGCGAGCCGTCCACCCGGAAGCGCACGGCGCTGCTGCGCTCGTAGGGCTCGATGTGGATGTCGCTCGCGCCGTCTTTGGCGGCCTGCGTCAGCAGCGCGTTGAGCATGCGGATGATGGGGGCGTCGTTGGCGGCCTCCAGCAAGTCCTCCACGGCCGGCAGGTCTTGCAGCAAGCGCGACAGGTCGACGGCCGACTCCACCTCGCCGACCACCAGTGCGGCACTGCCCTCGCCACCGGCGTAAGCGGCCTGGATGCGGGCTTGCAGGCCCGCGGCATCTTGGGCCTCGACGCGGTCCACCGGGTGGCGGCGCTGCACCTCGGCCAGGGCCGACCAGGCGCAGTCGGGGGCGGCCCACAGCACCGACTCGTCGGCGCCGACCTCCAGCAACAGGTGCTGGGCCTTGGCGAAGGCGTAGGGGAGCGGGTAGCGCATGCCGTGGCCCGGGTCAGTCGGCCTTGCCAGCGGGGCGCTGGGGGATGAGGGGCGCGCCCGTGTTGGGCAGCACGATCGACGAGGCCGGCTGCACCTCGCCCTGCACGGCGCGGATCTGTTGGTAGCGGTCCAGGGTCAGGGCGTTGGCGTCGTCGGACCCGCGCATGACGATGGGGCGCAAGAAGATCATCAGGTTGCTCTTGGTGCGTTTGCGGTTCTCGCCCTTGAACAGGTTGCCCAGCAGCGGGATCTTGGACAGGCCGGGCACGCCGCTGTTGCCGTCGCTGTACTCGTCCTGCATCAGGCCGCCCAGCACCAGCAGGTCGTTGTTGTCGACGCTGACGGTGGTCTGCACCGAGGTCTTGTTGGTGATCGGCCCCTGGGCCGACTGCGAGCCGATGCTGGACAGCTCTTGCGTGACCACCATGCGCACCGTGCCGCCCTCGCCGATCTGCGACTTGACCTTGAGGATCAGGCCGACGTCCTTGCGCTCCACCGTTTGGAACGGGTTCACCGTGTTGCCCGTGCCGCTGCTTTGCGCGTAGCTGCCGGTCAGGAAAGGCACGTTCTGGCCGACGAGGATCTGCGCCTCTTCGTTGTCCAGCGCCACCAAGGTCGGCATCGACAGGATGTTGCCGCCGCCCTCCTGCTCCAGGAAGTTGGCCAGCGCGCCCAGGGTGTAGTACTGGCCGAATTTCTTCAGCACGCCCAGGTTCAAGCCCGCGGGGGCGCCGCCTTGGGCGACGGCGGTGGTGATGCCGTCCAGGCCGTTGGCGATGGCGCCCGTGGCGTTGACGATGTTGCTGGTGCCCGTGCCGAAGTTGGTGCCGGCGCCGGTGATGGTGCTGTCGCCCTTGTTGCCGAACAGGTTCTGCCACTGCACGCCGAACTGCGCGCTCTTGCTCGTGTCCAGCTTCACGATCATGGCCTCGACGAACACCTGGGCACGGCGGCCGTCGAGTTGGTCGATGACGACGCGCATCTGGCGGTAGAGGGGCTCGGGCGCGGTGATGATCAGCGAGTTGGTCGCCGGGTCGGCTTGCACAAAGCCGCCGGTGGATGGGTTGGCCGACGCCGCCACCGGCGTGCTGGCCGACAGACCGGCCACGTTGCCCGCCCCGTTTTGCGGGTTCGTGGACACGGCGGGCAGGTTGTTGGCGGTGCTGGACAGGGGGTTGCTGCCGCTGCTCCCCGTGCTGGCGCCGCCACCGTTCGAGCTGAACGCCGCACGCAGGACCTGGGCCAGCTTGGTGGCATCGGCATTCTTCAGGTGCACCACGCGGATCGGACTGCTCGCGTCGGCGCTGGGCTGGTCCAGCTTCAAGACCAGGGCCTTGAGGGCCAGCAGGCGCGCCGGGTTCGCCGCGCGCAAGATCAGGGCGTTGCCGCGCGGGTCGGCCAGCACGCTGCTGCCGCCGCCCACGCCGGCCGCCGCGCCGGGGGCCGCGGCGGCGCCGTCGCCCAGCTTCTGCACCAGGGCGGCCAGGTCGCTGGCCACGGTGTGCTGCAGCGGCACCACTTCAATGTCGGTCGCGGCCGGGGTGTCCAGCGCCGCGATGATCTTGGCGATGCGGGCCAGGTTGTCGGCGTAGTCGGTGATGACCAGCGAGTTGTTGCCCGGGTTGGCGTTGATGGTGTTGTTGACGTTGACCAGCGGACGCAGCACGGCCACCAGGTTGTTGGCGTTCTCGTGCTTGAGCGAAAACACCTGCGTCAGGATCAGGTCGCCCTTGACGCGCTGGCCGTCGAGCAAGACGCCCGTGGCCTGCACCTTGGCCTCGGATTCGGGCACCACCTTCAGCAGGCCGGCGGCGTCGATCACCGCGAAGCCCAGGCCGCGCAGGGCCGACAGGTACTGCGCGTAGGCCTCGGCCGGGCGCAGGGGTTGGTCGCTGTAGAGCGTGATCTGGCCCTTGACCCGCGGGTCCACCACGATGGTTTTGCCCTGCATGGCGGCCATGGCCCGGGTGACGGCGTCGATCTCGGCGTTGACGAAGTTCAGCGTCACCTGCGTGTCGGCCCGAACGCCCGCCGGACGGTTGCCTTGGGCCAGGGCCGGCATGCCCACGGCGCTGGCGCTCATCAGCACGGCCAGCGCGGCGGCGCGCAAAGGAGTGGGGGCAAAGTGGATCGTCATGGGGTCGTCTTTCGGGGGTCAGCCGATGGTGATCAGCGATCGTGCGCCTTGGCGGCGTCCCACGATGTTGAGAAGGTTGTCGAGCGCGGCTTCGAAGCCGGGGGCGGCGCTGGCCTCGCCGCGCAGTTGCAAGCGCGGAACCAGCTGGCCTTCGGCCTGCAGTTGCAAGGCCGAGCCGGCCAGGCTGCGCAGTTGCAATTGGCCAGGGGCGCGCAGGTCCAGTTGGTACTGGCCCAAGGGGTTCACGGTGGCCAGCCGGGTGCTGAGTTGGCGCAGCTCCAGCTGCAAGCCCCCTTGCAGGGTCCAAGCCGCGTCCCGGCGCTCGGCGCGCAGGCCCTCGGGGCTGCGCAGCCACATCTCGCCACCCGGCTGCAGGGTGTTGAAGGGCGTGCCCAGGCCCGTGAGCCAGGCGGCAGGCAGGCGCACCAAGGGGGCGGGCGCCGCGTCGAGCGCCAAGGCCCAGCGGCCCCAGCCGGGCTGCACCCGCAGCGAGAGCGGCTCGGTGCTGCAGCAATCCAGGCGCAGGCGCAGCACGGCGCCGCCCTGCTGCCACGCCCAGGTCCAGTGCAAGCGACCGGGCAAGCGGCTGGCGTCGCGGCTGCCGGTGCCGGCCGTCAGCACCAGCTGGGCCGACCCGTTCCACACGCTGCCCTCGCTGTCGGCCAAGAGCAGGCGCTGTTCGGTGCCTTGGGCCACGGCATCGGCCAGCCAACGCGCTGGGGCTTGCCAGACCGCCGCCAGGGTGGCGCCCAGGCCGACCGCCAACCCTGGGGCGACGCGGGCCCAGCGGCTCACGGCTGGGCGCTCCAGGCCAGCACCACGGTGCCGCTGTAGTGGTTGCCGCTGGCGCCGCGCTGCAACTGCGCCTGCACCGGGCGGGCCCGCGCGGCGCGGCGCGCCTCGCCCAGCCAATGGATCAAGGCCTCGGCGGGCACCTCTTGGAACTGCACGGTGGCGCGCTCACCTTGGACGGTCAGCTGTGCTTGGGCGCCGAGGGTGGCGGTGGCCGCCTGCAACGCCGCCTGGGCTTGGGCCGCGGGCACGGGGGCGACTTGGCGCAGGGCCTGGGCCTCCAGCGCCGCGCGCTGGACGGCCTGCAACTCGGTGTCGAGTTGTTGCAGGCGCGCCGGCCCTTTCTGCAGTTGGTTCCAGGCCGGGCGCACGCCCAGCACGACCAACAGCGTCAGGCCCACGGCCACCGCGGCCAGCGCCACCATCGCGCGCTCGCGCGGTGACATCCGCGCCCACTGTGCTTGCCAGGTCGCACTCATCGCAGGCCTCCCGCGGCTTGGAGGACCAAGCGGCTGCCGTCTTGCTGCAGTTGGATGCCGTCGGCGGCCAAGGCCTGGCCGAAGGCTGGGGTCAGGTCGTCGCGCCAGTCGGGCGCGGCCAAGGTCAGCCGGCCGGCTTCGAAATCCAGGGCCTGCACGGGC
This sequence comes from Inhella crocodyli, assembly GCF_004004565.1. Taxonomy (GTDB): domain Bacteria; phylum Pseudomonadota; class Gammaproteobacteria; order Burkholderiales; family Burkholderiaceae_C; genus Inhella; species Inhella crocodyli. Next base: position 376,982 of record NZ_SACM01000002.1, read on the forward strand.
CCCAGGCCCTGGGGCCAATGGCGGGCGGCGGCGGCCAGCAGGGGTTCGAGGTCGTCGGCCCCGGCCACGCCGGCGGCGGCCCGAAGCGCGCCCAGGGTGGGCCCCAGTCGTGCCACCTCACCGCCAGGCACGCCGGGGAAGGCCTGGGTCATCACGGCCTGCGCGGCCTGCCGGCGGGCCTGCTCTTGCCGGTGCTGCTGCCACGCCAAGGCGTTCAGGCCGACCAGTTGCACGGCCACCAGGGCGAGCACGCCCCAACGCAGCGGGCGCCAGGCGGGTTGCATCAGGCGGTGGCCCCAGTGCTGGAGCACTTGCACGCCACGCAAACGCGGGGCCAAGTCGCCTTGGCGCAGGTCCCATGGGGCGTCCAAGGCCTGGGTCAGCCACTCGGGGCGCGGACGAACGCTCACCGGGTGGCCCAGCCATTGCTCGACCGCGGCCACGGCCGCGGGTTCGGCCGTCCACTGCGCCGCGGCCACTTGGGCGCCCAGCCGGGCGCGGGCGAAACCGCCGGCCAAGGGCAGCACGCTCACCCCGCTGGCGTCGCGCCACAGCACCTGGGTCTGGCCGTCGCGCACCACCCCGTGGCCCTGAGGCGGCGCGTCGGTGGCGGTGGGCCAGGCCGAGGGGGCGATGGCGTCCACCCGGCGCTGCGCGCCCTCCAAGGCGTTCACCGCGGCTTGCAGCGGGGCCAGGGCGGCACAGGCCACCCAGGTCTCGCTGCCCGCGGACGCGCCGGTGGGCAGGGCCAGCAACAAGGTGTCGGGGTCGTCCAGCAGCTGTTCTTCCAGCAGGCCCGGCAGGGCCGTGCGCCAGCGCTTGGGCGCCACCGCCGGCAGCGTGGTGCGCAACCAGGTCACCGCGTGGGGCGATGCCACCAGCACCAATCGATCGGCGGGCGGCAGCTGGGCCGGCGCATCGTCCCCGTGGCGGAGCACGTGACCGGTGTCGTCGACCAGGAACCAAGGCCAGGCCTCGGCAGGCGGACCGTCGGGCAGGGGCAGGATCAGCGTGGGCATGAAGGGCGCGATTCAGAGCGCCTGGACCGGCGCCGCATCAGGGGGCGGGCGATTCTAGGCAGCGGCCCAGGGCGGCCGAGGCGCCGCGGACTGGGGCTTTCAGGGGGGGGCTGGCGGCATTCGCGCATGCTCGGTCGGGCGCGGTTCAGCGCGCCGGACTCGGCGTCGCCGGGTCGACCGTGGCCACCCGCTCGCGCCACACCAGGTCGACCTCGAGGCCGCGGCGGCGCACCAGGGAGCGCTGCTCGACCACGCGCTCGTCCAGTCGCAGACGGCCACTGACGATGAAGTGGCTGCTGCTGACGGCCAGGCGGTCGTTGTTGAGCACCGTGCCTTCGGGCAGCAGGGGCTTGAGCTCCTCGAGGTTGCGGAACGGCTTGTTCCGCCGGGCCTGCACGATGCGGTCGGCGGCGGTCAGGTCGAGCCCGTCGATGACGGCGGCGATGACCTCGCGCGGGGCCGTGTTCACGTTGACCGGTGTGGGCGTGGGCAGCACGATGAGCCAAGGCTCCAAGCGCCGCACGCTGGTGGCGTCCAGCCCCAGCCAGCGCAGTTGCGCGACGCTGCGCGGCCGCAGGGGCACGTCGGCGTTCTCGTTGTCGGTTTGCGATTGGCTGGCGGCGCGAAGCTGCTGCACCAAACGGGTGGCGCTGCCACTGTCCACGCCGGCGTTGGCGCACAGGCGCAGCAAGCTGCGTTGCTCCAAGGGGTCGATCTCGCGGTTGCGCAACAGGTTGGACAGGTTGTAGCGGGCCTGCGCGTCAACGATGGCACCCGACAGGAAGGCCTCCGGCCCGCCATCGTCCGCCGCGGCGGCTGCGCCTTGTTCGGCTGCCAGAAAGGTGGACAGGCGCGCCTCGGCCAGGGGCACGGCCCAGACCTCGCCCAAGTGGTCCACGGGCTCGCGCTGGTTGGCCCGGGCGTCTTCGCGCAGGATCAAGCGCGCCCAGTCCAGCGCGCCTTGCAGCACCCAGGTGGCCTGGCTGCGCGCGCGGTCGGCGGCTTCGGTGTTGATGGCACGGGTTTGCTGCCAGACCATGGCGGCGGCCAGCGTCGCCACCAGGGTGACGACCAAGAGCGCCGTCAGCAAGGCCGCGCCGCGTGGGGGCAGGGGGGCGGGCCTCATGTGCCGCCCGGGATGAGGGTTTGGTGCAGCAAGGGGCCGCCAAAGCCGCTGCCCTCGCCGAACTCCAGGCGCAGGCGGATGCCGGAGGGCAAGCTGGCCCGCGCGTCGTTGCCGGGCGACGAGGCGCCACTGGCCGGCACCGAGGCCGAGCCTTCCGGCGGCTTGACGGTCGTGGCGTCCAGGTCGGCGCTGGACATGGCGTTGGTCCAGGCGTTCAGCCGGAAGTACGCGAGCTGCCAGCCGCTGACGCCCGACAGGGCGGCCAGCGCCTGCGGTGCCAAGGTGCTGGTTTGCTGCGAGCGCCGGTAGGCGGCGATCAAAGCCGGCTGGGCGCTTGCGGGCGCCGACGCCCAGCGCCACAGTCGGCCGTCTTCCACCCACCACACCACCACCTGCAGGCCGTCGGCCGCGCGGCGCGTGAAGCGCAGCGCCCGGCCGTCGAAATCGAGGGCGGGGACGATCTGGCTGTCCTGCAGTTCGCCCAGGTCGCGCTCCCATTGCGCCACCACGGTCTGCAGGCGGCTGCTGCGGGCCACGCTGGCCTCGCCGGCCTCGCGCGCGCGCAGCAGGCCGTCGATGCCGCGCCAGGCCATGCCGGTTAGCAGGGCCAGCAGCACGATGGCCACCAGCACCTCCACCAGGGTGAAGCCGCGCACCTTGGGGGCCATGTCAGTAGCGCCCCATCACGGTGGAGATGACGACCATGCGCGGGGCCTCGGGCGTGCCCACGACCGCGTCAACGCGCCGGAAGCTGGGGTTGGGCGTGGCGCGCACCTCCAAGCGACCTTGGAAGCTCAGCCCGAGCTGCTCGCAGCCGAAGGCGCTGTCGCCCACACCCGGGAACTGCTTGGTCAGCTTGAGTTCCACCAATTGGTTTTCGCCGCACCACTGCGCGGCACTCACCGCCTGCAATCGTTCGGCGTTGCCCACCAGGGTGTGGGCGGCCTTCATGCCGGCCGCCAGGGTGATGGCGACGATGCTCAGCGCCACCAAGACCTCGATGAGCGTGAAGCCGCGCGGCGGCTTCATGGCGCGGGCGCCTCGCGTTGCAACGAAAAGGGTCCCAAGCCGTCGGTGCCCAGGCGTACCTCGGCCTCGTTCAGGCGCAGGCGCAGGGTTTGGGCAGGGATCAGGGGCTCAGGTCCCAGCACTACCGCCGCTGCGGCAGGCTCAAGGGTGACCGTGGGGGCCTCGGGGCCCAACCACTGGCTGGGCCAGGGCGTGCGGCCCGGCAGGCCTTCGAACGCGAAGCGCGAGCCCCCGGCAGGGTCGGGCACCAGGCGCCAACGGGCCGGCACCGACTGGGTGCGGGCCTCGGCCCGCGCGGCGTCGAGCAGGGTGCCCAAGCGCTCGGCCTCGCGCTCCAACTGGTCGCGGTCGGAACTGCGCATGGCCAGGGCCACGCTGGCGGTGGCGACGGCCACCAGGGCCAGCACCACCATCAGTTCGATCAGGGTGAAGCCGCGGCTGCGGGGCACCGGGTCAGCAGATCAAGGCTGCCAAGAGCCGATGTCGGCATCCAAGCCTTCGCCACCTGGCTTGCCATCGGCGCCGAAGCTGAACACCTCGACCTCGCCCGCACGGCCGGGAACGGCGTACTGGTACGGATTGCCCCAGGGATCCTTGAACTGCTTTTCGACGTACGGCCGCCAGTTGGCGGGGATGCTGCCCGTGGTGGGCTTGCGCAGCAGCGCGTCCAGGCCTTGATCGGCCGACGGGTAGCGGAAGTTGTCCAGCTTGTAGAGCTTGAGCGCGTTCATCAGCGATTGGATGTCGCTGCGTGCCGAAGTGACGCGGGCGTCGTCGGCCCGGCTCAAGACATTGGGCACCACCAGGGCCGCCAGCAGGCCAATGATGACCAACACCACCAACAATTCGATCAGCGTGAAGCCGCGTTGGCGGCCCGTCTTGGGGAATCTGCGCATGGGAAAAGGGCCGGCGTCGGCCCATCGAGCGGGGGTCGGACCATGATAATCCGCGCCCATGTGGCAACGTCTCCTGACTCTCAGCACATGGCTCCTGGTGGGGGCGTCGGCCACGGCCTACGGCTTGCGCCTGTGGCCAGGCTCGGCCGCCAGCCCGGCGCCCTTGGCCACGGCCGGTGGCCCCGAGCTGCCCACCGCACCGGAGGCCTACCAGCGCCTCATGGGCGCAGCCCCGGCCGCCGCGGACACCTTGCCGACCGACACCCGCTACAACTTGGTGGGCGTGGCCGCCCCACGAGGCGACGCCCAGCAACGCGAGCAGGGCGTGGCCCTGCTGTCGGTCGACGGCGGGCCGCCCCGCGCGGTGCGCGTTGGCCAGTGGGTGGACGGGCAAAACCAATTGATCGCGGTGTCGTCGCGGGGTGCTGAACTGGGGCGCGACGGCGTGGCGCGCGTCCGCCTGACCCTGCAAGGGGCGCCCGAGGCGGCCACGGGCAGCCTGCCACCGCCGGCCTCGTTGACGGCCCAGGTGGCCCCGACCGCACCGGCGGCGGTGGTGGTGGCGCCTAACTTGCCGGCCGCCCCCTTGCAAGGCGTGGCCATGCCGCCGATGCCCCCCATGCCCGGTGCAAGCGGCCCCGAAGCGGCGCGCGACGCCGACGAATCCGGCCCGCGACGGGCCTTGCGCCAGGACGCCACCACCCGCTGAACGGGGGCGGGCTCAGGGGCGCGAACCCGGCAGGTCGTAGCCGTCGGCCAGCAGCGCCGCGGCGCTGCGCACCAAGGGCCAGGCCAAGCAGGCGCCGTTGCCGTCCAAGGTGTTCATGCCCAGTTCCAGCAGGGCGCCGGCGCGAAAGCTGGCCAGCGCCGCGTCCAAGCCCGGGTCGTCGCTGCTGCGGCAAAACAGCACGTAATCGGTGACGGGCGGCGCCAGGCTGGCCGCCACCCGCAAGGCGGCGCAGGCGGCCATGCCGTCCACCAGCACCAGGTGCTGCTTGCTGGCCGCAACCATCATGGCGCCCACCATCACGGCGATGTCGTGACCGCCGAGCGTGGCCAGGGCGTCCAAGGGGTCCATGCCCACCGGGTGGCGCGACAGGGCCAGGTTCAGCGCCTGATGGACGCCGGGGTCGGTGTAGGGATGGAGCAGGCGCTCCAGGGGCAGGGCCTCGAGCCGCGACAGCAGCAAGGCGCCGACCTCGGTGGCCCCTTGGCCAATCGCGGCCAGGGCCATGGCGTTGCCGGGGTGGGCTTCTGCCAGTTCCATGCCGACCCGCAGCGCCGACTGCATCTGCTCTTTGGACATCGCCGGGCCCATGCGGGCGTTGCGGCTGCCATGGGCCACCTTGCGAACCCAGAGCTTGGGGTGGTAGGGCAGGTCGTCGGCCATGCCGCAATCCACCACCTGCAACTGCAGCCCGTGCAGGCGGGCCAGCATGGCGCTGGACAGGCGCGACTGCAGGGCCAGCATCGCGCGCTCCGAGGTGGGGCAGCGCCAGGTTTGCCCCACGCCGTCCACCGCCAGTCCGTGGTCGGCGGCAAACAGGATCAGACTCGGATCGCGAAAGCGCGGGGTGGCACTGCGCTGCACCAGCCCCAGCCGCACCGCCACCTCGGTCAGTTGCCCAAAGCCGCCCGCAGGCGGCACGCGCCGCACCAATTGGGCGCGAAGTTGTTGTTCGAGCTCGGGATTGGCGGTGGGGGTGATCAGGGACTCGTGCAGGGCCATCAGCGCAGGAAGAGGTGGTACGCCGCGTTGGCGCTCTCGTCCTGGTAAGGGTAGCCCAAGCCCTGCAGGAAGCGCCGGAATGCGGGCATGTCGCGGTCCGGCACCTGGATGCCCATGAGCACGCGCCCGTAGTCGGCGCCCTGGTTGCGGTAGTGAAAGAGGCTGATGTTCCAGCCCGGGTGCATCGCGTCCAGGAAGCGCATCAGCGCACCCGGACGCTCGGGGAACTGGAAGCGCACCAAGCGTTCGTCACCAGCCAGGCCCGAGCGCCCACCGACCAAATGCCGCAAGTGCAATTTGGCGAGCTCGTCGCCTGTCAGATCGAGGCAGGGGAAGCCATGCCGCGTGAAGCCCTGGGCGATCTTGCCGGCCTCGCCGCGCTTGCTCATGGCGATGCCCACGAAAAGGTGCGCTTGGTCGGCGTCGCTCAGGCGGTAATTGAATTCGGTGAGGCTGCGCGTGCCGAGCAGCTGGCAAAAGCGCTTGAGGCTGCCGCGGGCTTCCGGCAAGGTCACGGCGAACAGTGCCTCGCGCTGCTCACCGACCTCCGCTCGCTCGGCCACGAAGCGCAAGCGGTCGAAGTTCATGTTGGCGCCGCAGGTGATGGCGGCGAAGGTTTGCCCTTTGCAGCCGGTGGCGGCCACGTGTTGCTTGATGGCAGCCACACCCAGTGCGCCCGCGGGCTCGACGATGGAGCGGGTGTCCTCGAAGATGTCCTTGATCGCGGCGCACACGGCGTCGGTGTCGACGCGGATCCAGCCGTCCACCAGCGCGTGGGCCACGCGGAAGGTTTCATCGCCGGCGCGCTTGACGGCCGTGCCGTCGCTGAACAGGCCCACCTCGGCCAGGGTCACGACCTTGCCGGCTTCGCAGCTCTGGGCCATGGCGTCGGAGTCGGTGGTTTGCACGCCGATGACCTTGACCTCCGGCCGGATCGCCTTGATGCAGGCGGCAACGCCCGCGATGAGCCCGCCGCCGCCCACGGCCACGAACACCGCGTCCAAGGGCCCGTTGTGCTGCTGCAGCAACTCCAGGCCCACGGTGCCTTGGCCGGCAATCACGTCGGGATCGTCAAAGGGGTGGATGTAGGTCAGGTCTTCGGCATCGCGCAGGCGAAAGGCCTCGACCTGCGCGTCGCTGAACGAGTCGCCATGCAGGACGACGTCGCCGCCCAGGGCCAGCACGGCCTCGATCTTGACCCGGGGCGTGGTCACCGGCATGACGATGCGCGCCGTGCAGCCCAGTTTGCGCGCCGACAGCGCCACGCCTTGGGCGTGGTTGCCGGCCGAGGCGCAGATCACACCGCGCGCCAGTTGCTCCGTGCTCAGTTGGGCCATGCGGTTGTAAGCCCCCCGCAACTTGAAGCTGAACACGGGTTGCTGGTCTTCGCGCTTGAGCAAGACCTTGTTGCCGAGTCGCTTGGTCAACTGTCGCGCGGGCGTCAGGGGCGTGACCTGGGCCACGTCGTACACCCGGGCACGCAGGATGCGCTGCAGGTAGCTGTCGGTGTCTAGGGTCAGCTGGGGCTTGGCAGGGGGCTTGGCGCGCGGCATCGGGGCATTCGGGAAGGCGGAACTACCATGCTGCCATGAACTGCACGATCACCTGGAGCGGCCCCGGCGGCATGAGCTTCCACGCCGCCACTGGCAGTGGCCACTTGGTCAACATGGACGGCGCCCCCGAAGGCGGCGGTCGCAACTTGGCGCCCAGGCCGATGGAGATGATGCTCGTTGGGGCAGGCGGCTGCACCGCCTACGACGTGGTGCTGATCTTGCAGCGCGGGCGCCACCAGGTGCTGGGCTGCAGCGTCGAGGTCAAGGCCGAGCGCGCCTCAACCGACCCGAAGGTCTTCACCCAGATTCACTTGGCCTTCCAGGTGACCGGGCGGGCCTTGCCGGCGGCGGCGGTGGAGCGGGCGGTCGCCCTCTCCCACGAAAAGTACTGCTCGGCCACGGCGATCCTGGCGCACACGGCCACCATCACGCACAGCGTCGAGGTCGTCGAAGCGCCCTGATCAAAGGCGGTGGGCCGTGGTCGTCATGACCTTGGCCGCGCACCGCATCAGGGTCGGAATGGGCGAGGGCAGGGCGCGCGCACCGCGGGCTTCGGCCCACGCGGCGTGGGCGGCTTCGTCCTGCTCCATCTGCTGCACGATGGCCCGAGACGGCGCGTCGGCCTCCGGCAGCCGGGTCAAGTGCTCGGCCAGGTGGGCTTCTACCTGGCGCTCGGTCTCCACCACGAAGCCCAGGCTCCAGGCATCGCCGGCCAGGCCGGCGGTCAGGCCCAGGCCGAAGGCGCCGCCCCACCAAAGGGGGTTCAGCCAGCTGGGCCGGCCGTCGAGCTCTGCCAAACGGGCTGCGGTCCAGGCGAGATGGTCTTCCTCTTCTTGCGCTGCCCGGGTCAGCTCGGTCCGCAAGGTGGGGTCGCGGGTGGTCAGCGATTGCGCTGCGTACAGGGCCTGCGCGCACACCTCGCCCACATGGTTCACGCGCATCAGCGCCACCGACAGGCGGCGCTCCTCCGAGGTCAGCGGCCGGGTCGGAGCAGCCGCCGGCCGGGCGCGTTGCGCTTGGGGCACCGCGGCCCACGCGCGCAAAGTGCGGTCCAGTTGGGTCACCCAGCGGTCGGCGGCTGAGGGGGTTCGCATCGAGTCCATGGGGCCAGTTTAGAAAGCCACGCCCGTTGCGCGATGACAACGAATGCCCTCATGCGGCTTTGTCATCAACGCGTCACGACAGAACTCGGATGATTCAACCCAACGCGATGCCCTCGATGGTCGGGGGCGCCGCCATCTTCAGGAGTACTCCAATCATGAAAAAGACGGTCGTGGCGCTTGCAGCGCTGCTGGGTTCGGTGGGTGCAATGGCCCAGTCGTCGGTGACGGTGTTCGGCGTGATCGACGTGGCCGCCCGCGACCTCAAGGGCGCCAACTCGGTCAAGCAGTTGGTGAACGAAGGCCGCGCGGCCAGCCGCCTCGGTTTCCGCGGCGTGGAAGACATCGGCGGTGGCCTGAAGGCGAGCTTCCACATCGAAGCCGGTCTGGCGCCCGACACCGGCTCGGCCGACGCAGCCTTCTGGCAGCGCCGCTCGACGGTCAGCCTCAGCGGTGACTTCGGCGAAGTGCGCCTGGGCCGCCAAAAGGCCGCGACCCGCACCCTGATCGACGAGTTCGACGTGTTCGGCGGCAACGCGATGTCTGGCATCAACCGGATCATCTTCCTGGACCGCAACCGCATGGACAACCAGGTGGCGTATTACCTGCCCAAGCTGGGCGACTTCTACGGCAACGTGGAAGTGACGGCCGGCGAAGGCAACACCACCACCTCGGGCAAGAGCACCGTGGGTCGAGCGGGCTACAAGACCAAGCAACTGCACCTGTCGGCGGCTTACGGCCAATTCGGTGCCCTGAACAAGTTGAAGCTGTCGGCCCTGGGCGCCAGCTACGACTTCGGCGATTTCCAACTGCTGAGCAGCTACAGCCAGTACAAGCAGGGTACTGCCTCCCTGAAGGTGACCAACTTGGGCGCCACGGTCAAGGTGGGATCGGGCAAGGTGCTGGCGTCCTATGGTCGCGCCACCGGGGCCAGCAACCGCGAAGCCAACCTGCTGGCGGTGGGCTACGACTACAGCCTGTCCAAGCGCACCACGCTGTACACCACCTTCGGCAGCATCGACAACAAGGGCACGTCCACCTTCGCGCTGGCCGGCGCTGCGGGCGCCTCCCTGCCCACCGCCGGTGGCAAGTCGCGCGGCTACGAGTTTGGGGTCCGCCACAACTTCTGATCGTCGGACGACGGTTCAGGGTCAGGCCGCCTTCGGGCGGCCTTTTTCATGGGCGGCCCCTTTGCAGAGATGTTGGATGTGTGCAACAGCGCGGTTGGGCGACTTGGGGCTTGGCGAGAATCTATTGCATCTCAACCGGAGACATCCCTCATGAGCATGAAGCGTCTTTTCACTGTTTCTGCCCTGGCCCTGGCCAGTTCGGCCGCTTTGGCCCAGTCGAGCGTCACGATTTACGGCGTGATCGACGCGGCTTATCGCGTGGAGTCGACCGTGGCCGCCGGCACGACCGGAGGCTCGATCAAGTCCCTGGCCCCGGGTGGCATGTCGCAAAGCCGCCTCGGCATCAACGTGAACGAAGACATGGGCGACGGCTGGCGCGCGCTGGTGAACCTGGAGCACCGCCTGATGTCCGACACGGGCGCCGCCAGTTCCTCGAGCGACTTCTGGCGCCAAGCTTGGGTGGGCCTGACCACCCCGGTGGGTCGCGTGACCTTGGGTCGTCAGTACAACGTGCTGTTCGACCTGACCACGAGCACCTTCGCTGCCTACAAGTACTCGCCCTACATCGAGCAGTTCAAGCCCGAGCTGGGCGTGGCCGTGGGCAACCGCCAGAGCAACATGGTGAAGTACGCCATCACCGTGGGCGACCTGACGGCCGAAGCGCAAGCCAGCGCCGGTGAAGCCACGGGCGACCGCACCATCGGCGGCATGGCGCGCTACCAGCTGGGCAGCTTCGCCCTGGGCGCGGGCATGATCAACTCCAAGGACCCGGCGGGCAAGCAAGTCAAGGGCACCGTGTTCGGCGGCTCGTACGCCTCCGGTCCGCTGTACGTCAACGCGGCCTACGGCAAGAACAAGTTCGACGCGGGCTTCAACCCGACCCTGATCGTGGCCTACTCGACGGCCCTGGTCAGCCCGGCCACCCCGGCGAACCAGATCCTGTCGGCCATCGCCTTCGACGTGAAGGATCGCGACCTGACCTCGTTCGGCTTCACCTACCAGCTGACGCCCCAATTCAACCTGGGCGCCCAGTACTACCAGTTGAAGCAGTCGCACCGCAGCACCACCCGCGAGAGCAAGGCCAACATGTACTCGATCGTGGGTCAGTACGCGCTGTCCAAGCGCACCGACACCTACGTCGAGTACGACAAGATCGGCATCGCCGCCAGCAGCCCCACGACGTTTGCCAACGGCAGCCGTTCGCGCACGGGCTACATGGTGGGCCTGCGCCACCGCTTCTGACGCGTTCCTGCGTCCAAGCCAAGGCCACCCTCGGGTGGCCTTTTTTATGCGCGGATAACCTTTCGACCTAGGGCGTTTCCGCTTGCGATGCCGAGGCGGGGCCGTGATGATGCGCAGCTTTGCCGGCGCGAGATCGGGTCGATATGTGGGTGTTTGTGATGCGCCGCATGATGCAGGCGCTTTTGGTGATGGGCGCGGTGGCGCTGATTGCCTTTTCGCTGTTCCAGTTCGTGGGCGATCCGGTGTCCAACATGCTGGGGCAGGACGCCACGCCCGAGCAGCGCGATGCGCTCCGGCGCGACCTGGGCTTGGATCGCAGCGTTCCGGTTCAGTTCGCCGCATTCGTGGCCAATGCGGTGCAAGGCGACTTCGGCCTGTCGTTGAAGCAGGGCCGCAAGGTGTCTACGCTCATCGCCGAGTCGTTTCCGGCCACGATGGAGTTGGCCTTGGCAGCGGCCTGCTTCGCGGTGATGGTGGGCATCCCCTTGGGGGTCTACACGGCCTTGCGTCGCGGCAAACCCCTGGCCCAGTTGGCCATGGCCGTTTCCCTGGTGGGGGTGTCCTTGCCCACCTTCTTGATCGGCATCCTGCTGATCATGGTGTTCGCCGTGAACCTGCAATGGTTGCCGAGCAACGGCCGCGGTGAGGTGCTGCAACTGGGGTTCTGGAGCACGGGCTTGCACAGTTGGGAGAGCGCGCGTTACCTCATCTTGCCCGCCATCACCTTGTCGCTGTTCCAACTCGCACTCATCCTGCGCTTGGTTCGGTCCGAGATGCTGGAGGTGCTGCGCACCGACTACATCAAGTTCGCCCGCGCGCGTGGCTTGCCCGAGCGGGTGGTGCACTTCTCGCATGCCCTTCGCAACACCTTGGTGCCTGTCATCACGATCACGGGCTTGCAACTCGGCTCGCTCATCGCTTTCGCGATCATCACCGAGACCGTGTTCCAGTGGCCGGGCATGGGCCTGTTGTTCATCCAAGCGGTGCAGTACGCCGACATCCCGGTGATGGCCGCCTACCTGTGCCTGATTTCCTTGATCTTCGTGACCATCAACCTGTTGGTCGACCTGCTGTACGTGGCCGTGGACCCGCGTTTGCGCGTGGACGGTCGGGCGTCGGGTCATTGAATTGGACGGTGTGATGACCTCTGTGGCGCAAGAGCCCAGCGCGTGGCAGCGCTTTTGGGCCGGCGATGTGATGTATTCCTTCCGCCGCTCGCCGGTGGCGGTGGTGGCGGCCGTGGTGCTGCTGGTGTGCGTGCTGGGCGCGGTGCTGGCGCCCTGGGTCGTGCCGCACAACCCCCAGGACTTGGCCAGCCTGAACCTGATGGATGCCCAATTGCCGCCGGCATGGATGCCTGAGGGGCGGGCGACCTACCTGCTCGGAACCGATGGGTACGGGCGCGACATCCTGTCGGCCCTTTTTTATGGGGCCCGCGTGTCGCTGCTGGTGGGCCTGGGGGCCGTGGCCTTGTCGATGGCCATCGGCATCAGCTTGGGCTTGGTCGCGGGCTTTTTCGGGGGGCGCCTGGACGCCGTGCTGATGCGCGTGTGCGACGTCATGCTGTCGTTCCCAGCGATCTTGGTGGCCTTGTTGATCAATGGTGTGGGGCGCGCCTTGTTCCCGAACGCGAGCGACTCGCTGGCGTATGGCGTGCTGATCCTGGCCATCGCGTTGAGCGGCTGGGTGCAGTACGCCCGCACCGTGCGTGGCTCGACCTTGGTGGAACGCAACAAAGAGTACGTGCAAGCCGCGCGGGTGGTGGGCGTGCCTTCGCTGCGCATCATGCGCCGCCACGTGCTGCCCAACGTGCTCGGGCCGGTGCTGGTGTTGGCCACCATCCAAGTGGCCTCGGCCATCATCACCGAAGCGACCTTGAGCTTCTTGGGCGTGGGCGTGCCCCCGACCAATCCGTCCCTCGGAACCTTGATCCGGATCGGGAATGAGTTCTTGTTCGCTGGGCAGTGGTGGATCACGCTGTTCCCGGGGCTCATGCTGGTGGTCATCTCGCTGTCGGTGAACCTGCTGGGCGATTGGTTGCGCGACGCGCTGAACCCGCGCTTGCGTTGAAAACGGTGTCCATGAATCACTCGAAATCCAGCGCCCCGCTGCTGTCGGTGCGCGATCTTTGCGTTGAATTCCCCACGCGGCATGGCGTGTTGAAGGCCCTGGACCGGGTGTCCTTCGACATCGCACCGGGCGAAATCCTTGGGGTCGTGGGCGAGTCGGGGGCGGGCAAGTCGCTCACGGGGGCGGCGCTGATCGGATTGCTGGAGCCGCCCGGCCGCGTTGCTTCGGGTGAGATTTGGTTCGAAGGCCAGCGCATCGACCAGTTGCCCGCCGATGGCATGCGTCGGCTGCGTGGGCGAAAGATCGGGGCCATCTTCCAAGACCCGCTGACGTCATTGAACCCACTGTTCACCGTCGGGCAGCAACTGGTTGAGACGATTCGGGCCCACCTTCCGCTGAACGAGCGGGAAGCCCGCGAACGTGCCATTGACTTGCTGCGGCAAACCGGCATTCCCGCGCCGGAAGCACGCGTCGACCAGTACCCTCACCAGTTCAGCGGGGGCATGCGCCAACGCGTGGTGATTGCCCTGGCCTTGGCGGCCGAGCCCAAGCTGATCGTGGCCGACGAGCCGACCACGGCGCTGGACGTGTCCATCCAAGCGCAAATCATTGGCCTGCTGCGCAGGGTGTGCCGAGAGCACGGGGCGGCCGTGATGCTGGTGACGCACGACATGGGCGTGATTGCCGAAACCTGCGATCGCGTTGCGGTCATGTACGCCGGGCGTGTCGTGGAAGTGGGTCCCGTTCAACAGGTCATCCATTGCCCGGCGCACCCCTACACCATTGGCCTGATGGGGTCGATTCCTTCCATGAGCAGCGACCGCGAACGCCTTCAGCAGATCGATGGGGCCATGCCCCGGCTCAATGCCATGCCGGCGGGCTGTGCGTTTCACCCGCGCTGTGACCAAGCGGGGCCGCGTTGTCGCCGTGAATTGCCCGCCTTGATGGACGTGGGCAGCACCCGTGCAGCGTGCTGGGTGCATGACGCGGGCGGGGTGGAAGCATGAGTGCCGCGCCCTTGGTGCAGGTCGACGACCTGCAAATGCGATTCGACGTCTCGGCGCCTTGGCTCAACCGGGTGTTGGAGCGCAAGCCGAAGCAGTTCGTCCATGCGGTCGACGGCATCAGCTTCCACATCCAGCGTGGCCAAACCTTGGCCTTGGTGGGCGAAAGCGGCTGCGGCAAGAGCACGGTGGCCCGGTTGTTGGTGGGCCTGTACCGCCCTTCCGGTGGCGACGTTCGCTTCGAGGGGCGAAGCACGCGCGATTGGTTCGCTGCGGCCGACGCGCCTGCGCTGCGGCGCCGTCTGCAGATGATCTTTCAAGATCCCTACGCCAGCCTCAATCCGCGCTGGAAGGTGCGGGACATCGTGGCCGAACCCCTGCGGGAGCACGCGCTGGTCGTGAACGCAGCCGAAGCCGAAGCGCGGGTGGGGGAGTTGCTGTCGCAGGTCGGCCTGAACCCAGCGGATGCGAGCAAGTTCCCGCACCAGTTCAGCGGCGGGCAACGCCAACGGATCTCGATCGCACGGGCCCTCGCCACGGCGCCAGAGTTCTTGGTGTGCGACGAGCCCACCAGTGCGCTCGATGTGTCGGTGCAGGCGCAGGTCCTGAACTTGATGCGCGATCTGCAGCAGAAGAACGGGCTGACCTACCTGTTCATCAGCCACAACCTGGCCGTGGTTCACCACATGGCCGACGAAGTGGGTGTGATGTACCTCGGGCGTTTGGTGGAGTTGTCGGACAAGAAGCGCTTGTTTGCCCAGCCCCGACACCCCTACACACGGATGCTGTTGGACGCGATTCCCGACATCCAACTCACGGGGCGGCAGCGGGCGGCCGTGCAAGGCGAGGTGCCCAATCCCCTGAGCCCGCCGAGCGGTTGCAGCTTCCACCCGCGCTGTCCGCACGCCAACGAACGGTGCAAGACCGAGCGCCCGGTCTTGAGCGAGTTCCAAGGCATTCGCGTGGCCTGCCACGCCGTCGCCGAGGGACGCCTCTAACGCGTCGCCTTAGGGCGAAGGGGCTTCGCTGAAGGCGCTGGGTGGTGGCAAGCGCAGCGGCCCCTTTTGGCCGCACCCCGACAGGGCCCCCAATGCCATCAGGGCCAGCGCCCAGACGACCCCACGTTGCCATGCCATGGCTCCTACACTGCGCGCCCGTTGTGCTTTCATGCCGCCCAGTGTAGAGATGCCATGGCTTCGTTGACCGACTTCGAATACCACCGACTGACCGACAGCCTGCTGCGCCGGATCGAGGCCCAGGCGGACGCGTGGTTGCAAGACGACGTGATCGACATCGACGCCCAGCGCACTGGCGGGCTGTTGGAACTGAGTTTCCCGGACCGCAGCAAGTTGGTGGTGAACACCCAACCGCCGCTGCACGAGGTCTGGCTCGCCAGCAAGGCCGGGGGCTTCCACTTCGCGTGGCGGGAGGGCGATTGGCGAGACACCAAGACCGGGACCCCGTTCGAAGCCGTGTTCAACGAGCAGGCCAGCCTTCAAGCGGGCCGCTCGTTGCGGCTCAGCGCTTGAACAGGTCCAAGATTCCGCGCTTTTCTTCTTCGGTGCCGGGCTTGGGGGCCTGTGCGTCGTCGTCGGCGGTCAAGGCTGAGACTCCCGCCTTGCCGCTGTACTCGTCGAAGTAGTACTCGCCATTGACGACGATCACGCCCTCGGGCGGCTCGTAGGGGCTCACCGGGGTGTTGCGAAGCGCAAACTGCATGAAGTCGATCCAGACGGGCAGGGCGAGTCCGCCGCCGGTTTCCCGGCTGCCCAGCTTTCTCGGCTGGTCGTAGCCAATCCACACCACGGCCACGAGGCTCGGTTGGTAGCCGGCGAACCAAGCGTCGATGGAATCGTTCGTGGTGCCCGTCTTTCCGTACAGGTCAGGTCGCTTCAAGGTGGCTTGGGCCTTGGCGGCCGTGCCGCTGCGAGTCACTTCCTGCAACAGGCTCGACATCACGAAGGCATTGCGCTCGTCGAGCGTGCGATTGGCTTCGGTCAGGCCGGGCTCGGCCGCGCGGTACAACACGCGCCCCTTGTCGTCGGCCACGCGTTGAATCAGCGTGGAGGGCAGGTAATGCCCGCCGTTGGCGAAGACGGCGTAGCCCTCCGCCATCTGGAGGGGGGTGACCGACCCGGCCCCCAGGGCCATGGTCAGGTAGGCCGGATGCTTCTCGGCTTCGAAGCCGAACCGCGTCAGCCATTCCTGGGCCGGGTGCACGCCCACCGAGCGCAGCACCCGGATGGACACCATGTTCTTCGACTTGGCCAAGGCCGTGCGAAGGCTCATGGGCCCTTCGAACTTTCCGTCGTAGTTCTTGGGCTCCCAAGGCTGGCTGCCCGTGACGCCGGCGTCGAAGAACAAGGGCGCATCGTTGACAGTGGTGGCGGGCGTAAAGCCGCGGTCCAAAGCAGCCGAGTAGATGAAGGGCTTGAAGCTGGAGCCGGGCTGTCGCCAGGCTTGGGTGACGTGGTTGAACTTGTTCTTGTTGAAGTCGAAACCACCGACCATCGCCCGAATTGCGCCCGTGTTGGGGTCCAGGGCCACCAACGCGCCTTCGACCTCGGGCACTTGGGTGATGGTCCAGGCACCTTTGGCGTCGGCGAGCAGGCGCACGACGCTGCCACGGCGGATTTGGACCTTGGGGTTGGCGCGATCCGTCAAGCCCGAGCGGACCGGATTCAGGCCCTCACCAGTGATGGTCACGGACTCGCCGCTTTGGAGCAGCGCTTGCACCTGCCGGGGCGAGGCGCTGAGCACCACTGCCGCGACCAGTTCGCCATTGGGGGGGTGGTCAGCCAGGGCCTCTGCCACACGAGCGTCCACCGCGGAGTTGTCGGCGGGCAAGTCAACGTAGGCCTCTGGGCCGCGATACACCTGACGGCGTTCGTAGTCCAAGAGCCCGCGCCTCAATGCGCGGTAGGCCACTTGCTGCTCGTCCGCACGAACGGACAAGGTGACGTGCAGGCCGCGGATGTAGGCCTCGTCGCCGTAGCGCGACACGATTAGTTGTCGGGCGGCTTCTGCGGCGTAATCGGCGCTTGCGGTGCTCACCAAGCCCCGACGAACGTGCAGTTCCTCTTTCTTGGCCTGGGCATGTTCTTCTGCGGTGATGTAGCCGTGCTCCAACATCCGGTCGAGGATGTACTGCTGACGAATGTGGGCTCGGCGCGGGTTGGTGATGGGGTTGTAGGCCGATGGCGCTTTGGGTAATCCGGCGAGCATGGCCGCTTCGGCAATGCTGATGTCCTTCAAGGGCTTGCCAAAGTAGACCTCGCTGGCGGCTGCAAACCCGTAGGCGCGGTGCCCCAGAAAGATTTGGTTCATGTAAACCTCGAGAATCTTCCGCTTGGGCAGGGCGGCTTCGATCTTGAGGGCCAGCAGAATCTCGTAAATCTTGCGGGTTAGGGTTTTCTCGGAGCTGAGGTAGAAGTTCCTCGCGACCTGCATGGTGATGGTCGACGCGCCTTGACTGCGGGATTCCGCCAGATTGGCCAGGCCGGCTCGGAGCACGCCCACATAGTCCACGCCACCATGCTGGTAAAACCTCGAATCCTCGATCGCCAGCACGGCGTTTTGCATGACGGTGGGAATTTCATCGATGCCAAGGTGCTGGCGGCGTTCCTCCCCGAATTCGGCCAGCAACTGCCCTTCCGCTGACCAAACCCGCAAGGGCTGCCTGGGTCGGTACTCGGTGAGCCCCGAGACGTCAGGCAAGTTGGGGTAAGCGCTGGCCAAGACCACCGCCAGCACCAACAAGCCGGCCACGCCCAGTGCCACCAATCCCAGCGCCACCTTGCCCAGGGCTCGCCACCAGCCGAACGGGGTGTGGTGGGGACGGGCATCTTCTGGCGTGGGTGCGTTCATGTGGAATCCAAAGCGAACGAGAAATTATAGAAATCAGGGTTTGCCATCCCAGGCAAACCATGAGTGTGGCCTGAACGCCTCGTTACACCTTGCGGTTGGCCTGCCACGGCTGCACGATTCCTTGCCGTTGGCGGGCGGGAAAGTGAAGGCCCACAAGGGCTTTACTGCTAGCATGCAAGTAAGTTCTTAAGTCATTGGCCATGATGGCCTTGGGGATGACATGGGGTTTCTTGACGGATTGATGGGGCGAAAGCACCCGCCCATGTTGGGGCTGGACGTCAGTTCGACCAGCGTGAAGTTGGTGGAGTTGTCGCAAAACAAGGCTGGCGAATACGTGGTCGAACGTTTCGCCTCCGAGCCCTTTGAGCGAGGCTGGATCACCGACGGCAACATCGAAAAATTCGATGAAGTGGTGGATGCCGTGCGGCGCGTCGTCGCGCGCAGTGGCACCAAAACACGCAACGTCGTCATCGGCATGCCGACGTCGGCCGTGATCACCAAGCGGATCATGCTGCCGGCGGGTTTGCGGGAAGACGAAATGGACGTGCAGGTCGAGGCCGAAGCGAACCAGTACATCCCGTTTTCGCTCGACGAAGTTCGCCTCGATTACTGCGTGGTCGGTCCGAGCACCACGTCCGTGGGGGACGTGGAAGTGTTGATCGCGGCGTCCCGCAAGGACAAGGTGCAAGACCGCCAAGGGGTGGCCGAGGCGGCGGGCCTCAAGCCGGTGGTGCTGGACGTCGAGTCGCACGCGGCGAGGATGGCGATGGCGCGCTTGATCGCCACCCTGCCCAACGAGGGCAAAGACGCCTTGGTGGCCTTGTTCGAGATTGGCGCGGAGACGACCAGTTTGAAGGTGCTTCGCGACGATGAGTTGCTGTACGAGCGGGACCAGGCCTTCGGCGGGGCCCAACTCACTCAACTGATTGCCCGCCAGTACGGGTTGTCGTTCGAGGAGGCCGAGCAGAAGAAGCTCAGCGGCGAATTGCCGGAGGACTACGGCACGGCCGTGTTGGAGCCCTTCATCGACAGCCTCTCGCAAGAGATCGGTCGTGCGCTCCAGTACTTTTTCACCAGCACCCCGCACCACAAAGTGCACTACGTGATGCTGGCGGGCGGCACGGCAACCCTTTTGGGGCTCAAAGAGCGCGTGACCGACCTGACAGGGTTCACGTGCTCGGTGGTGAATCCCTTCGAAAACATGGCCGTGGGCGGCGGCGTTCGTGAAGGGCGCCTACAGCGGGAAGCCGCGGCTTACCTCACGGCCTGCGGATTGGCCATGCGGAGGTTCTTCGAATGATTTTGATCAACCTGCTCCCCTACCGCGAGGAGCGCCGCAAACGACGCAAGCAGGCCTTCTTCGCCGGCATCGCACTTTCACTGCTGTTGGGCGTGGGCGTGTTGGGCTTGGGGTGGCTGTTGCTGCAGCAGCAGATCGACAACCAGAAGCAGCGCAACGACTACCTGACGAGAGAGAACGCCAAGCTCGACGACGAAATCAAGAGCATCGCGTCTTTGCGTCAGGAAATCGAGGACTTGGTTCGTCGCCAAAAGGCCGTGGAGGCTTTGCAAGGCGAGCGCAACCTGCCGGTCAGCATGCTGAACGAATTGGTGCGATTGGCGCCGGAGGGCGTGTACCTCACGGCCGTGAAGCAGAGCGATCGGTCGGTGGAGGTCACGGGTTTGGCGCAAACGCAGGAGCGGGTCTCGGAGTTCTTGCGTGCCGCCTCTCGCGACTCCCAGTGGCTGATCGAGCCGCGTTTGGGCGAAATCAAGCTCGCCAACGTGAGCACCAATGGCAAGGATGCCAAGCGCCTCTTCGATTTTTCGATCCGCTTGAAGGTCAAGTCCATGGCCCCGGAGGCCGATCCCAAGAAGCCGGGCGCCGCGCCGGCAGCGAAGGGTTGAAATGGCAGAAACGTCACGATTCAATGTCCAAGAGTGGGCGCAACAAGCCGGTGAGCAGTTCAAAGGCTTAGACCCGAACGAGCCGGGCCAGTGGCCGTGGCTGCCCAAGCTCGTCACGTTTGCGGCGGTGGCCATCGCGGCCATCGTGCTGGGGTGGTTCTTGGTGCTGGCCGACGTGCAGGCTCAACTGGATGCCGAGGTGGCCAAAGAGCCCGCCTTGCGCGCTGACTTTTCATCCAAAGTGGCCCAGGCGGCCAACCGCCCCGAACTGGAGAAGCAGAAGAAGCAGGTTGAGGAGTACGTGATCCAGTTGGAAAAGCAGCTGCCGAGCAAGGCCGAAATGGATGCGCTGCTGTCCGACATCAACCAAGCGGGCATCGGCCGTGGTTTGCAGTTCGAGTACTTTCGCCCGGGCTCCGAGGTGGTCTTGGATTACTACGCCGAGCAGCCCATCGCAATTCGCGTCAACGGTCGGTATCACGATTTCGGCACTTTTGCCGCCGATGTGGCGAACCTCTCGCGCATCGTGACCTTGCACAACCTGCAGATCGGTCAGGCCACCGCCAAAGAGCCGGGTCTTTTGTTCCTGGAAACCACGGCGCGAACCTACCGCTACTTGGATGCGGCCGAAGTCGATGAGCAAAAGCGCATGAAGGCCAAGGAAAAGGAAAAGGCCAACAAGGGAGGTAAGTCATGAAGCCCTCACTGAATTGGCTGCCGTGCCTGCTCTTGGTTGGATTGGCGGCCTGCGCCTCCGACATGGATGAGTTGCAAGGGTGGGCCGATGCCGAGCGCAAAGCGGCCAAGCCTTCCGTGAAACCCATCGAGGCCCCGAAGCGCTTTGTGCCGCAGGCGTACGAGTCCATCGCGGCGGTCGAGCCGTTCAGCATGCAGAAGCTGAGCGTTGCGGGGAAGCAAGATGCGGTGCAACCGAATTCCTTGCTGACGGCAGAGTTGGCCCGTCGCCGTGAACCGCTCGAAGCCTTTCCGCTGGACAGCATGGACATGGTGGGCAGCATGGCCCGCAAGGATGGCCGGTACGCCATCTTGCGGGTGGACCAACTGCTGTATTACGTGAAGCGCGGTGACTACATCGGCCAGAACTTCGGGCGCATCCTGAAGATCGACGAGGCCGAAATCACCTTGCGGGAAGTGGTTCAAGATTCCACGGGCGATTGGGTAGAGCGAGTGAGCACGCTGCAACTCCAGGAGGCTGCGCGATGACTAAATTGCAGGAGAGCTTTGTGAAGCGAATTGGATGGGCGCTGACCGCCGCGTTGACTTTGACCCTTCCTGGATTGGCCTGGGCGCAAAACGCCATCCGCGCAATTCAATCCTCTCAACAAGCCGGCGTTGACGTGGTTCGGATCGAGTTCGACCAAGCGCTGTCGGCCGTGCCAACGGGATTCACGGTTCAGAACCCGCCCCGAATTGCCTTGGACCTGTCGGGCGTCGCCAACGGGCTGGGGCGCCAAGCGGTCGAAATCAACCAAGGCAACCTGCGCTCGGCCGCGGTGGCACAGTCGGGTGAGCGCACCCGCTTGGTGTTGAACCTCCGCCAGGCCACGGGCTACAAAGCCGAATTGCAGGGCAAATCGCTCGTGCTGGTGTTGGAGCAGGCGGGGACCTTGGCCAGTGCCGGTGAGGCGGTCCACTTTGCCCCCAGCCAGAACGCTGCGCCGCAAGCGCTGCGGGACATCGATTTCCGTCGCGGCGCCGATGGCTCGGGTCGCGTTGTGGTGGCCCTGCCCAATGCGCAAGTGGGCGTCGACATCCAACAACAAGGCCGATTCTTGGTGGTGGACTTCCTCAAGTCGAGCTTGCCGGCCGATCTGCGTCGGCGATTCGACGTGACCGATTTCGGCACGCCGGTGCATTCGATGACGGCCAGCCAGTCGGGCGACCGCGTGCGTCTGACGGTCGAGCCCCGTGGCGACTGGGAGCACAGCGCCTACCAAAGCGACAACCAGTTCGTGCTGGAAGTTCGGCCTTTGCGCGTCGACCCCAACAAGCTCACGCAAGGTCCGGGCTACAACGGTGAGAAGGTGTCCTTCAACTTCCAGAACATCGAAGTTCGGGCGCTGTTGCAGGTCATTGCCGATTTCACGCAGTTCAACGTCGTGACCAGCGACACCGTGGGCGGTTCCATCACCTTGCGCCTCAAAGACGTGCCCTGGGACCAGGCCCTGGAAATCATCTTGCAAGCCAAGGGCCTGGGCCTTCGCAAGAGTGGCAACGTGCTGTGGATTGCCCCCAAGGAAGAGTTGGCGGCCAAGGAAAAGGCCGACCTGGAAGCGCGCGCGGCCGTGGCCTCTTTGGAGCCCGTCAAAACACAGGCCTTCCAACTGAACTACGCCAAGGCCGAGCAGATCAGCAGCCTCTTGATGGGCAGTGGCGGCGGCGCAGCGGCTGGCGGTGGCAGCGGGGCGGCGCCGACGCGCGTGCTGTCCGTGCGCGGCAACGTGGCCTTCGAGCAGCGCACCAACCAACTGTTCGTCACCGACATCCCGTCCAAGCTGGAAGAAGTGCAGGCCCTGCTTCAGCGCGTGGACATTCCTGTTCGCCAAGTGCTGATCGAAGCGCGCATCGTGGAGGCCGACGACCGTTTCGGCCGCTCTTTGGGCGTGAAGCTCGGGGCGTCGGACGTGCGTGGTTTGCAAGGCGGCGTGCCGGGCTACAACCTGAGCGGCAACAACTACCTGAGCTTTGGCAACAACTACGGGGCGTCCTTGAACCAAACGGGTCAAGCCCTGGGCTCGGAGTTCAACAACACGACCTTCTTGAACTTGCCGGCGGCCTCGGTCAACAGCGTCAGTCCGGCCACGATCGCGGCCACGCTGTTCAGTGCCACGGCCAATCGCTTCTTGAACTTGGAGCTTTCTGCGCTGGAAGCCGATGGCCGCGGCAAGGTGGTCTCGAGCCCGCGCGTGGTGACGGCCGACCAAACCAAGGCGCTGGTGGAGCAGGGCGAAGAAATCCCCTACCAGCAGGCCACCAGCAGCGGTGCAACGTCGGTGTCGTTCAAGAAGGCCGTGCTGAAGTTGGAAGTGACGCCCCAAATCACGCCAGAAGGCAGCGTGATCTTGGACGTGGACGTCAACAAAGACAGCCGCGGCATCTTGACGCCACAGGGCTACGCCATCGACAACAAGCACGTTCGCACCCAAGTGCTGGTCGAAAACGGCGGCACTGTGGTCATCGGCGGCATCTTCACGGTTTCCGAAAACGACAACGTCGCCAAGGTGCCGGTGCTGGGCGACATTCCTTACGTGGGGGCGCTGTTCCGCAACAAATCGCGCACCCAGAACAAGACCGAGCTTTTGGTGTTCTTGACCCCCAAGGTCATCAGCGACCGCACCGCGCTGCGCTGAGATTGAGAGGCTTACGATGATTTCTTGGATGGATGCAGTTGTCGTGCGTCGGATCGCGGCGTTGGTGGTCTCGTTGAGCTTGGCCGCTTGCGGCGGTGGCGGTGGATCTGCGGGCGACCCGGTGCTTGGCGGCGGCAGCCCCCCGTCAGGCGGGGGCGGCGGCGGTTCCAGCACGCCCATCGCCAGCATGACCGTCACCCTGTCGTCGACCACCGTGACTGTCGCTTCGCCGGCCACGGTCACGGTCAAAGTGGTGAACCGTGCAGGCACCGCCTTGCCGGGCCAGGTGGTGGAGTTCTCGACCACCCTGGGTTTGGGCAAGTTCAGTGCGCCCTCCGCCCTGACCGACGCCAACGGCGTGGCCACCGTCCAGGTGTCGCCGGCCACGTCGAGCGCGACCGGGGCCGACACCGTGACCGCGCGCACCACCGTGTCCGGCACCGAAATCACGGCGGGCACGGGCTTCCAATTGACGGCGACCAACGTCACGCTGACTTCGTTCACCTCGGACCTGGGCACGAGCCCCTTGTCGGCCTATGGCCAAACGGGCCTGACCGTGGTGCTGGGCAATGCCACCGCGGGCAATCCGGTGAACGTGGTGCTGACGTCCAGTTGCGTCACCCAAGGCAAGGCCACCCTGACGCCGGCTGCCGTGACGACCTCGACTGGGCGCGCTGTGTTCACGTACCGGGACAACGGCTGCGGCGCCCTCGCGGGCACGGACGCCATCCAAGCGTCGGTCACCGGGACCTCGTTGACGGCCTCGCTGTCCTTGAGCCTGACCCAGCCCACCGTCTCGTCGATCGCGTTCGTTTCCTCGACGCCCGACACGATCTACTTGAAAGGATCGGGTTACGTCGAGAACGCCAATGTGAAGTTCCGCGTGGTTGACGCCAACGGCAACGGCGTTCCCCAACAGCAGGTTTCGTTCGAGCCCACCACCCTGGCGGGCGGCTTGCTTGTGGATGGCTCTTCGGCCCCGGCGTCCAAGGTCACCGACTCGAACGGCGAAGTCATCGTTCGCATCAACTCGGGCACCGTGCCCACGCCGGTGCGCGTGCGGGCCACCTTGGTGGGCAGCAACATCTCTACCGTCTCGAGCAACCTGTCGATCGCGGTCGGCTTGCCGTCTCAGCTGAACTACTCGCTGAGTCAAGGCACGATCAACATCGAAGGCTACGACTACGACGGGACGGCCAACACCTACACCATCATTGCGTCCGATCGCTTGGGCAACCCGGTGCCGGAAGGCACCTCGATGAACTTTGTCGCCGAGGGGGGTCAGATTCAAGCCGTGCGCCAATCGACGGTGGCCAATGGGCTGTCCACGACCACCGCCAACTTCCTGAGTTCGGAGCCGCGGCCCTTGGATGGGCGCGTGACGATCGTGTCGTACGCCTTGGGCGAAGAGAGCTTCTTGGACGCCAACGGCAACAACGTTTACGACGCTGGCGAGGACTATCAAGACTTGGGCGACATTTTTGTCGACCGCCTCTTTAACTTCGGTGGCAGAGAGAAGGGAACGGTTTACGTCAGCAGCCGTTTCGATCCGCTCTCGGGCTACTCGGCCTCGGAGGATCAGTTCATCTCGCTGGGCAACTCTGGCAGCTCTGCGTGTGCCACGCCAACCTCACCGCTGCTGGACCTGCGCATTTCGATCCCGGTCAAACCCAATTCGTGCAATCCGGGTTGGGGGCGGGCGTACGTGCGCAGGGCGACGGAAACGATCTTGTCGCGCTCGACGCCGCGACTGTTGTTTGGCACCACGGGCCAAGTCATGTCGCCCGGAACGCTTCAAGCGGCTTCGCTGGCTGCGTGTCCCAGCAAGGTGTCCCTCCGGACGTATTACGACGGAAGCGACGTTCCGCAAACCACCGATTTCTACGTTGCAGGCACCGGTGGCACGTTCTACAACACCGGCACGCAGGGGTCGTTCAGCCTGATCGTGGCCGATGCCAACCCCGTGGCCTACAACCCGATGCCCGCAGGAACGGTGGTGGCCGTGACTGCAACCACGGGCTTGGCCGCAACGGTCTTGGGTGGTTCGCCGGTGCCGAGCACGCCGTATCCGACCGGTCTCGGTGTCAGTTACAAGTTCGATGACACGACCCAAGCGGGCGCCATCACGTTCACGACCACGACGCCCAAGGGTGTGGTGGTCAGCAGCGGCACCATTTCACTGGTCCGTGACGCCGCCTCGGGAACCGTTGTCGCTTGCCCGTGATCGTTAGCCTCGTGGGCTTGCCCGGGTCGGGCAAGTCCAGCGTGGCCCGGCAACTCGGCCGCTCTTTGGGGTGGGCCGTGGTTGACACGGACCACGCGATCGAATCCCGCATCGGCATGCCGATTCGGGATTTTTTTTCCTTGCACGGCGAGCCGGCCTTTCGTGACTTGGAAACCGAGGTTTTGGCCCATTGCCTCCAGCCCACGGAGCCGACGGTCTTGGCGACGGGGGGAGGCATCGTCCTGCGCGACGTGAACCGGGATGCGCTGCGGGCACGCTCCAAAGTCTTCTACCTGCGCACCAGCGTGGAGGAGCTCGTTCGCCGGCTCCGGCACGACACCAGCCGTCCGCTGCTGCAGGGCGTTGATCCGCGCCAAAAGCTGCACGAGTTGTACGCCCAGCGCGACCCGCTTTACCGCAAGGCGGCGCATTACGTGGTGGAAGCCCACCGCCCTTCGGTGATGGGGATGGCCCACTGGATCCAGATGCAGCTGGAGCTCGGCGGACACCTGAACGGCCAGGGGGCCGCGCCTACACTGAGCGCGTGACCACGCCAACCCCTGCTGCTTCCGCCACGTCCGTCGAGCGATTTCCCGCGCTGACGCTGTCTCCATTCAATCCCACGCCCAATGCGGATCCCCTGTGGATCGAGCTCGGGGCTCGTCGGTACCCCATCGCCTTCGGGGCCTGGAACGCCGCGTCGGCTTCTTCGGCGCTGGCCCTCGTGGTTACCAACGAGGTGGTGGCCCCCTTGTACGCCGCCCGGTTGCAAGAAGTGCTGAAGCGCCAACATCGGCTTGTCGACGTCTTGGTGCTGCCCGATGGCGAGGTCCACAAATCTTGGCCCTCGGTGTCCTTGATCCTGGACCGTTTGCTGGAGTTGGGCG
The DNA here is from genome assembly GCF_004004565.1 of Inhella crocodyli. GTDB lineage: Bacteria > Pseudomonadota > Gammaproteobacteria > Burkholderiales > Burkholderiaceae_C > Inhella > Inhella crocodyli. The sequence goes on from NZ_SACM01000002.1 coordinate 403,137, forward strand.
CGGACCGTCATGCGGTTGTGTACGCCCTGGGCGGCGGCGTCGTGGGCGATCTGGCCGGTTTCGCGGCGGCCATTTACATGCGCGGCCTGGCCTTCGTCCAGGTGCCTACCACCTTGCTGGCCCAGGTCGACTCGTCGGTGGGGGGCAAGACCGGGTTCAACCATGCGCGCGGCAAGAACCTCATCGGCGCCTTCCACCAACCGCAAGCGGTTTGGATCGATTTGCAAACCTTGGCCACATTGCCCGACCGCGAGTACCGCGCCGGATTGGCGGAGATGGTGAAGTACGGCCCCATCGCGGACCCGGCGTTCTTTGATTGGCTGGAGCGCGAGGCCGACGCCTTGAACGCGCGAGACCCGGCCATCTTGTCGGTTGCGGTGCGCCGCAGTTGCGAGATCAAGGCTGCGGTGGTGGCCGCCGACGAGCACGAGGGCGGTCTTCGCGCGGTGCTCAACCTGGGCCACACCTTTGGCCATGCCCTGGAGGCTGGGCTGGGCTATGGCGAGCTCTTGCACGGTGAAGCGGTGGCCATGGGCATGGTGATGGCAGCGCAAGCCTCGGTGGATGCGCTGGGCTGCGACCCCGCGTTGCTTCGCCGACTTCAGGCCCTGTTGGCGCGGTTGGGCTTGAGCACCGTGGCGCCACGCTTGGGGGCCGACCGCTTCATCGCGCTGATGATGGGCGACAAAAAGAACCAAGGCGGCGCCATTCGCTATGTCTTGTTGGAGGGGATGGGGCGACCGGTCTTGGCCAAGCTCCCCCATGCCCTGGCGCTGCAGGCCATCGCCGCCCACAGCGTGGCCCAGTGAGCGCCTTGGCGCCTTACGCCAGCGACCCGGCCCAGACGCGGGGCCGCCGGACCCACGAAGCCCCCGCGTGGGACCGGGATGCGTTTCAGCGCGACCGCGATCGGATCGTCCACAGTTCGGCTTTCCGCCGTTTGGTCTACAAAACGCAGGTCTTCCTCAACCACGAGGGCGACCTGTTTCGCACGCGCCTGACGCATTCCCTGGAAGTGGCGCAGTTGGCGCGTTCCATGGCCCGCCAGTTGGCCTTGAACGAGGACCTGACCGAGGCCATCGCGTTGGCCCACGACCTTGGCCACACGCCGTTTGGCCATGCCGGTCAAACGGCGTTGAACCAGTGCATGCGGGCGCACGGTGGTTTCGAGCACAACCTGCAAAGCTTGCGCGTGGTGGACCACCTGGAGCGCCGGTATCCCACCTTCGATGGCTTGAACCTGTGCTTTGAAACCCGCGAGGGCATCCTGAAGCACTGCAGCGCGCAGCACGCGCGGGAGCTGGAGGGTCAGGAGCCTGGGGGTGTCGCCGCGCGCTTCTTGCTCGGCAGGCAGCCTTCGTTGGAGGCGCAGTTGTGCAACCTGGCCGATGAGATTGCCTACAGCGCCCACGACATCGACGATGGGGTGCGGTCCGGGCTCTTGGCCATGAGCGAACTCCAGCAACAGCCCCTAGTGGCGCCCATGCTGCAAGAAGCGCTGGACGACGGGGCAGTGCCAGCCGAAGGCAGTCGCGTTTGGCTGTACACCGCGCTGCGTCGCCTCTTGCGCTTGTGTGCCACCGACTTGGTGGCTTCGACGAGAGAGCGCTTGGTCCAAGCGGCGCCCACGGATGCCGAGGCCGTGCGAGTGGCGCCGCCGCTGGTGGGCTTCAGCGAAGCTTTGCGCGCGGAGTTGTCGGAACTCAAGCGCTTCTTGTTCCAGCACTTGTACCGGCGGCCCGAAGTCGAAGGACAGATGGCGAAAGCGCGCCAGGTGCTGACCGATCTTTTCGAGCATCACCTGCACGCCGGCGTGCCGACCACGCCCCCCCCGAATACCTCGCGCGAGCGGGCGGTGGCCGACTACTTGGCCGGGATGACCGATCGGTTTGCGTTGCGCGAGCACCAGCGCCTCACCGGACAGCGCTTGTTCGATTCCCCCGCCTGACGGGGTGCCCAGCGTGCGTTCCAGCGCGCAAAATCGGGGACAGAGTCCTTCCGCGCTTCGCGCCCCGCCATGGCCCGTCAATCTCGCCTGGTCGTTCCCGGCCACCTTCACCACCTGCTGCAGCGCGGCAACAACCGGCAAGCGGTGTTCCTCGACGACGACGACCGCCGCCACTACCTCGACCACCTGCGAGAGGCCACCCGCCTGCACGGGGTTCAGGTGCACGCCTACGTGCTGATGCCGAACCACGTCCATCTCTTGGTCACGCCCAGCACCGACGATGGTTTGGCGCGGGCCATGCAGACCCTGGGGCGCCGTTACGTCACGCAGTTCAACCAGCGTCACGGCCGCAGTGGAACGCTCTGGGAGGGGCGCTTTCGCACGGCCTTGATCGAATCGCCAGCGCACTTCTTGGACGCCTTGGTGTACGTTGAGCAGCACCCGGTGCGCGCGGGCCTGGTCGAGAACGCGTCCGACCACGCTTGGAGCAGCGCTCCCCACCACCTCGGCCTGCGCCGAGATCCCTTGATCGCTGAGCACCGCGATTTCTGGGCCCTGGGCAACACCCCATTTGACCGGGAGGCGGTCGTGCGGCAGGCCTTGGCGCAGGGCCTGCCGGCGCGCACCTTGGACATGCTGGGCCGCCATGCCCACAGCGGCTGGCCCTTGGTGGGGGAGCGGTGGGCGCGAGAGTTGGCCGAAGCGCACGGCCGCCCCGTTCGACCGCGGCCCCGTGGCCGTCCGGTGGTTCCCAAGAAGCCTTCCACTTAACTCTGTCCCCATTTAATCCGGTTGGCTGTTGGGTGTTGTCTACTAAACGACTCTGACCCCATTTGGTTTCGCGTGAGCAACAAGCGCTTCGCGCGTAGGCTCCGACCTGTCATCGCCCTCGGCCCATGGCTCGCGCACTTCCTGCGGCGAGCCTCACCCGGGGAAGCCAGTCGGAGTCTTGCCATGTCCCTGTCCCAAGCCCCCTCGGTTGCCCAGCGCGACCAAGAAATCCAAGCCCTGGCCGAGCAGGGCCTCTACCGGCCCGAGGCCGAAAAGGACGCCTGCGGCGTGGGCTTCGTGGCCCATATCAAGGGCCAACGCAGCCACGCGATCGTCGAGCAGGGCCTGAAGATCCTGGAAAACCTCGACCACCGCGGCGCGGTAGGGGCCGACAAGCTGATGGGCGACGGCGCCGGCATCTTGATCCAGTTGCCCGACGAGTTCTACCGGGCCGAGATGGCCGCCCAGGGCATCGCCCTGCCGCCGCCCGGCGAGTACGGCGTGGGCATGGTCTTCCTGCCCAAGGAACACGCCTCGCGACTGGCCTGCATCCAGGAGTTGGAGCGCGCGGTCAAGGCCGAAGGCCAGGTGGTGCTCGGCTGGCGGGACGTGCCGGTGGATCGCGACATGCCCATGTCGCCCACCGTCCGTGAGAAGGAGCCGGTCCTCAAGCAAATCTTCATCGGTCGTGGCCCCGACGTCATCGTGCCCGATGCGCTGGAGCGCAAGCTCTACGTCATCCGCAAGACCGCCAGCTCGGCCATCCAAGCCCTGCACCTGACGCACAGCCGCGAGTACTACGTGCCCAGCATGAGCTGCCGCACGGTGATCTACAAGGGCCTGTTGCTGGCCGACCAGGTCGGCACTTACTACAAAGACCTGCAAGACCCGCGCGTGGTCTCGGCCCTGGCCCTGGTGCACCAGCGCTTCTCAACCAACACCTTCCCCGAATGGCCGCTGGCCCACCCCTACCGGATGGTGGCGCACAACGGCGAGATCAACACCGTCAAGGGCAACTTCAATTGGATGCGCGCCCGCGAGGGCGTGATGAAGTCGCCCGTGCTCGGCGACGATCTGAACAAGCTCTACCCCATCAGCATGGAAGGGCAGAGCGACACCGCGGTGTTCGACAACGCGCTGGAGCTGTTGGTGATGGCCGGCTACCCGCTGGCCCATGCCGCCATGATGATGATCCCGGAGGCCTGGGAACAGCACGAGCTCATGGACGAGCGCCGTCGCGCCTTCTACGAGTACCACGCGGCCATGATGGAACCCTGGGACGGCCCGGCCGCCATGGTGTTCACCGACGGGCGACAGATCGGCGCCACCCTGGACCGCAACGGCCTGCGCCCGGCGCGCTACATCGTCACCGACGACGACCTGGTGGTGCTGGCCTCCGAATCCGGCGTCCTGCCCATCCCCGAGAACAAGATCGTCAAGAAGTGGCGCCTGCAGCCGGGCAAGATGTTCCTGATCGACTTGGAGCAGGGCCGCATCGTCGAGGACGATGAACTCAAAGCCCAACTCGCCAGCAGCCGTCCCTACCGGCAGTGGATCGAGAACGTGCGCATCAAGCTCGACAGCATCGACGTGCCCGCCACCGGCCCGTCCGCGTTCGCCGACAGCCTGCTCGACCGCCAACAGGCCTTTGGCACCACGCAGGAAGACATCAAGTTCCTGATGAGCCCCATGGCCACCAACGGCGAAGAGGGCATCGGTTCGATGGGCAACGACTCGCCCTTGGCCGTGTTGAGCGACAAGAACAAGCCGCTCTACAACTACTTCAAGCAGCTGTTTGCGCAGGTCACGAACCCGCCAATCGACCCGATCCGCGAAGCGATCGTGATGTCGCTCAACAGCTTCATCGGCCCCAAGCCGAACCTGCTGGACATCAACGCCATCAACCCGCCGGTGCGCCTCGAGGTGGACCAGCCGGTGTTGGACTTCGCCGGCATGCGCCGCCTGCGCGAGATCGCGCAGCACACCCACGGCAAGTTCAAGAGCTACGAACTGGACATTTGCTACCCCGTGGCCTGGGGCAAGGAAGGCATCGAGGCCAAGTTGGCCAGCCTGTGCGCCGAGGTGGTGGACGCCCAAAAGAGCGGCCACAACATCATCTTGATCACCGACCGCCACGCCAGCCGCGAGCAAGTGGCCATCCCGGCGCTCTTGGCCCTCTCGGCCATCCACCACCACCTGGTGCGCGAGGGCCTGCGCACGACGGTGGGCCTGGTGGTCGAGACTGCTTCGGCCCGCGAGGTGCACCACTTCGCGGTGCTCGCCGGTTATGGCGCCGAGGCCGTGCACCCGTACTTGGCCCTGGAGACCCTGGTCGCCCTGCACAAGGACCTGCCCGGTGACCTGAGCGCCGAAAAGGCGATCTACAACTACACCAAGGCCATCGGCAAGGGCCTGTCCAAGATCATGTCCAAGATGGGCGTGAGCACCTACATGTCCTACTGCGGCGCCCAGCTGTTCGAAGCCGTGGGCCTGCAGAAGGACCTGGTGAGCAAGTACTTCCGCGGCACGCCAACGCAGGTGGGGGGCATTGGCATCTTCGAAGTCGCCGAAGAGGCGCTGCGCATGCACCGCGCCGCCTACGGCAACGACCCCGTGTTGGCCAACGCCCTGGACGCCGGCGGCGAGTACGCCTGGCGCGCCCGCGGCGAAGAGCACATGTGGACGCCGGACGCCATCGCCAAGCTGCAACACAGCACGCGCGCCAACAGCTTCGAGACCTACAAGGACTACGCGCAGATCATCAACGACCAGAGCCGTCGCCACATGACCTTGCGCGGCCTGTTCGAGTTCAAGGTGGACCCGACCCAGGCCATTCCCCTGGAAGAGGTCGAACCGGCATCGGAGATCGTCAAGCGCTTCGCCACGGGCGCCATGTCGCTCGGCTCCATTTCGACCGAGGCGCACTCCACCCTGGCCATCGCCATGAACCGCATCGGTGGCAAGAGCAACACCGGCGAAGGCGGCGAGGACCCGGCGCGCTACCGCAACGAGCTCAAAGGCATCCCCATCGCCGATGGCACCAAGGTGAGCCAGGTCATCGGTGCCAAGGTCGTCGAGGCCGATTACACGCTGAAGGCCGGTGACAGCCTGCGCAGCAAGATCAAGCAGGTGGCCTCGGGCCGTTTTGGGGTGACCACCGAGTACCTGGTCAGCGCCGACCAGATCCAAATCAAGATGGCCCAAGGCGCCAAGCCGGGCGAGGGCGGGCAGCTGCCTGGCGGCAAGGTGTCCGACTACATCGGTTTCCTGCGCTACTCGGTGCCGGGCGTGGGCCTGATCAGCCCGCCGCCGCACCACGACATCTACTCCATCGAAGACCTCGCGCAGCTCATCCACGACCTGAAGAACGTGAACCCGCGGGCCGACGTCAGCGTCAAGCTGGTGTCCGAGGTGGGGGTGGGCACCATCGCCGCTGGCGTGGCCAAGTGCAAGGCCGACCACGTGGTGATCGCCGGTCACGACGGCGGCACGGGCGCCTCGCCCTGGTCGTCCATCAAGCACTGCGGCACGCCCTGGGAGCTGGGCCTGGCCGAGACGCAGCAAACCCTGGTGCTCAACCGCCTGCGCAGCCGCATCCGCGTGCAGGTGGACGGTCAGCTCAAGACCGGCCGTGACGTGGTCATCGGCGCCTTGCTCGGTGCGGACGAGTTCGGCTTCGCGACCGCACCGCTGGTGGTGACGGGCTGCATCATGATGCGCAAGTGCCACCTCAACACCTGCCCCGTGGGCGTGGCCACGCAAGACCCGGTGCTGCGTGCCAAGTTCACCGGCCAGCCGGAGCACGTCGTCAACTACTTCTTCTTCATCGCCGAAGAAGTGCGTGCGCTGATGGCGCAGCTCGGCGTGCGCAAGTTCGACGACCTGATCGGTCGCGCCGACCTGCTCGACACCCGCAAGGGCATCGCGCACTGGAAGGCCAAGGGCTTGGACTTTGGTCGCGTGTTCCACCTGCCCGAGGTGCCGGCCGAGGTGCCCCGCCGCCAGGTCGAGACCCAAGAGCACGGCCTGGAAAAGGCCCTGGACAACAAGCTGATCCAGCGGTGCCTGCCGGCCTTGGAAAAGGGCGAGCGCGTGCAGTTCATGGAAGACGCCAAGAACCTCAACCGCTCGGTGGGCGCCATGCTCTCTGGCGAGTTGATCCGGCGCCGTCCGGAGGGCCTGCCCGACCACACCATCTTCATGCAGATGGAAGGGCACGGCGGCCAGAGCTTCGGGGCCTTCCTGGCCACGGGCATCACCCAGTACTTGATTGGCGACGCCAACGACTACGCCGGCAAGGGCCTGAGCGGCGGCCGCGTGGTGGTGCGCCCCAGCATCGACTTCCGCGGTGACGCCAGCAGCAACATCATCGTGGGCAACACGGCGCTGTACGGCGCCACCAGCGGCGAGGCCTTCTTCCGCGGCGTGGCCGGTGAGCGTTTTGCGGTGCGCCTGTCTGGCGCCACCGCGGTGGTGGAAGGCACCGGCGACCACGGCTGCGAGTACATGACCGGCGGCACCGTGGTGGTGTTGGGCAAGACCGGCCGCAACTTCGCCGCGGGCATGAGCGGCGGGGTGGCCTACGTGTACGACGAGGACGGCCAGTTCGCCAAGCGCTGCAACCCGAGCATGGTGGCCCTGGACAAGGTGCTGCCGCGCGAAGAGCAGGAAGCGACGAGTGCACCGGCCAGCTGGCACCGTGCCGGTCAGGGCCCCGAGACCGACGAAGCCATCTTGAAGCGCCTGATCGAGTCGCACCACAAGTGGACGGGTTCCTTGCGCGCCCGCCAGTTGTTGGACCACTGGGCCGACAGCCGCGCCAAGTTCGTCAAGGTCTTCCCGCACGAGTACAAGCGCGCCCTGTCGGAAATGGCCGCCAAGGCGGCCAGCGTCGAGGCAACCGAAGTCGTGGCCAAGGCCGCGGGCAAGGGCAGCAAGACCCGCGCCCCCGCCAAGTAATCAGCAAGCAAGCGAGAGATCCATCATGGGAAAAGTCACCGGCTTCATGGAGTACGCGCGGCTGGAAGAGGGCTACGAGCCCGTGCCCAAGCGCCTCAAGAACTGGAAAGAGTTCGTCATCGGCCTGAGCGCTGAAGACAGCCAAAAGCAGGCCGCGCGCTGCATGGACTGCGGCACGCCGTTTTGCAACAACGGCTGTCCCGTCAACAACATCATTCCGGACTTCAACGACCTCGTTTACCGGCAGGATTGGCAGCAGGCGATTGCCGTGCTGCACAGCACCAACAACTTCCCCGAGTTCACCGGCCGCGTGTGCCCGGCGCCCTGCGAGGCGGCGTGCACGCTCAACGTGAACGACGACGCCGTGGGCATCAAGTCCATCGAGCACGCCATCATCGACCGCGCCTGGCTGGAGGGCTGGGTGCAGCCGCAACCGGCCGCCGTGAAAACCGGCAAGAAGGTCGCCGTGGTCGGCTCCGGGCCCGCTGGTTTGGCAGCCGCCCAGCAGCTGGCCCGGGTGGGCCACGCCGTGACCGTGTTCGAGAAGAACAGCCGCATCGGCGGTCTGCTGCGCTACGGCATCCCCGACTTCAAGATGGAGAAGTCGCACATCGACCGCCGCATCGACCAAATGAAGGCCGAGGGCGTGGAGTTCCGCATCAACACCCTGGTGGGCGATCTGCCCAAGGACGGCCCGGCCGCCAAGGTCACCAACGATGCCACCACCACCATCACGCCGGCGCAGCTGCAGGCCGAGTTCGATGCCGTGCTGCTGACCGGCGGGGCCGAGAGCCCGCGCGACCTGCCGGTGCCCGGCCGCGAGTTGGAAGGCGTGCACTTCGCCATGGAGTTCCTGCCCCAGCAAAACAAGGTGGTGGCGGGCGACAAGCTCAAGGATCAGTTGCGCGCCGAGGGCAAGCACGTGGTCGTGATCGGCGGTGGCGACACCGGCAGCGACTGCGTGGGCACCAGCAACCGCCACGGCGCGGCCAGCGTCACCCAGTTCGAGCTGATGCCCCAGCCGCCCGAGGTCGAGAACCGTCCGATGACCTGGCCGTACTGGCCGGTCAAGCTGCGCACCAGCTCCAGCCACGAAGAGGGCTGCGAGCGTCAGTTCGCCATCGCGACCAAGTCGTTCAACGCCGGCACCGGCAAGGACAAGGGACGCATCAAGAGCCTGACCACCGTCAAGCTCGAATGGAAGGGTGGCAAGTTCACCGAGGTGCCCGGCAGCGAGCAAGAGTGGAAGGCCGACCTCGTGCTGCTGGCCATGGGCTTTGTCGCACCGATCGCGTCGGTGCTGGACGCCTTCGGCGTCGACAAAGACGCCCGCGGCAACGCCAAGGCCAGCACCGACCTCAGCGGCGGCTATGCCACGAACGTGCCCAAGGTGTTCGCCGCGGGCGACATGCGCCGCGGTCAGTCGCTGGTGGTGTGGGCCATCCGCGAAGGGCGCCAAGCCGCCCGGGCGGTGGACGAGTTCCTGATGGGCGCGAGCGACTTGCCTCGTTGATTCAGCGCGGGTGCGAGCCCGCGCCTGACGTCAGCGGCGCTTGTTGCGGTCGAAGCCAAGGCAGGCCCGGGCGGTTTCCGCCTGGCGGCCGGCATGCACTTGCAGGTCGATGCGGTGTTCGCGCGCATCGAATCGCACCGTCCAGCAGCCCCGCTGCCCCTGCGCAGCGGGGTCGTCCACGGCCCGGTCCAGCGCGCTGCGCACCTGGGCCTCGAAGGCGCTGGTCAGGCCCGGGCTCGTCTGGGATTCCCAGGCCACCAGTTCGCCCTGTGCGCCGCGCTGCCAGAACACCCGCACCTGGGCCTCTTGGCCCTCCGGCAACAAGGCGTCGGGCCAATGCACTTGGTCGACCAAGGCTTGTTGCCAGGTGCCGGCGCCGGCGTCCGATGGCGCGGCGGACTCATCGACTTGGAAGTCGATGGCCGACAAGTCGGGCAAGGTGCCGCCTGGCGGCAAGCCGGGGTCGGCCGGGGGCTCGGGAGTCGAGCGCTGCGGCGGGAGCAGCCGGACCGACAGGCGCTCCTCGTGTTGCGACACCGTGCCCAGCTTGGCGTCCCACCGGGTGCCCCAAGGGCCTTGGGCGAGCGGCAGCGCGATCCAAAGCAGCACGCTCGCGTGAAGGAAAGCCGAGGCCAGGGCCGCCCACCGGTGCGATCGTACCGAAGGCAAAAAAACGCCCGACGCTTGGGGCGTCGGGCGTGAGGTCGAAGCAGGAGTCAGGGACTCAGTTGCCACTCAGGTCGCGCCACGAATGGCGTTTGATGCCGCCCGCGTTCGCGTTGAAGGGCGGGGAGTTGACCTCGGGTCCGCGGGGACGGTTGGACACGGTGGTGTACGAGCGCAGTTGCCCCCCTGGCAGCATGCCCACGGTCGACCGCGAGCCGATGCCGTTGTTCAGGTACACACCGGCAACGCCCAAGGCCGTCGGTACGGTGGCGCCCGTGGAGTAGTCGATGAAGTTCAGCCAGCTGCTGCCACCCACTTTGCATACATCGCCTTCGGTGATGATGTTGCTGGTGACGATGAGCGTGCCTAGGGCCAGAACGGGGTCGGTGTTGACCCGTTCGCTGGACACCGGCAGGTCCACGTACCAGCCGCCGTTCGTGGCCAAGTTCACCGGCTCTGGGCTGGGAACCGTGCGCACTGACTCAGCCGCCGAGCAACTGGTGGCGCTGGCCGGGCAGGTGCCCAAAGCCAGGGTCTGTCGAACGAAGGCATTGGCCGAGTCCCGCACGTTGCCGTAGTCTTCGGCGGTCAAGCGGTCCTTGATGCCGTAGATCGACTGCGTCGTCGTGTCGGTCAAGTCGCTGGAACCCATGTAGCGCCCCGTGCCGACGAAGACCATCACGTACGGCCCCACTTGGCCCAGTTCTGGGCGCGAGGTGACCGGTTGCACTGCGTTGCTGGCGTTGCGCAGCGTCGCCAAGCGCTGCGCGTCAAAGTCTGGCGCGCCGACGTTGTCGTTGATGTCAAAGCGCCAAACGTTGCCCAGGTTGTCGCCGCCGTACACCCGCTTGATGGTCGCGTCGGTTTCCCCGTCCTCAAACCATCCCCGGATGTGCGCAAGGCCTGCAGGAGTCGAGGTGCTCCCCTGGTTGGTGCCGATGGTGCGGATGATGGCGCCTGTTGCGACGTTCAAGACGTACAGGTACCCCTTTCCGTCGCCGGTATTGACGTTGTTGTAGCCCGATGCCACGAGCGCCACCCAGGTCCCGTTCTCCAGTTTGCCGATTTCGGGCTTGCCAAAGGTGTAGCCCAGGTTGGTGTCCGTGAATTCCCAAAGCGCGCGCGGGTTGGCCGGGTCCGTCACGTCCAAGGCGAAGTAACTCCGCCCCCCGGCCCCCAAGCCACTGACCAGCACGGTTCGCCATTGGCCGCTGATCTTTACGTCTGCCACCGTCGCGGTAGCGTCCACAAAGTACTGGTGCTTGCCGGAGTACTCCTTGTCGGCCAGTTTGTACAGGTTGGGCAAGACCGCCGTGGGTACGTAGGCCCACTGCTCCACGCCGGTTTCGGCATCGAACGCGTGCAACATGCCATCGTTGGCGCCGATGTACACCATCTTGGCGCGCCCTGACTGGGCACTCTTGTACGCTGCGTAGCCGCTCTCGGTCAGCCCCAATGCCGGGGCTCCCACGTAGACCGCTTCGGAGTTCACCACGTCGCCCAACAGGCTGACACGTTGGCGGAAGGCTTTTTCCACCTCGGAGGGCTGGCCTTCTTGGCTGCGTGCCCCAGCGATGTAGTCCACCAATTGCTCGCCTGCCTTGGCTGCTTGGTCTGCCAGGCTCACGCAGTAGGGGCCCAAAGCACAGAACTGCGAAAGGGCACGACCCGTGGCGGTGATGTGGGGCAATTGGAAGTAGGCACGCTCGCTGGAGGTCATCACGTCCCAGTCGAAGGCCTTCAGCTTGGTGCTCGACGCCGAATCGCCGTCGAACATGAGCACGCGCCGGTTGGTGTTGCTGTTCAACAGGGTTGACGCCGACCAGTCTTGTGCACTGGTTGCCATCACGTCGCCAGTGTCGACGTCAATTCGCTTGCCCAGCAATTCCCCGGTCCACTCGCCGCTCTTGAACGACGACACGAAGATTTGGTTGTCGCCCGCAGTGATGTTGGGGTTGCTCGTCGTGGCCGCCGCCGTGGAGCTCTCGCGAGTGTCGATGAGTTTCAATGCTTCGTACAGGCCGCTGTACAGCGCCGCGGGGTCCCGAGCGCTGAAGTACTTGCCTTCGCCGTTCACGGCGGCATGCCAAAGGTCGTCGACGTTCTGCTGAGAGTTGTTGGCGGGTGCCGGCCACGTGCAAGCCCCCGAGGTCTGCCAGGTGCACACCCCACCTGCAGCGTTTGGCGTCAAGCCGTTTTTGACCGCGTAGAAGTCGCCAGAGTTGTCGTTCTCGTAGTTGGACTTGAACTGCATGAAACCGTTGATGCCCAAGCCCAAGGTGAACGTGCGCATGAACTGGCGCTCGTCCGGCGTGTTCGGATCTGTGCTGTTGCCGCAAACGTCTACGCCGACGGCCCCAGTGCAGTTCGAAGTCGTTCGCAGGTCGGTGTTCCGGTAGTACGCCGCGGCGTCGGCCAGGGTGTTCGATACCGGCACCCGGTCCTTTAGCGCAAATTCGAGCGCGGAGTCCTGATCGCCCACGTTAGAGCCGTCGAGCTTGATGGGGTTGGTGGATTCGTTCCAGTACCCATCGGTCGACAGCAGCGTGTAGTTCGTTTGGCAGGAGTACTGCATGGGGTCGCTGACCGTGACCCCGTCGATCGTGGTGTTCTTCAGCACCCCGCCAAAGTACCGGCCTGCCTGGGACAGCGTGGCCTTCAGCGGCGTTGCGCCACTTGGGGCGGCGGCCCGCATTTTGGCGAACCAGTTGGATTTGTGCGTGCCCGTGAAGGTGTCGACGTTCAGCCAGTCGTAGGTGACGTTCTTGTTCAGCGTGGTGTAGCCCACGCGACGGTTGTCCCCCACGCCCACGAAGGCCCGAGACGCCGACGACTTCATCGATTGCATCCGGGTCTTGTAGTAAGCGTACCAATTGGCGAAGTTGGTCATCTCCTCTTCGTAGGTGCAACTGTCGCCTGCGCAGTCGCTGCGACCCTGGCCCTTGGGGTAGGTGGTGTCGGGCAGGATGTCCACGCGCTCGAACCTGCCTTGGAAGGTGCCCGTCGATGCTGCCGTGTAGCCGCTGAATCGGGGCGCTTGAGACAGCGACCAATTGCAGTTGGCGTGCGAGGTGGCGCTCTTGTTCAAGGTCGCCGTCACGGTCAGGTTGCCGGCGCTCACAGGCGCTGTGATCGTGAAGGTGTCGTTGCTGCCACCGGCAGAGTACCCCGTGGTGCCGGTTTTGGCGTTGATGTTGGCGCGTATGGCGGTGGCCAAGGTGGAGGCGTTTCTCGTCAGCGCAGTGCTCACGCCTTGGAACAGATCCACGCCATTCACGATCAGGGAGCTCACGGCCACCTGCTGAGAGCTGCTGCAGCCCGACGACAGCGTGATGCGAACGCTCGGCGTGCTGGCTGGCACCGCAACGGTTCCCACGACCGAGTACTTCGTCGGGTAGCGGGCGTGCGTGTACGTCGATGTTCGGTTGGCTTGGCAGGAATAAGGGGCCGGGGTGGAGGCTCGCGCATTGGCGTCCGAGTTGCACCACCGCACGGGCGCAGGGACGGTGGCCGTTGCGCTGGATCCGTGCTGGCAATTGCGAAGGTTCTCGCTGTCGCAATACTCGCTGGGCACGATCCGGTAGTAATGCGGCCCGAACTTGCGGTTTTCTTTGGTGGCGGCATCGGGGCTGCCCACGGCGATCTGGCCTTCGCCTGTGGCCACCACCGCATTGAAGACCGTGTAATCGACACCGCCAATCCGCCCCGGCAGCACGTAGTTGCCGTTGCGCAGGCAGTCTGCGGCATTGGTCGTGGAGCACCAGGCCGTGTCGGGGTAGGCGGAGACCAAATTCCGCGTCGATGTTGACTGGACCCCGTACTGGTCGTAAGGGACTGCCGTCCAATTCGAGGTGTTGGTGGCGTTCATCGACGGCCGCTCCGTGCCGTCGGCGTTCACGGCGGGCAGGTAGCGGATGGCCGGGTTGTAGGCTTGGCCATTGAAGTCGGCCGACAAGAAGGGCGGGTGCCCACGCTGGGAAAAAGTGCCTCGATCGATGTCCAGGCAGGTTGCGCTGTTTTGGGCGTTTTGGCAGCACAGGCTGGTGAAGCGGCCCGAGTAGAACGCACTCTCCAAGCCAGCGCCGGTGGACCGGCAGTTTTGACCGCTGCTCCCGTCGGAGCCCACGAAGTCGGGCGCGTAGTCCCAGTCCATCGAGCCCGAATCGTCCAAGATGAACATCAAGTTGGGCTTGACGCTGTTCAAGTTGCTCACCACCAAGGGTGAGGAAGCGATGTCGATCAGGCCCGATTGCGCCGGACTGGCCAGCAGCAATGCCGCGCACAGCCCCGCCACGGATTGCAAGACGGGACGCTGCAGGCGGACGTTGGAGTTCAGGAGTTTGCGCATGACAACCTCACAACAAGGGGGAGACGCGGACGTCAGAGGGAAACGATCGACTGGTGGAAGGCCACGGTGTTGCGCGGTCCGGCCACCCGAACGGTGATGCGGTAATAGATGCGGCCGGGCAGCTTCAGCTTGACACCGGCGCCCTTGCTGCTCGTTTCGACCGAGCTGCTCTGAACGGGCTGGCCTTCGCAATTGCCCGAGACCAAGGGATCACCTTCTGCCGCACAGAGTCGTTGGATGATGTACCCCACCGTGTTGCCGGCCGCATCGGTGGGCAAGGTGTTGACCCAGTTGCCAGCAACCGCCACTTGCTGCCAAAACTGTTCCCAAGTCTGTTGCACCGTCGGGTCCGGGTCTTGGCGCTGGGCCTGGTAGGCCACCGGCTGTCCTGCGCCGATTTCCTTGGTGGTGAACAAGGTGTTCGCTGGCACGTTTTGCGACACCCAAAGTCGCGATTGCTGCTCCAGCCAGGCAATGGCCGTTTCGGTGCCAATCTCTGCAGAAGCCGCCGCCGATTGTTGGAACGCAAGGTTGCCCGCAACTCGGTTGCTCGTGAGCACCGAGCGCATCAGGGCGATGGCCGCCAGGGACATCGCAACCAGCACGATGATCGACAGCAACAAGACCATGCCGCCTTGGCGCTTGCGCATGGTCGAGCGCTGGAGGGTGGAGGGGGTCAACATCCGGTGATCACTCCTTGCCAGGTGACGTTTCGCAGGGCCACCGTGCTTTCGAAGGTCTTGTAGCGGTAGCGCTGCCAGTCCGCATTGCCAGACAAGTCGATGGCCGCACCGGAGGCGCCCGACCATGCAGGCGCCGCCG
Source organism: Inhella crocodyli (assembly GCF_004004565.1). Classification (GTDB taxonomy): domain Bacteria; phylum Pseudomonadota; class Gammaproteobacteria; order Burkholderiales; family Burkholderiaceae_C; genus Inhella; species Inhella crocodyli. The sequence goes on from NZ_SACM01000002.1 coordinate 418,164, forward strand.
CGGTGACCGTTTCCTTCTCCAGTTGACCGTTGCGCAACACGAGCGAAAGGCGCAACACCGGCCGGCGATACCAACTGCAAGCCGTGTTGTTGTTGGTTTGGTCGAAGGTGTCGACCACGCTGTCCATGGTTGCCGAGCTGTCAACCCCGTACTGGGCACGCAGGCTCACCACGCCATCGGCCAATTCGGTCCAGTTGGCAGCTGCGGCCGACGTGCAGTCCCGGGTCAGGAAGTCGCACACGACCAATCGCCCGTTCGAGACCCGGTACACCTGAATCACGGGGGCTCGACCCCAGTTGTGCAGTGCGCCATTGGCCACGCCGGCTGCGCCGACGTCGACGCTGACGGTCGAACCGGCAGGTGGGCCATTCACTTGCGTCAGCGCGACGTTGCAAGCCACGCCGCGGTTCTGGGGGGTGGCCACCACAAAGTCCTCGTCGATAAAGGCCTGCGGTGCCGCGACCAAGTAGGTGGTGCCCGCTGGTTGGGCCTGGATGCGGGTGCCTTCGGGCGAACCGATGCCCGTGCCGTACACCACCCGCAGGGTGTCGGTGTTGGCGTCACCCGCCGGCACGGTGGGGTCGTTGATGAAGACGCCCGACAGGTTTGTGACCGTGCGCCCGTTGGGCATGGTCAAGGTGCAGCCGAGCAAATTGGCGTGGCTCAAGCCTTGACCCGCTTGACGCAGGTCCCGTTGAAGCAGGCTCATGGCGATGGCGCCGGTGGTGCCGGCATCGTCGCCGCCGGTGGTGGTGCGCCGTTGGCCCTCAAAGACCTGGAACACTTGCATGATGACGATCACCGCGATCAGGGCCACGGCCACGCCGACCATGAGCTCGATCAGGCTGAAGCCTCGTTGCGCGCGAGGGGACGGGATGCGGTTCATCAACGAATCTCCGTCACCATGGTGTAGTTGCGAACCGGATCGGCCGTGGTGTCGGATGGCATGCGCCACCGCACCGTGATCGTGATGCGAGAACTCGCCGTGATGCCGACTCCGGGTGCCGACGCTGGCAGCGGATTGACCTGCTGGACATCCACGATCGGTGCGTAGGTGCCCACTTGGGGCAAGGTCGCCGCCACGCGGGCTCGCCAAGCGGCGTAGCCCGCCCCGGCGTTGTCACTGTCAAATTGGGCTTGCAGCGTTGCGAAGTCGCGCGGGCCGGACCACATTTGGCCCACCAGTTCGTTGGCCAGCAGCGACGCGTCGGCCCGGGCCTTTGCCATGCCCGACTGCTGCACGGCGTTTGCTTGCAATCCCACCAAGCCGAGGATCCCGACGGCAAAGATCAAGATGGCCACCAGAACCTCCAGCAGCATGAAGCCTTGTTGGGCCTGCAGGCCGCTGCGGTGGCGTGGATGGATGGCTAGCATCGCTGGGGATCTCCAATTGGGACGCTGTCGCTGCACATGCGGACTTGACCCGCGGGCGAGACCAAGACGCGCAGGCAGGTCAAATCGCCGCCCGACTCTCGACACTGGTTGGTGTTGGCCCCAGTCACCGCAAACTCGATTTCGCCGCTGGGCACGGGCGTCAAGCGCCCCAAGCCATTGAACACAACCTCCGTGATCGCTCGGTTCGCTGCGGACCCTTCCACCCGGGTGCTGCCAGTGCCATCCCTGGCGGGTTTCTTTTGAAGGATGCTGGGTGCCGCAGGGGTGTCGTTGATCGGGTTCAACTGGCAATTGCCTTCTACCGAGTCGTCCGCCGCGTCGACCAAATCCACCACCCAATTCGATCCGATGCTGGTGCGTTGGCAAGTGGCGGACAAGTCGGTGACCAACTGAAACCGCACGCTGGCGTTTCGTGCCGTCGCTTCCGCCCGGCTGTACTGCAGGCCCGAAAGAATCGATTCCGCGGTGCCACGGATGCGAATGTTGTCCATCCAGGTGGCGAATGCAGGGACGCCCCAGGCAATCATCACGCCAAGGATGGTGACAACCACCATGGCTTCGATGACGGTGAAGCCGCGACGGGGTGAGGCGCGCATCAGCATTGCCCGTTCTTCTTGGTGACCCAGCACCCGGCGGTTTGGGTCCATCCGGTTGGCAGCGAGGGCGACGACTTCACGTTGGCCTGCGTCACCGTGTACCGAAAGCCCGCCATCTGGCCCTTGCCAACGGCCTGAAGCGTGTACGTCGTGGCATTTGGTAAGCCATCGCAAGAAAAATCAAAGTACTGGCTGGACGAGGAGTCGAGCGTGCAAGGCGGCGCGTTTTCGTAGGTGCGGGTGTCTTGGTAGTACTGCTCCATGCGCACTTGTCGGGCCGCCAGCCCGCTGGTGGCTTCCGGAATCTTGGCTCGGACCACGTAGTCGGTGTAGGCCGGCACGGCCACGGCGGCCAGGATCGTCACGATCACCACGGCCACCATGATTTCCATCAGGGTGAAGCCGCGCTGCGAAGCGGGGTGGGAGCGGTGGGTCAGGGACATGGGATTCCTTTCGGCTGTGGGGATTGTCAAAAACCGGTCCGCATTCGGCCATGCCGCTCGTCGCTGCGGGCCGATCGCTGATCGGTTCGGGGGGTGGTTCGTGTGCGCTATTTCACAGGCGAACCCCGGGGATAGAGGGCGATGCCAATCCCGCGCTTCGCTTGCCCATCCGTGTTTCCCCCTATCATCCGCGCCTTCGCGGGGCGGGGACGCCCGGCCTCTTCAGCCATCCGAATGGGCGAACCTGCTTGAGCAACGACACCCTGATCGAGATCGACAACGTCACGTTCGGCTACGACGCGAGCCGGACGATTTTGTCCAACGTCTCGCTGAAGTTTCCACGCGGCAAGGTCACGGCCATTTTGGGCGGGTCGGGCTGCGGCAAGACGACCCTGATGCGGCTCATCGGTGGCGTGTACGCCCCGACTTCTGGACGCGTCGTGTTCGATGGCGAAGTGATCGACACGCGCAACAAGGCGCAGTTGTTCAAGCTCCGCCGCCGCCTGGGCATGCTGTTTCAGTTCGGGGCCTTGTTCACGGACTTGTCGGTCTACGACAACGTGGCGTTTCCGTTGCGGGAGCACACCGACCTGCCAGAGCCCATGATCCGCGACATCGTGTTGATGAAGCTCAACGCAGTGGGGCTGCGCGGCGCAGCGGGGCTGAAGATCTCCGAAGTCTCGGGAGGCATGGCGCGTCGCATCGCTTTGGCACGCGCCATTGCCCTGGATCCCGAACTCATCATGTACGACGAGCCCTTCGCGGGGCTCGACCTCATCAGCATGGGTGTGGCCGCCAAGTTGATTCGAACCCTCAACGACGTGACGGGAGCGACTTCGCTGGTGGTCAGCCACGACGTGCCCGAATGCATGGCCATCAGCGATCACGTGGTGTTGTTGGCGGCAGGCGGTCGGATCGTGGCGCAAGGCACCCCGGCGGAGTTGATGGCCTCGACTGACCCGGAAACGCGCCAGTTCGTCCGGGGCGAGCCCGATGGGCCGGTCAAGTTCCATTTCCCAGCGCCGGCCATGGGCGTGGATTTCGGGGTGGCGTCATGAGCGACTGGTTGGCCCGCTGGGGCGCGACGGCCTTGGATCAACTGCGTGGCTGGGGCCATGCGGCCTTTTTCGTGTGGGAAGTTCTGAAGGCGACTCCAGCGTCCTTGCGACGCTTTGGGTTGGTGGTGGCGCAGGTCCACGCCATTGGCAACCGGTCCCTCGTCATCATCATGGCGTCCGGCCTGGCGGTGGGCTTTGTGCTCGCCCTGCAGATGTACTACGCGCTCGTGACCTACGGGGCGGCGGAAAGCTTGGGCTTGATCGTCAATTTGGCCCTGGTGCGCGAGTTGGGTCCGGTGGTAACTGCCCTGCTGTTTGCGGGGCGTGCGGGAACCTCGTTGACCGCAGAGATTGGCCTGATGAAGGCGGGCGAGCAGTTGGCAGCGATGGAATTGATGGCCATCGACCCCAAGGCTCGCGTGCTGTCGCCCCGCTTGCTGGGGGGCATCGTCTCCATGCCGATCTTGGCGGTGCTGTTCTCGTCCGTCGGCATCTTGGGCGCCTACGTGGTGGCGGTCCAACTCATTGGCATTGACGCGGGCAACTTCTGGTCGATCATGCAGTCGCAAGTGGACGTGTGGCGCGACGTGGGCAACGGCCTGGTGAAGGCCTGTGTGTTCGGCGTCATTTGCACGGTGGTCGCGCTCTACCAAGGTCACGAGACCGAAGCCACGCCCGAGGGCGTGGCCTACGCAACGACGCGCACGGTGGTGATTGCGTCTCTCTGGGTGCTGGGCATGGACTTCGTGCTCACCGCCCTCATGTTTTCAACGCCCTGAGCCAGGGCGCGGGTGGGAGCGAACGGAATGAACAAACGAAGCATCGAAGTGGGCGTGGGCCTGTTTGTGCTGCTGGGCCTGCTGGGCTTGGTGTTTCTGGCCTTAAAGGCGGCCAATTTGGGCAGTGCCAGCGGTGGCGATGTGTACGCCGTGAGCGCCAAATTCGACAACATTGGCGGCTTGAAAGTGCGTGCGCCGGTCCGCATGGCCGGCGTGACGGTCGGTCGCGTGACGTCCATCAGCCTGGACCCCAAGACCTTTCAGGGTTTGGTGAAGATGGACATCGACAAGGCCTACCAGTTCCCGAAGGACACCTCGGCGAAGATCCTGACTGCCGGGTTGTTGGGCGACCAGTACGTGGGCCTGGAGCCTGGCGCTGACGAGAAGAACCTGGCGGCAGGCGACGCCATCAAGCTGACGCAATCGGCCGTGGTGCTGGAAAACCTGATCGGTCAGTTCCTCTACAACAAGGCCGCCGACGGCGGGAGTGAGACCAAGTGAAGCGCACGGGCGCGGTTCTCGCGCTGGTGCTCGGGCTGAGCGGTTGTGCGAACGTTGCGCCACCCGCCGGCGATCGCCACCCGCAAGACCCCTACGAGGCGATGAACCGAAAGGTCTTCGCCTTCAACGAGCGGCTGGACACCCGATTGCTCAAGCCCACCGCACAGGCCTACGAAAAGTCGGTGCCTGCGCCGGTGCGTGAAGGGGTCCGCAACTTTTTCGGCAACTTGGGCGACGCCTGGTCCGCGGTCAATTGGCTCTTGCAGGGCGAGTTCAACAAGGGCGTCGAACAGGGGGCGCGTTTTGCCTGGAACACGACCTTGGGCCTGGCCGGCGTGTTCGATGTGAGCACGCACTTTGGCTTGGAGAAACGCAGCCAGGATTTCGGTCAAACCTTGGGTACTTGGGGTGTCGAGCAGGGCGCGTACTTGGTGCTGCCGGTGTTGGGGCCGTCCAGCCTGCGCGATGCGGTGGCTTTGCCGGTGAACACCATGGCCGGCAACGGCTACTGGTTCGACAGCCGGACGACTCAGATCGCTGTGCAAGCGCTGGACGTGATCAGCCTGCGAGCCAGCCTGCTGAAGGCGGGTGACTTGGTGGAGGGCATCGCCTTGGACAAGTACACCTTCTTCCGGGATGCCTACTTGCAGCGCCGCGCCACCAAGCCAAAAACCAAGGCCGATGACGACGATTTCGAGGTTCTGCCAGACGCCAAGCCTTGAGCCTGTGCACGCGGCCTTGGTTGCAGCCGTTGAGGGCTCGATTCATCACCACCCCATGCAAAAGACCATGAACACCTTCGCCACATCCCTTCGTCGTTGGGCTTTCGCCCTGAGCGCCGGCTTGGCGGTGCACCTCAGCGGCATGGCCGCCGACAACAGCACCGCCGATGGTTTGGTTCGACAACTCTCCACGGAGGTGGTGGAGGCGGTCAAGGCCGACAAGGCGATCCAAGCGGGCGACCTGGGGAAGATCCAGGCCTTGGTTGACACCAAGGTGCTGCCCCATGTGAACTTCAAGCGCTTGACGGCTTCGTCCGTGGGGCGCTACTGGCGCCAGGCCACGCCCGAGCAGCAAGAGCGCTTGCAGGCGGAGTTCCGCACGCTATTGATGCGCACTTACGCCGGGGCATTGGCCCAGGTGAAGGACCAGCAATTGGCCTTCCGGCCTCTGCGCGCCGCACCCGAAGACACCGAGGTGGTGGTTCAGACCCAAGTGCGTGGCAAGGGCGACCCCATTCAGTTGGACTACCGACTGGAAAAGACCGACAAAGGCTGGTTCATCTACGACATGAACGTGCTGGGCATTTGGCTGGGTGACCAGTACCGCAGCAGCTTCGCGCAAGAGATTTCGGCCAAAGGCATCGACGGCCTGATCAAGACCTTGGCTGAACGCAACGCCAAAGCCGGCAAGGGCGCCTGAGGTGGGCGACACCCTGCTCCGCCTGCCCGCCACGGTGCAACTGGCCAACGCCAGTGCCCTGTGGCGCGAGTGGGAGTCCAAGTTGCGCGCCGAGGCCGCGGGCGTGAGCGCCCAAGCGGGGCGCGAGGTGCGCCTGAACGCCGCCGAGCTGACAGCTTTCGATTCGTCGGCCCTGAGCTTGTTGTTGAGTTGCGCTCGCTTGTGCCGTCAGCATGGCCTGAACTTGGAAGTGCACAGCGCTCCGCCGGCCCTTCGCGATCTGGCCCGCTTGTACGGGCTGGACGTGCTGCTGTGGCCCGGGGCGGTGCCTGCCTGAGCCGGCCTCCGGTTCAGCCGGCTGCGTAGCGCTTGCTGCGCAAGGTTTTCTTGATTTCCTGCAGCATGGGCCGCAGCCGCTCGCCCAGCCGCAGGGCCACCCCGGTGGTCAGCACGTCAACCGCGGTGAGTTGCAGCAAGCGAGACACCATCGGGCTGTAGCGCTCGAAGTCTTCGGGGTGGTCGATGGCCAGCAAGATCTGGCCGGGTGCTTGGCCCATCTGGGCGAGCGGGGAGCCGCTGGCGGTCAAGAAGATGCCCGTGGCCCCTTTCTTGCGGGCGATCTCGGCGGCGTCCAACAGGTCGCGGCTGCGGCCGGAGTTCGACAAAAAGACCGCGCAATCGCCCGGGTTGAGCATGGTCGCGCTCATCATCAGCACGTGGCCGTCGCTGCACCAACTGCTGTGCACGCCCAGGCGGAAGAACTTGTGGTGCGCGTCTTGCGCCACGATGCCGCTGTTGCCCACGCCGAAGAAGTCGATGCGACGTCCGTCGCGACCGGCCTGCGCCAACGCAGCGATGGCGCGGTCGAACGCGGGACCGCTCGCGTCGTTGCGGTAATGAAGCAAGGCCGCAATGGCGTTGTCCACGACCTTGACGATCAGGTCGGCCGGCTTGTCGTCCTCTTCCACGGCGCGGTGCACGAAAGGCACCCCTTCGTTCACGCTGCCGGCCAATTTCAATTTGAAGTCGGCGAGACCGTCGTAGCCCACGCTGCGGCAAAAGCGCACCACGGTGGGCTTGCTCACGGTCGAGCGCTCGGCCAGTTCGCTGACCGGCAAGTTGGCAAACGCCCGCGGATCGGACAGCAACAGGTGGGCCACGCGTTGTTCTGCTGGCGGCAGGGCGGGCAGGGCGGCTTTGATCCTCTCCAGCAGCGCACTCATGGTCACACTTCCTCAGGCCAGGTGAAACCGTCGCGGGCCACCATGGCGCTGGAAGCGGCGGGCCCCCAGCTGCCGGCCGTGTAGGGGCGGGGGGGCTCCTCGCTCGCCGCCCAGGCATCCAGGATGGGGCCCACCCAGCGCCAGGCTTGTTCTTGCTCGTCGCTGCGCACGAACAGGTTCAGCTTGCCGGCGATCGCGTCCAGCAGCAGGCGCTCGTAGGCGCCCACGCGTGCGGCGCCGCTGAAGGCCTTGTCGAAGTCCAGGTCGAGCGAGACCGGGGCCAAGGCCTCGCCAGGGGCGCCGCCTTTGGCGGCCAGCAATTCCAACTCCAGGCCGTCCTCGGGCTGCAGCTTGATGATCAGGCGGTTGGCGCGCTGTGCACCCGGGAAGATGGCGTGCGGCACCTGGCGGAAGTTGATGACGATCTGTGCGTCCCGCGCGGCCAGGCGTTTGCCCGTCCGCAGGTAAAACGGCACGCCGGCCCAACGCCAGTTCTGGATCTCGGTGCGCAGTGCCACGAAGGTTTCGCAGCGGCTGTCAGCGGGCACCTTGGCCTCTTGCAAGTAGCCAGGAACCGACTGACCACCCACGCTTCCGGCCCGGTACTGTCCCCGCACCACGTCCCGAACGACGCTGTCGGCGGTGAAAGGCTTGAGCGCGCGCAGAACCTTCAGCTTCTCGTCGCGGATCGCGTCGGCATCGTTGCTGGCCGGCGGCTCCATGGCCAAGATGGTCAACAACTGCAGCGCGTGGTTTTGGATCATGTCCCGCAGCGCGCCCGTGCCGTCGTAGAACGGTCCTCGCGTGCCAACGCCCAGCGACTCGGCGAGGGTGATCTGGATGTTGGCAATGCTCTCGCGCCGCCACAAGGGCTCGAAGAAGGCGTTGCCGAAGCGCAGGGCCATCAGGTTCTGGACCGAGGGCTTGCCCAGGTAGTGGTCGATGCGGAAGGCTTGCTGCTCTTCGAACACCGAACGGACCACGCGGTTGATCTGCTGTGCGCTGGCCAGGTCGTGGCCCAGCGGCTTTTCCAGCACCACCCGAACGCGGCTGTGGTTCAAACCGGCTGCGCCCAACTGCTCGCAGATTTGCGTGAACAGGTGGGGGCTGGTGGCCAGGTACAGCACCACCGTGTCGGCTTGGCGCTCGCCCAACCACTCCTTCAGCCGCGTGTAGTGCTCGGGCTGGCTGAGGTCCATGCGCCGGTAGAAGACCATGGCGGCGAAGCGCTGAAACTCTTCGTCGCTGGGGCGCTTGTCGCCCTCGACTTCTTTGAAGCGCTCGCGCAGCCAGTCGCGGTACTTCTCGTCGGTTTGCTCATCCCGGGCCACGGCCAAGATGCGGCCGCCTTCGGGCAGCTTGCCATGGCGGAAGGCCTGAAACAGGGCTGGCATCAGCTTGCGCCAAGTCAGGTCGCCAGTGCCACCAAAGAAGACGAGATCGAAAGACATCGGGCTGAACATGTAATTTAGTTACGTCCGGAATGATGCACGGGTTTCGTAACTCGGTCAAATCGACGCCGTCAAAAAAAACGCCCCGGCGAGCCGGGGCGTTCGTCAATCGCGAATGGCTCAGTTGCCGCAGCCCAGGGCCTTGATGCGATCGTCGGCCGCCTTGGCTTGGACCAAACCGAACCCGAACTTGGTGTCGCGACCGACCGGCCCGAGGTCCAAGGCACTCTTGTTCAGCGAGTTCCGCAGTTGGGCGGCCGTGCAGTTCAGGTTGCGGCTCCACACCAGGGCGGCCACGGCCGACACGTGGGGGGTGGCCATGGACGTGCCGTCGAAGTACGCGTAGTTCGAAGGGCCAACGGTCACCGTGGCCGTTTGGCCCAATTGCGTCAGCATGGCGGCGCCATCGGTGTCGGTGGCGGTCACGGACGGGATGGTGGTGACCGTGGTGCCAAGCGTGCCGCCGAAGGCGCCTGCCGTGTTGTTGTAGACGATGGCGCCCACGCCGCCGCTGGCTTGGCAGTTGCTCACCTTGGTGGCGAAATCGACGGTGCCGCGTTGGATCAAGCACACCTTGCCGGTCATGGCGCCGGCCTGCACCGTGTCACCCAATCCAAAGTTGGCCAGGGCGCCGCTGCGGCTGGCGTTGGGCGAGCCTTCCATGTCACCCGGCGTGTACGCGACGCCGGCCACGCTCAAGCTGGAGGCCTTGCCGCTGCCCATGGGCACGGTCGACAGCACCGCCACGCCGGGGCCGGCGATTTCGACCTGGCTGTTGTACTGGGAGAACGTGGCCCAGGCCTTGTTTTCGTCCACCGCCGCCACCGACATCACGCTGCTGTACGAGGCGGGGTAGCTCATGGTGGTGTTGCCGTCATTGCCCGCCGCGGCGATGGACAGGATGCCGCCGCTGTACAGCGAGTCAAAGGCACGCTGCTCGGTCTTGTTGGCGCGACCGCCGCCCAAGGACATGCTGATGACGTTGGCGCCGGCGGCTTTGCACTTGTTCGCCGCCGTGGTCAGGCTGGAGGAGTACGCCCAACCTGCCGCCCCGAACACCTTCACGATGTGAAGCTTGATCTTCTTGTTGGGGTTCACGCCCACCACGCCGGTGCCTGCGTTGTTCACCGCGGCAATGGTGCCGGCCACGTGGGTGCCATGGTGGTTTTCGTCGGTGTACCACCAACCCGTTCCGCTGTCGTACTCGCCCGTCACGTTGACCGAGCTGTCGAGGTCCTCGTGGGCGCGGTCGTAGCCCGAGTCGATGATGCAAATCTTGCGGTTGCCAGCCAGGTCATCGCTCAGCAGATCGGCTTGAACTTGCTTGATGCCGTAGGGCACCTGCTGTCCCAGGGCATAGGGGGTGCCGGTGGACGGCGAGGTCGCCGCAAAGGGGTAGCGCTTGGTGTCCTCTTCCACGTACTCGACGTGGGGGTTGTTTTCCAGCCCCTTCAGGGCCTGCACGGGCACCTCGATGGCCATCGCATCCATGCCGAAGATCTCGTGCTTGATCTGGCCTTTGGCGGCGGCCACCGCCTGCTTCACGGAGGCCTTGCCGCCAGCCTTCATCGACACGATGACGCGAACGGTTTCAGCGGGGGCCGCAATCGCCGGGGCGGACATGGCCAACACGCCTGCCACCGACATGAGCGTCGTGAGGGTGGACGCCTGAATCAAGCTCTTCATGGATCTACTTCCTGGGGGAGTGAAAGGAGGGCGGGTGGCGCCCTGGGGTGGACAAGCGCATCGCTGCCGACGGGGTGGTGAACGGAGGGCCTGCGCTTCGAAGGACTGTAAGAAAACGCATCCAAAAAAGGATGGGGAGCACCCCCAAGAAGACGGAAGGAGATTCCCTATGCGGGTCAACCCGTTACCTGCGGTTACGGACTGCGGGTGGCGGTGTCCCAAGGGCGTGAGCGGAGGTGCCCGTGTCGCCATGAAACCCATGGGGGTGGCAGGCCCCGACAATCGCGGGCCTGCCGTCGCGGCCGTTGTCGTTCTCCCTCACCGCTTCCAATCCCCATGAACCAACTCGAACAACTCAAGCAGCACACTACGGTGGTCGCCGACACCGGCAACTTCCTGCAACTCGCGCAGTTCGCACCCAGGGACGCCACGACCAATCCCTCGCTCATCCTGAAAGCGGTGCAGCAACCCGAGTACGCGCCCTTGTTGGGCGAGGTGGTTCGTGCCTACCCCGGCCTGTCCATGGACGAAGTGGTCGACCGGGTGCTGGTGCGCTTTGGCTTGGAGATCCTGAAGTTCGTCCCGGGCCGCGTGTCGACCGAGGTGGACGCCCGCTTGAGTTTCGACCGCGACGCCACCTTGGCCCGCGCCCGCCGGCTCATGGCCCTGTACGAGGCCGCCGGTGTCGGTCGCGATCGCGTCTTGATCAAGATTGCCGCCACTTGGGAAGGCATCCAAGCCGCGGCCGAGTTGGAGCGAGAGGGCATTCACTGCAACCTCACCTTGCTGTTCGCGTTTTGTCAGGCAGTGGCCTGTGGCGAGTCGGGCATCACGCTGATTTCGCCGTTCGTTGGCCGCATCTACGACTGGTTCAAGAAGTCCGCGGGCGCCGCTTGGGTGGAGGCGGACAACGCCGGTGCCAACGACCCCGGCGTGAAGTCGGTGGCTCGCATCTATCGCCACTTCAAGCAGCATGGCTTGCAGACCGAAGTGATGGGCGCCAGCTTCCGCAACGTGGGGCAGATTCAGGCCCTGGCCGGTTGCGACCTGCTCACGATCAGCCCGGACCTGTTGGCCCAGTTGCAGTCGCTGTCGGCCCCGCTTCCGCGCGCTTTGTCGGCCGCCGGCATCGACAGCCCTCGCGTGCAATTCAACGAAGCGGCATTCCGCTACGCGCTGAACGAGGACGCGATGGCCACGGAAAAGTTGGCCGAGGGCATCCGCTTGTTCGCCGCTGACGCGGTCAAGTTGGAGGCCTTGATCGAGGCGCAGCGATGAGCCGGCGCTGCGACCGCACGAGCGCCTGGTCGGCCCTGCAAGCGCACTTTGCCGCCCAGGGGGCGGCCCAAGACGTGCGTGATGCCTTTCGCCAAGACCCCGAGCGGGCGCGTCGCTGGACCGTCGAGGCGGCCGGTATTCGGGTCGACCTGTCCAAGAATCGGTGGGACGACACCGCCTTGCGCCTGCTGTTGCAGCTGGCCGATGAATGCGATGTGACCGGGCAGCGCGACGCGCAGTTCCGGGGCGACTCCATCAACCACACCGAAGGCCGCGCCGTGTTGCACACGGCGCTGCGCGCGCCTGCTGGCATGGCGCCCTTCGGCGACGAGGTGCAGGCGGCCCTCGACGAGATGTTGGCCTATGCCGAGTCGGTCCGAGAGCGAGCCCGGCAGGGCGGCTTGACCGACCTGGTGCACATCGGCATCGGCGGCAGCGACCTGGGGCCGGCCATGGCGGTGCAGGCGCTGGCACCCTTTGCGCTGCCGGGACTGCGGCTGCACTTTGTGTCCAACGTGGACGGCCACGACCTCGCGGCGGTGTTGCCCCAACTGCGCGCCGATCGAACCCTGTTCGTCGTGGCCTCGAAGACCTTCACCACCCAAGAGACCTTGGCCAACGCGGAAGCCGCCAAGGCTTGGTTCTTGGCAGCCGGAGGTACGGACATCGCGGCGCACTTTGCGGCGACGAGCAGCAACCGGGCCGCGGCATCGGCCTTTGGCATTCGGCACGTGTTTGGCTTTTGGGACTGGGTGGGCGGACGCTACTCCCTGTGGTCGGTCATCGGCTTGCCCTTGGCCATCGCGATCGGCAGCGCCCACTTTCGGTCGTTCCTGCAAGGCGCCCATGCGATGGATCGCCACTTCGCAGAGGCGCCGCCTGCGCAGAACCTGCCCCTGCTGTTGGGGCTGCTGGACGTCTGGTACCGCAACTTCCACGGCTTTGGCAGTCGCTCGGTGGCGCCCTATCACCAAGGGCTTCGCCGGTTCCCGGCCTACCTCCAGCAACTCGAGATGGAGAGCAACGGCAAGTCGGTGGACCGTGATGGAGAGCCACTGCCGTACGCCACCTCGCCCGTGGTTTGGGGCGAGGCCGGCACCAACGGCCAGCACGCCTACTTCCAGATGCTGCACCAGGGCACCGACGTCGTGCCGGTCGAGTTCATCGCCGTGCGTCAGCCGGCGTACGGCTTTCAGCCGGAGGGCGAGTTGAAGGCGCGCTTGGCCGATCAGCACCGCAAGCTGTTGGCCAATTGCTTGGCGCAGGCGCAGGCCCTGCTTCAGGGAAAAACGGCAGAAGAGGCCGCCGCAGAACGCGCCCCAACGGCCAATCCGGCGTTGGCGCCCGAGGTCCTGTCACGACACCGCAGCTTCCCCGGCAACCGGCCTTCGACCTTGTTCTTGTTGGAGCGCTTGGACCCCGCCAGCTTGGGCGCCTTGATTGCCTTGTACGAGCAGCGGGTCTTCGTGACGGGGGCGATTTGGGGCATCAACAGCTTCGACCAGTGGGGAGTTGAACTCGGCAAGGCGCTGTGCAATCAGTTGCTTCCCAGACTGGACACCGGAAACGTCGAGGGCCTGGACGCCTCCACGGCCGCGGCCTTGCTTTGGGCCCGCGGCGGGTGACGGCCTTGGGCTCCCCGCGCGTGGTGTTCGATTTCGGCGCTGTGCTGTTTCGCTGGCGGCCGGCGGTGGTCATCGCGCAGGTGTGGCCCGATTTGGCGCAATCACCGCAGCGCTTGGAGCGCGCGGTGGCCGATTGCTTTCAAGGCTACGACGGCGATTGGGGCCTGTTCGATCAAGGCCTGATCGATGCCGAGGAATTGGCCCAGCGCCATGAACGGCGCTTGGGCTGGCCCGCAGCCCGTGTGCGGGACTTGGTCACTGCGGCTGCTGCCGAGTTGCAGCCGCAGCCCGACGTGCTGGCGGTGCTGTTGGCGCTGCGCGCCCAAGGGCACCGTCTGTCCTTCTTGTCGAACATGCCCAAAGACCTTGTGGCGGCTTTGCGGGAGCGCTACCCCCTGAGCGACTGGTTCGAGGACGGGGTGTTCTCCAGCGAGGTCAAGCTGCGCAAGCCAGACCCGGCCGTGTTCGCGCTTGCCACGGCACGCTTCGGCGAGGCCGTGGGCGACTGCCTGCTGATCGACGACCACCCCAGCAACGTGGCCGCTGCACGGGCGCACGGGTGGCAGGCCGAGCTCTTCACCGATGCCGGGTCGCTGCGAGTCGCCTTGGTTCGACGGGGGCTTTTGCCTCAGTGAACGGCAGGCGGCGCGTCGTCGGGCGGATCGTCGTGGCTGGGTTGGACGGGGACGCGGAATTCTTCGTTGGCCCAAGCGGCGAAGTCGCCCGTGTGGCAGCGCTCGCTGCAAAACGGGCGCCAGCGGTTGCTGGGCGCAAAGATCGCGTCGCCCTGACAGCGCGGGCAGCGCACGATGCGCGGGTTCGCGTCCATCAGGCGCAGAGGCTCAGTTCCAGGGCGGCGTCCTCGGTGGCCGGCCGCAATTTGCCATCGGCGTCCTGACGCATCAAGCGGATCGACACCATCAACCGGTGCCCGATGATTTCCGGCACCAAGCCCAAGTCATGAGCAATGCGTAGGCGCAGCAGTTGATGCTGCTTGGCCCCGCTCAAAGACTGCTGGTACACCCCGCCCTGGGCGGCCACCTTGTGGGGGCTGCCGCTTTCGCGCAACAAGGACAGCAGCAGCGCCACGGCCTGGGCCATGGGCACGACGCTGTCCATCCATTGCAGAAGGTCTTGGCGGCGCTGCGCCGCACTCAGCTGTTGCCAAGCGTGGTAGGCCGGCAGGTCGAACTCGCAGGTGCCGCCCGGGATGGCAAGACGGCTCTTGACGCCCATGAGCATGTCGTTGTTCGCCAACCCAGCGCCCGCTTTGCCGCTCTGGGCATTCAAGGCTTGGAATGCGGCGTCCAGGCGCCCCACCACATCGTCCAGCGCGGACTCCGACACGGCCGGGTTGCCGCGAAAGCTGTTGAACTGCGCCTTGTGCCGTTCCAAGTCCTTGAGCATTTCGCTCTTGAGGTCCGAGCGGGCGCTCGCCTCCAGGACTTCGAACAAGGTGACGATGGCGAAGTGGTGATCGATCGCAGATTCACGGGTCACCAATTGACCCAGGCGGTCGAACAGGTGCTCCAGGCGCAACAGCGTGCGAACGCTTTCGTTGAAAGGAAACTCGTACAGCAACACGGGGCGCACCGAAGGCGAAATCAAGCGCTGGATTCTTCCACAGGCCCTCGCCAATGGCGGCTCAGACCTCGCAAGCTTGCGTTCAATTCAGCAATCGTCAGTTGCGAGTTGTCGATCACGGCGTCGGCCACTTGCCGGCGTTGTGTCCGTGTGGCCTGTGTGGCGATGACCGAGCGCGCCTGCTCGGCGCTCCAGCCTGGGCGTTGCGCTACGCGGCTGACCTGCACTTCCTCGGCGCAATCGATCACCAGCACGCGTTCCACCCGGGCGCGCCAATGGTGCGACTCGGTCAGCAAGGGAACGTCGAAAACCACGGCCGGGGCGTCTGCCGCCTGGCGCAGCGCGACTTCCACGATCAGGGGGTGCAAGATCCCTTCGAGTTGCGCTTTGGCCTGCGGGTCCTCAAAGACCCGCTTTCGCATGGCGACCCGGTCGAGTCCGCCATCCGGGGCGATGAGGTGCTGTCCAAATCGACTCGCGATGGCCGCCATGGCAGGCCCGTCAGGCTGGGTCAATCGGCGAGCAATGGCGTCCGTGTCAACGCAACGCCAGCCCAGGGACTGCAGCATCGCGGCAGCGGTGCTCTTGCCGCTGCCGATGCCTCCAGTCAGCCCGATACGCACGCGGCGCCGCTCAAGCCCAGCCCAGCCAGGCCATGACGCGTTCCTTGCCTGCAAACATGACGACCAGCGCGGCCCCCGCCAAGAAGGGCCCGAAGGGCACGTAACGGCCTTCGCGAAGTGCGCCCGTTGCCTTCATGCCGATGCCGACCACAGCCCCAATGGCCGAGGCCGCCAGCACGATCGGCAAGAGCATCTGCCATCCCAGCCACGCGCCCAGCGCCGCGAGAAGCTTGACGTCGCCCATGGCCATGCCCTCCATGCCGCGCAGCCATTTCCAGGCCTTGGAGATGCCGCCCAACGCCAGGGCGGCACCCACCACGCCCCACAGGGCGTCATTCAGCGGCAGGGTCCACCCCAGCGCAGCGGCCACGAGTCCGGCCCACATCAGGTTCAACGTGAAAACGTCCGGCAGAAGGGTGGTTTCCCAGTCCACGAACGAGGCCGCCAGCAGCACCGCGGCGAAAGCGCACCACAGCAGCGTTTTGGGCTCGGGACCGACGTGCCAGGCGATGGCCGCAAAAAGCGACCCCGTCGCCAGTTCCACCAGGGGATAGCGCGCACTGATCGGCGTCGCGCACGCCGAGCAGCGACCACGCAAGCGCAACCAACCCAGCACGGGCAGGTTTTCGTGCCAGGCCAGTTGATGCCCGCAGGCCGGGCAGGCAGAACGGGGTATCCACAAGTTGTAGCGCGGCAACTTGGCCAAGCCGTCGAGCAGGGCCTGTGCCCGGTTGGCCAGGCCTTGGGCCTCCGTCGCCGAAACGGCCCCGGTGGCGGCCACTTCCTCGTGGGAGGTCAGGATTTCCGCTGCCTCGGTGCTCCATTGCCGCACCAGCATTTTGGGCAGGCGGTGCACCACCACGTTCAAGAAGCTGCCCACGCACAGGCCCAGCAGGCCCAAGGCCCAAGGTGAGTACCACCACTCCATCGGCATGGCTCAAACCACCTGACCGATCTTGAAGATGGGCAAGTACATGGACACGACGATCCCGCCAATGATGGTGCCCAAGATGACGATGATGAAAGGCTCCATCAAGCTCGACAGGGCCGCAACCGCTTCGTCCACCTCGTCTTCGTAAAAGTCGGCCGCTTTGCCCAGCATGTGGTCGAGCGAACCGGACTCTTCCCCGATGGACGACATCTGCATGACCATGACGGGGAAGAGGCCAGAGCCTTGCATGGCCGCGGTCAAGGCCGTGCCGGTCGAGACTTCCCGCTGAATTTGCTCGGTGGCTTCGGCGAACACCGCGTTGCCCGACGCGCCGCCCACGGAGTCCAGGGCCTCCACCAGGGGAACGCCCGCGGCGAACATGGTCGACAAGGTTCTCGTCCAACGGGCCACGGCCGACTTGTAAAGCAGGTCGCCAAACACCGGGATCTTGAGCAGCAGGCGGTCCATGGCCTTCTGCATCTTTTCGCTGCGTTTCCAGGTCTGAAAGAAGAAGTACAGCCCCAGGCCGATCGACCCAAAGATCAGGTACCAATAGGCGACGAAGAACTCTGACATCCCCATCACGAACAGGGTAGGGGCGGGCAGGTCGGCGCCGAACGACGTGAAGACTTCCTTGAAGGCGGGGATCACGAAAATCATGATCACCGCAACGACCACGAAGGCGACGATCAACACGGCGATCGGGTAGGTCAAGGCCGACTTGATCTTGTTCTTCAGCGCCACGGTCTTTTCTTGGTAGATCGCCAAGCGGTCCAGGAGCGACTCCAAGATGCCGGCGGCTTCGCCAGCTTCGACCAAGTTGCAGTACAGCGCGTCGAAATAGATCGGGTGCTTGCGGAAGGCCGTGGAAAGACTGGTGCCCGACTCAACGTCCAAGCGAATGTCGTTCAGCAACTTCGTCAGGCGCGGGTTGGTCGAGCCACGAGCAACGATGTCGAAAGACTGAAGCAAGGGCACGCCGGCCCGCATCATGGTGGCCAGTTGGCGCGTAAAAACGGCAATGTCCTTTTGCTTGATCGGCTTGCCGCCCACCTTGCGCTGCTTCTTGATCTTGCCGACCACGATGCCCTGGCGGCGCAGCGCGACGCTCACCACCGCTTCGGTGGCCGCGCGCATCTCGCCTCGCATGATCTTGCCGTTGCGGTCCTTCCCCTCCCACTCGAACAGATGTCCCTGCTCGCCGCGTTTAGCCGCCGCGCTTGCCGTTGCCATCAGACCTCCAATGTTTCACAGGGCTTGTGCCCCTATTCGTTCGTTGCTGCGAGAACCTCTTCGAGCGAGGTGATCCCCAATCGCACCTTGGACAAGCCGGCCTGGCGGAGGTCACGGACGCCTTCCTTTTGCGCCTGGGTCGCGATGTCCACCGCGGTTCCCTGGCTCAGGATGATGCGTTGCATGTCTTCCGTGATGGGCATCACTTGGTAAACGCCCACGCGGCCCTTGTACCCGTTGTTGCACGCCGAACAACCCACCGGTCGGTAGGGGCGCCACGTGCCGTCCAGGTCTTCCTCTTTGAACCCAGCCCGGAGGAGGGCGTCGATTGGGTAGTCCGCGGGTTGTTTGCAGCTTTCGCACAGACGTCGTGTCAAGCGCTGTGCGGTGATGAGGATCACACTCGATGCGATGTTGAAAGCGGCGACGCCCATGTTCATCAACCGGGTCAAGGTTGTGGGCGCGTCGTTGGTGTGCAGGGTGGACAGCACCAAGTGACCCGTTTGCGCGGCCTTGATGGCGATGTCGGCGGTGTCCAAATCTCGGATCTCGCCCACCATGATGATGTCCGGATCTTGGCGCAGGAACGACTTGAGCGCGGCCGCGAAGTTCAGGCCCGCTTTGTCGTTCACATTGACTTGGTTGATGCCAGGCAAGTTGATTTCTGCGGGGTCTTCAACGGTCGAGATGTTGACGCCCGGCTGGTTCAAGATGTTCAAGCAGGTGTACAGGGACACCGTTTTGCCTGAGCCCGTGGGCCCCGTCACCAAGACCATGCCGTAAGGGCGTTGGATCGCGTGCATCAAGCGATCCTTCTCGATCTTTTCGTACCCCAGGGCATCGATGCCCAACTTGGCCGACGACGGATCCAAGATGCGGATCACGATCTTTTCGCCAAACAGGGTCGGCAAGGTCGAAACTCGAAAGTCAATCGCTTTGGAGCCGAACTTCAGTTTCATGCGCCCGTCTTGGGGCACCCGCCGCTCGGCGATGTCCAACCGCGAAATGACCTTGATTCGCGACGACAGCTTGTCTTTGATGGCGATCGGCGGCTGCGTGATCTCGCGCAGTTCTCCGTCGACGCGAAACCGCACACGGTAATGGAACTCGTAGGGCTCGAAGTGCAAGTCGGACGCACGAAGGTTGATGGCATCCACGAGCATCTTCTGCAAGAAGCGCACCACGGGCGCGTCTTCCACCTCGGCCAGTTCTTGGGCGTCGTCCTTCTTGTCGGTTTCTTCTTCGGCGATGTCGAAGTCGATGTCGCCCGACGTCATGCTTTCCAAGGACTCGGTGGCCGACGTGGCCGCACCTTGGAGGAATTTGGCGAGCTTGTCTTGCTCAACGATCACCCAATCCGATTGCAATTGGGTGGCGAACTTGATGCGTTCCACCACCTCCTGCTCGGTCGGGTCCGCGCCGCCAATGATCAGCCGGTTGCCCCGGCGCCCAAGTGCGACCACTTGGTACTGCACCGCCAATTTGCTGTCGAGGACGTCGCGCGGGAGTCGCTGCGGGTCCACGGCCGACAGGTCGATCAGCGGGACCGACAAGGCTTGCGACAGCGTGTGGGCCAAATCGGCCGCGGACATGGCATTGGCGCCCACGGCGGCCGCAACAAAACTGATCTTCTTGTCGCGCGCTTGCTTGACCAAGTCGTCGGCCGCGCGCTCTTTCAGCTTGCCGGCGTTGACCAAAACGCGTGCCGCGCCCGTCAGCTTGGTGGGCGCGTCGTTGCCAGGGGCATCAGCTTGCATCGGTGACAGTCCAGTGCGTCATTCCGGCACTGTAAACCCAGCGGAGCCGGATCAACCGTTGTGGCAGATACCGATGGCAAGTGATTGATCCAGCGTCAAAAACTGGTCGGGGTGAGAGGATTCGAACCTCCGGCCTCTACGTCCCGAACGTAGCGCTCTACCAGGCTAAGCTACACCCCGATGGTTCGGTCTGCGGGCGGTCACCGACCGCGCCTCATAAGCGCTTTACGAAGAGCGCTCCACCGAACGAGCCGCAAATTCTAGCAGACCTTTTGTCCACTGATTGGCTGGCAGGTCGGCGATGCTTTGCCGTGCATGGTCCGCCTCGGCCAACGCGGCTTGGCGCGTTGCGTCCAGGGCGCCACACCGTTGAACGATGCGAATGATTTCAGGCAGGCGTTCCACCTCGCCGTGAATGACCGCCTGGCGCAAGATCTGTTGGTCTTCGGCAGCGGCCATCTTCATGGCCAGCAGCAAGGGCAGCGTCGGCTTCCCCTCCCGCAGATCGTCGCCCACGTTTTTGCCCAGAAGTTCTGCATCGCCCTCGTAGTCCAGGATGTCGTCGACCAATTGGAAGGCCGTGCCCATGGCGCGTCCGTAGGCGGCGGCGGCAGATTCGGTCGCCGCATCGGCATCGGACAGCAGCGCCCCGAGACGCGCGCTGGCTTCGAACAATTTGGCGGTCTTGTAGCGAATCACGCGCAAGTATTGATCCACCGTGGTGTCCGGGTCGTGGACGTTCATCAGTTGGAGCACTTCGCCTTCCGCGATGACGTTCGTGGCTTCGGCCAGCACATCCAACACGCGCATGCGGTTGCACGACACCATCATCTGGAACGCACGGGAGTACAAGAAGTCGCCCACCAACACACTGGCCGCGTTGCCAAACATGGCATTGGCCGTTTGCTGTCCGCGGCGCAAGGTGGATTCGTCCACCACATCGTCATGAAGCAAGGTCGCTGTGTGGATGAACTCCACGACGGCCGCCAACTCGTGCCGGTGGTTGGCGGGGTCGCCAAGTGCATTGGCGAACATCAACAGCAACTTGGGGCGCATGCGTTTGCCCCCCGCGTGGACGATGTAGCCGGCGATCTGGTTGATCAGGGCGACGTCGGACTGCAGTCGCTGCGCAATCAGCCGATCCACTTGGAGCATTTCGTCGCCGAGGGCTGCGAGGGTCACGGCGTGCGCGTCAGCGCTGGCAAGGGTCTGCACTGTCAAGGATCGGAAGCGAACAAGACTGGAATTATAGGAACGCCCCCTTGCGACCTTCCCTCCGCGGCCAGGGCTGGTGCATTGACCAAGGGTTTGTGCTAGACTCTTGGGCTCTTCGCGCGGAGGCGTGAGGATCGGTGGTCGCTCGGCGCAGGCGGGGCGACAAGTATCTTGAAAGGTCAAACATGTACGCGGTCATAAAAACCGGCGGCAAGCAATACAAGGTTGCTGCTGGCGAAAAGATCAAGGTAGAACAGATTGCTGCGGACGTTGGCCAAGAGATCGTGATCGACCAAGTGCTCGCCGTTGGCAACGGCGCCGAGCTCAAGGTGGGCACGCCCTTGGTGACGGGTGCGACGGTCAAGGCCACGGTGGTGGCCCATGGCAAGCACGACAAGGTGCGCATTTTCAAAATGCGTCGCCGCAAGCATTACAAGAAGAGCCAAGGTCATCGTCAAACCTACACCGAGCTGGCCATCAGCGCGGTCAACGGCTAAGCGCAGGAGTCAGCAATGGCACAGAAAAAAGGCGGCGGCTCAACCCGCAACGGTCGCGATTCGAAGCCGAAGATGCTCGGCGTCAAGGCCTTTGGCGGTCAAGCCGTCACGGCTGGCTCGATCATCGTGCGCCAGCGTGGCACCAAGTTCCATCCCGGCACCAACGTCGGCATGGGCAAGGATCACAGCCTGTTCGCACTGGTTGATGGTCACGTCAGCTTTGCCGTGAAGGGCCCGCTGGGTCGCCACACGGTGATCGTTACGTCGGCCTGAAGCCCGGCGTTTCGACGCGCAAGGCCCCGCATCGCGGGGCCTTTGTTTTTTGGCGCCTAGGATGGGCGCTCAGGTCCACGAGGAGGGATGCATGAAATTCGTAGACGAAGTGACGATCGACGTGGTCGCCGGCAACGGTGGCTCCGGCTGCGCCAGCTTCCGGCGCGAGAAGTTCATTCCATTCGGTGGACCAGACGGCGGCGACGGCGGCAAAGGAGGCAGCGTCTTCGCCGTGGCGGACGTCAACCTGAACACCTTGATCGACTACCGCTATGCGCGGCGCCACGAGGCGCGCAATGGCGAGGCCGGGCGTGGCTCTGATTGCAACGGCGCGGCGTCCGACGATATCGTGCTGCGCATGCCGGTGGGCACCATCATTCGGGACTTGGAGACCGACGAGGTCATTGCCGAGCTGTTGGAGCCTGGCGTCAAGGTGCTGATCGCCAAGGGCGGAGACGGTGGCTTTGGCAACCTGCATTTCAAGACCAGCACCAACCGAGCGCCGCGCCAAAAGACACCCGGTTGGCCGGGCGAAGCCAAAACGCTCAAGTTGGAAATGCGCGTGTTGGCCGACGTGGGCTTGCTCGGGCAGCCCAATGCGGGCAAGTCGACGCTGATCGCTGCAGTGAGCAATGCCCGCCCCAAGATCGCGGATTACCCCTTCACCACCCTCTATCCCAACCTGGGGGTGGTCCGCGTCGGGCCGGAGAAGAGCTTTGTGATGGCCGACATCCCCGGTTTGATCGAGGGGGCCGCTGAAGGCGCGGGATTGGGCCATCAGTTCCTGCGCCATTTGCAGCGCTCGCGCTTGCTGTTGCACCTCGTGGACTTTGCGCCACTGGACGAGAACGTCGATCCGGTGGCCGAGGCGAAGGCCATCGTGGCGGAACTCAAGAAGTACGACGAAGCGCTCTACAACAAGCCGCGTTGGCTCGTGCTGAACAAAGTGGATATGGTCGACGCCGCGGAGCGCGAGGCGAAGGTCAAGGACTTCATCAAGCGCTTCAAATGGAAAGGCAAGGTTTTCACCATCTCCGGCCTGACGCGCGAGGGATGCGAAGACCTCTTGCGCGCCATCTACGACCACGTGAAGGCCGAGAAGGCGCCGCCTGTGAAGGAACACGATCCGCGTTTTGATGAGGTGTGATGTCGGGCTTGTTGGTCGGTGCCAAGCGCATCGTCGTGAAGGTGGGATCCAGCCTCGTCACTGACGAGGGGCGAGGCGTGGATGCTCGAGCGATCGGCGACTGGTGTCGCCAACTGGCTGAACTCCGCCGCGCTGGGGTGGAATCGGTGGTGGTGTCCAGCGGCGCCATTGCCGAGGGCATGAAGCGTCTGGGCTGGTCGGCCCGGCCCCGTGAATTGCACGCCTTGCAGGCGGCTGCGGCCGTGGGGCAGATGGGCTTGGCCCAGATGTACGAGACCCACCTGCGAGCGCAAGGACTGGCCAGCGCTCAAGTCTTGCTGACGCATGCCGACTTGTCACACCGGGAGCGTTACCTCAATGCCCGCTCGACCTTGACCACCTTGCTGGCCCATGGCGTGTTGCCGGTGATCAACGAGAACGACACGGTGGTCAACGACGAAATCAAGTTCGGTGACAACGACACCCTGGGGGCGTTGGTCACGAACCTGTTAGATGCAGATGCACTGGTCATCCTGACCGATCAACAGGGGCTGTACAGCGCCAATCCCCGGACAGACCCTGGGGCCACCTTGGTGCGCCAAGCGGCCGCCGACGACCCAAGTTTGCCCAACATGGCCGGCGGCGCGGGCTCTTCGATCGGCCGAGGCGGCATGCTCACCAAGGTGCTGGCGGCCCAGCGCGCCGCGCGCAGCGGCGCCCATACCGTGATTGCCTATGGTCGCGAGCCGGACGTGCTCCTGCGCTTGCATCGGGGCGAAGCGATTGGCAGCGCGCTGCGGGCCACCAGCGCCAAGTGGGCCGCGCGCAAGCAATGGATGGCCGATCACTTGCAATTGGCCGGACGCGTGACGGTCGACGACGGCGCGCGACGTGCGCTGTGCGAGCAGGGCAAAAGCTTGCTGCCCGTCGGCGTGCGCGAGGTCCAAGGCGATTTCCATCGCGGGGACGTCATTGCGGTGGTGGATGCCTCAGGGCACGAATGGGCCCGCGGCCTGAGCAACTACGCCAGCGCCGAGGCGCGCCTGATGGCCGGCCGGACTTCGGTCGACATCGAAGGATTGCTCGGTTACGTGGCCGAGGCGGAGTTGATCCACCGCGACAACATGGTGCTCAGCGGCGTCAGTCCGTAGTCGACGAGGGATCGGGCGGCTCTTGTGCCGCGACGTCTTGCGCATGGGCGGACTGCGCCACCGCGCCGAAGGGCGACCGTGGCGGCGCGGGCCGGGCGCCGCCCCGCAGGTAGCGGTTTTGGTGGGCATGCCCGGTGCGCGGCAGGAAGCGTGCCAACTCCGTCAGAGCGAGTTGGTAGACCCCACGCTTGAACTCGATCACCGCGTCCAAGGGCACCCAGTAGTCGTTCCAGCGCCAGGCATCGAACTCCGGATGGTCGGTCGCGCGCAGGTTCAGGTCGCTGTCGCGGCCCTCCAACTGCAACAGGAACCAGATCTGCTTCTGGCCCTTGTAGTGGCCCCGGGCTTCGCGCCGGATGTAGTGGTCGGGCACCTCATAGCGCAGCCAGTCGCGGGTGCGCGCAATGATGCGCACGTGCTCGTGGCGCAAGCCCACTTCCTCGTGGAGCTCGCGGTACATCGCCTGCTCAGGCGTTTCGCCGTACTTGATGCCGCCTTGCGGAAACTGCCAAGAGTGCGTCCGGATGCGTTTGCCCCAGAACACCTGGCTTTTGTGGTTGAGCAGGATGATGCCGACGTTAGGCCTGAAGCCTTCTCGGTCGAGCATAATCAACCTCGAATAATGAACTGCCTCGATTGTGCACCGCCAAGGTGCCTGGCTTGGGGCAGTGAAACCCTGGTTCTGACGCGGGCTTGCTGTGTTGCGCGGCAGGCCCGTTTTTCCTTCTGCATGCCGTCCCCGCCATGAAAGCCTCGCAGTTCCTCATCTCCACCCTCAAAGAAGCCCCTGCCGACGCCGAAATCGTCAGCCACAAGCTGATGATGCGGGCCGGCATGATCAAGCGCCTGGGGGCGGGCATTTACAACTACATGCCCATGGGCCTGCGGGTCATCCGCAAGGTCGAGGCCATCATTCGTGAAGAGATGGTGCGCGCTGGGGCGGTCGAGCTCTTGATGCCGGTCGTTCAGCCCGCTGAGCTTTGGCAAGAGACCGGTCGGTTCGACAAGATGGGCCCGGAGCTGCTGCGCGTGAAAGACCGCCACGGTCGCGACTTCGTCATTCAGCCGACCAGCGAAGAGGTCATCACCGACATCGCACGCCAGGAGTTGCGAAGCTACAAGCAACTGCCCAAGAACCTGTTCCACATCCAGACCAAGTTCCGCGACGAACGCCGTCCTCGCTTTGGCCTGATGCGTGGCCGCGAGTTCACCATGAAGGATGCGTATTCCTTCGACCGCGATGCCGAGGCGGCCGGCAAGAGCTACGACGCGATGTTCGCGGCCTACTGCCGCATCTTCGATCGCTTGGGCTTGGAGTACCGCGCGGTGGCCGCCGACACGGGGGCCATCGGGGGCGATCGCTCGCACGAGTTCCAGGTGATCGCGGACACCGGGGAAGACGCCATCGTCTACTGCCCCACCAGCAGTTACGCGGCCAACATCGAACTGGCGGAGGCGCTGGCGCCGGAGGCTGGGCGCCAAGCGGCGACCCAGGCGCTGGCATTGACGCCGACCCCGGGCAAGAGCACCTGCGCCGATGTGGCGGCCTTGCTGGGCCTGCCGCTCACGCAAACCGTGAAAAGCTTGGTGCTGGCCACCGACACGCGGGATGAGCAGGGCAACGTCGTGGCGTCCCAAGTGTGGCTGCTGCTGGTGCGCGGCGACCACGACTTGAACGAGGTCAAGGCCGGCAAGGTCGAAGGGCTGAAAGAAGGCTTCCGCTTTGCAAGCACGGGCGAGATCGAGGCGCACTTTGGGTGCAAGCCGGGCTACCTCGGTCCCATCGGCCTCCAGGGCGTGAAGGTGGTGGCCGATCGAACGGTGGCCGCGATGAGCGACTTCGTCTGCGGGGCCAACCAAGTCGACCACCATTACACCGGTGCGAACTGGGGCCGCGACCTGCCCGAGCCCGACTTGGTGGCGGACATCCGCAACGTGGTGGCCGGGGAGCGCTCGCCCGACGGGCAAGGGGTGCTCGCGATCCAACGCGGCATCGAGGTGGGCCACGTTTTCTACCTGGGCAAGAAATACTCCGAAGCCATGAACGCGACCTTCCTGGCCGAGGATGGCAAGCCCCGCCCCTTCGAAATGGGCTGCTACGGCATCGGGGTGACGCGCCTGCTGGGGGCCGCGATCGAGCAAGGCCACGACGAGCGAGGCATCGTTTGGCCGGTGAGCATGGCCCCGTTCGAGGCGGTGATTTGCCCCATCGGCATGGACCGCAGCGAGGCGGTGCGTGACGCTGCTCAGCAGTTGTATGCCGCGCTGCAGGCAGCCGGGGTGGACGTGCTGCTGGACGACCGCGGCGAGCGGCCGGGGGCCATGTTTGCCGACTGGGAATTGGTCGGGGTGCCGGTGCGCGTGGTGCTGGGAGACCGCGGCTTGAAAGACGGCGTCGCCGAAGTCCAAGGCCGCCGCGATGCGGCAGCCACGGCCGTGCCGGTGGGTGAGCTCGTGGCCCAGGTGAAGGCGCGACTGCAAGGGTGAGCGCCATGCCGCGAGCGCGGGTCGCGTCGGTCGACGCGCTGCGCGCCTTGGCACTGCTGCCGGTCGTGGTGGTGAACGCGATGACCTACGCCGAAATGCCCGGGGGCGGCTTCTTCCCGGCGCTGAGCGACGCCCAGCCCGTGGACTTGGCCGCCTTGCTGCTGGTGGCGACCTTGCTGCAGGGCAAGGGCATCGCCTTGCTCATGTTTTTGTTCGGCTACAGCCTGAGTTGGTCGCGCGACGCGCGCCAGCGCGTGCGCCGCTTGCTGCCGGTGGGGCTGCTGCACGGCAGCTTCGTGTACCTGGGCGACATCGTGCACCAGTACGCCCTGGTCGGTGTGTGGGCTGGGCGCTCGCTGCGTTGGCCCGCGCGGCGATTGCGCCGAGCGGTTTGGGTATGGGGCGGCTTGAGCGGGGTGCTCCTCCTTCTGCTGGGGTGGGCCACGCTGGCGTTCGGGGGCGGTGGGGACGAGCTGGGACCGCGCTTGGTGAACACCACCGCCTGGACCGACTGGTGGTGGCTCAATGCCACGTCCTTTTGGGCCGACTTGCCTTGGGGCTTGCTGGGCTTGGGACCCGTGGCGCTTGCGCTGGTGTACCTGGGGGTGTGGGCGGGGCGCATGCGCTGGTTGCACCACCGGCGCTGGCGGGCGCATTGGGTCCGTTGGGCGCGCTGGGCGCCCTGGACCTTGCTGGCCAACCTGGCGTACGCCGCTGCCACGGTCGTGGCGTTGCAGCACGCACCCCGCGACGCGCCCGGGCTGTTGATTTGGATGGGCTGGCTCGGGCCCTTGACCGTGGCCACTTGGGTGCCTTGGTTGCTCTTGCGTGCGCGCTGGCCGCGCTGGCTGGTGCTGGCGGGTCGAAACACCCTGTCGATGTACGTTGCCGCATCGGCTGGCACCGTGCTGTTGCTCGTCGGCCCGGGCCTGGCATGGCGCCCGTCGGTGGCCGCCTTGGCCCTGGCGGCCGTGGCGCTCTGGCTGGCCTTGGCGTTGGCCAGCGCCGGGTTGGCGGCCACCGGCCGTCGTGGGCCTTTGGAGGCCTGGGTGGGCCGAGGGAGGCCCGCATGAGGCGGCGCGATTGTTGGCTGCCGCTGGCCGGACTGGCCCTGCCGGGGGCGGCACGTGCAGGCGGTCAGTTGGAAGAGCCCCTGGCCGATGCCGTGCGTTCGGCCCTCAGCGCCGCCATCGCGCAAACGGCCCCGCCCAAGGTGCGCATCGAGCGATTCGAAGACCGCGTGACCTACTTGCGCTGGCTGGGTGAGATGGGTGACCGGCTCAAGCGCCGCAAGCCCGAACAGCAAACCCGGTTGGAGTTCTTGGAGACGCTTTGGTACGAGACCAAGCGGGCCGGCCTGGAGCCGGCGCTGGTGCTGGGCTTGATCCAGGTGGAGAGTGGCTTTCGCAAGTACGCCATCAGCAGCGTGGGCGCCCGCGGGTACATGCAGGTGATGCCGTTTTGGGCCCGCTTGATCGGCGACGGCCACGTGCCCAAGTTGTTCCACCTGCAGACGAACCTGCGCTTCGGCTGCGTGATCTTGCGCCACTACCTCGACCTGGAGAAGGGCAACCTGTTCATGGCCCTGGGGCGCTACAACGGCAGCCGCGGGCGGGCCGAGTACCCGAACTTGGTGTTCGGTGCGCGGCGGCAGTGGTTGATGCCCGGCGAGTCCTGACAGGCTCACCGAGCCGGGCCGTTCAGTTCCTCAGGCCGCCCCAGGCTTGGGGCGAGGCGCCCTGAATGCCGCTCAGTTGCAGGACCCGCTCGACCGACTCGTCGATCAAGGCCTGGATGCTGGTGGGCTTCAGGTAGAACGCCGGCAGGGGCGGGAACACGATCCCGCCCATTTCGGTCACCGCGGTCATGTTGCGCAAGTGCGCCAGGTTGAAGGGCGTCTCGCGCACCATCAGCACCAGGCGCCGGCGTTCTTTCAAGGTCACGTCGGCCGCACGGGTGAGCAGGTTGTCGCCCATCCCATGGGCCACGGCGGCGAGCGTCTTCATCGAACAAGGGGCCACCACCATCGCCGCAGTGGCAAAACTGCCGCTCGCGATGCAGGCCCCCACGTCGCCTGGCGCATGGGTGTGATCGGCCTCGGCGGCCAAGGCGTCGCGGCTCAAACCCAGTTCGTGGTGGGCGTTGAGCACGCCCGCGGGCGTGACGACGAGGTGGGTTTCGACCCCCAGCGCGCGCGCGCGGCGCAACAGCCCCAGGCCATAGGCCGCGCCCGTGGCCCCGGTGATGCCGACGACCAGGCGTTGGGGCGTCAAGCTTTGGCCAGCAACTGCTGCAACTCGCCGGACTCGTACATCTCCATCATGATGTCCGAGCCACCGACGAACTCACCGCCCACGTACAGCTGGGGAATGGTGGGCCACTGGGCGTAGTCCTTGATGCCCTGGCGCACATCCGGGTCCTCCAGCACGTTGAAGGTGTGCAGGTCGTTGACGCCGCAGGCCTTCAGGATCTGGACGGCGCGGCCGGAAAAGCCACACATCGGGAACTGGGCGCTGCCCTTCATGAACAGCATGACGCGGTGGCCTTTGACCATCTCGTCGATGCGCTGCTGAACGTCACTCATCTCAACCTCGCTGGAAACAAGGCCGCGATTATCCCGGCCTGCGCCGGGATGGCGTCAGAAGCGGTAGCTCACCCCCACTTGCAGGACGGGCGTCCACTGCAGGCGGCGAAGGCTGTCGTCCAGGCTTTGGGCGAAGACCCCGGTGCTGCTCAGGCGCAGGCCGCTGCCGCCCGAAACCGCCAAGCCCAGGTCAGCGCTGAAGCCCCAACCGCCCTTGAGGCTGTGCTGGCTGTAGCCCAGGCCCAGGTAGGGCTGCTGCAGCTGTGGTTCGTCGGCCCAGGCGTTGAGGGTGCGCTGGCTGAAGCCTAGGGTTTGCGGGCCGGCCGGTGCCAGGCCGGTGCCGACCAAGGAGCTGGGGCCGAGCAGCAGCCCGCCGCTCAAGCGCAGGCCGCTGCCAGTGCCGGCCACGTAGAAGTCGCCCAGCAGTTGGGCGCCCAGCAGGCGCGAGCCTTGCAGGCCTTCGCTGGCCACCAGTTGGACGCGGGCCTTGAAGGGGCCGGTTTGCTCGGGGTTCACCCGCAGGCCGGACTCGGCGTGCGCGCCCCAGCACATGGCGGCCAGGGCGATCAGCAGGGGACGTTGGATGCAGCGGGGCATGGCGGTCTCCAGGGCGGGTTGGGGCTTGATGCTAAGCCGCGCCGCGCCGACCGGGTGAGGAATAAGCCCGGTGTTTACAAACGCCAACAGCCACCGGTACAGCGGCGGTGCCCGGCCAGGTCGCAACGGTGCTGCAGGTCCTGGAAGCCGGCCGCCTTCAAGAGGGCCGCCACGGCATCGGCCTGGTCCCAACCGTGCTCCAGCAGCAACCAGCCGCCCCGCCGAAGGTGGGCCGGGGCGCCGCCGACGATGGCGCGCAGGTCGGCCAAGCCGTCCGGACCGGCCGCCAGCGCCGTGCGGGGCTCGTGGCGCAGGGCGGGCAGGTGGGGGTCGTCGTCTCGGATGTAGGGCGGGTTGCTGGCGATGAGGTCGAAGTCCAGGCCGGCCAGCGGCGCGAACCAGGACCCGAGGTGCCAGCTGACCGAGAGGCCCAGGCGCGCCCCGTTGGCTTGGGCGGTGGCCAAGGCCCCGGCGCTGGCGTCCACGGCGTGCACCTGGGCCGCGGGCCGGCGGTGGGCCAGCGCCAGGGCGATGGCGCCGCTGCCGGTGCCCAGGTCCAGCACCTGGGCGGACGTGCCTGGGGGCAGCAGGTCCAGCGCCCAATCGACGAGGGTTTCCGTGTCGGGGCGGGGGACCAGGGTGTCGGGCGTGACCCGAAGGCTCAGCCCGTGGAACTCTTGGGTGCCGGTCAGGTAGGCCACAGGTACGCCGTCCAGGCGCCGTTGCAGCAGCGCCAAGCAGCCTTCGGGGAGGGGGGCGTCGTCGTGGGTCAGCAGCCACGTGCGCGTCTGGCCCAGGGCGTGCGCCAGCAGGGTCTGCGCCTCCAGCCGGTCCAGGCCCTGCTGGCGGGCCCAGGCCAGGGCCTCGGCCACCGTCATCGCCCTTGCTCCAAGGCGGCCAATTGGTCGGCGGCCTGGGCCTGGGTGAGGGCGGCAAGCACGTCGCCCAGGTCGCCCTCCATCACCTGGCCCAGCTTGTAGAGCGTGAGGTTGATGCGGTGGTCGGTCAGCCGGCCTTGGGGGAAGTTGTAGGTGCGGATGCGGTCGCTGCGGTCGCCGCTGCCCACCAGGCTCTTGCGGGTGGCGGCTTCTTGGGCCTCGCGGGCGATGCGCTCGCGGTCGCGCAAGCGGGCCAGCAGCACGGCCAGGGCCTTGGCCTTGTTGCGGTGCTGGCTGCGGTCGTCCTGGCACTCGGCCACGATGCCCGTGGGCAGGTGGGTGATGCGGATGGCCGAGTCGGTCTTGTTCACGTGCTGGCCACCCGCGCCGCTGGCGCGGAAGGTGTCGATGCGCAGCTCGGCCGGGTTCAGCGCCACCTCGGGGTTCTCGTCGCCCTCGGGCAGCACGGCCACGGTGCAGGCGCTGGTGTGGATGCGCCCCTGCGCCTCGGTGGCGGGCACGCGCTGCACGCGGTGGCCGCCGCTTTCGAACTTGAGCTGGCCGTACGCGCCGTCGCCCTCCACGCGAACCACCAGCTCCTTGTAGCCGCCCAGGTCGGAGGCGTTCTCGCTGACGACCTCGGTGCGCCAGCCGCGGGCGTCGCAAAAGCGCAGGTACATGCGGGCGAGGTCGGCGGCGAACAGCGCCGACTCTTCGCCGCCGGTGCCGGCGCGGATTTCCAAGAAGGCGTTGCGCGCGTCGTCGGGGTCCTTGGGCAGCAGGGCCAGCTGCAGGGACTGGTCCAGCGCGGCCAGTTCGGCCTCGGCCGCGGCCACGTCGTCGCGGGCGAGCTCCGCCACATCCGCGTCCATGCTGGGGTCGTCCAGCAGGGTGCGGCTGTCGGCCAGTTCTTGCTCGCGCTGCTGGTAGCGGCGCCACTGCGCCACCACGCCGGCCACCTCGCTCTGCTCGCTGCCGAGCTTGCGCAGGCGGGCGATGTCGCGGTGCGTGGCCGGGTCTTGCAGGGCGGCGTCCAACTCGGCCAGGCGCAGGGCCAGGCGCTCGAACTGTTGGCGCAGGCTGTCTTTCACAGGGGCTTGACCATGAAGAGGCTGTAAGGGTCGGGCGCGTAGCTGCCGAAGGGGCCGCACAGCGCAAAGCCGGCGCGCTCGTACAGGCGCTGCGCCTCGGGCTGGCGGTTGCCGGTCTCCAGCAGCAGGCGCTGCGCACCGCGCTCGCGCGCCATGGCCGTCAGGCGGGCCAGCAGGCGCTGGCCCAGGCCGGTGCCGCGGGCTTCGGGGGCGACGAACATGCGCTTGATCTCGGCGCTCACCACGCCGTCCACCTCGGCCACCCAAATGCCGGCGCAGCCCAGGGCCAGGCCCGCGTTGTTGCGGGCCACAAAGAAGCTCATCTCTGGGCGGCACAACGCGGCGATGTCGATGCCGTGGAAGCTGGACAAGGGGTACAGCGGCTTCTGATAGGCGTCCAGCGCGTCGATGAGGGCGCGGACGTCGGGCTGGTCAGGGGTTTCGAGGCGGATCGTGGGCATGGCCAAGCGCGGCCCTCGCGGGCCGCGAAGCAGGGTGGGGGCGCTAGCGCTGGCGCAGAAAGAGGCGCTGCAGCAGGGCTTCGAGCTCAGCGCGCTCGGGGCCTTGGGCGGCGTGCAGCTCGGCCAGCAGGCCGTGCAGCAGCTTGTGTTCAACCTGCTGGGCGAAGCCGTCCAACACGGCCTCGGGGGCGTCGCCCTTGGCGAGGTTGCGGCGGGCACGGGCCAGGCTTTGCTCGCGCCACTCGCCCATCTGCGCTTGCAACGCTTGGATCAGCGGCACCGAACGGCGCTGGTCCAGCCAGTGCACGAAGCCCTGCACCCCGGTTTCGACGATGGCCTCGGCCTGCGCCACGGCGGCCTGGCGCTTTTCGCTGGCGGTTTGCACGCGCTGGCTGAGGTCGTCCACCGTGTAGAGGTAGACGTCGCTGAGTTGCGCCACCTCGGGCTCGATGTCGCGCGGCACAGCCAGGTCGACCATGAACATGGGGCGGCGCTTGCGCGACTTGATGGCGCGTTCCACGGCGCCCAGGCCAATGAGCGGCAGGCTGGAGGCCGTGCAGCTGACGACGATGTCGAACTCGCCCAGGCGTTGGCTCAGGTCGGTCAAGGCGATGGCCTGGCCGCCAAAGCGGTGGGCCAAGGCCGCGCCGCGCTCCCGCGTGCGGTTGGCCACCACCAGGGCTTTGGGCGTGCGCGCGGCGAAGTGCGTGGCCGCCAGCTCGATCATTTCGCCGGCGCCCACGAAGAGCACGCGGGTCTCGGCCAGGTCTTCGAACAGCTCGGCGGCCAGGCGCACGGCCGCGGCGGCCATGCTGATGCTGTGCGCGCCGATCTCGGTGCTGGTGCGCACCTCTTTGGCCACGGCGAACCCGCGCTGGAACAGCTGGTGCAAGGTGCTGCCCAGGGTGCCGGCGTCGCCGGCCTCGCGAACGGCGTGCTTGAACTGGCCCAGGATCTGCGGCTCGCCCAGCACCATCGAGTCCAGCCCAGCGGCCACGCGGAAGGCGTGGCGCGCGGCGTCGCCGTGGCGGTGCAAGTAGGTGTGGGCGCTCAAGCTGGCGGCGTCCAAGCCGGCCGTTTCCGCCATGAAGGCCAGCGTGGGCTGGGCCAACTCCGCGGGCCCGGCGACGTAGATCTCGGTGCGGTTGCAGGTGCTGAGCAAGGCCGCTTCGCCGCCGCCCAGTCGGGCCTGCAGGCCCTTCAAGGGGGCCTTGAGCGCGTCGGTGCCGAAGGCCAAGCGCTCGCGCAGCGCCAAGGGGGCGCTGGCGTGGTTGAGGCCCAGGGCAAAAACACTCATAGACCCGGATTCTAAAATTTCCTTCCTATGAGCCCCCTTGATGCTTTGTTGCACCTCGTCAATCTTTTTGCAGCCCCGGTCTGGACGAGCCTGATCTTGGTGGCCTTGGCCAAAGGGTGGGTGTGGCGGCAGGCCTTGCGAGGCGTGGCCTGGCGGCGCTTGTGGGCCGAGTCGGCCCTGCTGGGCAGCGTGGGGGTGGTGATGGCCCTGGTGACCTTGGGGGCCGATGGCAAGCTGCTGGGCTACGGCCTGTGGCTGCTGCTGGCCAGCGTGCCGCTGGGCTGGCGCTTGGCGCGCGCCTGAGCGGGGGTACCCCCGCGGCCCAGGCTGGCCGGGGGCTGGGGTGCCCTTTGGCATTTGGCACGGAGGGCGCAGGCGGCTAGCGTGCAGGGTTTCGTCCCCTGAGTTCTTCGACCATGCGCCATCCCCTCGCACTGGCGGCCAGTTTGCTGGCCGCGTCCCTGTCGGTCTCGGCCGCGCCCACCGGCTTGTTGCGGCAGCCGGCCGTGTCGGCCCAGCACCTGGCCTTTGTGCACGGTGGCGACCTGTGGGTGGCCGATCGCAGCGGTGCCCATCCCCGGCGCCTGACGAGCCACGCCGCCAGCGAGTTCGCGCCGCGCTTCTCGCCCGACGGGCAGCGCATCGCCTTCAGCGCCGCCTACGACGGCAACGTGGACGTGTACGTGGTCCCGGTGGCGGGCGGCACGCCCCAACGCCTGACTTGGCACCCTGGGCGCGACGTGGTCAGCCGGTGGAGCCGCGACGGCCAGCGCGTGCTGTTCGCCAGCCCGCGCGAGGTGCTCAACGGACGCAGCAACCAGCTGTACGAAGTGCCGGTTGGCGGCGGGTTCGAGCGCAAGGTGATGGAGGCGCAGGCCTTCGAAGGCAGTTGGTCGCCCGATGGGCAGCGCCTGGCCTACCGCCCCTACAACATGGCGTATGCCGGCCCCAGCGGCTGGCGCTTGCACCGGGGCGGTTCGACGCCGCCGGTGTGGATCGTCGACCCCGTGCGCCAAACCTGGGCGGCCATCCCGCACGTGAACGCCAGCGACTCCAACCCCGTGTGGGTGGGCGACGAGGTGGTGTTCATTTCCGACCGTGATGGCAAGGCGGCCAACCTGTTCGTCTTCCACACCAAAACCCAGGCCCTGCGCCAGCTGACCCGCGAAACGAGCTGGGACGTCAAGAGCGTGGACGCCCACGGCAGCACCCTGGTCTACGAGGCGGGCGGCCGCCTGAAGTCCATCCAAGTGGACGGCAGCGGTGCCGCCGACCTGGCGGTGGACCTGCGCGCCGACAGCCCGCAGCTGCGCGCGCAGTGGAAGGACGCGGCCGGCAGCATCGAAGGCGCCAGCCTGAGCGCGACGGGCAAGCGCGTGGTGATCAGCGCCCGCGGCGAGGTCTTCACCGTGCCGGTGAAGGACGGCAGCCTGCGCAACCTGACCGAGACCAGCGGCGTGCGCGAGAAGGACGCCCTTTGGAGCCCCGATGGCCAGCGCATCGCCTACCTGAGCGACGCCTCCGGCCGCCGCCACCAGGTCGTGATCCGCCCGCAAAACGACGCCGGACAGCCCGGCCCCGCGGTGACGCACCTGCTGCCCGCCGACGACTACTTCACCCTGAGGGCCTGGAGTCCCGATGGCCAGCGCTTGATCTTGGCCGACCAGCGCTTGCAGTTGCACGCGCTGGACCTGAAGGCGGCCAAGCCGGCGCTGCAGCGCATCGCCGTCAGCCCGCGGCGGCAGGGCTTCGGCGGGGGCTTTGACCTGAGCTTCTCGCCCGACAGCCGTTTCCTGGCCACGACGATCCGCGAGGCCAACCACCTCACGCGCGTGGTGGTGTTCGACTTCCAGACCGGCCAGTTGCAGCCCGTGAGCGACCCGCTGGTCAGCGCCGAGAACCCGGTGTTCTCGCGCAAGGGCGACCTGCTGTTCTTCACGGCCAGCACCAACGCCGGCCCCACCCGCGTGGGCTTGGACATGAGCACCCAGGAGCGCCCGCTGCGTGCCGGCGTGTACGCCGCCGTGCTCGCGGCCGACGGGGCTTCGCCCCTGCTGCCCAAGGCGGGCGACGAAGAGGCGCCGAAGGACGAGCCGAAGCCGGCCGCCCCCGCCGCCGGCACCAAACCCGAGGCCGCCAAGGCGCCCGAGCCCAAGGTCAAGCCGGTGCGCATCGATTTCGCCGGCTTGGCCCAGCGCATCGTGCCCCTGCCGATCCCCGAGCGCGACAACCAGGCGCTGGCCGTGGCCGCCGACGGTGCGCTGTGGCTGCTCGACCGCCGCCAGCCCGGCATCGTTCGCGACGGCAATGCCGGCGGCGATGGGCCCGCACCGGCCGACCTGCATCGCTTCGACTTCGAAGAGCGCAAGGCCAAACTCGTTCGCGCCGGCGTGGCCGATTTCAGCCTGAGCGGCGACGGCAAGAAGCTGCTGCTCGACCTGGGCCGTGGCCGCTTGGAAGTGGCCGACGCCGACGCCAAGGCCGACGCCAAGCCCTTGGACCTGAGCGGCCTGAAGGCCCGCATCGACCCGCGCGCCGAGTGGAAGCAGATCTTTGACGAAACCTGGTGGATGCAGAAGGCCTTCTTCTACGACCCCGCGATGCACGGCTTGGACTGGGACGGCGTGTACCAGCGCTACCTGCCGCTGCTGGCGCACGTGCAGCGCCGCGAGGACCTGAACGAGCTGCTGGTGGAGATGATTGGCGAGCTGCAGGTGGGCCACAACCGCCTGGGCGGGGGCGACGTGCACCAAGAGACGCCCGTGCCCGTGGGCCTGCTGGGCGCCGACTTCACGCACGAGCAAGGCGCGTGGCGCATCGCCAAGATCCACACTGGCGACGCCTTCAACCCCTTCCTGCGCAGCCCCTTGGCCGTGCCGGGGCAGGCCGCCCAGGTGGGCGACTTCTTGTTGGCCGTCAACGGCCAGGCCTTGAGCGGCACGCGCAACCTGTACGCGCTGCTCGAGAACCAGGTGGGCAAGCAGGTCACGCTGACCCTGGCCAAGTCGGCCGACGGCACGCAGGGCCGCCGGCAGATCGTGGTGCAGCCCATCGCCAATGAGGCGGCGCTGCGCCAGTGGACTTGGGTGGAGCGCAACCGCGAGGCGGTTGACAAGGCCAGCGGCGGCAAAGTGGCCTACGTGTACCTGCCCGACACCGGCGCGGGCGGCTTCACCTACTTCAACCGCATGTACTTCGCGCAGGCCGACAAGCCGGCGCTGATCGTCGACGACCGCCGCAACGGCGGCGGCCAGGCGGCCAACTACATCACCGAGCTGCTGGCCCGACCGTACTTGGGCAGTTGGAAGGACCGCGACGGCCTGGTGTTCGACACCCCGGGCAGCGCGATCTACGGCCCCAAGGCCATGCTGATCGACCAGGACGCCGGCAGCGGCGGCGACTTCTTGCCCTACGCCTTCAAGCGCTTGGGCCTGGGTCCCTTGATCGGCAAGCGCACCTGGGGCGGGCTGATCGGCATCTCGGCCAACCCGCCGCTGATCGACGGCGGGTTCGTCACCGTGCCCTTCTTCCGCTTCTTCACGCCCGAGGGCGAGTGGCGCATCGAGAACGAAGGCGTGGCGCCGGACCTCGAAGTCGAACTCGACCCGCTGGCCGTCAACGCCGGCCGCGACCCGCAGTTGGAGGCGGCCATCGCCGACGTGCTGCGCCGCCTGCCGCAAGCCGACCCGAACCTGCCGCGCAAGCAGGCACCGGCGCCTGCGGCCTTGGGCAAGTAAGCGGGAACGCCAGCCCGGTCAGGCCAGCGCCACGGGCTTCGCGCCCAGGCGCTGGGCCAGGCCGTGGCTCAGCCGCGTCACCAAGCCGTAGATGCTGAGCTGCGGGTTGGCGCCGATGCTGGTGGGAAACAGGCTGCCGTCGTGCACGGACAGGTTCTCCCACTGCCAATGGGTGCCATCCGGCCGCGTGACGCCCCGCTCGGGGCTGCTGGCCATGCCGCAGCCGCCCATCACGTGCGCGCTGACGACGCGCGTGAACAGAGGCTTGAGGTCCAGGCTTTGGATGCCAGCGCGGGCGTCGGCCCAGGCGCCGTACGCCGGTGCTTGCTCGTGCAGCGGCTGCACGGTGCGGGCGCCGGCCGCGAACTGGATCTCGGCCATGCTCAAAAAGGCGCGACGCACCGCTTCCATCACCGGGGCGTTGAGCGGGTAGTCCAACTCTGGGCTGCCGTCGTTCTTCAGGCGCACGCGGCCGCCCTGGCTGTCGGGGTGGAAGCCGTCGCGCAGCAGCGCCAGCAGCACCTGGGTGTGGGGGAACTGCGCCAGCTGGGCGACTTGCTCTGTCCCAAAGCCGGCCATGGTCGTGGCCATGATCACCGGGTACAGCGGCGCGGCCTCGAGCTTGTAGCCCAAGGGGCCGTCCACCGGCTGCGTGCCCAGGAAGTGGTCGCTGTAAACGGTCTGCGGCGCGCCGGACCAGCCGTCGATGCGCGCGTCGAAGGTGGCCGCCGACACCACCGTGGGGTGCAAAAAAGTGCGCCGACCCAGGCGACCGTGCGGGTCGGGCGCCTTCGAGCGCAGCAGCAGCGCCGGCGTGTTGATGGCGCCGCCGGCCAGCACGACGTGCCGGGCCGAGACCGTGCACTCCTCGCCCGTGGGCGCGCCGTTCAGGCCGACCGACACGCAGTGCAGGCCCTGCACGGTTTGGCCTTGCACCAGCAAGCGTTCGACGCGGGTCTGCACGAAGAGCTGGGCGCCTGCGTTCAGCGCGGCGGGCACCGTGGTCACCAGCATCGATTGCTTGGCGTTGGTGGGGCAGCCCATGCCGCAGCTGCCCAGGTTCCAACAGCCCTTCACGTTGCGGCGGATGCGCGGCGCCGGGATGCCCAGCTTGGCGGCACCGGCGGCCAGCACGCTGTTGTTGGGGTTCGGGTCGGTGACCCAGTCGTCGACGTTGACGCGGCGCTCGGCCTGCTCGAACCAGGGGGCCAAGGCCTCGGGCGTGAAGTCGCCCAGGCCGAAGTGCTCGCGCCAATGCGCCAGCGTGGGCGTGGGCGTGCGAAAGCTGCTCGTCCAGTTGACCGTGGTGCTGCCGCCCACGCAGCGCCCTTGCAGGATGCTGATGCCCTTGTCGGCGGTCTTGCGGCTGCCGGCGTCTTGGTAGAGCTGTGGGTAGGCGTCGCTTTCGCGCTGCTTGAAGTCGGTGCTGCTGCGCAGGGGGCCTTCCTCGATCAGCAGCACCTTCAGGCCGGCGCAGGCCAGCAGCTCGGCGGTGATGCCGCCACCGGCACCGCTGCCGACCACGGCCACGTCCACGGTGAGGCGGTCGGGCAGGGGGCCGTGCTCGGCGCCCAGGACCTTCCAGCCTTGGGCCAGGCCTTGGCGGATGGGATCGGGCAAGGAACTCATGGGGGACTCAGATCGTCATGGGGCCGGGGTAGCCCATGCGGGCCCAGGCTTCGGGTTGGGCGTAGTGCGTGCCGCAGTGCAGCTCGCGCAGGCCGAAATAGGCCTGTTGGCGCAAGGAGATGCCCGACAGGCGCATGCCTTGCAGGCTGTGGCGCAGGGCCTCGGGGCCGCGGCTTTCCAGCGGCGCTTGGTGGCCGAACAGGCCCACCCGGCCGGCGCCGTTGACCAGCAGGCCCAGCAGCAGGCCGAGCTCGTCGCGCACGGCCGGCTGCAGGGCCCCGATCAACTCGTCGATGCGGTCCAGGTGCCGGTTGAGCGAGGCGGTGTCGGCGGGCAGGGCCTCGGCCAAGAAAGCGCGGGCCAGGGCACCCATGGCCGCGCGGGCCTCGGGGCTGAGCTTGCCCTCGCGCAAGCCCGGCTTCCACAGGGCGGCGGCGCCACCGGCCACGGCCAGCACCACGGCGCTGGCCGCGCCCAGCTGCAGGAATCGGCGGCGTTGGAGCATGGACACCCTTCAGGCGATCTTTTTCAGCACCTTCAGCAGCGCCGCGAAGGCCGTGCCGTAGGGCGGGGCCAGCAGCTGCGTGGCGGCCAGCGAGGGGTTGCTGAACACTGGCTTGCGGTGGCTGAAGGTGTTGAAGCCCCACACGCCGTGGTAGGCCCCTTGGCCGCTGGCGCCCACGCCCCCGAAGGGCTGGTCTTCTTGGCCCAGGTGCCACAGGCAGTCGTTCAGGGTCACGCCGCCGGCGTGCGTGGCTTGCAGCAGGCGCTCGCACTCGGCCCCCACGTCGCCGAACCAGTACAGGGCCAGCGGGTGCTCGCCGCGGCGGATGGTGTCGATGGCGTCGTCCAGGCGGTCGTAGGGCACGATGGGCAGCACCGGCCCGAAGATCTCCTCCTGCATCAACTGCATGGAGGGCCGCACCTTGGTGACGACGGTGGGCATCATCTTGCGCGTGCCGTCGAGCTTTTCTTTGTGCGAGGTGTGCAGCTTGCCGCCTTGGGCCTTGGCGTCCACCACCAGGGCTTGCAGGCGCGCCAGGTGGCGGGCGCTGACGATGGCCGTGTAGTCGCGGTTCTTGGCCAGCGTGGGGTAGAGCTTGCGCATGGCGGCCACGATGGCCTTGGCCAGGGGCTCGACCTGGTCGCGCGGCGCCAGCACGTAGTCGGGGGCCACGCAGGTTTGGCCGGCGTTGAGCAGCTTGCCGTAGGCGATGCGCTCGGCCGTCAGGGCCAGGTCGGCGCTGTCGTGCACCACCACGGGCGTCTTGCCGCCCAGCTCCAGCGTCACGGGCGTGAGGTTCGCCGCGGCGGCCTTGGCCACGACGCGGCCGATGGCGGTGGAGCCGGTGAAGAACAGGTGGGCGAAGGGCAGTTCGGCGAACTGCTTGGCCACGTGGGCGTCGCCCGTCATCACGGTGAACTCGTCGGGCGCGAAGTACTCGGCCACGGTGCGCGCCAGCAGGGCCGAGGTCTTGGGCGTCAGCTCGCTGGGCTTGAGCATCACGCGGTTGCCGGCGGCCATGGCCGCCAGCGCGGGCGCAAAGGCCAGCTGCACCGGGTAGTTCCAGGGCGAAATGACGCCCACCACGCCCAGGGGCTGGGGCATGAGCTTGTTCAGGCCGGGCAGGAAGTGCAGGGCGGTGGGCATGCGCCGCGGCTGCATCCAGCCCTTGAGGTGCTTGAGCGTGTGCTTGATGCCCGCCTGCAGCATGAACAGCTCGGCCAGGTGGGTTTCGTGGTGGCTGCGGTGGCTGAAGTCGGCGCTGATGGCCTCGGCGAAGGCCTCGCCGTGCTTGTCGATCAGGGCCTTGAGGCGGTGGATGCGGTCGCGACGAACCTCCAGCGACGGGTACGGCTCGCGGTGGAAGGCGGCGCGTTGGCATTCGAACTGCAGGTGCAGTTGCTCTTTGAGGGTCGTGTCCATGGGAGGGGCGCGGCGGACCGCCGTTACTGCAAGAAACCAAACAAGGCTATCGCCCGAGTGTGGTGCACCAGGGCAGGGCTTGCCCGGGCTTAGAGGGGACGACCTAGTGCGAAAGTGGTGCATCAGCGTCGATTTGGAGCCCCGATTGCCCGTGTTCGTCCCCTTGATCGCCTGGGTGCTGTTGGCCGCGATGGCGTCCGCCCAGGCCCAAGCCCCCAGTGCCCCCAACCGCTTGGGGCAGCGTTTCGTGGCCATCCCGGCCGGCACGTACCCCATGGGCAGCAGCGACACGCCCGAGCAGCTCGCACGCGATTTCCCGGGCTACCCGCTGGAGCGCTTGCGCGACCTGGCCGACGAAGGGCCGGCTCACCGCGTGCGCTTGCCGGCCTTCGAGCTCGGGCAGACCGAGGTCACCCGCGGGCAGTTCCGGCGCTTCTTGGCCGAAAGCGGCCACGTGCCGCAGTCTTTCAGCGACGGGGGCGGCTACGGCTACGACCCCGCGCACCGGGGCGGCGATGCGTTTGCAGGGCGCGACCCCCGCTACTCGTGGCTGAACCCCGGCTTTGCGCAGGACGACGCGCACCCCGTGGTCAACGTCACCTTCCACGACGCGCAGGCCATGGCCGCCTGGCTGACGAAGGTCGAGGGCCGTCGCTACCGCCTGCCCACCGAGGCCGAGTGGGAGGTGGCCTGCCGCGCCGGCCAGCCCACCCGCTGGCCCCACGGCAACGCGCCCGAGGGTTTGAAGGGCCAGGCCAATGTGTTCGACGCGCGCTCGGCCCGCGACTGGGCGCAGTGGCAGGACTTCGCGCTGCCGCACGACGACGGCTTCGCCTTCACCGCGCCCGTGGCCTCGTTCGCGCCCAACCCCTGGGGCCTGCACGACATGGCCGGCAACGTGTGGGAGTGGGTGCAAGACTGGCACGCGAACTACGAGGTGCCGGCCGACGGCGTGCGCAACAACCCCCAGGGCCCGGCCGACGGCAGTGTGCGCGTGCGCCGCGGCGGTTCCTGGCACACCTGGGGCCTGTACAGCCGCTGCAGTTACCGCAACTGGAACAGCGAAGACACCCGCTACGTCCTTGTGGGCTTTCGGCTTGCCCGCGACATCGCGCCCACCACAATGGCGCAATGAGCCTGAGACGCGTGATCGCCCGGGTCATGGCGGTCTTCCTCAGCGGGTTGGGGGTGG
The DNA here is from genome assembly GCF_004004565.1 of Inhella crocodyli. Lineage (GTDB taxonomy): Bacteria > Pseudomonadota > Gammaproteobacteria > Burkholderiales > Burkholderiaceae_C > Inhella > Inhella crocodyli. The sequence continues at coordinate 459,870 of NZ_SACM01000002.1, forward strand.
CCGGCCATGGCGCTGCAACTTCGGCGCCGCCCGTTCGCATTGCCACGGGCGAGTTGCCCCCCTACGCCACGGCAGCGCGCCCCGACCAGGGCATCGCATTGAACATCGTGCGACGCGCTTACGAAAGCGTCGGCTACACGGTGCAGTTCACGTTTCTGCCCTGGTCCCGCGCGCAGCTGGAGACCCAGCAGGGCCTGTGGGATGCCTCGGCGCATTGGGGCGCCTCGGCCGAGCGGCGCGCCAAGTTCCTGCTCAGCGACAACCTGCTCACCGAGCAATGGCAAATGCTGCACCTTCGCGACTTGAAGTTCGATTGGCAGCAAGGCTCGGACCTGCGCGCTTACACCCTGGGCTTGGTGCGCGACTACACCTACACGCCCGAACTGTGGGCCGAAGTGCGCGCGGGGCGGCAGCGGTTCGAGCAACCGAGCAACGACGTCTCCGGCTTGCGCATGCTGCTGGCCGGTCGGGTCGACGTGCTGCCGCTGGAGCGCCACGTCGCCTGCGACTTGATGGCCAAGCACCTGAGCCCCAGCGAGCGGGCGCGCCTGATGATGCACCCACGCCTGATGACCGACAGCTTCACGACGCACGTCATCTTTCCACCGCAAAAGCCGGGCAGCGAGGCCCTGCGCCAGGCCTTCAACCGGGGGCTGCAAAAGCTCAAGGACAGCGGCGAGTACAAGCGCCTGCTGCGTGCGGGCGTGGACTGCCCGGCCGATTGGCCCGCCAGCCGCTGAAGCTGGCGCCCAAGCTCAGCGGCCCAGCCAGTCGCTCAACACCGCGTCGCGGTCGGCGTTGAGTTGGGGCGGCGGGCGGTGCAGCGCGGTGGGCGTGGCGCTCAGCCGCAGCGGGCTGCCCACCAGCCTGAGGTCGGGCTGGGCCGGGTGCGGGCTCGGCCACAGCATGTCTCGCGCCAGCACCTGCGGGTCGCCCAGGGCCTCGTCGATGCGCTGCACCGGCCCGCAAGGCACTTTGGCCGCGTGCAACGCCGCCAGCCAGTCGGCCCTGGGCGCCTCGCGCAGGCGATCGGCGATCTGTGGCGTGAGCGTGGCGCGGTGCCGCACCCGCTCGGGGTTGGAGGCGTACTCGGGGCGTGCGTGCCAGTCGCGGTCCAACACCTGGCAAAAGGCGGCGAACTGCCGGTCGTTGCCCACGGCCACCACGAGCGGGTGGTCGGCCGTGGCAAAGGCTTGGTAGGGCACGATGGTCGGGTGCGCGTTGCCCAGGCGCTGCGGCACGGCACCGCTCACCAAGTGGCTGGCACCCAGGTTCGCCAGCATCGCCACCTGCACGTCCAGCAGGCTCAGGTCCAGGTGCTGGCCCTTGCCCGTGGCCTCGGCGTGGCGCAGCGCGGCCAGGATGCCAATGGCCGCGTACAGGCCGGTGGACAAGTCGGCCACGGCCACGCCCACTTTCTGCGGCTCGCCCTCGGGCGCCCCGGTCACGCTCATCAAGCCGCCCTGGGCCTGGATGGCGAAGTCGTAGCCAGCTTCGTCGCACATCGGCCCTGTGTGCCCGTAGCCGGTGATGGAGCACACCACCAGAGAGGGCTTCAAGGCCAGCAACTGCTGCGGGCCCAGCTCAAAGCGCTCCAAGTCGCCGCGCTTGTAGTTCTCCACCACCACGTGGGCCTCCTGGGCCAAGGCACGCAGGGTGGCTTGGTCGGCTGGGTCGTGCAGGTCCAGCGCGATGCTGCGCTTGTTGCGGTTGGCGCTCAGGTAATAGGCCGACTCGGCCGAATCGCCCCCTGCGAACGGTGGCCCCCAAGCGCGGGTGTCGTCGCCCGAGCCGGGACGTTCGACCTTGACGACATCAGCGCCCAGGTCGCCGAGGATTTGGGTGCTCCAGGGGCCGGCGAGCACGCGACTGAGGTCGAGCACGCGAACGCCGCTCAGGGCGCCAGGGACAAATGGGGAGAGGGTCATGAGACGGACGACCAAGTGCGTTCACGAGCCAAGGGCCACTGTGACATCAGGCCTTCTAGGGGTTCGGGCTTGTGCAAGAAGTAGCCCTGCGCATATCCAACTCCCAATGCCTTGATCCGCTCCATGACCCGTTCGCAATCCACGAACTCGGCCACGGTCAACAGCCCCTTGACTTCCGCGACTTCAACAAAGCAGCGGACTGTGACGGCATTCAGTTCGTCTTTGTCCAGGTTGGTGATGAATTGGCCGTCAATTTTCAAAGCGTCTACGTCCAAGCCCCGCAAGTAGCCAAATGACGACGCACCAGCGCCAAAGTCATCGAGGGCGACTCTGACGTCCAAACGGCGCAGTGCGCTGACGAACTGAGACGCCTCGCTCATGTGGGTGATTGCCACCGTCTCCGTGATCTCTAGCCACAGCGCTTTGCGCAACTGCGTGGGTAGCTTGGCAAGCTCTGCCAGTACATCCTGCTGAAACATGCGGTCGGCCACCGACAGGCCCGACAGATTGATGCTGAGGGTGCCTCGCATTCCCTCCAGGTCTTGTCGCAGCAGTTCGAGTACTTTGCGAATCACCCACCTGTCGATGCGTGTCGCCAAATGGAAGCGCTCAGCCGCAGGCATGAACGCGCCCGGGCTGATCAGCGCGCCATCCGGCCCCCGCAAGCGCAACAGCACCTCAGCGTGAGGAGCCGAGTCTGAAGGATTGACCGGTTCGATGCGCTGGCCGAACAGCACAAAACGGTCTTCATCCAGCGCTTCCTCGAGCGTCGATGCCCAGCGGATTTGGCCTTGCCGTTCGTTGATGCTGGCGTCCGCGTCGACCCAGACGTGAACCCGGTTGCGACCTTCTTCCTTGGCGGCCAAGCAGGCGGCATCTGCTGCGTGCATGGCCGCGTCGGCCGATTCCCACCGTGTGTCAATCGGCGCCAGTCCGATGCTGACGCCAACCCGAAAACGCTTGCCCTCGTGTTCAAAACGGAAGTCGTCGAGCCGGGCGCAGATTTGTCGACCGACCCGCTCCGCCTGCTTCACCGTGCAATGCTCCAGCAGCACGGCGAACTCGTCACCGCCCAGTCGAGCTAGGGTGTCTCTGGCACGCAAGCACTCTTGGAACAAGCGTGCCACCTGTTGCAGTAGCCGGTCGCCAGCCGCATGACCGCAGGTGTCGTTGACCACCTTGAAGCGGTCCAGATCCAGGGCCATCACGGAGTGCGTGACGTTTTGGGTGCAGGCCCTATCAAAAGCCTGGTTCAGACGCATCCCGAACTCGGCCCGGTTCACGAGTCCGGTTAACGAGTCGTGCTGTGACCTGAACTTCATCTCATTGGCCAAACGGCGTCGTTGGGTCACGTCGTGGAACACCAAGACAGCCCCGATGAGTTGCCCGTCGCTGCGCATGATGGGCGCGGCTGAATCCTCGATGCCGTACTCGCGACCGTCCCTTGCCAACAAGGCCGTGTCCTCAGCGAGCCACACGACCTGGCTCTTGGATAGGCACGCATCAACTGGGTTGGCGGCCGGTGCTCGCGTCAACTCGTGCACGATGTGGAAAACAGTGTGAATCGATTGGCCTCGGGCCTCATCGGTCGGCCATCCGGTCATCGCCTCCGCCACCGGGTTGAGCCATGTGACGACGCCCTGGGCATCGGTGGTGATGACGGCATCTCCAATCGAGTGCAGGGTGACTTGCAAAAGTTCGCTTTGCTCGGCAAGCGCCTTCATGAGTCGATGACGCTCGCTCACGTCTTGGGCGGCACCCACCCACACACGACCCGTCCCTGCTCGCAACTCCGGAACGCCGACGATGTGCAAGACGCGTGACCCAAGGTGCGTGGAAGAACCCGATGCCATCGTCAAGGTCTCGTCCAACCCCCGTTGCTGTCGCACGCTGCGCATGCCGGCCCGCAGCAACCGAAACCGCTCTCTCGGGCCAAGTTGCTGCATCAAGTCGGAGGGATTCCTTGCACCGCTGCCGGTTTCCAGCAAGTCAGCCAATTCCTGAGACACGGTCACAACGGAAGTTACAGGGTCCCATTCCCAGCCGCCCACAGCAGCCAAGGCGCCGGTTCGGCGCAACGCGGCTTGGCTTTCCATCAACTGGGCCAGCGCCGCTTCTGCCCGAGCACGAGCATGTAACAACTCGGCCTCAAAGCGGCTGCGTTGCGTGGCTTGTAACAGTACCCAGCAGTAGCTGGGGCGACCTTCCCAATTCAGGCGATGGCCATTCAACAGCACGGGCATGTTGCTTCCCGACGGCTGTCGCAACTCAAGGTAGGCCTCGGCGACCAGGCCGTCCCGCAGGACGGTCGGCCAGACGTGCGTTTGCATGAAGACGCGGCTGGGGACTGTTAGCAATCGGTCCAGCGCCGGTGCCGAGTCGTCGTCCTGCCGCGCATCCAGCCAAGACCGAGCGACGGCATTGCAGCGAAGCAACTGCCCGTGTTGGTCGGTCAGCACCACCGCAACCGGCAGCGCATCGATCAGACCATTGGGGTCGACGAGCGCAGATTCAGCCGACGGCTCGGTCAAGGTAGTCACGCATCGCGTTGATGACCAGTTCCGGATTGCTCATGTGGGCGCAGTGACCCACGACGTCCAAAATCCGCAGATCACTCCCTGCCAAATGTGCGTGCATGTACTCGCCCACCGCCAAGGGGGCCAGCGCATCTTGGGCGTGTTGCAAGATCAAGCAGGGACGTGTGACCTTGGGCAAGTCGTCGCGGTTGTCGGCGAAGAAGGTCGCCTCAGCGAAGGTGCGGGCAACGAGCGGGTCGGTGGAGCAGAAACTGTTCGAGAGCTCGCCCGCGACGCGCTCTCCGCCGCTGGCGCCCGCCACCACGGGTGCGAGGTAACTCGCCCACCCCATGTAGTTTTGGTCCATCAAGCGCAGCAGGCCCTCGAGATCCTCGCGTGCGAAGCCTCCGACGTAGCCCGGTGGGTGGTTCACGAAGCAAGGGGAGGGCCCCACCAACACCAGCCGTTCGAACAGTTGGGGCCGTTGGATGGAGGCCAGCAGACCGATGGTGCACCCCACCGAGTGCCCCACAAAGACCACGCCCTCTTGGCAGCCCACTGCCTCGCACACCTCCAAGAGGTCTTGGGCATAGCCAGCGAGGTTGCGGTAACGCGTCGGGTCGTAGGCGGAGCGGTCCGACTGGCCGCTGCCCACGTAGTCGAACAAGACCTGTCGGTGGGTGCCCTCGAAAGCAGGCGTCACGGCCCGCCACATCTGTTGGTCGCAGCCGAAGCCGTGGGCGTAGACCAAGGTCGGCCCTCGCCCCTGGCCGATCACCTTCACGTTGTTTCGCTTCAAAACGTTCACAGCGTTAGCTCCTGCCAGGGGTGGGGCCAATCGCTTGGCCCTGGTTGCTTAGCTTACAGGTTGCGGCGGTACTGCCCGCCCACCTCGAACAGCGTGTTCGTGATCTGACCGAGCGAACACACGCGCACCGCGTCCATCAGCACCTCGAACACGTTGGCGTTGTCCATCACCGCCTGCTGCAGGCGCTGCAGCATGGGGCCGCTGGCCGCCGCGTAGCGTTGCTGGAAGTCGGCCAGGCGGGTGAGCTGGCTCTGCTTTTCTTCGGAGGTAGAGCGCGCCAGCTCGATGTGCTCGGGCACCGGGTCGCCCTTGGGGTTGCGGAAGGTGTTCACGCCGATGATGGGGTACTCGCCGGTGTGCTTCAGCATCTCGTAGTGCATCGACTCGTCTTGGATCTTGCCGCGCTGGTAGCCGGTTTCCATGGCGCCCAGCACACCGCCGCGCTCGGCGATGCGCTCGAACTCGGCCAGCACCGCTTCTTCCACCAGCTCGGTCAGCTCGTCGATGACGAAGGCGCCCTGGTTGGGGTTCTCGTTCTTGGCCAGGCCCCACTCGCGGTTGATGATGAGCTGGATGGCCATGGCCCGGCGCACGCTCTCGTCGGTGGGCGTGGTGATGGCCTCGTCGTAGGCGTTGGTGTGCAGGCTGTTGCAGTTGTCGTAGATGGCGATCAGCGCCTGCAGCGTGGTGCGGATGTCGTTGAACGCGATCTCTTGCGCGTGCAGGCTGCGGCCGCTGGTTTGCACGTGGTACTTGAGCTTCTGGCTGCGCTCGTTGGCGCCGTACTTGTCGCGCATGGCCGTCGCCCAGATGCGGCGCGCCACGCGGCCCAGCACGGTGTACTCCGGGTCCATGCCGTTCGAGAAGAAGAAGCTCAGGTTGGGCGCGAAGTCGTCGATGTGCATGCCGCGCGCCAGGTAGGCCTCCACGAAGGTGAAGCCGTTGCTCAGCGTGAAGGCCAGCTGCGAAATGGGGTTCGCGCCGGCTTCGGCAATGTGATAGCCGCTGATGCTCACCGAGTAGAAGTTGCGCACGTTGTGGTGCACGAAGTAGCTGGCGATGTCACCCATCACTTTGAGTGAGAACTCGGTGCTGAAGATGCAGGTGTTCTGGCCCTGGTCTTCCTTGAGGATGTCGGCCTGCACCGTGCCGCGAACGTTGGCCAGCACCCATTCGCGGATCTTGGCGGCCTCGGTGTCGCTCGGTGCGCGGCCGTTGTCCTGCTCGAACTTGTCCAGCTGCTGGTCGATGGCGGTGTTCATGAACATCGCCAGGATCGTGGGCGCGGGGCCGTTGATCGTCATGCTGACGCTGGTCGCCGGGTCGCACAGGTTGAAGCCGCTGTACAGCACCTTCATGTCGTCCAGCGTGGCGATGCTCACGCCGCTGTTGCCCACCTTGCCGTAGATGTCGGGGCGCGGGGCCGGGTCGGCGCCGTAGAGCGTGACCGAGTCGAAGGCCGTGCTCAGGCGCTTGGCTGGCATGCCCTCGCTCACCAGCTTGAAGCGGCGGTTGGTGCGGAAGGCGTCGCCCTCGCCGGCGAACATGCGGGTCGGGTCCTCGCCCTCGCGCTTGAAGGCGAACACGCCGGCCGTGTAGGGGAAGCTGCCGGGCACGTTCTCCAGCATCAGCCACTTCAGCAGCTCGCCGTGGTCCTCGTACTGCGGCAGCACCACCTTGCGGATCTTGGTGCCGCTCAAACTTTGCTGTACCAGCTGCGTGCGAATCTCCTTGTCGCGGATCTTGACCACGTACTCGTCGCCGGCGTAGGCCGCCTGCAGCGCGGGCCACTGGTCCAGCAGCTTGCGGGCTTCAGGCAGCAAGCGCGCTTCGCGCTCGGCCGCCAGGTCGCCCAGGGCGTTCACGGCGCCGTTCTTCTCGGGGTTGGCCGCGGTCAGCATGGCCTGGCTGGCCTTGAGCTGTTGCACCTCGCGCGCCAGGCGCGCTTGGGCGCGGGCGCGGGCCTTGTAGCCGCGCACGGTGTCGGCGATCTCGGCCAGGTAGCGGGTGCGCGCGGGCGGCACGATGGGCACCTGGTGCGTGCTGTGGCGCGTGCTCACCCGCGGCAAGCGGCCTTCGCCCAGGGCCAGGCCGCGCTCGGCCAGCGCGCCCTTGAGGGCTTGGTACAGCGCGGTCACGCCGTCGTCGTTGAAGCGGCTGGCCATGGTGCCGAACACCGGCATGGTGTCGGGGCTCACCGTCCAGGCCTCGCGGTTGCGCTGCACCTGCTTGGCCACGTCGCGCAGCGCGTCCTGCGCGCCCTTGCGGTCGAACTTGTTGATGGCCACGAACTGGGCGAAGTCCAGCATGTCGATCTTCTCGAGCTGGCTGGCCGCGCCGAACTCGGGCGTCATCACGTACATGGGGATGTCCACCATCGGCACGATGGCGGCGTCGCCCTGGCCGATGCCGCTGGTCTCCACCACGATGAGGTCGAAGCCCGCGGCTTGGCACGCCGCGATGCAGTCGGGCAGGGCCTGGCTGATCTCGCTGCCGAAGTCGCGCGTGGCCAAGGAACGCATGAAGACGCGCGGGCCTTGGCTCCATGGCGAAATCGCGTTCATGCGGATGCGGTCGCCCAGCAGCGCGCCGCCGCTCTTGCGGCGGCTGGGGTCGATGGAGATCACGGCGATGCGCAGGCGGTCGTCCTGGTCCAGGCGCAGGCGGCGGATCAGCTCGTCCGTCAGGCTGGACTTGCCCGCGCCGCCGGTGCCCGTGATGCCCAGCACCGGGGCCGTCTTGGGCGCGGCGTGCAGCGCGGCGGTGAAGGCGGGGTCGGCCTGGCGGTTTTCCAGCGCCGTCAAGGCTTGCGCCAGCGCGCGCCACGCGGCTTCGGTGTGGCCTTGCAGGGCGCTCAGGGTCTTGGGGGCCAGGGGCGACAGGTCGCGGTCGCAGGCCATCACCATCGAGCCGATCATTCCGGCCAGGCCCATGCGCTGGCCGTCCTCGGGGCTGAAGATGCGCACGCCGTGCTGGGCCAGGTCGGCGATCTCGGCCGGCACGATCACGCCGCCGCCGCCACCGAAGACCTGGATGTGCGCGCCGCCGCGCTCCTTCAGCAGCTGCACCATGTACTTGAAGTACTCGACATGGCCGCCCTGGTAGCTGCTGACCGCGATGCCCTGCGCGTCTTCTTGCAACGCGGCGGTGACCACTTCGTCCACCGAGCGGTTGTGCCCGAGGTGGATCACCTCCGCGCCCATGCTTTGCAGGATGCGCCGCATGATGTTGATGGCGGCGTCGTGCCCGTCAAACAGGCTGGCGGCGGTGACGAAGCGCACCTTGTGGGCGGGCTTGTAGCTGGCCAAGGCTTTGGCTTCGGCGGAAAGGTCGGTCATGGATCGGGTCTTCCAAGGTTCGGCCCAGGTCGCGCGCGGCGCCTCGTGAGCACCGGCCGGGAGGGCGGGGGTGGCAGTTTAGGTTTCTTGGGGTTTCGGGCGCTGTCCTCGAAGTCGACCGTGCTGGCTCCTTCGCCCCCCAAGCTGGGAGATCCTTGTGGCGCCCCAGGCCCTCAGAATGCGCTGCGACACAGAAAAAGGGGGCGTCATGAACAAGGTTGGTGGGTGGGTGGGAGCGCTGGGCTTGATGCCCTTGGCGGCCCATGCACTTGGCGGAGAAGGGCTCGTTGGGGGCGTGTTGTTCGGCCTGGGCCTCTTGCTGGTGGTGGTGCTTGGTGGCCTCTGGGGCCTGTGGGGGCTGTTCTGGCGTTCGAAGTGGCGCTGGCTGTTGGGCAGCTTGGGGGGCGCCTTGGCTGGCACCGTTTGGCTGTCCCTGCAGATTTGCAAGCCCGGTGTCTACGGGCAGACCTGCCTCTCGGTAGGGGGGTCGGGAGAAGGCGTTGCCGGCGCACTGGACCTCCTGCTCGTGGCGTTTGTGCTGTTCCTGCTGGCTTTGGCCCTTGGGTCTCGATTGGTCCTGGCTTTCATTGGCGCTGGGAACAGTGGGACCCACGGGGAGGCAAGCGATTCGCCCACGGGGCATTGACCTCAAGCCTGGGGCAGAGTTCCGACGGCAGGGTGGTGCCTTGAAGGGAGAACCACATCGTGACGGGCTGCCAATCGGCCCGGCAGTTCTGCCGAAGGTCAACCAACCGCGGCCGCTTGAGACAATCGCTTGCCGTTCTGTCGTCCTGCCCCTGCCATGCCCAAGCCCCACGCCCCCAAACCTTTCGTCATCGGCGTCGCCGGGGGCAGCGGCAGCGGCAAGTCCACCGTGACGCGCCAGGTGCTGGCCGCCGTGGGGGAAGAGCGCGTGGCGGTGGTCATGCAGGACGACTACTACCGCGACCAGTCGCACATGCCGCCCGAAGACCGGCGCAAGCAGAACTACGACCACCCGGACGCCTTCGACTGGCCGCTGATGGCGCAGCACCTGGCGGCGCTGCGCAAGGGCGAGGCCATCGAGATGCCGGTGTACGACTTCGCGGCCGACAACCGCTCGCACGAGACCATCACCGTCAAGCCCGCGCCCATCATCCTGGTGGAGGGCCTGTTCGCGCTGTACGACACCAAGCTGCGCAACATGATGTCGCTCAAGATTTACGTGGACACGGCCTCGGACGTGCGCTTCATCCGCCGCCTGCAGCGCGACATCACCGAGCGCGGGCGCAGCACCGAGAGCGTGGTGAACCAGTACCTGGACACGGTGCGGCCCATGCACAAGCAGTTCATCGAGCCGACCAAGCGCAACGCCGACGTGATCCTGCCGCATGGGGCCAATGGGCCGGCGGTGGACATCATCACCACCAAGGTCAAAAGCCTGCTGCGCGACCTCGAAGGCGAGCCCGCGGCCCAGACTTGAGCCTGGGGGCCTCTCCGTTCGGCCGTCGCAGAATGGCTGGCATCGCACACGACTGAAAGACCCCGCCATGCCCACGACCCGCCGTCGCCTTTGGACGCAAAGCTTGGTCTTGGGGTCGGCCGCCGCCTTGCCGATTGCCGCGTCGGCCCGCCCACCCCGACACTGGGTCTTGGTGCACGGGGCTTGGCATGGCGGGTGGTGTTGGCGCAAGTTGGTGCCACTGCTTCAAGCCCTGGGGGACCGGGTGTGGGCGCCCACGCTCACAGGCTTGGGAGAGCGCGCGCACCTGTTGGCGCCCGAAGTGGACCTGGACACGCACGTGCGCGACGTGGTGGGTCTCTTGGAAATGGAAGACCTGCACGACGTGGTGTTGGTGGGTCACAGCTACGGCGGTATGGTGGTGACCGGCGTGGCCGATCGCGTGAATGAGCGGGTGGCGGGCTTGATTTACCTCGATGCCTTCATGCCCGAGGACGGCAAGGCCATGCGCGACTACACGCCCCGCCCCGCCTCAGCGCCCACGGCGGCCAGTGCCACCCCAGTGCCGCCGCGGGACTGGCGAGTGCCTCCGCGGCAAACGGCCCTGCAGTTCGGCATTCAGGACCCCGTTGAGGCGGCTTGGGTGCAAGCGCGCTTGCGGCCCCAGTCGGCCGCGACCTTTGCGCAGGCGCTGGCCTTGCGTGAGGGCTTCCCGCATGGGCTGCACCGGGCCTACATCCGGTGCACGGACGATGCATGGTTCGTCGAAGCCGCCCAGCGGGCCGGTCGGCAGGGCATGGCCGTGCGCGAACTGCTCGGCCATGGGCACGATGCCATGTGGACCGCGCCCGAGGCGTTGGCGCGTGTGCTGGCGGAGATCGCACGCGGGTAAGGTGCCGGTCACCGCAGGCACTGCTGCGGCCGCTGCCCATGAAAAACGCCCGCGACTGCGGGCGTTTTGCCGGATGGGCCTGGCAGCCCCAGACCTTGGCGCCTCAGACCTTGGCACCCAGCAGCGCGGCCTTGAGCTTGGGGTCGGCCGGGCGTTCGCCGATGTAGACCTGGAGCATGCAGCCGAAGAACTCTTTGGCGTCGATGGTGGCGACCTTCTCTTGGTTGACCTTGACCACCGTGCCCTGACCGGGCACCGAGTCGAGCGTGAAGCTGTCGCCGGCGACCATCTTCTTCTTGACGGCGAATAGCTCCGACATCTTCAGCACGCCGGGCAGGCAGGCCGATACCTCTTTGGCGCTGAGGTTGCTGTTCATGCCCTGCGACAAGGCGGCGCCCATGAGCTTGCCTTCCATCTCGCGCAGCATTTGCACGTGCAGGCGCTTGGGGCCGGGGGCGCCGGCCACTTCGATGAGGCTGCGCGATTTGCGCGAGACGTAGAGCGCGGCCACGTAAAGCTTGGCGTCGCCCTCGGCGCGCACGCCGGCGCCGTTCAAGGGCACGCGGTGCCCGACGACGAAGTTGTCCACCTCGATCTTGGCGCCGCCCACGTCGATGGTGGGCGAGGCCTGGGCGAGCACGGAGGCCGGAACGACCAGGGTGGCGGCCAGCAGGCAGAGGGCGAAGAGGCGCATGGGGGCGAAAAAGGGCTGTCGCAAAAGGTGAGCGATGTTGCCGCGTGTGAGCGCCGATCCCCTCGGGCGAAACCCGGCCATAGAGGGGGCTCTCCAGGGGCCTGGGGACCCGCGCGTGGCAAAAGTCGCGAGCGACGCCCTAGGGTCAACCCGCGGCCTGCTGGGCGAGCAGGGTGGCCACCTCGGCGGCCGAGCGCACGCCGAGCTTGGCGAACACGCGGGCGCGGTGCACCTCCACCGTGCGCACCGACACGCACAGCTCGTCGGCGATCACCTTGTTGAGCTTGCCGGCGGCCACGCGCTGCATGACCTCGCGCTCGCGCTCGGTGAGGCTGGCCAGGCGCGCGCCGCGCTCGGCCGCTTCCGCGCCTTCGGCGTGCATCGCCCGGGCCACGGCCAGGGCTTGCTCCAGACGGTCGACCAGGGCGTTGTCGCTGTAGGGCTTCTCAAGGAAGTCGAAGGCCCCCTTCTTGAGGGCGGCCACCACCATGGGGATGTCGCCGTGGCCGGTCAGGAACAGCACCGGGTTGGGCAGGCCGCGGGCCAGCAGCTCGTCGTGCAGGCGGGTGCCGCTCAGCGGCTCCATGCGCACGTCCAGCAGAAAGACGCCGGGCGGCGGCGCGCCCAGGGTGTCGAGGTGGGCCAGCAGCGCCGGGCCGCTGTCGAACGCCTGCACGTCCAGCCCGCGGGAGCCCAGCAAAAAGGCGAGTGCATCGCGCACCGCCGCTTCGTCGTCGACGAGGTAAACGTCAGCCATCGTGGGATTCTGTCGAGGCCTCGCCGTCGGGCATGGCCGGCAGGCTGAACGAGAAGCGGGCGCCGCCCAGCGTGGCGGGCCCGACGTCGAGCGCGCCGTGGTGCGCCTCGACGATGGAGCGGCAGATGGCCAGGCCCATGCCCATGCCTTCGGGCTTGGTGCTGTAGAACGGCGCCGTCAGCTGCTCGGCCGTGCGGCCGCCCAGGCCGGGGCCGTTGTCGCACACGTCCACCACCACGAAGCCGCCGGCCTGCCGGGTGGCGATGCGCACCAGGCGCGGCGGGGGCTGGGTCGTCAAGGCGTCGGCGGCGTTGCGCAGCAGGTTGACGACGACCTGCTCGATCAGCACGGCGTCCATCTCCACCGCGGGCAGGTCGGTCGCGAGTTGCAGGTCCAGCTGCACCTCGCGGCGGGCCAGTTCCTTGGCCAGCAGCTGGCAGGCGTCGTGCACCACGGGGTTCAGCGCGGCCGGCTCCAACTGCGGCTCGTGCCGGGTCAGGAACTGGCGGATGCGCTGCACCACCCGGCCCGCCTGCGCCGCTTGCTCGCCCAGGCGCTGCAGCGCGCCCAGCACGCGGGCGTCGTCCACGCCCAGGGTGCGCAGGGAGTTGACGATGCCGGCGTTGTAGCTGGCGATGGCCGTGAGCGGTTGGTTCAGCTCGTGCGCGAGGGTGGACGCGATCTCGCCCAGCATGGTCAAGCGGGCCGCTTGGGCCTGGGCTTCGACCTGCCGGGCCTCGCGCTCGGCCAGGCGCTTGCGCTCGGTGATGTCCAGGCTGGTGCCCAGCCAGCCGACCTGCTGGCCGCGGGCGTCCACCAGGGGCGACTCGAACACCAGCACGTCGATCTCGCGTCCGCTGCGGTGGCGCCAACGGGCCTCGTAGCCCTCGCGCGGGGCGCCCCCGGCCAGGCTGCGCTGGCTGCGTTGCATGACCTCGTCGATCGCGTCAGGCGGCCAGTAGGGCATGGGCGGGGCGCGGCCCACCAGCTCCTCGGCCGACCAGCCGACCATCTCGCAAAAAGTGCGGTTCACGCTGAGCAGGCGGCCCTGGGCGTCGCGGGCGCGCAGGCCCACCAGGGCCGAGTCTTCGATGGCCGCGCGCCAAGCGGCCTCGGTGCGCCAGGCGGCTTCGGCGGCTTGCAGGCGGTGCAACTGGCGGCGCAGCAGCCAGCTGGCCCAGGCGCTCAGGGGCAGGAAGCCGGCGATGAGCACCAGCGCCAGGGGCCGCAGGCCCGAGCCGGTCGGGTCGCGCAAGGTCAGCTCCAGCATCAGGTCGGGGGCCAGCACCTCGTCCAGCTGCACCCGGTGGCTGGGTCGCAGGCCGGTGGCGCCCACGCGCACCGGGGCGTTGACGAGCGAAGCCACGACCTGGTCGGCGCTGTCCACCAGTTGCACGTCGTGCCGGCGGGCCAGCCACCAGGGCACGCCGCGCTGGAGCAGGCGCTCGGGGTCGTAGCGCAGCACCAGGGTCCAGCCCGGCCGCCGTGGGTCGGTCGCCGTGAGGTGCAAGGACAGGGCCCCATCGCCGCGGCTCAGGGGGCGGGCCGGGTACTGGTCTTGCGGCACGTTGGCCGCGTCCAGCAGGGTCACGCTGAGCCACACGCCGGCCATGCCGTCTTCGAGTTCTCGCAGGTCCCGCAACCCGTGCTGGGGGCCGAGTTGGGCGGCCAAGCGGGCCAACCGCGCCTGCTCGTCGGCCAAGCGGGCGCGCAACTGCTGCGCGGTGCTGAGCGCGTCGGCGATCAGCGACTGCCGCTCGGCCTCGCGCTCCTTGGCCTCGTCGGCCCGCGTCCACAACAGCACCGCGGCCACGAACACCAGGGCCAGGGCCAGGGGCAGGGCCCACAGCCAGCGGCGCAGGCCGTCGAGGCGGGGGGCGGCGGAGGGCGTCATGGCGCGCACTCTACGCAGGCCGGCGGCCGGCATGGGAGGGTTCTCCCGAGGGGGCGGCGCGAAATGTGGAAGTCCACAACTACCCGCGCAAGGACACGGTTTCCACAATCGCCAGCACCCCGTTCCCACCCTCCCGGAGACCGACCATGAAAGCCTTTGCCCGCACCCGTTTGACGCTCCTGGCCTCGGCCACCGCCCTGGCGCTGTTCGCCTCGCCCCTGAGCGCGTGGGCGCAAACGCCGCTCGTCATCAAGTTCAGTCACGTGGTGGCGAACGACACGCCCAAGGGCAAGGCGGCCGAGTTCTTTGCCAAGCGCGCGGCCGAGCTGACGGGCGGCAAGGTCAAGGTCGAGGTCTACCCCAACAGCACGCTCTACAAAGACAAGGAAGAGATGGAGGCGCTGCAGCTGGGCGCGGTGCAGATGCTGGCCCCGTCGCTGGCCAAGTTCGGCCCGCTGGGCGCCAAGGAGTTCGAGGTCTTCGACCTGCCCTTCATCTTCGACAACTACGCGGAGCTGCACAAAGTGACGCAAGGGCCCGTGGGCCAAATGCTGCTGGGCAAGCTCGAAGGCCGTGGCATCAAGGGCCTGGCCTTCTGGGACAACGGCTTCAAGTCCTTCAGCGCCAACAAGCCGCTGAAGAACGTGGACGACTTCAAGGGCCAGAAGCTGCGCATCCAGTCCAGCAAGGTGCTGGAAGCGCAAATGCGCGCGGTGGGCGCGCTGCCGCAGGTCATGGCCTTCAGCGAGGTCTACCAAGCCCTGCAAACCGGCGTGGTGGACGGCACCGAGAACCCGCACAGCAACCTGTTCACGCAAAAGATGCACGAGGTCCAGAAGCACGTGACGGTGAGCGACCACGGCTACCTCGGCTACGCCGTGATCACCAACAAGAAGTTCTGGGACGGTCTGCCGGCCGACGTGCGCGGCCAGCTGGAAAAGGCGATGGCCGAGTCCACGGTCTACGCCAACAAGATCGCCAAGGAAGAGAACGACGCAGCCCTGGAAAAGGTGCGCGCCAGCGGCAAGAGCGCCATCTACGTGATGACGCCGGCCGAGCGCCTGGCTTTGAAGAAGGCCATGGTGAAGGTGCACACCGAGATGGCCTCGCGCATCGGGCAGGACACGATCAACGCGGTCTACAAGGAAACCGCCTTCGACCCGAACAAGCTCTGAGCGGCACTGAAAGAACGCCATGCTCATGCGCATCCTCGACCGGCTGGAGGAGTGGCTGATCACCCTCCTCATCGGCACCGCCACCGTGATCATCTTTGCCTCGGTGCTGCACCGCTACCTTTCGGGTTTCGCCATCCCGGGCCTGCAGAACTGGCTGCTGGGCCTCAACTTCGGTTGGGCCCAGGAGCTCTGCATCATCCTGTTCGTGTGGATGGCCAAGTTCGGCGCCGCCTACGGCGTGCGCACCGGCATCCACGTGGGCGTGGACGTGCTCATCAACCGCCTGAACGAAGGCACGCGCAAGCACTTCATCACCTTCGGCCTGCTGGCTGGCGCGTTGTTCACCGGGATCATCGCCACGCTGGGTGCCACCTTCGTGTGGGAGAACGGCGCGCACTACGCCTTCTTCAAGGCGTTTGCCAGCGTGCCCGAGGGCCTGTACGAGGGGCCCACCACGCCCGACCTGGAGTGGCCGACTTGGATCGTCTACTCGGCCATCCCGCTGGGCTCGAGCCTGATGTGCTTCCGCTTCCTGCAGGTGGCCTGGGCCTTCGTGAAGACCGGCGAGCTGCCCCACCACGACCACGGCCACGTGGACGGCCTGGACGAGGAGCCCGATGCGATGTACCGCATGGACGACAACCTGCACCCGCACCCCGGAAAGGGAACGCCATGAGCGCGGCGATTATTTTTGGCCTGCTGCTGGTGCTGATGCTCACCGGCATGCCGATCTCCATCTCGCTGGGCCTCACGGTGCTCGGCTTCCTGTTCACCATGACGCAGGTGCCCATCGAATCGGTGGCGCTCAAGCTGTTCACCGGCATCGAGAAGTTCGAGATCATGGCGATCCCGTTCTTCATCCTGGCGGGCAACTTCCTCACGCACGGCGGCGTGGCCAAGCGGATGATCCGTTTCGCCACGTCCATGGTCGGCCACTTCCACGGTGGCCTGGGCCTGGGGGGCGTGCTGGCCTGCGCGCTGTTCGCGGCGGTGTCGGGCTCCAGCCCGGCCACGGTGGTGGCCATCGGCTCCATCCTGCTGCCGGCCATGGTCAAGGCCGGCTTCCCCAACCGCTTCGGCGCCGGCGTCATCACCACCTCGGGCGCGCTGGGCATCTTGATCCCACCGTCCATCGTGATGGTCATGTACTCGGTGTCCACCAACACCTCGGTGGGCAAGCTCTTCATGGCCGGCGTGGTGCCGGGCTTGCTGCTGGCCTTCTTGCTGGGCTTCACCACCTGGTGGCGCGCCCGCAAGTTCAACTACCCGCGCCAGCCCAAAGCCAGTTGGGCCGAGCGCGGCAAGGCGCTGAAGGAGTCGTTCTGGGGCCTGCTGCTCATCGTCATCGTGATGGGCGGCATCTACAGCGGCATGTTCACGCCCACCGAGGCGGCGGCCATGAGCGCCGTGTGGGCCTTCATCACGGCGGTGTTCATCTACGGCGACATGGGCCTGAAGGACGTGCCGCGCGTGCTGCTGGCCAGCGCCAACATGAGCGCCATGCTGCTGTACATCATCACCAACGCGGTGCTTTTCAGCTTCTTGATGACGCACGAGAACATCCCGCAGGCCATGGCCGACGCCATGATCGGCACGGGCGTGGGCGTGATCGGCTTCCTGATCATCGCCAACATCCTGCTGCTGGCCGCGGGCAACTTCATGGAACCCAGCTCCATCGTGCTGATCCTGGCGCCCATCCTGTTCCCCATCGCGATGAAGCTGGGGATCGACCCGGTGCACTTCGGCATCATCATGGTGGTCAACATGGAGGTCGGCATGTGCCACCCGCCGGTGGGCCTGAACCTGTACGTGGCCTCGGGCATCACCAAGATGGGCATCACCGAGCTGACCATCGCCACCTGGCCTTGGTTGCTGACGATGCTGGGCTTCCTGGTCTTGGTCACCTACTGGCCGGGCCTGTCCCTGGCCCTGCCGCGGGCGCTGGGCATGTGAAGCCCTGGGCGGGCGGGGCGGGCGGCAATGGCGCAGACTGCGCGCCATGAGCGCCTTCCCTGCCTTGCCCCGACTTGCGTTTGACAACAGCTACGCCCGCGACCTGCCGGGCCTGTACGCGCCCTGGCGGCCCGCCACCGTGGCCGCCCCCCGTTCGCTCTACTTCAACGAGGCCTTGGCCCGCGAGCTGGGCCTGGACCCTGCCGTGTGGGGGGGCGAGGCCGGTGCGCCGGTGTGGGCCGGCAACGTCGTGCCCGAGGGGGCCGAGCCCCTGGCCCAGGCCTACGCCGGACACCAGTTCGGCGGCTTTTCGCCCCAGTTGGGCGACGGGCGCGCGCTGCTGCTGGGCGAGCTCATCGACACCCACGGCCAGCGCCGCGACCTGGCGCTCAAGGGCTCGGGCCGCACGCCCTACTCGCGCGGCGGCGACGGCAAGGCCGCTGTGGGCCCCATGCTGCGCGAGGTGCTGATCGGCGAGGCCCTGCACGCCCTGGGCGTGCCCAGCACGCGCGCGCTGGCCGTGGTCGCCACGGGCGAGGACGTCTACCGCGACGAGACCCTGCCCGGCGCCGTGCTCACCCGCGTGGCGAGCAGCCACCTGCGCGTGGGCACCTTCCAGTTCTTCGCCGCGCGCGGCCAGCTGGACGAGCTGCAGCGCCTGCTGGACCACGCCGTGGCCCGCCACCAGCCCGAGGCCGTGGGCGCGCCCGACCGCGCGCTGCGCCTGCTGCAGGGCGTGGCCGAGCGACAGGCGGCGCTCGTCGCGCAGTGGATGAACCTGGGCTTCATCCACGGCGTGATGAACACCGACAACATGACGATCTCGGGCGAGAGCATCGACTTCGGCCCCTGCGCCTTCATGGAGGCCCACGACCCGGCGGCCGTGTTCAGCAGCATCGACCGCAACGGTCGCTACGCCTTCGGCAACCAAGCCGCCATCGCCCGCTGGAACCTGGCCCGCTTGGCCGAGGCCCTGCTGCCCCTGTTCCCCGGAGTGGACGAGGACCCCGAGCCTGCGGTGGCCCAGGCCACGGCCGTGATCGACGCCTTCCCGGGCTTGTTCGACGCGCACTGGCGCGCCGGCCAGCGCGCCAAGCTGGGCCTGCAGAGCCCCCAACCCGGGGATGCGGCCCTCGCCGACGACTTCCTCGCGCTGCTGCACGCGCAGCGCATGGACTTCACGCTCGCCTGGCGCCACCTGGCGCCCGCGGCCGAGGGCGACGAGGCCCCGCTGCGCGCCTTGGCCGCCGAGCCCGAGGCCCTGACGCCTTGGCTGGCCCGCTGGCGCGCGCGCCGGGCGGGGGAGGGCTCGGTCGCTGACGTGGCGCGTCGCCTGCGCGCCGCCAACCCTTGGCTCATCGCCCGCAACCACCAGGTGGAGGCGGCGCTGCAGGCCGCGTCCGACGAGGGCCAGCTGGCGCCCCTCCAGCGCCTGCTGGCGGCGCTGCAATCGCCCTTTGCCGAGGCGCCCGCCTGGACCGACTTGGCCGAACCGGCGCCGCCCGCGGTGACCGCCTGCTACCGCACCTTTTGCGGCACGTGACACGCCGGGCGCGGCGGCGGCGCCCGACCCATCGAAAACCCTAGCGCTGAAGGGGTGAAGGCGAGCGCGGCCTGCACATAGCATGGCCGCAACCGATTGCGTCTCCCCCAAACGAACGACCATGCTCGCCACCTTCTTTGCCCCCGCCGTGCGCCTGATGCGACAACTTCCATTGATTCGGAAGTTCTTCGTCGTTTGTTTTGCCTTCATGCTCCCGCTGGGCTACCTGCTGGTGACCCTGCTTGGCGACCGCCAGGCGGCTCACGAGTTCACGGCCCGCGAAGTGCAGGGCGTGCAGGCGATCGACGCTTTCGAGGACGGCATGCAGCCGGTGTTGACCTGGCGCGGGGCCTACGCGGGTGCGGCGGCGCAGCAGGCCGGCGCCGCCGAGCGACGCGATCAAGCTGCGGCCAAGGCCGACCAGGCCCTGGATGCCTTTGCCCTGCACCTGCGCAACACCAACGATGTGTTGGGCTTGGGCCCCGAGTTCAAAAAGCTTCGCGAGGCCTGGAACGCCACCAAGGCCCACACGCCCGCCTCGGCCCACGAAGGCTTCGAGAAGGCCGACGCCATGGCGGCCCAGGTGCGCAACTTCATCGGCTTCGTCGCCGTGCAGTCCAACCTCGCCCTGGACCCCGACGCCGACAGCTACTCGCTCATGCTGAACTACACCAGCGAGCTGCCCCGCATCCGCGACGCCGCCGCCCGGGCGCGCAGCCTCGGCCGCTTCCTGGCCGACGGCGGCATCGCCGACGACCCCGAGCTGTTCATGGCCTTGCACAACGCGGACGCCCTGATGGGCGATGGCGTCGACCGGGCGCGGCGGGCCTACGCCGACGCCGCGGCCGCCAATCCCGAGGCCATGAAGCCCCTCAAGCTCGAGGTGCTCACGGCGCTGGAGACCCAGGTGCAGGACCGCATCGACCGCGACTTCGCCTGGGGCCGCGCGCCCACCGCCAAGGGCAGCGAGTGGGCGAACCACGTCAACGCCGTGCTCGAGCAGGTGGAGGTGCTGGAAGACCAAACGGCGGCCATCCTGACCGGGCTGCTGATGAAGCGCGAGGCCCTGCTCAAGCGCCAAATCTGGGTGGCGGTGGGCCTGTCCTCGGCCTTCATCGTGCTGGGCCTGTACCTGCTGGCGGGCTTTTACCTGGCGGCGCAAAGCACCTTCAGCGCGCTGGGGCGGCGCATCGAGCGCCTGGGCCACGGCGACTTCACGGCCTTCAAGCCGCTGCTGGGCAAGGACGAGATGGCGCGCGCCGGCAACCTGCTGGGCGAGGCCGTGGACAACCTGGTGATGCTGGTGCTGCAGGTGCGCTCCACCGCCGACGAGATCGCGGGCAGCGTCGACCAAATCGCCGCCGGCAACCAAAGCCTGTCGGAGCGGGGGGCGCAGCTGGCGGCCGTGGTGGAGCAAACCACCGCCAGCACGGCCACGCTGGAAGACGCCGTGGCCGAGAACCTGAGCAGCGCCCAGGAGGCCAACGCCTTGGTGCAAAACGCCTCGGCCGTGGCCGGCCGTGGCGGCGCCGTGGTGGAGCAAGCGGTGCAGGCGATGAACGAGATCACCGCCAGCAGCCGCAAGATCGGCGACATCATCCAGGTGATCGACACCATCGCCTTCCAGACCAACATCCTGGCCCTGAACGCGGCCGTGGAGGCGGCCCGCGCGGGCGAGCAGGGCCGTGGCTTTGCCGTGGTGGCCGGCGAGGTGCGCGCGCTGGCGCAGCGCAGCGCCGAGGCCGCGCGCGAGATCAAGTCCTTGATCCAGGCCTCGATCGAAACGGTGCAGCAGGGCGGCCAACACGTCAACGAGGCGGGCAACACCATGAACGAGATGGTGGCCGCCGTGGGCCGCGTGACCGAGCTGATGGGCGACATCACGCGCCAAAGCCAGCAGCAAACCGAGCAGATCCGCCAGCTGGGCGCGGCGATCCGGGAGGTGGACGCCACCGTGCAGCAAAACGCCGCCATGGGCGAGGAGACGGCCGCCGCCACGGCCACCCTCAGCGACCGCGCCCGCACCCTGTCCGAGGCCGCTGGGCAGTTCCGCACCGACGTTTGAGGCCGCCAAGCGCCCTGTCGGGGGGGGCGCTTGGCGCGAATCTTGCAAGTCAGAGGGCATGCCCAACGCCGCCCTCCCATCCACCCCGAGCCTGCGCGTGCTGCTGGTGGACGACGGCGCGCACCGCGTGCGCCACATCGCCGAGGCCCTGATCCAGCAGGGCCACGTGGTGGTGGGCGTGCTGGCCGAGGCCACGCGCATCCACGATGCCGTGCAGAGCATGCGGCCCGATGTGGTCATCGTCGACGCCGAATCCCCCACCCGCGACACGCTGGAAAACCTGGCCCTGCTGAACGAAAGGGCCCCGCGCCCCGTGGTGATGTTTGCCGAGGACGAGGCGGGCGAGGCCATGCGCGCGGCGCTCAAGGCCGGCGTCAGCGCCTACGTGGTGGCGGGACTGAGCCCGCAGCGCCTGCTGCCGGTGATGCAGGTGGCGCAGGCCCGCTTTGAACAGGAGCAGGCCCTGCGCACCGAACTGGCCGAGGCCCGCAGCGGCGCGGGCCAGCGCAAAAAGGTGGACGAGGCCAAGCGCATCCTCATGGCGCAACTGCGCCTGAGCGAGCCCGAGGCCCACAAGCGCCTGCAAAAGCTGGCCATGGACCGCGGCGTGACCGCCGCCGTGGTGGCGCAGCAGGTGATCGACGCGCACCAGTTGCTTCAGGGTTGACCCCGCCCTGGTGCAGGTGCCCTGCTGCGGTGCACCAAAAGGGCGCAAACCGGGGCGCTTTCCCCAGGGAAAAAAGCTGGCACAGCTCCTGCAATAGAGAAGACGTCACCCGCAACGGGGTGGGTGACAAAGCCCGAAGCCGCAAGGCCGAGGGTGAGTGAGCTGTGTTGGACAAGGGCGTCCAACCAGGCAGGAGCCGCGCTGAATGTCTCCCAGCAACGCACCGACCTGGTTGTGACGCCCTTTTTTTTTGCCTGAGAGGAACCTATGAACCATGCAGACGACACGAACCACGGCCTCAACCGCCGTTCGATCCTCATGACCGGCGCCGCCATGGCCGCCACGGGTGCACTCCCTCAGGCCTGGGCGCAAGGCTCCGACAAACCGGAGAAGGAAGAAGTTCGGATCGGCTTCATCCCCTTGACCGACTGCGCCTCCGTCGTGATGGCCTCGGTGCTCGGCTTCGACAAGAAGTACGGCATCAAGATCATCCCCACCAAGGAGGCCTCTTGGGCCGGCGTGCGCGACA
Organism: Inhella crocodyli; assembly: GCF_004004565.1. Taxonomy (GTDB): domain Bacteria; phylum Pseudomonadota; class Gammaproteobacteria; order Burkholderiales; family Burkholderiaceae_C; genus Inhella; species Inhella crocodyli. Next base: position 482,070 of record NZ_SACM01000002.1, read on the forward strand.
AGCTCGTCAACGGCGAGCTGGACATGGCGCACGTGCTCTACGGCCTGGTGTACGGCGTGCACCTGGGCGTGGGCGGCCCCAAGAAGGACATGGCCGTGCTGATGACCCTGAACCGCAACGGCCAGGCGCTGACGCTGTCGAAGAAGCTGGCCGACCAAGGGGCCGTGGACGGCGCCTCGCTGGCCAAGGTGATGGCCAAAGAAAAGCGCGAATACACCTTCGCGCAAACTTTCCCCACCGGCACGCACGCCATGTGGCTGTACTACTGGCTGGCCAGCTACGGCGTGAACCCGATGAAGGACGCCAAGGTCATCACCGTGCCGCCGCCGCAGATGGTGGCCAACATGCGCGTGGGCAACATGGACGGCTTCTGCGTGGGCGAGCCCTGGAACCACCGCGCCATCATCGACGGCATCGGCATCACCGCCGCCACCACGCAGGACGTCTGGCCCGACCACCCCGAGAAGGTGCTGGGCACCACGGGCGACTTCGTCAAGAAGTACCCCAACACCGCGCGCGCCGTGATCATGGCCGTGCTGGAAGCCGGCCGCTGGATCGACGCCGGCCTGAAAAACAAGCAGCAGATGGCCGAAACCATCGCCGAGAAGGCCTACGTCAACACCAGCGTGGACGCCATCAACCAGCGCATCCTGGGCCGCTACCAAAACGGCCTGGGCAAGACCTGGGACGACCCGAAGCACATGAAGTTCTTCGACGACGGCGCGGTGAACTACCCCTACCTGAGCGACGGCATGTGGTTCCTCACGCAGCACAAGCGCTGGGGCCTGCTCAAGAGCCACCCCGACTACCTGGCCGTGGCCAAGCAGGTCAACCAAACGGCGCTGTACACGCAGGCGGCCAGCCAGCTCAAGGTCAGCGTGCCCAAGAGCGATCTGCGCACGAGCAAGCTGATCGACGGCACGGTGTGGGACGGCAAGGACCCCGCGAAGTACGCCGACTCGTTCAAGGTGAAGGCTTGAGGAGCCCCGCATGGTCGCCGCTGTCTTTCACCTTCCCGCCGATGCCCCACCCGCCGACGGTGCCGCGCCCCTGGCAGTGCGCCCCGCCGAGCCCAAGGCCCCGGCGCCAGCGCCGCGTGTCGAGCGCCGCTTCGACGCCAAGCGTTGGGTGCTTCCCGTCGCCGCTCCGCTGCTGGGCCTGGCTCTGCTGATTGGCGTGTGGGCGCTGCTCACGCAAAACGGCGGCTCGTTTCCGACCCCGAAGGCCACCTTCGAGGCGGCCGTCAAGCTCTTCTCGGACCCGTTCTACAGCAACGGCCCCAACGACCAAGGCATCGGCTGGAACATCCTGAACAGCCTGCAGCGCGTGGGCATGGGCTTCGGGCTGGCGGCCTTGGTGGGCATCCCCTTGGGTTTCGCGCTGGGGCGCTTCGCTTTCTTGGCGCAGATGGTCAACCCCTTGATCAGCCTGCTGCGCCCGGTGTCGCCCCTGGCCTGGTTGCCCATCGGGCTTTTGGTGTTCCAGCGGGCCGACCCGGCCGCCATCTGGACCATCTTCATCTGCTCCATCTGGCCCATGATCCTCAACACCGCCCAGGGCGTGCAGCGCGTGCCGCAGGACTACTTGAACGTGGCGCGAGTGCTGAACCTGTCCGAGTGGAAGGTCATCACCAAGATCTTGTTCCCTGCCGTGCTGCCCTACATGCTGACGGGCGTGCGCCTGAGCGTGGGCACCGCCTGGCTGGTCATCGTGGCCGCCGAGATGCTGACAGGCGGCGTGGGCATCGGCTTCTGGGTGTGGGACGAGTGGAACAACCTCAACGTCGCGCACATCCTGATCGCCATCTTCGTCATCGGCTTCGTCGGCCTGCTCTTGGAGCAGCTGCTGGTCGCCATCGCCAAGAGGTTCAGCCATGAGTGAGTTCATCGAGATCCAGCAGGCCGAGATGGTGTTCAGCACCGGCCGGGGCCGCTTCCATGCCCTGGCCGATGTGAACCTCACCATCGCCAAGGGCGAGTTCGTCACCCTCATCGGCCACAGCGGCTGCGGCAAGAGCACGCTGCTGAACCTGATCGCCGGCTTGCTGTTGCCCACCAGCGGCACTTTGCTGTGCGACAACCGCGAGATCGCCAAGCCCGGCCCGGAGCGCGCGGTGGTGTTCCAGAACCACTCGCTGCTGCCCTGGCTGAGCTGCTTCGACAACGTGATGCTGGCCGTGGAGCGCGTGTTCGGGGGCAGCGAGAGCAAGAGCCAGCTGCGCCAGCGCACCTTGGCCGCGCTGGAGCTGGTGGGCATGGGCCACGCCGCGGGCAAGCGGCCGGCCGAAATCAGCGGCGGCATGAAGCAGCGCATCGGCATCGCCCGCGCGCTGGCCATGGAGCCCAAGGTGCTGCTGATGGACGAGCCCTTCGGCGCGCTGGACGCGCTGACCCGCGCCAAGCTGCAGGACGAGCTGCTGGCCATCGTGGCGCGCACGGGCTCGACGGTGGTCATGGTCACCCACGACGTGGACGAGGCCGTGCTGCTCAGCGACCGCATCGTGATGATGACCAACGGGCCGGCAGCGACCATCGGCGAGGTGCTGGACGTGGGCCTGCCCCGTCCGCGCGACCGCGTGCAGCTGGCCGAGGACCCGCGCTACATCGCGGCGCGCAAGGCCGTCATCGACTTCCTCTACACGCGGCACAGCCACCCCGCCGCCGCCTGATCCCCCTTCGGAGACCGAGATGAATGCACCCGATCGGGCCGTGCAGGGCGCGCTGTTGCCCGCCGACGGCCGCAAGATGAAGCTGGTCTTGGTGGGCAACGGCATGGCCGGCGTGCGCACGCTGGAAGAGCTGCTGAAGATCGCGCCCGACCTGTACGACATCACCGTGTTCGGCGCCGAGCCGCACCCGAACTACAACCGCATCCTGCTCAGCCCCGTGCTGGCCGGCGAGCAGACGCTCGACGAGATCGTGCTCAACCCCTTGAGCTGGTACGCCGAGCACGGCATCACCCTGCACCTGGGCAAAACGGTCTCGACGATCGACCGCGTGAACCGCCGCGTGGTGGCCGAGGACGGCACCTCGGCCCATTACGACCGCCTGCTGCTGGCCACCGGCAGCCTGCCCTTCGTGCCCCCGGTGCCGGGCAAGGACTTGGAGGGCGTGGTGGCCTACCGCGACATCGCCGACACGCAGGCCATGATCGACGCCGCCGCCAAGTACCGCCACGCGGTGGTGATCGGCGGCGGCCTGCTCGGTCTGGAGGCGGCCAACGGCCTGATGCTGCGCGGCATGCAGGTGACCGTGGTGCACCTGGGCGAGTGGCTGATGGAGCGCCAGCTGGACCGCCAGGCGGCCGAGCTGCTGCAGAAGTCGCTGGAGGCGCGCGGCCTGCGCTTTCGCCTGGCCACGAGCACGCAGGCCCTGATCGGCGACAAGTTCGACGGTGCCGGTGGCCGCGTGATGGCGGTGAAGTTCAAGGGCGGCGACGAGATCCCGGCCGACCTGGTGGTGATGGCCGCCGGCATCCGGCCCAACACGGCCTTGGCCGAAAGCGCGGGCCTGCACTGCCAGCGCGGCATCGTGGTGACCGACACCTTGCAGACCGTGACCGACCCGCGCATCTACGCGCTGGGCGAGTGCGCCGCGCACCGCGGCATCGCCTACGGCCTGGTGGCCCCGCTGTTCGAGCAGGGCAAGGTCTGCGCCACGCACCTGGCGCAGTTCGGCATCGGCCGCTACACCGGCTCGGCCATCAGCACCAAGCTGAAGGTGACGGGCATCGACCTCTACAGCGCCGGCGACTTCATGGGCGGGGAGGGCACCGAAGAGATCGTGATGAGCGACCCCTTCGCCGGTGTCTACAAAAAGCTGGTGATCAAGAACGACCAGGTGGTGGGCGCCTGCCTGTACGGCGACACCGTGGACGGCGGCTGGTACTTCAAGCTGTTGCGCGAGGGCCGCAAGGTGGCCGACATCCGCGACAAGCTGATGTTCGGCGAGTCGGGCAGCAACATCGGCGACGTGGGCCACCAGGGGCAGAACCGTGCGGCCGCCATGGCCGATGCCGACGAGGTCTGCGGCTGCAACGGCGTCAGCAAAGGCGCCATCTGCAAGGCCATCAAGGAGAAGGGCCTGTTCACGCTGGACGAGGTGCGCAAGCACACCAAGGCCAGCGCCAGCTGCGGCTCCTGCACCGGCTTGGTCGAGCAGCTGATCATGGTCACCGCCGGGGGCGACTACAGCGCCGCGCCCAAGAAGAAGGCGATGTGCGGCTGCACCGACGCCAGCCACCAGGACGTGCGCGATGCCATCCGCGAGCAAAAGCTGCTGACGCAAGACAGCGTGTTCCAAGCCCTGGGCTGGCGCACCCCCAACGGCTGTGCGACCTGCCGGCCGGCGGTCAACTACTACCGCATCAGCACCTGGCCCAAGGAGGCCGAGGACGACCCGCAAAGCCGCTTCATCAACGAGCGCGCGCACGCCAACATCCAAAAGGACGGCACCTACTCGGTGATCCCGCGCATGTGGGGCGGCGAGACCACGGCCTCGGAGCTGCGCCGCATTGCCGACGCGGTGGACAAGTACCAAATCCCCACCGTCAAGGTCACCGGCGGCCAGCGCATCGACCTGCTGGGTGTGAAGAAGGAGGACCTGGTCAACGTTTGGAAAGACATCGGCATGCCCAGTGGCCACGCTTACGCCAAGGCCCTGCGCACCGTGAAGACCTGCGTGGGCGCCGAGTGGTGCCGCATGGGCACGCAGGACAGCACGCAGATGGGCAAGGACTTGGAGCGCGCCATGTGGCGCATGTACGCCCCGCACAAGGTCAAGTTCGCGGTGAGCGGCTGCCCGCGCAACTGCGCCGAGGCCGGCATCAAGGACGTCGGGATCATCGGCGTCGACTCCGGCTGGGAGATGTACATCGCCGGCAACGGCGGCATCAAAACCGAGGTGGCGCACTTCTTCACCAAACTCAAAACCGCGGAGGAGGTGCTGGAGTACACCGGCGCTTTCATGCAGCTCTACCGCCTGGAGGGCTGGTACCTGGAGCGCACCGTGCACTACGTGAGCCGCGTGGGCCTGGACCACGTGAAGAAGCGCATCCTGGACGACGAGGCCGGCCGCAAGGCGCTGTGGGCGCAGCTGCAGTTCGCGCTGCAGGGCGAGCCCGACCCTTGGTTTGATTTCGACGCGGCGAAAGTGGACCTGCGTCAGTTTGAAAAGGTGGCGGTATGACTTGGGTCGACGTTTGCGCCGTGGGCGACATCCCCGTCCTGGGCGCGCGCCGCGTGGCCCGCCCCCAGGGCATGGACGTGGCCGTGTTCCGCACCGCCACCGACGAGGTCTTCGCCTTGTTGGACCGCTGCCCGCACAAGGGCGGCCCGCTGAGCCAGGGCATCGTGGCCGGCCGCGGCGTGGCCTGCCCGCTGCACAACTGGACCATCGCGCTGGACACCGGCCTGGCCGCGGCGCCCGACGAGGGCTGCACCCCGCGCTTTGCGGTGCGCGTGGTGGACGGCCGCGTGCAGCTGGACGGGATGGAGCTGGCCAAGCACGCGCTGGACCTGTCGCCGCCCACGGCCGGGCCTTGCAGCAAGCGCATCCCGATCACCACGGCCTGAGATGGAAACGAAGTCGACCTGCCCCTACTGCGGCGTCGGCTGCGGACGCGCGCTGCCGCGCGGTCCGCTCTGCGGCGACCGGAGGCACCGCCCTCTCGTCCCCCCGCCGGGCGGGGGGCTCCGCAGCCGGTGAACGCCATGGCCCTGCGCGAGACCAAGTCAACCTGCCCTTACTGCGGGGTCGGCTGCGGCGTCGTCATCGAGCACGACGGCGCCCAGATCACCGGCGTGCGCGGCGATCCTGACCACCCGGCCAACTTCGGCCGCCTGTGCACCAAGGGCACCAACCTGCACCGCACGGCCACGCCCGTGGTGCTGCAGGGCCAGCGCCTGCGCCAGCCCTTGCTGCGCGCCGGCCGGGGCCAGGCGCCGCAGGCGGTGGGCTGGGATGAAGCCAACGCGCACCTGGTGCGCGAGCTGCTGCGCATCCGCGCCGCGCACGGGCCCGAGGCCATCGGTTTTTACATCTCGGGCCAGCTGCTGACCGAGGACTACTGCGCCTTCAACAAGCTGGCGCGCGCGGTGCTGAAGACGCCGCACATCGACAGCAATTCGCGCCTGTGCATGAGCAGCGCCGTCACCGGCTACAAGCAAAGCCTGGGGGCCGACGCGCCGCCCTGCAGCTACACCGACGTGGAGCAGGCCGACTGCGTGCTGGTCACGGGTGCCAACCCCGCCTGGGCGCACCCGGTGCTGTTCCGCCGGCTGGAGGCCGCGCGCGCCGCCAAACTGGCGCGGGGCGCCGGCCACAAGCTCATCGTCGTCGACCCCCGCCGCACCGAAACCGCCGAGCTGGCCGACCTGCACCTGGCGATCCAACCCGGCACCGACGTGGCCCTGATGCACGGCCTGCTGCACGCCTGCATCTGGCAAGGCTGGATGGACGCGGCCCACATCGAGGCGCATACCGAGGGCTTTGCCGCACTCAAGGACCTGGTGCGCGAATGGACCCCGGCGCGCGCCGCCAAAACCTGCGGCGTGCCCGAGGCCGACCTGTGGCGCGCGGCCGAGTGGTTCGCCACCTCGCCGCGGTCCTTGAGCCTGTACTGCCAGGGCCTGAACCAAAGCAGCAGTGGCACCGCCAAGAACACCGCGCTCATCAACCTGCACCTGGCCACGGGGCAGATTGGCAAGGCCGGCGCGGGGCCGTTTTCGCTCACCGGCCAGCCCAACGCCATGGGCGGGCGCGAGAGCGGCGGCATGGCCACCTTGCTGCCCGGCCACCGCGACCCCACCAACCCCGAGCACCGCGCCGAGGTGGCCGCGCTCTGGGGCCTGGGCGCCGACGAGGCCCTGCCCGGACCCGGTCACACGGCGGTGGCCTTGTTCGAGGCCGCGGCGCGCGGCGAGATCAAGGCGCTGTGGATCGCCTGCACCAACCCCGCGCAAAGCCTGCCCGATCAAGCGTTGGTGCGCGCGGCGCTCGAACGCTGCGAGTTCGTCGTGCTGCAAGAGGCCTTTGCCGGCACCGCCACCGCGGCCTTTGCCGACCTGCAGCTGCCCGCGGCCACCTGGGGCGAGAAAGAGGGCACCGTGACCAACAGCGAGCGCCGCATCAGCCGCGTTCGGGCCGCCGTGCCGCCGCCTGCTTTGGCCCGGCCCGACTGGCAGGTCGTGCGCGAGGTGGCGCTGGCCTTGGAGGCCGAGCTGCGCCCTGGCCGTCCCAGCGTCTTCGCCACCGACAGCCCCGAGGCCCTGTGGAACGAGCACCGCGACAGCACCCGCGGCCGCGACCTCGACATCAGCGGCCTGAGCTACGCATTGCTGGACGCCCAAGGCCCGCAGCAGTGGCCCTTCGTGGACGGCCCGCGCGAGCGCCTGTACGAGGACGGCCGCTACCCCACGCCCAGCGGCCGCGCCCGCTTCGTGGCCAGCCCGGTCCGCCCCACGGCCGAGCGCGCCAGCGCCGCCTTCCCCTTCCAGCTCACCACCACGCGCTTGCGCGACCAGTGGCACGGCATGAGCCGCAGCGGCGCCGTGCCGGGGCTGTTCGCCCATGAGGGTGGCCCCGTGCTGCGCCTGCACCCCCAAGATGCCGAGCGCCGCCGCCTGGTGAACGGCGAGCTGCTGCGCCTGCGCACCGCGCGCGGGGCCACCGTGCTGCCCCTGCAAACGGATGCCCGCGTGGGCCTGGGCCAGGCCGACCTGCCCATGCACTGGGGCGCCGAGTTCCTGGCCGGCGACGGCATCAATGCCTTGACCCACGGCGCGCGCTGCCCCGACTCGCAGCAGCCCGAGCTGAAGTTTGCCGCGCTGGACGTGGCGAGCGCCGCATTGCCTTGGCGCCTGTCGGCCTGCGCCTGGGTGCCGGCGGCCGAGGGCGCCGCCTTGCGCGAGCGCCTGCGCGCGCAGCTCAACGCCTTCCCCTACGCCACCTGCCTGCCCGTGCCCAGCGACGACCCGGCGCGCTGCGGTTGGGTGTTGGAGGCCGCCGCCGAGACGGCGCCCGACCCCGCGCTGCTGGCGGCCTTGACCGAGGCCGTGGGCCTGCACGGCCCGGGGGTGCACCGCTACGCCGACGCCGGGCGCGGCCGACTGCGCTTGTTGCGCTTGGACGGCGAGGCCCTGCAAGCCCTGCTGCGCGTGGGCGAACACGACGAAGCCGCCTGGCTGCTGCCCCTGTGGCGCGAGCGGCAAAGCGTCCAAGCCCTGGGCCGCTGGCTGCTGGGCCCCGGCACGCCCCCGAGCGCCCAGCTGGCTGCACCGCGCGCCGCGCAGGTCTGCAACTGCTTCGATGTGCGCGAGGACGCGATCACCGCTGAATTGCGTCGCTGTGCTGGCAGTGCCGACGAGCGCCTGGCCGCGCTGCAAGGCGCGCTGCGCTGCGGCACGCAGTGCGGCTCTTGCCTGCCCAGCCTGAGACGCCTGGTGGCCAGCACCCAACCCGAGGAGGTATCTGCATGACAGCCCTGCACCCTGTGGCCTTGGTGGGCGCCGGCCCTGGCGATCCTGAGCTGCTGACCCTGCGCGCGCTGAAGCGCATCGAGGCCGCCGACGTGGTGCTGGCCGACGACCTGATCGATCCGCGCGTGCTGGCGCTGGTTCGGGGCCGCCTGCTGCGCGTGGGCAAGCGCGGCGGTTGCATCAGCACGGATCAGCAATTCATCCACGCGCTGATGGTGCGCGAGGCGCAGGCCGGCCACCGCGTGGTGCGGCTCAAAGGCGGCGACCCCTTCGTGTTCGGCCGGGGTGGCGAGGAGGTCGACGCACTGCGCGCGGCCGGTCTGGACGTCGAGGTCGTCAGCGGCCTCACCAGCGGCATCGCCGGCCCGGCCGGCGTGGGCATCCCGGTCACCGACCGGCGCCACAGCGCGGGCGTGGTGCTGGTCACGGGCCATCCGGGCGAAGGCTGCCGCGAGCCCGACTGGGCGGCGCTGGCGCGCACCGGCCTGACGCTCGTGATCTACATGGGCGTGGCGCGTTGCGCCGAGCTGCAAGCCCAGTTGCTGGCCGGTGGCCTGCGGGCCGACACGCCGGCGGCGGTGGTGAGCGCGGCCCACACGGCGCGCCAACGCCACGCCATCACCACCCTGGCCGATTTGCCGGCCTGCATCGCCCGCGAAGGCCTGACCAGCCCGGCGCTGCTGGTGGTGGGCGAGGTCGTTCGCCAAGCTGCGCGGGACGCGACCGCTCTGCGCGAGGTGCTGCGGGCCTAGGGCCCCTTCGCGCGTCGACCCCGAGTGGGAGTCGCGCTTAGAAGGTTTCCCAGTCGCCGTCGGCGGCGGCCACCGCCGGGGCGGCGGGTGTCGGCGCCGCCGCCGGGCGCGGTGCCGGTGCCGGCATGGGGCGTGCCACGGGCTTCGGGCTGGCCTTGGCCAGGGCGGGCCGAGGAGCGGGGGCGGGGGCGGCGGGGGCTGGGGCGCGGCGTGCCGAGCCCTCCACGCGGTAGCGGCTGACCAACTGGTGCAACTTCACCGCCTGCTCCTTCAGGCTCTCGGCGGCGGCGGCGCCTTCTTCCACCAGGGCGGCGTTGCTTTGCGACATTTGGTCGAGTTGCACCATGCTGGCGGCCACGCCGCTCAGGTGCTGGTTCTGCTCGGCCGTGCTGGCGCTGATTTCGCCGATCACGTCCGACACCTTGTTCACGTTGCCCACCAGCTCGTCCATGGTGCTGCCGGCGTCGGCCACCAGGCGCGTGCCGGCCTCGACCCGTTCCACGCTGGCGCTGATCAGGGTCTTGATCTCGCGCGCCGCCTCGGCCGAGCGGCTGGCCAGGCTGCGCACCTCGCCGGCCACCACGGCGAAGCCGCGGCCTTGCTCGCCCGCGCGGGCCGCTTCCACGGCCGCGTTCAAGGCCAGGATGTTGGTTTGGAAGGCGATGCCGTCGATGACGCCGATGATGTCGGCGATCTTCTTGGAGCTGGTGTTGATCTGCTCCATGGTGCTGACGACCTGGCCCACCACCTCGCCGCCCCGCTGCGCCACGGTGGCGGCGCTCTGCGCCAGTTGGTTGGCCGTGGCCGCGCTTTCGGCGCTGTGGCGTACCGCCACGCCCAGGTCGTTGATGGCGGAGTTGGTTTGCTGCACGTGCGCCGCCGTGGTCTCGGTGCGCTGGCTCAGGTCCATGTTGCCGCTGGCGATTTCGGCCGCGGCGGTCTGCACGCTGTCGGCGCCTTCGTGCGCCTTGGTCACCATGTCGGCCAAGCCGTCCCGCATCTGCGCCAGGGCCTTTTGCAGGTCACCGAGTTCGTCGCCGCGGTCCACGCGCACCTCGCGGGTGAGGTCGCCGTCGGCGATGTGCTCGGCCAGGCCGATGGCCGACTTCACGGGGTTGATGATGGTGCGCACCAGGTAGAAGGTGCTGCCCGAGAAGGCGATGGCCACCACGATGACCACCGCCAGCACGGCGTAGGTGCTCTTCAGACGGGCGCCGCTGATGTCCGCGCGCAGGGCCGATTCCTGCCGCTCCTGCAGGGCGTGCAAGGACTCGGTGGCTTGCGCCAGCGCTTGCTGGGATGCGGCGGTCTGGGCCTTCCAGGCGGCCCCATCGGCGCCCCCGGCCAGCGCCTTGGCAGAGGCCCCCAGGTAGTCGTCGGCCGCGGCCTGAACCTTGCCCATCACGCCGCGCTCTTCGCTGTCGCTGACCAGCTTGCCCATGCGCGCCAGGCCTTCGGTGATCCGCTGCGTGAGGGCTTTTTGTTGCTCGGCCAAGGGGGCCTTCAGGGCCTCGTCGCTGGCCAGGGCGACCGCCATCGACACGGCCGCGTGGGCCTCGGGCCAGTCGTGGAGCTTGAGGCTGAGCTCCAGCTTCTCCTGTTGTGTGGCCTGTTGCACCTTGGACTCGTCGATCAGGCGCAAGGTGCGGCCCACGAGCAGCACGGCGGTGATGGTCAGCACCACGATCAGGGCGACGACGGGCACCCACATCTGGGTCGCAAGCGACCAGCTTTTCTTAGGCATTAGCACTCCGGGGTTGGCGAGCTGTGTGCTCGATATTAGGGGTAGCGGGAATTCCTTCGCACGCTGTTAGGCTGCGCGCCATTCGCAACCCGTGGAATCGGTGGCACCTTCATGCGACTGCTGGCCATTGACGTGGGCAACACCCGTTTGAAGTGGGCCCTTTTCGAGCGCACCGAGCCCGGCAGCGTGCCGGTGGCGCAAGGCGCCGTGTTCCTCGAGCACATCGACGCCCTGGGCGAGGGCGACTGGCAGGTGCTGCCCGCGCCGGCCCCGACCGCCATCATCGGCAGCAACGTGGCCGGCGATGCGGTGCGCCGTCGCGTGGAGGAGCAACTGGAGTTGTGGGACCTGAGCCCGCGCTGGGTCGTGCCCTCGACATCCGCCGCTGGTGTCACCAACGGCTACGACCACCCCACGCGGCTGGGGGCCGACCGTTGGGTGGCCCTGATCGGCGCGCGTGCGCATGCCAAGGCCAAGGGTTGGGATGGCCCGGTGCTGGTGGTGATGGTCGGCACCGCCGTGACCATCGACGCCCTGGACGCCCAGGGGCACTTCTTGGGGGGGCTGATCCTGCCGGGCCACGGCATCATGCTGCGCGCCTTGGAAGGCGGCACCGCCGGCCTGCGCGTGCCGACCGGCGAGGTGCGCAACTTCCCCACCAACACCTCCGACGCCCTGACCAGTGGCGGCACCTACGCCATCACCGGGGCCATCGAGCGCCAACACCGCGCCTTGCAACAGCACACCGGGCGGGCGCCGATGACGCTGATGACCGGCGGCGCCGGCTGGAAGGTGGCGCCCGCCTTGGGCGTGCCGCACGAGCTGATCGACGGCCTGATCTTCGACGGCCTGCTGGCCTTGCACGCCGCGAACGGCGCGGCCTGAACGGGCCGCCGGCGGCCTCAGTCGCGGCGCTCGTCGCGCAGCGTCTGCAGGTCGGCGCGCAGACGCTTCACCTCGGCGTGCAGTTCGTGGAGGATCTCGCGCTCGACCTCGCGCTCGGCCGACTCGACCCACACGGCGGCGATGGCGGCCGTCACCAGCGACAGGGCGGCGTAGCCCAGCAGCACGACGAACACGGCAAAAATTTTGGCCGCTGGGGTGGTGGGCACGATGTCGCCATAGCCCACGGTGGCGGCGGTGGTGAACGCCAGCCACAGCCCGTCGGCCAGGGTAACGGCGCGGGGCTCCAGCAGCCAAAAGCCCACGCCGCAGCCGGCCAGGATCAGCAGGCTCAGCACCAGCACGTGGTGCAGGCTGCCCCGGGTGATCCAGGGGCGCACGATGCCCACCATGCGCAGCAGGCTCAGCCCGGCCACCAGCAGCCGGAAGGCCAAGGCGGCGCCCGATTCCCGGCTGGTGGGCAAGGCGGCGCTCAGGGCCAGGCCCAGCACCAAGGCCAGGTCCAACCCGCGCTGGGTGCGCTCGCGTGGGCTGCGGGGCGCGGGGCTGCGCCAACGGGCAATGCCCACCACGCAGGCCGCCAGGCCGTAGACCCAGCCCGCGGCGGACAGCGGCAGGTCGGCCAACATCTCCACGTAAAAGGCCGGGATGGTGGCCAACAAGGCCCCCAGCACCGCCCAGCGCCAAGGGGAGGGCGCGGTGAGGTGCGCTCGGTCGGTAGGGGCCCGGTTCATGCCCAAGAGCCTAGGCAGGGCCGGGCGCCGCCGACTTGACCCAGGTCAGAGGATGAAGCGACTCAGGTCTTCGTTGTGCGCCAACTCGCCCAAGCGGGCGTCGACCATCGCCGCGTCCACCACCAGGGTCTGGCCGCCGCGGTTGGGGGCGTCGAAGCTGACCTCGTCGAGCAGGCGCTCCATCACCGTGGCCAAGCGCCGCGCGCCAATGTTCTCGGTGCGCTCGTTGACCTCGTGCGCGATGCGCGCCAGGCGCTCGATGGCCTCGTCGGTCAGGGTCAGCGTCAGGCCTTCGGTGGCCAGCAGGGCCTGGTACTGCTTGATCAGGCTGGCGTGCGTGCTCGTCAAGATGGCTTGGAAATCGGCCACGCTCAAGCTCTGCAACTCCACCCGGATGGGGAAGCGGCCTTGCAGTTCGGGGATCAGGTCGCTGGGCTTGGCCAGGTGGAAGGCGCCGCTGGCGATGAACAGGATGTGGTCGGTCTTGACCATGCCGTGCTTGGTGCTGACCGTGGTGCCCTCCACCAGCGGCAGCAGGTCGCGCTGCACGCCCTGGCGGCTGACGTCGGCGCCACCGACCTCGCTGCGCGACGCCACCTTGTCGATCTCGTCGATGAAGACGATGCCGTTTTGCTCGGTCTTGTGCAGGGCCGCCTGCTTGATCTCGTCCTCGTTGACGAGCTTGGCGGCCTCTTCGTCCACCAGCGCGGCCAAGGCGTCCTTGATCTTGAGCTTGCGGGTTTTGCGCTTGCCCTGCGCCATCTGCCCGAACAGGCCCTTGAGCTGCTCGGCCATCTCCTCCATGCCTTGCGGGCCGAGGATTTCCATCGCCGGTGCCTTGTCGGCCAGGTCGAGCTCGATTTCTTTGTCGTCGAGCGCGCCCTCGCGCAGGCGCTTGCGCATCACCTGGCGGGCGGTGTTGTCGGCCTTGGCCGGCTCCTCGCCGAAGCCCACGGCGCGGGGCGGGGGCACCAGCACGTCGAGGATGCGGTCTTCGGCCGCGTCTTCGGCGCGCATGCGTTGGGCCTTGACCTGCGCCTCGCGCTCTTGCTTGACGGCGATGTCCACCAGGTCGCGCACGATGGTGTCCACGTCCTTGCCCACGTAGCCCACCTCGGTGAACTTGGTGGCCTCGACCTTGATGAAGGGCGCATCGGCCAGCTTGGCCAAGCGGCGGGCGATCTCGGTCTTGCCCACGCCGGTGGGGCCGATCATCAGGATGTTCTTGGGCGAGATCTCGGCGCGCAGGCTGCCCTCAACCTGCTGGCGGCGCCAGCGGTTGCGCAGTGCGATGGCCACCGCGCGCTTGGCCTGGGCTTGGCCGACCACGTGGCGGTCGAGTTCGGAGACGATCTCTTGGGGGGTCATCGCGCTCATGTGAGGATCTCGATCGTGTGGTTCTGGTTCGAGTAGATGCACAGGTCGCCGGCAATGGCCAGCGACTGCTTGACGATGTCGGGCGCGCTCAGTTCGCTGTGGCGCAGCAGGGCCAAGGCCGACGCCTGGGCGTAGGCCCCGCCGCTGCCGATGGCCACCACGCCCTCTTCGGGCTCCAGCACGTCGCCGTTGCCGGTGATGACGAGGCTGTGCTCGCGGTCGGCCACGGCCAGCATGGCCTCCAGGCGGCGCAGCACGCGGTCGGTGCGCCAGTCCTTGGTCAGTTCCACGGCGGCGCGCAGCAGGTGGCCCTGGTGCTTCTCCAGCTTCGACTCGAAGCGCTCGAACAGGGTGAAGGCATCGGCCGTGGCGCCGGCGAAACCGGCCAGCACTTGGTCGCGGTGGAGCTTGCGCACCTTGCGGGCGGTGCTCTTGAAGACGATGTGACCCAGGGTCACCTGGCCGTCACCGCCCAAGGCCACGACGCCGTTGCGGCGCACGGACAAGATGGTGGTGCCGTGAAAGACGGGGGAGTCGCTCATGCGCGGGGTCTCGGTGAGAGGTGCCGGGCGAGCGCCCGGGGAAAGCCCGCAGGTGGGGCCCAGGGCCCCAGGTTCAAGTCCGGCTCAGACGGTTTTGACCTTGATGCGGGCGTGTTCGTTGATGCCCATGGCCCCGAAGAACATGGCCACCAGGCGGTGGGCCTCGGTGAACACCACGGTGCGGTTGTCGCTGCGCTGCTGCAGCACCCAGTTCAACACGTCGCCGGCGGCGATGAAGTCCAGGCGGATGAGGCGGGGGCAGGCGATCTGCACCTGCGTGGCCGTGCCGATTTGGGCGCTGAGCTTCTTGAGTTGCTCGGTGAGGTCGCCCACCAGTTGCCCCATCAGCTCGAGGTGCGCCACCTGGGGGCCGTCGTCACCGGCACCTTCCATGGTGGTCGATTCAAGGAAGGCGGGCATGGAGTCGGAGTGGCGGCTGACCTGCGTGCTGCTCGGGCTCAGGGTGGTCAAGCCACCGCTGGTCATGCGCACGCGGCAGCGCGGGGCCTCCCAGCTCGGCGGCGACACCTCGTAGGTCACGCAGTAGTCGATCGCGGCCTCGTCGAACTGGTCGGGCCGGTTGGCGGCGCGCAGCACTTCCAGGCACAGCATCCACCAGCCGGTGTCCGTGTCGCGCTCGCCCACCGGGCAGGCTTCGCGCACCACCTCGATGAAGTGGTTGCCGGCCAGCCATCGCATTTCGGTGTTGAGCTTGGACCACTCGCGCAGCAAGTCGG
Organism: Inhella crocodyli; assembly: GCF_004004565.1. Taxonomy (GTDB): domain Bacteria; phylum Pseudomonadota; class Gammaproteobacteria; order Burkholderiales; family Burkholderiaceae_C; genus Inhella; species Inhella crocodyli. Next base: position 497,335 of record NZ_SACM01000002.1, read on the forward strand.
TCAGGGGCCCCCGGGCCTCGGGCTCGATGGCCTTCAGCGGGCCCCAATCCAGCACCCAGGGCAGCGGGGCGGTCTCGCAGCGCTTGCGCAGCAACAACAGGCCGTCCAGGTCCAGGCGCTCGGGGCTTGCCCAGTTCACGCCCTGGGCCTTGGGGGCGCTGCTGCCGCTCGGGCGCGTCTCGGCGGCCTTGCGGCCTTCGACGACCAGGCGCGGCAGCGACACCCACTGGGGCGCCGACAGGCCGAAGTGGTGCACGTACTCCACCGCCAGCGACTCGAACGCCTGCTGGTTGCCGGTGGCCCGGTAGAAATCGAAACGGGCCAGCCAGGTGGGGCTGTGCATGTGGCGGGCGCCGTCGGCCTCGGTGAGGGCGACCAGGCTGCGCTCGCAGGTTTCGTTGTCGCCGTTGGCGAAGGCCATCACGGCCTCGTCCAGCTCGGGGTCGTGCGGCAACTCTTCTTCTTCGGGCTGGGCCGACTCGTGGCCACGCACCAACTCGAAATCGGGCGGCGCGGGGGCCAGTTCCGAGGGCACGCCCAATTCGCTGGCCACCTCGAAGCTGAGGGACATCTCCAGCGGGGGCAGGCTGTGCACATCGCTGGGCGCCGCGTCGGACGGGGGCGACAGGCCGGCGCCCATCTTGGCCACGGCCGTGGGCAGTTGTTCGGGCGGCAGGGTCGGCGGCGCCGCCGGCATGGTGGGCGCAAAGGCCGCCGCCGCAGGCCGGGGCGAGGGCACTTCTTTGTCAAAGGGCGGCCGCTGCGTCATGCTGCTGCGGAAGCCCTCTTTGACCATCTGCTGCTCGATCTGGTCGATCTTGTCCTTGACCGCCGAGGCGTCGTCGCGACTGATCTCCGAGGCCACGCGTTCGGCGTCGGAGATGACCGAGCTGTTTTGCTCGCCGGCCGCCGCCAGTTGCTCGGGCGTCAGGCCCTCGCGGCGCAGGCGACGCAGCATGTCGAGTTCGCGCTTGCGCACGAAGTCGTTGCGCCGCTTGCGTTCGATCATGGCGCGCAGTTCGGCCTTGGCCAACTCGCTTTCCGGGTTGTCTTGGCGCGAGTTGATTTCTTTCCAATCCGTGGTCGGGTTGGCGACGAACCGCGCCACCTTGCGCAGGAAGCTGTCCGATTGCTTGGGATCGTCGGCCATGCGCGCGCGAACCGGGACTCAGTCCCCGAACATCTTCTGCTTCATCTCACGGCGTTGCTGCGCTTCGAGCGACAGCGTGGCCGTGGGACGGGCGATCAGGCGACCCAAGCCGATGGGCTCGCCGGTTTCGTCGCAGTAGCCGTACTCGCCGCTGTCGAGGCGGGCGATGGACTGCATGATCTTCTTGAGCAGCTTGCGCTCGCGGTCGCGGGTGCGCAACTCGAGGGCGTGCTCTTCTTCGATCGTGGCGCGATCGGCCGGGTCCGGCACGATGGTCGTGTCTTCGCGCAGGTGCTCGGTCGTTTCACCCGCGTTGTTGAGGATGCTGTCGCGCAGGCTTTGCAGCTTGGCGCGGAAGAACGCCAGTTGCTGGTCGTTCATGTACTCGCCATCGGGCATGGCCAGCACTTCCTCGTCGGTCAGCAGGTGGCCGGGCTTGCCTTTCCAGGCATCGGAGCCGGCTTTGCCCGCCGACCGCGCGGCCGGTTTGGCGCTCGCTGCGGGCTTGTTGGGGGCCAGGGTCTTGCTCACCGTTTTCTCCTTGTGGCCTGAAGGCCTTGTTCTCGTTGCCCCCCACAGGGGGCCGTTCGGGGCCGGGATTGTAAGCAGCCCCTCTTCTCAGCAATTTCCCTCAAATGTCACTCAAACCAGGCAGCCTTCCAAGCCGTGTTCCAAGACGTCGCGCGGCAGGTCGATGCCGATGAACACCATCTTGCTGGTGCGCTTCTCGCCCGCCGCCCACTTGGGCCCCAGGTCCGAGCCCATCAGCTGGTGCACGCCCTGGAAGATCACCTTGCGGTCGGTGCCCTTCATGTTCAGCACGCCCTTGTAGCGCAGCATCTTGGGCCCGTAGACCTGCACGATGGCGCCGAGGAAGTCTTCGAGCTTGGCCGGGTTGAACGCCCGGTCGGCGCGGAAGACGAAGCTCTTGACGTCGTCGTCGTGGTGGTGGTGGTGCGGGTGGTCGCAGTGCTCGCCGTGGGCGTGGTCGTGGTGGTCGTGACCGCAGTGCTCGTCGTGCACGTGCCCGTGATCGTGATCGTGGTCGTCGACCTTGAGGAAATCGGGGTCGATGTCGAGCTTGGCGTTGAGGTTGAAGCCGCGCAGGTCGAACACCTCGGCGATGGGCACCTCGCCAAAGTGCACCTGCTTGTGCGCGGCGCGCGGGTTCATGTGCTTGAGGCGGTGCGTCAGCGCGTTCAGGTCGTCGGCCGACACCAACTCGCTCTTGCTGATGAAGATCTGGTCGGCAAAGCCGACCTGGCGGCGGGCCTCTTGGCGGCTGTCGAGCTGGCCCTGGGCGTGCTTGGCGTCCACCAGGGTCAGGATGGCGTCGAGCACGAAGGTCTCGGCGATCTCGTCGTCGATGAAGAAGGTCTGGGCCACGGGGCCGGGGTCGGCCACGCCGGTGGTTTCGATGACCACGCGCTCGAAGTCCAGTTCACCGCGGCGGCGCTTGGCGGCCAGGTCGGCCAAGGTGGCGCGCAGGTCTTCGCGGATCGTGCAGCAGATGCAGCCGTTGCTCATCTGGATGATCTGCTCGTTGGTGTCGGCGACCAGGATCTCGTTGTCGATGTTCTCTTCGCCGAACTCGTTCTCGATGACGGCGATCTTCTGGCCGTGGGCCTCGGACAGCACGCGCTTGAGCAGGGTCGTCTTCCCGGCGCCCAAGAAGCCGGTGAGGATGGTGGCGGGGATCAGTTGGGGCGCGGGCGTGCTCATGGGGACCAGGCGAGGGGTGCAAAACCCGGCATTTTGGGCCGCTTGGGGGCTTTGCAATATCCTTGAGCCCCTTTTCTTTGTGTGCGTTTCTGCATGCCCGACCCTGCGTCGACCCGAGACCCGGCCTCCGATCCCCGAGGGCTGCTGCAGCGATTCCTGGAGTTCTTGCACCCCGGTCCCGACTCGAAGACCGAGCTGATCGAGACCCTGGCCGACGCCGAACAACGCGCCTTGATCGAGCCGGAATCCCGGCAAATGCTCGAAGGCGTGCTGCGCATGGCCGAATTGAGCGCAGGCGACGTGATGGTGGCCGCGCCCCGCATGGACCTGCTGGACATCGACGCGCCCTTTGAGGCGCAGCTGGCGGCCATCATCGACACGGGCCATTCGCGCTTCCCGGTTTACGAGGGCGGGCGCGACAACATCATTGGCATCCTGATGGCCAAGGACCTGCTCAAGCTGCAGCGGGCCCCCGAGTTGAACCTGCGCACGCTGCTGCGCCCGGCGGTCTTCGTGCCCGAGAGCAAGCCGCTGAACGCGCTCTTGCGCGACTTCCGCACCAACCGGAACCACCTGGCCATCGTCATCGACGAGTTCGGCAACGTGGCGGGCTTGGTCACGATCGAGGACGTGCTCGAAGAAATCGTCGGCGAGATCGAGGACGAGTTCGACGAACGCGGCAGCGAGGGCGTGGGGGGGCTGTACACCCTGGCCGACGGCAGCCAGCGGGTGGCCGGCGACGCGGCCATTCGCGACGTCAACGCGGCCTTCGGATTGGCGATCCCCGAGGCCGATTTCGACACCATCGGCGGTTGGGTGGCGCACGAGCACGGCCGCGTGCCCCGCCGCGGCGAGTCGGTCGAACTGGCCGGGCTGCGCTTCCACGTGATGCTGACGCGGGGCGGTGCGGTGCGCTGGTTCAAGGTCACGCGCGCGACGCCGGCGCCGGCACCGGCGGGTTCCGGCACTTGAGGTCGGCCTGGCGATTGGGGGCCGCGCTGGCGGCGGGCGCGCTGCACGCGCTGGCCTTTGCCCCGTCGACGGCCTGGTTCCTGCAGCCATTGGCCTTGGCCCTTTTGGTCGGCCTGCTGAGCGGCCAAACGGTGCGGCGCGCCGCCTGGCTGGGTGGGGCTTTCGGGCTGGCCTGGCTTGGCGTTGGTCTGTGGTGGCTGTACATCAGCCTGCACGACTTCGGCGGCCTGGCACCGCCCCTGGCGGTGGGGGCCTTGCTGCTCCTGGGGGCTTTCCTGGCCCTGTACCCGGCGGCGGCGGCGGCGGGTTTTGTGGCCCTGCGGCCCCGGGTCCCCGCAGCCTGGGCGCCCCTGTTGTGGGCGGCTTGCTGGCTCTTGAGCGAGTTGGCCCGTGCGCAGTGGTTCACCGGCTTTCCGTGGATCGCCAGCGGCTACGCGCACACCGTCGGCCCCGGCGCCGCCTGGGCGCCTTGGATCGGGGTGTACGGCCTGGGGGCACTCAGCGCGGCCTGGGCCGCGGCCGGGGCCCAGGCGGCCCTGGAGCGCCGCTGGCGCGCGGCACTGGCCTTGAGCGCTGCGGTGGCGCTGGGGGCGCTCTTGCCGCAGTCGTTCACCACCTCCACCGGCAACTTGCGACTGAGCTTGGTGCAGCCCAACGTGCCCCAATCGGCCAAGTTCGACCCGGCACAGATCGACCGCAACCTGGACGCGCTCTTGGCGCAAATCGAGGCGACGCCCGCCGGCGTGGTGGTCACGCCGGAATCGGTGCTGCCCCTGCCGCTGGCCTACCTGCCTGCCGAGGCGCAAGGGCGATTGGCCGAGGCCAGCGTCACGCGCCACCTGCTGGTGGGCAGCTTCCTGGGCAGCGACGAGGCCGGCTGGGTCAACTCCTTGGTGGGCTGGCACCAGGGCCAGGCGCAGTACGACTACGGCAAGCGGCACCTGCTGCCCTTCGGTGAGTTCATCCCGCCCGGCCTGGGTTGGTTCGTGCGGGCCCTGGGCATCCCGATGGACGACCAGGCCCAAGGCGCGCACCAGCGGCCTTGGGCGGTGGGGGGCCAGCGCTTGCGCCCCTTGATTTGCTACGAAGACTTGTTCGGCGAGGACTTCGTGCGCAGCGCCGTCGACGGGCCCGAGGCCGCGACGGTGTTCGTCAACGCCAGCAACCTGGCCTGGTTCGGCCGCCACATGGTGCAGGACCAGCATTTGCAGTTCAGCCAGATGCGCGCGCTGGAGTTCCAGCGCCCGTTCGTGCGCAGCACCAACACCGGCGCCACCGCCCACGTGGACCACCGGGGCCAGGTGCGCGCGCGCTTGGAGGCCCTGACCGCCGGCACCTTGGTGGTGGAGGTGGAGGGCCGCAGCGGCAGCACGCCCTACGCACGCTGGCTGGCCGCCTGGGGCCTGTGGCCCTTGTGGGGCCTGGGCCTGGCCGCGGTGGTGTGGGCCGCAAGCCGCCGTCGTTCCACGCCGGTGGCTCCCTAGAATCCGCCCTCCCTGGGACGCACCCGTTCGCGTCCGGCCACGACGGATTCCCCACCATGCTGAGCTTCCAGCAACTCATCCTGCGCTTGCAGGACTACTGGTCCCAACAAGGCTGCGCGCTGCTGCAGCCCTACGACATGGAGGTCGGCGCCGGCACCAGCCACACCGCCACCTTCTTGCGCGCCTTGGGCCCCGAGCCCTGGAAGGCGGCCTACGTGCAACCGAGCCGCCGGCCCAAGGACGGGCGCTACGGCGAGAACCCCAACCGCCTGCAGCACTACTACCAGTTCCAGGTTGTGCTCAAGCCCGCGCCGGCCAACATCTTGGAGCTGTACCTCGGCTCGCTCGAGGCCTTGGGCTTCGACCTGAAGAAGAACGACGTGCGCTTCGTCGAGGACGACTGGGAGAACCCCACGCTCGGCTGCTGGGGCCTGGGCTGGGAGGTGTGGCTCAATGGCATGGAAGTGACGCAGTTCACCTATTTCCAGCAAGTGGGCGGCATCGACTGCAAGCCCATCACCGGCGAGATCACCTACGGCCTGGAGCGCCTGGCCCTGTACCTGCAGGGCAAGGAGTCGGTGTACGACCTGGAGTACACGCCCGGCATCAGCTACGGCGACGTGTTCCACCAGAACGAGGTCGAGCAGTCGACCTACAACTTCGAGCACAGCGACGTCGAGTTCCTGCTCGGTGCCTTCGCCGCGCACGAGAAGCAAAGCAAGCACCTGATGGCCCAGCAACTCGCGCTGCCGGCCTACGAGCAACTGCTCAAGGCCGGTCACAGCTTCAACCTGCTGGACGCCCGCGGCGCCATCAGCGTGACGGAGCGCGCCGGCTACATCGGCCGCATCCGCAACCTGGCGCGCGCCGTGGCGCAAAGCTACTTGGAGAGCCGCGCCCGCTTGGGCTTCCCGATGGCCCCCAAGGCCTGGGCCGACGAGGTCGTGGCCCAGATCGAAGCCAAGAACAACAAGAAGGCCGCCTGATGTCGACCGCCAACCTGCTCGTTGAACTCTTCGTCGAAGAGCTGCCGCCCAAGGCCCTGAAGAAGCTGGGCGACAGCTTCGCCCAGTTGATCGCCGACGCCCTGCGCGCGCAGGGCCTGGCCGGTGAGGGGGCGGTGACGCCCTTCGCTTCGCCGCGCCGTTTGGGGGTGCACATCGCCGGTGTGGCCGCGAAGGCGGCCGACAAGGCCGTGCGCATCAAGCTGATGCCCGTGGCCGTGGGCCTGACGCCCGAGGGCCAGCCGAGCCCGGCGCTGCTGAAGAAACTGGCGGCCAGCGGCCTGCCGGCCGACGCGCCCTTGGAGCGCGCCCTGGACGGCAAGGCCGAGGCCCTGTTCGCCAACACCGTGCAGCCGGGGGCCAGCCTCGCCCAGGGCCTGCAGCAGGCGCTGAACGACATGCTCAAGGCCTTGCCCATCCCCAAGGTGATGAGCTACCAGCTGGCCGATGGGTGGACCAACGTGCACTTTGTGCGGCCGGCCCACGGCTTGGTGGCCCTGCACGGCGCCGACCGCGTCCCTGTGAGCTTGCTGGGCCTGGAGGCCGGCACCACGACGCGCGGTCACCGCTTCGAGGCGCTCGACCCGCTGGTCACCGTCCCGCACGCCGACGCCTACGCCGACACCCTGCGCAGCCGCGGGGCGGTGATCGCCAGCTTCGCCGAGCGCCGTGAGGCCATTCGCGGCCAGTTGCAAGCGGCCGGCGCCAAGCTCGGTCTGACGCCCATCGACGACGAGGCCCTGCTGGACGAGGTCACCGCCTTGGTCGAGCGCCCGAACGTGCTGACCTGCGCCTTCGAAGAAGAGTTCCTCGCCGTGCCGCAGGAGTGCCTCATCCTGACGATGAAGGCCAACCAGAAGTACTTCCCGCTGCTGGACGCCCAGGGCAAGCTGACGCGCCATTTCCTGGTGGTGAGCAACATCGCCCCGGACGACGCCTCGGCCGTGGTGCAGGGCAACGAGCGCGTCGTGCGCCCGCGCCTGGCCGATGCCAAGTTCTTCTACGACCAAGACCGCAAGAAGACCCTGGCCGAGCGCGTGCCCGGCCTGGCCAAGGTGGTCTACCACGGCAGCCTGGGCAGCCAGGGCGAGCGGGCCGAGCGCGTGCGCGCCATCGCCCACGCCATCGTCAACCAGCTGCGCACGGCCACGGTGCCGTTCACGGTCGACGCCAAGGACCAGTTCGACGTGCTGGACAGCAAGGTCCAGCAGGCCGCCCAGCTGGCCAAGGCCGACCTGCTGACCGACATGGTGGGCGAGTTCCCCGAACTGCAAGGGATCATGGGCGCCTACTACGCGCGCCACGAGGGCCTGCGCGATGGCGTGGCCATCGCCATCGAAGACCACTACAAGCCGCGCTTTGCCGGTGATGCCTTGCCGCGCAACCACACGGGCACCGTGCTGGCCCTGGCCGACAAGCTGGAAACCCTGGTCGGCCTTTTTGGCATTGGCCAGCTGCCCACCGGCGACAAAGACCCCTTCGCGCTGCGCCGCCACGCCTTGGGCGTGATCCGCATCCTGATGGAAAAGAACCTGCCGCTGAGCCTGCCCGAGCTGGTGCGGGCCGGCTTGCAGGCCTTCCCCGAGGGCATGCTGACCCATGCCAGCGCGGCCGACGACCTGCTGCACTTCGCCTACGAGCGCCTGACCGGCGCCCTGCGCGAGCAGGGCTACAGCGCCCAAGAGGTCGATGCCGTCATCGCCTTGCGGCCGTCGCCCTGGGGCGACATCCCCAAGCGCCTGGCGGCGGTGCGGGCCTTCGCCGCCTTGCCCGAGAGCGCGTCGCTGGCCGCGGCCAACAAGCGCGTGGGCAACATCCTGAAGAAGAGCGACGAGGCCCCCGTGGCCTTGAACGACGCCTTGCTGCAAGAGCCGGCCGAGGCGCAGTTGGCGGCCGCGCTGCGGGCCGCGGCGGCGCAGGCGCAGCCGCTGTTCGAGCAAGGCGATTACGCCGCGTCCCTGCAGGCCTTGGCCGTGCTGAAGGCGCCGGTCGACGCCTTCTTCGACGCCGTCATGGTCAACGCCGACGACGCCGCCTTGCGCGCCAACCGCCTGGCCCTGTTGCGCGGTCTGCACGAGGCCATGAACCGCGTGGCCGATCTGTCGCGCCTGGCCCACTGAGCCGATGCCCATGCGCACGGAAAGCCCGACCCACTTGCAGCCGCTGCGGCTGGTCATCCTCGGGCGCGACGGCACGCTCAATCGCTACCGCGACGACCACGTCAAGTCCCCCGACGAGCTGGACCCGCTGCCCGGCGCCCTGGAGGCGGTGGCGCGGCTGAACCAGGCGGGTTGGCACACGGTGCTGGCGACCAACCAGCCTGGCATCGGCCGCGGCTTGCTCGACATGCAGGCCGTCAACGCGGTGCACCAGCGCTTGAACCAACTGCTGCAGGCCAAGGGCGGCCGCCTGGACGCGGCCTTCTTTTGCCCGCACACGCCCGAAGACGGCTGCCAATGCCGCAAACCGCTGCCGGGCTTGCTGCAAGAAATCGGCGAGCGCTTCGGGGCCGTGTTGAGCGAGGTGCACATGGTGGGGGCGTCGCTGCGCGACCTGCAAACCGCCCAAGCCGCTGGCTGCGTGCCGCACCTCGTGCGAGGCGACCGGCTGGCGGCCTTGGGAGAGGCCCAGTTGCAAGAGGTGCTGACCCAGGTGCCCGGCGCGCGGGTGCACGACGACCTCGCGGCCTTCGCCGACGCGCTGCTGGGCGGCGCGGCTGGGGCGGAGTCCCGCGCATGATGACCCGCCTGCGTTCGGCGCTCTTCGTGGCCTGGGGCGTGCTCACGGTCACCCCCTGGGGCTTGACGGCCGTGCTGCTGTCGCCCTTCCTGTCGGCCACGCGCCTGTATTGGTTTTGCATCGCCTGGGTTCGGCTGTTGTTCTGGGGCGCCCGGGTGTTCTGCGGCGTCACGCACCGCTTCACCGGTGCCGAGCACCTGCCCGTGGGCAAGCGCGAGGCCGTGATCCTGCTGGCCAAGCACCAGTCGGCCCTGGAGACCCTGGCCCTGTGCGCCCTGATGCCGCACCCCCTGGCCTTCGTGTTCAAGCGCGAACTGCTCTACATCCCCTTCTTCGGCTGGGCTTTGGGCCGCTTGGACATGGTCCACATCGACCGCAAGAAGCGCAACGAGGCCTTCAACAAGGTGGCCGAGCAGGGGCGCCGCCTGGCCGCCCAAGGCACCTGGGTGATCATGTTCCCCGAGGGCACGCGCATCCCGCGCGGCCAAGTGGGCGATTACAAGACTGGGGGCACGCGCCTGGCCATCGCCACCGGCGTGTCGGTCGTGCCGGTGGCCTGTGCCACCGCCCGCGTGATGCCACCGCGCCGCTTGCTGCTGCACCCGGGCGTGTACGAGATTTCCGTGGGCCGCCCCATTTCCCCCGAAGGCCACAGCGCCGACACCTTGCTTGCCGAAGTGAAGACCTGGATCGAATCCGAGATGCGTCGCATCGACCCCGAGGCCTACGTCGCCACCGCGGCGCCGGCGCCCCAAGCCGGACACCCCGCCTGAGCATGGCCGCTCGCTCTCCCCGGCGCCCGGCGGCGCCGCCGACCGCGCCCAAAAGCGCCCAACTCAGCCTGTTCGAGCCGCCCCCGGCGCCCGCCATCGAAGGCCCCGTGCTGCTCCTGCCCAAGTTGGGCCTGCCTTACACCCTGGGGCGCAGCCGCCGCCGCACCATTGGTTTCAGCGTCAGCACCAAGGGGCTGCGCGTGACGGCCCCCCGCTGGGTCTCGCTCAGCGACATCGAAGGCGTGTTGCGCACCAAGTCCGATTGGATCCTGCGCAAGTGGCACGAGGTGCAAGGGCGCGAGCAGCGCCTCGCGGCCCTGCGCATCGACTGGCAAGACGGCGCCGAGTTGCCCTACCTGGGGCAGGCCCTGCGCCTGCGCTTGGGCGCCGGGCGGTCGGCCCGCTGGGACGCGGGCGAGGGCGACGCCGCCCCCAGCCTGTGGCTGCCGCTGCCCGCGGAGGCCACGGAACTGCAATGGCGTGAGGCCGTGCAGGCCTGGCTGCAGGCGCAGGCCCGCGTGTGGTTCGCGCCGCGCTTGGCCCACTTTGCCGAGCGCGCTGGCGTGGCCGTGCCCAAGCTGCGCCTCAGCGGGGCGCACACCCGCTGGGGCAGTGCCAGCAGCCGCGGGGTTGTCAGCCTGAATTGGCGCTTGATGCACTTCGAACCGGCGGTCATCGACTACGTGATCGCCCACGAGGTGGCGCACTTGCGCGAGATGAACCACAGCCCTCGGTTCTGGGCGGTGGTGGCGTCGCTGATGCCGGGCTACGAGACGCAGCGCGAGGCCTTGCGAGACGCCCTGGTGCCGCCGATCTGACGCCGGCTGGGCGACGGGTGGACTTCCCCCTTTTGGGGGGCTGTGCACGCGAACGCCGGGTGGCCACACTGTCGCCAGCGCTGTCATCACCCGCCTGCCCCTGCAGGTGAGGCGCCGGGCCCCCTGTGGCCCACCATCGAAGAACGCAGTCCGCCGCGCTCCTCTGCCGAGGGCGCGGCGGCGCTGTTTCAGGCCGGACCGAAGCGCCAGGCCCCGTCGGTGCCCGCCCGGCGCGTCAGGCGGCCGGCGAGCCACAGGTGGTTCAGGTGCGCGATGGCCTCGCCCATTGCAAAGGTGGTTTGGTGCAGGTCCAGCGGGCGCTTGAACAGCACGGGCAGCAGTTCGGCCGCCGTCTTGGCCCCGTCCTGCACGGCCGCCATGAGCTCCGCGAGTCGCTCGGCGTGGTGCTGGTGCAACTGCTGTCGCCGCGTGGCCAGGCCCACGAAGGGGCGGCCGTGCGCCGGCAAAACGAGGGTGTCTTCGGGCAGGTCGGCCAAGCGGTCGAGCGAGGCCAAGTAGAGGCGCAGCGGGTCGGCCTCGGGCTCGACATCGACCACGCTGACGTTGGTGGAAATGCGGGGCAGCACCATGTCCCCGGCGATCAGCAGGCCCAACTCTGCGCAGTGAAAGCTCAGGTGCTCGGGCGAGTGGCCGTGGCCCGCGCGGGCCTGCCAGGTGTGACCCCCGATGGTGAAGCGCTCGCAGTCCATCAGGCGCCGGAAGGCGCTGGGAACTTGGGGCACCATGCGCGGGAAGTAGTCGGCGCGGCCGCGGATCTTGGCCAAGCTGTCGGGGTCCGTCAGGCCGTGGCTGCCGAAGAAGGCAGCCGCCGCGTCGCCGCCCATGCCCACCGTGCTCTGGCTGGCCATCCGGCCGATGTGGAAGTCCGTGGCGCTCATCCACAGGCGGCAGCCCCAGCGTTCGCACAGCCAGTGCGCGTTGCCCAGGTGGTCCGGGTGGAAGTGCGTGACGATCACTCGGTGGACGGGGTGGCCTTGCAGCACGCCACTGTCGAACAGGGTCGTCCAGTGGCCCTGCGTGGCGGCGTCGGCGATCCCGCAGTCGACGATGGTCCAGCCTGGGCCGCGTTGTGGGTCGTCGTCGCGCAGCAACCAAAGGTTGATGTGGTCCAGCGCAAAGGGCAGGCCCATGCGCAGCCACAAGACGCCCGGTCGCAATTCGATACATGTGCCCGGTGCGGGCAGGCGGTCACCCCAGGGGAAGTGCAGCGCCGATTCGTGTGCATTGGCCATCCCGCCACGATACACAGGCCCACGCGCCGGACGAACGCCGCGTGCGATCGCGGGATTACCCGGTCCCCCCTGCCGAAGGTCATCCCTACACTCGCGCGCCGTGGTTTGGCAAGCCCCCTGATTGCAAGGGGTGAATCGTTTGGTGACGAAGGGAAGCGCATGAGCCGCCGGTCGAACTGGAAAGCCTGGGTGCTGGCCGGGGCGGTGGTGGCCGGCCCGGTTTGGGCGCAGGCCCCCGCGCCCAAGAAAGACGCCGCCGCGCTGAGCGATGCCGACCGCGCCAAGCGCGACGCCAGCAAGGTTTTCAGCTTCATCAAGTTCCATGCGGTGCGCAGCGCGGCGCCCGCCCCGGCACCTGCCGCAACGGCCCTGGCCGCAGCAGCCCCGGCCGCCCCGCGGGCACCGGACCGGGTCACCGACGCGCCCACCCCCGGCGCCAACGCCGCTCCGAATCCGGCCTCCGGCCCAATCGCCGCGCCCATGGCGGCGGCCAGCGCACCGGCCCCGACCGGGGCGGCCACCGCGGCGCTTGCCGACCCGGCGGCCTTGCTGGCGGCTGCCCCCACCGCCGCGGGTGGCGCGGCCCCGGCCGTGGCGAGTGTGGCGGCGGTGGCAGCGCCCGTGGCGCCAGCGGTGCAGGCCCAGCCGACGCCCGAGCCCGAAGAGTTGGTGGAGTTGGCGCTGATTGAGCACGTCGAGCCCGTGGTGCCGGCCCGGCTGCAAGGCATCGTGCGCAGCGGCAGCGTGATGGTGCAGTTCACCGTGCAGCCCGACGGCAAAACGGCCAAGGTGTTTGCGCGCCCGGGTGGGCAAGTGCGCCTGGCCCAGGTGGCCGTCAAGGCGGTGGAGCAGTGGCGCTTCGCACCGATTCCCGAGCCGCGCGACGTGATGGTCGAACTGGCCTTCAAGCTCGACTGAGCCGCGTGAGTCCGTCTCGCGCCCCGCGTCGCCGCCGGTTTGGGCCACGGCCGTGACTTCCGAGCGCGACGGATCCGACGCTGGCCTCTATCCTCCGCCCCCCATGCTTTCTCAAGACGACAAGGAAATCACGATGAAGCGGTCGCTGCAGTTCAAGCGTCCTTTTGCCGCGATGCGGCCGACGGCCCTGGTGCTGGCCCTGCTGATGGGGGGCGCCATGAGCGCCTGGGCCCAGGCTTCGGGCGAGATCAGCGACGCCGAGCGGGCCAAGCGCGACGCCAACAAGGTGTTCAGCTTCATCAAGTTCCACGCCGTCAAGCCCGCTGCCGCGCCGGCACCGGCCCCCGCGCCCAAGCCGGCCCCCAAGCCCGCGCCGCGCCCCGACACCAGCGCCGCCGCTGCGGCCCCCGCCCCTGCGCCCCAGGTGGCCGCGGTGCCCGCGGCCGCTGCACCGGCGCCCAGCCCCACGGCCTCGGCGGCGGTCGAGCCGCGCACGCTGCCGCCGGTCAGCGAGCCGGCGCCCGCCCCGGCCCCGGTGGCGGCCGAACCTTCGGCCTCGCCGGCGCCCGCCCCGGCCGCCGCGGCCGAGGAAGAGGACGACCCCGGCATCAAGCTGGTCAAGTACGTGGCGCCCGAATTGAACGCCCGCGCCATGGCCGCCATGCCGGGCAACTTCGCCAAGGTGCGCGTGCGCTTCACCGTGATGCCTGATGGCAGCGCCGGCAAGGTGCACGCCGTCAGCAACTCGCCCCGGCCTTTGGCCCAGGTGGCCGTCAAGGCGGTGGAGCAGTGGCGTTTCGAGGGCGTGAAAGAGCCGCAGGAAGTCGAAGTCGAGGTCGACTTCAAGCTCGACGAGTGAGCGCGCGGCGGCTCAGGGCCGCCAGCGGCGCAGGCGCAGGGCGTTGCCCACCACCATGAGGCTGGAGCCGGCCATGGCGGCGGCGGCCCACATGGGCTCCAGGCGCCCGGCCATGGCCAGCGGGATCATCACGGCGTTGAAGCCGAAGGCCCAAACCAAGTTCTGACGGATCACGCGCAGGGTGGCGCGGGCCAGGGCCACGCCGTCGGCGATGTGCCGCAGATCCGGTTTCATCAAGGTCAGGCCGGCCGCTTGGGCGGCCACGTCGGTGCCTTGCCCCGGGGGCGCCATGGCGATGCCCACGTCGGCCGCGGCCAGGGCCGGGGCGTCGTTCAATCCGTCGCCCACCATGGCCACGCGCTCCCCTTGCACCCGCCAGGCCGCGAGGCTGGACAGCTTGTCGGCTGGCAACAGGCCGCCGTGCACGTCGTCGGCCGCCATGCCCAGCGCCGCGCCCACGGCCTGCGCCGATTCGGGCCGGTCGCCGCTCAGGAGGCTCAGTGTGAGGCCCTGGGCCTTCAAGCGCGCCAGGGCAGCTTGGGCTTCGGGGCGCGGTGCGTCGGCAAAGGCCAGCAAGCCCAGCAGGGACGGCTGCGGCGTGGTGGTGGCGATCCAGCTGATGCTGCACCCGCGCTGGGCCAAGGCCAGGCTGCTGGCCTCCAGCGCGCGGGTGCTCACGCCCAACTCGGCCATGTAGCGGCTGGAGCCCATGTGCATCTGCCGCCCCTCGACCTCGGCCTGCACGCCCAGGCCGGCGTGGGCGCGGGCGTTCATGGCCACCACGGTGGGCACGCCGTCCTGGGCCCGCAGCAGCGCGCGCGCCAGCGGGTGCTCGCTGCCCTGGGCCAGGGCGCTGGCCAGCGCTTGGGCCTCCAAGCGGGACAGGGGGGCCACGGCCTCCACCTGCACCAACTGCGGTTGGCCCAGGGTCAGGGTGCCGGTTTTGTCGAAGGCCATGCGGTTCACGCCGGCCAGGGTTTCCAGGGCGCCGGCGTCGCGCACCACCAGGCCGCGCAGCGCCGCTTGACCGATGCCCACGACCACGGCGGCCGGCGTGGCCAGGCCCAGGGCACAGGGACAGGCCACCACCAGCACCGCCACGGCGTGCAGCAGGGCGTTGCTGCCCGCGCCCGCCAGCGTCCAGCCCGCCAGGGTGAGCGCGCTCAAGGCCAGCACGGCCGGCACGAAGCGGGCCGACCAGGTGTCGGCCAGGCGTTGGATGGGGGCCTTGCTCGCCTGCGCGCTCTCGACCAGGCGCACCAGCTGCGCCAAGCTGCTGGCGGCCGGCAGGGCGGTGGCACGCAACTCGATGGCGCCGTCCAGGTTCAGCGAGCCGGCGCGCAGGGGCTGACCGACCTCGCGGGTGACGGGCAAGGGTTCGCCACTCAGGTGGGCCTCGTTGACGTGCGTGCGACCGGCGCTCAGCACCCCGTCGCAGGGCACGCGCTGGCCGGGCTTGAGGCGCACGGTGTCACCCACCTGGAGCTTGGCCAGGGGCAGGGTCTGCCACTGGCCGTTGCGGTGCAACTCCACCGTGCTGGGTGCCAGGGCCTGCAGTTCGCGCAATGCCCCGCCGGTGGCGCGCTTGGCCCGGCTCTCGAGCCAACGGCCCAGCAGCACGAAGGCCACGATGGCAGCGCCCGATTCAAAAAACAGGGCGTGACCGCTGGCGCCGCGGAACGCCAGCCAAGCGCTCAGGCCGAAGGCGGCGCTGGAGCCGAGCGCCACCAGCAGGTCCATGCCGGGCGTGCGGGCCTTCAAGCCCGCCCAGGCCGCGCGGTATAGGCGCCAGCCCGGCGGTCCGAACTGCACGGCCCCGGCCAGCAGGGCCTGCACCAACGGGGGCCAGGCCGCGTGCACGCCGAAGGGCATGAGCAGCATGGGGGCCAACAGGGGCAGGGTGGCCAGCCAGGCCAGGGCCAGGTCGCGCCGCAGCAGGGCCTGTTCGCGCGCCAGCGGGTCGTCGGTTTGCGTGGTCTTCAGCGCGGCGCGAAAGCCCACGCTTTGGGCTGCGGCCACCAGGGCCTGGGCCTCGGTGGCCGGCAGGGCCTGGATGCGGGCGCTCGCCAGCGCCAGGTTGACGTTCACCCCCACCACGCCGGGGACCGCCTGGAGGGCCGCCTGCAGGCGCTCGGCCTGGGGACTGTCATGCAGGCCGTCGACCTGCAGGGTGGCCTGCGTCAGTGGCGCTTCGTAGCCAGCTTCTTGCAGCGCCTGCACCAGCAGCGCGGCTTGCCAGCCCGGGGCCAGGCTGAGTTGCGCCCGGTTCTCGGTCAGCAGCACGTCGGCCTGCAGGACCCCGGGCACCCGCTTCAGGGCGCGCTCCACGTTGCGCACGCAGGCGGCGCAGTGCATGCCGCTGATCAACACCGAAAGGTCCAGGGGGCGTAGGGCGTCCATGGGCTCAGTGTAGGAAGTCGGACCGGCGGACAATCGGCGCATGAACACCGAACACACCTTCCAGGTCCCCGATTTGAGCTGCGGCCATTGCGTGGCCAGCGTCACCAAGGCCCTGGCCCCCCTCGGGGCCCAGGTGCAAGCCGATCCGACCACGAAGCAGGTGCGCGTGAGCGCCCCCGAGTCCGTGGGCCGGGACCGGCTCGTGCAGGCCTTGCAGGCCGCCGGTTACCCGCCGGCCGAGGGCTGAGGCACCGCCGTCGCCACCGATTCGTCCGGATCGGCCGGGGCGGCCGGGGCGGCCGGGGCGCGGTGGCGCCGCACCAAAGTGGCCCGCACGCGCTGCGAGCGCGCAAAGTAGGCCGCCCAGAGCAGGGCCACGCCGATGCCCCGCCAGGCCTGCCACGCCTCGGTGCTGGTCTCGGCGGCTTGCAGCAGGGGGATCGTCGCCGTGGCCGCGCGTTCGGCGAGGCCGAGGCCGGCCACGCCGAGCAAGGTCGCGATGGCCACTGGAACGGCCGCGCTGCGGCGCCGCAGCACCAAAGCGGCCGACAGCGTCAAAGCCAGCACCAGCCCCAGGACGGCCACCAGGGACAGCGCCAAGAAGGGCAAGAGCCAGGGGCTCAAGGTCTCGCTCGCGTGCTGCGCCCACAGGTTCTCCCAGGCCGCGTGGGTGTAGGCCGATCGGCCGTCCCACAAAGCGTGCAGGTGGCGCAGGGCGCTGGCCACCAGCATCAGCAGGGCCAGCAACAGCCAGCCCCCGAGTCCCACCGGGGCGCTGACCGCATCCAGGGTGCGGGGGGCGGGGTCCCAGCGCCACACCCAGGCCGTGCCCCAGGCCGCGATCCCCAGGGTCAGGGTGACCAGCACCGCCGGGACCCAATGCGGGCCGTCGTCGCCCGGCCGGGTCTCCGGCTCGGGGGCGGGGGGCGCCACGGCGCTCGCGCCCTCCGCGGCCGCGGTCTCCTTCGGCGGTGGCGCGCCTTCGTTGTCGTACAGCGCCATGCCGGACTGCTTGCGCACCTGCTGCAGCTGTTCGGCATGGGCGGCCACCCGGTGGACCGGCACCTCGTCGGCCGTGCTTAGGAAGTCGTCCTTCAGGCTCAGGGTGTCGTCCGCGTGGCGAACGCTGCGCGTCCAGCGGAAGGCGTCGCCTTTGACCTCGTGGTCTTCGGCCGGGATGCGCCAACCCGGCGGCAACTTCACCTCGGTGTGCAGTTGCAGTTTCAGGCGCGTGCCCAGGCCCAGCGGGTCGCGCCGCGCCGCCGTGCTGGGGCCGCGGGTCTGCTCGTCCAGGTCGGGCACCTCCACCTGCCCGTCGAAGCGGCCCTTGGCCTCGTTCAGGCGCCAGTAGCGGGGGATGCGATAACGCTCGACCAGCGTGAGCCGGTTGCTCGCGCGGTCGTCTTGCACCTTCAGCGCGCCGTCCAGGGCCAGGCCGGGGTAGCTGCGCGCGTAGAAGCTCTCGTACTGCTTTTCGAGCTTGGCGCGTCCGGTGCTGACCACGGCGCTGCGCAATTGCTCGGCCGCGGCGCCGGTGGCGAGGGTGGTGACCGTCAGCTTGGCGTCCCGGTCGCGGCCGCCGCGCAGGTCCAGCACCGCGTGCACCTCCCGCGACAGGGTGCGTGCCGCCGGGCCGGCCATGGGCACGAGGCCGCGGGCGGCGGGGTCGATGGGCAGGGCCAGGCCGTGGTCGGCCTGCACCCAGTCGGCCGGGCGGCTGCCACCTTGGCCGGTGCGGGTCGGGTCCAGCCAGTAGGTTTCACCGTCCAAGCGCACGCGCAACAGCACGTGGTTGAACACGCCCGGGCTGGCCTGGGTGCTGCCCACCCCCTGCCGCCAGCTGGTGTGCACCAACGCTGCGTGGGCCTCGAAGCCCAGGCCGCGCAGCAAGCTCAAGGCCAGCAAGGTTTTGTCCTTGCAGTCGCCAAAGCGGCGGCGCAGCACCCAGTCGGGGTCGTGCGGCCGGTGCGAGTTGGCCCCGATCTCGAAGCCCAGGTAGCGCACCTCGTCCTGCACAAAGCGCAGCGTGGCCTGCAGGCGCTGGGCGGGTGTGTCGCCCGCCCGGCGCAGCCGGGCCAGCTCTTGCTGCAGCAGGGGGCCGGGCGGGGCCGGTGGTTCGTACAGGGGCAGGGCCCAGGCCACGACGGCGGCCCAGTCGGCGAACTCGCTGTACTGCACCCAGGGGAAGGGGTCGTGCCAGGAAGGGGTGTCGGCCTCGGTGATCAGCGCAGGCACGTCGCGCAAGGACCAGGCGTACACCGTCTCGCTGCCCTGCGTGCTCACGCTGGGGGCGGCGGCGCCGCGCAGGCGTTGCCAGTGCAGGGGCCGCCCGGCGGGCCAGATCAGGCGCGCATGGCGGTGGGCCACGGGCACGCCCCATTGCATGTCGAGCGCCCCCAAGTGGCGACCGCCGAAGACCGGGTTCGCGCCTTGGCGGCTGAAGGCGTAGTCCACCACGTCGCCCTCGCGGATGTCGTCCAGCACCACGCTGGCGGTCAGCCGCCCGTCGAACATCAGCGCGTCCAGGCCGTCCTCCCGCTGCAGCACCTTCACGCGGGCGGATTCCAGTTGCGACACCACGCGCTCGCCGCGCCGCACGGTGAGGTGGTGCAAGGTCAGGCTTTGGTACTCGGGGTCGAACTCGAACTTCAGGTTGCCGATCTGCTCGATGCCCTGGGGCCCCAGGGCTTGGCTGACGACCCGCCGGTACTCCGTGCGTTGCGCGCCCTCGAAGCGCAGCTGGTCGTCGACCAGCAGGTAGCGGACGTCGCCACTGCCGCCCGGCTCGGGGGCCGTCCGGCTGGGCGGCACGGGCACGCTCTGCACCCAGGCTGGCGCGGGCCCGCGGGCCACCGTGGCCGGTGCGCCCCACACGGTGCAGGCGGCGAGGCCCATGGCGAGCAAGGCCAGCAGGCGGCGGCCGAGCGGGATTCCGCCGCGTGGGCGAACGGGGGCTGAGGTCATGGTGCTTCCCTGAGATCGGTGCCCCGGTCTGGGCCGGGTGTCTTTGCGCCCATTGTGGGCACGCCGCGCGCACCGCCTTCTCCGGGACAGCCCAGGGGCAGGTCGCACAGCCCCGACAATGCCGCCCGCTTCGCGACTCCCACAAGGACCCCCCGAATGGCCCACTTGGTCAGCCAGCTCAACCCCCGCTCGGCCGATTTCCAAGCCGCTGCGCAGACCATGCGCGCGCTCGTTGACGACCTCCGCAGCAAGCTCGACCGCATCGCCCAAGGCGGCGGCGAGGCCGCGCGCGCCAAGCACACCGCCCGCGGCAAGCTGCTGCCGCGCGACCGCGTGGCGATGCTGCTCGACCCCGACTCGCCCTTCCTCGAAGTGGCGCCGTTGGCCGCGCTGAACGTCTACAAAGAGAAGGACGGCAGCGACAGCGCGCCCTGCGCCGGCGTCATCGCCGGCATCGGCCGCGTGGCCGGCGTCGAGTGCATGGTGGTGTGCAACGACGCCACCGTGAAGGGCGGCACCTACTACCCGCTCACCGTCAAAAAGCACCTGCGGGCGCAAGAGATCGCGCAGCAAAACCGCCTGCCCTGCATCTACTTGGTGGACAGCGGGGGCGCCAACCTGCCGAACCAGGACGAGGTCTTCCCCGACCGCGACCACTTCGGCCGCATCTTCTTCAACCAGGCCAATCTCAGTGCCGAGGGCGTGCCGCAGATCGCCGTGGTCATGGGCTCGTGCACGGCCGGCGGCGCCTACGTGCCGGCCATGAGCGACGAGACCATCATCGTCAAGAACCAGGGCACCATCTTCTTGGGCGGCCCGCCGCTGGTGAAGGCGGCCACCGGCGAGGTGGTGAGCGCCGAGGACCTGGGCGGCGGCGACGTGCACACGCGCCTGTCCGGCGTGGCCGACCACCTGGCCGACAACGACACCCACGCGCTGGCCCTGGCCCGCCAGGTGGTGGGCAGCCTGAACTGGCTGAAAGCCAACCCGCTGCGCTGCCAAGCGCCCAAGCCCCCGCGCTACGCGGTGGACGAGCTGCACGGCGTGATCCCCACCGACGCCCGCAAGCCCTTCGACGTGCGCGAGGTCATCGCCCGCGTGGTCGACGACTCGGCCTTCGACGAGTTCAAGGCGCGTTACGGCACCACCCTGGTGTGCGGCTTCGCCCACATCGAGGGCATGCCCGTGGGCATCGTGGCCAACAACGGCATCCTGTTCACCGAGAGCGCCAACAAGGGCGCGCACTTCATCGAACTGTGTTGCCAGCGCAAGATCCCGCTGGTCTTCCTGCAGAACATCACCGGCTTCATGGTGGGCCGCAAGGTCGAGAACGAGGGCATCGCCCGCGCCGGCGCCAAGATGGTCACCGCCGTGGCCTGCGCGCAGGTGCCCAAGTTCACCGTGATCATCGGCGGCAGCTTTGGCGCCGGCAACTACGGCATGTGCGGCCGCGCCTACTCGCCCCGCTTCCTGTGGATGTGGCCGAACGCGCGCATCAGCGTGATGGGTGGCGAACAGGCCGCCGGCGTGCTGGCCACCGTGAAGCGCGACGGCCTGGAGGCCAAGGGCGGCAGCTGGAGCGCCGAAGAGGAGGAAGCGTTCAAGGCCCCCATCCGCCAGCAGTACGAGGAGCAAGGCCACCCCTACTACGCCAGCGCCCGCCTTTGGGACGACGGCGTGATCGACCCCGCCGACACGCGCCGCGTGCTGGGCCTGGCCCTGTCGGCCTCGCTGAACGCACCGATCCCCGACACCAAGTTCGGCGTGTTCCGCATGTGATGGCGGCGGTGCTGCGCCCCTGGTCCGACGGCGACTCCATCGCCGAGCTGACGGCCTTGCTGCACGCCGCCTACGCGAGCCTCGCGGCCCAGGGCTGGAACTTCACCGCCGTGGACCAGCCCGAGTCGGTCACGCGCGAGCGCTTGGCCGGCGCTCAAGGCTTCGTGGCCGTGGCGCCCGATGGCCGCCTGGTGGGCACGGTGACGGTCAGCGGCCCCAAGTCGGCCGAGGCCGGCTACCTGGCCGACCCCGCGCCGCCGCTCTACTGCGAGCCCGGCACCGCGGTGCTGGCGCAGTTGGCCGTGCACCCCGATTGGCGCGGCCAGGGCCTGGCAGAGCGCCTGATGGACGCCGCCGAGGCCTGGGCCCACTCGCAGGGCCACGCCCAGGTGGCGCTGGACACCGCCGAGCCCGCCACCGCCCTGCGGCAACGCTACGCCCGCCGCGGCTATGCCGAGTGCGGCCGTGTGCAATGGCAGGGCAAAACCTACGCGTCGGTTTTGATGCGCAAACCTTTGAAGGACGCTTCCGCATGAGCACCCTGAAGATCGACACCCAAGGCGCGGATGGGCGCATCGCCCGCGTCACCCTCAGCCGCCCCGAGGTGCGCAACGCCTTCAACGAGGCCGTCATCGGCGACCTGACCGCCGCCTTCCTGGACCTGGGCGCGCGCAAGGACCTGCGCGCCATCGTGCTGGCCGCCGAGGGCAAGGCCTTCTGCGCCGGGGCCGACCTGAACTGGATGCGCGCCATGGCCCAGTTCAGCTGGGACGAGAACTTCGAAGACGCCCGCCGACTGGCCGACATGCTCTGGGCGATCAACCACTGCCCCGTGCCGGTGGTGGCGCGCGTGCAGGGCGATGTGTACGCCGGCGGCGTGGGCCTGGTGGCCTGCGCCGACGTGGTCGTGAGCACCGCCAACGCCGGCTACTGCCTGAGCGAGGCCAAGCTCGGCCTGCTGCCCGCCACCATCGGTCCGTATGTCGTGAAGGCCATGGGCGAGCGCCAGGCCCGTCGCTACTTCACCACGGCCGAGCGCTTCGACGCCGCCACCGCCCAGGCCCTGGGCCTGGTGCACGAGGTCGTGGCCGACGAGGCGGCGCTGGACGCCAAGGTGGACGAACTGACCGCCGCGCTGTGCGCCAACGGCCCGCACGCCGTGCGCGCCTGCAAGAAGCTGGTGCTGGACCTGGCCGGGCACCCGCTCACGCCCGCGATGCGCGACGACACGGCGCGCCGCATCGCCGACATCCGCGCTTCGCACGAAGGGCAGGCGGGGGTGCAAAGCTTCCTGGCCAAGCAGGACCCGCCGTGGCGCCCCTGACCCCCGCGATGCGCTGGTCGCGCCGATCGGCCCTGGCCGCGATGGCGATGGTGCCGGGAGCTTGGGCCCAAGGCGCCGAGTCGGCTCCCCAGCGCCTGCGCGTGCCCCTGCTGGGGGAGTACGCCGGGGTCGCGAACCTGGAGGGGGACCTGCCCCTGGACCTGCACCTGCCCGCCGGGCCGGGGCCGCATCCCTTGGCCCTGCTGCACCACGAGCGCCGTTACTACACCGACGGCTTCCCAGGCTACGCGGCCATGACCGGGTACCTGCTGGGCCGCGGCTGGGCGGTGGCCGTGCCCCTGCGCGCCGGCTACGGCGAGCGGGAGGTGATGGGCGATCGCGAGAGCCTGAACTGCCGGCGGCCTCGGCCCGATCGGGTGTTCCTGGGCACCACCGTGCAGGCCGCCGCGGTGCTGGAGGGCTTGAGCCGGCACGGCGCCCCCATCGACCGCCAGTGCGTGCTCCACGTCGGGGTGGGCGTTGGCGGCCTGGCCGCCTTGTGCGCGGCGCACTTCTCGCCGCAAGGCGTGGTGGGGGCCATCAACTTCGGCGGGGGCGTGGGCAGCCACCCCGAACGCTTTCCTGGCGAGCCCTGCGGCAGCCAGGCCACGGCCCGGTTCGTGCGCCAACTGGCGCGCACCGCGCAGCGCCAATCGCAGGCCTTTGCCACCTTGTGGCTGTACGCCGAGAACGACCGACACTTCGGGCCCTGGCACGCCCAAGCTTGGTACGGGGCGTACCGCGGTGGCGGCGGGCGCGGCACCTTGCACCGCCTGCCAGCCTGGGGCGACGACGGCAGCCGCCTCATGGCCGAGGGCCGCGAACGCTGGCAGCCCTTGGTCGACGAATACTTGCAGTCCCTGCCCAAGCCTTCCGGCGCGGGCGCCGTTTCCTGAGTTCCATGTCCCGTTCTTCCGACCTGGCCGCGCGCAGCCGCGCCGCCGTCTGGCACCCCTGCACGCAAATGGCCCGGCTCGACGCCGTGCCGCCCCTCCCCATGGTGCGCGGCGACGGCCCCTGGCTGATCGACGCCGACGGCCATCGCTACTTCGACGCCACCAGCGCCTGGTGGACCAACCTCTTCGGCCACAGCGACGCCGGGCTGCAGCAGGCCATCGCGCGCCAGGCGGCCACGCTGCCGCACGTGATGCTGGCCGGCTGCACCCACGAACCCGCTGTTCTGTTGGCCGAGGGCCTGCGCGCGCTCACCGGCGGCGCGCTGGGCCATGCTTTCTTCGGCAGCGACGGCGCCAGTGCCACCGAGATCGCGCTCAAGATGAGTGCGCACTACTGGCGCAACCAAGGCCAGCCGCAGAAGTGCGAGTTCATCGCCCTGGCCGGTGGCTACCACGGCGAAACCCTGGGCGCGCTGTCGGTCACCGACGTGCCGATTTTTCGCGACGCCTACGCGCCGCTGCTGCGGGCCACGCACCTGGCGCCGGCGCTGCACGAGCCGGGCGCGCTGGCGGCCATCGAGCGACTGCTGGTCGAGCTGGACGGCCGCTGCGCGGCGCTGATCGTCGAGCCCCTGATCCAAGGCGCCAGCGGCATGCGCATGCACGGGCCCGAGGTGCTGCGCGCGCTGCGCGCGCTGTGCACCCAGCACGGCGTGCACCTCATCGCCGACGAGATCGCGGTGGGCTGCGGGCGCACCGGCACCTTCTTCGCGTGGGAGCAGGTCGACCCCCAGCATTGGCCCGACTTCGTGCTGCTGAGCAAGGGCATCACGGGCGGCACGCTGCCCTTGTCGGTGGTGCTGACCACCGACACCGTCTTCAACGCCTTCCTCAGTCCCGACGTGGCGCGCGGCTTCCTGCACAGCCACTCGTACACCGGCAACGCCATCGTGTGCGCGGCCGCCTGCGAGGTGCTGCGGCGCTTCCGCGAGTCCGACCTACTGCAGCAACTGCCGCGGCAGGCCCAAGCGCTGCGCGAGGCCTTCGCGCCGCTGGCGCAGCACCCGCGCGTCACCGCGCTGCGCCAAACCGGCATGGTGGTGGCTTTCGACGTGTCCGAGCCCGGCGAGCGCTTTGCCGAGCGCTTCCACCTCGTGGCGCGTCGTAACGAACTCTTGATCCGCCCCATCGGCGCCACCGTGTACCTGATGCCGCCCTACCTGATCGACACGCCCACCGCGCAGTGGCTGGCCCAGGCCGTGCGCGCCACCTTGGACGAGGTCCTGGCCGGTGCTTGATTACCTGCAGCAGCAACTGCGCGAGCGCGAGGCCCAGGCCCTGACGCGCGTGCGCCGACAGGCCGGCACGCCCACCGCGCCGCGCCAGACCATCGACGGCCGGCCCATGCTGGCCTTCTGCTCGAACGATTACCTTGGCCTGGCCCAGCACCCCAAGGTGGTGGCCGCTTTGCAAGAAGGCGCGCGGCGCTACGGCGCCGGCAGCGGGGCCTCGCACCTCATCAGCGGGCACAGCGTGGCGCACCAGCAGTTGGAGGACCGGCTGGCCGACCTCAACGCGCCTTGCATCCCCGGCGCGCGGGCGTTGAGCTTCTCCACCGGCTACATGGCCAACCTGGCGGCGGTGACGGCGCTGGGCGGGGAGGGCACCGACGTCTTTTCGGAGCGCCTGAACCACGCCTGCTTGATCGACGGCGCGCGCCTGGCCCGGGGCCGCAAGCAGGTCTTCGCCAGCGTGGACGAGCTGGCCGATCAACTGCGCACCAGCACCGCGCCGCGCAAGCTCATCGCCACCGACGCCGTGTTCAGCATGGACGGCCACCTGGCCCCGCTGGCCGAGTTGCTGGCCCTGGCGGAGCGGCACGACGCGCTGCTACTGGTGGACGACGCGCACGGCTTTGGCGTGCTCGGCCCCCAGGGCCGGGGCAGCCTGGCGCACTTGGGGCTCCGCAGCGAGCGCCTGGTGCTGATGGGCACCCTGGGCAAGGCCGCCGGCGTGGCCGGTGCCTTCGTCGCGGCCCACCCCGTGGTCGTCGAGTGGTTGATCCAAACCGCGCGGAGCTACATCTTCACCACCGCCGCGCCGCCCGCGCTGGCCCACGCGCTGCTCGCCAGCCTCGACCTGATCGCGGGCGAGGAGGGCGAGCGCCGCCGGGCGCAGCTGGAGCTGCTGCAAGCGCAGTTGGTCGATGGCTTGCAGCCATGGGTCCAAGCCCGGGGCTGGCAGCTTCCGCGCAGCGACACCCCCATCCAGCCGCTGGTCGTGGGCGACAACCAAGATGCGCTGGACCTGGCCGCCCGGCTCGACGCCGCCGGCATCCGCGTGCCCGCCATCCGCCCGCCCACGGTGGCGCCCGGCACCGCACGCCTGCGCATCACCCTGTGCGCCGACCACACGGCCGACGACGTGCAAGCCCTTGTGGCCGCCCTGACGGCTTGCCCGTAAGCTGCGTTCATGTTCGATTTCGGACCCAGTTATCGCGTGTTGGTGGTCGACGACCAAGCCACACACCGCACCATCACCCGCAAGTCCCTGGAGCAGCTGGGACACCGGGTCGTGGAGTGCGCCGTTCCCGAGCAAGCGGCGGCGGTTTTCAAGGTGGTAAGGCCCGATCTGGTGCTGCTGGACGTTGAGATGCCCGAGCACGACGGGTACTGGGTGGCCCGGCAGTTGCGGGCGATCGAGGCGGGCGGCTGGACGCCCATCATCTTTCTGTCCAGCCACCACACCGACGAAGACATCTGGCAGGGGATTCACGCCGGCGGGGATGACTATCTGGCCAAGCCCCTGTCACCGCAACTGCTGACGGCCAAGCTCCACGCCGTGCACCGATTGCTGCAACTTCGCCTCAAGTTGCTCGAGCGCTCAGAGCAGCTGCGAGAGGCCAACGAGCGATTGGCCCATGTGGCGCGGCACGATGCACTCACTGGCTTGCTCAACCGCGGCGGCCTGGACCAAGCCCTGCATGAGGCGCTGCAGCGGTGCCGCCACGCCGGTGCGCCCTTGAGCGTCATGTTGATCGACGTCGATCACTTCAAGGCCTACAACGATGCCTTGGGCCATGTGGCGGGCGACGCCGCCCTGCGTCGCGTGGCCCAGTTGCTGAGGGACGCTTGCCCCAAACCCGGCGACTTGGCGGGGCGCTACGGTGGCGAGGAGTTCGCCCTGCTCTTGCCGGGAACCCCCAGGTCGGGCGCCATGACCTTGGCCCGCGGTTTGCTGCGCATCGTGGCGAGCGCGGCCATTCCCCATCCGGCATCTTCGGTCGGGCCCCACCTGAGCTTCTCGGGCGGCATCACGACCCTGGTGCCCGACGAGGCCAGCACGGCCGAAGGCGTGCTGCTGTGTGCAGACGAGGCGCTGTACGCGGCCAAGTCCCGCGGCCGCAATTGTTTCTACAGCTTTGAAATGCAAATGGACACCGCCGAGCAGCGCGATTTGTTGCGCGGCGTGTGAGCCCGCAGGCTTGGCGTACGGCCCTCCATCTGACGCCCCTTTTCCCCATGTCATTGACCTCCCCTTCCTCTGCCGCCGGGGCTTCGCGCCTGTCGGCCCGACTCTTTTTCGTCACCGGCACCGACACCGAAATCGGCAAGACGACCACCACCGCCGCGCTCACGCACTGGGCCACGGGCCAGGGCCTGCGCGCGGCCGGCCTCAAGCCCGTGGCTGCAGGCCAAGAGCGGCTTGATGGCCGCTGGGTCAATGAAGACGTGTTGGCCCTGCATGCCGCGCAGCGCGCGGACCTGACGATCGAGCAGGTCGGCCCCATCCAGCTGCGCACGCCCTGCGCCCCGCACCTGGCCGCTCGCCTGGAAGGCACGGCGATTCGCCGCGAGGCCGTGCTGGCCGCCGTGCGCGCGCCGCTGGCCCAGTTGGACTTGGCCTTTGTCGAAGGCGTGGGCGGCTGGCGCGTGCCGCTGGACGAAGAGTCGGGTTGGGACAGCGCCGACTTCGCCCGCGAACTGGCCGCGCCGGTCATCCTGGTCGTCGGCCTGCGCCTGGGCTGCATCAACCACGCCTTGCTCACGGCCGAGGCCATCGCCGCCCGCGGCCTGACCCTGGCCGGCTGGGTCGGCAACACCGTGGACGCCGGCATGCTGCAACACGCCGACAATCTCGCCACTTTGAAGGCGCTGCTGCCCGCTCCGTGTTTGGGCGCCGTGCCCCGACTCCAACACCCGACCCCGTCCGCCGTCGCGGCCTGCCTCGACGCGGAACTGCTGAAGAAAGTGCTGCTCACGCCATGAACGCTCCCGTGCAACCCATCCACCTGCACCGCCCCGTGAAAGCCAAAGAGGGCGACTGGACGGTGGCCGAGATCGAGGCGCTGTTCGCGCTGCCCTTTGCCGACCTGATGCACCGCGCGCAGACCGTGCATCGCGAGCACCACAACCCCAACGAGGTGCAGCTCAGCACCCTGCTCAGCATCAAGACCGGCGGTTGCGAAGAAGACTGCAAGTACTGCCCGCAGTCGGCCCACTACGACACCGGCCTGGATGCCGACAAGCTCATGGACCTGGCCGAGGTCAAGAGCGCGGCCGAGGCCGCGAAGGCCAGCGGCGCCACGCGCTTTTGCATGGGCGCGGCCTGGCGCAGCCCCAAGGAGCGTCACATGGAGCAGCTGATGGCCATGGTGCGCGAGGTCAAGGGCCTGGGCCTGGAGACCTGCGTGACCGCCGGCATGCTGCAGCCCTCGCAGGCCCAGCAACTCAAGGACGCCGGGCTGGACTACTACAACCACAACCTCGACACCTCGCCCGAGTTCTACGGCGAGATCATCACCACCCGCACCTACCAAGACCGCCTGGACACCCTGGCGGCCGTGCGCGAGACGGGCATGAAGGTTTGCTGCGGCGGCATCGTGGGCCTGGGCGAAAGCCGCACCCAGCGCGCCGGCCTGGTGGCCCAGTTGGCCAACCTGAACCCGCCGCCGGAGTCGGTGCCCATCAACAACCTGGTGCAGGTCGAAGGCACGCCGCTGGCCGGCACGGCCGAGCTCGACCCCTTCGAGTTCGTGCGCACCATCGCCGTGGCCCGCATCACCATGCCCACCAGCATGGTGCGCCTGAGCGCCGGCCGCGAGGCCATGCCCGAGAGCCTGCAAGCCCTGTGCTTTTTGGCCGGCGCCAACAGCATCTTCTACGGCGACAAGCTGCTGACCACCGGCAACCCGCAGGCCGAGGCCGACAAGGCCTTGTTGCAGCGCTTGGGCATGGCCGTGCAAGAGGTGGCCGCGGGCTGAGGCCCGCGCGGGGCTCTGCAGTTCGCCACCGATGAACCTGCCGCCCCAGCTGGACCTGCCGGCGCTGCTGGCCCTGGCCGCCACGCTGGGTTTGGCCAGCGGCTTGCGCCTGTACGCCGTGGTCTTCCTCACCGGCCTGGCTGGGCGCTTGGGCTGGGTGGAGCTGCCGCCGGGTTTGGTGCTGCTGCAGTCGCCCATGGTGCTGGGCGGCAGCGCTGTCTTGATGGCGGTGGAGTTCCTGGCGGACAAGGTGCCTTGGGTCGATTCCGTGTGGGACGCGGTGCACACCTTCGTGCGCATCCCGGCCGGCGCGGCGCTGGCCTACGGGGTGTTCGGCGGCGGCGACGCCCAGGCCTGGGCGCTGCTGGCGGCGCTGGCGGGGGGCACGCTGGCGGCCAGCGCACACGCGGCCAAGGCGAGCACGCGCGCCGCGGTCAACCACTCGCCCGAGCCCTTCAGCAACTGGGCCTTGTCGCTGGGCGGTGACGCTTTCGTGCCCGCGCTGCTGTGGCTGGGCTGGGCGCACCCGTTCTGGGCCTTGGGCGTGGTGCTGCTGCTGGCCCTGGCCATGGTGGGCCTGGCCTGGGCGCTGTGGCGTTTCATCGGCCGCTTGTGGCGCCGTGGGCGCCCGGAGCCACAGCGATGAGCTGGCTGGTGATCAAGGTCGCCGTCACCGCCGCGCTGGTGGTGGTCATTGGCGAGGTGGCCCGCCGCAGCGACCGCCTGGGCGGCCTGGTGGCCGCCTTGCCTTGGGTGACGCTGCTGGCCTTGGTGTGGATGCAAGCCGAGGGCCAGCCTGTCGAGAAGTTGGCCCGGCACGCGCAGTACACCTTCTGGTACGTGCTGCCCACGCTGCCGATGTTCTTGCTGTTCCCCTGGCTTCTGATGCGCTGGGGCTTTTGGCCGGCTTTGCTGGCCAGTGTGGCCTTCACGGCCCTGCTGTTCTTGGCCTGGGCCTGGGCGCTTCGGCACTGGGGCATCGAGCTGCTCTGAGTCCCTCGCCACCGATACTCCACCCCTTCGCGGCGCGCACCCCGGCGCCGCCAACCAACACCCTACCTCCCACAAGGAGCGCCGATGTTTCGAAAGATCCTCATTGCCAACCGCGGTGAGATCGCTTGCCGCGTGGCCGCCACCGCCCGTCGGATGGGCATCCAGACCGTGGCCGTCTACTCCGAGGCCGACGCCCAGGCCCAGCACGTGCAGGCCTGCGACGAGGCCGTGTGCGTGGGCGGTGCTGCCCCGCGCGACTCCTACCTGCAGTGGCAGCGCATCCTGGAGGCCGCCAAGGCGACCGGCGCGCAGGCCATCCACCCGGGTTATGGCTTCCTGAGCGAGAACGAGGCCTTTGCGCAGGCCTGCGCCGATGCCGGCTTGGTCTTCATCGGCCCGCCGGCCAGCGCCATCCAGGCCATGGGCCTGAAGGCCGAGAGCAAGCGCCTGATGGAAGCGGCCGGGGTGCCCCTGGTGCCCGGGTACCACGGCGCCGACCAGGACCCCGCGCTGCTCAAGCGCGAGGCCACGCGCATCGGCTACCCTGTGCTCATCAAGGCCAGCGCCGGCGGCGGTGGCAAGGGCATGCGGGTGGTCCACAGCGAGGCCGAGTTCGACGCCGCCCTGGCCAGCTGCCAGCGCGAGGCCATCAACAGCTTTGGCGACGCCGCCGTGCTGGTGGAGCGCTACGTCACCAAGCCGCGCCACATCGAGATCCAGGTCTTCGGCGACACGCAGGGCGACTGCGTTTACCTCTTCGAGCGCGACTGCAGCGTGCAGCGCCGCCACCAAAAGGTGTTGGAAGAAGCCCCGGCGCCCGGCATGACCGAGGCCCGCCGCCGCGAGATGGGCGAGGCCGCTGTGGCGGCTGCCAAGGCCGTGGGCTACGTGGGCGCGGGCACGGTGGAGTTCATTGCCGAGCAAGACGGCCGCTTCTACTTCATGGAGATGAACACGCGGCTGCAGGTGGAGCACCCGGTCACCGAGGCCATCACCGGCCTGGACCTGGTGGAGTGGCAGCTGCGCGTGGCCGCCGGTCAGCCGCTGCCGCTCAAGCAATCGGAATTGCGCATCCACGGCCACGCCATCGAGGCGCGCATCTGCGCCGAGAACCCCGAGGCCCAGTTCCTGCCCGCCACCGGCCGCTTGGACGTGCTGCGCTGGCCGGCCGCGTCGCGCTTTGAGCGCAGCGACGTGCGCGTGGACACCGGCGTGATCGAGGGCGACGCCATCAGCCCGCACTACGACTCGATGATCGCCAAGCTCATCGTCTGGGGCGAAGACCGCGCGCAAGCGCTGGCGCGGCTGGATGCGGCGCTGGCGCAAACCCACATCGTGGGCTTGCACACCAACGTCGCCTTCCTGCGCCGCTGCGCCGCCACCGCCAGCTTTGCCGGCGCCGACCTCGACACCGGCCTGATCGAGCGCGAGCGCGCCGCCTTGTTCGGCCAGCCCGGCCTGCCGCTGGACGTGGCCGCCGCCGCCGTGGTGGCCCACACCCTGGCGCTGGAAGCCCAAACCCGCGACGCTGATCCTTGGAGCGCTCGCGACGGCTGGCGCCTGGCCGGCGACGCCGTGCGCCGCTTCGACCTCGCCGAAGGCGAGGCCCACCACGAGGTGCTGCTGCGCCGCCACCACGGCGGCGCCATGAGCCTCACCGTGGAGGGCGCCACCACCCGCTTCGCCGTGGACTCCACCAGCCCCGAACAGCACACCCTGCTGCTGGGCGAGGGCCTGGCCCTGCGCCGCGTGCGCGTGCACACCTACGCCCGCGGCGAAGAGGTCACCGTCTTCGCCCCGCAAGGCAGCGCCACGCTCACCGAGGTCGACGTCATCGCCCGCGCCAGCGAGGGTGCGGCGCCCAGCGGCGGCCGCCTGACCGCGCCCATGCCCGGCAAGCTCATCGCCCTGCACGTCAAGGCGGGCGACACCGTCAAGGCCGGCCAGGCCCTGGCCGTGATGGAGGCCATGAAGATGGAGCACACCCTCACCAGCCCGCGCGACGGGGTGGTCACCGAGTGCCTGTACGCCGTGGGCGACCAGCTCAGCGACGGGGCCGAGCTGCTCAAGTTGGGAGAGGCCGCATGAGCCTTCCCACCCACGTCACCCTCTGCGACGTCGGCCCGCGCGACGGCTTGCAGAACGAAAAGCAGCTCGTCGACACCGCCGTCAAGGTCGAGCTCATCCACCGCCTGCAAGCCGCCGGCATCCGCCGCCTGGAGGCCACCAGCTTCGTCAGCCCCAAGTGGGTGCCGCAGATGGGCGACAACGCCGCGGTGATGGCCGCGCTGCAGCGCCGCCCCGAGGTGGCCGTGGCCGTGCTGGTGCCCAATGCCAAGGGCATGGAAGCCGCGCTGCCCACGCGGCCCGACGAGATCGTCGTGTTCACCGCCGCCAGCGAGGCCTTCGCGCAGAAGAACATCAACTGCTCCATCGCCGAGAGCATCGAGCGCTTCGCGCCCGTGGTGGCCCAGGCCAAGGCGGCCGGCACAAAGGTGCGCGCGGCGCTGAGCTGCGCGCTGGGCTGCCCCTACGAGGGCGACATCGCCCCCGAGAAAGTGGGCGCAGTGGCCGCGCAGCTGCGCGCCATCGGTGTGGACCACCTTGGGGTGAGCGACACCATCGGCGTGGGCACCCCGCGCCGCGTGCAGGCGGCGCTGGAACAAGCGCTGAAGCACTTCCCCTTGGGCGAGGTGAGTGGCCACTACCACGACACCTACGGCCAAGCCTTGGCCAATGTGTACGCCAGCTTGGAAGTGGGCGTGGCCACCTTCGACGCCAGCGTGGGTGGCCTGGGCGGCTGCCCCTACGCCAAGGGCGCCACGGGCAACGTGGCCACCGAGGACGTGGTGTTCATGCTGAACGGGCTGGGCATCGAGACCGGGGTGGACCTGGACGCGCTGGTGGACGCGGCCGCCTTCATCAGCGAGGCCTTGGGCCGGCCGCCGGTGAGCCGCGTGGCGCGCGCCCTGCTGGCCAAGCGGGCCGGCTGAGGCCGGCGACGTCGACCTTCAGGCCGATTTGGCGTTGGCCAGCCAGCCTTCCAGCAGCTCCGAGGGCATGGGGCGGGCGAACAGGTAGCCCTGGCCCTCTTGGCAGCCCAGCGCCAGCAGCTGTTGGGCCTGCTCTTCGGTTTCGATGCCCTCGGCGATCACCCGCATGCCCAGCGTGTGGCCGAGGTTCACCACCATGCCGGCGATGGTGCTGCCGGCGGCGGTGCTCGACTCGTTGACGAAGGTGCGGTCGATCTTGAGGCGCTCCACCTGCAACTGGCGCAGCTGCGACAGCGACGAGAAGCCGGTGCCGAAGTCGTCGATGGCCACGGTGGCCCCGGTGGCGCGGATCTCGGCCAGCATGTGCAGCACCATGTCCAGGTCGTCCATGGCCATGGATTCGGTGATCTCCAGCTCCAGGGCATTGCCTTCCAGCTCGGCATCGCGCAAGGCGGCTTGCAGGGTGCTGATGAAGCGCGGATGGCGGAACTGCGCCATCGAGATGTTCACCGCCATGCGCAGTTGCGCGTGGCCGAGGTCTCGCAGGCGCTTGATCTGGTGGCAAGACGTGCGCAACACGAACTCGCCGATGGCGACGATCAGGCCCGATTGCTCGGCCAGCGGGATGAACTGGTCGGGGGGCACGAACTGGCCGTCTTCGGTGCGCCAGCGCAGCAGGGCTTCCACGGCGATCGCTTGGCGCGTGGCCAGGTCCACCTGCGGCTGGTAGACCACGAACAGGCGCCGCGCTTCGAAGCTGGCGCGCAGGCCCTTGAGCAGCTTGAAGCGCTCGCGCGCGTCCACGCCCATCTCGGCGGAGAAGTACTGGGCCGTGCCGCGCTGCATTTGCTTGGCGCGCTTCAGGGCGATGTGGGCGTCGAGCAGTAGCTCGGAGCCCAGGGAGCTGGAGTCGATCAGTCGCACCAAGCCGGTGGTGGCCGACAGCTGCAGGCGCTCGCCGCTGACCACGAAGGGCTCGGTGAAAGCCTCGGAAATGCGCTCGGCATCGACCAGGGCTTCCGGCCCCATCACGCCGAAGGTGTCGGCCGAGATGCGGGCCATCTCGCTGCGGGTGCCCAGCTGCTCGTTCAGGCGGTGGGCCACGGCCTGCAGCACCTGGTCGCCGAAGCGGTGGCCGAAGGCGTCGTTGATGTCGGAGAAGTCGTCGATGTCGATCAGCGCCAGCGACAGGCCTTCGGGGTTGCGCAGGTTCTGCTCCAGCAACTCGATGAAGCGGTTGCGGTTGGGCAGTTGCAGCAGCTGGTCGTTGTAGGCGTGGTCGAGCAGCTGGCCGTACAGGGCCACGTTGTCGAAGCCCACGGCCAGCGCGCTTTTCAGCGTGTTGAGCAGGGGCTCCATGTCGGCGCTCGGGGCGTGGGGCAGGTGGGTGTGCAGCACCAGCACGCGTTCGTTGGCCAGGTTGAAGTGCAGGTACAGGTTCGCGCCCATGTGGGTGCGGCCCTGGGCCAGGCAGTCGAGCAGGCCTTGGCGCACTTCGGGCTGTTGCACCAGGTCGATGGTGCTGCCCAGCAGGCCGGCGTGGGGCCCCAAGGCAGCCACGATGCGCGCCTGTTCGGGCGGGTCGTCCCGGTGGTGCACGGCCACCAAGCCCTGCGGCAGGGTGTCGAACAGCAGACCGACCTTCTCGAGCGCGCCTTCGGCGTAGCGGGGCAGGGTGCGGACTTGGTTGAGTTCGGTGACCGACTCGACGATGCGCGACAGGCCCCGTTGCGCCGCCTGCAGTTGGCAGATCTGCCGGTACGAGCGGATGGCCGCCGTCAGCACGGTGTAAAGCCGCGTGCGCGTCAGCTCGGCCTTGGTCTTGTAGTCGTTGATGTCCAGGGTGCGGACGGTTTCGATCTCGGGCGCGTAACCCGGCTGGCCGGTGCGCAGCACGATGCGCAGGGCGTCGAAGGTCGGGTTGGCGCGCAGGTGGCGCACCAACTGCAGGCCGGCGTCTTCGCTTTCCATCACCACGTCAAGAAGGGCGACGGCGATGTCGTGCTCGTGGCTCAGCAGGTCGCGGGCGGAGATGCCGGAGTCGGCGTGCAAGAACTCCAGCCCCCGGCCTTCGACGAGCAGGCCCTGCATGGCCAACTCGGTGGCGCGGTGCACGTCTTGGTCGTCGTCGACCACCAGCACGCGCCAAGATTCCGGGGCTTCGGTGCCGCCCTCGGGCGCATGCGCGTCTTCCTCGATCAGCTCAAGGAGGTCGTCGTCGTGCGCGGGATCGGGGGTCGGGGGGTTCTCAGCCATGCGCCGCAGCGGGAGGAGATCAAAAGCCGCACCGAGTATGCGTCAAAGCCCCTCACAAACCGCCCGCCGGGGATAGCGGATAACCCCAGGCTCAGCGGCGCCGGGCGCGCTTGGGCGCCAACTTCGTCTCGCGCGGCGGCAGCCCGGTGTGCTGGGTCAGGATGAGGCCGTCCTTGGGCGTCACGATGCCACGCGGGTCGGGGCTGGTGCGCTGCTGCAAGCGCTGGCTGGGCTTGCTGGGCGGCGTGCTGTTCTTGCGCCGCTCGCTCACGTAGCCGCCGTCGGTCACCGGCTGGAAGCTGGGAATGAGGTGGTGCTTGCCGTTGCCGATGAGGTCGGCCCGGCCCATCTCCTTGAGCGCCTCGCGCAGCAGCGGCCAGTTGTTGGCGTCGTGGTAGCGCAGGAAGGCCTTGTGCAGGCGCCGGCGGCGCTCGCCTTTGACGATGTCGACCTTCTCGCTGTCGCGCGTGACCTTCTTCAGCGGGTTCTTGCCCGAGTGGTACATCGCCGTGGCCGTGGCCATGGGGCTGGGGTAGAAGGTTTGCACCTGGTCGGCACGGAAGCCGTTGCGCTTCAACCAGACGGCGAGGTTCATCATGTCCTCGTCGGCGGTGCCGGGGTGCGCGGCGATGAAGTAGGGGATCAGGTACTGCTTCTTGCCGGCGGCGGCGCTGGCGGCCTCGAACAGCTGCTTGAAGCGGTCGTAGGTGCCGATGCCCGGCTTCATCATCTTGCTCAGCGGGCCGCCCTCGGTGTGCTCGGGGGCGATCTTCAGGTAGCCGCCGACGTGGTGCGTGACCAGCTCGTTGATGTACTCGGGACTCTCGATGGCCAGGTCGTAGCGCAGGCCCGAGCCGATGAGGATCTTCTTGACGCCCTTGATCGCCCGCGCCTTGCGGTAGAGCTGGATCAGCGGACCGTGGTCGGTGTTCAGGTTGGGGCAGATGCCCGGGTAGACGCAGCTGGGCTTGCGGCAGGCGGCCTCGATCTCCTTGGACTTGCAGCCGATGTGCCACATGTTGGCCGTGGGGCCGCCCAGGTCGGAGACGACGCCGGTGAAGCCGGCGACCTTGTCGCGGATGTCCTCGATCTCGCGCAGCACGCTCGCTTCGGAGCGGCTTTGGATGATGCGGCCCTCGTGCTCGGTGATGGAGCAGAAGGTGCAGCCGCCGAAGCAGCCGCGCATGATGTTTACGCTGAAGCGGATCATTTCCCACGCGGGAATCTTGGTCGCGCCGTCGTGCTTGCCGTGTTCGTCGGCGTACGTGGGGTGCGGGCTGCGCGCGTAGGGCAGGTCGAACACGTGGTCCATCTCCGCCGTGCTCAGGGGGATGGGCGGCGGGTTCAGCCAGACGTCGCGCGCGGTGGCGCCTTCGCCGTGGCGCTGCACCAGGGCGCGCGCATTGCCGGGGTTGGTCTCCAGGTGCAGCACGCGGTTGGCGTGGGCGTAGAGCACCGGGTCGCCCTTCAACTGCTCGAAGGCCGGCAGGCGGATGACCGAGCGCTCGCGCGGCGGCGTGATGGCGCGCCCGTCGGTCTTGGTGACGGTGCGGCGCACGATTTGGATCGGCTGGCTGCCGTCGGCGTCGGGCTTGACGCTTTGCGTGGCGCAGTCGGCGCCCTGGGCCGCCGCTACCTGCTCGGTGGTCATGTAGGGGTTGACGATCTCGTCGACCTTGCCCGGGGCGTCCACGCTGGTGGAGTCGATTTCGAACCAGCCGGCCAGGCCCGGGTCGTCGGGCCGGCGCATGAACGCCGTGCCGCGCACGTCGGTGATCGACTCGATGGGTTGGCGCTGCGCCAGGCGGTGGGCGATTTCGACGATGGCCCGTTCGGCGTTGCCGTACAGCAGGAGGTCGGCCTTGCTGTCGACGAGGATGGAGCGGCGGACCTTGTCGCTCCAGTAGTCGTAGTGGGCGATGCGCCGCAGGCTGGCTTCGATGCCGCCAATGACCACCGGCACGTCCTTGTAGGCCTCGCGGCAGCGCTGCGTGTAGACCAAGGTGGCGCGGTCGGGTCGCTTGCCGGCCACGCCGCCGGGCGTGTAGGCGTCGTCACGGCGAATCTTTCGGTCCGCCGTGTAGTGGTTGATCATCGAGTCCATGTTCCCGGCGGCCACGCCGAAGAACAGCTTCGGCCGACCCAGGGCCATGAAGGGCTCGGCCGAGTGCCAGTCGGGCTGGGCAATGATGCCCACGCGAAAGCCTTGGGCCTCCAAGGTGCGGCCGATGACGGCCATGCCGAAACTCGGGTGGTCGACGTAGGCGTCGCCGCTGACGATGACGATGTCGCACTCGTCCCAGCCCAGCTGCTGCATCTCGGCGCGGCTCATGGGCAAGAACGGCGCGGGCCCGAAGCGCTTGGCCCAGTACGGGCGGTAGGCGGTGAGCGCCTTGTCGGCCTTCGGCGGCTTCACCGTCTGCGCGGTGTGGTGGTCGTCTCGGGTGATCGTGGCGGTCACGGGCGGTGCCTTTCGGGATAACCCGCGATTGTCGCCGCGCCAAGGCGCCAAAACCCGAATCCCATCAAGGACTTGGGGTCATGGCGTGAACGATGCGACACCGCGCCGGCTGTCGCGCCCTTCGGCGTCCGGCTCAGGTCGCCGCCACGGCGGGCGCCAGGGTGACGGCCACGCCCGACAGCACCGCGGTGCCGCTCAGCGGGTCGCGGTCGCCCATGGGCAGCAGGGCATTCAGGTTGGCGCCCGGTTGGCGCTGTGCCACGCGCAGTTGCACCCCCTCGCCCCCGTGGCCGAAGCCGTGGGGCAAGCTGGCCACGCCGGGGCGCATCGCGGTTGACACCTCGACCGGCGCGCGCACCTCGCCACTGGCGGAGGTCACGACGGCGATGGCGCCGTCGCGCAGGCCGTGGCGCGCGGCATCGTCGGGGTGAAGCAACAACGTGCAACGGTCCGGCCCCTTGGCCAGCGTGGGCAGGTTGTGCATCCAGGAGTTGTTGTTGCGCAGGTGCCGGCGGCCGATGACGACCATCGCCGGCGCCTGGGCGTTCAAGGCGGCTTCCAGCGCCGGGCCCTCGGCCAGCAGCTCGGGCGGCGCCAGCTCCACTTGGCCGCTGGGGGTTCGCAGCAACTCCGGCAGGCGCGGCTGCAGGGGACCCAGGTCGAGGCCCGCGGGTGCGGCCTTCACCCGGGCCAGGTTGATGCCCTCGCGGCGGCCGAACTGGTCGCCGTACGGCCCCAGGCGCAGGGCCAGGTCCACGATGCGGGCCGGGCCGGGCGCGTCGCCCAGGGCCTGGCGCACGGGGGCCACGAATTCGGCCGGCAGGCTGTGCTGCAAGGCCTCCATCAGCAGGGCTTCGTCCAGCTCGGCGACGGGCGCGCGCCAGTCTTGGCCTTGCACCAGCGCGGTCAGGCGCAGCAGCCATTCCCAGTCGTCGGGCAGGTCGGCGGCCTTGGGGAAGACCGGCTCGCTCCAGCGCGCGGCGTTGCGGTGGGCCAGTTGGCTGAAGGCCGCGTCGTAGTGCGCCACCTCCAGCGCCGAGGGGCTGGGCAGGATGACGTCGGCGTGACGCGTGGTGGCGTTGACGTAGATGTCCAGGCTGACCATGAAGTCCAGCTGGGCCAGCGCGGCGTCGAGCTTGGCGCCCCCGGGGGCGCTGAGGGCCGGGTTGGCGGCGGCGGTGAACAAGGCCCGCACCTGGCCGGCGCCCGGCGTGGTGATTTCCTCGGCCAGCAGGGTGATGGGCAGCTCGCCGTAGACCTCGGGCGCCCCACTGACGCGGCTGCGCCGCCGCCCCAGCTTCACGCCCTTGCCCTGGCCGGGTTGGCCTTGCGTGTTGGCGGCGAAGGCCGGGGCCTTGGGGAACAGGGCGCCGCCTTCGCGGTCGAGGTGGCCGGTCAGGGCGTTGAGCACGTCCACGAGCCAGCTGTTGACGGTGCCAAAGCGCTGCGTGCAGGTGCCAATGCGGCCATAGACCGCGGCGCGCGGCGCGGCGGCGAGGTCGCGCGCCAGTTGGCGGATCACGGCCGCGTCGAGTCCGCAGGCGGCGGCCACGCGCTCGGGCGGGTAGGGCGCCACGAAGTCGCGCACCGCGTCCACGCCCGCGGCGTGGGGGATGGGTCGGGTCAGGCCCTCTTCGAACAGGGTGGCGGCCAGCGCCATCAGCAGGAAGGCGTCGGCACCGGGCTTCAGCGCCAGGTGCTGGTCGGCCAGCTCGGCGGTTTCGGTGCGGCGGGGGTCGACCACGACCAGGCGCCCGCCGCGTTCGCGCAAGGCCTTGAGGCGGCCTTTCACGTCGGGCACCGTCCACATGCTGCCGTTGCTGGCCACGGGGTTGGCGCCCAGCACCAGGAGGAAGTCGGTGCGGTCCACGTCGGGCACGGGCACGCTGAGCCAGTGGCCGAACATCAGCGCGCTGCTCAGCTGCTTGGGCATTTGGTCCAGCGTGCTGGCGCTGAACACGTTGCGCGTGCCCAAGGCGCGGGCCAGGCGGGGGAAGTAGTTCAGCAGCCCGATGCGGTGCACCACGGGGTTGCCCACCACGGCGGCCACGGCGTCGGGGCCGTGCTCGCGCAGGATGGGCAGCAGCCGGGCTTCGATGGTTTCGAGGGCCTCTTGCCAAGTGACGGGTTCGAAGCGCCCGTTGCGCTTGACCAGCGGCTGGCGCACGCGGTCGGGGTCCTCGTGCAGGTCCTTCAGGGCGATGGCCTTGGGGCACAGGTAGCCGCGGCTGAAGGGGTCGTCCTCGGCGCCACGGATGCGCACGACCTGCGTGCCTTCGGTCTCGATGCGCAGGCCGCAGGCGGCCTCGCACAGGGGGCAGATGCGGAACGCGCCCGGCGCAGCGTCGCTCATGCCGCCAGCAGCGCGCGCAGTTCGCGCTCGGCCAGCTTAGGGTTGCCCAGGTTCATCTCCACCAGGCGGCGCAGGTGGCTGATGGAGTCGAGGTCGATCACCGCGCAGCGCAGGCCGGCCTCCTGGTCGGCCAGGTGGACGATCTCGGCCGCCATCTTGATGCGGGCCTCGCCCAACTGCAGGCTCAGCAGGCACGGTTCGCCGTTGTCCAGCTGCGCGCCGGCCGGCAGCTTGACCAGGGCCCCCTTGAGCGAGATGTCGACCAACTGCACCGTGGCACGGCCCACCGTGGTGATGAGTTGCGCCTCGCCGTCGAACTGAATGCGGGCGTGATGGCGGCGGTCGCTGTCCGGGGTGGGGGTCGAGGTCATGGGGCGTTCGGGGTCGGGCTGGGTCGGGCCGTGATGATGCGCCGATTCGGCGGGGGCGGCCAGCCGGGAAACCGATCGCCTGGAAGCGACGAATGCGTCACGCCGGCCCGGTGAAAGCCCCCTTCCGCCGGGCGAGGGGGGCGCCTTAGAGTCGACCACCGACCGCCTTGGAGCCCGCGATGAGCCTGCCCGCTTTACTCGACATCGAAGCCAGTGGCTTTGGCACGGGCAGCTACCCGATCGAGGTGGGCTTCGTGGACGGCGAGGGCGGTTTGTTTTGCACCTTGGTGAACCCGGAGCCCGATTGGGCGCACTGGGATGAAGGCGCCGAGGCGCTGCACGGCATCAGCCGGCCCACGCTGGCCACCCATGGCAAGCCGGCCCGTTGGGTGGCGCAGCAGTTGAACGACCGCCTCGGCGGACAAACCGTGTACTGCGACGCCTGGGCCCACGACTACCCCTGGCTGAGCCGCCTGTTCGACGCGGCCGAGATGTCGCCCCGCTTCAAGCTCGAAGACCTGCGGGCCCTGCTCAAGCCCGAGCAGGCCGTCCGCTGGGACGCCACGGTGAAGGCCGTTCGGGCCGAGTTGTCGATCGGTCGGCACCGCGCCAGCAGCGACGCCAAGGTGCTGCAAATCGCCTACAGCCGCTTGGCGAGCTGAACCTTCAAGGCTTGAACACAGGCTCGACCTTGGCGCGGTCGATGAAGCGCTCGAAGCCGCCCACGTTGGCCTTCACATCGGCATTGGTCATCAGCTCCTGCATGGCCAACTGACCCAGCACTTCGAAGGGCTTGCCCAAGGCGCCCGGCCCTTCGGCCTTGACCAGCGCACGCACCTCGGTGGCGCAGGTGTCGCCGACTAGGCGGCTGAACAAGCCGGCCACCGCGCGCTGCGATTGCTCCTGCTGCGCCGAACTGGCCTTGGACATCTCCTTGATCTCCGGGTGGGCGGCCATGGCCAGGAAGATCCAGCGCGCCAGGTCCTTGCGGTCTCGACCCGTGGTGTTGTCGGCCAAGCAGCGGGTGGCGGCGGCGGTTTCGGCGGGGCCGGCCAGGGCCACGGGGCTGCCCAGCAGGGCGGAGGTGGCCAGCGCGATGGCCAGCAAGCGGTTCGAACACATGGTGGGGGCTGGAAGTAAAGGTCGGCCGCCATGATGCCTTCAAAGCCACGGCCGACAATGGCCGGATGAGCACGCCGCAAGAACTCACCTTCACCCGCCCCGACGACTGGCACCTGCACCTGCGCGATGGCGCCGCCCTGCAGGCCGTGCTGCCGCACACCGCCCGCCAGTTCGCCCGTGCCATCGCCATGCCCAACCTCAAGCCGCCGGTGACGACCACCGCGCAGGCCATGGCCTACCGCGAGCGCATCCTGGCCGCGCGGCCGAAGGACGGCCCCGGGGCCGACTTCCAGCCCTTGATGGTGCTGTACCTGACCGACAACACGCCACCCGACGAGATCGCGCGTGCCAAAGACGCCGGGGTGGTGGCCGTCAAGATGTACCCCGCCGGGGCCACGACCAACAGCGACGCTGGCGTGACCGACGTGCGCAAGACCTACAAGACGCTCGAGGCCCTGCAGCGCCACGGGCTGCTGCTGCTGGTGCATGGCGAGGTGACCGAGGGCGAGATCGACGTTTTTGACCGCGAGGCCGTGTTCATCGACCGCGTGATGAGCCCGCTGCGCGCCGCCTTCCCCGAGCTGAAGGTGGTGTTCGAGCACATCACCACCAAGGAGGCGGCCGAGTACGTGGCCGAGGCCGGGCCGCACACGGCGGCCACCGTCACGCCCCAGCACCTGCTCTACAACCGCAACGCCATCTTCACCGGCGGCCTGCGCCCGCACTACTACTGCCTGCCCGTGCTCAAGCGCGAGATGCACCGCCAGGCGCTGCTCCAGGCCGCCACCAGCGGCAGCCCGCGCTTCTTCTTGGGCACCGACAGCGCGCCCCACGCGGCGCAACTCAAAGAAAACAGCGTGTGCGGCGCCGGCTGCTTCACGGCCCCGGCCGCGCTGGAGCTCTACGCCGAGGCCTTCGAGGCCCTGGGCGCGCTCGACAAGCTCGAAGCCTTCGCCAGCTTCCATGGCCCCGACTTCTACGGCCTGCCGCGCAACACCGGCACCGTCACCCTGCGGCGCACGCCGCTCACCCTGCCCGAGACGCTGCCCTTCGGCGACGCCGTCATCAAACCGCTGCGCGCGGGCGAAACCCTGGCCTGGAGCCTCGTTTGACCCAACCCAAAGTGATGCTGCTGATCGACGCCGACAACGTGTCGATCGACGTCATCGAACAAACCGTCGCCCACCTGCTGGCCGAGTACGGCGCGCTGCACGGCCGCCGTGCCTACTGCAATGCCGAGTGCGCGCTGAAGCACCAGGCCACCTTCAAGCGACTGGGCATCCGGCCCATGGTGAACCTGGCCGCCGGCAAGAACAGCACCGACATCGCCCTGGCCGTGGACACCATGGAGTTGGTGATGCGCGAGCGCCCCGACGTGCTGGCCATCGCCAGCAGCGACAGCGACTTCGCCCCGCTGGTGACCCGGGTGCGCGAAAAGGGCTGCCGGGTGCTGGGCTTCGGCCAGGACGGCAAGACCGGCGACAGCACGGTGGCCCTGTACGACCGCTACGTGCAGTTCACGGCCCGCGGTCGCTTGGTGGAGGAGGGCGAAGCCCGGCCGGCGCGCGGTCGCAGCCGCGCGGGCGGCCGCAGCAGCGCCAAGGCCATCGCCGCGCCGGTCGCCCCAGTGGCGCCGGTCGCCGCCACCGCGCCCGCGCCAACCAAAACCCGCTCGCGCCGCAAGGCCGCCGACGCGCCGCCGACCGCGGCGCCCGTCGCCGCCCCCGTGGCGGTCCCCGTGCCCCAGCCTGCCGTCAAGAAGACCTCGACCCGCAAGGCCTCGGGCAAGCGCGTTGCGGCACCCGCGGTGGACGACGTGATGGCCGCGCTTCTGGCCGAAGACGTCGAAGCGGCCTTTGCCGCGGCACCGGCGCCCCGCGTGCCGGCGCCGGCCCCGGCCGCGACGCCCGTGGGCCCCGCCGCCCGGCCCGACGAGGTGCAGCGCTTGATTGGCGCGGCGCCCGAACTGCAGCAAGGGCAGGCCGTGGACCTGAACCGCGTGGCCGAGGCCCTGCGCAAGCTGGGCCTGCTGGGCAAGAACGCGTCGTCCATTCGGTGGTTGCAAAAGCACCCGATGGCGTTCGAGCTCACGCCGCCCAGCAAGCCCAACAAGGTGCGCTTGCGCGATTGATCCAGGTCCAACTCGCGCCTTGGTTGCAGCCGCTGGCCGGCTGCTTGCCTCTGACCACGGCCGATGCCGTGGCCACGCTCAACGCGCTGCCCGGGGCGCCCCGGCGCTTCGTGCCGGCCGAGGCCTTGCCGGCCGGCGAGGCCTACGAGGCCTTCATCGCCCGCACGGGGTGCGTGCCCACGCGCCATCACCTCCACGACCTGTTAAATGGCCTCGTCTGGTGCGCCGAACCGGCCATCAAGGCCCGGCTCAACGAGCTGCAGGCGGCGCAAATCGCGGCCCATGGCGTGGGCGGTACGCGCGGCCCGGTCCGCGATGCGCTGACCCTGTTCGACGAGAACGGCGCCGTGTGGACGGCGTGTCCCGCGCCCATCGCCCGCGCGTGGCGCCAGCGCGACTGGCACGCGATGTTCATCACCCACCGTGCGCTGTGGGCGACCGTGGCGCCGCCGCGTCTTGTGGGCCACGCGCTCATGGAGCAACTGGCCACGGCCCCCCGCAAGGGCCTGTGCGCCCACGTGCTGCTGGACGATCCGCTGGACTTGCAGCCGCAGGACTGGGCCCGCAAGCCCTTCCTGCCCTTGCCCGTGCTGGCCGTGCCGGGTTGGTGGCCGGACAACGACGTCCCGTCGTTTCTGGACGATCCCCGCGTATTCCGACCGCTGCGTCCGAGCACGGCACCGTGACCATCGCCAGCCGCGCGCGGCAGGCCTGACAATCGCCGCTCGTGAAGACGCCCAGACCGCCGCTGGGGCAAGGCCCGAAAGGGTGCCCTGGAGGAAGGTCCGGACTGCATAGAGCAGCGTAGGGGGTAACACCCCTCCACCGCGAGGTGCGGATCAGAGCAACAGAGACGAGTTCGGCCGGGGAGAGAAGGCGCGGTGCAAGCTGCCACTTCTCGAATCCTCGAGTGTTCTGTCGGCCCCGGCGCAAGCCGGGCGCGCCTTGCGCGAGCAGGGCTTCGGGCGCAAGCCCGAATCCGACAGCACATCGGATGGGGCGAGCGCGCAAGCGCTCGGCGCGGCCGAGGTGAAACGGGCAATCTCTACGCGCAGCAACACCAAGTAGGCCTGTATTGAGGCGGCTCGCTGAGCAGGCGGGTAGGTGGCATCGAGCCGGGGTGCGAGCCCCGGCCCAGAGGAATGGCGGTCACGCCGGGCGAAAGCCCGGTGCACAGAATCCGGCCCATCGGGCGTCTTCACGAACTTTTATCGGACCCCGACCATGCACCCGCAAGCCGCCACGCTGTGGCCCCACCCCCGTTGGCTCTTGGCCGTGCTGCTGGCCGGCCTGGGCATGCTCGGTCCCTTCAGCATCGACACCTACCTGCCGGCCTTCGAGGGCATCGCACGCAGCACGGGCGCCACGCCGGTGCAACTGCAGCAGACCCTGTCCAGCTACCTGCTGGGCTTTGCGGTGATGAACCTGTTCCACGGCGCCTTGAGCGACGCCATCGGCCGCCGGCCCGTGGTGCTGGCCGGCTTGGGCGTGTTCACGCTCGCGTCCGCGGGGTGTGCGCTGTCCAGCACGATCGAAGGCTTGATCTTCTGGCGCGCGGTGCAAGGCATGTGCGCGGGCGCCGGCATGGTGGTGTCGCGCGCCGTCATTCGCGACCTGTTCCCGCCGAGCGAGGCGCAGCGGGTGATGTCGCAGGTCACCATCTTCTTCGGCGTGGCGCCGGCCATCGCGCCGCTGCTGGGTG
Source organism: Inhella crocodyli (assembly GCF_004004565.1). Classification (GTDB taxonomy): domain Bacteria; phylum Pseudomonadota; class Gammaproteobacteria; order Burkholderiales; family Burkholderiaceae_C; genus Inhella; species Inhella crocodyli. Next base: position 542,035 of record NZ_SACM01000002.1, read on the forward strand.
GCTACCTGTACGTGCACGCCGATTGGCACGCCATCTTCTGGTTCCTGACCGGCGTGGGCGCCGTGCTGCTGCTCATCAACCTGCGGGCCCTGCCGGAAAGCCTGCCGCCGGCCAGCAAGCAGGAATTCGCCGTGCGGCCGCTCATGCAGGGCTACGCCAGCCTGCTGAAGAGCCCGCGCTTCCTGCTGCTGGTGATGGCCAGTGGCATTCCCTTCAACAGCATGTTCCTGTACGTGCTGGCCGCGCCCGAGTACCTGGGGCGCCACCTGGGCCTGGGGCCCACCCAGTTCTTTTGGTTCTTCCTGTGCACCATTGGCGGCATCATGGGCGGCGCCGCCTGGAGCGGACGCGTGGCCGGCAAGATGAAGCCCGAGTCGCAGATTCGGCGCGGCTTCACGCTGATGCTCGTGGGCGTGCTGGCCAACCTGCTCTTGGTCAGCGTGGCACCGCAGCACGCGCGCTGGAGCCTGCCGCTGATCGGCCTGTTCAGCCTGGGCTGGGCCTTCATGGTGCCGGTCGTCACCATCATGGTCCTGGACGAGAACCCGGAGCGCCGCGGCATGGCCTCGTCGCTGCAGTCGGCGCTGTCGGCGGCGGCCAACGCGCTGGTGGCCGGCGCGCTGGTGCCCCTGGTCATGCACTCTTTGCAGGCCTTGGCCTTGACGGCGGTCGGCTTCCTGATGGTGGGCCTGGTGGCCTGGCAATGGGTGCGCCGCCTGCCCCGCATCGGCCGAACTGGGGCCTGATTCCCGTTCAATTCAAGTGGGCCGGCGCGGCGGCCGATGATGGCGGCATGAACTGCCCTTCGCGTCCGACCCTCCTGCCGCCCCTCGCGGCGCTGTGCCTGGCCCTGGCCGCCCTGCCGGGGGCCCAAGCGCAGGAGTCCGACCTGCGCCAGCGCCTGGCCGAGCGCCTGGCGCAACCCGACGCGACCGGTGCGGTCAAGGCCGTGAACCGCGGCGCGACCCGACCGGGCCCGGCCAAGGCGGCCGCGCCCAAGGTGCGCTGGGGCTACACGGGCGAGGGCGCACCGGAACGCTGGGCAGAGATCGACCCGGCCAATCGCCTGTGCGGCGTCGGCACCCGGCAATCGCCCATCGACCTGCGCGACACCTTCAAGGTCGACCTCGACAAGATTCAGTTCGACTACAGGCCCAGCGGCTTCTCGGTGTTGGACAACGGCCGCACCGTGCACGTGGCGGTGGAGCCGGGCAATCACCTGACGGTGCAAGGGGTGCGCTACGCCCTGACGCACTTCCACTTCCGCCGGCCCAGCGAGGAGCGCATCCAGGGCAAGCAGTTCGACATGTCGGTGCAGCTCTTCCACCAGAACGAGGCCGGCCGCCTGGCCGTGCTGACCGTGCTCCTGGAGCGCGGAGACGACCAACCGGTCGTGCAGCAGGTCTGGAACCACCTGCCGCTGGAGAAGGGCGACACGCAGAAGGGCCTGGTGCCCATGGACCTCTCGGCCCTGCTGCCCAGCGACCCGGCCTACTTCACCTACATGGGCAGCTTGACCACCCCCCCTTGTACCGAGGGCGTGCTCTGGTTGGTGATGCGCCAGCCCGTGGGCATCAGCGCCCAGCAGCTGGCGATCTTCGAGAAGCTCTACCCGATGAACGCCCGGCCGATCCAGGCCGGCTCGGGCCGCATCGTCAAAGAAAGCCTGTGAGCCACTGACGCGACGCGGCCACGGCCGCGTGCCAGTCGGGCGCCGCGCCCGCTGCCCCCAAGCCCCACAGGCCCGCCGCGAGCAGCGCGCACAGCAGCGCGCTGCCGATCAGCGCGCGCAAGACCCAGCCCCCAGCCAGCGCCCAGCGGCTGGGCTGGGACAGCCCGTACACCGCCGGCGGCGCCGGCCGCCAGGCCGCAAAGCCTTGCGCCACCACGCCGGCGCCCAAGAGCACGGCCAGCGTGGCCCAGGGCAACTGGGTCAGGACGCGGGCGGTCAACGCCAGGGCGCTCAGGGCCACGGCAAGCAGCAGGTGTTGGGCAAGGCGGGACATGGTGGTGCGGGGAGGCGGGCGGCCAGCATGCTACGGGGACATCCTTAGTTCCTGAGAGAGTACTTTTGCTAACCCTCGCAAGTGCTTCATTTGTTTCAGTTTTTACCGTTGAACCCTGTTCAAAAACGCAGGCTAAGTGCTTGATGCGCTTGTACTTTTTCGTGTTTTAGGGGGTCGCCAAGGCTTCGCTAGGAGGTAAAGTAGAAAAAAGTGGGATAAACGGGAAAAGCGAAGCGTCATCGTGGCAACTGGGGTGTTCACCGGACCGTCGGCCTTGGCCATGGATGCCAAGGGGCGTCTGGCCATGCCCACGCGGCACCGCGAGCCCCTGCAGGCCCTGTGCGGTGGCCGCTTGACCCTGACCAAGCACCCCAGCGGCTGCTTGATGCTGATCCCCGAGCCCACCTGGCAGGCCATGCTGGAGGAGCTGCTCAAGCTGCCCATGGAAGCCGCCGGCTGGCGCCGCTTCTTGCTGGGCAGCGCCCAAGAGGCCGAGATGGACGGCGCCGGGCGCCTGCTCATCGCGCCCGAACTGCGCACCTTCGCCAAGCTGCAGCGCGACCTGATGCTGATGGGCGTGGGTCGTCACTTCGAGCTGTGGGACGCCGCCACCTACGCACTGGACGAGGCCAAGACCATGGACTCGCCCATGCCCGATTCGCTGAAATCTTTCGTCTTCTGAAGGGGTGGCGATGACGGACACCCTGAGCCCGGCCGCCGAACGGGCCCACGCCACCGTGCTGCTGCACGAGGCGGTGGACGCCCTGCTGCACGCCGAGGCCAACCCCAACGGCGTCTACGTGGACGGCACCTTCGGCCGCGGCGGGCACAGCCGCCTGCTGCTGTCGCGCCTGGGGCCGCACGGCCGGCTGATCGCGCTGGACCGCGACCCCGACGCCCGCGCCGCCGCCGCGCAAATCCAGGACGCCCGCTTCTCGCTGCACCACGCCCGCTTCTCCGAGGTGGCCGAGGTGCTGGCCGAGCTCCACGTGCCCGCCATCCACGGGCTGCTGCTCGACGTGGGCGTGTCCAGCCCGCAGATCGACGAACCCAGCCGCGGCTTCTCGTTCCGCAACGACGGGCCGCTGGACATGCGCATGGACCCGACGCGCGGCGAGTCGGCCGCTGACTTTTTGGCCCGCGCCGACGTGCGCACCTTGACGGAGGTGATCAAACACCATGGCGAAGAACGGTTTGCTTTCAAGATTGCAACGGCGCTTGTGGCTCGCCGCGACGCAGGGCACCCTCTCACCCGCACCCGCGAGCTGGCCGAGCTCGTGGGCCAGGTCGTCAAAACCCGCGAGCCGGGCCAGGACCCTGCGACACGCACGTTTCAGGCTCTACGGATTCACGTCAATGCCGAGCTTGAAGAGCTCCAGGGCGCCCTGAACGCGGCCCTGTCCGTGCTGGCGCCCGGCGGTCGTTTGGCCGTGATCAGCTTCCACTCGCTGGAAGACCGCATGGTCAAGCGCTTCATCACCGCGCACAGCAAGGACGAGCCCGACCGCAACGCCCCCTTTGCGCCGCCCAAGGCGCTGCCGCTGCGCGCCGTCGCCCGCATCCACCCCGGCGACGCCGAGGTGGCCGCCAACCCCCGTTCTCGCTCGGCCGTGTTGCGCGTGGCCGAGAAGCTTTGATCTATGTGGGTCCGCATGAACGTCCTGCTGTTGATCGCCCTCGTGGTGTCCGCCGTGCTGCTGGTGCGTCAAACCTACGAGGGGCGCCGCCTGTTCGCTGACTTGGAGCGCGCCAAGGCCGAAACGCGCAAGCTGGAGGCCGACGTGCACCGCCTCCAGGCCGAGCGCGAGGGCGAGGCCACGAACCTGCGCGTCGAGCAGCTCGCGCGGGACCGCCTGCAAATGCGCCCCATCACCCCGGCCTTGACCCTCGGCGCGGCGGCGTCGGCGGCGCCGGCGGCGTCCACGCCGGCCTCGGGGAGCGTGCGATGAGCTGGTTCGGCAAAAAGCAAGGCGACGCCGCCACCACCGTGTGCTACGGGCAAAGCCCGCTGCTCGCCAGCCCCACGCCCGTGCTGCGTTCGCGCGTGCTCCTGGCGCTGGTCGGCCTGTCGTTCGCCGGCCTGCTGGGCCGGGCCTTCTACGTGCAAATCTGGGCCGAGGACTTTTTCCAAGCCCAGGGCGAGGCGCGTTTTGCCGCCACCCTGGAGCTGCCCGCCAGCCGCGGCCGCATCCAAGACCGCCACGGCAACGTGCTGGCCACCAGCGTGGCCACGCCCTCCATTTGGGCCGTTCCCCAAGAGGTGGACCCGGACCCGGGCCGCCGCGCCGAGCTGGCCAAGCTGCTGGGCCTGAAGCCCGCCGAGCTCGACGCCAAGTTGGACACCGAAGGTCGCTTCGCTTGGTTGCGCCGCCAGGTCGACGACGAAACCGCCCAAGCGGTGAAGAAGCTGGGCCTGAAGGGCGTCTACCAAGACCGCGAGTACCGCCGGCAGTACCCCGAAGGCGAGGCCAGCGCGCACGTCGTGGGCTTCACCAACCTCGAGGACAAGGGCCAAGAAGGCATCGAGCTGGCCTACCAAAAGAGCCTGCAGGGCAAAGACGGTCGCCGCGAGGTGCTGCGCGACCGCCTGGGTCGCATCGTCGAGGACATGAACAACACCGTGCCCGCGCTGCACGGCCACGACGTGCAGCTCAGCCTGGACGCCAAGGTGCAGTTCTTCGCCTACCAGTACGTGCGCGACGCCGTGGCCGAGCACAAGGCCAAGGCCGGCAGCGCCGTGGTGCTGGACGCGCAGACCGGCGAGATCCTGGCCCTGGCCAACTACCCCAGCTTCGACCCGAGCAACCGCAAGAACTTGACCGGCAACCAGCTGCGCAACCGCGCGCTGACCGACGTGTTCGAGCCGGGCTCCACCATGAAGCCGCTGGTCATCGCGCAGGCCCTGGAAAGCGGCCGCGTCAAGCCCGACACCGTGTTCAACGTGGCCCCCCGCTCCGTCACCATCAGCGGCTGGCACCCCACCGACGTGCACGCCTACGGCGACCTGACCGTGGCCGGGATCATCCAAAAGAGCAGCAACGTCGGCACGGTGAAGCTGGCCATGCAGATGCCGGCCAAGGAGCTGCACGAGGTGTTCAGTGGCGTGGGCCTGGGCCAACGCCCGCAGCTCGACTTCCCCGGCGCCGTCAGCGGCCGCCTGCGGCCCTACAAGAGCTGGCGGCCCATCGAACAGGCCACCATGAGCTTCGGCTACGGCCTGTCGGCCAGCCTGTTGCAACTCGCCCGCGCCTACACCGTCTTCGCCCACGACGGCGAGCTGCTGCCCATCACCCTGTCCAAGCGCCAGCCGGGTGAGGTGGTGCAAGGCGCCCGTGTCTTCTCCCCCGAAACCGCCCGCGCCGTGCGCGAAATGCTGCAGCTGGCCGCCAGCGAAGGTGGCACCGCGCCCAAGGCCCAGGTGCTGGGCTACAGCGTCGGCGGCAAGTCGGGCACGGCGCACAAGAACGTCGAGGGCGGCAAGGGCTACGCCAGCAACAAGTACCGCAGCTGGTTCGTGGGCCTGGCGCCCATCAGCAAGCCGCGCATCGTGGTGGCCGTGATGGTCGACGAGCCGAGCAACGGCGTTTACTACGGCGGCGCGGTGGCCGCGCCGGTGTTCAGCAAGGTCGTCGAGCACACCCTGCGCTTGATGGGCGTGCAGCCCGACCTGGACGTGCACAGCCAAATCGTCGCGCGCAATGCGCACAAGGGCGACGCGCCCGTGTTGGAGAGCTTCTGATGGGCACGACCGCGTTGAAGAGCCCCGACGCCGCCGTTCGCTGGCTGCAGCAGTGGTGCACGGGCACCCTGCGCACCGACAGCCGCGCCGTGCAACCGGGCGACGCTTTCATCGCCTGGCCGGGCTACGCCAAAGACGGGCGCAGCTTCGTGGCCCAGGCCTTGGCCGCGGGCGCCTCGACCTGCTTGGTGGAGGCCGAAGGCCTGGCCGCTTTCGACTTCCACGACGCGCGCGTGGCCGCTTTGCCCGACCTCAAGCGCCACACCGGCGCCATCGCCGCGGCCTACCTGGACGCCCCGACCGAGGCCATCGACGTCGTGGCCGTCACCGGCACCAACGGCAAGACCAGCACCGCCTGGTGGACGGCCCAAGCCTTGAGCCTGGCCGGCCGGCGCTGCGGCGTGGTCGGCACCCTGGGCGTGGGCGAGCCGCCCAGCCCCGACGGCCGCCGCGCCGCCGCCATCGACTACACCGGCCTGACCACGCCCGACCCCGTGCGCCTGCAGCAGGGCTTTGCCGCCATGCGCGACGCCGGCTTTGCGGCCTGCGCCATCGAGGCCAGCTCCATCGGCATCGAAGAGCACCGCTTGGCCGGCACGCGCATCGCCGTCGCCCAGTTCACGAACTTCACGCAAGACCACCTCGACTACCACGGCGACATGGCCGCCTACTGGGCCGCCAAGCGCAAGCTCTTCGACTGGACCGGCCTGCGCGCCGCGGTGGTGAACGTGGACGACCCGCGCGGGGATGAACTGGCCGCCGAACTGTCTGGCCTGGACGTCTGGACGGTGGGTTTGGCGAACGTGGGTCAGATGGCGCGCTTGAGCGCCCGCGACGTGCACTACACCGCCCAGGGCCTGGCCTTCACGGTGGCCGAGGGCGCGCAGTGCGTGCCCGTGCAAACCGGCTTGATCGGCGACTACAACGTGCACAACTGGTTGGGCGTGCTGGGCGCACTGCGCGCCTTGGGGATTGGCCTGGAAGACGCTGTTGCCGCTTGCGCGCCCGTCACGCCCGTGCCCGGCCGCATGCAGCGCATCGGCCACGGCCGCGAATTGCCGCTGGTCGTCGTGGACTACGCCCACACGCCCGACGCACTGGACAAGGCCCTCTCCGCCCTGAAGCCCCTGACCGCCGCGCGCGGCGGCCGCTTGCACGCCGTGTTCGGCTGCGGCGGCGACCGCGACCGCACGAAGCGCCCCTTGATGGGCGCCATCGCCGCCCGCGTGGCCGACCGCGTGGTGATCACCAGCGACAACCCCCGCACCGAAGACCCGGCGCGCATCCTGGCCGACATCGCGGCCGCCGCGCCGCAAGCGATGCAGCAGGCCGACCGGGCCTTGGCCATCCGCGAGGCCGTGCTGGCCGCCGACGCGCGCGACGTGATCGTCGTGGCCGGCAAGGGCCACGAGGACTACCAAGAAGTGCAGGGCGTGCGCCACCCCTTCGACGACGCGCAGGTGGCCCGCGCCGCGCTGCTGGAAAGGGCCGGCCTGTGAACTGGACCCTCGGCGAAGCCGCCCAGGCCCTGCAGGCGCGGGGCCTCACCGTGGCCCTGGTGGGCGACGCGGCGACGCCCTTCGCCCGCGTGCACACCGACACGCGCAGCCTGCAGCCGGGCGACCTGTTCGTCGCCCTGGTGGGCGAGCGCTTCGACGCGCACGACTTCCTGCCGCAGGCCCAGGCCGCTGGCGCCGTGGCCGCCGTGTCGGCGCGCCCGCTGCCCGCTGGCCTGCCGGGCTTGGTGGTGAGCGACACCCGCCAGGCCCTGATGCAGCTGGGTGGTGCCTGGCGCGCCCGCAAGCAGCTGCCTTTGATCGCCGTCACCGGCAGCAACGGCAAAACCACGGTCACGCAGATGCTGCACAGCATCCTGCGCGCCTGGGTGGGCGAGGGCGCCTTCGCCACCCAAGGCAACTTCAACAACGACGTGGGCCTGCCGCTCACCTTGCTCCGGCTCCGTCAAAACGAAGACGGGCAGTGGCACCGCGCGGGCGTCGTCGAGGTGGGCATGAACCACCCCGGCGAGATCGCCCCGCTCTCCAAGCTGGTCGCGCCCACCGTGGCCCTGGTGAACAACGCGCAGCGCGAGCACCAAGAGTTCATGGCCACGGTCGAGGCCACGGCGCACGAGAACGGCGCGGTGTTCGCCGCCCTGGGTCCGGCCGGCGTGGCGGTGTTCCCCGCCGACGACCCTTGCGCGCCCATTTGGTGGGAGCTGGCCGGCGACCGCCCCCACATGACCTTCGCCCGCACGGGCCAGGCCGACGTCACCGTCGACGCCCTCTGGGCCAGCACGGCCACCGGCGGCCACTGGGCGATGCAGATCCACACGCCCGCCGGCGAGCTGCCCGTGGCCCTGCCCATGCCGGGCGAGCACAACCTGCGCAACGCGCTGGCGGCCACCGCCTGCGCGCTGGCGGCGGGCGCGCCGCTGGCCGCTATCCGCAGTGGGCTGGAGTCGTTCCAGGCCGCCAAGGGCCGCTCGCACCTGCAGCCCCTGCGCTGGAAGGGCGCCGACGCGCGGCTCGTGGACGACAGCTACAACGCCAACCCCGACAGCGTGCGCGCCGCCATCGACCTGCTGGCCTCGCTGCCCGCGCCGCAGTGGCTGCTGCTGGGCGACATGGGCGAGGTGGGGGCCCAAGGCCCGGCCTTCCACGCCGAGGTCGGGGCTTACGCCAAGGCCCGGGGCATCGCCCACGTCTGGCTGGCCGGTGAGGCCTGCCTGCACGCGCTGGCCGCCTATGGCGCCGGCGCTCGCCACTTCGACGACGCCGCGGCCCTGGCCGCGCACCTGCGCGAAGGGCCGGCCGCCGCCAGCCTGCTCGTCAAGGGCTCGCGCTTCATGCGCATGGAACAGGCCGTGGCCGCCCTCAAGGAACTTTCCGAATGATTTACGCCCTGTCCGAGTGGCTGCAAGCGCTGTACCCCGAGTGGGGCTTCCTGCGCGTCTTCCAGTACATCACCTTCCGCGCCGTGATGGCCGCCATGACGGCACTGCTCATCGGCCTGGCCTTTGGGCCTTGGGTCATCCGCTACCTCACCAGCCTGAAGATCGGCCAGCCCGTGCGCGAGTACGGCGTGCAGTCGCACCTCAAGAAGAGCGGCACGCCCACCATGGGCGGCGTGCTGATCTTGATCGGCATCGGCGTCAGCACCTTGCTGTGGTTCGACTGGACCAACCGCTTCGTCTGGGTGGTCATGATCGTCACCATGGGTTTCGGCGCCATCGGCTGGGTGGACGACTGGCGCAAGGTCGTCGACAAGAACCCCGAGGGCATGCGCAGCCGCGAGAAGTTTTTCTGGCAAACGCTCATCGGCCTGCTGGCGGCCTTCTACCTGGCGTTCTCGGTGTCGGAGACCAGCTTCCTGCGCGTGGTCGAGCTGTTCTACCGCTGGGTGGCCAGCGGCTTCTCCACCGAATTGCCGCCCAAGGCCGACCTGCTGGTGCCCTTCTTCAAGACCATCAGCATGCCGCTGGGGGTCTGGGGCTTCATCCTGATGAGCTACTTCGTCATCGTGGGGGCCAGCAACGCCGTCAACTTCACCGACGGCCTGGACGGCTTGGCCATCATGCCGGTGGTGCTGGTGGGCTCGGCGCTGGGCGTATTCGCCTACGTCACCGGCTCCAGCGTGTTCAGCAAGTACCTGCTGTTCCCGCACATCCCGGGCAGTGGGGAGCTCCTGATCTTCTGCGCCGCCATGGCCGGTGCCGGCCTGGCCTTCCTGTGGTTCAACGCGCACCCGGCGCAGGTCTTCATGGGCGACGTCGGCGCACTGGCCCTGGGCGGTGCGCTGGGCACCATCGCCGTCATAACCCGGCAAGAGATCGTGCTCGGGATCATGGGCGGCATCTTCGTGGCCGAGACCCTGAGCGTGATGCTGCAGGTCGGCTGGTTCAAGTACACGAAGAAGAAGTACGGCGAGGGCCGCCGCATCTTCAAGATGGCGCCGCTGCACCACCACTTTGAAAAGAGCGGCTGGACCGAGACGCAGGTCGTCATCCGCTTCTGGATCATCACCATGCTGCTGTGCCTGGTGGGTTTGGCGTCCCTCAAGCTGCGCTGAACATGCTCAACGCGCTCGCCTCCCAATCGGTTTTGGTCCTCGGCCTCGGGGACTCGGGCCTGGCCATGGCCGACTGGTGCGCGCGCCAAGGCGCCCGCGTGCAGGTGTGGGATTCGCGCGATGCCGCCCCGCAAGACACCGCCTTGGCCGAGCGCGTGCCCGGAGCCCAGCGCCTGCGCGGCGCCCTCGAACTGGCGGCCTTGGAGGGCGTGCAGCGCGTGCTCAAGAGCCCGGGCCTGGCGCCGCACGACGCGCGCATCGCCCCGCTGCTGAGCGCCGCGCGCGAGCGCGGCATCGCCGTGCAGGGCGAGTTGGACCTGTTCGCCGAAGCCCTGGCCGCCTTGAAGGCCCGCTGGCAGTACGCGCCCGCCGTGCTGGCCATCACCGGCACCAACGGCAAGACCACGACCACGGCGCTGACCGGCCTGCTGTGCGCCGCCGCCGGCCGGCGCGTGGCCGTGGCCGGCAACATCGGCCCGACGCTCCTCGACACCCTGCGCGAGGCGCTCGAGGCCGAGGGCGGCGAGGCGGCTTTGGATGCCGCCGTGCAGGCCGCGGCCGACGCCACGGCCGCGCGCCTGGCGGCCGTTCAGCCCTTGCCGACCGACGACGAAGCCCCCGACGCCGATGCCGCAGCGATGCTCGCGGCGCCTGCCGGCCCGGAGGCCGCGCCCGAGGGCGGAGCCGAGGCGCCGGTCGCCGCGCCCGACCAGGCCGAACTGCCCCTCGTCGACGAGCAAGGCGTCAGCCTGGCCCAGCTCGACGCCATGCTGCAAACCCACGGCCTGCCCATCGACGGGCCGCCGCCGCTGCCGCCGCAGTTCGCCGCCTTGCCGCAGGTGTGGGTGCTGGAGCTGTCGAGCTTCCAGCTCGACGCCGTGCAAGGCTTCCAGCCCGACGCCGCCGTCGTGCTCAACCTCACGCAAGACCACCTCGACTGGCACGGCGACATGGCGGCCTACGGCGCCGCCAAGGCCCGCGTCTTTGGCAGCGCCGCACCCGACGCCGGCCTGTGGGTGATCAACCGCGACGACCCCTTGGTGGAGGCCCTGGTGCCCACGCCGCCGCCTCCGCCCATGGGTGCACGCGGCAAGCCGCTCAAGGTCACGGTCAAGTGGTCGCCCCCGCGGGTCTGCCGCTTCGGCCTGAACGCCCCGCAAGCCCCGGGCGACTTTGGCCTGGTCGTCGAAGCCGGCATGGCCTGGCTGGTGCGCGCGCTGCCGGCCGACGACACGCCGATCAAGGGCAAGCGCGGCGCCAAGGCCGACGACGAGCTCCAACTCCAACGCCTGATGCCGGCCGATGCGCTGCGCATCCGCGGCCGTCACAACGCCGCCAACGCGCTGGCCGCGCTGGCCCTGGCCACGGCCATCGGCTGCCCGCTCGCCCCCATGCTGCACGCGCTGCGCGACTACCGCGGCGAGCCGCACCGCGTCGAGTTCGTGCTGAACCTGGGCGGCGTCGACTTCGTGGACGACAGCAAGGGCACCAACGTGGGCGCCACGGTGGCCGCCATCGCCGGCCTGGCCGCCGACCGCGAGGGCAGCCGCCTGAGCCTGCTGCTGGGCGGGGACGGCAAGGGCCAGGACTTCACGCCGCTGCTGGAACCGATCCGTCAGCACGCCCGCGCCGTGGCCTTGATCGGCCGCGACGGCCCCGCGCTGCTGGACCTGCTCGCGCCGCTGGCCCAAGCCGGCCTGCCCGTGGCCCTGCACGCCGACCTGCCCGCCGCCACGCGCTGGGCCTTCGAGCGGGCCGAGCCGGGCGACACCGTGCTGCTCAGCCCGGCCTGCGCCAGCCTGGACATGTTCAAGAACTACGCCCACCGGGCCGAGGTCTTCGTGGCCACGGCGCGTGAGATTGCGGCGGACCGCGGGGAGGTGCTGTGATGGCCAAGCTCCCGGGTTGGCAAGGCTTGGGTGCGGCGGGCGACAGCGCCAGCGCCAGCGCCAGCGCCAGCGCCAGCGAAGGCGGCCTCAAGGCTTGGCTGGCGCGGTGGCGCGGCGGCAGCGAGGCCGCGATGACCCTGCCCGTGCGCGATGGCATCCACATCCGCGACAGCCAGCCCAGCCGTGCCCACGGCTTCGACCTGATGCTGGTCTGGATCGTGGTGTGCTTGCTCTGCCTGGGCCTCGTGATGGTCTATTCCGCCAGCATCGCGCTGCCCGACAATCCCAAGTTCGCGCGCTACTCGGCCACGCACTTTTTCAGCCGCCACATCCTGGCCATCGTCATCGGGCTGGGCGTCGCGTCGGTGGTCACCCTGGTGCCGCTGCGCCTTTGGGAGCGCCTGACACCGGTCTTGGTCATCGCCGCTTTCGTGCTGCTGGTGGTCGTGCTCATTCCCGGCGTGGGCAAGGGCGTGAACGGCGCGCGGCGCTGGCTGCCCCTGGGCATCATGAACTTCCAGCCCTCGGAGTTGGCCAAGTTCGCGATGGCCATGTACGCCGCCAGCTACATGGTGCGCAAGATGGACTTGCGCGAAAACTTCCTCCGGGCCGTGACGCCGATGCTGGTGGCCCTGGGCTTCATGGGCATGCTGCTGCTGGCCGAGCCCGACATGGGCGCCTTCATGGTGATCGCGGCCATCGCCATCGGCGTCTTGTTCCTGGGTGGCGTGAACATGCGCATGTTCGCGCTGGTGCTGGCCGTGCTGCTCGGCGCCTTCGTGCTGATGATCACCTTCAGCGAGTTCCGGCGCGAGCGCATCTTTGCCTACCTCAACCCCTGGGACGAGAAGTACGCCCAGGGCAAGGCCTACCAGCTGACGCACAGCCTGATCGCCTTCGGTCGTGGCGAGTGGTTCGGCCAGGGCCTGGGCAACAGCGTGGAAAAGCTGCACTACCTGCCCGAGGCCCACACCGACTTCGTGCTCGCCGTCATCGGCGAAGAACTGGGCTTCGTCGGCGTGCTGATGGTCATCGCCGCCTTCTTCTGGCTGACCCGCAAGTGCTTCTTGATTGGCCGCCAGGCCATCGCGCTGGACCGCGTGTTCGCCGGTCTGTACGCGCAGGGCATCGGCATCTGGATGGGCGGCCAGGCCTTCATCAACATCGGCGTGAACCTGGGCGCCTTGCCCACGAAGGGCCTGACCCTGCCGCTGATTTCCTTCGGCGGCTCGGCCATCTTGATGAATCTGATCGCGCTGGCTGTCGTGTTGCGCGTTGATCTTGAGAACCGACAAATGATGCGAGGAGGCCGCTCGTGAGCCGCCACCTCGTCGTCATGGCCGCCGGCACCGGCGGGCACGTGATCCCCGGCCTGGCCGTGGCCACCGAGCTGCAGCGCCGCGGCTGGACCGTGAGCTGGTTGGGAACGCGCACCGGCATGGAGAACCAACTCGTACCGCGAACGGGCATCCCGCTCGACACCATCGCCTTCAACGGCCTGCGCGGCAAGAACGTCGTGCAAACGCTGCTTGGCGGCCTGCGCCTGCTCAAGGCCTTCTGGGACTGCCGCGCCATCTTGAAGCGCCGCAGCGCCGATGCCGTCTTGGGCATGGGCGGCTACGTCTGCTTCCCCGGTGGCTTGATGGCCAGTTGGCTCAACCGGCCCCTGGTGCTGGTCAACGCCGACGCCACTTTGCTGCTGTCCAACAAGGCCCTGCTGCCCTTGGCCGACCGCGTGGCCTTCGGCTTCGACGGCCCCGCCGCACGGAGTACGAAGCAGGGCCTGGTCACCGGCAACCCGGTGCGCCAGGCCATCGCCGACCTGCCGGCGCCGGCCGAGCGCTTCGCCGGCCGCAGCGGCCCCTTGCGCGTGCTGGTGGTGGGCGGCTCGCTGGGCGCGCGCGCGCTGAACCAGGCCGTGCCCGCCGCGCTGGCCTTGCTGCCGGCCGACGCACGGCCGCGCGTGCTTCACCAAACCGGCAACGCCAACCTCGCCAGCGTTGAGGCCGATTACGACGCGCGCGGCCTGCAGGCCGAGGTGCGGCCCTTCATCGACGACATGGCCGCCGCGCTGGCCGAGGCCGATTTGGTGATCTGCCGCGCTGGCGCGGTCACCGTCAGCGAGTTGTGCGCCGCCGGCGTCGCTGCGGTGTTCGTGCCCCTGGTCGTCAGCACCACCGCGCACCAGCGCGACAACGCCCAGCACATGGCCGCCCAAGGCGCGGGCCTGCACCTGCCGCAGGCCGAAGCCACGCCCGAGCGCCTGGCCGCGCTGCTGCGCGACACCGACCGTGCCCAGTGCCAAGCCTGGGCCGAGCGCGCCCGTGCCCTGGCCCTGCCGGGCGCCGCCGCGCGCGTGGCCGACGAGATCGAACGCCTGACCCCTGAATCGAAAGGACGTGCCGCATGAAGCACGCCGTCAAACGCATCCACTTCATCGGCGTCGGTGGCGCCGGCATGTCGGGCATCGCCGAGATCCTGCACAACCTGGGCTACCAGGTGTCGGGCAGCGACCAAAACGCCAGCGCCGTGACCGAGCGCCTGGCCGGCCTGGGCCTGCGCATCGCCATCGGCCACGACGCCGCGAACTTGGGCGACGCCCAGGCCGTCGTCGTGTCCACGGCCATCCAGCCCAGCAACCCCGAGCTGCTGGCCGCCCGCGCGAAACCCATCCCCGTGGTCCCCCGCGCCGTGATGCTGGCCGAGTTGATGCGCCTGAAGTCGGGCATCGCCATCGCCGGCACGCACGGCAAGACGACGACCACCTCGCTGGTCACCTCGATCCTGGTCGAGGCCGGCATCGACCCGACCTTCGTCATCGGCGGGCTGCTCAACGCCGCCGGCGCCAACTCGCGCCTGGGCTCGGGCGAGTTCATCGTGGTCGAGGCCGACGAGAGCGACGCCTCCTTCCTGCACCTCAGCCCCGTGCTGTCGGTCGTCACCAACATCGACACCGACCACATGGACACCTACGGCCACGACCTGGGCCGTCTGCACCAAGCCTTCCTGGACTTCCTGCACCGCATGCCCTTCTACGGCGCCGCTGTGGTGTGCAGCGACGACGCCGGCATCCAGGCCGTGCTGCCGCGCATCGAGCGCCCCGTGGTTCGCTACGGCTTCAACGCCGACGCCCAGGTGCGCGCCGTCGACGTGCAGGCCCTGGCCGGCGGCCAAATGGCCTTCACCTGCCAGCGCCGCAACGGCGTGACCCTGCCGGACTTGCCCGTGACCCTGAACCTGGCCGGCGAGCACAACGTGCGCAACGCCCTGGCCGCCATCGCCGTGGCCACCGAGGTGGGCGTGCCCGACGGCGCCATCCAACGCGCGCTGGCCGCCTTCCAGGGCGTGGGCCGGCGCTTCCAGCGCCACGGCGAGTGGCCCACGGCCGACGGCGGCCACTTCACGCTGATGGACGACTACGGCCACCACCCGGTCGAAATGGCCGCCGTGCTGGCCGCCGCGCGCGGCGCCTTCCCGGGCCAGCGCTTGGTGCTGGCCTTCCAACCCCACCGCTACACGCGCACCCGCGACTGCTTCGAAGACTTCGTGCGCGTGATGCAGGCGGCCGACGCCGTGCTGCTGACCGAGGTCTACAGCGCGGGCGAGGCCCCGATTCCCGCCGCCGACGGCCGCGCCCTGGCGCGCGCCCTGCGCCTGGCCGGGACCGAACCCCTGTTCGTGCCCGAGGTGGCCGACATGCCCGCGGCCTTGGCCGGCATGACGCGCGCGGGCGACGTGGTCATCGGCATGGGCGCCGGCTCCATGAGCAGCCTGCCCAAGCGCGTGGCCGAGCACTTCCAGAAGGCTTGAGATGAGCACCCCACCCGTCAACCTGAACATCGACCCGCGCGCGCTGGGCAAGGTCGCCGTCTTGATGGGCGGCAGCAGCGCCGAGCGCCCGGTGAGCCTGATGAGCGGCAGCGGCGTGTTGGCCGCGCTGCAGTCGGTGGGCGTCAACGCCCAGGCCTTCGACCCGGCCGAACGCCCGCTGCACGCGTTGAAGGACGAGGGCTTCGACCGCGCCTTCGTGGCCCTGCACGGCCGCGGCGGCGAAGACGGCTCGCTGCAAGGGGCGCTGGAACTGCTGGGCGTGCCCTACACCGGCTCGGGCGTCATGGCCTCGGCCATCGCCATGGACAAGACCACCACCAAGCGCCTGTGGTCCACGGCCGACATCCCCACGCCCGCCTACCTGAGCCTGTCCCGCGAGGCGCTGACCCGCGAGCGCGTGCGCACCATCCCCGACGAGCTGGGCCTGCCCGTGGTCGTCAAGCCGCCGCACGAGGGCAGCAGCATCGGCATCACCAAGGCCAAGGGCTACTCGCAGATGCAAGACGCGGTGACCTTGGCCCTGGGTTACGACGACGAGCTGCTGTTCGAGCAGTGCATCGAAGGCCCCGAGCTGACCTGCGCCGTGCTGGGCGAGGGCGCCAACGCCGTGGCCCTGCCGGTGATCGAGATCCGCGCCGAGGACGGCAACTACGACTTCGCCAACAAGTACGAGACCGACACCACCCAGTACCTGTTCGGCAGCTTGCCCGCGGCGCTCGAGGCCGAGGTGCAGCGCCTGGTGCTGCAGGCCTACCGCCTGCTGGGCTGCCGCGGCTGGGGCCGCGCCGACATCATGCTGCGCCAAAGCGACCAGCGCCCCTTCCTGCTGGAAATGAACACCAGCCCCGGCATGACCTCGCACTCGCTGGTGCCCAAGGCGGCGCAGCAGGTGGGCATCGACTACCCGCACCTGTGCCTGTGGCTCTTGGCCCAGGCGCGCCTGGACCGCAAGGCCTGAACCCCGACCATGTCCGTCGCCGACGCCCTCCGCGCCCCGCCCGAACTGCCCAGCGATCTCCGCTGGATGCAGTGGGGTGCGCGGGCCTTGTTCGCCGTGGCGGTCGTGCTGGCCGTGCTGCTCGCGGTCCTGTGGGTGGCCAAGCGCCCGGCCTTGCAGTGGCGGCAGATCGTGGTGCAGGGGGACGTGACGCGCAACAGCCTGGCCACCTTGCGCGCCAACGCCTTGCCCCACGTGCGGGGCAATTTCCTGACGACCGACCTGGCCAAGACCCGGGCCGCGTTCGAGGCCGTGCCCTGGGTGCGCCGCGCCGAGATCAGGCGCGTGTGGCCGGCGCAGTTGAAGGTGACCCTGGAGGAGCACCGCGCCGTGGCCACCTGGGACGGCCGGGGCGACTGGGGCGAGCCGCCCTTGGAGCGTGCGCTGCTCAACAGCCATGGCGAGGTGTTTCACGCCAACCTCGGCGAGGTCGAGGACGAGGACCTGCCGCAACTGGCCGGCCCCAACGGCAGCGAGGCCCAGGTCTTGCGCCTGTGGCAAACCCTTGGAGGCCTGTCCGGCCAAGACGATCGCCTGGCGCTGACCCGGCTCGAGCTGAGCGGTCGCGGCTCCTGGCGCGCCACCTGGTCCAGCGGCGCCACGATCGAGCTGGGACGGGGCACCCCCGACGAACTGCTCGAGCGCTACCGCCAGTTCCTGCCCCACGCCCTGGCGGTGGCCCGGCGCTTCAACACCCAAGTGCAGTCGGCCGACCTTCGCCACCCCGACGGTTATGCGCTGCGCCTGGTCGGCATCGGCACCCAACAAACCCCCGCCAAACCGGCGAACAAACCCATCCCCAAGAGGAAACCCTGATGGCCAAGGAATACAAGGACCTGGTGGTCGGCCTGGATATTGGCACGGCCAAGATCATGGTCGTCGTCGGCGAAGTCATGCCCGGCGGCGATTTGCGATTGGCGGGTTTGGGTTTGGCCCCGACCCAGGGTTTGAAACGCGGGGTGGTCGTGAACATCGACGCCACCGTCCAATCCATCCAGCAGGCCTTGAAAGAGGCCGAAATGATGGCCGACTGCAAGATTTCCAGGGTTTTCACGGGGATCACCGGCAGCCATATTCGGGGGCAGAACTCGACGGGCATGGTCATCGTCCGTGACAAAGAGGTCACCCAGGTCGATGTGGCCCGGGTCGTGGAAACCGCCAAAGCCATCAACATTCCCAACGACCAACGGCTCTTGCTGGTGGAACCGCAAGAGTTTGTGATCGACAACCACGAGGTCAAAGAACCCATTGGCATGAGCGGCGGGCGGCTCGAGGTCAAGGTGCATATCGTGACCGGGGCGCAAAGCGCGGCGGAAAACATCGTCAAGTGCGTGCGGCGCTGCGGTTTGGAGGTGGAGCAGCTGGTGCTGAATCCCTCCGCCAGCAGTTTGGCCGCCTTGACCGCCGACGAGCGCGAGTTGGGCGTGGCTCTGGTCGACATCGGGGCCGGCACGACCGACGTGGCCATCTTCACCGGCGGCTCGATCCGGCACACGGCGGTCATCCCCATCGCCGGCGACTTGATCACCTCTGACATCGCGATGGCGCTGCGCACGCCGACGAAGGACGCCGAAGAGATCAAGATCGAGCACGGCGTGGCCAAGCAAATGCTGGCCGATCCGGCCGACAACGTCGAGGTCCCGGGTCTGGGCGATCGGGCCCCGAGATTGCTTTCCAAACAAGCACTTGCCGGGGTTATTGAACCCCGTGTCGAGGAAATCTTTTCCCTCGTTCACCAAGTCATTCGGGAATCGGGCTACGAGGAATTGCTCAGTTCCGGCATCGTTTTGTCGGGCGGCTCGGCTGTGATGCCGGGAATGATCGAACTCGCCGAAGACATCTTCCTCAAACCCGTTCGGCGCGGGAATCCCACCTACAGCGGCCCCTTGTTCGACATGGTCGCCAACCCGCGCAGCGCCACCGTCATGGGTTTGCTCGAAGAGGCCCGCCTGGCCCGCGTCCGGGGTATGAAAGTGCAGCCGCCCGGGTCCATGAAAAACATGATGCAGCGCTTCAAGGATTGGTTCGCTGGCACGTTCTGACGCACTTTCTGGGTCCGATCCCCTAAAAACAGGGACCGACACTCTTTATTTATGAATCGCCGCGAGGCACAATTGCAGGATTACGGAGGTTTGGTATGGCCATTGAAATGATCGAGGAATTCAACCAGGGCGCTCGCATCAAGGTCATCGGCGTGGGCGGGGGCGGCGGCAACGCCGTCGAGCACATGATCGACCAACGCGCCCACGGCGTGGAATTCATCGCCGCCAATACCGACGCCCAGGCGCTGTCCCAATCCCGCGCCGACCAGGTGATCCAGCTCGGTGCCTCGGGCCTGGGCGCGGGCGCCAAGCCCGAAGTCGGCAAGACCGCCGCCGAAGAGGCCGAAGTGCGCATCCGCGACACCCTGGAGGGCACCGACATGCTCTTCATCACCGCCGGTATGGGCGGCGGCACCGGCACCGGCGCTGCGCCGGTCATCGCCAAGGTCGCGAAAGACATGGGCATCCTGACGGTGGGCGTCGTCACCAAGCCCTTCGACTTCGAAGGCACCCGCCGCACCAAGATCGCCGAAGCCGGCCTGGCCGAACTCGAGGCCAACGTCGACTCGCTGATCGTCGTGCTGAACGACAAGCTCTTGGACGTGCTGGGCGACGACGCCACGCAAGACAGCGCCTTCGCCTTCTGCAACGACGTGCTGAAGAACGCCGTCGGCGGCATCTCCGACGTCATCAACCGCCCGGGCTTGGTCAACCTCGACTTCCAAGACGTGCGCACGGTCATGCAAGAGCCGGGCAAGGCCTTGATGGGCACCGCCCAGGCCACCGGCCCCGACCGCGCCGCCAAGGCCGCCGAGCAGGCCATGGCCTGCCCGCTGCTGGAAGGCATCAACCTCACCGGTGCGCGCGGCGTGCTGGTGCTGATCGCCGCGTCGCGCAGCACCTTCAAGCTGGCCGAATCGCGCGCCGCCATGAGCGCCATCAAGCGCCTGGCGCACGAAGACGCCCACGTCATCTACGGCACCGCCTACGACGAAAGCCTGGGCGACGCCCTGCGCGTGACCGTCATCGCCACCGGCTTGGCCGGCCAGGCCCAGCGCCAAGCGCCGGTGCTGGTCGAAACCCGCCGCACCGGCACCGACAACCTGCCGGTGCTGACCCAGGCCGTGTCGCCCGGGGCCGTGCAAGGCAGCGCCACGCAGGGCCTGGCCCCGCACCCCATGATGGGCCAAGGCGCTGGCGCGGGCGGCGACTTCGACCAGCGCAACATGCCCAGCGTGTGGCGCTTTGGTCGCGCCGCCCAAAAGGTGGACGCGCTGGCCGCCTCGGGCGTGGACGACATCGAGATCCCGGCTTTCTTGCGCCGTCAAGCCGACTGAGGCCTCACGGCATTCATCACGCCGATAGAAAAGGCCCGTGCCCTTGCACGGGCCTTTTTGCTTCCAGGCTCCGACAATCCAGTCCATGGTTGCCCAACGAACCCTTCAATCCCTGACCCGCGCCGTCGGCGTGGGCATCCACAGCGGTCGCCGGGTCGAGCTCGTGCTGCGGCCGGCCCCCGTCAACACCGGCCTGGTATTCCGCCGCACCGACCTGGCCCAGCCCGTTGACATCCCCGTGACGCCCTTGAGCGTCTGCGACACGCGCATGGCCACGACCATCAGCCCCGGCGGCGATCCCGGGGCGCCCAAGGTGCAGACCATCGAGCACCTGCTCAGCGCCTGCGCCGGCCTGGGGCTGGACAACCTCGTCATCGACATCAGCGCCGACGAGGTGCCCATCCTGGACGGTTCGGCCGCCAGCTTCGTGTTCCTGCTGCAGTCGGCCGGGATCGCGTTGCAGGACGCCCCCAAGCGCTTCTTGAAGGTCAAGAAGCCCGTGGAGGTGCGCCGCGGCGAAGGCAAGGGCCTCATGTGGGCCAAGCTGGAGCCGCACCACGGCTACACCCTCACTTTCGAAATCGAGTTCGACAACCCGGCCGTGGCCGCCACGGGGCAGCGCACGACCTTCGACATGGGCTCCGGGCTCTACAAGAAGGAAATCGCCCGCGCCCGCACCTTCGGCATGACGGCCGACATCGAACTGATGCGCTCGCGCGGTCTCACGCTGGGCGGCAACATGGACAACGCGATCGTGGTCGACGACTACAAGATCCTCAATGCCGAGGGCCTGCGTTACGACGACGAGTTCGTGAAGCACAAGATCCTCGACGCCATCGGCGACATGCAGGTGGCCGGCCACCCGCTGCTGGCGGCTTACACCAGCTTCAAGGGCGGGCACGCCTTGAACAACTTGCTGCTGCGCGAGCTGCTCAAGGACGAGGCCAATTACGAGATCGTCAGCTTCGACGACGCCCGGGACGCTCCGGCGGGTTTCGCCGAACTGGCCCCGGCCTGGTGAGCCGCCCGTGATGCTGGGTTTTCGCCTCGTCTTCGGCCTGCTGCTGCTCACGGCGCTGGGCCTGCTCGTCACCGCCTGGGTCAAGCGCGACCCACGCTGGCAGCGCCTGGCCGTCAAGCTGCTGATGTGGACCCTGGCCGCGGCCTTCGGCTTCTTCGCCGTGCTCATCGCCGAACGCCTGCTTGGCGGCTGAGGCCGCCCGGCGCTCAGTCGTCGGGTTGGAAGTGCGCCAGCAGGCGCTCGCCCCAGGCCAGTGGGCCGGTGAGCGTCAGGGTCACGGTCACCCAATCGCCTTCGTCCTGGGTGTCGGTGTGGGCGTCCCACACGCCGCCGTCTTCCTCGGGGCCCTGGGGGCCGGGCGCATGGCGCTCGGCCCAGCGCATCACCTGCGCCACTTCGGCGTGCACGGCGGCCCCAAGGTCGCGCTGCGTGCTGGCCATGGCCTCCCAGCAGCCGCGGTCGCCACCGTCGTCGTCGGCCGAGAAGGTCAGGTACTGCAACGCGGGCATGTCAGTCCTCCAACTGCTGCAACTGCACGAGGCGTTGGTAGACGCCGCCGTCCACCGCCATCAGCTCGGCGTGGGTGCCTTGCTCGACCAAGCGGCCGTGGTGCAGCACCAAGATGCGGTCGGCATCGCAAACCGTGGACAGGCGGTGGGCCACGGCGATCACGGTGACCCGGCCGCGCAGCTGCGCCAGGGCTTCGCCCAAGCGGGCCTCGGTCGCGCTGTCGATGTTGGCCGTGGCCTCGTCCAAGAGCAGCACCTTGGGCCGTCCGGCCAGCGCGCGGGCCATGGCCAGCAGCTGCTTCTGACCGGTGCTGAGTTGCACGCCGCCTTCGCCCAAGAGCGTGTCGTAGCCCTGGGGCAGGGCCACCAAGGTGTCGTGCAGGCGGGCGGCTTGCGCGGCGGCTTCCAGGTCGGCGTCGCTCAGGTCCATGCGCCCCATGCGCAGGTTGTCGCGGGCGCTGGCCGGCATGAGCTGGGGCTCTTGCGGCACCAAGGCCAAGTCGCGGCGCAGCGCGGCCTCGTCCAAATCGGCCAGCGGCTGGCCGTCCACCCAGACCTGCCCGGCGCGCGGCGGGTAAAAGCGCAGCAGCAGGCTCAGCAAGGTGCTTTTGCCGCTGCCCGTGTGGCCCACCAAACCCACGAGGCTCCCCGCCGGGATGCGCACGTCGAAGGGGTGCAACACGTCGGGCCCGTCGCCGTAGCCGGCGCGCAGGCCGTCGAGGTGCAAGGCCCCGGCTTCGATGCGCGCGGGCCCTTGCGGCGGTGCTTCGGCCGGCTCTTGCAGCAGGACCCCCACGCGGGCGGCCGCCACCAGGCTTTGCTGCAACTGGCCGAACTGCATGGTGATCTGGATCAGGGGCTCCACCACGCGGGCCAGGTAGGCCAGGAAGGCGTACAGCAGGCCGACCTCCACGCCCGAGAGCTCGCGGCGTGCGAAGCCGTAGATCAAGGCCACCATCAACAGCACGTTGAGCAGGTCCAGGGCCGGGCGCAGCAGCCAGGCGTTGGCACTGAGCTCTTGCATGCGCGCCGCGTAGTGCTGGGCGTTGTGGCCGGCAAAGCGCCGGCCGAAGCGGGGCAGGGCCCCGCTGGCCTGGAGCACCGCCATGCCAGCCAGGTTCTCGGCCAATTGCGCGTTGATGTCGCTCTTCAGGGCGCGGGCCTGCGCCACGGCCGGTGCCGACAGGCGTTGGTACAGCCACACGATGCCGACCATGGCCGGCGCCAGCAAGGCCACGATGAGCATCAGGCGCCAATCCAGGTAGGCCATGGCCGCCAGTGCGCCGAGCACCACGATGCCCGAGTCCAGCATCACGTACAGCACCTGGCGGTAGAGCTGGTTCACGCTCTCGGTGTCGTTGGTCACGCGACTGACCAGGGCCCCCGTGATTTGCGTGTCGAAAAAGCGCATGGGCAGCGCGAGCACGTGCGCGTACACCTGCTCGCGCAGGCGCCGCACGGCGTTGCGCGCCACGCCCGCCATGCGCGTGAGTTGCGCATAGCGCACCACGCTGGCGGTGATGCCCGCCCCCAGCAGCGCGGCCAGCAGCCCCGCCATGCCAGCGACATCGTCAAAGCGGCCGGGCAACAGGTAATGGTCGATGTAATGCTTGCCCAGCAGGGGCCCCACGGCCTCGAGCGCCGCGGCCAGCACCAGCCAGGCGATGCCCACCAGCACCGTGCGGCGCTCGGGCGAGGCCATGCGCCACAGCAGGCGCGTGGCGTCGCCGGCGCTGGACTGGGCGGTGTCGCGGGCGTTCGAGGGCGTCATGCCAGGGAGGCCTCCAGCTGCTGGTAGCGCCATTGCGTGGCGTACCAGCCGTTCAGGGCCAGCAGCTCGGCGTGCGTCCCACGCTCGCTCACGCGGCCCTCGCGCAACACGACGATCTCGTCGGCCTCCATGGCCGCACTCAGCCGGTGGGTGACCACCAGCAGCGCGCAGGCCGGGCGGTCCTGGCGAAGCTGCCGCAAGGCGCCCAAGATTTGTGACTCGGTGCCGGTGTCCACGGCCGATAGCGCATCGTCCAAGAGCAGCAAGGGCGCGTGGCTGAGCAGCGCGCGGGCGATGGCCACGCGCTGGCGCTGGCCGCCGCTCAGCGAGACGCCCTTCTCGCCCACCACTGTGGCGTAGCCCTGGGGCAGGCGCAGCACGTCCTCGTGCAAGGCCGCCAGGCGGGCGGCGGCCTCGACCTCTTCGTCCCGCGCTTCGGGTCGGGCCAGGGCGATGTTGTCCCGCACCGAGGCGCTGAACAAGAAGGGCTCCTGCGGCACCCAGGCGATGGCAGCGCTGAGCGCCTCGCGACGCCAGGCGGCCAGCGGCGCGCCGTCGAGCTCGATGGCCCCTTGGCGCGGCGCCCATTGGCGCAGCAGGCCGCGCAGCAGCGTGGTCTTCCCTGCGCCGGTGGGGCCCACCACGGCCAGCACGCGCCCCGGGTCGAGCGCCAAAGTGACCCCGTGCAGCACCTCGGGGGCGTCGGGGCCGTAGCCCAGGTGCAGCTCGGACACGCGCAGCCGGGCGCGCTCGACCGGGCCACGATCGCCGCTGTCTACCAGGGTGTCGGGCGCCTGCAGCACCGGGGCCAGGCGCGTCCACGCGGCGCGGCCACGCTCCAGCAAGGAGAGCACCCAGCCCGCGGCGAACATCGGCCAGATGAGGTGGCCGAGCAGCATCGTGAAGGCGGTAAGTTGACCCACGCTCAACTCGCCCTGGGCCACGAGGTAACCGCCCATGCCCAAGGCCAGCACCGTGGCCGTGGTCAGCGACAGGCCCACGGCCGGTTCGTACGCGGCTTCCCAGCGCTGGGCCCGGAAGCTGGCCTGCACCGAGGCCTCGGCCCAGCGGCCGAAGGCCGCCGCTTCTTGGCCGGCCAGGCCCATGGCCCGCACGGTGCGCAAGTTCGTCAGGCTTTGCTGGGCTTGGCGGCTCATGCCCGAAAAATGGTCCAATGACTGCGCCCAGGCTTGGTGCACCCGTTCCGAAATCGCCCAGAAGGCCCAGGCCATGAAGGGAAAGGGCAGCAGGGCCACCAGGCCCAAGCGCCAGTCGATCCCCACGACCATGGTCAGCAGCACCAGCACGAAGGTCATCGTGCCGTCGAAGCCCGCCAGCATGGCCTCGCCCGAGGCCTGCTCCACCGCGTCCACGTCGTTGGTGGCCAAGGCCATCAGGTCGCCGCCCCGCTGCACTTGAAAGTAAGCCGGCGCCTGTCGCCCCAGGTGCTCGAACAGTTGCACGCGCAGCTGCTGGCCCAGCTTGAACGACGCGCCGAACAGCACCAAGCGCCAGCCCACCCGCAGGCCGTACACGGCCAGCCCCGCGGCGAGCAATCCGCCCAGCGGCGCCCACAGCGCGTCGCCCCGCAGGCCGCCGGCCACCAGGCGGTCGACCATGCCGCCCACGTGCCGTGGGATCCACACCTGCAACAAGGCGATGGCGAACAGCATCAGTGCCGCCGCCGCGTAGGCGCGCCGGTGCTGCCCGATGAATTGGCGCAGCAGCGCCCCCAAGGTGGCCGGCATCAGTAGGTCCGGCCGCCCTTGAACTGCGCGTGCTGGCGCCGCAGCAGGCTGCCCTTGCTGGCCATGGCCGCGAAGCTGACGCTGGCGTGCGCGTGCATGATGGCCAGCCCCAGCGCGTCGGCCGCGTCCTTGCCGGGCACCCCAGGCAGCTGCAGCAGGCGCTGCACCATGGCCTGAACCTGCTCCTTTTTGGCCAGGCCGTGGCCGACGACGGCCTTCTTCATCTGCAGCGCGGTGTACTCGCTGACGGCCAGGCCCTCGCTGGTGAGCGCCGCCAGCGCCGCGCCACGCGCTTGGCCCAGCAAGAGCGTGCTTTGCGGGTTGACGTTGACGAAGACGATCTCGACCGCCGCGCACGCTGGGCGGTAGGTCTGAACCACCTCGCGCACGCCTTCGAACAGGATCTTGATGCGCCCCGGCAAATCGCCCACGGGGATGCCGGCGCCGGTGGTTTTGATGGTGCCACTGGCCACGTAGGCCAGGCGCGGGCCGTCGGCGTCAATCACCCCAAAGCCGGTCGTCTGCAAGCCCGGGTCGATGCCCAGGATGCGTTGCAAGCCGGGGGCGGCCATCAGAGTTGGAAGTACCAGCGCACCGAGTGGAAGAAGATCGGCGCGGCAAAGCACAGCGCGGCCGTGCGGTCCAGCAGGCCGATGGCGCCGGTGATGGCGCTGCGGTTGCCCCAGTAGTGCACGCCGGCCTCGCGCTTGAGCGCCTTCATGACCAAGGCGCCCAGGGTGCCCGCGCCGGCCGCGATGAAGGCCAGCACGAAGGCCTGTCCGACCTTGAACGGGGTCATCCAGTACAGCAGGGTGCCGGTCATGGCGCCCGACAGGGAGCCGATCCACCACACCCGCTTGCTGAACGAGCGGCTGATGCGGCGCGCCACCGGCCGACGCCGCAAGGTGCGGCTGGCCACTTCTTGCATCACCTGCGCGACCGAAACGACCATCACCAAGAAGAACAGCAGGAAGGCGCCCCGCCCTTGGTAGCGCGGGAAGTCCAGCAGCAGCAGCGCCGGACCGTGCGAGAGGCCGTAAACGCAGACCATGATCCCCCACTGGATCTTGGCGTTGCGTTCCAGGAAGCGGCGCGGGTCGTCGGCCAAGGCGCTGATCACCGGGATGGCCAGGAAGGCGTAGACCGGGATGAACACCGTGAACAGGTCGAAGCGCCGCAGGGCAACGATCACGTACTGCGCGGGCAGCACGAAGAAGAAGGCCGCGATCAGCGCCCGGTGGTCGCTGCGCGTGGTGTGCTGAAGGGTGATGAACTCGCGCAGGCAGAAGAACGAAAACAGCCCGCACAACAAGGTGGCCCCGACGGGGCCGCTGATCCAAGCCAGCCAAAACAGCACCGCGCCCACCCAGGAGGCGTTGAGGTCGCGCTTGAACTGCGCCCGCGCGCTGCGCGGGTCGACCTGCAAGGCTTCGGATGGGTGCTTCAGCCGGTAGAGCAAGCCGCCGATGGTCACCACCAGCAGCAGGCCGAACAAGATCGCGAACAGCAGGGCCACGTGGGTGGCCGCGTCCTGCGCCTTGAGCTGGCGGAACATGGAAACGATGGTGTCGATCATGCGCGCCACCCGCCCGGCTTGAGCGCCATCATTTCAGCGCGGGTGCGTTCCAAGAACGCCTTCTTGTCTTCGCCCTCCAGCACGCGGGTGGGCGTGCCGAAGGTGACCGTGCACAAGATGGGGACGGGCACCACCTCGCCCTTGGGCATCACCCGCTGCACGTTGTCGATCCAGGTCGGCACGATCTGCACGTGCGGGAACTGCTCGGCCAGGTGGTAGATGCCGCTCTTGAAGGGCAGGGGCTCGCCCTTGGCCGAGCGCGTGCCTTCCGGAAAGATCAGCAACGAGTCGCCGTTGTTGAGCGCGTCGACCAAGGGCTCCAAGGGGTCCTCGTCGGGGTTGGCCCGCGTGCGGCTGACGTACACCGTGTTGAACACGTCGGTCGTCAGCCACTGCTTGAACTTGCTCTTGGTCCAGTAGTCGCGCGCCGCGATCGCCCGCGTGCGGGGGCGCAACTCGGCCGGCAAGGCGGCCCAGATCAGCACCAGGTCGAAGTGGCTCTGGTGGTTGGCGATGTAAATCCGCTGCTCGTTCGACGGCGGGCAGCCCTTCCAGTGGCCTTGCGCGCCGGTGATGACGCGGGCGATGAAGGCCAACAACGGGCCCATGAGGTCGGCAAGACGCATGCGCGGGATCGTAGGCGCCCGACGGCGCTCAGGCGCTCGTGGTCTCCACCAGCGGCACCGCCCCGCGCAGGCTGTGCGGGTAGGCGTCGGTGATGGTGACGTCGATCAACTGGTTCATCAGCCGCTCATGACCCGGGAAGTTCACGATGCGGTTGCACTCGGTGCGGCCCATCAGCTCGGTTGCGTCCTTGCGGGCGTGGCCGGTGACCAGGACCTTCTGCGTCGAACCCACCAGGGTGCGGCTGATGTCCCAGGCGTGGGCCTCGATGGCGGCTTGCAACTGCTGCAGGCGGGCCACCTTGACCTCGTAGGGCGTGTCGTCCGGCAGGTTGGCCGCCGGCGTGCCCGGGCGCGGGCTGAAGATGAAGCTGAAGGAGGCGTCGAAGCCCACGTCTTCGACCAGCTTCATGGTCTTGGCGTGGTCCTCGTCGGTTTCACCGGGGAAGCCCACGATGAAGTCGGAGGCGATGCGGATGTCGGGCCGGATGGCGCGCAGCTTGCGCACCGTGCTCTTGAACTGGATGGCGCTGTAGCCGCGCTTCATGGCGGCCAGGATGCGGTCGGAGCCGTGCTGCACCGGCAGGTGCAGGTGGTTCACCAACTGCGGCACCTTGGCGTAGGCGTCGACCAGGCGCTGGCTGAACTCGTTGGGGTGGCTGGTGGTGTAGCGAATGCGCTGGATGCCGGGGATTTCGCCCACGTACTCCAGCAGCAAGGCGAAGTCGGCGATCTCGCCCGTGTTGCCCATCGCGCCGCGGTAGGCATTCACGTTTTGGCCCAGCAACGTCACTTCGAGCACGCCCTGGTCGGCCAGGCCGGCGATCTCGGTCAGCACGTCGTCGAAGGGGCGGCTCACCTCTTCGCCGCGGGTGTAGGGCACCACGCAGTAGCTGCAGTACTTGCTGCAGCCTTCCATGATGGACACGAAGGCGCTGCGCCCTTCCACCTTGGCGGGCGGCAGGTGGTCGAACTTCTCGATCTCGGGGAAGGAGATGTCGACCTGCGGTTGGGCCTGGGCGCTGCGTTGCGACAGCAACTGCGGCAGGCGGTGCAGGGTCTGCGGGCCGAAGACCACGTCGACGTAGGGCGCGCGCTCGATGATGGCCGCGCCTTCTTGGCTGGCCACGCAGCCGCCCACGCCGATCTTCACGCCCTTGGCCTTGAGGTGCTTGACCCGGCCGAGGTCGCTGAAGACCTTCTCTTGCGCCTTTTCGCGCACCGAGCAGGTGTTGAACAGGATCAGGTCGGCCTGCTCAGGGTCGTTGGTCTTCTCGTAGCCCTCGGCCTGGCGCATCACGTCGGCCATCTTGTCCGAGTCGTACTCGTTCATCTGGCAACCGAAGGTCTTGATGTAGACCTTCTTGCCCGTCGTCACCGGCGCGCTCATGGCTTGATCCAAGTTTGGGTGGCGGCATCGAAGCGCCAAGCGGCGGCTTCGGCGCGCGTTTTGGGCCAGCGCTTGTTGGCCGTTTCGGCGGCGTTCAGCACCCAAACGTCCTTGATCAGGCCGTCGGACTCCTGCGTGTAATGCACCACGCGCTTGCCCTGCGCCGTCATTTCGCCCGGCGTCACCAGCAGGTTGTTCTCGTTGCGGATGCGGCTGCCCGGCGCCAGGCGGGCGGGTTTGCCGTTCAGTAGCACGGACGGCGCCACCTGCACTTGCAGGTCGCCGCGCAGGGCGTCGGCCGGAAAGGGGCGGTGGGTTTGGGCGTGGGCCGCTCCTGCGAAGGCAAGGGCGGCGATCAAGGCACAGCGAATCATGGGGTTCATCCAGGGGCTGCAATCGGTGCCGATTCGGCACAAGGAACAAAGCCCCGAGGGCGTGGGCCAACGGGGCTTTGGGGATTTTGGTGGCGCTTCAGGGATTCGAACCCCGGACCTGCGGATTATGATTCCGTCGCTCTAACCGGCTGAGCTAAAGCGCCAAGAGCCCGCTAGTATAGCCACATCCAACGGCGGCATCAAGCCCTCTCCATGTTCAGTTTTTTCAAGAAGAAGACCGAGGCCGACGATGCGTCGAGCACGGTGTTCACCGCCGTCGCCTTCGCCGACGTGCCCGGCCTCCCGCCTTCCGCTCCCGCCGAAGCCCTGCCGAGTGGGTCTGCGCATGGGCCCGCCGCTGCAACGCCCGCGCCGGCGGCGGCCGCCGAGACGGCAGCCGCCGCCCTGATGCCCAATCGGGAAGTCCCAACGCCCGCTGCCGCAATCCCGACCGAGGTCGCAGCGCCACCCGTGCAGGCCGCTGTGGCCCCCGAGCCGGCGCCGGCGCCCCGCATGGGGTGGATCGCGCGCTTGCGCGAGGGCTTGAAGAAGACGGGCTTGAGCTTGGCTGGCGTGTTCAGCCGCACGAGCATCGACGAGGCCCTGTACGAGGAACTCGAAGAGGCCTTGCTGATGGCGGACACCGGGGTCAAGGCGACCCAGTTCCTGCTGGACGAGTTGAAGCGGCGCGTGCGTGAGGCGCGGGTGACCGACCCGCAGGCCGTCAAGGGCCTGCTCACCGACGTGCTGGCGGAGTTGCTCAAGCCGCTCGAGCGGGGCCTGGAAGTCGGCCGGCACCTGCCCACCGTCATGATGGTGGTGGGCGTGAACGGGGCGGGCAAGACGACCAGCATCGGCAAGCTGACCCGGCACCTGTTGGACGCCGACCAAAAGGTGCTGCTGGCAGCGGCCGACACCTTCCGTGCCGCCGCCCGCGAGCAACTGGCCGTTTGGGCTCACCGGGCCGACGGCGCGGCCAAGGGCTCGGTGGACTTCGTCAGCCAGCAGGGGGCCGATCCCGCCGCGGTGAGCTTCGATGCGGTGAACGCGGGCAAGGCGCGGGGCGTCGACGTGGTGATCGCCGACACGGCGGGCCGCCTGCCCACGCAGTTGCACCTGATGGAAGAGCTGAAGAAGATCCAGCGCGTGATCGCCAAAGCCCAGGCCGACGCACCCCACGAGGTGCTGCTGGTGGTGGACGGCAACACCGGTCAAAACGCCTTGGCCCAGGTCCGCGCCTTCGACGACGCGCTCAAGCTCACCGGCTTGGTGGTGACCAAGCTGGACGGCACGGCCAAGGGCGGCGTGCTGGCGGCGATCGCGCGCGAGCGCCCCGTGCCGGTTTACTTCATCGGCGTGGGCGAGAAGCTCGAGGACCTGCAGACCTTCAACGCAAGAGAGTTTGCGCAGGCCTTGCTGAGTTGATGGCAGCCCGCACCGTGGCGGTGCTGGTGAAGCGTTCGACGTCCCACTCGATGACTGGCACGCCCGCGGCCTGAACGACGCGGCACAGGCGATCCCGGCGACGCAGCGCGCGTGCGCTCAACCCCTCCGGGGGCATCAACACCACGGCCACGACGCGGCTGGCGAGGTCGCAAACGGCGAAATCGGCGCTCAGGTAGCCGATGCGCGCCATCCACTCGGTGTAAGACCGGCGCGCCGGCACGCGCACCAGCCGCGACAGGGGCACCTGCGGCCACACCCAGTGTTCGGGCAGGGCCGCCACCAGCGCGGTGTGGACGGTGCGCTCGGTGCGTCCGAGCACCCGGGTGACCTCCGGGGGCCAGGCGGCCACCGTGTCTTCGGCCCGGTGGGCCCGGTGCTCGGGGAACAGGCGGGCCTCGGCGTTGGGGTCGCGCCGCTGCTGCCACCAACGGACCCAGGGGGTGTGGCGCCACCAGTGGGCGAAAGGCGTGTCGAACGCGGGGGCGGTGGGGCTGAAGGGCGGCATCCGCGCAGTCTGCGCCGGTGCCGCGTCGCGCGACGTAAGCGAGCGTGAGCGCTCGTGTCCGTCAGAAGCCCGGCAGCCCGCCCTTCATGCCGCCCATGCGCTTCATCATCTTCATCAGCCCGCCGCCGCGCATCTTCTTCATCATGTCGCGCATCTGCTCGAACTGGTTCAGGAGCCGGTTCACTTCTTGAACGTGGACCCCAGCGCCCCCGGCGATGCGCTTCTTGCGCGTGGCCTTGATGAGCTCGGGCTTGCGGCGCTCCAGGGGGGTCATCGAGTGGATGATGCCGCGCATGCGCCGCATGTCGCGCTCGGCGCGGTCCATCTGGTCGGCGCCGGCTTTGGCCGCCAGTTGGGCGGGCAGCTTGTCCATCAAGCTCGACAGGCCGCCCATCTTCTGCATCTGGGACAACTGCATCAAGAAGTCGTCGAGCGTGAAGGCATCGCCCGCCTTGAGCTTGTCGGCCAGTTGCTTGGCGGAATCCAGGTCGACGCTCTTCGTGACCTCCTCGACGAGGGCCACGATGTCGCCCATGCCCAGCACCCGGCCGGCGTGGCGTTCGCCGTCGAAGGCTTCCAGGCCGTCGATCTTTTCGCTCACGCCAGCGAACTTGATCGGCACGCCGGTGATGGCCCGCACGGACAAGGCCGCGCCGCCGCGCGAGTCGCCGTCCAGCTTGGTCAGCACCACGCCCGTGAGGGGCAGGGCCGCCTTGAAAGCCTTGGCCGTGTTGATCGCGTCCTGGCCTTGCATGGCGTCGACAACGAACAGGGTCTCGACGGGCTTCAACTCCGCGTGCAGGGCCTGGATCTCGGCCATCAGCACCTCGTCGATGGCCAGGCGGCCGGCGGTGTCGACCAGAAGCACGTCGAAGTAGTGACGGCGGGCGTGGTCGATGGCGGCGCGGGCGATGTCCAGCGGCTTCTGGTCGGGCGTGGACGGGAACCACTCCGCGCCGGCCTGGGCCGTGACCGTTTTGAGCTGCTCGATGGCCGCGGGGCGGTAGACGTCGCCCGACACGGTCAGCACCTTCTTCTTGCGCTTCTCGATGAGGTGCTTGGCCAGCTTGGCCGTCGTGGTGGTCTTGCCGGCCCCTTGCAAACCAGCCATCAGGATGACCGCCGGTGGCTGCGTGGCCAGGTTGAGGTCGGCCACGCCTTCGCCCATCGTCGCGGCGAGTTCCTTGTGCACCAGGCCCACGAGAGCCTGGCCCGGCGTGAGCGAGCCCACCACCTCCTGGCCCAAGGCCTTGTCCTTGACGCGCTGGATGAAATCCCGCACCACGGGCAAGGCGACGTCGGCCTCGAGCAGTGCCATGCGCACTTCGCGCAGCATCTCCTGGACGTTGTCCTCGGTGATGCGCGCTTGGCCGCGCATCGTCTTGACCAGCCGGCTCAGGCGATCGGCAAGGGTGGAAGCCATCGGGGGTGTCGGCGCCCGCCTTCCCAGGAGGGCACCCGTAAACTAGATCGATCGATTTTAGTGAGCGCGCCGTCGTCACCCCACCTTGATCCTCACCCTTTGCAGCGCAGTGGCCCTTTTGGCCTACGCCGCCGCGGCGTGGCGCGGTCGGAACCCGCAGGGCATGCCCTGGCTGTGGGCCGGCTGGGCTTGGCAGGCAGCGGCCTTGGTCGTTGACATCGGGGGGGTGGGGGCCAGTGCGCCCGGCGCGCGCTTCGGCGTCGGGCCCGCGCTGTCGCTGACGGTTTGGTTGGTCTTGACCGTGGCGATGCTGGAGGGGCGCTGGCTGCCGTTGGCGGCCTTGCGGCGCCCCATGGCGTTGGCCGCTGGCCTTGGCGTGGCCTTGGCCTGGGCCCTGCCCGGTCAGGCCCACCACGCCAGTTCGCCCTGGGCGCCGGTCCACTGGGCGTTGGGCCTGGCCTCGTACGGCTTGGTGGGCACGGCGGTCTTGCACGCCTGGTTGATGCAGCGGGCGGAGCGACACCTGCGCGACGCCGCCACGGCGGCGTCGCCGGGTCTGCCCCTGCTGCGCTTGGAGCGCCTGACCTTCCAGTTCGTGGCCGCCAGTGTGCTGGTCCTGGGGGCGGCCTTGGTGCTGGGCGCCGGGTTCAGTGCGAAGTGGCAGTGGGACCACAAGACGGTGTTCGCGGTGCTCTCCTGGTCGGTGCTGGCCGGCCTGTGGCTGGGCCGCTGGCGCCTGGGATGGCGGGGTCGCCAAGCGGCCCGCTGGTTGTACGTGGGCAGCGCGCTGCTGTTGCTGTCTTACGCGGGGTCGCGCTTCGTGCTCCAGGTGCTGCTGGGCCGGACGGTCTGAGGGGGTCGCTTGCTGCGTGTGGTGTTGTTGCTGCTGGTGCTGTTGTTGGTGCTTGCCTGGTGGGGCCGGCGCGGGGCCAGGCGCGACGCGCCACCCGCGGCGCCGCCACCGACGCCTGAAGGGCGCGAGCCCATGATGCGCTGTCCGCATTGCGGGGTGCACGTGCCACAGAGCCAGTCTTGGCCGGGGCGGGGCGGGGCGTTCTGCAGCGCCGAACATCGCGCCGCGCACGAGTCCGGCACTCCGTGACCGTGAGCGCGCCCCTGCTGACGCGGCTCTTGTTCCTGCGGCCGCGCCGGGCCGACGCCAACGACGGTTTCATGCGCTTGGTGCGCGGGTTCGTTCGCGCGCGGGCGGTGCTGGCCTTGGCGCTGCTGGGCTCGCAGGGCCTGGTGCAGGCGATGGTCAGCAACCTCAAATGGGAGGTGCTGCTGCTGTGCGCGGTGTACACCGGGGTGACCC
Source organism: Inhella crocodyli (assembly GCF_004004565.1). GTDB lineage: Bacteria > Pseudomonadota > Gammaproteobacteria > Burkholderiales > Burkholderiaceae_C > Inhella > Inhella crocodyli. The sequence continues at coordinate 575,648 of NZ_SACM01000002.1, forward strand.
TGCTGCCGGTGATGTGGCCGCAGTTCCTGCGCGGCACCAACCGCGCCAGCCTGTCGGGGCTGCGCGGCTGGCGTTGGTGGGCCAACATCGGCGTGGACGTGGTGGTGTTCAGCCTGTTGCAGGTTTTGGACCCGAGCTCTTCGGTGCCCTTCGCGGCCCTTTACATCCTGCCGGTGCTGATGAGCGGGGTGCTGGCGCCGCGCCGCATGGCCTTGGCCGCGGCGTCCTTGGCCTCGCTCGGCTTGCTGGGCGGGGCCGTTTGGGTGGGCTTGGCCGCGCCGGATTGGTCGGTGCGTTGGACCGGGTCGGGTTTGGCGGGTTTGGGCTACTTCGCCGTGGCCTTGCTGGCGGCCGAATTGGCCGAACGCTTGGCCGGCGAGCAACGGGCGGCCCAAGGCAGCCGGGCGTACGCGCGGCAGCAGTCGGCCTTGAACCAATTGGTCATCGACGAGCTTCGCGAGGGCGTCTTGGTGCTGGACCGCGACGGCTTGGTGCGCGCGGCCAACCCGGCGGCGCGCGCGCTCTTGGGCGACCGGCAGCCGGTCGAGGCCGTCACCTTCCCCTTGCGTGGCGTGCCGGCTTGGTCCGAATTGCAGGACGCGGTGGACCGGGCTTGGCGTCAGGGGCCGCAGGGCTTGGAGCGCGCCAATGTGGTGCTGCATTGGCCCGAGGCCCCGTCGCGCCGATTGCGCACGCGGCTGCGCTTCATCCGCAGCGCCGAGGCGGATGGGGCGGAAGACCTCTGTCTGCTGCTGATGGAAGACCAGGCCACGCTCGTGGCCCGTGCCCAGCAAGAAAAGTTGGCGGCCATGGGCCGCATGTCGGCCAGCATCGCCCACGAGATTCGCAACCCGCTGTCGGCGATTTCCCAGGCCAACGCGCTGCTGGCCGAAGACTTGCAGGCGGACGTTGGTGCGCAGCGCCTGGCCGCCATGGTGGACAGCAACGTCAAGCGCTTGCAGCGCATCGTCGACGAGGTGGCCCTGCTCGCGGCGCCCTTGCCGGTCGAGTCGGCCCGCCTGGACGCCAAGGCCTTGGTGCAGGAGGTGTGCGACGACTGGCTGCGAACGCAGCCCAAAGGGACCGGCGAGACCGTGGCACTTGCCCTGGACCCGGCGGTGGGCGCCGTTCAGTTCGACGCCGAGCACCTGCGCCGGGTGCTGATCAACCTGCTCGACAACGGTTGGCGCCACGCCCAGGATGCCCCGCCCGCGTGGCTGCAGGTGACGCTCGACACGTTGGACGAACGCCAGGTCCGCTTGGCCGTGGTCAACCCGGGGCCGCCGATGTCGCCCGAGGTCGAGCGGCACATGTTCGAGCCCTTCTTTTCGTCCCGGAGCCGCGGCTCGGGGCTCGGCTTGACGATTTGCCGTGAGCTGTGCGAACGCTACGGTGCGCGGATCGACTACCAAGCACGCCTGGTGCAAGGCACGCCAGCAGTGGCCTTCGTCGTCACGCTGCGGGGACTGCCCGCCTTGAACGCAGAATCGCACTGACCATGGCGACCACCCCTTCCGACCGACTGCTCGTCATCGACGACGAGCCCGATCTGCGCACGCTGTACGAGATGACCTTGCTGCGCGAGGGCTACAACCTAGTCAGTGCGGGCACGGTTTCGGAGGCCCTGGCCTTGCTGGAGCAAGAGCGCTTCACGGCGGTGATCAGCGACATGCGCTTGCCCGACGGCTCGGGGCTGGACGTGCTGGCCTGGCTGGAACGCGCGCAGCGGCCCGAACGGGTCGTGGTCATCACTGCGCACGGCTCGGCCGAGAACGCCGTCGAGGCCCTCAAGGCGGGGGCCTTCGACTACCTCACCAAGCCCGTGGACCTGCGGCAGTTCCGCAGCGTGGTGGCCAGCGCAACGGGCCGGGATGCGCAACGGAGCCGGCGCGAGGCGGCGGCCAGCGCGCCGCTGGTGCGCAGCGAGGCCCTGGGGCGACTGGCCGGCGAGAGCGAGGTCATGCACCAGGTGCGTGCGCTCATCGACAAGGTGTCGCGTTCCATGGCGCCCGTGCTGTTGCAAGGCGAAAGTGGCACGGGCAAGGAGTTGGTGGCCCGCGCCATCCACGGCCAAGGACCCCGTGCCGGGCTGCCCTTCGTGGCGGTGAACTGCGGGGCGATCCCCGAGCATCTGCTGGAGGCCGAGTTCTTTGGCTACCGCAAGGGTGCCTTCACCGGTGCGGCGGAAGACCGCGAGGGCTTCTTCCAAGCGGCGCAGGGCGGCACGCTGTTCTTGGACGAAATCGGCGACCTGCCCCTGGCCATGCAAAGCAAGCTGCTGCGTGCCATCCAAGAGCGCGCCGTGCGGCCGGTCGGTGCTGTGGCCGAGACCCCGGTCAACCTGCGCCTGGTCAGTGCCACGCACAAGGACCTGGCGGCCGAAGTGACTGCCGGTCGCTTCCGGCAGGACCTTTTCTACCGCCTCAACGTCATCCAGATCCGTGTGCCGCCGTTGCGCGAGCGCCTGCAGGACCTGGACGACATCGCCCAGGCCTTGCTGCAGCGCATCGCCGCCGACGCTGGCGTGGTGCCCGCGCCCAGCTTGAGTGCCTCGGCCCTGCAGCGGCTGCGGGCCTACCCCTTCCCTGGCAACGTTCGGGAGTTGGAGAACGTGCTGCACCGCGCCTTGGCGCTGAGTGGGGGGCAGTTGTTGGAGGCCGAGGACCTCGACCTGCCCGACGCCCAGGGTTTGGCCCTGCCCGTCGAGCGCGAGGCCGAGCCCGTGACGGCGCCCACGCCCTTGGCCGAAGGCCCGCTGCCCGACGACCTGGCCGCCTACCTGGACCGGGTGGAGCGGGTGGTGCTCGAGCGGGCGCTGGCGGCGCACCGCTACAACCGAACGGCCGCGGGCGCCAGCCTGGGGCTGTCCCTGCGGCAGATGCGCTACCGGATGGCCCGCTTGGGCATCGGCGGCCCCGAAGGCGATGGTGGTGCCTGAGCCGCGTCGTAAGGTCCCGGTGGCTTGGGACGAGGGGTGGTGGCGGCCAGCGCGGCGCAGCCCGTCGCCCAACCAGGGCGAGCGCCCTGCCGGCCTGGCCGTGGACCTGGTGGTGCTGCACTCCATCAGCCTGCCGCCCGGCTGCTACGGCGGTCCCGAGGTGGAGGACCTGTTCCTGAACCGCCTGGACACCACACGGGATCCCCAACTGGCGGCGCTGGCCGGCTTGACGGTGTCGGCGCACTTCTTCATTCGGCGCGACGGGGAGTGCGTGCAGTTCGTGCCGGTGCACCGCCGGGCCTGGCACGCCGGGGTGTCCACGTTCCAAGGTCGGCCGGCCTGCAACGACTTCTCGGTGGGCATTGAACTCGAGGGCCTGGAGGGGCGGACCTTCGAGCGGCGGCAGTATGGGGTGTTGACGCAATTGCTCAAGGCCTTGCGACAGGTGCTGCCTTTGCGGGCAGTGACCGGGCACGAGCACATCGCCCCCGATCGCAAGCGCGACCCCGGCCCAGGCTTCGATTGGGTGGGCTTGAGGCGCCAGCTCCGTTGGTCGCCCGCCCGCTTCCCGGATGTGCCAACGGCTTGATTTTCCGGGCCCGCCGGGGGAGATTGGGCTCGCCGGGCCCGTGAAATCGTGCTCGCCCGGCCAAAAGCGCCGTGGCGCGCGTGCTGGCGCGATTTCGGGCGGTTTTGCGTGGTGTGGCAGGCCATGAATTCGGCCGCTGTCAAGCGGGCAAGCACGCTAGGGATAGTGGTTGAGGGGGCTGGGGGCACTAGATATAGTGGCTGTGCTATCCTGACACCCTCTCGACGAGCAGCAGCCCGCCGAAGGGTTCTGCCGCCGGCAGGACCCCTTGGCCAGGCGCCCCGGCGGCCCGCCATGGGCCCCTCTTGAGGTGGTTTGGGGCCCGACTGCCGTCTCCCGTTCAACGCTCCTTCGTTCTTTCCGTCGGGTGTCGCCCATGGCGCGCCCGTTGTTGCCCCTTTTTCGAGGAATTTCCATGCACAGCATCCACAGCAGCACCGCCGATGCCCCGCGCCTGGCTCCGCATGCCGCCGACGTGGCGAGCACGCCCAGCGCCTACACGGCCTACCAAATCATTCGCCGCAACGGCGCGGTGGTTTCGTTCGAGCCGAGCAAGATCGCGGTGGCGCTGATGAAGGCCTTCTTGGCGGTGCATGGGGCGCAAGGTGCGGCGTCGGCCAGCGTGCGCGAGACGGTCGACGGCCTGACCGAGGCGGTGGTGCGCGCCCTGCTGCGTTCGCGCCCGGGCGGTGGCACCTTCCACATCGAAGACGTGCAAGACAACGTGGAGCTGGCGCTGATGCGCGGGGGCCACCACGAGATCGCGCGCGCCTACGTGCTGTACCGCGAGCGTCGCAGCGCCGAGCGCGCGGCCAAGGGCGAGGCGCCGGTCGCGGCGCCGGCCGCCGCCGAGCTCTACGTCACCGACAACGGCCAACGCCGTCCGCTGGACCTGGCCGCGCTGCAGGGCGTGATCGCGGCGGCGTGCGCCGGCCTGGGCGCGGAAGTCCGGCCCGAGCCGATCCTGGCCGAAACCCAGCGCAACCTGTACGACGGCGTGCCCCTGGACGAGGTCTACAAGGCCGCCATCTTGTCGGCGCGCACGATGATCGAGAAGGAGCCGGGTTACACCCGCGCCACCGCCCGCTTGCTGATGCACACGATCCGCAAGGAGATCCTGGGCCGCGAAGTCACGCAAGCCGAGGCCGGTGCCGCCTACCTCGAGTACTTCCCGAAGTTCATCAAGAAGGGCGTCGACGCCGAGCTGCTCGACCCCCGTCTGGCCCAGTACGACCTGGCCAAGCTGGCCGCCGCTTTGAAGAGCGAGCGCGATTTGGCCTTCGACTACCTCGGCCTGCAGACCCTGTACGACCGCTACTTCCTGCACATCAAGAAGACCCGCATCGAAATGCCGCAGGCCTTCTTCATGCGCGTGGCCATGGGCCTGGCGTTGAACGAGATCGACCGCGAAGCCCGCGCCATCGAGTTCTACGAAGTCCTGTCGAGCTTTGACTTCATGAGCAGCACGCCCACGCTGTTCAACAGCGGCACCCTGCGTTCGCAGCTGTCCAGCTGCTACCTGACCACCGTGGCCGACGACCTCGACGGCATCTACGAGGCCATCAAGGAAAACGCGCTGCTGAGCAAGTACGCCGGCGGCTTGGGCAACGACTGGACCCCGGTGCGCGCGCTGGGCAGCCACATCAAGGGTACCAACGGCGAAAGCCAGGGCGTCGTGCCCTTCCTCAAGGTGGTGAACGACACCGCCGTGGCGGTGAACCAAGGCGGCAAGCGCAAGGGCGCCGTCTGCGCCTACTTGGAAACTTGGCACCTGGACATCGAAGAGTTCCTGGAGCTGCGCAAGAACACCGGCGACGACCGCCGTCGCACCCACGACATGAACACGGCGAACTGGATTCCCGACCTGTTCATGAAGCGCGTGATCGAAGGCAAGGACTGGAGCCTCTTCAGCCCCAGCACCACGCCCGACCTGCACGACCTGTTCGGGGCCGACTTCGAGAAGGCCTACGTGGCGTATGAAGAGCGCGCTGCCCGCGGCGAGATCAAGCCCTACAAGAAGGTGGCTGCGCGCGACCTGTGGCGCAAGATGCTCACGATGCTGTTCGAAACCGGCCACCCTTGGATCACTTTCAAGGACGCCTGCAACGTGCGCAGCCCGCAGCAGCACGCCGGCGTGGTGCACAGCAGCAACCTGTGCACCGAGATCACGCTGAACACCAACGACAGCGAGATCGCCGTCTGCAACCTGGGCTCGGTCAACCTGGCCCAGCACTTGAAGGACGGTCAGATCGACCACGAGAAGGTGCGCCGCACCGTGCGCGTGGCCATGCGCATGCTCGACAACGTCATCGACATCAACTACTACGCCGTCAAGAAGGCCCGCGACAGCAACCTGCGCCACCGCCCGGTCGGCCTGGGCATCATGGGCTTCCAGGACGCGCTGTACCAACTGCGCATCCCCTACGCCAGCCAAGAGGCCGTGGACTTCGCCGATCGCTCGATGGAAGCGATCTGCTTCAACGCCTACTGGGCCAGCACCGAATTGGCCGAAGAGCGCGGTCGCTACAGCACCTACAAGGGTTCGCTGTGGGACCGTGGCATCCTGCCGCTGGACACCCTGAAGCTGTTGGAAGAAGCCCGCGGTGGTCACGTCGACGTCGACCGCAGTGCCACCCTGAACTGGGACTCGCTGCGCGAACGCATCGCCCAACACGGCATGCGCAACAGCAACTGCGTGGCCATCGCCCCCACCGCCACCATCTCGAACATCATTGGCGTGGACGCCTCGATCGAGCCGAGCTTCGGCAACATCTCGGTCAAGTCGAACCTGTCGGGCGAGTTCACCGTGGTCAACGAGTACCTGGTGCGCGACCTGAAGAAGCTCGGCCTGTGGGACGAGGTCATGGTCATGGACCTCAAGCACTTTGACGGCTCGCTGCGCCGCATCGATCGCGTGCCCGAAGAGCTGAAGAACCTCTACGCCACCGCCTTCGAGATCGAAACTGTGTGGCTGATCGAAGCCGGCGCCCGTCGCCAGAAATGGATCGACCAGGCGCAGAGCCTGAACATCTACATGGCCGGCGCCTCGGGCCGCAAGCTCGACGAAACCTACAAGCTGGCGTGGACGCGCGGTCTGAAAACCACCTACTACCTGCGCACCGTGGGCGCCACCCACGCCGAGAAGAGCACCGTGTCGAAGGCCGGCCAGCTCAACGCGGTGTCGGCCACGCCCTTGGCTGCTGTGGCGGCGCCGGCCATGGCCGCCGAGCCCGAGCTGCCCGCCACGGACATGAAGTTCTGCAGCATCGACAACCCCGATTGCGAGGCCTGCCAATAAGCGCCTTGAGCTCGGGTTCGCCCGGCCTTCGTGGCCGGGCGAGTTGCGGTGCTGACGTGGCCGCCAAGGGCCTGCTGCAGGCCTTCTGGGTTCGATGTTTCGGGTCGGTTTGATCGAAAGATTGAACGTTTAAACGTTCGAGTATTTAAACGTTCAAGGGTTTCGATGCAATCGAGCAACGGAATTCCAAACGCGTCACGAACGTTCGCAAGAAATCGCTTGGTGATTTGCGAACAGTGATTTGATAATTTGCAAGAAGAGGAACGCCCATGTTGCATTGGGAAGACGAAGCCAAAACCAGCAATCCTTTTGCTGCACCGCCCTCGGGCTCGATGACCGGCCATGCCCCGGTCGGCGCCAGCGTCACCCCTTCCCACGGTTCCGACACGGCGCACCGCGTGAACGTCGCGGACAAACGCATCATCAATGCGAAGACCGACGTCAACCAATTGGTGCCCTTCAAGTACAAGTGGGCTTGGGAAAAGTACCTCGCCACCTGCGCCAACCATTGGATGCCGCAGGAAGTGAACATGAGCCGCGACATCGCGCTCTGGAAAGATCCGAACGGTTTGACGGACGACGAGCGCCGCATCATCAAGCGCAACCTCGGTTTCTTCGTGACCGCCGATTCGCTGGCCGCCAACAACATCGTGTTGGGCACCTACCGGCACATCACGGCGCCCGAATGCCGCCAGTTTTTGCTGCGGCAGGCATTTGAAGAGGCGATCCACACCCACGCCTACCAGTACATCGTGGAGTCGCTGGGCCTGGACGAGGGCGAAATCTTCAACGCCTACAACGAGGTGCCCTCGATCCGCGACAAGGACGAGTTCCTGATCCCCTTCATCGAGGCGATCATGGACCCCGCCTTCAAGACGGGCACGCCGCAGGCCGACCAGACCTTGCTCAAGAGCCTGATCGTCTTCGCGTGCTTGATGGAGGGCCTGTTCTTCTACGTTGGGTTCACGCAGATTTTGGCGATGGGTCGCCAAAACAAGATGACGGGCGCGGCCGAGCAGTACCAGTACATCCTGCGCGATGAATCGATGCACTGCAATTTCGGCATCGACCTGATCAACGCGTTGAAGATGGAAAACCCCCATCTCTGGACGGCCGAGTTCAAGGCGGAAATCAAGGCCTTGTTCTTGAAGGCCGTGGAGCTGGAGTACCGCTACGCCGAGGACACCATGCCCCGTGGTGTCTTGGGATTGAATGCCGCGATGTTCAAGGGTTACCTGCGCTACATCGCCAACCGCCGTGCGGTGCAGATTGGATTGGATCCCTTGTTCCCGAACGAGGAAAACCCTTTCCCTTGGATGAGCGAAATGATCGACCTGAAGAAGGAACGCAACTTCTTCGAAACCCGGGTCATCGAATACCAGAGCGGTGGGGCACTGAGCTGGGATTGATGAGCGGGCCCGAGGCAGGGGCCGGGTTGATCTGACGACGAGGTTGGTGATGCAAACAACGGTCGCTGGTGGCATTCAGGCGCAGAACCTGGAGTGCCAGCGGCCTTCGAAATTCATTGCGCAAGCGCCAGCACCCGGGTGCTGGCGGGCGTGCAGTGAATGACCGTACCGCCGCAATACGGTTGTAGGCGGACGGTGTTCTTCCCTTGATCAAGGAGATAACCATGGCAACTGCAACGAAGAAGGCCGCCCCGGCCAAGAAGGCCGCTCCGGCCAAGAAGGCCGCCGCCAAGCCGGCCGCCAAGCCCGCCGCAAAGAAGGCTGCTGCCAAGCCGGCCGCCAAGCCCGCCGCGAAGAAGGCTGCTGCCAAGCCGGCCGCCAAGCCCGCTGCGAAGAAGGCTGCTGCCAAGCCGGCCGCCAAGCCCGCTGCGAAGAAGGCTGCTGCCAAGCCGGCCGCCAAGCCCGCTGCGAAGAAGGCTGCTGCCAAGCCGGCCGCCAAGCCCGCTGCGAAGAAGG
>NZ_SACM01000003.1 GCF_004004565.1 Inhella crocodyli
ACTTTCTTGCGTTGCGCTGTCTGTTGTCAGCAGCGCAGAAGCGAATTATTGCAGCGTTTTGAAGCGACTGTCAACACCTTTCGAAGAAATTTTTTGAAGTCGCCGCTCGCAGCTCGTTCTCTTTCTCGTCAAGGCCAGCCAACACCCTAAAGCACCGGCCGTCTCGCCCTCCGCCACCTGCCAGCCACTCGCTTCAGCGAGCTGCTCATCAGCAGCGGAGCCCGCCATCATAGGACATACCCGAAGAACTTTGCAAGCACTTCCTGCAAAAAAGTTCAAAAGCCCTCCCGCTCAGAGCGAAAGGGCTTTGAAATCAAGGCTTTGCAACCGACCGCATAGCAACCCATCACAGCAGTCTTAGCTGGCGAGCCTTGTCGTGGGGGTTGTCGCTACCCAGCACTTCGAGTGCCGCTTGTGCCAACTTCGTCGCATCCGCCCTCAAGATCCGCTGTTTCACCCGAGTGATCTGCGGTGGATTCATGCTGAAGCTGCGCAGCCCCAATCCGACCAACAGTTCCGTGAACGACAGATCGCCGGCCATTTCCCCGCACACGCTGACGGACTTGCCAGCGGCCCGCGCTTGCTGAATGACGCGACCAATCAGGTGTAGCACGGCAGGATGCCAAGGATCGTACAGATGCGCCACCGATTCATCCGCTCGGTCGATGGCCAGCGTGTACTGAATCAGGTCGTTGGTGCCGATCGACACAAAGTCCACGTGCGGCAACATGCGCTCCAAGATCAGTGCTGTGGCCGGGATTTCAACCATGATGCCCAGCTCAACAGGGTGCCACGGCCCGTCTAGTTCAATGCTCCATTGCGCGCGAACCTGGTCGAGGGCCGCTCTGACGGCCAGCAACTCAGGGAGGTGCGCCACCATGGGGATCAAGAGCTTGACGGGACCGTGCGCCGCAGCCCGGTGCACGGCACGAAGCTGCTGACGCAACATCAAAGGTTCGGACAAGCTCCAGCGGATGGCGCGCAAACCGAGCGCAGGGTTCAAGATGTTGTCGTGCCGAGCATCCGCGGCGCGATCTAGCGGCTTGTCCGCGCCCACATCGACCGTCCTGATAGTCAGTGGACGCCCCTGGAGGTGCTCCAAGGCACGCCTGTAGGCTTGGTACTGCTCTTCTTCAGAGGGGAGCTTGCCACCTCGGTTCATGAACAAGAACTCGGTACGGAACAGTCCGACCCCCTCCGCCCCGCTCGCCACGGCCGCCTCTGCGTCATCCGGCAGTTCAATATTGGCCAGCATTTCGATGACTTGTCCGTCCAAGGTGACGGCGGGACGATGCCGCCACAAGCTCAAACGCTCGCGTTCCAAGTCAGCTTGACGCTGACGGAAACGGTACTCATCCAACACGATCGGCGAAGGATCCACGATGGCGATGCCAGCATCGCCGTCGATGATCACCCAGTCGTCTTGCCGGATGAGGCGGCTTGCCTCGCGCGCGCCGACCACGGCCGGGATGTTCATGCTCCGCGCCACGATGGCGGTGTGCGAGGTGCGGCCACCGATGTCGGTGATGAAACCCTGAAAGACGCCTTTCCGAAATCCGATCAAGTCCGCCGGAGCGATGTCGGCCGCCACCAGCAGTAGCGGATCGTCTCCGGCGAAGTCTCGTGGGGCAGCGTGGCCCGCTTCGAAATCGACCCCCTGCGCCTCCCTGTTGAGCGCCGTCAAGATGCGTTCGACGACCTGCTCCAAGTCCGACTTGCGTTCCCGCAAGTACTCGTCTTCCATGTCGTCGAATTGCCTGCCCAAGGTCTCCATTTGGGCAGCCAACGCCCACTCAGCGTTGTAACGGCGCTCGACGATCCACTGCATGGCCCCGCCGACAAATGCCTCGTCTCGCACCAACATCAAGTGCACGTCCAACAAGGCCGCCAGCTCAGGCGGCGCATCACTGGGCAACTCGTCACGCAGCGTGACCAACTCGTCCGCCACCCGCGCACAGGCCGACTGACAGCGCTGGACCTCAGCGGCGACTTGGACCGGATCGACAAAGTAGTGGGCGACGTCTACACGGCCCGCCCCCACCAGAACGGCTCGCCCGATGGCGACGCCCTGAGAAACCGCGATGCCAAAGACTTGAAAGCTCACACTCACCTCGCATCTACACCCAACCAAGGCGACGCACGAGCCACGAGTATTGCCCGCCCCACACCTCGCCAAGCCTTAGTCAATTCCTAGGATCGGTACTGAGCGCGATCGATCACGCCCCTTCCCCGAACTTGTCATTCACCAAGGCAGTGATGGCCTCGTGGGCTGCGTCTTGGTCTGCCCCATCGGTTTCCAGTTCCACCGCAGAGCCCATGCCGGCAGCCAGCATCATCACGCCCATGATGCTCTTGGCGTTAACCCGCCGGCCATTGCGCGTCAGGTGCACCTCACAAGCGTACCCGCCGGCCAATTTGGTGAGTTTGGCCGAGGCACGCGCATGCAGCCCGAGCTTGTTGGAGATGGTCAAAGTGGACTTGCGCATGGACGCAGCTTAATCTGCCGCCGCCAGGATCCTTAGGCCCATCGCCCCCCCCTGCATGCACAAGGCCTCAACCTCGCGCAAGGGCAGATGGCGATAGCCAAGCGCCCGCCACAGCATCGGGACGTTCACCCCAGCAACAGCAGCGGCGTCTGGCCTGCCAACCACGAAGCGGCCGGCACCATTGGCCGGGGTCGCGCCAAAGACGTCAACCAAAACCAGCAGTGGCCGGCCAGATGCTGCCTCGCTCACCGCCGTTAGGGCCTCAACCACCTGCTCGGCCGACCAGTTGGGCAAGACATCCACCGCCAACAGGTCGTCTGAACAGTCTGGGTGAACATGCAAAGCGACCGACCTCAATGACGAAGCCAGGGGCGCATGGGCCACCAGCGCGAAAAACACAGACTGCGGTCCAACCGTCGTCATGGAGTACTCCTGACACCAGCGATGAAGAGTTCCGCGACGCCTTCTGCAACAGCATTGGCGTCAGCGGGGCCGAGAGCGGTGGCTTGGTACACGGTGAGCCCGCGCACCCAAACCTGCAAGTGGATGGCCTCACTGGCGCTGTAAAGCGCGTAGTGTCCCGACTCGGGCCACTCCAACGCGCCCAAGGGCAGCCTGCCGGGCATCCGGGCAGCAGCAGCGCCAGTTCTCTGCTCGAACCGCGCCACCGCGTCACGCATGCTGTTGCGTGCGTCTTCTGGGCGGCTCATCCGCTGCCAAGCCAGGGCGTAACTCACTCCGCGGTGGATGCACTGCACCAAAGTGCCCTGCGCATGCTCGAACACAGTTGGCTTGCATGGGAAGCGCGCAGCAACTTGCCCATCCGCCCAGGACAGGTCTCGCCAGTTGTCGGTCGGCGTACAGCCGGTGAGTGATACCGCCAACAGGCAGCATGCAAACCAACCCAGGCTGGGAGCAACGAATTGATACATGCCCCCATTATCAAAACCCCTCGCTCCCGGGGTGGACGCCCTCTGAGCCCCCGCCGAAACTCAACGGCTGCCTTGCCATCGCATCCATGACGCCTAACCGAGCGCCCGCGCCTCCCACTGCCAACAACGAGTTGAGCGCCGAACTGGCCCAACTGTTGACCCAGTTGGCACCCGAAGCGGCACAGCCCCTGACGGAAGCGTTGGATCGACTTCAGACGGTTCTGAGAACGGTTGACGCAACCACGGCCGCACGCTTGAGCACGGTTCGCGAGCCCATGCGTCGCGCCCGCGAGGCGGTGCTCTTGGCAAGTCAAATCGGTCGCCTGGCAAGCGGCCGCGTACAACCCGGCCAGGACAAGGTGGCTCTGCATTTGGCCGTTCACCATGTGGCCGAGCAGCGCCGACGCGAGGCCTTGGCGCGCGGCTTGCAGCTCCGCACGAACTTGCAAGCAGCCGATGCCGAGGCCGACATGGCCCTCGTGCACAACGTGCTTCATGCCTTGCTCGACTGGGCGCTTTGGCACACCCGCAGCTCGATCGAGTTGAGCTTGGCGCTCACGCCCTGGCCGGTTCGCTCCCGTTTGGAGTGCCGATTTGCGTTCCGTGACCTGGACCAATTCGACCGCCCAACGCCCCGACAGGACCTGAACGACCTGCGGTGGCAGCTGGTGCAGCGCTTGGGTGCCGTCTTGGCACTGGAAATTCGGCGTGAAGAGGACGCCGGCGTTTGCGTCGCCACCCTCGACTTCCCGGTTCCCCAGCTCCATGATCTGGCGGCCCAGATCGACTTTGGCCGCGCGCCGTCCGATGCTGGCTTGAACACCCAGCCCTTCGCCGGAATGCATGCCTTGGTGGTCAGTGCCGACCCCGGCCTTCAAGCCGAAGTGGCGCCCATGATGGAACGCATGGGATGGACGCTGGATGCTGTGGCCACAGTCGACGAAGCGTTTCAGCATTGCCTTGAAGGGCTGCCCCAGGTCGTGTTGACCGACGCCACTTTGCGCAGTCCTGATCTGGACCAATGGTGCACGCACGTACTGGCTGAAGCCCCCTCTTTGTGCTTCATCGAAGTGCTCGGGATGGACTCGGCCGCATTGCCCTTTGGACGCACACCTGGCATGCAGCGCTGCCAACGCGAACGCCTCAGCGAAGACCTCCCCTTGCTGTTGCGCGCCGTCCTGAATGCCGAAAGCCAAGACCTGACCCTTCGCCTGTGAAGGGCGCCCCGGCCACAATTCGGGAATGAATGCGTTGAAACGTCGCTCCTTGTTCCTTGGCGTAGCGGCCGGGGCTGTGGGCCTGGGAGCTTGGGCATGGCGGTCTCAAGCCTTGCCGATGGCCCCCGCGGTGGAATACACCCTGTTGGATGGAAGCCGCCACCTCAGTGCCAAGGCATGGGCCGGCAAGGTCATGCTGGTGAACTTCTGGGCCACGAGTTGCACCACCTGCGTCAAGGAAATGCCCGCCTTGGTCGCCACCCACCAACGCTATGCCGCGGCGGGATTCAGCACCTTGGCCGTGGCCATGCAGTACGACCCACCTGACTACGTGGCCCAGTTCGCGCAAACCAGGAAGCTGCCCTTTGGCGTGGCCATCGACAACACCGGGTCCATCGCCCACGCTTTCGGGCCTGTGCGCATGACGCCCACCACCTTCTTGATCGACAAGAAGGGCCAGATCGTCAAACAGATCCTCGGGGAACCAAACTTCGACGAGTTGCACGCGCTCATCGAGCGCTTGCTCCAAGCCTAGATCGCGCCGGCGTCGGCCGCTTGGCGGTCGGCGTGGTAGCTCGAGCGCACGAGGGCCCCAACGGCGGCATGGCTGAAGCCCATGGCCGCCGCTTCACGTTCGAACATCTTGAAAGTGTCCGGGTGCACATAGCGACGCACCGGCAGGTGGTGCCCGCTGGGTGCAAGGTACTGGCCGATGGTGAGCATGTCGACATCGTGCGCGCGCATGTCGCGCATCGTGGCCAAGATTTCTTCGTCGGTTTCCCCCAAGCCCACCATCAGGCCACTCTTGGTGGGCACGCCTGGCACGGCCGCCTTGAACTTCTTCAACAGATTCAGGCTGAAGGCGTAGTCCGATCCCGGACGGGCCTCTTTGTAAAGACGAGGCACCGTCTCGAGGTTGTGGTTCATGATGTCGGGCGGCGCGGCCTTCAGGATCTCCAGCGCTCGGTCGTCTCGGCCGCGGAAGTCCGGCACCAGCACCTCGATCTTGGTCAACGGTGAAGCCTCTCGCGTTTCGCGAATGCAATCCACAAAGTGCTGAGCGCCCCCGTCCTTCAAGTCATCGCGGTCCACGCTGGTGATCACGACATAGTTGAGCTTCAGCGCTCCGATGGTCTTGGCGAGGTTTTTGGGCTCGTCAGGATCGAGCGGGTCGGGTCGGCCGTGACCCACGTCGCAAAACGGGCAGCGGCGCGTGCACTTGTCGCCCATGATCATGAACGTGGCCGTGCCACCGCCGAAGCACTCACCGATGTTGGGGCAACTGGCCTCCTCACAGACCGTGTGCAACTTGTGCTCTCGCAAAATCTGTTTGATCTCGTAGAAGCGCGTGTTCGGCGAACCCGCTTTAACGCGGATCCAGTCGGGCTTCTTCAACACCTCCGCCGGCACGACCTTGATCGGGATGCGCTTGGTCTTGGCATCGCCCTTTTGCTTCTGGGTGGGGTCGTAGACGGGGGGATTGCTCATGGTCTCAGGGGCTCAAATGCGCCGCCAGGCGCTGTTCCAGCACGTCGGACACGACACGCCAGTCATCGGGGCCGCCCAGTGTAGTGAGGTCGACCGTGCGCAATCCGGGGTAACCACAGGGGTTGATGCGCTCGAAGGGCGAAAGGTCCATCGACACGTTCAGCGCCAGGCCGTGGTAACTGCAGTGCCGGCTGACCTTGATGCCCAAGGCTGCCACCTTGCCCAAGCCCTCAAACGGATTGCGTGCGGGGCCAATCCAACTGCCATGGGCACGCGGGTCGGCCAGCCTCACATAGATCCCAGGCGCCCCCACCACGCGGTGGCCGACGATGTCGAAGGCCGCCAGCGTTTGGATCAGAGCCGCTTCTAAGCGGAACACATACTCCTTGACGTAGATGTCCAAGCGCTTGAGGTTGATCAAGGGGTACGCCACCACTTGGCCCGGGCCGTGGTAGGTCACCTGACCTCCGCGGTTGCTTTGGACGATGGGGATGCCGCCCGCATCCAACACGTGCTCTGACTTGCCCGCTTGGCCTTGGGTGTACACCGCCGGGTGTTGGCACAGCCAGAGCTCATCGGGCGTTTCGTCCGTGCGCGCGCCCGTGAAGGCTTGCATGGCCGCGGCCGTGGTGGCGTAGTCGACCACGCCAAGATGCTTCACGATCATCGAAGAATGGTACGGTGAGGGCATGCGCCCTGGAATGTTGGCATTGATTGCAATGGCCGTGATCGCCTGCCAAGGCGAGGCCAGGGCGCAGGCCGATCGACCGGACCCAGCGCTGCTTCGCGCTCAACAGGCAGTCGAGCGCCAACGATTTGCGGACGCAATCCGAGCCCTGCTGCCGCTGGCTGAGCGAGGTCACTTCGGCGCCCAGTTGTCACTGGCGAAGCTGTTCGAGTTGCCCATCCCGCAGCGGGACTTGACGCGTTCCTTGCATTGGTACGCACGCGCCGCCGCGCACGGTTCCCCCGACGCCATGGAGGCGGTGGGACTGGCCCATTACCTGGGCCGCGGGACGCCGGTGGACATGGCTGCAGCGGCAGAGTGGTTTCGCCAAGCGGGCGACCGCGGTTCCGAAGCCGCGCCATACATCTTGGGGACGATGTACGAGAAGGGCGAAGGCGTTCCTCTGGACCTTCGGTTGGCCCGGGCTTGGTACGACCGCGCCGCCCGACTGGGCGATGTGGCAGCAGCCGCGCGCCGCGACGCGCTGGACCGGCAACTCGACCAGGAAGGCCTTACAGCACCACCTTGACCATGGGGTGCGTGGTCAAGGTGCGATACAGCTCGTCGAGTTGCTCCCGGCTCGTGGCCGTGACCGTGACGGTCAGCCCCAAGTAGTTGCCCGCCTTGCTCGGCCGGCGTTCGATGGTGGCCGCGTCGAATCCAGGATCGAACTGACGCACAACGATCGCAATGGCTTCGACAAAACCCTCCACGTGCGCGCCCATCACCTTGATGGGGAACTGTGAGGGGTACTCGATGAGGCTGTCCTCTGGACGCATGGCCAACTCCTTGCCGAGGGTCACTTGACCCAAAGGCGCAAACCGTCCCAAAGTCGACCAAACAGGCCCGCTTCCGGCACTTCAGCTTGCACCACCAGCGGCACTTGCGCCAGGGGCGCCCCAGCAGCGCTCAAGACCTTCAAGGTGCCCACGCGTTGGCCTTTGGCCAGGGGCGCGACCAGCGGGTCGGTCCGCTCGACCTTCGTCTGCAGCTTGGCCCCCTCGCCCCGCGGGACCGTCACGAACAAAGCCTGCGCCGCCCCCAACTTGGCGGTCTTGGCCTTGCCTTTCCAGACCGGCACCTCAGTGGCCGCTTGGCCTTCGCCGTACAAGCGCACAGCATCCCAGGCGCTGAACCCCCAATTCAACAGCTTCTGGCTTTCGTTCGCCCGCGCCACTTTGCTGGCCGTGCCCAAGACCACGCTCAGCAGGCGGCGATTGCCATTCGGGAAGGCACGCTGGGCGCTGCTCACCAGGCAATAGCCCGCAGCTTCGGTGTACCCCGTCTTCATGCCGTCGACGCTGGGGTCCCGGGCCAAGAGCATGTTCCGGTTCTCCTGGCGAATCTTGTTGTAGGTGAAGTCGCGCTCTTTGTAGTACCCGTAGTAGGTCGGGTGGTCTTGCATCACGCGCGTGGCAATGAGGGCCAGATCCCGCGCGCTGCTGTAGTGACCCGGTTCGCTCATGCCGGTCGGGTTCTTGAACTGCGTGTTCTTCAGGCCCCAGGCTTGCGCCTGCCGGTTCATCAAGTCGACGAACTGCTCCACCGTGCCCGAAACGCCCTCGGCCAAGGCCACCGACGCGTCGTTCCCCGACTGCACGATCATCCCGCGCAACAGTTCTTCCACCTTGGGCGTCATCGTGGTGTCGATGAACATCAGCGACGGATCGCCTTTGCGCTGGTCCCAAGCCCGTTGGCTGACAGGAAGCGTCTGCTCCAAAGTCAAACGCTTCTCCTTGAGGGCGTTGAACACCACATAGGCCGTCATGAGCTTGGTCAGCGACGCCGGGTCCACGCGCGCATCGGCATCGCGCTCGGCCAACACCTGCTGGCTTGTCACGTCCAGCAAGAAGTATTGGCGCGCCGCAATCTCAGGCGCCTGCGGCACTTGAGCGCAGGCCGCAAAGGCGGACAGGGACAACAGGCCAGCGGCCAAGATTCGAAACAACATGGGAGCCATCAAGAGGAAGGAAGAACAAACGCCGGGGCCCAGGCCCGGGTCAACAGGGACTTGAGCAGCGGCAACTGCCCGTGAAAGTAATGGCCTGCACCGGGCACCACCGTTACCGGCAGCGCCTGGGGACGCGCCCAATCAAGAACGGCACTGAGCGGCACCACATCGTCGGCTTCGCCATGCACAACCAAGGTGTCGGCAGGCACCTGGGTGGCCGGGAAGCGACTGGCCGCCAGTCCGATCAAGGCCATGTGATCGACGGGACTCCCCCGTTGGGCACAGCGCTCTGCCAACTTCGTCGCCACGAACGCTCCGAAGGAAAAGCCGGCCAAGGCAAAAGGCAGGTGAGCGTCCCGGACCTGCTCGGCCACGAAAGCCGCATCGTCGGTTTCGCCTGCGCCCCCGTCGAACGCGCCCGCCGAAGCCCCCACCCCACGAAAGTTGAACCGAACGGCGCGCAAACCCAGCGCGACCGCACCGCGAGCCAAGGTCTGCACCACTTTGTTGTCCATCGTGCCACCATGGGTGGGAAGCGGGTGCAGCACCAGGGCAATGCCGAGCGCCGGGCCGGCGGGCTCGTCAATGGCCACTTCGAGCGGCCCAGCGGGCCCTGCCCAACTCAGGCGACGCGTTCCAGCGTTCAACGCCCCACCTCGGGCGCCAGCACCAAGCGATCCACCACTTGGCCGCCCTTCAAGTGCGACGAGACGATCTCATCGATATCGCTGGCATCGACAAAGGTGTACCAAACGGCCTCGGGGTACACGACGGCGACAGGGCCGCCCGCGCACCGATCCAA
This sequence comes from Inhella crocodyli, assembly GCF_004004565.1. GTDB lineage: Bacteria > Pseudomonadota > Gammaproteobacteria > Burkholderiales > Burkholderiaceae_C > Inhella > Inhella crocodyli. Next base: position 9,604 of record NZ_SACM01000003.1, read on the forward strand.
ACAGCCTGCGCGGTTCACCCGAACGCCACCGGGGCCGGCCAATCCTTCCGCCTTCACGCGCTGCTTGCAATGGGCGAACGCGGCCTCGGCGCCGTGCTGAGAACAACTCGCCTCACCCGGGGCGCGCTCGTTCAAGCAAAAAAAGATGTGGCGCTCGTAGTAGCTCATGTCGCGCGGGCTCCCAAACCCGTGATTTTAAGTTTCCCGCCGCGCCAAACTGGCAACCAACCAGGCCAAGGCCAACACGGGCCAAAGACGCCCGATCCATTGCAACAGGCCATAGAGGCGAATCTGGGTGCCGCCCAGCCAAGCGTCATGGCTGGCATCCAAGTAAGGGTCGTTGGGCAGCAAATTGGCCACGGCCAGCAGCAAGGTCAGCCAGACGAGCGCCAGCACCGCGTTCCACCGGCCCGGCAGCCATGCCAGCGTCAAGGCCATCCCGGTCGCAACCGCCAGGGCGGGCACGGTCTGCGGCGTGGTCCAACTCCAAGCCTTGTCGGGACCGAAGCCCAGCGCCGCCGCCAAACTGCTCACGCCCACGCCCACCAAGAGGGCGCCCACGATCAGCAGGCCTCGGTGCCAGCCCCCACGCGCCGAGGCCAACACCAAGCTGCAAGGGGCCATCAAGCCCAAGGCGGTCGCACTGAAGTCCAGCAACCCTGAACTGCGCAACTGCGGCCATTCGGGCCATTGCGCCCAGGCGCTGGCCTCCACCGCTGCGCGCAACGCGCCGTAGGCTTCAGGCAGGAATTGGCCTTGGGCCAGCGGCACCGGCGCCGGGAACAACAAGCCCAAGGGCCAACACGCCAGCAAGGCCAATGCGCCAGCGGCGTGGGGATGAAACCACCGCTCTCGCCATTGCGTGGCCCGTCGCAAGTGTCCACTCGCAATCAGGGCACCCGCCATCCCAACGCCAAGCCAGGCGCCGACACTGTTCAGGGCCCAATCGGCCAAGGAAGGCACGCGATTGGGCAGGAAATGCTGCAGCACCTCGAGGGTGTAGGCCAATAGCGAAGGCATGACTCCGCCCCAGAAGGTCGCCCACCCAGCGCCCCGCCCATGCCGCCAAGCGACGACCCCCCCCAAGAAGCCCAAGGGCACGTACCCCACCGCGTTGGCCCAGATGTCCAAGCGCCCCCAGTAGTGAGGCCAGGGCAATTCAAAAAGGCCCCTAACGGGGAGCGCCCCCGGCCAGGACCACGGCGCAAAGGGGTACAAGCTGGCGTAGGTCACCAGCACCCCGTAGCCGACCCAAAGCCACAGGGAACTGGAGCGGGCGGTGGCGGTCAAAACGGGCGGACCACCACCAAGACCACGATGGCAGCGAACATCAGCACCGACACCTCGTTGAACACCCGGAACCAGCGGTGACTGCGGCGGTTGGCCAACCGCTCAAAACTGGCCAGCAAGCGCCCGCAAGCGTGGTGGTAGCCCACCACCGCGACCACCAGCAAGAGCTTGGCCCACATCCAAGCCACCCCGTGCAAGTAGCCCTGCCAGTTCTGCGCCAGCATCGCAATGCCCAGCACCAGCGCGGGCACCATCAACAGGCTGCTGAAACGGTAGAGCTTGCGCGCCATCACCAGCAGGCGCTCTCGCTCGGCGTGGCTGCTCGCCGGGACCATCGCCAGGTTGACGAAGAGCCGCGGCAGGTAGAACAGGCCAGCGAACCACGCGGCCACGAACACGATGTGGAAGGCTTTGAGCCAGAGCATGGCCGAATTATGGGAGGCGAGCCGTGCCGCCCACCCGTCCGCGTGCGGCACACAAAAAAATGCCCCGGCCAGGGGCCGGGGCGGAAAGCCTTGATGCTGTCATCACACAAGGCTCCTGCTCAGGGAGGAAAAGCAGGGAATGGAGGCCTCGCGGCTACCATTCGGCGTCCAGTCTAGCCCGGGCCCCCGCGACCTGGCAAGCCTTGACGCGAATTTATTGACAGCCTTTGGGTGCCTTGGATGACTTTGTTCGCCCCGTTCCCCGCCGGTCGGCCGCGCCGCTTGCGCCGTGACAGCGCCACGCGCGACTTGGTGCGCGAGCACCGCCTGCACGCGCACGACCTGATCCTCCCCGTTTTCGTTCAAGAGGGGCAAGGCTTGACCGACCCGGTGCCGTCGATGCCCGGCGTGGCCCGCGTCAGTTTGGACCGTCTGTTGCCCCAAGCCGAAGAGGCCCACCGCCTGGGCATCCGGGCCCTGGCCTTGTTCCCCGTGATCCAAGCCGATCGGAAGGACCCCGAAGGACGCGAGGCCCTCAACCCGGACGGCTTGGTGCCTCGCGTGGTGCGCGCCCTGAAGTCGGCATTGCCGGATCTGGCGCTGATCACCGACGTCGCCCTCGACCCCTACACCTCGCACGGCCAAGACGGGGTGATCGATGCGCAAGGCCGCATCTTGAACGACGAGACGGTGGGCATCCTCGCCCAGCAGGCGGTCGTCCAAGCCGAAGCTGGGGTCGACGTCGTTGCCCCGAGCGACATGATGGACGGTCGCATCGGCGCGATCCGTCAGGCCCTCGAAGCAGCGGGGCAGATTCACACCCGGATCCTGGCGTACAGCGCCAAGTACGCCAGCGCCTACTACGGGCCGTTTCGCGATGCCGTGGGATCGGCCACCAACCTGGGCAAGGCCGACAAGAAGACCTACCAAATGGACCCGGGCAACGGCGACGAGGCCTTGCACGAGGTCGCCATGGACATCGCCGAAGGCGCCGACATGGTGATGGTCAAGCCAGGGGTGGCGTACCTGGACATCGTGTACCGGGTGAAACAAGCCTTCAAGCGCCCCACCTTCGCCTACCAAGTCAGCGGCGAGTACGCGATGCTCAAGGCCGCCGCCGCCCAGGGATGGCTGGACCACGACGCGGTGATGATGGAGACGCTGTTGGGCTTCAAGCGCGCCGGCGCCGACGCCATCCTGACCTACCACGCCCTGGAGGCCGCGCGCCTGCTCCGGGGCGCCTGAGCCCATGCAGGCCTGGCACCTCCACGACCGCATCGAACCCCTGGCGGCTTTGCCGCTGGACCTGCCGCCCCAGGGTTTCGTGTGGCTGGCGGTGGCGCGGCAGGAGCTGCGGGACCATTTCGCCGAGATCCAGGCCCGACTGGCCCACTGGAGTGGCGCCCCTCTGTTGGAGCTCCACGTCAGCGACCTGCTGAACGAGGACCTGCCCTCGCACTTCGACTACACACAGGCTTACGACCTGTTGGTGTTGCGTCGCTTGGGGGCCCATGCCGACGTGGACCGGTTGGACACGCAGGCCGTGGGCTTCGCCGTGTACCCCCGCGTGGTCTTGAGCGTTCACCCCAACGACTGCCCGGTGCGAGAGCACTTCACGCAACGCCTGCCGACCCTGGTGTCCAGCCAAGAGGGGCAGCACCGCTTGCCAGCCAACCCCGACGAGTTGATGCTGCGCATGCTGAACCACATGGTGGACAGCTACCTGGAGCTGCGCCGCCTGCTCACGCGCCACCACGGCGACCTGCAGCAGGCGTTGCTGGACACCCACCGCCCCTTTGAAGACTGGCCTCGCCTGCTCGTGGCGCGCAGCAGCCTGCACAAATTGGAAGACTTGTGCGAAGACCAGCGCGCGGCCGTGCAAGAGTGGCTCGATGCCTTGGCCGAATGGCCCAGCACCGAGTCGCAGGCCGAACGCGACAGCCTTCGCGTGCGGGCCCGCGACGTCATCGAGCACATCGAGCGCGTGCTGGGCCACGCCCACCGCCTGGGGGCCACCACCGAGAGCGCAGTGCAGATGCATTACGCCGCGCTGGGCCACCGCACGAACAACATCATGCGGGTCTTGACGGCCCTGACCGCCGTGTTCCTGCCGCTGAACCTGATCACGGGCATCTTCGGCATGAACTTCGACTCCCTGCCCTTGATCCACAGCGCCACAGGCATCTGGGTGGCGCTGGGCCTGATGGGGGCCGTGGCCCTGGGCTTGGCCTGGGTGTTCCGCCGCAAGCGCTACATCAGCTCCCGCGGCTGAGCGGACTGCTAGGCGTCCAGGTAGGGATCGGCAAAACCCAGGTCGCGCAGCAAGGCGGTTTCGCGGGCCTCCATGGCCTCGGCCTCGACGGGGTCCTCGTGGTCCCACCCTTGCGCATGCAAGGTCCCATGGACCAGCAAGTGCGCGTAATGGGCTTGGAGGTCTTTGCCTTGTTCGGCGGCCTCGCGCTCAACCACCTCGGCACACAGCACCAAATCGGCCACCACCACGGGAGCGTCGCTGTAGTCGAAGGTCAACACGTTGGTGGCGTAGTCCTTGGCGCGGTAGCTCCGGTTCAATTCCCGGCCCTCCTCGGCGCCGACCACGCGCACGGTGATCTCTCCGTCGCAATCCAAAGCCTGCCGAATCCACCGGGCCACCTTGTGCCGGGGCAATTGCGCCCGATGGCGCGCATCGGCGAACTGCAGCGACAGGCTCAAGCTGGGTTTGGCGCGCGATGTCACTGGCGACCTCCCGTCGCGGCCGCACGGCGGTCGTAGGCCTCGACGATGCGCCCCACCAGGGGATGGCGAACCACGTCGGCGCGGGTGAAGCGCGTGGTGGCGACGCCCTCCACACCATCCAACACTTGCAAGGCATCGACCAAACCACTGGTGGCACCGCGGGGCAAGTCGATTTGGCTCGTGTCCCCGGTGACCACGGCGCGGCTGCCAAAGCCGATGCGGGTCAGGAACATCTTCATCTGCTCGGGGGTCGTGTTCTGCGCCTCGTCCAAGATGACAAAAGCATGGTTCAGGGTCCGCCCGCGCATGAAAGCCAGGGGCGCCACCTCCAACAAGCCCTTCTCCTGGGCCTTGGCCACCTTGTCAAAGCCCATCAGGTCGAACAGGGCGTCGAAGAGCGGCCGCAGGTAAGGATCGACCTTTTGCGCCAAGTCGCCGGGCAAGAAGCCCAAGCGCTCGCCTGCCTCCACCGCCGGCCGGGTCAGGACGATGCGTTGCACCTGGTGCCGCTCCAGCGCGTCAACCGCACAGGCCACCGCCAAGTAGGTCTTGCCCGTGCCGGCCGGTCCCACACCCAAGGTCAGGTCGTGGGACAAGATTTGCTGCAGGTAGCGCTGCTGGTTCGTAGTGCGAGCGGCCAAGTCGTGGCGACGTGTGTGCAGTTTGAGCTCTGCGAGGGCGGCCGCTGGCCCACCTTGCGGCAGGTCCAGGCCCGCCGCCGCTTGCACCAAGATGAGCTCCACCGCCTGCGCGGCGATGGGCTGCGAGGCCAAGGCCCGCAGTTGGTCCAAGGCCGCCGCCGCGCGGCGGGCTTGGGCTGCGGGGCCTTCGATGCGGAACTGCTCGCCGCGCCGCAACACGCGCACGCCCAATCGGCTCGCAACGGCACTCAGGTGCGCGTCCAGTTCGCCGCACACGTGGGCCAGTTGTCGGTTGTCGATTTCGTCGAATTGGTGCGTCAGGATCACGGGGGCTCGGGGTCGTCAGGCCGGTCGGCCATTCTCGCCCCCTCCTGCACAATCCCCGGCCATGCCCTTTCCCCACCTTGCCCCTGCACGTGTCCAGCGCCACGCCGCTGCCGCGCTGGGGGCCTTGACCGGCTGCGGCGCGGCGCAAGCCCAGTCGCTGAGCGCAGGATGGGGCGCCGTCCAAGATGGCCTGGCGAACGCGGTCACCACCCTGCTGCCGGGCTTGGCGCTGGCCTTGGCCCTGCTGGCGCTCTTGCACCGATGGGAGCGCCGGCTCGTGCTCTTGGCGTTGGCCATGCTCACTTGGTACCTGATGGTGCTGAACGTGGGCGGCGCCTGGATCCGCCCTGCCCATTGGCTGGCCTACGAAATCGCCTTGATGAGCGCCATTGGCGGCGCGGTCGCCCTGCTGGGGCTGCGCGAATCGGGATTGCAACACCCGGGAATCGACGTGCTTTTGCCCGCCCAGGCCCTGGCGCTGCCGTTGGTGGCCTTGATGGGCCTCTCCGGCGACGCCGTGCGCCTGGCGCCCTGGTTGGTGCTGGCCGCCGAGTTGACGGCTGTCGCAGGCTGGCTGCTGTGGATGCGACGCAGCCCGCTGGGCCAGGGCGCCGCCGCTTGGTGGCACCACGCCCGAACGGTGGGCCTGCCGGCCTTGCTGCTGATCAGCGTGACCCTGCACACCCTGCAACGCGTGTGGCACGAGGTGCCCAGTTGGCCCAGCTTGACTGCACTGCTGATGATCCTTCAAGGGGTGTCGCTCTTGCTGACGTACGCCGGCGCACGGCACCAACTCGAGCGACAACTGGTTCAGTTGGAACACCGCATGCAAGAACGCCTGGCGGAGGCCGAGCGCTTCCACCAGCAGCAGGCCGAGCAGCGCCTCGATCAAGTGACCGAACGCGAGCGCAAGCGCATCGCCAGCGACCTGCACGACGACCTGGGCGCCAAGCTGTTGACCATCGTGCACACCAGCGAAAGCGAACGCATTTCCACGCTGGCGCGTGAAGCCCTTGAAGAAATGCGTCTGTCCGTACGCGGCCTGACAGGCAAGCCGGTGTTCTTGATGGACGCGATCGGCGACTGGCGCGCCGAGGTGGTGATGCGCTTGGGTCAGGCCAACGTGGAGGCCGATTGGCTGCCCCTGGAGGACGACGTGGTGCACACGCTGCCTGCGCGCACCTATGTGCAAACCACCCGCATCTTGCGAGAAGCGATCTCCAACACCATCAAACACAGCGAAGCCAGCCGATGCGTGGTGCGTTGCACGGTCGGTGATGGTTTTTTCCAGATCATCATCCAGGACAATGGGCGCGGCATTCCGGTGGCCGATGGGCGACTGGACCGCGGCCATGGCATGGCCAGCATGAAGTCCCGCGCCAAGCAGATGCAGGGCCAGTGCTTGGTCGAGTCCGGGGCAGGCTGGGGCACCGTCATCCGCCTGACCATTCCTTTGTAGACATTGCTGCCAGCGTTTGGCGGAGGCTCCATGAATCACATCCTGTTGCTCGAAGACCTGGGCGAGATCCGCGCATGGTTGCGTCAGTTGGTGCACCAGGTGTTCGCCCAGGCCCAGGTGACCGAGTGCGCCCGCGTGCAAGACGCTCTGGCCGTGATCCCGCGCCAGCGCTTCGACTTGGCCTTGATCGACCTGGGCTTGCCCGACGGCTCCGGCGTGACGGTGGTGGAGGCGCTTCGCGATCAGCAACCGGAGGCGCAATCGGTCATCGTCACCATCCACGACGACGACGAGCACCTGTTCCCAGCGCTGCAAGCCGGCGCCTTCGGTTACGTGCTGAAGGAGCAGGCGCGCGAGCTGTTCGTCGACCAACTGCAGCGCATCAGCCAAGGCGAGCCCCCCTTGTCCCCCTCCATCGCGCGCAAGGTGATCGCCTACTTCGCGCAACAGGCCCGACGCGCGCCGCCGCAGTCCCTGATGCCGGATGTTCAGCTGACCGAGCGCGAAAGCGAGGTGCTGCTGCGCGTGGCCAAGGGCTTCACCCTGCCCGAGATTGGCGTGCAACTGGGCCTGTCGCGCCACACCATCGCCGACTACGTGAAGCAGATCTACCGCAAGCTCAACGTCAGCTCCCGCGCCGAGGCGGCCCTGGAAGCGCAGCGCCTGGGCCTGTTCGGTCGCTCATGATCGGTCGGCTCCATGGCCGGGTGGCGGGCAAATCGCCGCCCCAGGTGCTGCTGGACGTGCAGGGGGTGGGCTACGAGGTCGACGTGCCCATGAGCACCTTTTGCGCGCTGCCCGCCTTGGGCGAGCCCGTGACCCTGCTGACCCACTTCGTGGTCCGCGAGGACGCGCAGATCCTGTTCGGATTCTTGGCCCACGACGAGCGCGAGGCCTTTCGCCAGTTGATCAAGATCTCAGGGGTTGGCCCCCGCACGGCCCTGTCGTTGCTGTCGGGCTTGAGCGTGGCCGAACTCGGCGCCGCGGTGGCCCAGCAAGAGGCAGGGCGCCTGGTCAAGGTGCCGGGCATCGGCAAGAAAACGGCCGAGCGATTGCTGCTGGAGCTCAAGGGTAAGTTGGGCGACGCCCTGGCCCCCGCCAGTGCCGCGCCCAACGCGCGCGGCGACATCCAGCAAGCCCTGCTGGCCCTGGGTTACAACGAGCGCGAGGCCGAACTCGCCTTGAAGGGCCTGGCCGCCGACGTTGGCGTGAGTGAGGGCATCAAGCTCGCCCTCAAGGCCCTTTCTCGCTGAGCCCCATGGCCATCCAGACCGACGATTTCGCCAGCGCGCCGCGCCTGGTGTCTGCCGCACCCGCGTCCCCCAAAGAAGAGGCCTTGGAGCGCGCCTTGCGCCCCAAGCGCTTGGACGACTATGTCGGCCAGGCCAAGGTGCGCGAACAACTCGACATCTTCGTGGGGGCGGCACGGAAGCGGCAAGAATCGCTGGACCACGTGCTGCTCTTCGGGCCTCCGGGTCTGGGCAAGACCACCTTGTCGCACATCATCGCCACCGAGTTGGGCGTGCGCCTGCACCAAACCTCGGGGCCCGTGCTGGAAAAGCCGCGCGACCTGGCCGCCATCTTGACCAGCCTTGAGCGCAACGACGTTCTCTTCATCGACGAAATCCATCGACTGTCGCCGGTGGTGGAAGAGATCCTGTACCCGGCGCTGGAAGACTTCCAGATCGACATCTTGATCGGCGAAGGCCCGGCGGCCCGCTCCATCAAGTTGGACCTGCAGCCCTTCACCTTGGTGGGTGCCACCACGCGCGCCGGCATGTTGACCAACCCCTTGCGCGACCGGTTTGGCATCACGGCGCGTCTGGAGTTCTACAGCGCCGATGAACTGCAGCGCATCGTGCGCCGCTCCGCCCAACTGCTGAATGCGCCGATCGACGACGAAGGCGCGCTCGAAGTGGCGCGCCGGGCCCGCGGCACGCCGCGCATCGCCAACCGCTTGCTCCGTCGCGTGCGCGACTGGGCAGAGGTCAAGGGCGACGGGCGCATCACGCAAGACGCCGCATCCCAAGCCCTGGCCTTGCTGGACGTGGACCCCAAGGGCTTCGACTTGATGGACCGCAAGCTCTTGGACGCTTTGGTGCACCGCTTCGATGGCGGCCCCGTGGGCCTGGACAACCTGGCAGCGGCGATTGGCGAGGCGAGCGACACGATCGAAGACGTGATCGAGCCTTACTTGATTCAGCAAGGCTTCTTGCATCGCACGCCCCGCGGCCGATTGGCAACCCTCGCCACTTATCGGCACCTGGGCCTGACGCCGCCCCAACGCGACGGGGACCTGTTCGCCGCCCCTTGACGCAGGCCTGGCACCGCCAGGCCGAGCGATTCAACCGCGGAGCCCCAAAACAAAAGCGGCCCGAAGGCCGCTTTTGGGATTCTGGTCGGAGACCGATCAGAAGTTGTGACGGACGCCGAAGGCCAGCGACGAGAACTCTCCGACGTTCGAACGGTCGCGGTTCAGGTCACGGTCGGTGTAGTAACCGTACAGCTTGGTGCGCTTGCTCAGGTTGTAGTTGTAGCCCAAGGTCATTTGCTCGCCGTAGCTGGCGCGCGCGACGTTCAGGTGGAACTCCGAAGCGCCCATCGTGTACATGGCGGCCAAGCGGGCGGCCTTGTACTTGCCCGACACCGGCGCCACACCGGCGCTGTAGTTCTTGGCCTGGTTGTAGTACGCGCCGAAGGTGAACGCGCCCATTTCGTACAGTGCGCGCACAGCCCACTGGCTGTTGTTGCCCTGGTCGGCCAGACCGGCGCCCAGGTGCAGGGGGCCCATGTCGTAGTTGGCCGCGAAGTCGTAGGCGCGCTTGGCGGTGCCTTCGCCCATCGAGGTCGACATGCTGGCGCTGAAGCCGCCGAAGGTGGGGGTGAAGTAACCCACCTTGTTGTTCTTCACCCAGGGACCGAACGCGTACAGCGCGTCTTCCGAGCTGCCCGTGTCGTGGTTGTGCATGCTGATGTAGTCAGCGGTGGCGAAGTACGACTCGGGCGTGAAGCTGCCCAGGCGCACGGCGCCGAAGTTGCCGGCCAGCTGAACCCAAGCCTCGCGACCCCAGAAGGTCGTGCCGCCGGTCGAAGCGCCGGTGTCCGAGTTCAGGCCGTGCTCGAGGTTGAAGCTGGCCTTCAGGCCGCCACCGATGTCTTCCAGGCCCTTGAAGCCAATGCGCGAGGCGTTGTTGGCCACGACCCACTTGCGACCCAGGTTGTTGTCCTTCTGGGATTCGACGGTGGTGTTCAGGCGGCCGTACAGGGTGACCGAGCTTTGGGCGAACGCCGGCGCAGCGACAGCAGCAGCAACCAGGGCGAGGGCGGACAGAGTGAATTTCTTCATCGTTGGCCTTTTGAATTGGGTTTCAAGGTGGCCCAGGGGCAAGTGCACCTAAGAGCCGGTTCAGGGTCGAGCCAGTATAGGCAGCGGGTTTCTGACAACCCCCCGGGCGACGCGAATTTGCAACATCGCGACCTCACGCTGGCAGCCACACCACGTCGACGCCCTGGGCTTGGGCGCGACGGAGCAACTCGCAAACCGGCCAAGCCCGCTGCCGCAGCCCTGTGACGGGGGACTCGTCCTCGGTCTCCTCAGGGGCCGCTTCCGCCGGCGGCGGGGGCACCCATTGCGCCCAGTTGGCCAGGGCTTCGGCCAACTGGGGGCCGCGAAACACCCCTTGCGGAGCGGGTTCCCGACCCATGGCTTCGAGCAGCGCCTTGGCGTGGGCGCTCACCATCAGCACGTCCGCGCCGGCCTTGGAGCGAAACACCGTCAGCATGGGGCCTCGTTGCCCTGAGGCACCGGCTGGATGAAGTAGGCCAAGCGGGCGCGCGGCTTCAAGTACTGGGCGGACGCCGCAGGCAGGTCAACGGGCCGCAGGCTGCGGCGGATCCCGAGCGTGGGCTCTTCTTCGAGGTTCAAGACCAAGGCGTCGCTGGCGGGCACCTTGGGCTCGTGCACGAGCACACGGGGCTTGAGCGGCCGGACCGGATTGACGGCCACCACCAGCGCGTAGCGTTCGTCGGTCAATTGGACCGCCGAGCCCGGCGGGTAGACCCCCATCATGCGGATGAAGGCGTTGAGCAAGGTGGCGTCGTAGCGGCTGCGCCCTTGCGCAAACATCAGAGACAGGGCCTCGTGGGGCGTGTGCAAGCGCCCGCCCAAGGGCGGGTTGCACAGTCCATCGAAGCGATTGACCAGCGCCACAACCCGCGACAGCGGATGCATGCGCTCGCCCGTGAGCTTCGTTGGGAACCCGCTGCCGTCGGTGTGCTCGTGGTGCTGCGCGATCACGGCCAAGGCGGCGGCGCTCAGTCCCATGCCTTGGGCCAGGCCCACGCCCTTGGTCACGTGCATCTGGTAGGCCGCCAGTTCCTGGGCATTGAACGCGTCGGTGCGGGCGCGGAAGCGCGCCTCCAGCTCGGCCTTGCCCACGTCGTGCAGCAGGGCCCCGGTGCCCAGCTCGATCAGTTCGTCCTGTCCCAAGCCACACGCGCTGCCCAAGAGCAGGGAAATCAGCGTGACGTTCAAGGAGTGCGCGGTGGCGCGGTCACCGGCCGCCTCGGTCAGCAGGCGCAGGTTCATGTCGCCCATGCCCAGCATCTTGGTCACCAAGCTGCTGGACAGGGCGCGGGCTTGTTCGCCAGTGGCCTTGGCGTTGCGGGTGGCCGTGGCCAGCATGTCGGTGGCGGCGCGGGCGGCCTCGCCGTACTGGGCCTCGCACAAGGCCAGTGCTTCGCGCTGCAGGCGCAAGGCCTCGCGCCGCGCTTGGGCGATTTGCTGGGCGGGGTCGACCGGGCTGGCCTCGGTCGGCTCGGTCGCTGGGGCCGGCACTTCCGTGGCTGGCGCGGCCGGCGCCTCGCTCAATTCGGGCGACCACCGAACCTGCTTCAGCCCCAGCTTGCGCAGCACCACGAGTTGGTCCTCGGAGGTGATGCGGAAGCTCGACAGGGGGAACGGGTGCCGCATCCAGCCCACGTCCAGGTGAATGAACATGCCCACCCGAAGGTCGGCGATGTCGATGCGTTCGTCTGCGGCCATGCGGTCAAATGCGGCGTTGGAGGTCGATGCTGCAGTATCCGCTCGCCCAGCACAATGGCCGGACACAGGAGAACCCCGAATGTCCGTTGCCTACCTTTGTGATGCTTTGAGAACCCCCATCGGCCGCTATGGCGGTCAACTTTCGAGCGTCCGCCCCGACGATTTGGCCGCCCAAGTGCTTCGCAGCCTGCTCGCGCGCCACCCTGGTTTGGACGCCAGCCGCATCGACGACGTGATGCTGGGCTGTGCCAACCAAGCCGGCGAAGACAACCGCAACGTGGCGCGCATGGCCGCGCTGTTGGCGGGGCTGCCACAAGAGGTGCCGGGTACCACCCTGAACCGCCTGTGCGGTTCGGGCTTGGACGCCGTGGGCCAGGCGGCCCGCGCCATCGCCGCGGGCGACGCCGAGTTGATGCTGGCCGGCGGCGTGGAGAGCATGAGCCGTGCACCCTTCGTGATGCCCAAGGCCACCGAGGCCTTCTCGCGCAGCAACGCGGTGTTCGACACCACCATCGGCTGGCGCTTCGTCAACCCCGCCATGCACGCCGCCTTCGGCACCGACTCGATGCCGGAAACCGCCGAGAACGTGGCGAGTGACTTCGGCATTTCCCGCGAGGACCAAGACTGCTTCGCCCTGGCCAGCCAAACCAAGACCCTGGCGGCGCGCGAACGCGGCTTCTTCGACGGCGAGATCGACCCCGTGACGATCCCGCAGAAGAAGGGCGAGGCCCTGGTGGTGCGGCACGACGAGCACCCGCGCGCCACCTCGCTGGAGGCGCTGGCGAAGCTCAAGCCCATCGTGCGCCCGGGCGGCACGGTGACGGCGGGCAACGCCTCGGGGGTGAACGACGGCGCCTGCGCGCTGTTGCTCGCCAGCGAAGCCGCGGCCAAGGCCCACGGCCTGACGCCGCGCGCCCGCGTGCTGGGCTTGGCCGCCGCCGGCGTGCCGCCGCGGGTGATGGGCATCGGCCCCGTGCCGGCCGTGCAGCGCTTGCTGGCGCGCCTGCGGCTGACGCTGGCCGACTTCGACGTCATCGAACTCAACGAGGCCTTTGCCGCCCAGGGCTTGGCCGTGCTTCGCCAACTGGGCGTGGCCGACGACGACGCCCGCGTCAACCCCAACGGCGGCGCCATCGCCCTGGGCCACCCGCTGGGCATGAGCGGCGCGCGCTTGGTGACGACCGCACTGCGGCAGCTCGAAGCCACGGGCGGCCGGCGCGCGCTGTGCACGATGTGCGTGGGCGTGGGCCAGGGCATCGCGCTGGCGATCGAGCGGGTGTGAGGGCATGACGCCTGCCGAGGGCCTGCGCGCGCTGTTCGACGCCGCGGTGGCCTCGGCCCAACCGGCGCGCGTGCTGCCCGCCCACCTGCCCCCGCCACCGCGCGGCACCACCGTGGTGCTGGGCCTGGGCAAGGCGGCGGCCGGCATGGGCGCGGCGGTGGAAGCCACCTGGCCCGAAGCGGCGCCGCTGCGCGGCGTGCTGGTGGCCCCCCACGGGACGCCCGATCCCGGCCTGCGACGACTGACCCTGCGCCACGCCAGGCACCCGCGACCGGACGCGCACAGCGTGGCCGCCGCGCGAGCGCTGTTGGGCGCGACGGCCGGCTTGGGCGCCGACGACCTCGTGCTGGTGCTGCTGTCCGGCGGCGCCTCCAGCCTGGCCACCCTGCCTTTGCCCGGCCTGACGCTGGAGGACTTGGTGGCCCTCAACGGCCACCTGCTGGCCAGCGGCGCGCCGATTGACGCGATGAACACCTTGCGCAAGCACCTGTGCGGGATCAAAGGCGGGCGCCTGGCGCTGGCTTGCGGACCCGCCGTGCCGGTGGTCACTTTGGCGATTTCCGACGTGCCGGGCGACGCGCTGGACCTGATCGGCTCCGGCCCCTCGGTGGCCGACCCCAGCCGCTGCGCCGACGCCTTGGCGGTGTCCGCGCGCTGGGGCATCGACTTGCCCGAGCCAGCGCGGGTGGCGCTGCAAACCGGCGCCTGGGAGACGCCGAAGCGCTTGCCGCCCCAGCACCGCGCGGTGGTCGTCGCCTCCCCGGCCCTGGCCCTGGCGGCAGCCGCGCAAAGGGCCCACCGCTTGGGATGGGACGTCCGACTGGGCAGCGACCGGCTGGAGGGCGAAGCCCGCACCCTCGGCGCACAGCTGGCGCGCGAGGCCCTGGCCGGCGAGGTGGGGCGACCCACCGTGTTTCTGAGCGGCGGCGAGGCCACCGTCACCCTGGGCGACACCACCCCCGGCCAGGGCGGCCGCGCGGCCGAGACCCTGCTGGCCGCCGCCCTGACCGCGGAAGGGCGCACGCTGCACGGGCTGATGGCCGACACCGACGGCCTCGACGGCACGGGGCCGGCGGCAGGAGCGGCCTTCGGCCCCGACAGCCTCGCCGTGGCGCGCCAGCGGGGCGACGTGCCCGAAGCGGCACTGGTCGCGCACGACGCCGGCGGCTTCTGGGCGCGGCAGGGCCTGGCGCTGGTGACCGGCCCGACCGGCACCAACGTCAACGACTTCCGTGCCCTGCTGCGCTGGCCGACTTCAGCCGATCAAGCCGTCGATCGAGCAGGCGATCAATAGGTCGCCGCGCGCAGCGGCGGGCTGACGCGGTAGCGCTCGCTGCGCGTGTGGGCCCACAGGCGGTCCAGCAAGGCCACGATCGGTGGCTCGCCCAACTCGGCGCGCCATTCGAAGGGCCCGGCCGGGTAGTTCACGCCCAGCTTCATGGCCGTGTCGGCCGCCGCCTCGTCGCACACGCCCTGCCACACGGCATCGCTGGCCTCGTTGACGAGCATGGCCAGGGTGCGGGCCACGACCAGGCCGGGCGTGTCGCGCAGCGGCACAGCCCGCAGGCCGGCGGTGGCCAGCGCGTCGGCCGCGGCGCGTCGGACGCCGTCTTGCACGTGGCGGCCGTGGGCGATGGCCAGCGCGGCCCCCTGGGCTTGGCTGGGCAGCAGCCAATCGATCACCGCCAAGGGGTTGCCGTGGTTGGCGCCCAGCTCGGCGGCCGTGCGGCCGTCGGTGACGACCAAGTCGATGGCGCCGGCACCCACGGCCAGGCCTGCCCACTCGGCCTCGGGGTCGCGGCGCACACCGGGCAGGCGGGCGGCCAGTGCATCCACGGTGGCCCCGCGGCCGCGCAGCACCAGGGCAGGCGCCTGAGCCGGTGCTGTCGGCGCAGGCAGCTTGGCCGGCTCACCTTCATAAAAACCTTTGCCCACCTTGCGGCCCAGGCGGCCGCCATCCACCAAAGCCTGCTGCACGAGGCTGGGCTGGTAGCGGCGGTCGCCGAAGTTGGCCTCCCACACGCTGCGGGTCACCAGGTTGTTGGTGTCGTGGCCGATCAGGTCCATCAGCTCGCACGGGCCCATGCGGAAGCCCGCGGCGCGCAGGCAGGCGTCCAGCTCGGCGGGCGTGCCGGCCCGCTCTTGCAGCAGGGCCAGGGTCTCGGCGTAGTACGGGCGGGCGATGCGGTTGACGATGAAGCCCGGCGTGCTGGCTGCATGCACCGGCGTCTTGCCCCAGGCGCGGGCCAGGGCCTCGGTGGCCTGGGCGATGGCGGGTGCCGTTTCGGCGCCGCTCACCACCTCCACCAGCTTCATCAGCGGCACCGGGTTGAAGAAATGCATGCCCACCAGGCGCTCGGGCCGGGCCAGGCCGTTGGCCAGCGCGGTGATGCTGATGGACGAGGTGTTGCTGGCCAGGATGGCCTCGGGCGGCAGCAAAGCGTCCAGCTCGCGCAGCAGCGCGCGCTTGGGCTCTAGCAGCTCGACGATGGCCTCGATCACGCAGCCGCAATCGGCCAAGTCGGCCGGGCTGCGCGCCACGCCCAGGCGGGCCAAGGCTTGCTCGCGCAGCTCGCTGCTGAGCTTGCCCTTGGTCACCAAGCCGGCCAGGGTGTCGCCCAGCTTGGTGATGGCGGCCTCGGCCGCGCCCTCGCGGGCGTCCAGCAGGCGCACGGGGTGACCTGCCAGGGCCGCGATTTGGGCGATGCCGATGCCCATGACGCCGGCGCCGACGACGCCGATGGTGGGAAGGGGGGTGCTCATGCTCGGCTCCAGGCAGGGGCGCGTTTCTCGACAAAGGCAGCAAAGCCCTCGCGCGCTTCGGGCGTGCTGCGCACGCGGGCGATGGTGGCGGCGGTCAGCGCTTGGGCCTCGGGCCCCAGGTCGCCCGGCGTGAGCTGCGCGAACAGGGCCTTGATCTCGGCCTGCGCGCGCGGGCCGCTGGCCAGCAGTTCGGTGACCGTGGTGGCCACGGCGGCGTCCAGAACTTCAGCCGACACCACCTGCTGCACCAGGCCCAGGGCCAGGGCCTCGGCGGCGCTCACGCGGTGCGCCATCAGCGCCAGGCGCTGCGCCTGCCGGGCGCCGGCGGCGCGGATCACGTAAGGGCCGATGACCGCCGGCAGGATGCCGAAGCGCGCCTCGCTCACCGCGAACTGCGTGCCTTCGGCGGCGATGGCGATGTCACACGCACAGGCCAGGCCCACGCCGCCGCCCAAGGCCAGGCCCTGCACCCGGGCCACGGTGGGTTTGGGGCATTGCGCGATGGCGGCCAGCATGGCGGCGAAGCGTTGCGCGTCCTGCAGGTTGTCGGCTTCCGACGCGGCGGCGGCGCGGCGCATCCAGCCGATGTCGGCCCCGGCGCTGAAGGACTTGCCGGCACCGGCCAGCACGATCACGCGCACCGCGTCGTCGGCGGCCAGGGCGGTGAAGGCGGCGTGCAGCTGCTGGATCAGCGACTCGTCAAAAGCGTTGTGGCGCTCGGGGCGCGCCATGGTGACCGTGGCGACGCCGCGGGCGTCGGTGGTCACAGTGAGGGTGTCGTGCGGTTCCATGGCGGGGAGTGTCCCGCAGGGCGGCGCCGCCCCCGCAGCGCCGCCAGCTCAAGCGAGCCGGATGGGCAGCCGCCTCACCGCCTTCCCCGTCAGCGCCAGCAAAGCGTTGCACACCGCCGGCGCGATCGGCGGCGTGGCGGGTTCGCCCACGCCGCCGGGCGGGGCGGCGGAGGGGACGAGGTGCACGTCGATGACTGGCATCTCCGCCATCGACAACAGCGGCTGCTGGGGGAAGTTGCGCTGCTGCACGGCACCGCCCTCGACCGTGATCTCGCCGTAGAGCGCCGCCGTCAAACCAAAGACGATGCCGGACTGCATCTGGGCCACGACGGTGTCGGGGTTGACCACCGTGCCGCAGTCGATGGCGCAGACCACGCGGTGGACCTTGGGCACGCCGTTGACGACGGACACCTCGGCCACTTGCGCGCACACCGAGCCAAAGCTCTCGTGCAGGGCGATGCCGCGGGCGCGGCCGGCGGGCAGGGGCGTGGTGCCCCAGCCGGCCTTTTCGGCGGCCAGGCGCAGCACAGCGCGGTGCTTGGGGGCCTGGGCCAGCAACTCGTCGCGGTAGCGGAAGGGGTCTTGCTTCGCGGCTTGGGCCAACTCGTCCAAGAAGCACTCGGTGAAGTAGGCGTTCAGGCTGTGGCCCACGCTGCGCCAGCTGCCCACGGGCAGGCCCAGGGGCACGCGAAGCTGCGCGGCGCGCAGGTTCGGGATGGCGTAGGGCAGTTCGAAGGCGCCTTCCAGGTGATTCTTGTCGGGCGTGTCGGCCGCCATGCCGGGCAGCAGGCGGTCGGTGGTGTCAAAGCCCAGGCTGGGGCCGGCCAGGCGGTGGTGCCAGGCGCTCGGCTTGCCGTCGTCGCCCAGGGCGGCTTCGAAGCGGCTGATGCCCATGGGGCGGTAGACGCCGTGGGTGAAGTCCTCTTCGCGGCTCCACAGCAGCTTGACGGGCTTGCCCTGGGTGCGCAGGGCGATGGCCACGGCCTGCTCGACGACGTCGGTTTCCAGGCGCCGGCCGAAGCCGCCGCCGAGGTAGGGCACGTGCACCTCGACAGCGTCCATGGCCACGTCGGCCACTTGCGAGGCCTTCCAGCGCGCGAGGCTGGCCACTTGGGTGGGCGCCCAGACGGTGACCTTGCCGTCCTTGACCTGCGCCGTGGCGTTCATCGGCTCCAGCGGCGCGTGGGCCAGGAAGGGCACCTCGTACTCGGCGCGCAGCACGTTCGGCGCCTTGGCCAGGGCCTCGCGGGCGTCGCCTTGGTCGCGGAAGGCAAAACCTTGCTTTTGGTCGAGCGCGCGGTGCAGGGTGGCGCGCATGTCGGCCGTGCGCAGGCCGCTGCGGGGGCCGTTCCAGAACTGGGGCGGCTGCGCCTTGAGCGCGGCCTCGGCGCGCCACCAGCGGTCGGCCACCACCACGGCGGTGTGCCCGTCCAGCACGAAGGCGTCGAGCACGCCGGGCATCGCCTTGGCGGCGCCGGTGTCCCACTGCGTGACGCGGCCGCCCACGGCCGGGGCTTGGCGCAGCGCGGCGTAGACCATGCCGGGCTGCTGGATGTCGATGCCGAACACGGCGCTGCCGTTGACCTTGGCGGGCAGGTCCACGCGGGGCATGGGCTTGCCGATGAAGCGCCATTGCTCGGGCTTCTTGAGGGGCACGTCCTGGGGCGGCGTGAGCTGGGCGGCCTCGGCCACCAGCTCGCGGTAGGCCAGGCGTTGGTCGCCTCGCAGCACGGCGCCGCCTTCGGTGCGCAGTTCGCTCACCGCCACCTTCCAACGCGCAGCGGCGGCTTGCAGCAGCAGCTGGCGGGCGGTGGCGCCGGCCAGGCGCATGGGGCCCCAGGCGTCGCGCACGCTGCTGCTGCCGCCGGTGACCTGCAGGCCCAGCGTGTACCCCAAGCGCTGCGCGGCGCCGCGCACGAAGCGCGCGGTGGCCGACTCGTCGTCCATGCCCACGGGCACGACGTTGAGCAGCAGCGCGGCGTTGGCGTACACCGGACGCACCGGGGCGCTGACGGCGCGCACCTGGGCCCAGTCGGCGTCCAGTTCGTCGGCCACCAGCATGGCCAACGCGGTGTGCACGCCCTGGCCCATCTCGGCGCGCGGCAGGGCCACGTTGACATGGCCTTCGGCGTCGATTTGCACCCAGGCGTTCAGGGCCACGGCGCCTTCTTTCGGCGGCCAAGCGTCGGCCTTGCCCAGGCGACTGGCGTCCGAAGGCGGGCGCAGGCCCACGCCGACCAAGAGGCCGCCACCGGCCAGAACGCCGGCAGTGATGAGGAAGCCGCGGCGCTTCATGACAGCTCCTTTGCGGCGCGGTGGATGGCCGAGCGGACGCGCTGGTAGGTGCCGCAACGGCACAGGTTGGTCATGGCGGCGTCGATGTCAGCGTCGGTGGGACGGGGCTTCGCGGCCAGCAGGCCGGCGGCGGCCATGAGCATGCCGCTTTGGCAGTAGCCGCACTGGGGCACCTGCTCGGCCAGCCAGGCCGCCTGCAAGGCCTTCATCACGCGGTCGTCGCGGCCCTCGATGGTGCGCACGGCCTTGCCGGCCACGGCGGCCACCGGCAGCACGCAGCTGCGGGTGGGCGTGCCGTCCAGCTCCACGGTGCAGGCCCCGCAGGCGGCCACGCCGCAGCCGAACTTGGTGCCGGTCAGGCCGAGTTCATCCCGCAGCACCCACAGCAGGGGCGTTTCGGGCTCCACATCCAGCCGCTGGGCGCGGCCGTTCACGGTGAGGTCGATCATGGGGCGATGGTCCTTCAGGCAGCGGCCGCGCGCCATGCGCGGTAACGCCGGGTCAGTCCCTTCATCATCCACCGGTCCATCACCAAGCTGGTGAGGGGCGAGGCCCCCGGTGCCGGCCGCTTGCCCGCACCCAGGCGGTGCAACTGCCGGCGCACCAGGGCCATGGTGGCCAGGCTGGCGATGGTTTTGTCGCGCCAGGCCACCACGGGGCGCGGCGCCACGGCCTCGGCCTGGGCCCACTGCCGGGGCAGGTCGGGCTGCATGGCCAGGGCGGTGCCCAGGCCCACCACGTCGATGCCGCTGGCCAGGACCGCTTCCGCCACCGCCCGGCGGCCGATGCCGCCGGTGATCATCACCGGCATCGTGGCGGCGGTGGCCAGGTCGCGGGCGAAGTCCAGGAAATAGGCCTCGCGGGCCAGGGTGCGGCCGTCGGCGGTGCGGCCTTGCATGGCCGGGCTCTCGTAGCTGCCGCCGCTGAGCTCCAGCAGGTCCACGCCCTCGGCGTTAAGCAAGCCCACCACGGCGCGGGCGTCGTCCTCGCTGAAGCCGCCGCGCTGGAAGTCGGCGCTGTTGAGCTTCACCCCCACGGCAAAGCCAGGTTGCACGGCGGCGCGCACGGCGCGCAACACGTCGATGAGCAGCTTGGCACGGCCCTCGACCGTGCCGCCCCAGGCGTCGGTGCGGCGGTTGCTCAGGGGGCTCAGGAACTGGCTGATGAGGTAGCCGTGGGCGGCGTGCACCTGCACCCCGTCGAAACCGGCGGCCTCGGCGGCGCGCGCGGTGTCGGCGAAGCGCTGCACGATGGCGGCGATTTGCTCGGCGCTCAGCGCCTGCACTGGCGCGAACAGCTTGCCGTGCTTGCCCATGGCCAGGGGCACGGCGCTGGGCGCCCAGCCCGGGTTGCCCAGGGCGGCGAAGACCTGGCGGCCGGGGTGGTTGATCTGCATCCACACCTTGGCACCGCCGGCGTGCACCGAGTCGGCCCAGGCGCGGTAAGGGGCCAGCGGCGTGCCGGCTTCCAGCACCAGGCCGCCAGGGCCGGTCATGGCGTCGGGCGCGACCATCACGTTGCCGGTGATCAGCAGGCCCGCGCCGCCCTCGGCCCAGCGCCGGTACAGGCGCTGCATCGGCGCACCCGGCAACTGGCCGGCTTCGGCCATGGACTCCTCCATCGCGGCCTTGGCGATCCGGTTCTTCAGCACTTGGCCGTTGGGAAGGGACAGGGGGGTGAACAGCGGCATGTCAGGTGGGGTTGGGTGAAGCAAGGCGCGAACCTTAAGATTCAAGTCAGCTTGAAGGTCAAGGGGAGAATGGCCGCCATGATGAAGATCGGTGATTTGGCGCAACTCACGGGGCTCAAGCCCTCGGCCATCCGCTTCTACGAAGCCAGCGGCTTGCTGCCACCCGGGGCCCGCGGCCCCAACGGCTACCGGCTCTACACCGAGGCCGCCGTCGAACGCCTGCGCCTGATCCAGTTGGCCCAGCGCCTGGGCTTCTCGCTCGACACCCTGCGCCCCTTGCTGGCGCAAGACGCGGGGCCCCTCCCCCACGAACAGGTGCTCGAGGCCCTGGCCCAGCGCCGGGCCGAGATCGCCGCCCTGCGCAAGGCCCTGGACGCCCAGGAGGCCGAGTTGGCTCGCTTGGCCCAGGCCTGCCAGACCGAGTGGCCGCAGGGGCGCTGCGTCGACCTGGCCACCTTGGCCCCGGCGCCCGCTATCGCCCCGGCCCTGCGCAAACGCGCCGCCCGCTGAGCCGACCTACATCTAGGGGGGCGGTCAAACCCGGGCTTGCCAGCCCCCGGCCGCATCGGGGACGCTGCCGCCTTCGACCACCCCTGGCGCGCCCCCACACCGCGCGCCCCGCCCGGCCCCGGTGATGGTGACCATGCCGTTCGACCACCAAGCCCTGCTGGAAGCGCTGCCCCAGCCGTGGAGCGTGCTGGACGCGCACGGCGTGCCGCTGCGCACCGGACGCCGCTGGCACGAACGCTTTGGCGTGGTCGGGCCGGCCGAGGCCATCGCCCCCGAGTACCGGCCCGAGTTGCTGCGCCGCTGGCGCGAGGCCACGCCCGGCACGCCTTGGCACTTGGAAGCCCGTTGGCACAAGGGCCCGGCGCAGTTCGGTTGGGCCCTGCTGTGGGTGCAGCCCCTGGACGACGGCCTGTGGCTGGCCACGCTGACCGACACCGACGCCCAGCGCGCCGCCGAAACCCAGCTTCGCGAGGCCGACGCGGTGTGGAAGCTGGCCCTGGAAGCCACCGGCGACGGGGTCTGGGACTGGGACCTCAGCACCGGCACCGAGCTGTTCTCGCCCAACATGCTGGCCCTGTACGGTTACAGCCCCGACGAGGTGGACCCCAGCCCCGAGTTCTTCGACAGCCTGACCCACCCCGAAGACCGGGCCCAGATGGCCATCGACCGCCAGGCGCATTTCGACGGCCGCGCCCCCCTGTACCGCAACGAGCACCGCGTGCGCTGCAAGGACGGCAACTACAAGTGGATCTTGACCCGCGGCATGGTCATCAACCGCGCCGCCGACGGCCGCCCCCTGCGCATGGTGGGCACGCACACCGACATCACGGAGCGCAAGGCCACCGAAGTCATGGCCTGGAAGCAGGCCAACTTCGACGCCCTGACCGGCCTGCCCAACCGCCGCATGCTGGCCGAGCGCCTCGCGCACGACCTGAAAAAGGCCCAGCGCAGCGGCCTGCGCTTGGCCTTGCTGATGCTGGACTTGGACCACTTCAAAGGCGTGAACGACCAGCACGGCCACGACGTGGGCGACGGCGTGCTGATCGAGGCGGCGCAGCGCATCAAGGCCTGCGTGCGCGAGGTGGACATGGTGGCCCGCTTGGGGGGCGACGAGTTCGTGGTCCTCATGGGCGACCTGGACGCCGGCAACGAGGTGCTGGACCGCGTGGCTGGCAGCTTGGTGCGCCGCCTGGCCGAGCCCTACGAACTGCCCTTGCGCCCCGACGACACACCGCCCGCCCTGGGGGCGAGCGTGGGCCTGTCGCTCTACCCCGACGACGCCGACAACGCCGCGGCCTTGCACAAGCACGCCGACCAGGCGCTCTACGCCGCCAAGCGCCATGGCCGGGGCACCTTTCATTACTTCACGCCCGCCCTGCAGCAGGCCTCCGAGGCCCGGGCCCGCCTGGGCCACGAGCTGCGCGAAGCCCTGGCGCAGCAGGCCTTCGCGCTGCGCTTCCTGCCCCAGCGCCGCGTGGGTCGGTCCCAGGCCCAGCACGCCGAGGTGCTGCTGCGCTGGCGTCACCCCACCCTGGGCGAGTTGGGCGCCAGCAGCTTCCTGCCCGGGGCGGAGTCCAGCGGCCTCATCCACGACATCGGCGACTGGCTCCTGCGCGAAGCCGCCAAGCACCTGCGGGCTTGGCATGCCCAAGGGCACACCGAGGTCGGCCTGTCGGTGAGCCTGGCCGGCACCCAGCTGCGGCAGTGGGGCCAGTCGGTGCCCGACTGGAC
The DNA here is from genome assembly GCF_004004565.1 of Inhella crocodyli. Classification (GTDB taxonomy): domain Bacteria; phylum Pseudomonadota; class Gammaproteobacteria; order Burkholderiales; family Burkholderiaceae_C; genus Inhella; species Inhella crocodyli. The sequence continues at coordinate 32,588 of NZ_SACM01000003.1, forward strand.
CGCCCGCCTGATGCGCCTGGGCGTCTCGGGCACGGGCATCACCCTGCACATCGACGAAACGCAACTGCGCGACGCCCACACCCAGGCCGTGCTGCACCTGCCGGCCTTGCGCGCGGCCGGCATCCAGCTGGCCCTGGACGGGTTCGGCGACGGCCCCTGCTGCCTCAGCAGCCTGACCCACCGGGGCTTGAGCCGGGTGGTGCTCAGCCGCGGCCTGTGCCAGGGGCCGCTGCAGGGCCGCCCCGGTGAATGGCTGCGCGGCCTCATCGCGCTGGCGCACGCGCAGGGGCTGCTGGTGCTGGCGCAAGGGGTGGACACCCAGGCCCAGGCCGAAGCCCTGCAAGCCCTGGGCGTGGACGGCTGGCAAGGCCGTTGGGTCAGCCCGCCGCTGGACGCGGCGGGTTTCGAGGCCTGGCTGCGCGGGCCCACGGGCTGATCAGGGCCGCCGCCCACAATGGCGGCATGCCCTCGTTGCCCCCGTTCCCCGCCCTGCCCCCCGTCCCCCAGCCCGACCCCGACCTGGCCGCCCGCGTGCAGCACCGGTTGAACCGCAAAACCAAGCCCCAGGGCGCGCTGGGCGCCATCGAAGCCTTGGCCCTGCGCCTGGCCCTGATCCAAGGCCACGAGGCCCCGCGGCTGCACGCGCCGCAGCTCTTGGTCTGCGCCGCCGACCACGGCCTCAGCCGCCAAGGCACCTCGGCCTACCCCCGCGAGGTCACGGCACAGATGGTGGCCAACATGCTGCAAGGCGGGGCCGCCGTGTCCGTGCTGGCCCGCCAGCACGGCCTGGCGCTGACGGTGGCCGACTGCGGCGTGGACGCCCCGCCGCACCCAGAGGCCACCCCGATGCGGGTACGAGCCGCCGGCGGCACCGACGACGCCAGCCTGGTCCCGGCCATGACCGAGGCCGAGGCCCAGGCCTGCCTCGCCCGGGGCATGGCCTGGCTGGAGGGCCGACCCGGCAACGCGCTGCTGCTGGGCGAGATGGGCATCGGCAACACGGCCAGCGCCAGCCTGCTGATGCACGCGCTCACCGGCACGCCGCTGGTGGACTGCGTGGGCCGCGGCACCGGCTTGGACGACGCCGGCCTCGCGCACAAGCGCGCCGTGCTGGCGCGGGCCGTGGCCGCCAACCCCGGGGCCACGGCGCCGGGCGCCTCGCCCTGGGCCGTGGCGGCCGCCTTCGGTGGCTTCGAGATCCTCACGCTGGCCGGCGCCGCGCTGGCCGCCGCGGCCCAGCGCCGCGTGATCGTGGTGGACGGCTTCATCACCACCGCCGCCGTGGCCTTGGCCGAGGCGCTGTGCCCGGGCGTGCGCCACGCCTGCGTGGCGGCGCACGCCTCGGCCGAGGCCGCGCACCGCGCCTGGCTTGGGCACCTGGGCCTGGCGCCCCTCCTGCAGCTGGACCTGCGCCTGGGCGAAGGCAGCGGCGCCGCGCTGGCCTGGCCCCTGCTGCCGGCGGCCTGCGCGCTGCTGAACGAGATGGCCAGCTTTGACAGCGCCGGCGTGAGCGAGCGCGCGGCATGAGCCTGCGGCACGAGGTCCGGCTGGCGGCCGTGGCGCTGCAGTTCCTCACCCGCGTGCCGGTGCGCCTGGACCGCTTCGAGCCCGACTGGCTCAACGCCTGCGTGCGCCACTTCCCGCTGGTAGGTGCCTGCGTGGGCGGGGCGGTGGCCGCGGTGCTGTGGGGCGCGGGCCAGTGGTGGCCGCCGGCCGTGGCCGCGCTGCTGGCCCTGGCCCTGGGCGTGGCCCTGACCGGCGGCTTTCACGAAGACGGCCTGGCCGACACCTTCGACGCGCTGGGCGGCGTGGTGCCCCGCGAGCGGGCGCTGGCCATCATGAAGGACTCGCGCATCGGCAGCTACGGCGCGCTGGCCTTGGCCTTGAGCCTGGGCTTGCGCGCCGCCTTGCTGGCCAGCCTGCTCGCCGGGTCGGCGCTGGCGCTGGTCGTGGCCGTCGTGGCCAGCCACGCGCTGGCCCGCACGGCCGCCGTCGCCGTGATGGTGGCCTTGCCCTACGGCGGCGACGCCGATCACGCCAAGGCCAAGCCCCTGGCCACCGCCGTGCCGGCGGGCCTGCTGGCGGTGGCCCTGGCCTGGTCGGCCGCCGGCAGCGGCCTGGCCCTGGCGCTTGGCGCCCCCTGGATGCCGCTGGCCGCGGCCTGGGTGGCCGCCGCGGGGGTGGCGCTGATCGTGGGCCGCTGGCTGCGCCGCCGCCTCGGCGGCTACACGGGCGACGGCCTGGGGGCAACCGAGCAACTGGCCGAGATCGCCGTGTTGCTGGCCTGGCTGGCCATCGCGCCGTGAACCGGGTGTGGCGCCACCCGCGCCCAAAGGGCGCCGCCGGTCGCTGCGTCGGTGCCCGCAGCGACCTGCCGGTGGACCCGCGCAAGACCAAGCGCCTGGCCCACCGGCTGCGCGCCCACGCCCGCCGCCACGGCCTGCCGCGCGCCGTGGTCACCAGCCCGCTGCGCCGCGCGGCCGACGTGGGCCGCTGGCTGCGGCGCTGGGGCTTCGCGTGGACGGTCGACCCGACGCTGGCCGAGATCGACTTCGGCGCCTGGGACGGCCTGCCCTGGGCCGCGATCCCGCCCGCGCGCTTCGACGCCTGGGTGCAAGACTTCGCCGGCTTCGACTTCGAGGGCGGCGAGTCTCTGCACCGCCTGCTGGAACGCGCCGGCGCCTGGGTGCCCCCGCCCGGCTGCGCGCTGGCCGTGTCGCACGGCGGCTGGATGCTGGCGCGGCGTTGGCGGCAAACGCAGCCCGAGCGCCCGCCCCAGGCCGCCGACTGGCCGGCCGCGCCCGGCTACGGCGAGGCCTGGCCGCTGGATTACCGTAAACCTTGATGCACGCCGGCGCAGGCTGGCCCTACGCTCGCGCCATGGCACGCCTTGATTTCGACCACTTCACGCAGTGGATCACCGCCGCCGCGCGCGAGCACTCGCACCAGCTGGCCGATCACGTGGTCGAGCGCACGGGCGCCAGCCGCCGGGCCGTGCAATCCATGCTGCGGCGCCTGGTGGAGGCCGGCTGGCTGCACCGCGACGGCGGCTTCAGCCGCCCGGTCTACGGCCCGGGCAAGCTGCGCCAGGTCGTCAAGAGCTACCCGCTGCACGGCTTGCAAGAAGACATCCCCTGGCAGCGGGACTTCGCCCCCAACTTCGAGCTGCCGCCCCACGTGGCGCGCATGGTGCAACACGCCTTCACCGAGCTGCTGAACAACGCCGCCGACCACAGCGAGGGCACCAGCGTCACCGTGAGCCTGCGGCAAACGCCGACGCACGTGCAACTGCTGGTCAGCGACGACGGCTGCGGCGTGTTCGAAAAAATTCGCGGCACCTACGACATCCCCGACGCGCCCTTGGCCATGCTGGAGCTCAGCAAGGGCCGGCTCACCACGGCACCGCAGGCGCACACCGGCCGCGGCCTGTTCTTCAGCAGCCAGCTGGCCGACGTGTTCGACCTGCACGCCAACGGCACCGCCTTCCAGCGCCGGGCCTGGGACAGCAGCGGCTGGCGCCCGGGCAAGGCCCTGCCCCGCCAGGGCACCAGCATCTACATGGCCATCGCGCTGGACACCACGCGCACGCTGGACCAGGTGCTGGGCGCCTGGAGCGTGGACGGCAGCGGCATCGCCTTCGACCGCACGGTCATCTCGCTGCGGCTGCTGGCCGGCCCGGGACAAGCCCTGGACAGCCGCGCCCAGGCCCGCCGCGTGGCCGCGCGCCTGGAGCGCTTCAAGCGCGCCGAGATCGACTTCGACGGCGTGCCCGACATCGGCCACGCCTTTGCCGACGAGCTGTTCCGCGTCTTCCCCGCCCAGGGCGGGGGCGGCGTGGACTTGGTGCCCGTCAACGCCAACCGGCGCATCCTGGCCCTCATCGCGAACGCCAAGGCGGGTTGACGGCCACCGGGATCAGATGACCTTGAAGGCGTGCACCCAGTCGTTGCGCAAGAAGCCCGGCAGGCACCACAGCTGGCACAGCGGCTCGGTGGTGCGTGCGCCTTCGATGCGGCCCACGTCGTAGGGCTGCCAGCCCCACACCTCGACCAAGCCGGCCACCGCCTGCTTGGCCTCGGCGTCGTTGCCGGCGATGAACATCGAACCCGGGCCCTGCGCGAAGCTGGGCCGCACGAAATGCGCCGCGCCCACGGTGTTGAAGGCCTTGACGACCTTGAGCGATGGGAAGGCCGCCTGCAGGCGCTCGCCCAGGCTCTCGTTGCGGGCCGTGAAGTAGCGCAGCACGCCGTGCTCGGGCGCCTCGTCGGCGATGGGGTTGGTGGCGTCGACCACCAGCTTGCCGTCCAGGGCCGGGCCGGCGGCGCGCAGCGCGTCTTCGGCCGCCGTGCCCTTGACGGCCAAAAAGGCGGCCGTGCCGAAGGCGGCGGCCTGCGCGTAGCTGCCGGTGCGCGCGCCCGTTTCGGCGGCAAAGGCGGCCAGGCGCTCGGCGGTGGCGGCGGCGTCGCGCCCGGCCAGCATCACGGTATGGCCGAGGGCGATCAGGCCGCGGGCGAAGGCCTGGGCCACGTCGCCGGTGCCCAAGATGGCCAAGGTGGTGGGGGCGGTCAGGAGGGTGGGGCTGCTCATGGGGGAACTCCAAACAAGGGTGGGTGAATGGCGCTCAGTGTCGGCAGCCCGGTGCATGTTGAGAAGACACAATCCAGATCCACATCGTCACCGAGAATTGACACTGCCATGCACGAAAGCGACCTGCGCACCCTCTGGGTGCTGAGCCGCGTGGCCGAGCTGGGCAGCTTTGCCGCCGCCGGGCGCGAGCTGGGCCTGACGCGCGCCGCCGTCAGCCGCCTGGTGGCGCAAAGCGAAGCCCGCCTGGGCGTGCGCCTGGCCGCGCGCAGCACGCGCCAGGTGGTGCTCAGCGAGCGCGCCCTGGCGCTGGTGCAGGCGGCACAACCCGCGCTGGCCACGCTGGCGGCGGCGGTGGCCGGCCTGGCAGACGACGAGGGCGCGCTGCGCGGGCCGCTGCGCATCGGCTGCAGCCACGTGCTGGGCCGCGCCGTGCTGCTGCCGGCGCTCACGCCCTTCTTGCGCGAACACCCCGCGCTGCGCCTGGAGCTGCAACTGTCCGACGCGGTGGAAGACCTGCTGGCCCAGCGCCTGGACCTGAGCGTGCGCCTGGGGCCCCTGCCCGACTCCAGCCTGGTGGCCCGCCCCGTGGGCCACGTGCCCCTGGCCCTGGTGGGCAGCCCGGCGCTGCTGGCGCAGCACCCCAAGCCGCGGGCCCCGGCCGAGCTGCAGGCCTGGCCGGCCATCGGCATCCGACCGCCCAGCGCGCCGGCGCGCCGCCCCTGGCGCTTTGCCACGCCCAAGGGCGAGTGGGTGATGCCCTTGGCGCAGCCCGTGGCCGAGGTCAACACGCTGGAGGCGGCGGCCGACCTGGCCCAAGCCGGCCTGGGCCTGGCCATGCTGCCGCGCTACCTCGTGGCCGAGGCCTTGGCCGACGGCCGCCTGCAGGCCCTGCTGCCGCAACACATGGCCCAGGGGCCGGCGGTGCACGTGTGCACCACGCAGCGCGAACTGCTGCCCGAGCGCGTCAAGCGCCTGCTGCCGGTGCTGGTGCCGGCCCTGAAGGCCCGCCTGCGCGCCGCCTGATCAGGCGGCGCGCGCCGCCGCGTCCAGGCCCGCCAGCAGGTCCAGGGTCTGCTGCCAGTCCAGGCAGGCGTCGGTGATGCTCTGCCCGTAGGCCAACTGGGCCGGGTCATCCTTGCCGGGGCTGAACTTCTGGGCGCCGCCGTTCAGGTGGCTTTCCACCATCACGCCGAACACCTGGCGGCGGCCGGCGCGCCATTGGCGGCCGATCTCTTCGGCCACCACCAACTGGCGCTCGTGCTGCTTGCTGCTGTTGGCGTGGCTGCAGTCGACCATCAGGCGCGTGGGCAGCTTGGCCGCGGCCAGCTCGGCGCAGGCGGCGTCCACGCTGGCCTCGTCGTAGTTGGGCGCCTTGCCGCCGCGCAGGATGACGTGGCAGTCCGGGTTGCCCTTGGTCTGCACGATGGCCACCTGCCCGTTCTTGTGCACCGACAGGAAGTGGTGCGGGCGGGCCGCGGCCATCAGCGCGTCGGTGGCGATCTTGATGTTGCCGTCGGTGCCGTTCTTGAAACCGATGGGGGCCGACAGGCCCGAGGACAGCTCGCGGTGCACCTGGCTCTCCGTCGTGCGGGCACCGATCGCGCCCCAGGCGATCAGGTCGCCGATGTACTGCGGCGAGATCACGTCCAGGAACTCGCTGCCCGCGGGCACGCCGATCTTGTTGATCTCCAGCAGCAGCTGGCGCGCGATGCGCAGGCCCTCGTCGATGCGGTAGCTCTCGTCCAGGTAGGGGTCGTTGATCAGGCCCTTCCAGCCCACCGTGGTGCGCGGCTTCTCGAAGTACACGCGCATCACGATCTCCAGCGAGTCGGCGTACTGCTCGCGCACGGGCTTGAGCTTGCGGGCGTACTCCAGCGCGGCGGCCGGGTCGTGGATGGAGCAGGGGCCCACGATGACCAGTGGCCGCGGGTCCTCGCCGGCCAGGATGCGTCGGATGGACGCGCGCGTCTGCATCACCAGCTTTTCCATCGGCGTGCCGCTGATGGGGAAGAAGCGGATCAGGTGCTCCGGGGGCGGCAGCGGCGTGATGTCGGCAATGCGCTCGTCGTCGGTGCGGCTGGTGCGGTCGTCGGGGCTGTAGATCGGGCTCATGGCGAGGTCCAGGTGAAAAAAAACCGCCGGGCTTGGGGCCCGGCGGTTTTGGAGATCTTGGGGTCAGCGCGTGCGCTCAAGACTCTCCACCGCCGGGGCGGGGAAAGAACCAAAAGCGAAAGTAGACGGCGCGGGACATGCGTTGCAATGTAGCAGCCGGCTTTGAGGACATTGCTTCGTCAGTCGCGATGGGCCCATCCGCAGATCGTGCAACTGATGTGCGCGCTGGAACCGGTCCTTTGACCGAGAGATCAACTAGCTGGAGGCTGCGTCGCGGCCCTCGGGATGCGATAGGCGAGCCGGCGCGTTGGCTTGGTCACGCGCGTGAAATCGGGCAAGACGACCGTTTCCCATTCTTGAAGCTCAAAGCGCACGTCTTCGGCATCGACACGCACCCGCCCCAGCGTCACGCCCCGATCCCGCCAGTTGCGGGAAGTTTCCAGATCAAAGCCGAAGATGTCTCGGCCGTCCTCAGAAGCCACCGTGACCTTTGCAGTTCCCATGCTCCAAGCGGCGAACACCACGTACCGATCGCTGCAAGCAAAGTCCGCATCCAAACCGCCAACTGGCATCAGTTGCCACGACTGCCATTCCAGGATGTGCTGCATTGGGATGCTGCGCATTCGAACCGACTGGCAACTTTCTCCTTTGCTTGCCAACGCAAGCGGCTCGCCATCGAATACCTCTCGCTCGAAGCCCCTGGCTTCCTCCCTGGCGATGTACTTCCGACGTATTCGCTCGCGAGGCGTTCCGAACCGTTCTGGCAAAAACTCTTGAATCCCTTTCTCATCGCGGATGTCAAAAACCAGATCAGCCTTCACGCCACCGGGCAGGTGATCCACGAGCGTCAGCCGAATCGCGCGAATCTCCCCCTTTCGGCTCACACCGACTACCGTCTTGCTGACGGTCCAACGCTCATTGGCAAGCGCTGCTCCTTTCCGCGCGATGACAGAAAGACCAGGTCCCGCTTCGTAGCGATCGCCTTCCATGTCGACGTAACGGTACGCGCGCAAGATCCCGCCAACATGACTTATGGGCTCAAACGTGCGGAGATCAAAGCCTCGCAGTTCCAACCGAAACCCAGTGGCACCAACGGAGTCCCGCTTCAACTGCGCCGTTTGCCACGCTCCATGAGCTGAATGCATCAGCACGGCCATGGCCGCTGCTCCCACCAGCGGCCATGACCCAATGGCCTCAATGAGATCCGATACCGTGTGTCTGCCGAACCCACTCCACCAGCGACTCTTGAGCGGACCATGCGCTTCTTGGTGGGCAAGCGGCAGTGCATGAAGAGACTTGGGACACAACTCGGCAAGCGCGAGAGCAACGACCGCCGGCGTGAGAACCAAGGCAACCCAGCGCAACTCGGCGCGAAATGGCTCGGATGCCAGGACGGGGAGAAGGCCCGCTCCAAACATGAGCCAAAGCAAACCGGCACCAAGCACGGCACTTGAAGCAGCCACCGAAGGAAATCGCCGCTTGGTCAACCTGCACAGCGGTTGTATCGAAGTCAGCCTGAGCACATAGAGGCTCAGCAACGTCAAGACATAGAGACCAGTGCCGGAAATCGGAAGCCACGTGCCGACGGCTTCCGCCAAGGTGCGCGAGTGGCTCCCGTCAAGCAGCCGATCCAGCAGCAGCCAAACAGCTACGGCCGCGTAGAACGCTGCACCAATCAAGCCGTCCCGCCCACCGTCAGCCCTTCGATGCGCAGCGTGGGCTGCCCCACCCCAACGGGCACCGACTGCCCGTCCTTGCCGCAGACGCCCACGCCGCTGTCCAGCGCCATGTCGTTGCCAATCATGCTCACGCGGGTCAGGGCCTCGGGGCCGTTGCCGATCAGGGTGGCGCCTTTGACCGGGTACAGGATCTTGCCCTTTTCGACCCAGTAGGCCTCGCTGGCGCTGAAGACGAACTTGCCGCTGGTGATGTCCACCTGGCCGCCGCCAAAGTTGGTGGCGTAGAGGCCGCGCTCGATGCTGGCGATGATCTCTTGCGGGTCTTGGGTGCCGCCCAGCATGTAGGTGTTGGTCATGCGTGGCATGGGCACGTGGGCGTAGCTCTCGCGGCGGCCGTTGCCGGTTTGCGCTCGCTTCATGAGGCGGGCGTTCATCGCGTCTTGGATGTAGTTGACCAGGATGCCGTCTTCGATGAGCACGTTGCGCTGCGTGGCGTGGCCTTCGTCGTCGATGTTCAGGCTGCCACGGCGGTCGGGCAGGGTGCCGTCGTCGAGCACGGTGACGCCTTTGGCGGCCACGCGCTGGCCAAGCCGGCCGGCGAAGGTGCTGGAGCCCTTGCGGTTGAAGTCGCCTTCCAGGCCGTGGCCCACGGCCTCGTGCAGCAGCACGCCAGGCCAACCGGGGCCGACGACCACGGTCATCTCGCCCGCCGGGGCGGGGCGGCTTTCGAGGTTGGTCAGGGCCGCATGGACGGCCTGGTCCACGTAGCCCTGCATCACGGCGTCGGTGAAGTAGCCCAGGCCGAAGCGGCCGCCGCCGCCGCCGTTGCCCACCTCGCGGCGGCCGTTGCGCTCGGCGATGACGGTGACGGACAGGCGCACCAGGGGGCGCACGTCGGCGGCCAGCAGGCCGTCGGCACGGGCCACGAGCACGACCTCGTGCTCGGCGGCCAGACCGGCCATGACCTGCACCACGGCGGGGTCCTTGGCGCGGGCCATGCCTTCGATGCGCTCGAGCAGGGCCACCTTGGCGGCGCTGTCCAGGCTGGCGATGGGGTCGTCCACGCCGTACAGCTGCAGGCCTTGGGCGCGGCGCGGCTGCACCTGGATGCGGCGGCTTTGGCCGGCGGCGGCGATGCTCCGCACGGTCATCGCGCAGTCGGCCAGCGCGGCCTCGCTGATGGCGTCGGAGTAGGCAAAGGCCGTCTTCTCGCCGGCCACCGCGCGCACGCCCACGCCCTGGTCGATGCTGAAGGAGCCGCTCTTGACGATGCCCTCTTCCAGGCTCCAGCCCTCCGAGCGGGTGGTTTGGAAGTAGAGGTCGGCGTCGTCCACGCGGTGGGCGGTGATGAGCTTGAGCGCGCGGGCCAGCGCGGCCTCGTCCAGGCCGAAGGGGGCGAGCAGGCTGTCGTGGGCGGCCGCCAAGGCGCGCAGCATGGGGTCGGGGGCGTTCATGCCCCGATTGTGGGCCGCCTGCCCCGTGTCAGCGTTTACATGGCTTTACCTGGCATTTGCACAAGCCGGTCGGCGGCCTGCCGACACTGGCGTTGTAGACCCACCGGCGCACGGTGCGCCGCGCAACCCAAGGAACCGATCCCATGAAAGCCCTGTTCACCGCCGCCGCCCTCGTGCTGGCCTTTGCCGCCCAAGCCCAAGCCGCCACGCCGCGCATCGACAAGCGCGAGCAGCGCCAGGAAGACCGCATCCAGCAGGGCGCGGCCAGCGGCACGCTGACGGCGCAGGAAACCCAGCGCCTGGAAAAAGAGCAAGCGCACATCGACAAGATGCAAGACCGCGCCGCCGCCGACGGCCAGGTGACCAAGAAAGAGCGCGCCAAGATCACGGCCGCCCAGCACGAGGCCAGCCAAGACATCCACCGCAAGAAGCACAACCGCCGCAACGCCGGCTGAGACTTCGCGCCCACCGACACGGCCCGCCTTGGCGGGCTGTGGTCATTCCGCGGGGTCGTCGCCCCCCGCTTGGCGCCAGGCCAAGGCCTGCTGGTAGAGCGCATTGCGCGGCGCGCCGCTGAGTTGCGCGGCCAGGCCGACGGCCTGCTTGAGCGGCAACTCGGCCACCAAGAGCTTCAGCGCGCGAAGGGCCTCGGCCGGCAAGCCGCCCTCGGCCACCGCTGGGGGCGCGGCGTGCAGCACCAGCACGAACTCGCCGCGCTCGGCGTTGGCGTCGGCCTTCAAGCGCGCGGGCCAGTCGGCGCAGGGCGCGGTGTGGATGGACTCGAACTGCTTGGTGATCTCGCGCGCCACGGTCAGGCGCTGCGCCGGCGCGGCCTCGGCCAGCAGGCCGATGAGGTCGACCACGCGGTGCGGGGCCTCGAAAAGCACCTGGCTGTCGGGCTGGCCCGCCAAGGCCTGCACCGCGGCGCGGCGCGCCTCGCCCTTGGGCGGGACGAAGCCGACAAAGCGGAAGCCTTGCGCATGGGCGTCGCCCGCCACGCTCAAGGCCGTGACGCTGCTGCTGGCACCGGGGATGGGCACGCAGCGGCAGCCGGCGGCCTGCAGGCCGGCCACCAGGCGCGCGCCGGGGTCGCTCACGGCCGGGGTGCCGGCGTCGCTGACCAGGGCGATGCGCTCGCCGCGCTGCAGGCGCTGGGCGATGCCGTCGACGGCCTCGCGCTCGTTGTGCTCGTGCACGGCCAGCAAGGGCTTGTGCAGGCCCAGGTGGCGCAGCAGGGGCGCGGTGGTGCGGGTGTCCTCGCAGGCGATGGCGTCCACCAGGCCCAGCACGTGGACGGCGCGCAGGCTCAGGTCGGCCAGGTTGCCGATGGGCGTGGCCACGACGTACAGCGCCCCGGCGGGATACTGCTGCGCGCCCGCCGCCTGCGCGGCGGCCTGGGCCAGGAGATCGGCAGACATGTTCGGGTGGGGCTCCAAGAAGGACACGGGCGACGCCGGCGAAGCGCTGGCCTTGGCCCATTTGCAGCGCCAGGGGCTGACGCTGGTGGAGCGAAATTATCGAGTGGGGGGCGGCCCCCGCCGGCCCGCGGGCGAGATCGACCTGATCCTGCGCGACCGCGACGGCACCTTGGTGTTCGTGGAAGTGCGCGCCCGCCGCGCCAGCCAGCACGGTGGCGCCGCCGCCACGGTGGACGCCACCAAGCAACGCCGCTTGGTGCGCGCGGCGCAGACCTACCTCGGCCGCTTTTCCACCCTGCCGCACTGCCGCTTCGACGTGGTGGCCATCGACGGCGAGCGACTCGAATGGATCCAAGGGGCCTTCGAAGGGGGCGGCTGATAATCGGCCACCCATGCTGGAACCCCGTCTTCAACACCAATTCTTCGAGAGCGCCGACCTGCTGAACCAAGCGGCCGAGTCGCTCACCCGACCCTTGGCCACCGCGGCCCAACTGGCCGTGGCCTGCGTGACAGGCGGCGGCCGCCTGCTGTGTGCAGGCGCCGGCCTGGCGCAGCACGACGCGCTGGCCGTTGGCGCGCTGCTGCAGCACCAGTTCGAGCAAGAGCGTCCCGGCCTGGCCGCGCTGCCGCTGCAGGCGGCCGTGGGCCCGCTGCAGGGGCAAGACGCCCTGGTGCGCCAGTTGCAGGTGCTGGGCCACCCCGGCGACGTGCTGCTGTGGCTCGACCCCGTGGACGGCCGCAGCGGCACACCCCTCTTGGACGCCGCCCGCGAGCTGGACATCGCCGTCATCGCCCTGTGCGCCGACGGCGTTGACGGCGGCGCGGCCGTGCAGGCCGCATTGACCGACACCGACGTGCTGCTGCGCTTGAGCGCCCCGCGCCTGCCGCGCCGCCTTGAAATCCAACGCGTGGCGCTGCATGCGCTGTGCGATGCCATCGACGCCCAACTCCTGGGCCTGGAAGCCTGAACCCATGAAACTGACCGTCCTTCGCCCCGTTTTGCTGGCCGCCTTGGCCGCCGCGTCGCTCAGCGCCTGCGCCCCCCTCGTGGTGGGTGGCGCCGTGGTCGGCACCGCACTGGTGACCACCGACCGCCGCACCACCGGCACGCAGGTGGAAGACACCGGCATCGAGACCAAGGCCACCTACCGCATCGGCCAGGCCCTGGGCAGCCGCACGCACATCAACGCGCAGGCCTACAACCGGGTGCTGCTGCTGACCGGCGAGGTGCGCAACGAGGCCGACAAGGCCGAGGCCGAGCGCATCGCCGCGGGCGTGGAGAACGTGACCCGGGTGGTCAACGAGATCGAGGTGGGTTTCTTGAGTTCGATCACCTCGCGCTCCAACGACCTGGTGCTGGCCGGCAAGATCAAGGCCACCCTGATCGACGCGCGCGACCTGCAAACCAACGCCTTCAACGTGGTGGTCGAGCGCGGCGAGGTCTACCTGATGGGCATCGTGACCGAGCGCGAAGCGCACCGCGCCACCGAGCTCATCCGCGGCATCCCCGGCGTGAAGAAGGTGGTGCGCGTGCTCGAGATCATCAGCGAGGAAGAGCTGGCGCGCCGCGTGCCGCCCAAGCCCAGCGCCACCAAGGCGCAGTGAGCCCGGGCCGGCACCGCCGGCTCAGCGCAAGCGCTTGATCAGGCTGCTGGTGTCCCAGCGCCGGCCGCCCAGGGCCTGCACCTCGGCGTAGAACTGGTCCACCAGGGCCGTGACGGGCAGGCGCGCGCCGTTGCGGCGGGCCTCGTCCAGCACCAGGCCCAGGTCTTTGCGCATCCAGTCGACGGCAAAGCCGAAGTCGAAGCGGTCTTCCAGCATGGTGGGGCCGCGCTGGTCGAGCTGCCAGCTCTGCGCCGCGCCGCCGCCGATCACCTTGAGCACCGTGGGCATGTCCAGGCCCGCCTTCTCGCCGAAGGCCAGGGCCTCGCTCAAGCCTTGCACCAGGCCGGCGATGCAGATCTGGTTGACCATCTTGGTCAGCTGCCCCGCCCCGGCTTCGCCCAGCAGGGTCACCGCCTTGGCGTAGGCGCGCAGCGCCGGGGCGGCGCGCTCGAAGGCCTCGGTGTCGCCGCCGCACATGACGGTCAGCTGGCCCTTTTGCGCGCCCACCTCGCCGCCCGACACCGGCGCGTCGACGAAGGCCACGCCCTTGGCCGCGCAGGCGGCGTGCAGCTCGCGCGCCAGCTCGGCGCTGGTGGTGGTGTGGTCGGCCACGATGGCACCGGGCTGCAGCGCGTGCAGCACGCCCTGCGGGCCGGTGACGACCTCGCGCACGTCGGCGTCTTTGCCCACGCACAGGGCCACCAGGCGCGCGCCTTGCGCCGCCTCGGCCGGGCTGGCGGCCGTGGCGCGACCGTGGGCGGCCGACCAGGCTTGCGCCCGATCCGACCCGCGGTTGTAGGCCGCCACGTCGAAGCCCGCGCGGATCAAGTGCCCGGCCATGGGACCGCCCATGGCGCCCAGGCCGATGAAGGCGACGCGGTCGCCGGCTTGCAGGGGAGTCGTCATGCGTTCGCTCATGGTTGAAGGCCGGCGAAGGCGTCCCGGGTGAAGTTTTCAGGGCCGGCGCCGCCGGCACGGCAGGCCACGTCGTCTTCGATGCGGATGCCCCCGTAGGGCTTCAGCGCCTCCACACGCGCCCAGTCGACGTGCGCGGCTTCGGGGGCCGCAGCCAACTCTTTCAGCAGCAGGGGGATGAAGTACAGGCCAGGCTCGATGGTGACCACCATGCCCTCGGCCAGCGGGCGGGTCAGGCGCAGGTAGGGGTGGCCTGCCGGGCGCTCGCGGCGGGTGCCTTGGGCGTCGATGGCCAGGCCGGCCACGTCGTGCACCTGCAAGCCCAAGAGGTGCCCGATGCCGTGGGGGAAGAACACGCGGCTCACGCCTTGGGCCACGGCGGCCTCGGCGCTCAAGCCGCGCAGCAGGCCGGTGTCCAGCAGCAACTGGGCGATGCGTCGGTGGGCGTCCAGGTGGATGGCCACGTAGTCGGTGCCGTCGCGCACCTGGTCGACCAGGGCCAGTTCCAAGGCTTCCATGCCGGCCAGCAGGGCGGCGAAGTCGTCGCGCGCGGCGCCGCTGGCCTTCGGGTGCAGGTACGTGCGGGTGATGTCCGCCGCGTAGCCCCCGTAGCCGGCGCCGGCGTCGATCAAGAAGCTGGTGGGCACGGCGGGCGCTTCGCGGTCTTGGTGCTGCCAGTGCAGCACGGCCGCGTGCGCGCCCAGGCCCACGATGTTGCCGTAGGGCAGTTGGCGCTCGGCCACGCCGCAGGCCTGCAGGTAGGCGGCGTGGATGCCGGCCTCCGATTCGCCCGCCTCGAACGCGACCCGCGCCGCGCGGTGGCCGCGCACGGCCATGCGGCTGGCCCCGCGCATCTGCGCCAGCTCGTAGGGCGATTTGTAGGCGCGGGCGAAGTGCAGCGCGTCGATCAAGGCTTGCGGGTTGTTGGGCACCAGGGCGCCTTGCGCCGCGTCGGCCTCGCCGATCACGGCCAAGCGCTGGCCCTGCGTGGCCTGGGTCAGCAGCGCTTCGGCCGCCTCGGGCGTGCGCACCACGGCGATCTCGAAGGCGTCCACCCAGTAGCCGGCCGGGGCCTCGGGCACGGCGTGCCAGTAGTCCTCGGGCTGCAGGTAGACGAGCAAGGGCTTGGCACCGGGCCGCACCAGCAGCCAGCTGCCGGGGTGCTGGTTCAGCGGCACCCAATGCACGAAGTGCGGGTTGGGCTGGAAGACGTAGGGCCGGTCGTCGAGGAAGGCGAACTTCTCGATGCCGCTGGCGATGGCCAGGGCGTCGAAGCCGAGCGGCGCCAGCAGCGATTCGGTGCGGGCCTGCAGGGCGTGAACGTGGGCGCGATAGAGCGCGGCGGTGTCGGCGGCGGGTGTGTTCATGCCGGCATTGTGGCCAGCAACCACTCCTTGAAGCGCTCCAGGGCTGGGCTCGGTTCGCGGCTGACCGGCTGCGTGAGCCAGTAGCGCCCCAGGTCCACGCCCGTGGCGAAGGGCTGCACCAAGGCCCCCGAGGCCAACTCCCGGCGGAACATCGCCAGTGGCGCCAGGGCCACGCCCGCGTCTTGCAAGGCCGCTTGCACCATCAGCACCGAGCTGTCGAACTGCGGCCCGCGCGGCGGTGGCAGGCGCACCCCAGCGGCCTGCGCCCAGGCGGGCCAGTCGTCGTTGCGAAAAGAGCGCAGCAGGGTGTGGCCGCGCAGGTCGTCGGGCGCGCGCAGGCCGGTGGCCAGGGCCGCGCTGCACAGCGGCGCCAGGGGCGTGGGCGCCCAAGGCGTGGCCGCCTCGCTGCGCCAGGCGCCGTCGCCGAACCGGATGGCGGCGTCCAGGCCCTCGGGCAGCAGGTCGAGTTTGTTGTTGTGCGTGCGCACCTGCAGGTCGATGCCCGGATGCTGGGCGCGGAAGGCTGGCAAGCGGGCGAGCAGGTGCCCGTGCAGGAAGGTGCCCACCACGCCCACGCAAAGCCGCTCGGGCGGGGTGCCGTCGTCGAGCGCCTGCAGGGCTTGGGCCAGTTGCGCAAAGGCCTGCTGCAGCGCGGGCGCGAGGGTGGCCCCGGCGTCGCTCAGGCGCAAGCCCCGGGGCGTGCGCTCGAACAGCGACTTGCCCAGCTGCGCCTCCAGCGCCTTGATTTGGTGGCTGACGGCCGCCTGCGTCACGCACAGCTCGTTGGCCGCACGGGTGAAGTTCAGGTGCCGCGCGGCGGCCTCGAAGGTGCGCAAGGTGTTGAGCGACAGCGGCGGCATCTGCATGAGAAAAACTTGTGGCGAACTTGAAAAACGATCGTTTGCCGAAGGAACGGCGGCACGCAACAGTGCACATCCCTGCCTTCATCATGAGTTTCAGTATGACCAAGCTGCCCCGCCGCGCCCTGCTGGCCGCGCCCCTCGGGATGACCCTGTTGCCCGTTTGGAGCGCCCCGCGCGCCGACCGCCTGCCCCCAAGCCTGGCCGCGCTGGAGCGCCGCCACGGCGGCCGCCTGGGCGTGGCCGTTCTGGACACCGGCAGCCAGCGGCTGTGGGGCCACCGCGAGGACGAGCGCTTCGGGCTGTGCTCCACCTTCAAGCTGCTGCTGGCCGCCGCGGTGCTGCAGCAGATCGACGCCGGCCGTCTGGCGGCCGACCGATGGGTGCCCTTCCACGGCGCGCCCAAGGTGCCGAATTCCCCGGTGACCGACGCCCACCAAGCCGCTGGCGGCATGACCCTGCTGGCCCTGGCCCAGGCCACGCAAACCACCAGCGACAACCTGGCCGCCAACCTCTTGATGCGCGAACTGAGCGGCGATCAAGGCCCGCAGTGGTTGACGCAGTGGCTGCGCGAACGCGGTGACGCGGTCACGCGCATCGACCGCTGGGAGCCCGAGATGAACCACGTGCCTCCCGGCGAAGTGCGCGACACCAGCAGCCCGGCCGCCATGGCCCGCACCGCCGCCCTGCTGCTGACCGGCCCGGTGCTGCAGCCCCCCCACCGCGAGCTGCTGCAAGGCTGGACGGAAGCAACGCGCACCGGCCTGAAGCGACTGCGCGCCGGCTTTTCAGAAGGCTGGCGCGCGGGCGACAAGACCGGCACCGGTTGGCGCCCCGGCCAGGCCGACAAGATCAACGACGTGGCCATCGTCTGGCCCCCGGGGCGCGCCCCTTGGGTCGTTGCGGCCTACTACGAGGCCCCACGCCACACCGAGCCGGACCTGCGCCCCCAAGACATCGCCGTCTTGGCCGCCGTCGGGCGCGAAGTGACGAAGGTCTTGAGGCAGCCCTGACGGGACCCCGATGGGCCGTGGAGTAAGCAACAGCCGGTTCGCCACAGGGACCCCAAGAGGTCAAACAAACTGTGACAACATGGGCCAATCCGCACCGGCCTCCGGAGGTTTTCTTGAAGACCAAGACCCGCATCTGGACCCTGCCCATCGGCTCGGCCTTGTTGTTCGCCCTCGGAATTGCCGTGCTGCTGGCCATGTCGGCGCGCACCTCGGCCGACATCCGCGCCATCGGCGCCGTGGACTACCCCTACATGGACAAGACCACGCGCTTCGACCGCGAGCTCGAAACGATGGTCGGTCTCATCCAATCGGCCGTGGCCGAGGGCGACGCCAAACGCCTGGACGAAGCCGGACAGAAGGCGCAATCGGCCAAGCAGCTGCTGAAGGAGCTGGAGGCACTGCCCGTCAACGAGGCCACCTCGCGCAAGCTCAGCGCCGCCTTTGACGCCTACAGCCAGAACGCGACCACCGCCGCGCAACTGATGCTGGGCGTGAAGGAAGGCGACGCCTCGGCCGCGATCCCGGCCATGCAGAACTCGCTGGCGGCCTTGCAAACCGCCTTGAAGGAGGCGCGCAAGCTGGCGCAAGACGGCTTCGACGGCCGCCTGCAGGCCGCCGGCTCGGGCGTGAGTGCGGGTGTGTGGGTGACCGTGGTCTTGGGCCTGGTGGTCGTCGGCGGCCTGTTCTTGGCCAGTTACCTCGTCATCGGCAGCGTGTGGCGGCAGTTGGGCGGCGAGCCCGAGTACGCGCGTGAGGTCATGCAGGGCATGGCGGCGGGCGACCTGTCGCAGGACATCGACGTCGCCCCTGGCGCCGAGAACAGCCTGCTGGCCGCCGTGCGCGAAACGGCCCGCGGCCTGGAAAAGATCGTGGGCGAGGTGCGCCAGGGCACCGAGTCGATCACCACGGCCTCGCAAGAAATCGCCATGGGCAACCAGGACCTGTCGGTGCGCACCGAAAAGCAGGCCGGCTCGCTGGAGCAAACCTCGTCCAGCCTGCGCACCCTCACCGAGGCCGTGCGCCAGAGCGCCGACTCCTCGAGGCAGGCCAATCAACTGGCCGGTTCGGCCGCCGAGGTCGCGCGCCGCGGGGGCCAGGTGGTGGGCGACGTGGTGCACACCATGAACGAGATCAACACCAGCTCGAAGAAGATCGCCGACATCATCGGCGTCATCGACGGCATCGCCTTCCAAACCAACATCCTGGCCCTGAACGCCGCCGTGGAAGCGGCCCGCGCGGGCGAGCAAGGCCGCGGCTTCGCCGTGGTGGCCGGCGAGGTGCGCAGCCTGGCCCAGCGCAGCGCCGATGCGGCCAAGGAGATCAAGAGCCTGATCGGTGCCAGCGTGGAGCGCGTGGAGTCCGGCAGCCGCCTCGTGCAAGAGGCGGGCAGCACCATGGACGAGATCGTCTCCAGCGTGCAGCGCGTGACCGACATCATTGGCGAAATCACCGCCGCCACCAGCGAGCAGAGCGAGGGCATCGTTCAGGTGAACGACGCCATCCACCAGATCGACCAGATGACGCAGCAGAACGCCGCGCTGGTGGAAGAGGCCGCGGCCGCGGCCTCGAGCCTGGAGCAGCAGGCGCAAGGCTTGCAGCAGGCGGTGTCGGCCTTCCGCACGCACTGAGCGGCGGGCGCGCCCAGGGCGCGGGCCCGTTGCGGGCTCAGGCGCCCCAGGCGGGGCCGGCGTCGGTGAGGATCGCGTCCAGCGGCTTGTCGTCCACCTGCGCCTGCAGGCCCGGCACCCAGCTCACGCTGTAAGCCAGGCCGACGGTGACGGGCCGCGGATCGCGCTGGCGCAGGGTGCGCTCCACGAAGCCACCGCCATAACCCACGCGCAGGCCGCCGTCGCCAAAGCCCAGGCAGGGCACGAGGATCAGTTCGGGCTCGAAGGCCTCGGTGCCCAGCGGTTTCAAGATGCCAAAGGCGTCTTCCTGCATGGGACAGCCCGGGTACCAGACGTGGTAGCTCAAAGTGCCGGTGTCTTTGTGCTTGACCGGCAATCCGATGCGGCGCTCCGGGTGGTCCTCGCCCCAACGGTAGAGCGCCGGCAGCGGGTCGAACTCGCCCTTGATGGGCCAGTAAGCGCCGATGCGCTTCTCGGGCCGGCGCAGCAGCCACACCCGCAGCACCTCCTGCAATTGCGCGGCCCGCTGCGGCCGGTCGGGCAGTTCTTGGCGCAACTCAATCAACACCTCGCGCAAGGCGCGACGCGGGTCGGGGGTGCTTGCAGAATCGGTGCTCATGAAGCCTGGATTGTGATGACCTGATGCCCATGCGCGCCACAGACCCCTTCGCCCTGCATTGCCTGGAGCTGCTCGCCCCCCTGGGCCGGCCGCGCGCCAAGGCCATGTTCGGCGGTGTGGGCCTGTACGTGGACGACCTGTTCATCGCGCTCTTGGCCGACGACCGCCTCTACCTGAAGACGAACGCGCAGACCCAAACCGCCTTCGAGGCCGCCGGTTGCGAGCCCTTCCGCTACACGATGAAGGACGGACGCGAGATGACCATGGGCTACTGGACGGCACCCGACGAGGCCCTGGAGTCGCCCGAGGCCATGCGCCCGTGGGCCCGCCGGGCGATGGAGGCCGCCTTGATCGCGGCCAACGCGAAGCCCGCTCGTCCCCGGCGCACGCGGTGAGCTTGCTGTCCCGCCGCCACGCCCTGTCGCTCGGCCTCGCCTCGGCCACCCCCCTCGCCCGAGGCGCTGGGGGCCCGCTGCGTTTTGCCCGCTACGGCGACTGGAACTTGGACTTCAGCTACCACCTGCTGAAGGCCGCCTTGCACGCCACGGGCGAGCCGCTGACGCTGGCCCCCTCGGACCAGCGCATGAACCAGTCGCGCGCGGCGGTGGAGTTGAAGCGGCCCGGCAGCGGCGTGGACGTGATGTGGACCATGAGCACGCCGCAGCGCGAGCGCGAACTGCTGCCCATCCGCATCCCCATCTACCGCGGCCTGTTCGGGTGGCGCGTGCTCATGGTGCGCGCGGGCGAGGCCCAGCGCTTCGCGCAGGTCCGCTCGCTCGACGACCTGAAGGCCTTCCGCTTCGTCCAAGGCCACGACTGGCCCGACAGCGACATCTTGGCCGCCAACGGCCTCAACGTCGTGCGCGGCACGAACTTCGAAGGCCTGTTCGGCATGCTGGCCAAGGGGCGCGGCGACGCCCTGCCCCGCAGCGTGCTCGAAGTGCCGGCCGACATGCAGCGCTACGGCCAGCCCAACGGCCTGGCGCTGGAGCCGGGTTTGGTGTTGCGTTACCCGGCCGCGGTGTACTACTTCGTGTCGCCCGAGCGGCCCGAATTGGCCGCGTTGATCGAAGGCGGGCTGCGGCGGCTGTTGGCCCACGGCGAGTCGGCGCGCCTGCTCCAGCAGTTCCATGGCGAAGCCTTGGCGCTGGCCCGCCTGCCCCAGCGCCGCGTGCTGCACCTGCACAACCCGCTGCTGCCCCCTCGCACCCCGCTGGGCGAGGCGGCCCTCTGGCAGCAGGCCTGAGTCAACGACCGCCCAGCAAGCGCGCGGGCAGGGTCACCAGGGCGCGCAACAGGCCGAACACCCCGTCCACGGCGATGCCGAGCAACCGAAACGGCAGGGTCAGCAGCCACACCAGCGGCCACAGCACCAAGGCCAGCAGGGCCAGGGGCCAGCAGACGACGGCGAGCAAGAGCCAAAGGATCAAACCGGTGAGCGTGGACATGGGCGACTCCATCGAACAGGCCGCCATGGTGCGCGGCCCGGCGCAGGGCCGCGCGCGACTTGCGACGGGCGCCCGCACGGCCACGACGAACTGCCGCCGCGACCGATCAGCGCGCCGGCTCCAGCCACTCGAAGGCGCTGGGCTCGAAGGCCTCCAGCACCACGCCCTCGCCCCGGGCCAGCCACAGCTCCGCCCCCGGGCCGAGCACGAGGTCGTCGCTGGGCGCCTGGCCCACGCGCGCGTCCCGCGTCGCCCACAGGGCGCCTTGGCGCACCCGCAGCACGCGGGCCTGAGGCGCCACGCGGTGCAGGGTCTGGCCGCGGGCCAAATGCCACTGGGCGGGGGGCAGGGCCTCGCTGGATTGATGCCGTTGGGACATTGAACTTCTCCTGAGTGAGTCGCCATTCTTTGGAAACAGTCCAGGCGCGTCCAATCAAAAGGCCGCCTTGGATTGATACGCTTGGCGCATGAATCAACGCACCCGCCCTTTGGCCGTGGGTCCCTTGCGGGCCTTCGAGGCCGTGGCCCGCTTGCTCAACTTCCGCGCGGCGGCGGAGGAACTGCACCTGACGCAGCCCGCCATCAGCCGCCAGATCAAGGCCCTGGAAGACGAGCTTGGTCAGGCCCTGTTCCAACGCGGCACGCGGCACGTGGCCCTGACCCCTGCGGGCCAGCAACTGCAGGCCGCCGTCGTGCCCCTGCTGCTGCGCCTGGACGGCACGGTGCAGCAACTGCGGCAAGACCAAGGCCGCCAAGTCATCCACCTCACGACCTTCGCCAGCCTGGCCAGCCTGTGGCTGCTGCCGCGCCTGGAGGCCTTCCAGCGCGCCCAGCCCGACATCGACATCCGCGTCAGCGCCAGCGACGCGCTGCAGGACCTGGAGGGCAAGGGATTCGACCTCGCGCTGTCGCTGAGCGTGCAGCGCCCGCCCGAGGCCGAGCCCATGTTCCCCGACTGGGTCACGCCCGTGCACAGCCCGGCGCGCGCGGCGCGCATCGCCAGCGGCGACCTGAAGCCCCTCAAACGCCCGCAGGACCTGGCCGAGCACACCCTGGCCGAGGAGGACGACAACCGCCCTTCCAGCCAGTACGCCAGCTGGCGCCACTGGCTGCGCGCGCAGGGCCTGGCGCAGCTGCAACCGCGCCGCTGGCTGCTGCTGAACTTCACTTACCAGCAGATCCAGGCCGCGCTCAGCGGCCAGGCCGTGGCCCTGGCGCGCCTGCCTTTGGTGGCCGACGCCCTGCAACGCAGCGAGCTGATCGAGACCTTCGGGCCCGAGCGCCGCGTCCTGACCCCGTCGCGCTACTGGCTGCGCCTGCACCCGCAGGCCCTGGGCCGGCCTGAGGTCGCGTGCTTCGTGGCCTGGTTGCGCGACGAGGCCGCGGCCACCTGCGCGGCCATGGGGCTGACGGAGGCCGCGCCATGAGCGCCGGGCTGTCCGCCCGCTTCGACACCCGCGTGCTGCGGGTGGCCCCGCTGCACCCCCTGGGTGCAGTGCAAGCGGCCGACGCCGCGCCCTTGGCCGCCCTTCGCCATTGGTGCCTGGCCGAGCCGCAGCGGCGCTTGGCCTGGCGCCCGGCCGAGGCCGCCCCGGGGGTCGACCTGGCGCGGGCCTTGGAGGCCCTGCAGCGCGAGTTGGACGGCGACTTCCAGCTCCTGGCCTTGGCGCCCGGCTGGCCCCGCCTGGCCTTGCGCCTGCGGGTCAAACTGGCCGACGCCCTGCCCGCGCGCTGGCGCCCGGCCGATGCGCCGTGGGACGCCGGCTACCTCGCCGACGACCCGGCCGTGCGCGCCGCGCTGCGCCAATTCCGGCCGCGCCGCCCCACCCTGATCGTCAGCGACCCGATGCCCGAGGCCGCCCTGCAAGCCAGCCTCGAGGCCCTGCACGCCGCCGCGCCGGGCTTCGCGCGCCCGGTGCGCCTGCTGGTCCAGCCCGGATGAAGACTCAGGGGGCCCAGACCTCGCGCTCCGTCACCACCACGCCCAAGGGCACGTCGTGCGGCTCGGCCGCGAAGGCGCACTCGCCCACGCTCCAGGCCAAGCCCACGGCCATCACGCCGGGGTTGGCGGCCAACCAGCGGTCGAAGTAGCCGCCGCCATAGCCCAGGCGCAGGCCCTCGCGCGTCACGCCCAAGCAGGGCACCAGCACCACGTCGGGGTCGGCCGGCGCGCCGGTGGCCGTGGGAATGCCCATGCCGTCCTTGGCGCTCGGCGGCTGCCCATTCCACGCGCGGTACTGCATGGCGCCACCGGGCTCGGCGTGCGGCAGGGCCAGGCTCACGCCCGGCAGGGCATGGGCGGCCCAGTAGGCCGGCGCGTCGAACTCACCCGGCAACGGCCAGTACAGGCCCAGGCACAGCGGCTCCAACTGCTGCATCACCGGCGCCAGTTGCGCCGCCAAGCCGGCCGGGGCCTGCGCGCCCGCGGGGCTGGCCAGCCAGGCCTGGCGCTCGGCTTTGAGGCGGGTTCTGAGGGCCGCACGCGCCGAGGGCAAGGGGTTTTCGTGTTCAATGGCGTCCATGCGTTTCCTGAAGTTGTTGAAGTTCTGTGCCGCGGCGACGGGTGCCGCATTGTTTCTGGCCGGCGCAGCCGCCGGTCAAGCCGCGCCCGTGGCCGACGACCCCTTGCTCAATGCCGCGCGCGAGGCCTGGCGCAAGCGCGACCGCGCCGACCTGGCGGTGCTGAGCGAGCGCGCCCAAAGCGAGCAGCACCCGCTGGCCCCTTGGGTGGACTACTGGGCCCTTTTCGCCCGGCTGCCGGCCGCGCAGGTGGCCGACCTGCAGGCCTTCTACCGGCGCTGGCCGGGCAGCTACGTCGAAGACCGGCTGCGCAACGACTGGTTGCTGGAGCTCGGCCGCCGGCAGGACTGGTCGGCCTTCGCCGCCGACTACCCGAGCTTTCGCATGGACGACGACCGCGAGGTGCACTGCCACGCGGTGGTGGCCGAGCACCAGCTCGGCACCGGGCCGCTCAAGCCCGGTGGCACGGCCGCGGAGCCCTTCAAGGTGCGTGCCTTGGCCGTGTGGCTGGCCCAGCGCGAGGCCACCGAGCCCTGCACGCGCTTGGGCGAGCTGCTGAGCGAAGGCCGCAAGCCGGTGTTCGGCGCGGCCGAGCACTGGGCCAAGCTGCGCAGCGCCGTCGAGGCCAACCGCTTGGCCACGTTCAAGCAGACCGCCGAGCTCACCGGCCGCCACCAACAAACCCAGCTGGTGCGCGCCTTCGAAGACCCCACGCGCTACTTGCTGCGCGTGGCAAAGGCCGGCGGTCGCGGCGACCAAGAGGCCGCCGCCGTGGCCCTGGTGCGCCTGGGCGCTAGCGACACCGACCGCGTCGAGCAGCTGATGCGGCAGACCTGGAGCGCCGCCCTGGCCCCCGACCTGGCGCAGTGGGTCTGGGCGCAAACCGGCCGCCAGGCCGCGCTGCGCCTGGAGCCCGACGCCGCCGCGCAGTACCAGCGGGCCCTGGCCTTGGGCAAGGCCCCGACCTGGAGCGCCGACACCTGGGCCTGGGGCGTGCGCGCCGCGCTGCGCGCCAACGGCGGCGCCGGCGACTGGGCCCTGGCGCAGCGCCTGCTGGACGCCATGCCCGAGCCCGTCCGCCAAAGCGACCCGGCCTGGGACTACTGGCGTGCGCAAGCCCAGTACCGCAACGCGGCCGAGGGCCCCGAGGGCGAGCCGGCGCGCCGCGCGGCACGTGCCGCCTTGCAGGCGCAGGTGTCGCCCCTGAACTTTTACGGCCAGCTGGCGGCCGATGAGCTGGGCCTCAAGTGGGCCCTGCCGCCCACGCCCGCCCCGCTCACGGAGGCCGAGCGCCAGGCCGCGGCGCAGCACGCGGGTCTGAGCCGCGCCCTGCTGCTCATCCGCCACGGCCTGCGCAACGAAGGCGTGCGCGAGTGGAACTTCAGCCTGCGCGACCTCGGGAACGACCGCGCGCTGCTGGCCGCCGCCCAGCGCGCCTGCGACGCCGAGGTCTGGGACCGCTGCATCAACACCAGCGAGCGCACCAAGACCGAGGTCGACCTCGCGCAGCGCTACCCCACCCCCTTCCGCCAGCAGGTGGTGAGCCACGCCCAGGCCGCCGGCCTGCACGCGGCCGACCCCTTCGGCCTGATCCGCCAAGAGTCCCGCTTCATCACCGACGCCCGCAGCGGCCCCGGGGCCAGCGGCCTGATGCAGGTCATGCCCGCCACCGCCAAGTGGACGGCCAAGAAGATCGGCCTGAGCGACTACCACCCCAAGCAGATCCACGACGCCGACACCAACCTCAAGATCGGCATGGGCTACCTGCGCCACGTGCTGGCGGCCTTCGACGGGGCCTTGCCTTTGGCCGCCGCCGCCTACAACGCCGGCCCCGGCCGCCCCACCCGCTGGCGCGAGGGCGTGAGCATGGATGCTGCCGCCTGGGCCGAGACCATTCCTTTCACCGAGACGCGCGACTACGTGAAGAAGGTGCTGACCAACGCCACCTTGTACGCGCGCCTGCTGGGCCAGCCCGACGCACAGCTGCGTCAGCGCCTGGGCCAGCGCATCGGCCCGCGTGCAGCGGGCAGCCCCAACCCTGCGGACACCCTGCCATGAGCACCCCTTCCCTTCGCGTCCTGGTTCTGGGCGGCAGCGGCTTCGTCGGCCGCGCGCTGTGCGAGCAATTGCAGCGCGCGGGCCACCGGGTCTCCGTGCCCACCCGCCGCGACCGCCAGGCCATGCCGCTGGGGCCGTTGCCCGCGCTCACGGTGGTGCGCGGCGACGTGCTTCAGGACCCCGCCCTGCTTGAGCGCCTGCTGCCCGGCCACGACGCGGTGGTCAACCTGATCGCCGTGCTGCAGGGCAACCACGAGCGCTTCGAGGCCGTGCACGTCGCCTGGCCGCGTCGCTTGGCGCAGGCCTGCCTGGCCGCCGGCGTGACCCGCCTGGTGCACGTCAGCGCCTTGGGCGTGGACGCCAAGGTGGACGGCGACGACAGCGCCCCCTCGCGCTACCTGCGCTCCAAAGGCCGGGGCGAGGCCGCGCTGCGGGCCCACGCCGGCTTGCGCCTGACGGTGCTGCGCCCCTCGGTGATCTTTGGCGCGCAAGACCGCTTCTTGAACCTGTTTGCCAAGCTGCAGGCCCTGTTCCCCGTGATGCCCTTGGCCGGGGCCAGCGCGCAGCTGCAACCGGTGTGGGTGGGCGACGTGGCCGAGGCCATCGCGCGCTGCTTGGTGTGGCGCGAGACCGAGGGCCAAACCTACGAACTTGCCGGCCCCGAGGTGCACACGCTCAAGGCCCTGGTGCAACTGGCCGGCACGGTGAGCGGACATCCCCGCCCCGTGCTGCCGCTGCCGGGCCCGCTGGCCTTCGCCCAGGCCCTGGCCATGGAGTGCCTGCCGGGCGAACCCTTGTTGAGCCGCGACAACCTGGGCTCGCTGAAGGTGGCCAACGTGGCCACCGGCCGACTGCCGGGCTTGCGCGAGCTGGGCATCACGGCCCACAGCCTGGCGGCCGTGGTCCCGAGCTACCTGGCCCCCGGCCAGGGCGTCGCCCGCCTGGACGGCCTGCGGGGCCGGCGCTGACGCGCACAAAGTGGTGAATTCACGCCGGCCCTAGGGAAACACCCAAGGGCTCGCGTCAGCCCGGCTTCAGGGTGCGTGGCTACGCTCGAACATCGCACTTCATTGAATGAGGCCATGTTCAATCTCAACCGGTGGCGCATCTCCCAACGCTTCTTGCTCGTCATGGGCCTGTTTTGGGTGGCCTTCGCCTTCGTGGCTGGGCTCAGCCTGTGGGGCTTGTTCCGCGAGGCAGGCGATCTTTCCGACGTGGCCGAGCGACGGTTGCCGGTCATCTCGAAGCTGGAGCACTTGATCAAAAACAACCAGGCCAATCGGCTGGAAGTGCTGCTGATGTTCCAGCACGCGCCCGACAGCCCCACCGCGGCGCTGCACGACCACCCCTTGACCTTGCACTTCGACGCTTTTCAAAAGCGGCGGGACGCGAACCAAGCCCTTTGGGCTGACATCAAAGCCAGCATCTCCGATCCCGAAGGCCTGCGCCTCCTCGCGGACACGGACATCAAACGCAAAGCCTGGATCGACAAGGCCGACGCCGCGATCAAGGCCATACAGGCCGGGGACTCCAGCCCCGCCACGGTAGGCGCCTTCCTCGCCGCCGGGCGCGCAGAAGGCAAGGCCTTGTTCGACGCGGTCGAACTGCTCATCGACCACCAGGAGGACTTGACACAAGCCGCGGCCGACGGCGCCCAGCGAAACGCCCAGCGTACGTTGTGGATCATCGTGGGCCTTGCCGTGCTCGTCGGCATCCCGGCCACCTGGATGTTCCTGAGTCTGTTGGCCCGCATTCGAATGGGCTTTGCACAGGCCGACGAGGTGGCTACGGCAATCGCCCAAGGAGACTTGCGCGTGGACACCGACGCCGAGGGGCACGACGAGATCAGTCACCTGCTGCACCAGATGCACGACATGCGGCTTCGACTGCTTGAACTGATTCGCTCCGTGAAGCAGGCCGCCGAAGGCGTGCAGGTCGCCGCCAGCGAGGTGGCCGACGGCAACATGGACTTGTCCGCCCGTACCGAACAAACGGCCAGCAACTTGCAGCAGACGGCGAGCACCACGGACGAACTCAGTACCACGGTGCGGCAAAACGCCGACAACGCCCAACAGGCCAATGCCCTGGCCCAAAACGCCTCCGAGGTGGCTGGGCGGGGCGGCCAGGTGGTGGGGGACGTGGTGTCCACCATGCGCGGGATTCATGACAGCTCCCGCAAGATCGCCGACATCATCGGCGTCATCGACGGCATCGCCTTCCAAACCAACATCCTGGCCCTGAACGCCGCCGTGGAAGCCGCGCGCGCAGGCGAAGCCGGTCGCGGCTTCGCCGTGGTGGCCAGCGAGGTGCGCAACTTGGCGCAGCGCAGCGCCGATGCTGCCAAGGAGATCAAGAGCCTGATCGGCGCCAGCGTCGATCACGTTGAGCAGGGGACGCAACTGGTGGACCGGGCCGGTGCCACCATGACCGACGTCGTGAGCGCCATCGAGCGCGTCAGCGCCATCGTGGGCGAGATCAGCCGTGCCAGTGCCGAGCAAAGCGAAGGCGTCGGACTGGTCGGTCAATCCTTGAGCCAAATGGACCAAGCCACTCAGCAGAACGCAGCCCTCGTGGAGCAAAGCGCCGCGGCCGCCGCCAGTTTGCGCGACCAAGCCAACCAGTTGGTCGACGCCGTGGCCGGCTTCAAGTTGCCCTGAACGCCAGAGGACCGCCACCTTGCGTGGCGAGCCCCTGGCTTCATCGGCCTGGGCGAGCGCCCAAGGTCGCACTCAATCCAAGGTCAACGCCACCTTCACGCTGCCGTCCACCGAGCCCTTGTCGATGTAGCCGATGGCGTCGGGATTGGCCGCGACGAACTTCTTCACGTCGGCGGCCGTGGCCATTTCCTTCGGTGGCGTGGCCTTGCCCGAGAAGGCCAAGCGAGCCCAGGTGGCCTTCACCTGCGAGCCGGTTTTGCCCGCGGCCTTCGTGTAGAACTGCTCGCGCGCCGGGTTGCCTTCGGGCAGGTCCACCGCCTGCGCCACCCCACCCGGCAGGCTGTTGGTTTTGCCCATGAACATGGACGCCACCTGCTCGGCGCTCAAGCCGCTGGCGCTGCTTTTGGGGTTGACGATGACGGCCACTTGCGCGTGGCTCAGGCCCGCCGCCAGCCCCAAGCCCAGGGCCAGGCCGACGCGAACCACGGTTGTGTTGAATCGCATGGCGGGCTCCTCAGAAGACGACGTCGTAGGCGACGCTCAGCACACGCGCCTTGCCCGAGAACGCGGGCACCGTCTTGTCCTTGACCTGGTCGATCTGGAACTTCAGCGCCCCGCCCTTGTGCACGTCATAGCGCAGCGCCAGGGTGCGCGTGTCCAGCTTCACCGGCACGTAGGTGTTGGCCTCGAAGCGGGTCTTTTCCTTGTACCCACTCAGGCCCGCCGTCACCGTGAAGCCGCCGAACATCCGGCCCAAGGTGATCAGGTGGAAGTCGGCGTCGTAGCCCACCGCGTTCATGCGCTTGGCCTTGCCGAATTCGCTGCGCAGCTGCCACTCGTCCCAGTCGCCGTTGAACACGAGACCGAGGAAATCTTGGCTGGCCTTGGTGCTGCCATCGAACAGAACGGCTTGGTCGCCCGTGGTTTGGTCCTTCGCTTGGAACTTGGTGCGCGTGTAGCTGATGCGCCCGGTGAACCAGTCCTTGCTCATCTCCAGCGAGAGGCCGGTCACGCCGCTCCACTTCACCTCCACCGGATCGGGGCCGAACAAGGTCGAGTAGGGGTTGTCGCGGCTCTTTTCGGCGCCGGCATAGGCCTCGGCGCGCAGCGACCAGTCGCCCAGGCTGCGCGTGGTGCTCAGGCTCGCGCCGTTGTAGTTGACGACGTCCCAGCCGTACACGTCGGGCGAGGGGCGGATCGTGTTGTAGGCAAAGCCCACGTCCTGGAAGTCGGAGTAGTAGTACAGCGGCAGGCGCTTGCGGCCCACTTGCAGCTTCCACTCGGGCGTGGGCGACCAGGTGAGGTAGGCCCACTCCAGGTTGACGCGCTGGTCCTTCAAGGTGCGCGCCGTCACCTGCGCCGTGGCCGACCACTGCCGGTTGAAGCTGTAGTCGGCCTGCACGCCTGCGCGGGTCTCGCGGTTCAAGGCCAAATCGTCGGTGTAAACCGCGCCGGTGCCCCAGTTGGCCACGTACCGGGTGCACGCCTCGTTGTACTTGTCGGCCAGGGAATCGACGGGCACACAACTGCCGCTGGTCTTGCCCGCCACCACCGAGGCAAAGCCGCTCAGCTTGAGGTCATCGGCCTGAGCGGGCGCCGCCACGACCAGCGCGCAGCAGGCCGCCGCCACCGCTTTCTTGTTGCTCCAGCAAATCTTCATCGAGATCTCCATGGGTGAACACAAAGCTGCAAGGCAGGAGGCGGTGCAGCCCCTCCCTTATAGCCAGTCCCGGTTCCCTTGGTGCAATCGTTGCCAAAGAGCGACGCCGGCGGGCGCCGGCCCCTGATCAATCGCGGCCTCATTTCGCATCAATCGCGCGTCGCATCCCGGCACACTGGCGGCCAGCAAGGAGATCCGGCATGCAACTCGTCATCGGCAACAAGAACTACTCGTCCTGGTCCATGCGCCCCTGGGTGCTGCTGACCCACTTCGGCATCCCCTTCACCGAGGTGATGCTGCGCTTCGACACCTTCCAAGAAGGCTCGCGCTTCAAAACCGCCGCCGCGCAGTACAGCGCCACGGGTAAGGTGCCGGTGCTGGTGGAGGACGACGGCTTCGTCACCTGGGACACCCTGGCCATCGCCGAGCGCGTGGCCGAGCTGGCCCCGCAGCACGCCGTGTGGCCCACCGACCCGCTTCAGCGCGCCCGCGCCCGCAGCCTGGCCGCCACCATGCACAGCGGCTTTGGCGACCTGCGCCGCCTGTGCCCCATGAACATCGACGCCGAGCTGGCCGCCGTGGGCCGCCGCCTGCTGGCCACCGAGCCCGGCCTGAAGGCCGACCTGGCGCGCCTGGAGGCCCTGTGGGGGCCCGAGCTGCAGCGCCATGGTGGCCCCTTCCTTTTTGGGCCTTTCAGCGCCGCCGACGCCTTCTTCGCCCCCGTGGCCATGCGCGTCACGCGCTACGGCCTGCCCCTGTCGGCCCCGGCCCAGGCCTACGTCCAGGCCCTGTGCGACAACGCCGCCGTGCAGGCCTGGGTGGCCGGCGCCCTGGCCGAGAAGGACTTCGTGGCCGAGGACGAGCCCTACCGCACCGACCCCGCCCAGCCCTTCGTCTGACGCCCCTGGGGCGGGGCTTGCGACACTCCGCCCCATGGAGATCTACGAAGTCGGCGGCGCCGTGCGCGACGCCCTGCTGGGCCAGCCCGTCAGCGACCGGGATTACGTCGTCGTGGGCGCCACGCCGGAGCAGATGCTGGCCCAAGGCTTTCAGCCCGTGGGCAAGGACTTCCCGGTCTTTCTTCACCCCGAGACGCACGCCGAGTACGCGCTGGCCCGCACCGAGCGCAAGACCGGCCCCGGCTACAAAGGCTTTGCCGTGCACGCCGCGCCCGGCGTCACGCTGGAAGACGACCTGGCCCGGCGCGACCTCACCGTCAACGCCATCGCCCGCGCGGCCGACGGCACGCTGATCGACCCCTTCCACGGCCAGCAGGACCTGCGCGACCGCGTCCTGCGCCACGTCAGCCCCGCCTTCGAGGAAGACCCGGTGCGCATCCTGCGCCTGGCGCGCTTCGCAGCGCGCTGGCCGGACTTCACCGTCGCCCCCGAAACCCTGGCCCTGTGCCAGCGCATGGTCGAGGCCGGCGAGGTGGACCACCTGGTGCCCGAACGCGTGTGGCAAGAAATCGCCCGCGGCCTGATGGAGGGGGGCCCCGCGCGGATGCTGGCCGTGCTGCGCGACTGCGGCGCGCTGGCGCGGCTGGCACCGGAGCTGGACGCGCTGTGGGGCGTGCCCCAGCCCCTGGAGCACCACCCCGAGGGCGACACCGGCACGCACATCGAGCTGGTGCTGGCCGAGTGCGTGAAGGCCGCCGCCCCGCTGACCGTGCGCTTCGCCGCGCTGACGCACGACCTGGGCAAGGCCCTGACCCCCGCGCACGAACTGCCCCGCCACATCGGCCACGACGCCAAGGGCCGCAAGCCGCTCAAGGCCCTGTGCGAGCGCTGGAAGGTGCCGGGCGACTGCCGCGAACTGGCCGAGCTGGCCTGCGCCGAGCACATCCACGTGCACCAAAGCTTGGGCTTTGGCGCAGCCGCCGTGTGGCGCCTGCTGCAGCGCAGCGACGCGCTGCGCAAGCCCGAGCGCTTCTTGCAAATGTTGCAGGTCTGCCAGCACGACGCGCAGGGCCGCACCGGCCTGCACGAACGCCCTTACCCCCAACGCGCACGCTTGGGCCAAGCCCTGTCCGCCGCCCAGGCGGTGGACAGCGCCGCCGTGAGCGCGCCCTTGCTGGCGGTGGGCGCCCGGGGCGAGGCCATCGGCCGCGCCGTGGCCGCCGCCCGCGAACACGCCATCGCCACGACACTTCAGGCATTCGATTCCGAAGGAGCTTCCGCATGAAAGCCAACACCGTTCTCGACACCATCGGCAACACGCCCCACATCCGCCTGCAGCGCCTGTTCCCCGGCGCCGAGGTCTGGATCAAGAGCGAGCGCAGCAACCCCGGGGGCTCGATCAAAGACCGCATCGCCCTGGCCATGGTGGAAGCGGCCGAGGCCGACGGCAGCCTCAAGCCCGGCGGCACCATCGTCGAGCCCACCAGCGGCAACACCGGCGTGGGCCTGGCCATGGTGGCCGCCGTCAAGGGCTACCAGCTGGTGCTGGTGATGCCCGACAGCATGAGCATCGAGCGCCGCCGCCTGATGCTGGCTTACGGCGCCCGCTTCGAACTGACCCCGCGCGAAAAGGGCATGAAAGGCGCCATCGCCAAGGCCGAAGAGCTCATGGCCAGCACGCCCGGCGCCTGGATGCCGCAGCAGTTCAACAACCCGGCCAACGTGGCCGTGCACATCCGCACCACGGCCGAAGAAATCGCCGCCGACTTCCCCGAAGGCCTCGACGCGATCATCACCGGCGTGGGCACCGGCGGCCACCTCAGCGGCTGCGCCGAGGTGCTCAAGAAGCGCTGGCCGCAGCTGAAGGTGTTCGCCGTCGAGCCCGCAGCCAGCCCCGTCATCAGCGGCGGCAACCCCTCGCCCCACCCCATCCAGGGCATCGGCGCCGGCTTCATCCCGGGCAACCTGCACATCGACCAGCTCGACGGCGTGGTCCAAGTCGACGCCGAAGCCGCCCGCGAGATGGCCCGCCGCAGCGCCCGCGAAGAGGGCCTGCTCGTCGGCATCAGCAGCGGCGCCACGCTGCAAGCCATCGCGCAGAAGCTGCCCGAACTGAAGCCCGGCGCGCGCGTGCTGGGCTTCAACTACGACACCGGCGAGCGCTACCTGTCGGTAGACGGGTTCTTGCCGGCGTGAGCCACGGGTCCGATCAACCCGCCGGCGGCCGCGGCGCAGTCAAGGCCGCGCTGGACGCTTTCAGCGAGCAAGGCATCCCGCTCAAGGTCGTCCGCAGCTTCCTGAAAGCGAACAAGCCGGAAGGCTTCGACTGCCCGGGCTGCGCCTTCCCCGACCGGCCCGGCGCCTTCGGCCCCGACAGCTGCGAGCAGGGCCAAAAGGCCATCGCGTGGGAGATGACGCCCAAGAAGGCCGACGCCGCCTTCTTCGCGCAGCACACGCTCACCGAACTGCGCACCTGGAGCAACCGCGACCTCGAAGCCGCCGGCCGGCTCACCGAGCCGCTGCGCTTCGACGCGGCGCAAGACCGCTACGTGCCCATCGGCTGGGGTGAGGCCTTCGCCCTGGCCGCCGAGGCCATGCGCGCCTTGGCGCCCGAGCGCGTGAGCTTTTACGCCAGCGGCCGCAGCAGCAACGAGGCCGCCTTCCTGTGGCAGCTGCTGGCCCGCGCTTATGGCAGTGGCAACCTGCCCGACAGCAGCAACCTCTGCCACGAGCCCTCGGGCCTGGCGCTGAAACAACAGATCGGCGTGGGCAAGGGCACGGCGCAGCTGGACGACTTCGAGGCCGCCGACTGCATCTTGGTGGTGGGCCAGAACCCCGCCACCAACCACCCCCGCCTGATGGGCACCCTGCACGCCGCCAGCAAGCGCGGCGCCACCGTGCTGGCGCTCAACCCCATCGTGGAGCGCGGCTTCGTCAATTTCGCCGACCCCAAAGACCTGGGCGAGATGCTGACCAACACCGGCCGCCGCGTGGCCAAGCGCGTGGTGCCGGTGAAGATCGGCGGCGACCTGGCGGCGCTCAAGGGCGTGGCCAAGCAGTGGTTCGAGTGGGAGTTCCAAGGCCGCTCGGTCTTCGACCTCGACTTCATCCACACCCACACCCAAGGCTTCGACGCGCTGGCCGCCGACGTGAAGGCCACGCCCTGGGACGCCATCGAAGGGCAAAGCGGCCTGCCGCGCGCGGCCATCGCCGAGCTGGCCGAGGAGCTGGCGCGCGCGAAGGCCACGCTCATCACCTGGTGCATGGGCCTGACGCACCACGAGCACGCGGTGGCCACCATCCAGATGCTGGTGAACCTGCAGCTGCTGCGCGGCCAGATCGGCCGGCCCGGTACCGGCGTGGTGCCCGTGCGCGGCCACAGCAACGTGCAGGGCGACCGCACCATGGGCTGCACCACCAGCGTGAGCGAGCGCTGGCTGGCCAACCAGGAAGACGCTTTTCCGGGGCTGCGCCTGACCCGTGCCGTGGGGCTGGACGCCACGGCCACCGCGCAAGGCCTGGTGGATGGCAGCGTGCACGGCCTGCTCTCCTTGGGCGGCAACTTCGGCGTGGCCGGGGCCGACGCCCCGCGCGTGCTGCAGGGCCTGTCCGGCACGGCCTTCACCCTGCACATCGCCACCAAGCCCAACCGCACCCACCTGCACCCCGGCCGCACCGGCCTGCTGCTGCCCTGCCTGAGCCGCACCGACCTCGACCCCGCCGGCCCCATCAGCGTGGAAGACAGCATGAGCATGGTGCACGCCTCGCGCGGCATCCAAGCGCCCTTGAGCCCGCTGATGCGCAGCGAGCCCGCCATCGTGGCCGGCCTGGGCGCCGCGCTGCTGGGCGAGGCCAGCGTGCGCTGGCACTGGCTGGCCGAGGACCACGCCCGCATCCGCGACGCCATCGAGCGCTGCCAGCGCGGCGTGTTCGACGGCTTCGACGGCTACAACGCCAAGCTGCAGCAGCCCGGCGGCTTCTGGCTGCCCAACGCCGCCGCGCGGCGCGAGTGGCGCACCGCCAGCGGCAAGGCGCAGCTGGTGCCCCAAGCCCTGCCCGCACAAGGCGCCGTGGCCCGCGCCTGCGCGCAGCTGCCGCAGGGCGAACGCGCCCAGGTGCTGACGCTGATGACCGTGCGCAGCCACGACCAGTTCAACACCACGGTGTACGGGCAGGACGACCGCTACCGCAACGTCTTCGGCACCCGCACCGTCGTCTTCGTCAACGAGGACGACGGCCGGCGCTTGGGCCTCGTGGAAGGCCAGCGCGTCGACGTCGAAGGCCTGCCCATCGACGACGGCCAGACCCGCTGGCTGCGCGGCTTCGAGGTGCGCTGGCTGGCCATCGCCCCCGGCTGCGCGGCGGCCTACTTCCCCGAGGCCACGCCCCTGGTGCCCCTGGGCCTGGTGGCCCAAGGCGCACGCACCCCGGCGGCCAAGGCCCTGCCCATCCGCCTGCACGCGGCATCCGAATGAGCGCCCCAGACTGGGCCGCCCCGCCGCCCGAGGCCTACGCGCAGGGCTGGTCCAGCGTCCACGCCGAGCGCCACGAGGGGCACGCGCCCGAGGTGGGCCTTGAGCCCGTGGTGGAAGAGGCCCCGGTCACCCTGGTCTTCAACGCCCAGCACGCCCAGGTGCTGATGGCCACCCCGCTCGACGTCGAGGCCCTGGCCCTGGGCTTTTGCCTGAGCGAAGGCCTGATCGAGCGGGCCGACGAACTCGTCGACCCCCTGCAGGCCCTGCCCGCTGGTGCGGGCCTGAGCGTGCTCGTCACCCTGCCGCCCCAGCGCCTGGCGCCGCTGCACGCCCGCCTGCGCCAAGGCGCCGCTGTGGGCGCCTGCGGCCTGTGCGGTCTGCCCGACCAAGCCGCGGCGCTGGCCCTGCCCTCGCCTCGCACCATCACCACCGCGCCCCCCAGCGCCGAGGCCATCGCCCGCGCCCTGCAAGCCCTGCCCGCCGCACAGCCGCTGAACCAACGCACCGGCGCCGCCCACGCCGCCGCGCTGGCCGCGCCCGACGGCCGGCTGTTGGCGGTGATGGAAGACGTGAGCCGCCACTGCGCGCTGGACAAGCTCATCGGCCACGCCGCCCGGGTGGACCTGCCGCTGCGCGACGGCTTCGTGCTGATGAGCAGCCGCGCCAGCTTCGAGCTGGTGCAAAAGGCGGCCCACGTGGGCGTGCCAGCCTTGGTCACCGTGTCGGCCCCCACCGGCCTGGCGCTACGCGCGGCGCAGCAGGCCGGCTTGCACCTGATGGGCTTTGCGCGGGAGGGGCGGGTCACCGCTTACGGCGAGCGTCAGCGCTGACCCGCCGGCGTCAAGTCGCGCCCAAGCGCGACAGGTAGAGGTGCAAGGCCCGCAGGTCGGTGTCGTTCATCGTTTTGAGGGACGAGAAGGGCATCACCGCGATGGCGGTGCCATCCGCCCGGCGGCCGCTGCGCATCATGGCCACGAAGGCGTCGGCGCTGGCATAGCGCGGCATCGCGCTGCCCTCCCCGGGCGCCAAGCGCGGTGCCGCCGGCCAGTCGGGCGGTGCCCCCACGATCTTGCCGCCGGCCCAGGCCGCACCATGGCAGCCCTGGCACATCTGCGCCACGTAGCGGCCGTGCTCGACCGTCACGCCCTCGGGCACGGGCATGGCAGCAGGCAGGCGGTGGTCGATCTTGGTGTACGCCTCGGGGATGGCACCCAAGCCATACATCACCCGGCCGGGCAAGGGCAGTTGCACCACGCCGGCCTCGCGGCCGGGCTGCGCGGGCAACTGCCGCACGTAGGCCACCAGGCCGGCGAGGTCGTCGTCGGTGAGGCGGTTGTAGTCCTCGCTGGGCATCAGGCGCAGCACGCGGCCGTCGGCACCCACGCCGTGGCGGATGCTGCGCACCCAGTCCTCGGGCCGGTAGCCGGCCATGCGCGGGTTGCCGGCCGTGAGGTTGGGCCCCGCCAGGAGCAGGCCCTTGCCATCGTCGGCCAAGGTGGCGCCGGCGCCACTCGCCCCGTGGCAATCGGCACAGCCGCGCGAGCCGTACAGGTAGGCCCCTCGCTCGATGGCCGCCGCGTCGGTGCGCAGCGCCACCGCGGGCACGTCCAGCGTGACCCGGCGGGCTGCCCGCTGCTCGCCCAAAACCAAGCCAGTGGCCACCACACCGCCCACGGTCAGGGCCAACAACACCACCGCAGTGCCACCCCATTTCCATCCGAGCTTCATGCAACCCTCCTCATCCCGCTTGAACCCGTGCCCGTTGCGCGACCCACCCGGGGTATCAGCCGAAAGCCAGCACCACGTCCCAATGCGCCACCAGCGCGTCTTTCTCGTGATGGCCACTTGGTTCGATCCAGCGGGCCATCTTGGTGGCCCGACCGGCGGCCGAGCCCGCGTTCAACAGCCCATCAGACTCGTTGCGCCGCTCGCCTTCGAAATACATCTGCGTCACCAAGCGCGATGCCGCGCCCCGCACCTCGAAGTGAATGTGCGGCGTGCGGCGTCCGTACTCGCCGGGCTTGATGGTCTTGAGGGCGTAGCGTCCCTCGGCATCGGTTTTCAAGCGCGCGAAGCCCAGGAAGGCGGGGTCCAGCGGCGCGCTGCTGTCGTCGCCAGAATGCGCGTAGCGCCCCACCGCATTGGCCTGCCAAATGTCCATTTGCACCCCGGCCAAGGGCATGCCGCGTCGGTCGAGCACGCGGCCACTGAGGTAGAGCAAGGTGCCCATGGCCTTGCCGCTTCGGCCTGGGGCACTGGTCAGGTCGGCGTCGCTGTCGGGCGCGTGGCCTTCGGGATAGAAGGGGCCCAGGGCGTCTTCCGAGGTTGGTCGACTCAGGGGCGACTGCGCCCACGCCAATCCCACCGCGGGCAACAGCAGGCCCCCTGCTGCTGCCCGCAGCACTGTGCGGCGTGACAGCCCCGTCAAAGGCCCGTCATCGTGTGCGTCGGCATCGGGTTCGGTGGGAAGCAGCAAACGGCCCATCTCCATCTCCAGCGCGTTCCAGGACCCCCAATCTAGGACGACCGGCGGGCACCGTCCTTCGCACTTACCCGCGCCTGCCCCCTCAACGTGGGGGCGAGTACCGCCCCAGCTCGTTCTTCGCGATGGTGACCCGGTGCACCTCGTCCGGCCCATCGGCCAGGCGCAGCGTGCGTGCGCCGCCGTAGAACTCGGCCAGGGGCGTGAGGTCGCTGACGCCGGCGCCGCCGTGGGCCTGGATGGCCCAGTCGATGACCTGGCAGGCGACGTTGGGGGCCACGACCTTGATCATGGCGATCTCGTTCTTGGCCACTTTGTTGCCCACGGTGTCCATCATCCAAGCGGCCTTGAGCGTGAGCAGGCGGGCTTGCTCGATCATCAAGCGGCTTTGCGCCACGCGCTCGTGCCACACGCCCTGGGTAGCCAGGGGCTTGCCGAAAGCGACGCGGCTGCTGAGGCGCTCGCACATCAGGCGCAGCGCGCGTTCGCTCATGCCGATGAGGCGCATGCAGTGGTGGATGCGGCCGGGGCCGAGGCGGCCTTGGGCGATCTCGAAGCCGCGGCCTTCGCCCAGCAGCATGTTGGCGGCGGGCACGCGGACGTTCGTGAAGCGCATTTCGCAGTGGCCGTGCGGCGCGTCGTCTTGGCCGAAGACGGGCAGCGGGCGCACGACATCGACCCCCGGGGTGTCGGCCGGCACGAGGATCATGGACTGCCTCTCGTGCTTGGGCGCCTCGGGGTTGCTTTGGCCCATGACGATGTAGATGGCGCAGCGCGGGTCGCCGGCGCCGCTGATCCACCACTTGCGGCCGTTGATGACGTAGTCGTCACCGTCGCGCTCGATGCGCGTGGCGATGTTGGTGGCATCGCTGCTGGCCACGTCGGGCTCGGTCATGGCGAAGGCGCTGCGGATGCTGCCGGCCAGCAGGAGCTTGAGCCAGCGCTCTTGCTGGGCGGGCGTGCCGTAGCGGGCCAGCACTTCCATGTTGCCGGTGTCGGGCGCGCTGCAGTTGAAGACCTCGCTGGCCCACAGCACGTGGCCCATGCGCTCGGCCAGGGGGGCGTACTCGGCGTTGGTCAGGCCCGCCCCAAGTTCACTCTCGGGCAAAAAGAGGTTCCACAGGCCTTCGGCCTGGGCTTCCTTCTTGAGCGTCTCGATGGTTTGCAGCGGCGTCCAGCGCCGGCCGGCGGCGGTGTTGGCGGCCAGCTCGTCGCGGGCGGCTTGTTCTTGGGGCTCGATGCGTTCGCGCATGAAGGCGTCCACGCGGGCCAGCAGGGCGTTGCCCCGGTCGGTCATTCCAAAGTTCACAGTGCGATTCCTTGTTGGGCGAGGTGCCAGCCGAGTTGGGCCACCTGTGGCGCCAGCGCGCCTTGGGCCACGGCCTGCTGGCTGCTGGCGATGCCCTGCGCGGCGCGTGCGGCCACGCCTTGCATGATGGCCGCCAGGCGGAAGAGGTTGTAGGCGAAGTAGAAGTTCCAGCGCTGGCCCACCTGCAGGCCGGTGCGGGCCTCGTAGCGGGCGCAGTAGTCGCGCAGGGCGGGGATGCCTTGGGCCGCCAAGTCCACGCCGGCCAGCCCCCGCATGGGGCCAGGCGGCGCCACCCAGGCCAGCGCGTGGTACGCGAAGTCGGCCAGGGGGTCGCCCAGGGTGGACAGCTCCCAGTCGAGCACGCCGATGACCTGCGCTTGGTCGCGCGTCCACACCAGGTTGTCCAGCCGGTAGTCGCCGTGCACCAGGCGCGTGAGCACGGTGTCGGGCGCCGGGGCGTTGGCGGGCAGCCACTCGATGAGGCGCTCCATCGCGTCGATGGCCGGGGCGTGCGCACAGCTGGCGCGGTACTGCTTGGTCCAGCGGCCGAGCTGGCGGTCGTAGTAGTTGCCGGGGGCGCCGTAGTCGCGCAAGCCCGCGGCATCGAGGTCCACCGTGTGGATGGCGGCGATGGTCGCGTTCATGGCGTCGAAGATCGCGCCGCGCTGTTCGGGCGTGTGGGTTTTCAGGCGCGGGTCCCAGTGCACCTCGCCGTCCAGGTAGTCCATCACGTAGAAGGCGCGGCCCAACAGGGCTTCGTCTTCGCACAGCGCGTGCACGCGGGGCACGGGCACGGCACTGCCGGCCAGGGCCGTCATCACGCGGGCTTCGCGCTCGATGGCGTGGGCCGTGGGCAGCAACTGGGCCACGGGGCCGGGCTTGCAGCGCATCACGTAGGCCTTAGGCGGCGTGATGAGCTGGAAGGTGGGGTTGCTCTGGCCGCCGTTGAAACGGGCCACCGTCAGCGGCCCTTGGAACCCGGCCACGTGGGCCTGCAGCCAAGCCTCGAGGGCCGGGACGTTCAACCAGGGCGTGTCGTCGGCCGCGCGGGTGCCGGCAAAGGAACTCATCGGGGGGTCTCCTATCGAGCCGCCGATCATCGCGCCGCGCGGTGGCCACAATCTGTCCCCCAGGCGACAACCTGGGAAGACCCCAGCATGAGCCCCCCCACCGCCGCCGACCCGACGCTCGACCCCCTGCCCCTGCTGCGCCGCCACCCTTGGTTCGCGGCGCTGCCGGACGCCTTGCAGCAGGCGATCGTGGCGCGCGCGCGCCCACTTCGGCTGGCCCACGGGCAGGCGCTGTTCCACCGGCGCGACCCAGCGGACGCTTGGTACGGCATCTTGCAAGGGGCCATCCGCATCGGCGCGGCCTCGGCCGAGGGACGCGAGCTGACGCTGACCTACCTGGAGCCGGGCGCCTGGTTCGGCGAGATTTCGCTGTTCGACGGCGAGCCGCGCACGCACGACGGCCAGGCCCAGGGCGACACCGTGCTGCTGCGCGTGGCCCGGGCCGACTTCGAGGCCCTGCTGGCCGAGCACCCGGCGCTGGCGCGCGCGCTGCTGCAACTGCAAAGCCAGCGCCTGCGCATGATGTTCGGCCTCATCGAAGCCGCCAGCCTGCTGCCCCTGCCGCAACGCCTGGCGCAGCAGCTGCTGAGCCTGGCCGACACCTACGGCGAGCCCGGCCCACAGCCGGGCACGGTGCGCATCGCGCTGCGCCTGCCGCAAGACGCGCTGGGCCAGCTGCTGGGCACCAGCCGGCAGCGCATCAACCAGGCCCTGAAGGCCTGGGAGCGCGACGGCTGGCTGCAGCAGCGTTACGGCGAGATCGTGCTGCTGCGCTTGGACGCGCTGCGGGCCGAGGCTGGGGGCTGACTTAGCGCACCGAGGCCAAGGCGCTGGCCCAGGCCTTCGTGGACTGGCGCACCCAAGCTTCGGCACGGGGGCCGTCGTCCACGGCGTAGGCGCCTAGGGCGACCAGGCGGTCTTGGTGGCGCACCATCACCGTGCCCAGCAGCATGGGCATGGGGCGCCCGTCGCCCACGTCGAAGACGGTTCGCATCAGGTAAGCGAAGGTCTGCGGCTCGTCGAACACCACGCCCAGGGGCTGGAGTTCACCGACCTTCAGCTGCACCTTGCTGTCGCCCGTGGCGCGCTGGACCTGCTGGCTCACGCTGTCGGCCACCTTGGGCATCTGCTGGCGCAGTTGCTGCATGAAGCTGGCCTGGTCGCCAATGACGGCGTTGCGCACGGCCTGGAAGTCGGCCGCCGACAGGGCCATGCCTTCGCGTCGGCGGTGCACCTGCAGCATGTAGTAGCGCTTCAGGCCCTCGGCCTGGCCAGCGCTCATCGC
Source organism: Inhella crocodyli (assembly GCF_004004565.1). Lineage (GTDB taxonomy): Bacteria > Pseudomonadota > Gammaproteobacteria > Burkholderiales > Burkholderiaceae_C > Inhella > Inhella crocodyli. Next base: position 73,708 of record NZ_SACM01000003.1, read on the forward strand.
GCGCACCTCGGCCGGATCGACCCAGAAGGCCAGCAGGCGGTTGGACGGGCCGGTCATCGCTTCGCCCATGCGCTGCAGGTCGGGCGACAGGCTGGCCGCGTCCACATAGCCCTGGGGCACCGGGAAGGGCAGCGCCTGGCCGTTGACCTGCAGGCGCACCGTGCTCGGTGGTGCTGCCAGCGCGGTCGCCACGGGCGCGAACAGCGCCGCCGCCAGGCAGACCGCCGCGAAGAGCTTGGATGAAATCGGGGCCATGCCGCGCGCTCCTGGGCCGGTGAAAGTGGGGCCGGATTGTGGCGGCGTCGGGTTCAGGCGCGTCCGAGCGCGAGCCAGGCCACGGCCCCCGCCACGCCGCACTGCGCCAGCAAGGCCAGGGCCACGCTGCGTCCGTAGGCCACGCCCCCCGCGGTGAAGGCCAGCACGCCGCGCGTCAACCCGTTGGCCCCAAGCGCCAAGAGCAGGGCCAGCGCCAGCGTGGGCGCTTCGATGCGGCCGTCGCGCGCCAGCCCGGCCAACGAGGGCAAGGCGGCGTGCGCGTCGGCCAGGCCGGCCAAGGCCGCGCCACCGAGCACGCCCAAATCGCCCAGCGCGTGTTGCGCACCGCTCACCAGCACCGTCACCCCCGTGAGCACCGCCGCCAGCACCAAGGCCTCTCGCGGACGCAGCGGGCGGCGCCCTGCGGGGGCGGCCTCGGGCAAGCTGGGCGGGGCCAAGAGCCAACCCGCCACCAAGGCCACGGCCAGGCCGCTCAGCGCCACCGGCGTCCAGGCCCGCGCCGCCGCAGGCGCCAGGGGCCACAGCATCAGCAGGGTCTGCACCCAGGTGGCCGCGGTGGACAAGACGGCCGCCGCGGCAAAGGCCCGTGCGCTGCCCCCCTGCTGCCGCGCCTGCGTGCCAAAGCCGGCCACGGCCGCGGTGCTGGACACCATGCCCGCCAAAAAGCCCGACGCCAGCCAGCCCGCGCGGCTTCCCAGCAGGCGCAGCGCCACGTGCGCCAAGGCCTGCAGGGCCAGCAGCAGCAGCACCAAGCCGCCCAACTGCCGGGCACTGACACCGCCCAACCACGCCAGCGGCGCGGATGGCAGCAAAGGCATGACCAGCAGGGCGATAGCGCCGAGCAGCAGGAGGTCGTGCAACTCTTCCTCGCGCAGCACGGCGCGGGCGAAGTGGTGCAGCCGCGTGCGCAGCGCCAACAAGCCGGTGAGCACGCAGGCCGCGGCGGCCGCGCCCAAGGGCTGGGTCAGGGCCAGCGCCCCGATCAGGTAGGTGGCCAAGAGCGCCAGCTCGGTGGTCAAGCCCGGGTCTTTCGGGCGCTGCCGCCACAGGGTGGCGCTGAGCACCGCCGCCACGGCCAGGAGGCCAGCGGCCACCAGCCAGGGCTCGGCCAGCCAGGCCGCCAACGCGCCGGCCAGGGCCGCGACCGTGAAGGTGCGCAGCCCGGCCACCTCGCGATCGGGGCCTTCGCCCTTGCGGCGCTCCCGCTCCAGGCCCACCAGGAGGCCGCAGCCCAAGGCCACGGCCGCACCGACCCAGGGCAGGCTGTCGAGCGCCATCAAGCGTCGAAGAAGTAGGCCTTGGCGATCAGCCCGTCGCGCACCTCGTACACGGCCGCCACCTCGAAGGGCTCGGGCCGCACGCCATGCACGCGCTCGTGGTCGAACACCTTGCTGCCCACCACCAGGCGGCCCAGCAACTCGGCGTGCAAGCCCGGCAGGTTGAAGCGGTTCGCCGCGTAATGCGTGGCCAGCGCGGCCTTGCCTTGGATCGAGGGCTCGGCCGCGGGCGGCCGGTACAGCGCGATGTCCTCGCTGTAGCAGGCAATGAAGCGCGCCAGGTCGCGGGCGTTGTAGGCGTCGAGCTGTTCTTGGGCGAGTTGTTCGGGCGTCATGGGTGGCATCCCAAGTTCATGCGTGGTGTCCCAAGCCCCGCCGGGCCGCCCCAAGGGGCTTGCGCCCCCTCGGGGGGTGGCGACCGAAGGGAGACTGGGGGCTTTACCCCACCCGGCAGACCTTCAGCATGTTCGTGCCGCCCGGGTAGCCCATGGGCTCGCCGCAGGTGATGGCGTAGGTGTCGCCCGGCATCAGCACGCCGCGCTCGACCAGGATCTTTTCCGCGGCCAGCAGCGCCGCATCGCGGTCGTCGAACTTGGGCATGAGCAGCGGGTAGACGTTGCGGTACAGCGCCATCTTGCGCTGGCTGATGGGCTGCGTCGTCAGCGCAAAGATGGGCACCTTGATGCGGTGGCGGCTCATCCACAGCGCGGTGGAGCCCGACTCGGTCAGCGCCAGGATGGCCTTGCAGCCCAGGTGGTGCGCGGTGAACAGCGCGCCCATGGCGATGGACTGGTCGATGCGCGCGAAGCGGCGGTCGGCGAAGTCGGTCTCGATGCTGACGTACTCGGCGCGCTCGGCCTCGAGCGCGATGGCGGCCATTTGCTCGACGGTTTCGACCGGGAACTTGCCGGCCGCGGTTTCGGCGCTGAGCATCACGGCGTCGGTGCCGTCCAGCACGGCGTTGGCCACGTCGCTCACCTCGGCGCGCGTGGGCACCGGGTTGACGATCATGGACTCCATCATCTGCGTGGCCGTGATGGTCAGCTTGTCCATCTCGGCGGCCATCTTGATCATGCGCTTTTGCAGCGCCGGCACGGCGGCGTTGCCCACTTCCACGGCCAGGTCGCCGCGGGCGACCATGATGCCGTCGCTGGCCTTCAAGATGGCTTCCAGCTGCGGAATGGCCTCGCTGCGCTCGATCTTGGCGATCAGCGCCGCCTTGTGGCGGTAGGGCTCGCCGGCCACGTTGGCCAGTTGGCGGGCCAGTTCCATGTCGGTCGCGTTCTTGGGGAAGCTGACGGCCAGGTACTCGCACTGGAAGGACATCGCGGTCTTGATGTCTTCCATGTCCTTGCCGGTCAGCGCCGGGGCGGTGAGGCCGCCGCCTTGCTTGTTGATGCCCTTGTTGTTGCTGAGCTCGCCGCCCATCTTGACCGTGGTGTGCACGGCCGCGCCGCGCACCGCGTCCACCGTCAGCACCAGCAGGCCGTCGTTCAGCAGCAGGGTGTCGCCGGGCTTCACGTCGCGCGGCAGCTCCTTGTAGTCCAGGCCCACGGCGTTGACGTCGCCCAGCTCGGTGCGGTCGGCGTCCAAGATGAAGGGGGCGCCGTTCTCCAGCATCACCTTGCCTTCGGCGAACTTGCCGACGCGGATCTTGGGGCCCTGCAGGTCGGCCATGATGGCCACTTCCTTGCCCACGCGGCGACCGGCCTCGCGCACCATGGTGGCGCGGTCGATGTGGTCTTGCGCCTTGCCGTGGCTGAAGTTCAGCCGCACCACGTCCACGCCCGCGCGGATCAAGCGCTCCAGCATCTCGGGCGTGTTGGAGGCAGGGCCCAGGGTGGCAACGATCTTGGTGGCGCGGGTCATGGCGATGTAACTCAATTACGTAATCTGGCGATTATGCGATTACATCGTGGCTCGGCGCCAGGGGGTCGGCACCCCCTCTGACAATGCCAACATGTCCCGCCTGCTGACCATTCCCCAACGCCGCGACGAAACCCTGAGCCCGGCGCAGCGCAAGTTCAACCGCCTGCAGCAGCAGATCCAGGAGGTTCGCGAGCGCTTGGCCGCCTGGGACGCGGCCTGGCCCGGCTTTGCCAAATCGCACGCCGAGTCCGTGGTCCCGCTGCGGCAACTGGCCGAGCAGTACCGCCGCGAAACCGCCATTCACCTGGACCACTGGCTGTCCGAGGGCGGCTGGTCGCAGGGCGAGCGCGGTGCGCTGCAAGACCTGGTGTGCGAACTGGCCCGGGAGGTCATCGAGGACCACGGGCTGGACGCCGGGCAGCAGGCCTGGTGGAAGGACCTGCACGACCGCCACGCCGAGCTGGGCTTCGACGCCGAGAACGCGCACCACATGGCCGTGCTCAAGCGCATGCTGGAGCGGCAGACCGGGCTGGACCTGCGCGACCTGGAGGTGGACAACGAGGCCGACCTGATGCGTCACGTGCGCGAGCGCCTGCACGCGCAGCGCGACGCCGAGGGCGAGCCCGAGGAGGCGCCCACGCCCAAGCCCAAGAAGCTCAGTGCCGCCCAACGCAAGCGCCAGGCCGAGCGCGAGGCCGTGGCGGCGCAAGCCCAACAGTCGCTGCGCACGGTGTTCCGCAAACTGGCCAGCGCCCTGCACCCCGACCGCGCCAGCGACGCGGCCGACGGCGAGCGACGCACCGCCCTCATGCAACGCGCCAACGCCGCCTACGCGGCCGAGGACCTGCTGGGCCTGCTGACCCTGCAGTTGGAGATCGAGCAGATCGACGACGCCCACCTGCGCGGCGCCAGCGAGGCCCAGTTGAAGCACTTCAACGCCGTGCTGCAGGAGCAGTTCGACGAACTGCAGTCGGAGCTGGCGCTCAAGGAGCGGGCCTTTTGCGCCGAGTTCGAGTTGCGTCCCCGCCAAGGCCTGAACCCGGCCAAGCTGGCCCCCGTGCTGGCCCATGCCGTGGCCGACATGCGGGCCGTCGCCTACGAGGCCAAGCGCGACCTCGCCTGCGTCATCAGCCGCGACGGCACGCGGCGCTGGCTCAAGAAGCGCAAGGCCGAGCTGCGCGTCGATTTCGGCTGAGGCTCATTCGTCCCAGCGGAAGCGCCACAGCGCCACCGCGGCAAAGGCGGCACTGAAGGCCAGCAGCACGGCCGTGGGTTGCAGCGCGGCCTCCAGCCCCAGGCCGCGCCAGGTCATGGCGTCGATGCCGTCCACTGCCCAGCGGGTGGGCACGAACAGGGTCACGGTCTGCAGCCACTCCGGGAAGATGAACGAGGGCACCCAGGCGCCGCCCAGCATCACCATCAGCAAGGTGACCATGATGGCCAAGCCGCGGGTGGCCTCGGGCGTGCGCCCCAGGGCGGCCACCATCAAGCCGAAGGTGGCGGTCAGCACCGAGAAGGCCAGCAGGATCGCCAACAGGCCCAGCGCGCTGCCGTGCACGCGCACGCCGAACACGCCCATGCCCACGGCCAGGATGGCCACGAACAAGCCGAAGGCGATGAGGGTCGCACTGGCCATGCGGCTGCCCAGCAAGCTGGCGCGGCCCAAGGGCGCGGCGCGCAGGCGCTTCCACAGGTCCATGCGGCGCATCAAGAGCAGGCCCACGCCGATGTCCACGCCCAGCATGAGGATGAACTGCACCCCCATCCCACCGAAGGAGTGCGCGTAGCCGTTGTAGCCCTGGGCCGGCCCGCTGCCGGCACTGGCTTCCACGGCGCGCAGGGCGAAGGGCTGGCGCAGCCCACCGACCGCGCCCGACGAGGCCGCGCCCGAGGCCGGGGCCGCCTGCGCCTGCACCTTCTCGATGCTGCGGAACATCGCCGCCAGGTCCTCGCGCTGTGCATCGGGCAGGCCCTCGGCCGACTCGGCCTGCTGGCGCAATTCGCGGAAGGTGCTGCCGCTGGGCGACATCGCGTCTTGGCCCACCACCTGCATCACCGACTGGCTCAACAGCCCCTCCACCATGGGCAGCACCATGGACTGCGACGGGTCGTGCGTGACGACGATCTCGGGCGCCGGACCGGCGCCGAACATCGCCCGGCCCGCCTGGGCGCCAAAGCCCGCAGGCAGGGTGATGGCGGCCCGCAGCTCGCCCTTGCGCACCTGCGCCGCCGCCTGCCCGGCGGGCAGCACCTGCACGCTCAGGTTGGCGTGGGCCTGCAGGCCGGCCAGCACCTTGGCGCTGCTGGGGCTGCCGTCCAGGTCGGTGACCGCCACGGGGATGCGCGAAGGCTTCCCCGCGCTGCCACTGCCACCGAACAGGGAACCGAAGAAGGCGGCGATCAGCACCGGCGCCAACAGGTTGAGCACGAGCGCACGGCGGTCCTGCAAGAACAGGCGCAGGTCCTTGCGCACCAGGGCGAAGAAGGCGGGGCTCATGCCGACGCTCCATCGCGCAGGGTGCGCCCGGTGAGGTGGAGGAACACGTCCTCGAGCGAAGCGCGGCCGCTGCTCAGGTGCTTCACGCGCCGCCCCTGGGCGGCCAGGGCCTGCAAGACCGCCGGCGCGACCTCGAGGTCGTCCACCCCCAGCACCAAGCGCGCATCGAAGGCCTGCACGCGCTTGACCCCCGGCAGGGTCGCCAAGGGCGGCAGCGCGGGAGGCCCGTCCAGGTCGATTTGCAACTGCTGCGCCGCCGGCAACTGCGCCAACAACTGCGTCAGGGTGCCCTGGGCCACCACGCGCCCGTGGTCGACGATGACGATGGCATCGGCCAGGCGCTCGGCCTCTTCCATGTAGTGCGTGGTGTAAAGCAGGGCCTTGCCCTCGCGCTTGAGGCCTTCCAGCGTGTCGAAGATGGCGTTGCGGCTTTGCGGGTCCACGCCGGCGGTGGGCTCGTCCAGCAGCAGCACGTCGGGGCCGTGCACCAGCGCGCAGGCGATGTTGAGCCGGCGCTTCATGCCGCCGCTGAAAGTCGAGGGCTTGTCGCCGGCGCGGTCCAGCAGGCCCACGCGGGCCAGCACCTCGGCGGCGCGTTCGCGCTGCTGCGCGCGGCTCAGGCCGTACAGCGCGCCGAACAGCTCCACGTTGGCCTGCGCCGGCAGGTCCTCGAAGAGGGCAATTTCTTGCGGCACCAGGCCGATGCGGCGCTGGTAGGCGTTGCGGTCCTGCGCCAGGGTGTGGCCGCCGATGGCCACGCTGCCGGCGTCGGGCGCGGTAAGCCCACACACCATGCCGATGGTGGTGGACTTGCCAGCGCCGTTGGGGCCCAGCAAGGCCAGCAACTGGCCCGGGGCCAAGGACAGCGAGACGCCGTCGACGGCGACGCGGCTGCCGTAGGTTTTGCGCAGTTGCTGCGCTTCAAGGCCGAGGCTCATGGGGGCTCCTGGGAGGGGATGGCGCGCATCTTCTCCGTCCCACCCGGCCTGGAGCATCCCCCTGGCGACGGATGGCGCGCGCGCGGCGCCAATCGACGGCCGCGCGGCGCCAGCAGCGTCAGCCCGCCGCGCGCTTCGCCAAGATCTCGAAGGCCGGCAGGGTCTTGCCTTCCAGCACTTCCAAAAAGGCGCCGCCGCCGGTGCTGATGTAGCTGACCTGGTCGGCAATGCCGTACTTGGCGATGGCCGCCAGGGTGTCGCCACCGCCCGCGATGGAGAAGGCGCTGCTGGCCGCGATGGCGCGGGCCAGGGTTTCGGTGCCGTGCGAGAAGGCCTCGAACTCGAACACGCCCACCGGGCCGTTCCAGACGATGGTGCCGGCGGCCTTGAGTTGCTCGGCCAGCATCGCGGCCGTCTTGGGGCCGATGTCCAGGATCAGGTCGTCGTCGGCCACCGCGTCGGCCGCCTTGACGGTCGCCGACGCGTCGGCGGCGAAGGCCTTGGCGGTCACCACGTCCACGGGGATGGGCACCGCAGCGCCACGGGCCTTCATGGCCTCGATCACGGCACGGGCCTCGCCCAGCAGGTCGGGTTCGGCCAAGCTCTTGCCGATCTTCAAGCCCGCGGCCAGCATGAAGGTGTTGGCGATGCCGCCGCCCACGATGAGCCCGTCCACCTTGGACGAGAGGGCCTGCAGGATGGTGAGCTTGGTGCTGACCTTGCTGCCCGCCACGATGGCCACCAGCGGGCGCGCCGGTTGGGCCAGGGCCTTGGAGATGGCGTCGATCTCGGCCGCCAGCAGGGGGCCGGCGCAGGCGATGGGCGCGTACTGGGCGATGCCGTAGGTCGTGCCCTCGGCGCGGTGCGCCGTGCCAAAGGCGTCGTGCACAAAGATGTCGCACAGCGCGGCCAGCTTGCGGGCCAGCTCGTCGTTGTTCTTCTTCTCGCCCTTGTTCAGGCGGCAGTTCTCCAGCAGCACCAGCTCGCCCGGGGCCACGTCCACGCCGTCCACCCAGTTCGCCACCAGGCGCACGGGGCGGCCCAGCAGCTCGGCCATGCGCGCGGCCACGGGGGCCAGCGAGTCCTCGGGCTTGAACTCGCCCTCGGTGGGGCGGCCCAGGTGCGAGGTGACCATCACGGCGGCACCGGCCTTCAGCGCCAGCTCGATGGCGGGCAGCGAGGCGCGGATGCGCGTGTCTTCGGTGATGGCACCGCGCTCGTCTTGCGGCACGTTGAGGTCGGCGCGGATGAAGACGCGCTTGCCCTGGGCAGCGCCTTGGGCGACGAGGTCGGCGAAACGGATGACGTTCATGGTCGTGGGAGGAAGTGAAGAAAAAAGATTACCAACCGAAGCCCAGCTTGAGCACCAGCATCGCGGCCATGCCGCACACGATGGTGGCCAGGATGCTGCGGCGCCAAAAGTAGGCCAGCGTGCCCACCAGGGCGGCCGGCCAGCGGGGGTCCTGCCAGGTGCCGATGAGTTGCCCCTGGGTCATGAACACCTCGGGCGCCACCACGGCCACCAAGGCGGCCAAGGGGGCCACCTTGAGCGCCTCGCGCGCCCAGTGCGGCATGGGCCAGGGGCGCTCACTCAACATGAAGAAGTTGCGCGCCAGCACGCTGATGCCCGTCAGGCCCGCGATGACGATCCAGATCTGCGCTTCCGTCATGCTTTGCCTTCTCGCGCATCCAGCCACCAGCCCAAGGCGCCGGCCACCACGATGGCGGCCACGATGTGCAGCTTGAAGGGCAAGGCATAGGCCGCGATGGACACCGCGCCGGCCACGCCGGCGACGATCCACAGCACGCGCTCGTTGAGCAGCGAGTAGGCCATGCCCAGCAACGCCAGCACCCCCGCGAAGCCCAAGCCCCAGGTGGTGGGGATGCGTTCGGCCAACAGGATGCCGGCGATGGACGCCGTCTGCCAGGCCGTCCAGTTCACCGCCACCGTGCCCCAAAAGTAGGCCTCTTGCCCCGGCCCGGGCTGCGGGTCGGGAAAGCGTTTGACGAAATTGACGAAGTTCAGGTCACCGGCCAGGTAGCCGATGGGCCAGCGGCGGTGCCGCGGCAGGTGCCCGAAGTAGTGCCGCCACTGCGCGCTGAAGATGACGAAGCGCAGGTTCACGCAAAAGGCCGTACCCAACAGCACCCACAGCGGCGCGCCGGCGGCGATGAGCGGCAGGCTGGCCAGTTGCGCGCTGCCGGCGAACACCAGCAGGGTCATGGCCAGGCACTGGGCCAGGGTCAGGCCACTCTTGACCATGGCCACCCCCGTGACCAAGCCCCACGCGGCAATGCCCAGCGAGGGGCCCGCCATCTCGCGGGCGCCGCGCCGGAACTCGGGGTGGCGGTAAAAAGGGGGGGCGCTGGACGTGTTCAAGGCCCGCCATTGTGGCGGGCCCGGGTTTCACCCGAGTACGGGTCGGTTCACAGCTTCTTGACGCTGCCGCTGCCGGCGATGCTGCTGCTCACCTCGGCGTTGCCGCTGTAGCGCACGTCGCCGCTGCCGGCGATGCTCACCTTGAGCTTGCGATTGGCCTGCACCGAGGCATCGCCGCTGCCGGCGATGCTGACCTTGACCTCGTCGGCGACGAGTTCGCCGGTCTTGACGTCGCCGCTGCCGGCGATCGAGACGCCGAGCTCGGTGCTGCGCCCGTCGACCACCACGTCGCCGCTGCCCGAGACGTTCACGCTCAGCTTGTCGGCCTGCAACTGGCGGGCCAAGACGGTGCCACTGCCGGCCACGCTCAGGTCCAGGGCGCCGACCTTGAAGCTGGCGATCTCGGCCTTGCCGGAGCCGGCGATGGCCAGGGCGCGCAGGGTGGCCATGTCGACTTCGACCTTCAGCGGCTGTTTGGCGTACAGGTTGTAGCCGCGCTTGACGCCAATCTCCAGCACCTTGCCCTTGTGACCGTCCACGACCCGGGTCTCGACGTAAGGCAGCAGGTTGCCATCGCCCTCGAGTGACAGGCGTGCCGTCGGGGCCTGCCGAACGGTCACGTCAAAATGACCGGCCAGGCGGATGGCTTCGAAGCCGTCGACGTTGCGGGCTTCGCGCAGCGGCTTGCCGTCGCCCTTGACCTGCTCGCCCGCGCTGCTGCCGAAATTGAAGGTGAAGGCCACGGCAGCGGCGCTGAAGGTCAGGGCCAGGGCGGTGGCGCCCGTGAACAGGGTGCGGCGAAGGAGGGGGGACGTCATGGCAAGGCTCCGTGGGTGTTCAGTGCCTCGCATCCTGCCCCGCGGTGGCTGACAAGCCATGGCCGCTGCGACGAACTGCGATTTGCTGCGCCTGATCGGCGCCCTGCGCGGCCCGGCCGGGCCGCGGCCTCACTCGCTGGCCTTCTTTTTGGGCGGGGCCGACGCCTCTTCCTCGTCGTCCTTCTTGGCCTTCTTGGGCTCGGGGCGGGGCACCACCGGCGCCACGCCTTCGAGCTTGTTTTCGCGCATGTACTCGTCCATCTCCCGCCAGCCCGTGTACACGGCCGACTTCTGGGCCTTGGGGTTGAGCGTGTAGCAGTCCTCGATCGCGCGCATGGCGTGCCGGCAGGCGCTGCCGATGGCCTTGCCCTCGGCCTCTTTGGCCGCAGCCTCCTTGGCCGGATCGGGGATGCCCAGCATCTCGCAACCCGCCAACAGGCCAACCAGCGCCAGGGCGCTCAGGGTCCGGTGGGGGGCAAGACGGCGGTTCATGGGGTACTTATCGGTGGGCGGGCGCGCGCCTTGAACGAGAACAGCGGGGCAAACACCGGCCTTATTGGCCGCGGGCCATGGCCATCAGGCGCGCCACGCGCTCTTCGGTGCTGGGGTGCGTGCTGAACAAGCCGCGCAGGCCGCCACCGGACAGCGGGTTCATGATCATCATTTGCGCCGTTTCCGGGTGCGCCTCGGTGGGGCTCAGGGGAATGCCACGGGCCAGTTGGTGGATCTTCTCCAGCGCGCTGGCCAGGGCGGCCGGGTCGCCGCTGATCTCGGCGCCACCGCGGTCGGCCTCGAACTCCCGGGCCCGGCTGATGGCCATTTGGATCAAGCTGGCAGCCAAGGGCGCGAGCAGCATCACGGCGATGCTGGCGATGGGGTTGGCCGGGCGCCCCTCGCTGTCGCGTCCGCCAAAGATCATCGCGAAATTGGCCAAGGCGGAAATGGCGCCGGCCATGGTCGCGCTGATGGTGCTGATCAGGATGTCGCGGTGCTTGACGTGCGCCAACTCGTGGGCCATCACGCCGCGAATCTCGCGCTCGCTCAAGGCGCGCAGCAGGCCGGTCGTGGCCGCCACCGCGGCGTGCTGCGGATTGCGCCCCGTGGCAAAGGCATTGGGCGCTTGCTCGTCAATCAGGTAGACCCGCGGCATGGGCAAATTGGCGCGTTGGGCCAGCTCGGCCACCATGGCATAGAAGCGCGGGGCCGACTGGGCGTCGACCTCTTGCGCGTTGTACATCTTCAGCACCAGCTTGTCGGAGAACCAGTAGCTGAAGAAGTTCATCGCCAGCGCGAACAGCAGCGCCAGCATCATCCCGGTTTGCCCGCCCATGACCTGCCCCACCGCCATGAACAAGGCGGTGATGGCGGCCATCAGCAGGGCGGTTTTCAGCAGGTTGAACATCGCAGGGACTCCTTGGAGGGGGATCGTCGCCTTAGATGGGCGCGACGGGCCTTCAATTCAAGCCCAAGCCTGGCCCACGTGCAGGGGCAAGGGCTTGAGCACCGTCGAGGCCGGGCCGCGCTTAGCGCCCGGGCGTTGCGCTTCGGTGACGACCAGGCTGCCCTCGCCACAGGCCACCTCGGGGCCGTCGGCGTGCCAGGCCAGCACCGCGCCGGGCGAACCACCGCCCTGGGCCACGCGCGCACGCCACAGCTTCACGGCCTCGCCGCCCAGGCTCGCCACCGCCCCCGGGAAGGGGTCGAAGGCGCGCAGCCGGCGTTCGATGGCCGCCGCGGGCTGCCGCCAATCGATGGCGGCCTCGGCCTTGTCGATCTTGGCGGCATAGGTCACGCCCTCGGCCGGCTGGGGCACGGGCACCAGGCGGTCCAAATCGGCCAGGGCCTCCACGATCAAGCGGGCGCCTTGCTCGGCCAAGCGCTCGAACAGGCTGGCGCTCGTCTCGTCGGGCGCCAGGGGAAAGGCCTCGCGCAACAGCATGGCGCCGGTGTCCAGGCCCGCGTCCATTTGCATGATGGTGTTGCCGGTTTCCAGGTCGCCCGCCTCGATGCAGCGCTGGATGGGGGCCGCCCCCCGCCAGCGCGGCAACAGGCTGCCATGGATGTTGAGGCAGCCCCGCGGGGGAAGGTCCAGCACCCACTGGGGCAGGATCAGGCCGTAAGCGGCCACCACCATCAGCTCGGGCGCCCAGGCCTGCAACTGCGCCCGCGCCGCTTGGGCGTCGGCGTCGAACTTGCCCCCCAGGCGCAGGCCCTGCGGCTGGATCACGGGCACGCCAGCCGCCAGGGCGGCCTGCTTCACCGGCGAGGCTTGTAGCTTCATGCCCCGCCCGGCGGGCCGGTCGGGCTGGGTCATCACTCCGACGAGTTCGTGGCCCGCGGTCAGCAAGGCCTGCAGCGCCGCTTCGGCAAACGCCGGCGTGCCGGCGAAGACCAGCCGCATCAGCCCAACCGGTGCGCGGTGCGCGCCTGTTCGTCGCGGGTGCGCTTGAGCATCTTGGTCTTGATGCGGTCGCGCTTGAGCGGGCTGAGGTACTCGACGAAGACCTTGCCCATCAGGTGGTCCATCTCGTGCTGGACGCACACCGCCAGCAGGCCCTCGGCCTCGAACTCGTACACCTCGCCATCGCGGTTGAGGGCGCGAACGCGAACCTTCTCGTGGCGGCGCACCTTGTCGTAGGTCTGAGGCACCGAGAGGCAGCCCTCCTCCTCCTCCCGCAGGGTCTCGCTGGCTTCCACGATCTCCGGGTTGATGACCACCATGGGCTGGTCGCGACCCTCGCTGCAGTCCATCACCAGCACGCGCACGTGCCGGTCCACTTGCGTGGCGGCCAGGCCCACACCCTCGGCGGCGTACATGGTTTCCAGCATGTCGTCGACCAATTGGCGGATGCCCGCGTCCACCTCGGCCACGGGTTGGGCGACGGTGTGCAGGCGGGGATCGGGGTAACGCAAGATGCTCAAACGGGCCATGGGCTTGTATCGGGGTGTTGCAGAGGCGATGCTGGGCGGCGTCAACGGGTTCTTGCCAGCGCGAACCGCCTCCAGATGGCGGCAGAATGGCGCCGGTCAAGGGAGGGGTGAATTGTCGCCCAGGCCCCGCGAACCATGGACGCGCCAGGCTTTGCTGGCGCGAACCCAACCGGGAGAGTTCCGTTGAAGCCTTATCGCCTGAGCCCCATCCCCCTGCTGCTGGCCCTGAGCCTAGGCACCGGTCTGGCCCACGCCACCAACTTCCCCGTCACCAACGACCAAAAGGCCACGGCCGAGCGGGTGGCGCAGGCCGGCGTGCCGCTGGAGGCGCTGGCCCCCAATGCGCCCGACAGCTACACAGTGAAGTCGGGCGACACGCTTTGGGCCATTTCGACGATCTTCCTGAAGACGCCCTGGCGCTGGCCCGAGTTGTGGGGCATGAACCGCAGCCAGATCGCCAACCCGCACCTGATCTACCCGGGACAGACCCTGTTCCTGATCAAGCGCGACGGGCGCGCGACCCTGGAGTTGGCGCGCGAAGCCGGTGGCGTTGCTGATGGCAAGTTGAGCCCGCGCGTGCGCGGCAGCGCCCTGGCCGACAACCCGGTGGCCGCCATCCCGCAGCACCTGATCGAGCCCTTCCTCAACGAGGCCGTGGTGTTCGACCGCGACGAACTGGCCACGGCACCGCGCATCGTGGCCGCCCCGGAAAACCGGGTGCTGATGACCGAAGGCGACCTCGGTTACGTGCGCGGCGTGCAACAGCCGATGACGGAGTACCGCGTGTTCCGCACGCCGGTGCCCCTGCGCGACCCGAGCACCGGCGAGATCTTGGGCTACGAAGCCCGCTACCTGGCCAAGGCCGAACTGACCCGCCTGGGCGGGCAATCCGGCGGCAAGGACGACCTCGAGATCCCGGCCACCATCAAGATCGGCAAGGTGCGCGGCGAGGTGGGGGTGGGCGACCGCCTGAGTCCCGTGCCGCCGCGTTCGTTCAGCCAGTACGTGCCGCACGCGCCGGACAAGCCGATCGAGGGCCGCATCATCTCGATCTATGGCGACGCCCTGACGGCCGGTCAGAACCAAATCGTGGCGCTCAACCGCGGCACCGCCGACGGCGTGGAGCGCGGCCATGTGCTGAGCCTATGGCGCGCCGGCAAGCGCGTCATCGACCGCACGGCCGAGCGCCCACAAGACGTGCAACTGCCGGACGAGCAGCACGGCGTGCTTTTTGTGTTCCAGACCTTCAGCCGCGTCAGTTACGCGCTGATCATCACGGTCAAGGAACCCGTCAGCCCCGGCGATCGATTCAGCCAACCCTGACGGTTCCGCGGTGGACCCGCGCCGCGAACTGCAGGCCTGGCTGACGCTGCTGGGCACGGTGGGTCGGGGTACGGCCCGCAAGCTGCTGCTGCGCCACGGCAGCCCGGAGGCCGTGCTGGCCGAGGCCGCCTTGCCCGCCCCGAAGGCACCGCTCGAGCCGATCCTGGCGCAGACCTGGGCCTGGCTCGACGGCGGCCCGCAGCGCTCGGTGCTGCGCCTGGGCGACCCCGACTACCCCGCCGGCTTGCTGGCCGCCCCAGACGCGCCCTTGTTGCTGTTTCTGGAGGGCGATCGCACCCAGTTGGGCCGCCCGGCGGTGGCCATCGTCGGCAGCCGCAACGCCACCCCGCAAGGCGTGGAATTGGCCGAGCGTTTCGCCGCCGAGTTGGCCGCACTGGACTGGGTGGTCGTGTCGGGGCTGGCCCTGGGCATCGATGGCGCCGCCCACCGCGGCGCCTTGCGCGCGGGTGGTTCGACCTGGGCGGTGCTGGGCAACGGGCTGGATGCGCCCTACCCGACGCGGCACCGCGGCTTGGCGGACGACATCCGCCGCAGCGGGCTGTTGCTGAGCGAACACGCCCCGGGAACGCCGCCCCTGCCGGCCCATTTCCCGGCCCGCAACCGGGTGATCGCCGGCCTGAGCCACGGCTGCTTGGTGGTGGAGGCGGCCTTGCAGTCGGGCTCCCTGATCACCGCCCGCCTGGCCCTGGAGGCCGGTCGCGAAGTCTTCGCCGTGCCCGGCCCGATCCGCTCCCCACAAAGCCAGGGCTGCAACGCCCTCATCCAGCAGGGGGCTCAATTGGTGCAGAGCGCCGCCGAGATCGACGCGATCTTGGCGCCTCAACGACCGCGTTCCGCGGCGCCCACACCGGCAGCATCGCCCGCCCGAGAGGCCGCCTTGGAGGACGATCCCTTGCTCGTGGCACTGGGCTGGGAGCCGAGCAGCTTCGATGCCCTGCAAACCCGGCTAGGCTGGCGCACCGATGCCCTCAGCGCGCGTTTGCTCGAGTTGGAGCTGCTTGGCCTCGTCCGCACGCTGCCCGGGGCGCGCTTCGAGCGGACCTGAAGGCGGGGAAAGCACGGGCTTTGCGGGCCCGTTTTCCGACCGAGCGCCAGAACCCGGCGGGTATCATGGGCCCATGTTTGACGTGCTCGTCTACCTCTACGAGACCTACTGGCGTCCCGACGCCTGTCCGGATCCCGCCCAGCTGCAGCGCAAGCTCACGGCCATGGGCTTCGAGCGCGACGACATCCAGGACGCCCTGACCTGGCTGGACGGACTGGCCGCCAGTGCCCAAGCAGTGCAAAGCCAGTCTCGCGCCAGCAGCGTCCGCGTCTATACGGACGACGAGCTCGACCACCTCGGCGAGGCCTCGATCGGTTTCATCCGCTTCCTGGCCACGGCGGGCGTGCTGCCGCCGCCCATGCGCGAAGTCGTCATCGACCGGGCGATGGCCGTGGGCGGCTCGCCCATGGCCCTGGAAGACCTGAAGATCATCGTGCTGATGGTGTTCTGGAGCCTGGGTGAAGAGCCCGATGCGCTCATCCTCGACGAGTTGTTCGTCGACCCCGAAGATCGCCTGATCCACTGAGCGGCGCCCAGGCGGCACCGCGCCGCCATCACGGCGGCCCGCTCACTTCAGCGCGTCGGGCTGGGCTTCCAACATGGCCAGCGCATCGCGCGTGGCCTTGACCGTCAAGGACTCTTCCTGGGCCGGCTGCAGCAAGCCGGCTTGCAAGTAGCCCGCCAAGCGGTGCAGCGGGAACAGGATCGCGCGCCCCTGGGGCGACACGAACAGCCGCAGCGAGTGCTGCGCACCGACCCAGGCCAACTGCACCGTGTCTTCGCGGCCGCGGAAGTTCAAGCGGAACCAACCGCCCACCGGCAGCTCCCGCGCCCACTGGTACATGGCCTCGTTGGGCTGCTGCCCCCCGTCCGACACGACCTCCAAGCCTTCGCGCTCGTGACCGGACAGGTCCCGGACCAGGTCCTCGTCGAGGTCGATGTCGGCCACGCTGGGCAGCATCGACTCCAGGTCTTGCAGGCGCTCGAACAACTCGTCCAAGCGCTGCTTGGGGATGGGCGCGGCCTTGGTCGTGAAGGCCGTGGCCAGCACCGCATTGAGCTTGCGGATGTGCTCGTCTTGCTTCTTGGCCGGGATCGTGGCGTGCCCCATGCCATCGCGCAGGGTTTTGAGCAGGGCCGGGAAGCGGCGAATCACCTCCGCCCGCTCTTCCGGTGAGCTCTTGGCGCCGCCGGACCAAATCAGGTCGGCCGCGGCACGCTTCATCTTCACGGTGGTTTCGGCCTGCGGGCCGTGGCGCATGGCCGTCACGGCCAGCACATCCGCCCAAACCTGGAACAAGAACTCGCGCAGGCCGTCGTCCACCGGCATGTCGGCCAGCATCTTGCGCAACTCGATCGTGTACTGGATGGCCAGGGTTTCGCGCTGCTCCACCTGCTGGGCCAGCGAGACGCCCTTCTTGCTCGCGTCGTTGTCTTCGGCAAAGAAGTGCGACAGGAAGGACTCGAACTCGGTCAACACCGTCTGGAAGACCTTGCGGCCGGTGTCCGGGTAGGCCTCGACCACCTGGACGATGCGCTTGACCTCGCGCTCCAGCACGTCGCCCATGGCCTGCGACGGGTCGAAACCCAGTGCGCAGGCGCCCATGCGGTCGATCAGCGAGCGCGCCGGGTGGTCGTTGGTGGCGAAGAAGTCGGGCTCCAGCACCGCGACGCGCAGAACCGGCATCTGCAGGCGCGCAAACCACACGCGGATGCTGGCCGGCAGGCGCTCGTCCTGCAAGATGCTTTGGAACATCATGGCCACCAACTCGATGGTGGCGCGCTCTTCCGGACTGCCGGCCGCCTGCTTGAGCACCTGCTTGAAGGCCTGGCTGCGCGCCCGCGACTCTTCCAGCAGGCCGCCCGTTCCCACCGCCTCGGCCGGCGCACCGCTGCCCCCCCCGTGGGGCCGTTGCAGGGCCACTTGGGCGCGTTGAATGACCGCCTGCAGCCGGGGCGAGATGCGCACCAGCCCCTGGGCATCCAGCGGGGCGGTGCGCGCGCCGCCCTCGGCGGCCATCAGCCCTTCGGACGAGGGCGCCATCGCCAGCGCTGGGCGAACCACCGCCATGGCAGGCACCTCGCGGGCCAGCACCTGCTGCATCTGCTCCAACACCTCGGCCGAGCGCATCGCCACAGGGCTGCGGCGCACCGCGTCCCGTGCGCCGGACCCGCTGACCAAGGCCCCTCCGCCGGTGGAGTGCGACACCGCCCCGTCCACCATCACCACCTCGTAGGCGGGCGACGCGCCGAAGTCGGCGCGGTGGCGGTGCTCGGGCCGCAGGTTCCCCGCCGCCGAACTCGACTCGACGAAGCTGGCCCCCACCGGCACGGTGGCCTGCACGCCGCGCGTGCGCCGGATGAAAGGCCGCAAGTCCACGTCGGGCAAGACGCCCTGCTCCAGCAACCAGTGGTTGGCGTCGTGGTAGGCCGCTCCCAACCACTGGGCAAACTCCGCCTCCAGGGTCTCGTGCAGGACCTGCCACTCCGATGGGGTCAGGTCGGCCTTGGCCCAGGCGTCGATCCAAATCAGGGCGGTGGTTTGCGGCCGCAGCAGGTCGTCGGGCAACAGGTCGCCCCGGCGCTCCAGGGCCTGCATGCGGGTGCGCAGGTCGGTGAACTGCCAATGGGCGTCGCCCACCAAGGACAAAGCCAGCCGGCTGCTGGCGATCTCGCGCTCGATCGTGGCGTCGCCCACCAAGGACAGGCTGCTTGCGCCTTGCGGCGGCGGCGTCGCGGGTGGGGCTGCGCTGGGCGCGGGGGCGGTCGTGCTGCCCTTGGCGGCACGGAACTGCGCGCGCAGGGCTGCAATGAGGCCCATCTGCCACGTGGCGCCATGCTGCTGAAGGCTCGACAAGACGTCGCGCAGTTGCCCAGGCCGCACCGAGTCGGCCACCTTGCTCATCAAGCGCTGCTGCACGGCCTCCACGAGCACGGCCGGCACCGCGGCAGAGCCGCGGACCAAGCTGTCCACGAAGACTCGCCGCGCGGACTGCGCCAGGGCGGCGGGGGCGGGGGCCGTGGTCATGAAAGGGGGTGGCTGGCGGCGGGTCGCAAAGGGCCCGAAACCTTACACCACGGCCCCGGCGTTCGGGTCGTCCGGGTCTTCGGTTTTCACCGAGACTTTCACCAAGTCCTCGCGCTTCACGCCCAGCCACATGGCGATGGCCGCGGCCACGAAGACCGACGAATAAATGCCGAACAAGATGCCGATGGTCAGCGCCACCGCGAAGTACTTCAGGGTGGGCCCGCCAAAGACCAGCATCGAGAGCACCATCATTTGGGTGCTGCCGTGCGTGATGATGGTGCGACTCATGGTCGACGTGATCGCGTGGTCGATGACCTCGTGCGGCGTCATCTTCCGGTACTTGCGGAAGGCCTCGCGCACCCGGTCGAAGATCACCACCGACTCGTTCACCGAGTAGCCCAACACCGCCAAGATGGCCGCCAACACCGCCAGCGAGAACTCCCACTGGAAGTAGGCGAAGAAGCCCAAGATGATCACCACGTCGTGCAGGTTGGCGATGATGCCCGCCACCGAGAACTTCCACTCGAAGCGGAAGGCGAGGTAGACCATGATGCCGATCACCGTGAAGGCCATCGCGTAAGCGGCATCCCGGGCCAATTCGTCACCCACCGACGGGCCCACCACCTCGCTGCGGGTCAGCTTCAAGGGCTCAACCCCCTCGGCCGTGACGCACACCTGCTTGCTGACCTGCTCGCCCTTGTCGGTGACGTAGGACTTGGTTTGCACCTGGCCGTTTTCTGCCGCACAGAGACGCTGGAAAACTTCGGACACGACCTCCGTTTGCTTCTTGCCAGGACGCACCGGCAGGCGAAGCATGATGTCGCGCGACGACCCGAACTTCTGCACCTGGAACTCGCCGAAGTTCATCGGTTCGACCGTGTGTCGCACCGCCTCGGGGTTGGCGGGTTGGGCGTACTCCACCTCCATCACCGTGCCGCCGGTGAACTCGATCGACAGGTGCAGGCCCCGGGTCACCAGAAAGAACACCGCCAGGGCGAAGGTCAAGAACGAGATCGCGTTGAACACCAACGCGTACTTCATGAACGGGATATCCCGTTGGATGCGGAACAGTTCCATGTCAGGCTTCCCCGTCTTTCGTTGCCGGCTGCGTGGCCGGGCGCCATACCTGACCGATCGACACCTTGCTCAGCTTGCGCTGGCGGCCGTACCAAAGATTGACCAAGCCGCGCGAGAACATCACCGCCGAGAACATCGAGGTCAAGATGCCCAGGCAGTGCACAACGGCGAAGCCCTTCACCGGCCCCGAACCAAAGGCCAACAGGGCCAAGCCGGCGATCAAGGTCGTGACGTTGGAGTCCAAGATGGTCGCCCACGCGCGCTCGTAGCCGATGTGGATGGCCGTCTGCGGCGCCACCCCCGCCCGCAGCTCCTCGCGAATGCGCTCGTTGATCAGCACGTTGGAGTCGATGGCCATGCCGAGCACCAGGGCGATGGCCGCCATGCCGGGCAAACTCAAGGTGGCCTGCATCATGGACAGCACGGCCACCAACATCAACAAGTTGAAGCCCAGCGCCAGCGAAGAAAACACGCCAAACAGCATGTAGTAGCCGCACATGAAAACGGCCACCGCCACGAAGCCCCAGATCACCGACTGGAAGCCGCGCGAGATGTTTTCCGCGCCCAAGCTCGGGCCGATGGTGCGCTCTTCGATGATGTCCATCGGCGCGGCCAACTGACCGGCGCGCATCAGCAGCGCCAGGTCCGTGGCTTCTTGCGGGTTGGCCATGCCCGAGATGTGGAAGGACGCGCTCAGCTCCGACTGGATCGTCGGGGCCGTCAGCACTTCCTTCTTGCCTTTCTCGACCAGGATGACCGCCATCCGGCGCTTGACGCCGTCGCGGGTCGTCGCCTTCATGGAGGCCGCCCCGGCACTGTCCAGGCCCACCACCACGACCGAGCCCCCGCCGCCTTGCTGGTCGAAGTTCGCATCAGCGCGGTTCAGGTTGTCGCCGGTGAACACCAGTTGCTTGGAGACGAGCAGCGGCTCCGGGCCGTTGCCGCGGTTGTCGCGGCCGTACAGCAATTCCATGTCCGAAGGCACGTCACCCGCCAGCGCAGCCTGCAAGCGGCCGGGGTCGTAGTCGCGCACGCCTTGCTGGCCGTGGGCCTCGACCATCCGCACTTCCAAGGTGGCGGTGCGGCCGATGATGCCCTTGGCCCGCGCCGTGTCCTGCACGCCCGGCAACTGCACCACCACCCGATTCAGGCCCTGCTGCTGGATCACCGGCTCGGCCGTGCCCAGCTCGTTGACGCGGTTGTGCAGGGTGTTGATGTTCTGCTTCAGGGCCGCGTCCTGCACCGCCACCAGGCTCGTGGGCTTGAAGCGGCCGGTCAAGGTCAAAGATTGACCCTCGCCCGCTTCTTCCCAGGTCATGTCGGTGATGCGGTCCGACAGCAGGTTGCGCGCGGTGTTGCGCGTGGCGGCGTCGGTGAAGTTCAGCACCAAGCTGTCGCCCACACGGGCCACGCTGGCGCGGATCTTCTTCTCGCGCAACGCCAAGCGCGCATCGCCCATCAATGCGTCCACCTTCTTGCTGATGGCCGCCTTCATGTCCACCTCCAGCAAGAAGTGCACGCCGCCCCGCAAGTCCAGGCCCAAGTACATCGGGAAGGCCCGGATCTGGGCCAGCCACTGGGGCGACCGCGACACCAGGTTTAAAGCCACCACGTAGTCCGGCTCTGCCGGGTCGCGGTTCAGGGCCTTGCTGATGGCGTCCTTGGCCTTGATCTGCACGTCGGTGTCGCTGAAGCGCGCGCGCACCGAGTTGCCTTCCCACTGCACGAAGTCGGGCGTGATCTTGGCATCGGCCAAGGCACCCAGGACGCGGTCACGGACGCCGGCGTCGACCTTCACCGAGGTGCGCGCGGCCGACACCTGCACCGCAGGGGCCTCGCCAAAGAAGTTGGGAAGGGTGTACAGCGTCCCGATGACCAGCGCAGCGGCCAGCACCAGGTACTTCCACAGGGGGTAACGATTCATGATGGGCAGTCCTCACGCCAGCGCCACAAAGGCCCGGCGGCGTCGCCCGGCGCGCGGCCGGGCTGGCGATTCACTTCAGGGTGCCCTTGGGCAGCACTTGCGCCACGGCCGAGCGTTGCACTTGCAACTCGACGCCCGACGCCACTTCCACGTGCAGGACGCTGTCGCCCAACTTGCTCACGCGGCCCAGCACGCCGCCGGCGGTCACGACCTCGTCGCCCTTGGCCAAGGCCTCGATCATGGCCTTGTGTTCCTTCTGACGCTTCATCTGGGGACGGATCATGATGAAGTACAGCACCACGAACATGGCCACCAGCGGCAGCAAGCTCAGCAGGCTGGATTCGGGCGAGGCCGCAGGCGCAGCGGTTTGGGCAAAGGCGGTAGAGATCAGCACGGCAATGGCTTCCTGGGCAGTGACACCGAGGTTGACCCCTCGGCAAACGAACCCGCCATTCTAGGTGGCGGGGGATGGCGTGGAACTGGGGCGTCGCGGCGCTTTCTCAAGCCCGGACAATCCCTGGATGACCCCCCCGCAACTCACCATCGACGGCCCCATCGCCACGCTCCGCCTGTGCCGCCCGGCACAAGCCAATCGACTGGAACTGGACGACTTGGAGGCGATCCGGGCGCACATCGATGCACTGAACGCCACGCCTTCGGTGCGGGTGGTCCTGGTGCGCGGGGAAGGTAAGCATTTTTGCAGTGGCTTCCACATCGACACCGTGCCCCAGGTCGATGCCCCCGCCCTCTTCGAGGCCTTGTGCAGTGCCTGGGAGTCGGTGGAGCCCATCACCGTGGCCGTTCTGCACGGCGGCGTGTGGGGCGGCGCCACCGACCTGGCCCTGGCCTGCGACTTCCGGCTGGGTAGCCGCGACACGCAAATGGCCATCCCGGCCGCCCGCCTGGGCCTGCACTACCACGCTGGGGGCATGCGCCGGCTGGTCAGTCGTCTCGGTCTCGGAACTGCCAAACGCTTGCTCCTGGCCGCACAAACCCTCGACGCCGAGGCCATGGCCGCGGCGCACTTCCTGGACGAGCTCTACGACGACCGCGCGCGACTCGAGGCAGGCGCCCTCCGCTGGGCCGAACAACTGGCCGGCCTCGCGCCTTTGGCGCTGCGCGGCATGAAGCGGCAGCTCAATGCATTGGGCCAAGGCACTTGGAGGGCCGACCGGCACGCCCAAGACGCCGCCGAATGTGCGCGGTCTCGCGATTTGGTCGAGGGCGTGGCCGCGTGGCAGGCACGACGACCCCCTGAATTCAAGGGCGAGTGATCGCACGCGGCCGGCTTGAGCGACAATAGCTGGCTGCACGGGAGCCGTGCCGTTCATTCCAACCATTCGAACAGGCGAGAACCAGCGTGGCCAAGGACACCACCAAAACGTTGATCGAGGCCGATGGCCTGCGCTACAAGTCCAAAGCACCGGGCTCGCCGTTCGCGGCCACCTCGTCGTTTGGCGCGGCCACCATGTCCTGCTTCTTGTGCGGCAAGCACCGCCCCCGGGCCATGCTGAAGTCGCGCAAGCTGTTGGGCAAGAGCCAGCCGGTGTGCGCACCGTCGTGCAAAGAGCTGGAAGAGCAGCTGGCGACCAAAAAGTAATCAGCGCCTGCCCCGGGTTCAGGGGCAGGGCAAGCCTGTAGGCAGTTCGTCACGAACTCGCCCTAGCATCGCGCCCGGTTTCCACCACCGGTACGCGCATGACCCCCGACACCCACACTGCCGTCAGCGATGACGGTCTGCGTTTCGAGGCCAAGCTGAACGGCTCGCCGTTCTTCGGGAGCGGCAACATGCGCTCGTGCTTCAAGTGCGGCAAGCACCGACTGCCGTCGGCGCTGCGCACCTTCAAGTTCATGGGCCGGCAAGAGCGCGTGTGCGCGCCGGCTTGCGAGCCCCGCTGAGTCAACCCTTGGGCTTCGCCCCGCGATCGGGGCGGGGACCCCGGCGCTCCGACGGTCGGCCATCGGGACGCTGACCCGGCCGCCCTTGCGGCGGGCGGCGCGGCGCTGACGGCGGCATGGCAGCCAATTCGGCTTTGGCTTGCGCCAACAGGGCGTCCAACGACGCCTCCTCGACGCCTTTCAGCGCGCAGAAATTGGCGCGGCTGAGCGACGTTCGCTGCCAGTCCGCCAAAAGATCCAGCCGCCAGCGCCGGGCGGCCTCCATCTCTTGCTCGCGCGCCTGCTGGCGCTCGCGGCGCTCGGCCAGGGCCTTCTTCGCGGCCTCGCGGTGCTCGTCGGCCACGTCGCCCGCCGGCTGGCCGTCCAGGTCGATGCGGTGCGGCTCGCGAACGATGGCCCGCAGGTAGGCATTGCCGGCCGTGTAACGCCGCAAGAAGGCCGTCAACACCGGCCTGGGGAACACGCCGGGCGCACGGGCTTCGATGTCGGCCTGGATCTTGAGCTTGATGGGCTTGGGCGCCCCGCCGAACAAGGCCGGAAACAAGGCTTTCAAGCGCTCGGCCGCGGCTTCGGGGCTGCGCACCGCCGCCGGCGCGGCGGGGGCCTCAGGAACGGGCTCGGCGGGGGTATCGGACGACATGGCAACAACCGTCAAGGGAAACCCGGCATCGTAAGCCAGGGGCCTTGAAACGCCTCGGAGCGACCCCAGGTGCCTTGGCACCTCGACTCTGTCAGTCACCGCCCCATGAGCAAGCACACCCACGCTTTCCAAGCCGAAGTCCAGCAGATCCTGCACCTGGTCACGCACAGCCTGTACTCGAACAAGGAGATCTTCCTGCGCGAGTTGGTCTCCAACGCCAGCGACGCCTGCGACAAGCTGCGCTTCGAAGCCCTGGACAACGCCGCCCTCTTCGAAGACACGCCCAACCTCGACATCCGCCTCTTGGTGGACAAAGAGAAGCGCACGCTGACCATCCGCGACAACGGCATCGGCATGAGCGCCGACGAAGCCATCGCCCACCTGGGCACCATCGCCAAGAGCGGCACGCGCGACTTCATGGCCCGGCTGGGCGACGACAAGAAGGGCGACGCCAACCTCATCGGTCAGTTCGGCGTGGGCTTCTACTCCGGCTTCATCGTGGCCGACCGCATCACGGTGGAAAGCCGTCGCGCCGGACTGGATAAAGGCCAAGGCGTGCGCTGGAGCAGCGACGGCACGGGCGAGTTCGAGGTCGAGACCATCGAGAAAGCCGAGCGCGGCACCGACGTCATCCTGCACCTGCGCGCCGACGAGGACGACTACCTCCAGGCCTGGCGCCTGCGCAGCATCGTCGGCAAGTACAGCGACCACATCAGCCTGCCGATCCTGCTGAAGAAAGAGGTGTGGGACGCCGAGAAGAGTGCCTACGTCGCCACCGACGATTGGGAGACGGTGAACAAGGCCAGCGCCTTGTGGACCCGCGCCAAGAGCGAGATCACCCAAGAACAGTACGACGAGTTCTACAAGACCCTGAGCCACGACAGCGAGGCCCCGCTGGCGCACACGCACAACCGCGTGGAGGGCCGCAGCGAGTACACGCAGCTGCTCTACATCCCGGCCAAGGCCCCGTTCGACCTGTGGAACCGCGACAAGAAGCCCGGCGTGAAGCTCTACGTCAAGCGCGTGTTCATCATGGACGACGCCCAGGAGCTGATGCCGACCTACCTGCGCTTCGTGCGCGGCGTCATCGACTCGGCCGACCTGCCGCTGAACGTCAGCCGCGAGCTGCTGCAAGAGAGCCGCGACGTGCGCGCCATCCGCGAAGGCTCGACCAAGCGCGTGCTGTCGATGTTGGAGAGTTTGGCCAACAGCGAAGACCAAGCCGAGAAAGACAAGTACGCCGGTTTCTGGAAGGAGTTCGGCTCCGTGCTCAAGGAGGGCCTCGGTGAGGACTTCCAGAACCAAGAGCGCATTGCCAAGCTGCTGCGCTTCGCCTCGACCCATGCCAGCGAAGGGGTCAGCCTGGCCGACTACGTGGCACGCATGAAGGAAGGCCAAGAGGCGATCTACGTGATCACCGCCGACAGCCTGGCCGCCGCCCAAAGCAGCCCGCAGCTGGAGATCTTCCGCAAGAAGGGCATCGAGGTGCTGCTGCTGACCGACCGCGTGGACGAGTGGATGCTGAGCCACCTGCACGAGTTCGAGGGCAAGCCACTGCAGTCGGTGGCCAAAGGCGCGGTGGACCTGGGCAAACTGCAAGACGAGGCCGAGAAGAAGGCCCTGGAAGAAGCGGCCGAGGCCTTCAAGCCCTTGTTGGACAAGCTGAAGGACAGCCTGAAGGAGCGCGCCAAGGACGTGCGCATCACCACGCGCCTGGTGGACAGCCCGGCTTGCGTGGTGGTCGACGAGGGCGACATGAGTGCGCACCTGGCACGCCTGCTCAAGCAAGCCGGCCAATCCGCGCCCGACACCAAGCCCACGCTGGAGGTCAACCCCGAGCACGCACTGGTGAAGGCTTTGGACGGCCATGCGCAGTTCGACGACCTGGCCCAGGTGCTGTTCGACCAGGCTTTGCTGGCCGAAGGCGGCACGCTGGCCGACCCCGCGGCCTACGTCAAGCGGGTGAACCGCCTGCTGTTGGCCTGAGCTCAGGCAAAGCCGTCGCCGTCAAAGTCGACGGCGTCGTCCCCCTCGGACACCGGGGGCGCGCGCAGCGCCCCCGAGTCGTTCTGGGCCTCTTGCATGGCCTCGAGTTGCTCCCCCAGCTTGGTCACTTGGTCTTCCCAGTAATTGGGCGTGCCGAACCAAGGAAAAGCAATCGGAAACGCGGGGTCGGTCCATCGCTTGGCGATCCAGCCGCTGTGGTGAACCATGCGCAAGGTCCGCAGGGGCTCGATCAAGCGCAGCTCGCGCCGGTCAAAGGGCATGACCTGCTCGTAGCCGTCGAGCAAGCAGGCCACCTGCGAACGCGCTTGGGCCGGGTCGCCACTGAGTAACATCCACAGGTCCTGCACCGCCGGACCGGTCACCGCATCGTCCAGGTCCACGAAATGGGCGCTGCCACCGGGCGTCCACAGCAGGTTGCCCGGGTGGCAGTCGCCATGCAGGCGCTGCAGGCGAAGGTCCGGCAAGGCGTCGAATGCGGCTTGAACCGCGTCCAAACAGCGATCGACCTGGGCCAACCACCGCCCTTGAACGTTCGGGGGCAACTCGCCGCTGGCCACCACCGCGGCGCGGGCGGCGTCACCGGGGGCTCGCCCCACCCAGCGCGGTCGGTGCACGAACTCGCGCTCGCGGCCGCTGCGGTGGATGCGCGCGATGAAGCGCCCCAGGGCCTCCAGCACCTCGGGGTCTTCCAATTCCGGCGAGCGGCCACCTCGGCGGCCCGCGGCCGCGTAGCGCAGGCCTTGCCAATGGGCCAGCGTGGGCGGCTCCCCCATCAGCTGCGCGCCAGTGGCTCTCAAGGTCAAGGGGGCGGCCAAGGGCACCTCGGCCAGCTGCAGATCGAGGGCAAAGCGGTGCTCTTCCAGAATCTGCGCATCGGTCCACCGGCCCGGCCGGTAGAACTTGGCCACGATCGGCTCCCCTTCCTCCAAGTGGACCAGATAGACCCGGTTCTCGTAGGAATTGAGTTGCAACAGACGGCCGTCGCCGCGCAAACCCGCGGCATCCAAAGCGTCCAAAACCCGGCTGGGGTCGAGGTCGGCGTAATCGAGGTTCAAGGCGAGGGGTCCGGCGGCGGGGGCGGCGCATCATCCCCCAGCAACTGCCGGACTTCGCCCTGGACCGTGTCCACGAAGTCTTGCAACTGCTTGGCCTGGTGCTTGAAGCGGAAGTCCCACTCGCCCAACTGCGTTTCGATGGCTTCTTCGGTGTGGCTGCGCCAGGTGTCGCTCGGCAGGTGCAAGCGGGACGTGACCGTGCCACCGTCGGTCGCTTCGGGCCACGCGCCAGCGCGCTCGGCAATGCGCAACATCGGCGCGTTCTCGGACAGCGCGTGGATCAACAAGAAGCGCTTGTTGCGGTTGCGGGCGTGCAAACAGGCCAACTGGAACAGCCGCCCGCCCAGTCCCCGCCCGCGGTAACGGGGCAACACCGACACGCCAAACTCGGCGGTGTCGTCCTGCCATTCGGCATCGGGGGGGTAGGCCACGTGCGCCGCGGCGACCAACTCCAGGCGCCGGTTGAAGATGCCCAGGACCTCGTCGCGCTGGAAATCCAAGGACAGGGCGTAGCGGGTGATCTGCGCATCGCCAGCGGCATAGCCAAATCGCAAGTAGCGATCGGCCGGGCTCAATGCCAGCAGGTGGCGCAGGAGGCGCCGCCGGTGGCGACGGGCCAGCGCACGGATGGGCACCCAGGCGACCAGTTCGCGCCAGCGTTGGAGGGCGGCATCCAGGGAGGCGGGCATGGGCGAAGGGTCGCAGCTTGCCGGCCTGGGGTCAACCCTGTTAGACTCGCGGGCTTTCCTGCGTCTTACTGGGTTTGGGCGCAGGGGTTGGTTTGAGAGCCTGCCGGGCGCCTTTTCTGAGGCGCTCCTCACAAGCAGGGCCGAAAAGCAGCCTGGAATTCTCCAAAGAAGCCCAACATCGAGAACATCTCATGAAGACCTTCAGCGCCAAGCCGGCCGAAGTGACGCACGAGTGGTTTGTGATTGACGCCACCGACAAGGTGCTCGGACGTGTTGCCAGCGAAGTGGCACTCCGACTGCGCGGCAAGCACAAGGCCATTTACACGCCTCACGTGGACACCGGCGACTTCATCATCGTCGTGAACGCCGACAAGATCCGTGTCACCGGCACCAAAGCCGAAGACAAGATCTACTACCGCCACAGCGGTTTCCCGGGCGGCATCTACGCCACCAAGTTCAAGGACATGCAGGCCAAGCACCCCGGCCGCGCCTTGGAAAAGGCCGTCAAGGGCATGCTGCCCAAGGGCCCCCTGGGCTACGCCATGGTCAAGAAGCTGAAGGTCTACGCCGGTGGTGAGCACCCGCACGCCGCTCAGCAGCCCAAGGCTCTGGAAATCTAAGGACGCACGATGATCGGAAATTGGAACTACGGTACCGGCCGTCGCAAGTCCTCGGTGGCACGTGTCTTCATCAAGAAGGGCACGGGCAAGATCGTCGTGAACGGTCGTCCCATCGAGCAGTACTTCGGCCGTCAAACGTCGATCATGGTCGCTCGCCAAGCCCTGGTGCTGACGAACAACAGCGAAACCTTCGACGTCAAGGTCAACGTCCGCGGTGGCGGCGAATCCGGTCAAGCCGGCGCCGTGCGCCTGGGCGTGACCCGTGCCCTGATCGACTACGACGCGGCCCTGAAGCCGGAGTTGAGCAAGGCCGGCTTCGTCACCCGTGACGCCCGTGAAGTCGAACGTAAGAAGGTCGGTTTGCACGGCGCCCGCCGCCGGAAGCAGTTCAGCAAGCGCTGATCCGCACCTGCCCCGACAAGAAGGCCGCAGCAACCCTGCGGCCTTTTTTCATCACGCCGATAATCGCGCGTCTTGCAGAAAGGTTTGCCCATGTCCGCCCTCGCCGCCGAAGCCCCCGTTGCCATGCCCGTCCCGCTGGTGTTCACCGACAGCGCCGCCAACAAGGTGGCCGAGTTGGTGGCCGAAGAGGGCAATCCCGACCTGAAGCTGCGCGTTTTCGTCCAAGGTGGCGGCTGCTCGGGCTTTCAGTACGGCTTCACCTTCGACGAGGTGGCCAACGAAGACGACACGCAAATGAGCAAGAACGGCGTCACCTTGCTCATCGACTCGATGAGCCTGCAGTACCTGATGGGGGCCGAGATCGACTACAAGGACGACCTCCAGGGGGCGCAGTTCGTGATCAAGAACCCCAACGCCACCACCACCTGTGGTTGCGGTTCGAGCTTCTCGGTCTGAGCCCCAACCCTCCCCGCCAAAGCCGCCCTCGGGCGGCTTTTTTCATGCGGGGTACATGGCCCCCAGCACGCGCGGGCCGCGCGCCCCCGTGACGCCTGGCAGGTTCCCCGGTTGCTGGCGAACGAAGGCGGCCGCCAGCCAAGCGAACGCGGCCGCTTCCACCTGCATAGGCGGCAAGCCCCGGTCGCCACTGCCCACGAGCACGACGCCGGGCAAGCGCGCCTGCAACCGGCGAAGAAGGTCCGCATTGAAGGCCCCGCCCCCGCACACGATCAACTCGACGGCGCCGGGCTGGTGCCGCTTCAGCGCGTCCGCCACCGACCAAGCGGTGAACTCCGACAAGGTGGCCTGCACGTCGCGCGGGTCGATGCCGGCGAGCGGCTGGCGCTGCAGCCACGGCCAATCGAAGAGGTCGCGCCCCGTGGAGCGTGGTGGCGGCAGGGCGAAGTAGGGTTCGGCTTGGAAGGCCCGCAGCAAAGCGGGCTGCACCGTCCCCCCTGAAGCCCAACCCCCCCCGTCGTCGAAGGGCAGATCCAGATGGTGAGCCGCCCAAGCGTCGAGCAAGGCGTTGGCGGGCCCGGTGTCGAACCCCAGGGTGCGGCCGTCGCCGTGCAGAAAGCTCAGGTTGCCCATGCCCCCCAGGTTCAACACCGCGATGTCGACCCCCGCCTTCCCAAACACGGCGCGATGGAAGGCCGGGACCAAGGGCGCGCCCTGCCCGCCCGCCGCCACATCGCGGCTTCTCAAGTCGGCCACGACGTTCAGCCCGCTCAGTTCGGCCAAGAGCGCCGGGTTGAGCAATTGCAGGGTATAGCCCCACTCGGGCCGGTGGCGGACGGTTTGGCCGTGGGCCGCCACGGCCCGCACCGGCGGCAAGGGCCCCAAGGCCTGGATCGCCGCGGCGTAGCACCGGGCCAGCTCCTGCCCCGCCATGGCAGCGCGGTGCAATTCGTCCGGCCCACTGTGATTCAGGGCCAACAACTCGGCGCGCAGCGCGCCGGGGAAGTCCAAGTGGGCGTGGGCCAGCACACGAAGCCCCCCGCCGGCCGGCAACTCGGCCAGCACCGCGTCCACCCCGTCCAGCGAGGTGCCGGACATGAGGCCGATGAAGGCCTCAGTCGCGACCGGTGACACCCTCGGTCAGCGAAGCGGCCACGGCCAGCTGGGTGCGAGCCGACGCAACCTGCGCCTGGAAGGGCTTGGCCGCGGCAGCCGACAGGCGCACCGCTTCGCTGGCACGTGCCAACAGCCGCGGGTCTTGGTGCCGTCCGTTGACGCGGAATTCAAAGTGCAGGTGCGGTCCCGTGGCCCAGCCGGTGGCGCCCACAGCGCCGATCCGCTGCCCCTGTTCCACGCGCTGCCCTTGCCGCACGTCGATGCGGCTCAGGTGGGCGTACAAGGTTTCTTTGCCCCCGGCGTGGCGCACCACCACCGTGTTGCCGTAGCCGTTCTGACGGCCGGCGAATTGCACCCAGCCGTCCCCCACGTTGCGCACGGGCGTGCCCGTGGGCGCGGCGTAGTCGATGCCGTTGTGCTGCCGCCAGGTCTGAAGGATCGGGTGGAAACGCATGGAGAAGCCCGAGCTGACGCGCGAGAACTCCATCGGGCTGGCCAAGAAAGCGCGGCGTTTGCTTTGCCCGTCGAAGCCGTAGTAGCCCGCCTTGCCGCCCCCGGCCTCGTCTTTGAACCACACCGCCTGGTGGGTCCGGCCGGCATTGACAAACTCGGCCGCCAGCACCTGGCCGGCACCGCCGCCCCAGGTCACTGGCTCGCCATCGGCCGTGAGCGCTTCGAACACCAAGCTGAAGCGATCGCCGCGGCGCAGTTCTCGGTGGAAGTCGATGTCCCCGGAGAACATGTCCGCCAGTTGCGACGCCACCGCATCGGGCAGTCCGGCCTCGTCGGTGGCGGCAAACAACGAGGTCTCGATCTGACCGCTGCCCAAGCGAACCTGGGTTTCGTAGCGCCCGAGCTCGACCCGCGCGCCCCATTGGCCCTGCGCATCGCGCTCGACGATCAAGCGGGAAAAGTGCGTGCGCTCCAAATCGGCGTTGGCCACCGGGAAGCGCGCCACCAAGCGCTCAACGCGGCCGTCGGCGTCGGCCGCCAACTCCACGCGCTTGCCAGCGCGCCCTTGCAGCAGTTGACGGGCCGTGCCATCGCTGCGCAAGAAGGCCACGAACGTGGGATCGAACGCCCCCATGCGGCTGAGCAGGCTGTCGGCGCTGTCGCCAGGGCGGGTTTGGTCATGGCGAACCAGGCTCAGCCGGTGCTGGGCCAGGGCCTCGATCTGGTCTTCCAGGGCCAGCGCCGGCAAGGCCTCCACCACCGCCTGCTGCGGCAGGCTGCGGCCGTCGGGCACCAAGGGCCCCAGGGCAAAGGCGGTCACGCCGGAGCCACCCAAGAGCGCCAACAGGACCCCGGTCAGGGCGCGCGGGTGGCGGGCAGCAAATCGTTCCAGAGGGCGGAGCCACAGGCTCGCGCGTTCAAAACCAAGCATGCGAATCGACAGTGAGGCGGCATCGAGCCGCTGGGGTTTGTTGGCAGCCTCGGGGCGCACCCCGGGGCGTCGAACAAGGCCAAGCCCCTGATCCGCGTGCTCGACCGGCCCTCCAAGGCCAGGAGCGCGGGCAGGCCGCTCACCTAGAATCTTGCCGACCCCACCTCCTTGGGCGGCGTCGCAAGACGGCGGAGTTTAGCCGAGACGCCCCGAACCCCCAAGTTCATGGGATGCCCGCATCGGGTTTGCACGATGACGCCGACCCCGCCGGCGGCAAGACGACGGCAAAAGCCGCGAGTTAACGCCCTTTAACGACCGAACGACGCCATGAGCACCCAAGTCACCCCCCATCCGGTCACCGACGCCGTGCGCGAGGCCTTGGCCGTCACGCGCCGTGGGGTGCAAGAACTGCTGCCCGAGGACGCCTGGGTGGCCAAGCTGGAGCGCTCGGCCGCCACCGGCAGGCCTTTGCGCATCAAGCTGGGGCTGGACCCGACGGCGCCCGACATCCACCTCGGGCACACGGTGGTGCTGAACAAGATGCGGCAGTTGCAGAACCTGGGGCACCAGGTGATCTTCTTGATCGGCGACTTCACCAGCATGATCGGCGACCCTTCCGGCCGCAACAGCACCCGCCCGCCGCTGACGCGCGAGCAGATCAAGGCCAATGCCGAGACCTACTACGCCCAAGCCAGCCTGGTGCTGGACCCGAGCAAGACCGAGATTCGCTACAACTCCGAGTGGAGCGAGCCGCTGGGCGCCGCCGGGCTGATCCAGCTGGCAGCCAAGACGACCGTGGCGCGCATGATGGAGCGCGACGACTTCACCAAACGCTTCCAGGCGCAAACGCCGATTTCCTTGCACGAGTTCCTGTACCCGCTGATGCAGGGCTATGACTCGGTGGCGCTGAAGAGCGACCTGGAGCTGGGTGGCACCGACCAGAAGTTCAACCTGCTGATGGGCCGCCAGCTGCAGCAGGAGTTCGGGCAAGAGCCCCAGTGCATCTTGACCATGCCCTTGCTCGAAGGCCTGGACGGCGTCGAGAAGATGAGCAAGAGCAAGAACAACTACATCGGCATCACCGAACCGGCCAACAGCATGTTCGCCAAGGTGCTGTCGATCAGCGACACGCTGATGTGGCGCTGGTACGAGTTGTTGAGCTTCGAGTCGCTGGAGGCCATCGCCAAGCTCAAGGCCGAGATCGAGGCCGGTCGCAACCCCAAGGACGCCAAAGTGGCCCTGGCGCGCGAGATCACCACGCGCTTCCACAGCGCGGCAGCGGCCGACGCGGCGCAGGCCGACTTCGAGAACCGCGCCCGTGGCGGCATCCCCGACGAGATGCCCGAGCTGACGCTCAGCGGCGACATGGGCCTGGGCGCCCTGCTCAAGGCCGCCGGCTTGGTGCCGAGCAGCAGCGAAGGCCTGCGCAAGGTCGAGCAAGGCGGCGTGCGCGTGGACGGCACGGTCGTCAGCGACAAAGGCCTGAAGCTGCCCCCCGGCACCTACGTGCTGCAGGTGGGCAAGCGCCAGTTCGCCCGCGTCACCCTGCAGAGCGCCTGAGCATGAGCAAGGCGCCGCCCGAGTTCAAGGCCAAGCTGCCGCGTGGCGCCACGGTGCACGCGCTGTGGGTGCTGCCGCTGATCGCGGTGCTGGGCCTGTGGCTCGTCAACCCCTGGAAGAGCAGCACGCCCCTGGCCTTCCGCGCCAAGGCGGCGATGGAGGCCCAGCGTGCGCAAGAGGCCGAACGCGCCGGCACCGCAGCCGCCAAGGCCGGGGCGGTGATGCCCATCGGGGCCGTTCCAGCCGAGGCGCCGGCCTCGCGCTGACGCGACCCCGCCTTAGGCGTTGCTGACGCCACTGGCCACGTGGCCCGAGGGCACGTGGCGGCTGGCGTGGGCGATGTGGCCGAGCTGGTCGTCGAAGAAGAAGTCGGGCTCGAACTCGCGCAGGAATTCGCCCTTGGGCAGGCCACCGAGGAACATGGCCTCGTCCACCTCCACCTGCCAGTCCATCAGCGTGCGCACGGCGCGCTCGTGGGCCGGGGCGCTGCGGGCGGTGACCAGCGCGGTGCGCAAGCGCATGGGCGCGTTGGCCTCGCTGCCCACGGCCTGCAGGCGCACCAGGGCGTCCAGCAAGGGCTTGAAGGGCCCGGGCGGCAGCGGCTCGTGCTGGTGGGCGCGTTCGTGGGCCTGGAAGGCGTCGAGCCCGTCGCGCTGGAACACGCGCTCGGCCTCGTCGCTGAACAGCACGGCATCGCCGTCGAAGGCGATGCGCAGCTCGTCCGGATGGGCGGCGCTGGCATGGCGGCTGTCGGGGTACACCCGCGCGGCGGGCACCCCAGCGGCCAGGGCGTCGCGCACGTCGGTTTCGTTGGCGCTCAAAAACAGCTGCGCGTTCAGCGGCTTGAGGTAGCGCCAGGGGCTGCGGCCGCGGGTGAACACGCCCCGTTGGATGGGCAGGCCCAAAGCCTGGGCCGAGCGGTAGACGCGCAAGCCGCTGATGGGGTCGTTGCGGCTGAGCACCACCACCTCCACCTGCGGCGCCTGGCCGGGCGTGTTGAAGGCGAGCAGCTTGTTGGCGAGCGAGAAGGCCACGCCGGGCTTGGCGGGCTGCTCCAGGCGCTGCTGCTGCAGGGCCATGTAGGCGTGGTCGTCGCTGGCTTCGAAGAGCTGGTTTTCCTCTTCGAAATCGAAGAGCGCGCGCGAGCTGATCGCGACGACGAGGCAGCCATCGAGCGACACCGGCACGGTCAGCCTTTCAGGCCCAACTGGCGCCAGCCGTCGATGCCGAGCTTCTCCAGCGTCGCCATGTTCGTGTCGAAGATGGACTCGGGGTTCGGGAAGGCGGCCACCGCGCGGTCGATGCTGTCCTCGCGCAGCAGGTGCAGCGTCGGGTAGGGCGAGCGGTTGGTGAAGTTGGTGATGTCGTCGGGCTCGGTGCCCTCGAACTGGTACTGCGGGTGAAAGCTGGCCACCTGCAACTCGCCCTCCAGGCCGATATCGGCCACCAGCGCGTCGGCGGCCTCCAAGAAGTCGTTGTAGTCCAGGAAGTCGGTCAGCACCCGCGGGTGGATCAACAAGGTGGTGTCGGTCTGCTCGGGCGGCGTGTCGTGGAGGTGGTTCAGCTCCGCCGCCAGCTCGTACAGCAGGTCTTCCACCGTGGTGGCCGCACTGACCACGTAGCGCACCTTGCCCTGTACCTGAACGGCCTTGGCAAAGGGGCACAGGTTCAGGCCGATGACGGCCTTCTCGACCCAGGCTTGGGTGTCTTGCAGGACTTGTTCGTCGGTCATGGGGTGGCGTTCAAAAAGGCCTCGGCCAGGCGCACCCACATGGTGCCGCCCACGGGGATCAAGGCGTCGTTGAAGTCGTAGCTGGGGTTGTGCAAGGTGCAGGGGCCCAAACCGTGGCCGCCCACGCGGTGGGTGCCGTCGCCGTTGCCGATGAGGAAGTAGCAGCCCGGCTTGTGCAGCAGGTAGTAGCTGAAGTCCTCGGCGCCCATGGTGGGCTCGAAGTCCTGCACCGTGGCGCCCATGTCCACCAGGGCCTGGCGCACGAAGGCGGTCTCGGCCACGTGGTTCACGGTGGGCGGGTAGTTGCGGTGGAAGTCGAACTCGGCCGTGAGCTCGAAGGCACCGGCCAGGCCTTCGGTCAGCTCCTTCATGCGGCGCTCGATCAGGTCGAGCACCTCCACCGTGAAGGTGCGCACCGTGCCCTGCAGTTCCACGCTGTCGGGGATGACGTTGGTCGCCTCGCCGGCCTTGAGCATCGTGACGCTGATGACGCCGGTGTCGATGGGCCGCTTGTTGCGGTTGATGATGGTTTGAAAGGCCGTCACCAGCTGGCAGGCGGCCGGCACCGGATCCAGGCCCAGGTGGGGCATGGCGCCGTGGGCGCCCTTGCCGCGCAGCGTGATCTTGAACTCGTTGCTGCTGGCGAACACCGGCCCCGGGGCCAGCGCAAAGGTGCCGGCCGGCATGCCGGGCCAGTTGTGGGCGCCGAACACCGCGTCCATGGGGCAGCGCTCGAACAGGCCGTCCTTGATCATTTCGCGCGCCCCGCCGCCGCCCTCTTCGGCCGGCTGGAAGATCAGGTAGACCGTGCCGTCGAAGTTGCGGTAGCGGCTCAGGTGCTGCGCGGCGGCCATCAGCATGGCCGTGTGGCCGTCGTGCCCGCAGGCGTGCATGCGACCGGGGTAGGCGCTGGCGTGCGCAAAGGCGTTTTTCTCGGTCATGGGCAGCGCGTCGATGTCGGCGCGCAGGCCCACGGCGCGGGGGCTGCTGCCGTTCTGCACGATGCCCACCACGCCCGTCTTGCCCAGCCCGCGAATCACCGGGATGCCCCACTCGGTGAGTTTGGCGGCGATCAGGTCGCTGGTGCGCTGCTCTTGGAAGCAAAGCTCGGGGTGGCGGTGGATGTCGCGGCGCAGCGCGGTGATCGCCTCGCCTTGGGCGAGCACGGTGTCGAGCAATCGCATCAGTCGTTCTCCAGGGTCCAAGTCAGGCCGGCGTCGGCGAGCACCGGCATCGCCGCGGGGCCAAAGGCGGCGCCCGGGCTGAGCACGCCCGCGCGCCCGGCACCCAAGCGGCCTTCGGCCAAGGCCAGGCCCACGGCGGCCATCATTTCAGGGGTGGAACGGTAGCCCGGGTGCCCCTCGGCCACCAACTCTCCGCGCAAGGCCGCACCGCCCTCGCCCACGGCACGCCAGCGCAGGGCGTAGCCCATGGTGTCCAAGGCCTCGGGGCTGGGGCCTTCGCCCGGCTTCGGGCCCACCAGCTCGATCAAGCGTTGCAGCGCCTGCCGGCCCAGGTCGGAGGGCGCGCCGGCCGCGGCACTCATTGCCGCCAGCGGCGCCGACAAGGTGGCCGCCGTGGACCACTGCGCCGCGCGGCTGGTCGCGCCCAGGCCGGCTTGCACCCAGGCGCTGGCGGGGAGCACGCTGGCGATGGGGCCCAGCCAGGGCTCGACGCCGTCGCGCATGGCCATGCCCTCGCGGTAGCGGAATTGCGGGGCAAAGGCCTCGCCCCGCAGCACCGCCGAGCGCAGCACCAGCGGCGGGTTGATGAAGGGGGCCGGCAGCGCGGGCGCCATCACCGAGCCCCAGGCCTCGTCCCACCAGGGCGACAGCGGCGCAGCGTTGCGCTGGGCCACGGCATTGGCATTCCAGCCCTCGGGCAGCTCGTCGGGCAACAAACAGTCCATGCGCTGCAGGCTGTTGCTGCGGTCCAGCGCCAGCACCGTGCCCATGGAGGCCAAGGTGCCGCCGCTGACAGCGTCGGACAAGCGCCGGATGCCCGGGCCGGTGAAGCGCACGGCCACGTCCAGGTCCAGCAAACGCTGGCCGTGCCGCACTTGCATCTCGGCGGCCACCGTCTGCGCCAGCACGTCGAAGGGCAGGGCCTCGTAGCCGCAGGCATGCACCACGAGCACCCCCTTTTGGGCGGCCTCGGCGTGGTGGCGCTGCACCATTTGGCGCATCCAGAAGGTCTCGCCGCTCAGGTCCAAGTGGTGGCAGGCCCCGGCCAAGCAGGCCTGCACGACCGGCTCGCCCTGCACCGCGTACGGACCCGCCAGGTTCAGCAGCACCCGGCTGCTGCGCGCGAGCTTGGCGATGGACGCGGCGTCGCCCAAATCGGCCGGCAGCACTTGGAACGAGCCCCCGCTGACGGCGTCCAAGGCCTCGGGCCGGCGACCGGCCAAGGCCACGCGCAGGCCGCGGCCCGCCGCCTGGCGGCGCAGGGCGCGCACCAATTGGCGCCCGGTGAATCCGGTAGCGCCCAGCACCACCACGTCGAAGGGTTTCTTG
Source organism: Inhella crocodyli (assembly GCF_004004565.1). Lineage (GTDB taxonomy): Bacteria > Pseudomonadota > Gammaproteobacteria > Burkholderiales > Burkholderiaceae_C > Inhella > Inhella crocodyli. The sequence goes on from NZ_SACM01000003.1 coordinate 111,185, forward strand.
GTCACCGTGACATCATCGCCGGATTCACAGGGCCCCTGCCTCCCTGCGGTCGCCCCCAAGCGGGCGCGGTGGGCGGGTGGTGGCCCGGCGTCCGCCGGTCCCCGGGCCTGCGCTCACCGTTTTGTTTGAACTGCCCGCATGACCTCCCGAATCGTTCACGGCGCCTGCCCCCACGACTGCCCCGACACCTGCGCGCTGGCGGTGCACGTGCAAGGGGAGCAGGTGATCAAGGTGCAAGGCCGCGCCGACCACCCCAACACCCACGGCGCGCTGTGCACCAAGGTCAGCCGCTACGCCGAGCGCACGCACCACCCCGAGCGGGTGCTGACGCCGCTCAAGCGCGTCTCCAAGAAGACCGAGCCGCCGCGCTTCGAGCCCATCGGCTGGGACGAGGCCGTGCGGGCGATCGCCACGAAGTTCAACGCCATCGAAGACAAGCAGGCCATCCAGCCCTACAGCTACGCCGGCACCATGGGCCTGCTGCAAGGCGGCAGCATGGCCGACCGCCTGTGGAACCGCCTGGGCGCCGCCCGCCTGGACCGCACCATCTGCGCCAGCGCCGGCGCCGCCGGCCTGACGGCCGCCTACGGGCACCGCATTGGCATGCACGTGCGGCACTTCGCCGACGCCAAGCTGATCCTGATCTGGGGCAGCAACAGCATCGCCAGCAACCTGCACTTCTGGACCTACGCCAACCAAGCCAAGCGCAAGGGCGCCAAGCTCGTCGCCATCGACCCCCGCCGCACCGAAACCGCCGACAAATGTCACCAGCACCTGGCCCTGCGCCCGGGCAGCGACGGCGCCTTGGCGCTGGCGCTGATGCACGAGTTGATCGTCAACGACTGGCTGGACCTGGACTACATCGAGCGCGCGGTCGAGGGCTTTGAGGGCCTGCGCGCCAAGGCGCTCGAATGGCCGCCCGAGCGTGCCGCGCCCGTGACCGGCCTGAGCGTGGACGAGATCCGCGGCCTGGCGAAGGACTACGCCCAGACCGCCCCGGCCGCCATCCGCCTGAACTACGGCATGCAGCGCGTGCACGGCGGGGGCAACGCGGTGCGCCTCATCGCCCTGCTGCCCTGCCTGACCGGCGCCTGGAAGCACCACGGCGGCGGCCTGCTGCTCAGCGCCTCGGGTTGGGCTGCGCCCTTCAAGAACAACGACGCGCTGGAGCGCCCCGACCTGCTGGCCGGCCGCCAGCCGCGCATGGTGAACATGAGCGCGATTGGCGACGCGCTGCTGCACCCCGGCTCGGCCGAGTTCGGCCCGCCCATCCAGGCCCTGGTGGTCTACAACAGCAACCCCGCGGCCGTGGCGCCCGAAAGCGCCAAGGTGGTGAAGGGCCTGCAGCGCGAGGACCTGTTCACCGTGGTGCTGGAGCACTTCATGACCGACACAGCCGACTTGGCCGACCTCGTGCTGCCGGCCACCACGCAGTTGGAGCACCTGGACGTGCACACCAGCTACGGGCACACCGACGTGCTGATCAACGAGCCGGCCATCCCGGCGCAAGGCCAGGCCAAGCCCAACACGCAGGTCTTTCGCGAGATCGCCGCCGCGCTGGGCTTCACCGACCCTTGCTTCGCCGAGGACGACGAGGCCCTGGCCCGCCAAGCGCTGACCGGCATCGACTTCGACGCCCTGCGCGCCCAAGGCTGGCTGCCCCTGCCCGTGCCCGAGCACCCGCTGGCCGATGGCGACTTCCCCACCCCCAGCGGCAAGGCCTGGGCCACGCACCCCACCCTGGGCGTGCCCGACTTCGTGCCCAACCACGAGTGCGCCGAGGTGGACCCCACCCTGGCCGCGCGCTACCCGCTGGCCATGATCAGCCCGCCGGCGCGCAACTTCCTGAACAGCAGCTTCGTCAACGTGAAGAGCCTGCGCGACATCGAGCGCGAGCCGGTGCTGGAGATGCACCCCGACGACGCCGCGGCCCGCGGCATCGCCGACGGCGCCATGGTGCGCGTGTTCAACGACCGCGGCGAGCAGTTGCTGCGCGCCGCCGTGAACGGCCGCGCGCGGCCCGGCGTGGTCAACGGCCTGGGCATCTGGTGGCGCAAGTTCGGGGTGGACGGCAAGAACGTCAACGAGCTGACGCACCAGCGCCTGACCGACCTGGGCGCCGCCGCCACCTTCTACGACTGCTTGGTCGAGGTCGCCCCCGCGTGATCCGCCGGGCCCTGCTGGCCTCCGCCGCGCTACCGGCCCTGGCGGGTTGCGCCGGCCTCGGCGAGTGGGCCTACCGGCTGCGGCAGTTCAACGGCCACGTCGAGCTGCTCAACCGCGCCCGCCCCGTGGACGCCTGGCTGGCCGACCCGGCCACGCCCGAGGTCACCCGCCAGGCGCTGCAGCTGGCCCTGCGCCTGCGCGCCTTCGCCGTGCGCGAGCTGGCCCTGCCCGACAACGCCAGCTACCAGCGCTACGCCGCCCTGCCGCCCGAGGCGCAAGGCCAGGTGGTCTGGAACGTGGTGGCCACGCCCGCCGCCAGCCTGCGGCCCCGCAGCTGGTGCGCCCCGGTCATGGGCTGCGTGGCCTACCGCGGCCACCACGAGCGCCGTCGCGCCGTGGACCAAGCCGACGCCCTGCGCGCCGAGGGCTGGGACGTGCACCTCTACGGCGTGCCCGCCTACTCCACCCTGGGCTGGAGCAATGCGCTGGGTGGCGACCCCTTGCTCAGCAGCTTCGTGCACTGGCGCGAGGACGACCTGGCCCGCTTGCTGTTCCACGAGATGGCCCACCAGCGGGCCTACGCCCCCGACGACACCGGCTTCAACGAGAGCTACGCCACCGCCGTGGAGCGCCTGGGCGTGGCCGCCTGGCAGCGCGCCCAAGGCCGCAGCAGCGAAGCCACCCCCGAGGACGCGGCCCGCGAGCAGCGGCGCGAGCGCTGGCGCGCCCTGGCCCTGGCGGCCCGTGCCGACCTGGCCGCGCTGTACGCGCAGGCCCCACCCGACTGGGCCGCGCGCAAGCGCCAGCGCTTTCAGCAATTGCACGACGAACTCGCCGCGCTGGCCGCCCGCGATGCGGGTTACTCGGGCTACCTGGCCTGGGCGCGGCAGGCGAACAATGCCCACCTTGCCTTGCTGTCGGCCTACCAATCCCAGGTGCCCGCCTTCGAGGCCCTGTTCCACCGGCTGGGCGGCCGCTGGCCGGACTTCCACGCCGAAGTCGCCCGCCTGGCCGCCCTGCCGTCATCGCAACGATCGTTCTGAGGTTTCCATGTCCCACATCCGCATCCACCGCGACCACCACCTCGGCCTGGCCAAAGCCCGCAAGATCGCCTGGGCCTGGGCCGAGCAGGTCGAAGCCGAGTTCGGCATGGAGTGCACCGTCATGGAGGGCGACGACAGCGACACCGTCGAGTTCACACGCAGTGGCGTGAAGGGCCAACTCGTGGTCACCGCCAGCACCTTCGAGCTCGACGCCAAGCTCGGCCTGCTGCTGGGCGCCCTGCGCGGCACCATCGAGTCGCACATCGAGAAAGAGCTCGACAAGCTGCTGGACAGCTCGAACAAGTCAACTCGAGCCAAACGCTGAGCAGTCCTCCAACGTAAACATTACTAGGTCTTCGAATTGAAATACAGGGAAAGTCAAAAAGACAAATCACTCCGGTCATGGTTTAACTCGGACATGACCAAAGGGTTGCTCCGAAGAATATCATTAACCACAGGTACTTTGAGGGGGTTATCAGCCTTCTCAATGACGATTGAATATCCCATTACCGCAATAGCAGGCAAAAACGGCGCCGGAAAATCAACATTCTTAGCGATGGCCGCGTGCGCCTTCCACGCCCCCGCATCTAGCTACAAATCGCCACGTCGCAAGAACGCCTATTACACCTTTTCCGACTTCTTCGTACAGCACCCTGCCGAGGTTCCACCGCAGGGACTCGAAATACATTACGACATCGCATATAACAATTGGCGAGCGACGCCCGATCTACCAAACGGAGTTGGAATTGGCACCCAATCTCGACACAAGTCAAAGGGGGGCAAGTGGAACGACTACGACACCAGGGTGAACAGAACGGTAGTGTTTATTGGCATTGAACGAATCGTTCCGCACAGCGAGCGCAGTCAATCAAAGTCATATTCTCGCGCGTTCAAAGACTCTCCCAAAAAGGGTTGGGAAGACAAGGTTATGGCGACTGTCGGCGCCATATTGGGAAAAAGCTATTCCGATTTCAGGTATGTTGAACACTCAAAGTACAACCTACCAATAGTCGCAGTGGGCCAGACCATCTATTCAGGCCTAAACATGGGAGCGGGAGAGAATGCGCTATTTGAAATCTTCTCTACGGCCTATTCCGCCGGAGAGGGAGCGCTTTTAATCATCGACGAGATTGAGTTAGGCCTACATGCTGAAGCACAGCGCAAGTTCGTCGAAAAGCTCAAGGACGTATCCCTTGAACTCAAGATACAAGTTATATGCACAACTCATTCCAAAGAAATTTTCGACTGCCTACCATCCGATTCGCGCTTCTACATGGAGTGCATCGGAAATAGGACTCGAATTACTCCAGAGGCCTCCTCAGATTTCGCATTTGCCAAGCTCAGCGGCAGCGAATCCTGCGACATGGATATTCTGGTAGAAGACACAATAGCAGAGTCAATCGTCCGCGCCGCATTACCGGCCTCGGCCAGGAGTCGAGTAAGGTTCGTAGTCGTAGGATCGGCTTCTGCACTTTCGAGGCAACTAGCTGCAGCTTACATTCGCAATCCAAGTGCACCAGTGCTTGCAGTATTTGATGGCGATCAAGCAAACAAGATGCAGGCGAATTTTGGTCATGCAAAGAGCATGGCAGAGCGAGTCGCCGCCGACTTTGAAGGCTGGTTCAAAGCACACTCTATTTGCCTACCAGGAAAAACATGGCCAGAAGCTTGGCTGCTTGCAGAAGCGCGCCAACTTGCAGATGTAATCGCACCGACATTCAAGACAGAAGAAGCCGACTTCATTGAATATCTTGAATATGCCCTACAGGCGGGGAAGCACAATGAATTTCACGAACTTGGTAAGCACCTCGGCCTGACGCCTGACGTTTGTCTGTCGCACATCTGTCAAAAAGTTTGCGAGTCACCTTCCGACCAAATACTTGAGCTGATCGAGATGACTGCAAATACTCTTCCGTAAGCAAGCTAGAAGCTTAGTGACCTACGCTTCGTATAGGTTGAAGTTGTCCCTGAAAGTGCATTAGCCACATTTGCCGATCTAGCTGACAGGTCTATGCTTTCCCAAAGAGCTGATATCGGCTCCGCAGTCCTGTTCTTCATCCAAACGGCCTCGACCCTGGGCTACGCGGTGCTGTACTCCACCTTGGTGCTGTACGCCACGCAGCACCTGGACTACCCCAGCGACAAGGCGGCGGCGGTGATGGGCGTGTTCGGCGCCTTCAACTACGGGCTGCACCTGTTCGGCGGCACGCTGGGCGGGCGCTGGATGAGCAACCGCAACCTCTTCGTGGGCGGCATGCTGTTGCAGGTGGCCGGTTGCGCGGCGCTGGCGCGGGGCGACGAAGCCGGCCTGTTGTGGGGCCTGGCGATGTTCTTGACGGGCAGCGGCCTGAACGTGACCTGCCTCAACATGATGCTGACGCAGCGCTTCGCGCCCGAGGACCCGAGGCGCGAGGGCGCGTTCTTGTGGAACTACGCCGGCATGAACGTGGGCTTCTTCATCGGCTTCACGGTGGCGGGGCACTACGAGCAGGCGCAGGCGTACTCGGCGCTGTTCAGCTTCGCCACCGTCGGCAATGCCGCGGCCATCGTGCTGGCCCTGGCCTTTTGGAAGACCCTGGCCGATCGCGACACGCCACTGATGCAGCAGCCCCCGGCGGGCTGGCGCTGGCGCTTCGCGGCGGCCAGCGCCGTGATGCTGGGCCTGGTGCCGGTGCTGTGGTGGGCCCTTCAGCGCCCGGGCGACACGGCCTGGGCCCTCAAGGGCTTTTGCGCGCTGGTGGCGCTGTGGGTGCTGCAGTTGACCTGGCGCCACCCGGTGCTCGCCGAGCGCCAGCGCATGAAGGCCTACGGCGTGCTGACCTTGGGCTCGCTGGTGTTCTGGTCGCTCTACCAAATGGCGCCCAGCGGCTTGCAACTCTTCGCCGTGGGCAACGTGGACCTGCAGCTGTGGGGCTGGCGCATCGCCCCGCAGTGGGTGCAAAACATCAACACGGTGGTGATCGTGGTGGGCGGGCCTTGGCTGGCTCACCTGTTCGCGCGCTGGCGGGCCAAGGGCTGGCCGGTGGACGTGCCGCAGCAGTTCGCCGCCTCGCTGTTTTTGATGGGCCTGGGCTTCTTGGCCCTGCCGCTGGGCATCCAGCTCGCGGGCGCCGACGGGCGCGTGGCCTTCGGATGGCTGGGTTTGAGCTACGTGCTGCAGTCCCTGGGCGAGCTGCTGATCTCGCCCGTGGGCTACGCCATGATCGGCCGCCTGGCCCCGAAGCAGCACCAGGGCCTCTTGATGGGCGCCTGGATGCTGGTGACCGGCCTGGCCTCGCTGTTCGCGGGCGACTTCTCAGGGGTGGTGGCCCAGCCGGCCGACGGCTCGCCCCTGACCAGCAACCCGGCCTACGCGCTGCTGTTCACGCAGCTGGGGGTGGGCAGCCTGCTGACCGGGGCCGTGATGCTGGCCCTGGTGCCGCGGCTGCGCCGCATGATCGGCTGAGGCCCCAAAAACAACGGCTCCCGAGGGAGCCGTTTCAGCGGGGCGACGCTGGACTTACTTCAGCGACTCGACCAGGTCGATGTACTGCTGCATCGCGTCCTTGGGGTCGGTGCCCTTGAGCTCGTCCCAGGCGCCCCACTTGGCGCGACCGACCATGTCCATCATGCCGGGCTTCTTGGTTTCGTTGTCGCCTTCGGTGCCCTGCTTGTAGAGCGCGTAGAGCTTGAGCAGGGTTTCGTTGTCCGGGCGCTCGGACAGCTTCTTGGAGTCGGCCACCGCGGCGTCGAATTTCTTCTGCAGGCTCATCGTGTCTCCTTCGGCAAACAGCCATTGAAAAAGGGGGTGGTGCGGGGGATGTTAGCGACAGAATCGGAGCCCCTTCGCCTCCTTCTTGCGCCCTGCCCATGACTGTGCTGCACGAACGCATGTCCCGCGTCGACACCGCCTGGCTGCGGATGGACACGCCCGAGAACCTGATGATGATCGTCGGGGTCTGGCTGCTGAGCCCGCGCATCGAGCTGGAAGCCCTGCGCGAACGGGTGAGCGAGCGCCTGCTGCAGTACCGCCGCTTCAAGCAGTGCGTGGTGGAAGACCCGATGGGCGCCCAGTGGGTGGACGCCCGCGACTTCGACCTGGCCGACCACGTGGTGGCCGTCGAGCTCGAGCCGCGCAAGGGGCAAAGCCGCATGGAGGCCCTGAAGGAGCACGTGGCCGCCCTGACGGCCGAGCCCTTGGACCCGCGCATGCCGCTGTGGCAAATCCAGCTGATCCAGGACGTGGACGGCCGCAGCGCGATGGTCTCGCGCATCCACCACTGCATCGCCGACGGCATCGCGCTGATCTCGGTCATGCTGTCGATCACCGACGGGGGCCTGCCGCCCCCGAAGCGCCGCAAGAAGGACCCCGAAGAGGAGCACGAGCTGGACTGGCTGGTGGACAGCCTGCTCAAGCCCGTGACCAACCTGACCGTGCAGGCCGTGAAGCTGACCAGCAAGGGCGTGGCCAAGGGCATGGACGCCTTGATGCTGCCCGAGCACCCCATGGACGGCACGATGCACATGGCCAAGATGGGCTTCCAGGCCATGAGCGACATCACGGCCTTTGCCATGATGCCCAACGACTCGCCGACGCGGCTCAAAGGCAAGCCGGCCATCGCCAAGCGCGTGGCCTGGAACGACGACCTGACCTTGGACCGCGTCAAGGTGGTGGGCAAGGCGCTGAGCGGTTCGGTGAACGACGTGCTGCTGAGTTGCGTGGCCGGCGCCATCGGCGACTACCTGCGCCACAAGGGCGACGACCCCACGGGCAAGGAGATCCGCGCCATGGTGCCGGTCAACCTGCGGCCCATGGACAAGGCCTACCAGCTGGGCAACCGCTTCGGCCTGGTGCCGCTGGTGCTGCCCATCGGCATCGACAACCCGGCCGAGCGCATGTACGCCGTGCGCGCCCGCATGCACGAGCTCAAGGGCAGCTTCCAGCCCATCATGGCCTTCGGCCTGCTGAGCGTGGCCGGCCTGCTGATCAAGCCCGTGCAGCACGCGATGCTGGGCCTGTTCGCCAAGAAGGCCACGGCGGTGATGACCAACGTGCCGGGCCCTCAGGTGCCGCTCAAGTTCTGCGGCAGCACCGTGGACAAGGTGATGTTCTGGGTGCCCCAGAGCGGCGACATCGGCATGGGCGTCAGCATCCTGACCTACGCCGGCAAGGTGCAGTTCGGCCTGATCACCGACGCCGGGCTGTGCCCCGACCCGCAGGCCATCGTCGACCGCCTGGGCCCCGAGTTCGACAAGCTGGAAACGCTGACCCTGATGCTGCCCTGGGGCGAGGACCAGCTCAACGCCCTGGCCTGAACGGCGCCGGTCGGCGCGGCGTCAGAGCACGTGGCTGCGGTCGCCGTGGGCAAAGCCCATGGCGTCCCACTCGACGCCGGCGGCGCCGAAGCCGATGACCTTGAAGATCTCGCCCATCTCGTGCTCGGTGATGAGCTTTTGGGCCATGGCGCGCTCTTTCAGCGACGCCGCCTGCAACAGGTCGGTCAGGCCGCAGTTCAGCAGGAAGTGCGCCTGCGTCGTGTAGCCCAGCACCGCCAAGCCGGCGTCCTGACCGGCCAGGGCGATGGTGGTGAAGTTGACGTGGGCGGTGATGTCCTTCTCGCCCACGGCCGTCAGCGGATCGGGGTCGGCCCGGTGCTGGTGGTGGCACATCAGGGTGCCCCCGATGCGCTGGGGGTGGTAGTACTCGCTGTCGCCAAAGCCGTAGTCGATGAGGAACATCGCCCCAGCCTCGAGCGCCGCCGCCAGCGTGCGGATCCAGGCTTTGGCGTGCGGGTGTACCTCGGTGACCGTGCCCGCCACCCAATGGCCGGAGTCGAAGGGCGGTCGGCGGTCGGTGGGGCGGTCGGCCCAGCCGAAGCCGGTCTCGGTCGGCACCACGCCGCGCTCCAGCCAATGCTGGCCGTCGAAGTGCAGCAGCTTCACGGGCATGGCATCCAAGACCTCGTTGCCGATGACCACGGCGGCCAGGCGCGACGGCAAGGCATCGACCCAGCGCACGCGCTCGCCGAAGCGCGCGAGGCGCTGCTGCTGCCGCTCGCGCAAGGTGGCCGACAGCTCGACGATGACGTACTGCGGCAGCGCGGGCCCGGCCAGGCTCAACGCGTCCAGCACCTGCTCGGCCAGCGCGCCGCTGCCGGCACCGAACTCCCACACCTCGTTCACGCCGGTCACGTCCAAGGCCTGCGCCACCTGCCGCGCCAGGGCGTGGCCGAACAGCGGGGACATCTCGGGCGCGGTGACGAAATCGCTGCCGCCATGCGGCCCCAGGCCGAACGTGGGGCGGCCGCTGGCGTAGTAGCCCAGGCCGGGGGCGTACAAGGCCAGGGCCATGAACTCGTCGAAGGGCAGCCAGCCGCCGGCCTGCGCGATGCGCGCGGTGATCTGCGCGGCCAGGGCGCTCGGGGGGCTCGTGCTCACGGCCGCTGGCGCTGCAGCGCCCATTGCACGAAGTCGCCCGCCGACAAGGCCGGCGCCACCAGCTCACCCTGCAGTTCCTGGCAGCCCCAGGCCTGCAGCAGCTGCCACTGCTCGCGCCGGCGCACGCCCTCGGCCCCGACGCGCAGGCCCAGGCCCTGGGCCATCTGCACGATGGCGCGTGTCACGGCCATGGCGCCTGGGTCGTGGGGCAGGCCGGCCACGAAGCTCTGGTCGATCTTCAGCTTGTCCAGCGGCAACTGGGTCAGGTGGGCCAGCGCGGTGTGGCCGGTGCCGAAGTCGTCCACGGCGATGGACACGCCCAGGCGGCGCAGGTCGTGCAAGGTGGCGGTGGCGCTGCGCACGTCGTCCATCAGCATGCGCTCGGTCAGCTCCAGCTGCAGCCAGCCCGCGGGGATGCCGACCTCGTCGATCACCTGCGCGACGGTGTCGGCGAAACCGTCGATGCGGAACTGCAAGTGCGACAGGTTCACGGCCACCGGCACCTGGGGCACGCCGGCCTCGTGCCAGGCCTGGGCCTGCAGGGCCGCCTGCCGCAAAACCCACTGGCTCAACGGCACCATCAGCGGGTGGCGCTCGGCCACGGCGATGAAGCTGTCGGGCGTGAGCAGGCCCCGCTCGGGGTGGCGCCAGCGGATCAGGGCCTCGGCACCGACGAGCGCGCCGTGCACCGGCTCGACCTGGGGCTGGAAGAAGAGCTCGAACTCGCCCCGGGCCAGCGCGTCACGCAGTTGGCTCTCGATGACCAGGTCGGCGTAGGCCGACTGGGCCATCTCCGGCCGGAAGAACTGGAACTGCTTGTCGCCCCGGGCCTTGGCCTCGTACATCGCCGTGTCGGCGTGCTGCAGCAGGGCGTCGGCGTTGTCGCCGTGCTCGGGGTACAGCGCGATGCCGATCGAGGGCGTGACCGACAGCGAGCGGCCGTGCGCTTCCACCGGCACCTCCACCACGCGCAGCACGGCCTGCACCACGGCCAGCACGTCGTCGCGCTGGTGCAGGGTGTCGAGCAGCACGACGAACTCGTCGCCGCCGAAGCGGGCCACGTGGTCGCCCGCGCGCAGGCAGGTGCGCAGGCGCTCGGCCACGGTGACGAGCACGCGGTCGCCTTCCAGGTGGCCCAAGGAATCGTTGACCCGCTTGAAGTTGTTCAGGTCGATGAAGAGCAGGGCGAGCTGGTCGTCGCTGCGGCGCGCGCGCTGCAGGCTGCCCTGCAGGCGCTCCATGAAGGCGACGCGGTTCATCAAGCCGGTCAGGGCGTCGTGGTGCGCCAGGTGGTGGATGCGCGCCTGCGCCGCCAAACGGTCGCGGATGTCGCGCACGATGTTCATGCGCAAGGTGGTGCCGTCGCGCTGCAGCGTGCGCGCGATGAGCTCCACCGGGATGATGTGGCCGTCGCGGTGGACGATGGCGCTGTCGTAGCGCAGCTCTTGGCCCTGGCGCATCACGGCCTCGACGCGCGCGCGCTCCCCCGGCGCCACGAAATCCAGCACGAAGCGGCCGACCAGCTCGTCGCGGCTGTGGCCGATGAGGGCGCACAGCGGCGGGTTGGCGTCGGTGATGCTGCCTTGGTGGTGGAAGACGATGCCCTCCACCGTGGCGTGCAGGAACTTCTCCAGGCGCGACTCGCTCTCGCGCAGCGCCTGCTCGGCGCGCCGGTGCTTGCTGATGTCGGAGATCAGCACGAAGGCGGCCACGGTGCGCCCCTGCTCGTCCAGGTGCGGCAACAGGTTCACCTCCAACCACTGGAGCTCGCCGTTGGGGCGGGTCACGGTGCGCTCGTAGGTGGCGGCGCGGCCCTCCTCGTTCACCCGCTGCACCGCCGGCTCGATCTGCGCCGCGGCCTCGGGGCCGATGATTTCGGCGAAGGTCTTGCCGATCGCGGTTTCTGGCGTCAGGCCGAAGGTTTCGGCGTAGAGCCGGTTCGCGTACAGGCAGCGGTTGGTGCCGGCCTCAAACTGGGCGATGAGCACGGGCACGTTGTCGCCCAGCAAGCGAAAGCGGGCCGCCTCCTCCAAGGCCTGGCGGTGGGGGTCGCTGAGCGCGGGGACGCGGTCGCTCACGGCAGGGCGTCGAAGGTGTCCATCGCCAGGCACAGGTCTTCCCAGGCCTTGAGCTTGTCCTGCGGCTGGCGCAGCAGGTAGGACGGGTGGTAGGTCACGATGGCCGGTCGGCCGTCGGCCAGGCGGTGCACGCGGCCGCGCAGCTTGCCCAGGGCCTCGTCGGTGCCCAACAGGCTCTGCGCCGCCATGCGGCCGAACAGCAGCACCAGCTTCGGGTTGACGAGCTCGATCTGGCGCAACAAGAAGGGCTGGCACGCGGCCATCTCGGCCGGCTCGGGGTTGCGGTTGCGCGGCGGCCGGCACTTGACGGTGTTGGCGATGAAGACCTGCCGCGCCGGCTCGGGCGCGGCGCGGTGCAGGTTCATCGCGGCCAGCATGGCGTCCAGCAACTGGCCGGCGGGACCGACGAAGGGCTCGCCCTGGCGGTCTTCCTGCTCGCCGGGCGCCTCGCCCACGACCATCCAGCCCGCCGGCATGGCCCCAACCCCGGGGACGGTTTGCTGCCGGCCCTCGCACAGGGCGCAGGCGCGGCAGTCGCGGATGGCCTGCACCAGGGCGGGGGCGTCCAGGGCCAAGGGTACGACCGGGGCCGATGCCCTTTCGACGGCGGGTGCGGGTGCGGGTGGGAGTGCCGGCGCGTGGGCAAGGACAGGGGGGGGCGCCGTCGGCGTGGCGGCTTCGGGCGCGGCCCGGCGAGGCACGCCGGCCGGGGCCGGCGCGGCCGTGGTCACGGCGGGCGACGGGACGAGCGCATCCGGCATGGCCGCTGGCTCCCCGGTCTTGGCCGGCCACCAAGCGCGCACGCCCAGGGCCTCCAGCAGCGCGTGCTGGCGGGCGGTCCAACGGGGGTTGGCACTCACAGGGCGGGCTCCTTCAACAGCCGGCGCATCAGGCGGGCGTCCTCGCGCTGTTGGGCGTTGAGCGGGTAGTAGCCGCGGCGCAGGCCCATGGGCTCGAAGCCTTCCCGCGCGTACAGGGCCTGGGCGCGGGTGTTGCTCACGCGCACCTCCAGCCACAGCTGCGCGCTGTCGCGTTCCTGCGCCACGGCCACCATGTGCTGCAAGGCCACGCGGCCCCAGCCTTGGCCCCAGCGATCGCGGGCCACGGCCAGGTTGAGCAGGTGGAACTCGTCCAGCACCGCCATGGCCACCCAGTAGGCCACAGGCTGCTCGCCGTCCGAGCCCACCCAACCGAGGTGACCGGCCGCCAGCGAATCGATGAAGTTGCCGCGGGTCCAGGGGTGGCTGTAGACCTGCTGCTCGATGGGCAGGATGCGCTCGACCTCGGCCACCGTCATCGGCGTCCACTGCAGGGCCGGGGCGCTGGGGCGCAGCACGGCGTTCACGGCGCCTCCGCGGCCGGCTGGGCCTGCGCGCGAGCCTGCTCGCGCTCGGCCGTGGTTTGCGCGACCTTGTCGCGCACGTACAGGGGCAGCGCATCGGCGGCGTCCAGCCAGCGCCCGGACCTCGCCGCGGCGATGGCCAAGCGCCCCAGGGCCTGGGCACGGTGGGCTTGCTGCGGCCAGGTGCGCGCGCCCGGCGGCGGGGTCAGCAGCGCCAGGCCGTTGCCGGCCCAATCGCTGCCATCGTCGGTTTCGCCGACCAAGGCCTCGGGGCGGTCGAGCCCCGGCGCGCGCACCACCGTCCAGCCTGCGTCGCAGCGGGCGTAGCGTGCGTGGTACAGCTCGCCCATGCGGGCGTCGACGACGACCGTGCACGCGCGCAGGCTGCCCTGGGACTGGGCCCAGGCGTCTTCGGCCACCAGGCACAGGCTGTCCACGGCCATCACCGGCCGGTCCAGGCCCAAGGCCAAGCCCTGGGCCACGGCGCAGGCGGTGCGCAGGCCGGTGAAAGCCCCCGGCCCTTGGCCGAAGGCCACGCCCTGCAGGTCGCGCCAGGTCCACCCCAAAGCGTCCAGCATGGCCTGCGCCGTGGGCAACAGGGTGTCGGACGACTGGGCGCCGCCGGGGGACTCGCGCGCCTCGCGCACGGCGTCGCCCTCGGTCAGCGCCAGGCTGAGCGTGTCGCCCGCGCAGTCCATCGCCAGCAGGCGGGTGGACGCGGTGAACGGGGCGAACGGGGGCGGCATCGGCATGGGCGCAGTTTAGGTGGCACCCCCTCTAGGATGGCGCCATGAAACGTCGTGACACCTTGTCGCTCGCGCTGGCCTGGGCGAGCGCCAGCGCCTGGGGCCAGGTGCCCAGCGCCGTCCTGCCCGACGCGGTTCAACAGGCGCTGCGCCAAGCGCAGCTGCCCGCCAGCGCCCTGGCCCTGTGGTGCGCCCCGGTGCAAGGGGGCGAGCCGCGCCTGGCGTGGCGCGCCCAGGCCCCGCACAACCCCGCCTCCTTGGCCAAGCTGGCCACCACCTGGATGGCCTTGACGCAGCTCGGCCCCGGCTGGCGCTGGCGCACCCCGGTCTGGTTGGACGGGCGCGTGGACGCGGCGCGTGGCGTGCTGAAGGGCGACTTGGTGATTCAAGGCCGCGGCGACCCCAGCCTGGTGCTGGAGCGCCTGTGGTTGCTGCTGCGCCGCGTGCAGCAACTGGGCGTGCGCGAGATCGACGGCGACCTCGTGCTGGACAGCAGCGCCTTCGCGCCCGAACCGCAGTCGCCCGCCGACTTCGACGGCGAGGCCTGGAGTCCGGGCAATGTGCAGCCCGACGCACTCCTGCTGAACTTCAAGTCGCACACCTTGGCCATCCGCCCCGACGCCGAAGCCGGCGTGGCCTGGGTGCGCGCCGACACGGGCCTGCCGCCCTTGCTCCAAGTGCCGCTGCGCCCGGGGCCCTGCCGCGACCCGCGCGGGGCCCTGCGCGCCAACTGGGTCGAATCGCCCGGGCAGCCGGCCCCCCTGCACCTGGCCGGAAGCCTGCCTGCCGCATGCGGGCCGCAGCAGTGGCCGCTGGCCGATGCCGACCCAGCGACCTACAACGCGCGCTTGCTGGCCCAGGTGTGGCGCGAGTTGGGCGGGCAGTGGCGCGGCCAGGTGCGCTCGGGCCCTGCCCCCACCACGCCGCCCAGCTTCGAATGGAGCTCGCCGGCGCTGGCCGAGGTCGTGCGCGACATCAACAAGCACAGCAACAACCTGATGGCCGAGCAGTTGGCCTTGACCCTGGCCTGGGAAGCGGGCGACCGACCGGCCACCCGCGCCGCCGCCCGCCAACGCCTGGCCGCCTGGCTGCAAGCGCGCCTGGGCTGGGCCGAGGGCAGCTTCGTGCTGGACAACGGGTCGGGCCTGTCGCGGCAGGCCCAGCTCAGCGCGGCCCAACTGGGGCAGCTGCTGCAGGCCGCCTGGCAAAGCCCCGTGATGCCGGAGTTCGCCGCCTCCTTGCCCTTGGCGGGCGTGGACGGCACCTTGTCGCGCGACCCCACGCGCTTCGGCGGCGCGCAGGCGCGCGCCCACCTCAAAACCGGCTCGCTGCGCGACGTGGCGGCGGTGGCCGGCTACGTGCAGGCCCAGGACGGGCAACGCTGGGCCTTGGTGGCGATGCTGCAGCACCCGCAAGCGCGCAGCGGCCGCGGCGTGCTCGACGCCGCGGTGCGCTGGGCCGCCGGCGCTTAGAAGGGGTTGTTGACCGCGCGGGTCAGGGCCAACTGACCCAGCAGGGCCTGGCCCCGGGGCGACAGGCGCTGTGCATCGGCCCACAGCCAGGTGTTGGCGTTCGCGTCGGCCACCAGGGTGCTGGTGGTGCAGTTCGGCAGGGGCGTGGCGCAGGCCGCGGCCGTCACGTTCGCCAGCGACTGCAGGCTGGGGAAGCGAACGACCTGCGAGATCGACTCGTCCAAAAGCACCAGGCCGATGAGGCGACCGTCGTTCAGCAGGTCCAGGCGCATGGCCGTGTTGAAGGTTTCGGTCAGGCGCGTCAGCAGCGCGGCCCGGTCGGTGTCGGTGTTGGCCGCTTTCTGGGCCAGGCCGTAGGGCGTCAGGCCCAGGTCGGCGATGGTCGACACCACGATGCGGCCGTTGGCGTTGGCCAAGCGGTTGACCTGGGCGGCCAGGGCCCGCGCGCGCACGGTCAATTGGTCCTTGATCTGGGCCTCGGTCAGCGCGGGGTACTGCTGGTACAGCTCCACCACGTCGTTGCTGCCGGCCATGATGGTGATCAGGTCCTTCGGCCCCACCGTGCCGCTGGCGAGGTGCTGGTCGACCTGGGTCTTGATGTCGGCCACCTTCGCACCCAGGGTCGCGTACTGGAACGCGGTGACCGTCTTCGCTTCCGGGTTGCAAGCGGCCATCACCAGGCCAAAGTTGTTGGCCAGGGTTTGCGTCCACACCGGCGAGGCGGCGCAGTCCAGGGTCGCGGGGGCGATGATGGTGCCGTCGGTGGCGTTGCGCTTGAAGTCGCTGATGCCGTAGCGACGGCCGTCGGGTAGGACCAAGCTGGACTCGTCGCCAAAGGACAGCAGGCGCGTGGGCTTGAAGGGCTCGACCTGACCGCCTCCGCCACCGCAAGCGACCAACAGGGCGGTCAGGGAGGTGGCCAGCAGGCCCAGGCGCCAGCGCGCAGCGTTCATCACAGGATCTCCAACACTCAATTCATGACGGGTGGGCTGCGGCCGCCCGTTGCAGGCGGTCCAGCACCCCGGCCCATCGCGGGTCGTCGCCCGGGGGGGCTTCGACCCAAATCTCGCGCACGCCCTCGTCGTCCAAGCGCCGCAGGGTGGCGAACAGTTGCCTTGCCGTCAAACCCGGGTCGTCGGCCATGGCCACCCAGCGCCAGGCCGCGTGGGCCCAACGGGCGCGGGAATATACCGCCAGGCCCGCCGGCGCCCGGGCGGCGGCTTCGGCCAGGGCCTGCGCCAAGCCGGCCGGGCTGAACAGGCGCAGGCGGGCGTGGGGGGCGTAGTGCGCCGCCAAGGTGCCGGCGGCCTTGGGGGCTTGGGCGTCGGGGGCGCGCAGGGCTTCGCCCGCGGCGGCGGCCAAGGCGGCCGCCGACAGGGTGCCCGGCCGCAGCAGCACCGGGTGGCCGCGGGAGCAATCGACGATGGTCGACTCGATGCCCACGTCGCAGGCACCGCCGTCGAGCACCGGCACCGCCCCACCGAACTCATCCAGCACGTGCTGGGCGGTGGTGGGGCTGACGCGCCCGAAGCGGTTGGCACTGGGCGCGGCCAGGCCAGGCACGCCCAGGCGCTGGGCCTCGGTCAGGACGGCGGCGAACCCGGGGTGCGACGGGCAACGCAGCCCGATGGTGGCGTGGCCGCCGGCGGCGCCCTCGGCCACCCCCGCGCGGCGCGGCACGATGACGGTGAGCGGGCCGGGCCAAAACGCGGCCGTCAGGCGCTGGGCCAGCGCGGGCCAGTCGGCGGCAAAGGCCTGGGCGGCCGCGGCGTCGGCCACGTGCACGATGAGCGGGTGGTCGGCCGGCCGGCCCTTGGTGGCGAAGATCTTCGCCACGGCGCGGTCGTCGTCGGCCCGGGCGGCCAGGCCGTAAACGGTCTCCGTGGGCAGGGCCACCAGGCCGCCATCGGCCAGGGCCTGCGCCGCTTGGGCCACGCTGAGCAGGCTCACGCGCCGTCCAGCCCGTCGGTTGGCAGGCCCAGGCGGGCGGCCACCTGGCGCGCCACGGCCAAGGCCTCGGGCTGCGAGCCGGCGGTCACCGTCAGGTGGCCCATCTTGCGGGCGCGGCGCGGTTCGGTCTTGCCGTAGAGGTGCAGGTGCACGCCGGGCAGGGCCAGCACGCCGGGCCAATCGGGTTCCCGCTGAGCGCCTTGGGCGTCGAACCACAGGTCCCCCAGCAGGTTGAGCATCACCGCCGGGCTGTGCAGGCGCGGGGTGCCCAGGGGCAGGCCGGCCATGGCCCGCACCTGCAGCTCGAACTGCGACACCGTGCAAGCGTTGATGCTGTGGTGGCCGCTGTTGTGCGGGCGCGGGGCCATTTCGTTGGCGAGCAGGCGGCCGTCGGCGAGCACGAAGAACTCGGTGCACAGCACGCCGACGTAGCCGAAGGCGTCGGCGATGGCGCGGGCCGAGGCCTCGGCCTGGGCGATCAGCGCCGGGTCGATGCCCGTGGCGGGCACCACCGTGGTGGCCAGGATGCCGCCCACGTGCCAGTTGCGCTGCGCGGGCAGGGTGACCATGGCGCCGTCGCGGCCGCGGGCCACGATGACGCTGAGCTCGGCCGCCAGCGGCAATAAGGCCTCGAGCACGCAGCGCACGCCGCCGAGCTCGGCGAAGGCCGCGCGCAGCTCCTCGCGGCTGCGCACGCGGCGCTGGCCCTTGCCGTCGTAGCCCATCGTGGCGGTTTTGAGGATGCCGGGCAGCAGGGCGTCGGGCACGGCGTCCAGGTCGGCCGGGGTGCAGAGCACCGCATGCGGCGCGCAGGGCACGCCGCTCTTGGCGAAGTGGGCCTTTTCCAGCGCGCGGTCTTGGCACACGGCCACGGCCGCGCCGGCCGGGGCCACGGGCAGGGAGGCCGCCAGGGTGTCGAGCACCTGGGCGGGCACGTTCTCGAACTCGGTGCTCACGGCGCCGCAGGCTTTCGCCAGCTCGGCCAGGGCCTGCGGGTCGGTGTAGGCGGCTTGCAGGTGCCAGTCGGCGGCCGCGCCGGCGGGGCTGGCCGGGTCCGGCTCCAGCACGGCCACGCGGTAGCCCAGGCTTTGCGCGGCGTGAACGGCCATGCGGCCCAGCTGACCGCCGCCCAGCATGCCCAGCCAGGCGCCCGGCAACAAGGCGTCGCTCATTTCAGCTCGGCGCTCATGGCGCGGGCCGCGGCGGTTTGCTTCTCGCGGAAGGCCTGCAGGCGGGCCTGCAGCGCCGGGTCGCTGCCCGCCAGCATGGCCACGGCAAACAGGGCCGCGTTGGCCGCACCGGCGGCGCCGATGGCGAAGGTCGCCACCGGGATGCCCTTGGGCATTTGCACGATGGAGTGCAGGCTGTCGACGCCCTGCAGGTGGCGCGAGGCCACGGGCACGCCCAGCACGGGCACGGTGGTCTTGGCGGCGATCATGCCCGGCAGGTGGGCCGCGCCGCCGGCGCCGGCGATGATGGCCTTCAGGCCGCGGCCCAGCGCGCTTTCGGCGTAGCGGAACATGTCGTCGGGCATGCGGTGGGCCGAAACCACCTGGGCTTCGAAGGGCACGCCGAACTCCGTGAGAATCTCGGCCGCTGCCTTCAGGGTCTCCCAGTCGCTGCTGGAGCCCATCACCACGCCGATGCGTGGGTTGGTCGGGTTGGTCACTCGCGCTCCTTGCGCTGGGTCGCTCAAACAGATTGAATTTTAGGCAGTCCCCCTCACCTGCCCTCCCCATGATCGACATCACCCTCGAGAACTTCCAAAACGACCTGCTGGCCGCCAGCGTGCAGACCCCCGTCCTGCTGGACATTTGGGCGCCCTGGTGCGGCCCCTGCAAGTCCCTCGGGCCGGTGCTGGAGCGCCTGGAGGAGGAGTACGCCGGCCGCTTCGTGCTCGCCAAGCTCAACAGCGACGAGCAGCCCGAGATCGCCGGTCAGCTCTCGGCCGCCTTCGGCGTGCGCTCCATCCCGTTCTGCGTGATGTTCGTCGGCGGACAGCCGGTGGACGGCTTCGTCGGCGCCCTGCCGGCCGAGCAGATCCGCCAGTTCCTGGACAAGCACGTGCCCAGCGAAGGCGCGCTGGCCGCCGAGGCCGAGGTGCAAGAGGCCGAGGCCTTGCTGGACCAGGGCGACACCGACGCCGCGCTGGCCCGACTGCAAGACGCGCTGGACGCCGACCCGGGCAACGAGGTGGCGCGCTTCGACCTGGTCAAGGCCTTGATCGAAGGCGGGCACCTGGCCGCCGCGCAGGCTGCCTTCGAGCCCGTGGCCGCGTTGGCCGCCGACAAGATCACGCCGCACGCGCGCTTTGCAGCGCTGGGCCAATGGCTGGCCGCGCTGCAGGCAGCGCAGGGCGCCGACGCCGGTGCGCTGCAAGCCGCCATCGCCACCAACAAGCGCGACTTCGACGCCCGCTTCTTGCTGGCGCAAACGCACGCCGCGCGCGGCGACTTCCCCGCCGCGATGGACGAGCTGCTGGAGATCGTGATGCGCGACAAGGCCTGGAACGACCAGGCCGCGCGCAAGCTCTACGTCGCCCTGCTCGAAATCCTGACCAAGCCCCTGCCCAAGCCCGCCCCCGGCAAGGAGGCCGGCGCCAGCAAGCTGCAGCTGACCGGCCACGCCGTGACGGCCCCGGCCGACCCGGTGGTGGACGCCTACCGCCGCAAGCTGAGCATGGCGCTGTTCTGAGCGCCTGAGCTCAGGCGCTGGGCTGCAGGCCGCTGGCCGCCAGCCCGGCGCGCCATTGCGCCTGCAAGGCAGCGAACGCCGCCCAGGCCTCGCGCGCTTGGGCCGCGTGGCGCGCGGCGTCGGCCGCCTGCCCCAAGAGCCCGTGCACCTGCGCCAGGCGGCCGTGCGTCACGCCGCGGTCGTCGTGGTGCACCTGGGGCGTGAGGGCCTGCTCGGCCACCGTCGCCATGTGGCGGGCTTGGTCGGCGCGCCCGAGTTGGGCGTGGCACCAAGCCAAGTCGGCCAAGAGCGAGGATTCCAGCCGCTGCAGGCCCTGCTCCACGGCGGATTGCAGATTCGCGTCGTACAAGGCCACGGCCTCGGCGAACTGCCCTTCCACGACCAGCACCTTGGCGCGCAGCAGCGGGTTGAGCACCTGCAAGGAGGCGATGCCCACCGCGCGCTCGAAGTTGTCGGCCGAGTTCACGCTGGCCAAGAGCGCCGGCAAGGCCGCCTGGCCGCCCTCCCCCAGCTCGGCCTGGCGGACGTGCGCCACGCGCAGTTCGGCGGTGTTGTAGACCAGCGAGGCCACGGTGGCGTCGTCGCCCGCCCGGGTGGCCAGCGCGCGGCAGGCCAGTTGCCAAGGGCGCGAGGCCGCCGCATCCCCGGCGTACAGGTGGGCCAGGGCCACCCACAGGTGGATGCCCGCGTGGGCCACCAGGTCGGTGTCGGCCGGCAGGGCCAAGCCGGCTTGGGCGTGCCGCACCAGGGCCGGCAGGTCGTGCCGGTAATAGGCCATGTTGGCCAGGTAGCGGTAGGCCTGCGCCTCGGCGGCCTTGGCCCCGCCGGCCCGGGCCAGGGCCTGGGCCTTTTGGAAATGCTCAGTGGCCTGGGTGCCGAGGTCGTTCAGGTAGCCGATCAGGCCTTCGGCCAGGTGCAGCCAGGCGGCCAACTCCGGGTGGGGGCTGGCGAAGGCGAGCTGGTGCAGGCCCGTGAGCTCGTCGCGCGCCGTTTTGAGCTCACCCTGGCGGATGAGCAAGAGCGCGCGCTGGGCGCGCAAGATCAAGGAGGGCAGGCGTTGGCCGGCGGCCTCGGCCGCTTGCAGTTCCTGCTCGACGCGGGCCAGCAAGCGGGACTTCATGCTCAGCCCTTCAGGCGCGCGAAGGCCTCGGCGTAGGTGGCCGCCGTCTGGGCCACGACCTCGGGCGGCAGGGCCGGCGCAGGTGCGGTCTTGTTCCAGGGCTGGGCCTCGAGCCAATCGCGCACGAACTGCTTGTCGAAGCTGGGCGGGTTGGCGCCCTGCTCGAAGGCGGCCTGGTAGCCGCTGATGGGCCAGTAGCGGCTGGAGTCGGGCGTCAGCACCTCGTCCATCAGCGTCAAGGTGCCATCGGCGTCCAGGCCGAACTCGAACTTGGTGTCGGCAATGATGATGCCCTTGGTCAGCGCGTAGTCGGCGGCGCGTTGGTACAGGGCGATGGCGGTGTCGCGCACCTTGGCGGCCATCTCGGGCCCGATGAGGGCGGCGGCCTGCTCGAAGGAAATGTTCTCGTCGTGGTCGCCCACGTCGGCCTTGGTGGCCGGGGTGAAGATGGGCGCGGGCAGCTTGGAGGCGTTTTGCAGGCCCGCCGGCAGCGGCACGCCGCAGACCGCCTGGCCGGCTTGGTACTCCTTCCAGCCGCTGCCGGCCAGGTAGCCGCGCACCACGGCCTCGATGGGCAGGGGCTTGAGGCGCTTGACGAGCATGGCGCGGTCGCGCACCTGCGCGACCTCGTCGGCCGCGACCACGCTCAGCGGGTCGTCACCGGTGAGGTGGTTGGGCACCACGTCCTGGAGCTTCTCGAACCAGAACAAGGCCATCTGCGTCAGCAGCGCGCCCTTGCCGGGGATGGGCTCGCCCATGACCACGTCGAAGGCCGACAGGCGGTCGGTGGCCACCATCAGGATGCGGTCGTCGCCCACCGCGTAGTTGTCGCGCACCTTGCCGCGGGCCAGCAGGGGCAGCGAGTGCAGGGAGGACGAAAGCAGGGCGGTGGTCATGGTTCGCAAGGGACGGGGGCAGCAAAGGCGGGAATTGTCACAGGCCGCGCAGCGCCTGGACGAAACCGGGCTGGGCGCGGTGCTCCAACTTCAGCCAGGCCAGCCACAGGCGGCCGGCCTCGGGGGAGAGGCGGCCCAGGGTCTCGCGCACCAGGGCCAGCGCGCCCTCGAAGGGGGCGCGCGCTTGGCGCAGCTCATCGGCCAGCAGGCGCTTGAGCCAGTCGGCGGCCACGGCGTCGTGCTCGGCCGGCAGCTCGCCCACCCAGCGGCGCAAGGCCCCGGCGGGCACGGCGCGAGGCGTCGCCAACCAGGCCAGGGCCTCGTCGACGCGGCCCTCGCTGCGCCACAGGTCCAGGCGCAGGCCGGCCAGGGTCTCGGCGGTGAAGCCGGGGGCGGCATCCAGCGCCGCCCAGCAGCGCTCGCGCTCGCGCGCCACGTCGGCCCCGGCATTGGCCGCCGCCTGCAGCAGCGCGTGGTAGCCGGCCACGCTGGGCGCGCGCTCGAAGGCGCTGCGGCGCAGGGCCAGCACCTCGGCGTCCCAGCCGTCGCGTTCGTACACGGCCACCAAGGCGGCTTCCAGGCCCGCGTGCCAAGGGTGCGCGCGGTGGGCCTGCTCGGCGGCCTGGACGGCCTCGCGCTGCCGGCCCCAGCGCTGCAGGGCCTGCACCAGGGCCAGGTGGTCGTCGGCGCTGCGCAGGTCCTCGCGCAGCAGCGCCAGTTCGCCCGGCCCATCGCCCGTGGCCTGCAGGTGGGCGCGCCAGGCTTGCTTGGCGGCGGCGCGCTCGTCAGGGTCGGCCTCGGGGTCGTCACGCCGCGTCGCCCAGCGCTCGGCCAGGCGCTGGCCCCAGCGGGCCACGGCCTCGGGCGACAAGGCGGCGAGCACGGCCGCGCGGTCGACCACGCCCTCGGCGTCGTCGACCGCGAGCGCGTCCGCGGCCGCGGCGCACTCGGCGGGCGACCAGCCGGACGCCGGCAAGGCCTGACACCAGCGGGCCACCAAGGCCCGCATCAGGTCGTCGGCCTGCCCCTGGGCGTCGCCCACCCGGCGCGCGCTGCGGCGCAGCCGGGCCAGGGCCCAGGCGCAGGCCTGCACGGCCAAGGCGGGGCGCTCGCTCAGCCAGCCGTCGACCAAGCCCAGCACGCCCTGCGCGCGGCGCAGGTGCGCCGGCCAGGTGCGGGCGCGCAAGCCCCCGGCCGGCGCGGCCAAAAAGGCGGCCACGGCGCGGCGCGCGGCCGCGGTGTCGCTGGCGGGGGCCGCCAGGGCCGCCCAGGCCTGCAAGTTGCGGCGCAGACCGGGGTCCACGGCCGCCCAGTCCAACAGCCGCTGGGCCAGGGCCTCGGGCGGCTGGGCGCGCACGAAGGCGGCCCAGGCCGGCTCGCGTTCGGGCGGGGCGATGGGCGGCGCCGCCACGGCCTCGCCCAAGGCCGCCCGCCACACCATGGCCACGGCCGCCGCGTGCTTGCAGGGGTGGCCGCTGCGGGCGTGCGGGCAGTCGCACTGGGCGCGCAGGCGCACCCCGGGGGCGTGGGTGAGGCGCACGGCGTAGGCCCGGCTGCCTTGGACCGTCGCTGTCACGGCCTGCGTCGCGCCTTCGTGCGCGGCGCTCAAGGGCCCCACGGCGCGGGCCAGCACCGCGGGCGGCCAGTCCCGCGCCAGGGCGTCGTTGCTCAGGGCCTCCAGCAGGGTGCGGTCGGCCCCCTGCCGCGCGGCCTCACGCACTCATGGCCCCAAGCGCGAGCACGGTCAACATCCCCAGACCCAGCAAGATCCAGTGCAGCACGACCAGCACCGTTGCGCGCAGCAGCACCGTGGGCCAGCGCCCACCGTAGACCCGGCGCAGGGCGATCAGCGGGTACAGGTTGGACCAAGCCCAGACCCCGAAGCCCACGACGGCCGAGGGGATCAGCGCCAGCAGCAGGCAGCCGTACCAAAAGGCGTGCAGGTGCATGGCGAACACGAAGTGCTCGCCGTAGGTGCGCCGGCGCCCCCAGGTGACCAGCGCGAGCAGGCCGGCGTAAAACGGAATGGACGCCAGCACCGCGTAGGGCGCCATGCCCATCACCGAGGCCCAGAGCTTCTTGTTGAAGGCTTCGGGCTCCTTGCGGTAGTGCTCCCACACCCGCTGGGCGCGCTCCTGCATCCAGGCCGGGGTGCCGTCGAAGCGGGCCTGCGGCTCGTCGGCCTCGATGGGTTCGGACGCCGCCGACGCCGCACGGGCGGCTTGGATCGCCGACGCCGCAGGCTTGGGCGGCACGCTGGGCACCGGGCCCGAGGCCGCGGACCAGGGCGCGTCGGCCTCGATGGCCGCCCGCTCCTTGGGGTCCAGTTGCACCATGTCGGTCGGCGACACGGACAGCTTGAGCAGCAGGAAGAACACCAAGCCCAGGGTCAGCACCAAGCGCAGGGGCAGCACGTAGCGGCGGCGCCGGCCCGCCAGGTACTCCAGCGTCAGGAAGCCCGGGCGGGCCATCAGGCCCCACAGGCTCTTCCACAGCACGCCCTCGGCGGCCACGTAGTGGGCGATCCACTCGTGCACGAACTCCCACAGCGTGGGTGGGTGGTTTTGGGCGTGCTGCCCACACTGGCTGCAGTAGTGGTCCCAGGGCGCGAGGCGGTGGTCGCAGTTGGGGCAGTGGCTGGGGGGCGTGTCGCTCATGGCAGGGCGTTCGGAAAGCAACACGGCGGCCCAAGGGCCGCCGTGCGTCAAGCGTCAGGGGCGCTGAAGTGTCTCAGTTCACCTGCTGGGCCAGCTCGCCCTTGGCATACGCCGCGGCCATGTCCACGAGGGTGCGCGGCTTCTGGGCGCGGCCTTGGCCTTCGCAGCCGAACTCCAGGTAGCGCTGCTTGCAAATGGCCTGCGCCGCGGCGCGGGCGGGCTTGAGCCACTCGCGGGCGTCGAACTTGTCGGGGTTCTCGGCCAGGAACTTGCGCACCGCACCCGTCATCGCCAGGCGGATGTCGGTGTCGATGTTGATCTTGCGCACGCCGTGCTTGATGGCCTCTTGGATCTCCTCGACGGGCACGCCGTAGGTCTCCTTCATCTGGCCGCCGTACTGGTTGATGATGGCCAGCAGCTCTTGCGGCACCGACGAGGAGCCGTGCATCACCAGGTGGGTATTGGGGATGCGGGCGTGGATCTCTTTCACGCGGCCGATGGCCAAGATGTCGCCCGTGGGCTTGCGGCTGAACTTGTAGGCGCCGTGGCTGGTGCCGATGGCGATGGCCAGCGCGTCCAGTTGGGTGGCCTTGACGAACTGCGCCGCCTCTTCGGGGTCGGTCAGCATCTGGTCGTGGCTGAGCTTGCCCTCGGCGCCGATGCCGTCTTCCTCGCCAGCGTCGCCGGTTTCCAGGTTGCCCAGGCAGCCCAGCTCGCCCTCGACCGACACGCCCACGCGGTGCGCCATCTCGACCACGGTGCGCGTGACTTCCACGTTGTACGCAAAGTCCGCCGGCGTCTTGCCGTCGTCGCGCAGCGAACCGTCCATCATCACGGAGCCGAAGCCCAGGTCGATGGCGCCTTGGCACACCTTGGGGCTGGTGCCGTGGTCCTGGTGCATCACCAGCGGGATGTGCGGGTAGGCCTCGGTGGCGGCCTGGATCAGGTGCTTGATGAAGGGCTCGCCCGCGTACTTGCGCGCCCCGGCGCTGGCCTGCAGGATGACCGGCGCGCCCACCTCGTCGGCCGCGGCCATGACGGCCTGCACCTGCTCCAAGTTGTTGACGTTGAAGGCAGGAATGCCGTAACCGTGCTCGGCGGCGTGGTCGAGCAACTGGCGCATCGAGACGAGTGCCATGGGAAACCTCAGCGGGGAGTTGAAAAGACTTTCCAGGCGCGATGTAACCGCGCCGTAACTGCTCGGGATTCTACGGAGGCCACTCTGCCGCCATTCCCCCACGGTCGGGGTGGAACTGCGGCGTCTGGCCCACGAATTACGCGGTGTTTCAGGACTTCGTCAGCGTTTGCGGGGCGGGCGCCGTTCCTAGACTGGAACCATGTCCGTGAACCGCCGCCGCCTCGTCCTGCTGTTGCCCGCGCTGGCCGCCTTGGGCGCCTGCAGCGCGCCCGTGCGCAGCCCCGCCCCCGTGGGCGTGCGCCAGGTGCTGCAGTGGCAAAGCTGGGTGGACCCCAAGCTCCAAGGCCAGATCGCGCTCGGCCAGGTCACGGGCGGCGACGCCCCGGCCACGGGCATGCTCAAGAAGACCTTGGCCTGGTTCTGGGGCACCCCGGCCGACACCGCCGTGCTGAGCGACGGCCTGGAAGACCAGCTGCGGGCCCTGAGCCTGCTGGCTGCGCTGCCCGGCCAAGGGCGTTTCGCGCTCGACGCCAAGCTGCTGCAACTCGACGCCGGCGGCTTGGTGCTGGGCGCCGAGGCGCAGTCCCAAGTGCTCTACACCCTGCGCGAGGGCGACAAGGTCGTCTACCAGCGCCGTGTGCGCGCCCAGGCCCAGACCGGTTGGGGCGACCACGTCCTGGGCAGCGACCGCCAGCGCTTGGCGAAAGAAGCCGCGATCAAGGAGAGCCTGCGGCTCTTGGCACTGGACTTGGTGACGCTGCGGGTTTGAGACCCTGGCGGGTCACCGCCACCCAAACATCATCTGCCGCGCCAAGGCCTGCCGCAGCGGCGGCAGGTGCTGCAGGGCGCGCAGGCCCAGCTCGCGCAGGCCGGTGGCGAGGGGCAAGTCGACGGCAAACCCACGGGCGAAGAGGTCGGTGGCGCCCATCAGCATCCAGCGGTCGGGCGTGCGCTGGCGCTGGAAGCGGGCCAGGCCCTCGTCCAGGCCCGCGGCGTCACGCAGCGCGCGGGCCAGGGAGACGGCGTCGCGCAGGCCCAGGTTCAGGCCTTGGCCGGCCACGGGATGCAAGGTTTGCGATGCGTTGCCGATGCGCACCACCCGGCCCTGCACCTGCTGGCGCTCGGCGTTCAGGCCCAGCGGAAAGGCCTTGAGCGGGCCGATGCCGGTGAGGTCCTGCGCCTCGGGCGGGAACAGGCTGCGCAGCGCGGTCAGGCGTTGGCCGTCGTCCAGCGCGGCCACCGGGTCGTCGGTGCTGGCCACGCACCAGACCAAAGCGGCACGCCGGCCCTGCGCATCGTCAGGCAAGGGCAGCAGCGCGAGCGGGCCGCTGCGGGTGAAGCGCTCCACCGCCAGCCCGCGCGGCACGCCGGGGCCCAGGCGCAGCTCGCCCACCCAGGCGGTTTGGCCGTAGTCGCGGCGCAGTTCGCGCCCGGCTTGGTCGGCAAAGAGGCCCCCTTCGGCCAGCACGACGAGGTCGAAGGCCTCAGCCACGCCGGCGTCCAGCTCCACGCGGCCGTCGCCCAAGGGCTTGAGGCCCGAGGCGCGCTGGCCGAACTGATGGCGCAGGCGCTGCGGCGCTGCGGCCTGCTGATGCAGCCAAGCGCTTTGCAGCGCGCCGAGCACGCTGCCGTACGCGAGCACGGCACCCAGCAGGGGCGCGCGCATCTCGGCCGCCGTCAGGCGCAGTTCGGCCGCACCGGGCGGCACCTGGCTGACGCTGATGGTGGTGATGGGCTCGGCCTGCTCGGCCGGCCAGGCCTGCAGGCGCTGCAGCAGCTGCACGCTGCCCAGGCCCAGGGCCAGGGTGCGGGCGTCGCGGGTGAGGTCGGCGTCCAGCGGACGGGCGTCGAACACGGAAACCGCCGCCCTCGGCAGGGCTTGGGCCAAAAGTTGAGCGGCGCACAGGCCCACGGGGCCGGCGCCGACCACGGCGATGGAAGGGGAAGGCACACTCACCCTCCCATCGTACGGACCCGCCCTTCCTCCCCATGCACTACAACCGCCTTGGCCGCGCTGGCCTGCAAGTCTCTGCCCTGTCCTTGGGCTCTTGGGTCACGTACCACAACCAGGTGGACGTGGACGCCGCCGTGGAGCTGATGGCCGCCGCCTTCGACGCCGGCGTGAACTTCTTCGACAACGCCGAGGTCTACGCCAAAGGCCAAAGCGAGGTGGTCATGGGCGAGGCGCTCAAGCGCCTGGGCTGGCCGCGCCTGAACTACATCGTCAGCACCAAGTTCTTCTGGGGCTTGGAGCGCGACGGCAACACCGTGAACCGCAAGGACACGCTGAACCGCAAGTACCTGATGCAGGCCATGGACGGCAGCCTGAAGCGCTTCGGCTTGGACTTCATCGACCTGATTTACTGCCACCGCCCCGACCCGCACACGCCCATCGAAGAAACCGTGTGGGCCATGCACAACCTGATCGAGCAGGGCAAAGCGCTGTACTGGGGCACCAGCGAATGGCCGGCGGCCGACATCCGTGCCGCCTACGAGATCGCCGAGCGCCACCACCTGCACAAGCCGCTGATGGAGCAGCCGCAGTACCACCTGCTGCACCGCAGCCGCGTGGAGCAGGAGTACGCCCGGCTGTACGAGGAAATCGGCCTGGGCCTGACCACCTGGAGCCCGCTGGCCAGCGGCCTGCTGACGGGCAAGTACCGCGAGGGCGTGCCGGCCGGCAGCCGCGGCGCGATGGAGAACATGGCCTTCTTGCGCGACGGCCTGCTGGACGCGCAGCGCAACGCCGCCGTGGCGCAGCTGCTGCCCATCGCCGCCGAGTTGGGCGGCAGCGTGGCGCAGTTGGCCATCGCCTGGTTGACGATGAACCCGCGGGTGTCCACGGTCATCCTGGGCGCCAGCAAGCGCACGCAGTTGGACGAGAACCTGGGCGCCTTGGCCTTGCGCGACAAGCTGACGCCCGAGGTGATGGCGCGCATCGACGCGATCACGAAGCCGCTGGCGGCTTGAGCGCTTCCGGCAGGGGGCGCACGCAGTTGCGCCCCGCCGCTTTGGCGGCGTAGAGGGCCTGGTCGGCCTGGCGGCACAGGGCCTCCAGGTCGGTCGCCTCGGTGCTGTGGGCCACGCCCAGGCTGGCCGTCAGGGTGCAGGGGCGCCCGCCGTGCACGAAGCCCGCGGACGACAGCCTTTGGCGCAGGCGCTCGGCCAGCTCCAGGCCCCCGGCCATGGGCGTGGCCGGCAGCAGCAGGGCGAACTCCTCGCCCCCGTGGCGGGCCAAGGTGTCAACGCCCCGGCACCCCGCCTGCAAGACCCCGGCCGCATGGCGCAGGGCCGCATCGCCCCCGGCGTGCCCCAGTTCGTCGTTGACGCGCTTGAAGTGGTCCAGGTCCAGCAGCAGCAGGCAAAAACCCACGCCCTGGCGCTCGGCGCGCGCCCACTCCTGGGCCAGCAGGTGGTCGAACTGGCGCCGGTTGTAGAGCTGGGTCAGGTGGTCGCGCTCGGCGCGGTGGCGCAGCACCAGCAGCAAGCGCGTGAGCACGCCCACCACCAGGCTGCCGTTGAGCAGCAGCGCCAGCACCACGAAGGCCCACAGGGTGCCCGAGGGGTCGCCGGCGGCGCCCGCGTGGGGGTCGGGCGAGGGACCGAGCAAGCGCCCCGCCATGACCAAGGCCGCCAGCGCGAAGGGGCTGGCCAGGGCCCAGGCCATGCGAGGACCGAACTCGCGCTGCGTGGCACGCCAGAGGTCGGCGGCCAAGCCGCTCAGCAGCCACGCGGCCGTGCAGGAGTACAGCCAAAAGTAGGCCATCACCGACCCAGCCCCCACCGGCAGACCGGCGTACACCAGCGCCACCAGGCCCAGGCCGAGCGCATCGCGCCGGGCCGTGGAGGGCCGCTTGAAGAGGGCCTGCACCCCGCCGCGCGCCAGCCAGAAGGCCGACAGGCCGAGGACGTCGGCCACCGGCCAGGCGGCCAACGCGGGCACCGGGCCGGCCAGGGCGCTGCGCTGCAAGGTGAGCACGACGCTGGCCACCAGCACCAGGTTGGCCGCGGCGAAGCGCCCTGACGCCGCCGACGCCACGCGCAGGGCTTGCCCCAAGAACAGCCACAGGCCCACGAAGCTGCCGGCCAGCAGGCCGATCACCGCGAGCAAGGTGTCGTGGACGCCCATGGCGCAGGGCCGGCTAGCTGGCGCTCAGGCCGCCGCTGAGGGCCACGGCATCGCGGCCGGCGGCCTTGGCCCGGTACAGGGCCTCGTCGGCCCGGCGCAGCCAGGCGTCGGGCGCGTCACCCACATGGGGCACGGCCACGTGCACGCCGATCGACACGCTCAATCGGCCCAGCGGGGCGTCGCCATGCGGCAAGGCCCGCACGGCCAGCGCGGCGCGCAGCAGTTCGGCACGGTCCACCGCGGCCGCGGCGTCGCAATGCGGCAGCAGCATCACGAATTCCTCCCCCCCGTAGCGGGCCGCCATGTCGGTGTCCCGTCGGGCGGCATCCTGCATCATGGCCGCCACCGCCCGCAAGGCCTCGTCGCCGGCCTGGTGGCCGTGGCGGTCGTTGTAGCGCTTGAAATAGTCCACATCGATCATCAGAACCGCCAGGGGCGTTTGAGACCGGAGTGCGTTTTGCCATTGGTGCTGCAACTGCGCCATCAGCGCCCGGCGGTTGGCCAAGCCCGTCAGCTCGTCCACCCCCGTGAGTTGCTGCAGGCGGGCGTTGGCGGCGCGCAGCTCGGCCTCGGTGCGGCGCTGCTCGGTGACGTCGGTCATCACGCCCACGAAGAAGCGCTCGCCCGCGGCCTTGACCTCGCTCATGGCGGCTTGGAGCACCAGCGCCCGCCCGTCGCGGTGCCGCGCGTTCAACTGACGGCGGGTGCCCAGCCAGCTGGAGTCCTCGCCCCGCAGGTGGCGCCCCAGCTCCGCACGCAGCACCTTGGCGTCGTCCTCGGCCAGCACCAGCTGGCCGGGTTGGCCCAAGAGCTCGGCCTGGCTGTAGCCCAGCAAGGCTTCGGCGGCCGGGTTGGCGCTCAGGAAGCAGCCGCTCAAATCCATCGTGATGATGGCCGCGCCCGTGGTTTGGATCAGCGCCTCCAACTGCGCCTGGCTGGCCGCCAGGCGCGACTCCTGGCGCCCGATGGCGGTCACGTCCTGGCGCACAGTGACCACAAAGCCCTCGGGGGTGCGCGTCTCCTGCATCAGCACCTCGCGCCCGTCGGGCAAGCGCTGCAGCCGCGGTTCGGGCCGCTGGCCGTGCTGGGCCACGCGCTGCGCGATCCACTCCTCTTCGCGGCCCTGGGCCTCCACCGGCAAGCGGCCCAGGCGCTGCGACACCCGCACGGCCTGCTCGAAGGTGCCGCCGATCAAGGCGTCGTAGTCCACATCCGGGTTCCAGCTGCGGAACAGGCGGTTGACGATGAGCAGCTTGCCCTGCGGGTCGTAAATCTCCAGGCCCACCGGCAGCGCGTCGACCGCGCGACGCAGCAACTGCTGCTCGCGCTCGGCCTGTGCCTTGGCCTGGGCCAGCAGGTGGCGGGCACCCACCAGCTCGCTGACGTCTTGGCGCGTGGCCACGAGGTAGCCCGAGGGCGTGCGCTGCTCTTGCACCTGCAGCCAACGCCCCCCGGTTTCCATCAAGAAGGGCCGCCCCAGCTTGCCCCGCTGCGCCAGGCGCTCGGCCAGCCATTCCTGCACCCGGCCCACGGCCGCCGGGACGTAGCCGGCCTCGGCGCTGCGGCGGGCCAGGTCGGTGAACAGGACCCCCGGCTGTAAAAAGTCAGCGGTGCCGGGGTGCAATTCGCGCACGCGCTGGTTGCAGCGGATCAGGCGGTCGTCGGGTCCCCAGATCTCGAACCCCGCCGGGAAGGCCTCGAGGGCCTCCTCCAGCAGGGCCGAGGCGGCCC
This sequence comes from Inhella crocodyli, assembly GCF_004004565.1. Lineage (GTDB taxonomy): Bacteria > Pseudomonadota > Gammaproteobacteria > Burkholderiales > Burkholderiaceae_C > Inhella > Inhella crocodyli. The sequence goes on from NZ_SACM01000003.1 coordinate 142,764, forward strand.
GCGCCGCGGTGCTGGCGTCGCGCAGCGCGTCCTCCTGCGCCACCCGGTCGGTCCAGTCGGTTCGCAGGCTGAGCGTGCCCCCGCCGGGCAAGCGGCGCTCGACGATGCGCAGCGTGCGGCCATCGGCCAGGCGCTGCAGGCGCGTGTCGCCGCCCGCGCGGTGCACGGCCAGGCGTTGGGCCACCCAGGCCCGCTCCTGCCCCGCGGGCAGCTCGGCCCGCCCGCTGGCGGCCACGTCACGCAACAAGGCCTCGTAGGTTTGGCCGAGGTACAGCAGGTCCCGCCACTCGGGGTATTGCGCCGTGAACGCGGGCGAAATCAGGGCCAGGCGGTCGTCGGCGTCGAACACCAGCACCGCCTCGTCCATGGCAAAGCTGGCCTCACTCCACAGGGCCTGGGCGCGGTTCGCGCGGCCTTCCCGCCAAGCCAGGACCGCGACCCAAGGCACGCACAAGCCCAACGCGATGGCGGGGTCGAGGCCGCCCCAGCCCACCCCGACCACGAGCCCCGCCGTCAGCGCCAAGGCCGCCATGCCCCACGCCGACGGCCGGCCCATCACGCCAAGGCCCCGTCGTTCAGGGCCTGCCAACGCTCCGGCGTGCCGACGTCGACCCAAGGCGTCTCCAGGCGCTGGGCGCCCACCCGGTCTTGGGCGATGGCCGCTTCCAAGCAAGGCCGCAGGGCTTGCCGCTGGCCCGGGCGCACACCCGCCACCAAGCCCGCACGGAACAGACCGACGCTGGCCCAGGTCAGGCAAGGCCCTTCAAAGCCTTGCGCACGGCTGCAGGCCAAGCCTTCGGCGTCGATGCCGAAATCGCCCTGCGGGTGATGCGGCGCGTTCGGGGCCAGCCACAACTGCGCGAGCCGTTCGGGCCGCGCCGCGAACGCGGCCACCGCCGCGGCCGGAAAGTCAAAGCCGGGGATGAACACGTCGCCCGACACCACCCAAAACGGGTCGTCGGGCTGCTCCACCAAGCCCGGCAAGGCCGTGGCCATGCCGCCCGCGGTTTCCAGCGCGCCCCCGTAGGCCGCCTCGTGGCTGTAGCGCAGGCGCAAGCCCCAGCGGCTGCCGTCGCCCAGCGCCGGCTCGAAAGCCTCGGCCAGCCAAGCGGTGTTGATCACCACCTCGCGCACCCCCGCCGCCGCCAGGGCTTGCAGGTGCCACACCACCAGGGGCTGGCCGCGCACGGGCAGCAGGGGCTTGGGGGTGTGGTCGGTGTGCGGCCGCAGGCGCTCGCCTCGACCGGCGCACAGGATCAATGCCTTGGGAGGACGCATGGCGCGCAGTGTCGCAGTGGCGGGGGGCGCCGGGCGCGCGACACCCCCCGGGCTTGCCCTGCCGTCGACGGCTTCGCCGCGCGGCAAGCCGCGCTGTGCATCCCTGCCACAGCGGGCGGTGCCGGGGTTTCTAGAATCCCGTGTTTTCCCCAATCCGCGCTGCCCCACCATGCCCAAGAACACCGCCTTGATGGCCCACGCGATCCGCGCGCTGGCCATGGACGCCGTCCAAGCCGCCAACTCCGGTCACCCCGGCGCCCCCATGGGCATGGCCGAATGCGCGGTGGCGCTGTGGGGCGGCGCCCTGAAGCACAACCCGGCCGACCCGCTGTGGATCGACCGCGACCGCTTCGTGCTGAGCAACGGCCACGGCTCGATGCTCATCTACGCGCTGCTGCACCTCACGGGCTACGAGCTGCCCATGAGCGAGCTGCGCAACTTCCGCAAGCTGCACAGCAAGACCCCCGGCCACCCCGAAGTGGACGTGACCCCGGGCGTGGAAACCACCACCGGCCCGCTGGGCCAAGGCATCGCCAACGCCGTGGGCATGGCCCTGGCCGAGAAGCTGCTGGCCGCCGAGTTCAACCGCCCCGGCCACAACGTGGTCGACCACCGCACCTACGTCTTCCTGGGCGACGGCTGCATGATGGAAGGCGTCAGCCACGAGGCCTGCGCGCTGGCAGGCGCCTGGGGTTTGAACAAGCTGATCGCCGTGTACGACGACAACGGCATCTCCATCGACGGCCAGGTCGCCCCCTGGTTCGCCGACGACACCGCCAAGCGGTTTGAAGCCTACGGCTGGAACGTCATCGGCCCGGTGGACGGCCACGACGTGGCCGCCATGCAAGCCGCCATCGCCCAGGCCCAGGCCAGCACCGCCAAGCCCACGCTGATCCGCGCCAAGACCGTCATCGGCCAAGGCAGCCCCAACCGCGCCGGCACGGCCAAGGCCCACGGCGAGGCCCTGGGCGCCGACGAGATCGCGCTGACCCGCGCCGCGCTGGGCTGGACGCACGAGCCCTTCGTCATCCCCGAGGGCGTGTACGCCGACTGGGACGCCAAGGCCGAAGGCGCCAAGCTGCAAGCCAGCTGGGCCGAGCGCCTGGCGGCTTACGCCAAGGAGCACCCGGCCCTGGCCGCCGAGCTGGACCGCCGCATGAGGGGCGAGCTGCCCGAGACCTTCGCCAAGACCGTGGCCGACCTGCTGGCCAGCACCCACGCCAAGGCCGAGACGGTGGCCAGCCGCAAGGCCAGCCAGCTGGCGCTGGAGGCCTTCACCGCCGCGCTGCCCGAGATGCTGGGCGGCAGCGCCGACCTGACCGGCTCCAACCTGACCAACACCAAGAGCACGCCCGCGCTGCGCTTTGAGGACGGCAAGCCCAATGGCGGCCGTCACATCAACTACGGCGTGCGCGAGTTCGGCATGGCCGCCATCATGAACGGCGTGGCCCTGCACGGCGGCTACTTGCCCTATGGCGGCACCTTCCTGACCTTCAGCGACTACAGCCGCAACGCCATCCGCATGGCCGCGCTGATGAAGCGCCGCGTGGTGCACGTGTTCACGCACGACTCCATCGGCCTGGGCGAAGACGGCCCGACGCACCAGTCCATCGAGCACGCCGCCAGCCTGCGCCTGATCCCGCACCTGGACGTCTGGCGCCCGGCCGACACCCTGGAAACCGCCATGGCCTGGGCCGCGGCCATCGCCCGCCAAGACGGCCCCAGCGCCCTGCTGCTCAGCCGCCAAAACCTGCCTTACGCCCCCAAGGCCGACCTGTCGGTCGTGGCCCGCGGCGCCTACGTGCTGGCCGAGCCGAGCGAAGTCGGTTTGAAGAAGAAGCCCAAGGCGGTCATCGTCGCCACGGGCTCGGAAGTGCAGTGGGCACTGCACGCGCAGCAGCAGCTGGCCAAGGACGGCATCGCCGTGCGCGTGGTCTCCATGCCCAGCACCAACGTGTTCGACCGCCAGGACAAGGACTACAAGAAGTCGGTGCTGCCCAAGGGCCTGCCGCGCATCGTCATCGAAGCCGGCGTCACCGACGGCTGGTGGAAGTACGCGCCCGACGCCGTGATCGGCATCGACCGCTACGGCGAGTCGGCCCCGGGCAACGTGCTGTTCGAGCACTTCGGCTTCACGGCCGCCAACGTGGTGGCCACCGTCAAGGCGGTGCTCAAGAAGAAGCGCTGATCGGATTTCGCGGGACCCCTCACCAGGGTCCCGCTTTGTTTTTCAACCTTCCCCCTAGGAGACTCTCATGACCATCAAAGTTGGCATCAACGGCTTCGGCCGCATCGGTCGCATGGTGTTCCGTGCGGCCGTTCAGAACTTCTCGAACGAGATCGAGATCGTCGGCATCAACGACCTGCTGGAGCCCGACTACCTGGCCTACATGCTGAAGTACGACAGCGTGCACGGCCGCTTCCAAGGCGACGTCAGCGTCGACGGCAACACCCTGGTCGTCAACGGCAAGAAGATCCGCCTGACCGCCGTGAAGGACCCGGCCGAGCTGAAGTGGAACGAAGTCGGCGCCGAGGTGGTGATCGAGTCCACCGGCCTGTTCCTGACCAAGGAAACCTGCGAGAAACACCTGCAAGCCGGCGCCAAGAAGGTCATCCAAAGCGCCCCGAGCAAGGACGACACGCCGATGTTCGTGTACGGCGTGAACCACCAGACCTACGCCGGCCAGACCATCATCAGCAACGCCAGCTGCACCACCAACTGCCTGGCCCCGGTGGCCAAGGTGCTGAACGACAAGTGGGGCATCAAGCGCGGCCTGATGACCACCGTGCACGCCGCCACCGCGACGCAAAAGACCGTGGACGGCCCGAGCAACAAGGACTGGCGCGGCGGCCGCGGCATCCTGGAGAACATCATCCCCAGCAGCACCGGTGCCGCCAAGGCCGTGGGCGTGGTGATCCCCGAGCTGAACAAGAAGCTGACCGGCATGTCGTTCCGCGTGCCCACCAGCGACGTGTCGGTGGTCGACCTGACGGTGGAGCTGAACAACGCCGCCACCTACGCCGAGATCTGCGCCGAGATGAAGGCCCAGAGCCAAGGCGCCCTGAAGGGCGTGCTGGGCTACACCGAGGACAAGGTCGTGGCCACCGACTTCCGTGGCGAGCCCTGCACCTCGGTGTTCGACGCCGAAGCCGGCATCGCCCTGGACGGCACCTTCGTCAAGGTCGTGAGCTGGTACGACAACGAGTGGGGCTACAGCAACAAGTGCCTGGAGATGGTGCGCGTCGTCGCCGCCTGAGCGGTCGCATTCCACGCGCCTCGACAAGCCCCGCTCCGTGCGGGGCTTTTTCTTGGGCGCGTGCCACGGCCAGGCTCCCTAAACTCGGCGCATCGCCCCCAACAAGGTCCGCCCATGCACCGTGCCTTTGCCCTCACCCCCCTGGCCGCCCTGCTCGTCGCGAGCGCGGTGCAAGCCACCCCCGAAGCCGAAGCCCGCCTGATCGTCCGCCTCAAGGCCGACGCCCCGGTGGTGCAGGCCCGCCGCCTGGCCGCCCGCGCCGACGCGCACGAGGTGGCCGACGTGGCCCAACGCCGCGCCGACGCGCTGGGGCAGCGCCTGGGATTGACCCTGACCGCCGGCCGCGCACTGGACACGCGCACGCAGGTCGTCACGGCACGGGGCGTGAACAGCGAGACCCTGCGCCAGCGCCTGGCGCGCGACCCGCAGGTGGAGCTGGTGGCGGTGGACCGCATTCGCCGCCACAGCCGCGTGCCCAACGACCCCATCTACGGCAATGGCGGCGGGGTGGGCCCGGCGGCCGGGCAGTGGTACCTGAAGCCGCCCGCCGGTGACGTGCGCTCGTCGATCAACGCCGAGGGCGCCTGGGACCTGACCACCGGCTCGTCGACCGTGGTCGTGGCCGTGCTGGACACCGGCGTGCGCCTCGACCACCCCGACCTCGTGGCCAACCTCGTGCCGGGCTACGACATGATCGGCGCGGGCGGCGGCGGCAGCGTGCGCCTGGCGGTGGCCAACGACGGCGACCTGGCCGACCCCGATCCCAGCGACCCCGGCGACTGGGTCTCGCAGGCCGACGTGGACGGCGGCACCTTGGGCAGCGGCTGCACGGCCGACAGCATCGACGACAGCAGCTGGCACGGCACCAAGGTGGCCGGCCTGATCGCCGCCACGGCCGACAACGGCGTCGGCGTGGCGGGCGTGGGCTGGGCCACCAAGGTGCAGCCCATCCGCGTGCTGGGCAAGTGCGGCGGCTACGACTCCGACATCTTGGTCGGCATCAAGTGGGCGGTCGGCGCCTCGGTGCCCGGCCTGCCGGTCAACACCACGCCGGCCAAGGTCCTCAACCTCAGCCTCGGTGGCACGGGCCCTTGCACGGGCAGCACCGGCGCCCTGTACGTGGAAGCTTTCGCTGAAGCGACCGCGCGCAACGCGGTGGCCATCGTGGCCGCCGGCAACTCGGCCGGCGAGCCGGTGGACAGCCCGGCCAACTGCACCGGCGCCATCGCCGTGGCCGGCCTGCGGCACGTGGGCAGCAAGGTGGGCTTTTCCAGCATGGGCCCCGAGGTCGCGCTGGCCGCCCCCGGCGGCAATTGCGTGAACCTGAACGGCAGCTGCCTGTACCCGATGGTCACCACCAGCAACAGCGGCACGCGCGGCCCGGCGGCCAACACCTACACCTACAACGAGGCGGCGGTGGGCACCAGCTTCGCCACGCCCCTGGTGGCCGGCGTGGCCGCCTTGCTGTACGCCCGCGACCCCAGCCTGACGGCCGCCCAGGTGCGGACCGCCCTGACCAGCACCGCGCGCCCCTTCCCGACCAGTGGCAGCGGCAGCACCGTGAACGCCTGCCCGGCCCCGGTCACCGGCACGGAGGTGCTGGAGTGCTACTGCACCGCCACCACCTGCGGCGCCGGCATGCTCGACGCGCGCGCGGCCGTGGCCTCGGTCGGTGCGCCGCCCCCGGCCCCACCCGCACCCGCCACGGGCGGGGGCGGCGGTGGTGGGGCCTCGCACCCCGCTTGGTTGTTGGGCCTGGCCTTCGCCGGCCTGTGGCTCAACGGCCGGCGGAAGCCGGGCTCGAAGCGGCCGCAGGTGCCGCCTCCGGCACCGCGCTGAGGCCCGCGGCGCAGGCACGCGGCGCCCCGGGCCAGTCGGCGCCCGTGGCCTGGGCCTGCGCGGCCGGCCAATCGGCGCTGCGCAGGTAGAAGTTGCGGCTGGGCTCTTGGGTCGTCACCAGGCGCAGGGCGCGCAAGCCTTTGTCGCGCAAGCGGTTGAGCTCGGCCTGCGCCTCGTTGCGGCTGCTGTGGCGCGACACCACCCAGCTGCGCTGCGCCTCGGAGCCCAGGCGCTCGGCCTTGGCCTCCACGCCCACGCGGGCCAGCACCTGCTTCTTGCGCGCCAGTTCGTCGGCGTCGTCGGCCGGTCGCGTGGCCACCGCCCACTCGCCGGGCTGGGTGTGCACCCAGGCCTGCAAGCCCTGAACTCCCAGCGCGTCCAAAGCGGCCCGGGCGGCCGGCACCGCGGCCAGGTCGGGCCACGGGCCCACCTCGCGGCACACCGGCACGTGGCGCAGCACCTTCTGCGCTTCTTCCGCGCTCAGCCACTTCAAGCGCTCCGGCGACTGCTGCTGCGCCAAGCGCTCGGGCTCGCGCTGGGTCGAGCCCGGCGAACCGCCCAACCAACCGCGGCCCCACGCCCACATCAGCGCGTTGGCCGCCAAGAGCACCACCAAGATCCAGCGCAACATCGTCGTCAGCCTTCCATCGATCGCACGCTCACCTCGCCCGCCGCGACGGCGTGCAGCCCCCCGGCGTCGTCGCGCAGGGTCAGCGCGCCCTCGCCATCCACCCCCAGCACGGTGCCTTGCAGGGCCCCGGCTTGCACGCGCAGGCCGCGCAAGGCGTCGCGCGCCTCGAAGGCCGTGCGCCAACCCGCCCAGCCTTCGCGCGGCCAGCCGTTCAACAGGGCCACCAGCGCTGGCCCCACGCAGGCCAAGGCCGTGCTGGCCGTCCAACGCGGGTCCAGGCGCTGCAGGCCGGCGGCTGGCTGGCCGGGGTCGGCCTCGGGCTCGGCCACGTTCAGGCCCACGCCCACGACCACGGCTTGCACGCGATCGCCCTTCAGCACGGTCTCGATGAGGATGCCGCCGAGCTTGGCCTCGTCCAGGCGCAGGTCGTTGGGCCACTTCAGGCGCATGCGCTGGCCCTGCGGCTCCAGGGCCTCGGCCAGGGCCGCGCCCACGGCCAAGGACAGGCCGGTCAGCGGCGCGCCCTGCCAGGGCCAGGCCAGGCTGAAGGTCAGCGAGGCGCCCGGCCAGCTGTGCCAAGCCCGGCCCAGGCGGCCGCGCCCGGCGGTTTGCCGGTCGGCCACCAGCAGGCGCGGGGCGCTCAAGCCCTGGCGCGCGGCCTCGAGCAAAGTGGAGTTGGTGGACGGGCACTCGGCCACGGCCTGCAGGTCGAAGCCCGGACCCAGGGCCAGGCGCAAAGCCGTCAGCGCGTCGCCCGCCATGGGGTCAGCGCTTGGGCGCCAGCATGGTGCCCCGGCAGTTGGGGGCGCCGCACAGGCACTGGTAGGCCCGCTTGAGCTTGGGCGTATAGCGCGCGTCGAGCACCAGGCGGTAGTCGTAGAACAGCTCCTCGCCCGGCTGCAGGTCGCGCAGCGCCTTGATCCAGACGCGGCCCTGGATCTCCTCGGTCTCGCAGTTGGGCGCGCAGCTGTGGTTGATCCAGCGCGCGTCATTGCCGCCGTACAGGGCGTCGATCGTCAGGCCCGATTCGAGCTGGAAATAGAAGGTGTGGTTGGGGTCGCTCGGGTCGTGGGGGTGGCGCCGCTCGGCCTCCTCCCAGTCGATGCGTTCACCCTTGTACTCGATGACCTTCTCGCCCGCGGCGATCGGCGCCACGGCGTAGACGCCCCGACCGTGCACGCCCGACTGTTTCACCTGGATGCGGGACGGGGTCTTGGCGGCGGGCATGGCTTCGCTACAGTGGTTTTGTGTGGGCGTGCGCGCGTGAGCGTGTGCGCACACGCACGCGAGAGGCGGCGCATTGTGCAGCAGCCCACCTTTGAACCGAGAACGATCCCGCATGAGCCTCAAGACCCTGGTCATCGCCGAAAAGCCCTCCGTGGCCCTCGACATCGTGCGTGCGCTCACGCCCAGCAGCGGCAAGTTCGAGAAGCACGACGAGTACCACGAGAACGAGCACTACGTCGTCAGCTCGGCCGTCGGCCACCTGGTGGAGATCGCCGCCCCCGAGGGCGTGGACCCCAAGCGCGGCAAGTGGAGCTTTGCCAACCTGCCGGTGATCCCACCGCACTTCGACCTGCAGCCCATCGACAAGAGCAAGGGCCGGCTGAACGCGCTGGTCAAGCTCATCCGCCGCAAGGACGTCGGCCAACTCATCAACGCCTGTGACGCGGGCCGCGAAGGCGAGTTGATCTTCCGCTTGATCGTGCAGTACGCCCAACCGGCGCGCGGCAAGTTCGACAAACCCATCCAGCGCCTGTGGCTGCAGAGCATGACGCCGCAGGCCATCCGCGACGGCTTTGCCGCGCTGCGCAGCGACGAGCAGCTGCTGCCCCTGGCCGACGCCGCGCGTTGCCGCTCCGAGGCCGACTGGCTGATGGGCATCAACGGCACCCGGGCCATGACGGCCTTCAACAGCCGCGACGGCGGCTTCTTCCTCACCACCGTGGGCCGGGTGCAAACGCCCACCCTGTCGATCGTGGTGGAACGCGAAGAAAAGATCCGCAAGCACGTGGCCCGCCCCTACTGGGAGGTGCGCGCCGAGTTCGACGCCGCCGCCGGCCAGTACGAGGGCAAGTACATCCAGCCGGGCTTCAAGAAGGGCGACGACCCCGATGCCCGCGCCGACCGTCTGTGGGACCAGGCGGCCGCCGAGGCCATCGCCAAGGCCGTGAAGGGCCAGCCCGCCACGGTCACGGAAGAAAGCAAGCCCAGCACCCAGGCCAGCCCCACGCTGTTCGACCTGACCACGCTGCAGCGCGAGGCCAACTCCCGCTTCGGCTTCAGCGCCAAGACCACCCTGGCCCTGGCCCAAGCCCTGTACGAAAAGCACAAGGCCCTGACCTACCCGCGGACCGACAGCCGCCACCTGCCCGAGGACTACGTGCCCGTGGCCAAGCAAACGGCCGAAATGCTGCGCGACGCCGACCTGCCGGGCCCGCTGGGCGCCCTGAGCCAGCACGCGGCCACGGCCTTGAAGGCCGGCTACATCAAGCCGACCAAGAAGGTGTTCGACAACACCAAGGTCAGCGACCACTTCGCCATCATCCCCACGTTGCAGTCGCCCTCGAGCCTGAGCGAGGCCGAGGCCAAGCTGTACGAGCTGGTGGTCAAGCGCTTCCTGGCCGTGTTCTTCCCGGCGGCCGAATTCCAGGTCACCACGCGCATCAGCACCGCCGCCGGCCACCAGTTCCAAACCAACGGCAAGGTGCTGGTCAACCCCGGTTGGCTGGCCGTGTACGGCAAAGAGGCGCAGGACGACGACGCCACCCTGGTGGCCGTGGCCCCGGGCGAGGTGGTGCGGGCGGAGAGCGTGGACGTCAAAGGCCTGCACACCAAGCCGCCGGCGCGCTACACCGAAGCCACGCTGCTGGGCGCCATGGAAGGCGCGGGCAAGCTCATCGACGACGACGAGTACCGCGAGGCCATGGCCGAGCGCGGCCTGGGCACCCCGGCCACGCGAGCCAGCATCATCGAAGGCTTGCTGACCGAGAAGTACCTGCTGCGCGAAGGCCGCGAGCTCATCCCCACGGCCAAGGCCTTCCAGCTGATGACCCTGCTGCGCGGCCTGGAGGTCGAGGAGCTGACCCAGCCCGAGCTGACCGGCCAATGGGAGTACCAGCTCAGCCAGATGGAGAAGGGCAAGCTCAGCCGCGAGGCCTTCATGGCCGACATCGCCAAGATGGCCGAGCGCGTGGTGGCCAAGGCCAAGAGCTACGACCGCGACACCATCCCGGGCGACTACGCCACGCTCAGCACGCCCTGCCCCAACTGCGGCGGCGTGGTCAAAGAGAACTACCGCCGCTTCGCCTGCACGGCCTGCGAGTTCTCCATCACCAAGATCCCCGGCGGTCGCAGCTTCGAGCTGGCCGAGGTGGAGCAGTTCCTGCGTGACAAGCGCATCGGCCCCTTGGAGGGCTTTCGCTCGCGCATGGGCCGCCCCTTCACGGCCGAGCTGCAGCTGGTGCGCGACGACGAGATCAAGAACTGGAAGCTCGAGTTCGACTTCGGCGACGACAAGGCCGGCGACGACGGCGAGCCGGTGGACTTCAGCGCGCAATCGCCGCTGGGCGCCTGCCCGAAGTGCCAAGGCCGCGTGTTCGAGCACGGCAGCAACTACGTGTGCGAGCACGCCGTGGGCGACAAGGTCAGCTGCGACTTCAAGAGCGGCAAGATCATCCTGACCCAGCCCATCGAGCCGGCGCAGATGAGCAAGCTCTTGGCCGAGGGCGGCACCGACTACCTGGAAAACTTCGTCAGCAACCGCACGCGGCGCAAATTCAAGGCCAAGCTGGTGTTCGATGCCAAGGCGGGCAAGGTGAACTTCGAGTTCGAGCCGCGGCCCGAGAAGAAGCCCGGCGCGGCCGCCAAGGCCAGCAAGACGGCCGCGCGCAAGCGGGCCTGAGGTCGGTGCCCGAGTTCCTTCGCGCCAAGCCGGGCAGCCTGCAGTTCCGCCTGCTGGCCGCCCTGGCGCTGAGCGCAGGGCTCATCGTGCTGCTGGCCGGGCTGGGCTGGCAGGCCTTCGAGCAAGACCGCCTGGACCGGCAGTTCCAGCAGCACCAGACCACCCTGGTGGAGCTGGGCAAGCGCGGCCTGGCCACGCCCCTGTGGAACGTGGACGGCGCGGCCGTGGACAGCGTGCTGCAAGGCCTTCTGATGGACCCGGCGGTCGACCGCATCGAGATCCACGCGCCCGGCCTGCCTGGGGGCAGCTTGGCGCGCCAGAAGCCCCACAGCGGCCCCGCGACCGAGGCGGGGCCCACGGTCGCGTTCGACATCGACTACAGCGGCACCGGCAGCGCCGGCGCCACGCGCGTGGGCCGGGCCGAGATGGTGATGAACCAGGCCCAGTTGCGCCAAACCCAGCGCGACGCCCGCCTTTTCATCCTCGCGCTGCTGGCCGCGCTGCTGCTCACCCTCTCGGTCGTGGCCTACCTTTGGCTGGACCGCCTGGTGCGCCGGCGCCTGCAGCAGGTGGGCGATTGGAGCCAACGCCTGGCCCACGGCCAGTGGGACGCTCCCATGCCTGCGCAGGCCCAGGACGAGCTCGGCGTGCTGGCCGAGCAGCTCACGCACATGGCCCGGCAGATCCAAGGCTCGGCCCACGAACTGCACGTCAGCGAGCAGCGCTACCGCAGCCTGTTCGAGAACGCCGGCGAGGGCCTGTTCCAGCTGGACCACCGCGGGCGCCTGGTCGACGTCAACAACGCCCTGGCGACCATGCTGGACTTCGGCAACGCCGCCCAGGCCCTGGCGCAGAGCCGCCGCCCCACGCGCCTGGTGCGCATCGCGCGCGACGACCGGCGCCACATCGCCGACCGCCTGGCCCGCCAAGACTCGGTCACCAACCTGCCCATGCCCATCACGACCCGCAGCGGGCGCACCCTGTGGGTGGAGCTCTCGCTGCACCGCGTTGTGGCCGACGCCAGCGAGCGCCCCCTCTACCAGGGCATGCTGCTGGACATCACCGAGCGGCGCGCCGCCGAGAAGGCCTTGAGCCTGCACCGCGAGGAGCTGGAAGAGCTGGTGCAGGCGCGCACCACCGAGCTCATCGAGGCCAAGCAGCGCGCCGAAGCCGCCAGCGAGGCCAAGAGCCGCTTCCTGGCGGCCATGAGCCACGAGTTCCGCACGCCGCTCAACGCCATCCTGAGCTTTTCGCAGCTGGCGCAGATGAACGACGCCCTGCCGATGGACACCCGGCGCCAGCTCGGCCTCATCGTCGACTCGGGCGAGCACCTGCTGGCCATGATCACCGAGCTGCTGGACCTGGCCGCCATCGAAGCCGGCCGCCTGCGCTTGAACCTGGCCCCGGTGCAACTGGCCTCGCTGGCCGAGCTGTGCACCGACGCCGTGCGCCTGCGCGCCCAGGCCAAGCAACTCGGCCTGCAAATCAAGATCGACCCGCAGCTGCCCTACCGCGTGCTGGTGGACGGCCAGCGCCTGCGCCAGGTGCTGCTGAACCTGCTGTCCAACGCCGTCAAGTTCACCGACCAGGGCCTGGTGAGCCTGGAGCTGCGCGTCACCGAACGCACGGCCGGCCGCGTGAGCCTGCAGTTCGTGGTCAGCGACACCGGCATCGGCATGAGCAAGGCCCAGCGCGCGCACCTGTTCGAGCCCTTCGCCCAGGTCAGCGACGTGGCGCAGCGCCGCAGCGGCGGCAGCGGCCTGGGCCTGACGATCTGCGCGCAGCTGCTGTCGCTGATGAACAGCCAGCTCGAGCTCGACAGCGCGCCCGGCCAGGGCAGTCGCTTCTCGTTTGAGCTCGACCTCGCCATCTACGAACCCTTGGGAAGCCTGCCCTAACAATCGGGGCATGGACACCGACGGCCTCCTTCCCGCCCTTTCCGCCCTGAACCGCGCCGCGCGCGAGGCCAGCCGCCGGATGGCGCGCGCCTCCACCGCCGCGCGCAACGCCGCGCTGCACGCGCTGGCGCGTCGCTTGCGCGCCGCGCCCGAGGCCTTGCAGGCCGCCAACGCGCAAGACCTGGCCGCCGCCGCCCACCTGGACGCCCCGCTGCGTGCACGCCTGGTGCTGGACGCCGCCACGCTCGCCACCCTGGCCGAAGGCTGCGAGCAAATCGCCGCCCTGCTCGACCCCGTCGGCGCCATGACGAACCTGCAGCGCCGCCCCAGCGGCATTCAGGTGGGCCAGATGCGCGTGCCCCTGGGCCTGTTCGGCATGGTGTTCGAGAGCCGCCCCAACGTCAGCATCGAGGCCGCCAGCCTCGCCATCAAGAGCGGCAACGCCTGCATCCTGCGCGGCGGCTCCGAGGCCCTGCACAGCAACCGCGCGCTGATCCAACTGGTGCAAGAGGCCCTGCGCGAGGCGCAACTGCCCGAGGCCGCCGTGCAGCTCATCGACACCCCCGACCGGGCCGCCGTGGGCTGGCTGTGCCGGGCCGACATCGACCTGCTGATCCCGCGCGGCGGCAAGGGCCTGATCGAGCGCGTCAGCGCCGAGGCCACCGTGCCCGTGCTCAAGCACCTGGACGGCAACTGCCACTGCTACGTCGACGCCCACGCCGACCTGGCCCAGGCCTTGACCGTGGTGGACAACGCCAAAACGCAGAAGGTCAGCCCCTGCAATGCGACGGAAAGCCTGCTGGTGCACCGCGCCGTGGCCGCCGAATTCCTGCCGCGCCTGGCCGCGCTGTGGGCTGCGAAGGGCGTGACCTTCCACGCCTGCCCCGACAGCCTGCCGCTCCTGCAGCGAGTGACCACCGCGGCCGTGCCCGCCACCGAGGCCGACTGGGGCACCGAGTACCTGTCGCTGGACATCTCCGTGAAGCTGGTCGACGACCTCGACGCGGCCATCGCCCACATCAACCAGCACGGCAGCCACCACACCGACGCCATCCTCACCACCCACCACCCCAGCGCCATGCGCTTCCTGCGCGAAGTGGATTCGGCCAGCGTCATGGTCAACGCCAGCACGCGATTCGCCGACGGTTTCGAGTACGGCCTGGGCGCCGAAATCGGCATCAGCACCGACAAGCTCCACGCCCGCGGGCCGGTGGGGCTGGAAGGGCTGACGACCTACAAGTGGGTGGTGCTGGGCGAGGGGCAGGTTCGCACTTGAGCCCCGGCGGCACGGCCTCGCGGGGCGCCCCGCGCGGCTGCGGAGAATCGCCGCATGACCGCCTCCACCCCGTCCCTCGTCCCCACCGATCGGTTGCCGGCGGAAGCCCTGCACGCCGCCTTCACGCGCGCCTTTGCCGACTACGTGGCCGGCCCCTTCCAGCTGGACCTGGCCCAGTGGCCGGGCCTGCTGGCGCGGCAGGGCATCGACTTGGCGCTGGGACGCGCCGCCGTGGACGCCGCCACGGGTGACGTGCAGGCCTTTGCCCTGGTGGCGCCGCGCCCGGCCCTCTCGCGCTGGCGCCTGGGCACCATGGGCGCGGTGCCCGAGGCCCGCGGCAGCGGCGCGGCGCGCCAGTTGCTGCAGGACCTGCTGCAGCGCGCCTGCGCGGCCGGCATGGCCGCCCTGGAGCTGGAGGTCTTCGCGCAGAACCCGCGGGCGATGCGCCTGTACGAGCAGCACGGCTTCGTGCCGCGGCATCCGCTGCGGGCGCACCGGCTCGTGGCCCCTGAGGCCGGTGGCGCCACCCCGATGCCCGCGGCCTGGGCCCAACCCCAGGCCGCTGCGCTGGCGTGGTTGGACGCCGCGGCCGCCGCCCTGCCCGACCTGCACTTGCAGGTCTCGGCGCCCGTGGTGCAGGCGCTGACGGTGCCGTGGACGGCATGGCAACGCGGCAGCGCGCAGCTCGTGGTGAGCGGCGACCGGGCGGCCGGCCTGATCGTGCGCTCGCTCGTTGACCACGACCCCGCCCAGGCCGACGCCGAGGTCCTGGTCCGCGCGCTGTTGGCCGCCCACCCGGGGGCGACGGTCACCGTGCCCGCGCTGCAGCGGCCCGACCTCGGCGGCGAAGCGCTGACCCGCCTGGGTTTCGAGACCGAGCCGCTCTGGCAGTGGCTGATGCGCTGCGACTTGCGATGACCCTGGGGGACACAGCCGGCCAGGCGCTTGCCCGCGCCGGGGGCCTGCCCCCTGATTGGGCGGGGCGCCCCGTTCAACCCCCTCGCGCCTCCTGAGAATCCGGCCTTGAGAAGCGCTGTTCAGGGAAGGCGATGAGACGACTCTTGGTTTTGTTGGTGATGGCGTGCGCTTGCTGGGATGCCGCGCACGCGGCGCCCTTGCGCGGGTTGAGTCCGCTGGTGTCCGCAGAGGCGGGCGTTCCGATCGAAGAGCTGACGCGAAGGGCCGAGGCCGGCGATGTCGAGGCGCAAGTGGCCTTGGCTGTCATCAGCACCGGCTGGCTGGGCCATCGCGCCGACCTGCCGGCAGCCGAACGGTGGGCCACGGCGGTGGCGCAACAGGGCGACGTGCGGGGTGACTTGGTCTTGGGGCTCTTGGTCCTGGTGGACCCGACTCGGGCCACCGAAAGCGACAAGGCAAAGGCCCTGGAGCGCCTCGAGGCGGCGGCCCTGTCGTTGCCCCAGGGGCGTGCCGCTTTGGGATTGGCCTTGCGTCGGGGCGCGCTTGGAGAGGCCGACCCAGTCCGAGCGCGGACCCTGTTGGCCCAGGCCGCCGACGACGACAACCTGGAAGCCCTCTTCGAGCTGGCCGACATGCTGGACACCGGGACGGGCGGCGCCCCAGATCCCCGGGGAGCGACGGAGCTCTACCAGCAAGCGGCCGAGCAAGGCCACCTCCGCAGCACCACCCGATTGGGCTATCGCCTTCTGTACGGGAAGGGCACCGACGCCAACCCCACCCAAGGCAAGAAGTGGCTCGCTTCGGCCGCTGAGCGGGGCGATGCGGTGGCCCAGGCGGCGTTGGGGGAGGCCTACCGTGGCGACGTCTTGGGAAGCCCCGACCCGTTGAAGGCGCGGCAATGGTTTCGCTTGGCCGCCGCCCAAGGAAACCTGTTTGCCATGGTCCAGTTGGCCCAAATGCTGATGGACGGCGAAGGCGGCGACAAGAACCCGGTCGAGGCCAGCCGGCTGTTTCTGCGTGCTGCCGAAGGCGGCAGCCTGGTCGCGCGCAACGAATTGGGCGTGGCCTTCGAAACTGGGCAGGGCGTGGCCCGCCACCTGGACAAGGCCATGGCGCACTACCGCACCGCGGCCGAAGCCGGCTTCCCGAGGGCGCAGTACAACTTCGCCCGAATGCTCGAAAGCGGCCCCGCAGCCTCCCGCGATCTTGCGGCGGCACGGCGTTGGTACCGCGTGGCCGCCGAGGGCGGCATCCGTGCCGCGCACTATGGGTTGGGCGAGATGCTGCTGCAGGGACGGGGCGGCCCCGTCGACAAACCGGGGGCACGCGCATCGTTCCAAGCGGCAGCTGAGGCCGGACATGCGGCCGGGCAAGTGGCCCTGGCCAACCTGCTGATGGGGGAACAGGGCGACCCTCCGGACCCAGAGGGCGCGTTGAAGTGGTACCGCCAAGCGGCCGAGGCTGGACACGCGGGAGCCCAACGCAAAGTCGGCATCATGTTGCTGGATGGCAAAGGGGTCGAAGCGGATCCGGAGCAGGCGAAGGCTTGGCTGCGCAAAGCGGCCTCAAGGGGCGATGTCATCGCGCAAGTTCTTGCGGTCTCGTCAGTCTGCGGATCGGAAGCCGATGCCGAGTTGTCCCGGCAATGCGCGGCGTGGGTTCAAAGTTGTGCGGACGCTGGTGTCCCCCACTGCGAATGGGTGCTCGGCATCTCCCTGCAGAACGGCTACCGGATCGATCGCAATCCGAAAGAAGGCGTCCGCTACCTGCGCCGAGCCGCCATGCAGGATCACGCTAGCGCCCAAGCCCGGTTGGCACGACTCCACCACCTAGGCGATGGCGTCCCCAAGGATCAAGTGGCGGCCATCAAGTGGGCCAACAAGGCCGCCGCACAAGGCAATGCCGAGGCGCAGGCTTACCTTGCGAGTTGGTACGAGAACGGCATCGGATTGCCGAAGGACCTGGGCAAGGCCTTTGCCTTCGCGACGCAGGCTGCCGAAGGCAAGGACCCGCAAGGCCTGAACAACCTCGCTTGGTTGCACCACCAAGGCCTGGGAACGCCCAAGGCGCCCGACAAAGCCGTTCCGCTCTACAAGCAGGCCATCGAAGCTGGCAACAACAATGCCATCAACAACCTGGCCATCCTTCTGGAGGAAGGCGCACCCGGCGTGGACAAGGACATCGACGAGGCGCGGCGCCTGTACGTCCAAGGCGCCGAACAAGGCATGTCTTGGCCCAAGGTGCGCCTGGCTCGGATGCAGCGCGACGGCTTGGGAGAACCGGCCGACAAAGCCGCCGCTTGCGCCAAGCTGCGAGAAATCGCTGCCAAGCCTTCCAGCTATGCCATGTACGAAATGGGCGTTTGGATCGAGGAGGGGCACTGCCCGAGCCAGCAGCGCGATCGCTTGGCCGAGGCCATGCAGTGGTGGCGAAAGGCCGCGGCGAAAGACTCGGATGACGCGCAGTACCGACTTGGTTTGGCCCACAAAACCGGCGTCGGCGCCCCCAAGGACCCGGCATTGGCCACACAGTGGTTCCAGCGCGCGGCGTCGCAGGGTCACGCCAAAGCGCAGCAAGCGCTGCGCGCGCGCTGAGTTCAGCTCAACTCAAGCCGCGAAGGCCAGGCTGGCCATCGACAGGGTGCCGTAGCGCAGGCCGCCGGGCCCCACGGGCTCGACCTGCCAGCCCTCGCCCGCGGCGCCCAGCGCCACCAGCAGGGGCCACCAGTGGTCGGGCGTGGGGTGGGCTTGGCGGGCCAAGCCTGCGCCGAGGCCGTTGGGCCACAGGGCCTGCAGGCCGGCTTCGTCGCGCGCGGCCAGCAGGGCCATCACGTGCTCGACGAAGGCGCGGGCGTGGGGCGCTTCGGGGCTGCCGGGCGCGCGGAGATCGCGCAGGTTGTGCGTGAGGCTGCCACTGCCGATGACGAGCACGCCCTCGTCGGCCAGCGGGGCCAGCACGCGGCCGAGGGCGAAGGCCATGGATCCACCCTGGCCGTCGATGCGCGCGGGCAGCGAGACCTGGAAGGCGGGCACGTCGGCCTCGGGGTAGAGGTGCATCAGCGGCACCCAGGCGCCATGGTCCAGGCCGCGGTGCGCGTCGGCGCGGGGCTGCGCGCCCGCCGCGGTCAACAGATCGATGGCACGCTGCGCCAGCGCGGGGTGCCCCGGCGCGGGGTACTGCAGGGCCTCCAACTCGGGGCCGAAGCCGCCGAAGTCGTGGATCGTCTCGGGCTGGGCCACGGTGCCGACTTCGAAGCCGGCCGTCATCCAGTGCGGCGAGACGACGCACACGGCGGCAGGCCGCGGGCGGGCTTGGGCCCAGGCGCGCAAGGCGGCGCCCTCAGGCCCGGGTTCCAGCGCGAAGGTGGGCGCGCCGTGGCCGATGAAGAGGCTCATGGGATCGTCCTCAGGGGTTCACTTTCGGCAGCACGATGGGCGTCTCGACGCCGTCGCGTCGCTCCACCTTCGTGAACGGGGGCAGGCCGGCCAGCATCTGGCGGCCGAAGGCGGTGCCGCTCAGGCGGCCGTCGTAGCAAACGAGCGTGGCGTGGTCGGTTTCGCTGCGGATGCCACGGCCCAGCCACTGCGCCAGGCGCACGGCGGTGGCGGGCACCACGGACTCGACGAAGGGGCTGCGTCCTTGCACCTGCAGCCACTCGGCGCGGGCCTCGGCCACGGGGTCGTCGGGACTGGCGAAGGGCAGCTTGGGCACGAAGACCCACTCGCACAGCTCGCCGGGCAGGTCCAGGCCCTCACCGAAGCTTTGCAGGCCGACCAGGATGGAGCGCTCGCCGCGCGCCACGGCCGCGCGGTGCTCGCGCAGCAGCCAGTCGCGCGGGCCCTCGCCTTGCACGCGCATCTGCTCGCGCACGTGCGCCGGTGCGGCGGCCACGATGGCGTTGAGCTGCACCCAGCTGCTGCACAGCACCAGCGCGCCGCGTTGCACTTGCTTCCAGTCTTGCAGCATCAGGCGCGCCACCTCGGCGGTGTGCTCTTGCGCCGCCTTGGGGCTGGCGCGGGTGGGCACGACGACAAGCTTGCCCTGGGTCGCGTGGTCGAAGGGGCTGCTGACCTCGCGCGTGAGCACGTGGGGCTTGCCGCTCAGGCCGGTCTCGCGCAGGAAGTGGTCGAAGCGGCCCAGGGCCTTGAGCGTGGCCGAGGTGACGACCACGGCGCGCATGGCGGGCCACAGGTGGCGGCGCAGCACGCTGCTGGCCAGCAAGGGGCAGGCCCGGGCGGTGACGCGCAGGTGCGCGCCGCCCAAACTGAAGTCCAGCCATTTGGCCACCGGGGGCTCGCCCTCGTCGGGTTCGCTCAGGGTGAGCTGGGCGGTTTCCAGCACGTCGGCCAGGCGTTTGAAGGGCGGGCCGATCTCGGCCACCTGCAGCGCGATGAGCGGGCCCAGGGTGTCGTCGGCGGCGCGCTCGGCCTTGAGGAAGGCCGAGAACTCGGTGGCCTTGTCGTGCAGGCGCTGCGCGCAGTCGCGCACCGCCTGCCAGGGGCCGACGAGGGCGGCGGGCAGCAGGCCGTGCTCGAAACGCACGCGCGCGGGGGCCTGGGTGCCACGCCCCATTTCCTGCAGCTCGCTCACCGCGCCCCAGCCGGCCTCGGCCATCACGGCGCGCATCAGCTCGTCCAGGGCCTGGCTCAAGGGCGAGCCGCAGCCGTCGAAGCCCCCGGGGTAGCGCAGCAGCTGCGCGGCGTGCACCAGGGCCTTTTCCAGGCGCTGCAGCCAGCGGCGGTCGCTGAGCGTGGCCTCGCAGGCGAAGTGGGCCAGCGCGGTCTCGGCCAGGTGGTGGCCCTCGTCGAACACGAAGATGGCGCGGTCGCCGCTGGGCAGGCTGCTGGCGTCGCTGCGCAGGCTGGCCAGCACCAGGTCGTGGTTGGCCACCAGCACGTCGGCCTTGGCCGCGGCGCGCTTGGCGTCGAAGTAGGGGCAGTGGTGGAACTTGGGGCACTGGCGGCTGGTGCAGCTCATGCGATCGGCCGCGATGGCGTGCCACTGCACAAGGTCGTCGGGGCCCAGGCTGTCGCGCTCGCCGTCCCACTGGCCGGTGTCCCAGCGCTGGCGCAGCGCCTGCCAGCGCTCGATCGGCAACGTGGTCATGGGCTCGGGCTCGGCGGTTTCGTCGCCGGGCGGGGCCAGGTCGGCCAGCCCCACTTGCTCGCCGGTGCAGGCCTGCTCCAACTTCACCGGGCACAGGTAGCGGCCGCGGCCCTTGAGCAGGGCCACGGTGGGCGCCACCTCCAGCGCGTCGCCCAGCTCGGGCAGGTCCTTGCCGATGACTTGCTCTTGCAGCGCCACGGTGGAGGTGCTGACGACAACCTTGACGCCCGCGCGGCGCGCCAGGGTGATGGCGGCGGCGAGGTAGGCGCGCGTCTTGCCCACGCCGGTGCCGGCCTCGATCACGGCCACGCGCGTGGGGGCCTCGGGCTCGAAGGCGGCCTCGGCCAGGGCGTCGCCGATGGCCAGCAGCATTTCGCGTTGCCCGGCGCGCGGGGTGGCGCCGGGGACGGTGGCGATCAGGGTGTCGTACAGCGCGTCGAGGTCGCGGTGCAGGTCGGCGGGGGAGACGGGCATGGGGGGCGGATTGTCTGGGGCCTGGGGCCCCGCGGCCCCCTCGTGGCGCTGTTGGGTGTGTTCAGTTCGAATCAATGACAGGTGCCGGTGCTTCTTCTGCGTTGCAGCCCGCAGGGGCTTCACCCCTGCACCCGACCCCCTTTTGTCTTGCCAAAAGGGGGGAAAAGCGCCCGCCCCGGCTCCAGCGCCCCAGCCTTCGGCTGGGGTTCCCTGCGCTGCTCGTTCCGGGGGGCTGCGGGATTGAACTCCCTGCGTTCGCTGCGCTCACTGCGGTCAGACAGCAATCCCGGGTCAGAGCTTGAAGCGCGCTTCGCGCGCGTCCCCCCTGCACTGCGCTGCTCGGCGCCTCCGAACGGGGCAAACAGCCGGAACAGCCCGGACTGCGGAGCGTTGCGCCGTTTCCCGGCTGCTGGCTGTTCGGCTGTTCGCCCCGTTTGACGAGCCGAGCAGCACAGCCGAGTCCGGCGCGCGCGTCAGCGCGCTTCGTGAACTGACTCCGCCCGACTGTCTGACCGCAGTGAGCGCAGCGAACGAAGGGAGTTTCGGGCGGGCCGGGCTTGGCGAGCAGCACAGGGAACCCCCGCCACCGGCGGGGGCGAAGGCTGCCGGGGCGGGCGGTTTTGGCTTCTTTTGACAAGACAAAAGAAGCCCGGGTGCAGGGGGTGGAACCCCCTGCGGGCTCTCACAAACAGCGAGTCAATCCCCTCGAAGCCACCCCTCCCCCAACGCCCCCTGCAACCACCCCGCCAATCGCTCTGGCGCATCGAGCCACGCCAGCACCTCCGGCACCTCACACGCCCCGGTCACGCTGGCGCCAGCGCGCAAACCAGACAGGAACGCCGCCAACCCCGCGTCCACCGTCTGGAAGTGCGGCCGCAGCCCTTGCCGCCACACCAAGAGCCAAGTGGGCTCGCTCAGGGCCACCACCGGCGGCACCTCCTCGTCGGCCTCGATGGCCTTCCACAGGCTCACGA
Organism: Inhella crocodyli; assembly: GCF_004004565.1. Classification (GTDB taxonomy): domain Bacteria; phylum Pseudomonadota; class Gammaproteobacteria; order Burkholderiales; family Burkholderiaceae_C; genus Inhella; species Inhella crocodyli. The sequence continues at coordinate 164,319 of NZ_SACM01000003.1, forward strand.
CGTTGGTCGTGATCGGCCGCAGGCGAACGCTGGGATGCAAGGGCGCCGCGCGCTGCAGCCACACGCCCTCGGCATCGGCCTGCGCCGCCGCGGCGTCGAGTGCGGGCACGTCGGGGCCGTCGAACGCGGTGCGAAGGTCCCAGTCCAGCTGGGCCAACTCGGCCAGCTCGGGGTTGTGCGGGTAGCGCGCGGCCAAGTGGGCGACAAAGGCCTCGCTGTAGCGGTTGAGGCTGCGCGCGCGTGGCGGGTGCTGCGGCGCGAAGGCGGTGGCCTCGGCGTGGAACAGCTCGTCGCCCATGAAGCGGGCCGTCTTGGCGAAGGTGTCGGCCAGCACCTCGGCCAGGCGGGCGCGGTAGGCGTGGTGGTAGACGCCCAGGCGCTGCAGCGGGTCGGCGCCGGCGGGCGCGCGCAGCAGCGCGGCCGCGTCGGGGCGCTCGGCGGGCAGGGCCTCGGACAGCACGTGGTCGGCCACACGACGTTGGGTCGTGCCGAGGTCGGGCGCATCAGCTTGGCGACCGAACTCCAAAGGCGGCGCCGGTGTCACGGGCACGACCCCAGCGCCTTGCGCATCCACCTCGGCCGCGTGCCGTCGCGCCACGGCCAGCTCGGCCAGCAGCTCGGGCAGCGGCGGGATGTCGGCGTCGCGCTCGATCATGGCGGCCACGGGGCCGAACAGGCGGCGGGCCTCGCGGTACAGGGCCCAAACCTCGGGCGCCACGGGGTGGTCGTGGGTGTCGATCAGCAGCCCATCGCCTTCGCGCGCGGGCGAGTGCCCGGCGAGGTGGATCTGCTGGATGCGATGCGCCGGCAGCGCACGCAGGTAGCTCAAGGGGTCGAAGCCGTGGTTCACGCTGCTGACGAACACGTTGTTCACGTCCAGCAGCAGCAGGCAATCGGCCTCGTTGGCGATGTGGCTCAAGAACTGCCACTCGCTGTGCGCCGAGGCGCGGTAGTCCAAGTAGCTGGACACGTTCTCAATCACCAGGCGGCGGCCCAAGGCGTCTTGCGCCTGGCGGATGTGGTCGATCACGAGGCGCGCGGCCTCGTCGGTGTAGGGCAAGGGGTAGAGGTCGTGCAGCTGCTCGGGACCGGGACCGATCCAGCACAGGTGGTCCGACACCCACAGGGGCTCGACGCGGTCGGCCAGGGCCTTCACGCGCGCCAGGTAAGCGCGGTCCAGGCCCGAGGCGGCGCCAAGGGACATGGCCACGCCGTGCATCGCCATGGGCACGTCGCGGCGGAGGCGGTCCAGCACCTGCAGTGGCTTGCCGCCCTCCACCAAATAGTTGTCCGTGATGATTTCCAGCCAGTCCACGGGCTGGGGCGCCGCCAAGAAGTCGGCGTAGTGCGCGGTGCGCAGGCCCAGGCCGAAGCCGGTGCCGCATTGGGCGATGGAAGCGTTCATGGGGTCGCCCACAGCGCTGCGCCAGGACCCGCCCGGCGCAGCTGGGTTCGTGACGCGATCAGGCCTTGATGTCGCCGATGGTGCCGCCGTCCTTCAGGCATTCCATCGCGGTCTTGGCCTTGAAGCCGTGGCCCTTGCAGCCGTTTTGGCCCTTGCAGTTGTGCTCGGTGGTCTTGCAGTCGCTGTTGCCCTTGCAGTCGTGCACGTTGTAGCAATGCACCTTGTCGTTGGCGGCGATGGCCTTGCCCGTCGAGCCCTTGGGCGCGTCGGCGGCGAAGGCGGAGGCCGACAAGGCCAGCAGGGCGGCGGTCATGGCGAAGGAAGCGGCGGTCTTGGTGCTCATGGGAATCTCCAAAAAGGATGAGGTGGGAAGGGCAGGCCGTCCGGCGCTTTGGGGGTTGCATCGTTCGGTCTGAGCATGAGTCGACCGACCCACGACATCCTTACGCCGCCCACCGCAAAAAAGTTTCACGGCGCCGCTGCCTACACTGCCGCGCCCCGTTCCTGCCTTGCCCACCGTGCCCCGTTTCGCTCCGCTGTTGCTCTTGATTGGCCCCGCGTTGGCCGCCGCACAAGGCGCCGCCGTGTCCGCCGCCGACGACGCCTTCGGCACCAGCGTGGGCCGCGAAAGCATCGGCCTGTACTCGGCGAGCAGCGTGCGCGGCTTCTCGCCCACGGCCGCGGGCAATGTGCGCATCGAAGGCCTGTACTTCGACCAGGTGTGGAACCTGCCGCAGCGCCTGCGCGGCGCCCAGGCCATCCGCGTGGGCCTGAGCGCGCAGGGCCAGGCCTTTCCGGCGCCCACCGGCGTGGTGGACGTGCGCCTGCGCCGCCCGGGCGAGCGCGCCAGCGTGGACCTGGCCGTGGGCGGCGACGCCTGGGGCGGCCGCTACGTGGAGCTGGACGGCAGCCGGCCGCTGGGCGCGGGCTGGTCGGTGCAAGGCGGCGTGCAGGCCACGCACACCGAGTACGGCAACGGCACCGACGCCAACAACACCACCGCCGCGCTGGCCCTGCGCTGGCGGCCCGACACCCACACCGACGCCACGGTGTTCTGGGCCCGCACCGACACCACGCACGACCAGATCGGCCCCCTGCTGCAACCCGGCTACGCCGGCCTGCCGCCTTTCAGCCCGCCTCGCCAGTTCCAAGGCCCCAGCTGGGCGGCTTACCAAGGCGTGGGCTTGAACCGCGGCCTGCTGTTGCGCCATGCGCTCGATCCCGCTTGGACCCTGCGCCTGGGCCTGTTCCATTCCGAGTTCGACGACCGCGCCAGCTTCGCCAACCTGATGCTGGACCTGCAGCCCGACGGCACGGGCCTGCGCCGCGTGATCAAGGACCCGCCGTCCAAGGTCGCATCCGACAGCGGCGAGCTGCGCCTGACCCGCCACTGGGCGGACGGCGACTGGCAGCACCGCCTGAGCCTGCAGGCCAGCGGCCGCTCGCGCACCCGCCTGGTGGGCGGCTCGCAGAGCCTGGACTACGGCCGCATGGCCATCTACGCGCCCTTCGAGCCCTCTCAGCCCAGCTGGGCCTTTGGCGAGCGCACGCACGACCGCGTGCTGCAGCGCAGCGGCGGCTTGGCCTATGGCCTGCAGTGGGCGCGCCAGGTCGAGGCCAGCGTGGCCTTGCAGCGCAGCGACTACCGCAAGACGGTGCAAAGCCCCTCCGCATCGGGCACCCCGCGCGCCGCCACCGCCAGCCAACCCTGGCTGCCCATGGCCAACGGCGCCTGGCACTTGAGCCCCACGCTGGCGGTTTACGCCGGCTTCACGCAAGGCCTGGAAGAAAGCGGCGTGGCCCCGGCCAACGCCAGCAACCGCAACCAGGCCATGCCCGCGCTGCAAACCACGCAGCGCGACGCCGGCCTGCGCTGGCAGGCCACGCCCGGTCTCAAGCTGGTGGCCGGCGTGTTCGACGTGCGCAAGCCCTACTACAACCTCGACGCCGCCAACCTCTTCACCGAGCTGGGCGAGGTGCGCCACCGCGGCGTGGAGCTGTCGCTCAGCGGCGCGCTGTCCCCCGAGTGGCAGCTGGTCACCGGCGCCGTGCTGATGCGCCCCCGCGTCAGCGGCGAGGCCGTGCGCCTGGGCCGCGTGGGCGAGCGCCCCGTGGGCCAAGCCGAACGCAGCGGCCGCCTGAACCTGGTGTGGCGCCCCGCCGCGCTGGGCGGCGCCGCCTTCGACCTGGGCCTGGCCCACACCGGCCCCATCACCGCCACGCGCGACAACCGCGTGAACCTGCCGGCGCTGACCGAGCTCGACCTGGGCGCCCGCTGGACCTTCCAGCTCGGGCCCCAAGCCCTCACGGCCCGCGTGCTGATGACGAACGCGCTGAACCACCGCAGCTTCGAGCTGCGCGGCAGCGGGCTCTACGTCGAGCGCCCGGGGCGCCTGCTTCAGGCGAGCCTCAGCGCGGCGCTGTGAACCCGTCGCGGCCGGGGAAGTCCGACCCGCCGCCGCTCGCGCTGTGCGCGATCTTGGCCACGGCCAAGGCGGTGGCCAGCTTGGGCACCAGCACCGCCCACCCCAGGCTGCCGAGCGCCGACGCGTAGAACCCGTGCTCGGGGACCCAAACGAAGGACTGCGCGCCTTCGATGGCCAGCACCGCATGCCCCTTGAACTGGGCCCAGGTCCATGCGGCAGGCACGTCCCAAAAGATCCAAGCGTGCTGGACCCCCAGCGCGAGCCCCGGCAGGGCCAAGCCCACGGCGGCCAACAGCACCAGGTCCCACCGGTCCGCCCGGTAGGCGCGCTGGCGCGCCACCCAGACGAAGCCCGCCATGGCCGCGCCGCTGCCCAGCAGCGTCCCGACGGGCAGCAGGAGCCAGGCCACGGCGCCCAGCAGGTCCAAGCCCAGCGCCTGCTGCACGATGAGCTGCACCAGCAACACGTTGAGGGCACCCAGGGCCAAGGCCAGCCAGGGAGCGCCTCGGGGCGCGCGCACGCTCATGGGCCCCACTCCGGCGGACGCACGAAGTCCGGGTTGGTCCGCTCGGTCAGCAGGTGGTCGCGCCAGGCGCCATCGATGAACAGGTAGTCCCGTGCCAGCCCCAGCGGCCGAAAGCCCAGGCGCTGCAGCACGGCGGCGCTGCGCGCGTTCTCGGGGCGGTAGGCGGCCTGCAGGCGGTGCAGGTTCAGCGGCCCGAAGGCTTCGCCGACGACAGCCTGCAGGGCCTCGTGCATCAGGCCGGCGCCTTGGTGGGCGGCGTCCAGCGCGTAGCCGAGCGAGGCGCCCTGGTGCGGGCCGCGCGCCACGTTGCTGAGCGAGGCCGAGCCGATCACGACCTGGGGCGCGTCGTGCCGCGTCAAGAACCAGCGGTAGGCACTGCCGTTGGCCTGCGCCAGCGCTTGACTGGCCAGCAGCTCGCGCTGGTGCGCGGCGGTGTGCAGGCCCGCCGGGCGGGGCGGGTCCCAGGGGGCGAAGTGCTCGCTGTTGCGGCGCAGGAAGTCGGCCACCGCCTCGGCCAGGTCGGCGTGCGGCGCGCGCAGCAGCAGGCGAGCGGTGCGCAGCGCGTGCATCAGGTCGGCGCAGTCCAAAGCGCCGGCGGAACGAGCGAGATCAGCGCCTCCTCCTGCGCCGCGTCCACGCACTCTTTGGGGATGAACATGGCGCTGCGTTCGGTGTGGAACAACCAGCCCGAAGGCAACGCCTGCGCGCGTCGGAAGCCCGACCATGGAAGACCTTGCGGACCAAAGCCGTCGCTGTCGCGGGTCAGGCCCTCAGCGTCCAACCGGAACAGGCAGTGCCCCATGCTGCGGCGCTTGCGCCACCACACCAGGGGCACGACCAGCTGCCAAAACCCGAGAGACGCGGCCCGTTCCCACCGGTTCAGCGGCCGGCCGATTTTTTCGCCGGCTTCCGTTATGGCCTCGGTCCAGCGCTCGGTGGTCACGGCCCGGTAGGCGCGCAGGCTGTAGTCCACGTGGATGGTCAATGGTGCTTGCATGAAATCTCAGCCGTCCAACAAAGCGGCCACGCGCTGGCGCAGGCCCTCCGGGCTGACCTGCTGCGGCGGCACGGGCTCGCCCACCACCACCTCCACGCGGCTGAACAGGCCGCGGCGGAAGGGCTTGACCATGGCGGTGCCGCCCTCGGCGCGGCTGAAGAACGAGCCCCACAGGTTCTTCAGCGCCATGGGCACCACGGGCACGGGGTCGGTTTCCAAGATCTTCATCAGCCCGGCCTTGAAGGGCTGCAGCGTGCCGTCGCGGGTGATGCCGCCCTCGGGGAAGATGGCCAGCACATCGCCCTCGCGCAGCACCTGCGAGGCGGCTTCGAAGGCCTTGGCGTAGGCCACGGGGTCTTCCTTCTGCGAGGCCACGGGGATGGCCTTGACCAGCTTGAACAGCCAGCCCAGCACGGGGATGCGGAAGATGCGGTGGTCCATGATGAAGCGCACCGGGCGCGGGCTCACGGCCATGAGCAGCACGGCGTCGATGAAGCTGACGTGGTTGCACACCAGCAGCACCGGGCCCTCGGTGGGAATGTGCTGCTCGCCCTTCAGGCGCAGGCGGTAGATCGTGTGGCTGAGCACGAAGGCGATGAAGCGCAGCAGGTACTCGGGCACCACCAGGAAGATGTAGGCGCCGACCACCGCGTTGGCGATGCCAATGGCCAAGAACAGCTGCGGCACCGTGAAGCCGCTGGACAGCATGGCGCCGGCGATGACACTGGCGGCGATCATGAACAGCGCGTTGAGGATGTTGTTGGCCGCGATGATCCGCGCGCGGTGCGTGGGCTGCGCCCGCAACTGAATCAGCGCGTACATGGGCACGCTGTACAGGCCGGCGCTCAGGGCGATCAAGGCCAGGTCCAGCATCACGCGGGCGTGGCCCGGTGCGGCGACGAACTCGCGCAGCGTGAAGGCCGCGCCGGTGTGCACCGGCAGCGCCGTGCAGGCGAAGTACAGGTCCACGGCGAACACCGTCATGCCCAGGCAGCCCAGGGGCACGAGGCCGATCTCGACCATTCGGCGGCTCAGCGTTTCGCACAGCAGCGAACCGATGGCGATGCCCACCGAAAACACCACCAGCAGCAGCGAGGCCACCTGCTCGTTGCCGTGCACCACGTCCTTGGCGATGGCGGGGAAGTTGCCCAGGAACACGGCACCCACGAACCACATCCACGAGATGCCCAGCAGCGAGCGGAACACCACCAGGCTTTCGCGGGCGATCAACAGGTTGCGCCAGGTCTCGCTGAAGGGGTTCCAGTTGATGCGCAAGTTGGGGTCGCTGGCCGGCGTCTCGGGCAGGGCCTGGGCCACCAGGCGGCCGACGAGGGCAAAGGCCAGGCAGCCCCAGGCCACGTAGTGCACGCCCACCTCGGGAATGGCGATGAGCACGCCGCCCAGGATGTTGCCCAGCAAGATGGAGACGAAGGTGCCCATCTCCACCATGCCGTTGCCGCCGGTCAGCTCGTCGGGGCGCAGGTGCTCGGGCAGGTAGGCGTACTTCACCGGCCCGAACAGGGTGCTGTGCAGGCCCAGCAAAAAGATGCAGCCCAGCATCACCGGCACGGCCTTGGCGTACAGACCGTAGCAGCCGATGACCATGATGGCCACCTCGAAGCTCTTGATGCCGCGCATCAGCGCGCGCTTGTCGAACTTGTCGGCCAGCTGCCCCGAGGTGGCGCTGAACAGCACGAAGGGCAGGATGAAGACCGCGCCGATCACCAAGCCGGCCATGGCCGGCGGCAGCCAGCTCACCGACAGCTGGTAGGTCACCAGCACCGTGAAGGCGAACTTGAACAGGTTGTCGTTGGCGGCGCCCAGGAACTGCGTCCAAAAGAAGGGCGCAAAGCGCCGCTGGGCCATCAACGCAAACTGGCTGGGGTGTTCTTGGCTCAAGGTCCGGCTCCCGGGTTTGGCGGGCGATTGTCGTCAGCGAACCGTGCGCTCTGGCGTGCCCAAGCCGCTGCGCGACACCCAGGCAAACACCGAGTCGGCGGTCACGGTGTCGATGCGGTCGCTGAAGCGCAGGTGGCTGGGGTGGTCGTCGAAGGCGACGTTGGCCTTGGTCATGCGGCCGCCCAAGCGCGTGAGGGCGCCGATGCGCAGGCGCGTGGGCTCGTAGCCCTGCAAGCGCAGCCAAGCTTGGGCACGCTCGCGGTCCACGGCCTCGGGCGCCAGGGCGCCGGCCAGGGTCTCGGTCAGCCACTGGTTGCTTTGTTGGTAGCGCGTGCCCCAGGCGTAGCTCACCACGCTGTAGCGGCGCTCGTGCCAGCGGGCCAGGCCCGCGTTGTCGTCCAGCAAGGGCCGAAGGCGCTGGGCCACATCGGGCCGCAGCACGGTGAAGGCGGCCTCATAGCGGTGCGGGCTGTCCAAGAAAAAGTCGCCCAGGCCCTGGCGAAACACGCCAGCACGGTCGCTGCCGCAATGGTTCAGCTTGTGCACCACGCGCCAGGTGCCGGGCACCTCGCCCTCGGCCGGCTTCACCCGGTAGGCAAAGGCCAGGTGCGACCAGCGCAGGTGGTACTGGCTCAGGTCCTGCCCGGCCCGCGCGAGCAGCACGACCTCGGCGCCGCTGGCGTCCAGCGCGCGGGCGGTGCGCTCGCCCAGGGCCAGGCCCTGGCTCACCGCGTGCACGGTGGGTGGGCGCTCTTCGCAGGGGCGCCCGGCGTGGGCCGTGGCCAGGGCGAGCGCCATCGCCAGCCCGGCGGCGACGCGGCGCAAGGCGGGGCTCATCGGGTGATGGCCTCGTTGTAGAGCAAGGCCTCGCCGATGGCGCTGGGGATGAAGGCGATGGCCTGCCCCGCCACCGACAGCACCGTGCCCGTCGACACGACGGTGACGGTCACCGCCGTGCCCACCGACAACAGCGCCGACTGGGCCACGCGCCCGGCGAAGCGGATGCTGGCGCGGGCGCCGTCGCTGGCGCGCTCCACCACCCACACGGTGCCGGCGGCGCTGACCTGCACGCTCACCACGGTGAGCGCCACGCCGCCGCTGAGGATGGCAACGGGGGCGGCCACCGACACCGCCACCGGCAAGGCCGACAGCGCGCTGAGTTCGGACAGCTCACCGTGGGCCCGCGCAGGCACCGCGGTGAGGGTCAAGGCCGCAGCAATGGCCGCGGAAACCAACGAGATCGACATGCGTTTCATGCTCATCACTCCTTCGAAGTTCAGGCGCGCTCGGCCATCAAGGCTTCGTGCGCGTCACGCAGGGTCTTGGCCAAGGTGAAGGCCGAGGAAATCAAGAACAACCACGACACCACCAAGAAGGCGGCGTAGGGCGGTTGCACGCTCAGCTGCGACAGGCCCCAGCCGGTCAGGCCCATCGCGCAGCCGAAACCGCCCCAGACCACCAGGCCCCAGGCCGGGGTTTCGGGCAGGTGCGCGTGGCGGTCTCGCACGTACTTGGCCAGCGCGAACACCGTGCACAAACAGAACACGTAGGCCATCACCATGAAGGCGCGCTCGATGGGCGCCACGGGGAGGTAGGCCAGGCCCGAGCCGCACAGCACGACCGCGACGCCGAAGGAGATCCAGACCTGCACTTGCCAGGCCTTGGTGTCACGGCGGAGGTGCGGCATCGAAGAGGGGGTGTTCATGGGAGGACTTGCGCTCCAGCAGTTGAGGTGGGCGCATCGTGTCGACGGCCGTCGCGGGGGTCAAAGCCTTTGGCCCGGGTGCCGACGCGTGCGCCGGCCGGTATCGCCGGGCGGCACCGGCGGGCGGTTGGGGGCGGCTACGCTGTCGACCTTCCCCACAGCACCAGGCCCGGGAGGGGCGCGTGGACCGACTGCACCAGATCAAGGCCTTCGTGGCCGTGGCCGATGCGCTGAGCTTTGCCGGCGCGGCGCGGCGCTTGGGCCTGTCGCCACCCGCCGTCACGCGGGCGGTGAACGAGCTGGAAGCCCACTTGGCGGTGCGCCTGCTGACGCGCACCACGCGCGTGGTGCGACTCACCGAGGCCGGCCGCCGCTACGCCGAAGACTGCAAGCGCATCCTGGCCGATTGGGCCGAAGCCGACGAGTCGGTCAGCGGCCTGCACGGCACGCCGCAAGGCTCGCTCATCGTGACGGCGCCGGCCCTGTTCGGCGCGCGGCACGTGACGCCGGTGGTCACGCAGTACCTCGATCGCTACCCGCAGGTGCAGGTGGCCTGCTGGTTCTTGGACCGCGTGGTGAACCTGGTCGAAGAAGGGGTGGACGTGGCCGTGCGCATCGGCGAGTTGCCCGACTCGAGCTTGCAAGCGGTGCGCGTGGGCCAAGTGCGGCGCGTGGTCGTCGGCGCGCCCAGCTACCTGACCGCGAGGGGCCGCCCCGAGCGGCCCGAGGACCTGGCCCGCCACACCCTGGTGGCCGCCAGCGGGGTCAGCCCGCAGCCGCAATGGCGCTTCGAGCGCGACGGCGAGGTGCAGACCGTGGCCCTGCAGCCGCGCCTGACCACGACCAGCAACGACGCCGCCTTGTCCGCCGCCGTAGGCGGCTTCGGGCTGACGCGCTTGCTGTCGTACCAGGTGCAGGACGCGGTGACCCAGGGCCGGCTGGAACCGGTGCTGACCGCCTTCGAGCCCCCGCCCTTGCCGGTGCACGTGGTGCACCGCGAAGGCCGCCATGCCTCGCTCAAGGCACGCGCCTTCATCGACCTGGCCGTCAGCCTGCTGCGCGAGGACCCGGCCCTGCGCTGAGCGCCTCGGCCACGCGCCGCTCGACCGCGGCGTCCACCAGCGCCGCCACCTCCTCGGCGGTGTAGCGCGGCGTGATGTGCTGCGGGCAGTTCCAGTCCCAGGCCTCGACGCGAATCACCCAGCCGCGCTCGACCACCGCCCGCGTGCTGGGCAGCACCAGCTGCGCCAGCAAGTCCGGCTCGTCGGGACCCACGGCGCGCGCGCGGCCCAAAAGCTTGAGGCGGCGGCGCTGCACGCTGTCCAGCAGGAACAGGCTCACGCGGTCGTTGCCCTGCAGGTTCCCCGCGCTGATGTACTGGCGGTTGCCGCGGTAGTCGGCAAAGCCCAGCGTTTGCGGGTCCAGCACCCGCAGGAAGCCCACGGGGCCGCCCCGGTGCTGCAGGTAGGGCCAGCCGGTCTCGCCCACCGTGGCCATGAAGAAGTGGTCGCGCGCCGCCACGAAGGCCGCCTCGGCCTCGCCCAAGCGGTCGTTGGGCGCGGCCTCGGGGGCGTCGAACTTGGCGTAGGCCGCGCGGCTGCCCTGCCGCGCCTGCCAGTCGCGCACGGTGGGGGTGAAGGCCAGGTCGCTGAAGGCGCGGCTCATGGGGCACTCCTGTGAGACTGGCTTTACAGGTCGCGCGGGGCGCGGTGCTGCAGCGCGGGCCATTGCTCGCGCGCGGCCTTCAGGTGGCCGGGCACGTCGCTCAGCCACTTGACCTGCACTTCTTTCGTGACGTTCAGGTAGAGCTTGCCGTCGACGACGCGCCACACGGTGGGGTCGCCATCCAGCTTGCGGCCCAAGGCCACGCCCATCGCGCAGAAGCCCCCGAATTGCGGCAGGTAACGCGCGGGGTGGGCCACGAAGGCGTCGCGGTGAGCGGCGCTGGCGAAGCGGTACTCCACGCCCTCGTGGCGTGCGGTGAAGGCCGCCGTGCCCAAGCGCGGTGCGCCGTCCAAGAAGTAGGCCACCACGTCGTGGCCGCGCAGGGCCAGGCTTTGGGCGTCCACGTTCACGGCGGCCGTGGAGCTTTCGTCGAAGGCCCAGGCGCTCGGGGCCAGCACGGCGGTGAGGGACGTGGCCAAGGCCAAAGCGCGCAAGGAGGCGGAAAGGAAGTTGCGGGTCATGGGGTTCTCCAAAAGAAGCAGAGTCAGAAGAAGGGGGTCAGGCGGCCACGGCGCTCAGCAGCGCCACCTTGGGAAAGTCGATCTCGACCTGGCTGGCTTTGCCCACGATGTTGGTCAGCAGGTTCATGCCCACGTGGGTGATGACCTCGACCACCTCGGCATCGCTCAACCCCGCGGCACGGGCGGCGGCCAGCTCGGCGGCGCTGATGGCGCCCCGATGCTCGTTCAGCGCCAGCGCCAGGGCCACGGCGGCAGAGGCGTGCGCGTCGGCGCTGCGGCCTTCGCGATTGGCGCGCATCTCGTCGACGCTCAAGCCGGCCTTGCGGCCGATGGCGGTGTGGGCGCTGACGCAGTAGTCGCAGGCATTGCCTTCGGCCAAGGCCAGGGCGATGCGCTCGCGGGTGGCCGGACTCAACGCGCCGGCGTTGGCCACGTGGTGCAGGCCCAAGAAGGCGCGCAGCGCGTCGGGCGAGTGGGCCAGCACGCGCAGGAAGTTGGGCACCGCGCCCAACTGGGCGTGGATGGCGTCGAACAGGGCTTGCTGCTCGGGCGAGGGGGTGGTGACGGGCGGGATGCGGTTCATGGGGTGGCTCCTTGGGGATGGGCAGCGGCGCTGCGGTGGAGCGAACTGTGATTGAGCGCACCGAATAAAGGAATAACCGCCAAACGCAATTCATTGTTCCGGTTTATGAATCAATCGGCGCGCAATGCCGCTGGGCTACGCTGCGCCCCATGTCGAGCACCCGTGACCTCATCGCCGCGCTGAAGGCCGAACTGAAGCTGGCCGGCATCACCTACGCCGAGCTGGCGCAGCACCTGGACCTGGCCGAGAGCAGCGTCAAGCGCATGTTCGCCACCGAGGGCGACCTGCCGCTGTCGCGCATCGACGAGGTGCTGCGCGTGCTGAAGATGGACTTCGCCGACCTGGCCCGCCGCGTGGCCGACGCGCAGCCCCTGCGGCGCGAGCTGTCGGAGGAGCAAGAGCAGGCCGTGGTGAAGAACCCCAAGCTGCTCTTGATGGCGATTTGCTGCCTGTCGCAGTGGCCCTTCGAGCAGGTGATCACGACCTACGACTTCGACGAGGCCGAGGCCATCGGCCACCTCGCCCACCTGGACCGCTTGGGTTTCATCGAGCTGCGCCCGCTGAACCGTTACCGCCTGCTGGTGGCCAAAACCTTCCGCTGGCGCCCGGGCGGCCCGGTGATGCGCTTCTTCCGCGAGCACGCCGTCGACGACTACTTCGACTGCGACTTCGACGGCGAGGGCGAGCGCCTGATGGTGGTGCACGGCCAAATCGGCCACAACCTGATCACGGCCTTCAACGAGCGCCTGGAGCGCGTGACGCAGGACTTCGCGCAGCAGCACCTGGCCGACCAGCGCCTGCCGCCCGACCAACGCCGGCCCTACACGCTGGTCATCGCCGTGCGCTCGTGGCTGTTCGGGCCGTTCGCAGCGCTGCGGCGGGACGCCGCGGCGCCGGCGCGGGCCGAACCTGCGGTGCCGCACGAGCCGCCATCTCCGCTGCCCCGTTGACCGGCGACCGCCGGCTCAGTCGGCCGCCAAGCGCCCCGGGTTGATCACCCCCGCCGGGTCGAACTGCGCCTTCAGCCGCGCCAGCACCGGCGCCAGCACGGCCGAGGGCGGCTCGAAGACCGGGCCGAGCTTGTCCATCGCCGCGTACAACGTGGCCTGACCGCCGGCACGGCGGGCCAGGTCGCGGATGCGCCCGCCTTCCAGCGGGGTGACGAGCCAGCGCAGGGCGCCGCCCCACTCGATGAGTTGCTCGCCGGGCACCTTGAGCAGGGGCGCGGTGGGCGGCACCGACACGCGCCAGATGGCCACGCCGCTGCCCGCTTGGATGGCGCGCACGGCGCCGGCGAAGAACTCGTCGGTTTGGTGGCGCAGGCCGGCCCAAAAGGCGTCGGCGGCTTCAGCAGGCAGCACCTCGCCGCCCAGGCGCTGGCGGGCGCTGGCCACGGCCGCTTCGTTGCCGGCCAGGCGCAGCAGCAGGCCGCCGTCCCACCAGGCGCTGGCACTCAAGGGGAAGCCTTGGGCGGCGGCGCGGTTCATGGCGTACAGCGCGTCGTCGTGCTCGGCGTGGAAGTGCAGCGTGGCCTGCACCTGCGGCAGCGGTGCCACTTGGAAGGTGGCCTCGGCGATCAGGCCCAGCGTGCCCATCGCGCCCACCATCAGGCGGCTGACGTCGAAGCCGGCGACGTTCTTCATCAGCGTGCCGCCAAACTTCAGCACCTGGCCTTGGCCGTCGATGAGGGTGAGGCCCAGCAGGTGGTCGCGCACCGCGCCTTGGTAGGGGCGCGCTGGGCCGCTCAAGCCCGTGGCGACGAGGCCGCCCACGGTGCCCTCGTTGCCAAAGCGCGGGGGCTCGCAGGCCAGGTGCTGGCCGTGTTGGGCGAGCAGGTGTTCCAGCTCGCGCAGCGGGGTGGCGGCGCCGACGGTGACGTAAAGCTCGGAGGGCTCGAACGCTCGGACGCCGAGGAGCTCGGGCTCCTGCCCCAAGCGCCAGGGCGCGCCCAGCGGCACCCCGCCGTAAAAGCGCTTGCTGCCGTGGCCGATGAGCTCCAGCGGCTGCTGCCGCGCGCTGGCCTCGCGCAGGCGGTCGGCAATGCTTTGCATCAGAAGCGCTCCAGCTCGGGGTGCGGCAGCACGCCGCCGCGCACCCACAGCTTGCCGCCCTCGGCGCAGCGGTTCAACAGCGGGATGGCCTTGCCGGGGTTCAGGTGGCCGCTGGGGTCCCACGCGGCCTTCACGCCGTGGAAGGCCTTGAGCTCTTCGGCGCTGAACTGCACGCACATCGAGCCGAGCTTCTCCACGCCCACGCCGTGCTCGCCGGTGACGGTGCCGCCCATGGCCACCGCGGTTTCCAGGATGGCCGCACCAAAACCCTCGGCGCGGCGGATTTGGTCGGGGTCTTTGGCGTCGAACAGGATCAGCGGGTGCAGGTTGCCGTCACCGGCATGGAACACGTTGGCGCAGCGCAGGCCCCACTCGCCCTGCATGGCCTCGATGCGTTGCAGCATCTCGGCCAGGCGGCGGCGGGGGATGGAGGCGTCCATGCACAGGTAGTCGGGGCTCAGGCGGCCGCTGGCGGGGAAGGCGTTCTTGCGCCCGCTCCAAAAGCGCAGGCGCTCGGCCTCGTCGCGGCTGACCTCGATGCGCGTCGCACCGCAGCGCTCCAGCACGGCGCGCATCTGCGCCAGCTCGGCCTCCACGCTGGCGGGCTCGCCATCGCTCTCGCACAGCAAGATGGCGGCGGCGTTCAGGTCGTAACCGGCGTGCACGAAGGCCTCGACGGCGGCGGTCATCGGCTTGTCCATCATCTCCAGGCCGGCGGGTGTAAGCCCCGCGGCGATGAGCGCGGCCACGGCCTCGCCGGCCTTCGTCACCGCGTCGAAGCTGGCCAGCAGGCAGCGGGCCAGCGCGGGCTTGGGGGTCAGGCGCACCAGCACCTCGGTCACCACCATCAACAGGCCTTCGCTGCCGATGGCCAGGGCCAGCAGGTCGGGGCCGGCGGTGTCGATGGCGCCGGCCATGCTGCCCAATTCGATCGGCTCGCCGTCCACCGTGTAGCCCTTGAGACCGATGACGTTGTGCAGCGTCAGGCCGTACTTCAGGCAGTGCACGCCGCCGGCGTTCTCGCTGACATTGCCGCCGATGGTGCAGGCGATCTGGCTGCTGGGATCGGGCGCGTAGTACAGGCCGTGCGCGGCGGCCGCCTCGCTGATGGCGAGGTTGCGCACGCCGCACTGCACGCGCGCGGTGCGGGCCAGGGGGTCGATGGCCAGCACGCGGTTGAACTTGCTCAGGGCCAGGCTCAGGCCCAGGGCGTGCGGCATGGCGCCGCCCGACAGGCCGGTGCCGGCGCCGCGCGGCACGATGGGCACGCCCAGGCGGTGCGCGGCCTTCAGCACGGCCACGAGCTCGTCCTCGGTGGCCGGCAGGGCCACGGCCAGCGGGCGCTCGCGCATGGCGGTGAAGCCGTCGCACTCGAAGGGCGCGAGTTGGGCCTCGCGCCAGACCAGGCTCTCGGGCGGCAGGTGCGGCTTCAGCGCGGCCAGCAAGGCGCGCTGGCGGTCGGCGCGGTCGGGCGCGTCGGTCGAAGCCAGGGCCATCAGCAGGGCATCAGCGGCGCTTGGCCGGCGCGCGCTTGCGCGGCGCGGCCTTCGGCGCGGGCGCAGCGGCCGCCTCGGCCTCGGCCCGCTGGGTGGACAGGCTCTTGGCCATGCTGCCGGCCACGGCCTGGGGCACGCTGGCGGCCTTGCGCAAGGTGTCGCCCGCGGCGTCGATGCTTTGTTTGACCAGGCTCTGCGCCAGGCCCTTCGCGGCGTCGGTGGCGCTGTCCTTCATCGCATTGGCGGCCACTTGGCTGAACTGTTGCGTGAGCGCGCCCCACCACTGCATCGGGTCCACGCCCAAGCCAGGTGCGCCTTTGCCCGAGGCCCCAACCGCCGCCGAGGCTGCCGCCCCCGCCGCCTTGCCTGCGGCCTTGGTGGCGCCCTTCAGGGCGGCGCCGGCCACCTTCTTCGTGACCTTCTTGCCGGCCTGCACCGCCGAGGCCGCCCCCGGCGGTACGCCGGGCATGCCCGGCACCCCGCTGAGGTCGGGCACCTTCAGCGCCTCCTTCAGCTCGGACATGGGCACGTTCATGCTTTTGAGGGTCGACAAGGTCATGCGCTGCACCTCCAGCGCCTGGATGGTGGCGGCCAGCATGCGGGCGTTTTGCTCCAGCCAGAACTGCACGGTGCGCAGCTCTTCGATGCGCTTGCCCAGCTCCTCCGGGTTCAGCGTGGGCGCGACCCACTGGCCGATGGCCCCGATGCCCGGCAAGTTGCTGCCGGCGTTCTTCATCAGGCCTTGCAGGAAGTCGAAACCGGGCACGAACTTGCTGAACTGGGCGTCGCTCATCGCAGCTCCTTGGCGGGGGAAGGCCTTGATCCTACTTCCGGCCACCGAGCGGGATCAGGCCCCCCAGCGCGTCAACACGTCGTAGTCGCGCAGCGACAGCCCCGGCGGCTGCGGGTAGCCTGGCAATTGCCACACGCGCGAGCCGCGGACCGCCGCGAGCGAGGCGCCGAAGTGGCGTTGGAACAGGCGCCGGTAGCTCCCGTCGCGCCGCGCCCGCTGCAGGCCCTCCATCAGCACTGCACGCAGCTGGGGCCGGTGCGGGCCGACGAAGAAACAGTCGTCCAAGGGGTAGAAGAGCAGCACACCCGGCACCACCGCCAAGGGGACTTGGGGGTCACTGAAGCGCAGCAGCTCCGACGGCGTTTCGTTCAGGCCGCGGCTGAGGAAGTCCAGGCTGCCTTGGCGCAGCCCCGCGTACAGCAGGTCGGTGCTGCGCGCGGTGACGACCTGGAAGCCCAGTTGCGCCATCAAGGGCATGTCGCCCCAATCCTGGCCGTAGCCCAAGCGGTGCCGCTGTTGCAGGTCGCTCAAGTGCGTCAAGGCGGTGAACTCGGGCAGGCGGTCGGCCCGCACCACCAACTGGCGCACGCCCAGCAGGCCGCGCCGCAGGGGGAAGTCCACGCGCGTCAGCGAAAACTCCGCGTACAGCGCGGGGTCCAGCGCGGGCAAGGGCGCCACGTCGGCGTGCCCATCGCGCAACTCGCGCACCTGGCGTGGCCAGGTTTGCGTGGACAAGAGGCGCAGCGGGTCGGCCGCGTGCCCGGCCTTGTCCAGCGCCAAGCGGGCCAACTCGCCCTGGAAGAAGGTTTGCCGCTCCACGTGCACGGGCGGGCCGGGCATGCGCACCGTGGCATCGCCCTGCGTCTCGGGCGTGTGCGTGGTGCGCGACCAGGCCGCCGGCGCCGCGAAGGCCCAGGCCCCCAAGCCCGCAAGAAGACGTCGCCGCTCGGTCATGGTCGGGGGCTCACAGCAGGGCCAACAGGCCGGCCACGCCCAAGCCCAGCGCGGCCAGGGCGTCGCCGGCGATCAAGCCGCCGCCCACCAGGGAGGTGGTGCTCATGTCGCTGGGCGTCCCGTCGCCCTGGGGGGCCGGGCGCAGGCTGTTGAACAGGCTGGAGACGATGCCGCCTGCCCCGAACCACAGGGAGGTGGGCAGGTTCACGAAGCCGCCGAAGCTGAAGGCGTAGGGGCTGGGCAGCACCAGCGCGTCGACACAGAAGTCGGTGACAAAGCCGGCCCGGCCCGAGGCCACGAAGCGGCGGTACGCCACGGCGCGCTTGAGCAGCTTGCGCGCCAATTCGACGCCGAAGCCAAAGCCCAGGCCGATCAAGATGGCCACCGTTTGGTGCGGGTTGGGCTCGGACAGCCCGCGCAGCACGCCCACGAACTTGTAGGTCATGGCCGAGGACCATTGCGCCGGCTGTTGGTCGGCGCTCATCACCGTTTGGTCCAGGCGCAGCACGGGGTAGGCGGCCATGAACAGCTCGGCGATGCCCACGGCCAACAAGGCCCCGACCAAGATGCCGCTGACCTGGAAGCGGAACTGCAGCGCGCGGTTGGAGCCCAGGCGCCAGCCCGTGCTGCGGTCTTGCTGCATGTCGCAGCCGATGCTGGTGGCCACCAACAGCACGGTGGCCGCCATGAGACCCACCATGGGGTCGGTGAGGCCGGCCAGCGCGAACACGATGACGCTGACGACGAAGGCCGAGCTGATGGGATTGCTGTCGCTGATGCCCACCGAGATGCCGTTGCCCATCACCAGCACGGCCGTCATGCCGAGGCCCATCAGCATGAAGAGCAGGGGCACGTCGAAAAACTGCGTGCCGCAGACCACCACGGCCACGGCGCTGGCGGCCACAAAGGCCAACAAGCGCGGCACGCTGTGGCGGGGGCCGCGCATTTCGTCGGCCACGGGCAGGGGATCGGGGTCAACGCCGCGCAGGCGCTGGAAGGCCTGCCAGAGGATGAGCGCGATGTCGATGACCGTGGCGCCCAGGATCATGCCCAGCGCGATCAAGAACGCGATCTTGCGGAAGGGTTCGCCGTCTTTGAGCCAGCCGATCTCGACAAAGGTTGGTGTCAGCGCCCAGAAGAGCAGGCCCGAGGTGATGGCCGGGATGGTGATGCGCGCGCCGACGATGAGGCCGGCGCCGAAGGTGGCCACGCTCATCTCGATGGCGCCGAGCACCGCCACCTTCACCGAGGCCACGCCCAGGCCCAGGCCCACGCCCATGCCGCCGAACAAGCGCGCCACCGACTGCTTGAGCAGCACCGGATCGGTCAGCGCCCGGATGATGTTGGCCACGGCCAGGCCCGAGGGGTAGGTGAGCTTCATGCGCTCCACCAGCACCGGCGTGTACAGCATGCCAATGCCGCAGCCGAGCAGGCCGATGGCCAGCATGTAGCTCACCATCTGCCAGGTGGGCACGGGCGGCAGGCCCATCCACACCCGCGCCTGCAGCAGCGAGCTCATGGCCATCATGCCGGCCACGCTGGCGGCCATGGTCTGCATGTAGTTGGCGCCGTGCCGGCCGGCCGCGCCGTAGCCCAGGGTGACGATGGAGCCCAAGATGCCGGCCATGACCTGCGCGTTGACGTAGAAGCCCACGGCGAAGTTCATGTAGCTGGCCGCCAGGCCCCCCAAGGGCCCCAGCACCAGCATGCCCACCACCACCAAGAGCGCGTAGTAGCCGGGCGTGCCGATGGGGGGCAACCACGCCCAGCGGCGGGCGTCGGCAGGGCTCAAAACGGCATCGGTCATGTCAGGGGGCCAGGGATCGCGAACAACAACCTGGCAGGCTAGCCGGCGCGCAAGGCGTCGCGCCTGCCGACTTTCCCCCGTTCTGGCGGCAATCTCGGGAAAACCCGGGGCTCGATAATGCCGGGTTCCCTGCCGGATTGCCCCTCATGACCGATTTGTCCCGCCTCGACAGCGAAGTGCGCCGCCGTCGCACCTTCGCCATCATCAGCCACCCCGACGCGGGCAAGACCACGCTGACGGAAAAGCTGCTGCTGTTCTCGGGCGCGATCCAGATCGCCGGCTCTGTGAAGGCCCGCAAGGCCGCGCGCCACGCCACCTCCGACTGGATGGAGATCGAGAAGCAGCGCGGCATCTCGGTGGCCTCGTCGGTGATGCAGATGGAGTACCGCGACTGCGTCATCAACCTGCTGGACACCCCGGGCCACCAGGACTTCAGCGAAGACACCTACCGCGTGCTGACGGCCGTGGACGCGGCGCTGATGGTCATCGACGCCGCCAACGGCGTCGAGCCGCAAACCCGCCGCCTGCTGCAGGTTTGCCGCGCGCGCAACACGCCCATCCTCACCTTCGTCAACAAGATGGACCGCGAGGTGAAAGACCCGCTGGCCCTGATGGACGAGCTGGAGCAAGAACTCGGCATGGCCATCTGCCCCTTCACCTGGCCGGTGGGCATGGGCAAGCAGTTCGGCGGCGTGATGGACCTGCGCGCCCGCACCATGCGCGTGTTCGCCCCGGGCGAGGACCGCGCTGGCGGCGACGAAGAGCTGATCACCGACCTGGACAACCCCGCGCACGAAAGCCGCTTCGGCATGGCCTGGGGCCAGGCCCAGGGCGAGCTGGAGCTCGTGCGCGAGGCGGCCACGCCTTTCGAGCACAGCGAGTTCCTCGCCGGCCACCAAACGCCGATGTTCTTTGGCTCGGCCATCAACAACTTCGGTGTGCGCGAGGTGCTGGACGCCCTGGTGGAACTGGCCCCACCCCCGGGCGAGCGCGCCGCGCTGCAGCGCGTGGTGGCGCCCACCGAGAAGAAGTTCAGTGGCGTGGTGTTCAAGATCCAGGCCAACATGGACCCGGCGCACCGCGACCGCATCGCCTTCGTGCGCGTGGCCAGCGGCCACTTCGAGCGCGGCATGAAGCTCAAGGTCACGCGCACGGGCAAGGACTTCCGCCCCAACACCGTGGTGTCCTTCCTGTCGCAGCGCCGCGAGCTGCTGGAAGAGGCCTTCGGCGGCGACATCATCGGCATCCCCAACCACGGTGTGCTGCACCTGGGCGACACCCTGACCGAAGGCGAGCCGCTGCAGTTCACCGGCCTGCCCTTCTTCGCCCCGGAAATGTTCCGCAACGTGGAAGTGGCCGACCCGCTCAAGACCAAGCAGCTGCGCGCCGGCCTGCAACAGCTGGGCGAAGAAGGCGCCATCCAGGTCTTCCGCCCCATGGCCGGCAGCGTGCTGATGCTGGGCGCCGTGGGCCAACTGCAGTTCGAAGTGGTGGCCCACCGCCTGGAGCACGAGTACGGCGTCAAGGCCCGCATCCAGCCCTGCCGCTTCCAGGTGGCGCGCTGGGTCACGGCCGACGACGAGAACGAGTTGAAGAAATTCATCGCCGCCAACGACCACCGCATGGCCCTGGACGCCGTGGACGCGCCGACCATCTTGGTGGAGTACGCGCCCGAGCTGCGCGCCATCCAAGAGAACTGGCCCAAGATCCACTTCCACGCGCTGCGCGAGCACGCGGGGCTGGTGTTCCAGAAGCGCATGGACGGCTGATGCCCACCTTGCACGAAGCGGCCGACTACCAACCGCTTTTGCGCCAGAAGTTCGAGCAGGTTCGCCACCGCCTGCTCGCTCGTTGGCCGACGGCCCGAATCGAGCACATCGGTGCATCCAGCCTGCCTGGTGCCGTCTCCAAGGGCGATTTGGATGTGCTCATGCTGGTCGCCCCCAAAGACCTCGAAGCCGTCCGCATGGTCCTGGTCGACGACGGATACACCGAAAAGACCGACACCTTGCGCACCTCCATGCTGTGCATGCTGGAGGCCCACGACCATGCCGTGCAACTGGTCGCGGCAGGGTCGCGCCACGAACGCGACTTTCTGACATTCCGTGATCGACTGCGCGCCGACCCCCACCGGGTCGCCGAGTACAACGCCCTCAAGCGTCAGCACGCGGGGGCCAGCGACGCCGACTACCGGGCAGCGAAAGCGGCCTTCATCCAGCTGGTTTTGCGCTGACCATCGTGTGCGGATGCACCCTGTGCCGCAGAGCAAGCGCTGCGTCGCAAGGGGCGGGCGCCCAGGGGGCATGGAGTGCACCATTCACTCACCCCAACAGGCACCCCAGGGAGCCCACCATGTTTGCCAACGACCTCGACCGCCTCGCCGCCCTGCACAGCAATGGCAAGCTGAGCGACGAGGAGTTCCAACGCGCCAAGGCCCGCGTGCTGGACGGGCAAGACCCTGCGCCAGCGACCGCTGCCGCTGCCGCGGTGAACGGCTTGCGCCGCAGCCGCAGCGATCGCTGGATCGGTGGCGTGTGCGGCGGCCTGGCCCGGGTCACCGGCCTGGAGGCCTGGGGCTGGCGCCTGCTCTTCGTGCTGGGCCTGTTCCTCAGCGGCTGCAGCCTCTTGGCCTACGCGCTGCTGTGGATCTTCGTGCCCAACGAGTGAGCCTCGACCGAGGGCGGCCCGTGCCGCCCTCGCCCTCTTGGGGTTCAGAACGCGTTCACAGCGTCCAACGCAGCCCCACCGACAGCGAGCGCCCCGGCAGCGGCGCCAATCCCCGCACCGTGACCGTGCTGCTGGCGCTGTAGGCCAGCGTGTTGCCCAGGTTGTTCAAGCGGACGAAGAGCAGCGCGTCCTGGCCCTGCCAGCGCCATCGATAGCTCCCCGCCACGTTGACCTGCGTCCAACCCGGCGTCGCCAGGTCGTCCGAGGGCACGCGGTCCTGCGCCTGGGCGCGCAGCACCTCGGCCTGCCAACGCCAGGCCGCGCCCTGCCAGGCCAGACCCAGCTTGAAGCGCTGCGGCGCGATGCGCGGCAAGGGCTCGCCCGTGGCACGGTTGTCGGCCCGCACGCCGTCCCACTGCGCCTCCAAGTCCAACGTGCTGCCGGCGCCCTGCCACAGGCGCTGCGTGCCTTGCAGCTCCCAACCCTGCAAGCGGGCTGGCACGGCGCGGAAGGCGTAGACCGGGAAGGCCTCGCCGTCGGCGTTGACAACGTCCGGCTCGCCCGTGGGCAGCAAGGCGATGTAGCGGCCGAAGTCGCTGCGGTAGACCTGCAGCTGAACCTGCCGGCCGCTGCCTTGCCAGTGCAGGCCCAGCTCGCCGTGCCGGCCTTGCTCCAAACGCTGCGCCGTGTCGCCGCGCTCGAAGGTGGCGGTGGCGGCGTGCACGCCGTTGGCGTAGAGCTCGTACGAGGTGGGCGCGCGCTCGGTGCGCGAGAGGCTGCCGGTCAAGCGCCAGCCTTCGCCCAGGTCGCCGTTCCAGCCCAAGGACGCGCTGCGGGGCGTGAAGCGCCGCTGCACGGCCGCGCCGAACTTGGGCTCGGCCGGGTCGGCGTCGCCCAGGGAATCGACGCTCGCACGCTCCACGCGCAAGCCGGCGCTCCACTGCCAGCGCGGGTCGGCCTGCCATTGCCCGAGCCAGAAGGCCGCGGCGTTGCGCGTGCGCGTGCTGGGCACGAAGGCCTCCTCGCCCAGGGCCTCGAAGCGCGAGGCCTCGGCCTGCGCGCCGAACACGCCGTCCAGCATGCCACCGGCGACCTCACGGCGCGCGTGCACGGCTTCCACGCGCACATCACCGCCACGGTTCTTGAAGGTGGTGCCCACCTCGCCGCTGCCCTCGACCTCTTGGTGCTGGTAGTCGGTGAGGCTGCCCTGCACGCGCAGCGCGGGCAGCCAGACGGCCAGGTCGCGCCACTCGCCCGACACGGCGGCCTTGTCGCGCTTCATCCGGATGGTCACGTCGTCTTCGGTCACCACGCCATAGTCGTTGCCGTGGTGGTCGACGCTCAGCCCCAAGTGGCCCCAGGCGCCCACGAGCGAGGCGCCCACGGCGCCGCCCTGCGCGGCACTGGCGGAGTTGAGCACGCGGGTCGACAGCCCAGTGCCACCCGCCCCGTCAGGCCGCTCGAACCGCGGCACGCGCAGGTCGTCGGTGCGGCGCCAGAAGGCGTCGGCGTGCCAGGCCCAGCCGTCGCTGCCTTGGTCCATCACGGCCGAGACGCCGCGTTGGCCGTCGGCGCCGCCGACGCGAAGTTGGCCGGCAGCGCTCAAGCCCCGCGCCGGGGTGCGTGGGATGCGCTGGTCGATGGCGTTCACCACCCCGCCCACGGCGCTGCCACCGTAGAGCAAGGCGGCGGGGCCGCGCAGCACCTCGATGCGCTCGACCACCAGCGGGTCAATCGGTACAGCGTGGTCAAAGCTGAGCGCCGAGGCGTCGAGCGAGGCGCCCGCGTTGCTCAGCACGCGGATCCGGTCCCCGTCCTGCCCCCGCACCACAGGGCGGTTGGCATTGGGGCCGAAGTACGTGGACGACACGCCGGGCAGGCCGTCCAAGGTGTCGCCCAGCGCACTGCCGCGACGCAGCACCAGGGCATCGCCGTCCAGCACGGACACCGCGGCGCTGGTCTGCGTGCTGCGCAGCGGGTTGCCGGTGACGACCACCGGCTGCAAGGCGGGGACGGCGACGTCCGAGGCGGCCGCCGCGGGCGGGGTGGCGGCGGCTGCTGGAGTCGATTGGGCCAGAACCGGCGCCGCGCAAGCGGCGGCGAACAAAGCGGCGGCCACGGCAAGGCGTTGCCGGGAGAAAGGGCAGAAGGTCAACATGGAAAGGAGGTCCTTCCCCGCGCGGCGGCGCCGAGCGGGGGTGCAGAGGCAATCAGGCGCCGCACCAAGCCCCAAGGCTGGGGGCACGGCGGGCGAAGCGAAGGCTCAGGCCCGGACCGGGGGGGCGCGCGCCGGCGGGCGGTGCCAGCCGAGCGTCGTCGCAGGGGCCGGCAAGGAGACGCCGACGGCCCAGCGCGCGGGGGGCTCGTGCAGCAGCGGCGCCAGGGCCGCGCTGGGCATCCCAGCGACGCACAGGGCATCGAACCACTGGCACAGGTCCGAGCCGTCGTCGTGGCCAGCCGCCAGCTCATGCAGCCAAGCCTGGGTGGCCGGCGGACCGGCATGCCCTGCATGGGCGCCGTGCCGGTCGTGCGTGCGGCGCATCGCGGCGACGTCCAGCACCGCGCGGTCGTCGGCCACCGACAGCCCCACGGCATGGGGCACGCCCGCCCCCGGGTGGAGCACCGCGTGCACCCAGGCCAGGCCCTGGGCGCCCAGCAAGGCGACCAAGACCGCGGCCAGCCACCAGCGGGCGGCCATGGGGGGGCGAGGGCGGTGAATCACGGACGCATTGTCGCCAGCCACCGTCCTAGGATGGGGCGTTCCTCCCGCGCCACGGCTTCGGCCCCGATCGATGAGCCACGACCACACCATCGGCCCCGACCAACTCTGCATCGGGATGTACGTGCACCTGGACCTGCCCTGGACCTCGCACCCCTTCACCTTTTCCAGCTTCAAGATCAAGAGCCTGGAGCAGGTGGCGGCGATCCAGGCCCTGGGCATTCAGTCGCTGCGTTACTCGCCCGAGCGCAGCGACAGCCAGCCCCTGCCCGCCCCGGAAGTGCCGCCGGAGGCGGGCAGCAGTGCCCCCGCCCCCGACCCCGCCGCCCTGGCCGCCAAGCGCGAGCGCCTGGAGCGCATGGCCGCGCGCCAAGCCACGGTGCAAGCCTGCGAGCGCGCCTTGCTGTCCAACAGCCGGGCGGTCAAGTCCATCACCCAAAACCTGTTCGCCAAGCCCAAGCAGGCCTACGAGGAGGCCGGCGCCCTGATCGGCGGCATCGCCGATTCGATGCTGGTCGACGCCGACGTGGCGATCCAGTTGATGGCGGACAAGGTGGGTGGCGAGGACGTTTACATCCACTCGCTGAACGTCGCCATCCTGTCCATGATCTTGGGCCGCGAGTTGAAGGCCCCACCCCCGGCCCTGAAGTTGCTCGGTTTGGGAGCGCTGCTGCACGACATTGGCAAGAGCGAACTGCCCGAGCGGGTGGCGCGCAAGGCCGGCGCCCTGACCGCGGCCGAGCAGTCGGTGTTTCAAACGCACACCAGCAAGGGCGCCGACATGGCGCGCACCATGGAGGTCGCACCCGAGGTGCGCGCCATCATCGAGCAGCACCACGAGCACGCCGACGGCACCGGCTACCCGCGCAAGCTCACCGGCGCGCAGATGACCCTGCTGACCCGCATCGTCTGCCTGGTCAATGCCTACGACAACCTGTGCAACCCCGTGGACCCGAAGCGGGCGCTGACGCCACACGAGGCCTTGTCGCTCATTTACGGGCAACGTCGTGCCCATTTCGACGCCACGGTGCTGACGACCTTCGTGCGCAGCGTGGGCATCTACCCGCCAGGCACGGTGGTGGCCCTGAACAACGGCACCTTGGGCATGGTGGTGTCGGTCAACAGCAGCCGCCCCCTCAAGCCCACGGTGTTGGTCTACGACCCCGCCGTGCCCAAAGAAGGCGCCATCGTGGTCGACCTCGAGCAAGAGCCGGACGTGGCCGTGGCCAGCACCCTGCGCCCGCAGCAGCTGCCGGCGGCGGTGTTCGATTACCTGTCGCCGCGCAAGCGCACGACCTACCACTTCAGCACCGAAGGCGCGCCGGGCTGACGCCGCGCAAAGTCACCGCCGCCGAACCGGCGCAAGATGGGCCCCATGAAACGACGCTGGCTGCTCCTCCTGCCCCTGCTGTTGGGGGCCGTTGCCCTGCTGTGGGCCTGGCAACGCCCCCGCCCAGTGACCGCGGTGACCCCGACCCGGGGCGAGGCCATCGACGCCGTGTTTGCCACCGGCGCGGTCGAGCCCGTGGTGCAACTGCCCGTGGCACCGCGCGTGGGCGGGCGCCTGCTGGCCCTGAGCGCCGACGAAGGGCAGTCCGTCAAGAAGGGGCAGTTGCTGGCCCGCCTGGAAACGGCCGAGGCCGACGCGCAACTGGCCGAACTGGCCGCGCGCGAGCGGCAGGCCCAACTGGCGCTGGACCGCACCGAGGCCTTGGTGCGGCAGCAGTTCGTGGCCGCCAGCGAGGCCGACCGCGCCCGGGCCGAGCGCGATGCCGTGCGGGCCCAAGCCGCCCGGGTGCAAGCCCAGCGCGGCTATGCCCTGCTGCTGGCGCCCGAAGCCGGCACCGTGCTGCGGCGCGACGGTGAGGTGGGCCAATTCATCCCGGCCGGCCAGGCCGTGTTCACCTTGGGCGACGCCCAGCGCTTGCGCGTCAGCGCCGAGGTGGACGAGGAAGACATCGCCCGCGTCCAACCCGGGCAGCCCGTGGTGCTGCGCGCCGCGGCCCTGGGCGATGGGGTGTTCGACGGCGTGGTGGACGCCATCACGCCGCGTGGCGACCCGGTGGCCCGCAGCTACCGCGTGCGCATCGCCCTGGCCCAGCCGCCTGCAGGCCTGCGCGTGGGCATGACGGTGGACGCCAACATCGTGCTCGCCCGCCGGACCCAGGCGCTGCTGCTGCCCACCGGGGTGCTGCAGGGCCAGACGGTGTGGGTGATCGACCAAGGCCGGGCCCGGCCGCGCACGCTCCAACTCGGGGCGCGCGGCCAGGGCAAGGCAGAGGTGCTGGGCGGGTTGGACGCGAAGGAATCCGTCATCGCCGAGCCCGACGGCTTGAAGGACGGCCAGCGCGTGAAGGCCGCGCCTTGAGCCCGCGATGGGAGTGGCCATGCGGGTGATCTTGGCCGTGGCCCGGGCTGAGCCAGGTCCAAGAGGCGGCCCAAGGCCGCTTCGCCGCCGGGCGAAGGACCGCCCCTGTCGTGCAGGGGCGGGCCGGGGGCGACCATGCGGGTGATCTTGGCCGTGGCATGGGCCCACCTCATCGGCCGCAAGCGCCAAACCCTCGTCGCCCTGGGGGGCGTGATCTTGGGGGTGGCCTTCTTCCTGGCCGTCTCCAGCCTGATGCGCGGCTCCGAGCGGGACTTCCTGCAGCGCCTGGTGGACAACGCCCCGCACATCACCGTGTACGACGAGGCCCGCGAGGCCCCGCCCCAGCCCGCGGCCCTGCGCTGGCCCGAGGCGGCCCTGAACCTGCCGCGGGTGAAGCCCCAGCGCGAAACGCGGGGCATCCGAGGCTGGCCGCGAATGCTGGAGGCGCTGCGCGCGCGCGAGGGCGTGCGGGCGGCACCGGTGCTCAACGGCGCTGTGGTGCTGTCCTTTGCCGGCCGCGTGCAGGGCCTGCAGATGCAGGGCATCGAGCCCCAGGCCATGCGGGGCGTGTCCACCATCGAATCGAAGATGGTCGCCGGCAGCCTGGACGCGTTGGACGCCGACGCCAACGGCATCGTGCTGGGGGCCGGCCTGATGCAGCAGTTTCAACTGCGCCTGGGCAGCACGGTGAGCGTGGTGGCCGCAGGCGGCAGCAGCCGCCCGATGAAGGTGGTGGGCGTGTTTCGCACGGGCAACCAGGCCTACGACGAAGGCCAGGCCTTCGTGAAACTGGGCCGCGCACAAAGCCTGCTGGGCCGCGAGAACCGCGTCAACCGCCTCATCCTGCAACTGGACGACCCGCAGGCCGCGGCCGCCCTGGCGCCGGCGCTCGAGCGCGAGTTCGGCACCAAGGCGGTGTCGTGGACGGAGGCCTCGCAAGACATCCTGTCCCTGCTGGTCATCCGCAACCTCATCATGTACACCGTGGTGTCGGCCATCTTGGTGGTGGCCTCGCTCGGCATCTACAACACGCTCAGCACCGTGGCCCTGGAAAAGACCAAGGACATCGCCATCCTCAAGAGCATGGGCTTTCACGCGCGGGAGCTGCAGCGCATCTTCCTGCTGCAGGGCCTGGCCGTGGGCAGCGTGGGAAGCCTGCTGGGCCTGGGCTTGGGGGCGCTGTTGATGCAGGCCCTGGCCCAGGTGCAGGTGAAGCCGCCCGGCGCGCTGGACGCGAGCAGCCTGCCGCTGTACTGGGGTGCCGAGCAGTTCGCGCTGGCCGCCGGCTTCGCGCTGGCCGCCAGCCTGGCCGCCGCCTGGCTGCCGGCGCGCAAGGCCGCGGCCCTGCACCCGGTGGACATCCTGCGGGGCGCGGCCTGATGCAACGCCGTCTCGCGCTCGCGCTCTCCCTCGGCCCCAGCACCAGCGCCTGGTCCGCTGGCGCTGGCGCCGAGGAGCCGCTGCGGGACCTGGTGTCCCCCCGCCTACCGCCCGCGCTCACCCCGTGGACGACCGAGGGTGACCTCGCCATCAACCCGCAGTCCTTGCACCCCAAGCTGCGCCACCTGCCCCGGGCCTGAGATGCACCCCTTGATCGAGACCGAGGCCCTGACACGCACCCTGCCGGGCGAGCTGCCGGTGACCCTGGTGCGCGACGTGAGCCTGCGCATCGACCGCGGCGAGTTCGTGGCCATCGTGGGGCCCTCGGGCTCTGGCAAAAGCTCTTTGCTCTACCTGCTGGGCCTGCTGGACCGGCCGACCTCGGGGCGGCTGACGGTCGACGGCGAAGACACCGCCGACTTCGACGAAGACCGCTTGGCCGACCTGCGCCTGGCCAAGCTGGGCTTCGTGTTCCAGTTCCACTTCTTGTTGCCCGAGTTCAGCCTGCTGGACAACGTGGCCCTGCCCATGCGCCGCTTGGCGCGGCTGCGCGAGACCGAGATCGTGGCCCGAGCACACGCGCTGTTGGACGACTTGGGCCTGCAAGGCCACGCCCACAAGCACCCGCACCAGATCAGCGGCGGCCAGCGCCAGCGCGTGGCCATCGCCCGCGCCCTGGCCAACCAACCCCTGTTGATCTTGGCCGATGAGCCCACGGGCAACCTCGACAGCGCCAGCAGCGCCAACGTGCGCGACTTGCTGCGCAGCCTGTGCCGCACGCAGGGCACCACGGTGGTGACGGTGACGCACGACCTGGGGTTTGCCGCCGCGGCCGACCGGCAGATCGCCCTGGTCGACGGCCGCCTGGCGCCTCAGGCCTGAGGGGCCGCCGAGCGGCGGACCACCCGCACCGGCTGCAAGCGCGCGCGCAGCTGGCCGCAGCCGCCCTCCACGTCCTGCCCCGCCGAATCGCGCAGCTTGGTCAGGATGCCGCGCGCGTGCAGGCGCCGGGCCAGGTCGCGGCAAGCGTCCCAGCTCGGTCGCTGGAAGGGCAGTCCCGGCACGGTGTTGAAGGGGATCAGGTTCAGCATGGCCGGCTGGCCTTGGAACAGGCGCACCAGGCCCTCCACCTCGTCGTCGCCGTCGTTCACGCCCTCCAGCAGGGTCCACTGCACCTGCAGCGGGTAGCCGGTGCGGCGGGCGTAATCGCAGGCCTGGGTCATCAGCCACTCGGGGCTCAAGCGCGGCGCGCGGGGCAGCAGTTGTTCTCGCAGGGCGGGTTGCGTGGTGTGCAGGCTCAGCGCCAGCGCCGGCTTCACCGCACCGCGGCCCAAGCGCTCGAACACGCGCTCGTCGCCCACGGTGCTGAACACGAGGTTCTTGTGGCCGATGCCGCCCTCGGTGCCCAAGGTGTCGATGGCGGCCAGCACGGCGTCCAGGTTGTGGGCCGGCTCGCCCATGCCCATGAAGACCACCTTGTTCACCGCACGCAAGGTGCGCGCGGTGGCCACCTGGGCCAGCAGCTCGGCGCTGCCCACCTGGCGGATCAGGCCCAGCGTGCCCGTCATGCAAAAGCCACAGCCCACGGCGCAGCCGACTTGGCTGCTGATGCACAGGCCGCCCCGGGGCAGCAGCACGGCCTCGACGCTCTGCCCGTCGTGCAGGCGCAGCAGCAGGCGCTCGGAGCCGTCTTCGCTGGGTTCGCGCGCGTGCAGCGCGGCCACGCCCTGCCATTCGGCCATCAGGCTCGGCAGGGCCTCGTGCAGCGCCTTGGGCAGGTAGTGGGCCAGCGGGTTGCGGCCCCGGTCGAGCGGGATGGCCTGCAGCCAGTGGCGCAACAGGCGGCTGCGGTGCTCGGGGCGCGCGCCCAGGCGCTGCAGGGTGGCGTCGATCTCGGCCAGGCTTGTGGGGGACATGGCCGGGATTGTCGACCGCGCCTCAGCGCAGGGGCATCACGGCCACGATCTCTTCGCCATCCATTTCGCCGGTCGGCACGAACCCCAGCCCCAGGTAGAAGCGCTCGGGACTGCCGTCTCCCGGGATGTACGAGGTGTACAGCTGCACGTGCCCTTGCTGCCGCGCATGCTGGGCCACCGCCGCGATCGCCAAACGCCCGACCCCACGCCCTTGGAAGCGCTGGTCGATCATGAAGCGCCACAACCCCATCCTGGGGTCGGCCGGCGGGTCGGCACGCTGGGACTGGTCCTCCAGCATGACAAAGCCCGCCAGCTCGTCGTCCGCGTAAATGGCTCGGTACCAGGCCTCGGGGTGGAACAGGGCCTGCGCCAGCGACACCGCGTTGGGAGCGACGAAGTTCTCTTGACCCGGCCCCAGGGACAAGCGGCACACCGCCCGGACGGTGTCGGCGGTGATGGCCCGCAGTTCGACCTGCATCAGCGGTTGTAGTTCACCGGCAGCCAGTCGTAGCCCTTGCCGTTCTCGCGCAGCTTGCCGATGCCCGGGAAGCTGATGTGGGCCACGCCCACGTAGTAGCCGCCACGCGCGGCGTTGTCGTAGGCCTGGAAGCGCTGCGGGCCGGCGGCCTTGGGGTCGCTGTCGAAGGCGATGGTCACCTCCGGGTTCTTGAACTGCACGGCAGCCACGTGCATCAGGTCCCCCCAGAGCACCAGCTTGTCGTCGCCGCTTTCCACCACGTAGATGCTGTGGCCCGGCGTGTGGCCGTAGGTGGGCACGCTGCGCACGCCCTTGACCAGCTCGGTGGCGCCGTCGAAGGGCTTGAAGCGGCCGGCGTCTTGGTAGGGCTTGATCACGCGCTTGGCGTTTTGCATGCTGCCGCGCGCGGCCTCGGGGGCTTGGGCCTCGTCGCCCAGCCAGAAGCCGCTTTCGCGCTGGTCGGCGCGCACCGTGGCCTTGGGGAAGGCGGGCTTGCCGTCCTTGTCCAGCAGGCCGTTGATGTGGTCGCCGTGGAAGTGGGTGATGTAGACCTCGTCGACCTGGTCGGGCGTGTAGCCGCTGGCCTTCAGGTGGGCCAGCAGCAGGCCGGTGGGGGCGCCGCCTTGGCCGGCGTGGCCGGTGTCGATCAGCACCAGCTTTTCGCCGGTGTGGATCAGGTAGGCGTTGACCGAGGTGGCCAGGGGGATGCCGAGGTAGGCCTCTTGCAGGCGGCGGGCCACCAGCGTGGGGTCGGGCGTTTGCAGCAGCTTGTCCACGGGCAACTGGAAGATGCCGTCGTTCAAGGCGGTGACTTCGAAGCTGCCCAGCTTCATGCGGAACCAGCCGGGCGCTTGGCCGCCGGCTTGGGGCGGGGCGGCCAGGGCGATCGTGGGCAAGGCCAGAACGGCGGCGGTGGCGGCAGCAGCAAGGATTTGGCGCATGGGTCGGGCTCCGGGGCTTGAAAAGTCGCCAGCCTATCGACAATTGCCCCCTTATGCCTGCTGCCCCCCAGAAACAACGCATCGTCGTCGGCCTCTCCGGCGGCGTCGACTCCGCCGTCACCGCCGCCCTGCTCAAGCGCGAGGGCCACGAGGTGATTGGCATCTTCATGAAGAACTGGGAGGACGACGACGACAGCGAGTACTGCTCGTCCAACGTCGACTTCGTGGACGCGGCCGCGGTGGCCGAGGTGGTGGGCATCGAGATCGAGCACGTCAACTTTGCCGCCGAGTACAAGGACCGCGTCTTTGCCGAGTTCTTGCGCGAGTACCAGGCCGGGCGCACGCCCAACCCCGACATCCTGTGCAACGCCGAGATCAAGTTCAAGGCCTTCTTGGACCACGCGATGCGCCTGGGGGCCGACGCCATCGCCACCGGCCACTACGCGCGCCGCCGCGTGCTGCCCTCGGGAGAGTCGCAGTTGCTCAAAGGCTTGGACCCGCTGAAGGACCAAAGCTACTTCCTGCACCGCCTCACCCAAGCCCAGCTCAGCAAGGTGATGTTCCCGGTGGGCGAGCTGCCCAAGACCGAGGTGCGCCGCCTGGCCACCGAATGGGGCCTGCCCAACGCCAAGAAGAAGGACAGCAC
The DNA here is from genome assembly GCF_004004565.1 of Inhella crocodyli. Classification (GTDB taxonomy): domain Bacteria; phylum Pseudomonadota; class Gammaproteobacteria; order Burkholderiales; family Burkholderiaceae_C; genus Inhella; species Inhella crocodyli. Next base: position 196,262 of record NZ_SACM01000003.1, read on the forward strand.
CGGCATTTGCTTCATCGGCGAGCGGCCGTTCCGTGAGTTCCTGAACCGCTACCTGAGCCACGCGCCGGGCGACATCGTGGACGAGCGCGGCCGCAGGCTGGGCGAGCACGTGGGCCTGAGCTTCTACACCCTGGGCCAGCGCCAAGGCCTGGGCATCGGCGGCGTGAAGGAAAAAGGCAGCCCGCGCGGCGGCGGCGAGCACGCGCCCTGGTTCGTGGCCGCCAAGGACCTGGAACGCAACCGCTTGGTGGTGGTGCAAGGGCACGAGCACCCGCTGCTGCAAAGCCCGGCCCTGCGCTTCACCGATCCCTCGTGGATCGCCGGCCCGGCGCCGGCCGATGGCCGCTACGCCGCCAAGACCCGCTACCGCCAGGCCGACGCCCCCTGCGCGCTGCAGGGCGATCGCCTGGCCTTCGACGACCCGCAGTGGGCCGTCACGCCCGGCCAAAGCGCCGTGCTGTACGACGGCGAGGTTTGCCTGGGTGGCGCGGTGATCGAGCAGGCCGAGCCCCTGCCCCGCGCATGACCAACGTCGCGCCGGCCCGGGCCCGCTAGGCTTCGGCCGTGCCGCCTTTGCCTCCCCACCCGCCCACCGCCCGCCCCTGGCTGGACCGCCTGGTCGAGCCCACGGTGGCCCTGCGCGGCGTGGCCCTGGCCCTGGTGCTGCTGGAGCTGCGCGCCGCCTTGGCCGCCCTGACCGGGGCCGCCGCCGAGCCCTTCGACGGCCTGATCAACCAGCTCTGGCAGCTTGGCGGCGGGGACGCCCGGGACCGCGCCCCCCTGCTCTTGAGCTTGGCGCTGATGCTGCCCACGGGCTGGGGCCTGTGGCGATTGGCGCGCCAGCAGCACATCGACACCCCGCCGGCGCACGTCTGGCTGTGGTTGCTGGCCCTGGATCTGCTGGCCTTCGCCGTCACCCCGGCCCTGGCCTTCATCGTCACGGTGCTGGCCGGCGTGATGCTCAGCGCCCGCGCGGCCCTGGCCTTTGCCGCCTTGCAGGTGCTGTTGGCGTTGGGGCTTTACGCCCTCTTGCCCAGCGAGGCGCAGCGGCAGGAGCAGTCGCTGGGCCTGATGCCGGCCCTGTTCACCCAAGGCCTGTGGATGGTGGCGCTGTACGGCCTGGGCTTCGGCCTGGGGCGGCTCACGGCCTCGCAGGCCGACAAGCGCCGCTGGCTGCAGGCCATGCTCGCCGAGCGCCTGTCGGCCGAGCAACTGCACGACGAGCAACTGCGCTACAGCGAGCGCCTGGGCCTGGCCCGCGAGCTGCACGACCTGATGGGCCACCACCTGACCGCGTTGAACTTGCAGTTGCAGCTCGGTGAGGCCTTGTTGGCCCGCGCGCAAGGCCCCGCCGCCGCTGGCGCCTTGGCGAAGGCCCGCGGCGTGGCCGAGCAGCTGCTGGCCGACGTGCGCGAAGCCGTGAGCCTGCAGCGCGAGCAGGCCCGCATCGACCTGTCGGCCGCGCTGCAAACCTTGGCACAAGGCATCGACACGCCGCGCATCGCCTTGAGCCTGGACCCCGAGGCCGTGCGCGACCTCGGCCCTCGCACGGCCCACGCCCTGTTGCGCTGCGTGCAGGAGGCGGTGACCAACTGCGTGCGCCATGCGCGCGCCAGGCACCTGAGCATCGAGGTGCGCACCGACGGGACCGAGGTCCTCATCCGCATCGACGACGATGGACAGGGCCAGCCCAAGCTCAAACCCGGCAACGGCCTGACCGGCATGCGCGAGCGCCTGACCGAGCTTGGCGGCAGCCTGTCGGTGCTGCGCCAACACCCAGGCTTTTTGATCGAAATGCGCTGCCCGCGCGACACGGAGACCCACGCATGAACGCCCCCGTCACTCCCATCCGCGTGCTGCTGGTCGAGGACCAGCAACTGGTGCGCGAAGGCCTCAAGGGCCTGCTCGCGCTGTGCCCTGACATCCACCTGGCCGGCGAGGCCGAGGACGGCGCGCAGGCCCTGACCATGATCCAGGCCGACCCGCCCGACGTGGTGCTGAGCGACATGCGCATGCCGCGCCTGGACGGCATCGGCCTCATCCGCGCGCTGGCCGCCCGCGCGCTGGCCGTCCCCGTGGTGCTGCTCACCACCTTCGACGACCGCGAGGCCTTCGACGAGGCCGCGCGTGCCGGGGCCAAAGGCTTCCTGCTCAAGGCCATCAGCGTGGACACCCTGGCCCAGGCCCTGCGCGACGTGGCCCAGGGCGGCCTGGCCCTGCGCCCCGGCCTGACCGAGCGCGCCACGCGCCCCGGCGCCACCGAGCGGGCCTTCGAAGGCCTGCCCGACCCCGAGCCGCTCAGCCCCAAAGAGCTGCAGGTGTTGCGCCTGGTGGCCTCGGGCCGCTCGAACACCGAGATCGCCACCTTGCTGGGCAACAGCGAGGGCGTGATCAAGAACCACTGCTCGGCCATCTTCGCCAAGATGGGCGTGCGCGACCGCACCCAGGCGGTATTGCGGGCCATCGACCTCGGGTGGATCTGAGCCCCTCGCGGCCATGAAAAAGGCGACCCGAAGGTCGCCTTTCTTTTGGGGCCGGTGAACCGAGGTTCAGGCGGCGCGCTTTCGGCGGCGTGCAACGCCGGCGCCGATCAGGCCCAGGCCCACCAGGGCCAGGGTGGCGGGTTCCGGCACGTCGGTGGGCGGCACCACGTCGAGGTTGGCGTCGAACCACAGGTACTGGTTTTGCACCACGGCGTTCAGGCCCGCGGTGGTCGAACCGGCCAGCACCTTGCTGTTGCCTTGGCCGTCACCGAAGCCCACCGCGGCCACCGTGCTGGTGCTCGTGCGCTCCCAGCCCATGCCTTGGTAGAAGAAACCGATCTTGCCCTCGCCCACCGGCACCTCGAACAGGTCGCTGCGCAGCACCAGCTGGAAGCTGTTCAGCGCGCTGGCGTTGTTGCTGAAGTAACCCACGCGGTCCCAGGTCACGATCAGTTGGTCGGCGCTCAGGTTGTAGTGCACCAGGCCCGAACCGGCATTGCGCGTGTCGACGTCGCCGAACCAGGGCGAGATCACGGGGGCGTTGGCGCCCGTGGGGCCGGTCGGCACGAAGGCCGAGATGCCGGCTCCGAAGCTCACGTTGCCGTTGTTGTTGATGTACAGGCTGTTGTAGGTCGTGCCGAAGTAGGTGACGTTGAAGCCCAGGGCCAGCTGCATGAAGCCGTCGTCGTTGCGACCGCTGGCGTTGCCCACGTTGGCCGCGTTGCCGCCACCGGTGGTGACGATGTTCGGGCCGAGGTTGGTGGTGTAGTAACCACCGGCCGTGTAGACGCCGGGCGAGTCGTTCAGCGCGGTTTGCGGGATGACGACGACGTCGGCCTGTGCCGCGGTGGCAGCCACCAGGGCGAGGGCCGAAACGGCGCAACGGAATGCATTCATGTAGTGCCTCTCTGATTGGTATCGGAATGCAACACCGCGTTGCACCCTTCAGAGAAAGCGAATCCCGTGCCAGCCTAGCGTTTTCCCTAGCGCCACTGGGGCGATCGCGGGCAGTTGGGCGGTCCAACGACGCAGGACGCACCCGGCCTGTCAGCGCCCCCGACAGGGCACCAGCGCCACACACCCCCCACGTCTGCGGGGTCACTGCCCCTTGAACAGGCCCTGGAACTGGCGCGAGACCGGCAGCTTTTCGCTGCGGCCCTTCAAGGTCAGCACCATGTTGTTTTCGTCGACGCGCACGGCGCTGGCGATGTGCCGGCTGTTGACCAACACCGAGCGGTGCACCTGCCAAAAGACCTCGGCGTCCAGCGTGGCGATCAGTTCCTTCAAGGGGGTGCGAATCAAGGCCTCTTGGTCGGCGGTCACCACCCGGGTGTAGCGCGTGTCGCTCTCGAAAAAGACCACCTCGTCGGGCTGGATGAGCTTGATCTCCTTGCCCACGCTGGCCTGGATGGGCCGGCTCGCCGTCGCGCGCGGCGGCAGCAGGGACTGCAAGAGCTGCGTCAGGTCGGGGGCTGCGGGGGCGGGCGTCGTGCGCGCCCGCAGCTTGTCGATGGCGCGCTGCAGGCGCGCATCGTCCAAGGGCTTGAGCACGTAATCGATGGCCCCGGCGTCGAAGGCCGCCAGCGCGTGGTCGTTGAAGGCGGTGACGAACACCACTTGCGGGGGCGTGGCCAGTTGGCTGGCGCGTCGGGCCACGTCCAGGCCGGTGAGGCCGGGCATGCGGATGTCCAGGAAGGCCACGTCGGGCTCGTGCTCCAGCACGGCGTCCCAGGCATCGACGCCATTGGTGGCGGCCGCCACAAGCTGGGCCTGCGGCCACAGCCGGGCCAGGGCCGCCTTCATTTGCTCGCGGGGGCCTTCCTCGTCGTCGGCGATCAGGATCTTGCAGGCGGTCATGGGCGGTCTTGAATGAGCACCTCGGAGCGGCAGCCGCTGCCGTCGGGGTGCAAGGGTTGGAGGGTCATGGTGGCGCGCTCGCCCCACAGCTGGCGGAAGCGGTCGCGGGTGTTGCTCAAGCCCAGGCCAGGCTTGAAGGGCTGGGGCAGGCCGGCGCCGTCGTCGTCGACGCGCACCAAGGCGCGCCCGTCGGGCTGACGCTGACTGCGCAGGGTCACGGTGCCGCCGCGCAGCGCCGGCTCGATGCCATGGGTGATGGCGTTCTCCGCCAGCGTCAGCACACTGCCCGGTGGCACCAACAGGCCGTCCAGCGCCGGGTCGTGGTCGATGGACCAGCGCAGGCGATCGCCCAGGCGCGCTTGCATGATCCCGAGGTAGGTGCGCACCAGCGCCCACTCTTCCGTCAGGGGCATGCTTTCCCGCTCGAACAGGGGCAGGGTGGCGCGCAGGTAGGCGGCCAGGTCCTTGAGCAAGGGGGCGGCGCGGGGGTCGTGTGTCTCCACCCAATGCGTCAAGCTGGCCAGGGTGTTGAACAAGAAGTGCGGGTGGATCTGGGCTGTGGCCAAACGCCGCGTCAGCGCCAGCTGTTGCTGTTGATCGGCGATTTCGCGAAGCCGCGCCTCGATCTGGGCCACGCGAAAGATGACCATCAACAACCAGCTCGTGACGATGAAAACGTACGTGCCCAGGAAGGCCACACCCACGGCCTCGTGCCCTTTGCCCAGCCATGCCGCCAAAGCGAACAAGGTCAGCACCAGCACGCCGACCGAGGCGTAGCTCGCTTGCCCCAGGCGTTTTCGACTGGGCACCCGCCACAACCATCGCGACGCCGCCAACACGGCCCAGGTCAGTGCCATCACCCCGGGGACGAAAACAGCCATCAATCTCACCGGCCATTGCATCGCCATGAGCGCGAGCAAGGTGATGACGTTGAAGTACAGGTAGGAGTCCACCCCGGCGGGCCAGGGCTGCTGCCCGGCCACGGCCAGCTCCTCGGCGCTGAACACGCGGCGAGGCCCAGGACACACCCACTGGGTCCAGTCCTTCCACCAGGGGCGTGAATCGGCGGGCGAGGTCGTCATGGGCGGCAGTCTAGGAAGCCCGGCCGCACGCCGCGGCCCCCAAGGGGCGAATGGCGGACATCAAGCGACGAGCTGCCCCTGCCGGAACACCGCCAGCGTGCCCGGCGCCAGGCGGACCCAGGGCTCGTCGGGCGTCAAGGGCTCGGTGGCCACGATGGCCACGCGGTCGCTGGGGCGGGTGTGCTGGGCAAAGTCCACGCTCAGGTCGTCGTCGGCCAAGCGCGCGGCGCCAAAGGGGTCGGCGCGCAGCAGGTAGTGCAGGTTCGTGCTGGCGTGCGCCCACAGGGCCTCGCCGTTGCTGAGCAGCAAGTTGAAGGTGCCCTGGGCGTGCAGTCGGGGCAGCAGCTCGCGCAAGGTCAGGGTGAGCTCGTCGATGCTGGGCACGCGGCAGTGCGCCTTGGCCAGTTCCTGCATCAGCCAGCAAAAGGCGTGCTCGCTGTCGGTGTCGCCCACCGGACGAAAGGCGCCGTGCAAGGGCGGGCGGAAGGTTTTCAAGTCGCCGTTGTGGGCGCCCACCCAGTAGCGGCCCCACAGCTCGCGGCTGAAAGGGTGGCTGTTTTCGAGGGCCACGCGGCCCTGCGTCGCCTTGCGGATGTGCGCAATGACGACCTCGCTGCGAATCGGGTAGCGCTTGATGGCCTCGGCCAAGACCGAGTCCTTGGCGCTGTTGGGGTCGACGAACAGGCGCAGGCCCTTGCCCTCGAAGAAGGCGATGCCGAAGCCGTCCGGGTGCTCGCCCGCGCGGGCGCTCAGGCCGGCAAAGCTGAACATCACGTCGGTCGGCACGTTGGCGTTCATGCCCAGGAGTTGGCACATCGCGCTTACTCCAGGAACAGGCGGTGGATGGCGCGCAGGCTCACCAAGGTGCCCGGGTTGCTGGTCTCTTCCAGCACCCCGCTCATGCGCTGGCGCAGCTTGGCGCTCTTGCGGCCCCGCCAAATCAACAGATCGGCCACCCAGGGGTGGCGGTTGACGCGGTTGGCCCGCTCGTACATGCGGAACTTCGGCCGCAAGGCGTCCAAAGCCGCCTCGTAGCGGGCTCGCGCGGCCGCGTCCTCGCCCTGGGCCAGCAGCGCGTCGGCCGCGGCGATGGCGGTCTGCATGGCCTTGCCGATGCCCTCGCCCGTGAACGAGTAGGTGCTGCCCGCGGCCTCGCCCACCACCATCAGGCCCGGGCGGCTGAAGCGCGCGCCTTCCAGGCTGCAGCGCAGCGGCGCGCCTTTCAGTTCGCCCACCAAACGCCCCTCGCGCATCAAAGCCGCCGCCGGTGGGTGCGCCGCGACGAACTGGTCGAAGACCTCGCGCAGGTTCACGGCCTTTTTGTGGCCCTTGCCGTCGATCGATTCGTGGCTTTCCGAGATGCCCACGCCGATGTTGAAGTGGCCGTCCGGGGCCGGGAAGATCCAGCCGTAGCCCGGACGTACCGCCTTGCTCCAAACCACCTCCAGCTCGGTGATGCGCCCGACCATGGAGGGCGCGTGCACATACCCGCGCAGCGCCACGCAACTGGGCGTGTGCCGCGTGCACATCCCGGCCGCCTGCAGGGCCTTGGGCACCGCACCGGTGGCGATCAGCACCCAGCGCGCGCGGCGCTCGACGAGGGCCTCGCCGCACTTCAAGCGCACGCCCACCACGCGACCCTCAACCTCGAGGGGGGCTTCGAAGCGGGCCTGCTCGAACACCGCACCGGCGTCGATCGCGGCGCGCAGCAGCAACTCGTCGAGCTGGCGGCGGGGCAACACGGCCAGCGAGCCGGGCACGTCCAAATGCCCGCCCCGCGGCCCCACCGCGCGCACATGGCGCACGCGCTGGGCCTTCTCCATCACCGCGTCCAGCAGGCCCAAGCGGGCCAGGGCCTGGTGCGCGTCCGGGATGAGCCCGTCGCCGCAGACCTTGTCGCGCCCGATTGGCTGTTGGTCGACGACCAGCACGCGCCAGCCGGCCTGCGCCAGCACCCGCGACGCAGCACTGCCTGCCGGGCCCGCGCCCACCACCACCACGTCCCAGTCTGCTGCCGCCATTGCGCTTCGAGCCTCGTCCATCGCTGGCATTGTCCCCATGAAAAAAGGCCCCGCGAGCGGGGCCTTTTGGGGGACGCAAGTACCGACCGGGATCAGAACTTGTAGGTCACGCCGACGCGGAAGGTGCGGCCGCGCACGTCGTACAGGCTGATGTCGGTCAGGTTGGTCCAAGCCGGGTCGAACGGGGGCATCTTGTTCAACACGTTTTGGATCGACAGCGACGCGCTGAGGTTGGCGTCGAAGGCGTAACGGCCGAACAGGTCCACCGTCGTGCTCGACCCCGTGCGGGCCGGCAGCACGCCGTTCTGGAAGCGCGGGTCTTGCGGCGTGAACCACGACGAGGCCAGGGCTTGCTGGTAGAAGCTGTGCGTGTAGTTCACGCGGGCCGTCAGCGCCAGGGCGCCTTGGTCCAGGCTCACCGACAAACCAGCGCGGGTGCGCGGGATCGTGTTGGAGCCGGCGTTGGTGCCCACGTACTCCACACCGTCTTCCTTGAAGCTGTGGATGTAGGTCACGTTAGCCGTCGTGGTGATGCGACCGATGTCGGTGGCAAAGCGCAGCGAGCCGTCCAGGTCGAAGCCCGAGGTGATGCGCGAGGCCAGGTTCTCGTAGTTCGACAAGATGGTCACGACGCCGTTCGTGCCCGACGTGGTGTCACGCAGCACTTGGGCGGTGCTCGGGCAGGGCGTTCCGCTGAAAGGCACGCCACCGTTCGGGCAGGTGGCGTCGATGATGTCCTGGAAGGACTTCGACGACACCACGTTGCGCCAGTCGATGCGGTACCAGTTGGCGCCGAAGCTGACGTCCTTGGTCGGCTCGAACACGACACCCACGGTGGCGCTCTTCGAGGTCTCGGCCTTCAGCTTGGGGTTGCCCGAGTACACACCCGACACCTGACGAACCACATCGTCTTCAGGATCGGTCACCGTCGTGAAGAAGGTGGCTTCCGAGGGCGAGATTTCCGGCAGGGTCGGGGCGCGGAAGCCCTTGCCCCAGTTGGCGCGAACCAGCATGCCGTCCATCACGCGGTACTTCACGCCGACCTTCGGGGTCGTGGAGGTGCCGTAGTCGCTGTAGCGGTCCATGCGGACGGCCAACTGCGCTTCCAGGTCCTTGATGAAGGGCAGCGACAGTTCGCCGTACACCGAGGTGTTGGTGCGGCTGCCGTCGGTGGCGGTGATGCCCTGACCCAGGATGTCGCCGTTCTTGGCGATGGCGGCCGGGCGGTCCTTGATCGCTTCGCGGCGGAATTCGAAGCCGATGCCCAGGCCGATGTCGCCACCGGCCAGCGAACCGACGGTCGTGCTGGCGCGGGTGTCGACCATTTGCAGGTCGGAAATGGCGGCGCGCTCGAAGTTGGCGCGCATCAGGTCGCGCACGGCGGCCGAGTTCAGGCTCGGACGGTCCACGTTGTACTGGATGGCGCCGGTGGAGCCCGCGATGGGGGTGGGCGGCTGCGGGGTGCTGGGCACGCCGAAGGCGGTGCTCGTGCCGGCCTTGCTCAGGCGGTTCAGGTTCAGCGTGGTCGTGTCGCTGCGCGAGATGGTCACGCCGCTGTCCAGGTCCCAATCGCCCAGGGTGTAGGTCACGCCGGCCAGCACGCGCGCGGTGGTCGAGGTGATCTCGCTGTTGCGGGTGCCCATGTCGTTCAGCACGCCGTTGTAACGCGCGGGGGTGCTGAAGGGGTTGCCGCTGGCGCCAGGGCCGAAGGTGATGTTGTAGGTGAACGGACGCAGGCCGGCCGGGGTCTGTTGCAGGCCCGTGGTGCCGGCAAAGAAGGTCGACTGGAAGGTCTGTTCGGTTTCGGTGCGGCTCAGGCCGGCTTCGACGAAGGCCGTGGCGTTGGCCGACAGGTCGAAGGTGGCGCGACCGTAGCTGTTCAGGCGCTTGGTGCCCGGCAGCGCGGTGAACTGCTTGTTGTAGTCGAACGTGCAGAAGGTGCTGTCGGCACGGCCACCGATGCCGGTGGTGGCGTTCAGGTTCGCAGCCGTCGGCTGGATCAAGCCAGCGGCCAAAGCCTGGTCGCGGGTCATCACGGTGCCGCCGATTTGCGAGCACTCGCTGATGGCGCGGTACTGGTTGGTGAAGGCCGTGCCGGCGGCGTTCAGTGCGCGCCAGGTGCCAGCACCCGTCAGCGACTGCAGGTTGCGGCCACCGACGCGATCGCGGAAATCACGGGTCTTCAGGTACTCGGTGTCCGACTGCAGCAGCAGGTCGCGCTGGTAGTAGTCGATCGTGCCGAAGACGTTGAAGCCCGAGGCGGCACGGTCGCCGTAACCGAAGGTGCCGGTCACGCGGGTGTCGTTCTTGCCTTCAAAGAAACCGGCGTTCGCGCGGATCTCGGCGCCCTTGTAGTCCTTGCGCAGGACGATGTTCACCACGCCGGCGATGGCGTCGGAGCCGTAAATGGCCGAGGCGCCGTCCTTCAAGATGTCGATGCGCTCGATGGCGCTCGTCGGGATGGCATTCAGGTCAACGAAGGTGTCCTGCAGGTTCTGGGCGTAGCCATAGCCGGCGGTGCGGCGGCCGTTGATCAGCACCAGGGTCGTCTTCTGGCCCAGGCCGCGCAGCGAGATGCCGGCAGCGCCCGGGGCGAAGCTGTTCGAGAAGCTCTCACCGAAGCTGCCCAGGTTGGAGGGCAGGTTGCGCAGCACGTCGGCAGCGGTCGGCTGACCGGTGCGCTCGATCTGCTCGCGGGTGATGATTTCCACCGGCGCGACGGTTTCCTTGTCCAGGCGCTTGATGTTCGAGCCCGTGACTTCCACGCGCTCCAGCTGCTGGGGCTGGGCAGGCGGGGGGGTTTGGGTTTGGGCCATCACAGCCGAGCCGCTGACGGCGACCAACGCGGCCAGGGCCAGTTTGGAGTGTTTGAACACGACTTCTCCAGTTGACAAAAACAAAGCCCGACGCCGGTTGGCGTCAGGCACCAAAACTTGGGTGGAGCCGGCCCGTGGGCCGCCGTAACACCAAGAAACGGGTGCGATTTTTTGACCGCACCCCATTTCAGCACCCTAGGGCGAACCCGTCGCCAGGGCGGTTCGGCAGCGGCATGGGCCTAGGGTTGACGCTAAGTGCTTGAAATCAAAGCGAGATATCCGGCCAACGAAGGCTCCCAGCGGGCGCCAAGCCCTGGACGGCCGTGACTCAAAAACAACATCGCACCACGGTCGATGGCCCAAGCCCCCAAGCGACTCAAGGATTCACACCCTCCCGCTTGACAGCCCAGACCCCTGCCTCGCGGACCCCTGGCCGCCCCTCCAAATGCAGCAAAGCCCGGCATTGCCGGGCTTCGTCGCTCAAAAACACCCGATCGGGCTCGTTCAGCCCACCTTGACCCGCAGGCGCCAGGCGTGCAGCAAGGGCTCGGTGTAGCCGCTGGGCTGGGCCAGGCCCTGGAACACCAGGTCCAACGCCGCCTGGTAAGCCGGGCTGGGCGAGGCCGTGCCGATGCGTGGGGCCATGGGCGTGTAGGCCGGGTCGCCGGCGTTCTGCTGGTCCACGACCGCGGCCATGCGCGCAAAGGTGGCGCGCACCTGGGCCTCGCTCACCACCCCGTGCAGCAGCCAGTTGGCGATGTGCTGGCTGCTGATGCGCAGCGTGGCCCGGTCTTCCATCAGGCCGACGCCGTGGATGTCGGGCACCTTGCTGCAGCCCACGCCCTGTTCGACCCAGCGCACCACGTAACCGAGGATGCCCTGGACGTTGTTGTCGAGCTCTTGCTGGCGCTGCTCGGGCGTCCAGGCGACCACCACGTCATTCGGCGCCACGGGGATGGTGAGCAGGGCGTCGCGCAGCGCGGCCCAGTCGGGCGTTTGCGCTTCCAAGTCACGCTGCACGGCGGCCACGTCCACGCGGTGGTAGTGCAGCGCGTGCAGGGTGGCGGCCGTGGGGCTGGGCACCCAAGCGGTGTTGGCGCCGGCCTTGGGGTGGGCGATCTTTTGCTCGAGCATCGCGGCCATCAGGTCGGGCATGGCCCACATGCCCTTGCCGATCTGGGCGCGACCGCGCAAGGCGCCGTGCAGGCCGCGCAGCACGTTGAGCTTCTCGTAGGCCTGGATCCAGCTGGAGGCCTTCATGTCGGCCTTGCGCAGCATGGGGCCGGCGTGCATGGCGGTGTGCATCTCGTCGCCGGTGCGGTCGAGGAAGCCGGTGTTGATGAAGGCCACGCGCGAGCGCGCCGCGGCGATGCAGGCGGCCAGGTTGGCGCTGGTGCGGCGCTCCTCGTCCATGATGCCCAGCTTGACGGTGCTGTCGGGCAGGCCGAGCAACTGCTCCACGCGACCGAACAGCTCGCAGGCGAAGGCCACCTCGGTGGGGCCGTGCATCTTGGGCTTGACGATGTAGACGCTGCCTTGGCGGCTGTTCTTGAAGGGGCCACTGCCCTTGAGGTCGTGCAGGGCGATGGTGACGGTGACCAGCGCGTCGAGGATGCCTTCGGGGATCTCGCCGCCGCTGCCCAAGCGCACCGCCGGGTTGGTCATCAGGTGGCCGACGTTGCGCACAAAGAGCAGCGAGCGGCCCGGCAGCGTCAGCTCGCCGCCATTTGGCGCGGTGTAGCGGCGGTCGGGGTTCAGGGTGCGGGTGATGGTGCGGCCGCCCTTGTCCAGGGTCTCGCTCAGCGTGCCTTTGAGGATGCCGAGGTAGTTGCGGTAGGCCACGATCTTGTCGTCGGCGTCCACGGCGGCGACGGAGTCTTCCAGGTCCAGGATGGTGGACAGCGCCGCTTCCACCAGCACGTCGGCCACGCCGGCGGCGTCTTGCGCGCCGATGGGGCTGTTGCGGTTGATCTGGATTTCGAAGTGCAGGCCGTGGTGATTCAGCAGCACGGCGCTGGGCGCGTCGGCCGCGCCTTGGTGGCCGGCGAACTGGGCCGGGTCCTTCAAGGCGCCCACACCGTCCACCACCAGGGCGCCGTTCACCACGCGGTAGCCCTTGGCGTCGGCGTGGCTGCCGCCAGCCAGGGGGGCGGCTTCGTCGAGGAACTGGCGGGCGAAGGCGATGACCGCCGCGCCGCGGACCGGGTTGTACTTGCCCGCGCGCTCGCGGCCCTCGCTCTCGGGGATGGCGTCGGTGCCGTAGAGCGCGTCGTACAGGCTGCCCCAGCGGGCGTTGGCGGCGTTCAGCGCATAGCGGGCGTTCATCACCGGCACCACGAGCTGGGCGCCGGCCTGCAGGGCCAACTCGGCGTCGACGTTGGCGGTGGTGGCCTGGGGATCGGTGGGCTCGGGCTGCAGGTAACCGATCTGCGTCAAGAAGGCCTGGTAGGCCGGCATGTCGGCGATGGGCCCCGGGTGGGCGCGGTGCCAAGCGTCCAGTTCGGTTTGCAGGCGGTCGCGTTCGGCCAGCAGCGCGGCATTGCGCGGCGCCAGGTCGTGGGCGATTTGGTCGAAACCGGCCCAGTAGGCCTCGGGGCTGACGCCCGTGCCGGGCAGCACTTCTTCGTTGACAAAGCGGTGCAGCGAGGCGGCGACTTGCAAGCGGTGGACGGACACGAAGGCCATGGCGAACTCCTGAACAACACGGGATGGCGCCAATTTAGGCGTGCACAGGCTTAGGATTCACGCAGTCTGAGCGAATCATTCGTGCAAAAAAGTCATGGATAAGTTCAAGCAGCTCGAAACCTTCGTGGCCGTGGCCACCAAAGGCAGCCTGACGGCCGCGGCCGCGCTGGAGGGCATCGCCCCCGCGGTGGTGGGCCGGCGCATGGACGCGCTCGAGGCCCGCCTGGGCGTGCTCTTGATGCGCCGCACCACGCGCAAGCTGACGCTGACGCCCGAGGGCCAGGCCTTTCTGGAAGACGCCCAGCGCCTGCTGGCCGAGTGGGCGGCGGCCGAGGGCGCCGTGAGCGCCGGCAGTGTGCAAGCCAAAGGCCATTTGCGCGTGACGGCCCCCGCCGGCTTTGGGCGCCGGCACGTGGCCCCCTTGGTGCCCGGCTTCCTGGCCGAGCACCCCGGCCTGAGCCTGAGCCTGAACCTGTCGGACCGCGTGATCGACCTGGTGAACGAGGGCTTCGACTGCGCCGTGCGCGTGGGCGACCTGCCCGACTCCAGCCTGGTGAGCCAGCGCCTGGCCGACAACCGCCGCCTCGTCGTGGCCACGCCCGAGTACCTGAAGCGCGCTGGCACGCCCCAGCACCCCAGCGACCTGGCGCGCCACCACTGCCTGATGCTGAGCAGCGAGGCCAGCCAAACCCGCGGCTGGGCCTTCCAGGTCGACGGCAAGGTGGTGCACCACCGCCGGAGCGACCGCAGCGGCGGGCGCCTGGACTGCACCGACGGCCAAGTGCTGCACGACTGGTGCCTGCAAGGCCTGGGCCTGGCCTGGCGCAGCACCTGGGAGGTGGCGGGCGACCTGCAGTCGGGCCGCCTGGTCAGCGTGCTGGACGCCTTCGCCGCGCCGCCCAACGGGGTCTACGCCGTTTACGCGCAGCGCGCGCACCAACCCTTGCGCGTGCGCCTGTGGATCGAGCACTTGAAGCGCCACTACGCGCGCAGCGAGTACTGGATGCGGGTGGGCGGGTGAACGCCAACGCGCTGGCGGCGGTGCTGGCCGCCGCGCTGCTGCACGCGCTGTGGAACGTGGCGGCCAAGCACGCCCGCCGCGGCGAGGGCGACGCCGTCGCCTTCCAGGCCTTGACCGCCGGGGCCGTGGTGCTGCTGTGGGCGCCGGCCGCGCTGTGGTGGGGCAGGGCCGAGTTGCCGCACTGGGGTTGGCAGGCCTGGGCCTTGGTGATGGCCAGCGGCGCGGTGCACCTCCTCTACTTCAGCAGCCTGCTCACCGGCTACCGCGTGGCCGACCTGACCGTGGTCTACCCCATGGCCCGCGGGAGTGGCCCGCTATGGACGACGATGACCGCCGTGCTGCTGCTGGGCGAGCGCCCCTCGGGCTGGGGCTGGGCGGGCCTGGCCACCATCGTGCTGGGCATGGCCCTGCTCACCGGCCTGCTGCGCCGCCGGCCGCTGACGGCGCCGGTGCGGGCGGGTCTGCGCTGGGGTGTCCTCACCGGGGCCCTGATCGCCAGCTACACGGTCATCGACGCCTACGCGGTGAAGGTGCTGCTGCTCAGCCCACTGCTGGTGGACTACTTCGGCAACCTGCTGCGCCTGCCGCTGCTGCTGCCGGCGCTGGCCCGCAAGCCCGCGGGCACCCTGGCCAGCACCTGGCGCGACACCTGGCGCTCGGTGCTGATCGTGGGCACGCTGGCGCCGGCCGGCTACATCCTGGTGCTGTGGGCCTTGCAATCGGCGCCGCTGTCGGCCGTGGCGCCGGCGCGCGAGTGCTCGATGCTGTTCGCCGCCCTGCTGGGCGGGCACCTGCTGCAAGAGGGCGACCGCTGGGCGCGGGGGCTCGGGGCCCTGTGCATCGCCGCCGGGGTGGCCCTGCTGGCCGGTGCGTGACCAAGGGCATCCCCCAGACGGGCGGGGAGCCTGTCGGTCTTGCGCAACAGGGCCTGGCGGCCTTCCCGCCCCTTTCAGAATGCGCGCCGGCACTGCCTCGGCGGCGCCACCGTCCTCACCAACATTTCAAGGGAGTTCCATGAAAAAGTTTGCCCCCCTGCTGCTGGCCGCGCTGCTGTCGGCCCCCGCCATGGCCAACGAAGGCGCCGTGTTCGGCCTCGACTACGGCCACACCAAGGTGTCCGATTCCGACCTCAGCGGCAACGGCCTGGGCCTGTTCGGCGGCTACCGCTTCAGCGATTCGGTCGCCGTTGAACTGGGCTACCGCCAGCTGTTCAACGAAACGACCCGCGATTTCGGCACCCCGGTCAAGATCAAGGGCACCGCCCTGCAGGCCTCCGTCCTCGGCTACCTGCCCCTGAGCAAAGACTTCTCGCTGTTTGGCCGCCTGGGCTACAACCGCCTGAAGGCCAAGGCCAGCGCCGGCGTGGCTTCGGCCAGCAGCTCGGACAGCAAGGCGCTGTTCGGCGTGGGCGCCGAGTACAGCTTCACGAGCAACGTGTCGGGCCGCTTCGAGTACCAGAAGCCCGCCAGCGACACGAGCTCGCTGCTGTTCGCCGTGAAGTTCGGCTTCTGATCGACCGGTCAGCCCCAAAGAAAAAGCCCGCCTCGGCGGGCTTTTTTCATGGGCCGGTGCGGCTCAGGCCGACAGGCACTCTTTCATGAACTTCTTGCGATCGTCGCCGGCCAGGTTCTTGGTCTTGGCGTCGGCGTTGCAGGTCTTCATCTTTTCTTGCTGGGCGGCCTTCTTGTCCACCGGCTTGGCCGACAAGCATTGCTTCATGTGGGCCTTGCGCTCGTCGCCGGCCAGGTTCTTGTCCTTGGCCTCGGCATTGCACATCTTCATTTTTTCTTGCTGCGGACCGGCCCAAGCCTGGGGCGCTGCCCAGACCGCCGCCACCGTCATCAGCACCGCCACGATCGTCGTCTTCATGTCGCTCTCCTGGTTCAAGGGTTGAGTGGGGGGACCACGGCGCCGATGCTAGGGGCATGACCCCGGCGCCGCCAGGGCTTTACGCTTCGAAACGCCCGCCTGGAGGGGGTTCCCCCTTTTGGGGGCTGGGCCATCGGGCTTGCCCCGGGGCACAAGCGACGCGATTGGACCAACACTGCCGCATCGGTGGCCCTCCCTCAGGGCGACCCCATCGAGCAAAGGGACGTGTCAGATGCCATTCCCCTGGAGCCGGACCCCCTCGGGAGGCGACACCGCCTCTGAGGCGTCGGACGACCAACGCCGGTCGAGCCCTTCGGCGCCGTCGCCAGCGGTGTGGGTGGCCCTGGGCCGCTCGGCTTCCTCCTTGGGGCAGGGGGCGGCCGAGGTGCGCGGGGTGCTGGACGACACGCACAAGGCCGTGGAGAACCAACACCAAGCCCTGGACGCCTTGGCGGCGTCCTTGGCCCAAGTCGCCCAAGCGCAATCGCGCATCCAAGACAGCACGGCCCACAGCAGGCAAACGGCGCACAGCGCGGCCCTGGCGCTGCAGCAGTTGGGGGCCGAGGTGCACGACATCGCCAGCAGCCTGCGCCAGGTCAGCGAAGCGGCCCAAGACATCACGCAGGTGGCGCTGAACACCCGGCTGGTGGCCTTCAACGCCACGGTGGAAGCCAAGCGCGCGGGCGAGGCTGGGCGCGGCTTCGCCGTGGTGGCCGACGCGGTGAAGGACCTGGCCGGTCGCGTTGAATCCACGAGCAAGGCCATCGTGAACTCGGTGCAGCAACTCGACGCCCGCATCGAGCGCTTGCGCGCCGAGTTGCAGCCCGATGCCCAGGCGGGCGCACCGAGCGCTGGCATCCACGGGGCCATGGCCGCCATCCAGCAGGACGTGGCCGCCATGGCCGCGGCCGCCCAAAGCTCGGCCGCCGTCACGCAGGCCTTGGACGCGCAAGCCCACGCTCTGCAATCGCAGCTCGGCGGCACGCTGGGCGGCTTGGCGCAAGCCGTGCGGCACGCCGATGGCTTTTTGACCATGAGCGAGCAGCTCATCGACACCATCGCCGAAACCGGCGTCGAAACCGACGACAGCCCTTACATCCGCGCCGCCCAACGCTGCGCGCGCGAGATTGCCCAGCGCCTCGAGTCGGCCTTGCAGCGCGGCGAGATTGCACTGCCGGCCTTGTTCGACAGCACCTACCGCCCCCAGGCGGGGACGGACCCGGCGCAGTTCCTGACCGACTTCAGCGCCTTGGCCGAGCGCTGCTTCCCGGACGTGCAAGAGGCGGCCTTGACACTGAGCGACAAGGTGGTGTTTTGCATCGCCGTGGACCGCAACGGCTACGTGCCCATGCACAACCGCGCCGTGAGCCACGCCCAGCGACCCGACGACCCGGTTTGGAACGCGGCCCACAGCCGCTGGCGACGGATCTTCAACGACCGCACGGGCCTGGCCAGCGCCCGCAACACCCGCCCCTTCCTGCTGCAAACCTACCGCCGTGACCTGGGCGGCGGCAAGACCATGGTGCTCAAGGAGTGCGCGGCGCCCATCACCGTGCAGGGCCGCCACTGGGGCGGCCTGCGGCTGGCCTACAAGTTCTGACTCAGAGGATGCGGCGCGGATGCGCCAGTTGGTCGTGCGCCGCATGCAGGCGGCGCACCAGCACGCCGATGAAGGCGCGGTCGAAGCGGTGCTGGGTTTCGGCCGACAGCGAGCCCAGCAAGGCCGGCGTGAATGACACCGTGGTGCAGACGTCCACGACGCGGATGTCGGTGCTGTGCTTGCGCATCTCAGGGTTGGGCGCGAGGTAGGCCATCTCACCCACCGAAGTGCCCGCGCCCAGCGTGGCCACCACCTTGCCGTCGCGCACGACCTCCACCCGGCCCACGGCCAGGATGTGCACGCTGTTGCCCTCGTGGCCGCGCTTGTAGATGTGATGCCCCAGCGGGTAGCGACGCCAGCGGGCGCGGCGCACCACTTCCCACAACTCGATGTCGCCGAAGTCCTTGAAAAACTCGAGCGAGCGCAGCAGGTTGAAGCGCTCGGAGTCCTTCACCTCGGTGAAGCGGGCCAAGGGGATGAGTTGCTTGGCGACCAAGTCGGCCAGGGCCTTGGAGAACTCGGCCCAGTCGGTGAAGCGGTCTTCGGGGCGCTTGGACAGGGCGCGCTGGATCACGCCATCGAGCTCCATGCCCACGCCCTCCCGCAACTCGATCAAGGGCTTGGGGGCCTGGTGGTAGATCTGGTTCATCAGCGCAATCTGGCTGGGCGCCTCGAAGGGCGCGCGGCCACTGATGAGGTGGTAGAGCACCGCGCCCAGCGCGTACTGGTCGGCGCGGGCGTCGATGTCGCCACCGTCCAACTGCTCGGGCGGCATGTAGGCCAGGCTGCCCACGCGGTGCACCTGGGTCTGCTCGCTGTCGAGGTGCAAGGCCGACCCGAAGTCGGTGACTTTGACGTCCACCACCTGACCGTACTCGTCGAGTACGGCCAGCAGGTTGGCGGGCTTGACGTCGCGGTGGATCACCCCGTGGCGGAAACAGTAGTCCAGGGCCATGCCGCACTTGAAGCCGAGTTCGACGATCTGGTCCAGGGGCAGCAGGCGGTCGGCCCGGCAGAAGTGCTTCAGCGTGACGCCGGGCACGAATTCCATCACCAGGAAGGGCGCCTCGGCGTCGAACACCGCGTCGAGGATGCGCACGACGTTGGGATGCTGCAGGCGACCGGCCAAGCTGGCCTCGGCGGTGAAGAAGTGGTCCCGCATGTTCACCGCCCCGTCGGCGCTGCGGCTGGTGTCGCGCCAAGTTCGCACGCGCTTGACGGCCACGTCCTGCCCAGACACCGGGTCGTGGCACAGGTACACGTCGCTGGTGGCGCCCTCGCCGAGACGGCGGGTCACCTTGTAGCGACCGACGTACGCCGGCAGCTCCAGCTCCGGCAGCGTGGTGCTGGGCGCAAAGCCGCTGGAAGGCAGCGCGTCGGTGGCGGTGGGATCGCTGGGCATGGGCGTCCATCCTGCCACCAAAGGCGGCACGCCGCCCTCCATAGAATGCCCAGCATGATTCATGCCACCCAGGCCCTGCTCGACGCGTTGGCCGCCGCCTTGCGCGAGATCGCCCCCGAAGCCCCCCCGGCTGCCGCCTTCGAGCAGCCCAAGCAAGCCAGCCATGGCGACCTGGCCATCACGGCGGCCATGGGCCTGGCCCGCAGCCTGAAAAAGAACCCCCGCGAACTGGCCACCCAGCTGGTGACCGCCTTGGAGGCCCAGCCCGCGGTGCAGCAATGGGTTGCCTCGGTGGAAATCGCCGGCCCCGGTTTCATCAACCTGCGCCTGAAGCCCGCTGCCAAGCAGGCCGTGGTGGGCGAGGTGTTGTCGGGCGGCGCCGCTTTCGGCCACCAAGCGCCGACCGCGCGCCGCGTGCTGGTGGAGTTCGTCTCCGCCAACCCCACCGGTCCCTTGCACGTGGGCCACGCCCGCCAAGCCGCGCTGGGCGACGCCGTGTGCAGCCTGCTGGCCACGCAGGGCCACCAGGTCACCCGCGAGTTTTATTACAACGACGCCGGCGTGCAGATCGCCACGCTGGCGCGCAGCACCCAGTTGCGCTTGCAGGGCTTCAAGCCGGGCGACGCCTGCTGGCCCACCGACCCGGAGAACCCCGAGAGCAAGGGCTTCTACAACGGCGACTACATCCAAGACATCGCAGACGCCTTCTTGCGCCAGGAAACCGTCACGGCCGACGACCGGGCGTTCACCGCCAGCGGCGACGTGAACGACCTGGACGGCATCCGCCAGTTCGCCGTGGCCTACCTTCGCCACGAGCAGGACTTGGACCTGCAGGCCTTCGGCCTCAAGTTCGACAACTACTTCCTGGAAAGCAGCGTCTACGCCAACGGGCGCCTGGAGGCCGCCGTGCAGCGCATGGTGGACGGCGGGCACACCTACGAGAAGGACGGCGCGCTGTGGTTCCGCTCGACCGAGTACGGCGACGACCAAGACCGCGTGATGCGCAAGCGCGAGGGCGGATTCACCTACTTCGTGCCCGACGTGGCCTACCACGTCAACAAGTTCGAGCGTGGCTTCACGCAGTGCATCAACATCCAGGGCACCGACCACCACGGCACCATCGCCCGCGTGCGCGGCGGCCTGCAGGCACAGGGCCTGGGCATCCCACAGGGCTTCCCGGACTACCTGCTGCACAAGATGGTCACGGTGATGAAGGGCGGCGAAGAGGTCAAGATCTCCAAGCGCGCCGGCTCGTACGTGACCCTGCGCGACCTGATCGACTGGACCAGCCGCGACGCGGTGCGCTTCTTCCTGATCAGCCGCAAGGCCGACACGGAGTTCGTGTTCGACATCGACTTGGCCCTGAAGGCCAACGACGAGAACCCGGTGTTCTACGTGCAGTACGCCCACGCGCGCATCTGTTCGGTGCTGCGCCAGTGGACGGGCGACGTGCGCGCGGCCGACACCGCCCTGCTCACCGCCCCCACCGAGTTGGCGCTGATGACCCTGCTGGCCGAGTACCCGGCCATGTTGAGCCGCGCCGCACAAGGATTGAGCCCGCACGACGTGGCCTTCTACTTGCGCGACCTGGCCGGGGCCTTCCACAGCTACTACGCGGCCGAGCGCTTCTTGGTCGACGACGAGGCCTTGCGCGGCGCGCGCATGGCCCTGCTGACCGCCACCCGCCAAGTGATTGCCAACGCCCTGGGCGTGCTCGGCGTTAGCGCCCCAGAGCAAATGAACCGCGACCCCGAAGCCACCGAGCCCAGCGAGGAAACTGCATGAGCGTCAACAAGAAACCCGGCGGCGCCGGCGACCAACGCGGCGGCTTCGGCCTGGGCTTGATCGTGGGCCTGCTGCTGGGCCTGGCCATCGCCTTGGGCGTGGCCCTGTACGTGACCAAGGTGCCCATCCCCTTCGTCGACAAGGTGCCGCAGCGCAGCGCCGAGCAGGACGAGGCCGAGGCCAAGGCCAACAAGGACTGGAACCCCAACGCGCCGCTGAGCCCGGGCCACGCCAAATCGCGCGCCACGAGCGCCAGCGGCGTGGTGGCCCCGGCCCCCACCGTGGCTTCGGCCCCCACGGCCACGGCCCCGGTGGCCGCCGCAGCGACCAAGCCGGCGGCCAGCGCCGCCGCACCGGCCCCCGCGCCGGCCGCGGCCGCCTCCAAGCCCGAGGCCGGTGGCGTGGTGTTCTTCGTCCAGGCCGGCGCCTTCCAACAGCCGGCCGAGGCCGAGCAGCAGCGGGCCAAGCTCGCCATGCAGGGCTTCAACGCCAAGGTGTACGAGAAGGAAAGCAACGGCCGCCTCGTCTACCGCGTGCGCATCGGCCCCTTCGACGCCAAGGCCGACGCCGAGAAATTGCAGGCCGATGTCGAGGCCGCCGGCCTCGAGGCCGCCCTGGTTCGCGCGCAGCGCTGAGCCCTTACCCACCCCCGACCGTCACGGAGTGACCATGACCCGTCTGAACCGCCGCCACGCCACCTTGGCCACCGCCACCGCCCTGGTGGGGGCCGCCGGCCTGAGCCCCAACGCCTCGGCGCAGAACGTCGCCTTGCAAGAAGGCCGCAACTTCCGCCGCTTGCCCAAGCGCCTGGCCAGCACGCCCGGCAAGATCGAGGTGCTGGAGTTCTTCCTGTACACCTGCCCGCACTGCTTCGATTTCGAGACGCAGATGGGCCCCTGGATCAAGACCCTGCCGGCGAACGTCGAGTTCAAGCACGTGCACGTGGCCTTCCAGGCGGTGACCAAGCACTACCAGCGCCTGTACTTCGCGCTCGACGCCATGGGTGTCGAGAAGCAATTCCGCTCGGTGATCTTCACGGCCATCCACCGCCAAGGCAATCCGCTGGACACGCCCGAGGCCGTGGTCAAGTTGCTCGGCCCCTTGGGCCTGGACGCGGCCAAGTTCAACGCCACCTTCAACGCCTTCGGCGTGAACGCGCGCATCAACAGCGCCAACCAACTGGCCGCCGCGTACACCATCGACGGCGTGCCGACGCTGGGCATCGGCGGCCTGTACCTGACCTCGCCGGAGATGGCCCGCAATGGCGAGCGCGTGCCCGCCGACGTCAGCGGGCAGCGTGCCGTCGCGATTGCCAACCAACTCATCGCCAGCATCAAGGCCTGAAGGCCCCACGCCCCATGCGCCCCCTCGTTCTCTGCCTGGCCCTGGTGGCCCCGTTCGTCCCGGCGGTCCACGCCGCGCAGGGCGACCGCACGCGCCCCCTGGCCATCGAGAACGACGGCGGCGGCGTCTTCAACGCGCAAACGCGGCGCACCGAGTTCAGCGGCAAGGTGCTGCTGACCCAAGGCAGCTTGCAGATGCGTGCCAACCGCCTGGAAGCGCAGCAGCGCGACGACGGCAGCGTCTTCGTGTTGGCGCAAGGCGCGCCCACGGAGCCCGTGCGCTTCGAGCAGGCGCGCGACGTGCCCGGCGAGCGCATCGCCGGCCAGGCCGAACGCATCGAGTACGACAGCGCGGCCGAGACGGTGCGCTTCGTCGGCGGCGCCACCGTGCGCCGGCTGCGCCAAGGCCAGGTGGCCGACGAGGTGACCGGGGCGGTCATCGTCTACAGCAGCCGCGCCGAAACCTTCGCGGTGGAGGGCGGGCAGACCGCGCCGCAACCGGGCGGCCGGGTGCGCGTGATCATGATGCCGCGCGACGCCGCCGGCGCACCGGCCGGCGCCTCGGGCGTGCCCCTGCAAACCACCCCCGCGCTGGCGCCGCCTGCGACCCCACGATGACGGCCGCCCCCTCGCGCCTGGAGGCCCAGGGCCTCCAAAAGAGCTATGGCGTTCGCAAGGTCGTCAAGGACGTGCACCTGGCGGTCAGCGCGGGCGAGGTGGTCGGGCTGCTCGGCCCCAATGGCGCCGGCAAAACCACGACCTTCTACATGGTGGTGGGCCTGGTGCGGGCCGACGCCGGCAGCATCCACATCGACGGCCAGGCCGTGCAAGGCCTGCCCATCCACCGGCGCGCAAGACTCGGTCTGAGCTACCTGCCCCAAGAGGCTTCGATCTTTCGCAAGCTGACGGTGGCCGACAACGTCCGCGCGGTGCTGGAGTTGCAGCTCGACGAACGCGGCAAGCCCTGGCCCCGCGACCGCATCGAATCGGCGCTGGACGAGTTGCTGGGCGAGTTGTCCATCGAGAAGCTGCGCGACTCACCGGCGCCCGCCTTGTCGGGCGGCGAACGCCGTCGCGTGGAAATCGCCCGCGCGCTGGCCACGCAGCCGCGCTTCATCCTGCTGGACGAGCCTTTCGCCGGTGTGGACCCGATCGCGGTGCTGGAGATCCAACGCATCATCGGCTTCCTCAAAGCACGCGGCATCGGGGTGCTGATCACCGACCACAACGTGCGCGAGACCCTGGGCATTTGCGACCGCGCTTACATCATCAGCGAAGGCGCGGTCCTGGCCGAAGGGCGTCCCGACGAGATCGTGGCCAACCCCGACGTGCGCAAGGTCTACCTGGGCGAGCACTTCAAGATGTAGGCCCCGGGCCCGCGTCGCGAACCGATCCCGCATGAAGCCCAGCCTTCAGCTCCGCCACAGTCAGCACCTGTCGCTGACGCCGCAGCTGCAGCAGTCCATCCGGCTGCTGCAGTTGTCGACGCTGGAGCTGCAGCAAGAGGTCCAGCAGATGCTGGACGCCAACCCCCTGCTCGAGCCCGACACCGACGACGGCGACCTGCCCCTGGCGGCGCCGGAGCTGCCGCCCAGCAGCACGGCCGAGCGGGAAGAGCGCGACGAGGCCAGCGGCGGCGAGGCCGCCGAGCTCAGCGGCGAGGACTTCGGCAAGACCGAGCAAGAGGACTGGGCCAACGGCACCGAGGGCGACGACTTCGACGGCATCCGCGAGCTGCCGGCCAACGCCCCCGTGGGCGAGGGCGGCGACGACGAGGGCCGCGACTTCGACGCCGCGCCGGTGTCGCTGACCGAACACCTGCGCGAGCAGCTCGTGGGCCGCCGGCTCAGCGCCATCGACCGCGCTGCGGTGGAGCTGCTGATCGAATCCCTGGATGGCGACGGCTACCTGGCCGACCCGCTGGACGAGCTGGTGCTCAGCCTGGCCGGCGAGGACCCCGAAGCGCAAGAGGAGCTGCTGGAGCAGTTGCAAGTGGGCCTGGCCCTGCTGCAGAGCATGGACCCCGCGGGCGTGGGCGCCCGGGGCTTGGGCGAATGCCTGCAACTGCAGCTGCGCCGCCGGCCGCCCTCGCCGGTGAACACCCTGGCGCAAACGGTGTGCGCCAAGTACCTGGACCTGCTGGCCAAGCGCGACTGGCGGCGCCTGGGCGCACTGACGCACAGCGACGAGCCCGAGCTGAAGGCGGCGCACGCCCTGATCGGCACGCTGGAGCCCAAGCCGGGGCGCGCCTTCGGCCAGGACAGCAACACGCCCGTGGTGCCCGACGTGCTGGTGCGCCGCGTGGGCCGCCAGTGGCGCGCCGTGATCAACCCCGAGGTCTGCCCCAAGCTGCGCGTGAACGAGATGTATGCCCGCGCGCTGAAGCAGACCAAGGGGGCCGTGAGCGGCTCGCCCCTGGGGGGGCAGTTGCAAGAGGCGCGTTGGTTCATCAAGAACATCCAGCAGCGCTTCGACACCATCGCCCGCGTGTCGCAGGCCATCGTCGAGCGGCAAACCGGCTTCTTCAACCACGGCGAGCTGGCCATGCGCCCGTTGGTGCTGCGCGAGATCGCCGAGGAGCTGGGCCTGCACGAGTCCACCATCTCCCGCGTCACCACGCAGAAGTACATGGCCACGCCGCACGGCACCTTCGAGCTAAAGTTCTTCTTCGGCTCCGGCCTCAACACCGAGGCCGGCGGCGAGGCCAGCAGCACCGCGGTGCGCGCGCTCATCCGCCAGTTCATCGCCGCCGAGGACGTGAAAAAGCCCTTGTCGGACAGCGCCCTGGCCGCCATGCTGGAAGAACAGGGCATCCAATGCGCCCGCCGCACCGTCGCGAAGTACCGCGAGGGCATGAAGATCCCCACCGCGCCCCTGCGCAAAGCCCCTTGAGTTCCTCCCCCGACACCGCCGACGCCCACGAACCCCGGGGACGCCTGTTCCTGCCCTGCGGCGCTGGCGTCGAACCCCTGCTGGCCGACGAAGTGCGCGCGCTGCTCGGCGGCGCCTTGAACGGCCCGCGCGTCGAGGCCCAACGCGGTGGCGTGGCCGTCATCGACGCGCGCCTGCGCGACGTGATGGCCCTGAACCTGCACAGCCGCCTGGCCACGCGCGTGCTGGTGGAGCTGGCCCACGGCCCCTACCGCGACGAGCGCGATCTGTACGAGCTGGCCTACGACGTGGCCTGGGACGCCTGGCTCACGCCGGCCCAAACCCTGCGCGTGGACGTGAGCCAGCGCGGCTCCTCGCTGCAAAGCCTGCACTTCGCCGGCCTGCGAGTGAAGGACGCCGTGTGCGACGCGCTGCGCGAAAGCACGGGCGAGCGCCCCAGCGTCGACACCCGCGACCCCGACCTGCCACTGTTCCTGCACCTCGAGGCCGAGGTGGCCACCCTGTACGCCGACAGCTCGGGCGAGCCCCTGTTCAAGCGCGGCTGGCGCCAAGACACGGGCGACGCGCCGCTCAAAGAAACCCTGGCCGCCGCGATGCTGGCCGCCGCCGGCTGGCGCGGCACGCCGGAGGCCGGCGGCGCCTTCAACGACCCCTGCTGCGGCAGCGGCACCCTGGCCATCGAGGCCGCTCAGATCGCCTGTGGCATCGCTGCTGGCGGCCAACGCCGCTTCGCCTTCGAGCGGCAGTTGCCCTACCAAGACCTGCGCACCGTGTGGCAGCAGTTGCGCCAGCAGGCGCGCGCGGCCGAGCACGCGCCGACCGTGCCGGTCTTCGCCAGCGACGTGAGCTTCCGCATGGTCGACTTCGCGCGGCGCAACGCCGAGCGCGCCGGCGTGGCCCACGCCATCAAGCTGCAGGGCGGCGATGCACTCGAACGGCCGGCCCCCGTGCTGCCCGAGGACCTGCCCGGCACGCTGATGCTGAACCCGCCCTACGGCGAGCGCATCGACGTGGCCGGCAAGGCCGGCCGCGAAACCGCGCAGCAGCAGCCGGCCGACGCGGGCGAGGACTTCTTCACCCAACTGGCCGCCCACTGGAAGCGCCAGTACACCGCCCACCCCGCGGGCTGGACCGGCTGGCTGCTGAGCCCCGACCGCGAGCTGCCCAGCCGCATGCGCCTGAAGCCGGCGCGCAAGCTGCCGCTGTGGAACGGGCCCATCGAGTGCCGCCTGTTCCGCTTCGACCTGGTGGCCGGGAGCCTCAAGAAGTGACGGGCCTGCGTCGCCGCGAGCACCTGGCTTGGGCAGGCGGCGCGTGGGCGGGCTCGGCGCAGGGGCAGGCCCCCGCGGTGCCGCTGCGCGTGCTGTGGCTCGTGACCGGGGGCGAGCACCGCGACGCCGTCATGCGGGTGCTCAACGGCTTCCAGGCGGCCTACCCGTCTTGGGCGGTGCAGCCCCTCGAAATGGACCAGGCCGACTACAAGGCCCGCGTGCCGCAGATGCTGCTGACCCGACCGGCGCCGGCGGACGTGATGTTTTGGTTCGCGGGCGAGCGCCTGCGGGAGTTCGTGCGCCAAGGCCAGTTGGAACCCTTGGGGGCCCTGGCCCGCGCCGACGGCTGGGCCCGGGGCTTCCAGCCGGCGGTGTTGGCCGAAGCGTCCGAGCAGGGCGAGCTCTACGGCCTGCCCTTGTCGACCTACCTCTGGGGCTTCTTCTACCGCCGCAGCGCCTTCGCGCAATGGGGCGTGACGCCGCCGCGCAGTTGGCCCGAGTTCCTGGCCCTGTGCCGGCGCCTGCAAGCCCTGGGCGTGGCCCCCTTGATGCTCGGAGCCAAAGACAGCTGGGCCGTGGCCGGCTGGTTCGACCAGTTCAACCTTCGCCTGCACGGGCGCGAGTTCCACGGCGCCCTGATGCGCGGGGCCATTCCCTACACCGACCCCAGGGTGCGCGCCAGCTTCCTGGCCTGGCGGCAGCTGCTGGAGCTGGGCGCCTTCCACCCCCGCTGTGCCGAACTGGACTGGCGGCAGGCCGTGCCCTACGTCAGCCGCAAACTCGGCGCCATGATGCTCATGGGTGGCTTCGCGGCAGGGCAGTTTCCGCGCGCGATCCGGGACGACTTGGGCTGGTTCCCCTTCCCGGCGCTCGACCCCAAGCAGCCCCCTTTGGAGGAAGCGCCGCTCGACGTCCTGGTGATGCCCAAGCACGCCAGCAACAAGGCCGGGGCCCGGGCCCTGCTGCGCCACGTCGCTCAGGCCGAGGTGCAAGGTGCTTTCAACGAAAGCACGGGCATGCTGGCCCCGCACCTGCAAGCGCCAGCGCCCACTGTGGACTGGATGCGCGACAGCGCCCAGGCCCTGCAGCAGGCCCGCGGCATCACCCAGTTCTTCGACCGCGACGCCCCCTCGGCCTTTTCGGGGCCGGCCATGGTGGCGCTGCAGCGCTTCGTGGCCCAGCCCCAAAGCCTGGACCGGGTGCTGGCGCAGTTGGACTCGCTGCGCCTGCGGCATTACCCCGGCGCGGGCTGAGGGCGCCGCACGCCGGCCAGTGCCTCAGCCCCAGCCCAGGCCGATCCAGGCCAGCAGGCTGAGCGGCGCGGTGTCGGCCCGCAAGATGCGCGGCCCCAAACCCACGGGCTCGAAGCCCGCCGCCACGGCCGCCGCCAGCTCCGCCGGGCTGAGCCCGCCTTCGGGGCCGGTCAGCAGGGTCAGCTGCGCGGGGCGCTCGGACGGAGCGCGCACGGCTGCCGCCCCCGGGCTGGCCACCCAGCGGTGCCCTGCGAGCGGCGCGGCCAGCCAGCTGTTCAAGGGGCGCACCGGGTGCAGCATGGGCACGCGGGTGCGGCCGCATTGCTCGGCCGCGGCCTGCGCCACGCCTTGCCAGTGCGCCACTTTTTTGTCAGCGCGCTCGCCAATCAGGCGCAGCACGGAGCGCTCGCCCACCAAGGGTTGCAGCGCCGCAGCCCCGAGCTCGGTGGCCTTCTCCACCAAGAAGTCCATGCGGTCGTTGGCCGGCATCACCACGGCCAGGGTCACGGCCGTGGGCAACTCGCGGTCCAGCGGCGTGAACTGGCGCAGCACCACCTGCACCACGCTGCGGCCCATCTGCGTCACTTCGGCCGTCCACTCGCCCGCCAGGGCGCCGTCGCCGCGGCCGTCGAACAAGGTGATCGCGTCGCCCGGCTGCAGGCGCAGCACTTGGGCGTGGCGGGTGGGGCCGGGGGGCAGGTCCAGCACCTGGCCAGCGGCGGTCAAGGGCAGGTCGACGAAGAGGCGCGCAGGCATGGAACGGGCAAGAAAAATGGCGGCACGGAGGCCGCCATCATCTCAGGGGAGTGGCCCGATCAGGCCATCGCGGGGTAGTCGGTGTAGCCCTTGGGGCCCGGCGTGTACAGGGTGCTGAAGTCCACCTCGTTGAGCGGAGCGCCTTTTTGCAGGCGGGCGGGCAGGTCGGGGTTGGCCAAGAAGGCTTTGCCGAACACGATCGCGTCGCCACGCCCCTCGGCCAGGGCCTTCGCGGCGCTGGCCCCGTCAAAGCCACCGTTGAGCATCAGCACGCCCTTGAAGTGCTCGCGCGCCACGCGGGCAATCGAGGCTTCCGCCGGCAGCGCCTGGTCGGCGTGGCGCATCTCCAAGAAGGCGATGCCGCGCGCGCTGAGCTGCTGGGCCACGTAGGCCACCAGGGCCTCGGGGTCGCTGTCGGCGATGTCGTTGAAGGCCACCAGGGGCGACAGGCGCACCGAAACGCGGTCGGCCCCGGCCACGGCGATCGCCGCGTCCACCACCTCGAGCAGCAATCGGGCGCGGTTCTCGATGGAGCCGCCGTAGGGGCCCGTGCGGTCGTTGACGCTGTCGCGCAGGAACTGGTCGATCAGGTAGCCGTGCGCGCCGTGCACCTGCACCCCGTCGAAGCCCGCGGCCAGCGCGCGGCGCGTGGCGTCGGCGAACAACTGCACGATGCCCGGGATTTCGTCGTCGCGCAGGCGGCGCGGGGCTTCGTAGGGCTGCTTGCCCTGCGGCGTGTGGATGACGTCGTCGCGGATGGCGCGGTCGGTGCTGCTGATCGGCTGCACGCCCCCGTTCAGCAGCGAGTGGGCCGCGCGGCCCGGGTGCCAGATCTGCAACTGGATGCGACCGCCCGCTGCGTGCACGGCGTCGGTGACTGGCTTCCAGCCGGCCACGCAGGCCTCGTCAAAGATGCCGGGCTCGCCGGTGAAGGCGCCGCCGTCGGCGGCGGCCATGGTGGCTTCGGCGATCAAGAGACCGGCGCTGGCGCGCTGCGCGTAGTGCTCGGCGATGAGTGCGTTGGCGATGTGCGTCGTGCCGGCGCGGGCGCGGGTCAGCGGGGCCATCACCACGCGGTTGGGCAGGGTCAGGGCACCGGCGGTGAGGGGCGAGAACAAGGTGGGAGCGGTCATGCGGGAAGAATTCAAGCGCGGAGTAGTCACAACTGGCGGTCGCCGCCTCGATTTCAAGGCATGACCGCCAGTGGCGGGCGCGACTTTGCCCGCGCGCGCCCGGACCTGCAGCGCGCAGGGGCATCGCGATTTGCGTTAGGCGCCCAGCAAAAAGCCGGGCGCGGGGCCCGGCTTTTCAGGGGCGCGGCGCTCAGGCCTTCGGCTTGTCGCGCAGTTCGCGGCGCAGGATCTTGCCCACCGGGGTCTTGGGCAGCTCGGTGCGGAACTCGACGATCTTGGGGCGCTTGTAGCCCGTGAGGTTGGCCTCGCAGAAGGCGCGCACGTCGGCGTCGGTCACGGCGGGGTCCTTCTTGACGATGACCACCTTCACCGCCTCGCCCGCCTTCTCGTCGGGCACGCCCACCGCGGCGCACTCCAGGATGCCGGGCATTTGCGACAGCACGTCTTCGATCTCGTTCGGGTAGACGTTGAAGCCGCTGACCAGGATCATGTCCTTCTTGCGGTCGACGATGCGGAAGAAGCCGCGCTCGTCCACCATGCCCACGTCGCCAGTGCGGAAGAAGCCGTCGGCCGTCATGACCTTGGCGGTTTCGTCCGGGCGCTGCCAGTAGCCGGCCATCACCTGCGGGCCCTTGATGGCGATTTCGCCAGGGCCGGGCGAAGGCACTTCGTTGCCGTCGTCGTCCAGCAGCTTCAGCTCGGTGTTGCACACGGGCAGGCCGATGGTGCCGGTGTAGGCCGTGCTGTCGCAGGGGTTGCAGGTGGCCACCGGAGAGGTCTCGCTCAGGCCGTAGCCCTCGCAAATCGGGCAGCCGGTCTTCTCGAGCCACAGCTTGGCGGTGCCCTGCTGCACGGCCATGCCGCCGCCCACGCAAATCACCAGGTGGCTCCAGTCCACGGTGTTGAACTCGGAGTGGTTGGCCATGGCGTTGAACAGGGTGTTCACGGCCGGGAAGCTGTGGATCTTGTGCTGGCTCAGCTCCTTGAACACGGCGGGGATGTCACGCGCATTCGGGATCAGCACGTTCACGCCGCCCTTGTGCATGGACAGCATCAGGTTGGCCGTGAAACCGAAGATGTGGTACAGCGGCAGCGCGCACACGGTGTGCACCTGCTCGCCCGCGGGCACTTTCTTCAAGGCGGCGTCGTAGAAGGCCTCGGCCTGCAGCACGTTGGCCACCAGGTTGCGGTGCAGCAGCACGGCGCCCTTGCTGACGCCCGTGGTGCCGCCGGTGTACTGCAGCAGGGCGATGTCGTCGGCCTTGAGGCTGGGCGGCGTGTAGGTCATGCCGCGGCCCTTGGCCACGGCGGCGTTGAAGCGCACCATGCCCGGGAACTCGACCGGCACGATCTTGTTCTTCTTGCGCACCACGTAGTTGACGAGCTTGCCCTTGAAGAAGCCGAACAGGTCGCCGATGGCGGCCAGCACGACGTGCTTGGTCGGCACCTTGTCGTAAACCTCCTTCAGCGTGGCGGCGAAGTTCTCGACGATGACGATGGCCTTGGCGCCGCTGTCCTTGAGCTGGTGCTCCAGCTCGCGCGGGGTGTAGAGCGGGTTGACGTTGACCGCCACGAAGCCGGCGCGCAGCACGGCGGCGATGGCCACCGGGTACTGGAAGACGTTGGGCATCATGATGGCCACGCGGTCGCCCTTGACCAGGCCCAGGCCCTGCAGGTAAGCGGCCAGCGCGCGCGAGGCCTCGTCCACCTGGGCGAAGCTCAAGGACGCGCCCATCATCTTGTAGGCGGCCTTGCTGCCGTGGGTCTTGAACGCGGTTTCGATCAGCTCGATCAGGTTGCCGTAGCGGCTGGGGTTGATCTCCGCCGGCACGCCGGGCGAGTAATGCTTGAGCCAAATCTTGTCCACGGGTCGTCTCCTTCGGGGTCTCTTTGATTCTGCGAGGGCATGCCACCGTGGCGGCTAGGGAATTGGCCTAGCTTTCGGCCACGACGAAGACAGCAAAGCGCCCCGCGGGGCGCTTTGCCGCTGGGGGCAACCCTTACTCCACGGCCTTGACCATGTCTTCCACGACCTTCTTGGCGTCGCCGAAGACCATCATGGTCTTGTCCATGTAGAACAGCTCGTTGTCCAGGCCGGCATAGCCCGCGGCCATCGAGCGCTTGTTCACGATGATGGTCTTGGCCTTGTAGGCCTCGAGGATGGGCATGCCGTAGATGGGCGAGCCCTTGACCATGGCCGCGGGGTTCACCACGTCGTTGGCGCCCAGCACGATGGCCACGTCCACCTGGCCGAACTCGCCGTTGATGTCCTCCATCTCGAAGACCTGGTCGTAAGGCACCTCGGCCTCGGCCAGCAGCACGTTCATGTGGCCTGGCATGCGGCCGGCCACCGGGTGGATGGCGTACTTGACGGTGATGCCCTTGTGCGTGAGCTTCTCGGCCAGCTCCTTCACGGCGTGCTGTGCGCGGGCCACGGCCAGGCCGTAGCCAGGCACGATGACCACGGTCTCGGCGTTGCCCAGGATGAAGGCCGCGTCGTCGGCGCTGCCGCTCTTGACGTTGCGCTGCGCTTGGGCTCCTTGAGCCACCGCCGCCTCACCGCCAAAGCCGCCCAAGATGACGCTGAAGAACGAGCGGTTCATGGCCTTGCACATGATGTAGCTCAGGATCGCGCCCGAGCTGCCCACCAGCGAGCCGGCAATGATCAGCATGCTGTTGCCCAGGCTGAAACCGATGCCCGCCGCCGCCCAGCCGGAGTAGCTGTTGAGCATGGACACCACCACCGGCATGTCGGCGCCGCCGATGGGGATGATGATCAGCACGCCGAGCACGAAGGCGATGGCGCACACGGCCAAGAAGGCGTTCCAGTTCTGCGTGGCCATGAAGTAGGCCACCAGCCCGAGCAAGGCCAGGCCCAGCGCGGCGTTGAGCGCGTGCTGCCCCTGGAACTGCACCGGCGCCCCCTGGAACAAGCGGAACTTGTACTTGCCGCTGAGCTTGCCGAAGGCGATGACCGAGCCGCTGAAGGTGATGGCCCCGATGGCCGCGCCCAGGCACAGCTCCAGCCGGTTGCCCAGCGGAATCTCGGCGCCGCGCGCCAAGCCCGGGATGAGGGCGTAGGGCTCGACCACCGCCGCCACGGCGATGCACACCGCGGCCAGGCCGATCATGCTGTGCATGAAGGCCACGAGCTCGGGCATCTTGGTCATCTCGACCTTGTTGGCCATGTAGGCGCCCAGCCCACCGCCGAGCACCAGACCCGCCAGCACGTACACCAGGCCGCCCCAGGGGTTGGCCTGGCCCAGCTCGGTGGCCAGCTTGCCGATCAGCGCCACCGTGGTGAGCGCGGCAATCGCCATGCCCACCATGCCGAACACGTTGCCGCGGATGGAGGTGGTGGGGTGGCTCAGGCCCTTGAGTGCCTGGATGAAGCAAACGCTGGCCACCAGGTAGGCCAGGACGACGAAGTTCATGCTCATGGCTTGTCTCCACGCTGGCGCAAGGCGGCTTGCACCAGCGAGCTGGCCAGCGCGCCGGCGGCCATCGCGATCAGCAGGCGGTAGTCACCGCCCACGTCGAAATGCTGCAGCAGCAGCACGGTGGGGATGGACACGCCCAGGAAGGTGAGCGCCAGCGGCAGCACGGGCCCGTTCATTTCGCGCCCCCCGCCTTCTTGTCCTTTTTAGTTCCGGCCCGCTGCGCTTCACATGCCGCAGGCATGTGAGCCTTCTCTGAAAAGCCCTTGGCGTCGGTCATGTCATTTGCCCTCCGGCTTTTTGGCGGGCTTTTTCTTGAACATCTCCAGCATGCGCCGGGTGACCAAAAAGCCGCCGAACACGTTGACCGCGGCCAAGGCCACCGCCGCCACGCCCATCACGCGGCCCAGCGGGGTTTCGGTCAGCGCGGCGGCCAGCATGGCGCCCACGATGACGATGGCCGAGATGGCGTTGGTGACGGCCATCAGCGGGGTGTGCAGGGCGGGGGTCACGTTCCACACCACGTGGTAGCCCACGTAGATGGCCAGCACAAAAATGATCAGGTTGACGATCGTCGGGGACACGGCGTCCATGGCGGGGCTCCTTACTTGCGCTTGACCTCACCGCCCTGGGCCATCAGGCAGGCGGTGACGATGTCGTCGTCGGTGGGCAGGCTGAGCTTCGCGTCCTTGTCGACGATCAGCTTCAGGAAGTCGAGCACGTTGCGGGCGTACAGCGCGCTGCTGTCCGCCGGCACGGTTGCGGGCAGGTTGGTCTCGCCCACGATCGTCACGCCATGCACCTGCACGGTTTGGTTGGCCACCGTCAGCGGGCAGTTGCCGCCCACGCCGCCGGGGCCGCGGCCGGCGGCGATGTCCACAATCACCGAGCCGGCCTTCATGCTCTTCACCATCTCCTCGCTCACCAGGGTGGGCGCGGGACGGCCGGGGATGAGCGCGGTGCTGATCACGATGTCGGCCTGCGCCACGCGCTTGGCCACCTCGGCGGCCTGGCGTGCCAGCCAGCTCGGCGGCATCGGGCGGGCGTAGCCGCCCACGCCTTCGGCGGCTTCCTTCTCTTCGGCGGTCTCGTAGGGGACGTCGATGAACTTGGCCCCCAGGGATTCGACCTGCTCTTTCACCGAGGGCCGCACGTCGCTGGCCTCAATGACCGCGCCCAGGCGCTTGGCGGTGGCGATGGCCTGCAAGCCGGCCACGCCCACGCCCAAGACCACGACGCGCGCGGCCTTGATGGTCCCCGCCGCCGTCATCAGCATGGGGAAGAGCTTCGGGTAGT
Source organism: Inhella crocodyli (assembly GCF_004004565.1). Taxonomy (GTDB): domain Bacteria; phylum Pseudomonadota; class Gammaproteobacteria; order Burkholderiales; family Burkholderiaceae_C; genus Inhella; species Inhella crocodyli. Next base: position 230,264 of record NZ_SACM01000003.1, read on the forward strand.
GGTGGGCGGCGAGCAGCACCGCCTTGTAGCCCGCGATGTTGGCCTGGCTGGACAAGACGTCCAGGCTCTGCGCCCGGGTGGTGCGCGGTGCGGCCTCCAGGGCAAAGGCGGTCAAGCCGGCCTGCGCCATGGCCTGCAGGCCCTCGGCGTCGAAGGGGTTGAGCATGCCGACCAGCACGCTACCGGGCTTCATTTGGGCCAACTCGGCGGCGCTGGGACGCTGCACCTTCAGCACCAGCTCGGCGCCCAGGGCGCCCGCGGCGTCGGTCAACTCGGCCCCGGCGGCTTCGTAGGCGGCGTCGGTGCAGGCGGCGGCCAGGCCGGCGCCCCGTTCCACGCGCACCGTGTGCCCGGCGGCCTTGAACTTCTTCGCGGTCTCGGGCGTCACCGCAACGCGGGTCTCGCCGGCCGCGCTTTCACGCGGAACTCCAATCAGCATGGGCGTGTCTCCTCGAAGGAGCGCGCAGCTTACACGCCGCTTACAGCGAGTTACGGCGGCCCTGCGCCCCTGGCGATGGCTCGCCTGCACGGGGCCGAAGCCAGCTCGCCCCCTGGGAGACCCCCTTACCCGCACCGGTTCGGTGCGCTAGGCTGTCCTTTTCGGCGAACCTTGGGAGAGCAGCACATGAACCTCAATCGGATGCGGATCGGACAGCGCTTGGGCCTGGGCTTCGGCCTGATGGCGGTGTTGTTGGCGGTGAGCCTCGGGGTTGCCATTCAGCGCGTGGGCAAGCTGGAGGAAGCCAGTCTGCAGGTCATCGAGATGGAACGGCGTGCCGGTTTGGCGGAGGCCTGGATGGGCCAGACCGACCTCAACGCCAACCGCGCGGTAGCGATCGCCAAGTCGGGCTACGCCGAGGCCGTGGTGAAGCACTTCGACCCGATGGTCAAGGCCACCTCGGAGCGGATCAGCAAGGTGCAGAAGGAGCTCGAAGCCTCGGTCAGCACCGAGCGCGGCAAGGCCCTGATGGCCGAGATCGCCAGCACGCGCAAGGCCTACATCGACCAGCGCAACCAGGTGTTCGCGACGCTCAAGGCTGGCGACCTGGAAGGCGGGCAACGCAAGGTGGAGACCGACATGCTGCCCGCCGTCGCCACCTACCTGAAGGCCTTGGAGGTCTTCGTGGCCTACCAAGACGAGCTCGTCAAGGCCACCTCGGCGCAGGCCACGGCCGACGCCCAGTTCGCCCGCGTGGTGCTGGCGGTGATGCTGGTGGTGTGCGTGGCGGTGGCCATGGGCTTCGGTTGGGTCATCACGCGCTCGGTCACCGCCCCGCTGCAGCAGGCCCGGCGCAGCACCGAGGCCATCGCCCAAGGCGACTTGACGGTGGACGTGCGCGCCGAAGGCGACGACGAGTTGGCCGAGATGCTGCGCGGCCTCGAGCAGATGCAGCAGCGCCTGCGCACGCTGGTGGGCGAGATTCGCGCCGGCACCGAGGGCATCAACACCGCGTCCAGCGAGATCGCGGTGGGCAGCCAGGACCTGTCGCAGCGCACCGAAGAGGCGGCCAGCAACCTGCAGCAAACCGCCAGTTCGCTGGAAGAGATCACGGCCACAGCCCGGCAGGCCGCCGACTCCGCCGCCCAGGCCAACCAACTGGCCGGCAGCGCCGCCGAAGTCGCCCGCCGGGGCGGCGCCGTGGTGTCCGAGGTGGTGCAGACAATGGGCGCCATCAACGACAGCTCGCGCCGCATCGCCGACATCATCGGCACCATCGATGGCATCGCCTTCCAGACCAACATCCTGGCGCTCAACGCCGCGGTGGAGGCCGCGCGGGCCGGCGAGCAAGGCCGTGGTTTTGCCGTGGTGGCCGGCGAGGTGCGCCTGTTGGCACAGCGCAGCGCCGACGCGGCCAAAGAAATCAAAACCCTGATCGCCAACAGCGTCGAGAAGGTCGAAGCCGGCACGCGCCTGGTGGGCGACGCCGGCAGCACCATGAACGACATCGTGGCCAGCGTGCAGCGGGTGACCGACATCATTGGCGAGATCAGCGCCGCCACCGGCGAACAAAGCGCCGGCATCGGCCTGGTGAACGACGCCGTGACCCAACTGGACCAGGTCACGCAGCAGAACGCGGCCTTGGTGGAGGAGTCGGCGGCCGCCGCCGAATCCTTGAGCGAGCAAGCCGCTCGCGTGGCCGCGTCCGTGGCCGTGTTCCGAACCTGAAGAGAATCCCCGACCGCATGGCCGAGCTCCGCTGGAAACCCAACGTCACCGTCGCCGCCTACATCGAACACGAGGGCAAGCTCTTGTGGGTGCGCGAGCACACCAGCCGCGACGGCATCCGCATCAACAACGCCGCCGGCCACCTGGAGGCCGAGGAAACCCCGCTGCAGGCCGTGTGCCGCGAGGTGCTGGAAGAGACCGGACATCCCTTCCGGCCCGAAGCCATCCTGGGCTTCTACCTGAGCGACATCCGCCGCACCGGGGGCGAGGTGGTGCGCTTCCTGCGCATTGCCTATGTGGGCACCGTGGGCCCTCGCGAGCGCACCGAGTTGGACCCGCCCATCATCGAAACCCTGCTGCTGAGCGCCGACGAGATCCGCGCCCGACCGCATGAACTTCGCTCGCCCCTGATGCTGCGCGGCCTGGACGACTACGAGGCCGGCCGGCGCTACCCCTTGGACTTGATCTGGAGCGCCGAGTGAGCTTTGCTTTGGTCATCTTGGAAGCCCACGGCCAGCGCGCCGAACGGGGCCAGGCCTGCGGCGAGGCGGCCTACGCGGCCATGCTGGCCTTCGCCGACGACTTGCGCGAGCGCGGTCAACTGGTGCTGGCGCAGGCGCTGGCCACGGCGCAGCAGCGGCACCTGGATGGGCGCTGGACCGACGGCCCCTTCACCGAGGCCAAAGAGTTCCTCGGCGGCATCTTCTTGCTGCAGAACGTGAGCCGCGCCGAGGCACAGGCCATCGCCACCGCCTGCCCGGCGGCGGCCTGGGCCACGGTGGAATTGCGGGAACTGGGGCCCTGCTTCACCTGAGGCCCTGGGGCGTGTCGAATGGCAGGCCCCTCGTTCGTCGTGGAGCATCACCCCTGCCGAAAGGACCCCCGATGCCCCGCTACCTGATCCAAGTCCGCGCCACGCCCATGAGCGAAGCGGGCGAGTTCCCCGACGACCCCACGCTGGTGGCCCGCATGATGGCTTTCCACGAAGAGTTGGCGCACGCGGGCGTGCTGCTGGACTGCTCGGGCTTGATGCCGTCCAGCCAGGGCTTTCGCGTGCACTACTCGGCGCAGGGCGAAGCGACCGTGATCGACGGGCCCTTCGCCGAGACCAAGGAGCTCATCGCCGGCTACACGCTGATCGAGGTGCGCTCCCGCGACGAGGCCCTGGCCTGGGCCCGGCGTTTTCCGGCGCCGTTTCCCGGCCAGCCCTGCGACATCGAAGTGCGCCCCCTGTTCGGTGGCATGAGCGACGCTACGCCCGAAGAGGCCGAGCGCGAGCTGCGCGAGCAGCTGGGTCAGATCCGCAGCGCGCGATGAGCCCGCCGGCGGGCGCCGAGGCCCACCGCGCCATCCAAACGGTCTGGCAGCTGGAGGCGCCCGCCCTCGTGGGCGCCCTCACCCGCCTGACCCACGACCTGGCACTGGCCGAAGACTGCGCCCAAGACGCCCTGCTGGCCGCGCTGGAACGCTGGCCGCACGATGGCCTGCCGCGCAACCCCGCCGCCTGGCTGATGACCACCGCCAAGCACCGCGCCCTCGACCGCCTGCGCCACGGCCAGGTGGCCGTGCGCGAGCAAGCGGCCTTGGGCCAGGACGCCGACGCCCGGCACGACGCCGTGGCGCCCGACCCGCTGGCGCTGATGCTGGCCGACGAGGCCGCGCCGCTGCGCGACGAGGTGCTGCCCCTGCTTTTCATCGCCTGCCACCCGCTGCTGTCGCGGGAGGCACAGTGGGCGCTGACCCTGCGCCTGGTCGGCGGCCTCAGCGTGGCCGAAATCGCCCGCGCCTGCTTTGCGCAAGAGGCCACGGTGGCCGCGCGCATCACCCGCGCCAAGAAGGCGCTGGCCGGCCAACCCTACGGCCTGCCGCCGGCGGCCGAGCGCCAGCAGCGTTTGGCCAGCGTTTGCACCGTGCTGTACCTGATGTTCAACGAGGGCTACGCCGCGCACAGCGGCCCCGACTGGACGCGGCCCACGCTGTGCCACGAGGCCCTGCGCCTGACCCGTACCTTGGCCGCGCTGTGCCCGACCGACAGCGAGGTGCTGGCCCTGCAAGCGCTGATGGAGCTGCAGGCCTCGCGCCTGCCGGCGCGCGCCGACGCGCAGGGCCGCCCGGTGTTGCTCATGGACCAAGACCGCCGCCGCTGGGACCCGCTGCTGCGCCAGCGGGGGCTCCAAGCCCTGGTCCGTGCCGAAGCCTTGGCCCAGGGCAACCCCGGGCCCTTGCTGTTCCAGGCCCTGCTGGCGGCCTGCCACGCCCGCGCGCTTCGCGCCGAGGACACCGACTGGGCGCGCATCCTGCAGCTGTACGACGCGCTGCTGGAGGCCCAGCCCAGCCCGGTCGTGGCGCTCAACCGCGCGGTGGCCCTGTCCCAAACCCAGGGCCCGGCGGCGGCGCTGCCCGAAGTCGACCGCCTGGCCGACGCCCTGCACGGCTACCCTTGGTGGGCCAGCACGCGGGCCGAGTTGTGCCTGCAACTCGACCGGCCCCGCGAGGCCCTGGCGGCGCTGGACCTGGCCATCGCCTGGACCCAGAACGGGGCCGAACGGGCCCTGTTGCAATCGCGGCGCGCGGGTGTCGAATCCCACCTGCCTCAAACGTCGAGCTGAAACCTTCACTTGGAGCCCCCCATGGCCCGCGTCAGCACCTACTTGAACTTCCCCGGCACCACCGAAGCCGCATTCGCCCACTACCGCGACGTGTTCGGCACCGACTTCGAAACGCCGCCCCTGCGCTTTGGCGACATGCCGGCCCAGCCGGACCAGCCCCCGTTGCCCGAGGAGGCCCGCCAGAAGGTCATGCACGTGGCCCTGCCCATCCTAGGCGGACACGTGCTGATGGGCACCGATGTCATCCCCGGCAGCGGCTGTGGCGCCCACGAGATGGGCAACGCCGTGACCCTGAACCTCGAGCCCGACACCCGCGCCGAGGCCGACCGCCTGTACGCCGCGCTCAGCGAGGGCGGCAGCGCGGACGCCCCGATGGCCGACATGTTCTGGGGCGCTTACTGGGGCGTGCTGCAAGACCGCTTCGGCCTGCGCTGGATGATCAACTGCGCCGAACCCAAGGCGACCTGAGCCCGCTCCTTCCCACCCCTTCCCGCACGCCCATGCCCCACACCCTCCGCCTGCAGCGCGTCTTGCGCGCCCCGCCCGAGCGCGTGTACCGCGCCTTCTTGGAACCCGCCGCCATGGTCAAGTGGCTGCCCCCCTTCGGCTACACCGCCACGGTGCACGAGATGGACGTCCGCGTGGGCGGTGGGCACCGCATGTCCTTCACCCACTTCGGCACGGGGCACAGCCACAGCTTTGGGGGCCGCTACCTGGAGCTGGTGCCCGGTGAGCGCATTCGCTACACCGACCGCTTCGACGACACGAACCTGCCGGGCGACATGACCTGCACCATCGCGCTTCGGCCGGTGCTGTGCGGCACGGAGTTGACCGTCGTGCAGGAGGGCGTGCCCGACGCGATCCCGGCCGAGATGTGCCACCTGGGCTGGCAGGAATCGCTCGTCCAGCTGGCGCAGCTGGTCGAGCCCGAGATCCCCAGCCCCTGAGGCGCGGGCCGCGCGAAGGGGCGACGCGGTCCGGGTGGGGCCCCGCACAATGCCGCCCCTTCCGCCCGGGTCAACGCCGCGCCATCGCGCCGCGTTGCCGGCTTCCATCCCTGCCGCTTCAACGTCCCATGCCTTTCGCCCCGTCCGTCCGCGCCGTGTTGGCCAGCCTCACCTTGGCCCTGCTCACCGCCTGCGGCGGCGGGGGCACCGTGGTCATCGGCGATGGCGGCGGCAGCAACAACCCGCCGCTGCCCGCGCCCAACCCCTTCCCCACGCCGCCCACGCTGAACTGCAGCACCGCCGGCCTGGCCGCCGCCGCGCAAAGCCGCTGGCCCGTGGTCTGCATGCTGACCAGCAGCGGTGAAATGGTCATCGAGCTGTACGACAGCTACAGCCCGGCCACGGTGAACAACTTCCTGGCCTATGTGAACACGGGCTTCTACAGCGGCACCCTGGTGCACCGCGTGGACCGCGACTTCGTCTTCCAAGGCGGGGGCTACACCAGCGGCCAAGTGCCCAAGAACGCGCTGTACAACCCGGTGGTGCTGGAAGACAACAATGGCCTGAGCAACCTGCGCGGCACGATCGCCATGGCGCGCCGCACCGAGCCCAACACCGCGACCTCGCAGTGGTTCATCAACGTGCGCGACAACATCGACCTGGACTACACGCCGCAGCGCCGGGGCTACGCCGTGTTCGGCCGCGTGATCTCGGGCCTGCCGGTGGTCGACGCCATCAACGTGACGCCGGTCTACACCTACAGCGCCACCGACATCCGCCCCCGCGTCGAGATCCTGACCTACTGGGTGCGCCGGGTTCAGTAAGGGCTTGAGGGGCCCGAGACAATCGGGCCCATGCCCGCCCAGACCTACACCCTCTCCGACTTCGACTACGAGCTGCCGCCGGAGCTGATCGCGCAGCACCCGGCGGCCGAGCGCAGCGCCTCGCGCCTGCTCGACGCCCGCGGCCCCGCCTTGGTGGACCGCGTGTTCCGCGAACTGCCCCACCTGCTGGAGGCCCGCGACCTGCTGGTCTTCAACGACACCCAGGTGATCAAGGCCCGGCTGCATGGCGTCAAAGCCACAGGGGGCAGCGTGGAGGCGCTGATCGAGCGCTTGCTTCCGGGCGCCCACGAAGTTTGGGCGCACGTCCGCGCCAGCAAGAGCCCCAAGCCCGGCAGCACGGTGCGCTTTGCCGAGGCCTTCGATGCCGAGGTGCTGGGCCGCTGCGGGCCGGAGAACGGCCTGTTCCACCTGCGCTTCCCGGCCGACCCCTTGACGCTGCTGGACGCGCACGGCCACGTGCCGTTGCCACCCTACATCGAGCACGAGGACAGCGCCGACGACGTGCGCCGCTACCAAACCGTGTTCGCGCAGAACCCGGGCGCGGTGGCCGCGCCGACGGCCGCGCTGCACTTCGACGAGGCCTTGTTGGCCGCCCTGCCGTGCCCGCGCGCCAACGTCACGCTGCACGTGGGCGCCGGCACCTTCCAGCCGGTGCGCGTGGAGAACATCGCCGAGCACCAGATGCACAGCGAGTGGTTCAAGGTGCCGCAGGCCACCGTGGACGCGATCGAGGCCTGCCGCGCCCGCGGCGGCCGCGTGGTGGCCGTGGGCACCACGACCTTGCGCGCCCTCGAGTCCGCCGCGCGCGGTGGCCGCTTGCAGGCGGGCGCGGCGGAGACCGACATCTTCATCACCCCCGGCTTCCATTTCCAGGTCGTGGACGCGCTGATCACCAACTTCCACCTGCCCAAGAGCACGCTCATGATGTTGGTGAGCGCGCTGGCCGGCTACGAGCACATCCGGGCGGTGTACGGCCACGCGGTGGCCGAGCGGTACCGCTTCTTCAGCTACGGCGACGCGATGCTGCTGGCGCGCCTGGGCTGAAAATCTCGGGCATGCCCCACCCGCGCAGCACCGACGACACCGCCGATGACCGATTCGCACCCCATGGCCGGGTGAGCCTGCAGGCCGTGGGCCAGGTGCTGGAGACCGAGGCGAGCGGCCCCTTCAACGTGGAACTGATCAAGGCCTTGGCCCACTTGATCGCCGCCGTGGTGCCACCGCTGGCGGCCCGTGGGCCCTGGGGCCAGTGCGTGGTGTTCCACCGCAGCGTGATGGCCTCGCCCGACACTCTGGCGGCCTTTGCCCAGTTGCTGCAAGACACGGCCCGCCAGGGCCTGGGACCGGCGGTCACGGCCTACGTGATCGACCCGGGCATTGAAGGCGCGACCTTGATGCCTCGGCATTTCGCCCGCTGCTTCGCCGAGGCTGGCCTGGCCTTTGAAATCTTCCAGCAGGCCGAACCGGCTCGGGGCTGGCTGCGGGAACGCTTGGCCGGAACCTGATCAGTCCTCGTTGTGGGTGAGCAGCGGCATGCTGCCGCCCGAGTCCTTGCCGATCAAGCCGGCGCGGCTGTACACCCCCAGCTTGTCGCGCGTGTCGGCGATGTCGAGGTTGCGCATGGTCAGCTGGCCGATGCGGTCGGCCGGCGTGAAGGCGGCGTCCTCCACCTTTTCCATGCTCAGGCGCTCGGGCGCGTAGGTCAGGTTGGGGCTCTCGGTGTTGAGGATGCTGTAGTCGTTGCCGCGGCGCAGTTCCAGCGTCACCTCGCCGGTGATGGCGCGCGCCACCCAGCGTTGGGCGGTTTCGCGCAGCATCAGGCACTGCGGGTCGAACCAGCGGCCTTGGTACAGCAGGCGACCGAGCTTGCGGCCGTTCCAGCGGTACTGCTCGATGGTGTCTTCGTTGTGGATGCCGGTGACCAGACGCTCGTAGGCGATGTGCAGCAACGCCATGCCCGGGGCTTCGTAGATGCCGCGGCTCTTGGCTTCGATGATGCGGTTCTCGATCTGGTCGCACATGCCCAGGCCGTGGCGGCCACCGATGGCATTGGCCTCCATGAACAGGTCCACGGCGCTGGCGAAGCTGCGGCCGTTCAAGGCCACGGGCACGCCCTCTTCGAAGCGCACGCTCACCGTTTCCTTCTTCACCTCGACGTCGTCGCGCCAGAAAGCCACGCCCATGATGGGCTTGACGATGTGCAGGCCCGAGCTCAAGAACTCCAGGTCCTTGGCCTCGTGCGTGGCGCCCAGCATGTTGCTGTCGGTGCTGTAGGCCTTTTCGACCGACATCTTGTAGTCGAAGCCGTTGGCGATGAGGTACTCGCTCATCTCCTTGCGACCACCCAACTCGTCGATGAAGGTCTGGTCCAGCCAGGGCTTGTAGATCTTGAGCGCCGGGTTGGCCAGCAGGCCGTAGCGGTAGAAGCGCTCGATGTCATTGCCCTTGTAGGTGCTGCCGTCGCCCCAGACGTTCACGCCGTCTTCGCGCATGGCCACCACCAGGGCGGTGCCGGTCACCGCGCGACCCAGGGGCGTGGTGTTGAAGTAGGTGGCGCCGCCGGTGCTGATGTGGAAGGCACCGCTTTGGATGGCGGCGATGCCCTCGGCCACCAACTGCGCGCGGCAGTCGATCAGGCGGGCGATCTCGGCGCCGTAGGCCTTGGCCTTGCGGGGGATGTCCTCGTAATCGCTTTCGTCAGGCTGACCCAGGTTGGCCGTGTAGGCGCAGGGCACGGCACCCTTGGCCTTCATCCAGTGCACGGCGGCGCTGGTGTCCAGGCCGCCAGAGAAAGCGATGCCGACGCGCTGGCCGACGGGGATGGATTGCAGGATGGTGGCCGACACGGTCGCTCGCTGAATGAAAGGTGGGACTGCGGGAGAACCCGCAAGTTTAGGTGGCGGGGTCGGGCGGCAGCCACCCAATCCGGCCTTGGCAGGCTTCGTCCAACGCGGACGCCAGCGCCCGGGCGCCGTCGGCCGGCAGGCGCAGTTGCAGGGTCACCTGCGCGCCGTGTTGGGCGTCCAGCAATTCGGCCCCGGCCTGCTGGGCCATGCGCCGCACCAGGCCTTCTTGCGGGTAGGGGAAGGTGCAGCGCAGGGTTTCCAGGCGCTGCAAACGGGTGCGCGGGGCGTCGATCAAGGCCTGTGCCACGGCGTCGGTGTAAGCGCGCACCAACCCGCCAGCCCCCAATTTCACACCCCCGAAGTAGCGCACCACGGTGGCCAGCACGCCCTCCAGGCCTTGATGGCGCAGCACGTCCAACATCGGCCGGCCGGCGGTGCCGCCGGGCTCGCCGTCGTCGTTGGCTGCGCTTTGACCGCCGGCCAGCAGGGCCCAGCAGACGTGGGCCGCCTGGGGGTGCGCAGCGCGCAAGGCCGCCACCCGGGCCAAGGCCTCGGGGCGGCCGGCACAGGGCTCCACGCAGGCGATGAAGCGGCTCTTCTTGACCAGGGTCTCGGCCTGCACCGGCGCGCTGAGGGTGTCCACGTAAAAAAATGGAGGAAGGTGAATCCAAACGGCGCCCGCCGCCGCTCTAAGTCGTCATCATCCCCGCAACTCTTTGGAGCACCCCATGGGTCCCGACATCCTGCGCGAAAACTTTGCCCTGCTCATCCCCTTGACGGCGATGCTCATCCCCATCGTGGCCATCGTGGCCTACTACCTGAACAAGGCCTCGAAAGACCGCCTGCGCCACGAGACCATCCGCGAGTTGGTGCGGGCCGGCCAGCCGATCCCGCCGGAGCTGCTGTCGGGCGACGACACCCCCGTGGACAAGCCCTCGCCCGGCAACCCGAACCGCAGCCTCACGCCCGGCGTCACCAACCTCGCCGTGGGCTTGGGCTTGATGGGCATGTTCTGGCTCATGAAGCCCGGCTCCTGGCTGTGGGGCATCGGGCTGATTCCGTTCTGCCTGGGCCTGGGCTTCTTGCTGCTGTGGCGCATCGAGCAGAGCGCCGCCAAGCCCCCGGCCGCCTGATGCCCTGGCCCGATGCGGCCCTCGAAGCCCAGCACATCGCCCGCGCCCGCGCGGGCGACCGCGCCGCGTTCGCGGCCTTGGTGCAGGCGCACCAGGGCTACCTGCGCCGCCTGCTGCGCCGCCTGTGCCAAGGCGACGAGGGCCGGGCCGACGACCTCGCCCAGGAGGCCTTCTTGAAAGCCTGGCGCGCGCTCCCGCAGTTCCGCGGCGAGGCGCGTTTTCGCACCTGGCTCACGCGCCTGGCCTACTCGGCCATGAGCGCGGAACGCCCGGCCCCACCCGTGGTGACCGACAGCGAACCGCCCGACTGGCCGGTGAGCGACTTCGCCCCCGGCACGGCCTGGCGCCTGGACCTGGACCGCGCCCTGGCGACCCTGAACCCGCGCGAACGCGACGCGCTCTTGCTGTGCCTGGCCGGCGACCTCAGCCACGCCGAGGCCGCGGCCGTGCTCGGCTGCCCCTTGGGCACGCTGAAAACCCTGGTGCTGCGCGCCCGGGCCAAACTGCGCCTGGCTTTGCGCGACTGGGCCCCGGAGGCCGCATGACCCCTTCCGATCGATCCGACGACCCCACCGCCTTCGACGCCTGGCTGCGCGACGCATTGCGGGCCGAGCCCGAGCCCCTGGACGACGGCTTCAGCCTGCGCGTGATGGCCGCGCTGCCGGCGGCGCCCCGCTCGGCAGCGCATGCCCAGGTCGACCCCTGGCGGCGTCAGGCGGCCGCGCTGGCCACCGCCGCCGCTGGCATCGGCTTGGGCGCCCTGGCCCTGTTCGGCGGGGCCTGGCCGCTGGCGGAACAGGGCTTGGCCGCGCTCAGCCTCGTGGGCCTCATGGCCTGGTGGTCGCTGCCCCAGTCAGCGGGCGGCGGCTGGCGCTGAGGGGATGGGCACCACCTCGTAGTGGTGCCCGATCGCCTCGCCCAGGTTCTGCTTGGCCAGGCGCTTCCAGGTGCCGTCCAAGCGGGCCGCCTCGGCCGCCTCGCGCAGCAGCTGCCGCGTGGCCGCCGGCACGTGGGCCCGCGACACCGCCCAGCCGGCCATGAAGGCGTCCTGGGGCAACCAGTCCATCAAGCGCTGCTGGGCCATCCAGGCCTCGCTGCGGCCGTGCAGGGAGCCGGGCAAGATCAGCACCGCCGACACCCGCCCGGCCTCGTAAGCGCGCAAAAGCCCGGCCATGTCGGGGCTGTCGCTGACGCGCCCCTGCGCCCGCAACTGGTCCACCCAGGCCTGGGCCGATTCGGCCCGCTTGCCCCGGGCCACGACCCCGAGGCGCAACTCTGGGTTGGCGTCGAAGGCCGCCCGGCTGCCCGTGCGCTCGGCCAGGGCCGCCGGCATCAGCACCATGGAGCGCAGGCGGGTCAGCAGCAGAAAGTCGGCCTCGGCGGCCCGCTCGGGCGAGTACGACGCGCCGGCGCTCAGGTGCACCATGCCCTGGGTGAGGGCCGGCCACAGGCGCGTGGGGTTGGTGCTTTCGATCTTGAAGGTGCAGCCCGTGCGGGCCATCAGCTCGCGCGCCACGTCGGCGTCGAAACCCCGCTGGGCGCCGGTTGCGTCGCGCTCGAACACCCCCGGGTAGGGCAACAAGGCCACCTTCAGCTCGCCGCACTCGGCCAGCGCCAGGCCCGACGCGCCCAGGACCACCAGGGCCATCGCCGCGCGCAGCCCCACCCCAATGAAGCACTTGCCCAAGGCCATGGCCGCAGTCTGCGCCGAGCACGAGCCGCCGCCCATCGGCGTTTGCGCGCACTCGCCCGCGACAATCGGGCCATGCTTCAGTTCGAACTCCTGCGCCAGGAAGGCGCCGCCCGCCGGGGCCGCATGACGCTCAACCACGGCGTGGTCGAGACCCCCATCTTCATGCCCGTGGGCACCTACGGCACCGTCAAGGGCGTGATGCCCCGCGACCTGAACGAGATGGGCGCGCAGATCATCTTGGGCAACACCTTCCACCTGTGGCTGCGCCCGGGTTTGAAGGTGATGGAGACCTTCGGCGGCCTGCACCAGTTCGAGAACTGGCAAAAACCCATCCTGACCGACAGCGGCGGCTTCCAGGTGTGGAGCCTGGGCGCCATGCGCAAGATCAGCGAAGAAGGCGTCAAGTTCGCCAGCCCCATCAACGGCGACAAGCTGTTCCTCACGCCCGAGGTCAGCATGCAGATCCAGACGACGCTGAACAGCGACATCGTCATGCAGTTCGACGAGTGCACGCCCTACGAAACCAAGGGCCGGCTGACCACCGAGCGCGAGGCCCGCGCCAGCATGGCCATGAGCCTGCGCTGGGCCAAGCGCTGCCAGGACGAGTTCGCCCGCCTGGAGAACCCCAACGCCTTGTTCGGCATCGTGCAGGGCGGCATGTTCGAGAACCTGCGCGACGAATCCGCCGCCGGCCTGGTGGACCTGGACTTCCCCGGCTACGCCATCGGGGGCTTGAGCGTGGGCGAGCCCAAGGCCGACATGCAGCGCGTGCTGGCCCACACCGCGCCCTTGTTGCCGACGAACAAGCCGCGCTACCTGATGGGCGTGGGCACGCCCGAGGACTTGGTCGAGGGTGTCGCCAACGGCATCGACATGTTCGACTGCGTCATGCCCACCCGCAACGCGCGCAACGGCCACCTGTTCACCCGCTTTGGCGACCTGCGCCTGCGCAATGCCCGTTACCGCGAGGACGCGCGCCCCATCGACGAGACCTGCGCCTGCCAGGCTTGCGCCCACTTCAGCCGCGCCTACCTGCACCACCTGGATCGCTGCGGCGAGATGCTGGGCCCGATGCTGACCACCATCCACAACCTGGCCTACTACCTGAACCTGATGCAGGAAATGCGCGACGCGCTGGACCAGGGCCGCTTTGCCGCTTGGAAGGCCCAGTTCCACGCCGACCGCGCGCGGGGTGTCTGAAGTCACCTAGGCGCAAACCCGGGGACCCTCGCCCCCCAGCGACTGGCTAGCATGGCCCTTCCACTGCGGGGAGGACGACCATGCTGCGCAATCTGAGCATCCGTAAACGGCTTTTGTGGGTGTACATCGCCTTCGTGGTGCTCATCTTGGGCATGGGCGCCCTGGGCATCTGGGTGGCCAGCACCCAAAACACAGCGTTCAACCGCTTCCAGCATGGGGTGCTGGGCGGCTCGACCCATGCGCTGCTGACCCGCGTGGAAATGCTCAACATGCGCCGCTACGAAAAGGACATGGCGCTCCACGTCCAAGACGCTGCCAAACGCGCCGAATACCAAAAGAAGTGGGAAGACGCCTACGCCGCGGCCGAGAAGGCCATGGCGGAACTCGATCGGCGCATCGTGGACCCCGCCAGCATCGAGGCCTTGAAGCGGGTGCGCGAGCACCTGTCGAAGTACCACGAAGGCACCCGCGCGGCGATGAAAGACCTGGACGGCAAGGACACCGCCGAAGCGAACAAGGCCCTCCGGGTTGCGCAGCCGGCCTACGTGGAGGCCGACAAAATCTTGGCCGGCGCGCTGGAAACCGTGGACCGCTTTGCCAAGGCCGCCACCGACAAGCTGAACGGCCTCTACAACGTGGTGCTCTACGCCACCATCGGGGTGGTCGTCTTCGCCCTGGCCATGGTGGTCATCGGCGGTCGCATCGTGTCGGCGTCCATCGTGGACCCGCTGCGCCGGGCCGAGCAGTTCTCCAGCCAAGTGCGGGACGGCGACCTCACCGGCGACCTCGCCAACAGCGGCAACGACGAAGCCACGCAACTCTCGCAGGCGCTCATCGACATGCAGGCGTCGCTGCAGAAGATCGTCGGCAACGTGCGCCAGGCGGCCGAAAGCATCCAGGTGGCCAGCTCCGAGGTGGCCAGCGGCAACCAAGACCTCAGCCACCGCACCGAACAAACCGCCGCCAGCCTGCAGCAAACCGCCAGCGCGATGAACGAGCTCACCGCCACGGTGAACCAAACCGCCGACTCGGCGCGCACCGCCGCCCAACTGGCCAGCCAGGCCAGCAGCGCGGCCGAGCGCGGCGGGGCGGTCGTGGGCGAGGTGGTCAGCACGATGGAGCAGATCAACCACTCCAGCCGCCGCATCAACGACATCATCGGCACCATCGATGGCATCGCCTTCCAGACCAACATCCTGGCCCTGAACGCCGCGGTCGAAGCCGCGCGGGCCGGTGAGGCGGGCCGCGGCTTCGCCGTGGTGGCCGCCGAGGTGCGCAGCCTGGCGCAACGCAGCGCCGAGGCCGCGCGCGAGATCAAGAGCCTGATCGGGGCCAGCGTCGAATCCGTGGACGCCGGCACGCGCCTGGTGGCCGACGCCGGCACCACCATGGACGAGATCGTGTCCTCGGTCCAACGGGTGACCGACATCATTGGCGAGATCAGCGCCGCCGCGGGCGAGCAGAGTTCGGGCATCGGCAGCGTCAACGACTCGGTCGTTCAACTCGACCAAGCCACGCAGCAAAACGCCGCCCTGGTCGAGGAATCGGCCGCCGCGGCGCAAAGCCTGCGCGAGCAGGCGCAGAAGCTGGCCGAGGTGGTCGCGACCTTCCGCCTGCCCGGCGGCAGTGCGGCGGCGTACAAGGCCCCGACGCCTGCGCCGGCCTCCAAACCAGCGGCCAAACCCCTGGCCAAGCCGGCCGCCAAGGCCGCGGCCCCGCGCTCGGCGCCCGCCGCCAGCGCCCCCCGGCCGGCCCCCAGCCCCTCCCCTGCGCCCGCGCCCGCCAGCGCCAGCGCCAGCGCCGACGGCGATTGGGAAACTTTCTGACAGAGGCGACGCTGGGGACGCCAAGACCGAGGGTCAGCGGCCCCGCATCGCCAGCTTGAACAGCTCCGGGATCGACACCTCCCGGGGACCAGGCACCACGCGAAACGCCTCCCCCGCCTGCAGGCGCCCAGGGCGCTGCACGGCCAGGTAGAAGCCGCAATACCCACTCTGGGCCATGAGCTTCACCGCGTGCTTGAAGCCCAAGGCGACATTGAACTTGAAGCAGGGCTGGCGCGGCTCGCTCACCACCAGTTCGCAGTCGTCGAAGCACAGCCGGTCGCCCAACCAGACCTGGCCCTCGAGCAAACCGCTGAGGCTCAGGTTCTCGCCCATGGCGCCCCACGGCAAGGGCGCTTGCCAGTCGGCCACGCCGGCCTGCGCGCGCACCGTTTGCCAGAAGGGGTAGTGCTCGCTGGGGTAAGCGTAGACGGCCTTGCTGAGACCGCCGTGCACCGTCAGGTCGGCCTGCTCGTCGCCGTCCAGGCCCATTGGGCCCACGGCCACGGGGCCCTCGGCGGGGCGCTTTCGGATGGCGCTGGTGACCCATTCGCCGTCCAGGGTCTGGATCGGGGCGCTGGCCGCCCGGTTCAGGCTCAAGAGCTTCATGCCCGCAGTGTCCGTGACGGAATGGGCACATTGGCACATGCGCCAAGCGCATAACCCCGCACCTCCGGGGAGTTACGAGCCGGTTACAGCCGGCCGACAATCGGCCACCGCAAGCGGTATTGGGTGAGCGTCGGCGCCGCAGGCCCTCACCCAATCCTGCTTTTGTAACTTTGATGGAACCCCTCCCCATGAACGCTCCCACGATGGAAGGCTTGCGCCTGAACGTCCCGGCTTATGTCAAACACGCCCGGCTGATCGCCTGGGTGGCCGAAATCGCCGCCCTGACCGAGGCCGCCGACGTCTACTGGTGCGACGGCTCGCAGGCCGAGTACGAGCGCCTGTGCAACGAGTTGGTGGCCAAGGGCACCTTCAAGCGCCTGAACCCCGCCAAGCGCGCCAACAGCTTCCTGGCCTGCTCCGACCCGAGCGACGTGGCCCGCGTGGAAGACCGCACCTTCATTTGTAGCCGCGAGAAGGACCAAGCCGGCCCAACCAACAACTGGATGGCGCCCGACGAGATGCGCGCGCTGCTGCAAACGGGCCGCAGTGACGGAACCCCGGCCCTGTTCAAAGGCGCCATGAAGGGCCGCACCCTGTACGTGGTGCCCTTCAGCATGGGCCCGCTGGGCTCGCCCATCGCCCACATCGGCGTGGAGTTGAGCGACAGCGCCTACGTGGCCGTGAACATGAAGCTCATGACCCGCATGGGCAAGGGCGCCTTGGAAGTGCTGGGCGACGACGGCGACTTCGTGCCCTGCGTGCACACCGTGGGCGCGCCGCTGCAAGCCGGCCAGGCCGACAGCGCCTGGCCCTGCAACCCGACCACCAAGTACATCGTCCACTACCCCGAAACCCGCGAGATCTGGAGCTACGGCTCGGGCTACGGCGGCAACGCGCTGCTGGGCAAGAAGTGCTTCGCGCTGCGCATCGCCTCGACCATGGGCCGCGACCAGGGCTGGCTGGCCGAGCACATGCTCATCCTGGGCGTGACCAACCCGCAAGGCGTCAAGCGCCACGTGGCCGCCGCCTTCCCCAGCGCCTGCGGCAAGACCAACTTCGCCATGCTGATCCCGCCCGCGGGCTTCGACGGCTGGAAGGTCACCACCATCGGCGACGACATCGCCTGGATCAAGCCCGGTGCCGACGGCCGCCTGCGCGCCATCAACCCCGAGGCCGGTTACTTCGGCGTCGCCCCGGGCACGAACACCCTGACCAACCCGAACTGCATGGCCTCGCTGGACCGCGACGTGATCTTCACGAACGTGGCCCTGACCGACGACGGCGACGTCTGGTGGGAAGGCATGACGGCCGAGGCCCCGGCGCACCTGATCGACTGGCAGGGCAAGGACTGGACCCCGCACGACGCCAAGGTCGACGGCCGCAAGGCCGCGCACCCGAACGCGCGCTTCACCATCGCCGCGGCCAACAACCCGGCGCTGGACGCCGAGTGGGACAACCCCGAAGGCGTGGTGATCGACGCCTTCATCTTCGGCGGCCGCCGCAGCACCACGGTGCCGCTGGTCACCCAGGCCCGCAACTGGGTGGAAGGTGTGTACATGGCCGCCACCATGGGCAGCGAAACCACGGCCGCCGCGTTCGGCCAACAGGGCGTGGTGCGCCGCGACCCCTTCGCCATGCTGCCCTTCATGGGCTACAACATGAGCGACTACTTCGCCCACTGGCTGAAGATGGGCGCGCAACTCGGCGCCAAGGCCCCGGCCATCTTCTGCGTCAACTGGTTCCGCAAGGGCGCCGATGGCAAGTTCGTGTGGCCCGGCTACGGCGACAACATGCGCGTGCTGGCCTGGATGCTGGACCGCATCGACGGCAAGGCCGAAGGCAGCGAGAACGCCTTTGGCGTGTCGCCCAAGTACGACGAGATCAACTGGACCGGCTTGCCCTTCACGCACGCCCACTTCGAGACCGTCACGCACATCCACAAGGCCGACTGGACGGCCGAGATGAAGCTGCACGACGAGCTCTTCGCCCAGCTGGCCCTGCGCCTGCCGGCCGAACTGCCGGCCACCAAGGCCGCCATCGAACAGCGCCTGGGCGCGCTGTGATTCGGCGGGCCTGACGCCCGCCCCTTCAAAAACACCCGCCACGGCGGGTGTTTTCATTTCCAATCCCCCCATGGCCCAAGACCTCACCCCCAAAGAGTTCGACGAACTCGACGAATTGCTCGCCCACACCCCCGGCGACCTCGAAGCCATGGACGTCGCCATGCTCGACGGCTACCTCTGCGGCGTCCTGGTGCAGCCCGACGTGCTGCCCATGGCCGAATGGCTGCCCGCCGTGCTGGACGCCGAGTCCCGCCCGCTGCCTGCCGACGCCGACCCGGCCTGGCTCGCCCGCGTGCAGGCCCTGATCGAACGCCGCCACGCCGCCCTGCGCGAGGCCCTGGCCGACGAACAGTGGTTTGACCCGTTGGTGCTGCAGCTGGCCGACGACGCCGAGCCGGACCCCGAGGAGGACCCGGCCTTCACGGCGCTGCCGGCCGTCAGCAAGCCCTTGGTGCCTTTCGCCAGTGGCTTCGTCACCGCCATCAACGCCTTCCCCAACGGCCTGCTGAGCCTCACGCACGACGACATCCAGCAGGCCCTGGACCGCATCTGCCGCCACCTGCCCTCCACCACCGACGAAGAACGCGCCACCACCGCTGCGCTGGACGTGGACGTACCGCTCAAGACCCTGGACGACGCCGTCGAAGACCTGGTCATGGCCGTGGTCGACCTCGACGCCATCACCAGCAGCGAGCGCTTCCACGTCGAGCAGCGCGTGCGCGACACGCCCAAGGTGGGCCGCAACGACCCTTGCCCCTGCGGCAGCGGCAAGAAGTACAAGGCCTGCCACGGCAAGACCTGAACCTTGCAGCTCCAACTGCTGAGCGACCTGCACCTGGAGCGCCACCCGCACTTCCAGCCCCAGGTCGCCGCCGACACCCTGGTCCTGGCCGGCGACGTCGGCTCCTACCAAGCCGGTTCCCTGCTGGGCGCCTGGGGCCCCGAGGCCGATTGGGGCCTGGGCCGCTTTGCGCAAGGCTGGCAGCGGGTGCTGTACGTGCCCGGCAACCACGAGTACGACGGCCTGCCTTGGCCTGACACGCGCGAGCGACTGCGCGAGCGCGCCGAAACGCTCGGCCTGACCTGGCTGGACCGGGAAGTCGTGGTGATCGACGGCGTGCGCTTTGTCGGCTGCACGCTCTGGGCCGATTTCGACCTGCTCGTCGACCCCGGCTCGCCCATGGCGGCGCAACTCAAGGCGCGCGACAAGGCCTACCGGGCGGCGAACTTCTACCTGCGCAAGTACAGCGCGCTGGAGCACGGCGCCCCCATGCTGGCCGAGCGCCTGCGCGAGCTGGCCCTGGCCGACCAGGCCTGGTTGCGCGAGGCGCTGGCACAGCCCTTCGCGGGCAAGACCGTCGTCGTCACCCACTTCGCGCCCAGCGTCTTGAGCGCCGACCCGCGCTACGGCGCCGTGCCCGGCACCGCGGGCTTTTGCAGTGCGCTGGACGCGTTGCTGCCCCAGGCCGACCTGTGGCTGCACGGCCACCTGCACTGCGCCATCAACTACCGCGTGGGCCGCTGCTGCGTGGTGGCCAACCCTTTGGGCTACGCCACCAAGGGCGAGCAAGACGGATTCCAGCCCCGTTGTGTGCTGACGGTGTGAGCCGCGCCCCGCGCCTTTGACCGGCCGCAAGAAAAGGGAGTCGCTGCTGTCGCACACTGAAGCCTCACAAACGGAGGAGCCCCCGATGAAGATCCTTGTCGCCGTTGACGGCAGCGCCAGCACCAAGCGCGCCCTAGCCTACTTGGCCGCCCACGATGAATGGCTGGGCAGCCACCACCGCTACAGCCTGTTGCACGTCGTGCCGGCGGTGCCGCCCCGCGCCGCCGCGGTCATCGACAAGGCCACGCTCGCGGGCTACTACGCCGACGAATCGGAAAAGGTGTTCAAACCCCTGCGCACCTTCTTCGTGAAGCAAGGGCTGGACGCCGAGTACCTCAGCAAGGTGGGCCACGCGGCCGAGGTCATCAAGGCCGTCGCCACGAAAACCAAACCCGACCTGATCATGATGGGCACCCACGGCCACAGCGCGCTGGGCAACCTGGTGCTGGGCTCGGTCAGCACCAAAGTGCTGGCCCAAACGGACGTCCCGGTGCTGCTCATCCGCTGAGCGGCCTGCACACGGGCACAAAAAAACCGGGGCGCGCCCCGGTTTTCTTTTTCCCCACCGCGCTCAGTTGCTGTTGCGACGCTGACGCATCCAGGCCATGGGGTTGTCCAAGGGGGGGTGCGCGCGTTGGCTCTCCAGCAGGCCGTAGCCCGGCTGCGGCGCCTTGGGGTCGTCTTCGAGGCTGGCCTCCATGCCAAAGGCGGTGCCCATGTCGGCGGGGTCGGCCACCGGTCGCACGGCGGCGGGCGAGCGGCGCAGGAACTTCAGGGCGGGAGCGAAGCGCATGGGGTACCTCTTGAGTGCGGTGCTCGAACGACGGGAACTGTGGCAGACCCAGGTGACGACTTGATGGCATTGAGTGTGCCCACGGCCCCCCGCCGCACACACCCCCAAAAAGGGTGAGAACACCCGTTTGTTGGGAAAACCTCACGCCCATGCCGCCCTTGAATTCGGGGGGTGCACAACGGCATGGCCGCGGCCGTCGTTGACCGCCCCCTTTGGGCTAACGTGCCGGCATTGGGCTTGGCAAGGGCCGCGCGCTTGACCCGAGCGGCAGCGGCGCCTTGGGCCCCATCGCCCGCCACCCGCGGGCTTTGCATTCCCCGTTCAAGGAGATCCCATGAAAGTGGTGGTTCTGGGCGCCGGCATCGTCGGCGTCAGCACGGCCTGGTACCTGCTCGAGGCAGGGCACGAGGTCGTCCTCGTCGACCGGCAACCCGACGCCGCGCTGGAAACCAGCTACGCCAACGGCGCACAGATTTCGGTCAGCTTCTGCGAACCCTGGGCCAACGCCTGGGTGCCGATCAAGGTGGCCAAGTGGCTGCTGCGCGACGACTCGCCCCTGCTGTTCCGCCCCCGGCTGGAGCTGGCCCAGATGCGCTACGGCCTGGCCTTCTTGAAGGAATGCACGACGGCGGCCTTCGAGCGCAACGTCGAGGAGCTCGTCCAGCTCGGCCGCTACAGCCACGCCCGGCTCAAGGAGTTGGTCCCCGCCACGGGCATCGAGTACAACCGCCTGGAGAAGGGCATCCTGCACTTCTTCAGCAGCCAACAAGACTTTGACAACGGCGTGGCCGGCGCCGAGGTGATGCGCCGCCACGGCGTGGACCGCCGCGTGCTCAGCCGCGACGAGGTGCTCAAGGTCGAGCCTGCCTTGGCCACCTTCGGCCCCAACATCTTCGGCGGCACCTACACGCCCAGCGACGAATCGGGCGACGCCCTGGTCTTCACGCAGAAGCTGGCGCAAAAGTGCTTCGAGCGCGGCGCCGAGAAGCGCTTCAACACCCACATCCTGGCGCTGGAGCGCCAAGGCGGCGAACTCTCCGGCGTGCGCGTGCGCACGTCCGAAGGCCGCATCGAAACCCTCACCGCCGACGCCTACGTTGTGGCCCTGGCCAGCTACGCGCCGCAACTCGTCAACCCGGTGGCCGACTGCCTGAACATCTACCCGGCCAAGGGCTACTCGGCCACGCTGCGCTTGAAGCAACCCGAGAAGGCCAGCACCGTCAGCCTGCTGGACGACACCCGCAAGATCGCCATCAGCCGCTTGGGCGACCACGTGCGCATCGCCGGCACGGCCGAGCTGGCAGGGCTGGACACGGCCCTGAACACCCCCACCGCCCGCACCCGCTGCGAAGCCCTGGTGCGCCGCTACGAGGCCCTGTTCCCCGGCGTGGCCGACCTCAGCGAGCCGAACTTCTGGACCGGCCTGCGCCCGAGCACGCCGACCAACATCCCCTACATCGGGCGCAGCAAAAAGCTCAAGAAGCTGTGGCTCAACTGCGGTCACGGCACCCTGGGCTGGACGCACGGCGCCGGCAGCGGCCATGCCATGGCCGAGCTGATCAGCGGCCGCAAGCCGCCGACGGACTTTCGCTTCTACGGCGTCTGAAGCGGGCCATCAGGTGGGGCGCTGGCTGGCGCCCCACACGATGACGACCATGCCCAGCAGGGCCAGGGCCGCGCCGGCGAGGTCCGAGCCCGTGGGCCGGATGCCGTCCACCGCCCAAAGCCAACCCAGGGCCACCACCAGGTACACGCCGGCGTAAGCGGCGTACACGCGGCCCGAGGCGGTGGGATGCAGGCTCAACAGCCACACGAACAGCGCCAAGCTGGCGGCCGCTGGCAGCAGCCACCACGCAGGGGCCTGGCCCTGCAGCCAGCGGTAAGGCAGGTAGCAGCCGACGATCTCGGCCACGGCCGTCAGCGCGAAGAGGCCCAAGGTCTTGAGGTCGAACATGCGGCGGCCTGGGTCAACCGCCGGCCGCCGACTTCAGCGCCGTGACCTCGATCTCGATCTTCATGCGCGGGTCCAGCAGGCCCACGCACTGCATCGTGGCCGCGGGCCGGACCGCGCCCAGGTGCTTGCGCAGCACCGGCGCGCAGGCCGCGAAGTCGCGGGCCTCGGGCAGCAGGTAGGTCACCCGCACCACGTCGTTCAGGCTGGCGCCGGCCTGCGCGAGCGCGGCGGCGATGTTCTGAAAGCACTGCTCGGCCTGGACGGCCACGTCGTCCGAGATGGTCATCGTGGCGTAGTCGAAGCCGGTGGTGCCCGACACGAAGACCCAATCGCCCTGCACCACGGCGCGGCTGTAGGCGAGTTCGTGCTCGAAGGGAGAGCCGGAGGAGATGAGGGTGCGGGTCATGGCGAGGCGGGCAATGGCGACATCGCCATCCTAGAGAAGGGTTGCCGGCGGGTGCTCCCTAGAATCCGCGCCCTTTTTGTTTGGAGAGCCCCGTGGCCGCCCCCTCGTTTTGCGCCATCGACTTCGGCACCTCCAACTCGGCCGTGGCCCTGCCCCAGCGTGAGGGGCATGGCGAAGGCATGGCCCTGGTGCCGCTCGAAGGCACGGCGCTGACCATGCCCACGGCGGTCTTCTACTTCGCCGAAGGCGCGCACGACGCCGACGGCCCCCCGCGGGCCTTTGGCCGCGCGGCCCTGCGGGCCTACGTGGATGGGCACGACGGGCGCTTGATGCGCTCGATGAAGAGCATCCTCGGCAGCGACCTGCTCGACCAGCACACCGACGTGGGCGGCGGGCGCAGCGCCAAGTACGCCGACGTGGTGGCCGGCTACCTGAAGCGCTTGAAGCGCGTGGCCGAGGCCCAGCAAGGGCAGGCGCTGACGCACGCGGTGCTGGGCCGGCCGGTGTTCTTCGTGGACGAGGACCCGGCGCGCGACGCGCAGGCCCAGGCCGCGCTGGAAGCCGCCGCCCGTGCGGTGGGTTTTGCCGAGGTGGCCTTCCAGTTCGAACCCATCGCCGCGGCCTTCGATTACGAGCGCCAGACCCAGGCCGAGCAGTTGGTGCTGGTGGCCGACATCGGCGGCGGCACCTCCGACTTCTCGCTCGTGCGCGTGGGCCCCGACCGCATGGCGCGCGCCGACCGCCGCGACGACATCCTGGCGCACCACGGCCTGCATGTGGCCGGCACCGACTTCGACCGCCGCGTGGCGCTGGACGGCCCGATGCGCGCCCTGGGCCATGGCGCGCTGGGCCCGGCGCGCAGCGACGGCCCGCCGCGCGAGGTGCCCACGGGCATCACCTTCGACCTGGCCACCTGGCACCTGATCAACACCTGCTATACGCCCAGCGTGCTGGCCGAGATGCGCCAGCGCCGCGCCGATTACGCCGACCCGGCGCAGCACCGCCGCCTGATGACGGTGCTGGAAGATCACCTGGGCCACCACCTCGCCGACCAGGCCGAGGCCGGCAAGATCGCGTTGGGCGGCGCCGGCGACCTGGCCGACGCGCACGACTTCGACCTGACCCTCGTCGAGCGCAACCTGCATTGGCCCTACACGCGGGCGCAGTTGCAGGGCGCGCTGGCGGTGGACGTGGCCGCCATCGCCGACGCCGCCGCGCACACGGCCCAATTGGCCGGCGTGGCGCCCGCGCGCGTGGACGCGCTGTACTTCACCGGGGGCTCCACCGGCCTGGCGCTGCTGCGCGAGGCCATCGCCGCGAAGTTCCCCCGCGCCGCGCGGGTGCAGGGCGATGCCTTGGCCTCGGTGGGCCAGGGCTTGGGGCTGCACGCGCGCCGCGTGTTCGGCTGAGTCCCTGCGTGGGCCTCAAGCCCAGGGCGTCGCCCCCACGCCCAGAGCGCCCGCGGACATGAGCGCGACTCCGAGTGCCGCACTGCCGATCAGCCAGTGGCGTTGCCGCGCTGCCTGAATGCCGACGACGGCAGCGCCCATCGCCGCCACGGGGAGGAGCCAAAGCAGCGGAACAAGGCTGGGGATCAGCCCAAAGCTGGCCGCGCCAGGGTGGGCGCCGAAGGTGACGCCCAGGGGCACGCCCAAACCAACCCCTGCGAGAACCCCCAAGCCCACCACGGCCCAGGCCAAGTGAATGGATGGATTGAGCGCTTGGGCGGCATGGCTGCGGCGGAGCCGGCGGTAGGACCCCAGCAAGGCGGGCACCAAGACGCCGCCCAGAACCCACACCACCGAGCCACTCAGCAACAACACGACCCCCCAGGGCCAGCCACCGGATTGCAGGCGTGCGGCCGTCGCGATCAGTTCCGGCCTTGGCGCCACGTCGAGCACGAAATCGGGCGCGCTCATCGCAGCCAAGCAGGCTGTGTCCAAAGGTTGTTTGGGTTGGGTGATGAAGCGCGACACCAGACCGCGCGGACACTCGCCGGCGCCACGCACCACGTGAGCGGCCCGAGCCACGGTGATGGCGGTGGCGGCCGGGCCGATGGCTTGCGCGACCGCTGCACCGTCGGGCTGGAAGCCGTCGTAACCCGCCGACAGGACCAGCACGGGCACCGTGGTGTTGACGGGCAAGGTGGGCGGTGTACCAACGGCCCAGTTCGCGCAAGCGCCGTCTTGCACGCCCGTGAACATCGACATCCAGCTTGGGCCGCTGCCCGCGGCCACCGCGTGGTGCCGGGGGCGGTCGCGGCAGTCGGTGCCCATCAAGCCGGCCACAGAACCGCCGGCATGGGTCATGAAGTCGCCCATGAACAAGGGCAGGCCCAGAGCCGGGGCGAGGGCGTCGCCATCGCGGCGACCCAGGGCGTCCAAGAACCAAGGCACGGCACGGGCTGTGGCCTCGCTATAGAACAAGCCGTGCAGGGCGGTGCGCATGGCCAGTTCGTTGGCGACATAGCGTTGCCCCTGGAAGTGGAACTCCAAGGGCTGTGCGTCGAGGCCGGCCAAGGCCCCATCGGCTTGAGCGCGACTCAGGCCCGGAAAGCGTTGGGCGCATGCGGTGTCGGCCGCGCACTCCTCCAATAGCCGGTCGATGGCGCGGCCTTGGGCTTCGCGCACGGTGGGCACAAAGGCCTCAGGGGGGTAAAGCGAATCCAGCACCGCCGACTCGATGACCTCGGGGTGGCGGGCCAGGTAATCGGCCGCCACGGCGGTGCCGTAGGACATGCCGTACACGGCCCAACGCGCGATGCCAAGGGCTTGGCGAATGGCCTCGGCGTCGCCCACATTGCGTTCGGTGCCGAAATGCTCGGGCAACAGCCCCGCAGCGCGCATTTCGTCCCAGCACGCGTTGATGGCGGAGCGCCGCGCCGTGTCGGTGCGCTCGCCGCGCAGGGCGCCGACGCTGGCAACCATCAGGGCGCGGTAGGTGTTCTTGCAGAGGGCTGGGCCGGTACGGCCTCCCCCTCGCATGTCAAAGGCAATGCTGTCGCGACCCGGCACGAAGTCCTTGCTGCCCTGCCCCATGAACTTGACTTGCTCACCACCAGGGCCGCCATGCAAGATCAACAGCGGCGCTGCACCGGGTTTCGGTGCGGCGCTGCGTTTGACCACCACGGCCAAGTCGAAGTGGCCCGCCTCTGGGCGTGTCGGATCGCGCAGCACCCGAACCGTGCCGCAGCGCAGTCGCGTTCCGATCTCTGGGCTGGCGACGGGAATCTCACAAGGCCGTTCAGCGAAGCGGGGAGCACCCGTGGCTTGGGCGGCGTCGGCCGCCCCCCCCCCCGCCAGCGCGGTCGGCATGGCAAAAAAGGCCAGCCCAAGGCTGGCGACGACACACCGGACAAGCGAGCGAAGGAGGCAGAGGGGCGTCATGCCGTGAACCTCGGAACAAGGAGGCGGCAGGTTAGCGACGCGCGGGGCGCCCGCGCCAGCAGGCGATCCCGAGGATGCGGGAGGGGGTCGACCCTAGGCGCTAGCGCGCTGGGCTCAGAGCAGGGGCGCCACCGCCACGCGGTTGTGGCCCTGAGTTTGCGCACTCAGGCGGGCCGACTCGGCGTGCTGGTAAAGCTGGGTCTCGTTCCAGCGGTTGGCCGCCGTGGACACCGAGACGCCGATGGACACCGTGAGCGACACGCTCGCGCCCGCGCCCAACTCCAGCGGCTGGTTGGCCACGGCGGCCCGCAAAGCCTCGGCCACGGGCGCCGCGGCCTCTGGGGGGGTGTCGGGCAGCACCACGGCGAAGGTGTCGGGCCCGTAGCGGGCCACCACGTCGGAAGCGCGGACACGCTGTTGCAGGCGCTGCGCGCAGGCCTTGAGCACGCTGTCGATCACGCGCGGCGCGTGGTGGTGGTGCAGTTGGGCCATGCCGTCCAAGGTGATCAACAAGAAGGCCACCGGCTGGCCCTCGCGCTGACTGCGCGCCAGCGTGTGCTGCAACACCGGGTGCAGGCCCCTTCGGTTCAAGCAGCCGGTCACCTCGTCGTCGGCCAGTTGCTCGCTCAGGCCGGCGTGGCTGCGGTCCAGCAAGGCGATCAAAAAGATGACCGTGCCGGCCAGCAGGGGCAAGGCCAGCACGTGGCCCCAGGGCACCGACTGCTCGCTGGCGGGCTGGGCGCCCAGCCAAAGCGCCAACAGGGCCGTCAGGCCCAGCACGGCGGCCAGGCCGCGCACGCCCCCCGGCAGGTCGCGCCAGCGCGCCAACAAGAACACCGCCCCAGCGCCGGGCACCACGGCCAGCACACCGCCCAAGATGAAGCCCGACAGGGGCAAGGGCAAGCCCAAGGCCAGGGCCGAGGCCAAGGCACCGGCCGCGGCCAGGCCGATCTCGCGCGGCGCCAGGGCCTGCCCGGTGAAGCCCTGGCGCACGGCCACCGTCATGCCGGTGAGGCTGGCGAACAGCAGCACCCGGCCCACGGCCGCCGCGGCCAGGCTGCTGCCGGCGCTGCCCAGGGTGGCCAGCGCGCCCAGGCCCAACCACACGCCCAAGGTCCAGGTGCGCAGGCTGGGGCTGGCGGCGCGCGGGCGCCGGGCCAGCAACAGGGCCACGCTGACGAGGAAGACGGCGCTCAACAGGGCCAGGTCGAAACTCGGGAGGTGCAAGGTCATGCGCTGCACGATGCCACCAAGTGGCCGGGCCGGTGCTGCGGTGTTCCCCGGGGCACGTGGGGTCTTGCACGTTTCGCAGCAGCTCATGCCGCCCTTGACGGCGCCATCGCCGCGGGCCGCCAACAATGCAGGCCTGACGCCTTTGCCCTCGATGCCCTTGCCATGCCGCACTTGCCCAGCAAACTGCCGAACGCCGGCAACACGATCTTCTCGGTGATGTCCACCTTGGCCGCCCAGCACGGCGCGGTGAACCTGGGCCAGGGCTTCCCCGACTTTGGTGCCGACCCCGTCCTGCTGCAGGCGGTGACCGAGGCCATGGCCGCCGGTCATAACCAGTACCCGCCCATGCCCGGCGTGCCGGCCCTGCGCCAGGCCATCGCCAGCAAGCTGCTGGCCCTGTACGGCCAGGCCTACGACCCCGACACCGACATCACCGTCACCGCCGGCGGCACCCAGGGCCTGGCCACGGCCTTCCAGGCCTGCGTGGGAGCGGGCGACGAGGTGATCGTCATCGAGCCGGCCTACGACAGCTACGACCCCGCCATCCGCATGGCCGGCGGCGTGCCCGTGGGCGTGCCGATGACCGGCGACTACCGCATCGACTGGGACGCGGTGCAGGCCGCCATCACGCCGCGCACCCGGGCCCTCGTGCTGAACACGCCGCACAACCCCAGCGGCCGCATCGCCACGCGCGAGGACTTGCTCACGCTGCAGGCCCTGGCCGAGCACCACGACCTTTTCGTGGTCAGCGACGAGGTCTACGAGCACATGGTGTTCGACGGCGCCACGCACCACAGCGTGGCCGCCTTCCCCGGCCTGGCGGCGCGCAGCTTTTTGGTCAGCAGCTTCGGCAAGACCTTCCACGTCACCGGCTGGAAGGTGGGCTTCGTGGCCGCACCGCCCGCCTTGAGCGCGGCCTTCCGGCGCCTGCACCAGTACACGGTGTTCACCGTGCACACGCCCACCCAGCACGCGCTGGCCGCCTACCTGGCCAACCCGTCCCCTTGGCAGGGCTTGAGCGCCTTCTACCAAGCCAAGCGCGACGCCTTCCGCGCCGCGTTGGCGGCCACGCCACTGCAGCTCTTGCCCTGCGAGGGCACCTACTTCCAGACGGTGGACTACAGCGCCATCTCGGCCCTGCCCGAGGCCGAGTTCGCCCGGGTGCTGACGACCGAAGTGGGCGTGGCCGCCATCCCCCTGTCGGTCTTCTACCAACGGCCGCAAGAGCGGCAGCACGTGCGTTTTTGCTTCGCCAAGAAGCCCGAAACCCTGGCCCTGGCGGCCGAGCGACTCGCGAAGCTGGCGTGAGCCCGTTCACCGCCTTGGCGCTGGCCGCCGTGCGGGCTTACCAGCGCTGGGTGTCGCCCTACAAGGGCTTTGCCTGCGCCCACCGCGTGCACCTGGGCGGGCCCAGCTGTTCGGCTGTGGGCGCGCGGCTGCTGCGCCGCTTTGGCGTGTGGAACGGCTGGCCGCTGCTGCGCCAGCGCTTGCGCGCCTGTGGCGACGTGCACCGCGACCACCACGGCATTCGTCAGGGCGCTCCACGGCGCTGGTTCACGGGCTTGGTGCTGCGCCAGCGGGGCGACTGCGACCTGCCTTGCGACTTCGACGCTTGCGACGGCCCAGGACGCGGCTGGGCCCTGGACTGCTGCGATTGCGGCTGCGACCTGTTCGACTGGGGCGGCCGCAAGAAGCGCGACGAGCGCCGCACGGCGCGCAAAAAAACGCGGGCGCTGTAGGGCGGCTCAGCGCCGCGGCGGGCGTCCGCCTCCGCCACCGCCGCCCGAACGCGGCGGGCCGCCGGGGCGGCGTGGGCCGCTCTTGTGGGGGGCCTTCTGCGGCCCTTTTTGTGGACGCGACACATCGGCCAGCAGCAGCGAGTGCGACACCAGCACCTCCACCGCCTCGCTCAGGTGCGCGGCGGGCTCGATGGCCTCGATGGCCTCCAGCAGCTCGTCGGCGTCCTCGAGGTCCTCGGGGTCCAAGAACTGGTAGATGCCGGCCAGGCCCTCGAGCAGCTCGGCGTTGTTGCAGGCCATCAGGCCGCGCGGGAAGGCGTCGGCCCCCAGCGCAAAGCCCGCCACCCAGGGGTAGACCGCGGCCAGGATGGTTTCCCAGTCTTCGGGGTCGGCGTCGTCGCCGTCCTCGTCCACGGGTTCGAAGACCCAGGGGTCGAACCACTGCCGGTGGCGGATGGCGGCGTCCAGCTGCTGCAGCCGGCGCATGGCCAGGGCCCGGATGGGCTCGGCGTTGTAGCCCACGGGCGGCGCGCGGCCGTCCTCGCTGTCCAGCACCCAGCGCAGCCACTCGGCCGGCGGCGGGGCCTTGGGCTGCAAGGCCACGGCGGTGAGGTAGCCGTCGAGCATGGACACGTCCAGCGGCTCCAGCGGGGCGGGCACGTCGTCCAGCAGGGCTTGCAGGGCATCGAGGTCGAGGGGGGCGTCGGCTTGCATCCTGGGATTGTCCCGGCATGACGCTCGGCACGGCGGGCTTTGGCCCCAACAATCGCCGCTTTCGTCACAGCGACCCCCGACACCCCATGTCTTTCACCGCTCGCTTCACCGCCGCCGCCCTGGCAGCCATCGCCGCGCTCGCCAGCGCGCCCGCCCAGGCCGCCACCCAAGGCTTCTACCGCCAGCCCGCCGCCCAAGGCGACCTGCTCGTGTTCCTGAGCCAGGGCGACCTGTGGCGCGTCAACGGCGGTGGGGGCACGGCCGTGCGCCTGACCACCCACGCCGGGGCCGAGATCAGCCCGGTGCTGCTGCCCGACGGCCAGACCCTGGCCTTCGTGGGCCAGCTGGAAAGCGCGGGCGACGTATACACGATGCCGATCACCGGCGGCGCGCCGCAGCGCCGCACTTGGCTGGGTAGCGCACAAGTGCGCGTGTGGGGCGCCGACCGCGAGGGCAACCTGCTCGTCACCGCCCCGGCCACCGACGGCCGCCCCGTGAGCACCGGCTACCGCCTGGTGGGCAAGGACCTGCAACCTTTGCCCGTGGGCGACGCCAACGACCTGGCCTTGAGCCTGGACGGCCGCACCCTGTACTTCACCCGCCACGGCCTGCGCGGCGACAACGCCAAGGGCTACCGCGGCGGCGCGCTGGCGCAAATTTGGGCGCTGGACCTGCAAGGCCAAGACGAGGCCCGCCCGCTGCTGGGCGCCGACTTCCCGCGCAGCAACGCCAAGCGCCCGATGGCCTACCGCGACCGCGACGGGCAAGAGCGCCTCGCCTTCCTGAGCGACCGCGACGGCTTCTTCAACGTCTGGTCCGTCAAGCCCGACGGCAGCGGCGCCAAGGCCCACACGGCTTGGAAGGACTTCGACGTGCGCAGCGCCAGCATCAGCGGCCCGCAGGTGGTGGTGGCGCGCGGCGCCGACCTGCACCGCGTGAGCCTGCTGGCCGAGGGCGCGCAGCAGCCGCCTGCCCTGCCCATCGCCTTGCTCAGCGACGACACCGCGGCCAACACGCCGCGCTGGATCAAGCGCCCGCAGGACTTCCTGACCGAGCTGAGCCTGAGCCCCACGGGCGAGCGCGTGCTGCTGGGCGTGCGCGGCCGCTTGGCCACGCAAGGCACGCAGGGCCTGCGCCGCGCCGAGCTGCAGCAGCCCGAGGGCTCGCGCTGCCGCGACGCCGCTTTCAGCAGCGACGGCAAGCGCGTGTTCGCGCTGTGCGACTTCAGCGGCGAGGTGGAGCTGTGGCAACTGGACGCCCTGGGCGGCCCGGGCCGCCAGCAGCTGACCCAAGGCGGCCAGGTGGTGCGCACCGGCTTGACCCCCTCGCCCGACGGGCGCTACGTGGCCCACACCGACCTGGCCGGCGCCCTGTACCTGACCGACCTGAAGGCCGAAGGCGGCCCCAAGACCCGCGAACTCGACCGCGCGGGCCGCGGCGGCATCGGCAACCTGGCCTGGCACCCCGACAGCCAAGCCCTGGTCTACAGCAAGAGTGGCACCATCGGCTTCCGCGGCCAACTGTGGCTGCACCCGCTGCAAGGCCAGCCCGTGGCGCTGACCAGCTCCCGCTTCGACAGCGGCGACGCCGCCTTCAGCCCCGACGGGCAGTGGCTGTACTTCGCCAGCCGCCGCCACTTCGCCACCCAGCCGGGCAGCAGCGTCTGGGCCGACCGCAACATGGGCCCGGCTTTCGAGCCCGGCGAGAAGGTCTTCGCGCTGGCCCTGCAGCCGGGGCTGCGCCTGCCCACCGCCGCCAAGGACGAGCTGCCGAGCCCCCCGCCCAAGGCCGAGGCCAAGCCAGACGCCAAAGCCGACGGCAAGGCCGATCCCAAGGCCGACGCCAAGGCCGCCGACGCCAAGAAGGACGCCAAGCCGGCGTTGCCCAAGATCGTGCTGGAGGGCCTGGCCGAGCGCCTGTTCGAGCTGCCCATTCCCCCCGGCCGCGTGAGCGACCTGGCCGCCGACGGCAAGCGCCTGTGGTGGCGCGAGGCCGACGGCTTTGCGGCCGGTGCGCTCAAGACCCTGGCCCTCGAGCCGGGCGCCGTGCCCGACACCCACAGCGAGCGCGTGCGCCGCTTTGCCCTCACGCCCAGCGGCAAGCACCTGCTGGTGCAGCGCGATGCCGCCCCGGGCAGTGCGCCCGAGGTGCTGCTGCTCGACGCCGCGCCCAAGCCCCCGGCCGACCTGGCCAAGGCCACCGTGCGCTGGAGCGATTGGCAGATCAGCCTCACGCCGCGCCAAGAGTGGCAGCAACTGTTCGACGACGCCTGGCGCTTGTCGCGCGACCACTTCTACGACGCCCAACTGCACGGCGTGAATTGGAAGGCCAGCCGCGAGCGCCATGCCGCCCTGCTGCCGCGCGTGGGCGACCGCGCCGAGCTCGCCGACCTGATGGGCCAAATGGCCAGCGACCTGAACCTGCTGCACAGCCAAGTCGGCGTCGGCGACCTGCCGGCGCAGGCGGAGGAACCGCCGGCCATCGCCGGCCTCGGCGCCAAGCTGGCGGCGCACGCGCAAGGCGCGCGCATCGAGCGCCTGTACCGCGGCGACCCCGAGCTCATCACCGACCGCGGCCCCTTGCTGGCCCCGGGCCTGGACGTGCGCGACGGCGACGTCATCACCGCCGTGAACGGCCGGCCCATGCGCTGGCCCGAGGGCGTCACCCTGCTGCAAGGCGAGGCCGGCAAGCAGGTGCGCCTGGAGTTGCTGCGCGGCACGGAGCGCCGCAGCCTCATCGTCACGCCGGTGGACCCGCGCCGCGAAAGCGACCTGCGCTACAACGACTGGCGCCACGCCCGCGCCCAGGCCGTGGACAAGGCCAGCAACGGCCGCATCGGTTACCTGCACTTGCGCGCGATGGGGCCGGGCGACGTGGCCGACTTCGCCAAGGACTTCTACGCCCAGTTGGACAAAGAGGCCCTGGTCATCGACGTGCGCTTCAACAACGGCGGCAACATCGACAGCTGGATCTTGGAAAAGCTGCTGCGCCGTGCCTGGGCCTGGTGGCAGCCCCGCCACCCGGCCGGCGGCGACACCTACCCCAACATGCAGAACAGCTTCAGCGGCCCGCTGGCCGTGCTGGCCAACGAGAACACCTACAGCGACGGCGAGACCTTCGCCGAAGGCTTCAAGCGCCTCAAGCTGGGGCCGGTGTTCGGCAAGACCACCAGCGGCGCCGGCGTGTGGCTGAGCGACCGCAACCGCCTGATGGACAACGGCATCGTGCGCGCGGCCGAAACCGCGCAGGTCGACGCCAACGGCCACATCTTGGTGGAAGGCGTGGGCGTGACGCCCGACGTCGAGGTGGACAACCCGCCGCGCGACACCGCCAAGGGCGGCGACGCCCAACTGCAAGCCGCCGTGGCCGCGCTGATGAAGCAACTGCCGGCCAGCACCCCGGCACAGCGCACGCCCCGCGTGAAGGCCTACCCCGACCTGAAGCGCTGAGCAGACGCTTAGAAGAAGTCCACCGAGCCCACCGAAACGGGCGGCGCCAGCCGCCCGTCTTCCACCAGCCTCTCGTGGCACAGGGCTTGGTTGCGCCCCGACTGCTTGGCAACGTAGACCGCGCGATCCGCTCGCTCCAAGGCCGCATGAGGGGTGTCGTCGGGCAGCAGTTCGGTGAAGCCCACGCTCAGGGTGATGCGGCCCACTTGCGGGAAGTCGTAAATCTCGGCGGCCAACCGCAGCTTCTCGAACGCGCGGGCAGCCCCGGCTTGCGGAGCCCCACGCAGCAGCACCACAAACTCTTCGCCGCCGAAGCGGAACAGGCGGTCGGTGTGGCGAAAGCAAGCGCGCATCAATCGGGCCATGAGCAACAAGACCTCGTCGCCCACCAAGTGACCGTAGGTGTCATTGACCCGTTTGAAATGGTCGACGTCGATCATGCCGAGCCAAGCCGGCGAGTCGGCCGAGGCGGCGCGTTGATCCAAGTCCTGGGTCGGTGCCGTTTGCTCTCTCGCCAGGGTCATTTGCGCGGCACGGGTGAACGCCTCGTCAAAGGTTTTGCGGTTCAGCAAGCCGGTGAGCAGATCCCGCTCGTTGTCAGTGACCAGTTCGCGGAAGTTGCCATAGAAGCGCAAGAAGCTGGACACCATCCGCACCTGCTCTTGCGTCATCGCCTCGGAGGAGGCGATTTGCAAGACGCCCGCGCCACCGTCGTCGTCGAACAAAGGGAAGCAGGCGAGGTGTTGGGCTTCGTCGTCGATAGAGAAGCAAGGATCGCCTTGGGCCAGGGCGCGCGCCGCTTCGAGTTGTGTGTCCAGCAAGGGCAGCTGTTCCAGCGCCAAGGAAGGCGAATCGAAATGCAAGCCCACCTCGTTGGCGCGTTGCAGGGCGCGCACCGTCCAGCGCACGTGGGGGTGATCGTGCACCGTCATTCGCACCGCGGCCCACTCCGGCCTCAGGGTATCCATCACCAAGGTGACCAAGGCCTGGTCCAAGCGCTCCAAATCGCGAAGCGCTGTGACATCGGCCAACTGGTTGACAAGGTTCATGGCGGGCGGCGAGTCAGGGCTGGAGGGTGAAGGTTGAGGGCGAGTCCGGGCGGGTCAGTCGCGTCACAGGCCAAGGCAAACTCAGCGGCGCACGATCAGGGGCTGGAGCTCGCTGCTCGCGCGCAAGCGGCGCGCGGCCTCTTGCGCCTGCTCGGCCGAGTCGAAGGGGCCGAGTTGCACGCGGTGCAGGCCGCGGTCGCGGAAGGTGGTCAGCAGGGGCTCGGCCTGCGGCCATTGCTGGCGCACGCGCTCCTTCAGGGCCAGGGCGTTGTCCAGGCCCTTGAAGCTGCCCAGTTGCACCCAGATGCCCGGGCTGGGCGCGCGCACCTGCGGCGCCGCGTCGTCCACCGGCGCTGCCTCGCGCAGGGCCTGCGTGCCGGCGATGTCGGGCGCGCCCACGGGCGTGGCGGGCGCGGCCAGCACCGGGTCGGGCGGCGTGCCCTCGCGCGTCCAGCGGCCGGCGCGGATCTCCTCGAAGGTCAGGCGCTGGATTTCGACCGGTGCCACGCCGCGGTGCACGTCGAGCTTGAGCGCGGCGGTGTAGCTCAGGTCGATGACGCGGCCCTTGCTGAAGGGCCCGCGGTCGTTGACGCGCACGATCACCTCGCGCCCATTGGCCGGGTTGCGCACGCGGGCGTAGCTGGGCAGGGGCCAGCGCGGGTGGGCCGCCGTCATGGCGAACATGTTGTAGGTCTCGCCGCTGGCGGTGGGCCGGCCGTGGAACTTCTTCCCGTACCAACTGGCCAGGCCCTTTTCCGAGTAGGGGCGGTCTTCCAGCAGGGGCTCGTAGCGCTCGCCCAGCACTTCGTAGGGCTTGTTGGGCCCGCCGGGGCGGATGGGTTCCACGCGGGGCACCGCATCGGGCACCTTGAGCAGGTCGGGCGGCACTTCGGCGGTCAGACCGTCGCGCCCTGCGCGCTCGGGCGCGGGCAGCGGGTTGGGCGCGCGCGTGGCGCAGCCCGTCACCAGGGCCAAGGTCAGGCCCAGCGTCAGCCAGAGAGTGAGCCGTTGCAGCATGGGCGCGCACCTTAGCATCGCGGGCTCAGCCGCTCCAGGCCCGCCGCAAGCCACCATGTCCGACACCGTTTTCCCGCCCCCGCCGCTGCCAACGCTGACCGTGGTCGGCCGCCCCGAACGCTTCCCGGTGCACCGCATTTACTGCGTGGGCCAGAACTACGCCGAGCACTCGCGCGAGATGGGCTCCGACCCGCAAAAGGTGCCCCCGTTTTTCTTTGCCAAACCGGCCGACGCCGTGTTCGAGCCCACGCTGCACGGCGCCCTGCCTTACCCCAGCGCCACCGAGAACCTGCACCACGAGGTGGAGTGGGTCATCGCGCTGGGCGCACCGCTGCACCGCGCCACGCCCGCGCAGGCCTTGGCTGCGGTGTGGGGCCATGCGGTGGGTTTGGACCTGACCCGCCGCGACCTGCAGGCCACGGCCAAGGCCGGCGGCAAGCCCTGGGACACGGCCAAGGGCTTCGACCGCTCGGCGGTGATGGGCCCCCTCCAGCCCCTGGCGGGCGTGCTGCCCAGCGCCGGCCGCATCGCGCTGAGCGTGAACGGCACGCCGCGCCAACAAGGGAACTTGAGCGACCTGATCTGGCCCGTGGCGGAACTGCTGGCCAAGCTCAGCGCCTTCTATGAATTGCAGGCGGGCGACCTCGTCTTCACAGGAACGCCCGCCGGCGTGGGCCCCTTGCTGCCGGGCGACCGCGTCGAAGCGAGCATCGAGGGCCTGCCCCCGCTGACCTTGGAGATGGCCCCCCGTGTTTGACCACAACGAAACCCTGGACGAGGCCCGCGCCCGCAACATCGCGGACGCCTTGCGCGAAGACATCGGCGTGGCCGACTGGACGGCGCGTCTCACCCCGGCCGGTCAGCGCGTGAGCGCGCAACTGCGCGTGCGCGAGGCGGCGGTGTGCGCCGGCCAGCCTTGGTTCAACGGCGTTTACGCCGCCCTGGACCCGAGCGCGGTGCTGAACTGGCACGTGGCCGAGGGCGCCGAGATGCAGGCCGACACGGTGATCTGCACGATCGAGGCCGACGGCCGTGCGCTGCTCAGCGCCGAACGCCCGGCGCTGAACTTCCTGCAAACCCTGTCGGCCGTGGCCACGCTCACGCGCCAGCACGTGAAGGCCATCGAAGGCGTCAGCCCCAACCCCAAGGGCTGCGCGATCCTGGACACCCGCAAGACCCTGCCGGGCTTGCGCCTGGCGCAGAAGTACGCCGTGCGCATGGGCGGCGGCGCCAACCAGCGCCTGGCGCTGTACGACGGCATCCTGATCAAAGAGAACCACATCGCCGCCGCCGGTGGCGTGACGGCCGCGCTGCGCGCGGCCGAAGCGCTGAACGCGGGCGTGGGCATCCAGATCGAGGTGGAAACGCTGGACCAGTTGGACGAGGCCCTGCAGGCCGGCGCCACCAGCCTGCTGCTGGACAACTTCTCGCTCGAGGCCCTGCGCGAGGCCGTGCGCCGCAACGCGGGCCGTGCGCTGCTGGAAGCCAGCGGCGGCATCACGCTGGAGGCCCTGCGCGCCATCGCCGCCACGGGCGTGGACCGCATCAGCATCGGCAAGTTGACCAAGGACGTGCGCGCCGTCGACTACTCCTTGCGGGTGCTGGGGCCGCTCGTCTCGACATGACCCTGCGGCCCATGCAAGCGGCCGACGCCGACGCGGTGCTGGCCGTGCAGCAGGCCGCCTACCCGCCCAGCCACCATGAAAGCTGGGCGGTCTTGGGCCGCAAGCTGGCGCTGTGGCCGGCGGGCTGCTGGGTGATGGCCGACGGGGCCGGCACCGTGCAGGCCTACCTGTTCAGCCACCCCGGCCGCTTGGACGCGCCACCGCCCCTGCACGGCCTGCTCGACGCCCTGCCCGAAACCCCCGACGCCTACGCCCTGCACGACCTGGCCTTGCACCCGCGCGCCCAAGGCCAGGGCCTGGGGTCGGTGCTGTGGCGCCAAGCGCTGGCCTGCGCGCACGCGGCGGGCCTGCCGGCCATGAGCTTGGTGGCGGTGCAGGGGTCGGCGGGGTTTTGGGGGCGGCAGGGATTCCATGCGGTGGACGCGTCGACCGTGGCGGGGCTGGTGGAGAAGTTGGCGGGGTATGGGGCGGATGCGGTGTTCATGCGGCGCCCTGCCTGGGCCGCTGCTTGAGTGCTTTGGGTGGGAGCCCTTGGGGGCTTCACCCCCAAACCCCGACCCCCTTTTGTCTTGCCAAAAGGGGGGAAAAGCGCCTGCCCCGGCTCCAGCGTCCTGGCCTGCGGCCAGGATTCCCTGCGTTCGCTGCGCTCACTGCGGTCAGACAGCAATCCCGGGTCAGTGCTTGAAGCGCGCTGACGCGCGCGCCCCCCTGCACTGCGCTGCTCGGCGCCTACGAACGGGGCAGCAGCCGAATACCGAACAGCCCGGACTTCAACCCGTGGCGCCGTTTCCCGGCTGCTGGCTGCTCGGCTGTTCGCCCCGTTTGACGAGCCGAGCAGCGCAGCCGAGTCCGGCGCGCGCGCAGCGCGCTTCAAGCACTGACTCCGCCCGACTGTCTGACCGCAGTGAGCGCAGCGCACGAAGGGAGTTTCGGGCGGGCCGGGCTTGGCGAGCAGCGCAGGGAACCCCCGCCAACGGCGGGGGCGAAGGCTGCCGGGGCGCCGCGGTTTTGGTTCCTTTTGACAAGACAAAAGGAACCCGGGGTGCAGGGGCGGAGCGCCCTGCGGGCTCTCCCGAAAGCACCCCACCCTCAGCGCACCGACGCCAAGAACCCTTCCACCGCCTGCCTCGCCACCGCCTCGTCCAAGGTCGGCGCATGCCCCCGCATCGGCACCTCCACCGCCTGCAGGCGCGGCAGTCGCTCGCGCATCGCGGCCACGGTGGCCGTGCTGAGCAAATCGCTCAAGGCCCCGCGCAGCAGCAACATGGGCACCGCCTGGGCCGCGTCGAACAGGGGCCAGAGGTCCGGCACGGCCGATCCGTTGGCCAGGCCCTGGGCGATGGCGGGGTCGTAGTCGGCCACCCAACGGCCCTCGTCGACGACGTGGGTGTCGGCCACCATCTGCCGCCAGTCGTCGGTGCTGAAGTCGGGAAAGACGCTGGCCTGCGTGGCGGCCGTGCGGGCCACGGCCTCGTCCAGCGAGGTGGCGGGCGGCTGGCGCCCCACGTAGCCGGCGATGCGCGCCAGGCCCTCGGCCTCCAGCACCGGGCCCACGTCGTTGAGCACCAGGGCGCGCACGCGGCCGGGCTGCATCGCCGCCAGCATGGTGCCCATCATCCCGCCCAGGGACGTGCCGACGACGTGGACCTGAGGCACCGCCAGGTGGTCGAGCAGGGTCAGCACGTCGGCCACGTAGCGGTCGGGGCGGTAGCGGCTGGGGTCGGGGTCGCGCTCGGACAGGCCGCGGCCGCGCAGGTCCGGGCAAAGCACGCGCCAGCCTTGCGCGCTGGCGCGTGCCGCCAGCCGGGCAAAGTCGCGGCCGTTGCGCGTCAGCCCCGGCAGGCACAGCAGCACCGGCGCCCCCGGGGCGGCGCCGAGCCACTCGCTCACGTGCAGGCGCAGGCCGTCGTCGCTGCGGTGGTAACGATGGACCTGCACCGTCCTGACCTCCGCGCTCAGAAGCGGTAGGCCGCCGTCATCGACACCTGGCGCGGCGGGCCGTAGAAGCCGCTCAGCACCCCGAGGGCCGGGATGTTGTAGCCATCGGTGCGGTAGGCCTTGTCCGTGAGGTTGCTGCCTTGCAGCGACAGGCTCAGGGCCTTGTTCACCTGCCAGATGGCGCCGGCGTTCACCAGGGTGTAGGCCGGCTGGGCGATGGCCTCGCTCAGGTCGGTGGTGGGATAGACCTTGCTGCGGTGGCTGACGCCGGCGCGCAGGCGCAGCTCGCCGCCCAGGAAGAAGGGCGTGCTGTACTCGACGTCGAGCGCGCCCGAGGTCTTGGGCGTGTTGCTGAACCACTTGCTGCTGGCCACGTTGACGCCACGGTCCAGGTACTCCTTGTACTTGGCGTCGATGTAAGACGCATTGCCTCGCACCAACCACTGGGCGCTGGGGCGCCAGATGAACTCGAGCTCGAGGCCGTTCACGTCGGCCTTGCCGGCGTTGGTGAAGTCGCCGAAGAAGCCGGGCTGGCCGTTGGCCTGGGTGAAGGAGGTGAACACCGACAACTGCACGTTCTTGTACTTGTTCATGAACGCGGCGGTGTTCAGCTCCAGGCGGCCGTCGTCCAGCACGGTCTTGACGCCGAACTCCAGCGAGGTCAGTTCTTCGTCCTCGAAGGGCTTGGACGACGAAGGCACGGCGGTGACGTTGGCGCGGATGTTGTAGCCACCGCTCTTGAAGCCACGCGACACCGTGGTGTACAGGTTGGTGCTGGGCGACCAGGCGTAGTCCAGCGACAGCTTGGGCGACCAGTTGTTGACGTTGCGCGTCTTGTCGAAGTCCGACACGGTGGCGATGGGCGTCGTGAAGGTGTCGTTGCTGAAGGCGCGGTTGAGCACCACGGCGCGCTTTTCCTCGCGGGTGTAGCGCAGGCCGGTGGTGAGGTTCAGCTTGTCGCTCAGGGCCCAGTCCCAGTCGCCGTACAGCGCCGTGCTCTTGGTGAACACGCGGCCGTTGGTGTCGCCAAAGGAGGCGTTGAAGAAGTTGTTGCGCACGCGGCCGCCGGCGTCGCCGTCGAAGCGGTAGAAGCCCAGCACGCCACCGTGGGTGTTGAGCAGTTGCAGCTCGTAGGTCTTGGCGCTGTCGTTGTAGGCGGCGCGCACGTCGGCGATCTTGTTGGGCAGGCCGTCGAAGTCGATGGAGGTCTCGGTGTCGCTGCGGCGGTTGGCGACCACGAACTTGGCCGACCAGTCGCCGCTCAACTGCAAGTTGGCGGTGATGGCGCTGCCGTCGCCGTCGGTGTAGTTGGTGTTGGCCATGCCGCTCTTGATGTCGTAGCGGCTGGTCATCAACGTGTCGCCGGGCACGAAGCGGTTGGTGGCCAAGCGCTGGAAGCCGCGCATGTTGGAGTTGTCGCGGGTGGCGTCGGCGCTGACCTGCAGGCTGAAGGGCAGGTCCTTGGGGAACCAGCCGAACTGCACGCGACCGGCGTCGGTGTCTTGGTTGCTGACGTCGCTGCCGTCGGTCAGGTTCTTGCCAAAGCCGTCGCGGCTCAGGGCGGCCACGGCCACGCGGCCGCGCCACTCGCCGCTGTCGTTGGCGCCGCCCACCGAAGCCTTGGCCTGCACCTGGCCGTAAGAGCCCAGGGTCAGCGAGCCTTGGCCCGACAGGCTGGTGCCCAAGGGCTTGCTGACGTACTTGACCGCCCCGCCGATGGTGTTCTTGCCGTACAGCGTGCCCTGCGGGCCGCGCAGCACCTCGATGCGCTGGACGTCGAACACCTCCAGCAGCGCGCCCTGCGGGCGGGCGATGTAGCTGTCGTCCAGGTAGATGCCGACGCCCGGGTCCACGCCCCACAGCGGGTCGGCCTGGCCCACGCCGCGGATGAAGGTGGTCAGCGTGGTGTTGCTGCCGCGGGCGGCGTACACGGTGAGGCTGGGCACCTGGCCCTGCAGGTCGCCCAGGTTCTTGACGTTCAGCCGGTCGAGGCTCTCGGCGGTCAGCGCGGTGACGGCCACGGGCGCGTCCTTGATCGTTTCCTCGCGCTTGCGGGCCGTGATGGTGACCTTCTCCAACTGCGTGGAGTCGGCCGCCGGGGCGGCGGCGGCTTGGGCCATGGCCTGCGGCGCGGCAAAGGCGGCCAAGAGGCTGAGCGACAACAGTCGCAGCGGGAACGGACGGGTCATCGGGGGTCTCCTTGGGATGCGAGTTCGGCGCGGAATCGGGGACGCGCCGTCGGGTTGGACAGTGCCGATAGCGCAAGCGCCGTGCCGGCTTGTGGCGTTCGAGGGAAAACCATCAAGTTCGTTCGACCGGTCGGCCAAGGCGCGGCCCCGCCGCGGGGGCGTCACCGGGTTGTCACGGGGCTGGCGGGTCCCGGCGGCGGTGGCGAGCTGTCTGCCGGGCGGTCAGTGATCGGGATTCAGACAGCGCGCCTCACTGCGCTGTCCATCCACCATCCACCGGCAAGGCCACCCCGGTGATGCCGGCCGCCGCGGGGCTGCACAAGAACACCGCCACCTCGCCCAGGGCCGAAGGCGGCAGCAGGGTCAGGTTGGGTTGCTTTTCACGCAGCAGCTCGCGGATGCCGGCCTCGCGGTCGCCCCCCACCGCGGCGGCGCGGGCCTCGATCTGCGGCTGGATCAGCGCCGTGTCGGTCCAGCCCGGGCAGATGCAGTTGGCGGTGATGCCGTCGGTGGCCGTCTCCAGCGCCACGCCCTTGTTCAGGCCCACCAGCCCGTGCTTGGCCGCGAGATACGCCCCCTTGTTCAGCGAGGCCACCAGGCCGTGCACTGAAGCGATGTTGATGAGCCGGCCCCAGCGGCGCTGGCGCATGCCGGGAATGGCCGCCTTCATGGTGTGAAAGCACGCGCTGAGGTTCACCGCCAGGATGGCGTTCCAGCGCTCGGCCGGGAACTCGGCCACGGGGCAGGTGAACTGAATGCCGGCGTTGTTGACCATGATGTCGATGGGCGCGAGCAGCGCTTCGGCCTGCGCCACCAAGCCCGCGGCCTGGGCTTCGTCCATCAGGTTGGCGCTCACGTAGGTGCAGCGGGCGCCGGTGGCGGCTTGAAGCTGGGCCGCCACCTCGGCGCCTTGCGCGGCGGGCTCGATGCCATGCAACACCACTTGGGCGCCGGCGCGCGCCAGCGATTCGGCGATGGCCAGGCCGATGCCTTGGGTGGATCCGGTGACGAGGGCGGTGCGGCCGTGCAGGGACATGGTGGGTTCCGAAGGTGGGCAAAGAAGGGGGGCGCACCGCCGAAGCGGCGCGCGGGTCAGGCCGCGAGCAAGAAGCGCTCGACGATGCCGAATTGCTCGGGCGTGTTCAGCGCCGGGGCGTGGCCGCAGCCTTCGATCGTCACGCCCACGGCGCGGGGGCCGCGGTTGCGCATGGCGTCGAACACGGCGGGCGTGAGCAGGTCGGAGTCGGCGCCGCGCAGCACGAGCACGGGCAGGCTCAGGCGGTCCCAAGCGGGCCAGCGCGCGTAGTCGTCGGGGTGGTGCACGAACTGCATCACCATGGCCGGGTCGTAGTGCGGCGTCACGCGGCCGTCGGGCAGGCGGCGCACCGAGGTTTCGGTCAGCGAGCGCCACTGCGCGTCGCTCAACCAACCGTAGGGCGCGTAGACCTGCCGGAAGTAGGCCTCGAGCTCGGTCAGCGTGGCGAAGGCCGGCGGCGCGCCGGCGTAGTCGCGGATGCGGCGCAGCGCCGCGGGCTCCAGCTCGGGGCCGATGTCGTTCAGCACCAGGCGCTGGATGCGGTGTCGCAGGCGCCCATCGGCCGCGACGAGCCCGATGGCGCCGCCCATCGAGGTGCCCACCCAATGGCAGCGCTCGACGCCGAGTTGGTCCAGCAGGCTTTCCGCCAGCTCGGCGTAGAAGTCCAGGCAGTACTCGGCCTCGGGCCGCGGGCTCCATTGCGACAGGCCGCGGCCGAGGGTGTCGGGGCAGATCACGCGAAAGCGCGCGCTCAGGTGCTGCGCCAGCGGGTCCATGTCGCGCCCCGTGCGCGCCAGGCCGTGCCAAGCGACGACGACCTCACCGTCCGGCGCGCCCCAGTCGGTCAGGTGCAGCTCGCGGCCGGCGCAGCGGAGGTAGCGGCTTTGCATGGCTCAGCGCTTCAGGGATGCTGAACGGAGGCGACCCACGATGCCGGTGGGGAAGTGATACACCGACAAGACGAACAGCACCCCCAGCCACAGCAGCCAACGGTCGGGCGACACCAGCGCGCCCAGCACCGGCACGTCGCCCAGGGGGCCTTCGGCCAGGCGCATGAGGTCTTGCAGGTAGTTCTGCGCCAGCACGAAGAGCACCGAGCCGATGACGGCGCCGTACACCGTGCCCATGCCGCCGATGACGACGATGAGCAGCACGTCCAGCATGATCTCGAAGGACATCGAGGTCTCGGGCCCGGCGTAGCGCAGCCACAGCGCCAACAGCGCACCGGCCACGGTGGCGAAGAGGGCCGCCAGCACGTTGGAGGCCGTGCGGTACACGACGGTGCGGTAGCCGATGGCCTCGGCGCGGAAGGCGTTTTCGCGGATGGCCATCAGCACGCGGCCGAAGGGCGAGTTGACGATGCGCAGCATCAAGAGCACCAACGCCGCCACGGTGAAGAACACCAGGTAATAGGTCAGCAGCCGGCCGTCGACCGTCACGCCGAACACGGGCTCGTCCAGGAACTGCGTGGCCGGGCGCAAGAGCGCGGGCAGGCGGAAGTTCAGGCCGTCCTCGCCGCCCGTGAACTCGCTCAGCTGCGAGGCCAAGGTCAAGGAGGCCGAGGCCACGGCCAGCGTGATCATGGCGAAGAAGATGGCCTTGACCCGCAGCGAGGCCAGGCCGATCACCAGCGACAGCAGCAGCGAGGCCAGCAGCGCGGCGGCCAGGCCCAGGCCCAACGCCGTCCAGCTCGGCTCCATGCGGCTGCTGGCGATGGCGATGCCGTAGGCCCCGATGCCGAAGAACATCGTGTGCGCGAACGACACGATGCCGGTGTAGCCCAGCAGCAGGTCGTAGCTGACCACCAGCGCGATGAACACCAGGGCCTTGGCCGCCACGTTCAGCGACTTCGTGCCGGGGAACAGGAAAGGCGCCAGGGCCAGGCCCAGCACGGTGACGACGAGCAGCAGCGTCAGCCAGCGGCTGCGCGGCAGGTCGTGAGACAGCAGCGCGCGGATCATCACCCAGCCCTCCGCGCGACGGGGTACAG
The DNA here is from genome assembly GCF_004004565.1 of Inhella crocodyli. Lineage (GTDB taxonomy): Bacteria > Pseudomonadota > Gammaproteobacteria > Burkholderiales > Burkholderiaceae_C > Inhella > Inhella crocodyli. The sequence continues at coordinate 274,323 of NZ_SACM01000003.1, forward strand.
CCCTTCGGGCCGCCACAGCAGCACCAGCACCATCAGCGCGATGTTCGAAAACAGCGCCGCTTTGGGGGCCAAGAAGCCCGTGTAGTTGGCCACCAGGCCCACCAAGAGCGCGCCCACCAGGCAGCCCGCCGTGGAGCCCAGGCCCCCGATGATGATGACGATGAACAGCAGCACGTTGACCTCGTGCCCGATGCGCGGCGTCACCCCCTGCTGGTACAGGCCCCACAGCACGCCGCCCAGGCCGGCCAGGGCCGAGCCGACGACGAAGGTGCCGACGAACAGGCGGCGGATGCGGTAGCCCAGGCTCTCGACCATCTCGCGGTCTTGCACGCCGGCGCGGATCAAGAGGCCCACCTTCGTGCGGTTCAGCACCCACAGCAGGCCCAGCAGCACGGCCACGCCCACGAGCATGGCCAGCACGCGAAAGCGCTCCACCGCCACGTCGCCCAGCACGAAGGAACCCCGCAGGCTTTCCGGCATGGGCAGGGGCACGAGCTGCGAGCCGTACTGCATCTTCAGCAGTTCCTCGCCCACGATCAACCCGCCCATGGTGATGAGGATCTGCTTCAGGTGCAGGCCGTACACCGGCCGCACCAGCACGCGCTCGAAGGCCAGGCCCACGCCGGCCGCCACCGCCATGCCCACCGTGCAGGCGATGGCCACGGCGCCCAGGTTGGCCAGCACGCTGGGCGAGATCGACCAGTCGAACAACCACCCGTCCGCGCCCAGCACGCTGGTGGCCACGAAGGCACCCAGCGCGATGAACAGGCCGTGGCCGAAGTTCAGCACGTCCATCAGGCCGAACACGAGCGTCAGACCCGAGGCGATGATGAACACGATCAGGCCCATGGCCAACCCGGCCAGGGTGAGCGTGGCCCAGGTGCTGCCGCTGCCGATCAGCGGCCAAGCCAGCAGGGCCACGGCGCCCAGCAGGGCCAGGGGGGCGAGGTCGGGGCGCTCTTTGGGCACCGATTCCGCTGCAGTGATGCTCATGAGTGCCTCCAGCGAAGGGCCGCTCCCGAGCGGAGGCGGCCCCCTCGGGGGGTGGCGAAGGCCCGAAGGGCCGTAGACGGGGGGCTCACTGGTGCGCTCCCAGGCTCAGGCCGAGCAACTCTTGCTGCCTGGCCTCGTCGTCGATCAGGTCCTGCATCGCACCGGCGTGCACCACGCGGCCGTTGTCCATCACGGCCACGCGGTCGCCCAGGGCCTTGGCCACGGCGAAGTTCTGCTCCACCAGCAGCACCGTGGTGCGCTGGGCTTTGAGCGCGCGCAGCGCCTCGATCAGGTTCTGCACGATGGCCGGGGCCAGGCCCTTGCTGGGCTCGTCGATCAGCAGCAGGCGCCGCGGCTCGACCATCGCGCGGGCGATGGCCACCATCTGCTTTTGCCCGCCGCTGAGCTTGCCGGCGGGGTAGAGCCAGAACTTCTTCAGCGCGGGGAAAAGGCCAAAGAGCCACTCCAGCCGTTCGCTGTCCAAGTCGGCGAGGCGCTGCGCGCCGCGGGCGGCGAGCAGCAGGTTCTCGGCCACCGTCAGGTCGCTGAAGATGCCCATGGTCTCGGGCACGTAGGCGATGTCGGCCTGCGCCACCTCGGGCGTGGCGCGCGGCAGCGGCGCGCCGGCGAAGCGGAGCGTGCCTTGGCTGGCGCCCCACAGGCCCATGATGGTGCGCAGCGTGGTCGTCTTGCCGGCGCCGTTGCGGCCCAGCAGCATGGTCACCTCGCCCTCGGGCACGGCGAGGTCGACGCCATGGAGGATGTGGTACGCCCCAATGTGGGTGTGAACGCCCTGGAGTTGCAGCAGGGGCGCACCCAGCGACGGGCCGCTCCCGAGCGGGTGCGGGCTCCCTTGGGGGGTGGCGGAGGCCGGGACGGCCGGAGACGGGGGGCTCACGGTCGTCATGCGGCCACCTCGCTGGCGATTCCGAGGTAGGCGTTTTGCACCACCGGCGACGCGATCACCGCCTCGGGTTCGCCATCGGCCACCAACTGCCCCTGGTGCAGCACCACGATGCGGTCGGCCAACTCGCGCACCACGTCCATCTTGTGCTCCACCAGCAAGATCGTGTGCTGGCCCTCGCGCTTGAGCTCGCGGATCAGGTCCAGCACCACGGGCACCTCGTCCACGCTCATGCCGGCCGTGGGTTCGTCGAACAGGTAGACCTGCGGCTTCAGCGCCATCAGCACGGCCACCTCGAGCTTGCGCTGATCGCCGTGCGGCAGGCTGGCAGCCAGGGCGTCGGCGCGCGAGCCCAGGCGCACGCGGTCCAGCAGGGCCTGCGCTTCGTCGATGAGCGCGCGGTGGTTCCGCCACACGCTGAGCATGCGCAAGCCCACACCGTGCCGCGCCTGCACGGCCAGGCGCACGTTCTCCAGCACCGTGAGATTGGGGAAGAGTTGCGTCAGCTGGAACGCCCGCCCCAGGCCCTTGCGCGTGCGCAGGGGCGCGCTCAAGGCGGTGAGGTCTTCGCCGTTCAGCAGCACCTTGCCCGAGGTGGCGGGCAACTGCCCGCTGACGAGGTTGAAGTAGGTCGTCTTGCCGGCGCCGTTGGGGCCGACGATGGCCGTCAGCGTGCCGGGCGCGAAGCGGCAGGACACGCGGTCCACCGCCACGTGCCCGCCGAAGCGGATCGTGAGGTCTTGGGTTTCGAGCACGGGGTCACTTCTGGCCGTTGCGAATCGGGACGTTCATCTCCGACGGCTTGATCTCGCGCACCAACTCCGGCACGCCCCACTCGAAGGCCGGGTCCACCTTGATGCGGAAGTGGTACATCGACTGCATGGCCTGGTGGTCCTGCGGGCGGATGGTCATTTCGCCCTTGGGCGATAGGAACTTCAGGCCCTTGAGCGCGCCTTGCAGCTTGGCGGCCTTGGGGTCGCCGCCGGTCTTCTTCAGGGCCTCGACGATGGCAATGCCCGCCGTCATGCCGCCGGCCGTGAACATGTCGGGCGGGGTCTTGAACTGCTTGTAGTGGTTGGCCACCAGCCACTCGTTGGCCGGGTTCTTGGGCAGGCCGAAGTAGTAGTACGCCGCGCCCTCCATGCCCGGGAACTGGCGGTAGGCCGTCATGGCCGGCAGGATGTTGCCGCCGGTGGCGATCTCGATGCCGTGGCGCTTCAAGTCCAGGTCGGCGATCTTGAACGGGTTGCCCGCGCCGGCCCAGAGGATGAAGATCACCTTGCGGCCCGGCTGGCCCTTGAGCTTGTCGATCAGGCGCTGCGCCCCGGCGGTGAAGTCGGTGGTGGTGGTGGGCAGGTACTCCTCGTGCACCAGCTTGGCGGTCTTGAGCGCCTCGCGGAAGGCCTTGATGCCGTCGCGGCCAAAGGCGTAGTCCTGCGCCAGGGTGGCGATGGTGGTGCCCGGCTTGTCCAGCGCCACGGCGTTGGCGATGGCGTCTTGCGAGCTGTTGCGCCCGGTGCGGAAGACGAAGGGGTTCCACTTGTCGCCGGTGATGGAGTCGGCCACGGCCGGCTCCACGATCAGCACCTTGCCGTACTCCTCGGCCACGGGCAGCAGGGCCAAGGCCACGCTGGAGCTGGTGGGGCCCACGGCGAGGTCGGCGCGGTCGTCGTCGAAGGCCGCGGCCAGGCGGCTCTTGCCCACGTCGGGCTTGCCCTGGTCGTCCTTCTCGATGACCACCAGCTTGCGGCCGTTGACCGCCATCGTGCCGTTGGTGGCGTACTGCAGGCCCAGCATCAGGCCGGTGTGCGTTTGCTTGCCGTAGGCCTCGAGCGGGCCGCTCTTGCTGTAGACGTGGGCGATGCGGACTTCTTGCGCTGCGGCCGGCATGGCGTGCAAGGCGAGGGGGGACAGGGCGGCGGCCAAGAGCGCGCGGCCCAGCCCGCGACGGGGGAGCAGGAGGAATTGCATCGGGTGTCTCCGTGAGCAGTGAAAGCCGCGTTGCAAGGCCCATGCCACGGCGGCGCTTCTGCGGGTTCCCCCTTGGTTTTGCGGGGCCAGAAGGGGGAAGCGCCACCGGCACATGCCCGAAGTTCAGACAGCGCCAAATTGCCGTCCAAATTTCAGGCAGATCGCCTGCTCACAAGCCGTACAGCGCGATCTTTTCGTACAGGGCCGCGCGCGACATGCGCAGCAGCTTGGCCGTGGCCACCTTGTTGCCCTGCGTGTGCGCCAAGGCAGCGGCGATGGCGCGGCGCTCGACGTCGGCGATCTGCTCCGACAGCGGGCGCAGCACGTCGGCCGGGGCCACGGCGGCGTCGGGGGCGCTGCTGGGCTTCGCGGGGGCGGCCGCCATCGCGGGTGCGTCGGGCAGCAGCCCGGCGAAGTGGCGCGCGCCCAGGTGCAGGTCGTCGCTCATCATGCTGGCCTGCTCCAGCGCGTTGCGCAGCTCGCGAATGTTCCCCGGCCAGGCCTGCCGCGACAGCAGCTCGATGGCGTCGGGCTCCAGCATGCGCAGCGGCATGCCCGAGCGGCGGGCGATGTCCTCGCTCAAGCTCTCGACCAAGGCCTCGATGTCGTCGCGCCGCTCGCGCAGCGGCGGCACGCGGATGGGCAGCACCGCCAGGCGGTAGTACAGGTCGGCGCGGAACTCGCCCGCGGCCACCATGGCGCTGAGGTCGCGGCTGGTGGCGGCGATGACGCGCACGTCGATGCGGTGCACCTTGTTGCTGCCCAGGGGCTCGAACTCTTGCTCTTGCAGCACGCGCAGCAGCTTGCTTTGCAAGGCCAGCGGCATGTCGCCGATTTCGTCCAGGAACAAGGTGCCACCGTCGGCGATGGCGAACTTGCCGTCGCGCCCTTTGCGGTCGGCGCCGGTGAAGGCGCCCGGGGCCACGCCGAAGAGCTCGGCCTCCAGCAGGGTGTCGGGGATGGCGGCGATGTTGATGCCGACCAAGGGCTTGGCGGCGCGCGGGCTGGCGGCGTGGATGGCGTGGGCCAGCAGCTCTTTGCCGGTGCCGGTTTCGCCCAGCAGCAGCACGGTGGCGTCGCGCGTGGCCACGCGGCGGGCCTGGCGCTTGACCTCCATGGCCGCCGCGCTGGTGCCGACGAAGCTGGTGATTTGGTACTTGGGCCGGCGCTGCTCGCTCAGTTGCCGGCGCGCGTCGTCCAGTTGTTGCTGCAGGTGGGCAAACTTCTGCACCAGGGGCTGCAGGCTGCTTTCGGTGTGGTCGGCCAGCACCAGGCCGATGGCGCCGATGACCTCGCCGTGCGGGTCGCGCAGCGGCAGGCGGCTCACCACGAATGTGCCGGCCTTGTTGGTCAGCAGGTCGACGAGGATGGGGCGGCCGCTGTCGATGACCTGCGCCAGCAGGGTGTTGGGCACCACCTCTTCGACGCGGTGGCCGACGAACTCGGTTTCTTGGTCGAAACCCAGCGCGGGCAGGAAGCGCTTGTAGCCGTCGCTGATCCAGACGATGCGGTGCTCGCGGTCCAGCAGCATCATGCCCTGCGAGGCTTCGGCCAGGTGGTCGAACATCGACTGGGCCGCCAGGCGCAGCACGTCGTCCAGGTCGGCGGGCAGGCTGGGGGCGGGGGCGGGGCGCAAGACGGGGGCGAACGGCATAAGGGGGCGATTGGAACCGCAGGAAACTCCCGACGCCATCGGGACTGAGCCCAGGCCGCAATCGCGGTACAACCGGGGCATCGCCACCTGGATTCGCACGATGGCTTCAGCCCCCCCCCTGCCCACCGAGGCCGACGAGTTGCTCTTGCTCGACGAGGACGCCCCGTGCGCCGAACCGAGCGGCCCGGCCCCGTGGCGCCTGCTGGTGGTGGACGACGAGCCCTCGGTCCTGGAGGTGACGCAGATGGTGCTGGGCCAGCACCAGTGCGGCGGGCGCCCCCTGTCCCTGACCCTGGCCCAAAGCGCGGCCGAGGCCCGCAGCATCCTGGCCCAGGACCCCGACTACGCCTTGGCCTTGGTCGACGTGGTCATGGAGACCGAGAACGCCGGGCTCGACCTGGTCGACCACATCCGGCACGACCTGCACCTGGACGCGCTGCGCATCATCGTGCGCACCGGCCAGCCGGGCCTGATGAACAAGCAAACCGTGCTCTCCCGCTGGGGCGTGGACGACTTCTGGCTCAAGACCGAACAAAACGCCACCACGCTGCGCCAGTCCATCTGCGCCGCGCTGCGGCCGCCGAACACGCCGCACCCGCCCTGTCACGCTTGAGCATCGCCTGATGCGCGCCGCGCTGCAGGACATCATGCGTCGCGTGTCGATGAGCCCGCTCATCGACGGCGGTGCCGAAGCCGATGCCATCCGGCTGGTGCTGGCCAGCGCCTGCGAGGGCTTGGCCATCCAGCGCGCCGGTGTGTGGTTTCTCGACCCTTCGCGCCAAGAGATCCGGTGCCGCCTGCTGATCGACCTGGCGCACGGCACCGAATCGGAAGACTTGGTGCTGACGCAGCGCGACTACCCGGCCTACTTCGACGCCCTGTCGCGCGAGCGGGCCATCGCGGCCCACGACGCCCACAGCGACCCCAGCACGCGCGAGTTCAGCGCCGGCTACCTGGCACCCCTGGGCATTGGTGCCATGCTGGACGTTCCCATCCGGCACCACGGGCAAATGATCGGGATCGTGTGCTGCGAACACACCGGCCCAGCCCGCACGTGGACCCCGGAAGAGATCACTTTCGCCACGGGTTTGGGCGACCTCGTGGGGCGCGCCATCAACGCCCGGCAGCAGCGGGAAGCCCAAGAGGCCCTGGCGGTGCTCAACCAGGAACTCGAACGCCGGGTCGAGGCCCGCACGGCCGAGTTGCGCGACATGCAGTCGCAGTTCGTCGAAACCGAAAAAATGGCAGCGCTGGGTGGTTTGGTGGCCGGCGTGGCGCACGAGATCAACACCCCCCTCGGCGTGGCCGTGACCGCCACGAGCCTGCTGCGCGACAACCACCGCGCCATGAGCGAGGCAGTGGCCAGCGGACGCCTGTCCCGCTCCGATGTGACCCGCTGGCTGGCCCAGCAAGACCAAGCGATTGACCTGCTGGAGGCCAACATCGGGCGCGCCGCCCACTTGGTGGACAGCTTCAAGCAAACCGCCGTGGACCAAAGCACCGACCTGCGGGAGATCGTGGCCTTGGGTCCGCTCGTGAAGCGAACGCTCACCAGCTTGCAACCCATCACGCGCCAAGTGTGCGAGCACGTGCAGGTGCACGTGCCCGAAGGGCTTTCGATAGAAAGTCACCCCGGCAGCTTGATCCAGGTGCTCACCAACTTGCTGACGAACGCCGCACGGCACGCCTTTGCGCCGCCGCGCCCCAACGCCGAACTGGCGGTGGCGGCGCGGGTACTGGACAAAGACTGGGTGGAGCTGAGCGTGCGGGACAACGGCGTGGGCATCGATCCGGCCTTGCAGCGCCGGGTGTTCGAGCCCTTCTTCACCACCAAGCGCGGCCAAGGCGGCAGCGGCCTGGGCTTGTCCATCGCCTACAACCTGGTGACACAACGCTTGGGTGGGCGACTGACGCTCGATAGCATGCCGGGCCAAGGCAGTTGCTTCCGCGCGGTGCTGCCGCGCGTGGCGCCACAGGTTCAGCCCGACAACGCCTCGTAGAGCGCCAGGTAGGCCTGCGTCAGCCCATGGTTGGGCTCCAGGTGGATCAGCGGCAGTGCGCGCTCGTGGCTTTCTTTGACCTTCACGCTGCTGCCCAGGTAAGGCTGCAGCACGGGCAGGCCCTCGTCGATCAAGGCCTGCACCGTGCGCTGCGGCAGGCTGGCCCGCGGCTGGAACTGGTTGACCACGATGCCTTCGACGTGCAGGGCGTCGTTGTGGTCGGCCTGGATCTCTTGCACGTTCTGCATCAGCTCGTACAACGCACGGCGCGCGAACTCGTCGCAGTCGAAGGGGATCAGGCAGCTGTCCGCCGCGATCAGCGCCGAGCGCGTGTAGAAGTTCAGCGCGGGCGGCGTGTCGATCCACACCTGGTCGTAGCCCTCGGCCACGTCGTTCAGCGCATCGCGCAGCTTGTAGATCTTGTGGCGCGTTTCCAGCTTGCTGTGCAACTCGTCCAGCTCGGCGCTGGCGGGCATCAGGTGCAGGTTCTCGAACGGCGTTTCGGTGATGAAGTCGGTGGCCTTGGCCGGGCGCACGCTGAACTTCAACGAGTTGTCGAAGAAGGCCGCGCTGCCGGTGCCCTCGGGCGGCGGCTCGTCGCCCAGCAGGTAGCGCGTGGCGTTGGCCTGGCGGTCCAGGTCGATCAGCAGCACGCGCTGGCCCTGGGCCGCGGCGATGGCCGCCAAGTTGGTCGTGATGGTGGACTTGCCCACCCCACCCTTCTGGTTGAAAACGACGCGCCGCATGGCAACTCCGGAAGCTGAAAAGGCGGCCGGATTGTGCGCTGCAGCAATCGGCCCGCGCGCCTGGGCCGTGTCGCTTGGAGGCGGCGCTCTAGGCCTGGGCCTGGGCCTGGGCCGGCTCCTCCATGCCGCCCCACGCCAGGCGCGACAGGCGCTGCAACTGCACCGCCGCGGCCACGGCCAGCACGATCAGCATGGCCTGACCGAGCTGTGGGGCCAAGGCCGGCCAAGGCAGCGGCCCGAGGAGCTTGGCCAGGGGGTTGCGCAGCGCCAGCACCAGCAGGCCCAGCGCCACCCAGGGCGCCCAGCGCAGTGCCGGCGCACCCTGCATCAGCACCCGGCCCGCCAGCAAGACCAACAAGGCCGCGACAAAGCCCAGGGTGAAGAGGGTCTCGAGGATGGGACGGGCCTTGCCGCCCCAGGCCGGCTGCGCCTGGAACGCCATCCAGGCCAGGCAGGCCAAGGCCAAGCCCAGGGCCAGGCTGCGGGCGCGCTGCGCTGGGGCGTCCGCGTGCTGCACCGCGCCGGCCGGTGTCGGCTTGAGCAGGGGCAGCAGCGCCAGGCCCAGCAGGCCCACGGCCGCGTCGATCAAGAGCGTGACCGGGTAGCCCCAGGCGTCGATCGCGATGCCCTGCCAGCTGGCCGAGGTGGCGATCGCCACGTTCGACAGCGCCATGTAGGCCGTGAACTGCGTGCCGGCCACCCTGGGATTGGTGACGTCCATCATGGCCGCGGTGCGCGTGCCGTACTGCAAGCCCATGAACACGTTGTAGGCCATGGTGGCGATCCACATCGCCTGCACCAGCACCGGCTCCAGGGTGCGCGCGCCGGCCGGCTTGGGCATGACGTGGCCCTGGGCCGACAGCATCCAGGCCAGGTACAGGCAAGGCAGGCTCATCAGGGCCGTGTACACGGCCAGCGTGCGCCGCCGGCCCAAGCGGTCGGACAGCCAACCGCCCAGCACCATCGCCAGGCCCGAGGCGATCGTCGACCACAGGGTGATGGCCGCGACCTGCGCGTCGTCGAATCCCAACTCCACCGAGAGGTTGGACTGCAGGGCCAGGCCCAGGCTCATCGCGCCGGCCGGCAGCAGGCAGAACAGCACGCCGGCAAAGGCCCCGCGGCTGCCGAGGAAGGCACGGAAGGCTTGGACCGAGAACTGGCGCATCTCGGCCATCACCTCGCCGGCGCCGCGGCGCACACGCGCGGCGCCCGCCGCGGCCGAAGCGGCCGCCTCGGCGACGGCCTCTTTCATGGGCAGCACCACCAGGCCGGTGACCGAAAGGATCGCCAATCCGACGAAGAAGAAGGTCGGCTGAAAGCCGGTGTACGGGGTGAGCATCAACACGCCCGAGCCGCCGATGGCCTGGCCCAACGAGGCGCCCGCGAACATCAGGCCGTTGGCCAAGCCGCGCTCGTTCTCTGCCAGGGTGTTGCAAGCCAGCGCATCGATCGCCACGTCCTGCACCGCGCCGAAGGTGTTGTGCACGAAGAGCAAGGCCGTGAACAGCGCCAGCTGCTGCGGCAGGTCTAGCAGCACCAGGCCGCTCAGGCTGGCCGCCATCAGGAGTTGCATGGCGATGATCCAGGCCCGGTAGTGGCCAAAGCGCGCCGAGCGGAACACGTCCACCACAGGGCCGAAGGCCCACTTGAAGCTCCAGGGCAGGTAGAACGAGGCCACAAAGGCCCCGATCTCGGTCGGGCTCACGTCCATGCGCCGCAGGTAGGTGGCGATGGCGGTGACGGCGAAGCCCAGCGGGATGCCCTCCGTCACGTACAGCGCAAAAAAGGCACCGAGTCGGCCGCGGCGCGTGGCCAGCAGGTTGGGCAGCATGGAGAACCCCAAATGCGACAACGCCCGCTGGGCAGCAGCGGGCGTTGGCTTTGTCTTTTGGCGCGACCGGCAAGAATCGAACTTGCGACGTGGCCTTCGGAGGGCCGCATGATATCCACTTCACCACGGTCGCAGCGAAGCCCGCCATTGTAGTCGGACCCCGCTGGCTATACTGCGCGACCTCTTTTCCCTGCGCCAACCCCGTGTTGAGGACCGCATGAGCCACGATCACCAAGAAGCCCACGAAGGCCCGATCAAGACCCCCAAGCAACTGGCCTGGGCCGTGCTGTTTGCCTTCGTGGTCCCCATCCTGACCATCATCTTGCTGGCTTACGCCGTGACCAGCCACTTCAAGCCCGCCGCGGGCACGGACGGCCTGGAGGCCGAACGCGTGGCCCAGCGCATCAAGCCGCTGGCCACGGTGGAAGTGAAGGACGCCAGCGACGTGAGCGCCCTGAAGACGGGCGAGCAGGTCTACCAAGCCCAGTGCGCGGCTTGCCACAACAGCGGCGCCGCCGGCGCCCCCAAACTCGGCGACGCCGGCGCCTGGGGCCCGCGCGTCAAGACCGGCTACGACGCCCTGCTGACCTCGGCCCTGAAGGGCAAGGGCGCGATGGGTGCCCAAGGCGGTGGCGACTTCTCCGACGTCGAAATCGGCCGCGCCGTGGTCTACATGGCCAACCAAGGCGGTGCCAAGTTCGACGAACCCAAGCTGCCGGCCGCCCCGGCCTCGGCCGCGCAGTAAACCAGCCAGGCCCAGCCTCCCAAAGCCGCCCACCGGGCGGCTTTGTCGTTTCAGGGTTGGCGCACGAAGCCGAAGCGCGCCGGCAGGTCGGCGCGGGGCAGTTCCTCCAGCGCCCAATCGCCCTTCGCCAGGCGGTCGGCGGCCAGGTCCATGTCCAGCGAATGCACCAGGCCCAGGCCCTTGGGCGTGGCGAGGTAAAGCCAGCCGCCCTCGTCCAGCACCGCGGCGGTGGCCCCCAGGGTCTCGCCCGTGTGGTCGACCACCCGGCCGTCGTCGTGCAGGCGCAGCACCAAGGGCGCGGCCTCCAAGGCCACGAACACCCGTTGCGGTCCGTTCTGGAAGTACCAGCGGCCGTCGGCGTGCGCCAGGTAGTTGCGGTGGATGAACTCGCGCAACTTGTCGTGCCGCAGCAGGCTGCCCTTCGGCCTTGGGAAGGCCCCCGCCGCCTGACAGGCGTCGTCCCGCAGGTACCAGTCGCCGCGCGCGTCCAGGCCCAGCCAGCCGCGGCAATCTGGCACGTTGGGCCACTTGGCCATCGCGGCCTTGACGAGGTCGTCCATCAGCCCAAGTGTGGCGCCAGCCAGGTGCAGACGCTGTGCGGCAGGTCCAAGACCGTGCCCGGCCAGCGGCCACTGGGAAAGCCCACGTGGCCCCCATGCGCCGGCTGCCACAAGGTGACCGGCCGGCCGGCGCTCACCCGGTGCGGCAGGCTCTGGGCGGGCACGAAGGGGTCGTTGCGCGCGTTGAGCACCAGGCTGGGCACGCGCAACGCGTCCAGGTGGGGGCCGGCGCTGCAGCGGGCGTAGTAGTCGGCCGCGTCGCGAAAGCCGTGCACGGGCGCGGTGAACACGTTGTCGAAATCGCGCAGGCTCTGGGCGCGGCGCATCGCCGCCTCGTCGAACAGGCCCGGGTGCTGCTGCAGCTTGCGCAGGGCCTTGGGCACCATGCTGCGCAAGAAATAGCGGGTGTAGATGTGCCGGTTCAGGCCCTGGTGGATGGCGTCACCGGCCGCGGCCAGGTCCAGCGGGGCCGACACGGCCACCACGGCGCGGACCGTGTGGGCGGCGTCCGCGCCCGACTCTTGCGCCCAGCGCAGCAGCGCGTTGCCGCCCAGGCTCACGCCCACGGCGACCATCGGGCCCGGGTGGCGGGCCTGGCACTGCGCCAGCATCCAGCCGATTTCCGTGAAGTCCCCCGAGTGGTAGGCCCGCGGCCCGCGGTTCAGCTCCCCCGAGCAGCCGCGGAAGTGGGGGATGGCGAAGGCCCAACCCAGCTTGCGCGCGTGGCTGGCAAAGGCCTGGCTGTAGTGGCTGGCGGAGCTACCTTCCAGCCCATGGAACAGCACCAGCAGCGGGCCGTTGCCACCGTGCGCGGGCTCGCGCAACCAGTCGCAATCGACGAAGTCGCCGTCGGGCGTGTCCCATCGCTCGCGGCTGAACACCGGCGGGTGCTCGGGGTGCTGCAGCCGGCTGAACAGCTTGGGCCAAATGGTTTGCGCGTGCCCGCCGGGCAGCCAGCGCGGGGCGTGGATCTTGGGCGGCTTCAATGCAGGACGTTGGCGTCGCCGCTGTGCACGCTGGGCGACTCGTCGGCCGTGCCGGGGCTCGCGTGGTGCAAGACCATGCGCCAGCCTTCGGCGGTGCGCATGTAAACGTTGGTGGCCATCACCCAGGCGATCTGCGCCCCGCCGCCTTCGGCCGGGCCGGGCACGAGCACGCGCTCGCGCACCTGGTGCACGGCAAGCTGGTCGGTGGTCAGGCGAGTGACCTCGGCCGCCTGCACGGCCACGGGCCCGCGGGCGAACAGGGCGCCGAAGCTGGCACGGATGGCGGTGGCGCCCACCACCGGCACGCCCCCGGGGTGGATCAGGCGCACCAACTCGTCGTTGACCCACAGCGACATCAGGCGATCGAGGTCGCCGGCCTGCAGGGCCTCGTAAAACTGCGCCTCGATCTCGTCGGGGCTGGCCATCAACACGGCCAGCGGGGCCTTGCGGCGAACCACGGGGCCTGCGCTCAGTGGCCGTGCGCCAGGGTCTCGCCGGCCTTGAGCCGGTACTCGGTGCCGCAGTAGGGGCAGCGGCCCTGGCCGTTGTGACTCAGGTCGATGTAGACCTTGGGGTGGCTGCTCCACAGCGCCATGTTCGGGTTCGGGCAGGCCACGACACCGTGACCTTGCAGGTCTTTGGCGCTGACTTCGACGACGGCAGGGGCTTGGCTCATGGTGCGGCACTCGGCGGGTTGAGGGCGCAATTCTAGGAAGCGCGCTGCAAGGCGGCCTCCAGCAGGCGGCTGCCGGCGTCGAAGCGCAGGTGCACCTCGTCGCCCGCGGCGTCGCGCCAGCGGTAGGTGTGGGCCCGCTCGGGCACGGCCTCGCCCAGGCTGCCGGCCAGGGCCAGCACGTCCACCAAGGCCTGGCCGGGCTGCAGCCGGCTGTGGAACATGACGGCGTTGGCCACCTGCCCGATGGGCGCGCTGCCGGCCTGGCGCATCACCTTCATCAGCTTGCTGAACTGCAGCAGCAGCAAGAACACCAGCACCGTGAGCACCAGCACCACGCCTTGCCAGCCCATGGCCCAACCGCCGGCCACGAGTGCGGCCAAGGCCAGCAAGCCCGTCACCGCGGCCTTCACAGCGACCTCACCAGGTCCATGGCCTCTTCGATGCGCTCGACGGCATGCACCGTCAGGCCCTCGATCGGCTTTTTCGGCGCGTTGGCCTTGGGGATGACGGCGATGCTGAAGCCCAGCTTGGCCGCTTCTTTCAGGCGCTCTTGGCCGCGCGGCGCGGGGCGCACCTCGCCGGCCAGGCCCACCTCGCCGAAGGCCAGAAAGCCCCGCGGCAGCGGGCGGCCGCGCAGCGAGCTTTGGATGGCCAGCAGCACGGCCAGGTCGGCGGCCGGCTCGCTGATGCGCACGCCGCCCACGGCGTTGATGAACACGTCCTGGTCGTTGGTGGCCACGCCAGCGTGGCGGTGCAGCACGGCCAGCAGCATGGCCAGGCGGTCGCGCTCCAGGCCCACGCTCAGGCGGCGCGCGCCGCCGCTGTCCACCAGGGCCTGCAGCTCCACCAGCAAGGGGCGCGTGCCCTCCAAGGTGACCAGCACGCAACTGCCAGGCACAGGCGCGGCGTGCGCGCTCAAGAAGATGGCGCTGGGGTTGCTCACGCCCTTGAGGCCCTTCTCGGTCATGGCGAACACGCCGATCTCGTTCACCGCGCCGAAGCGGTTCTTGATGGCCCGCACCAGGCGGTAGGTGCTGTGCGTGTCGCCCTCGAAGTACAGCACCGCGTCGACGATGTGCTCCAGCACGCGCGGGCCGGCCAAGGCGCCTTCTTTGGTGACGTGGCCCACCAGCACCATGCTGCAGCCGCTGGCCTTGGCGTGGCGCGTGAGCAAGGCGGCGCATTCGCGCACCTGGGCCACGCTGCCGGGCGCGCTGGTCAGCTGCTCGGTGTAGACGGTCTGGATGGAGTCAATCACGCAAAAGGCCGGCGCTTCGGCATCCAGCGTGGCCAGGATGCGCTCGAGGTTGATCTCGGCCAGCACGCGCACCGCCGTGCCCGGCAGGCCCAGGCGGCGGGCGCGCATCGCGACCTGCGCGCCGCTTTCCTCGCCCGTCACGTACAGCACCTTCATGCCGGTGGACAGGGCTTCGAGCGCCTGCAGCAGCAGCGTGCTCTTGCCGATGCCCGGGTCGCCGCCGATCAGGGTGACGCCCCCGGCCACGATGCCGCCACCCAGCACGCGGTCCAGCTCGTCGATGCCCGTGGGCGTGCGCGCCGTGTCCACGGCCTCGATCTCGCTGAGCGTGGCCACGGGCGTGGTGCGCGCCAGGGCTTGGAAGCGGTGTCCCCCCGCCTTCGGCTCGGCCACGCCCTCCACCAGGGTGTTCCATGCGCCGCAGCCCGGGCATTTGCCCAGCCATTTGGCGCTGGTGGCGCCGCACTCGCTGCAGGTGTATTGGGTCTTCTCTTTGGCCATGGCGGCATTGTGGGTGAGGGTTTGCGATGAGGCGGACTGGGCACAGGACTCGAGCGCTGCCCCGGCGAGCCCCTGGAGTTGCCGCAGAATCGATCGGCCCCGCGCGCCGCGGACCCGACCCGGCGCGACCGCTTGTTTTGGCTGTTGGAGACCCGGTGTGATCCTCGATCTGATTCCCTCAAGCACCCGCGCCGCTGGCCTGGGCGCCCTGATGAAAGGCGCTGGCAAGGTCACGCGCTTCATCCCCATCCCGCAGCCCACGCTCCTCGTGGGCCCCGGCGCCAGCGTCCGGCTGGGCGAGGCCGTGGCCGGCTTCGGCCACACCAAAATCTTGATCGTCACCGACGCGGTGCTGGCCAAGCTGGGCCTGCTCAAGGGCCTGGCCGACGCGCTGACCGAGGGCGGCACCGAGTACGTGGTGTTCGACGAGATCACGCCCGACGCGCCCATCCCCTTGATCGAGCGCGGCATCGCCACCTTCAAGGAGCACGGCTGCGACGCCATCGTCGCCGTCGGCGGCGGCTCGTCGATCGACTCGGCCAAGGCCATCGCCATGGCCGTGGCCAACCCCAAGCCCATCCGCAGCCTGGCCGGCTACTTCAAAGGCCGCCGCAACCCCATCACCCTCTACGCCGTGCCCACCACCGCCGGCACGGGCTCCGAGGTGACCGTGGCCGCCGTCGTGGCCGACCCGGAGCACGAGGACAAGGTCGTCATCGTCGACCCGCGCCTGGTGCCGCGCATGGCGGCGCTGGACCCCGCCCTGATGACCGGCCTGCCGCCCCACATCACCGCCGCCACGGGCATCGACGCGCTGACGCACGCGGTGGAGGCCTTCATCGGCAACTGGGCCACGCCCTACACCGACGGCCTGGCGCTGACGGCCGTGGGCCTGATCTTTGCCAACCTGCGCACCTGCTACCGCGACGGCAAGAACCTGGCCGCGCGCGAAAAGATGGCGCTGGCCAGCACCTACGCCGGCATGGCGTTCACGCGGGCCAACGTGGGCTACGTGCATGCCATCGCCCACCAATTCGGCGGCAAGTACCACACGCCGCACGGCCTGGCCAACGCCATCATGCTGCCGCTGGTGCTGCGCTACTCGGCGCCCGCGGTCATGGACAAGCTGGCGCAGCTGGCGATCCGCGCGAAGCTGGGTGGCGAGGGCGAACGCACCGAGACCCTGGCCGAGCGCTTCCTCGACGCCGTCGAGCAGCTCAACGAAGACCTGGGGATCCCCACCCACTTGGCCGCGCTGCGCGAGGAAGACATCCCCGCGCTGGCCAAGGCCGCCTGCCACGAGGCCCACGTCGGCTACCCCGTGCCGCGCTACATGACGCAGGAGGTGTGCGAGCAGCTGATCCGCAGCGTGCTGCCGCCCGACGAACCGGCACCCGCCCCCAGCAAGCCGGCGGCGAAGAAGGCCGCCAGCAAGGCCGCTGCCAAGAAACCCGCCGCCAAGGCCGCCCGCGGCAAGTCGGCCCCCTGAACACGACGCAAGGAGACACCCCCATGAAGAAGGTTGTGACGGTCACCCTCGGCCCCTCCGAGCAGGACTTCTCGTTCAAGACCAAGTTCCTCGGCCAGCAGTTCGAAGTGACCCGCCTGGGCGCCGACGACGACACCACGCAAGCCTGGGAGCTGATGCGCCGCCACCAAGCCGACGCCGACGCCATCGGCCTGGGCGAGATCGGCGACCACTACCAAGTGGGCCTGCGCACCGTGGTGAACAAAGAAACCAAGCGCCTGCTCAACGTGGTGACCCGCGTGCCCGTGACCACCGGCGCCACGCTGCGCCGCCTGCTGCAGGTGCGCGCCGTGCGCCACGTGCAGCACGAGCTGGGCCACTACTTCAACAACAACATCGTGCTGTTCCTGAGCGGCATGCGTAACTACGACATGGCCGTGGCCATGTCCGACTACACGAAGAACCTGAACTTCGCCGACGCGCTGTTCCAGACGGGCGCACCGGCCATGCTCAGCTCCCTGGACCAGCTCGAGCTGTACGCCAAAGGCATCAAGTGGGCCCTGCCCGCCGCGCCGCGCGAAATCCTCGAAAAGTCGCTCGGCGGCCTGAAGAAGAAGCGCATCGTGGCCGAGGTGGCGCGCTCGCACGTCATCGTGGGCACTTTCGCCGAACTCAAGGCCGTGGGCAACCCGGCCAACCTGGCGGGCAAGACGGTCATCACCTCGGCGGTGGACGACGAGCGCCTGGCCTACTTCAAGCTCTGCAAGGTCAACCTCGTCATCGACGTCTCGCCCAAGCTCTTCGACCAGGTCGTGGGCATCAACGTGATCGAGGCCATGATGCTGGCGGCCATCGGGAAGTCGCCCGAGGAGGTCTCGGACGACGACTTCGTCGAGATGATCGACGAGCTCAAGATCACGCCGCGCCTGCTGCACCCCACGGGCAAGTTCCGCAACATCCGGCGCTTCGCCTTCGTGATCCACCCGCTGAGCCAGGAGTTCATCCGCAAGGGCTTCCCCATCCCCAAGGCCACGCCCAAGTTCATCATGGACAAGGTCGAGACCCTGGCGGCGCACATGCCGCCCATGGTCTATTGCAAGATGGAGAACATCATCAGCCCCACCGGCGCCGAGGCCGAAGGCTGGCTGATCAGCGTGGGCGGCACGCCCAAGGAGATGCTGGCCCGCAGCCCCGAGTTCACCTACCGCCGCCTGCTGCAGGCGGCCGAGATGGCCGAAAAGCTGGGCGCGCAAATCATGGGCCTGGGCGCGTTCACCAAGGTGGTGGGCGACGCCGGCATCACCGTGGCGCGGCGTGCGCCCCTGCCCATCACCACGGGCAACAGCTACTCGGCCTCGGGCGCGCTGTGGGCCGCTGCCGACGCCATGCGCCGCATGGGCCTGGTCAAGGTCAACAAGGGCGACAAGCGCGTGCCGGCCAAGACCATGGTCATCGGCGCCTCGGGCTCCATCGGCTCGGTCTCGGCCCGCCTGCTGGCCATGGCCTTTGACGAGGTTGTCATCGCCGGCCGCGACATGAAGAAGCTGGAGGAGTTGAAGAAGAGCATCCTCAAGGACACGCCCGACGCCAAGGTGGTCTGCTCGATCGACTACGACAGCCTGCTGGCCGACATGGACATGATCGTCACCAGCACCAGCGGCGCCGGCAAGAAGATCTTGGACATCACCAAGGTCAAGCCCGGCTGCGTCATCACCGACGTGGCCCGCCCGCTGGACCTGCCGCCCGAAGAGGTGGCCAAGCGCCCCGACGTGCTGGTCATCGAGTCGGGCGAGATCGAGCTGCCCACCAAGGTGCGCGGCATGAAGAGCATCGGCCTGCCCAACAACGTCATCTACGCCTGCCTGGCCGAGACCATCGTGCTGGCGCTGGAGGGTCGCTTCGAGGTCTTCACCATCGGCCGCGACACCGAGTGGCCGAAGGTCAAGGAGATCTACAAGCTCGGCCTCAAGCACGGCATGAAGCTGGCGGCGATCTCGGGCGTCAAGGGCGTGTACTCCGACAAGGACATCGCCAAGGTCGTCGAGCTGGCCAAGAAGGCCCGCCTGAACTGGAACGGCGGGGGGGCCGCGCCCGCCGCCGAAGCCCCGGCGAAGAAGGCCCCGGCCAAGAAGCCGGCCGCGAAGAAGGCCGCCGCCCCGGCCAAGCCCATGCCCGCCGTGAAGAAGATGGCGGCCACCAAGCCGGCCACCAAGCCGGCGGCCAAGAAGGCCCCGGCCAAGAAGGCGGCCCCCGCCGCCTGAGGCCCACCCCGACCCGGTCGAACGCCCCCTCGCGAGGGGGCGTTCTTCTTGGGGGGGTGCCAGACGTCAGGCCGGCGACGGGCGTGCTTCAATCCCCGCCTGTTGGGAAGGAAGAGAAGGACGCCCCGCCATGGACCTGCACGTTTGGCTCACTTTTTTCGCGGCCTCCTGGGCCATCAGCCTGAGCCCCGGCGCCGGCGCCGTGGCCGCGATGAGCAGCGGCCTCACCCACGGCTTCCGGCGCGGGTACTGGACGACCGCCGGTCTGATCCTCGGCATCTGGACGCAGGTCCTGCTCGTGGGCGTGGGCCTGGGCGCTTTGGTGGCCACCTCCACCACCCTGTTCGCCGTCATCAAGTGGGCGGGCGTGGCCTACCTGGTCTACCTGGGCGTGCAGCAATGGCGCGCCCCGGCCCGGGCCCTGGTGGCCGAGGACGACGGCGTGAAGGGCGGCGCCTCGGCCCGGCGGCGCGACCTCGTGCTGCGCGGCTGGATGGTCAACACCATCAACCCCAAGGGCACGGTGTTCCTGCTGGCCGTGGTGCCGCAGTTCCTCTCGCTGAGCCAGCCGCTGGCGCCGCAGTACGGGGTCATCGCCCTGACCCTGGGCTTCACCGACCTCGTGGTCATGGGCGGCTACACCGCGCTGGCCGCCAAGGTGCTGGGCGCGCTGACCGACCTGCGCAAGATCCGCCTGATGAACCGCGTTTTCGGCGGCCTGTTCGTGGGCGCCGGCCTGCTGCTGGCCAGCGTCAAGCGCGCCTGAGGCCGGCCCCCGCATGCGACCGATGCCAACCTGGCTCTTGTTCCTGGTGCCCACGCTGATCTGGGCCAGCACCTGGCACGTCATCCTCTACCAACTCGGTTCGGTGCCCGTGCTGAACTCTGTGGGCTGGCGCTTCGGCCTGGCCGCGGTGCTCATGGCGCTGTTGGCCTGGCAGCAGGGCGCCCGTTTGCGCCTGCCGCTGCGCGTGCACGGCTGGCTCATCGCCGCGGGCGTCATCCAGTACGGCGGCAATTACTGGGGCGTGTACGAGGCCGAGCGCTACATCCCCTCGGGCCTGGTGGCCGTGCTGTTCGCGTTGATGGTTTTCGGCAACGCGCTCGGGGCTTGGTGGGCCTTCGGGCAAAAGAGCCCCCGCGCCTTCTTGATCGCCGCCTTGGGCGGCGTGGCCGGCGTGGTGATGGTGTTCTGGCCCGAGATCGCCAGCACCGGCGCGCGCCCGCACGCCGCTTGGGGCCTGGCCATCGGCCTCTTGGCCGTGGTGGCGGCCTGCGTGGGCAACATGCTCACCCTGCACCTCACGCGGCAGGGCCTTCCGCTCATCCCGGTGCTGGCTTGGGCGATGGGCTACGGTGCGCTGTTCTTGATCGGCATGGCCGGCGTGACCGGCATCGGCTGGGCCTTCGACTGGCACGCGCCCTACGTGCTGTCTTGGTTGTACCTGACGGTGTTCGGCACCGTCATCGCCTTCGTTCTGTACTTCAAGCTGGCGCAGCGCGAAGGCCCGGCGCGCGCCGCCCTGATGGGCGTGGTGATCCCGGTCATCGCCCTCGGGGTGTCGGCCTTGTTGGAGGGCTGGCAGCCCACGCCCCTGGCCTTGGCGGGCATGGCCTTGTGCGTGGGCAGCGTGGTGATGGCCCAGCGGGTGGGAGCGAGCAAATCATGAGCATGAGCTTGGTGGTGACCTGGGCGGGCACGGCAGTGCCCACGCGCGAGGCCTGGCAGCAGGCGCTGGACGCCGCCGGCATGCCGGCGCAACTCGGCGAGGTGGGCGACCTGGCACAGCACACCGGCTTTTGGCCGGTGACCTGGCAAGGGCGCCCCAGCGGCTTCGAATGGCAATGGGGCCCGGCCGACGCCACCCTGGGCGGCCCCGCCGGCGGCAGCACGGCGCTGTTGGTGGCCCAGGGCGACAACGCCCCATCGGCGCTGGCCGCGGCCGCGACCCTGTCGCGTTTGATGAACGGCCCGCTGGAGGACCCGCAAAGCGGCGACACCTTGGAGCCCGACGAGGCCCTGGCCTGGGCCTGGGCGCAGATCGCCGCCTGCCAGAAGGCGCGCGCCGACGGCAGCGACGCCGAGTGCGCCAACGACCCCGGCCTGGGGCGCGGCGGGCGTTGGCTCGTGGGCCTGCTGGCCCTGGCCTTGGCGGCCGTGGCGCTGACCCTGTTGTTGCGCTGAACCGCATGCCACGCTTCGGGCAGGACGTCCCGCCGCACGCCCGCCGCCCCGTCGCTTGGTACGCGCCGGCCACGCTGTGGCAGGCGGCGCGCAAGCTGCTGGCGGCCGAGCAGTTCGCCACCCACCTGGACCGCCGCGAGACCTTTCCCAGCGACCTGCGGCCCGTCGACCTCAGCGCCGACCCCTGCAGCCCAGCCGCGCCCTTTTGGTTCGACTTCGCTTCCGACACCGGCGACGGCGGCGACGCCACCGTGGCCGTGGCCCAGGGCCTGCTTGCGCCGTCGATGGCCGGCACGCAGGCGCAGGACGAGCGGGGCCAGCCCCTGCCGCAGGTACGCTTGCTGGTGCTGGGCGGCGACCTCGCCTACCCCGGCTCGGGCCGGCTGGACTACCAGTACCGCTTCATCGAGCCGCTGGACCAGGCCCTGCGCTGGGCGCAGCGACGAGCCGGCTTCGGGCGCTGGCGCCATGCGGTCGACGCCGCCCGCGAAGGCACGCCGATCGCCGCCGACGACAAGGTGGTCGTCGCCATCCCGCAGAACCACGACTGGGCTGTCAGCGCGTCCACCTTCTGCCGCTACTTCGTCAACACCGACGCCGGGGCCGTGCTGGGCGCGCGCACGCCACAACGGCAAACCTGGTTCGCGCTGAAGCTGCCGCGCAACTGGTGGGTGCTGGGCCTGGACTTCGCGCTCGAGGGCGACCTCGACCGCCCGCAGTACGAGGGCTTCAAGGCCCTGCTGAACCAAGGCCTGGGCGCGGGCAGCCAGGTGGTGCTCGTCTACCCCGAGCCCTACTGGACGCGCCCGCTGGGCGACCACGCGCCCGAGGGCTACCCCAAGCGCTACCAGCGCCTGGAGGCGCGGTTGCTGGCCGCGGGCGCGCGCATCCGCCTGCGCCTGGCCGGCGACCTGCACCACGTGGCGCACGAGCAGCTGACCTTGCCCGACGGCAGCGACACCCACCTGCTGGTGGCCGGCCACGGCGGCGCCTTCACGCACGCCACGCACACGCAGGAGGTGCGCGGCCGCAAGGTGCTGCGTGCCGTCAGCGGACCGGGCGACGAGTTGGCCCAGCACGTCGAGATCGGCCTGCCGCGCAACCGGAACGAGGCGGCACTGCCCGCCTTCGAGCCCGGCGTGCGCTACCCCGACGAGGTCGCGTCGCGCCGCCTGGGCTGGCGCGCTTGGGCCGCGGCCTTCCGCGCGCGCGGCAGCGGCATGGCCCAGGGCTGGCGCGGCTGGTGGGCCGAGCAGTGGGACAGCAACCGCGGCCTGCTGCCCGTGCTGGGCGGCCTCGTGGGCCTGCTGACCTGGTTCGGCTGGGGCATCCACCCGCAGGTGGACCTGAGCCGCGTGCCCAGCCCCAGCGCCGTGCTGCCCGCGCTGGCCGTGCTGGTCGCCTGCGCCGCCGCCGTGTGGGACCCGCTGGCCCCGCGCCGCGCGCTGCTGCTGGGTGCGGGGCATGGCCTGGCGCAACTGAGCGCCGCCTGGGGCTGGACCCTGCTGTGCTTCAACACCCTGGGCCCTTGGCTGGGCTGGCCCGCCTTCGTGCTCGCCTCCGCCCTCAGCGGCGGGCTGCTGCTGGGCCTCGCCCTCGCACTGGCCTGCGGCGGCTTGGGGCTGGCGTCCAACGCGGCCTCGGGCCTGGTGGCGCACGAGGGGCACAAAGGCTTCGTGCGCTTCCGCCTGGACGACGCGGGCCTCACCGCGTTCGTGCTCGGGCTGGACGAGGTGCCGGCGCAAACCGCGGTGCCCACCGACGCCCCCTTGCCCAGCGGCTGGCGCGTGGTGACGCGCTTCACGCTGCGCGACTGAGCCCGCTCAAAAGCGCGAGCCGGGCTCTTGCAAGAAGGCCAGCTCCTCGGCCGTGCTGACGCGGCCCAGGGCCTCGTTGCGGTGCGGGTAGCGCCCGAAGCGATCGACGATGGCCCGGTGCCGCCGCTCGAAGTCGAGCACGTGCGCCGCCCGCTCGGCGAACAGCGGCTCGGCCACCGCGTGCACGGCGCGCGACTCGCTGTGCATGTAGGGCATGTAGAGAAAGGCGCGGCGCTCGGGCGGCAAGGCCAGGTCGGCCCCCTGCGCCACCGCCTCTTGCGCCAGGCCCAGGGCCAGCGGGTCGCAGGCGAAAGCCTGCGCGGTGCCGCGGTGCCGATTGCGCGAGAACTGGTCCAGCACGATCACCTCGGCCAGCCGGCCTTCGGGCGTGGCACGCCAAGCCCACAGCTCGGCCTGCGCCGCTTGCGCGTGCAGCACCCCGAAGCGCGTGGCGATGGCCGCATCGAAAGCCGGGTCGACCTTCCACCACTGGGCGGTGCTGATCTCTTCGAACCAGAAGGCGAGGACGTCGTGGGCGGTCATGAGAAGCTCGATGCGGCGAAACCCCAACGGTAGCGCCCTGCGGGCGGGGGATGACCGCAGCGTCGTGACTTCGCACAATGCCGCCTTTTCGTCCGCACCGCCCTCACCATGGTCGACCCCCTCGACAAACTCAACCGCCTCACCGAATCGCACGGCGCGCTGCAGCCCGGCAAGGGCTTGGTGTCGGGCGTCATCGCCTTGTCCCTGGCCATCCTGTGCTTCCTGGGGGTGCTGGCCTTCCTGTTCCCGCAGTACCTGACGACGCCGCAGCTGCGCCAGTCGTACAACGTCGAGGTGATGCGCCAGCTGCTGTACTGGTCGCTGGTCATCGCCGGCGGCATCGCGCTGTGGAACATGGTCTTCGGCCGCGTGCGCTGGCTCTCAAGCGGCACCTTCGTGCTGCTGGGCCTGTGCCTGGCGCTGGGCGGCCACAAGGTGGAGGTGGACCCCAACTTCCCCGACGGCACGCCCTACATCGGCCTGGACTGGTTCATCTTGGACCTGCTGGGCTCCACGCTGCTCTTCGTGTTCGTCGAGAAGCTGTTCCCCCTGCGCAAGGACCAGCCCGTGTTCCGCCCGGAGTGGCAGACCGACTTCCACCACTTCATCGTCAACCACCTGATGGTGGGCTTCGTGCTGCTGGCGGTGAACCTGCTGGTGCACAAGTTCTTCGGCTGGGCCGCCAAGGACGGCGTGCAGGCCTGGGTGCAGGCCTTGCCCTTCCCGGTGGCGCTGTTCCTCATCATTTTGGTGGCCGACCTGATGCAGTACTGGACGCACCGCGCGTACCACGAGGTGCCCCTGCTGTGGCGCCTGCACGCCGTGCACCACAGCGTCAAAAGCATGGACTGGATGGCCGGCAGCCGCCAGCACATCCTGGAGCTCATCCTGACCCGCACCCTGGTGCTGGCGCCGATCTTCGTGCTCGGCTTCAGCAAGGAAGTGATCGACGCCTACATCGTGGTGGTCGGCTTCCAGGCGGTGTTCAACCACGCCAACGTCAGCGTGCGCCTGGGGCCGCTGCGCTACCTGATCGTCACGCCCAACTTCCACCACTGGCACCACAGCCAAGACGCCGAGGCGCTGGACAAGAACTACGCCGCGCACTTCGCCTTCCTCGACCACCTCTTCGGCACCGCCGTGCAAAGCGAGCGCAAGTGGCCCACGGCCTATGGCGTGCTGGGCGACTACGTGCCCAACGGCTTTTGGGCGCAGTTCAAGTTCCCCTTCACGTGGAAGGGCTGAGCCGCCAGCGCTGACACAAAAGCTTCACGGCGCTGACACGGCGCTTTCATCGGTGCTGCCTAGCGTGGCGGGTCTGTCATTCCTTGCGACCCGCCACCATGAACCAGCCCGTTGACCCCACCCTCATCGACTTCAACGACGAGGACAGCAACCGCAGCGCCAACCCGCACTTCAACCAGGTGCTGGACGCCCGCCTGAGCCGCCGCAGCCTGCTGCGCGGCGGCTTCGGTGGGGCCACCACCGCCGTGCTGGGCACCACCCTCTTGGCCGCCTGCGGCAGCGACGACCCCGTGGCCCCGCCGGCCCCCGCGCCCGCGCCAGCCCCCGCCCCCTCGCCCATCGTGACCCGCTTGGGCTTTGGCGCCGTCAACAAGAGCCTGGCCGACGTCGTCACCGTGCCCGCCGGCTACACCGCCACCATCTTGTACGCGCTGGGCGACCCGCTGCGCGCCGCCACCCCGGCCTACAAGAACGACGGCACCGACACCGACTTTGAGAACCGCGCCGGCGACCACCACGACGGCATGGAGTGGTTCGGCCTGTCAGCCACCGGCACGCCCTCCACCACGGCCACCGACCGCGGCCTGCTGGCCATCAACCACGAGGCCACCACGGACGAAACCCGCAGCAGCTTCTTCATCCACGCCAGTGGCGGCACTTCCACCCTGCCCCGCCCCGTGGACGAGACCGACAAGGAGATGGCCATTCACGGCATCTCGGTCGTGGAGATCAAGAAGTCGGGCAGCACCTGGGCCTACGTGGCCGACTCGGCCTTCAACTTCCGCATCGTGCCCAACACCGAGATCGACATCGGTGGTCCGCTGCGCGGCAACGCCTTGGCCATCACCAAGTACTCGCCCACCGGCACCGTCACGCGCGGCACCCTCAACAACTGCGGCACGGGCAAGACCCCCTGGGGCAGCTTCGTCACGGGCGAGGAGAACTGGTCGGGCTATTTCTTCCGCGTGGCCACCGACAACGCCGTTCGCGGCAACGACAAGTCGGTCACCGCGCTGAACCGCTACGGCCGCGCCCAAGGGGCCGCGTCACGCCACGGGTGGGAAACCGCCAGCGCCGACGACCGCCACCTGCGCTTCAACATCAGCCGCTCGGGCGTGTCGGTGGACGGCAGCGACGACTACCGTCACGAGATGAACCTCCAGGGCTACATCGTCGAGATCGACCCGTACACCAAGACCAAGAAGGCCGTGAAGCGCAGCGCCCTGGGTCGCTTCGCCCACGAGAGCGCCGCCTTCAGCATCCCGGTGGTGGGCCAGCCCATCGCCGCCTACATGGGCGACGACTCTCGCAACGAGTACATCTACAAGTTCGTGTCGACGGCGGTGTGGAGCGCCGCCGACGCCACGCCGACCGACCGCTTGGCCACCGGCGCCAAGTACCTGGACCAGGGCAAGCTGTTTGTTGCCAAGTTCAACGCCGACGGCAGTGGCCAGTGGATCGAACTGAGCATGACCAACCCCACGGTGCGCGACTACACCGGCTACCCCTTCGCCGACCAGGCCGACATCTGCGTCAACGCCCGCTTGGCCGGCGATGCCGTGGGCGCCACCAAGATGGACCGCCCCGAGTGGTGCTCGGTGAACCCGAAGAACGGCGAGGTCTACTTCGCCTTGACCAACAACAGCAACCGCCGTGTGGACCCCACCGGCGGCAGCCAGTTGGTGCCCGACAGCGCCAACCCCCGCGCCTACAGCGACATCCGCGGTGGCACGTCGACCAACTCGGGCAACCCCAACGGTCACATCCTGCGCTTGAAGGAAGGCACCGGCGGCGCTTCGGCCACGGCCTTCACCTGGGACATCTACGTCTTTGCCGCCGAGACCAGCGCCGCCACCGGCACGGTCAACCTCAGCAACCTCACGGGCGACCAAGACATGTCCAGCCCCGACGGCCTGGCCTTCAGCCCGACGACCGGCATCTGCTGGATCCAAACCGACGACGGCGCCTACACCGACGTCACCAACTGCATGATGCTGGCCGCCATCCCCGGCCAGGTGGGCGACGGCGCCAAGCGCACCCTGAGCTACGCCCGCAGCGGCGGCG
This sequence comes from Inhella crocodyli, assembly GCF_004004565.1. Classification (GTDB taxonomy): domain Bacteria; phylum Pseudomonadota; class Gammaproteobacteria; order Burkholderiales; family Burkholderiaceae_C; genus Inhella; species Inhella crocodyli. The sequence continues at coordinate 300,731 of NZ_SACM01000003.1, forward strand.
GCACCTTGACCGTGGACACCTACGTGGGCGCCACGCCCACGGCCGACAACCTGAAGCGCTTCTTGGTCGGACCGAAGGACTGCGAGATCACCGGCATCGCTGACACCCCCGATGGCAAGGCGCTGTTCGTCAACATCCAGCACCCGGGCGAGGGCACGCGCATGGCCGACGTGACCGACCCGACGAAGTACACCAGCCAGTGGCCGTCCAACGCCGGCTATGGGGCCGGCAAGCGACCGCGCTCGGCCACCATCGTCATCACCAAGAACGACGGCGGCGTGATCGGTTCTTGATCGGGCAGGGCCAAGCCCTTGGGCCGCGCCGCGAGGCGCGGCCTTTTTCGTTTCAGGCGTGCCAGGGCTGCGCCATCAGCGCTTCTTCGCCAGCCAGCCAGTGGGCGACGGGCGTGGGCACGCGGGTGTCTTGTTCCCAGCCCAGCAGCGCACAGCTTTGCGCGTTCGGCACGAGGCCCCGCTTCCCCACCACGGCGCCCTTCACGTAACCGGCGGCGCACAGGCGCTCGCCGTCGTGAAACTCGAAGCGCATGAAGTTCCAGTGCTCGTTGCTGCCCTCGGTGCGAAAGCGCAGGGTGTAGCGCTGGAAGGGCTTGAGCCCGCGGCGGTAGGTGATGAAGGAGCCGCCGGCCATCGGGCGCCAGCCTTGCTTGATCATCAGGCCGAAGAACCCAAAGCGAACGAAGTACTCGATCAGCATCAGGTCGAGCATCGTGAGGTAGCGGCCGTTGTTCATGTGGCCGTTCAGGTCCAAGTCGTTGGGCAGCACCCGGAAGGTGCGCTCGATGGTGTCGCCCGGCTGGATGCGGGGCTGGCGCCAGGCGCGCCACAGGGCCCAAAGCAGTCGCAGGTAGAGGTTCATGGTCGGCCTAGAATTGGTTCGAATTGGAACCAGTTTAGTTCCGATCCGAACCATCTGTCAAACCATGCCCCGCGCCCGCAACCCCGCCAGTCCCGCCCTGCCCCCCGCCCACGACGCCTGGCTGTCGGTGGTGAAGGCCTACCACCTGTGCGACCAGGTGCTGACCCAGCGCCTGGCCGCCTTGGGGCTGAAGCTGAGCGAGCACGAGGTCTTGGTCAACCTGCTGCTGCACCCGGGCGCCACGCAGCAGCAACTGGCGGCGCACAGCTTCACGGCCAAGAGCGTGATGAGCGCGCTGGTGGGCAAGCTGGAACAAGCCGGCTGGCTGCGGCGCGAGCCCGACGCCAGCGACGCCCGCGCCTGGCGGCTGCACCTCACCGACGCGGGCGACACCCTGGCGCGCCGCGCGTTGGCGGTGCAGGCCGAGGTGGTGCAGCGCATGACGGCGGCGTCCAGCCCCGCCGAGCTGCGCGATTTGCAGCGGCAGATGGACGCCGGCAGCACCGCGCTGCGCGCGATGCTCGACGCCTCCTGAAACGACACCGCCACCCGGAGGTGGCGGTGCTTTTGTTGGCGAGGCGACTCAGGCCTTGGCCAGTGCGCCGATCTTGGCCTGATCGCGCTGCAGCTCTTCGCGCTGCGTGATGCGGCGGAACCAGATCGTCACCACCGAGCTGCTGAGTACGATGAAGAACGAGTACAGGATCGGCAGCAGCAACACATCGCGCTGCTGGTCGCCGGCGAAGCTCAAGGTCACGATCAACACCGCCAAGGGGCCGTTCTGAATGCCGGTTTCCAGCGCGATGGTGCGACCCCGGCGCGGCGTTTGGCGCAGCAAGCGACTCAAGCCATAGCCCAGTGCGAAGCCAAAGAGGCCCAGGCCGATGGAGGCGGCGTACACCGGGAAGCCGGTGTCCAGCAGCAACTGGAAGTTGCGCGGCACCCAAGAGCCCATCAGGAACAAGATGACGGCCACGCCCAAGAGGCCACCGATCATCTCCACGACCGCGCCCACGTTGGCGTTCCACTTGCGCATGGCGATGCCGATCACGGTTGGCACCAACAGCACGAACAGCACCTGGATCACATTGCCGGGCGGGATCTTCCAGTCGCCTTCGATGCCCTGGCTGTAAAAGGCCAGCGTGAGGGGCACCATGAAGATGGCCACGATGGTCGAGCCCATGGTCATCAAGATGGACAGGCTCAAGTCGCCCTTGCTGAAGTACGTGAAGATGTTGCTGGTGGTGCCACCGGGCATGCAGCCCATCAAGATCAGGCCCACGGCGTAAGCCGGGGGCAGTTGGAGCAGCGTGGCCAGGCCATAGGCCAGGGCGGGCATGACCCCGTACTGGCACACCAGGCCCACGAACACGCCCTGGGGACGGCGCAGCGCGATGGCGAAGTCCTTGAAGGTCAGGCTGGCGCCCATGCCCAGCATGATGACCATCATCATCACGCCGAGCAGCTTGGTTTCGAGTTCGCTCAACATGGCCTCAGCCCTTCTTGTTCATGGTGGCCAGCACTTCGGCGCGCAGGTCTTTGCGGAGGATCTTGCCGATCGGCGTCTTGGGCAGCTCGTCGCGGAACTCGATGCGAGTGGGCATCTTGTAGGCCGTGAGCTTGCTGCGGCAGTGCGCCAACACGGCCTCGGCCGTGAGGCTGTCGTCGGCCTTGACGACGTAGGCGCGCACGGCCTCGCCGGTCTTGGCGTCGGGCACACCGATCACGGCGGCCTCCATCACGCTGTCGAGCTGCGTGATGACGTCTTCGATCTCGTTGGGGTAGACGTTGAAGCCGCTGACCAAGATCATGTCCTTCTTGCGGTCCACGATCTTGAAGGTGCCGTCTTCGCTCATCACCGCCACGTCCCCGGTGTACAGCCAGCCGTCCTTCAGCACCTTGGCCGTTTCCTCGGGGCGCTGCCAGTAGCCCTGCATCACCTGCGGGCCGCGCAAGATCAACTCGCCCGGCGCCCCCAGGGCCACGTCGTGGCCGTCGTCGTCCACCAGGCGGATCTCGGTCATCGGCGCCGGGATGCCGATGGTGTCGACCTTGCGGCCGCTGCTCAGCGGCTGGAAGCAGGCCACCGGGCTGCTCTCGGTCAGGCCGTAGCCCTCCACCAGCGGGGCGCCGGTCACGTCCTCCCAGTGCTTCACCACCGCGTGGTGCATAGCCGCCCCGCCGCCGCCTGCCGCCTTAATGTGCTTGGGCGGGAAGGCGGTGAACCACTCCTCGTGCATCAGCGCGTTGTAGAGCGTGTTCACGCCGGTGAGCCAGGTGATCTTGTAGTTCTCCAGCGCCCGCTGCAGGTTCTGGATGGGCCGGGGGCTGGGCACCAAGATGTTGCGCGCGCCCATGCGGTACATGGTAAGGAAGTTCACCGTGAACGCGAAGATGTGGTACAGGGGCAAGGCCGTCAGCACCACCTCTTTGCCCTCGTCGATGTGGCTGCGCACCATGCCCAGCATCTGGTCCAGGTTCCACAGCAGGTTGCCGTGGGAGAGCATGGCGCCCTTGGCGACGCCAGTGGTGCCCCCGGTGTACTGCAGCAGGGCCAGGCTGTCGTGCTTCAAGTCGCGCACGTAGGCCTGCACGTCGCCGCCCGCGGCCCGGCCTTGCGCCAGCGCTTCGGGCAGTCGCGTGGCCTTCAGGCCGTGGGCCGGGATGAGCCGGTTCCAGTGCTTCATCACGCCGTACACGATGGGCTGGACCACCGGCGGGAAGAACTCGGGCACGCGGGTGATCACCACGTGCTGAATGGCCGTCTGCGACAGGATGGCTTCCAGCTTGTCGGCGAACAGGTCGACGACCACGATGGCCTTGGCCCCGCTGTCCTTGAACTGGTGGGCCATCTCGTCGGCCGTGTACAGCGGGTTGGTGTTCACCGCCACGCAGCCGGCTTTCAAGATGCCCAGCAGCGTCACGGGGTAGCTGAGGCAGTTGGGCATCTGCACGGCCACGCGGTCGCCGGCAGCGAGCTTGCACACCTCGCGCAGGTAGCGGGCCAGCGCGTCGCTCATCTCGTCCACCTGGGCGTAGCTCAGCGAGCCGTACATGCCGTTGGGCATCACGCAGGTGAACGCGGTTTGGCTGGCGAAGCGCTGGGCCGCTTGGCGCGCCATGTCGGGCAGGTGGCGCGCGCTGGGCGTGGGCAGGGTGTGCGGGATGGTGTCGCCGTAGTGCGAAAGCCAGGGCTTGCCCAGGTACACGGAGTCGGTCGAGGTCATCGGCGAGGCGGAGTAGGAAAGGGATCCGGCGGCCTGCCGGGGCGGGCGGAACTTACCTGTAACCGACCGGCCGCACCAGAGGATCAACCCCCGCCCACGGGCAGAAAAAGCCTTTTGTTTTCAAAGGCTTAATCGCCCCCGCACACGCGGCCGCGGCCGGCCTTGACGGCACTGCGCACGGCCTTGCCGGCCAGGCGCCGCTGCTGCGAGCCGCGCGTGGGGCGGGTGGCGCGCCGCACGGCGGGCACGTGGGCGGCGGCCTGCACCCAGGCCACCAGGCGCTCGAGGGCGTCTTGGCGGTTCATGTCCTGGCTGCGGTGCACCTGCGCCTTGATGACGAACACGCCCTCGCGGCTCAGGCGCTGGTCGTCGCTGGCCAGCAGGCGCGCCTTCACCGCCTCGGGCAGGCGGCTGGCGCGCACGTCGAAGCGCAGTTGCACCGCGCTGCTGGTCTTGTTCACGGCCTGGCCCCCGGGGCCGCTGGCGCGGATGAAGCTGAACTCGACCTCGTCGTCCTGCGGGCACCAGGCCGACAGCAGGCCCATCACTCGTCCAAGCGCACGGGCACGCGCGGGGCCAGCGCGCACATCAGCTCGTAGCCGATGGTGCCGGCCGCGTGCGCCACCTCGTCGATGGGCAGCACCGCGCCTTGCCGGCTGCGCCCCCACAGCGTCACCTCGCTGCCCACCCCGGCCTCGGGCAGGGCGCTCAGGTCCACGGCCAGCATGTCCATGCTGACGCGACCCAGGGTGCGGCTGCGAACCCCGTCCACCAGCACCGGCGTGCCGGTGGGCGCGTGGCGGGGGTAGCCGTCGGCGTAGCCGCAGGCCACGGTGCCGATGCGCATGGGCCCGGGCGCCGTGAAGGCGCTGCCGTAGCCCACGGTGTCGCCAGCCTGCAGCTGCTGCACGCCCAGCACCTGCGCGCGCAGGCTCATGCCGGGCTGCAGGCCCCAGTGGGCGGCGTCGTGCTCGGGGTAGTCGGGCACACCGCCGTAGCCCAGGATGCCGGCGCGCACCCAGTCGCCGGCCACGTTCACGCCGCCGGCCAGAGGCCGCTGCGCGTGCCGCAGGGTGGCGGCGCTGTTGGCCAGGCTGCGCTCACCCGGCAGGTCGGCCGTGGCCGCCTCGAAGGCCGCCAGCTGGTGCGCGATACCGTCGGCGCCCAGGCGCGTGGCGTCGGCGTCGCTGAAATGGGTCATCAGGCTCACGTCCTCGACCTGCGGCAGGTTCACCAGGCGCTGCCAGGCCGCGCGGAAGGCCTGGGGCGCGAAGCCCAGCCGGTTCATGCCGCTGTTCATCTTGAGGAAGACGCGGTGCGGCAGGTTGGTCTTGTGCGCGGCCAGCCAGTCGATCTGGTGTTCGGCGTGGATCGCGTGCCACAGGTGCAGGCGCGAGCACAGCTCCAGGTCGCGCGGCTCGAACACGCCTTCCAGCAGCAGGAGGGGGCCGCGCCAATCCAGCGCGCGCAGGCGCTCGGCCTCGGCCAGGTCGATGCACGCAAAGCCATCGGCCACCTGGCGCTGGGCCTCGAAGCAGCGCTCGATGCCGTGGCCGTAGGCGTTGGCCTTCACCACGGCCCACACGCGCGCGCCCCCGGCGCGCTCGCGGGCCACGCCCAGGTTGTGGGTCAGGGCACTGGCATGGACGGTGGCTTCGATCGGGCGCGGCATGGGCCGCAATTTAGCCGTAGCAACACTGGGTTACGCTTTCCGCCCCCGAGACGAGCTCCAACAGGCCAAGCGCCAGGCGATGAAAAAAGGCTTCTACACCATCATGTCGGCGCAGTTTTGCAGCTCGCTGGCCGACAACGCCTTGTTCATTGCAGCCATCCAGCTGCTCAAGGACAGCGGCGCGCCCGAGTCGCACCGCGTGGCCTTGGTGCCCATGTTCGCGCTGTTCTACGTGCTGCTCGCGCCCTTCGTCGGTGCCTTTGCCGACGCGCTGCCCAAGGGCAAGGTGATGTTCATCGCCAACGCCATCAAGGTGGTGGGCTGCTTGATGATGCTCGTGGGCGTGCACCCCCTGGTGGCCTACGCCGTGGTGGGCCTGGGCGCGGCGGCCTACTCGCCGGCCAAGTACGGCATCCTCACCGAGCTGCTGCCCGTCTCGCAGCTGGTCAAGGCCAACGGCTGGATCGAGGGCCTGACCATCGCCTCCATCATCTTGGGCGTGCTGCTGGGCGGGCAGTTGGTGGGGCCGCACATCGCCCCGCACCTGCTGGCGCTGGACCTGCCGCTGATCGACACCGGCATCGACACCGCGCCCGAAGCCGCCATCACCGGCCTGGTGGCGCTGTACATCGCCGCGGCGGCCTTCAACCTCTACATCCCGCGCACCTGCGCCCAGCTCATGCCGATGGACCGGCCGCTGGCCCTGCTGCGCGACTTCCGCGAGTGCAACCGCAAGCTCTGGCAGGACAAGCTGGGCCAGATCTCGCTGGCCACGACGACCCTGTTCTGGGGCGTCAGCGGCAACCTGCGCTACATCGTCATCGCCTGGGCCGCCGCCGCGCTGGGCTACAGCACCACGCAGGCCAGCAGCCTGGTCGGCGTGGTGGCCATCGGCACCGCGGTGGGCGCCTTGGTGGCCAGCTGGTGGATGCGCCTGGACAAGGCCGTGAAGACCATCCCCTTGGGCACCCTGATGGGCGTGCTGATCGTCGTGATGATCGGCATCCGCGACGTCTGGGTGGCCGCGCCCTTCCTGATGGTGATGGGCGCCATCGGCGGCTTCCTGGTGGTGCCCATGAACGCCCTGCTGCAGCACCGCGGCCACAGCCTGATGGGCGCGGGCCGCAGCATCGCGGTGCAGAACTTCAACGAGCAGGCCTGCATCCTGGGCCTGGGCTTCCTGTATTCGGGCCTGACGGCCTGGGGGCTGCACGCCTTTGGCGCCATCACGGCCTTCGGTCTGTTGGTGGCCGGGGTGATGGAGCTGATCCGCCGCTGGCACCTGCACAACCGCCGCGAACACAACGAGGAGGTGGAGCGCTTGCTGGCCATCGCCCGCGGCGACGAGGACGACGGCAAGGGCTGCCACTCCTGAGAGTCTGACGCGCGCCGCGCGCGCCGTCACGGCTGATTTGCACGGGTGGCGCGTCGGCGCCACGGCGCGCATCCTGGGGACGCCATCCACCCTGGGAGCTCGCCATGCACTTCGCCTCGACCCCCACCACGGCCCACCGACCGGAAGCCCAGCGCGCCTGGAGCGTCGGCCTCGTTGTCGGCCTGCACGCGGCCGTCATCTGGGCCTTCGCCCAGGGCCTGATGCCCCGCCTGCCCTGGCAGGCGCCGCCGGCACCGATCGCCACGCGGGTGGCCCAGCCCGAGCCCCCGCCCCCCACCGTGCCGCCGCCCCGCGCCGAGCCCACGCTGCAGCGGCCGGTGTTCGAGGTTTACGTGCCGCCGGTGCTGGTGGACCCCGCACCGAGCAACACGGCCCTCACCGGCACCACGACCCAGGTGCCCGAAGGGCCCGTGACCGTCACGCCGCGTCTGCCGGAGGCCCAGCCCGGCACGCCATCCGGCGAGCGCAGCACCCCGGCGCGCCAGAGCGCCGCCCTGCTGTGCCCGGTGATGGTCCAACCCGAGCCCCCGGCCAGCGGCTGGGAGGGCGTGGCCCAGTTCACCGTGCAAGGCACGGTGCAAGGCGGGCGCGTGGTGGCCGTGGAGGTGCTGAGCCGCAGCGGCGTGGCCGACCGGCGCGCGCAGCGGGCGCTGACGGCCGCCGTCGACACCGCGCTGCGCAGCTACCGCTGCAACAGCGACGGGGTCTTCGTGCAGGAGTTCGTGTTCCGGCCCGAATGAAGCTCCGCTGAAAAGCACAACGGCCCCCGCGGGGGCCATTGGGTTGGGCGGGTCAGCGCTCAGGCACTGGCCGGGGCGCTGCCTCCACCACCGCCACCGCGCCGACCGCGTCCCGTCGTGGGCGGCGCGGTGACCAGGGGCTTGCCACTGAGCACGGCCTCGATGTGCACGCTCCAGGCGCGGGCGATCTTGAAGCAGCCGCTGTGGTTCAGGTGGATCTCGTTGTGCCAGTCGCCGCTGATGCCACTGGAGCCCAGCGCCGCCGGGGCGATGGGCACCTGGGTGGAGTCGAAGACCTGCAGGCTGGGGTACTGCGCCGCATCGGCAGCACAGGCCTTGAAGAGCGCGGCCAGCTTGGACAGCATCAAGCGGCTCATCGCCGCCCAGTCGGCCTGCGGGATGGCGTAGGCCTTGAGCGCCGGGTACAGCCAAGCGCCCGAGGCGCTCTCGGCCCCGGCCGGCCTCGGCGTCGGCACCGCGTAGCAATGGATGAACAGGGGCTTGCCCTGGCTCGGGCCGGCGTCGCGCAGGCTGAGCACGTGCTTCAGGTTGGCGCGCACGTACTCGCCGAAGGTGGCCCAGCCGTCTTCGCTGAAGTAGCGCGACACGCCGGCGCTGGGCGCGCCCCACTCGGTCTGCTTGCGCAGCAGGCGAAGGTTCATCGGCACCGGCTCGCCGTTGGCCTGCACCGCGGGCACCATGGCGGCCGACACCAGGTCGTTGCCGCCCACGCTGAGCAGCACGCCGTCCCAGGTTGGGGCGCTCGGGTCGGTCAGCAGGCGGATGAAATCGGGCGAGCTTTCCAGGTCGACCATGCGCCGCAGGGCGTTGTGGTGGCCCGCGCAGCTCACCGCCACCGTCGGCTGGCCGAACACCAGTTCTTCCAGCAGGTTGGCGTGGGCGTCCACCTTCGCGGCGGCGAACGAGAACCACGAGTCCCCGTGCGCCAGCAGGCGCCAGCGGAAGGTGGACAGGTCCGGGCGGCGTTTCAGCTCGTCCGGCGTGAGGCACTGCAAATGTTCCATGCGGGATTCCATCTTGCGCTCTCGTTCCCCCTGGATGTCCCCCAGGGCAGGGCGGGCGCATTGTGTGCTCAAAAACAGGGCGCCGCCGCCCGCTCTACCATGCCAAGTTCTTAAGGAGATTCCCCCATGTCCGCCTCCGTGTACGACTTCGAAGCCGTCTCCATCACCGGCAAGCCCGTGAAGCTGCAGGACTTCCGCGGCCGGGTGCTGCTGCTGGTCAACACCGCCAGCAAGTGCGGCTTCACCCCCCAGTTTGAAGGGCTGGAGCGCCTGTGGAAGGACTACGAGGCCCAGGGCCTGACGGTGCTGGGCTTCCCCTGCAACCAGTTCGGCGGGCAAGACCCCGGCTCCAACGGCGAAATCGCCGAGTTCTGCCAGCTCAACTACGGCGTGAGCTTCCCGATGATGGCCAAGGTCGACGTCAACGGCGGCGACGCCCACCCCCTGTGGCAGTGGCTCAAGAAGGAAAAGCGCGGCCTGCTGGGCACCGAGCTCATCAAGTGGAACTTCACCAAGTTCCTGGTGGGCAAGGACGGCCAGGTGCTGGAGCGCTACGCGCCCAACGACGAACCCGCCAAGCTGCGCGCGGACATCGAAAAGGCCCTGGCGGCGTGAGCCAGCCCCCGCAGCTGACCGTTTGCCTGTCCCAGGGGGCCGAGGACTGGGCCGCCGAGCTCAACCTGCGCCTGGCCGGCCAGGTGCAGGCCAGCGCCTGGCACGACGGCGCCCCGCCGGCCGAGCTGGCCGTGCTGTGGAAGCCCCCGCCCGCCTTCTTCGCGCAGCAAACCCAGCTGAAGGCCGCCTTTGCCACCGGCGCCGGCGTGGACGGACTCTTGGCCTTGGCCCCGCCGCCCGGGCTGCCGCTGTACCGCCTGGAAGACGCGGGCATGGGCGTGCAAATGGCCGAGTACGTGCTGCACGCCCTGCTGCGCTGGCACCGCCAGTTCGACGCCTACGCCGCACAGGCCGCCCAAGGCCACTGGCAGCCCCGCGCCCCGCTGCGCAAGATCGACTGGACCGTCGGCCTGCTGGGCTGCGGCGTGCTGGCCCAGCCCCTGGTGCGCGCCTTGCGCGGCCTGAACTTCCCCGTGCAGGCCTGGGCGCGGCGCGCGCGCGAGGGCGGTGACCTGCCCGTCTTCACCGGCGAAGACGGCCTGAACGCGCTGCTGGCGGGCTCGCGCGTCGTCGTGGCCTTGCTGCCGCTGACCCCCGACACCGCCCAGCTGCTCAACGCCGAGCGCCTGGCCCGCATGGCGCCGGGCAGCTACCTCGTGAACATCGCCCGCGGCGGCCTGGTCGACGAGGCCGCGCTGCTGGCCGCCCTGGACCGCGGCCACCTGGCCGGCGCGGCGCTGGACGTGTGCGCCACCGAGCCCGCCGGGCCCGAGCACCCCTTCTGGCGCCACCCCCGGGTGCAGCTGACGCCGCACATCGCCGGCGCCACCCTGCGCGACGAGGCCCTGGACCAAATCGCCGACAAGCTGCGCGCCTGGCTGCGCGGCGAACCGATCAGCGGCCGCGTGTCGCTGGAGGCCGGCTACTGAGCATGGCAACCGAGCCCTACAGCCAAGGCGTGGCCGCTTACGCCGCCCTGTTCCCGCGCCCCGAGCACGAGCTGGCCGCGCTGTGCGCCGCCTTCGGCCCGGGCGAGGGCCGCTGCGTGGTGGACCTGGGCGCCGGCCTGGGCGTCAGCGCCCTGGGCCTGGCCCGCGCCGGCTGGCAGGTGCAGGCGGTCGAGCCCGACGCCGAGATGGCGGCCTCCCTCGGCACCCGCCTGGCGCTGGAGCCCGCGCTGCAAGCGCAGGTCGCCCTGCTGGCCGACAGCACCCGCCTGCCCGACGCCCAGGCCGATGCGGTGCTCTGCCAATCGGTGCTGCACCTGCTGCCGCCTGCCGAGCAGCACGCGCTGCTGACCGAGGCCGCGCGCCTGCTGCGCCCGGGCGCCCCGCTGTGGATCGAGGCGCCGTTCGCCAGCCCCCTGCGCGAGCCCATCCCCTGGGGCTGCGTGGGCACGCGCGCGCTGGGCCTGGGCCGCGTGGAGCACCACCGCTGCATGGAACCTGACCGCGACAGCGGCCCCGAGGCCTGGGCCACCGCGTGGCGCTTCGAGGTCTGGCAGGGCGGGCGCTTGCTGCACGAAGTGGCCCGCCGCTACCGCTGGACGCCCCTGCACACCCAAGCCTTGGCCCGGGCCACCCGCGCCGCGGGCCTGAGTGGGCTCACCGTTTGGGCCGATTGGGCCGCCCGCACCCCCTTCGACCCGGCCCTGGCCACCTACGGCTTTGCGCGCTGCCAGCGCCCCAGCCTCCCCACCGAACGCACCAATCCATGATCGTCGTCCACCACCTCAACGACTCGCGCTCGCAGCGCATCCTCTGGCTCTTGGAAGAGCTGGCGCTCCCCTACGAGATCCGCCACCACCAGCGCGACGCCAAGACCCGCTTGGCCCCGCCCGCGCTGGCGGCCGTGCACCCGCTGGGCAAGGCTCCCGTGGTGCAAGACGGCACGCTGACGCTCATCGAGTCCGGCGCCATCGTCGACTCCCTCCTGCGCCGCCATGGCCAGGGTCGCCTGCAACCCGCTGCGGGCAGCGATGAGTTCGAGGCCTACCAGCAGTGGCTGCACTACGCCGAGGGCTCGGCCATGCTGCCGCTGATGCTCAAGCTCTACACCTCGCGCTTGGGCGAAGGCGCGGCGCCGCTGGCACCGCGCATCGACAGCGAGATCGCCAACCACCTGGGCTTCGTCGACCAATCGCTGAAAGACCGCGAATGGCTGCTGGGCGATGCCTTCACCGGCGCCGACGTGCAGATGAGCTTCGTCGGCGAGGCCGCCGGCCCGGCCCGCGCCCACTTCCCGCACCTCGACGCCTGGGTGCGCCGCTTCCAGGCCCGCCCCGCCTACCAACGCGCGTTGGCCCGCGGCGGCCCGTACGTGTTCGCGCGCTGACTACAGGATGAGGCCCATCTCCAGGGTCTCGAAGTACACGCCGCGGTGGCACAGGCCCATGGGCCGGCGCCCCTCAATGGCAAAGCCCAGGCGCTCGTAGAGCCGCAACGCCGGCCCGTTGTCGGCCCGCACCTCCAGGTCGATGCGCACCAGGCGCCCCTGCCTCCGCGCCGCGTCCAGCGTGGCCCGCAACAGGCGCTCGCCCAGGCCCTGGCGACGCGCGGCCGCCAGCACGCCCATGCCCAGCTGCCCCCGGTGCCGCAGGCCGTCGGCCCACTGCGGCAGCGCATCGCACCAGCCCAGCACCCGCTCGCCGTCCCAGGCCACGAACTGCGGGTGCCCCGCTTCGACGTTGCCCGCCACGAAGGCGTGCACCTGCGCGAAGGGCGGCGCCTGGTGCTGCCCCAGCATCAGGCTCTCGCGAGCCACCGCATCCAAGCAAGCGTGGAACGACTCGGCGTGTTCGAGGCGGATGGGAACGATGGTGACGGCGGCCATGCCGCGATTCTGGTGCCCACCATGACGAAAAGGCCGAAGGCCCGACCCCCTTTCGGGAGCCGGGCCTTCGGTGGTCTTGCACCCCGCCGCGAGGGCGGGTGTTAGGCGCTGGTGGGGGAGGCGCTGCGCTTGGCGACGACGATCACCGTGGGCAGCTGCGCGACCGGCGTGGCGCGCTTGACGGTCATCACGACCGGGGGCAGTTGAACGATTTCTGCGGCGGGCTTCTCGCCGTTGCCGGCGTAGGTCGCGGCGCTGGCGAAGGTCAGGCCGGCCATCACGGCGATGCTGAGGGCGCCACCGACGGTGTCGAGGACGGGGGCGGTGTTGAAGGTCTTGGTCATGGTGGGCTCCTGGCGGTGGGGTTGCGTGTTGCGGTGACTGAACTTTGATCGTTCAGGCCTCGCATCGCCATGGCCAAGCGACGAGCCGACGCAGCGTGCGATGGGCTGCGGCCAGCGCCGTTTGAATGGGAGGCGCCCGATACTTCGACGCACCGTTCACGCCAGCCACCACCCCCATGCACCCGACCTCCATGCACCGCCGATTCGTTTTGGGTCTCTCGTTGGCATGGCTTGCCGGCAAGGCCGGTGCCGCCACCCCAGGGTGGCTGAAAGGGCGGTGGGAGCTGATGCACGACCCCGATGGCAGCCCCAAGGACTTCTTGGAGTTCGGAGACGGCAATGAGGTCTTGAGCATCTCCGAGCGCGGCCGCGTCACGAGCGGCGTCTTTGCCATTCGGGACGAAGGCATTCAGCTCAGCTTCCTGCTGCCCAACGGCAAGACCGTTCGAATGCTGATGCTCCCGTCCGCCAACCAGCGGCAGCTGCGGGTCAAGTCGAACAGCACCGGCAACGTCGCGGTGTACGAAAAGACCAAGCGCTGAGGCCTGCAGAGGGTCCACGCCCCCGAAAGGCCGAAGGCCCGACCCCCTTTCGGGAGCCGGGCCTTCGGTGGTCTTGCACCCCGCCGCGAGAGCGGGTGTTAGGCGCTGGTGGGGGAGACGCTGCGCTTGGCGACGACGATCACCGTGGGCAGCTGCGCGACCGGCGTGGCGCGCTTGACGGTCATCACGACCGGGGGCAGTTGAACGATTTCGGCGGCGGGCTTCTCGCTGTTGCCGGCGTAGGTCGCGGCGCTGGCGAAGGTCAGGCCGGCCATCGCGGCGATGCTGAGGGCGCCACCGACGGTGTCGAGGACGGGGGCGGTGTTGAAGGTCTTGGTCATGGTGGGCTCCTGGCGGTGGGGTTGCGTGTTGCGGTGACTGAACTTTGATCGTTCAGGCCTCGCGTCGCCACGCCCAAGCGACGAGCCGACGCAGCGCGCGACAGGCTGCGGTCAGCGCGGGTTGAGTGGCGGGCTGGGACACTCCCGCCATGGCCACTGCCCCCACCTCCACCCTCGACTGGCCCGGCGAGTTCCGCCGCTTCGCCCGCGAGGAATGCCCCACGCAAACCACCACGGCCGCGCTGTGCCAGGCCCTGGCCGACTGGCCCGCGCTGGCGGCGGCGATGGCCCTGGCGCCACCGGCCCAGGCCCGCGCCAATCTCTTGCTGGCGGCGGTGCACGAGCGGGTACTGGCCGGCGCGGCGCCCGAACTGGCCCCTTACTTCCCCAGCGCGCAAGGCACGCGGGCGCCCGACGCCGAACTCGCCCCCCAGTTGCACCAGCTGCTGGCCCGCGAGCGCAACGCCATCGAGGCCCACCTGCGCAACCGCGCCACCCAAACCAACGAGACCGGCCGCTGCGCCGTGCTGCGCCTGGCCCTGGATGCGCTGGTGGCCCACACCGGCCAGCGACGCCTGGCCTTGTTCGACTTCGGCGCCAGCGCCGGCCTGAACCTGGGCGTGGACGGCGACCGCGTGCGCGTGGCGGGCGGCGAGCGCGGCCCCGGCATGCGACTGGAATTGGATTGCGACTGGCGCGGCGGGCCCCTGCCGCCGGCCCAAGACTGGGCCTTGGTCGCCCGCGCCGGCACCGACCTCGCGCCCATCGACCCCAGCGACCCGGCCCAGCGCCGCTGGCTCGAAGCCTGCACCTGGCCCGACGACACCGCGCGCCTGGCGCGGCTGCGGCAGGCCCTGGCCTGGGGCGCAGACGCCGTGCGGGCGGGTGGCTACCGCGTCAGCGCCGACGACGACGGCCTGGCCGCGCTGGCCGCCTGGCTGCCCGGCCTGCCTGCGGGCGTGCAGCCCGTGCTGTTCAACAGCTGGGTCCTGGCCTACTTCTCGGCCGAGCAGCGCGCCACGCACCGCGCGCGCGTGCAGGCCTTGGTGGAGCGCCACGGCCTGGCGGTGCTGTGCGCCGAGGCCCTGGCCTTCCACCCCTGGGGCGACGGCCTGCCGCCCGCCCCCGAGCCCTCGGCCACCCTGTGGACCCTGCACGACCGCACCGGCACCCGCCCCTTGCTGTGGAGCCACCCGCACGGCGCCTGGGCGCGTGCCGCTTGAACCCCACCCGAAACCCTGCTCCGCATCGGCCCATGGAGCAGCGGGGATGATGCCGCCCATGATTTACGCCCTGCTGAAACTCATTCACTTGCTCAGCATCGGCCTGTGGGTGGCCGGCATGGGCTTCACGCTGCTGATCTTGCGGCCCGCCGTGGCCGACTTGGAGCCAGGTGCGCGCGTCCGACTGATGCACGCCGTGTTCACACGCTTCTTCCGGGTGGTCACGGTCGTGTCGGTGCTGAGCCTGGTCACGGGCTACTGGATGCTGGGGCGCACGGCCAAAACCGTGGTGCAAGCCGGCGGGCAATTCGACATGCCCTTGGCCTGGACCCTGATGGCCGTGCTGGGCACCTTGATGGTGGCCATCTTTTTCCACATCCGATTCGCGCTCTACCGCCGCTTGGACCGCGCCGTGCAGGCCAGCGATTGGCCCCTGGCCGCCAAAGCCCTCGACACCATCCGGCAATGGGTGGCTTTCAATTTCGGCTTGGGCTTGCTGGTGGTGGTCATTGCGGCCATGCGCCCCTTCCTCTGAGCCCAAGCCATGCAAGCCCCCCACATCACGCGCATCGACAGCACGCAGGGCATGACGCCCACGCTGGACCGTCCCCGCCCCGACCGACTGGAGGCCGGCGACCCCCAGCGCTGGACCTGGCTGCTGCACGAAGCCGGCCCCATGAGCGCGGGCGTGTGGGCCTGCGAGGTGGGCCGCTGGCGCATCGCCTTCCCGCCGCACAAGCAGGAGTACTTCTTCGTGCTGGAGGGCCACGTGCGCTTGCACGACCGCCACGGCCAGGCGGTGGACGTCGTGGCCGGCCAGGGCGCTGTCATCCCCCCAGGCTTTGAAGGGGCCGTCGAAGTCGTTCATCCCGTGCGCAAGCAGTTCGTCGTCGTGGACGTGCAACCCGTCCCATGACCAACGGGCCCCCCTGAGGCCCTGGCTACATTGCCCCCCGCCGCAAGCACGTCGGCGGGAGATTGGGTTTGAACACCGCGAACAAGAAACTGCAAGCACCTTGGTGGCGCCGCTGGCGCGGCCGTTTGATCGTGGCCGCCTTGGTCGTCGTCGGTGGGGTGGGCTGGCGCCTGATGAACCCGCCCAAGCCGCCGCCACCGCCGCCCACCGGCGTGGTGGAGAAGGGCCACATCACGCAAGTGGCCCAGGCCGCCGGCGTGCTCCAGGCCAAAACCCGCGTGGACGTGGGCGCGCAAGTCAGCGGCCAGATCCGCGAGCTGCACGTGCAACTGGGCCAGTCGGTCAAGAAGGGCGACCTGCTGGTCAGCCTGGACCCCGAGCTGGCGCGCAACGAAGTGGCGCAGGCCGAGGCCGCACTGGCGCAGCAACGCGCGCTGCTGGACGCCCGCCAGGTCGACCTGGCCAGCGCCCGCCGCGAGGCCGAGCGCCAAAAGCGCCTGCTGGCCGGCAAGGCCACCGCCGGCCTGGAGGCCGAGCGCGCCGAGAACGACCTGGCCAAGCTGGAGGCCGACGTGCGCGGCCAAAGCGCCGTGATGCAGCGCCTGCAGGCCGACCTGGCCCGCGCGCAACTGCGCCTGGGCTACACCCGCATCACCGCGCCCATGGACGGCACCGTGGTCAACCTGCCCGTGCAGGTGGGCCAGACCGTCATCGCCGTGCAGATCACGCCCGTCATGCTGACCCTGGCCGACCTGCGCACCATCACCGTGCGCACCAAGGTGCCCGAGGTCGACATCCAGTCGGTCAAGGTCGGCCAGAAGGCCAGCTTCCTGACCCTGTCGGGCCAAGGCCAACGCTACGAAGGCCGCGTGCGCGTCATCCAGCCCGTGCCCGAGCGCAGCGGCAACGCCGTGTTCTACAACGTGCTGTTCGACGTCGACAACGCCGCCGGCCAGCTGTTCTCCGACATGACCGTGCAGGTCGACATCGAGACCGGCGAAGCCAAGGACGTGCTCACCATCCCCGTGGTGGCCCTGGGCGAGCGCGACAAGGACGGCCGCCAGCTGGTCACCGTGGTCGGCAGCGACAACAAGCAGACGCCGCGCCGCGTGCGCACCGGCTTGCAAGACGGCGCCCGCGTGCAGGTGCTGGAAGGCCTGAAGGCCGGCGAGAAGGTGCTGCTGGCACCGCCCTCGGCGGCCGAGGCGGCCTCGGCGCCGGCATCGGCCGCGTCCAACTGATCGGGCCAACATGCCACTGATCGAGTTGCGCGGCATCGCGCGCCACTACCGCATCGGTTCGATCGAAGTTCGGGCGCTCGACGGCGTGGACCTCGCCATCGAGGCCGGCGAGTTCGTGGCCATCATGGGCCAATCGGGCTCGGGCAAGAGCACGATGATGAACGTGCTGGGCTGCCTGGACAACCCGACCGAGGGCCAGTTCCTCATCGACGGCCAGGACGCCGCCCACCTCGGGCCCGACGAGCTGGCGGCCCTGCGCCGCGAGCGCTTCGGTTTCATTTTCCAGCGCTACCACCTGCTGCCGCACCTGGATGCCCGCGGCAACGCCGCCCTGCCGGCCGTGTACGGCGGCGTGGGCGCCGGCGCGCGCCGCAGCCGGGCCGAGGCCCTGCTGGAACGCCTGGGCTTGGGCGAGCGGATGCACCACAAGCCCAACGAGCTGAGCGGGGGCCAGCAGCAGCGCGTCTCCATCGCCCGCGCGCTGATGAACGGCGGGCAAATCATCCTGGCCGACGAGCCCACCGGCGCGTTGGACTCGGCCTCGGGCGCCGAGATGCTCAAGCTGCTCAAGGAGCTGCACGAGCGCGGCCACACCATCATCTTGGTCACGCACGACGCCCACGTGGCCGCCCACGCCCAGCGCGTGATCGAGCTCAAAGACGGCAAGGTCGTGCGCGACGACGGCACGCCCGCCCAACACCGCCCGCCGGCGCAAGCGCCCGAGTCGCAGGTGCCGCCGCAAGGCGGTTGGCTGCGCCGCGTGCAGGTGCAGTGGCGCGAGGCCCTGGCCACGGCCTGGCTGTCGCTGCAGGGCAACCGCCTGCGCACCGCGCTGTCCATGCTGGGCATCAGCATCGGCATCGCGTCGGTCGTCAGCATCGTGGCGCTCACCAGCGCCGCGCGCACCACCTTCGAGGGCGAGTTCGCCAGCCAGTTCCAGGGCCGCATCTGGATGTGGACCGGCAACCCCGAGTTGCCCCCCGGCATGCAGCCGCCGCTGTTCACCCCCGCCCAGGTCGACGCCGTCGGCGCGCTGGACGGCGTGGCCGGCCTGCTGCGCGAGCGGCAAACCATGGTGCAAGTGCGTTACGGCTCGCGCGAGCAGCCCTCGCAGGCCCAGGCGGCCAACGCCTCGCTGCTCAAAGACCGCAAGCTGCGCATCAAAGAAGGTCGCGACTTCGCTCCTCTGGAGTTGGACAGCGGCCAGCAGGTCACCCTGCTCGACCACGAGACCGCCAAGAAGCTGTTCAAAGACGGCCAGTCGCCCGTGGGCAAGACCATCTTCTTGAGCGCCGCCGGCGGCATGGACGCCGGTGGCTTGGGCGGCAACGCCGGGGCCGGCGGGCTGGGCGCGGCCCCGCCGCCACCTCCCGTGGCCATGCCTTACCTGGTGGTGGGCGTGGTGGAGCAAGACAGCCAGCTCGGCTTCAACTTCTCCAACAACCTCATCTACCTGCCCGAGCGCACCTACCGCGCCAAGCTGGACGCCAGCGTCAACCTGCAGGCCTTCGCCATCAACCTCGTCAAGGGCGTGCCGCCGCAGCAGGTGCTGGCCCTGGCCAAGCACCGCCTGCGCGCCATGCGCGGCCGCGAGGACTTCAGCTTCTGGGTGGGCGACGAAGCCTTCCAGAAGATGCAAACCTTCAACGCCGGCTTTGCCGCGCTGCTGGCCGGCGTGGGCGCCATCGCGCTCATCGTCGGGGGCGTGGGGGTCATGAACATCATGCTGGTCTCGGTCAGCGAACGCACCCGCGAGATCGGCATTCGCATGGCCGTGGGCGCCCGCCAAAGCGACGTGCGCCTGCAGTTCCTCATCGAGGCCGTGGTGCTGTGCTGCTTGGGCGGCCTGGTGGGCGTGGCCCTGAGTTGGCTGGGCGCGCAAGGCATCAACGCCGTGCAGAACGCGCTGGAGGTCAGCGTCAGCTGGCAAGCCCTGGGCGTGGCCTTCTTGGTCTCCAGCGGCGTGGGCCTGCTCTTCGGCACCCTGCCCGCCCGCCGCGCCGCGGCCTTGAGCCCGGTCGACGCCCTGGCCCGTGAATGAACCCGATGCGGATGACGCCATGACGACCCTCCCTTTCCGACTGAGCCCGTTGTTGCTGGCCGCGCTGCTCGCCGCCTGCGCCACCGCGCCGGCCTCGCTGCCCCCCGAGGCCGCCTCGGCCCCTCCCACGGCCTGGCAGGCCGAGCCCGCCGACGCCACCGCGCCCGACTGGGCCGCCGTCACCGACCCCCAGCTGGCCGACCTGCAAGCCCGCGCCCTGCGCGCCAACCGCGACCTGGCCCAGGCCGCGCTGCGCTGGCGCCAAGCGCAAACCCAGGCCGAGATCGGCGGCCTGCGCCTGCGCCCCAGCCTGGGCGGCAGCGCCTCGGCCAGCAAGCCGCTGGAAGGCGCCAGCACGCGCACGGTGGACGTGGGCGGCGTGAGCGTGCCCATCACCAGCAACGTGGGTTGGAGCCGCAGCTACGGCCTCAGCGCCAGCGTGGGCTACGAGCTCGACCTCTGGGGCCGCATCGCTGCCAACCAGGCCGCGCAAGCGGCGCAGGCCGAGGCCGCCCGCACCGACCTCGACGCCGCCCGCCTGCTCATCCGCCAGCGCGTGGCCGAGGCCTACTGGACCCTGGCAGCCATCGACCTGCAGCGCCCCCTGGCCGAACAGCAGCTCGCCCTCAACCGCGAGAACCTCGCCCTGGTGAGCCTGCGCGTGCGCGAAGGCAAGCTGCTGCCGCTGGAGATCGACAAGGCCGCCAGCACCGTGCAGCAGGCCCAGGTGCGCCTGAGCGACCTGGCCGCCGACGCCCAACTGCAGCGCAACACCCTGGCCCTGCTGCTGGGCGAGCCCCTGCCCGGCCCCGACGGCGGCGGTTTCGTGGCCGAGCCCCGCCTGCCGGTGCAAACCGTGCCGCAGTGGGCGCCCGGCGCTCCGGCCGAGGTGCTGGGCCGCCGCCCCGACGTGCAGCGCGCCCGCCTTACTGTGGACGCCGCCCTGGCCCGCCACCGCGCGGCCGACGCCGAGCGCTACCCGAGCCTGAGCTTCAGCGCCAGCGTCAGCACCGGCGGCTCCCGCGCCGCCGACTGGCTCAGCCAGCCCATTGCCAACCTGGCCGCCAACCTGGCCGTGCCCCTCATCGACTGGCGCCGCCTGGACCTGCAACGCGACAACGCCCGCACCGAGGTCGAACTCGCCGCCTTGGCCCTGCGCGACACCGTGCAAAAGGCCCTGGTCGAGATCGAGGGCCAACTCGTCGACGGCGAGCGCCTGCGCCAGCAACTCGCCGCCAACGCGCTGCGCCTGCAAGAAGCCACCGCGGCCGAACGCCTGGCCGCGCTGCGCTACGAGGTCGGCGCCATCTCCCGCGCCGACTGGCTGCAAGCGCGCAACGCCATGCTGGAAGCCCAGCAGGGCCAAATCCAGCTGCGCCTGCGCGCGTGGCTGAACCGCGCAGCCCTGGCCAAGGCGGTGGCTGGCGCCTGAACGGGGGGCAGCGCGCGCGCTCAGCGCCCGCTCAGCGCCCTTAGCATCCCGGCCCTTCGCATTCGCTCGGGCCGGGAGGGCAGCATGGACGTTCATCAACGCATCGCGGGCTTGTTCCTGGCCATGCTCAGCCTGTTCGGTTGGGTCACGGCCGCGGTGCTGGCCGCCGCGCTGTTGAGCTTCGGTCCCGGGGCCAACGAGCCTCAGCTGTTTTGGCCGTGGCTGTTCACCCTGCCCATCGGCCTGCTGATCGTGGGCGTCGCGCTGCTGTGGGCCTTCGGTGCCCTGCACGCCGGTGTGTCGCTGTACCGCGGTCGCCGCAGCCGCGCGCTGGTGCCCGTGGCGGCCATCGCCCTGCTGGGCTTCCCCTTGGGCACGGTGGCGGGCGTCTACGCGCTGTGGTCCGTCTGGCGTGAGCAAGCCCCAAAGCTGCCCCCCGACTGGCGCCACATCGCCAGCGACTAGCGCGTGGCCCAGCGCAGCGCATGACCCCGACGCCCCTGCGCCTGGCCTGCCTCTGCGCCGCCTGGTGCCGCGCCTGCGAGGCCTACCGCCCCGTCTTCGAAGCCACCGCCGCCCAGCTGGGCCTGCCCGCGGTCTGGGTGGACGTGGAAGACGAGGCCGACCGCCTGGGCGACCTGGACATCCAAACCTTCCCCACCCTGCTGCTGTTCAACGACGAGCAGCTGCTGTTTGGCGGCCCCGTGCTCCCCGACGCCAACACCCTGCAGCGCCTGGTGCGCCACGCACTCGACGCGCCCACGCCAGAGGCCGAGGGCAGCTTCGCCGAGGGTTTGGCGTGGTTGCGTGGGCAGGCCGGTGGGCCTGCGGTGGCCTGAAGGCCAAGGGCCCCTTGGGCCACGCGTTGGCAAGCCGCCATGCGGCCGCATACTGGCCATGACCATGGCGATCCGCGCAAATTCAGTCTGCGCCACTTCGCGGCTTGTTCATGACCCGTCCAACGAGCGACTCAGGAGTCCTAGGTTGTTGATCCAAAAGACGTTTTCAGCCATGCCGAAGCGCGTTGTTATGCGGAGGCATAACGTGTTATCCGGCGTGTGAGCGCTCTAAAACCAAGTTAGGTGCTCTTATGTCTGTGGTCGAAAAGTTAATGGATGGAGCTGTTGCAGACATTGATGTTCTGCGCTCTCTTGACGGTCAAGGCGATGTATTTACCCTCGCACGAGACGTCGATTTTCTGTTGCGTGCCCCAAATCGCGAGAAGGCTGAGCTTGTCGCGCAATTAATCAACGAATATCAATATGGGGCAGCAACGCCGTTGCACGATGAAAATGGAGATAGCGTCCAAGTAGTGATCAATATGCCGGTAACTCAAAACGTCATTTTGTCCGTCTCCGGTTTCATGACCTGCCTGGCAGCTATCTATGGCCTTGAATTTGATGGGTGGGGCTGTGTTGCTCAATCCCGCACCTAACAATTCCGTCGAGAGGGACGGTTTGCAAGCAGCGCTTGCAAATACCTTCCGCCGCTTCGCGGCTCCGGCCGCCCCTCACGTCAAACGTTATGCCGCTTAAATTGCGCCCTTTCGACGCGGAGGTGAGCACGCTATCTGTCTCGGACATCGCGTGGGCCAGCTACGATGGTCGCAAACTGGAGGTCGTGGTTGCCCAGGTTGCAACTAGCGAGGGGAAGTTCAAGGGGATGAAGTTCACGTTCGACTGGGTAACGGGATTTCGCTTTCTTGACGAAGGCGATCTGCTCAGATACTGGAGGTCCGACGGATATCGAGGCGGCCATCACCTTTTCTCTGTAGAAGCAGGAGGATGGGCAGAGGAGGAGTTCAAATTGGAGGGCGTTACAGAGAAACGTAGCGAGTGGCTCGTGGTCACAGCAAACGGATGTATGAACGTCTTTGCTCACGATGCCCCGGAGATCCTATATGGCGAGTTCGATGACCGTGCATAACAAGCCGCTGCATCGGATCGCCTTCGGCTCCCGCTGAGCGGCGACGTTAGACAGCATGGACTCGCGCAAGCTCGTAGTTCACCTTGAGTCTGCCTTCGCTGACTACGATTCAAGTCTGGCGAGGCCTGAGTCTGTCGTGTTGGCTGGCCTAACCTGGCCCACGGAATACTGGGCTGAGTTGGCAGTTCGTTGGTTAGAAGAAGGTGCTCCGATAACCGATGAAATTGCGTTGGCACTTGACGGCTTAAATAAGAAGCCGTTTAGCCAGGGGGTTCGGCATCGGGCTTGTGCACTCGCTCGTCGGTGGCACAAAAGAGCGGGCAATGCTGTCTAACCTTTCAATCAGCCGGACGTGGTCCAGCAAGCTGGCCCACGCCGGTTATTTCAAACGTTGGGCAGCACTCGATGCAGATTGATCGACCTTCTTGGGAGCTTCGCGGAATCCGATGCCAGTGCTGCGCAGGGCAGGGCGCACTTTGCTTTTCGGCGTGCCCCAATTGCGAGGCTGTGGTGCTGGTGTGTGATGAAGTGGGTACCGCATATCTAGACCCGAACGACCTAGAAACTGCGATCTATGGCGCGCTCGATGATCCGAATTGCAGGTGTCCTAGGTGTTCGGCGAAGCGAATCTCTGAATTTGAAAGCGCCTCATCGGAGCAGATTCAGCTGGCAGGATTTCCAGTTGGCGCGTATGAGTGAGAGCGTGCTGCCCAACCCGTCATTGCAGCCGCCCTGCGCCAGCTGCGCTGGCTGGTCGGCTGAAATACGACGTTAGGCATCTCATGAAACTACACCCATCAGAGATTGCGTTTCTGCTAGATCTCGCGGCCGCGAAAGCTTCATGGAAAGCTGCCGCTGCTGCAGGTATCTCAAACCCAAGTGCCGTGTGGATTGAGAATGCCAATGCATGGTCAAAGTTGTCTGAATGCTTGAAGCAGGCGGGAGCAACGGAAAACTTTGTTGAAGTCGTCTCGGAGCTTATGTCCGGTTTGCTTCACTCGGTATTGGTTTCCCTCGATGGAGGAACATCACTCGCGGAAACCACACTTATATCATTGCGGGATGAAGAGGGGCACGAGTTCAAACGCTTCTTGCACGAGTTCTGGCCCGAGTATGCGGAAAGAACGAGCAGCCGAGAGGAGTCAGGGCATTGAGCTGCTCACCAGCGATGCCTAATGCTTCCGTCGAGAGGACGCTTCCCCGCGAGCCGGTCAACGCCTCTCAAGTCAAACGATATGTTTCTTTAGAGCTTCGTGACATGCCCATTCAGCACTGCCCAGTTTGTGGGTTCGGACCCATTCCTAAACCATATACAAACGAGCAAGAACTCCGGAACAGTTTTGACATCTGTTCATGCTGTGGATGCGAATATGGCTACGACGATAACCAAGCACACTACAAACGGTGGTCTGAGTCAGGCTTTCCATGGTTCGAACCAAAATTGAAGCCTCTCAACTGGAGCATTTCTTCGCAGTTCGCACATCAGGTTCGCCCATGGCCTCCTGAGCGCGGAGAAACATAACAATTCGCTGCAGGGTCGACGGCTCTGAGCTCAAACATTAGGCTTTACGAACTGTCGATAAATGCCTGGTATTGGAGTCGTCGTCTTTGGTTTGGAGCTTGTGATGGCTACAAGAAGGCGAAGCAAAGTGAGAATTGACCATCCGCTGCAACCGACCCGAACGCGCTGCGCTGGCTTGTTCGGCTGAGCTTCAAAATTAGGCTTCACTATCGATGCTCGATATTCCCAACGACTTTCCGCTGCACAAGCTTGTCTCACAAGAGCTCATGCAGCTGTGCATCGGTTCCAACGATATTGTCCTTCGCTTTTATCAGCGAGACGAGATCGAATCAATGGCGGAAAAATGGAAACCTGGGGCCACTATCGCTATCGATTCAGGTTTCGAACTTAGCGACAAAGGGCGTGTAATCTGCGCTGCTTCGAATGAGGATCTGGGAAACTCAGCAGGTGGACTCACGGTGCTGTTGCGCCAGATCATTTGCTCAGTTGAGCGTTTGCCAAGAAACGAACTTCTTCTCAGGTTTTCTAAGGGCCATGCACTTCACTTGGTTACTGATGAAATGGGTTATGAGTCATTCCATATTGAGCTTGATGGCGACATGATTGATGTCGCTGCGCCATTCAGCGGTGCCTGACCTCTCGCAGCAGCCGACCTGAGCCCGCTGCGTGCCTTTATTCGGCTGAGTTCAATCGTTGATCAACAGCTCAGGGGCACTGTGAGCGGCCCCTCCGGGTCGACAGCGACGACTCAGACCCCCGTGATGACGACGCGCCTCGCCCCCCGCAGAGAATCCCAGCCCTGACCCCGCCCGGTCGACCAAGCCGCCTCTTCCTTCCCCGATTGCTGGCGCCACCAGCCCCCCATGACCGACGCCCCCACCCCCGCCCTGCCGAACTGGCCCCAGGCCTACCCGGCCACCGGCGCCAGCGCGACCTTGAAGCAGCGCAACGAAGACTTCGTCGTCACCGAGTTGCCGCTGCAAGCGCCCTCGGGCGCGGGCGAGCACGTGTGGGTGGAGGTGGAGAAGAACGGCGCCAACACCGCCTTCGTGGGCCAGCAGCTGGCCGCGGCGGCGGGGGTGAACGACTGGGACGTGGGCCACGCCGGCCTGAAGGACCGCCATGCCGTGACGCGGCAGTGGTTCAGCCTGTACTTGCCCAAGGGAGAGACGCCCGACCTGACCCTGCTGCAGCACCCAGAGTTCCAGGTGCTGAGCCAAAGCCGGCACGTGAAAAAGCTGCGCCCTGGCGACCTGCTGGGCAACCGTTTTCGCATCGTGCTGCGGGACGTGAACGGTGACCGCGGCGCCATCGAGGCCAACCTGCAGGCCATCGCGGCGCAGGGCGTGCCCAACTACTTCGGCGCGCAGCGCTTTGGGCACGACGGCGGCAACGTGGAGCAGGGCCGGGCCATGCTGGCGCGCGAGATCCGGGTGCGCAACCCGAAGAAGAAGGGCATCTACCTGTCGGCCGTGCGCTCCTTCGTGTTCAACGAGGTGCTGGCGCTGCGCATCCAGCAAGGCCTGTGGGGCCAGACCTTGGCCGGCGACGTGCTGGACGCGGCCGGCCTGCCCACCGGCCCGCTGTGGGGCCGCGGCCGCGTGAGCACCAGCGAGCAGGCCCAGGCCCTGGAGAACGGCGTGGCCGAGCGCCATGCCGCCCTGTGCGACGGCTTGGAGCACGCCGGCCTGGACCAAGAGCGCCGCAGCCTGGTGGCCCGCCCGGAAGGGTTGCGATGGGAATGGTTGCAGGGCGACGAGCTGGCGCTCGACTTCGCCTTGCCTCCCGGCACCTACGCGACCTCGGTGCTGGCCGAGGTGCTGCGCACCGCCGAGCCGCCGCGGCTCAGCGACGACGAGCCCACGCCCGCCGAGTGAGCCAAAACGCTCAGCGGCTCAGGCCAGGTCGGCGTCCAAGGCCGGCGGCCGGGTGAAGTCGGCGTCGAGGTTCATGGCCAAGCTGGCGGCCTCGACCACGCGCCACAGGTGGGGCGGCATGGCCAAGATGCCGGCCGGCGTTTTGTGGGCACGCAGCCAGGCCGCAATCTCTTGGTGCTGGGCGGCGCTCAGCAGGTCGAGGTGGCGCATTTCGTCAAGGGTGTTCACGGGCCCAGTATGCGGTCGCTGACCCCGTCAGGCCGTGCCCGCCGGCGTCGCGTAATCGAACACGATCTCCCAACGCCCTTGGGCCAAGCGCCGCCACATCGAGTTGAAGCGCAGCAGCAACTTGCCATCCGGCCCGTGCACCGGGCCGGCGGTGCGCCCGAGCTCGCCGCTGGGCAGCACCAGCGCGGTGTCGGGGGCCCAGCTGAACGGGGGCGTGGGGCCGTCGAAGTAGGCGCGCCAGCCGGCCACCACGGCCTCGGGGCCGATGAGCGGGGCCCGGCCGCCGGTCCACACGGTGTCGGGCGCCAGGAAGGCCTGGAAGGCCGCGAGGTCGCGCGCGGCCATGGTGGCGGCAAAGGCGATTTCGGTCGCGCGCAGCTGCTCGGTGCGGCGGGCGATCTCGGCGGCGTCGGGCCAGGCCGGGGCGGCGGCCGAGGCGCCCGACGTGCCCAAAGGCAGGGCGGCAGCGGCCATGAGGGCGGTGCGTCGTGGGGGCATACAAACCTCGCAAACCAGG
The DNA here is from genome assembly GCF_004004565.1 of Inhella crocodyli. GTDB lineage: Bacteria > Pseudomonadota > Gammaproteobacteria > Burkholderiales > Burkholderiaceae_C > Inhella > Inhella crocodyli. The sequence continues at coordinate 327,264 of NZ_SACM01000003.1, forward strand.
GCTGGATGGGCATCCAGTTTCGCCACAATGGCGGGCCATGCCGGAAGCCACGCCGACCCCCGCTTCACCTGCCAAAGCGGCAAAGCCCGCCGCCGCTGCGCCCTCGGGCCCGCGGCGGGCGATGGAGCGCCTGGGCCTGATCCGGCCCATCGACCTGGCCCTGCACCTGCCGCTGCGCTACGAGGACGAAACCCGGCTCGTGCGCCTGCGCGACGCGCGCCCCGGCGACACCGTGCAGTTCGAGGCCACGGTGAGCGACAGCCGCGTGGAGGTGCGCCGCCGCCGCCAGCTGCTGGTGAGCCTGCGCGACGACGACGGCCAGACCGTGCTGCTGCGCTTTTTGCACTTCTACCCCTCGCACCAAAAGACCCTGAGCGAAGGCCGGCGCGTGCGCGTGCGCGGCGAGCTCAAGGGCGGCCTGTTCGGCCGCGAGATGGTGCACCCGACCTTCAAGGCCGTGGAGCCCGACACGCCGCTGGCCGCCGCGCTCACGCCGGTCTACCCCGCCGGGGCCGGCCTGCCGCAGGCCTACCTGCGCAAGGCCATCGAGGCCGCGCTGCCGCGCGCGCCGCTGCACGAGCTGCTGCCGCACGGATGCGTGCCCGCAGGCCTGCCGCCGCTGCGCGAGGCCCTGACCCTGCTGCACCACCCGCCGCCCAGCGTGCCGCAGCAGCAGCTGCAAGAGCACACGCACCCGGCCTGGCAGCGCCTGAAGTTCGAAGAGCTGCTGGCCCAGCAGCTGAGCCAGCTGCAAAGCAAGGCCCTGCGCGCCCAGCACCGCGCGCCCGAGCTGCGCGGCCGCGGCCTGGTGGAGCGCTTGCTGGCGGCGCTGCCCTTCGCGCTGACGGGCGCGCAGCAGCGCGTGGCCGAAGAGATCGCGACCGACTTGGGCCAGGCGCAGCCCATGCACCGCCTGCTGCAAGGCGACGTGGGCTCGGGCAAAACCGTGGTGGCCGCGCTGGCCGCGGCCGTGTGCATCGACGCCGGCTGGCAGTGCGCGCTGATGGCGCCCACCGAGCTGCTGGCCGAGCAGCACCTGCGCAAGCTGGTGGGCTGGCTGGAGCCCCTGGGCGTGCGGGTGGCCTGGATCACCGGCAGCGTGAAGGGCAAGAAGCGCGAGGGCCTGCTGGCCGATGCCGCCAGCGGCGAGGCGCAGCTGGTGGTGGGCACGCACGCCGTCATCGAAGACAAGGTGCAGTTCGACCGCCTGGGCCTGGCCATCGTGGACGAGCAGCACCGCTTCGGCGTGGCCCAGCGCCTGGCCCTGCGCCGCAAGCTGGCCGAGCGCGGCCTGGAGCCGCACCTGCTGATGATGAGCGCCACGCCCATCCCGCGCACCCTGGCCATGAGCTACTACGCCGACCTGGACGTGAGCACGCTGGACGAGCTGCCGCCCGGGCGCTCGCCCATCGTCACCAAGGTGTTTGGCATGGGCAAGCGCGACGAGGTGATCGAGCGCATCGCGCACGAGATCGACGCCGGCAAGCAGGTCTACTGGGTCTGCCCGCTGATCGAGGAAAGCGAAGAGAGCGACCTGCAGGCCGCCACCGTGACGCACGCCGAGCTGGCCGACCTGCTCGGCCCCGAGCGCGTGGGCCTGCTGCACGGGCGGCTCAAGGCCGACGAGAAGGCGGCGGTGATGGCGCGCTTCTCGGCCAACGAACTGCCGCTGCTGGTGGCCACCACCGTCATCGAGGTGGGCGTGGACGTGCCCAACGCCACGCTGATGGTCATCGAGCACGCCGAGCGCTTCGGCCTGGCGCAGCTGCACCAGCTGCGCGGGCGCGTGGGGCGTGGCGCGCAGGCCAGCGTGTGCGTGCTGCTCTACAGCGGCCCCTTGAGCGAGAGCGGCCGCGAGCGCCTGAAGGCCATGGCCGAGACGACCGACGGCTTCGAGATCGCCCGCCGCGACCTCGCCATCCGCGGCCCCGGCGAGTTCATGGGCCACCGCCAAAGCGGCGCCGACCTGCTGCGCTTTGCCGACCTGCAAGACGACGCCCCCCTGCTGGTGGCCGCCCGCGCCCAAGCCCCCGCGCTGCTGCGCGAACACCCCCAAGCGGCGCAGGCGCACGTGCAGCGTTGGTTGGGCGGCAAGGCAGAACTGTTGAAAGCCTGAGCATGGATGCCACCGCCCCTTCAGCCCCCACCGACTTCATCGGCGTCTTCCCCGAGGCCCTCGACCGCGCCCTTTGCCAGCGCCTGATCGACGCCTTCGAGGCCAGCCCGCACCGCGTGCCGGGCCGCACCGGCGGTGGGGTCGACGTGACCAAGAAGCGCTCCAGCGACCTTTACCTGAACGACCACCCCGAGTGGCGCGAGGCCCTGCTGCAGGTGCAAAAGGCCGTCACCTTCCAGGCCACCGAGTACTTCCGGCGCCACCCCTTCGGCTTGATCGCGCCCATCGCCCTGACGGTGGCCGACCCCGCCACCGGGGCGCCGACGCCGCTGACGATCGACAACTGGGCCACGCACGGCGAGCCGCGCGCGATGGACCTGATGCGCACCCTGTACCGGCTGGGGCCGGTGCAGATGCAGAAGTACGACCAAGGCAGCGGCAACTACGGCTACTGGCACTGCGAGACCTACCCCGACAACGCCCGCGCCGAGGCGCTGCACCGCGCCTTCCTGTTCATGGTCTACCTGAACGACGTGACCGAAGGCGGCGAGACCGACTTCTTCCACCAGCAGCGCAGCCTGCAGCCCACGGCCGGCACCTTGGTCATCGCGCCGGCGGGCTTCACGCACACGCACCGCGGGCGCGTGCCGGTGTCGGGGCACAAGTACATCCTGACAAGCTGGATCCTGTTCCAGCGGGCGGAGGCGCTGTACCGCTGAGCCGGACCGCTGGCATGGGGTTGCCGTGACATTGCACCGTTGTGGGGCCTAGACGCCCGCGCTAACCCTGCTGCCCGGCGCAACAAAGGGTTTCAAAGTCGGTTCCATTGCAACCTCCCCAGGGAGCCGACGAATGAACCCCATGCAACCCAGCGACCAGTTGGTCGCCCGCCTGATCAACCTGTTTCGGCAAGCGTTCGGCCCGTCCGCCTTCATGGCGGCCGAGCGCGGCCTGACCCAGCTGAGTGGCTTTGCCGCCGCCGCCGCGGCCTTGATGGGCTTTGGCCTTGCGCTGTTCGCCGCCATCAAGACCGACGCCCTGTCGCTGATGCTGTTGGGCGTCGCCTGGGTCGTGGCCGTGGCCGTGCTGCACTTCATCGGCTCGCGGATGCTGGTCAGTTGCGCGCTCACGCTGCGCAACACGCCGTCGAACGTGTCCTCGCAAGACTACTTGGAGGTCTTGGGGCTGAGCTGCATCGTCGTGCTGATCGGCGCCTTGCTGGGCGGCCTGTACCTGGCCATCAAGCTGAGCAGCTTGACGCCCCTGTGGTACGGCCTGGGTGGCGCCATCACGATGCTGTTCTTCGCCAGCATGTACCTCAATCCAACGCTGATCAACACCAAGGTGCACGCCACCGCGTCGGCCGGTGAAGACGCCGTGGCCGTCTCGGTCCTGACCCTCAAAACCTTCGTTCGCCTGGCGCCGGTGGTGTTTGCCGTGCTGACCTTGGCCGGGGCGGGCGCACTGGGCTACGGCCTGGTGCAGTTGGCCAAAGAGGGCGCCGACGAAATCATGATCGGTGGGCTGGCCTCGGCCTCGGGCTTCGGCATCGTGGCCGTGGGCCTGCTGTACCCGCTGGGCGCCTACCTGAGCTTCGTGCTGGGCTACTTGGTGCTGGACATCGCGCGCTCCATCTTGTCGCTGCCCCGCCTGCTGCAGCCGGCCGGGGGCGCGGCCGAAACCGAGCCCGTGGCGCCCGCGGCCCCGGCCGCCGAGGTGGCCGAGGCCTCGCCCTCGCAAACCGCCGCCTTGAAGCTCATGGCGGGCATCGCCGGTGCGGCCCTGGTGCTGGGCATCGTGGGGGTCCAAGGGAAGCAGTACTACAACGAGTACCAGGAGAAGCGCGCCATCGCCAAGATGGAAGAAGAGCGCATCGCGGCCGAAAAGAAGGCCGAGGAGGAACGCGTGCGGGCCGAGCAGGAACAGCAAAAGGCCGAAGCCGCGCGCATCGCCAAGATCGCAGCGGCCGTCACCGCCTTGAAAGGCCGCGAGGCCATCGACCTCGTGGTGTCGCCCGAGGTCTCGGCGCCGATCAAGGCCATGTTGGGCAACCAACAGGCCACCTTCGAGCGCTACTTCGCCGTGGGCCAGCCGGTGCTCGTGCAAGAGGGCTTCGTCGTGGCCACCGGTTGCATGGTGGACTCGTGCGGCAGCAACGAAGGGATCGTGGCCGTGAACACCGCCACCGGCAGCGTGCACGCCGCGGTGTACTTCAACCAACAGGTCAAGATCCTGGGCGACGACACCGCCAGCTCGGCCCCTGCGCCGATCCGCAAGTGGGCCCTGAAGTTCCAGTGACCCCAGGCGGGGGGTCACACCCCTTGCCGGCCGTCGCGGTGGGCAGGCGCCACCGCGCACGGTGACGCCCGGTACCGGGCCGCCAGGCTGTCATAGGGTTTTCACTTAGTTTTGCGATCCTCTTGGCCATCACCACCAAGGAGAACGCGATGAACCGCTGGATGCGCACCTGGAACGCGATGGGCCGTTGGGTCTTGAAGGGCGAGGCCTACCTCGCGGACGGGGGCGGCCAAGGCCTGCTGTTGCTGGGCGTGGCCGGCACCTTCGTCCTCGGTTTGGTGCGCTTGGCACATTGACCGCCTTCGGCCGCTGCTTAGACTGGCCCCCAGCGTCTCGGGAGGACGATCGGGGCATGACAGCGCGACAACAGCGGCGATGGGGGGCAGCGGCCGTGGGCGCGTTGCTGGCGGCACTGCACCTCGGCGTGGCGGCCAGCGAGGCAGCACGTGGGTGCCCGGCCGAGGCGGTGCGCATCGCGCTGCCCGACCTGCCCGCGGGTGAGTTCCTCAAGGGCAAGGGCGACCGCTTCGCCAGCCCCGACCCCGGGCACCTGGTGCGCGAGTTGCGCGAGGTCGAGCAGCGACTGGGCTGCCGCTTCGAGCTGGTGCGATTGCCCGTGGTGCGCATGGTGCGCGAGGCCAGCGCGGGCCAGTTCGACCTGGTGGTGCCCACCCCCGAGGCCATGGCCTTGGCCCAGGGCTGGTTGCTGCCGCGCAGCGGCGACCGGACCAACCTGCAGTTGGCGGTGGGGCACTCCAGCCTCAGCCTGTTCGTGCTCAGCACGCGCGCCGACGACCTGCGCACCGCCTGGGCCAGCGACGGCCGCCCCAAGGGCAGCGTGGGCGTGGTGGCGGGCAGCGTGCCTGCGGAGCACGCCAAGGCCGCGGGTTGGAGCGCGCAGACCATCCAGGACTTCGAGCGGGGGCTGGCGATGCTGATGCTGCAGCGCGTGGACCACGTGTTCGCCCCGGCCCTCTCGCTGGCCGACAGCGAGCCCGTGCGCAGTGGCGAGGTGGTCGCGCTGTTGCCACCGGTGCTGCCGGTGGCCTACTTTCCCGCCGCGACGCCGGCCTTCGGGCAACGCCACCCCGAGTTCTTGCGCGCGTTTTGGCGGGCGGCCTGCCAGGCCTCGCTCGCGCGCCGCAGCGACCGGCCGAGCTGCAAGCCCTGAGCGCCGCTCAGGCGCCGGTGGCCACGGGCTTGACCCGCAAGGCCCACACCACGCCGGCCACCAAGAGGCCAATGCCCAACAAAGCCAGGCCCGAGGGCGCCGCCCCGCGCAGGGCGTAGCCGTAGGCCAGCGCGGCCAGGGTCTCGAAGACGATCAGCTGGCCCACCAGGGTCGTGGGCAGGCGCTGGCTGGCCTCGTTCCAGCACAGGGTGCCGCCCCAGCTGGCGAACAGGCCGATGGCCAGCATCAGCCCGACGAAGGCCAGGGGCTGGGGGCCCAGGGGCAGCGCGAAGTCGGCCGGCACGCCCGGCAGGCCCAGGGCCTGCAAGGCGAGCAGCGCGAGCAGGCCCAGCAGCGACATGGGCAGGGTCACCAAACCCTGCGCCGTGGCCCAGGCCCGCGGGTTGCGGTCGGGATGGGCGCGCAGCCAATCGGCGTTGCGAATGGGGTACCAGGTCCAGGCGGCGAGTGCCACCAGGGCGATGGCCGCGCCCTGCAGATAGCGGCCGGTTTCGTCAGCGGCCAGGCCGGCCGCCTCGGTGTGGTTGACGCACGCAATGCCGAGGCCGATGGCCGCCAGCGAAGGCGCCAAGCGGCCCCAAGGCAGGTGGCCGTCGCGCTGCGCGTTGCGCCGGTTGCTGGCCACCGCGATGACCACGGGCAAGGTCCCGATGATCACGCTCACCAGCGGGTTGCCCGCGCGCTGGATGGCCGCCGCCAGGCACAGGTAGTAGAGGAAGTTGCCGATGGCGCTGAGCTTGGCGGCCTCCCACCAGTCGGCGGCGCGCAGCGCGCGCAGGTCCTGGCGGTCCAGCAAGGCCAGGGGCAGGCACAGCAGGCCGAAGGCCAGGTAGCGGCCCACGGCCAGCAGCGCCGGCGGGTAGGCGGGGAGCATCAGCGGGGCGACGAACACCAGGCCCCACATCAGGCCGGCGGCCAGCGCGAATGCGGTGCCCGACAGCAACTGCGGGGCGGCGGGGGCGGTGGACGGGGGCATGGGCGGGCGGGACAGGCGGGAGCGCGCAGTGTCGCCGTGCAAAAGCACCGCGCGAGCGCCCTGGCGTGACCCGCCCGGGCGGCAACCCCAGGCCGATCGGGCGGCGCCAGGTCGACACTGGCACCCCACCCCGAATTCGCCCGCCTCGTTCATGCGCGCCCCCTGCCCGCCACGCGCCCTGGCCCCCGACCGGCCGGGCGCCCACGTCCACCGAACGGCATGAACCCGGTCGACGACCTCGCCTGGCTGGAGGCCCACCGGCCGGCCTACTGGGCCGAGCCCTCGCGGGCCACGCAGTGGCTGCCCGAGGCCCTGGCGCGCTGGGAACGCGCGCGCCACGGCCCGCCCAGCCACGAGGCGGTGGCGCTGGCCCTGTTCACGGCGCAGTTGCTGGCGGAGGCCTGGCGTTCGGAAGACGTGCACACGCTCACCGAGCAGGCGCTGCCCTGGGTGCGCGAAGGCTGGGGCGAGGCGCACCGCAGCGGCCTGTTGCAGTTCGCCTGCCGCATGCACCTGCGCTTTGCGCGCATCCCCGAGGCCCTGGCGGTGCTGCAAGAGCTGCAAGCCCTGGCCGCGCAAAGCCAGCGCGAGCTGGACCGCGCGCACGCGGCGCGGGCCCTGGCGCACACCCTGTTCGCGCAGTACGAGCTGCCGCGGGCGCTCGACGCCATCGACGACGCCCTGCAAGGCTACGAACGCGCCGGCGAAGGCAGCTGCTGGGTGGACCTGCACGTGCTGCGCGCCTTCGTGCTCGACGCGATGGGCGACGCCGCCGGGCGCCTGGCGGCCAACTTGCGCGGCGCCGAGGCCGCGGCGGCGCAGCGGCGCTGGACCTTCGCCTGCAACGCCATGACCGGGGCCGCCGAGGCCTGGGCCACCCGCGGCGAGTTGGTGGAGGCCGAGGCGGCGCTGGTCGAGTGCCGGCGCTACCTGGCCCTGGCCGGCGAGGGCGCCGAGCGCATCGCCAAAGAAGTCTGGGCCGTGGAGGCGTTTTGCGCCGCCGAGCGCGGTGAACCCGCCCAGGCCCTGGCGCTGATGAAGCAGGTGATCGCGCTGGGCGAGGCCTGGTCGACCCGGCGCCAATTGGCCAAGCGCCTGGCCCAGGCCGCCCCATGGGCGGCGCAAGCCGGCCAGGCCGAAGAAGCCCTGGCGCTGCTGGCACGCTCGCATGCCCTGGAGCTGGCCGAGCACCAGGACGCGAGCAACCGCGAGTCCTTGCTGAAGCTGGAGCGCATCGAGCGCCAGCACGCGCAGGCCGAGCAGGCCCGCAGCGAAGAGCACGCCCGCGCGCTGCAGGTGCAGATGCGCGTGCTCGAGCACGCGTTGGAGGTGCAGCGCGAGCTGCAGGCCGAGCTGGTGCAGACCAGCAAGCTGGCCACCCTGGGCAGCCTGCTGGCCGGGCTGGCGCACGAAATGAACACCCCGGTGGGCAACGCCCTCGCGGCCCTGAGCGCGCTGCAAGAACGCGTGGGCGCCTTGACGCAGGCCGTGGACCAAGGCGGGCTGACGCGCACGCGCCTGCTGCAGGACCTGGACGAGGTGCAGCGGGCCGCCGCCTTGGCCCGGGACGGGCTGGACCGCGGCATCGGCCTGCTGCAGCAGTACAAGGACATCGGCACGGCGCCCGACCGCGAGCCTTTGCAGGCCGTGGCGCTGCCGGACTTCGTGCGCAGCGTGTGGGGCCGGGTCATCCCGCCAGGGCGCATGCTGAGCCTGCGGGTGTACGCGCCTTGGTCGCTGCACGTGCCCACCAACGCCCTGGCCGACGTGCTGGTGCAGTTGTTCCAGAACTGCGACCGGCACGCCTTCGCGCCCGAGGCCACGGGCGAGGTGCGCGTGCGCGCCTGGGTCGAGGACGGTCGCATGCACCTGCAGGTCAGCGACAACGGCCGCGGCATCGCGCCCGAGTTGCTGCCGAAGGTGTTCGACCCCTACGTGTCGACGCAGTTCGGCCAAGGCCGCAGCGGCCTGGGCCTGTTCGTGGCGCAGGTCAGCGCCACGCAACGCCTGGGCGGGCGCCTGACGGCCGCGAACCGGCGCCAGGGCGGCGCCAGCTTCACCTTGAGCTGGGCCCTGCGGCCCAGCGACGGCGCGGCGCCTTTGGCCTCGCCCCGCTCGGGCGACCGCGCCCGAGCTTGACCAACCGGCGACCGCGCCCGGGCTTGATCAACCGGCGAACGCGCTAAGGCTCGATCACGCCGCGGCCGCGCTCGGGCCGCTGGCCATCGCGCGCCGCTGCAGGCGCCAGGCCCGCAGCAGGGCACGGACCTCGTCGTCGGGCACCGGGTGCAACTTGCGGTACTCGCGGCAGTCGCTGGTGCGGGTCATGAGGCGGTGGTTGATCAACTCGCGGCGCAGGGTGGCCGGGTCGCCGAAGAGGTGCAGGGCCTTCAGGCGCTCGTTGACCTCGCGCTCGCTGTAAACGCGCTTGGCGTCGAAGTGCTGCCACAGCAGCCACATCGCCAGGCGCTGCACGCTGAACTTCACCGGCCAGCGCATCAAGCGACCGCGGCTGTCGAACTGCTGCAAGGCCTTGCGCGCGCCCTCGCTCAGGGGCAGCGGGGCGGGGGCGTCTTCGGCGGCCAGGGGCGCGTCGGGCACCGGCGCCATGGCCGCCTGCAAGGCCTGCAGGTTGCGGAAGCCCTGCGCGCGGGCCATCAGGTTGAGCAACTCCACGTGCCCGGGCGGCTCGGCCCGTTCGCGCAAAGACTGGCCGAGCGCGCGGGCGAAGCGCGACGCGTCGGTGACGACAAACGACAAGGGAACTCGGTGCATGCCGGACCTCCATGGCGTGCGCGCGACCCCGGCGCCAAAGGCGCGGGCACTGGGGGTTGCCGACTTCCAGACTGGCGCACGCGAGGCGTGGCAAGTGCGGGCGAATGCGGGCAGGTTTAGCTCGCGGCGGGGGCCGCGCGGCAACGCCTGGGTGAACTGCCGACCGGGTCGTGATGGTAGACCCAGTCGGCGCGATCGGCCTGGTCGGCCTGGACGGCCCTCGCTCAGTGCATCTGAACCGGGGTCTGGCTCAGGTTGGCGTAGCGCTCGATGAAGTCGTCGTAGTCCTCTTCGCTCGAATCGCCCTCGCTCAGGGCCTCGACGCCTTCCTGGAACTGCTGGGCCAGGGCGCCTTCGATGAAGATTTCTTTGCGGGCGAACTTGTCGACGATTTCGTACCCCCCGCGCGAAAGGTGCGGGGCATCGTCCTCGTGGTGCGCGTCGGTGACGGGCACGTCAAAGCGAACCACGATGTAGCTGTCTGACTGGTAGAGCAGGTGCATGACTTCCTCCTGACCGTTGACGTGGTGCGCAAAACGCCGCTTTCAAGGGCTGGCGTGAGCCCATCTTGGCACGGTGCCCAGAAAAGCGGGGGCTTGCCCCCTTTCATCGGCCGCTCGGTGTGGGAGATTGATCACGCCCGGTCACGGCGAAGCGCCGGAAGCGGCAGGATTCCACAGCAGCTCCCAGCGCTCGTCGCCCAGCACTTTGTGCACCAGGCGCAAGGGGCGCTGCGCATCGGCAGGGTCCAGCCACAGCTCGATCTCGGCCTGCGCTTGGCCTTGGGCCACGCGCCGCCAGCGCTGGGCCTGGCGCACCTGCCCGTCGGGCAGGGTCAGCGGCTCGGACCCGACGCGCTCGAAACGCCAGGGGTGCGTGCGGCCGCGCCAATCGACCACGGCCAACTCGGCCACCTGCGCCTCGGGCCGCGCCTGCAGCAGGGCCGGCAGTTGCAGCATCCAACTCAGGCGGTCTTGCTGCTGCGCCGTGGGCTGGGCCTCGGCGTCGTGGATCACGCGCTGGCCCTGGCGGCCGCGCTGCACGGCAAAGCGCTGCGGCGCCAGGCCCTGCAGGCCCAGCTCGCCCCGGCTTTCCCATCGCGGCAGCGCCCGTTGCTCGGTCCGGCGGTGCAGCACCAGGCTGTAGCGCTCGGCGTCGTCCGCGCCCGCCGGACCGGGCTCGCGCCGCCATTCCAACCAGGCCTCGCCGGCGTGGCCCTCGTGCGTCAGCACGTAGCCCCAGCGCGCCGTGCCAGGCAGGGCCAGGGCTGGGGACGCCGCCGGGGCCGCGGAGGCGTCCCGCTCTGACGCCGGCGGTGGAAGTGGGGCCGCGGCCGGCGCCTCGGTCGGCGCAGGGCGCGGTGGGGGCCGCGTCACGCCCGCCACGCGCAGCGCCGTCGCAGCCGGTGGGGCGGGTGGGAGGGGTGGCGCGGGGGCCGCCGCGCTCTCCGGTGGGGCCAGCGTGCGCAGCCGCAAGGCCGGCGCCGCGCCCACGGCGGGCGAGGCCTCCGGGCGCAACGCCACCGGCCGGGGCCATAGCAACACGGCGTGCAGCGCCAGCGCGCCCAGCCACCACGGCAGCCAGCCCCGAGGGCGGGGCGCAGAATCGGCGGCCTTTGACGCGAGCATGGCTCGCATTGTCGGAACAAGCCCCGAAGGAGAGCCCTGTGATGCAACGACGTGCCCTGTGCGGCCTGACCTGTTGGGCCCTGGCGCCCCACGCCTGGGCCCTGTCGCTCAGCGAGACCGACGCCGCCAGCGGCGTGCGCGCGGCCTTGGAGCGCGGGGCCGGCGCGGCCGTGGACGCCCTGGGCCGCAACGGGGGGTTCTTCAACCACCCCACCTTGAAGATCGAGTTGCCCGGGCACCTGAAGAGCGCGGCCAAGCTGCTGAAGGCCACCGGCCAAGGCAAGAAGGTCGACGCCCTGGTGCTGGCCATGAACCGCGCGGCCGAGCAGGCCGTGCCGGCCGCGCGCGACCTGCTGGTGCAAACGGTCAAGGGCCTCAGCGTGGAGGACGCGCTGCAGTTGGTGCGCGGCCGCGGCGACGACGCCGTGACCCGCTTCTTCGAAAGCAAAACCCGCGTGCCCCTGGGCGCCAAGTTCCTGCCGATCGTCACGCAGGCCACCGAGCGCGAGAGCCTGGCCGACAAGTACAACGCCGTGGCCGGCAAGGCCGCGGGCCTGGGCCTGGTGAAGGACGAGGACAAGACCATCGAGGGCTACGTCACGCGCAAGGCCCTGGACGGCCTCTACTGGATGATCGGCGAGGAGGAAAAGAAGATCCGCCAAGACCCGGTGGGCACCGGCAGTGCGCTGCTGAAGAAGGTGTTCGGTCGATGAGGCGCTGGCGCATCGCCCTGGCCGGCATCGGCTTGGGATTGAGCGTGGGCTGGGCCACGGTCCAGGCCCAAACCGCCCCCGGCCCGCTGCGCTGGGCGGCGCAAAACGACGTGCTGACCCTGGACCCGCACAGCCAGAACCACGCCACCACCCTGTCCTTGCTGCAGCACTGCTACGAAGGCCTGACGCGCTTCGACGCCAAGCTGCAGATCGAGCCCGCGCTGGCCACGGGCTGGACGGTGATGAGCCCCACGCAAGTGCGCTTCCAGCTGCGCCGCGGCGTCAAGTTCCACGACGGCACGCCCTTCAGCGCCGACGACGTGGTGTTCAGCTTCCAGCGCATCACCGCGCCCACGGGCAACCTGCAAAGCTACGTGAGCGGCATCCAGGCCGTGCGCAAGGTCGACGCCCACACCGTGGACCTGCTGCTCAAGGCGCCCAACCCCGCGCTGCTCGGCAACCTGACCGACTTCCGCATCGTCAGCAAGGCCTGGGCCGAGAAGCACCGCACGCTGCAGCCGCCCGACTTCCGCGCCAAGCAAGAGAACCACGCCTCGCGCAACGCCATGGGCACGGGGCCCTACAAGATCACCGCCTGGGTGCCCGAGCAGCGCCTGAGCCTGGTGCAGAACCCCGAATGGTGGGACGCCAAGAACGCCAGCAACGTCACCGAGGCGGTGTACCTGCCGATCAAGAGCGACCAGACGCGCATGGCGGCGCTGATGTCGGGCGAGGTGGACCTGCTGACCGAAGTGCCCTTGCAAGACGTGGCGCGGCTCAAGGCCGACGCCCGCCTGAAGCTGCTGATGGGCAACGAAGTGCGCGCCATCTTCATCGGCATGGACCAGGGCTCGCCCGAGATCGCCGGGGGCAGCGTCAAGGGCGCCAACCCCTTCAAGGACCGCCGCGTGCGCGAGGCGATGAACCTGGCGATCGACCGCCTGGCCCTGCAGCGCGCCATCATGCGCGGCCTCTCGATGCCGGCCGGCAGCCTGGTGTCGCCGGGCGTGGACGGCCACGACGCCAGCGTGGACGCGCCCTTGGCGGCCGACCCGGCGCGGGCGAAGACGCTGCTGGCCGAGGCGGGCTACCCGCAGGGCTTCGCCGTGCCCTTCCAGTGCCCGAACAACCGCTACGTCAACGACGAGGAAATCTGCCAGGCGGTGGTGGCCATGTGGGCCCGCATCGGCGTGCGCGCCACGCTCGCCACGGAGGGCTTCTCGACCTTCAGCGCCCGCGTGCAGCAGTTCGCCTACCCGCTGTACCTGTTCGGCTGGAGCGCCCCCACCTACGACGCCTTCCCCACGCTGCAGGCCCTGGCCCGCACCCGCGGCACGGGGGCAGACGGCAGCTTCAACTACTTCCGCCTGAGCGACCCCGCGCTGGACGCGCTGATCGACGCCGCCGCGGTGGAGATGGACCCGGCCAAGCGCACGCGGCTGATGGTGGACGCGCAGGCGCGCATCAAGGCCGAGCACTACTTCATCCCCTTGCACCACCAGGTGCGGCCCTGGGCCATGAAGCCCAACGTGAGCACCTTGCACCGCTCCAACGACCGGCCGGAGATGCGCTTCACGCAGCGCCGCTGACGGCGGCAGGTCGGCCTTCTACACTTGCTGCAACCGCTTTCAGACACCGACCCCGTCCGGGTCCTGCCCCCCGTTTCGCATGCGCAAAAGCCCTCCTGCCGGTGACCGATCGTCCGGCCCCGTGACCCTCGGCATGGTGGCCGAGGCCAGCGGCGTCTCGCCCAGCACGGTGTCGCGCATCCTGAACGGCACCGCCATCGTCAGCCCCGAGAAGCGCGCCGCGGTGGACCGCGCCATCGCCGAACTCGGCTTCGTGCCCAACCCCATCGCGCGCGGCCTGGCCGGTGGGCGCACGATGAGCGTGGGCGTGGTCACGCAGAGCATCGACAGCCCCTTCTACGGGGTGGCGCTGCGCGGGATCGAGGAGACCCTGGAGCCGGCCGGCTACAGCGCGCTCTTCGTCAGCGGGCACTGGGACGAGGCGGTGGAGAAGCGCTGCATCGACACCCTGCGCAGCCGCCGCGTGGACGGCATGATCATCCTCAACGGCCGCCTGGGCGACGCCGCGCTCAAGGCCCTGGCCAAGGCCCTGCCGGTGGTCGTCACCGGCCGCAGCCTGAAAGCGCCGGGCCTGTGCGCGCTGGACTTCAACAACGTGGAAGGCGCGCGCCTGGCCACGCAGCACCTGATCGACCTGGGGCACCGCGACATCGCCCACCTCAGCGGCGACCTGGCCCACCCCGACGCGCGCGACCGCCTGGCCGGCTACCGCGCCGCCCTGGAGGCCGCGGGCCTGCCGTTCCGCGAGGCCTTGGTGGAGAGCGGCGGCTACTTCGAGGACGGCGGCCGCGACGCCACGCAGCGCCTGCTGGACCGCGGTGCCCGCTTCACGGCGCTGTTCGCGGCCAACGACCAGATGGCCTTCGGCGCCTCGGTGGCGCTGCACAAGCAGGGCCTGCGCGTGCCGCAAGACGTCTCGCTGGTGGGCTTCGACGACCTGGCCCTGGCCGCGCACATGGCGCCCCCGCTGAGCACCGTGCACCAAGCCAGCCTGGAGTTGGGGCGCACCGCGGCGCAGGGCATGCTGAACCTGCTGGCCGGCGACAAGCCCGCCCTGTCCCTGCCCGAGCCGCGCCTGATCGTGCGCGACTCCTCGGGGCCCGCCGCGCGCAGGCGCTGAACCACCCGGCGCGCTCAGCCGGGCTTCGGTTCGTCGCCCGCGGCCTCGGCCCGCTCGCGCGCGTCGCGCTGCGCGCGCACCCAAGCGTCGGCCTCGTGCGGGTGCTCGAACTCCTGCATGAGCAGGTGGTACTGCTCAAACAAGCTGGCGAACCGGCGGCGCATGAAGCGCATGCCTTCCAGCTCGGGGTCGGCCACCCAGGCCACCGCCGCCAGGCGGTGCGGCCGGCTGTAGACGGCGATGAAGCCCTGCGTGTAGGCCTCGAAGGCCTCGGGCGACATCAGCGCGCTGTGGTGCCAGTGCACCACGCCCCCGAACCAGCGCCCCTTGACCAACCAGCGCTGGCGCGCCAAGGCCCGCATGCGGTCGTAGCGCTGCAGGGCCTCGAGGTTGAAGGGGCCGATGGCGTCCCACCACACCACGCCGTCGCGCCAGCCCACGCGGAACTCGCCGTGCGGCGCGAAACCCGCCGCCGGCAGGTCGTGCGTCGACATCACCCCGTCGGAGACGGGCGTGGGGACGTACGGCGGTCGGTGCGGCATGGGCGGATGGTAGGCCGCGCGGCCGGCCTCGCCCTTCGCAAAGGGCCGTGACCTTCGGCAGGGGATAGGTGTACCAGTGGACTGGTACAGTGGTTCACTCCATCGCCATGCTGCCCATCCAGTTCCAAATCAACACCGGCTCGGCCGAGCCCATCTACCGCCAGCTCATGGAGCAGGTGCGGCGCCGCGTGGCCGCGGGGCAGTGGGTGGCGGGCCAGGAACTGCCCTCGGTGCGGGAACTGTCGGCCGAGCTGACGGTGCACCCGATGACCATCAGCAAGGCCTACAGCCTGCTGGAGGGCGAGGGCCTGTTGGAACGCCGCCGTGGCCTGCCGATGGTGATCGCCGCGGCGCACCGCAAGGCGGCGCCGGGGCGCGAGCGCATCGAGCAGTTGCGCCCCACCTTGCAGCGCGCGGCCGACGAGGCCCGCGAGCTGGGCATCGCCCCGGCGCAGGCCCTGGCGCTTTTTGAACACCTCTTGAACGACGACCCTGGGAGTCCCCGATGAACGCCCCCCTCCTCCACGCCGCCCCGCAGGTGCAGATCGACGGCCTGACCCTGGCCTACGACAAGAAGGCCGCGCCCGTGCTGCGCGGGCTGGACTGGACGCTCAAGCCGGGCCAAGTCGTGGGCCTGCTGGGCCGCAACGGCGCCGGCAAGACCACGCTGCTCGAGGCCCTGCTGGGCCTGCGCGAGCCGCAGAGCGGCACGGTGCAGCTCTTCGGCCAGGCCGCGAACGCGCTGGACGACGCCGCGCGGGCCCGCATCGGCTACGTGCCGCAGGGCAGCGACCTGTTCGAGAACCTGACGCCCGCGCAGCTGCTGGCGTATTTCAAGGCCTTCTACCCCCGCTGGAACCAGGCCAAAGTGGACGGGCTGATGGCGCGCTGGGCCATCCCCGCCGACCAGGCCATCGGCAAGCTCAGCGGCGGGCAACAGCAGCGCCTGTCCATCATCCGCGCGCTGGCGCACGAGCCGGACCTGCTGATCCTGGACGAGCCCGTGGCGAGCCTGGACCCCATCGGCCGGCGCGACTTCCTGCGCGAGCTGGTCGACCACGTCATCAACCGCGGCACCACGGTGGTGTTCTCCACCCACATCCTCAGCGACTTGGAGCGCGTGGCGTTCAATGTGGCCTTCTTGAAGGACGGCCAGATCGCGTTGCAGTCGCCCTTGGACGAGCTGCTGGAGCAAACCCGCCGCGTCACGGGCGAGGCCACCGCCGTGGCCGCCTTTGCCAAGGCACACCAGCTGGCCACGCTGGCCAGCCAAGCGGCCCAGCCGGGGCAAAGCCGCCTCGTGCTGCGCGGCAGCTGGCCCGAGGCCCTGCCCGAGGCGCTGCTGTTGCAAACGGTGACCTTGGACGACCTCTTCGAGGTGCTGACGTGACCCTGCGCGCGCTGGGCACCGTGCTGCGCGCGGCCGCCCGCCGGCCGCGCGGGCCCGAGGTCTTGGCCATCGGCGGCGCGCTCTTTGGCCTGGGCTTCGCCGCCCTGTCGCTGGGGCGCCCGTGGGTGGTGAACGCTTCCATCGTGCTCGGCGTGTTGGTGACCCTCGTGGCCCAGCACTTGGTGCACGGCGTGGCCCGCCAGAACCACCCGCACCTGGCGCGCTTGATGCCCCGCCACCCCCAGGCCCTGCGGCAGGCCATGGGCGCGATCGTGTCGGCTGGCCTGCTGGTCACGGCGGCCCTGACCTGGCTGCTGGTGCCGCAGGAGCGCCCAGCCATGCTGCTCGTGGCCCCCTTGGTGATGTGGCTCTCGGGCTGCCTGGCCCTGGCGCGCACGGGCCTGGCCCTGCTCGCGCCGGCGCTGGCCGTCGGCACGCTGTGGGGCGCGCGCCAACTGGGCTTCGACAAGACCGAGGCCCTGTGGGCGGGCATCGCGGTGGCCGCCGCCTTGGCGCAGTTCGTCCTGCCGCGGCTGCTGCGGCGCGGCGACGCCCAACACGCCACCCAATGGCGCCGCCGCCGCAACACCGAGGCCTTGCTCGCCGTTTCGCTGGAAGGCGGCAAGCTCGGGGCCTGGCAGGGCCAGGGTTGGCTTGCCCGCCTGATGCGCTGGTGGCTGTGGCCGACGCGGCGCATGCTCGACGCGGCCCGGGCTCCAGTGCGCGATGCGCGCGACGCGCTGCGCCGCAGCCATTGGTCGGTGAGCCCCAGCCTGCACCTGGCGCAGCAGACCTGGCTCTTGCTGACCGTGGGCGTGCCCTTGTTCGCGCTGGCGGTGGCGCCCACGGCCCTGCGCAGCGAGCCCTCTGCTTGGACCCCGCCCTTGCTCCAAGGCCTATCGGTGGGCCTGGCGATGTGGCTGTTCCTGCTCAACATCGGCGCGACGCTGACCGAGCACTGGAGCACGCGCGCCGAACAGGCCCTGTTGCGCCTGCTGCCCGGGCTGCCCCAGG
The DNA here is from genome assembly GCF_004004565.1 of Inhella crocodyli. Classification (GTDB taxonomy): domain Bacteria; phylum Pseudomonadota; class Gammaproteobacteria; order Burkholderiales; family Burkholderiaceae_C; genus Inhella; species Inhella crocodyli. Next base: position 344,617 of record NZ_SACM01000003.1, read on the forward strand.
GCGAGGCCCTGGGGCGGGCGTGGCGGGCGCAGTTGCGCCGGCACGCGATCGGCGGCTGGTTCTTGCACGCCGTACCGGCCGTGGCCGCGAGCCTGGCCTGGGGCCCCGGCCTGTGGCCCCACGCCTTGGCGGGCTGCCTGGTGGCGGCCCCGGCGGCGCTGCTCGTGCCCCTGACCCGTTGGCAGCACCAGGGCGCGCCCCGCGGCACCTGGATGAACTGGGTCAGCGCTTGGGCAGCGGTGTGCGGCGCCGTGGCGGCCCTGCCGGCGGCCGGTGGCCCGCCCCTGGGCACCGTGGCCATCGCCGCCGGCCTGTTGGGTGCCTGCTTGGCCTGGCGCTGGCGGCCCCTGCCCCGCAGCGCCCCCTGGCCGACCGGTCATGCCGGCCTCGTCGACGCGGTCGACCCCCTTGCAAAGGACGCCTGAGCATGTCGCGATCCCCTTGGTTCCCGTTGGCCGCCCACACCTGGCGCGGCATGCACAACGCAGGCCAAACGCGCCCCCTGGCGGCCGGTTTGGTGCTGGCGGCGCTGGCGCTGTGGCTGTTGCCACGGGCCACGGCCCTGTCGCACGACTTCCTCGCGGGCATGGTCAGCGCCGTGGCCTGGGTCGGTCTGTGGTGGGTGCAGGTCGAGGCCCTGTTGCAGCAAAACCGGGCCACGCTCGCGCGCCTGGTGCCCGGCCATGCACAGGCCCTGCGGCGCAGCCTGGTGGCGCAATGGCTGGTCTTCACCGCACTCGGGGTGCTGCTGGTGGCCGCGTCCTTGGGGGCCTGGGACCGCTGGGCGGCCTGGGCGGCCGGCGGCGGCCTGCTGCTGTTCGCACTGACCTGGCTGATCCGCCACCCCGTGCTCTGGCTCCCGGTGAGCGTCGCCTTCTTCGGCGGCCTGTCGCAGCTGCGCCGCTTCCGCGCGGACCTGGTGGCCGCGCGCGACGCCGCCCTGGCCGTGTTGAGCGACCCCCTGCAAGGCCCGCTGTTCTTGGCGCTCGGGGCCCTGGTGCTGGGGCTGCTGCTGCGGCGTGCGATCGGCGACGGCAACGGCGCACACCGCCGCCACACCGAGCGGCGCGACCGGATGCTGGCCCTGAACCGTGCCATGCAGTCGGGCCAAGGGCTGCCGGCCAAGCACCAAACCGGCTGGACGGGCAGCCTGCACCGGCTGGCCGCGCTGCCCTGGCAGGCGCTGATGGCGCGCCAGTTGCAGCCCGGCGTGTCGCCCGCCGCGATCGGGCGGCTCAACCTCGTGCTGGCCGGCCCCTCGCACTGGGCGCGCCAACTGGGCGTGGCCCTGCTGGTGCTGCTGTTCGTGATGCTGCCCCTGGTGGCGCTCTTCCTGTGGCTGCCCCCAAGTCGCAGCGGCCAGTCGCCGATGGACGCCATGCGCTACGGCCTGTGCATGGGCTTGTTCAGCATGGGCCTGAACCCCTTGATGCAGCTCAGCGGCGCGCTGTCGGCGCGGCGGCGCGAACAAGGCCTGCTGATGCTGGCACCCGGGGTGCCCCAGGGCCGGGCCTTGCGCGACGCCTGGGCCGCTTACCAGGTGCGGCAGTTCCTCATCGGCTGGGGGCTGTGCACCGCCGGCACCTGGGTGTTGGTCGGCGTCTTCGGCAGCGCCGACGCCCAGGGTTTCGTGGCGGGCTTCGCGGCGGGCTGCTTGCCCTTGGTGCGGCTGGCCTGGCGCGACTGGGCGCGGCTGAAAGACAGCGGCTTGCGCAGCACGCGCAGCGTGCAGGTGGCCAGCTTGGCGGTGTTGGGCGGCGGCACGCTGACGGGCACCGTGGCCGAGAAGCTGGCGCTCCCTTCGGGCCTGAGTCTCGGCCTGGGCGTGTTGGCCGCGCTGGCCTTGGGCGCTTGGGCCTGGGCCCGGCGCGACCGCCTTCCCGCCCCCTTCCCGGTGGGGCGCCTACAGGGGTAGTTCGGTGAAATAGCGCCCGCCGTGGAAGATCAGCGGCTGGGCGCCCGCACGGTGGACACAGCGTTCCACCTCGCCCACGAAGATCACGTGGTCGCCCTCTTCGTACTGGCTGCGGTTGGCGCACTCGAACACCGCGGCACAGCCCGGGATCAGCGGCACGCCGCCGGCCCCGTCTTCGGTCACCAAGCCGGCAAAGCGGTCGATGTCGCGCGTGGCGAAGCGCTTGGCCAGCTCGATCTGCTCGGCCGCCAGGATGTGGATGGCGTAGTGGCTGCCCCGCGCGAAGGTGGGCATGGTGTGCGCCGCCGTGCGCAGGCTCCACAGCACCAGGGGCGGGCCGAGGCTGACGGAGTTGAAGCTGTTGGCCGTCAAGCCCACCGGCGTGCCGTCGGCCGCGCGTGCGGTCACGATGGTGACGCCCGTGGCGAACAGCCCGAGCGCGGCGCGGAACGAGGGGGCGTCAGGCGGCGACATGCCCGCATTGTGGTCGGGCCTACGATCCCGCGCCGCCCGCCCCCCGCTTCCCCCTCCGACCGACATGCTCTTCGCCCGCCTGCACCGCCTCGCCATCGTCGTCCTCTTGGGCTTCGCCTCGGGCCTGCCCCTGGCGCTCAGCGGCCAGGCCATGCAGGGCTGGTTGACGCAAAGCGGCCTGAGCCTGGCCACCATCGGCTTCCTCACGCTGGTGGGCCTGCCCTACACCTTCAAGTTCCTGTGGGCGCCGCTGATCGATCGCTTCGACCTTCCTTTGTTTGGGCGGCGTCGGGGGTGGATCGCCTTGACGCAGGCCCTGCTGGCCGCCGCGCTGTGGGGCATCTCGCAGTTGGACCCGGCCACGCAGCTCGGCCCCTTCGCCGCGCTGGCGGTGCTGATCGCCTTCCTGAGCGCCAGCCAAGACGCCGCCTACGACGCCTACCGCGCCGACCTGCTGCCGCCCGACGAGCGCGCGCTGGGCGCCAGCCTCAACACCTTGGGCTACCGCCTGGCCATGGTGGTCAGCGGCGGGCTGGCCTTCATCTGGGTCGACCCGGCCGCCGGGGCCTTGAGTTGGCCCACGGTGTACCGCGGCTTCGCGCTGACCATGCTGGGCGCCGCCGTGCTGACGCTCGCCGCCAGCCCCCGCCTGCCGCGCACCCTGCGGCCCGAGACCGATGCGCGGCGCGACCTCGTCGGCTTCGCCGCCGTGGTGGCCGCCGTGGCAGCGGGCGTGGTGCTCACGCAGCAGGTGCTGGAGCCGGCGGTGCAGGCCCTGCTGGCCCCGGCCACGCCCTTGGGCAAGAAGTGGGCCGACCTGGCGGTGCTGCTGCTGGGCCTGGCCGTGGTGGGGCCGCTGGCGGCCTACACGGCCCGGCGCGCGCGCTTTGGCACCCTGCTCAGCGGCCTGAACGACTACCTGGCCCAGCCCGGTGCCAAGGCCATGCTGGCGCTGATCGTGCTCTACAAGCTGGGCGACGCCTTCTCGGTGAGCCTGCTCACACCGTTTTTGCTGACCGGCGTGGGCTTCGGCAGCGCCGAGGTGGGCGTGGCCAACAAGCTCTTCGGCCTGTGGCTGAGCATCGGCGGTGCGCTGCTGGGCGGCCTGCTGATGCTGCGCCTGGGCCTGTTTCGCGCGCTGCTGGCCTTCGCCGTGCTGCAGGGCGTCAGCAACCTCGGCTTTTGGTGGCTGGCGGTGCAAGGCGCCGGGCAGATGGGCGCGGTGACCGTGCCGGCCTTCGACTGGACCATCGTGAAACTGGCCACCGAGACCCGGCTCGATGGGGGCCTCCTGATGGTGGTGGCCATCGACAACCTGTGCGGCGGCATGGGCACCGCCGCCTTCCTCGCCTTCATGATGGCCCTGTGCCAGCAGCGCTACTCGGCCACGCAGTTCGCGCTCCTGTCGGCCCTGGCCTCGGTGGGCCGGGTCTGGGTGGGGCCGCTGGCCGGCGTGCTGGCCGAGAGCATCGGCTGGCCCACCTTCTTCCTCGTGTCGATCGCCTTCGCCGTGCCGGGCGTGCTCTTGTTGTGGGCCCTGCGCGCCCCCATCTCGGCGCTCGATCGCCCCAAAGGTGACACGCCGGCCGACGACTGACCACAATCACCGCCATGAACCTGCTGCCCGACCACGACCCCCACCTGCCCAGCGCGCCCCCGCACGGCTGGGGCCGCTGCGACTGCCACCCCACGCCCACGACACGGCGCCTGTTCACCGGCCTGCTGGTGGCGGGGGGCGCGAGCGCCGCGCTGGCGCAAGAGGGCATCGACGTGGGCCGCACCAGCCGCTTCACCAGGCTGGTGCCGGCCGGTCAGGTGGAGCAACTGGGGGCGCAGCAGTACACGCAACTCAAGCGCGAGGCCTTCGCGCAGAACGCCCTGCTGCCCGGCAGCCACCCCCAGGTGGTGCGCCTGCGCTACATCGCGCAGCGTCTCTTGCCGTTCGCGCCGCCCTGGAACGCGGCGGCGCGCGATTGGCAGTGGGAGGTCAACGTGCTGGCCAGCAAGCAGCTCAACGCCTTTTGCATGCCCGGCGGCAAGATCGCCTTCTACACGGGCATCCTGGTGCAACTGCAACTCAGCGACGACGAGGTGGCCACCATCATGGGCCACGAGATCGCCCACGCGCTGCGCGAGCACGCCCGCGAGCGCATGGGCAAGGAGCTGTCGCGGCGGGTCGGCGTCAGCGTGGTGTCCAGCCTGTTCGGCCTGGGCAACACCGCCACGGCCGGGGCCGACCTCTTCACCCAACTGGCCGCGCGCGGCTGGGGCCGCGAGGACGAGAGCGAGGCCGACCTGGTGGGCATGGACCTGGCCGCCCGCGCCGGCTACGACCCGGCGGCCGGCATCAGCCTGTGGGAAAAGATGGGCCGCGCCAACAAGGGCGGCCCGCCGCAGTGGCTGAGCACGCACCCCAGCGGGCCCACGCGCATCCGCGACATCCAGGCCAACCTGCCCAAGGTCACCGGCCTGTTCAACCGGGCGCCCAAGCCCGACCAGCGCTTCCCGCCGGCCCAGGCCTGATCCTCAATCCAGGCCCCGGGGCCGTGTCCCCGTCGCAAACCGCCCGGCACGCCGGGTGGGCGTGCCCACAATGGGGCGCATGAACCCGCCTCGCCTCGCCGCCCTGCTGCCGCCGCCCGACGTGCTGCGCTACTACGCGCTGGGGCTGCTGCCCTTGGTGCTGGTGTACCTCGTGGCGGTGGAGACCGACGGCGTCTGGAGCCGCGGCTTCAACCTGTGGAGCGCGCTGCACGGCATGGCGCAGAACATCGGCCCGGCCCTGCTGCTGCTGCTGGGCGTGTGGCCCTTCACCGGCTGGATGGCCGCGCGCGGCTTCTCGGCCCGGCGCCAACTGCTCAACCACGCCGGCATGGCCCTGGTCTTCGCCGTCACGGCGCACGGCCTGACCTGGGGGGTCATCGCCCTGCGTTACAGCGTGGCCGCGGCCGAGGGCGCGCGCGCCAACTGGTTCCTGTGGCAGTCGATGTGGCTCATGATGATGTACTGGGCCGCGGCCGGGGGCTTCAGCGCCTACCGCGCCATCGAGCGCGCCCGGGAGGCCGGCGCCGCCGCCGCGCAAGCCCAGGCCCTGCTGGCGCAAACCGAGCTGGCGGCGCTGCGCAACAAGCTCAACCCGCACTTCTTGTTCAACACCCTGCACAGCATCCTGGCCCTGGTGCGCAAAGAGCCCAAGCGCGCCGAGGCCGCGCTGCACCGCTTCAGCGACATGCTGCGCTACGTGCTGGACACCGAGCGCAGCGGCCACGACCAGGTGCTGCTGCGCGACGAGTTGGCGTTCACCGAGCAGTACCTGGCACTCGAGGCCCTGCGCTTGGGCGAGCGCCTGCGGCTCGATTGGGACGTGGACGAGGACGCCCTGCGTGCCACCGTGCCCGCGCTCACCGTGCAGCCGCTGGTGGAGAACAGCCTCAAGCACGCCTTCAACCCCCGCAGCACGCCCGGCACCCTGCGCGTGGCGGTGCACTGCGAGGGCGATCGCCTGCACATCGAGGTGGCCGACGACGGCCCCGGCTGCACGCTGCCCGCCGACGGCGGCTTGCCCACGGGCACCGGCCTGGGCCTGCCCACGGTCCAGCGCCGGCTGGCGCTGCGTTACGGCGCGGCCGCCCAGTTCGAACTGGCCTCGTCGCCCGGACAGGGCTTCGCCGTCCGCCTGCAACTCCCCGTCACCGCCCCAGAGAGCGCCCCATGACCCCCATCCGCGTGCTGATCTGCGAAGACGAGCCCCTGGCCCGCGACACCCTGCGCGACTTCATCGCCGAGCAGCCCCAACTGGTCCTGGTGGGCGAGGCCGCCGACGGCGCGCAGGCGCTCAAGCTCATCCGCGCGCTGCAGCCCGACCTCGTGTTCATGGACATCCAGATGCCCGAGCTCACCGGCCTGGAGGTGGTGCGCCAGCTCGACACCGTGCCGCCGCTGATCTTCACCACCGCCTACGACCAGCACGCCGTCACGGCCTTCGAACTCAACGCGGTCGACTACCTGCTCAAGCCCTTCACGCAAGAGCGCTTCGACGCCGCGGTGCAGCGCGCGCTGCACGAGGCCTTGCCGCCGCAGGAGCGGCAACAAGCGGCCCAAGCCGCGCTGGGCGAGCGGGACAGGCATGACGCCCCGCTGACCCGCATCCTGGTGCGCGACCGCGGCCGCATCTTCCCCGTGGCCCTGGCCGACATCGAGCACCTCAAGTCCGACCTGAAGTACACGCAGATCACGGCCCGCGGCAACAGCTACCTGGTGCGCATGGCGCTGACCGACCTGGAGGCCAAGCTCGACCCGAGCCGCTTCTTGCGCGTGCACCGCAACGCCATCGTGAACCTGGACTTCGTCGAGAGCATGAAGCCCGACGAGCAAAGCCAGTTGCAGATCCGCATGCGCGACGGCACCGAGCTGCTGGCCAACCGCGACGCCAGCCGGCGCCTGCGCGACGAAGCGCTTTGAGGCCGCGGGCGCGCCCGGCGCGCGACACTCGCCGCCCATGAACGGCTCCCTCACCGTCCTGGGCCACGGCAGCGTGGACTGGGGCCTCGTCGCCATCTTCGCCACCGTGTACGCCGGCATGTTCCTCGGCGGCCTGCCCAAGCTGCGCCTGGACCGCACGGGCGTGGCGCTGTTGGGCGCCATCGCGGTGATCCCGCTCACGGGCTGGAGCGTCACCGAAGCGGCGCAGACCGTGGACCTGCCCACCATCGTGCTGCTCTTCGCCTTCATGGTGGTGGCGGCGCAAATGCGCCTGGGCGGCTTCTTCGGCGCCGTCACGCGCGGCGTGGGGGCGCTGCCCTGGTCGGGCCCGATGCTGCTGGGCGCCTTGATCGCCGTGAGCGCGGCGCTGTCGGCCGTGTTTTCGAACGACGTGGTCTGCCTGGCCGTCACGCCCGTGGTGGTGGCGCTGTGCCGCCAACGCGCAATGCCCCCCGTGCCCTTTTTGATCGGCCTGGCCTGCGCAGCCAACATCGGCTCGGCGGCCACGCTGATCGGCAACCCACAGAACATGCTCATCGGCTCGATGCTGAAGCTGCACTTCGCCGACCACCTGCGCCATGCCGCGGTGCCGGTGGTCTTGAGCCTCGTCATGCTGTGGGTGTGGCTGGTGCACGGCACGGGCCGCGCCGGCTGGGCCGAGCGCGCGCCCCCCGCGCTCAACGGCCACGACACCCCGCCCTTCGACGCCTGGCAAACCGCCAAGGGCCTGAGCGTGGCCGCCGTGCTGATGGGCGTGTTCTTGTTCACCGACTTCCCGCGCGAGCTGGCCGCGCTGATCGGTGCCGGCGTGCTGCTGCTCAGCCGGCGCCTGCACAGCGCCGAGGTGATGGGCTACGTCGACTGGTCGCTGCTGCTGCTGTTCATGGGCTTGTTCGTGGTCAACCACGCCTTCCAAACCACGGGCGTCGCGGCGCAGGCGGTGGCGTGGGGCGCCACGCAGGGCATCCACCTGCACGAGCCCGGCACGCTGACCCTGGTGAGCGTGCTGCTGAGCAACCTCGTCTCCAACGTGCCGGCGGTGATGCTGCTGCTGCCCCACCTGGGCCCGAACCCGCAGGAGGCCGGCATGCTCTTGGCGCTGGTCAGCACCTTGGCCGGCAACCTGCTGCTGGTGGGCTCCATCGCCAACCTCATCGTGGTGGACCTGGCCGCCAAGCAAGGCGTGGCCATCGATTGGCGCCAGCACCTGCGCCTGGCCGCGCCCGCGGCGCTGGGCAGCCTGGGGCTCACCGTGGGCTGGTTGGTGCTGACGCGATGAGCGCGCTGGACCGCCGCACGGCTTTGGCGCTGACCGGGCTGGGCCTGAGCGCTGGCCTGAGCGCGCCCGCTGGGGCGCAGGCCGGCGGGGCCAAGCGCCTGCGCGTGGCGGCCGACATCGCCGAGGTCGCCTTCGACCCCCCGCGCGTGTCCGACCGCACCTCGGTCACCGTCAACGCCCACATCTTCGAGCCCCTGCTCACCTACGACCCCCTGGCCGAGCCGGCGCGGCTGCGCCCGCTGACCGCCGCCGCGCTGCCCGAGGTGAGCGACGACCACCGCCGCTTCGTGTTCACGGTGCGGCCCGGCATCTTCTTTTCCGACGACCCGGCCTTTGGCGGTCGGCGGCGCGAGCTGGTGGCGGCCGACTACGTCTACAGCATCAAGCGCTACTACGACCCACGCATCCCCAGCGAGCACCTGTACCTGTTCGAGAACGAGGGCCTGCTGGGCCTGAGCGAGTTGCGCCAGCGCGCCATCGCGGCCAAGACCGGGTTGGACTACGACGCCCCCGTGCCGGGCCTGCGCGTGCTGGACCGCTACCGCTTCGAGGTGCGTCTGTCGCGCCCATCACCGCGCTTCGTGGCCCTCTTCGCGGCCTCGGGCTTGACCGGCGCCATGGCGCGCGAGGTCGTCGAGGCCTACGGCGACCAAATCGGCGCCCACCCCGTGGGCACCGGGCCCTTCGTGCTGAAGGACTGGCGCCGCGGCTCGCGCATCCTGCTGGCGCGCAACCCCGGCTTTCGCGACGAGCGCTACGCGGCCACGCCGCCGCCGGACGACCCCGAGGCCGTGGCCTTGGCCGCGCGCTTGCAGGGCCGGCGCCTGCCCATGGTGGACGAGGTCGAGGTCCACATCATCCAAGAGGAGCAGCCGCGCTGGCTGGCCTTCGTGGGCGGCGACATCGACGCCATGGAGTTGCCCCAGGGCGTGGCCAGCTTGGCGCTGCCGAACGGTCGATTGGCGCCCAACCTCGTGGCCCGCGGCGTGCAGGTGCACCGCTTCCTGGACGCCAGCGTGCGCCAGACCTTCTTCAACTGCCAAGACCCCGACCTGGGCGGCCTGAGCCCCGCGCGCGTGGCCCTGCGCCGCGCCATCGCGCTGGCCTACGACAACGCGGCGGAGCTGCGCCTGGTGTTCCGCAACCAAGGCCTGCCGGCCCAATCGCTGATGCCCCCCGGCGTCACAGGCTACGACCCCACGCTCAAGACCGAGATGGGCGCTGGCGACCTGGCCCGCGCCAAGGCCCTGCTGGACGTGCACGGCTACCGCGACGTGGACGGCGACGGCTGGCGCGAGCACCCCGACGGCCGCCCCCTGGTGCTGCGCATGGCCGGCGTGCAAGACGCGCGGCAGCGCCAGATCAACGAGCTGTGGGAGAAGCAAATGCGCGCCGTGGGCCTGCGCATGCGCTTCGAGGTGGGGCAGTTCGGCGAGCTGATCAAAAACTCACTGGCCGGGCGCCTGCAGATGTGGAGCTTCGCCTGGACCACGCAGTTCCCCGACGGCGACTTCTTCCTCGCGCTGGCCTACGGGCCCAACAGCGGGCAGAGCAACGACGCGCGCTTTCAACTGCCGGCCTTCGACCGGGCCTACGAGGCCCAACGCGCGCTGCCCGACGGGCCCGAGCGCCTGGCTGCCATCCGCGAGGCCCAGCGCTGGATGCTGGCCTACATGCCCTACCTGGCGCACAGCCACGCGCTGCGCGTGGACATCAGCCACGCCCAGGTGCGCGGCTACCGCCGCCACCGCTTCACGCGGGACCTGTGGCGTTACACCGCCCTGGATTGATTCAGGCGCTGCGCGGGTGGCGCGACAGCAGCAGCATGCCCTCGGCCGTCAGCGGCTCGGGCTCGGGGCGGGGCACGGCGCGGCGTTCGCGCAGCGACTCGCGGCCGATCTCGCCGCGCAGGCGGCGGTCGTCGGCCACCACCATGCCGTCCCAGTGGCCGCTGCTGGCGGCCACCAAGTCGGCGTGCGGGGCCAGCAGCAGGCCAGTGCCGCTGCGCACCAGCACGTCGCTGGCGTTGACCACGTTGAAGATCAGCCGGTCGGCCACGGCGCTCAGGCCGCTGCCGGCGAAGTCGGGCTCGAACTCGACCTGCTGCGCGCCGCGCAGGTTCACCACCACCCACTCGTCGGGGCCGACCACGGTGTCGAGCGTGAAGGCCTTGAGCAGGCTGTCGTCCACCTCGTAAACGTGCACCCCGCGCACGGCGCGGCTGGGGCCCAGGCGCATGTCCACGCCAAAGGCATCGACCTCGCCGGTGGGAGCCAGGGCGGCCAGGCGCTGGCTCAGGCCGGCCACGGTGGCGTGGATGTTGGCCGGCGGCAGGGCCGCGGCGGGCGGCGCCACCGTGGCCGCCGCACCGAGCAGGGTGCGCGGCGCCGTCAGCACCCAGTCGGGCAGGGCCTTGGGGGCTGCGGCGTCGCTGGCTTGGTGCAGCGCAGCGCCTTCGTCCGCCAAGCGGCGCACCTGCTCCAAGTCCCACCGCGACGCGGCCTCCGACGCCGCCGGGAACGACAGCAGGGCGGAAACGAGCAGGAAGGGGGGCGTGTGGCGGGCGGACATCAAGGGCAATCGGAACGCGCCAGCAGGGCTTGCTGGCATGGCCTGAATTGTCGAAAGGCGGCCCTGACGGCGCACTGACACGCCCCCCCGCGTTCGAACGAGCCGTCGCCGCGAAAAGTGCGAACTAACGCACACTTTTGGCGGCTTCGCCCCCAGCGACTCAGCGGCGACCCAAAGCCGCGTCGGCCACGAAGGGGTTGCTGCGCCGCTCGGCGCCGAAGCTGCTCTCCGGCCCGTGGCCGGGGATGAACACCGTCTCGTCCCCCATCGGCCACAGGCGCTGGGTGATGGAGGCGATCAGCTGGTCGTAATTGCCCTGCGGGAAGTCGGTGCGCCCGATGGAGCCGGCGAACAGCACGTCGCCCACGAAGGCGCGCTGGGCGCTGGCGCTGTGGAACACCACGTGGCCCGGCGTGTGGCCGGGGCAGTGGCGCACGCTCAGGGTCTCGTCGCCCAGTTGCACCGTGTCGCCGTCGGCCAACCAGCGCGTGGGCGTGAAGTGCTCGGCCGGCGGGAAGCCGAACATCTGGCTCTGCTGCGGCAAGCCGTCGATCCAAAACTGGTCGCCCGGGTGCGGCCCCACGATGGGCAGGTCCTGCTCGCGCGCCAGCTGGCCCGTGGCGCCGGCGTGATCGATGTGGGCGTGCGTCAGCCACAGCGCCTTGAGCGTCAGTCCCCGCGCCTTGACGGCGGCCAACAGGCGTGGGATTTCGCCCCCCGGGTCGATCAGCGCGGCCTCGTTCGTCCGGTCGCACCAGACCAGCGAGCAGTTCTGTTGAAAGGGCGTGACGGGGAGGGTTTCGTATCGAAGCATGGGGCGGAGCGGTCGCAGGCAGGCAGGCAGGGGGCGAATCGAACGGCGGCGCCGAACGGGCGAATCACCGTTCATCTTGCCCCATGACCGACCCACGAAGTTCTAGCCAAGCACCTGGGTGCGTTGCGGGCTTCTGTCCCGCGGCATAAAGCAGGACACTGGCGCCACGCCGGAGGATCCAGGGAGCAACACATGAAAACAGCGGCGATGGTGGGACTGCTCGGCGCCTTGGCGGTGTCGGGCGTGGCGGCGAACGAGCGGGAGGTCACGGTCTGCGCCGACCCCGACCCGCCGCCTTCGGTGTACTGGGTGCGCGACGCGCAGGGCCACAAGACGCAAGCCCTGACGGGTTTTGGCGTGGACCTGATGAACGAGGCCTTCGCCCGGCTGGGCGTGAAGGTGCGCTGGATCGGCCACTACCCCTGGGCGCGCTGCATGAAGGAGGTGGAAGACGGCCGCACCGACTTCGCCTACGGCGCGTACTACAGCGAAGAGCGCGCGCGCCGCTTCGCCTACTCGGTGCCTTTGCGTGCGCTGACGCCGCAGGTCTTCTCCATGCGCGATCGCCCGGTCGACGTGCGGAGCAAGGCCGACCTCAAGCGCTACGCCGGCTGCGGTTTGACGGGGGCGAGTTACGCGCACTACGACCTGGGCCCGGCGGACCTGGACACGGGCGTGAACACCTACGCCAAGCTGATCACCAAGCTCAAGCTCGGGCGCTGCGACTACTTCGTCGAGGAGCTGGAGGTCATCCTGCGCTTGAAGGACGTCGGGCAGGACCTGCTGGCCGACGAGGACCTGGTGCACGGCCCCGTGCCCGATGCCACCGCCCCGACCACGCACCTGATCGCGGGCAAGACCAGCGCAGCGGCGGCCCGCCTGCCGGAGCTGGACGCCGTGCTGATCCCGCTGATCCGCTCGGGCGAGGCGGCGCGTTACTGGCGCCGCCACAGCAGCAGCCTGCCCTACAAGCCGGGCAAGCTGCCGTCCTGAAGCCTGCGGCGCCGCGCGGCCTCAGGGCCGGAACTTGCGCACCAGGTCTTCGACCTTCGGTCCGCCGGCCTGGGCCGAACTGCTGACCTTGATCACGCTCATCGTGCGCTCGGCGCCCGCCTCCAGCGTGGCCTGGTGGATGGCCTGCAGCAGGGGCCAGATCTTCTCGGCCGGGCCCTCGATCACGGTGCCCAGGGCGTGCACCTCGTAACGCAGGCCCGAGGCCTGGATGACGGCGATGGCGGCGTCGACGTGCTTGTAGCGGTCGCTGGCCGTGCCCGTGGGCCGGGGAAGGACCTGGATCTCGGCGATCACGTGGTTCGGCGGGGTCGGGGCGGGCTGCGCGGGCTGGGCCGAGGCGGCGGTGCCGGCGAACAAGGAGGCCGCCAGCAGCGAGGGCCGGAGGCGTTGCAGGAAGGAAGGTTTGCGGTGGGCCATGTGCGTCGTTGGCAATGGCAGTTCGGCATGCGCCCGGGGCCGCGAGGCCGGCGCGTGAAAGAGCGCACCGGCGACCTGTGAGCGTGCTTCCCTGCGCGAGGATTACCTCGAATCCCCGGTCGGGGACTCCGAAGCGCCGCGAAGCGCTTCTGGTCAGGTTCAAAGGGACTCTCTCAGTCGGCCGGGCCGCTCGGCCCAACCAACACCCCCAGCGAATGACCCCGCGCCGAGGGCCAACAGGCCGCGTCGGAGTGGGGTCGGGCGGCAGTGTAGGCAGGCCCGGCGAAAATCGCGGATTGCGCAACTTTCGCGCCCTCCCTTTTCTCAAGCGAACAACATGGACCTCAAGCTCCCCATCACCATCATTGACGAACTCAGCGACAGCGAGATTCGCGCGCAGGGCGAGCTGGACTTGGCCAGCGGTGAGATCCGCAACGTCCGCTACGAGGACTACGACGCCGCCACCGAGGGCCTGCCCGGCGCCAAGGAGGACTACGAGTTCAGCGTCGGCATCCTGAGCAACGGCAGCCGCGAGGTGGAGTTCCGCGTCGAGGTCGACGCCATGGGCACGCGCTACTCGGTGACGCCCACCGAGCTGCTGGAGCTCAAGGGCCGCGCCGCCGCACTGTTCACCCAGGCCCCGGGCAAGAAGGCCGCCAGCCGCTGAACCCGCGCGCCAAGGTCAGCGCGCGAGCTTGCGTGCGCGCTTGACCTCGTACATGCGGGCATCGGCCTCGCGCAGCGCGGCGTCGGCGGCCAGGCCCTGCGGGTGCAAGGCCACCACGCCCACGCTGGCGCCGCCGTAGGCCAGCGTCAGCCCGGCGCCCAAGTCGTAATCGCCCAGGCAGGCCTGCGCGCTGCGCTCGGCCCAGTGCTGGGCCGCCGAGGCGGGCTCGCCGGTGTCGATCCGCGAGGGCGGCGACGCGGGCGACACACCCGGCCCCAAGGCCAAAAGCAAGAACTCGTCGCCACCCAGGCGCCCCACGAGGTCGCCGCCGCGCAGGCTGGCCAACAGGCGGGTGGCCACGGCCTGCAAGAAGCGGTCCCCGGCTTGGTGACCGTGGTGGTCGTTGATGGCCTTGAAGTCGTCCAGGTCGACCACGCCCACCAAGAGGCAGCGGTTCTCCCGCTGGGCCCGGGCCAGCAGGCGCTGCAACTCGTCCATCAAAGCCCGGCGGTTGGGCAGGCCGGTCAGGGCGTCGCGCAGGGCGTAATCGGCCAGCGTGGCGTTCGCCGCGTGCAGCGCCGCCACCAGGCGCTCGCGCTCGATGAGGCTGGCCACCAAGCCCGAAAACAGCTTCAGCAGGGCCTCGGCGTCGGGGCCCACGGTGCGCGACTGGGCACTGGCTGCACACAAGGTGCCCAGCAGGGCGCCGTCCTCGCCGCGGATGGGCTCGCTGACGAAGGTTTGGATGCCCAGGGCGCGGGCCGTTGGCGCATCGCCCCAACGCTGAGGCACGTCGCTCACGGCCGTGTGGCCGGCGTCCAGCGCGCGCTTGCACAGGGTGTCGTTCCACCGACTCACGAGGCCCTCGGGCACCTGCAAGGAACCCGTGTTGTGGGAGAAGCGGATGAGGTGCGCACCGGCGGCCAGGTCGACGGTGGCGAGGTAGGTCGATTCCAGGCCCAAGGCGTTGCCCAGCAGGCGGAGCAGCGGGCGCACCAGCCGCTCGACCGACTGGGCCGCCGGCACGGCGATCGACAACTGAGCAAGGTCGGGCTCCACGCACAGGCCTCCGGTCGGTCAAGGCCTGTCAGTTTGCGCCAGATCGGAGGGACGGTGGCCGGCGCAGGGGACTATGGAATCCATTGCCGTTGTCAATTGGCGCAAATAGTTTCTTTTGCAGAAACTATTCGTCATCGTCACAGCCCTCCCCGGAGTCGCCCATGTCCGCCACGTCCCAGTGCCCCTTCCACGCCACCGCCGTGGCCGCCGCCGCCACGCACCAAGTGCGCACCAATGCCGACTGGTGGCCGAACCAGTTGCGCGTGAACGTGCTGCACCAGCACGCCCCGGCGTCGAACCCCTTGGGGGCCGACTTCGACTACGCGGCCGAGTTCCAGAAGCTGGACCTGGACGCCGTGGTGGCCGACCTCACGGCCCTGATGACCGACTCCCAAGACTGGTGGCCGGCCGACTGGGGCCACTACGGCGGCTTGATGATCCGCTTGGCTTGGCACGCCGCCGGCACCTACCGCGTGCAAGACGGCCGCGGCGGCGCGGGCACGGGCAACCAGCGCTTCGCGCCGCTGAACAGCTGGCCCGACAACGGCAACTTGGACAAAGGCCGCCGCCTGCTTTGGCCCATCAAGCAGAAGTACGGCAACCGCCTGTCCTGGGCCGATTTGTTCATCCTGGCCGGCAACGTCGCGCTGGAGTCCATGGGCTTCAAGACCTTCGGCTTTGCCGGCGGCCGCGAGGACATCTGGGCGCCAGAAGAAGACATCGACTGGGGCAAGGAGCGCACCTGGCTGGGCGACGAGCGCTACCAAGGCGACCGCCAGCTCGACAACCCGCTGGCCGCCGTGCAGATGGGCCTGATCTACGTGAACCCCGAGGGCCCCAACGGGAACCCCGACCCCGTGGCCTCGGGCCGCGACGTGCGCGAGACCTTCGCCCGCATGGCCATGAACGACGAAGAGACCGTGGCCCTGGTGGCCGGCGGCCACACCTTCGGCAAGGCCCACGGTGCCGGCGACCCCAAGCTGGTGGGCCCCGAGCCCGAAGCCGCGCCGATCGAGGCCCAGGGCTTCGGCTGGATCAACCGGTTCGGCACGGGCAAGGGCGTGCACACCACCACCAGCGGCATCGAAGGCGCCTGGAAACCGAACCCCACGCGCTGGGACAACGGCTACTTCGACATGCTCTTCGGCTACGAGTGGGAGCTCACCAAGAGCCCGGCCGGCGCACACCAGTGGACGCCGAAGAACTGCAAGCCCGAGCACCTGATCCCCGACGCGCACGACCCGTCGAAAAAGAGCCCGCCGATGATGACCACGGCCGACTTGTCGCTGCGCTTCGACCCGGGCTTTGAGAAAGTGGCGCGCCGCTTCCACCAGGACCCAGCCGCCTTTGCCGACGCCTTCGCCCGCGCCTGGTTCAAGCTCACCCACCGCGACATGGGCCCGCGCGCCCGCTACCTGGGCAAGCTCGTGCCCCAGGAGGTGCTGGTGTGGCAAGACCCCGTGCCCGCCGTGGACCACCCGCTGATCGACGCCACCGACGTGGCCCAGCTCAAGGCCCAGGTGCTGGCCTCGGGCCTGGGCGTGCCCGACCTGGTGCGCACGGCCTGGGCCTCGGCCAGCACCTTCCGCGGCAGCGACAAGCGCGGCGGCGCCAACGGCGCGCGCATCCGCCTCGCGCCGCAGAAGGACTGGGCCGCCAACGACCCGGCGCAACTGGCCACGGTGCTGGCCGTGCTGGAGGGCATCCAGCGCGACTTCAACGCGAAGGCCCCGGGGGACAAGCGCGTGTCGCTGGCCGACCTGATCGTGCTGGCCGGGGACGCGGCCGTGGAGGCCGCGGCGAAGGCCGCGGGCCACGCGGTGAGCGTGCCCTTCACACCCGGCCGCACCGACGCCACGCAGGAGCAGACCGACGTGGACTCCTTCGGCTGGCTGGAGCCCCGGGCCGATGGCTTCCGCAACTTCGCCGCACCGGGCACCGAGGCCGTGGCGGCCGAGCTGCTCATCGACAAGGCCCAACAGCTCACCCTGAGCGCGCCCGAGATGACGGTGCTGGTGGGCGGCCTGCGCGCGCTGGACGCCAACGCGGGCGGCGCGAAGCACGGGGTGTTCACGCAGCGCCCGGGGCAGCTGACGAACGACTTCTTCGTGCAGCTGCTGGACATGGGCACGACGTGGTCGCGCTCGAGCGCCAACCCCCACGTGCTCGAAGGCCGCGACCGCAAGTCCGGCGCCGTGAAGACCACGGCCACCGTGGTGGACCTGGTCTTCGGCTCGAACTCGCAACTGCGGGCGCTGGCCGAGGTCTACGCCCAGGCCGACGCGGGCGAGAAGTTCGTGCGCGACTTCGTGGCCGCGTGGTCCAAGGTGATGCACCTGGACCGCTTCGACCTGCGCTGACCGCCGCGCAGGCCCCAGGCCCGGCGCCCTTTGCACGGGGCCCGGGCCGGCTTGGGGGCGCTCAGCGCGCCGCGCGTTCGCGCAGGGCCTTCAACTCGGCCGCCATCAGGCGCTCGCGCAGGTCGGCCCCTTGCAAGGACGCCAGGGTCACCACGCCGTGGATGGCCAGGCCCAGGCCCCAGCCCCAGAACGGCAGGCCGTGCCAGCGGGCGTTGTCGTGCAGGTTGCTGAGCAGGAACAGGCCACCGTTCACGCACACGAACACCAGCAGGTGAACGAGGAAGCCCATCTTCATCTCGACGCGCTTGCGCGCTTGCCGGCGCAGGGCGATGTCGTCGGCGCGTTGGGCGGGGGTGGCAGCGTTCAGGTCGGTCATGGCCGGGCTCCGGTGGGGTGGGGAATGAACGCATGGTTCCTGGCCCCGGTGCGGGGCGCGAGCCCGGGGCGACGAATCGCCAGCCTCGCCGCCGAACGGCGATCCGGCGGCGCGAACGGCGAGTGAACGGCGGGCGACTCAGAGCAGGGAGGTTTGCTCCGGCCCCGACGGCGCGGCGGCGCGGGCCTGCAGCAGCGCGTCGGTGCGCTGCGCGTCGCTTGGGTCGAACACCTCGGCCGGCGAAGGCCGAACCAGGGCCAGGGCCTCGGCCTGGGTGCCGAACAGCCAGGCCTCCCAGTCCTCGGGGTCCATGTGGGCCACGGCGCGCTTGTCCTGCGCGTGCGGCGGCAGGTTCGGGTCGGGCTTGTGCAAGCGCCCCAGCAAGGGGTGGCCGTCGCAGTTGCAGGTGATCAAGGTGTAGTTGGGCACGATCTCGCCGGTGGCGGGGTCGGTCCAGTGCGCGTACAGGCCGGCCAAGGCCCAGGGGCGGCCATCGCGGCGCTGCAGGCGCCA
The DNA here is from genome assembly GCF_004004565.1 of Inhella crocodyli. Lineage (GTDB taxonomy): Bacteria > Pseudomonadota > Gammaproteobacteria > Burkholderiales > Burkholderiaceae_C > Inhella > Inhella crocodyli. The sequence continues at coordinate 362,558 of NZ_SACM01000003.1, forward strand.
CCACACGTTCTTGCCGGTTTCCCAGTTGGGCTCTTGGTACCAAGCGGCGGGGATCAGGCAGCGCTGCCCCCGCGCCCAGGCCTGGGCGTAGGTGCGGCGCTCGGCCACGGTTTCGACGCGGGCGTTGTTCGTCAGGATGGCGCGCGAACTGGGCCGCGCGCTGCGGCTGCCCGGGGCGATGAGGCCCCACTGGCCCAGCTCGCACACCAAGCCATCGCCCTGCGGCCGCACCAAGGCGCCGCGCTGGTACGGGCCCACGGTGCCCTCGACGTAGCCCTCGGGCACGACGCTGCGGAAGTGGGTGTGGATGTCGCCTTTGGGGCTGACGTGGTACAGGTTGCACATGGCCGTGGCGCTGGCAGGGCGGAACGCGGGAGATCGAAGGGAATTGCAACACGCACCCCAGGGCCGTGAAAGTGCGGGGGGCCCGGGCCGCGATGAAGCGGTCACACTGCGGGGCAGCGCCACCTTCGATGCCACGTTGAACGCCCCGTCCCCCCACATCGCCTTGCGCACGGTCCAGCACCGCGTGAAGCTGGGCGCGGCCCTGCCCTTCAGCGTGCTGGACGACAACGGCCGCCTGCTGCTGGCCAAGGGGCAGGTCATCGCCAACGAGGACCAGCTCGAGTCCCTGCTCGGGCGTGGCGCCCTGGTGGACCGCGGCGAGCTGGACGCCAGCCGGCGGGACCCGCGCAAGGTCGGCGCCGAGACCCTGGCCGAGCTCTGGACCGAGGCCCTGGACCAAACCAACCGCATGCTGCGCGCGAGCTTGCACGGCGACTTTGCCGGCGCGCTGGACGAGCTGTGCGGGCCGTTGTTGGCGCTGATCGAGCGCGACCCGGACCTCGCCCTGTTCCAAGTGGTGCGCCAAGAGGGCATGGGCGAGAACCAGTACGGCGTGCGCCACGGCGTGCACACCGGGATCGCGGCCGTGCTCGCCGCCAAGCGCCTGGGTGCCAGCGCCGAGGAGGTGGGGCGCGCGCTGCGCGTGGCGCTGACCATGAACCTGTCGGTGCTGGAACTGCAGGGGCGCCTGGCCCACCAGGTCTTTCCGCTGAAGCCGCCGCAGAAGGTGGCCTTGCAGCAGCACCCACTGGAAAGCCGGCAGATGCTCGAGGCCAATGGCGTGAGCGACGCCGACTGGCTGCGCGCCGTGGCCGAGCACCACGAAACGCCCGAGGGCACCGGCTACCCCACCGGCACGCGCGAACCCAGCCCCTTGGCCCAGCTGATCAGCGCGGCCGACGTCTACACCGCCAAGCTCAGCACCCGCGCCAGCCGCGCCCCCATGCCGGCCGACCGCGCCGTGCGCGACTTCTTCCTGAGCCGCAAGACCCAGCCGGCCGCGGCGGCCATCCTCAAGGAGGTGGGCGTGTTCCCGCCGGGCACCCTGGTGCAACTGGCCAACGGCGAGCGCGGTGTGGTGGTGCGGCGTGGGGCGGCGGGCAACACGCCCATCGTGGCCACCTTGCTGAACAAAAACGGCGAGCCGCTGATGTCCCCGGCCCGGCGCGACACCGCCCAGGCCGCCCAAGCCATCAGCGCGGTGCTGACCCTGCAGGACCTGAAGGTGCGCATGATCCCCGCCAAGCTGGTGCTGGTGGGCGGGCCACCGCCGGCCTGAGCGTCGCGCCCGGCCGCTCACAGGCGGCCGGTCCTGGGTCCTCACCCATGCCCGTCCGCTTGCAGGCGGCCGGTCCTTCGTGAGGCGTCGGACCGTCCACTGGGACGGTCCTCGGTCCTCACCCATGCCCGTCCGCTCGTAGGCGGCCGGTCCTTCGCGAGGCGTCGGACCGTCCATTGGGACGGTCCTCGGTCCTCACTCAGAACGATTGGCCCAGGCCGGACCACCAGGTGGCCAGCGCCACCGCCAGCAGGCCCAGCACGACGGCGCTGCCGATCTTCCAGGCCGACCAAGGCCGCTCGCCCATCACGGCGCCGCTGTGCCCGTTGACGACGACCTGGCAGCGCTCGCCCTGCCAGCGGTAATGCACCAGCCACACCGGCAGTAGCAGGTGGCGGAAGCGGACCTCGGAAAACCGCGGGCTCATCTGCACGATGCGCTGCTCGTCGCCGCCGATGTCGCGCCGCACGGCCTCGCGCAGCACGGGCAGCATGAAGTGCTCGCGCGCCGTGGCGAAGGCCGGGCGCAGGCCCAGTTGGTAGGCCTCCACCGTGAAGCCGGCCAGCAGTGCCGGGTCGTAGGGCTGCAGCAGGGCCACAGGCACCTCGCCCAGCACCTGGTCGCGGCTTGCGGGCAGGCTGTTCGACGCGGCCACGATCACGTCGTCGAAGTCGTGGCGCACCTCGCCGCGCACGCGCTCCCAATCGGTGACGGTGCGGCGCTCTGTCACCACGCGGCCTTGGGCGTCGGTGCGCGCACTCACCTCCACGCGGTGGGTGCCGCGATCGCCGGCGTAAGCGGTGTCGGTTCGCGCGTCGAAGGACCAGGCTGGCAGGTACGCGCCGCGCAGCCCTTCGGGCGCGCGCACGGCCTGGCGCAGGGCATTGGGCGCGAACCATCGGCTGTCGATCCAGCGCTGGAAAGCCAGGCGTGCCGCCGCGTCGTCGAGCCGAAAGGGCAACACCGCCTGCGGCCGAATCAAGCGTTCGGCCTGCGCTTGCACGCTGCTCAGCGGCGCCGTGCAAAAGGCGCAGGTGCTGGCCATCACGTTCGGGTCGAAGTGGGTGTGCGCGCCGCACTGCGGGCAGGTGACGACCTGCGGCTCGATGGCCGGCTCGTTGCCGGCGCGCTGCTCCAGCGCCGCCTCGTAGTCCTGCTCGGCGAGGGCGGCTTCGCGGGCCACCGTGCCCCCTTCGGGCAACACCGTTTGCCCGCCGCAAGCGACGCAAGCGAGTGCACCGCTGCGCGGCTCGAAGCGCATCAGGCCGCCGCAACCCGCGCACACCGGCGGTTGGTGAGCGGACGTGGCGTCGGTGCCTGGATCGGTGGTGGCGTGGGCGGGCATGGCGGCGGCATTGTGGGGCGGTGTGGGCGTCAAGCGGCGCAAACCCAAAGGGGTGAGGCGGCGCGCGCCACCTAGAGTGCAGACCTTTGGTTGGCGGCAGGAGCCCGGCTTGATCCTTCGTTCATTGACCCTGTTGGCGGGCGGCCTGCTGGCCGTCAGCGCCGCGGCGCAAGCCCTGAACACCGAGCGCCCCGCCGGCCTGCGCGAAGCACCGTCCACCTGGCACGCCTTCACCGACGCGCGCTTGGTGCTGGCCCCGGGCCAGGCGGTCGAGCGCGGCACCCTGCTGGTGCGCGACGGCCGCATCGTGGCCGTGGGCGCGAACGTGGCGGTGCCGGCCGGCGCCCGCGTGTGGCCGTTGAATGGGCGCAGCGTCTACGCCGGCTTCATCGACCTGGCCAGCCCCCTGGGCGTGCCCGCGGCCATGCGCGAACCCCCGCCCGCGCCGGTGGCCAACCCCTTCGACCCGGCCAGCAACCGCGCGCCCGCGCGGCCCGAGGGCCCGGCGCCGGTCGCGCGCAGCCTGTCGCTGCGCAACCCCATGGTCCGCCCGGAGCAGCAGGTGGCCTCGCAGTGGGAGGCCACGCCCGAGGCCGTGGCCGCGCTGCGGCAGCTGGGCTTCACCGCCGTGCTGGCCGCCCCCGGTCACGGCGTGCTGCGCGGCCAAGGCGCCCTGGTGGCCCTGCGCGACGGCCGCGACGCAAAAGACGCCGTGCTGGCGAGCGCGCCCTCGCAACACCTGGGCTTCGACCTGCTCGGCTGGGGCCGCTACCCCAGCTCTTTGATGGGCGCGACCGCGTTGCTGCGCCAGACCCTGCTGGACGCCCGCTGGTACGGGCAGCAGGCCGCGGGCCGCGCCGCGCCCAACGCCAGCCTGGCGGCCTTGCAGCCCGTGCTGAAGGGCGAGCAGCTGGTGGTGGCCCAGGCCCGCGACGAGCAAGACCTCAGCCGCTGGCTGGCCCTGCGCGACGAGTTCGGCCTGCGCCAGCGCTTCGTGCTGCAGGGCACGGGCCACGAGTACCGGCACCTCCAGGCGCTGCAAAAGGGCCAGGCCACCGTGCTGGTGCCCCTGGCCTTCCCCGAGGCCCCGGCGGTGGCCGGCGACGCCGGCGCGCAAGCCCCGCTGCACGAGCTGCAGCACTGGGAGGCCGCGCCTTCGAATGCCGCCTGGCTGGCGCAAGCCGGTGTGCCCGTGGCCCTCACCGCCGCCGGGCTGCGCCGGCCCGAGCGCGACTTCTGGCCCCGCGTGCGCCAAGCGGTTCAGCGCGGCTGGCGTGCCGATGCCGCCTTGGCCGCCCTGACCACCACGCCCGCCGCGCTGCTGAACGAAAGCGCGCGCTTGGGCACCCTGGCCCCGGGCAAGCTGGCCCACGCCGTGGTGATGAGCGGCGACCCCTTCACCGACCCCGAGGCCGAGCCGGTGCTGTCCGTGGTGGGCGAGCAGGTGCACCTGCACGCCGCCTGGCGACAGCCCGACGCCCGTGGCCGCTGGACCCTGCCCGACGACAGCGTGCTGACCGTGGGCGGTCCCCGCGCCAAGCCCACGGCCCAACTCGGCGAGCGTGCCTGCACCCTGGCCCTGGACGACGCGCAGTGGCAATTGGGGTGTGGCGACTGGCAGGTGGTGGCGCAGCAAAGCGGCGAGCGCCTGACCGGCACCCTGCGCCGTGGCGGCGAGCCCCTGGTCGACTGGCAGGCCAAGCGCAGCGCGCCGCACACGGCCAAGCCGGCCGCGGTCGAAGCGCCGCCCACGCCGATCACGGACGGTCGCTACCCCTACGGCGCCTACGGCATCGCCCCCGCGCCGGCCGAAACGGTGCTCATCCGCGGCGCCACGGTCTGGACCCAGGGGCCGCAAGGCACCTTGGCCGCCGCCGACGTGCTGGTGCAAGACGGCCGCATCGCCGCCGTGGCCCCCACGCTGGCCGCGCCGTCCGGCGCGCAGGTGATCGAAGCCCGCGGCCTGCACCTCACGCCCGGCCTGGTGGACGCGCACTCGCACATCGCCACCGCCCGCGGGGTCAACGAAGGCAGCGACTCGGTCACCGCCGAGGTGCGCGTGGCCGACGCGCTGGACGCCACCGACATCAACCTTTACCGCCAGCTGGCCGGCGGCGTGACCACCGCCAACCTGCTGCACGGCTCGTCCAACGCCATCGGCGGACAAAGCGCCGTGGTCAAGCTGCGCTGGGGCCAGCCGGCCACGGGCCTGCTGTTCAGCCAAGCACCGCCGAGCAACAAGTTCGCCCTGGGCGAGAACGTCAAGCAGTCCAACTACGGCAACGGCGAGCGCTACCCGCAGACCCGCGCCGGCGTCGAGCAACTGCTGCGCGACGCCTTCGCCCAGGCCGAGGACTACGCCGCCCGTCGCGCGGCCGACCCGAGCGGCACGCGCCGCGACCTGCGCCTGGAGGCCCTGGCCGAGCTGCGCGCCGGCACGCGCCACATCCACATCCACAGCTACCGGGCCGACGAGATCTTGATGTTCATCCGCCTGGCGCGCGAGAAGCAGCTCAAGGTCGCCGCCTTCCAGCACGTGCTGGAGGGCTACAAGGTCGCGCCCGAGATCGCCAGCCTCGGCGCTGGCGCCAGCTCGTTCGCGGACTGGTGGGGCTTCAAGGCCGAGACCTTCGACGGCGTGGTGGGCAACCCGGCGATGCTGGTGCGCGCCGGCGTGCTGACCAGCGTGAACAGCGACGACGCCGAATTGGCCCGGCGCCTGAACACCGAGGCCGCCAAGTCGGTGCGCGTGGGCGGCCTGTCGCCCGAGGAGGCGCTGGCCCTGGTCACGCGCAACCCGGCGCGGCAGCTGGGCGTGGACCGCTGGATCGGCAGCGTCGAGCCCGGCAAGCACGCCGACCTGGTGCTGTGGAGCGGCCCCCCGCTGTCGGCCTTCAGCACCGTCCAGTCCACCTGGGTGGACGGGCGCCGGCTGTACGACCGCCGCCAAGACGCCCTGCTGCGCCTGCGCGACGCCAAAGAGCGCGAGCGCCTGCTGATGCGCGTGGCCCAGGCCACGGAGGCCGGCGACAAGAAGGACAAAGCCGCAGCGCCGGCCAGTGCGCTCGATGCGCTGCTGGCCCGCTCGCGCGCGCTGGCCCGCATCGCCCACGCCGACTACCACGACGGCCAAGCCGCCCACGAGTGCACCGAGGAGCACCTGCAATGAAGCGCCGCCTGTTCCTGAGCGCCGCTGCGGCGGCCGCCGCCGGGGCCTCCGCCCAGATCGCCCGCCCGCCCCAGCCGCCCGCGGCGCCCCTGCTGCTGCTCGGCGCCACGCTGCACCGCGTCTCGGCCCCGCCCTTGGTGCGCGGCCAGCTGCTGGTGGTGGACGGGCGCATCGCAGCCGTGGCCGCCGAGGGCGAGGCGCTGGCGCTGCCCCCCGGCACCCAAACCCTGCGCCTGGACGGCCTGCAGCTCTACCCCGGGCTGGTGGCGGCGAACACCCAGCTCGGCCTGGTCGAAGTGCCGACCGTGCGCGGCACCGTGGACGTGCAGGAGCGCGGGCCGCTGAACCCCAACGCCCACACGCTCACCAGCTTCCACGCTGACAGCGAGTTGGTGGCCGTGACCCGCGCCGACGGGGTGCTGACGGCCGAGGTGGCCCCCGTGAGTCCGCCCGGCGGCCTGCTGGCCGGCCGCAGCGCCGTGATGCAGCTCGACGGCTGGGCCTGGCCCGACATGGCCTTGGTGCCCGAGCACGCCCTGCACCTGCACCTGCCGCCCACGCGCGCCGTGGCCGACGAGGACGACGACGACGAGGGCACGCCCGCACCGGCCAACGCCGTGCGCGGCCGCCTGCGCCAACTGGACGAGGCCCTGGCCCAGGCCCGCGCCTACGCCGCGCAGCGCGAGGCCGACCCCAAAGCGCCGCGCGACCTGCGCCTCGAAGCCCTGGCGCCTTTCGCCGCCGGCCGCGCGCCGGTCTTCGTGCACGCCCAAGAGCTGAGCCAGCTGCGCCAGGCGCTGGCGCTGACCGAGCGCCACGGCCTGCGCACCACCCTGGTCGCCGGGCCCGACGTGGTGGCCCTGGCCCCGCTGCTGAAGGCCCGCGGCATCCCCGTGCTGGTGGACGGTGTGCAGAAGCTGCCCCTGCGGCGCGACGACCCCATCGACGCGGCCGAGACCGTGCCCGCCCGCCTGCACGCGGCCGGCGTGCGCTTCGCCATCGCCCGCCAAGGCGGCCTGCGCGGGGCGCCCAACATCCGCAACCTGGCGCACGAGGCTGCCGCCGCGGTGGCGCACGGCCTGCCGCCCGAGGCCGCGCTGCGCGCCATCACGCTGGACGCCGCGGCGCTGCTGGGGGTGGACGGGCTGCTGGGCTCGCTGGACGTGGGCAAGCTCGCCACCTTCTTCGTCTGCGCCGGCGACCCGCTGGAGCCGAGCACGCGCGTGCAGCGCGTGTGGGTGCGCGGCCGCGAGATCGACCCGCGCAACCGCCACACCCGCTTGATGGACAAGTACCAAGCCCGCTGAGGCCCGCGTCCCCCACCCACCCCGGAGCCCGACCATGGCCTTCATGGGCATCGCCGACTATCCCGCCTTCGCGCTCGCCATCTGGGTATTCTTGATGATCCCCGGGCCGGGCAACCTCGTGCTCATCGGCGCCACGGGCAAGGGCGGCGTGCGCGGCGGCCTCGCGGCCTCGTTCGGCGTCATCGCCGGCGACCAGGTGTTGATGTGGAGCGCGGTCGCCGGCGTGGCCGCGGTGCTCCAGGCCGCGCCCACCCTGTTCACCGCCGTGCAGTGGGCCGGGGCGGCCTACCTGGTGGTGCTGGGCGTCAAGATGCTGCGCGCCCGGCCGGGCACGGGCCCGGTGCTGGAGGTCCAGCCGCGGCACTACTTCCGCCAGGCCCTGGGCATCACCTTGCTCAACCCCAAGGCCATCGTTTTCTACATGGCCTTCTTCCCGCAGTTCGTGCACCCCACGCAGCACCAGGGCCTGCTCACCTTCGCGGCCATGGCCCTGACCGTGGCCGCCATCACCCTGCTGTACTGCGCCCTCGCCATCGCCCTCACCCGCTGGGCGGCCGACCGCTTGCGCGCCAGCCCGATGGCCGGCGTGTGGCTGGAGCGCGGGGCCGGCGGCTTGCTCGTGGGCTTTGGTTTGAAGCTGGCGCTGGGGCGCTGAGGGCATCGGAAACCCTTCCCGATCGCAGGCCACTGCGGTTGGATGCCGGGGCGCTGGTAGCCTCTAGAGCATGAGCATGTCCGAGCAAGAACGCCTGCAAGCGCTGGCCGATTTGGAAGTGATGGACAGCGCGGCCGAGCGCGAGTTCGACGCCCTGGTGGCCATTGCGTCGGCGGTGTGCAACACCCCGATCTCCCTGATCAGCCTGGTGGACGACCGCCGCCAATGGTTCAAGGCCAACGTGGGGCTGCCGGGGGTGACCGAGACCCCGCGCGAAGTCGCCTTTTGCGCGCATGCCATCCAAGGCGATGCGCTCTTCGAGGTGCCCGACGCGACGCAGGACGCCCGCTTCGCCGACAACCCCTTGGTCACTGGCCAACCGGACATCCGCTTCTACGCCGGTGAGCCACTTCGCCTGAGCAATGGCGCCCGGGTGGGCACCCTGTGCGTGATCGACCGGTCGCCGCGCGTGCTGGACGAGCACCAGCGCACCGTGCTGCGGCACCTGTCGGTGGCGGCGGTCCAGGCCTTGGAGGGGCGCCACGCCCTGCGAGCCTTGCAACGGGCGCGCGAGGCGCTGCGCGCGGCCGAATCGCGCTTCGGCGGCCTGACGCAGGTGGCGCCGGTGGGCGTCTTCGCGGCCGATGCCCAGGGCCGGGCGATCTACACCAACGCACGCTGGCGCAGCATTTACGGGCTGAGCGACGACCAAGCCCTGGGCGACGGCTGGGCCAGCACCTTGCACCCCGACGACCGCGACACCGTGTTTGCGGCCTGGCGCGATGCCGTGGCCGCACGGCGCGAACTCGACCTCAGCTTCCGCATCCAGCGCCCCGACGGCAACCTGCGGCGCGTGCACTGCCGGGCGCGGGGCCTGCGCGGCGAGGACGGCGAACTCAGCGGCTATGTGGGCTCGGTGGAAGACGTGACCGATCGCAGCCTGTCGGCCGACGCGCTGCTGGACCTGCTGCAAAGCCAGTTCATCGTCACGGTCACCGACCTGAAAGGCACGATCTTGCAGGCCAGCCCGGCGGCGGCGGCCATCAGCGGCTACACCGTCCAGGAGCTGGTTGGTGCGCCCCACAACATCGTGAATGCGGGGGTGCACCCGAAGGAGTTTTTCCAAGGGATGTACGACACCCTGCAGGCGGGCCGGACCTGGCGCAGTGAGAAGTGCAACCGGCGCAAGGACGGCTCGATCTACTGGGTCGATGCCGTGCTGGCGCCCCTGCCCGGCCTGGACGGCCGCACCGAGCGCTACGTCTCGATCGCCACCGACATCACGGCGCGCAAAGCGCAGGAAGCCGCGCTGGGGCGCCTGCAGGCCTTGCTCGAACAAACCGGCGAAGTGGCCGGGGTGGGCGGGTGGGAGCTTGAGATCGGGGCCGCCGGCCCGGTCTGGACCGACCAAACCTGCCGCATCCACGGGGTGCCCCCGGGGCACCGACCCAGCCTGGAAGAGGCCTTGGACTTCTATGCCCCCGAGGCCAAACCGGTCATCAGCGAGGCGGTGGCCCGGGCCCTGGCCACCGGAGGGGGCTGGGACCTCGAACTCCCCGTCATCCGCCGCGACGGGCGCCGCATTTGGGCCCGCGCCGTGGGCCACGTCGAGATGCGCGACGGGCAAGCGGTTCGCCTGATGGGCGCTTTCCAGGACATCACCGAGAAGCGCCGACAGGCCGACGAACTGCGCGGCGCTCACCAACGCATGCGCTTGGCGGCCGAGAGCGGCGGCATCGGCATCTGGGACTTTGAGGTGGCCACCTCGACCCTGACTTGGGACGCGCAGATGCACCGGCTCTACGACTCGCCCAACGACGGCCGCCCGTTGGGGCACGCCGATTGGCGCGATCGCATCCACCCCGAGGACGTGGGGCGCGCCGAGGCCGACCTGGCGCGCGCGCACGCCACGGGAGAGCCCTTCGACAGCGAGTTCCGCGTGGTCTGGCGGGATGGCAGCGTTCACCACATGCGGGCCACCGCACTCATCGAGAAAGATGCCACCGGGCGCCCGCTCCGGACCGTGGGGGTCAACTGGGACGTCACGCCCCTGCGGGAGATGGCGGCGCAATTGGCAGAGCAGCACGAGCTGCTGCACGTGACGCTCGAATCGATCGGCGACGCCGTGATCACCACCGACCAAGCCGCCAAGGTGACCTGGCTGAACCCGGTGGCCGAACGGCTCACGGGCTGGCCCAAGGCCGAGGCCAGCGGTCGGCACTTGGACGAGGTCTTCCAGATCGTCAACGAAGCCACCCGCCTTCCCGCCAAGAACCCCGTCCTGACCTGCCTGAGCGAAGGCAAGATCGTGGGCTTGGCCAACCACACCGTGCTCTTGGCGCGCGACGGCCAGGAGTACGGCATCGAAGACTCGGCCGCGCCCATCCGCCGGCCCGGGGGAGAAGTGCTCGGCGCTGTCTTGGTCTTCCACGACGTGACCGAGCAGCGCCGCATGAGCGGCGAGATGAGTTATCGCGCCACGCACGATCCGCTGACCGACCTGTTCAACCGCACCGAGCTCGACCAGCGCCTGCGCGCCTTGCTGCACGCGGCCCACGCCGACGGCAGCCAACACGCCCTGCTGTACATCGACCTGGACCAGTTCAAGGTGGTGAACGACACCTGCGGCCACAGCGCGGGGGACGAGCTGTTGCAGCAGGTCGCGAAGCTCATGCAGCGCTGTGTGCGTTCGCGCGACGTGCTCGCGCGCTTGGGCGGTGACGAGTTCGGCGTGCTGCTGGAGCAATGCACCACGGAGCAGGCCATGCGCGTGGCGCAGAAGATCTGCGACGAGATGGAGCTCTTCCGGTTCGCACGGGGCGATCAACGCTTCCGGGTGGGGGCCAGCATCGGCCTGGTTCCCGTCGACCGGCGCTTTGCCACGCCCGCGCTCGTCATGCAAGCGGCCGACGCGGCCTGTTACTCGGCCAAAGAGAGCGGCCGAAACCGGGTGCACGAATGGGTCGAAACCGACGCCAACCTGGCGCACCGCCACGCCGAGATGCAGTGGTCCACGCGCTTGGAGCAAGCGCTGGACGACGACGCCTTCGTCCTCTTCGGGCAGCGCATCGTTTCGTTGACCGAAGCCGACGTGGGCTTGCATGCGGAGTTGCTGCTGCGCTTGCCCGACGGGCGCGGCGGCTACCACCCCCCGGGCTTGTTCTTGCCCGCTGCCGAGCGCTACCACTTGGCGTCGCGCATCGACCGCTGGGTGCTGCGTCAGGTCATCGACTGCCTGCAGCGCTCGCCCGACCGCGAGCGCTTGGGGCTGCTCAGCATCAACCTCTCGGGGCAGTCGGTGGGCGACCGGGCGTTCCACGCCCACGCCCTGGCGCTGCTGCGGGAGGCGGGCGCCTCGATTTGCGAGCGCTTGTGCCTGGAGATCACCGAGACGGCCGCCGTGACCAACATGACCGACGCGTCGCAGTTCGTGCGCCAGGTGCGCGAGCTTGGCGTGCGCGTTGCGCTCGACGACTTTGGCGCTGGCGCGTCGTCCTTCGGCTACCTGAAGCAGCTTCAGGTGGACTTTCTCAAGATCGACGGGCAGTTTGTGAAGGACGTCATCGACGATCCGCTCGACGCGGTGGCCGTGCGCAGCTTTGTAGAGGTGGCCGCGGTGGTGGGTGTGCGAACGGTGGCCGAGTTCGTGGACCGAGCGGAAGTGATGGCGCGTGTCCGCGAGATGGGCGTGGGCCATGCGCAGGGCTTCCACCTGCACAAGCCCGAGCCTTTGACGCAGTTGATGGCCACTTACCGGACGTGAGCGTCGGCGGCGTCACCACGCTGGCCGTGCAGCACGAACGCACGCTGTGGGTGCGAGGCGCCGGCGACGCCCAAGCCCGCCCGCTGTGCGCCGCCAGCGGCCTCGTGCTTTTGGGCCAGCGCGCCTTCGTGGTGGCCGACGACGTGCTGGACCTGGCCAGCTTCGCACTGGACGCCCCCTCGGAACCCGGGCAAACCTGGCGGCTGTTCGACGGCACCCTGCCCGAGGACCCTGCCGCGCGCAAGGCCGCCAAGCCCGATGCCGAGTCCCTGCTGCACCTGCCGCCCAGCCCCGAGCACCCGCACGGCGCGCTGCTGGCCCTGGGCTCGGGCTCGCGGGCCACGCGCTTTCGCGGTGCGCGCTTGGCGCTGGGCCCCGACGGCCTGCCCCACGGGCCGGCGCAGCCGCAGGACCTGCATCCTTGGTTTGACACTTGGATGCCCAAGGTGCACGAGCCCAACGTCGAAGGCGCGTTCGTGCAGGGTGAGGAACTCGTGCTGCTGCAGCGCCGCAACGGCCACGCCGGCACCAACGCCACCGTGACTGGGCCCTGGCCGCCAGCGCCGGGCTGCGAACCCCGCGTCACGCGCTGGGATTTGGGCTTGCTCGACGGCGTGCCCTTGGGCTTCACCGACGGCTGCGCCTTGCCCGATGGCGGCTGGCTCTTCAGCGCCGCGGCCGAAGACACCGACGACGCCTACCAAGATGGTCGCTGCACCGGCTCCGTGCTGGGTCGCGTGGGGCCCGACGGCGCGCTGCGCGGGCGGTGGACCTTGTCGGTCACGGCCAAAGTCGAGGGCGTGGCGGTGCAGGCGCTGGCGTCCGGTTGGCGCGTGTGGATGGTGACCGACGCGGACGACCCGACCCAGGCGGCGAGTTTGCTGAGCGTGGTGCTGCCGGGCTAAGGCCTCACCAAGCCCGCTGCCGCGTCACGACCTCCCACCACATCCGCCAGTCGCCCATCAGGCTGTAGAGCGGGTAGCGGAAGGTGGCCGGCTTGTTGTGCTCGAAGAAGAAGTGGCCCACCCAGGCGAAGGCGTAACCCTGCAACAGCGCCACGAGTGCCCACCAGGGATTGGCCGTGAGCACCGCAGTGAGCAGCAGGGCCAGCGCCAGGCTGGTGCCCACGACGTGCAGCCGGCGCGAGGTGGCGTTGGCGTGCTCGCTCAGGTAATACGGGTAAAAGTCTTGGAAGCGGGTGTAGCGGGCGGTGTCGGTCATGGCATGGGCCGGGCCATTCGGGGCCCCGAGCTTGCGCCCAAGCCGGCGAGCGCCGCCTCGGGAATGCCCCGGACCCCAGGGGCGGCTGGGGCGCGAGGCTTCGATTCGTCGCCCAGGCGCCGGGCTTCGTCGCCGATTCCCGGGCTTCGTCGCCCCAGTGCTGCGACGAGGCTGGCGGGTGGGTAAGGTGCGCCCCATCCCCTGCCGATGCACGGGACCGAAGCCCCCAGCGCGCCACCTCGGCCGCCGGGGCGGGACGCCGGGGCCCTCCTGCCCACCAGGAGCCCGGCGGGCAGGCCCTCCGTCACGGGGGATCGCTTGGAACGCCACCCCGCCCCCGACGGACCCAGGGGTGCGCCGGTGGGTGGAGTGGCCGGCCGGCCCTCAGCCCGGCAAGTTCCAGCGGCCGTCGCGCACCGCCTCGCACCACACGGCGAAGGCCTCGGCGCTCAAGGGGCGCGACAACCAATAGCCTTGCGCCACCTCGCAGCCCAGCTGGCGCAGGCGCTCGGCCTGCGCCACCGTCTCCAGGCCCTCGGCCACCAGGTTCAATTCCATGGCCTCGGCGATGGAGACGATGGCCCGGGTGAGCGAGCGGTCGTCGGTGTCCGAGTCCAGGCGGCTGACGAAGCTGCGGTCGAGCTTGAGCTCCGACACCGGCAAGCGGCGCAGGTAACTGAGGCTGGAGTAGCCGGTGCCGAAATCGTCGATGGACACGCCCACGCCCATGGCCCGCAGCGCGCTGAGCTGGGAGACGGCGCGGCGGTCCTGGGCCTCGTCGAGCATCAGGCGCTCGGTCACCTCCAGGGTCAGGCCCTCGGGCGGCAGTGCGTGCTGGGTCAGCGCCGCCTGCACATCGGCCACCACGTCGTCGTGCACAAAGCGGCTGGGCGACACGTTCACCGCCAGGCCGGGCACGGCCAGGCCCTGGTCCCGCCAAGCGGCCCATTGGGCGCAGGCGGCGCGCAGCACCCAGGCGTCGATGGCGTTGACCAGGCCGCATTCCTCGGCCAGGGGGATGAAGCGGTCGGGCGGGATCCACCCCCGCCCCGGGCACGGCCAGCGCAGCAGCACCTCGGCGCCCAGCAAGGCCCCGCTGCGCAGGTGCACCTTGGGTTGGAAGTGCAGCTGCAAGCCGCCTTCGGCCAGGGCCTTGCGCAGCTCGGCCTCCATCCAGCTCTTCTCTTCCAGGGCGCGCGCCATGGCGGGGGTGAAGCCGCGCGCGCACTGGCGCCCCGCGGCCTTGGCCTGTACCAGTGCGAGGTCGGCGTGCTTGAGCAAGCTCTCCAAGGTGTGCCCGTCGTCGGGGAAGAGGCTGAAGCCGATGCTCATGCCCAAGCGCACCTCGTGCCCGCGCACGGCGGGCCAGGCGGCGTCCATCGCGGCGCACAGAGCGTCGGCCGTGTGCGTGGCGGCCTCGCGATCGGCCTCGGGCAGCAGCACCACGAACTCGTCGTCGCCCAGGCGAGCCAGGGTGTCCAGGCCGGGCAGGCTTTGCGCCAGGCGGCGGGCCACCGCGCGCAGCACCTCGTTGCCGGCGGCGTGGCCCTGCAACTCGTTGATGGCCTTGAAGCGGTCCAGGTCCATCAGCAACACGGCCGCGCTGGCCCCGGCCGCCTGCAAGCGCTGCAGTTGGGCTTCGGCCCGGCGCGTGAACAGGCCGCGGTTGGGCAGGCCGGTGGTCGGGTCGAAGTAGGCCAGGCGCTCGATGCGGGTCTCGTGCTCGTGGTGCAACAGGGCCACGCGGCACAGCTGCGTGCAGGCTTGAACCAACAGGCGGTGGTAGGGGTCAACGGCCGCTTCTTGCCAGTAGTACAGCGCGAAAGTGGCGCCCACGCGTTCGGCGTCGAGCATCACCGGCGTGGACCAGCACGAGGCCAGGCCGTAGCCCAGGGCCAGCTCCTTGTACGCCGCCCAGAGCGGGTCGGTGGCGATGGAGCGCACCTCGACGGGCTCCTTGCGCCATGCGGCGGTGCCGCAAGAACCGGCTTGCGGGCCGATCAGAGCGCCTTCCAACGCGGCCGAGTACGCGCTGGGCAGGCTGGGGGCCGCCAGGGGGTGCACGCGGCCTTGCTCGTCCACGGCCAGCACGGTGCAGGCCACCCCGGGCGCCACGGCCTCCACCTCGCGGCACAGGCGGTCCATCACCTCGGGCAGGGGGCGGGCGGTGGCCACGGCCTCGAGCACGGCGCGCTGGATGCCGTCGATGGCGGCGCGTTCGCTGACGTCCACGCGCGGCCACACGCTCAAGACCCAGCCCTCGCCCTGGGGCGCGGCATCGGCCTGCACGGTGACGGGCAAGGGCTCGCCCTGAGCGCGGCGCAGCACGCTGGCCCGCGCCGGGCCGTGCTCGCCTTCCACCCAACGGGCCCAGGTTTCGGGCTGCAGCAAGGGGAGCGCGCCAGGGTCCAGGCCCTCCTGGCCCACCCAGGCCCGCAAGCTGGCGTTGAGGCGCAGCACGCGCCCCTGGGCGTCCAACCAGGCCAGGCCGACGTCGTGGTGGGTGCGTTCAAGCGGTGGCATGCGCTGGGTCTCCCTGGCCAAGCTGCAAAGGCCTTGACGCTATCGCAGCCCAGCGCCTGGCGCCAGCCGTTGACCCCTTGGGGCCCAGGAATTCCTCGGAATCGTGCGGTCGTTCCGGCGCCGAGGACTGCCCCTAGCATCCCGGCATGGCCAACGCCCCCGATGCCCTTCACGTCGACCGCACCGCCGAGGGGGCGGTCCCGCCGCCGCGGGCGGTGCGCACCTTCGACGCCCTGCCCGGCCCGCGCCGGCTGCCCCTGCTGGGCAACCTGTGGCAGGTCCAACCCACGCGCTTTCACCAACAGCTGGAGGCCTGGTGCCGCCGCTACGGGCCGGTGTTCCGGCTGCAGCTGGGGCGCCACGGGCGCGTGGTGGTGGTGGGGGAGCACGCGGCCATCGCCCAGGTGCTGCGCGACCGCCCAGAGGGCTTCCGGCGCACCGAACGCTTGCAGGACATCTGGCTCGAAATGGGCCTGCTGCCCGGCGTGTTCGGCGCCAATGGGGAGGTCTGGCAACGCCAACGGCGCATGGTCATGCACGGCTTCGACCCCGCCCACGTGCGCCGCTACCACCCGCAGCTGCAGCGCGTGGCCGATCGCCTGGTGGCCCGCTGGCAGGGGGCGGCCGCGGCGAATCAGGCCATCGACCTGCAGGGCGATTTGATGCGCTTCACCGTGGACGCCATCGCCGGGCTGGCCTTCGGCGCCGAGGTGGACACGCTGTCGAGCGACGAGGACGTCATCCAACGCCACCTCAACCGCCTGTTCCCCGTGCTCTTTCGGCGCGTGTTTTCGCCGCTGCCCCTTTGGCGCTGGTGGCCGAACGCCGACGACCGCGCGCTGCCGGCGACCGTGGCCGCGGTCAATGCGGCGGTGGACGGCTTCGTGCGCGAGGCCCGCGCCCGCTTGGCCGCCGACCCCACCCTGCGCGAAGCACCGCGCAACCTGCTCGAGGCCATGCTGGTGGCGGCCGACCTGCCCGACAGCGGCATCGACGACGCCCAGGTGGCCGGCAACGTGCTGACCATGCTGCTGGCCGGCGAGGACACCACGGCCAACACCCTGGCCTGGCTGATCCACCTGCTGTGGCAGCACCCGGCCGAGCTGCAGCGGGCGGTGGACGAGGTGCGCCGCGTCTGCCCCGCCGGCCGCGCGGCGAGCCTGGACGAGTTGGCGCAACTCGAACACCTGGAAGCCTGCACCCACGAGGCCATGCGCCTCAAGCCGGTGGCCCCGATGAACGCCTTGCAAGCCCTGCGGCCGACGGTGTTGGCCGGTGTGCAGATCGAACCCGGCATGCTGGTCATGGCCGCGATGCGCCACGACCCGATGAACGAGGCCTTGGTGCCCGAGGCGGCGGCCTTCCGGCCCGAGCGCTGGCGCGGCCAGGGCGGTGCCGTCGAGGCGGCGCACCACCCCAAGCGCGTGTCCATGCCCTTCGGCGCCGGCCCGCGCATCTGCCCCGGCCGCTACCTGGCCCTGTTGGAGATCAAGACCGCCATGGCCGCCTTGCTGGCGAACTTCGACCTGGCCCACGTGGGCACGGTGGACGGCCGACCGCCCGAAGAGGTGCTGCACCTGGCCATGGCCCCCAAGGGCCTTCGCATGCGCCTGCGCGCTCGCGCGCAGGGTTGGGACCGCGCCTGATCAGGCGCGCAGGTAGCGGTCGTAAATGGCCTGGAACCGGCCGTTGGCCTTGAGCAGGCGCAGGCCGGCGTTGAAGTCGTCGCGCACCGCCGTGCTGCGAAATACCGGGCGGTAGTCCAGCGGGTTGACCTGGGTGAAGTCTTGCTCGACCACCGGGCGCAGCGCCGGGCCGGCCGGGTCTCGGGCGGCTTGCTTGACGAAGTAGCGAAAGATCGTCCGGTCGCTCAACACCACGTCGCAGCGGCCCAGCATCAACAGGCGCACGTGCACCGCCTGGTCGTTGATCTCGCTGTAATGGCCGGCGGCCCGCACCGGCTCCAGCCACGCCGGGAAGCGCGACAGCGCCCCCGGGAACGAGACCACCCTCAGGCCGTCCAGGTCGCGGGGCTGGCGCAGCTTGAGCGCCCGCTCGCGCAGGGTGATGAGCACGTTGTCGTACACGACGGCCGTGTCGCCATGGTGCCCGCCGTACTGCGTCAGGTCCTGGCCCAGGTCGGTCATGGTCGCGTCCACGGTGCCGGCTTTGAACTCCAAGGGCACGCGCGCGAACGGGAAAAACAGGGGCTCGAGCGTGTGGCCGCGCAACGCCAAGGCCTCGCGGAACACGTCGACCTCGATGCCCGACGCGGTCTGCGGGAAGCAAAACGGCGGGATCTTCTCGCCGAAGGCCATGCGCACGGTCAGGCCCTTCGCTGCCGCACTGAGCGGCAGCGCGGCCCCCAGCAGCAGGCGTCGGCGCAGGGACGGGTTCATGCCCCGATGCTAGGCCCCTGCAGAAGGGGCGCGCGTCGGGGTCGACCTCAGGGCCGACGCACCGCGCCCGAGCGCGCGCTCTCCAAGAGCGCCTGCACCAAGCGCGTGGTGTCGCGGGTCTCTGCCCAGGTCGGCCAGTGCGGGTGGGGCGGCTCGCCGCGCGCGAGGGCCGCCAGCGCCTCGGCCTCCAGCCGGAAGCCGTTGCCTTGCGGCACGGGCTCGCGCTGGCCTTCGTAGCCGCGGTAGACCTCGATCCAGTCCAGCCCTGGCCCCACGTGGTTGTGAAAGCCACAGGCCAAGGCGCCCTCGCTGCCAACAATGCGCAGGTGCCGGTGCACCAGGGCGTCGAAGCGGCATTGCACCGTGGCCATCAGGCCGTCGTCCCAGGTCAGCACCGCCGCGAGCGCGTGGTCGGCCCCGCCGGGGCCCCAGGTGGCGCTGGCCTGCACGGAAGCGGGCAAGCGCCCGGCCAACGCACGGACCATGCTCAAGGGGTAAACGCCCACGTCCCACAGCGCGCCACCGCCCAGCGCCGGGTCCAGGCGGTAGTCGGCGTCGTTGCGCAGCGTGAAGCCGAACTCGCCCGACAACTGCCGCAGCGTGCCGATCTGCCCGCCGCGCACGCGCGCCAGCAGCTCCAGCGTCTGCGGCTGGAAGCGGTAAGGGAAGGCCTCCAACACCGTGCGCCCCGCGGCCTCGGACGCGGCCTGCAAGCGGTCCACGTCGTCGACGCTCAGGGCCATGGGCTTCTCGCACAGCACGTGCTTGCCCGCCGCCAAAGCGCGCAGGGCCCAGGGCACGTGCTGGTCGTTGCTCAAGGGGATGTAGACGGCGTCGATGTCGGGGTCGCCGAGCACAGCCTCGTAGTCGGGCAGCACGCGGGGGACGGCCTGCGCCTGGGCAAAGGCCGCCGCGCGCTCCGCACTGCGGCTGGCCACCGCGGTGACCTGCACGGCGCTGGACGGCGCCACGCCCTGGCAAAAGCCGGCCGCGATGCGCGCGGCGCCCAAGATGCCAATGCGAAGAGGAGCGTTCATGGGGGACTGAGGAGCTCAAGAGGGGCGAAGGTTCGCACGCCAAGAAAAAGGGGCCTGCAGCGCAGGCCCCTTCGGTCGACCAGGTGACGAGGCTTACTTGGCCTTCATCAGGCGCTCGAGCAGCGGGCTGAGCAGCGCCAGCAGCACGCCGGCGCCGATGGCGAAGGCGGCCAAGAAGGGGTAGAGCGCGTAGCCGCTGCCGTGCAGCATCTGCTCCATCACGCCGGCCAGGTAGTTGGCGGCAGCGCTGGACAGGAACCACACGCCCATCATCAGGCTCAGCACCTTGGCCGGGGCCACGCGGCTGACCATGGACAGGCCGACCGGCGACAGCATCAGCTCGCCCAGGGTGTGGATGACGAAGACGATGGCCAGCCAGTGCATGCCGACCTTGACGCCGGTGTCGGCGATGCCTTGCGCCATGGCCATGACGATGAAGCCCAGGCCCAAGACGACCATGCCCAAGGCTTGCTTGAGCGTGTCGCCCATCTTGAAGCGGCTTTGGTCCAGGCGCGTCCACAGCAGGGCGAACACCGGGGCCAGGGCCACGATCACCAGGGGGTTGATCGACTGGAACCACGAGGCCGGCACTTCGAAGCTGCCGACCATGCGCTGCGTGTTCTGGTCGGCGAACAAGGCCATGGTGCCGCCGGCCTGCTCGAAGCCGGTCCAGAAGGCGATCACGAACACCATCACGATGACGATGCTGATGACGCGGCCCCACTCGGCGCCGGTCAGGGGCGCGTGCTCGGCGTCCTTGGCGTCGGGTTTGATGATCCACCAGATGGCGCCGCCGATGCCGCCCACGGCGATGGCCACTTGGGCCAGGGTGGGCAGGCCACCGAACACGGGGCCCACGACCTTCCACAGTTGGTAAGCACCGACCACGAAGGCCGTGCAACCGGCGCTCCACATGGCGATCAGCGGTGCGTCCTTGAACGTGACCGGGCCTTGGTGCGGCATCAGGCCCGAGCGGCCCAGGGCCGGCTGTTGCCAGCAGAACTGGACCAGGCCGGCGGCCATGCCCACGGCGGCGGCGCCGAAGCCCCAGTGCCAGCCCATCTTCTCGCCCAAGGTGCCGGCCACCAGCGGGGCCAGGAAGGCGCCCAGGTTCACGCCCATGTAGAAGATGGAGTAACCGCCGGCGCGACGGGGGTCGTCTTCACCGCGGTACAGCTCGCCCACCATGGAAGTGGTGTTGGGCTTGAAGAAGCCGTTGCCCACGATGATCAGACCCAGCGCGTAGTACAGCAGGGGCTCGAAGGCCATGGCCAGGTGGCCCAGCATCATCACCACGCCGCCCACGATGGCGGCACGGCGCTTGCCCAAGATGCGGTCGGCGACGGCGCCGCCGATCAGCGGCGTCAGGTACACCAAGCCGGTGTAGATGCCGTACAGGGCCAGCGCGTTGTCGCGGCTGTAGCCCAGGGCGTTCACGAGGTACAGCACGAGCAGGGCGCGCATGCCGTAGTAGCTGAAGCGCTCCCACATCTCGGTGAAGAAGATCACCTTGATGCCAGGCGGCTGGCGGGTGTCGTCGGCGGGCGCTTGTGGCGCGGTGCCGCTCAGGGGGGTGGCGTTGGTCACGGGTTTCAGACTCCAGATGCGACACGGCCGCGCGGGTGGCGCGGCCGGTCAGGGAAGCGCGGATTGTCCTCGCGCTGCGTCAGGGTTTGACCTGGGGCTCGCCCTATGGGGCCGGCCCTGCGCCCCCCCCGCCGCTGCGGGGGTGGTCAGGCGCATCGGTTCGGCGCATATTGCGGTTTCCGCATTGAGGGAGACGCCGATGGCCCCCCGTGTCTGGAATCCGTATGCGCCCACCGCCAGCGCCACCACCCCGCCGCTGCCGCGGGCTTCGCTGGACGGCTTGGAGGTCCAAGACTCCTCGTTCGACCACTGGTTGGAGTCGGGCGGTGAGCGCCGGCGCCGGCCGCGCACCGCCGGCTCGGCCGCCGACCGCGGTCGCGTGCCCTTGGAGACAGGCGTGCAGGCCAGTGGCTGGGACCGCTTGGGCGACGCCTTGCTCAAGTCCTGAACGCCGACGAGCGCCCATGAAAAAGCCCGCCGAAGCGGGCTGGGTGGGCGTGGGTCGGCGCCGGATCAGGGGTAGAGACCGCGCTCTTCGCGCGCCTGCAGCACGCGCGTGCACGCCACCGTGAAGGCCGCGGTGCGCAGCTTGATCTTGTGCTGCTCGGCCGTTTCCCAGATGTGCTTGAAGGCGCCGATCATGATCTTGTCCAGGCGCAGGTTGATCTCGTCTTCCGTCCAGAAGAACGAGCTGAAGTCCTGCACCCACTCGAAGTAGGACACCGTCACGCCACCGGCGTTGGCGATCACGTCGGGCACCACCACGATGCCGCGGTCGGCCAGCACGTCCTCGCCGTCGGGCGTGGTCGGGCCGTTGGCGCCTTCCAGCACCAGCTTGGTGTGGATGCGCTTGGCGCGCTCGGCGGTGATCTGGCCTTCCAAGGCGGCGGGGATGAGCACGTCGCTCTTCACGTCCCAGAAGTTCTCGTTGTCGATCTTGTCGGCGCCCTTGAAGCCGCCCACGCCACCGGTCTTGGCCACGTGGTCCAGCAAGTCAGCGATGTCCATGCCGCTGTCGTTCTGGATGGTGCCGGTGTGGTCTTGCACGGCCACCAGCTTGGCGCCGTTGGCCACGAAGAGCTTGGCGGCGATAGAGCCCACGTTGCCGAAGCCCTGCACGGCGATGCGCGCGCCTTCCAGCGGCTGGTTCAGGCGGCGCATGGCTTCGCGGCCGACCACGAACACGCCGCGGCCGGTGGCTGCCACGCGGCCCAGCGAGCCGCCGAGTTCGATGGGCTTGCCGGTCACGACGCCCGTGGCGGTGGCGCCCACGTTCATCGAGTACGTGTCCATCATCCAGGCCATGATCTTGCCGTTCGTGTTCACGTCGGGCGCCGGGATGTCCTGCGTCGGGCCGATGATGATGCCGATCTCGCTGGTGTAGCGGCGGGTCAGCTTCTCCAGCTCTTTCTCGCTCAGTTGCTTGGGGTCGACGCGGATGCCGCCCTTGGCGCCGCCGTAGGGCAGGTTCACGGCGGCGTTCTTGATGGTCATCCAGCCGGACAAGGCCATCACCTCTTCCAGCGTGACGTCGGGGTGGTAGCGCACGCCGCCCTTGCCCGGGCCGCGGGTCAGGCTGTGCTGCACGCGGTAGCCCTCAAAGTGGGCGATGGTGCCGTTGTCCAGCTCGATGGGGATGTCGACGATCAAGCAGCGCTTGGGGCGGCGCAGGGTCTCCACCCAGCGGCCCAGGTGGCCCAGGTAGGGCTCCACGGCGTCGATTTGGGACAAGTAGGTGCCCCAAGGCGAGTTGCGCGTGGGCGAAACGAAAGACACGTTCGGCATGAAGCCTCCGAAGATTTTTTAGTGGGGCGAACGGTAACCCGTCGAAACCTTGTGCGGATCGCCCCTGCGACGCCGCTTGAACATCCCCTTATGCGGCGCTTGCATCGTCCTTGGCGAAGCCTGGGTCGTCAATCGGTGGGGATGCTCAAGGCGGGCTCGGCGGACAAGGCCACGACGTGGCGAGCGCCTGGGCCGCAGCGACCACCTTGGGGTCCTCGGGCGGGTGAACGAAGCCCCGATCGGCAAACGCCTTGACGATCGCCGGGTCCGACTCAATGTGATGGAACGGGGTGCGCTGCTGGCCACCTCGGCCTTCTCGCAGGCCGTCGGGCTGGCAACGCTGGATCAAGTCACCCCAGGCACGGGATTCCACCTTGTCCAGGCCGTACAAGCTGCCCCAGCGCGCGAGTGCGGTCCACGACGCCTCGTCGCCCCGCTGGGCGGCCGCTCGGTGCCACTCGGCCAATTGCGCCGCCACGTCGGGGGCCCAGCTCGCCTTGGGGGGTCTGTCCAGCGCCGCCTCGTAGTCGCGCACGGCGCCCGGCCAGTGCGCCGCCACCAGGCGCTCGGCGATGGCCTTGCGCTGCGCCAACAGTTCGGGCGTGACCGTTTGGCAAGCACGCTTGCCGGACGCGAACCGCTCCAACACGAATTTGGCGACGACCGGCCCACCCCACTGCTGGGTGCGTGCCGAATCGCTCAGTTCGTCGAGCACTTCCGGTTTGTGACACAAGCTCAATTGCCGAAAGGCCAAGGCCAGGGTCTCGGGCCGGCCCGCGTCGATGTTGCGTTGGATGTGGGGCGCGAAGCCTTCCGATCCCATATCCGGCGGCCACAAGCCCTGGCCTGCCGCCGCCGAGCGCGATGGCTCAGACGCAGGCGGTGCCGGAAGACTGGAGGCCGGCAAGGTCGGTGCACGCACCTCGGTCGAAGCAGCCGTCATCGGCACTTCAGGCGAGGGACGTGTTGGTCCCGCCTGGTCGGCACGCCAAGTCCAAGCCACCACCACGGCGCCCGCCAATGCCGCCAGCGCGATCGAAGCCTTCATCCGTGTTCTCCCTGTGCAGGGCGCGCATGCTAGCCACGGGGTCGGGCACGCCGCGCCCGTACCATCCGGCGCACCCATGACCGGCCTGTCGCTCGCCCTCCTCTACCTCGTCGCCGCCGTGCTCGGCGTCGTGGCCTGCCGCAGCTTGAAGCTGCCGCCGATGTTGGGCTACCTGGTGGTGGGCGTGCTGATCGGCCCCAACGCCCTGGCCCTGGCGCAAGACACCGCGGGCCTGCGCTACATCGCCGAGTTCGGCGTCGTGTTCCTCATGTTCGTCATCGGGCTGGAGTTCAACCTGCCCAAGCTGCGCAGCATGAAGCACCTGGTGTTCGGCCTGGGCCTGCTGCAGGTGCTGCTCACCGTCATCGGCTCCATGCTGGGCAACCTGGCGCTGGCCTGGGGCACGCGCTTCTTGGGCGTGGAGTGGGAGCTGGGCTGGCAAGGCGCGCTGGTGCTGGGCGCGGCCATGGCCATGAGCTCCACGGCCATCGTGGTCAAGCTCATGGCCGAGCGGCTGGAGTTGGAGAGCGAGCACGGCAAGCGCGTCATGGCCGTGCTGCTGTTCCAAGACCTGGCCGTGGTGCCCTTGCTGGTGCTCATTCCGGCGCTCAAGGCCAGCGGCAGCGAGATGGCGGCCGACATGGCCTGGGCGGCCCTGAAAGCCGTCGTCGTGCTCACCCTGCTGCTGTGGGGCGGGCAAAAGGGGATGCGCTGGTGGCTGACCCTGGTGGCCAAGCGCAAGAGCGAAGAGCTGTTCGTGCTGAACCTGCTGCTCATCACCCTGGGCCTGGCCTGGCTGACCGAGCACGCCGGCCTGAGCCTGGCGCTGGGCGCCTTCGTGGCCGGCATGCTGATCGCCGAGACCGAGTTCAAGCACCAAGTGGAAACCGACATCCGTCCCTTCCACGACGTGCTGCTGGGCCTGTTCTTCATCACCATCGGCATGAAGCTCGACTGGCAGCCCGTGGTGGACCAGTGGTGGCTGGTGGGCCTGCTGGCGCTGGGGCCCACGCTGGCCAAGTTCGCGCTGGTGGCGGCCTTGGCCCGGGGCTTCGGCGCGCCCCCGGGCACGGCCCTGCGCACCGGCCTGTACCTGGCCCAAGCGGGCGAGTTCGGCTTCGTGCTGCTGGGCTTGGGCGCGGCGCAAGGCTTGGTGGGGGCCCAGTGGGTCAGCCCGGTGCTGGCGGCCATGGTGATCTCGATGATGGCCACGCCCATGATCGTGATGTTCAGCAACCGCATCGTCATGAAGCTGTCCAGCAGCGACTGGCTGCTGCAGTCGGTGCAACTGACCACCATCGCCAAGAAGGCCTTCAAGGCCGACGCCCACGTGATCATTTGCGGCTTCGGCCGCAGCGGCCAAAACCTGGCGCGCCTGCTGGAGGGCGAGCACATCCCCTATATGGCGCTGGACCTGGACCCCGACCGCGTGCGCCAGGCCGCCGCCGCCGGCCGCAGCGTGGTGTTCGGCGACGCCGCCCGCCTGCAGGCCCTGATGGCCGCCGGCCTGCACCGCGCCAGCGCCGTGGTCATCAGCTACCACGACACCCCCAGCGCGCTGAAGGTGCTGCGCCAGATCCGCGCCCAGGCCCCGACCGTGCCGGTGGTGGTGCGCACGGTGGACGACAGCGACCTCGACGCCCTGCGCGCGGCCGGCGCCACCGAGGTGGTGCCCGAGGCGATCGAAGGCAGCCTCATGCTGGCCAGCCACGCGCTGGCGCTGGTGGGCGTGCCCATGCGGCGCGTGATCCGGCTGACCCGCGATGCGCGCGACGCGCGCTACGGCCTGCTGCGCGGCTACTTCCACGGCGCCGACGACGACGGCATCGACGAGCGCGAGCAAGCGCGGCTGCGCTCGGTCACCCTGCCCGTGGCCACCCGCCACGCCGGCGTGCTGGCCGGTGAGTTGCTGTTGGCCGAGCAAGGCATCCAGCTCGTGTCGCTGCGGCGTGCCGATGGCGCCGTGTGCACGCCCGATGAGGCCTTGCGCGTGCAAGGGGGCGACACCCTGGTGCTCAGCGGCACCCCCGAATCCTTGGCCCTGGCCGAAGAGCGCCTGATGCGCTGACGGCCCCCTCCCTTGCCCCCGATGACTTCGCCCCCTCGCCGCCGCGTGATCCTGATGCGCCACGGCGCCGTGCAGTACTTCGACCCCGCGGCCGCGGCGCCCCTGGCAGCGCACGGCGTGCCCCTCACCGCCGAAGGACTGGCCCAAGCCCGCACCGCCGGCCTGGCCCTGGCCGCGGCCGGGGTGCACATCGACCTGGCCATCGCCAGCGGACTGCCCCGCACCCTGCAAACGGCCGAGGCCGTGCTCGGCGCCCAGGTCGCCCCGCCCGCCCTGGAAACCTGGCCGGAACTCGAAGAGGCGCGAGGCGGCCGCCTGCGCGACCTGCCTGCCGACGCGCTGCTCGACGCATTCACCGCGCTCCAGCGCGGCCCCTTGACCGATGACACCCGCTTCTTGGGCGGGGAGCGCCTGGGCGACCTGCTGGACCGGGTGCTGCCCGCCTGGGAGCGTTTGCGTGCCCGCCAGGATTGGCAGGTGGCGCTGGTGGTGGCCCATGGCGTGGTCAATGCCGCCTTGCTCAGCCACGTGGTGAGTGGCGGCCAGCGCATGGTGCTGCCCGGCTGGCAACAAGAGCCGGCCTGCCTGAACCTCATCGACCTGGGGCCGGCGCCGGGCGATGACGTGCTGCGCGCCTGCAACTTGGCGCCCACCGACTGGCTGCAACGCGACACCCGCACCACGACCATGGAACGCCTGCGCGACGACTTCTTGGGCTGGTCGGCCGCGCGCCAAAAGTTACACAGGGTTACCCCGTAAAGCACGGGGTTTCCCGGAGTCGGAAGGTTTACCACCCTAGTTCTGGGGGTATCGCGTGATGCTTGTCACGCGAATCAATTCGAAAGTGGGCCCACTTCTTGCTGCTGCGTGGGCTTCGTTCGGCACGACCGGGCGATACGGGTTTGCCCGAACCGGGGCGGACCTGTTGGATTGAAGAACTTTTTCAGGACCTCCCCTCCCATGATCAGCAGCAAAACCACTTTGAAGGCACTGGCCGCCGCGGCCAGCTTGGCCCTGGCCGCCAGCGCCTCCGCCGCCACCGTCACCGGCTCCAACAAGGGCTTGGAATGGACGGCCAAGAGCAACATCGTCGGCGCCACGTCGACCGGCACCGTCGCCGCCGGCGGCGACCCCCGCTACTTCGCCACCGCGCCGAAGTACAGCGGCGTGGCCACGCTGATCATGGAGTACTCCGACGGCGGTCGTTACATCTGCACCGGCTCGCTCCTTCTTGACACCCGCTCGATCCTGACGGCCGCCCACTGCGTGGCCCCGCAAGAAACTGCCACGCTGGTCAAGACCACGGCGTACTTCAACAACAGCGGCAACCCCGACACCGTGCCCTCGGCCGATCCGGCGTCGCAGGCCCGCGTCATCGAACGCGTGACCATCAACCCGAACTACACGGGCGAGGTCATCGACGAGAACGACATCGCCGTGCTGCGCATGGCCGACGTCGCCCCCAGCTTTGCCCAGGCCTACACCCTGTCGAGCCTGACGGACCTGCAAGGCCAGACGTACAACATCGCCGGCTACGGCGGCCGCTCCACCGTCGGTGGCAGCGTGGGCGTGAACGCCGGCACCGGCCGCCTGCGCCAGGGCAACAACATGTACGACTACAACCTGGGCAATGCGGCGTTTGAAGGCTTCTTCGACGGCTTCTTCGGCACCGCCTCAACCAAGAACGTGTGGATCGCCGACTTCGACACCGGTCTGGCCGTCAACAGCCAGTCTTGCCGCATCGCCGCGGCCGTGGCCGCCGAGGACACCGACCTGACCCCGTTCTGCAACCTGGGCGTGACCAACGAAGTCAGCAGCGCTGGCGGCGACTCGGGCGGCCCCCAGTTCGTCGACGGCAAGCTGGCCTCGGTGACCTCCTTCGGCCTGAGCTTCGGCACGGGCTGGGGCGACGCCGTTCGCGGCCTGCAAAGCTCCTTCGGTGAGATGAACGGCTTCGTGCCGGTCTACGCCCACCTGGGCTTCATCACTGGCGCCATCCCGGAACCCAGCAGCTTCGCGCTGTTCGGCATCGCCGGTCTGGGCCTGCTGGCCGCGCGTCGCCGCCGCGCCTGAAACCCTGCGTCAGGGCTTCGGCCCTGAGCCCCTCGCCCGCGCGGCCTTGGCCCCGCGGGCTTTTTCATGCCCGCGCGCGGCTCACTTGCCGATGCAGAAGCGGCTGAAGATCTCGCCCAGCAGGTCGTCCGCCGTGAACTGGCCGGTGATGGCCGACAACGCGTCGTGCGCCAGGCGCAGCTCTTCCGCCACCAGGTCCAGCGGCGGCGCCTTCAGGCCCACATGGGCCAGGGCCAGACCCAGGTGCTCGGTGGTGGCGGCCAGCGCGCGCACGTGGCGCTCGCGGGCGATGAACAGGCCCTCTGGCACGGCCTGCCAGCCCACGCGGCGCAGCAACTCGCGGCGCAGCGCGTCCAGGCCCTCGCCGGTTTGGGCACTAAAGGCGATCGCCCCCTCGGGCACCGCCGCGTCGGGCGCGGCGTCGCGCTTGTTGAAGGCGTGCAGCAGGTGCGGCTCCAGGTTGGCGTCCACCGCCTGCAGCTGCGCACGGATGCGCGCGTCTTCGCGCTGGTAGTCGGCCTCGCCCCAGCGGGTCAGGTCGTGCAGGAACAGCACCACGTCGGCGTCGGCGATGGCCGCCCAGCTGCGCTGCACGCCGATCTTTTCGACCACATCGTCGGTGTCGCGCAGGCCCGCCGTGTCGGTGATGTGCAGCGGCACGCCGTCGATCTGGATGCTTTGCTGCAGCGCGTCGCGTGTGGTGCCGGCAATGGGCGTGACGATGGCCAGCTCGGCGCCTGCCAGCGCGTTCAAGAGCGCGCTCTTGCCCACATTGGGCTGGCCAGCCAGCACCACCTTCAGGCCCTCGCGCAGCAGCGCGCCTTGGCGCGTGCGCTCGCTGATGCGCGCCAGGCGCGCTTGCAAACCTTCCAGTTGGCCGATGACGTCGGCCTGCTGCACGAACTCGACGTCCTCTTCTTCGGGGAAGTCGAGCGTCGCCTCCACGAACATGCGCAGCTGCACCAGCGCGTCGCGCAGGCCGTTGACTTCTTTGGACAAGGCGCCATCCAGCGCCCGCGCGGCGCTGCGCGCGGCGGCCTCGGTGCTGGCGTCGATCAGGTCGGCCACGGCCTCCGCCTGCGCCAGGTCCAGCTTGCCGTTCAAAAAGGCGCGCTGCGTGAACTCGCCCGGCTCGGCCAGGCGCAGGCCCGGCATCAGCGCCAGGCAGCGCGCCAGCAGCAGCTGCAAGATGACCGGCCCGCCGTGGGCCTGCAGCTCCAGCACGTGCTCGCCGGTGTAGCTGTGCGGCGCTGGGAAGTGCAGCGACAGGCCGTGGTCGATGGGGCTGCCGTCGGCCGCGCGCAGCGCGCCGTAGTGCGCGTGCCGGGGCTTCAGCGCCTGGCCGCACAGGGCCTCGATCAAGCCGTCCAAGGGCTGCCGCGACGACACCCGCACGATGCCCACCGCCCCCCGCCCCGGTGCGGTGGCGATGGCGGCGATGGGGTCTTGGTGACGGGCGAGCATCGTGCGATTGTCCAAATGAAAACGCCGCGCATCAGCGCGGCGTTTTGGAGTGTGGCGCGGGGGAAGGTCCTAGGCCGTTCTTCGTAGAACGCTCTGGGCACCTGGCAACCGCGAAAGACCTTCTTTCGAAGACCCTTGGGTGGCACGCCCCGCATGCCCTCGATTGAAATCCAGTCCGCCCTGCAAGGGGAGCCCTCGGACGCGGGGCCACCCCTCGTTCGCGTGACTTAGTGCTGCACCCCGAGCTGTTTGTTGATCATCCATTGCTGGGCGATCGACAGCAGGTTGTTCACCAACCAGTACAGCACCAGGCCGGCCGGGAAGAAGAAGAACAGGCCGCTGAAGATCAGGGGCATGATCCACATCATCTTGGCCTGCATGGGGTCCGGCGGCGCCGGTTGCAGCCACACCTGCAGCAAGCTGCTCAGCGTCAGCAGCACGGGCAGCACGTAGAACGGGTCCTTGGCGCTCAGGTCGGTGATCCACAGCAGCCAGGGCGCATGGCGCATCTCCACGCTGGACAGCAGCACCCAGTACAGCGCGATGAAGAAGGGCACCTGCAGCAGGATCGGCAGGCAGGACCCCAGCGGGTTGACCTTCTCCTCCTTGTAGATGCGCATCATTTCTTGCTGCATCTGCTGCGGCTTGTCCTTCAGGCGCTCCCGCATCTCCATGATCTTCGGGTTCACCTTCTTCATCTTGGCCATCGAGCGGTAAGCGCTCGCGTTCAGGCCATAGAAGGCGATCTTCAGCAGCACCACCAGCAGCACGATGGACCAGCCCCAGTTGCCGATCAGGTTGTGGATCTGGTCCAGCAGCCAGAACAGCGGCGTGGCCAAGATGCGGAAGAAGCCGTAGTCCTTCACCAGGTACAGGCCCGGCGCCAGGTCGGCCAGCTTCTTCTCTTCCTGCGGGCCCACGAACAGCAGGTCGTCGGCGTGCGCCGTGGCGCCGGCGGCGATGGGCTGCATCGGCAGCACCATGCCCGCCACGTACAGGCCGTCGTTATTCTGTCGAACGTAAAACTCGCGATCGGCCTTGTCGTTGCGGATCCAAGCGCTCACGAAGTAGTGCTGCACCATGGCCACCCAGCCGTCTTGCGCCTTGCGCTCGCCCTCGAACTCCTTCTTATTGAAAACGAGGTCCTTGAACTCGACCTTGGTGTACTTGATCTTGTCGTGGTACAGCGCCGGGCCGGTGAAGGTGTGCGTGCCCAGGTACTGCGAGCCTTGCGACATCGAGCTGCCATCGCGCTGCAACTGCAGGTACAGCTGCGGCGTCACCGGCGCCGTGCCGGCGTTCACCACCTCGTGCCGCACCTTCACGACGTAGCTGCCGCGCTCGAAGGTGTAGGTCTTCACCAGCTTCAGGCCGCCCAGCTCGGGCGACTCGAAGCGCAGGTTCAGCTGCTGCGCACCGTCGGCCAGCTTGCGCTCGGGCGACACCAAGGTCATTACCGCGTTGTCATGCCTTGGGGCATTCGGTACGCCCACCAAGCCCGACTGTGCGGCGTAAGCGCGCTGGCGATCCAGCACGCGCATCGGCGCGCGCTCGGGCGTGTCGTCGCCGTGCTTCAGCAGGGCCACGTCCACCAGGCTGCCGCCCAGGGTGCTGAACTGCGCCTTGATCAAGTCGGTCTCGATGGCCACCAGCTCGCCCTGCGGCGGCGCCGAGGCGGGCGCGCCGGGGGCCGCGGCCGCAGCCGGCGTGGCGCCGGTCTGCATGGCCGCCGGAAGCGCCGCGCTGGCGGGCGCGCCGGCCGCGGCCGGTTGCGTCGTGGCCGCCGGGGTGGGGCTGAACATCGAGGGGCGGCCTTGGTGACGCTGCCAGCCATCCCAAAGGAAGACCAGCGACATCGTGAAGACCACCCACAGCACGGTGCGACGGATATCGGTCATGGGTGCGAACGGGTTGAAGGATCGGAGAACAGGCGGGTGAACAGCCGCGGCGGCTGCTCGGGCACGGGGTCGTGCCCCCCCAAACAGAAAGGATGGCAGCGCAGCAGGCGCCGCGCCGCCAGGTACGAACCTGCGGCCGCGCCGTGGCGTTGCAAGGCCTGCATCGCGTAGCCCGAGCAGCTCGGGGTGTAGCGGCAGCCGGCGTTCAGCCAGTGGCTGAAAAACACTTGGTAGAAGCGCACCAGCGCCATCAGCAGGCGGCGCATCACGGCGTCACCTGTGTGTCTTTGGGCGGGCGCGGCTTGGGCGGCTTCGGGTTCGCCGCGCG
Organism: Inhella crocodyli; assembly: GCF_004004565.1. Classification (GTDB taxonomy): domain Bacteria; phylum Pseudomonadota; class Gammaproteobacteria; order Burkholderiales; family Burkholderiaceae_C; genus Inhella; species Inhella crocodyli. Next base: position 393,852 of record NZ_SACM01000003.1, read on the forward strand.
GCGCCACAGCGTGGCCAAGTCGTCGCGCAGGTGCAGGCGCAGCGCGTCGCTTTTGGCGCTGACGAACTGCTTTTTGTCGATCGGCGCGCGCAGGCGCACCGCCCACAGGCCGGCCGGCAAGGGCGCGCCGGCGCGCAGTTGCTCCAGCAGCGTGGCCCGCACCAGGCGCTTGACCAGGTTGCGCGTCACCGCGCGCTTGGCCAGGCGTTTGGGCACGACCAAGCCCAGCCAATGCCCGCTCACGTCGGACGCGGCAGGCGGCTGGGCAGGTTCATCCACAACGGAGACGCTGCTCGGCACCGAGTCTGTGGATAACCCTGTGGGCAAGCTGTGACGAGGTGGCACAGGCCGACTGGGCACGCTGCTCAGATGGTGCACGGCGAACAGAGGGGATCGGGCGCGGCTGGGCTGACCCAGCAGTCGCTCAAAGTCGGCCGCACGCTGGATGCGGCCGGGGCTGGGGCACAGGCCCAGACGCTCGGGCGACGTCATGGCGCCGCCGGCAAGCAGTCTTAGACAGCCAGGCGCTTGCGGCCCTTGGCGCGGCGAGCGGCCAACACGGCACGGCCACCGCGGGACTTCATGCGCACCAGGAAACCGTGCGTACGAGCGCGGCGGACCTTGGAGCCTTGGTAAGTGCGTTTCATGGGATCACCTGATTCATCGTGGTCTGCACGCCAGACGACCTGACCGGGATTGGCAACAGGACGGCGGCACGCACGACGGGGTTTGACAAGCGCCTCTCGACCGCGAACCCCCAAGGCCCCACCCGTGAGCCCGGAAACCCGGGAAGGTAGGCAAAGGAAATCCGCCGCCAAACGGCGAAAAGCCCGCGATTACACCAAAGCTTTCCACCCGGCGTCAAGGTCAACCCCAAGTCGCTGTGGGATGTCGGGGGCCACCCCCCTCGGAAAACTCCTGTGGATAAATCCTTGGCAGCGGGGCCCGCGTCCGTACAATCGCCGGCCTTGAAAAGAGACTTGTCCACATGTCCGCCCACCATGTCTGATGCCGCCCTGCCGGGCGCTGCCCTGACACCCGACCTCTCCGCCACCCTGGTTTCTGGCGCCCTGTCATCGCCGGCCGAGGTGTGGGCGCAAGCCTGCGCGCGCCTGGCGGCCGACCTGCCCGAGCAGCAGTTCAACACCTGGATCAAGCCCCTGGCCGAACCCAGCCTCACGCTCGAGCCCGAGGGCTGGACCGCCAAGCTCACGGTGCCCAACCGCTTCAAGCTGGACTGGATCCGCACGCAGTACGCCGGCCGCCTGGAAGGCCTGCTGACCGACGTCGTCGGCGCGCCCGTGCGCCTGGCCCTGGCCGTGCAGGCCAACACCACGCCGCCCACCCGCGCCCAAGCGCCCCAGGCCGCTCAAGCGGCGCAGGCCCAGTCCGGCGCGCCAGCCGGCAACGCCTCGGCCCCGGCGGCGCCCGCGCGCGCCACCGCGCCCACCAACGCCTGGGCCGGCGGCACCGCCGTGGCCCCCAGCAACCGCCTGAACCCGGCCCTCACCTTCGACACCCTGGTGGCCGGCCGCGCCAACCAAATGGCCCGCACCGCCGCCTTGCACGTGGCCGGCGCGCCCGGCGGCACCTACAACCCGCTGTTCATCTACGGCGGCGTGGGCCTGGGCAAAACCCACCTGGTGCACGCCGTGGGCAACGCCCTGCTGGCCGACCGCCCCGACGCCCGCGTGCTCTACCTGCACGCCGAGCAGTTCATCAGCGACGTCGTCAAGAACTACCAGCGCAAGACCTTCGACGAGCTCAAGGCCAAATACCACTCGCTGGACCTGCTGCTGATCGACGACGTGCAGTTCTTCGCCGGCAAGGACCGCACCCAAGAAGAGTTCTTCAACGCCTTCGAGGCCCTGCTGGCCAAGAAGGCACACATCATCATGACCTCGGACACCTACCCCAAGGGGCTGGTGGACATCGACGAGCGCCTGACCAGCCGCTTCGACTCGGGCCTGACCGTGGCCATCGAGCCGCCCGAGCTGGAAATGCGCGTGGCCATCTTGATCCGCAAGAGCGAGCAAGAAGGCATGCCCCTGCCCGAGGACGTGGCCTTCTTCATCGCCAAGAACGTGCGCGCCAACGTGCGCGAGCTCGAAGGCGCGCTGCGCAAGGTGCTGGCCTTCGCCAAGTTCTCACACAAGGAAGTCACCATCGCCCTGGCCCGGGAGGCCCTGAAGGACCTGCTGTCCATCCAGAACCGGCAGATCGGGGTCGAGAACATCCAGAAGACGGTGGCCGACTTCTACAAGATCAAGGTCGCCGACATGTACAGCAAGAAGCGCCCGGCCTCCATCGCCCGGCCGCGCCAAATTGCCATGTACCTGGCCAAGGAACTGACGCAAAAGAGCCTGCCCGAAATCGGCGAGCTCTTTGGCGGCCGCGACCACACCACCGTGCTGCACGCCGTGCGCAAGATCGGCGGCGAGCGGCAAAAGAACACCGAGCTGAACCAGCAACTGCACGTGCTGGAGCAAACGCTTAAAGGCTGACCCTGAGCCTGCGGCGAGAATGCCCGTTGGCCTAGAAGATCCCTCTCGGAGACGCAGAAGATGATCGTCCTCAAAGGACCCCAAGACCAGTTGCTCGGCGCCCTGCAATCGGTGGCCGGCATCGTCGAGCGCCGCCACACGCTGCCCATCCTGGCCAACGTGTTGCTGCGTCGCCAAGGCGACGAGGTCGAACTCATCACCTCCGACCTGGAAATCCAGGTGCGCACCCGCGCCAAGTTCGACGGCAGCAGCGAGCCCTTCGCCACCACCGTGGGCGCCCGCAAGCTCATCGACATCCTCAAAAGCCTGCCCAGCGACCAGCTCTGCAGCCTGTCCAGCGCCCAAGGCAAGCTCACCCTGCAGGCCGGCAAAAGTCGCTTCACCCTGCAAACCCTGCCGGCCGACGACTTCCCGCTGGTGCAAGAGGCCGTCGACTTCGGTCCCGCCTTCAGCGTGCCCCAGGCCACCCTCAAGGGCCTGATCAACCAAGTGCACTTCGCCATGGCGGTGCACGACATCCGCTTCTACCTGAACGGCATCCTCTTCGTGGCCGAGGGCAAGACCCTCACCCTGGTGGCCACCGACGGCCACCGCCTGGCCCTGGCCCAGGCCACGCTGGACGTGGACATGCCCAAGCAAGAGGTCATCCTGCCGCGCAAGACCGTGCTGGAACTGCAGCGCCTGCTCAAGGACAGCGCCAAGGACGAAGGCGCCGCCATCGAGATGCGCTTCTCCAGCAACCAAGCCCGCTTCAGCTTCAGCGGCCTGGAGTTCGTGACCAAGCTCGTCGAGGGCAAGTTCCCCGACTACAACCGCGTCATTCCCAAGGGCCACAAGCACAAGCTCATCCTGGGCCGCGCCCCGCTGCTGGCCTCGCTGCAGCGCGCCGCCATCCTGACGAGCGAGAAGTTCAAGGCCGTTCGCCTGACCTTCCACGAGCACACCCTGACCATCGCCGCCAGCAACGCCGAGCAGGAAGAGGCCAAGGAAGAAATCGAAATCGACTACGACGGCGACAAGATCGAAACCGGCTTCAACGTCACCTACCTCACCGAGGTGCTGGCCAACATGCCGCAAGAGATGGTCGCCCTCGACCTGAACGACAGCGCCAGCAGCGCGCTCTTCTCCATTCCTGAACGCAGCGACTTCAAGTACGTGGTCATGCCCATGCGCATCTGACCTCGTCAGCGTCAAGAACAAAGCGGGCCTCGGCCCGCTTTGGTGTTTGAGGCCCCAGGGCCTCCTTGCTTTGCAAGACCCCGAGTTTCCCGAAAGTTGTCCCCATGAGCGATCAAGCCACCCCCGAGAACCAACCCGCTGCCCCCCAACCTGGCTACGGCGCGGACTCCATCCAGATCCTGGAAGGCCTGGAGGCGGTGCGCAAGCGCCCCGGCATGTACATCGGCGACACCTCCGACGGCACCGGCCTGCACCACCTCGTGTTCGAAGTGGTCGACAACTCCATCGACGAGGCCCTGGCCGGCCACTGCGACGACATCACCGTCACCATCCACTCCGACAACTCCATCAGCGTCATCGACAACGGCCGCGGCATCCCCACCGGCGTCAAGATGGACGACAAGCACGAGCCCAAGCGCTCGGCCGCTGAAATCGCGCTGACCGAGCTGCACGCCGGCGGCAAGTTCAACCAGAACAGCTACAAGGTCTCGGGCGGCCTGCACGGCGTGGGCGTTTCGTGCGTGAACGGCCTCAGCAAGTGGCTGCGCCTGACGGTGCGCCGCGACGGCAAGGTCCACCAGATCGAGTTCAAGCAGGGCGTGCCGCAAGACCGCCTGATCGAAGTCGTCGACGGCTTCGAGACCAGCCCCATGCGCGTCATCGGCGAGACCGACAAGCGCGGCACCGAAGTGCACTTCCTGCCCGACACCGAGATCTTTCAGCAGAACAACGAGTTCCACTACGACATCCTGGCCAAGCGCCTGCGCGAGCTCTCGTTCCTGAACAACGGCGTCAAGATCCGCCTCGTCGACGAGCGCCACCAGAAGGAAGACCTGTTCGCCTACGCCGGCGGCGTGAAAGGCTTCGTCGAGTTCATCAACCAGGGCAAGAAGACCCTGCACCCGAACATCTTCCACGCCATCGGCGAGAAGCAAAGCGAGCAAAACACCACCATCGGCGTCGAGGTGGCCATGCAGTGGAACGACGGCTACAACGAGTCCGTCCTCTGCTTCACCAACAACATCCCCCAGCGCGACGGCGGCACCCACCTCACCGGCCTGCGCGCCGCGATGACCCGCGTCATCAACAAGTACATCGAAGACAACGAGCTGGCCAAGAAGGCCAAGGTCGAGATCAGCGGCGACGACATGCGCGAAGGCCTGGCCTGCGTCGTGTCCGTCAAGGTTCCCGAGCCCAAGTTCAGCTCGCAAACCAAAGACAAGCTCGTCAGCAGCGAAGTGCGCGCCCCCGTGGAAGACATCGTCGGCCGCCTGCTCACCGACTGGCTGCTCGAGAACCCCACCGACGCCAAGGCCGTCTGCAACAAGATCGTCGAAGCCGCCCGCGCCCGCGACGCCGCCCGCAAGGCCCGCGAAATGACCCGCCGCAAGGGCGTGCTCGACGGCTTCGGCCTGCCCGGCAAGCTGGCCGACTGCCAAGAAAAGAACCCCGAAAACTGCGAGATCTACATCGTGGAGGGTGACTCCGCCGGCGGCTCCGCCAAGCAAGGCCGCGACCGCAAGTTCCAAGCCATCTTGCCCCTGCGCGGCAAGATCTTGAACGTCGAAAAAGCCCGCTACGAAAAGCTGCTCAGCTCCAACGAAATCATCACCCTCATCACCGCGCTGGGCACCGGCATCGGCCGCACCGGGGGCAACGACGACTTCAACCCCGACAAGCTGCGCTACCACCGCATCATCGTGATGACCGACGCCGACGTTGACGGCGCCCACATCCGCACCCTGCTGCTCACCTTCTTCTACCGCCAGATGCCCGAGCTGGTCGAGCGCGGCCACATCTACATCGCCCAGCCGCCGCTCTACAAGGTCAAGCAAGGCAAGCACGAGCAGTACCTGAAGGACGGGCACGAGCTGGACGCCTTCCTGCTCAAGGTCGCCCTGCAAGACGCCAGCCTCGACACCGCGAGCAATGGCTCAGGCACCACGCTCAAGGGCGAAGCCCTGGACGTGTTGGCCCGCAAGTACGTCACCGCGCAGTCCGTCATCGAGCGCCTGTCCAACTGGATGGACGGCGAGGCCCTGCACGCCATCGCCGGCGGCCTGGCCCTGAACCTCGACAGCCGCGAAGCCGCCGACGCCAGCGCCGCCAAGCTGGCCGGCGCGCTGCACGCGGCCACCGTCACCGCCGAGACCGACCCCCGCACCGACAAGTTCTTCCTCAAGATCGCCCGCGTGCACCACGGCAACGTGCGCGCCAGCGTCATCCACGCCGACTTCGTGCACGGCGCCGACTACGAAGCCCTGGCCGACGCGGGCCTCAGCTTCCAAGGCCTCATCCAAGCCGGCGCCATCGTGCGCAAGGGCGAGGGCGAGAAGGCCAAAGAAGCCAAGGTCGACGACTTCCGCGCCGCCATGGCCTGGCTCATGGGCCAAGCCGAAGGCAGCGTGGGCCGCCAGCGCTACAAGGGCCTGGGCGAGATGAACCCCGAGCAGCTGTGGGAAACGACGATGGACCCCAACGTCCGTCGCCTGCTGCGCGTGCAGATCGAAGACGCCATCGAAGCCGACCGCGTGTTCACCATGCTGATGGGCGACGAGGTGGAGCCGCGTCGGAACTTCATCGAGGCGAATGCGCTGAGGGCGGCGAACATTGACGCTTGAAGCGACCGTCGACGCATAGGCCGCCAGATTAGTTGCGACTCGCGCCTTTGAAGGCCGTGGCCGATGCCGAGCATCGCAGCATGGTGAACATGCTTGAAGTGTTGCTGGCCAACTACTGCTCGAACTCAAACAAGGCACGTCGTCCTGCGACCAAGGACCATACACCTCATCGAGCAGCACCCAAACAGAAGCTCATCCCTTGAGCCTTTGGGCGGCTAGAAGACCAAAAATGCTCAGCCCAATCCCAGTGAAACTGAACGAACTTGAGCGGTTGAAGCTCGCTTCAACAGCACACCACTTGAAAGCCAGCAAGTCTCAGGATGTCTCTGAGTTGCTGACGCACGACTACGCCTTGTGGCAAGGCAAGCTCGAAGGCCTGCTCGAACTACTCCCCAATGAGCCGCTCTTCGATTTGATCGTCTCCTCCCCGCCGTACAACATCGGAAAAGAGTACGAGACTCGGCAAGCACTCGATAGCTATTTGGAGTGGCAAGAACAGCTAATTGATGAGCTCGTCCCTCGGCTCAAACCTGGCGGCTCCTTGTGCTGGCAAGTGGGGACCTATGTCGATGACAACCAGATTTGGCCGTTGGACATTGAGTTCGCTCCGATCTTTAAGCGCCACGGATTGCAGCTACGCAATCGCGTGGTGTGGCACTTTGGCCATGGCCTGCATGCACAAAAGCGCTTCTCGGGCCGCTACGAGGTTGTGCTTTGGTACACCAAGACCAAGACCAGCAAAGACAAGTACACCTTCAACCTGGACATGGTTCGGGTTCCTGCCAAGTACCCAGGGAAAAAGCATTTCAAGGGTCCCAACCAGGGGGAGTTCTCGGGCAATCCGCTGGGCAAGAACCCCGAAGACGTTTGGAACATTCCCAACGTCAAAGGCAACCACGTTGAAAAGACCAATCACCCTTGCCAATTCCCTGTGGGCCTCATCGAGCGGCTGGTGCTCTCACTCACCAACCCCGGGGACTTGGTGTTCGATCCGTTTGCAGGCGTTGCCTCTGCGGGCGTAGCAGCAGCTCTACACGGTCGTCGCTTTTGGGGCTGCGAGCTCAACGCCAGCTATGCCAAGACAGGCTTTGAACGGTTGCAAGAAGCCCTCGATGGCACGATTCGCTATCGCCCGCACAACAGGCCCGTGTTTGATCACACCAGAAGTAGCCTTTCGCGGGCCCCGGAGGGGTACAAAACTCGGGAGGAAGAGTGAAGTTCTACAAGTACAGCCACTGCGCTGGGGATAAGGCAGTCCCCAAGAGCCATCAGAAGGACATCGAAGCGGCCATTACTGCCATCACGATCAAGCCGGCAGAGGGAGCCGCCACCAAAATTCGTGATGCCTTTTTGATCACGATGAAGTCCATGGGCTGGTCTGGCGAGGTTCAAGTCTCAAAGGACTCGGACATGACCATCACGTCCAGCAAAGACAACGTGGGGCTGTGTTTGCAAACGGGCAATGTGGCCCGGATGTACGCAGACATCATCAAGCTGCAAGTGCTGTACTTCGACAACGCGATCAGCAGTGCTGCCATCGTTGTGCCCTCCCAAGAGGTCGCCAAAGCTATTGGCAAGAACATCGCACAAGCCAAACGCCTTGAACGTGAGTTGGAAATTTTCAAGAAGGCCTACCACGTACCGACCCTCGTCTATGCCTTGGAGTGAGCATGATCAATAACCAGATTTCCCAGATGGCAGCGAGCTCACGCTTTGGCTGGCCCAAGCCCAAACGCACCGAAGAGTTCGCCAAATTGCTGGCCAACCCGCCCGGTGCCACGGATCGTGTCGTGTTCCAAGGCAAGACCATCGACATTCCAATCGTTTGCGTTCCAATTGATCTGCCCAAGTACCGCTTGGTGAACGGTCGCACCGCGTCTTTGCAGTCCGAGTACCTCGCTAAGAACACCAAGGCGAGGGCAGATCTTTTTAGTGGAGATCCGGAACTCTGGGATGCCCAGGAAGCACAGCACAACTTGCTGCTGCAACTGGCAAAACAAGCGGGCCTTGCCGGCTACTTTGACGACACGACCAATCGACAGGTCAACCCGATCCTGCTCGATGAGAACGGCTTTGTCGTCAACGGCAACCGCCGCCTGGCGACCTGGCGCGAGCTCCTGCATAAGGAGCCCGGCACCTACAAGCACTTTCAGCACATCGACATCGCAGTGCTTCCCCACTGCGAAGAGAAAGAGATCGATCGACTCGAAGCCAGGCTTCAAATCACCAAGGACATTCGCGCGGATTACAGCTGGGATGCCCAGGCCAACATGATGCTGGCCAAGCAAAAGCGCGACAACTTTTCCAACAAGGAGTTGGCTGAGCTCTACGACATGAAAGAGGCCGAGGTTCAGTTGCTCTTTGACATGCGTGCCTATGCCGAAGAGTTCTTGAAGTCGCGCTCCAAGCCCAATCACTGGTCGATGGTGTCGGACTCTGAGTTCGCCTTCAAAAAGATCGTGGCTGCACGGGGAAAGATTTCCAGCGTTGGAAAGCAGCAGGTTTTCAAGGAGGCCGCGTTCATTCTGATTGACAAGCCAGAGGAGGCTGGGAGTCGTCTGTATGAGGCGATTCCTGCGGTGCTCGACAGCATTGACGAAGTTCGCACCAAGCTGCTGGAAACCTTTAAGGTTGAACCTGCCAAGCCCGCTGATGATGCGCTGACTGATCTCTTTGGCGGCGTGCCGCCAGCCGCTGGCGAAGACCCCAGGGACTTACCGCTGGCGCAGGAGATTCAAAAACCCGAAAACGTCGATGCCGCTCGCAAGATCATTGTGGAGGTCATCGACAGCCAGCGACAGCTTCAAAAGGACGCCAAGAGCGCGAACTATCTTCTGGATTGCTGTGCGAAGGCACAAGCGGCTCTTGCCGCTGGGGTGAAAGAGGGATTGCGCCCCGAGTCAAAGCTCGATGGCGTGCTCAAGCAGCTCGAAGCCATCCAAGCTCAGTCCGAAAAGATTCGAGCCTACGTGGAGCAGCATGCTAAGCGTTGACTATCGAGCGATTGATCGACGGGCTGTGTTGAGTTGGGCCACCCCCGACGAGTCGGCCCCATGGTTTGATGTCATCAAGCGCCTGATCCTTGATTCGACCGAAGACGCCAAACAAGAAGCCGCCCTCACGATCTCGCTGCCGTGGTGGAACTTCATCGCCCTGCGCAATCGCTTTGGCGAGGTGTGCGCTGGATACAAGCTGCTCCCTGGCAGCACCCTGGGCATAAGCCCCGAAGCTGCCGATCTACTCCGCCAGTCACGCCGCGCCACGGACGGCTATCAGCTTGCAATGCAAGCACAGGCGGTCGATGAGCAGCAACTACGCGCGAAGCTCCGAGAGCTTGGCTTTGCTCGCAATCTCACCGAGAAGCAAGCTCGCAACGTCAGCCGCATTGCAGCGCTGCCGGCAGGTGCTACGTTCTCGGTTCCGGGCGCTGGTAAAACGACCGAGGCACTTGCAACTTTCTTCTATCGAGCCAGCGCCGATGAACGTCTTCTGGTGATCGCACCGAAGAACGCCTTCGCCGCTTGGGATGAGCAGATCAAAGACTGCATGCCCCATCTGCAAACGCAGTTCACTCGACTGCGGGGTGGCAAGGAAAAGATTGCCAAACTGCTTGGCGACGATCCGCGATGGCTGCTCATCACGTATCAGCAACTCGCTCGCGTTCCGGATCTGGTTGCTGCCCATGTTGCGCAACACAAGACGCACGTCTTTCTGGACGAAAGCCATCGCATCAAGAGCGGTGTCGGGAAGCAGACAGCGCGAGCTGCTCTGGGCCTTGCTCACTTGCCTGTTGGCAAGTTGATCATGTCAGGAACGCCCATGCCCCAGGACGCTGAGGATTTGATCCCTCAGTTTGCATTCCTCTATCCTGAAATTCCAAGCAACAAGGACACGGTGGTTGAGCTCATCAAGCCCGTGTACGTACGCACCAACAAGACTGAGTTGGGCTTGCCACCTGTGGATCGGGTGATGGTGCCGCTTCCAATGGCCCCGATGCAAAGTGAGCTCTACAAGCTCATGAAATTTGAGGTGTCCCGTGAAGGTGCCACTGCGCTCAACACGCGCAGCAAACAGGCGTTTCGCAGCCTTGGCCGCTCCGTTGCACGACTCTTGCAGTTTGTCTCCAACCCAGCACTCTTGTCGTCGGAGATCGCCTTTGCTCACCCCGATCTGCTGGCTGGCGTCCTAGCTGAAGGCGATGGCCCGAAGCTCAAATATGTCTTGAAGAGAGCTCGGCAACTTGCCCGCGACGGGCACAAAGTGCTCATCTGGTCGTCGTTCGTTCGTAATGTCGAGTACATCGCACAGCGGCTTGCAGACCTCGGCGCTGTCTACATCCACGGTGGCGTGGATGCCGGCGACGAAGACGACGATGAAACGCGCGAAGGCAAGATCAAGCTCTTTCACGACGATCCCAATGTTCGGATCATGGTGGCCAATCCAGCCGCTGCCAGTGAGGGCGTGAGCTTGCACCGCGTGTGCCATCACGCGCTGTATCTGGATCGGACCTTTAACGCTGCCCACTACCTGCAATCGGAAGATCGCATCCATCGCTTTGGACTGCCGCTCGACCAGAAGACCACCATCGAGATCGTGGAGTGCCTGGATTCGGTGGATGAGACCGTTCGCATGCGGCTGGGTTTGAAAATCGGTGCGATGGCGGAGGCATTGGAAGACTCGTCCCTGCGCCCCGACCCCATTGCCCTGGACCCCAACGACATCGAGGACTACGAGGAGTACAGCACTGGCTTGTCCTCTGATGACATCGAAGCATTGCTTAAAGACTTCAACAGGGGGCAAGAGTGATCGCCTTCTCGCCAGGTCTTGCCCAGGGCTGTTTCGAGCTTCTGGCCATCACCGCAAGGCAAAAGCTCACCTTCACAGAGATCAAGGGCGCATTTGCCTACCTTGGTAGCTTGCCAGCTCAAAAAGTCGTGGAAACCGCGCAAGCACTCAACTGGTTGCAGGCAAGCGAACTCGGGCATGCGGAGCACACCCCTTGGGGTTCACGGTTGTTTGCGACTCCAGGGTACGAAACTCAACTGCGCCAAGCTCTGCTGGACTACATCGACATTGAGCACCCGAGTTGGGTGCAGAACGCCAGCTTTGGCCGTAGTCGTGTCATCAGCTTTGCCGGAAGCCAGATTGCTCAGGTGTTTGCTGAGGCTGGCCTAGCGGATGGAACCAGTGAACCGGTTGTTGCGTTCTGGGATGCACTTGCTGCTCGTGCTCGTGGTCAACGGGACGATAGGCTCTCCCAGATCGGCCGGCTGGGCGAGCGACTGACCATCGATTACGAAACCCAAAGAACTGGAAGACATCCAACGTGGGTCGCCATCGACAACAACGCTGATGGCTATGACGTGCTTTCGGTTGTCGGACCAACCGATCTCCACCAGCTGACCATCGAAGTGAAGACTTCGACACAAGGCACCTCTGGATTTGCCATGCTCACTCGCAACGAGTGGGAAATGGCCATCGAGTCAGAGCGCCATGCTTTTTACTTTTGGGATCTGGGGGGCTCTTCAAAGCCAAAGCTCGCCATCGTTAGCAGCGAAGCGATGCTTGAACACATGCCACAGGACCAAGGCGCGGGGCAGTGGGACTGCGCAAAGATTCCGTTCTCGGCCTTTAAGCATTCGTTCGCCTGAATCCAAAGGCACTGACGTCAACTGCCGATGATTTGACCAAGGCTCAGGCGCTTCAGAAGGCGCCCCGAGGGCCTGAGGCTATTTTCAGGGATCAGGACGAGTGACACCCGAGAGGTCGCAGTGGCGCCGATGGTCTTGATCGAGCTCCGGCATTGAGCGCCTCGCCACGTTTTCGGGATGCCACCGAGCTTGGGCCTTGGGCGACGGGCGGCCTCAAAGCCTCTATGCCGTGACTCTGTTCCACTCGCACCGGTGAATCCCCCCTCCCCCTCACTCAAGCCTCCCTACCCACCCGCCCCGCTGTTCCCGCTGCCCCAATCCACCCACGCGGCCCGCCTGCCGGCCGGCCTGACGCCCGAGGACTGGCAGCGCTTGCGCCAGGCGGCGCACGTGCTGCCGCAGGTGCTGCAACCCGACGATTTGGACGAGGGCAGCGACGAAGCGCTGGAACGCTTGGGGGCCATCCAAATTGCCAAGGCCGCCGCGGGCGGGCGGCCGAGCCGTTGGATCCTGCCGCAGCACGTGGCCGTGGCGCTGGCGCAGTTGCAGGCCACGCCGATGGCGAACGACCTTCGGCCCCGACTGCAAGCGCGCTGGCAGCAACTGGAGTCGATGGGCTTGCAGCGCGAGGGCCTGCTGTTCACCCGCCTGTGCCAGCAGCCGCTGCAGTTGGCGCATGAGGGTTGGCGCATTGAGCTGGCGCACCGCGTGCCGGTGCCTGAAGAGCCGGTGTGGGCCTTCTTTCGGGACGGGGACTTGGCGGCGCTGCGGCGGGCGCTGGGGCAGAGGCCGCCTTACTCGCACGGGGCGGAGCTGACCCTGCACCTGAACCACTTGGTGGCGCGCAGCGAGGCGATGGGCAAAGGGACCCAGTTGGCCGCGCTGCTAGTGCGCCTGCAGGCCGAGTGCAGCGTGGCCATGCCCTTCGAGGACCTGAAAGCCGCGCTGACCCGCGCGCAGGACCGCTGGGAGCAGGCGGTGGGCGAGCAGGACCGGCTGGCCAGCCTGGGCCGGGAGCTGGCCTTCCGGGGCTACCCGGACAGCTTCGAGGCGGCGCGCCAGCTGAGCCGGCGCGTCACGCTGTACCTGGGGCCGCCGAACAGCGGCAAGACCTACGCGGCGTTCGAGCAACTGGCGCAAGCGCGCTCCGGGGCCTACCTCGCCCCGCTGCGCCTGCTGGCGCTGGAAGGGCGCGACCGCTTGGTGGGGCGCGGCGTGGCGTGCTCGCTGCTGACCGGCGAAGAGAGCGTGCCGGCCGAGAACGCGCGGGTGGTGAGCAGCACCATCGAGATGGCCGACACCCGCGAGCCGGTGGACGTGGCGGTGATCGACGAGGCGCAGATGCTCTTCGACCCCTCGCGCGGCTGGGCCTGGACGCAAGCCATTTGCGGCGTGCCGGCACGCGAACTGATCATCATTGCCAGCGCCTACGCCGCGCCGGCCCTGGAGCGCCTGCTGGCGCTGTGCGGCGAACGGCCCGAGCGGCGCGTGTTCGAGCGCAAGCAGCAGGTGCAGTTGTTGGGCGTGCCGGTGCCCATGGCACACCTGCAGGCGGGCGACGCGGTGGTGGCCTTCAGCCGCCGCGACGTGCTGATGCTGCGCGACCAAATTGCCGAGGCGGGGCACCGCGTCAGTGTGATCTACGGCGCCCTGCCGCCCGAGGTGCGCCGCCGCGAGGCCGAGCGCTTTGCCGTGGGCGCCAGCCAGGTGCTGGTGGCCACGGACGCCATTGGCATGGGGCTGAACCTGCCGATTCGCCGCGTGCTGTTCTCCACCTTGGAGAAGTTCGACGGGGTGGGCGACCGCACCCTGAGCGTGAGCGAGGTGCACCAGATTGCCGGCCGCGCCGGCCGCTACGGCCTGCACGACGAGGGCTTTGTCAGCGTGCTGAAGGAAAGCGAGGCCAGCTCGCTCAAGAAGCTGCGCGAGCTCTTGCCCAAAGAGCCGCGCGCGCCGCGCGACTTCAAAGCGCCGGTGGCGCCGAACTGGACGCATGTCCGCACCATTGCCGAGCGCATGGGCGTGAAGAAGCTCTATGCCGTGCTGAGCATCTTCATGCAGCAGCTGCGCCTGGACGACGCGCACTTTGCGGTGGCCGAGCTGGAGCAGATGCTGGGCCTGGCCGAGCTGCTGGACCGGCGCGCGAGCGCCTTGAGCTTGCAGGACCGCTTCCGCTACGCGCAGGCGCCGGTGGACACGCGGCTGCCGCAGCTGATGGAGCAGTACGAAACCTGGGCCACCGCGCACGCGCTGACCGGCCAGGCCGGCGCGCCGCACTTTGTGGACGACGTGGACGAGCACGCGCGCCTGGACCGCATGGAGCAGGCGCTGCGCTTGTGCACCCTGTGGCTGTGGCTGGACTTGCGCTTCCCGGGCTGCTACGGCCACGTGGACGCGGTGCTGGACCTGCGCAGCCGATTGAACGACGGCATCGAGCGCCAGCTCAAGGGGCGCCGGCCGCTGTGGCAGCGGCGCGGGCGTTGACGCGTCTGCAGCGCCCGCGCAAAAACCAAAAGGCCCGCCGGAAAGGCGGGCCTGTCTTGGGGCGCTGAACTTACTTCTTCCGAGACTTTCTCGAAGCCGCGAAACCGAGCAAGGCCAAACCGCCAAGGGCCAGGGAGCCCGGCTCCGGCACTTGGGCGGCATTGAACATCACGTCGTCGATGCCGTGGAACAGACCCACGTCTGAACCAGAGCCGTAGCGCACGGTCACGCTGGTCACCAGCTCATCGCTGATGAAGCCCAGGAACTGGTCGTTGACGTCGTTCATGTTTGCGACCACCGAGAGGGTGGCGAGCCACCCATTGGCGTCAAACACATCCATGAAGGCCGTGAACCCACGCGAGCAGCACAGGTCGTCATTGCCAAACCAGAGCCCGACGGACGATGTTGGCGCGGCAAAGCTGATGGTGATTGGGTCGGGAAACGAATTGGTCGTGAGACCGAAATTTCCAGCGTGCTGAATGCCAGAACCGCCAAGTCGACGGATGCCGGAAGACGCGCTGTAGGCGGCGCCGGGCGCAAAGGCGCCGTCCTCAAAGTCCTCGGTGGTGTAGGTCCCCTGGGACATTCCAGCTGGGCCGCTGACTTGCACGACGCCCGCACTGGACATCGCAGGGGCCACCACCAGGGCGGCGAACAGGAACCGGATCAACTTTTTCGTCATGACCAATCCTCCAGGTGATTGAACGCTTCGCCGCGTCGGCACGGTGGCGATCGCAAGGTCCGTGCCGGAAGTCAATCGGTCGGATCAGTCAATGACTTGCTGGGCGAGCCTGCTCCAAGAGCCGCCGCCCACTCTGCCCGCTGTAAAACCAGCCAACAGGAGCGTGGGCGGTGCGCCACCGGGAGCAGGTACGGCGTTCAGGGGAGCAACGCGTCCAGCGCGCGCTCGAAGGCGGCCACGGTGCGGTCGATGTGCTGCAGCTTGTCCAGCCCGAACAGGCCGATGCGGAAGCTGCGGAAGTCGGTGCCTTCGTCGCAGGCCAGGGGCACACCGGCGGCGATCTGCAGGCCTTGGTCGGCC
The DNA here is from genome assembly GCF_004004565.1 of Inhella crocodyli. Taxonomy (GTDB): domain Bacteria; phylum Pseudomonadota; class Gammaproteobacteria; order Burkholderiales; family Burkholderiaceae_C; genus Inhella; species Inhella crocodyli. The sequence goes on from NZ_SACM01000003.1 coordinate 409,333, forward strand.
CAGGCTTTGGTGTTTTGCCATTCGGCGTGCGGGGTGTAGCTCACCACCACGCAGGGCGCCTGGAAGCCGGGCGCGGCCACGCTGGGAATGCCGCGCGACTCCAGCAGGCCGCGCACGCGGCGGCCCAGTTCTTCTTGGGCGGCCTTGGCGGCGGCGAAGCCGAAGGCGCGGGTCTCGTGCACCGCGTCGCGCAACTGCGCAAGGCCGTCGGTGGGATAGGTGGCGTGGTAGGCCATCTGGCCCTGCTCGTGCGCGGCCATGATGGCGGCCCACTTCTTGAGGTCCAGCGCAAAGCTGCTGCTGGTGGTCTCGGCCAAGCGCGCCACGGCACGCGGCGAGAGCATCACCAGGCCGGCGCAGGGCGTGCTGCTCCATCCCTTTTGCGGTGCGCTGATGAGCACGTCCACGCCGGTTTGGGCCATGTCCACCCACATGGCGCCGGAGGCCACGCAGTCCAACACGAAGAGGCCGTCGTGCGCGTGCACGGCGTCGGCAATGGCCTTGAGGTGATCGTCCGGCAGCATCAGGCCGGCGGAGGTTTCGACGTGCGGAGCGAAGACCACGGCGGGCTTCGTCTCGCGGATGGTGCTGACGATTTCGTCGAGCGGCGCCGGCGCGAAGGGTTCGGTGGCGCCGGGCTGCGCACGGCGTGCCTTCAACACGGTGGACGAGGAGGCCACGCCCGCCATCTCGAAGATCTGCGTCCAGCGGTAGCTGAACCAGCCGTTGCGCACGATGAGCACGTCCTTGCCGCCGGCGAACTGGCGGGCCACGGCCTCCATGCCATAGCTGCCCCCGCCGGGCACCACCACGGCCGCGGCGGCGTTGTAGACCTCCTTCAGGCCCGCGGACAGCTCTTGCATGACCGTGGCGAAGCGCTTGGAGAGGTGGTTCAGCGAGCGGTCGGTGTAGACGACGGAGTACTCGAGCAAACCATCGGGGTCGATGTGGGGGTGCAAGCCGGGCATGGGGTTCCGCCTTCGAGGGCATGGCTGGGGCGGCTGAGTGTAGGAAACCGAGCCGGGCCGCATTGGCCCGCTGCACGGCGCTTCACGCAAGAAGAAGGCACGCGCCATGGCTGACAGACGCTGGCCGCAGGGCCGCATTTCCACAATGCCCGCCATGCAGCATCCCACCCCGCGCCCCCCTTTGCCCTCATCCAGCTTGCCGCTTGCGGGCTTGCGGGTGGTCGAGATGGGCCAGCTCATCGCCGGGCCTTTTGTGGGCAAGACTTTGGGCGACTTTGGGGCCGAGGTGATCAAGATCGAACCGCCCCAGGGCGGCGACCCCCTGCGCACGTGGCGCTTGATGCAGGACGGCACCTCGGTGTGGTGGCAGGTGCAGTCGCGCAACAAGCGCTCGCTGGCGCTGGACCTGCGCACGCCCGAGGGGCAAGACCTGGCGCGCCGCTTGATTGCCGAGGCCGATGTGCTGGTGGAGAACTTTCGACCCGGCGCGCTGGAGGGCTGGGGCCTGGGCTACGAGGCCCTGTCCACACTGAACCCGGGCTTGGTGATGCTGCGCATTTCGGGCTACGGGCAAAGCGGGCCTTACCGCGACCGGCCGGGCTTCGGGATGATTGGCGAGGCCATGGGCGGCCTGCGCCACCTGACGGGCGAGCCCGACCGGGTGCCCGTGCGATGCGGGGTGTCGATCGGCGACACGCTGGCGGCGCTGCACGGCGTGATCGGGGTGCTCACCGCGCTGTACCACCGCAAGGCGAACGGTGGACCGGGGCAAGTGATCGATGTGGCGCTGCACGAGGCGGTCTTCAACTGCATGGAAAGCCTGCTGCCCGAGTACAGCGCCGCGGGCGTGGTGCGCCAACCGGGGGGCTCGGCGCTGCCGGGCATTGCGCCGAGCAATGCCTACCGCTGCGCGGACGGGGTGGTGCTGGTGGCGGGCAATGGCGACTCCATCTTCAAGCGGCTGATGCACGCCATCGACCGCGACGACCTGGGCACGGACCCGGCGCTGGCGCAGAACGCCGGGCGGGTGGCGCGGGTGGCGGAGATCGACGCGGCCATCGAGGCCTGGACGCTGACCCGCGGCGTGGACGAGGTGCTGGCGACGCTGACCGCCGCCGATGTGCCCGTGGGCAAGGTGTACACGGCGGCGGACATTGCCGCCGACCCGCACTACCAGGCGCGGGACATGCTGTTGACGCAAACCACGCACGAGGGCCGCACGCTCACGGTGCCAGGCATCGTGCCCAAGCTGCTGGGCACGCCGGGCGCCCTGCGCACGCCAGCGCCGCGCCTGGGCGAAGACACCGACGCCGTGCTGGCCGAGCTGGGCCTGAGCCCCTCGCAGGTGGCGGCGCTGCGCGAGCGAGGCATCGTGGCCTGAGCGCCCAAAGACCGGCGGGCAAGGCCCCCGGCCACCCGGGGCCTTGCAACCCGACTTCTCAAAATGAACTATTCAGTTCAAAATGAGACCACTGAGTTCATAAAGGCCAAGTCATGACTTCATTCGATCGCGCCGGCCGGGGCTTGTTGGCGGCCGTGGCGCTGGTGGCGTTGGCCGCCGCTGGGCCCGCCCTGGCCGCGGAGCCCGCGCGCGGCGGCCAGCCGCTGTGGGAGCTGGGCGGCGCGGTGTTTGGCGTGTCGCAGCAGGCCTACCCGGGGTCGGACGAGCACCTGAACCGCGCGTTGGTGCTGCCCTACTTTGTCTACCGCGGCAAGGTGCTGCGCGCCGACCGTGAGACGGCGGGCCTGCGCGCCATCAAGACCGAGCGCTACGAACTGGACGTGGGCGTGGCAGGTGCCTTTGGCGGGGGCGATGACGAGATCAAGGCCCGACAGGGCATGCGCGAACTGGGCACCCTGGTGGAGCTGGGGCCTCGCCTCAAGGTCCGACTCGGCGAAGGGGGCGGCACCGCCGGCAGCTGGCGCCTGGACCTGCCGGTGCGCGGCGTGTTCGACCTGAACGACCGCGCCCGCCACCGCGGCATGGCCTTTGAGCCGGAACTCTCGTTCCAGCGGCAAGCCGCCGGGGGCTGGCGGTACAGCACGGGGCTGAGCGCCATCGTGGCCGACCGCCGTTTGGCCGATCACTTTTACGGCGTGAGCGCCCAGGACGCCATGGCGGGACGCCCCGCCTACACCGCGCAAAGCGGCCTGGTGGCCTGGCGCTGGTCGGTGTCGGCCACGCGCGCTTTGGGGCGCGACTGGCGCGTGTTTGGCTTTGCCCGCTTGGACAGCGTGGCCGGCGCCGCCAACGAGAACAGCCCCTTGGTGCGCAAGACCACGGGCAGCACCGTCGGCCTGGGGCTGACCTACACCTGGATGCGATCGGAGACCCGCGCGAATGACTGAAGCCCACCCCCTGCGCCGCGCCCTGCCCCTGGCCATTCTGGTGGCCTGGAGCCTGAGCACGGCCAGCGCCCAAGCGGCGGCGCCGCTGCCCACGCTGGACGTGAACGCCTACATGGGCCGCTGGCACCAAGTGGCGCTGTACCCCAACCGGTTCCAGGCCCAGTGCCTGGACAGCACCACGGCCACGTACCGGCTGCTGGACGACGGCCGGGTGGAAGTGGCCAACCGCTGCCGCACCCAAGACGGCTGGGACGAGACGGTGGGCGTGGCGCGGCCGCGCGATGGCACCGTGCGCCAAGACGGCGGGCGCGTGCTGGCGCCGGCCTCGCTGGAGGTGAGCTTCTTGCCCAAAGCGCTGCGCTGGCTGGGCGTGGGCTGGGGCAAGTACGACGTGGTGCACCTGAGCCCTGGGGCGCCGCAAAGCGGCTGGGCCGTGGTGAGCGAACCCAGCAAGCAGTACCTGTGGGTGCTGTCGCGCACGCCGCAGTTGGACGACACCCAGTGGGCCGCGGTGACGGCCGAGTTGCAGCGCATGGGCTTTGACCTGCAGCGCTTGAAGCGCGAGGCGCCGCCGCGGGAGTGAGCGGGGCCGGCCGGGCCGAGCGCACCGCTCAGGGCGACGCAGGGGCTTTGGCGATCTCGGCGAGGCGCTGGACCACGGCGCGGCCGGCGTCCGTCCAGGGGGCGATGAGCTCGAAGTGACCGGCCTCGTCGAGCGTCAGCAGGCGCACGGGGGTGTCGGCCTTGTCGACCGCCAAGCGCTGGTAGCGGCGGGCGTGGGCGGGGGCGACGATGGGGTCGTACAGGCCCGAGACCATCCACACCGGCACGCCCAGGGGCAGCAGCGCAGCGGGAGAGGTGTCGGCCCAGGCGGCGGTGCCGCGCTGGGCGGCGTTGACGAGGCGGGGGATGGTGTCGGCGCCGCAGGCGCCGCCCACGAAGGGCGCGCCCCAGGCCAGATCGCCCACGCCGGCCACGGGCACCACGGCGTGGATGGGCAGGGGCTGGGCGCGGTGCAGCGGGCTGCTGGCGGGCAGGTTCTTGCGGGCGGCCAGCCACAGGGCGAGGTGGCCGCCGGCGCTGTGGCCGGTGGCGGTGACGCGCTGCAGGTCCAGCGGGTGCTGGGCGGCCAGGGTGCGCAGGTGGTCGGCGGCCTGGGCCAGGTCTTGGAAGGTGGCGGGGTAGCCGCCGTTCGCTTCGCCCTCCGGCGCACCTGCGGCGCCCAAGCGCCGGTAGGTGACGCTGTAAACCGCCACGCCGCGCTGGCGCAGGGCCTCGGCCTGCCAGGCCAGCAGCTCGGGGCCGGGCAGGTCGGCGCGCCAGCAGCCGCCGTGCACCATCAGCACCACGGGGTGGGGGCCGGGCCCGGCGCTGGCGGGGGGCAGCCACAGCTCGGCCTGCTGCGGCGGCAAGGCGCCGTAGGCCACGCGGGCCTGGGGCTGCGGGCGCTCTGGGCGGTCCAGCACCTGGCGGAAGCCGATGAACTGGGCCTGGGCCGGCAGCAGCGCGCTGGCGAGCAACAGGAGGGCGGTGGCAAGTTGGCGCATGGGGTTCAGGATGGGGTTCAAGCAGAGCGAGATGGGGTCCGCGCCAGGCGCAGGCCCAGCAGCGTGAAGCCGGCGTTGAGCAGCAGCAGCTCCAGGCCGATTTGGTAGCTGCCGAAGAGCGCAGCCTGGTTCGCGTCGATGGCGAAGCACAGCGCGGGCGCGGCCAGGGCCACGGGCAGGGTCCAGCCCGGGCGGGTGGGCGGCCAGCGCAGCAGGCTGGCCAAGAACAGGCCCAGCAGCGGCCCGTAGGTGTAGCCGGCCAGCTTGAGGATGAGGCCGATCATGTGTGGGTTGTCCACGGCGCGGAAGGCCATCACCAGGGCCAGGAAGGCGGCGGCAAAGCACAGGTGCACGGCGCGGCGCAGGCGGGTGCGCTGGGCTTCGTTCAGGTCGGCCCGCTGGGGCAAGCGCAACAGGTCCAGGCAGGTGCTGGCGGTGAGCGCGGTGAGCGCGCCGTCGGCACTCGGCAGCAGGGCCGAGACCAGGGCCAGCACGAAGACGGCCTGGGCCAGCGCGGGCAGGTGCTGCAGCACCACCGTGGGAAACAGCGCGTCGCCCCGCGCGGCCACGCCGGCCTGCAACGCGAACAGCTGCAGCAGCCCGCCCAGCAGCAGGAACAGGAAGACGACGCCGAGCATGAGCGTGCTCATGACGAGGAGGTTCTTCTGCGCGTCCGCCAGGCGGGGCACGGAGATGTTCTTCTGCATCATTTCTTGGTCCAGGCCCGTCATGGCCACGGCGATGGCGGCGCCGGCCAGCAGCTGCTTGGCCCAGAAGTGGCGGCTGTCGGGGTCGGTGACGAAGACGGTGCGCAGGCCGGCCTCGTCCAGCCGGGCCCAGGCCTCGGCGGGGCTGGCGCCCAGCGCGTGCAGCACCCAGGCGCCGCAGGCCAACAGGCCCACGAGCATGCCGGTGGTTTGCAGGGTGTCGGTCCAGACGATGGCCTTGACGCCGCCCTCTAGCGTGTAGAGCAGCACCACGCCCACCAGCACGGCGGCGGTGAGCGCGAAGGGCACGCCGGGGGCCAGGGGCAGCAGCACGCCGTCGTGCAGCACGCGGGCCACCAGGTACAGGCGCGCCGTGGCGCCCAGCAGGCGGCTGACCAAGAAGAACACGGCGCCGGTGCGGTGGGCCTCGGGGCCCAGGCGTTCGCCCAGCACCTGGTAGATGCTGGTGACGCGCAGCCGGTAGTACAGCGGCAGCAGCACGAAGGCGATGAGCGCGTAGCCCACGAACTGGCCGAGCGCGATCTGGAAGTAGCCGAAGGCGGTGCTGCCCACGCTGCCGGGCACGCTGACGAAGGTGACACCCGACAGCGAGGTGCCGATCATCCCGAAGGCGACCAGGCCCCAGTGGCTTTGGCGGTTGCCGATGAAGAAGCTGTCGTTGGTGGCCGCGCCCCCACGCCGCGCGGCCCAGCGCGCCACGCCGAACAGCAGGGCGAAGTAGCCCAGCACGAGGGCGAGCAGCAGGGGCGCGGTCATGCCCAGCATTGCAGCACCGCGCGCACGGCGCGGCGCTGCCCGAAAACCCGGCTCAGGCCCTGGCCGTCAAGGTTCGGTGCCGAGCACGGTGTTCAAGAAGGTGAAGGTGTCGGCCCACTCTTGCACCACGCCGCCCACGGCCGAGCCCACGCCATGGCCTTGGGCGCCGTCGGCCCGCACCAGCACCGGGCTGCGCGCGCCCACCAGGGCCTGGGCGGTGGCGGCGAACTTGGCGGGCATCCAGGGCGAGACGCGCTGGTCGTTCAGGCCCAGGGTGACCAGGAGCGCGGGCGGCAAGTAGGCCGGCTTGGCGCGCAGCTGGGCCTGCAGGATCAGCAGAGCGTCCTGGCTGGCCAGCGCCCGGAAGCCGGCCTCGGTGCGGGGGTCGCCCATCTCGGCGTACTGGTTGGGACCGTTGGCCATGGCCTCCAGGCGGGTGGGGTTGAGCACGGCCACGCGCGGCACGGCGGCACGGAACAAGTCGGGCCGCTGCAGGGCGGCCACCGGGGCCAACAGGCCGCCGGCGCTGGTGCCCATGGCGGCCAGTTGGACCGGCGTGGTGAGTCCCAGCTTCACCAGGGTTTGGCCGCAGGCGATGAAGTCGGCATGGGCCTTGGGTTTGTTGGCCTCGCGGCCGCCCTCGTGCCAGGCGCGGCCGCGTTCGTTGCCGCCGCGCACGCCGCAGTAGGCCAAGGTGTGGCGCGAGGCCCAGGCCAGCAAGCTGGGGTTGTAGATGGGCTCCACCGTGGGGATGCCGTAGGCGCCGTAGGCCTCCAGCAGGGCGGGCTGCGCGCCTTGGGCCGTGCGGTGGCGGATGACGACCATGGGCACCTCGGTGCCGTCGGCGCTGCGCGCGAGGTGGCGGCTGACCTGGAGCTGGGCGGCCTCGGCCCAGACCTCGGACGCGACGCCGATGGGGCTCAGGCGATCGCCCTGCAGGCGGTAGAAGCCGCGCGCTTGCGTCCAGCCCGACAGGCTGGCGACGAGGCTGCGCTGGCCGTCGCTGGGGGACAGGGACTCCAGCGCGGCCTCGAAAGGCAGGGCCACCTCGCGCACGGGGCCGCGGCCGCCGGGCATGAAGCGCAGGTGGGCCGCGCCGTCGCGCGTGCCCACGAGGTAGAGGCCGTCGCGGCTGGTCGCGATGTCGACGATGGGGGTGCGGTCGCCCACGGCCACGCGCTGTTTGGGGCCCAGCTGCCCCTTGCCGCGCAGCGTGGCGACGAAGACCTCGCCGCCGGATTGCTTCAGGGTGCTGAGCAGGTACAGGCGGTCGCCCTGCAAGGCAGCGCCGGTGACACGCTGCTCGTAATCGGCCACGGGCTGCCATTGCGGGCGGCCGGCGATGACGTCGGCGGTGAGGGCCACGAGCATGCGGCGGTCGGCGCGGGCGTTGGCGCCCACGGCGAAGGTCCAGCGGCTGTCGGGCTCGGCCATCACGATGGGGAACTCGGGCGGCTGCGTGGCCGCGGTGCCCGGCAGGCCGAAGCCGAACACCGGCTTCGGATCGGCCCCCAAGCGGGTGACGTGGGCCACCATGGTTTCCAGCGGGTTGCCCTTGGCGGGGTCGCCCAGGCGGGAGATGACGGCGTGCTGGGCGTCGAGCCAGTTGGCGCGGAAGTCGCCGAACACCGGGCCGAAGCGCTGGCCCACTTCGCGGCCGGTGGCCACGTCGAGAAAGCGCACGTCGCCCACCTCGCTGCCCTTGCTGCTGGCCAGCAGGGCGACGGTGCGGCCGTCGGGGGCGACGCTGAAGTTGTTGAGCGCGCCGCCCTCTTCGGCCGCGGGGTCGAAGAGCACGCGCTCGGTCCAGGCCTGGCCCTGGCGTTCGCGCACGACGAGCTTGGGCGTGGGCTCGCCCACCAGGCTGCGGCGCACGAACTGCCGCCCACCCACCTCCACGAGGCCGGCGTAGCGCACGCCGGGCTGCAAGGCCTGCTGCAGGCGTTCGACCCAAGCAGCGCGCTCGGGCCGTGCGGCCAGTTGGGCCATGCCCTCGGCGGTGGCGGCTTGGAGCCAGGCTTGCAGGTCTGCGGCCCGGTCGCTGCGCTCCATCCAGCGGTAGCGGTCGTCGATGGCGATGCCGTGGCGTTGCTCTTGCAGCGGCTCGGCCGGCGCCAGCACGCGCGGGCTGACGAGGGGCGCGGGCGCGCGTTGGGGGCTTTGCGCGACGGCCCAAGCGGGCAGACTCAGCAGGAGGGCAGACAACAGATGGCGACGCATGGGGGCTCCGAACGGGATGGGGGCGGTCGCCATCTTGGGGTGCGGTCGCCCGCTCGGCATCGGGGCCATCACGGCCCCAGAAAAGGGGGGGGGTGGGCTCGACCGCTCAGCGGCCCGCGTGCGGTTCGAGCGCGGCTTGGATGGCCTGCAGGCCGGCCAGGGCGCCCATCGCCAGCCCCACGCCGAAGGCCTCGGGCAGGACCGACTCGCGCGGGTTGATGCGCACGACCTGGCCGCCGTGCTGCAAGGCCACGGTCTCGCTGAAGTGGCGCACCGAGGGGATGTGGGTGCCGGCGCCGAGCTCCACCACCACAGGCCGCTCGACGCGCAGCAGCCAGGCTTGCAGGCGCTGGGACTGGGCGTCGTAGCGGGTCGAGTCCCAGCCCCAGTCGCCGAACATCAGGATGGCCGGGCGCTGCAGGCCGCCGCACTGCGGGCAGCGGGGCAAGGGACCGCGCCAGCGGCAGGTGCGTTCGTCGACGTCGGGCTCCAGGTGGTCGGCCCGCATGGGGGGCTCGCCGCAAGCGTCCAGGCACTGCAGCCAGTGGATGGAGCCGTGGCACTCGTGCAGGGTCTGCCAGGGAAAGCCGGCCCGCTGGAACTGGCCGTCGACGTTGCTGGTGAACACGGCCACGCCCTGCGGCAGGGCCTCGCCCCAGCGGCGCAGCAGCTCGAAGCCGGCGTGCGGCACGGTGCGGCGGTACAGCGCCAAGCGGTGGCCGTAGAAGCCCCAGGCGAGCTCGGGGTCGCGCACGAAGGTGCGGGGGCTGGCCACCTCGGTGAAGGCCAGGCCGGCCTCGGCCAGCGGCGGGTAGGCGCGCCAAAAGCCCTCGTTGCCACGGAAGTCGGGCAGGCCGCTGTCCACGCCCATGCCAGCGCCGGCGGCCACGATCAGGCCGTCGGCCTGGGCGATGAGCTCGGCAGCGACGAGGAGGTCGTTCATGGCGGGTTCTTCGCGCCTTGGGCGCGATCGAAGACGGCCTGCGCCTGAGATCGCCAGACCGGCTCGGCCTCGGCCGTGCGGCGCAGGGCCTGCTGGGCGGCGTCGCGCGCCGCGGCGCGTTTGCCCAGGGCGAGTTGGGCGTGGGCGAGGTTGATCCAGGCGATGGCGCTGTCGTGCTGTTGGGCGGCGGCGGCGAAGGCCTGCGCAGCGCCCGCGGCATCGCCCCCGGCCAGGCGGGCGTTGCCCAGGCCCAGTTGCGCCACGAGGCGCCCGGGCCAGCGGGCCAAGAAGCTGGCGTAGGCGACGGCGGCGCGCGCGGGGGGCGCGGCGCGCTCGAAGCCGAGGGCGGCTTGCAGCGCGTCGGCCTCGGTGGCGGTGGCGCTGAGCTGCTCGGGCGGCAGCAGGGTCAGGGCCCAACGCCCGCCGCGCGCCCAGGTGCGCTCGAGCGTGGCAAAGGAGAACTCGGCCCGGCGCTGGGTGCCACTGCGCAGCCAGGCCAGCTCTTGCGGGCGGTCGTAGCCGACGAGGACGGCGTAGTGCCACTGGGGCAGCCAGTCCAGGCCCAGGTTGAGCAGCATCACCACCGGCTGCCCCGCCGCCACGCTGGTCAGCAGGTCCGGCAGCCGGCCGGGCAGGCGCGTGGCCACGGCACCGGCGCGGCGGGCGGCGCCCAGCATCTCCACCGCCAGGCTGCCACCGCGGGCGGGCAGGAACACGCCCTCGCCCAGCGCCGCCACGTCGGCCGGCAGGCCAGCATGGCCCAGGGCCGTGGCCAGGGCGGCCGGGCCGCAGTGCAAGGGGGTTTGCGGCACGAAGGGCACCGCGTCCAGCTCGGCCCGCAGGGGCAGGCCCGGGGCGCTGCCGGCCTGGCGCAGGGCCGCGGTGTCGAGCGGCGGCGCCAGCACGGCGCAGCCGCCCAGCCCCGCCAGCGCCAGGGACCCGGCCCCGGCGCGCAGCAGGGTCCGGCGTCGGGTCAACGCACCGAGCGGGTGAAGGGGAAGACCTTCGTCAGGCCGAGGATGTCGGTCACCAAAAGGATGACGAACACGGTGAACAGGGTGCCGATGACGTCGGCGCCGGCCGGCGCGCTGTCGATCTGGCGCAGCAGTTCGGTGGCTTCGGCGTCGGTCAGGGTGTTGACGCGGGCGCGCACCTGGTCGATGGAGACGCCGCGGTCGGCCAGGGCCTTGGCGAGGTCGGCACGGTCCAGCGCGGCGTTCAGGCGGGCGCGGGCTTCGCTCGCTTGGGGCACGGCCATCAGCACGGTGGCCGCTTGCTCGGTGCTGATGGCCTGGGCCATCACGGGCTGCACGGTGGCGCTCAAGCACAGGCCCAGCACGAGGCTGGAGGCGATGGCGCGGCGGGCGCGGACGAGTCGGGACATGGGGGGCTCCAATTGAACTTGAAGCCCGGATGGTAGGAGCGGCGCGGGCCTCAGCGCTTGGCGCTTTGTGAGGGGGCGTTGCGCGGCTTGCGGCGGCGCTCGCCGCCGGCGTTCAGCCAATGGTCGAAGTGGCTGGGCAGGACTTCGAGGCCGTCGAGCGTGGCACGCATTTCGGGGCCGCTGGCACGGGCGTGCGGGACGGCGCGGGGCTCCGCGGCCTCCTGGGAAAACTTGCTGGGGGGGTTACTGCTCCTCATGCCCCGAAGTTTGTGAGCAAACGTTTAGAGCCGGTCTCCCCTGCCTCAGGGATGGCACCGTGCATAGTTCACACATACGGGTTTTCCCGTACGCTCGCCGTGCCCTGCGGCCGCCCGGTCAACCGCCCCGAAGGCGGCGGCGCTACGGGGCATCCGCCCGACTTGGCCACAATCGCCCCCGATGCGCCCCACCCTCCTTCGCCGCTCCCTCTTGCCGATCGCCTGCGGCCTGGCCCTGCTGGGGGGGTGCACGTCGCCGCGCCCCAAGACCGACCTGAAATCGCCGGTGTACCAGCGCGAGGCGTTCACCGCCGACGAGACCTTTTCGCGCCTGTTCGACACGCCCGTGGCGCAGAGCTGCGAGGCCGCGCGCCGGGCCCTGCTGAGCCAGGGCTACATCGTGTCGCGCGCCGACGAGCGCCAGGTCGTGGGCAGCAAGCGCTTCCAGCCCGAGGGCGAGGTGCACGTGGAGCTGACCTTCAACATCGTCTGCGCCACCGAGGGCGAGCGACTGAGCACCCTGTTCGTCAGCGCCCAACAAGACAAGTACGTGCTGAAGAAGAACCCCAACGCGGCCAGCATCGGCGTGAGCGCGGTGGGCTCGATCTCGGTGCCGGTGGGCTCGACCGAGGATTCCCTGGTCAAGGTGGCCAGCGAAACCGTGCCCGCCGGGGTGTTCTACGACCGCTTCTTCGCCCTGGTGCAGCGCATGCTGAAGGTCCAGGCCGAGGGCGGCTGAGGCACCGAGCCGCCGAACTTGTGGCGCGAAAGCGCCATTTCTCACGGCCGCAAGGGGAGAAAAGCCGGGTTGACGCCCACTTGGGGGCGCCGAAGCGCGCGTCAGGGACGACAATGTCGGTCGCTACGCTGCTCTAGACCTTCGGTTCAGGGGTCTTGGGTTGTGCCGATGTCCTCGTGACGTCCGCCGGCCTTTGTTTTTGGGTTGATCTTTTGGAGCGTTCAGCACCGTGCAGGGAAGGTCCCGGCACGTGAATTCATCGCTCTCTCGAAAGGATTTCCCATGAGCACCCAGCAAACCGGCACCGTGAAGTGGTTCAACGAAACCAAGGGCTTCGGCTTCATCACCCCCGATGACGGCGGCAAGGACTTGTTCGCCCACTTCAGCGCCATCCAGACCAAGGGCTTCAAGGTCCTGCAAGAAAACCAGCGCGTTTCGTTCGAGGTGGTTCCCGGCCAAAAGGGCCCGCAAGCCGCCAACATCGTTCCGCTGTAAGCAGAACCCCCCATCGGGCCGGGAGGGCGCCTTGCGGTGCCTGCCCGGCTTTTTTGCATTCAGGAGAACTTCATGGCCAAAGAAGAACTGATCGAAATGCGCGGCAAGGTGGACGAAGTGCTGCCCGACTCGCGCTACCGCGTCACCCTGGAAAACGGTCACCAGCTGATCGCTTACACCAGCGGCAAGATGCGCAAGCACCACATCCGCATCTTGGCGGGCGACAACGTCGCGCTGGAGATGAGCCCATACGATTTGGGCAAGGGTCGCATTACGTTCCGGCATCTGGAACGCCGCACCTAAGCAGCTCCGCGGCGCTATGGTCCCGGGCTCTGTTTTCACCGAGCCCCCCATGAGCGACGAACTGCCCCGCGACGACCACGCCCTGCGCGACGCCGCGTTCGACTACCACCGCAGCCCGACGCGCGGCAAGATCGCCGTCACCCCCACCAAGCCCCTGGCGAACCAGCGCGACTTGTCGCTGGCCTACTCGCCGGGCGTGGCCTTTCCCTGCCTCGCCATCGAGGCCGACCCGAACGCCGCCGCCGAGTACACGGCCCGCGGCAACTTGGTGGGCGTGGTCACCAACGGCACGGCGGTGCTGGGCCTGGGCGACATCGGCCCGCTGGCCGCCAAGCCGGTGATGGAGGGCAAGGGCTGCCTGTTCAAGAAGTTCGCCGGCATCGATGTGTTCGACATCGAGCTGAACGAGAAGGACCCCGACAAGCTGGTCGAGCACATCGCGGCGCTCGAGCCCACGCTGGGGGGCATCAACCTCGAAGACATCAAGGCGCCCGAGTGCTTCTACGTGGAGCGCAAGCTCAAGGAGCGCCTGTCCATCCCCGTCTTCCACGACGACCAGCACGGCACGGCCATCATCAGCGGCGCGGCGCTGCTCAACGGGCTGGAGATCACCGGCAAACGCATCGGTGACATCAAGCTGGTGTGCTCCGGCGCCGGCGCGGCGGCCATCGCCTGCCTGGACCTGATGCTGGGCCTGGGACTGAAGGTGGAGAACGTCTTCGTCGTCGACAGCAAGGGCGTGATCCACAGCGAGCGCGAGGACGCCAAGAGCGGCAAGCTGGACGAGAGCAAGCGCCGCTACGCGCAAACCACGGCGCACCGCACCCTGGGCGAGGCCATCGACGGGGCCGACGTGTTCTTGGGCTGCAGCGCGGCCGGCGTGCTCAAGCCCGAGATGGTGGCGCGCATGGCGCCGCAGCCGCTGATCCTGGCGCTGGCCAACCCCGAGCCCGAAATCCGCCCCGAGGCGGCGCTGGCCGTGCGGCCCGACGCCATCGTGGCCACGGGCCGCAGCGACTACCCGAACCAGGTCAACAACGTCCTGTGCTTCCCCTACATCTTCCGCGGCGCGCTGGACTGCGGCGCCACGCGCATCACCGAAGAAATGAAGCTGGCCTGCGTGCGCGAGATCGCCGCGCTGGCCAAGGCCGAGGTGAGCGACGAGGTGGCCGCGGCCTACGCCGGCCAGGAGCTGAGCTTCGGGCCGCAGTACCTGATCCCCAAGCCGTTTGACGCGCGCTTGATCTTGCGCATCGCCCCCGCGGTGGCCGAGGCCGCCGTGGCCAGTGGCGTGGCCACGCGGCCCATCGCCGACATGGAGGCCTACCGCCAAAGCCTGCAGCGCTTTGTGTACCAAACCGGCCTGGTGATGCGCCCGGTGTTCACCGCCGCCAAGGCGCGCCGCGCCCGCGTGGTCTACGCCGAGGGCGAGGACGAGCGCGTGCTGCGCGCCGCCCAGGTGGTGGTGGACGAAGGCCTGGCGCGGCCCATCTTGGTGGGGCGGCCGGCCGTGATCGCGGCGCGCATCGAACGCGCCAAGCTGCGCCTCAAGGTGGGCGTGGACGTGGAGGTGGTGGACCCCGAAGACGACCCGCGCTACCGCGAGTGCTGGGAGGGCTACCAGCGCTTGATGGGCCGCGAGGGCGTGACCCCGAGCATGGCCAAGGCCGCGCTGCGCCGCTCGAACACCCTGATCGCCGCCATGCTGGTGCGCCGCGGCGACGCCGACTCGATGCTTTGCGGCCTGGTGGGCCGCTTCGAGCAGCACCTGGAGCACGTGCGCGACGTGATCGGCCTGGCGCCGGGGGTGAGCAATTTCGCCACCGTCAACGCCCTGCTGCTGGACGAACGCACGCTCTTCATCGCTGACACCTTCGTCAACGAAGAGCCGAGCAGCGCGCTGCTGGCGGAGATCGCCGGCTTGGCCTGCGACCAGATGGGCCGCTTCGGCCTGACGCCCCGCGTGGCCTTCGTCTCGCACAGCATGTTCGGCAGCAGCAAGCGCCCGAGCGCGCGGCGCATGCGCGAGGCCGCCAGCCTGTTCAAGGCGCAGCGACCCGGCGTGAACTGCGATGGCGAAATGCACGGCGACGCGGCGCTGGACCCCGAGGTGCGCCGCAACTTCCTGCCCGACAGCACGCTGCAGGGCGAGGCCAACCTGCTGCTGCTGCCGAACCTGGACGCGGCGAACATCTTGTTCAACGTGCTCAAGGTGACGGGCGGCCACGGCGTGACCGTGGGCCCCGTGCTGCTGGGCGCAGCGCAGCCGGTGCACATCCTCACGCCGTCGAGCACGGTGCGGCGCGTCATCAACATGACGGCCCTGGCCTCGGCGGGTTGATTCCCCCTGGGGCGTTCGCTAGCGGACACCCCAGTGGCGCGAACGCGGCAGAGGAACGCACACTGGCCGCGCGGCCAGTGGGGCCGCGCCCTCGTTCCGACGCCGCCCATGCCCCTTCGCCCTGCCCGCCCTTGGGCCTTGTTCTTCGCCGGCCTCTTCGCCAACCAGTTCGCCGTCTCCGCGGCGTCCGCGCAAAGCCTCAACGTCTTCGAGCAACTGCAGAACGCGGGCCTGAGCATCTGGGCCATCGGCGCGCTGTCGGTGCTGGCCTTGGCCGTGGCGCTGGAACGCGCCCTGCACCTGCGCCGCGCGCGCCTGGTGCCCGCCGGCTTGGTGGACGCCGTGCTGCCCGCGTGGCGGCAGGGCGATGGCGACGCCGTGCAGCAGGCGCTGGCGCGCTCGCCCAGCCTCTTGGCCGAGGTGCTGGCCAGCTGGTGGCAGCACCGGCACGCCGGCGCCGCGGCCTTGGAGCGGCGCGGCGGCGACCTGGCCTCGCGGGCGCTGCGGGCCCACCAGCAACGGGCCTACCCGCTGGCCGTGGTGGCCACGGTGGCGCCCATCGTCGGCCTGCTGGGCACGGTGGTGGGGATGATCGAGGCCTTCCACGTCATCGCCTTCACCGGCGCGCTGGGCGATCCCACGCTGCTGGCCGGCGGCATCAGCAAGGCCCTGGTGAACACCGCCGCGGGGCTGACCGTGGCGCTGCCGGCGCTGGCGCTGCACCACCTCTTCAAGCACCGACTGGCCACCGTCGGCCTGGCGCTGGAGGGCGAGCTGCAGCGCGTGCTCGATGCCGCCTTCCCGGCCCCGGAGGTGCGAGATGCGCATTGATTGGCAAGACGCCGGCGACGAGCCCGAGATCGGCCTGATCGCGCTGATCGACTGCATCTTCTTTCTGCTGATGTTCTTCATGGTGGCCACCAGCTTCAAGCAGCAAGAGGGGCAGCGCCTGGCCAAGGAGCTGCCCATCAACCTGCCGCAGGCCGAGGCCGCGCTGCGCGACCTGGACCCAGCCGGCCCCGCGGCCTTGGTGATCGGGTTGGACGCGCGCGGCCAGCTGTACCTGGACGGCGCGGCAGTGAGCGTGCAGGCCTTGCACGACGGCCTGCGCGCGGCGGCACAACGCCGGCCGGTGCCGCCGGTGCGCCTCGAGGGCGACCGCAGCGTGCCCCTGCAGCAGGTGGTGCACGTGCTGGACCTGTGCGCCTTCGAGGGGCTGACGCAGGTGTCGGTGCGCACCCGGGCGAAGTGATGGCCTGGCAGGCCACCCCGGCGGCGAGCGACTGGCTGCGCCGCCACCCCTACCTGGCGGCGGCGCTCGCGCTGCACGGCCTGGGCTTGGCGCTGCTGTGGGCGGCGGGCCCTTACCAACTCACGCGGCAGCAGGCGGCGCGCGACGAGGCCTTGATCGCCGCATCGCTGCAGCAGGCCCAGGCGATGCAAGCGCAGCGCCGGGTGCGCGCGCTCGAAGCCGCCCAGCGGGCGATGACCGGCGAAGGGCCCGCGGCCGACGCCCCCCTGCCCGACGACCCGCCGGCGCTGGCCGAGCGGGCCCAGGCCGCCGCCCGGGCGGTGCATGCGGCCGACCAAGTGGCCCGCGCCGAAGAGCTGGCCCGCCTGCGCCAACGGCCGCGCGAGCAGGCCCTGGCCGAGGTGCGGGCGCAAGACGCCCAAGCCGCCGCGGCGTCCGGCCCCACCCCACCGGCCGACGCACTGGCCCAGGCCGAACGCCAGACCCAAGCCGCGTTGGCACGGCAAGCCGCGCGCGACGCGCGGGCAGCACACGGCACCACCGTGCAGTTGGGCGGGCCTGGGGGAACGACAAGGGGTGCGGGGGCCCGGGGTGGGTCGAGCGATGGAGCGAGCGGGGGCAGCGAAGGCGACGGGCGGCTCGCCGGGGGCTCGGGCAGTGGCACCAACGCGGGCGCACCAGGGGTGGCCGGCAGCGCGCTGGAACGCGGCCGACAACCGGCCACGGTGCGCGCCCACGACCCCGCCGCGCCGGTGGCCGCGGCGGCCACCGGCGCCGTGCACCACCTGGCGCGCGGCCGGCGCCTGGGCGCGGGCGGCGCGCTGGCCGATCGCGTGCTGCTCGACGCCTGGTACGTCCTGGGGCCCTTCGACAGCCCCGCCGGCCGCGCGGGGCAGTTGCGCGTCGAGCCGCCCGAGCTGGGCGTGAACCTGGACGCGGTGTACGCCGGCGCCGGCGGCCGGGCCTTGCGCTGGCGCTTCGTGCAAGAGCCCGCCTACCCCTTGGTGCCACAGCCGCGCCGCGAGAACGCGACCTACTACGCCACCACCGAAGTGCACAGCCCCGACGACCGCGAGGTCTGGCTGGACATCGGCGCCGACGACGACAGCCGCCTGTGGCTGAACGATCAGCTGGTGTGGGACAGCGGCCCAGGCGACAAGCCCTGGTACCACCGCCCCTTCTACACGCTGGGCCCGGCGCTGCGCCACGCCGGCCTGGCCGAAGGCAGCGTGCGCGTGCGCCTTCGCCCCGGCCCGAACCGGCTGCTGTTCAAGCTGGTGAACGGCATCGACCTGATGTTCTTTTCGGTCACCCTGCGGCCCTGATTCGGCGCTCGGCCGGGGCGGCCCTCCCCCATTCGGAGGAGCCGCGACTTTCCCTGGGGGCAACCCGCTACTGGTTCACCCCAGCCCCCCCCACAATGCCGCCGCCCATGGTTGACTTGCACCACCCGACGTTGTTGATCGCCTTGGCTGTGGTCACCCTCGTCACCGCGGCCATGGTGCTGCTCGCCGGTCCGCTCGCGGGCGCGCGCCGCGAAAGCCATTGGTGGGCCGCCGGCTACTGCGCCATGGCCTTGAGCCTGGGCCTGTTCATGCGCATCCCCGCTCCCTGGGGCTCGGTCTTGGGCACCGGCTTGCTGTGCGGCGGCCTGGGCCTGGTGATGGGGGGCTTTCGCGCTTACGCCGAGTTGGGGCGGGTGCCCTTGCCCGGGTTGGTGCTCGGCACCCTGGGCCTGGCGGGCGCCGGCCTGGGCGCCACCTGGGGCGTGGACCCCCTGACCAGTTCGCGCGTGACCGCCCTGGCCGGCCTGGCCGCCACGGCCTTCACCGCCGGCTGGCTGTGGCAGGCCCCGATGCGCGACGCGCAAGCCGCCGCGCGCATCACCGCCACGGGGTGTGCTGGCGTGGGCGTGGCCATGGCCTGGTGGCTGCTGGGCACGGCCTGGGGGCCGTGGACGGAACAACTGACGGCGTGGACCAGCCTGGCCGTGCTGGCCTGCCAGGTGGTGGTGCTGGCCGGGCAAATGCTGTTGCTGACGCAGCGCCACGCCGCCAAATTGGCGCAGGCCGCGGCCACGGATTCGCTGACGGGCATCCACAACCGCGCTGGCTTCGAAGAACTGGCCACGCGCAAGATCGGCCGCGCGGCACCGACCGAAGAGCCGCTGGCCCTGCTGGTGTTCGACATCGACCACTTCAAGCGCATCAACGACACGCACGGCCACCCCATCGGCGACCGCGTGCTGCGCCGCGTGGTGGGCCGCGCGCTGAACACCCTGCGCCCCGACGACCTGCTGGGCCGCTGGGGCGGCGAAGAGTTCGTGGCCCTGCTGGTGGGCGTGACGCCCGAGCAGGCCTGGGACGCGGCCGAGCGCCTGCGCGTGGCCATCGCCAGCCGCGGCTTCAAGCTGCCCGACGGCACCCGATTGAGCGTGACGATTTCCGTTGGCCTCATGGCCACCCGGGCCAACACCCTGGACCCGCGCACGCAGCTGCGCAAGCTGGTGGCGGTGGCCGACGTGGCGCTGTACGAGGCCAAGCGCGGCGGGCGCAACCAGGTGCAGGTGGGCGAGCCCAACACCCGGCCGGTGCCCTTGGGCGAGGCCGAGGTCTCGCCCTGGGTGGCCGGTCAGACCGCCTGAGGGCCGCAGCCCCCAGGCCGAACGGGTCTTAGCGCGCGGGGCGGCGGCGACGCAGCCAGCCCGCCGCCACCAGGCCCAAACCCGCCAAGGCCAGGCCCGCGGGCTCGGGCACCTCGGCACCGGCTTCGGTGAAGAAGGCCGTGCCCCAGACGTCAAAGCCCGGGTTGCCTTGGAAGCTGGCGGACAAGCTGCCCACGCCCGTGCTGGTGTTCACCGTGATGACCTGGGTGCCGGACATGCCGTACAGCGTGGCGTTGTCGGGCGACGCCAGGCCGTACACCGCGCCGAAGCCGATGTTGCCCACGGCCGTGCCGGCGCCGGTGCTGGTGTTGACGCGCACCAGCTGGTTGTTGGTCGAGCTCATGTACAGCTGGCCGCCCGAGAAGGCGAGGTCGCCGGCCGAGATGAAGCCGCCCAGGTTGCCCACGAACGAGGCCGCGCCGGTGCCGGTGTTGATGGTGAACAGGCTGCTGTTGGCCGCGTACAGGGTGCCGTCGGCGCCGAACACCAGCGAGTTCAGCGTGGTGCCCAGGTTGCCCACCAGGGTGGTGCTGCCGTTCGTCGTGTTCACGCGGTACAGCTGGTTGAAGCTGATGCCGTAGAGCTCGCCCGTCGGGCTGAAGGCGATGTCGGTCAGCGCGAAGCCGGCGTTGCCCAGCAAGGACCAGGTGCCGGTGGTGGCGTCCACCACGCCCACTTGACCGCCACTGCCCGAGAAGTACAGGGAAGGCCCAGCGTGGGCCGCACCGGCCAGGGCGAGTGCGGCGGCCGCGGCGGTGGCGGCTTGACGAAAGCGATTCAGAAACATGCAGTTACCTTGGTTGAAGGGCACTGCATTCAGCAAACCGTGTGCCACCCACGAAAACACGCGGCCGGCCGCGCGCTGGGCGGTGGGGCTGTCAAACCCACCGACACCCTCGCGGTGACAAACTTTTTCAAGCCCGCAGCAGCGGCAGCACGCCGCCGCCATAGCCCGGGAACAGGCGCGCGAGTTGCGCGTCCTTCAGGCCCAGGTGCTGCGCGGCCACGCCGGCGAACACGGCGCGGTAATCGGTGGTGATGGCGAGGTCGCGGCCCTGGTAGCGGGCGCTGGCCTCCAGGCCCGGCCAGTCGCCATGCACGCGACCGCCTTGCACGCGACCGCCCAGGGCCCACAGCACGTTGCCGTGGCCATGGTCCGTGCCGCCGTTGCCGTTCTCGCGCACGGTGCGGCCGAACTCGCTGACGACCAGCACCACGGTGTCGCGCCACAGCGGGCCCAGCTCGCGGGCCAGCAGGGCCAGGCCCTGGCCGATGGGCGCCAAGCGGCCGGCCAGTTGGCCGGTGCTGGCGCCTTGGCGCACGTGGGTGTCCCAACCGCCCGCTTGCAGCAGGGCGAACTGCACGCGCGGGTCGCCGCGCATCACGCGGGCCAGGCGGCGCGCGTCGTCGGGGAAGCCGGCCGCGGGCGGCGCGCCGTTGTCGGCGGCCATCATTTCGCGCTCGGCCCCGCTCGCGCTCATCATGGGCGGCTCGACCAGGGCCTGCGCCATCTGCTCGCGACCGCGCTGGCCCTCGGCCCAGGCTTTGGCGTAGCGCGGGTCCTCGGCGTAGAGCTTCTCCAGCCCGGCCGCCAGCGCCGGCTGCGCTTGCCGGGCGCTGCGGGCACCGCGCCCGCCGTTGCCGGCCGGCAGCGCGGCCACGTCGGCGTGGCCGCCCAAGATGCGCGGGCGCGTGGGGCCGGCGTACACGGCGCGCACCGCATCGCTGTCGCCGCCCAGGGTCAGCAGGCGGCCCATCCAGCCGTCTTGCGTGGTTTTCACCCCCGGAGTTCCGCTCTCCAACTCGTCTTGCGCCTCGAAGTGGCTGCGCCCGCTGGCCTGCGCGCCGCAGGCGTGCACGAAGCCGAGCTGACCGGCGGCCCACAGGGGCTGCAGGTCCTTCAGCGCAGGATGCAGGCCGAAGCGGCCGTCGAGGTCGAGCACGCCGCCGTCTTGCCCCGGGCCCGGCAGGGCGATGGTGGGGCGCTCGCGGCGGTAGTCGGCGTCGGCATGGGGCGCGACGACGGACAGGCCGTCCACCGCGCCGCGCAGCAGCACGACGACGAGCCGTTGCGGCGCGCCGCTGGTGGCGGCGTGGGCCCAGGGGAGTGCCCCCAGGGCAAGGGCACTGGCGATGGCTTGGCGGCGTGTGGTCATGGTGCTCAGCAGTTTTGGAAGTCCGGGGAGGCCAGCAGCAAGGCGGCTTGCAGGCGCGGGGGTTCGGCGGCCACGGCGGCACGGGTGCGCGGGCCGATGGTCTCGCCCAGGGTGGCCAGCAGCTCGCTGGCCTGCGGGTTCACGCGCTGCGCCAGGCGGCCGGCCACCTCGGCACGGCGGGCCAGGGCCTCGGGGTCGAGCCAGGCGGCCCGGGTGGTCTTGGGGCCGTCGGGCGTGGGCCAGGCGAAGGGCGCTTGCCCCAGCCCGCGCAGGCCTTGGACCACGGGCTCGACCAGCTCGGGCCGGCCGTTCTGGCCGGTGGCGCGCAGCAGGGTGACGACGAAGCGCTGCGGCGTCTTGAACTTGGCGCCGATCACCTCGGGCGACACGAAACGGGGGTGCGTGAACAGGGCCTGCAAGGTGACGCGCAGGTCGCCGTCGCTCTTCAAAAAGGCGTCGGCCACGGCTTGGATCAGGTCGGCCGGCGGCGCGTCCGACACGAAGTGCAGCGCCAGCTTGGTGGCCAGGTGGCGCGCGGTGCTGGGGTGGCGCGCCAGCTGGTCCAGCGCCCATTCGCCCTGCTGCTGACCGCGGCCGGGCACGCGCTGGCCCAGCCAGGTCTTGGGCCCGTCGTCGTGGCGGCGGGGGTCGAAGGCGAAAAGCTCGTCGGCGCGGTCGCTGCGGCGGCCGCGGCCGGGCGCCAGGGTCCAACCGGTCAGCACGCGGGCCAGCTCGGTCACGTCGGCCTGGGTGTAGCCGCCGTCCACGCCCAGGGTGTGCAGCTCCATCAGCTCGCGGGCGTAGTTCTCGTTCAGGCCGCCCGCGCCACCGCCCGGCGTGCGCACGTTGGCGCCGGCCTTGGTGCTGAGCCAGTTGTCCAGGTAGAACAGCATGGCCGGGTGCTTGGCCGTGGCGCCCAACAGGTCGCGGAAGCGCCCCATGGCGTGCGGCGCGATGGCGCGGTGCAGGTAGTCGCCCACCATCACGCGGCAAAAGCCTTTGGCGATGAACACGTTGAAGTGGTGGAACCAGAAGTCGGTCATCACCGCGTGCAGCTGGCGCGGGCTGTCCAGCGCGGGCAGCAACCAGGTCTGCACGGCCTGGCCCATGGCCTGGCGCACCTGCTCGCGGCGCTCGCTGTTGCCTTCGCTGGGGTCGCGGCGCTGGCTCTCGCGGTAGGCGTTCACCGCGTCGCGCAGCGGCGTGGCGTGCAGGGCGGCCAGGCGTGCGTCCAGTTCGGGCTGGGGCAGGCGCTCGGGCTGCAGCTGCTCGTCCAGGTAGGCGCGCCAGCCCATGGCCTGCACGCGCGCCAAGTCGCCAGGGCGCGGGCCCCAGGCCAGGCGGTTGAGGGCGTGCACGGCCAGGGTCTCGGGCGAGGGTGCTGCCGCGCGCGCGGCAGGCAGCCAGGGCAGCACGGCGGCGGTGCCCAACAGGGTGCGTCGGAAGAGGTTCATGCGGTGCGCCAGGCGTCTTGGGGGCCGAGTCCGGCCGGGGCTTGGGAGAGGCGCTGGCGTGCGTCGGCATCGTCCAGCAGGTGGGCGCGCCACCAGTCGGTGCTGGTGGCGCGGATGAGGGCGTGGTGGCGCTCGGCCTGGGCCACGGCGGCGTCGGGCCGCGGGCGGGCGCTGCGCTGGCCTTGGGCGTTGCCCGAGAAGCTGGCGTGGTCGGCACCGTCCAGCCACAGCTCGGCCTTGCGGCCGCGGCCGCTGGGCAAGGCGTCGTACACCTGGCGCCGGTAGTCGCCGCGGGTGGCGCGCTCGCTGCCCGCAGTGGCGAAGGGGTCGGTGTCGAAGGAGCCGGTGAGGCAGAGCACCGGGCGCTCGATGCCGCCAAAACCACCCTCCCCGCGCGCCGGCGGCGAGGGGCTGAAGGCCGCGAAGGCGCGCGGCCGCGGGTCAGCGAGCGGGGCCGGTCCGCGGCGGCCGTAGCTTTGACCGGCAACGGCCAAGGTGGTGTGCCCGCCGAACGAATGCCCGGCCATGCCGATCGCATCCAGGCGCAGGCGGGCCAGCAGCGCATCGCCCGCGGCCTGGCGGCGCGCCAGCTCGTCGAGCACGAAGCGCACGTCCAGCGCGCGGGCCTCCAGCTGGTCGGCGTTGGCGGCCTTTTGCAACGCACGCGGGCCGCCATGGCGCAGCACCTCGGTGTCGCTGCCCGGGTGCTGCAGGTGCAGGGTGGCGATGCCGGCGTCGGCCCAGGCCTGTGCCCAGGCCCGGCCGGCGTCCACGCTGCCGCCCAGCCCGTGGCTGAACAGCACCAGGGGCACCCGATCGGCGCCTGCCGGCAGGCGCAAGCGCAGGGGCAGTTCGCGCTGGCGGGCCGCGTCGGTCCAGCGCAGGGCGTCGGTGCCGGGTTCGTCGCGCGCGCCGGGGGCCGAGGCCGGCGCAGCGCGCCGTTCGGCACGGCGCTCGGCCCACCGCTCCCGCAGGCCCTGCGCCGTTGCGGCATGGGCCAGCGCCAAGCCACCCAGCGTGAGGAAGATGCGTCGATCAAGCATGGCCGCAGCATGCCCCAGCGGGGGTGCGCCCAGCGTGTGCGCTGTGCAAAGAAGCGTTGCTCTGGCCCGGTCGCCACTTCCGTCACAAGGCATCCTCCCGACGCGGCTCAAGGGCTTGGCCGGCTCGCGACAATCGCGCCATGCCCACGTCCCGCCTGCCGCTCTGGATCGCCCACCTCGCCCTGCTGGGTGGGCTCGCAGCCACGCACGCACTGGCGCAAGCGCCCAGCCCGAGCCCCGCGTCGACGGCGACGCCGCGCTGCACCCAGCCGCTGCGCGTGGCCTTCGTCGACGTGGACCTGGGCCCCTACCTGCCGGGCCAGGGCGACGCCTTTGCCGACCCCCCGGGTCACTTCGTGAACTGGGTGCGCCGCGAGGCCGCGCGCTGGGGCTGTGCCGTCACGCTCAGCCGCCTGCCACCGGCCCGCCTGCAAACCGCCCTGGCGCAGGGCGAGGCCGACCTCGGCATCGGCCTGGCGTCCACGCCCGAGCGCGAAAAGGCCTGGGTGTTTCCGCGCGACGCGCAGCAGCGCATCGACGCCCGCCTGTCCCTGTTCGAGGCCGAGGTGCTGCTGCTGGCCCGCCAGGACGCTGTGGCCCAACTCGGCTGGAACGGACGCGACTTCGCAAGGCCGGTCACCATCGGCGGCGCCAAGGGATCGGCGCCCCTGACCCTGGTGCAGAA
The DNA here is from genome assembly GCF_004004565.1 of Inhella crocodyli. GTDB lineage: Bacteria > Pseudomonadota > Gammaproteobacteria > Burkholderiales > Burkholderiaceae_C > Inhella > Inhella crocodyli. The sequence continues at coordinate 433,618 of NZ_SACM01000003.1, forward strand.
CCGCGGCTGGAAAGCCGTTCCCGTGATGAGCACACCGCAGGGCCTGCGCATGCTGCGCGCGGGGCGCTTCGACCTGCTCGTCGCCCCCTCGGTGTTGGTGGAGCCGCAAGCGCTGGCGGCCGCGCCAGCGCTCGTGCCCTTGCACCCGCCGCTGGCCGTGAAGACCTACTACGCGCCGGTCAGCCCCGCGCTGTGGAAGGACAACCCGGCCTTGGTGCGGGCCCTGTGGCGCGGCCTGTGCCGCACCGGGCGGGAACACGCCGGCCACAGCACCGCGCGCTGCGACGCTGGCGCCGGCTGAGCAACCGCCCCGCTCGCCTTCAGACTTGCATCAGGCGCAGCAGCGCCGCCACCGTGTTGAGGTTGCGCGCCGTGCCGGCCTCGGCCGCCGGCACGCGCAGCTTGCTGCTGCCCATGCCCGAGGCGTAGTGCACCACCACCTCGCGCGCCAGCAAGGCGATCTCCTCGTCGCGCTGGTGGCGCACCGTGGCCAGCGCATCGGCCGGCACCGGGCCGGGCAAAAAGCTCACCAGCACCCGGTTGGGTGCGGCCTCGCGAAACGGCTGCGCGTCGAGCACGCGCGCCAAGTCCTCGGCCGTGCGCATCACCACGCCCACCTCGCGGCCTTGCTGCGCGGCCAGTGCTTCGCTCAGCAGCGCCTGTACGTCCTCCGAGGGCCGTGGACTGTCCACCAGCAAGTTGCCGCTGGCCAGGTGCGTGCGCACCCGCGTGAATCCCAGGCTCTCGGCCAGCGCACGCAGCTCGGCCATCGGCAAGAGGCCGGTGCCGCCGACGTTGACAGCGCGAAGTAGGGCGAGGTGGGTGGGCATGGCGACGATTGTCGGCATGGCCACAATGCCGTCTGCCTGTCCCCCTCCACTTGCCATGAAGAACTGCATCGCCACCGCCCTGATCGCCGGGGCCTTGGGCCTGTCGGGCGCTGTTCACGCCAGCCGCCCCGCCGTCCCTGCCGAGACCGTGTGCACCTCGGTGCCCGAGCCGCAGTTCACTGGCGTTCGCGAAACGGAGTCGGTGTACGAGGCCGAGCTGACCTTGGAGCAAGGCCGCCCTGTTGCTCTGAGTTTCAAGATTTTGCAGGGCCTGAAAGACCGTCGCGCGCAGCGAGCGGTCATCGTGGCCCTGTCTGACGCCAACCGTGCCATGGCCTGCGGCGACTTCACCGGCAAAGTCAGTCGGCGCCACGTGGTACCCGCCACGCCGGTGCCCCAGCCGTGAGCGGACATCGACCTCGGAGCCGCGGGCCACTGCTTCCTTGCGGTGCCACGGTGCTGGTCCTGCTCCTGGCACCACCAACTCTCGCGACCGAGCCGACGCCAGCCACCGCCTTGCCCCTCCCGGCCATGCGCGCCCTGGCCGACACCTACGCCCGCGTTCGCCAACTGCGCCCCGATGCGCCCCCGCCCGAACAGCTGCTGCTCGGCGCCATGAACGGCATGCTTCGCGGCTGGGCCGACGACGACAGCGCCGTTTGGTCGCCCGAGGACTTGGCCCGCCAGAGCGCCGCCGCCTCGAAGGGCTCGCGCGGCTTAGGCTGGGCCATCGGCGTGCGCGACGGCCACCTCGTCGTGGAGCACCTGCACCCGCGCGGCCCCGCGGCCCAAGCCGGGCTGCGCGTGGGCGACCGCCTGATCGCCTTGAACGGCCAAGGCCCTTCCCTGGGTGCGGCCCAACGGCAAGCATGGACGGATGCGGAGTCCCTGCACGTCACCGTGTGGCGGCCCTCGGCCGAGACCCTGCTGTCGGTTCGCTTGCAGGCCGCCGACCTGCCGGCGCCGACGTGGCAGCTGCGACGCAGCGCCCCTGGCGTGCTTCACCTCACGCCGCCCGATTGGCAGGCCACCGCCGCCACCGACCTGGCGCGCCAACTGGACGCCGCCCAGCGCGAGGCGCCGTTTCGCCGCTTGGTGCTGGACCTGCGCGGGCACAGCGGTGGCGTGCTGAGCGCCGCCGCCGACGTGGCCGCGATGTTCCTGCCCGAAGGCAGCCCGGTGGCCGCGTTGCAGCCCTTGGCCGGGGGCGCCGCCGAGCCCCTGCAAGGCAAAGCGCCCCAACGCAGCAGCCCCGCGTGGCGCACGCTGCCCCTGGTGGTGCGCGTGGACGAGAGCACCGCCGCCGGCGCCGAGCTGGTGGCCGCCGCATTGCAAGACGCCGGCCGCGCCACCGTGGTGGGCCGCCCCACCCTGGGCCACACGCGCATCCGCACGCTGTCGGCCCTGCCCGAGGGCTACGCCCTGTCGCTGGTCACCCACCGCTGGGTGCGCCCAAACACGGAGCGCGCCCAGCGCGACGCCGGCGTGCAGCCCGATTGGCCACTGCACAGCGATGCAGAGTTGGACACCTGGCTCATCGTTCGGTGAGAGACGTCCATTGGATGCTTGGAAGCGCTAGTCAGTACAGGCCGGCTGGGCTGCTTGGATTCCGACAGCAACGCCGATTCGACTGCTATGGTGATCGTTCACCTTGGACCTACAACTCGTTAAGGCGCAGGCACATGCAGCCCTCTCCTCAGGATTTGGCCCAAGAGGCCTCACGCGCGACAGAGATTCTGCAAGGCAAGGTCGTGGCGCGAATCGCTCGCCTGCGCAACACCGAGGTCCTCGTCGAGTTCACTGACGGAACGCGCCTCTTCGTTGATCGGTCTGACTCTGCGGTCGAGCTTTCCATCACAGGAGGAGCATCGGATTGAGTCACATCGACAAGTTGATCGGGCAATTGTTTGGTTGCCACCCAACGAGCACGCGTAGGCCATTCGGTCAGCGCTTTGACCGGTCGCTTTATCTGACGGCTCCACCGTTAAGTGAGCTCGCACGTTGAAGCTAGAAACGATGTTCTGGGCTAGGTCGCGGACGGGTCGCCTGATTGAAGGCGCAGCGTGGGCACTGGATTGGGCCATTGGTCTGGGGCTCGTCTCAGGTGCGGTCGTCGCAGTGGTCTTGGGAAAGCTCTTGCTGGGCGGCATCCTTGCGCTGGTGGCGCTTGGCGTGTTTCTGCGGTTCAAGCGACGGCGGTCCAGATCAACGAATGCAGACGTCGAATGAGCATTGGTCGGTTGGTCGATACCGATCCATTGCTTGCCCCTTTGCGGTACCCGGGTCTTCGCAAGAGGGCTCGCACCTGTGTCGCGAGGTCTGGCCGATCGTTCGAGCCGACGCCGCTGACCGTTGGACCGAGTCGTTGACGTCAGACAGCACTGCCAATCGCCATGTCATCTGCCCTGTTCGCCCAACTTGAGCGCTTGCGCGCGGACGGTGCGCTCGTCCTCCTCAAGTGGGACCCCGAGCGTGTCGTCGACCGCTGCACCGTGGTTGTGACTCGTTCAGACACCGACTACGCCTGGCGCAAAGACTCCGATGACATCGCGGGTGCTGTAGCCGAGGCGGTCGCCGCCTACTGGGCAGCGCACGCAGGCGGGGCTGGCTGACGGAACCGCCTGATCCGCAGACCTCAAACCCCAAGTGCAAATGGCGCACCGTGGTGCGCCCCCAAGGGCCTTCTTGAGTGACAACCATGCCCCAAAGCAATCTCGCCTCCCAGGTCATCGCTGAAGCCGTTTCGTTGATGCGTGCCCAGGCCTTTCCCCTGTTCACATTCGCCCTCTACTTCGACCATGAATCCGAAGCCTTGTCGGTTTGCGCCGACACGGAAGAGAACTCCTCTCAGACGGTCACGGCCATCAATCAGTACAACGCGAAGCACTTTCACCGGTACGTGGCAGAGGGCGACATTCAGATGGCGAAGCTTTGGCAGGCGAACTTGGGGCGCAGTCTGTCGCTGGGGGACTTTTCGATGGTCAACCTCGCGAGGACCCCTGCTTCCGGTGTGGCGCAGTCGGACGAGTTTTTCCTCTCGCTCGTCCATTCGGTGATTGCCCACGAAGCCACCATCCTGGCCCTGTCGCCCACTCCGGAACGCGTGGTCTTCGCGTGCTCGGGCATGACCGACGAAGTCGCCTTCGTGTGGTCAGCCGATGGCGGAACCCACACCTAGGCTTGAGCCGTCATCCACGCCGCCTCCCTGCTTCGCTGTAATGCGGCCAGGGGTGTGGATTCGGTGGTCCAGCGCCCGGGCTGAACAGTGACCCCGAGCCGCGCGGTGCCTGGGGAGTTTGCGGCCCCTCGAGGAATCAGTTCTCCGCGGGGCGGCACGCGGCTCGCATGGTTGGCGTCCGCTGCTGCTCCAGCTAGCCGCGCCCGAACGGCGGCGCGAAGCCGCGCAGGGCGTCTTCGCACTCCGGCAGTTTGGCGTCGGCACCGATCAGCGCTCGCACCTTCGCCACGAAGGCCCGCGCGCGCTCGACTTGGCCGATTTGCACCATCGCCGACACGGCGGGCGCAGCCTCCCCGTCGACGAAGGCCTGGGCAGAACGGCGGGTCTCTTCGGGGCCGCGATCGCTGCGAGCGCGATCCGACAGCCCGTTGAAGGTGCGTTGGATCCCAGCCAGCACCAGGGGTTCGTCGAAATGCTGCATCGCGAGAGAGGCGTTGCCCGCCGCCACCAAGGCGGGCAGGGCGCTTGAGACGAAAGCGGGGAGGTCGGCGGGGCGGTGCATCTGCAGCCACAGGGCGGTGGCGGCACTGCCGGAGGGATCGGCCAGATGCAAATCGAGTGCCACCAGATCGCGAACGGCCTGTTGCTGTGCAGGGCCGCCGGCGCGAACTTGGGCCGCAGCGGCGTCGCGCGCTTCGCGCATGTCCTGCAGCGCGGGCGGGTACAGCTCGGCCAGTGCACGCCAATGGGACAGGGCGAAAGACAGGCGCACGCCACTGTGCGCCGCATCGATCCCCAAGGCGTTGCTGAAGTACCAGCGGTGGTAGGCCGCCACTTGGGCGTAACGGCCAGCCGCCAAGTCAGCACGGGCTTGCCGATCCAACACGTCCAAGTCGGGCTGGGCCGGGGGCGTCCAAACCGGCTCGAGCTTGGGCGCTGGCAGGTCACCCAGGTCGCCAAACCGCGGCGCCTGCCCCGCCAGGGCGGCCATAGTGACGGGCAGGGTGGCTTCTGCGCCCAGCAAGGCTTGGGCGCTGGTGGCCAGGGCCATGGCGCGGTCGAATGCACCGCCCTTGACCAAGGCTGCCACCGTCGGGGCGACCTGGCGGTCCATGCTCTCTTGGGCGTGGCGAATGCGGTCCTGCTCGGTCCATTGCGGGAGCCCGTAGCGGCGATCCATGCCCAACTCGTGCATGCGCTTGGCGTCCCGGAGAAGCTCGTCGGTGTCGATGAACGGCAGCGCCATCGCCACGCGATCGGCCGCCACCAACGCGGGCAGGGCCAAGGGCGCGAAGGTCCGAGCGTCCGCCGGGCGGCGCTCCAGCAACCACGCAAAGCTGTCGGCGGTGGCGCCGGGATCGTTCAGGTGGGCATTCAGCGAGACCAGCTCTTGCATCGCGCTGTGCGATCCATAGCCGCCGGCCCGGACCTTGGCCGCCGCACGGTCGCGCGCGTCGCGCAGGTCAAGCAAGGCCGGGGAGTGCTTCTCGCCCACCAGCCGCCAGTAAGCCAAGGCATACGAGAGCCGGACGCCGCCGTGGGGGCCTGGGGCTCGGCTCATCTCGTGGTAGCGATTGAGGAGTCCAGCGGCCTTCTCCCACTCGCCCTTCGCGATGGCCTCCTGGGCCTGTTGGAACAGCGCATCCACTTCCTTGGCCGACGGCACGATCCACGGTGTCGATTGACCCATGGCAACGCCGCTGCAGAACAACAAAGCGAGCAGCCAACGCGAGCGCGTTGGCTTGACGGTGATTCGATTCAAGGAGCCTCCCTGGAAGCGCCGCTGGGTGGCGCGATCGCGCGGGATTGTGGTCGGCGACACGAGGGCCCCATCCCCCCAGATTGGATGGGGTCAGGGGCCGCCTTCAACGCCTCAGCGCGCCAACGGGCTCCCCGCCTTCCACGCCGCGTCGGCGCTGCGCTGGAACGCCGCCAGGGGCGTGGGTTCGGTGGCCCAGCGCTGGGGTTGCACGAAGTCGGCGCCGTAGACCTCGAAGCGGCGCAGCACCTTGCCTTCGGCCGCGGCCTCGCGGGCGACGAGGAGTTGCAGGCCGTCCTTGTTCGGAGCCCAGCCGGCGAACTCGGCCATGCCCAGGCCGGGCACGGCGGCGCTGGGGGGCAGGACTTGCACGGTGCCATCGCGGCCCAGGCGCCAGAGTTCGGTCCAGCCGTCCAGGGGTTGCACGGCCAGCACGAGCGAGCGGCCGTCGGGGCTGAGGCGGGCGCTGGTGGCGTGCACCCAGGCGTGGGTGCAACGCTGCACGGTGTCGAGCCACTTGCCCTCGGGATTCGGGTGCTGCCAGCGCAGGCAGGTCTCGCCGGGCGTGGCGCCGGCGCTCAACACCAACTGGCCGCTGCCCAAGCGCTGCTCGCGCACGGCGGGGCGGGCGGCCCAACGCATGGGGGCCATGCGCAGCGCGGCCTCGCGCAGGGCGGGGGCGTCGTCGTCGCTCAGCTCGGCGGGGAGCAGCTGGGTCCAGGCGGCCAGGGCCTGGCCGGCGGGGGCGGTGGCGTCGGTGCCGCGCTGGGAGAAGGCCAGGCTGCTGAGCACGCCCACGCGGCGCAGCAGCAGGCGGTTGCGCAGGGGGCCGGGCAGCTCGGTCAGGTTGATGGCGTCCAGCGCCTGGGCGCGGGCGGCATGCACCGCCGCCCACTGGTGGGCCGGGGTGTCGGCGCTCAGGCACTCGGGGCGGGTCAGGGCCAGGGCGGCGCGGGCTTGTTGGTCGGGGCGGGCCGCGGGGTGGCCGCGCAGCAGGCGGGCGGGCTCGGGGTTGGCGCACAGGCGCTGGCTGCCGTCGGCCAGGGGCACGGGGCGCAGGGGGTAGCCGTAGCGGGCGGCCACTTCGGCCTGCGCGGCGGCGCTGCTTTGCTGGCCGGGCGTGGCGGCGGCCTGGGCGCGTTCGGCCAGGCGTTCGTTCACTTCTACCAGCGCGTCCAGCAGCTCGGCGCCGGCGGGGCCGGTGAGCCAGTCGGCCGGGGCGCGTTCGATCACGGCGGCGGCCAGGCCCAGGCCCAGCGCTTCGGCGCCGGGTTGGCGGCGCACCAGGCGCAGCTGGGCGCTGAGCTCGGGCAGCGCGCTGGCGCCGTCCGTCAGGGGCAGCAGGCGCTCGGCGCGCACGAAGCCGCCGCGCTCGCGGCGGTGGTCCCACACCTGCAGCCAGTCGCCTTGGGTGCCGCGCACTTCCAGTGCTTCACCGCGGGTGAGCGGGGTGAGCAGGGGCGCGGCGTCCTTGGGCGCGGCGCGCAGGGCGCTGCCGTCTTGCAGCACCAGGGCCGACGCGGCGTGGGCGGGCTGTGGCAGCAGCAAGGCCAGGGCGATGGCGGCACTGGAAGCCAGGGCCACGGCGGTGGCTTGGGCCAGGGTGTGACGGAGGTGCATTTGCAGGGTGGGCATGGCTCATTCCTCCGAGGTGGTTTGCGTGGCCGGGGCGGGGGCGGCGTCCAGCGGGCCGCCCATCAGGCTGCCGGCGATGCCGGGGGGCGCCACGATGACGCGCACCTTGTCGCTGAGCTTGTCGGCCAGGGTCTTTTGCACCAGCAGCGGGTGCTTGGTGATGAGGCGGCCTTCGCGCTCCATTTGCACGGCGTTGACCTTGCCGATTTCGGCGATGCGGTAGGCCTCGGCGTCGGCCAGCTTTTGGCGCGCCTTGGCCTCGCCCTCGGCCTCGATCTGGCGGGCTTGTGCCGCGCCTTCGGCGAGCTTGACGCGCGACTGGCGCTCGGCCTCGGCTTCGAGTTGGCGCTGCTCGATCTGGCGCTGCTTGAAGGGCAGCACGTGCTTCATGGCTTCTTCCTGGCCCTTGGCCTGGATGAGTTGCTCGCGGGCGGCGGCCTCGGCGGCGATCTCGCGGTTGCGGCGCTCGGTGTTGGCGTTGATCTCGGCCTCTTGGCTTTGCTTGGCGCGCAGCTCCAGGGTGAAGCGCATCTTGTCGGCGGCCAGGCCTTCGGCCAGCAGCGCGTCCATGCCCTTGCGGTAGTCGGCCGGCAGGTCCACGGCGCCGAAGTTCAGGCCCTTGAGCACGATGCCGTCGGCGGCCAGCTGGGTGCGCAGCTCGGCCTCGACGCGGCGCTGGATCTCGGCGCGCTGGCTGCTGAACAGCTCGCGCACCGTGTGCTGCGCCACGTGCTTGTAGAGGATGGAGGCCAGCGCGGGCTCGACGAGCTCGGCATCGATGCGCTCGGGCAGCTTGCGGGCCAGCATGGGCAGCTGCTTGGGATCCAGGCCCAGGCGCAGGCTCACTTCCAGGCCCACCGACAAACCTTCCACGGTTTGCAGGGCTTGCGCGCTGTCGGCGCGCTTCAGGCCTTGGGCCTGCAGCACCCAGTCGCGGGCCGGCAGCAGGCGGGCTTCGTGCACGCCGGGCAGCACCCAGGCGCGGCCTTCGTCCAGCACACCGACGCCGCCCGTCCACGTGTTCGTGCGCACCAGCTGTTGGCCGCGGGGGATGGTTTGCGTTTGCTGGCTCAACCACCAAGCGCCACCGGCCAGCGCGGCCGCGGCGGCCAGGGGCAGCAGGGCGCGGCGCAGGGGCGGCAGGGTGTGGCGGGCCAGGCCCTCGGCGGCGTCCAGCAGGCGTTGACCCACGGTGGGGGCGGTGGGGATCGGGGCGGCGGTGTTGTTCAGCGGGTCGTTCGAGGCGGTCATGGAAGCTCTCCTTGGAGCGGGTGGTCGATGGGTCTCACTGTCCGGCCGACCCCCCGGAGCGCGCCAGGGCGCCGCGGGGTGGGAGTGGGGCGTGCCGCGGAAGAAAGCTTCCGCGCGGGGCGGCTGGGCGCAGTGCGACGATCTCGCCGTGAGCACGCCCATGAACGCCCCCACCCTGCGTATCGCCGTCGTCGAAGACGACCCCCCCACCAGCGACCAGCTCGTGCGCTGGCTGCGCGCCGCCCAGCCGCAGGCGCAGATCGACACCTACTTCGACCGCGACAGCGCCGAGGCCGGGCTGCAGCGCGAGCGCTACGACCTGGTGACGCTGGACCTGGAGCTGGGCCGCGAGCGGCACGCCGGCATCGCCCTCATCAACCTGCTGAACAAGCGCGGCCAGGGCACGCCGGTGTTGGTGGTCAGCGCCATGCCGGCGGCGGTGTACCGCTCCATCATGAAGGCGCTGGACGCCTGGGACTACCTGCAAAAGACGCAGTTCGACGAGGCCGAGTTCATCGACACGGTGCTGGCCCTGGTCCGCCAGACGCGGCAATCCACCGCCCCCGCGAGCGACGACGCCCCCACGCTGGACCCGTTGTGGCAGCGCACCCCGCTGTGGCGCGGCCAGAAGCTGAACCTGCCGCTGACGGCGCAGCGCATCCTGGCCACGCTGCTGGAGCACCGCGGCGAGGTGGTGGCCTACGAGACCCTGTTCGACGCCGTGAAGAGCGGCCGCAGCCGCGACAACGTGCGCAAGCACATCGCCACCATCCGTGACGCGCTGCGCGAGGTGGACCCGGCCTTCGACGGCATCGAGAGCGTGCCCATGCGGGGCTTTCGCTGGTCGGCGCGGTGAACCGCTTCAACCCGCACTTGCCAAGGCTGCCGCGGCTGCCCCTCGCGGCCTTTCGGCGGCGCGCGCTGCTGCGCGCCGTGTTCCTGGCCCTGCTGGCCGGCAGCGCGTTCTTGGTGCTGCAGCTGCTGACCGACGAGCGCCAGCGCCTGCAGCGCGCCTACGAGGCCGGCTTTCGCGGCCAGCTGGACGTGCTGGCCGAGCGCCTGCGCCACCCCAGCGGGCAGTTGGCCCTGCGCAACGCCGACCGCCCGGCTGACACGGCGCAGGGCAGCGTGCCCCTGCGCCTGCCCTTCGGCGCCATCGACTTCGACGACCCGGCCAAGGCCGAGCGCGCGGTGGAGATGAGCGGCTGCGCGCAGCGCCACGCCGACGGCAGCGAGGCCTGCATCGCCGTGGGCCAGCGCGCCAGCGCCGGGGCCTTCGTGTACGCCGTGGTGCGATTGCAAGCCGGGCCCTTGCTGGGCCGCACGCCCGGGCAAACCGCCTTGGACGAGGTGCACCGCGCCCAGGTGCTGCTGACCCACGCCGGCCAGCGGCAGCGCTGGCTGGCCCCGCTGGAGCTGCTGAGCGAGCGCCGCGGCCAACTCGCCGGCTTTGCGACTGACGCCGACGCGCTGGACCCCCGCGCCCGTCCCGACCGCGACTTCCGCGGGTGGCTCTGGCAAGAGCCCGCCTGCGTGCAAGACGGCGACGACCCCACCACCTGCGCGCGCCGCACCCTGCTCACGCTGCGCGTGCCCGTGGCCGCCTGGCGCGAGGCCGCGCGCGCTGGCGCGGCCTGGCCGCCGGCCGACCTGCCCCAACTGCGCGTGGCCGTGCAGCTGCTGGGCCCGGATCCGCAGCGCGGCCTGCTGTTCGACAGCCTGCGCCCCGGGGCCAGCCCCGCGCCGGGCGTGCAAGACCTGGCCGCCAGCCTGCAAGCGGGCGAGCTGCTGACGGTGTTCGCCGCGCAGGGCGAGGCCCCCATCGCTCGCGTGCAAGGCCCGGCCCCCGCAGGGCAGGCGGCCTACCCCTGGCTCACCCGCCTGATCCGCCGCCTGCCCGCGGCGCGCCTGGAGGGCCCGCTGCAGGCCGAGGCCACGCTGCCCAGCGGCCACCGCCTGCGCCTGGAAGGCGACCTCAAGAGCGTGGACCGCACGCTGAGTGCCACGGCCACGCGCTACGCCGGCTACTTCGGCGGTCTGGCCGGCGCCATCGCACTGGCCTGGTTGATCGTCGAGATCGGCCTGCTGCGCCGCATGGCGCAACTGACCCGCCGCGCCAACGCCCTGACCTTGCAGCTGCAGCGCGCGCCCGACCAGCTGCCGCCGCTGGACGTGGACGACTTGAAGGGCCGCGACGAGCTGGGCATCTTGGCCGGCACGCTGAGCGAGCTGCTGGGCCGCGCCCGCGAGCACCTGCGCGGCGAGCAGTTGCGCGCCCACCAAGAGCGTGAGCAGTGGCAGGCCGTCGGCCACGAAATCATGAGCCCGCTGCAAAGCCTGCTGGCCCTGCACGGGGCCGAGGACGACGCCAGCCGCCGCTACCTGCTGCGCATGCAGGCGGCGCTGAACCTGCTGTACGGCCAGGCCTCGGTGGGCGAGGCGCTGACGCAGGCCCAGGTGCAGCGCGAGCGACTGGACCTGGCCGACTTCCTGCGCCAGGTCGCCGCCAACGCCCCCTACGCCGGCATCGAGCAGGTGGTGGCCGAGGGCTGCGAGGCGCCCTGCGAGGTGTTGGCCGATGCGCTGAAACTCGAGGACGCCCTGACCCATTTGCTGACCAACGCGCAGCGCTACCGCGTGGCCGGCACGCCCATCGTGCTGCGCCTGAGCACCACCGAAGACAGCGCCCTGGTGGAGGTGCACAACCAGGGCCCGACCATCGACCCAGCGCGCCTGGCCACCCTGTTCGAGCTGGGCGCGGGCGACGCCGAGGGCCCCACGCACCGCGGCCAAGGCCTGTTCATCGCCCGCGGCTACCTGGCCAAGATGGGCGGCGCGATCGCCGTGCGCAACGCCGACGGCGGCGTCATCTTCACGCTGAGCCTGCCGCGCGCGACCTAGGGTTTTCGGGCGGCCCCGCCGCGCTCGCCGCGGCGCACCATGACAGCATGGTGACGATGGACCTTTTGTGGCGCTACTGGACGCCCGCCGAGCTGCAGGTCAACCTGCTGGTGTTCGCCAACATCCTGGGCGCCCTGCTGCTGGGCCTGGTGGTGGGCTACGAGCGCACGTACCACGGCAGGGCGGCGGGCATGCGCACCTACGGCCTGGTGTGCATGGCCTCGTGCGCGCTCACGGTGCTCACCGCCCACCCGCTGCACTGGTTCGGCGGCCTGCCGGCCAGCACCTTCGCGCACTACGTGCCGCCGGACCCGACGCGGGTCATCCAAGGCATCGTCACCGGCATCGGCTTCTTGGGCGCCGGGATGATCATGAAGGACGGCATGTCCATCAGCGGGCTGACCTCGGCCGCCTCGCTGTGGGCCTCATCGGCCATCGGCATCTTGGTCGGCGTGGGCTTCTACGCGGCGGCCATCCTGCTCACAATCCTGTCGGCCAGCTTGATGATGTGGGCGGCGCGCATCGAGCGCCTGCTGCCATCGCGACCGGCGATCACGTTGACGCTGACCTACCGCGCCGGCGTGGAGCCCGATCGCGGGGCCGTGGAGGCCGCCGCGCAGGCGCGGGGCTACCGGGTGGCGCCGGGCTCCTTCCACGTGCGCTACACCGAGGGGCGGCACGTGTGGCGTTTCGTGGCCCAGGAGGTGGACCGGGCCAAGGCCGTGCCGCTCACCGGCCTGGGCGAAGACCTCGCCCGCCTGCCGGGGCTCGAAGGCTTCGAGATCGGGCACGCGCGCAACTGAGGCGCCCCCTCGGGGGCGCACTCCCGCTCAGTGCGGTTCGCCCTCCGGGCAGGTTTGGCGATCTTTGAAGTACGGGCGCGTTTGGCGGCACAGGCGCTGCCAGAAGTGGCGCACCCAGGCTTCGTTGGCCGCGGCGAACTGCGGGTTCACCGGCGCGAAGAATCGCAGGTGGAACATCGTCGGCCCCACCGCCCGAACGGCACCGCCGCCGGCGGCCAGCACGTCGGGCATCAAGACCACGTCGAAGCGCCCCCGGTGCAGCATGGTCCAGCCCTTCGCGAAATCGGGCGTCAGCTCCACGCGCAGTCCCTCTGCCGCCAGGGCGTCGGCGTAAAGCGATCCGCGCAGCGCGCCGTAGCGCAAGGCCGCGGGGCCGTTCTGGCTCAGCTTGGCCTGCACCGCGGGGTGGCGCTGGGCGGTGGCGTACAGCCGAATGTCGATTTCGGCGATCGCCCAGCGCTCGTCGGGCCGCCCATGGGCGTCGACCGGGAAGCGCATCAGGCGCTGGCGCTCGTCGCTGGCGGCCAGCCCAATGGCCACGTCCAACTCCCCCGCGCTCAAGGCCTGCACCAGGCGGCGCACGGGCAAGCGGTGCAGGCGCACGGGGCAGTCCAGGCCCTTGAGCGTGCGCTGCAAGGCCTCGACCAGGGTGCCCGGCGGCGTGGCAAATCGCTCCCCTTGGCCCAGCACAAAGGGGCGCAGGTCAACGTCCAGAAAGCCCACGCGAAGCGCGGGGGGGCAGGGAAGCGGCGCGGCAGGCGGCGTTGCCGCCTCGAGCCGGGTGCACCCCAGGAGGACGGCCGCGCAACCGGCCAGTAGGCGAGCTCGGCAGGGCATGACGGCATGTTCGGCCGCACGCCTCCACCCAAGATCAGTACAAATACTTATCTAAGGTTATTTATTCGCTATGGTTGACTTGTGAAGAATTTATGATCGATTCCCTCACGGCCCCGCCCAGCCCTGCGGGCCGAGCTCTTGGCGCAGCACGGCGGGGGGGTAAAAGCGGCGCATCGCCCGCTGGACGTGCCCGCCCGCCACCATCGACTCCAGGGCCGCCAGCAGGCGGTCTTGCGCGTCCACCGGCATCGAATGGCGCGACACGTAGGCCCCGCCTTCGTACATGGGCAGGCCGCCCAAAGGGTGCAGGGCAAAGCGCGCGTACTGCCCCACGTCGGCCTCCAGCGATTCGCCGTACACGGTCAAGGGGTTGAGCACGGTGAACTGCACGCGCCCGGCCTGCACCATGCGCAAGGCGGTGCTGGGGTCGCGCACCATGGTCACGCGGTGCTGCAGGCTCAGGGCCCGCAGGAACTCGTCGTAAGTGGGCCCGAAGGTGTAGCCGCTCACCAGGGCACCCAGCCACTCGCGCCGGGCCAACAAGGCGTGGATGTCGCCAGGAACGGGGACACCGCTGACATCGGACCGGGTGACCAGGTGCACCACGCCCTTGAAGAAGGGCGCAAACCGGGCCACAGCGTCGCGCCGCGGGTGGCGCACCGCCGGCCAAAAGATGTCGGCCTCATGCGTCTCGAAGAACATCTTGACCTGCCGCGCCCGCGGCGTGAGCCGCGCCTCCACCGGGCAGCCCAGGCGGCGCGCCAGCAACTCCACCAGGTCGGGCAGCACGCCGTCCAGGTGCTCCTCGCGCAGCTGCACCAAGGCGCCCGCCGGCGACAAGGGCATGCGCAAAGGGCGGCACGCGGCGCCTCGCCCCGCGGCCGCTGCCGGCCCCACACCGAAGGCGGCACTCGCCGCCACCCAAGCCAAGGCTTGCCGGCGGCAGGGGCAAAGGAAGGGGGCGCGGCGCGGCATCGCCCCATCGTGGCGCGGCGCCGCACCAGCAGCAAAGGAATAAATACCTATTGGCGCAAATCTTGAGGGGATTTGCTCGCCCTCAGGCCACGCGCCGCTGCGTTCGTGCGTCGAACAGGTGCAAGGACTCCGGCGCCCACTGCAGGTGCACCAGGTCGCCCACGCGCTCGCGCACCTGGCCCGGCACGCGGGCGGTCAGGCGGCCCAGGGCGGTGTCGGCGGCCACGTAGGTTTCCGGGCCGGTGGGTTCGATGAGGTGGATGCGCGCGGGCAGGCCGCGGTCGGCGAACTGCAACGCCTCGGGGCGCAGGCCCAGCAGGCAGTCGCCTTCGGGCAGGCGCTCGGTTTGCGCCTCGGTCAGCATCAGCATCTGCCCGTTGGCGGCCAGGCCGCCCAAGGCGCGCTGGGCGTTGACCCAGTTGATGGCGGGCGAGCCGATGAACTCGGCCACGAACACGGTGGCCGGCGCGGTGTAGATCTCGTGCGGGGTACCGAACTGCTGCACCTGCCCGTCCTTCATCACGGCGATGCGGTCGCCCAGGGTCATGGCCTCGACTTGGTCGTGCGTGACGTACACGGTGGTGGTGCGCGTGCGCTGGTGCAGCAGCTTGATCTCGGCGCGCATCTCCACGCGCAACTTGGCGTCGAGGTTGGACAGGGGCTCGTCGAACAAGAACAGCTGCGGCTCGCGCGCCAAGGCGCGGCCCATGGCCACGCGCTGGCGCTGCCCGCCGCTGAGCTGTGCGGGGCGGCGGTCCAGCAGGTGCTGGATCTGCAGCAGCTCGGCCACCTGCTGCACCTTGGCCTCGCGCTGCGCTTTGGGCACCTTGCGCATTTCGAGCGCGAAGGCGATGTTCTGCGCCACGTTCATGTTCGGGTAGAGCGCGTAGCTCTGGAACACCATGGCGATGTCGCGGTCCTTGCTGGGCAAGTGCGTGATGTCGCGATCGCCCAGGTGGATGTGGCCGCTGGTGGGCTGGTCCAGGCCCGCGATCATGCTCAGCAAGGTGCTCTTGCCGCAGCCGCTGGGGCCGACCAGGATGAGGAACTCGCCGGGCTCGATCGCGATGTCGATGCCCTTGAGGATCTCGGTCTCGTGGAAGGTCTTGCGGATGCCTTGGATCTTGAGGGACTGCATGTCAGCCTTTCACGGCGCCAGCGGTCAAGCCGCGCACGAAGTACTTGCCGGCCAGCACGTAGACGATCAGCGTGGGCAGCGCGGCGATGAGCGCGCCGGCCATGTCCACGTTGTATTCCTTGACGCTGCTGGTCGTGTTGGCGAGGTTGTTGAGGCCCACGGTGATGGGCTTGTTGTCGAAGCCGCTGAACACGGCGCCGTACAGGAAGTCGTTCCAAATGGCGGTGAACTGCCAGATGACGGTGACGGTGACGATGGGCCCCGACAGCGGCACCAGGATGCGCCAGAAGAAGGTCCAGAAGCCCGCGCCGTCCAGCTGCGCCGCCTTCAGCAACTCGCCAGGCACGCCCAGGTAGTAGTTGCGGAAGAAGAGCGTCGTGCTGGGCAGGCCGGCCAGCACGTGCACCAGCACCAGGCCCACCAGCGAGTCGCTCAAGTTCAACCAGCCCAGCACCTGGCTCATGGGCAGCAGCACCACCTGCATGGGCATGAACACGCCGAACAGGATGAGCGCGAACATCAGCTCGCTGCCGCGGAAGCGCCACTGCGTGAGCACGTAGCCGTTCAGCGCCCCCAGCACGGTGGAGACGATCACCGCCGGGATGACCATGGCCACCGAGTTCAAGAAAAAGGGCTGCAGGCCGTTGCACTGCATGCCGGTGCAGGCGCTGCCCCAGGCCTTGGCCCAGGCGCTGAAGTCCAGCGAGGGCGGCAGGCTCAGCAGGCCGCCGGCGTACAGCGCGTCCATGCTTTTGAACGAGGTCGCCAGCATCACGTACAGCGGCGCCAAGAACACCAGCGCCAGCGCGGCCAGCACGGCGCCCAGGAAGAGGCGGTGCGCTTTCATCGCTTGGCCCTCAGCTCGGAGTACAGGTAGGGCACCACGATGGCGGCGATGGTGGCCAGCATCATGGTGGCGCTGGCCGCACCCAGGCCGATCTGCCCGCGGGTGAAGGCCATCGTGTACATGAAGGTGGCGGGCAGGTCGGTGGCGTAGCCGGGGCCGCCGGCGGTCAGCGCCATCACCAGGTCAAAACTCTTGATGGCCAGGTGCGAGACGATCATCAGCGTCGAGAAAAACACCGGGCGGAGGCTGGGGATGAGGATGCGCGCGTAAATCTGCGGCAGGCTCGCGCCGTCCACCTGCGCAGCCTTGACGATGGACTCGTCGATGGCGCGCAAGCCGGCCAGGAACAAGGCCATCACGAAGCCCGCGCTTTGCCAGATGGCGGCGATGACGACGCAGTACAGCGCCTTGTCGGGGTCGATCAGCCAGTCGAACTTCACGGTGGTGAAGCCCAGGTCGTGCAGCACCTTCTCCAGGCCCAGGCCGGGGTTCAAGATCCACTTCCAGGCGGTGCCGGTGACGATGAAGGACAGCGCCATCGGGTACAGGAACACCGTGCGCAGCGCGCCTTCGGCGCGGATCTTTTGGTCGAGCAGCACGGCCATCAACAGGCCCAGGGCCATGGCCCCGCCGATGAACAGGCCGCCGAACACCGCCAGGTTGCGCAGCGCGAGCCACCAGCGTTCGCTGGCCCACAGGGATTGGTAGTGCACGAGGCCGGCCCACTCGTAGTTGGGCAGCAGGCGCGAAGCCGAGAACGACAGGTAGCCGTTCCAGGCGATGAGCCCGTAGATGAAGCCCATGGCCAGCACGAAGGACGGTGCAAGCACCAGCTTCGGCAGCCACGGCGTGGAGGGCGATGAAGACAACATGGGAACCCGAAGGGCAATTCAAAAAAGGGCGGCCTCGCCCCCGTTCAAAGCAAGGCCGCCGTCAAACCACGCGAGCCCCGGGGCGGTGGGCGCCCAGGGCTCGCGTCTCCCTCTGCTCAGGACCCCTTGGCCGCGGCGGCGATGCGCTGCTTGGCCTGCGCCACCGTCATGCTGTCGTTGTTCCAGAACTGGCTCACGACGTCCTTGATGCCGCCTTCCACCGCCGAAGGCACGGCCATGCCGTGGGCGATGGAGGGCACCAGGCTGCCGCCCTTGGCCGTGGCCAGGAAGTCGGCGTTGCTTTGCTTGGCGCAGTCGTCGAACTTGTCCATCTTCAGGTCGGTGCGCACCGGGATGGAGCCCTTGTTCAGGTTGAACAGCTCTTGGAACTCGGGCGACATCACGGCCGACGCGAAGTCGCGCTGGGCCGCCTGGTTGGCCGAGTTCTTCAGCTTGAAGAGCGCAAAGCTGTCGACGTTGAAGGTGAAGCTCTTGGCCGTGCCGGGGGCGGCGGCGCAGACGAAGTCCTTGCCCGGGGCCTTGCCCGCGGCAAGGAACTCGCCCTTGGCCCAGTCGCCCATCAGCTGCATGCCGGCCTCGCCCTTGATGACCATGGCCGTGGCCAGGTTCCAGTCGCGGCCGGGGCTGTTCTTGTCGGTGTAGGCCTTGACCTTGCGGAAGGTCTCCAGCACCTTGTCCATCGTGGCGCTGTTCAGCGTCGCGGCGTCCAGCTGCACCAAAGCCTTCTTGTAGAACTCCGGCCCACCCACGCCCAGGGCCACCGACTCGAACACGGTGAAGTCCTGCCAGTTCTGGCCGCCGTGGGCCAGGGGGATGACGCCGGCCTTCTTCAGCGCCTCGGCGGCGACGAAGAACTCGTCCCAGGTGGTGGGCGCCTTCACCCCGGCCTTCTTGAGCACGGCGGCGTTGGCCCACAGCCAGTTCACGCGGTGCACGTTCACCGGCGCGGCCACGTACTGGCCGTTGAACTTCATCACGTCGCTGACCACCTTGGGCAGCTTGGCGTCCCAGCCCTCGGCCTTGGCCACGGCGTCCATCGGCTGCAGCAGGCCTTCGCGCGCCCACTCCTGGATGGAGGGGCCCTTGATTTGCGCCGCCGCCGGGGCGTTGCCCGAGACCACGCGGCTCTTGAGCACGGTCATCGCCGAGTCGCCGCCGCCGCCGGCCACGGCGAAGTCCTTCCAGGTGTGGCCCTTGGCCTGCAGGCTGGCCTTCAGGCCTTGCGCGGCCTTGGCCTCGCCCCCGGCCGTCCACCAGTGCAGCACTTCCACCTCGCCGGCTTGCGCGGCGCTGCTCAAGGCCAGCGCCAGGCTGGCGGCCACCATCGTCAGTTTTGCGTTCATCGTGTGTCTCCTCGGGGAATCAGAACCACCACTCGACCTGGGCGCCAGCGCTGGTGCCCGAGGTCTTGCCGTTGAAGGCCGGGTTGCCGGTCACGTTGCCCGCGGCGGCGTTCCACTTGGCCGTGGTGACGTAGAAGCGCAGCTCGGGGCGCGACCAGAAGCTGCTGTCGATCGACAGGGTCGGGGCCAGGGTCAGTTTCGTCAGGCGCGCGGTGGCGCCGCCCTCGGGCTTGTACTGGCTCACGCCCAGCTCGCTGACGAACTTGAAGTGGCGCGACAGGCCGTAGCTCATGCGCCCGCCGATGGAGCTGGACGTGGTGCTCACGCCCGCGCCGTTGGTTTCCTTGGCCAGCAGCAGCATGACCTGGCCGCCCAGCGCGCCGCTTTGGCCGTTGAACGACTCGACGATGCGCCAGCCCTTGGCCTTGCTGCCGGCGCTCAGGTCGCCGAAGTTGCTGTTCAGCGCGGCCGAGCCTTGCGACAGCTGCACCCACAGGGTGTTGCTCAGGCCCGTGCCCAGGAACTTGCTTTGGTCGTGGCGCAGGGCCAGGGCCGCGCCCGAGGTGCCGCCCGTGAACTGGCCCTTGGTCAACGTGGCGAAGACGTTGAGCTTGGCGTCGTCGTTGGCGGGCAGGTTCACCCACTCGAAGTTGACGCGGTGGCCCGGCTTGTTGGGCTGGTCGTCGTTCTTGTAGTACGCCACACCAAAGGTGCCGCCCACGTTCTTCACGCCAGCGCCCACGCCCTTCATCTCGGTGAAGAAGGTGTCGACGATGTGCACGTCGCCGCGGCGGCCGCGCTCCTTGCCGATCCAGAAGGTGGCCTCGGGGGCGAAGTCAAAGCCCTTGACCTCGGCCCACAGCTGCTCGATGGCCAGGCCCTTGCCGTCGGTGTCGGTGTTGCCCGTGTAGTGGTTCGTCATCAGGCTGACGCGGGCCTCCAGGCCGTCCTTCTTGACGTCCTGGCTCAGCAAGAACTCGCCGTACAGGTCGCACTCGTTGCCCAGGCGGTACTTCATGCCGCTGGTGCCGCCGTTCAGGGCGTAGCAGGCGCGGTTGGTGCTGTTGCTCGTCAGGCCAGGGCCGGCGCGGAAGTAACCGCTCCAGTCCACGGCCTGCGCGGTGGGGGCGCTCAACGCGCCGGTCAGGGCCAGCAGGGCGGCCAGGGGCAGGCGCGCCATGCAGCGCACGCCAGGGGTTCGGGTCATGGGGGGGTCTCCTCGGGGTTTTGGTGCTGCTGTGGCGCCAGGTTCCGGATCCCGACGTTCAGCAAACGTTCATGTTCGCTAGCGGGGCGGATGTTAAGGAGACGTTCAGGTCGATGAATCGGTAGTTACCTTAATGTTTCATGAACACCTGGTAACTCCGGGGGTCGAGGCCCCGGGGCGCCGTGGCGGCGCCTTCAGGGGGCGCGGCGCTCGAAGTGCAGCAGGTCCCACCAGGCCCCGCCCAGCTCCAGGCTGCGGGTGGAGCGGCCGTACACGCTGAAGCCGTTGCGCGTCAGCACGCGCACGGAGCCCAGGTTCTCGGGCCGGGCGGTGGCCTCCAAGCGCACCAGGCCGTGCACGCCAAAGGCCTGCGCCAGCACCAAGCGCACGGCCTCGCTGGCCACGCCGCGGCCGGCGTGCCAGGAGTCTGGGTGGCAGCAGCTCAGGCTGGCGCCGAGGTCCCAGGGGCGACAGGCTAGGCGTCGGCGACGCCGCGTGGCAGGCCACGTCAGGAGCCGGCAACGACGCTTGTCGCCCCTGTGGCTCGGCCCGAAGGGTGGCCCCTGGATCCGGCGCATACGTTGTCGCTCCTTCTTGTGGACACGAGTCCACGGCGGCGTCGCTCCTAGCCTGCGCCGGATCCAGGGACCACGCCAGCCTGAGCTGCTGCCACCCAGACTCCTAGCCCACGCGGTAGCCCAGGTCGGCCGCGTGAAAGTGCGCGCGGCGCACGCGGCTCAGGTTCACGCGGCCCACCAGGGCGCCGGTGGCGTCGCGCACCAGGTACTGAAAGCCCAGGTCGGCCGCTGCCTCGCGCTGGGCCTGGGCGATGGCGGCTTGCACGCCCCCAGGTTCGTAGTAGGCCGCGGGCCGGGCGTTGATGTGCGACTCGAAGTACGCGCGGTTGGCCAGTTCGAAGGCCAGCAGCGCGTCGGCGTCGGCCGGCGTGGGCGGGTCCAGGCGCAGCCGGGGCGCGGTCATGCGCGCGGGCCCGGCGGGATGGCGTAGGTGCCCACGGCGTGCGCCACGGGCTCGTCCAGGCCCTCGGAGTACAGCGTCACCTCCCCCACCGCCAAGCGCTGGCCCACCTTCATCAGGCGGCACACGCCCACCACGCGGCGGTCGGCCGCGGGCTTGCGCAGGAAGTGGATGCTCAGGTCCGTGGTCACCGCCAGGGGCACGAGGCCGATGGCGCCCAGCACCGCCACGTACAGCGCCACGTCGGCCACGGCCATCAGCACGGGGCCCGACACCGTGCCCCCCGGCCGCAGCTCGGCCGGGCCCACGGCGTGCGCCACGGTGGCGCCGCCAGGCTCGACCGACAGCACCGTGCAGCGGGTTTGCGGGAACTCCGCGGCCAAGAAGGCCGCGATCGCGTCGCGGTCGGGCAGGGCCGTCACGGCGTGGGGCTCAGCCGGCCTTCTTGGGGCGGTGCAGCGCGCACAGCTTGTGGCCGTCGGGGTCGCGCACGTAGGCCAGGTGCAGCACGCCGGCCACGCTTTCGCGCGGGCCCGGGGGCTGCTCGATGGACGTGCCGCCGTGGGCCACCGCCACGTCGTGGAAGCGCTGCACCTGCTCGGGGCTGTCGCACAAGAAGCCCAGCGTGCCGCCGTTGGCCACCGTGGCCGGCTCGCCGTTGATGGGCTGGCACACGCCAAAGCTGGCGCCGCCGTGGCGCCAGAACGCGCGCCAGTGGCCGGTGCCGGCCTGGCTGCGCGCGCCCGGGGCGGCGCCCAGCACGCCGAGCACGGCGTCGTAGAAGGCGATGGCGCGGTCCAAGTCGGCGGTGCCGACCATCACGTGGCTGAACATGGGTGGGGTCTCCTGAAGGGGGGAAGGGATGGATGGGCCGACCGCGTCAGGCCAGGGGCCTGGCGGCGCGGCGCTGCCGAGAGTGGACCTCAAACGCGCCGGGCTTGCCGGTCAGCGCTCGGCATCCAGCACGAAGACCATGCCGAAGGCGCCGACGGACACCGTGCGTCCGTTCACCGTCGTGTACGAGGCCACCCCCAGCGGGTGGTAAGTGGACGTGAAGGCCGCCAGCGCGCCCAGCCCCAGGGCGCCCGCCAAAGGGCTGCGCTCCGCCACCGCGGCCTTGATCTTGTCGCGGTGCTGCTCGGGGGAGGGGTTGAGCAGGAAGGCGGCGGCGGTGAGGGCGGCGCCGGTGGCGGCGGCGATGAGGGTCGTTTTGGTCATGGGAATGCAGCTCGCAAAGTCAGGAAGGATGGCGCCCGACGCCGAAGTCAACAGCCAAAGCAACGCTGGTCGGGAACATCAAGGACATGAAACCGGTGCAAGTGCAAGTCATGACTGGCCCTCTCGCAAGCCGAACGTCTTCGCGAACTCTGGATCCACCCAGACCGACTGGACTTGGCCTGGCTGCAAGACCACCGGCTCGGGCTCAGACAGCCCTGCACTGAACGCAGCAAGGGACTCGGCGAGAAGAGTGGCTGCGTTGGTGTCGTGGTCCCAAAAGGCAACGCCGCCTGACCGCAGCACCACGAAGAAGTTGCCGCAACCATCTTCTGCCAAAACTTCGCCTTGCAAGCCTTCCGGTCGCGAGCCCTGAAAGGCACGGATGACGCCGTATTCATCGCCCTCTTGGCTCCGGAATACCTTTCCTTCCATTTCAATTGCAAACATGTGGGCTGCCTTAAGGCGTTGACGGTCTTATCAGGAAATTCCAGGGCTGTGTTCTAGGACTGCGTTTGGGCAAGAATATTTTTCAAAACCCGATCTGGATCCAAGTCGAAACCAGTAGCCGACGCGCCACTCCAATTCACACCAACCAACAATCCATCCTTGGCGAGACCGGGAGCCCACCGCTCCAAAAACTCACGCAGTTCTAGCTCATAAGGAACAAATCCAAAGTATGCAGGAACCGTGGCAATGATCTTTTCTGCGCGACTTTTGGTGGACCAAAAAGGTTGCGCCCTCTTCCCATCGCTGTTCATTGGCGCAGGAAAACCCTCTTTGTCTCGGATGGTCCAAAGCCTGCCATTGCGAGCCACCTCTTGGTAAAAAACCGCGGCGTGTGCTGATGAAATAGACAATCAAACTCCTGACAGAAGCGACGCAACGAGAGCGCTGACTTACCAAGCTGCGCCGGATTTTCCTGTGGCTCAACGCTCAACAGGCGGGAAATCTTCGTGGCATCTTGGCAAGTAACCCCAAATGCGCACGATATCTTTCTGGACCTCGTATTCAAATCCGATGCGTTGAATCATGGAGATGATTTCATCTGAATGGTCCGTGATCTTCGGTGGCATCAATCGCCCCATCTGAGTGCGCTCATGAAGACCAATATCAAACCACTGCACACATGTAAAGGGAAATGGCAAGTGGTAGAACCATTCAACGTCCCAGTCGGAAACATGGCCTGTGACTGATTTTGAACGGTAGGACGGCCGCCAGCCGGACATGCCGCGCACAAACGAAATGAGCTCATTCCATTTGGTGAAGTTGGCTGCGCCAACCAACCCACGTAAAGCCGCCTTCTCCCGAAAGTCATCTGCGATGTTCCGGGGATTGGCATCTGCCATTGGAAGCGAAATCATTGGCAAGCCTTACGAATCAACTGAAACCCATTTTCCAATCCATCAGAACGAAAGGGAGCGAGGTTGAATGTCATGCTCGATACGGTTCTAATTTTTGATGAAAGGGGCAGCAATAAGCCACTGCGGGTCTTGTTGAATCTCGTAAGCGAAGCCTCTCACCAAGCCCTCTTTGTTCACTTGCGACTGAAGGTATTGGTGAACAACATCAGGGTCATCAAAGTACACAAACACATGGAGAAAGGTGTCACCAAACAAATGACCCAAATAATGCGCGACTGTGAGGCTCTTGATGCCTTCAACCAATTCGTCTTCTAGTTTGTTTGCAACTGCAATCTCTTCACCCTTTGGCAAGCCGTTCGCATACAAAGCAGCTTCGTTGAGTGTGATACTTAGCCTCAAACACCAAGAAAACTTCTTCTTGTAGGCGTAGTTTTTGTAGGCCGCGTTGAATGAACCAATGACAGGTTTTCCGTCAATTTTCCCCTCAAGCACCATGAATTTTTCTACAGGGAATATTTCTTGAGGCTTGGCAGCATTTGCCATGGAGCCGAAAATCAAAGAAATTAGTGAGGCAAACATAACTCCATTCAACAGACTCATGGACACCTTCTCG
This sequence comes from Inhella crocodyli, assembly GCF_004004565.1. Taxonomy (GTDB): domain Bacteria; phylum Pseudomonadota; class Gammaproteobacteria; order Burkholderiales; family Burkholderiaceae_C; genus Inhella; species Inhella crocodyli. The sequence goes on from NZ_SACM01000003.1 coordinate 457,385, forward strand.
CGATGCGCCTCAAGCGCAACTAGTAGTTAACAAGTTGAAGGGGAGCAGGCGCTGCCGAGAATCACCAATGCGCACGCCCTATATCAAAGCCGCTGTCGGCATTTCCAGTGATTGATTTATGAGCCACATCCCTGCCTAGCGCTAGACGGGCCACTTGGACACCGGTTCGGTGCGAGCGGGGGAGCCCTTGGCAACGCTCTCGTTCACGCTGCTTAGAAGCGTCTGCACCAAGACCGGGGGACCCGACAGACTCAGGCCAACGTAGGTCTCGGCCCTGAGGCGAAGCTGCCCCTCGGGCAAGGTGACGCGATAGGTGACGATCTCTTGGGAGCCGCCAACGCCCCAATCCGGACGGCCCATTTGGCCGCCAGCGGCCCGCACGGCAGCACGAACGCGGGCCAGCAGAGCGTCGTCATGTTCGTCGCCCAGACGCACTTCGGTGGCGCCGGGTGGATCGGCATCCAGACCCGAAGGGGCGCGACGTCGGAACAGGGCTGAGAGCGAGCGCATGAGCCCGATTCTGGGTGGAACGCGGCACACGCCGCTGCAATCGCGCCCAGTGGCTCGCTCAGCCGCCCCTCACCCCTGCGCCCGCGCCCGCCCCTGCGCCGACGCCAAGGGCCCCACCGCCGGCACCAGCGCCCCCGCCGCCCCCAGCCCGAAAGCGGGCATGTTGACGTACACGTTCTCGTAGCGGCCGGGGCCAACAAGGTAGGTTTCGTGCCAGATGCCGACGCTGCCGTCCGTGCCCACGGCGCGGTTGAAGGCGGCCCAGGCGGGCAGGTGCTGGGCGTCTTTGGCCTTGGCGTAGGCCAGCAGCTGGTCCAGCGAGCGCCAGTACTGCAGCATCAGCGTGGTGCGGCCGAAGTAGCTCTCGCCGTGCAGGAAGCCGAGTTCGGGCTTTTGCGCCAGCTCGCGCAGCATGCGGGGCATGGCGGCGATGACGGGGCCCCAGCGGTCCACGCGCCAGGGGCGGTTGAAGCGCATGCCGATGAGGAAGACGACGAAGTCGCCGTCCAGGCGGGCGGTCATGCGGGCGGGGTGGATCGCGCTCATGCGGCCTCCGCGGCCACGGGGGTGGCCTGGGGGCCTTCGGGGCGCCAGGTGCGCAAGGTGGCGATGAGGGCCTCGTCCAGCGGGGTGTGGGGCAGGGCCTCGCCCAAGCGTTGGCGCAAGCGGGTGCCGTCGAGCTGGTGGGGCACGTCCCACAGGTAGCGCATGGTCAGCAGCTCGCGCAGCAGGGGCACGAAGGGCGCGGCCAGCTGCCAGGACCACCAGGCCATGGGCTTGGCGTGCACGTGCTCGATCCACCCCAGGCGCATGGCGGCGCGGGCCAGGCCTTCGAGCAGCTCGCGCCCGGTGAGGGTGTGGCCTTCAAAGTGCAGGCGTTCGTGGGCGTCGGCACCGCGGCGCTCGGCCAGGGCGACGAAGGCCTGGGCCAGGTCGGGCAGGTAGGCCCAGGCGTGGGACACGCCGTCCATGGGGCCGGGGTAGACGAGGCGGCCTTGGGGCAGCTTCTTGGCGATGAGCAGGTCCAGCCAGGTGCCGATGTTGGGGCCTTGGCCGGGGCCGAAGAAGTCGCCGGCGCGCAGCACGGCGCTGCGCAGGCGGCCGGCGGCGGCGCGCTCGGCCAGCTCGTGCTCCAGCTGCGCGCGCAGCTCGCCTTTGCGGGTGCTGGGGGCCTCGGGGGTGGTTTCGGTGAGCCGGGGCGGCATGCCGGCGCCGTAGGCGTACACATTGCCGGGCAGCAAGAAGGTGGCGCCCAGGCGCTCGGCCACGTCCATGCCCTGGCGGGCCAGGGGCAGCATCTCGGCGTCCCAGCGGGTGTAGAGCGGGTTCACGGCGTAGACCACGGCGCGCGCGCCTTGCGCGGCCTGGGCCAGGGCGGCGGTGTCGGCCAGCGGCAGGGTCAGGGCCAGGGGGCCGAGGCCGTCGGCGCGGCGGGCCTGGGCCAGCACGCGCCAGCCCGAGCTGGCAAAGGCCTGGACGGCGGCGCGGCCCAAGCGGCCTTGGGCGCCGAGGACGAGGACGGTGGGCAGGGGCATGGTGGGCTTTCCGGGGCTTGTGAACGGAGAACGAAGGGGCGAACCGAGGGTCGGTGGGGTTCACTGTGCCCAGCGCGCGTTCATTCCACAATCGGCCATCCCTGCAACCCAGCCATGCGTTTTGGTATGAGCCCACTGCCCCGCTTCGATTGGTCCCTGGTGCCCAGCTTCCTGGCGGTGCTGGACGCCGGCAGCCTGATGGGCGCGGCCCGCGCGCTGAACGCGCAGCAGCCCACGCTGTCGCGCCACATCGCGGCGCTGGAGGCCCAGCTGGGGGTGGCCCTGTTCGAGCGCACGGGGCGCGGCGTGCAGCCCACGGCGGCGGCGCGCGCGCTGGCCGACGCCGCCCGCCACATGGCCGAGGGCGCCGACCGGATGAACCAGCAGCTGCTGCGCCGCGCCAGCAGCATGCAGGGCACGGTGCGCGTCAGCGCCAGCCAGGTGCCGGCCGTGACCCTGCTGCCGCCGCTCTTGGCCGAGCTGCACCGGCAAGAGCCGGGTCTGCAGGTGGAGCTGGTGGCCACCAACGCCGTGAGCAACCTGCTGCGGCGCGAGGCCGACATCGCCCTGCGCATGCTGCGGCCCGTGCAAAGCGGGCTGGTGGCGCGCAAGCTGGGCGAGGTGGCGGTGGTGGCCTGCGCCCACGAGAGCTACCTGGCGCGCCGCGGCACGCCCCGCGCGGTGGCCGACTTGGCCGGCCACACCCTGGTGGGCATGGACCGCGACCCGGGCATCTTGCAAGGCTTTGCCGCCGCGGGCATGCCGCTGACGCGCGAGCACTTCGCGCTGCGCACCGACGACCAAACGGCCTACGCCGCGCTGGTGATGGCGGGCGCGGGCATCGGCTTCATGGCGCGCTACTTGGTGGACAGCACGCCGGGCCTGGTGGCCCTGCTGCCCGAGCTGCCCACGCCGCGCCTGCCGGCGTGGCTGGTGGTGCACCGAGAAATTCGCGGCAGCCCGGCGGTGCGGCGGGTGTTCGACTTTTTGGCCGAGGCCCTGCCGCCCTTGCTGGCCTGAGCGCCGGGGCGCCCGAACTCAGTCGATGCGAACGCGCTTTTGCCCGGCTGGCGCGCGGCGCTTGGGCAGGGTGAGCGTGAGCACACCGTGCTCGTACTTGGCCGAGGCCTCGCTGTCGTCGATGTCCACGGGCAGCTGGATGCTGCGGGCCACGGTGCCGTAGTAGCGCTCGCTGCGCACCACGCGCTCGGCCCGGCCCTCGCCCTCGCGCTGGGCGTCGAGCTGCTTGACCTCGGCGCGCAGGGTCACCAAACCGCCATCGATGTCGACGTGGATGTCGTCCTTGGCCACGCCCGGCAGCTCGGCCAGCACGGTGTAGGCCTTGTCGGACTCTTTGACGTCCAGGCGGATGCGCTCGGGCAGCGCGTCGCCGTGCAGAGGGCGCACAAAGAAGCCGGGCGAGGCGTCGCGGAACAGGTCGTCGAAGAGGTTGGCTCGGATGGGGAAGCGGTTCATGGGGGGAACTCCCGTGGAAGGCATGGAAGAAGACGGCCCCGATCGGCCCGCAGGCCGCGTTGGGGCACCCACTCAGCGACGCTCCGGATCGCGCTGCAGGGAGGAACTTAGGGGCGCCCCGGCGGACTTTCAACACCCCCGTGCGGGCGGCTTGATCGACGTCAAACGTGCCAGGCGCCGCACAAAAGCGCACCTGACCTTTTGCCAGGGGCCCACCTTTCGCTAAGCTGTTACCAACCCTCACGCATTTGGGGTGCGCCCGCCACGCGGCCGTGCCCGCTTCACCCATGACCGACGACCTCCTTTGGATCTTGGCCGCCGTGGCCGTGCTGGCGGTGGCCGTGTTTGGCCTGCGCCAATGGCAAGCCAAGCAACGGCGCGACGCCGAGGCGATGGCCGAGATCCAGGCCAGCCTCGAACCCACCTCCGAAGAGGCCGCGGCCGAGTCCGCCCCGGGCGAGGCGGTGGTCGACGCCACCCCTGACGCCGCCAGCGCCGACGGCGCGGCCCCCACGCCCGCAGCGACCGAGCACGCCGACACCGAGTGGGTGCCGCCCGAGGCCGCCCCCACGCCGCTGCCCGACGACCCCGAGGCCCAGGCCGAGGCCGAGCGCTACGCCGCCTTGGTGCAGGCCCTGGCCGACGACGACGCGGCCACCGTGGCCGCCGTGAAGGCCGAGGCCGAGCAGGCCGAAGCCGCCCGTGCCGCCGAAGCGGCGCGCTTGGAGGCCGAGAGCCTGGCCGTGGAGCAAGCGGCGCTCGCCGCCGAGGCCGAGCGCGAAGAAGCGCAGCGCCTGGCCGCGGAGGCAGAAGCCGCTGCCGCGGCGGAAGCGGCCGCTGAGGCCGAGCGGCTGGAGGCCGAACGTTTGGCCGCCGAGGCCGCCGCCGAAGCCGCCCGGCAGGCCGAGGCAGAGGCCCGCGCCGCGGCCGAGGCGGCCGCCCGCGAAGCCGCTGCGCGTGCCGAGGCCGAGCGGCTTGAAGCCGAACGCCTGACGGCCGAGGCCGCCGCCCAAGCCGAGGCCGCACGCCTGGCCGAAGAAGCAGCCGCCCGTGAAGCCGCAGCCCGTGCCGAGGCCGAGCGCGTGGCGGCGGAAGCAGCGGCGCAGGCCGAGGCCGAACGCCAGGCCGCAGCGGCGGCGGCTGCCGCTGCGGCTGCCGCCAGCGCGGCGGCCGTGCCCACCCGCCCCTTGGCCCCTGGCGAAACCATCGTGATGGTGGTCGACGACTCGAAGATCGTGCGCGTCAAGACCAGCCGCGCCCTGGCCCCGCAGGGCTACCAGGTGGTGCTGGCCGAAAGCGGCGAAGAGGCCGTGGAGAAGATGGCCGCCCAGCTGCCGCACGTGATCATCACGGACGTGGAAATGCCCGGCATGGACGGCTTCGAGCTGACGCGCCTGGTGCGCAACGACCCGCGCACGGCGACGCTGCCCGTCATCATGATCACCGGCGCCGACGACCGCCAAGAGGCCGCGGCCGCCGCCGGCGTGACCGAGCTTTTGGGCAAGCCTTACTCCGAAGAGAAGCTGATCGCCAGCATCGAGCAGGCCCGCTTGGCCGTGCAGGTGGCGGTGGGCTGAACCGCGGCGGCCGCCAGGGGCCGCCGAGGGCAGCGCCCTAGGGGTCATTCCGGGCCTGTCGCGGGCCAGGGCTTGGGGATGATGCGCGCCCTCATTCACCCCAATTTCAGAAAGCCCTTTCCCCATGGCCCTGGTCATCAAGAAGTGGTCCGCCAGCCGCACCCCCGACGCCAACGGCAACTACGTGCACCTGGTCGGCCGCGAAGCCGGCTTGTTCGCTTGGCTGCTGTCCTTGCTGGGCATCGACCCGACCACCGAGATCGAGATCAAGGACAAGCTGATCGTCTTCACGCAGGGCTCGCTGTCGGGCAAGCAAAAGCGCGTGATCCCGATGCAGTCGGTGTGCTCGGCCTACTACGGCTACATCAAGCCCTGGCAGGCCGCGGTGGTGCTGGGCATCGTGCTGATGCCGATCTTCTTCCTCGGCCTGCTGGTCGGCCCGCTGTACTACTTCCTGAACAAGGAACTGACGGTTGGCGTGGTCGAGAACTCCGGCTGGTCGGGCGGCTTCGCCTTCAAGCGCTCGGTCATCGAGGGCCAGAACATCGACGAGGCGCAGGCCTACGAGGTGATCGACATCGTGCGCAGCCTGATCGAGGCCAAAACGGCCTGATCCGGGCCAGCCGCTCGTCAACCAGGGCGCCCACAGGCGCCCTTTTTCATGCGCGCTCAGCCCTTGGCCAGCGGCAGGCTCACGGTGACCACCAGGCCCTGCGGCGCGTGGCCGGCCACGGCCACCCGGCCGCCGTGGCGCTCGGCGATCTCTTTGACGATGGCCAGGCCCAGGCCGCAGCCGCCGCCCTCGTGCGTGGCGCGCACGAAGCGCTCGAGCACCTTGTCGTGCCAGTGCGCGGGCAGGCCCGGGCCGGTGTCGGTGACGCTGAGCTGCACCTCGTTGGCCAGCACCAGCACGCGCACCGTCACCTCGGCGCCGCGGCCGGCGTAGTGCAGGGCGTTGTCGATCAGGTTGGCCAGGGCCTCGCGCAGCAGCGTGGGGTGGCCGCGCACCGGGGCCACGGGGCTGCTGCTGTCGTCCAGGCCCAGGTCCAGCCCAGCGGCCAGGGCGCGGGGCACCCACTCGGCGGTCAACTCGCGGGCGAGCTTGGCCAGGTCCAGGGCTTGGAAGGTCTGCGCGCCGCCGGCCTCGGGCTCGGCGCGGGCCAGGCTCAGCAGCTGGGCCACCAAGTGCGCGCTGCGCGTGGCGCCCTCCACCACGCGGCGCAAGCGTTCGCGTTGGGCGGGGTCGTCGGCGTCGGCCAGCGCGATCTCGGCCTGGCCCTTCAAGCCGGCCAGGGGCGTGCGCAGCTGGTGGGCGGCGTCGGCGATGAAGCGGCGCTGGCCCTGCACGGTGCGCTGCACGGCGTCCAGCAGCTGGTTGATGGCCATGGCCAGCGAGCGCAGCTCGGTGGGCGCCACGTCGAGCTGGATGGCGCGCAGGTCGTCGGGGGCGCGGCCCTCCACGGCCTTGCGCAGGCGGTGGATGGGCGCCAGGCCGGCGCGCACGCCGGCCCAGACGATGAGGCTCATGATGACCATGAGCACCGACAGGGGCAGCACGGTGTCGATGAGCAGGCGCTGCGTCAGCTCTTGGCGGTTGGCGCTGCTGCGCGCCACCTGCACGCGCATGGTGGTCGGCGGGCCCTCGGGCTCGCCCACCTGCAGGGTGAGCGAGGCCACGCGCAGGTCTTGTGGGGCCTGGCCTTCCTCGCCGGGCAGCTGGCCGTCGTACACCAGGGGCTGGCCCAGGGTTTCGTTCACGCGGGCGCGCTGCGGGGGCTCGGGCAGGTTGCGGTTGCCCAGGATGAACTGGCCGGGCGGCGAGCTGACGGTGTAGAGCAGCTTGTCGTTGGGGTCGGCCTCGAGCACGTCTTGCGCGGCGCGGGGCAGGTCGATCACCAGGCCGTGGCCCAGGGGCTTGATCTGGCGCGACAGGGCGCGCGTGGCCTGCAGCAGGCTGGCGTCCACGGCCTCGGTGGCGTAGCGCTCGGCCAGCTTGTAGGTGAACAGCGCGCCCGCGGCCCACAGCACCAGCTGCGGCAGCAGCAGCCACAGCAGCAGCTGGCGCTGCAGCGAGGCGGGCTGCGCCGGGCTCATGGCGCGGCTTGCGCTTCCAGCAGGTAGCCCAGGCCGCGCACGGTGCGCACGGCCACGCCGGCGCCTTCGAGCTTCTTGCGCAGGCGGTGGATGTAGACCTCGATGGCGTTGCTCTGCGGCTCGCCGCCGTCTTGGCCCCAGGTCTGCAGGATTTGCTCTTTGGTGACGACGCGGTCGCGCTGCGCCATCAAGAGCTCCAGCAGCAGCCACTCGCGCGGGCTGAGCTCCAGGGGCTGCTCGTCGACCAGGGCGCGGCGGCTGTCGGCGTCGAGCGTGAGCTGGCCCAGGCTTTGCCCGCGCGGGGCGCTGGGGCTCAGGCGCGCGCGGCGCAGCAGGGCGTTGAGCCGGGCTTCGAGCTCGGGGAAGTCGAAGGGCTTGGTCAGGTAGTCGTCGGCGCCGGCGTTGAGGCCGGCCACGCGGTCTTCGAGGCCGTCGCGCGCGGTGAGCAGCAGCACCGGCAGGGCCGGCTGGGTGACGCGCACGCGCTGCAGCACGGTCAGGCCGTCGACCATGGGCAGGCCGATGTCGAGCACGGCGGCGTCGAAGGCCTGGCGGCCCAGCAGGAACTCGGCCACGGCGCCGTTGGGCGCGTGCTCCACGGTGAAGCCCGCGCGGCGCATCTGCGCGCACAGCGCATCGGCCAGCAGGGCGTCGTCTTCGGCCAGCATCAGGTTCATGAACAAACTTTAATGAACCTGATCACGGCCGGACAGGCTCACTTTCCCGGAGGGCGGGAGATGCTGACCTCGCCAAACGTGACGAACAGGCGCACCGTGCCCGAGTAGCCGCGGTACACGCCTTTCGCGTCCCCCAGGCGGCTGGCCACGGCGGCAAAGGCCCAGGCCTCTTCTTCGCCACAGCGCACCACCCGGGTGTTGAACTTGGGAAGACGCTCGCGCTCGCCCCACTGGCGGGCCAACTCGGCGTGCTGGCGCAAGGCCGGCGGCACGGCAGCGTGGTCCCAGCCCCATTGGAAGCTGGCCGTTTCGGTGTCGTAGGTGCCCACCACTTGCAGCGGCGCTTCGGCGCGGCGGCCGTCGGCGAACTCGAAGCTCAGCACGCCACGCGACAGGTCGGCCGACCAGCGCTTGGCCTTGCCCAAGCCCCATTGGGCTGCATGGGCCTCGGCCTGCTGTTGCATGGTGGCCAGCGAGGCCTGGATGAAGGCCTCGGGCGACTCGGCGTGCGCCGGGGTGGGCAGGGCCCAGGTCAACAGGGCACACAGCAACAGCGAAGCAAGGCGCGTCATGGCGGGGCAGGCAGGCAAAGGCAAAGCCGGAGTGTCCCCCGCCCGGCCCGCGGCCCCCACAATCGCCGCCCATGAAACGCCGCCACTGCCTGGCCGCCGCGCTGGCCGCCCCCGCCCTGCTCCGCGTTCCCGCCCACGCGCAGGCGCGGCCCCGCACGGTGGGCGACCGCCTGCAACTGCTGCCGCCCTTGGCCATGCCCGGGCTGAACCGCGAGCGCACGCTGCGCGTGTACCTGCCGCCCAGCTACGCCAGCCAGCCCGGCCAGCGCTACCCCGTCATCTACTTCCACGACGGGCAGAACCTGTTCGACGAGGCCACCAGCTACGCCGGCGAGTGGGGCGTGGACGAAACCTTGGACGCCTTGGCCGCGCAGACCGGCTTCGAGGCCATCGCCGTGGGCATCGACAACGGCGCCGAGCGCCGCATGCAAGAGCTCAACCCCTGGGACCACCCGCGCTTCGGCCTGGGCGAGGGCGAGGCCTACCTCGCGTTCGTGGCCGAGACCGTGAAGCCCCTGATCGACCGCCAGTTCCGCACCCAGCCCGGCCGCGCCCACACCGGCCTGGCCGGCAGCAGCATGGGCGGGCTGATCACGATGGCCGGGCTGTGCCTGTACCGCGGCACCTTCGGGCGCGGGCTGGTGATGTCGCCCTCGCTGTGGATCGCGCCCCAGGCCTTCGATCTGGTGGAGAAGCAACCCTTGCCGGCCGACACCCGCGTCTACGTCTACGCCGGCGGCCGCGAGGACCGCGACATGGTGGCCAACGCCGAGCGCCTGCACCGGCTCATCGCCAAGCCCGCCGTGGCGACCCTGCGCGTCAACGAGGCCGGCCAGCACAACGAGCCCACCTGGCGTGCCGAGCTGCCGGCGGCGCTGCGCTTCGCCTTCGACCTGCCCGCCTGAGCCCACCCCCCGATTCGACCCCGCTGACCCGACCGTGCTGACCCTGACCGACCTTGGCCTGCGCTTTGGCGGGCTGACCGTGCTGCAAGGCCTGAACCTGCGCCTGCGCGCCGGCGAGCGCGTGGCGCTGCTGGGCCCCTCGGGCTGCGGCAAGAGCAGCGTGCTGCGCGTGCTGGCCGGCCTGCAAGCGCCCAGCGAAGGCCGACTGGCCTTCGACGCCGGCTACGCGCCGCGCTGGGGCAGCGTGTTCCAGCAGGCCACGCTGATGCCCTGGGCCCGCACCGTGGACAACGTCGCCCTGCCCCTGCGCCTGCAAGGCCTGGGGGCCGGCGCCGCGCGCGAACGCGCCGCCGCGCAGATGGCCCGCGTGGGCCTGGGGGGCTTCGAGCGGGCCTACGCGCACGAGCTGAGCGGGGGCATGCAGATGCGCGCCGCGCTGGCGCGCGCGCTGGTCACCGAGCCCGAGGCCCTGCTGCTGGACGAGCCCTTCGGCGCGCTGGACGAGATCACCCGCGAGCGCCTGGGCCAGGAGCTGCTGGCCCGCTGCGCCGAACAGCCCAGCCTGGCCGTGCTGCTGGTCACGCACAGCGTGTTCGAGGCCGTGAGCCTGGCCGACCGCATCGTGGTGATGTCGCCCCGCCCGGGCCGCGTGCGCGCCGAGATCGACGTGGCCTCGGCCCGCAGCGCCGAGGGCTGGGCGCAAAGCGACGCCTACTTCGCGCTGGTGCGCCAAGCGCAGGAGGCGCTGGCCGCCGGCATGCAGACCGCGCAGGGGGCCGCCGCATGAAGCGCTGGGGTTCGCACGCCCTGCAACACCTGCCCGCGGCCCTGCTGCTGCTGGCCCTGTTCGGCGCCTGGGAAGCCGCGGTGCGCGGCGGCGCCGTGCCGCCCTACCTGCTGCCCGCGCCCAGCACCATCGCCAGCACCTTGGTGGACGACTTCGGCAGCTTCGCCGGGGCCTGGGCCTTCACGCTGAAGGTCACGCTCAGCGCCCTGGCCCTGGCCTGCGCCAGCGGCATCGTGGGGGCGGCGCTGTTCGCGCTGTCGCCCGCGCTGGAGCGCGCCGTGATGCCCCTGGCCATCGGCCTGCAGGTCACGCCCTTGGTGGCCATCGCGCCCATCATCCTCATCTACGTGAACGAGCCCAGCACCGCCCTGCTGCTGTGCGCCTGGGTGGTGGCCTTCTTCCCCATCCTGAGCAACACCCTGGCCGGCTTGCGCGCCACCGACGCCGGCTTGAACGCGCTGTTCCAGCTCTACGGCGCCACGCGCTGGCAGCGCCTGCGCTTCTTGCTGGTGCCGGGCTGCGTGCCCTACTTCCTGGCGGGCCTGCGCATCGGCGCCGGCCTGGCGCTGATCGGCGCCGTGGTGGCCGAGTTCGCCGCCGGGGCCGCCGGCAGCCAAACCGGCCTGGCCAGCCGCATGCTGGAGGCCTCGTTCCGCACCGACATGCCGCGCATGTTTGCCTGCCTGGCGCTGGTGGTACTCACCGGCCTGGGGCTGTACGGTGCCGTCGCCGCGCTGGAGCGCGCGTGGGTGGGGACCTGGCGGGGGCGCTGAAGCGCCACCTGGCTGCACGTAAGCTCGCGCCCCGATGTACACCCGCTTCTTCGGGCTGAAGCGAGAGCCCTTCTCGATCGCCCCCGACCCCCGCTACCTGTTCATGAGCGAGCGCCACCGCGAGGCGCTGGCGCACCTGCTCTATGGCGTGCGCGGCGGCGGTGGCGTGGTGCTGCTGACGGGCCAGATCGGCGCCGGCAAAACCACGGTGTGCCGCGCCTTCTTCGAGCAGCTGCCGGCGCACGTGCACGTGGCCTACGTGGTGAACCCGAAGCTGTCGGCGCTGGAGCTGCTGCAGACGGTGTGCGACGAGTTCCACGTGAGCTACCGCCCCGAACCGACCGAGAGGCACGAGCGCCCGCGCAGCGTCAAAGACTTCATCGACCCGCTCAACGCCTTCTTGCTGCAGGCCCATGCCGCGGGCGAGAACTGCCTGTTGGTCATCGACGAGGCGCAGCAGCTGTCCAGCAAGGTGCTGGAGCAGCTGCGCCTGCTGACCAACCTCGAAACCAACGAGCGCAAGCTGCTGCAGATCGTGCTCATCGGCCAGCCCGAGCTGCGCACCCTGCTGGCCCAGCCCGAGCTGGAGCAGCTGGCGCAGCGGGTCATCGCCCGCTACCACCTGGAGGCGCTGGACGAGGCCGACACCACCCGCTACGTGCGCCACCGCCTGGGCGTGGCCGGTTTGGCCGGTGCCTTGCCTTTCGACGCTGGCGCGCTGCGCGCGCTGCACAAGCTCTCGGGCGGCATCCCGCGCCGCATCAACCTGCTGGCCGACCGCGCCTTGCTGGGCGCCTACAGCGGCGACGCGCCGCGCGTGAGCGCCGCCACCGTGCGCCGCGCCGCGGCCGAGGTGATGGGCGAAGAGGCCCTGCCCAAGCGCAAGGCCTGGCGCGGCTGGGCCGGCGGGGCCGCGGGCGTGGCGCTGCTGGCCGGCGCCGCCTGGGCCTGGCAGGCCGCCCCGTGGCGCGCAGCGCCGGCCCCAACGCCCAAGCCGGCACCGGCCCTGCCCGCCGCCAGCGCGGCCGCGCCTCGCGCGGCTTCAGCGCCACCAGCCGCCGCATCGGCACCGGCCCCCAGCGCCTCGGCGCCCGCGGTGGCCTACGCGCCCTTCGCGAACGAAGAGGCCGCCTGGCGCGCCCTGGCGCCGGCCTGGGGCTGGACGCCCAGCGCCGAGCGCCCCGTGTGCGAGCAAGCCGGCGATCACCAAACCCGCTGCTGGCGCCAGCGCCTGAGCCTGGCCGACCTGCGTCGACTCGACCGCCCGGGTCTGCTGACCCTGCAAGCCGCCGACGCCCCGCCCAGCGCGGCGCTGCTGGTGGCCTTGCGCCCCGACGCCGCCGTGCTGCGCGGCGCCCAGGGCGAGTGGGTGCTGCCGCTGTCCGAGCTGGCCGCGCAGTGGCGCGGCGACTTCGCCACCCTGTGGCGCACGCCCGAGGGCTACCGCGGCCGCCTGGGCGAGCAAGCCCCCGCGCCGCAGGCCCAGTGGCTGACGCGCCAACTCGCCCTCGCGCAAATCGGCCAGCCCCTGCCGGCCGCAGCCAGCCTGCGCCAGCGCATCGCCGCCTTCCAAGCCGCCGAGGGCCTGCCCGCCGACGGCATGGCCGGCCCGCGCACCCTCATGCACCTGAACCGCGCCACCGGGGTCGACGAACCCCGCCTGAGCGCTGTCAACCTCCACGAGCGCCGCTGAATGTCCTACATCCTCGACGCCCTGCGCCGCGCCGAAGCCGAGCGCGAACAAGAGAAGGCCAGCGTGCCCGGCGTGCACAGCGCGGTGCTGAGCGACTTGCCGCTGCCGCCCGCCGCCGCCCGCGCCGCCGGCCGTGCGCCGCTGTGGTGGGGCTTGGGGCTGATCGTTCTCGCGGGCGTGGGGGCCGGCGCGTGGTGGCTGGGCCGTTCGGCCCCGCCCGCCGCGATGCCGCCCGCACCGGCGCCGGCGGCCCTTGCGCAAGGGGCGGCGCCGCCCCCCTCGCCCGGCCCCGTCGCGACCGCGGCCCCGCTTCTTGCGCCAGCAACAGCGCCAGCGCCGGCGGTGCGCCCGCCCGCGCCCGCTCCAGCGCCGGCCCCGACCGCCAAGCCACCGAGCCCCGCGCCCACGGTCCCCACGGCGGCAGCGCCCGCAGCACCGGTCACGCCAGCGCCCGCCGCCGCGATGCCCACCTACCGCGAGCTGCCCGAGGCCACGCGCCGCCAGCTCTCGCCCCTGACCGTGGGCGGCGCCATGCACTCGCCCGACCCGGCCAGCCGCATGCTGATCCTGAACGGCCAGGTCGTCCGCCAGGGCGACACCGTCGCCCCCGGCCTGGTGCTGGAGGAGATCCAGCCGCGCGCGGCGGTGCTGGTGTTCCAGGGGCAGCGGTTCACGCTGCCGTATTGAAACCGCCCCACCCTTGAGGCGCCGCTTGATCCCACGCCTTGTCCATCGCTGGCCCGTCCTCGTGCTGGCCGTTTGCTGCGTGGGCGCCGCCACCGCCAAGCCGGACGTTCGGCTGCAGTTGCTGGACAGCCGCATGCTGCCGATCGCACCGGCACCGAGGGTTGACGGACGCACAACGACCACCCAGCTTGAACCCTTCACCCGCGCCCCCATCCGGGTGTGCGACGACCGCCGCGTGACGCGACCGGGTTGTGTGCGCTTGAGCGACGAGGTCTGGATGGCCCAGGCCATCGAATGGCGGGGCGTCCACGCCCAGGATGCAGCGGCTGCCTCCTTGGCCGCCGTCGTCCAATGGAGCGACCGGGGCTGCACGGTGTGGCTGGCCGGCGAGCAGGGCGCGGCCCTGGCGCGCTGCGACAACTTGCAGTTGTTGGAGGGCACCTGGCGGCGCGTGGGCCCTCCCGCTTGGTCGTCTTCCGCGCTGCGCGAAACCGCGGCGGCATCGGTGAACCGGGTGACGCCCCTGCTGCAAAAGTGTGGGCGTGTGGCCGCGTCCCAGGACGTGACGCCCGATCGCGACGCCGAAGAAGGCCACCGCTGGGCGCGCGAAGCGATCAACGTGGCCTACGCGGGCAACCGCAGCGAGTTCCGTGCCTTCCAGCGCCTGGACGTGCATTACCCCAAGACCGACCAAACGGTGCGCTTGCTGATCCTGCAGGTGGACGGCGAACCGCCCCAAGGGCCTTGGTTGCACCTTCGCCAGGCGGGTCCCGTCCCGGCCGGCGCGGCATCGCCTTGCGTGCGTTGAACCGGCGTTAGCGCGCGCCCACCCAGGTCAATCGCACCCGCCCACCCGGCGCCCGCTGCACCGCGAACACCGCCGCCGCTTTCGCGATCGGCTGCGCCTCGGGCACCGGGCTGAAGTCGCCGCGGCTGCGGCGGTGCAGCTGCACGTGCACCACGCGCCCGGCCTTCACGAAGGCCAGGGTCATCTCGCCGTCGTCCTGGCTTTCCACCTGCACCGAGCGGGCGCAGCCGGCGTCGTCCAGCTTCAGCGCGGCGCAGACCGTGGTGCGCGAGGCGTAGGGCTCGAAGAGGTGCATCGCGTCCCAGTCGAAGGCGGTCAACTCGGCGATGCGCACGCGGCGGGTGTCGGGGTCGTCCACCGCCCGGCCCAGGGCGCGGCTGACGTCGTGCGAGGCGGGCGTGCACGCCACCGCCGTCATCGCCAAGGCCAGGGCCAAGCAGTTAGCCCGGCGCGCGCTCATGGGATGCCGAGCACCTTGTGCGTTTGCACGCTCAGGCGCCATTGCGGGTGGGCCAGGCAGTGGGCGATGGCGGCCTGGGTGTGCTGCTTTTGCAGCAGGCCGTCCATGGGCTGCAGGTAAAAGTGCTGAAAGTCGAGGTGCTCGAAGCGCTCGGGTCGGGCCAAGGGCTGGGGGAAGACGAGCTTGAGCTCGTGGCCCGCCGTCAGCACCACGGGCGCGTCGGCCTTGGGGCTGACGCAGATCCAGTCCAGGCCCTGGGGCGCGGGCTGGGTGCCGTTGGTTTCCACCGCGACCTCGAAGCCTTGGGCGTGCAGCGCGTCGATGGCGGCTTCGTCCAGCTGCAGCAGGGGCTCGCCCCCGGTGCACACGACGTAGGGCTTGCCTTGCGTCAGGTCGGGCCAGCGGGCGGCCACGTGGGCGGCCAGGTCTTGCGCGGTGGTGAACTTGCCGCCGCCCTCGCCGTCGGTGCCGACGAAGTCGGTGTCGCAGAAGTTGCAGACCGCCGTGGCGCGGTCTTGCTCACGGCCGCTCCACAGGTTGCAGCCGGCAAAGCGCAAGAACACCGCGGGCCGGCCGGCCTGCGCGCCCTCGCCTTGCAGCGTGTAGAAGCATTCTTTGACGGCGTAGGTCATGGGGAAGTCCTCCGCGCTTCGCGCTGCGGAATTCGCGCTTGGGAGCGGCCCGACGCGCTCATACCGGAATCAACTCGTTCGTGTCGCCCAGCGTCGCAATCGCCCCGCTGCCGCGGGTTTCGAACAGGTCGACGCGGTCGGTGGCGGGCAGCACCTCGCGGGCGGCCTGCAGCACGTGGGTGGCCAGGGTGGCGCAGTCGCCGTCGCTCAGCGCGGGGTCCTGGTGCAGGGGGTGGTGGTCCAGGCGCTTGAACACCGGGTTGAACAGGGCCTTGACGTCGCCGTAGTCCACGGCCCAGCCCAGCACCGCGTCCAGCGGGGCCTGCAGGTGCAGGCGCAGGGTGAAGGTGTGGCCGTGCACGCCGGCCAGCGGGTGCCCTTGGGGCGCGCGGCGCAGCTGCACGGCGGAGTCCATGCTGAACTCTTTCCAGATGCGGTAGTTCGCGCCGTCGAAGTTGGCGCCGCTGCTGCCGGTTTCGAACACGGTGACCCAGCTCAAGGCCGGCAGCTGGGGCTTGAGCTGCGCCCAGATCCAGGACGACAGGCGCTCGCTGGTGGGGTTGTCCAGGCCCGGCAGCTCGTTCAGGCAGCGGTAGTTGAGCTGGAAGTGCAGCGGCGCCCAGAGATCGTCGAGGTGGTCGTAGTCGATGGCAAGGTCGTCGTTGGCGCCCAGGGTTTGGTTGGCGTGCACGATGACCTCGAAGCCGTGGCCGTGCAGGCGCCCGCACTGGTGGCCGGGCGGCACGTTGGGCAGCCAGTGCGCGCTCTGGAAGCGGTAGCGCCGCCACACGTGGGCGTGGCCGGCGGTGTCCAGGTCCACGCCGCTGTGGGGGGTGCTGGCCACGCTGACCTGGCCGAGGCCGGGCACGTCGCCGAGCTGCGCGCGCAACCAGCGGGCCAGGTTCTCGTCGGTGGGGTTGGGCAGGTGATCGTTGAGCAGGCCGTGGTCCAGCGGGGCCACGGCGGCTTCCAGGCGCTCGCGCAGGGTGGCCACCTCGGCACCGGGGAAGGGCGCCCAGCCCGAGGGCAGGGCCCCGCGCACGCGGGCGAAGTAGCTGTGGCCGTGCAGGCGGCGGCTGCGGTGCCCTTCCGGCAGGGCGGGGATGTGGCAGGCGGCTTCGAAGCCGGCGCCGGCGCTGTGGAGGAGGCTGGGGTTCACCCCCGTGATTGTCGGGCGCCAAGCGCGCCGCCGCCGGGGAGAATCGCGCCCACATTTTTGGCGTGGGGCGATTCGGTGCGGCGAGCGGTTTGGGCAGGGATTGGGGCATGGGTCTGGGGCGCGTGGTGCGCCGCCTGGGCCGCGCCGTCGGCCGCGCTGCCGCCGCAACCCCTGGCCGAACCGCGCTTCGAAAGCCTGAGCGACGCCGGCTCCATCCCCGACGGCGTGGTCTCCTCGGTGGCGCTCGACCCGAACGGTATGGTCTGGGTGGGCACGAGCGTGGGCCTGCTGCGCTACGACGGGCACCACTTCGTGCCGGTCTCGATGGCCGGCCTGGGCCGCACCGGCGTGGGCACCACCTTCGTGCGCACCTTGATGGCGGCGCGCGACGGCCGCATTTGGGTGGGCACCGACGGCCGCCTGCTGGGCGCCTACGACCCGCGCACCGAGCAGTGGCAGGTCTACCGCCACGACCCCAAGCAGCCCGACAGCCTGGGCGGCGTGGTGCGCACCCTGGCCGAAGACGCGCAGGGCCGCATTTGGGTGGGCAGCAACGGCGGCGGCCTGCAGGTGCTGGCGCCCGGCAGCGACCGCTTCCAGCGTTACGGCGCCGCCGAGGGCCTGCCCGACCCGCGCGTGCAGCAGATCACCATCGGCCCCGACGGGACGGTGTGGGTGGGCACCTGGAACGGCCTGGTGCGCCTGCTGCCCGGTGCCCAGCGCCTGACGCCCCTGCCGCTGCACGACGACACCGAGTTGCGCCTGGCCGGCCAGGTGGTGCACGCCATCACCCTGCTGCCCGACGCCAGCCTGTGGCTGGGCACGCAAGACGGGGAGCTGTGGCGCGTGGCCCTGGCCGAAGGCGTGGCCACGCAGCTGGACCGCCGGCCCGGCACCCTGGGCGCGGTGCAAACCATCACCGCGGTGAACGCCCGCGAGCTGTGGGTGGGCCGCGGCGCCGGCATCGAGCTGCGCGACCCGGCCAACGGCCTGCTGCTGCGCAGCCTGCGCCCGCGCGCCAGCAAGCCCTGGAGCCTGGCCGGTGCCGACATCCGCGCCATCTTGCGCGACCCGGCCGACCTGCTCTGGGTGGCCGGCTACGGCACCGGCCTGCAGCGCGTGAACAACCTGGACCAGGCGCTGTGGGTGCGCCGCGCGGACGAGGACCCGCGCAGCGCGATGGCCGAGCCCGACGTGCGCAGCCTGCTGGCGCTGCAAGACGGCACGGTCTGGGCGGGCACGAACGACCGCGGCATCGCCATCCTGGACAGCGCGCTGCGCACCGTGGGCGGCATCGCCGGCGGGCAGCAGGGCCTCGAACCCGGCCGCGTGACGGCGCTGGCGCAGGGCCCCAACGGCCACCTGTGGGTGGGCGTCGAATCCAAGGTCTACGAGTTCGCCCACGCCAAGGCACAGGCCGTGCCCCATGAAGTGGGCCGCGGCCGCCTGCGCCGCCTGATGGTCGACCGCGAGGGCGTGGTCTGGGCCGGCACGCAAGACGGCCTGTACCGCCGCGCGGCGGCGGGCGGGCGCTTCGAGCGCGTGGCCCACCACGACGGCCGCGCGCTGGTGGGCGGCGTCAACGCCATCGAGCAGGCGCCCGACGGCAAGCTCTGGGTCGGCGCCGAAGCCGGCCTGTTCCCCATCGCCGCCGGCGGCAAGGCCCTGGCGCCCATCGCCTACGCGCCGCAGGGCGGGCTGGCCAGCCCCAACGTGGTCGGGCTCTTGATCGGCCGCGACGGCACCCTGTGGGTGGACACCACCGCCGGCCTGCACCGCATGAGCGCCTGGGACGGCCGGCAGGCCACCATGGCTTATTTGGGCGAGCAGCCGGGCGTGGGCACCGAGGCCTTCGGCGCCAACCTGCTGGAAGACGCCCGCGGCAAGCTGTGGACGCACCGCGGCGTCTACGACCCGGTGCAGCAGCGCGCGCGCCAACTGGGCGTGGCCGACGGCGTGGACATCGGCTCCGCTTGGTTCCGCGCCTACGCCAAGGCCAGCGACGGACGCTTGCTCTTCGGCGGCAGCCGCGGCGTGCTGGTGGTGCAGCCGCAGGCCTTCGAGCTGACGCGCTTCATGCCGCAGGTGGTGCCCACGGTGCTGCGCATCGGCTCGCGAGAGGTGCCGCTGGCGCGCCTGCAACCCACGCTGGTGCTCGCACCCGACGAGCGCAGCTTCAGCCTGGAGTTCGCCGCCATGGACCTGAGCGACCCGGCGCGCAACCGCTACCGCTTCCGCCTGAAAGGCGTGGACGCCGATTGGATCGAGTCGCGCACGCGCCAACGCCTGGCCACCTACGGCGGCCTGGCGCCCGGCCGCTACACCCTGGAGGTGCAGGGCAGCAACCGCCACGGCGAGTGGAGCCCCAAGCTGCTGAGCGTGCAGGTGCAGGTGCAGCCCGCCTGGTGGCAAACCTGGTGGGGCCGCGGCCTGGTGCTGCTGGGCCTGCTGGGCCTGGGCTGGGCCGGCGCGCACTGGCGCACGCGCCTGCTGCGCAAGCGCCAAAGCGAGCTGCAAGAGCAGGTGTCCATCGCCACGCACGCGCTGGAGGCCAAGTCCAAGGCGCTGGAGCAGTCGGCGCTGACCGACCCGCTGACCGGCATGCACAACCGCCGCTTCGTGCTGCAGCGCCTGGACGACGACCAGCGCCTGGCGCGCCGCCACCTGGAAGAAGCGCTTCGCCTGGGCCACCCGCCGCCCACCGACGCCGATCTGTCCTTCGTGATGATCGACCTCGACCACTTCAAGCGCATCAACGACGAGCTGGGCCACGCCGCCGGCGACGCCGTGCTGGTGCAGATGCGCCCGCGGCTGCAGAAGGTGTTCCGCGACTCCGACTACCTGGTGCGCTGGGGCGGCGAGGAGTTCTTGGTGGTGGCCCGCGGCACCTCGCGCGAGGGCCTGGCCGACCTGGCCGAGCGCGCCCGCTGCGCGGTGGCCGACGAGCCCTTCATCATCCCGGACGGCGAACCGCTGCGCGTGACCTGCTCCATCGGCTTCGCCTGCTACCCACTGGACCCGGCCGAGCCGCGCGGTGCGCCCTGGTCGGCCGTGCTGGCCGTGGCCGACGCGGCGCTCTACGCCGCCAAGCGCGAAGGCCGAAACCGCTGGGTGGGCGTGGTGCAAGGACGGGGAACGCCCTTTGCCATCGCTCAGTCGCTCAGCGGCGAGCTGGAGTGCGAGGCCCGCGTCGTGCGGGGGGCGCCCGGCCCCTGAGCCACCGTCCTGACTGCGTGCAGAATCGGCCGCAGCACGGAGGCAGGAGGTTGGTTTGCGGGCGATGCGGGCAACGCGCTGGAGGCTGGGCGGGGTGGGGGCACTCGGCCTCGTGCTTGGCCTCTCGTTCGGCCTCGTGCTCGGCCCCGCCAGCGCGCAGGCGCCGTCGGCGACGCCGCCCCCCAGCCTCTTCGAGCCTCACTTCGAAACCCTCGGCGACGGCGCGTCCATCCCCGACGGCGTGGTCTCCACGCTGGGCGTGGACCCGCAAGGCATGGTGTGGATCGGCACCAGCGTCGGCCTGGTTCGTTTCGACGGGCACAGCTTCACGCCCGTGGCCCTCAACGCCCCCGACCGCCGCACCGGCGGCACCACCTTCATCCGCGCGCTGCTGGCCGCGCGCGACGGTCGCATCTGGCTGGGCACCGAGAGCGAGGGCCTGTCGGTCTACGACCCGGTGGCCGACCGCTGGCAGGTCCACCGCCACACACCGCAGCAGCCCGACAGCCTGGCGCCCGGGGTCATCCGCACCATCGCCGAGGACCGCGGCGGCCGCATCTGGGTGGGCTTCATCGGCGGCGGCCTGCAAATGCTGGACCCGGCGAGCGGGCGCTTTCGCACCTACGGCGCGGCGCAAGGCCTGCCCGACCCGCGGGTGCAGCACGTCAGCGCCGACGCCGACGGCAACCTCTGGGTGGGCACCTGGAATGGCGTGGCCGTGCTGCCGGCCGGGGCCGAGCGCCTGAGCCGCCCCAAGCTGCCCGACGGCCAGGCCTTCGGGCTGGAAGGCCAGGTGGTGCTGGCCTTGGCGCCGATGCCGGACGGCAGCGTTTGGGTGGGCACGCAAGACGGTGCGCTGTGGCAGGTGCCGCGCACCGTGGGCAGCCCCCGCCGGCTCGACGACGGCCCCAGCACGCTGGGCGCCGTCCAGGCCATCTCTCGCGTCAGCGAGCGGCAGGTGTGGATCGGCCGCGCCGCGGGCATCGAGATCCGGCAGCCCGACGACGGCCGCTTGCAGCGGGCCCTGCGGCCGAACATCGCCAAGCCCTGGGGCCTGGCTGGGGCCGACATTCGCAGCCTGGTGCGCGACCCCGGTGGCGTGCTCTGGGTCGGCGGCTACGGCAGTGGCCTGCAGCGCGTGAACACCCTGGACGAGGCCGTGTGGGTGCGCCGCCCCGATGCCGATCCGCAAAGCGTCATGGCCCGACCCGACGTGCGCAGCCTGCTCGTGCTGCGCGACGGCAGCCTGTGGGCCGGCACCAGCGATGGCGGCATCGCCCTGCTCGACGCGCAGCTGCGCACCGTGGGCGCCATCCCCAGCGGGCAGCAGGGCCTGGGGCCGGGGCGCGTGGCCGCTCTGGCGCAGGCGCCCGACGGGCGGGTGTGGGCCGGCGCCGAAGCCCGCGTGCTGGTCTTCGCCCACGCACGGGCCGTGGCCCAGTCCTACGCCGTGGGGCCAGGCCGCGTGCGCCGCCTGCTGGCCGACCGCGACGGCGCCATCTGGGCGGGCACCCAAGATGGCCTGTACCGCTTGGCGCCCACCGCCACCGCCTTCGTGCGCGTGCAGCACCAAGACGGCCGGCCGCTGACGGGGGACGTGAACGCCCTCGTCCAGGCGACCGACGGCACCGTGTGGGTCGGCGCCGAGACCGGCCTGTACCCGGTGCCCGCGGGCAGCGACCGCCTTGCGCGCATCGCCTTCGGCCCCGACGCCGGCTTGGTCAACCCCAACGTGCTGGGCCTGCTGCTGGACCGCGGCGGGCGCCTGTGGGTCGACACCACGGCCGGCCTGCACCGCCTGCGCGACTGGGACGGCCAAACGGCCCAGATGGAGTACCTGGGCCACAAGCTGGCCCAGGCCACGCACACCGTGCCGCAGGCCTTCGGCGCCAATTTGCTGGAGGACGAGCGCGGCCGCATTTGGACGCAGCGCGGCGTGTACGACCCGCGCGAGCAGCGCCTGCACGTGCTCAGCAGCGCCGACGGGGTGGACATCGGCACGGCCTGGTTCCGCTCCTACGCCCAAACGCTCGATGGGCGCCTGCTGTTCGGCGGCAGCCGGGGCGTGCTGGTGGTGCAACCGCGCGACTTCCAGCCCTCGCGCTTCGAGCCGCCGGTGGTGGCCACGGGCCTGCGCGTGGGGGCGCAGGAACGGCCCCTGTCGCAGCTGCAACCGCGCCTGCTGGTGGGGCCGTCCGACGGCGGCTTCACGCTGGAGTTCGCCGCCCTGGACCTGAGCGAGCCGGCGCGCAACCGCTTTCGCTACCGGCTGCTCGGCCACGACGGCGATTGGATCGAGACCACCAGCCGCACGCGGCAGGCCAGCTACGGCGGCCTGGCCCCCGGGCGCTACACGCTGCAGGTGCAGGGCAGCAACCGCAACGGCGACTGGAGCAGCCGCTTGCTGATCGTCGACGTGGAGGTGCAGCCCGCTTGGTGGCAAGCCTGGTGGGGCCGCCTGCTGATGGTGGCCGGCGTGCTGCTGGGCACCCTGGGCCTGTCGCACTGGCGCACGCGCGTGCTGCGCCAGCGGCAAAGCCAGCTCGAGGCCCGGGTGGCCGAGGCCACGCGCGCGCTGGAGGCCAAGACGCGGGAGTTGGAAGACTCGGCGCTGACCGACCCGCTCACCGGCCTGCGCAACCGCCGCTTCGTCGTGCAGCGCCTGGACGACGACCTGCGCCTGGTGCGCCGCCAGTTCGAAGAGGCGCAGCGCCGGGGTGCCCCGCCCCCGAGCGACGCCGACCTGTCCTTCGTGATGATCGACATCGACCACTTCAAGCGGGTCAACGACGAGCACGGCCACCCGGCCGGCGACGCCGTCCTGGTACAGATGCGCGAGCGCTTGCAAGAGGTGTTCCGCGAGTCCGACTACCTGGTGCGCTGGGGCGGCGAAGAGTTCTTGGTCGTGGCCCGCGGCACCTCGCGCGAGGGGCTGCCCGAGCTGGCCGAACGCGCGCGCAGCGTGGTGGCCTCGCGGCCCTTCTTCTTGCCCGACGGCACGGCCGTGAAGGCCAGCTGCTCCATCGGTTACGCCTGCTTCCCGCTGAACCGCGCGCAGCCGCGCGCCGAGCATTGGTCGGAGGTGGTGGCCCTGGCCGACGCGGCGCTCTACGCCGCCAAGCGCGAGGGCCGCAACCGCTGGGTGGGCGTGCAAAGCGCCGAGGCCGCGCCCGTGCTCGAGCTGATCGCGTCGGTCAACGCCAGCCTGCCCGACGCCCGCATGCAGATCGAGCGCGGCCCCAAGGCCTGAGCCGGCTCAGGCCCAACCGGCGATCCGGTCGAACTGCGCCGCGCGGGGGAACACCGCGGCCAGGGCCGCGGCGTCGGTGCCGAACCAGCGCGCCAGCTCGGCGCCCAGCTGGTCGGGCGCGGTGGTGGGGATCCACACGCCTTGGCCCGCATCGTCCGGCCCACCCACCTCCAGCGTGGGGAAGCGCCCCAGCAAGCGCCCGCCGGGCACCGGGCCGCCCACCACCAGCTGGTGGCTGCCCCAGCCGTGGTCGGTGCCCGCGCCGTTGCTGGGCAGGTTGCGGCCGAAGTCGCTGGCGGTGAACAGGCAGACCTGCTGCGCCAGCCCCATCGCCGTGAGCGCGGCGTGAAAGGCGGTGACGGCGCCGTCGATCTCGGTGAACAGCTCGTTCTGCCGCTGCAGCTGGTCGTCGCCGTGGGTGTCGAAGCCGCCGATCGAGGCGAAGAAGCACTGCCGGCTCAGGCCCAGCGCACCGCGCGCAGCAACCAGCTGGGCCACGGTGCGCAGCTGCCGGCCCAGGCCGGTGTCGGGGAAGGGCGTGCTCAAGGACTGGTTGGCCAGCGCGCTGGCCAGCACGCGCTGGGTGTCGAGGGCGCGGCCCATGACGTTGAGCCAGGTCTGCTCGAAGGGGTCGCCGCGCGCCTCGACCAGGGTGGCCGCGACGGCCTGGCTCAGCGGATCGCTGCCGCTGGGTTGGTAGAAGTCGAAGCCGAAGCGCCCGCTGCTGCTCACGCGGTAAGGCGTGAGCCCGCGGTCGCCCGCCTCCCACAGGTTGCCGCCGGCCACGCTGAGGGCGGCGTAGCCGCGGTTGGCGCTGCCTTCGGCGACGCTGCGCTCGAGCAAGCGGCCGCCCCAGCCGCTGCGCCCAGGCGCGTCCACCGTGGCGCTTTGCCAAGCGCCCTGCTGGTCGCTGTGGCTGAACAGGTTGGCCGGCAGGGGCACGCTGCGCGCGCGCCATTGCGCCTGCGTGGTGGGCACCATCAGCGGGCCGATGTTGGCCACGAAGCTGGCCTGGCCCGCGTTCACCAGGCCCTGCACCCCGGCCCAGGCCGGGTGCAGGCCGTAGCCGCTGGCGTTGCTGAAGGCCAGCGGCCGAAGGCTGCTTTGCGCCAGGGCCAGGTTGGGCCGGGCGCGCTGGTAGCCGCTGTAGCGTCCATCGGTGGGCACCAGCCAGTTGTTGGCGTCGTTGCCTCCGAACAGGAACAGGCAGACGATGGCCTTGTAGTCGGCGCCGGTGGTGGTCTCGGCCAGGGCTTGGAGCTGGGCCCAGGGCGCCAGCGCGGCGGCGGCGCTGGCCTGCAGGAAGTGGCGGCGGTGCATGCGGCGGGCCCTCAGTGTTGGATGACGAAGTCGGGCTGCAGCGCGGTGAGCACCAGCGCGGCCTCCACGCGGGCGTTGCGGTCGTTGGCCGAGATCGCGTTGACCAAGGCCAGCAGGCGCGCGCGCGTGCCGGGCTTCATCTGCAGGGTGAAGAACAGCAGGTCCAGCCGGTCGACGAGGCCGTTGGCGTCGCCCGCCAGGGCCACCAGGGGCGCCACGTCCAGCACCAGGCGGTGCGCCTCGGGCCAGCCGTAGCCTTGGGTGTGCACCAGCTCGGCAAAGAAGTTCAGGCTGCCGGCCACCGTGGTCTCGCCGGTGATTTGGAACTCCGGCGCCACCAGGCCGGCCGCGGCGATGGGGCCCGCCGGGCGGTAGCCGGGGCTGTAGAAGTTGAAGACCGAGGGCGCCAGCAGCGGGCTTTGGCCCAGCGCGTCGTCGCTGCCGTCCAGGTAGTGGATGCGGTTCTGGCCGCTGGGGCTCTTGGCGTTGAGCGCCCGCAGGTAATTGGCGAAACGCACCACCGGCTCGCGCTGCTTGCCGAAGTTCAGAGGCGGCGTGTCGCCGCGGGCTTCGGGGTCCAGCAGCACGGCGCGCAGCGTGGCCGCCAGGTTGCCGCGCACGCCCAAGCCGTCGTTGACGAAGGTTCGTGCCACGCGCTCGATGTAGGCCGGGCTGGGGTTGCTCGTCACCAGGCGCTGGATCAGCTGGCGGGCAAAGAAGGGCGGCACGTTGGGGTGGGCAAAGATCGCGTCCAGCGCGTCGCCCAGGTCCTTCTCCGGCGTTTGCCCGGCCGGCAGCACGCGGCCGTTGAGCAGGGTCTTTTCGCCGCTGTCGTGGAAGGCCGGCCAGGCCTGCATGGGCTGGGACCACAGGCGCTCGTCGTTGTCGTCGTGCTCGTGGAACTGGCGCGGGTCTTGGTTGTTCAGGCCGCCGTAGCTCCAACCGCTGAAGGCCTTGGCGAAGCCCTTGACCACCGCCTCGTCGTAGGTCGGCAGCGGCTGGCCGTTGGCGTCGCGCTGCACGCTGCCGTCCAGGTTCAGCTGCACCAGACCGATGGAGAACAGCTGCAGCACCTCGCGCGCGTAGTTCTCGTTGGGGTGCGTGCCGGCGCGGGGGTCTTCCTTCTCGCTTTCGAGCAGGTTCAGGTAGTAGCCCATGGCCGGGTGCAGGGTCACGTCCTGCAGCAGCGCGCGCCAGTTGCCGAAGGCATGGCGCTGCAGCAGGTCGGTGTAGCTGCTCATCGCCACCGGGCGGATGTCGGGCGCGACGTTGCTGATGACGAAGACCTGCAGCAAGGCCCAGGCCATGCGCGCGCGCAGCTGGTCCTCGCCCGCCAGCCACTGCTGCCACAGGGCCTCGTAGCTGGCCTCCTCGGGGATGCGCTTGGGCACGTCGCGCAGGGCCTGGTCGCGCCCGCGCTGGGTTTCGATGGCGGCCAGGTGCGAGACCAGCGGCAGGCGCATCTGCGCGTTCAGCCAGGCGTCGAAGCCCTGGGCCACCAAGGCGTCCACCTGCGCCGGCCCCGTGGGCCCGAAGCTGGCCTGGGTGAGGAAGCGCACGGCGTCGCGCCGGCTCGGTGGGGGCGCGGGCGGCGCCGGCGGCACGGGGCTGGGCGCTGGCCCGTCACTGCCACCGCCGCCCCCGCAGGCTGCCAGGCCAGTGGTGAGCGCCGCCAGGGTCACCAGCGATCCGGCGGCGGGCAGGCCCGCGTCAGGCGGCGCTTTGGGCGGCGCCTCGGCCGGCGGCGCCGGGGGCGTGGTCAGTGCTTCAGGCATGGCGATCCCCCCGACAACGAACTCGCCCGGATGCTGCGCGCCGCCGGGCGCTTCGGGGGTCAGCAAGCGTGAGCGCCTGTGCCAAGCCGCAACCGCGGCAACAACCCGACCGCCGGACTTGGCTTGTGCGCGGGCCGGAGCGCGGACAGCGCGCCTTGGGCATGATCTCGCCCCTCGCTTCCACGCCCACCCTCCCATGCGCCGCCCTGCCCTCCCGCTCCTGGCCCTGACCGCCGCCCTCGCCACCGCCGGCGTTCACGCCCAAGCGCCCAAGACCGTCGACACCGTCGCCACCGGCCTGGACCTGCCCTGGGCCGTCGCCTTCCTGCCCGGGGGCGACTTCTTGGTGACCGAAAAAACCGGCGCGATGCGCGTGGTCAGCGCCAAGGGCCAGATCGGCGCGCCGCTGTCGGGCCTGCCGGCCGTCGACTACGCCGGCCAGGGCGGCCTGCTGGACGTGGTGCTGGACCGCGACTTCGCCCGCACCCGCGCGCTGTCGTTCTGCTTCACCGAGCCCGGCACCGGCGCCGACAAGGGCAAGAACGGCACCGCCCTGGCGCGCGCCACGCTCAAGGCCGACCGCTCGGGCCTGGAGAACGTGCAGGTGATCTTCCGGCAGGCACCCAAGATCGACGGGCGGCACCACTTCGGCTGCCGCATCGTCGAAGCCGCCGACGGCCAAACCCTGTTCATGACCCTGGGCGAGCGCTACAAGGGCATGCAGCAGGCGCAGACCCTGGACAACCACCTGGGCAAGGTGGTGCGCGTGGGCAAGGACGGCAGCGTGCCGGCCGACAACCCCTTCGTGAAGACGCCGGGCGCCAAGCCCGAGATCTACTCCCTCGGCCACCGCAACCCGCAGGGCGCGCTGCTGGACG
This sequence comes from Inhella crocodyli, assembly GCF_004004565.1. Lineage (GTDB taxonomy): Bacteria > Pseudomonadota > Gammaproteobacteria > Burkholderiales > Burkholderiaceae_C > Inhella > Inhella crocodyli. The sequence continues at coordinate 484,169 of NZ_SACM01000003.1, forward strand.
CCGACGGGCGCCTCTGGGCCCACGAGCACGGCCCGCAGGGCGGCGACGAGATCAACCTCGTGCGCCCCGGCGTCAACTACGGCTGGCCCGTCATCACCTACGGCGAGAACTACGGCGGCGGCAAGATCGGCGACGGCATCACGAAGAAGGACGGCCTGGCCCAGCCCGTGTGGCACTGGACGCCGTCGATCGCCCCCTCGGGCTTCGCGCAGATCACCAGCAAGGCCTATGGCGACGCCTGGCAGGGCAGCTACATCGTGGGTTCCCTCAAGTTCCGCCAGCTGCAGCGCGTGGTGCTGAAGGACGGCGCCATCGTCGGCACGCCCGAGGTCTTCGCCACCGACCTGGGCCGCGTGCGCGACGTGCGCCAGGGCCCCGACGGCCTGCTCTACGTGCTGACCGAGGACGCCCCCGGCCGCCTGCTGCGCCTGAAGCCTTGATCGAGGTCTTGCTGCTGACGACGGCCGGCGCGCTGCCGCCCGTCGTCGTCACTGGCGGCCTGCGCAACGCACCGCTGCTGGACGTGCCCAGCGCCGTGGGCGTGCTCGACGCCGAGGCCCTGGCCCGCAGCGGCCCGGGCGCACAGCTCAGCGAAGCGCTGTTGCGCCTGCCCGGCGTGTGGGCCGCGGACCGCGGCAACGCCGCGCAAGACTTGCAGCTCAGCGTGCGCGGGTTCGGCGCGCGCGCCAGCTTCGGCGTGCGGGGCCTGCGCCTGTTCGTCGACGGCCTGCCCGCCACCGCGCCCGACGGCAGCGGCGCCGTGGGCCACTTCCCGCTGGACGCGGCGGCGCAGCTGGAGCTGCTGCGCGGCCCCTTCAGCGCGCTGCACGGCGTGCACAGCGGCGGCGTCTTGAGCCTGCGTACCCGCGCCCCGCAGCCAGGCCCCACCCGCTGGCAGGCCGAGGCCTGGGCCCAAAGCGACGACCAACAGCAGCTGCGCCTGCAGGCCGAGGGCGGCGCCGACGCCTCGCCCTGGCGCCTGGGCCTGGCCCACTGGCGCAGCGCGGGGCAGCGCCCGCAGGCCAAGGCCGAACGCAGCCTGCTCGATGCCCGCTGGGACTGGACGCCCGGCTGGAGCGCGCGGCTCAACCTGCACAGCCAGCCGGCGCAAGACCCCCTGGGCCTGACCCGCGCGCAGTGGCAGGCCGACCCCGAGAGCACCGCGGCGGCCGCGCTCGCCTTCCACAGCCGCAAGACCCTGCAGCAGCAGCAGCTGGGCGTGGCGGGCGGCTGGAACGACTGGCAACTGCGCGCCTGGGCCTCGGCCCGGCAGGTGCGGCAGTGGCAGGCCATTCCGGTGGCCACGCAGGCGCCGGCCGCCCACCCCGGCGGCGTGATCGACCTGGACCGCCGCCAAGTCGGCGCCGACCTGCGCCACGAGGGCCCCGGCTGGACGGTGGGCGTCCAGCTCGACGCGCAAGACGAGCAGCGCCGCGGCTTCGAAAATTTTGTCGGCCCCGCCCTGGGCGTGACCGGCGCGCTGCGCCGCGACGAGCGCAACACGGCCTTCAACGGCGAGGTTTACGCGCAAAGTGAGCACCGGCTCACCGACGGGCTTGCCCTGCACGCGGGCCTGCGCTTGGGCCAGCTGCGCGTGGCCAGCCGCGACCGCTTCCTGGCCAACGGCGACGACGGCGGCCGCCAGCGCACGCCCACCGCGCTGCCCGCGCTCGGCCTGGTCGGTCAGCTCGGCGCCGGCACCCGCGGGTTCGCCAGCCTCGGCCAGGCCCGCGAAACCCCCACCCTGGCCGAGCTGGCCTACCGGCCCGACGGCAGCGCCGGCCTGAACACCGGCCTGAAGGCCCAACGCAGCCGCCAGGGCGAGGCCGGCCTGAAGCACCGCGACGGCGTCTGGGCCTGGGAGGCCGTGGCCTTCGCCGCCGACACCGCCGACGAGATCGTCAGCGCCCGCAACAGCGGCGGCCGCGCCGCCTTCGCCAACGCGGGCCGCACGCGCCGCCAGGGTTTGGAACTGCAGGCCCAAGGTCCCTTGGTGCAAGGCTGGCGCTTCGCGCTGGCCGCCACCGCCCTGAGCGCCCGCGTGCGCCAGCCCTACGCCGTGTGCGGCGCGCCGCCCTGCGCCAGCGCTGCGCTCACCGTGGCCGCCGGCGCCCGCCTGCCCGGCGTGCCGGCCCGCGCGCTGCGCCTCGATCTGGAAAGCCCAGCGGCGGCGCCCTGGCAAGCCGGCCTCACGCTCAGCGGCCGCAGCCGCCTGTGGGTGGACGAGCGCAACAGCGACGCCGCTCCCGGCACCACGCTGCTGGCGGCCTGGGCGCGCTGGCGGGTCGACCCCGACACCACGCTGACCCTGCGTGCCGACAATCTCGCCGACCGCCGGCACGTCGCCAGCGTGATCGTCAACGAGGCCAACGGCCGCTTCTTCGAGCCCGGCCCCGGCCGCCGCTTGAGCCTGCAACTGCAGCATCGATCTCCAAGATGAACATCGTCCTCGCCGACCGCATCGCCCCCACGCCCTGGCGCAACGGCGGGGGCCAGACGCGCGAGCTGTGGGTGGGGCCGAACGTGGCCGACTGGCGCGTGCGGCTGAGCTTGGCCGACATCGCCCAAGACGGGCCCTTCAGCGCCTTCCCCGGCGTGCAACGCCACTTCGCGGTGGTGGAGGGCGCCGGGGTGATGCTCACCCTGGCCGGCCGCGAGCACGCCGTCACGGCCGGGGGCGACCCCATCGCCTTCGACGGCGCGCTGGCCCCCGGCTGCCGCCTGATCGACGGCCCGACGCGCGACCTCAACTTGATGCTGCAAGGCGGCGCCCGCGGCACGCTGGCGCTGGCCGCGGCCGAACGCCCCTGGCAGGGCCCGCACGCCTGGCGGGCTTGCTTCGTCAGCGACCCGGCCGTGCTGCTGCTGCCCCACGGCGAGGCCCTGCCTCTGGCGGCGCGCTGCCTCGTCACCGACCTGCCGGCCGGGCCCCTGCGCCTGATGCCCAGCGGGCCGGGGCCCAGCTTTTGGGTGGGCGTGGACGGCCTCTGAGGACCGAGCGCCTCAGGCCGCCTTGCCCGGGGCGCGTTCGACGATCTTGGCCCAGCGTTCGCTGCCCGTGCCCAGCAGCTGCTGCAGGCGCTGGAACCAGGCCTCGACCTGCTCGTGGCTGGGCACGCCCTGCGCGCCGCGGAAGTGCATCTCGCGCTCCAGGTCTTGCAGGCCGTGGTGCAGCGCGCGCTCGTGCTGCCACAGCTCGCGCGTGCGGCGCATCTCCAACCAGGCGCCCAGGCCCGTGCCCACGGTGGTGAGCACGAGCACGATGAACTGCAGCAGGGGCCCGAACTGCGTGCCCAGCAAGAGGCCCAGGCCGGCGGTGATGCTGGCCGCGGCGCTCAAGGCGATCAGGCCGGTTTGGCCCCAGCGGTAGGCGTCGCGGTGGCGCTCGGCCTGGCGGTCGAAGTGGGCCCGCTCGCCGGCCACCAGGTCCAGCAGGTGTTCGTAGGCGTTCATGGTCAGCCCACGCGAACGGTCGACATGAGCGGCGACACGCCCAACCAGGCCTGGTGCGCCCACATCGCCATGGCGCCGTAGGCCACGGTGCCGATGACGAGCGTCAGCGCCGTGCCCAGGGCCGTGCCGGCCGGCACGCTCACCGGGCGGCGGCGCGCGGCGCGGAAGTCCAGCACCGCCCACAGCAAGAAGCCGCCGAACAGCAGCAGATCGGCCGCCGTGTGGTTCACCAGCAGGTGGGCCAGGGCCCAGACCTTGACCGACAGCACCATGGGGTGCTTCACCGCGGCCTTCAGGTGGTTGCGCGGCACGTAGGCGGCCACCATCAACCAAAAGGCCAGCAGCACCAAGAGGGCCACGAGGTGGCGCAGTCCCTTGGCCATGCCCTCGGGCGGGAAGAACAGGGGCGCGGCCTCCAAGCGCGCTTGCGCGTAGCCCCAAATCAGCAGGCCCAGGCCCAGGGCCGACACGAGGCTGTAGAGCCCCTTCCAGCGGTTCTCGCCCAGGCGGGCGATTTGCGCCTGCCGCCAGGGCTCGGCCCAGATGCGCACGCTGTGCACGCCCAAGAACAGAACGAGACCGAGAACGAGAACCAACCAGGACATGGGGGCCTTGTGAGGGGAGCGCGGACCAATCCCGCGCCGGCATTCTGGCGATCTTTGCGCGTCATGCCAGCGTCACCCCGTTGTGGCACCCTCGTTCGCATGGCCAAAGACTTCAGCACCCTGGAGGACAGCAACCCCTCCGCCAACCCCACCCTCCACGACGCGCCCTTCCAAGCCCGGCGCCGCCTGCTGCGCGGCGGCCTGGCCTCGGCCGTCACCGGCCTGCACTCGCCCCTGGCGGTGCAAGGCGGGGCGCTGACGGCGTTGCTGTCGGGCTGCGCCAGCGCGCCGGTGATGAGCGGCCCCAAGCTCGGCTTCCAGCCCGTGCCCCTGTCGGACGCCGACACCGTCACCGTGCCCGAGGGCTACGTGGCGCAGGTGCTGCAGGCCTGGGGCGAGCCGGTGGGCGTGGCCGGGAACCTGCCCGCCTTTCGCCACGACGGCCGCAACACCGCCGCCGAGCAGGCCGTGCAGATGGGCATGCACCACGACGGCCTCGCCTTCTTCCCGCTGCAGGGCTCGGACCGCGGCTTGCTGGCCATGAACCACGAGTACGGCGACCACGGCCTGCTGTTCGCCGACGGTGGCCGCGAGTGGGGCCCCGAGCAAGTGGCCAAGAGCCAGGCGGCGCACGGCCTGAGCGTGTGCGAGATCGCGCGCCAGGCCGATGGCAGCTGGGCCGCCGTGCGCCCCTCGCGCTATGCGCGCCGCGTCACGCTGCAAACCCCCTTCGCCGTGGGCGGCCCGGCCGCCGGCCACCCGCTGATGCAAACCGCCGCCGACCCCAGCGGCCGCCGCGTGCTGGGCACCTTGGCCAACTGCGCCGCCTCGCGCACGCCCTGGGGCACCTACCTGTCGGGCGAAGAGAACTTCATCGGCTACTTCCTCGGCCCCAACCGCCCGAATGCCCACGAGGCCCGCTGGGGCCTGCGCCCGGGCGAGCCCTGGGGCTACCGCTGGGCCGAGCACGACGCGCGCTTCGACGCCAGCGCCCACCCCCACGAGCCCAACCGCTTCGGCTGGGTTGTCGAGCTCGACCCCTTCGACCCGAGCAGCACCCCGGTCAAGCGCACGGCCCTGGGCCGCGCCGCGCACGAGGGGGCCACGGTGGCGCTGACGAAGGACGGTCGCGCCGTCGTCTACTCGGGCGAGGACGCGCGCTTCGAGTCCATCTACAAGTTCGTCAGCCGCGACCGCGTGAAGCCCGGCGGCGCCCAGGCCAACGCCACGCTGCTGGACCACGGCACGCTGTACGTGGCCCGCTTCGACGCCGACGGCACCGGCCGCTGGCTGCCCCTGGTGCACGGCCAAGGCGGCCTCACGCGCGAGGCCGGTTTTGCCGACCAGGGCGAGGTGCTCATCAAAGCCCGCCAGGCCAGCGACCGCCTGGGCGCCACCAAGATGGACCGCCCCGAGTGGATCGCCGTGGACCCGCAGGGCCAGGTCTACGTGACCCTCACCAACAACAGCCAGCGCGGCGCCCCGGGCCGCCCCGGCGTGGACGCGGCCAACCCGCGCGAGAACAACACCGGCGGCCACATCCTGCGCTGGCGCGAAGACGGCGATTTCGACGGCGAAACCTTCCGCTGGGAGCACTTCGTGCTGGCCGGCGACCCCGCCGCCGAGCGCACCGACGCCCGCGGCCGCATGAAGGGGCCGCGCGACGCGGCCGCCTTCGCCTGCCCCGATGGCCTGTGGGTGGACGGCCGCGGCGTGCTGTGGATCCAGACCGACATGAGCAGCAGCGAGATGGGCGCCGGCGTGGCCTTCCTGGAGAAGGACAGCGCCAACCCCCCGCCCCCCGGCCCGCGCGAGCTGGTCAAGCTGGGCAACAACGCGATGTTGGCCGCCGACCCGGCCACGGGCGAGATCCGCCGCTTCTTCGTCGGGCCCGTGGGCGCCGAGATCACCGGCATCGACATGACGCCCGACGGCCGCACGATGTTCGTCAACATCCAGCACCCGGGCGAGACCCCGGGCGACCGCAGCGACCCGGCGAACCCCCGCGCGTTTTCCAACTGGCCCGATCACCGCGCCGACGGCCGGCCGCGATCGGCCACGGTGGCGATCCGCAAGCGCGACGGCGGCCTCATCGGAACCTGAGTCCGTCGTCCCCTGCGCACCGGCACACTCGGGCCCGTGCAAGCGCTTCACGACCACCTCCAAGCCCTCGACCCCGAGGCCCCCCGCGCCCAGCGCCACCTGGCCCTGGTGGCCCTGCTCGACGGAGTGCGCCGCCCGGTGCGCGCCGGCGCGCCCCTGGACCCCGAGCTGCCGCTGAGCCGGCTGCGCGCCCTGTGCCAGCACCTGGCCGACACGCCCGACGCCCAGCGCCGGCTGCAGGACTTCCTGGCGGCCGTGGCCGGCGGCGTGGACGCGCCGGCGCTGCTGGCCGACCACGGCTTCGCGCGCCAGCCCTCGCTGCTCAGCGAGGTGCGCCGCCGCCTGGCCTTGCGCTGGCTGCCCCGCACGCCCGACACCGACGACCTGGGCGAGCTGCTGCAGCTGCTGTTCCGCCCCGGCGACGTGGCCTGGCTGCGCGCCCTGCCGCCCGAGCTGCTGGAGCCCCTGGGCGCGCTGGTGGGGCAGGCCCTGCCGCAGGGCTGGCCCGCCGCCCTGCACGACGCCCTGATGCTGTTGGGCAGCGCCGTGGCCGGTGCCGCGCACGGGCCCGACCTGCGCCGCCGCATGGCGCCCGAGCTGCTGCAGTCGCGCCCCTTCCGCCAGCTGCCCGCGGCGCTCTCGGCGCTGCGCACGGCGCAAGAGGCGGGCGATGTCGCGGAGACCCTGCGCCAGGCCGCTTACCTGCGCGCGCTGATCGAGGCCTGCCGCGAGGCCGCCGACAGCGTGTTCCAGCACCTGGAAGCGCACGGCGTGTCGGTCGACATCGTGTTCAGCACCGAGCAGCTCAAGGCCCGCCTGGCGCGCATGGAAGCGCTGCTGGACGCCCTGCTCAGCCCGCCGGCCAGCGGCGCCTGGCGCGCGCTGCTGGTGCAACTGGTGGAGATCAATGGCCAGCGCGGCCTGCGCCAGCTGGTGGGCGAGCAGTTCGGCCTGATGGCCCGCCAGATGGCCGAGCGCCACGCCGAGACCGGCGAGCACTACATCACCACCGACCGCGCCGGCTACCGCGACATGCTGCGCCGCGCCGCCGGCGGTGGATTGGTCATTGCGGGCACCACCTTCGCCAAGTTCGGCATCGCCGCCGTGGGCCTGGGCGCCTTCTGGACGGGCCTGTGGTCGGGCGTGAACTACGCCATCAGCTTCCTCGTCGTGATGCTGCTGCACTGGACGGTGGCCACCAAACAGCCGGCCATGACCGCGCCCGCGCTGGCCGACAGCCTGGCCGGGCTCAAGCCCAACCGCGACGACGCCGAGGAGGACGCGGCCATCGAGGGCTTCGTCGACCGCGTGGCGCAGCTCATCCGCTCGCAGTTCGCCGGCATCGTGGGCAACGTCGCCATTTGCGGTCCGGTGGTGCTGGCGGTGCAGCTCATCGCCCAGCAATGGCAAGGCGCGCCCCTGGTGGGCGAGGCCACGGCGCGCTACGTGCTGCACAGCCAAACCCTGCTCGGCCCCACCCTGCTGTTCGCCGCCTTCACCGGCGTGCTGCTCTTCCTCAGCAGCCTCGTCGCCGGCTGGGCCGAAAACGCCTTCGTCTTTCACCGCCTGGACAGCACCCTGGCCTGGAACCCGCGCATCGCCCGCGTGCTCGGTGCCAAGCGCGCGCAAGCCTGGGCCGCCTGGTGGCGCCGCAACATCTCGGGCGTGGTGGCCAACACCAGCCTGGGCCTGATGCTGGGCGTGGTGCCCGCGCTCTTGGCCTTCGTGGGCGTGGGGCTGGAGGTGCGCCACGTCACCCTCAGCACCGGCCAGCTGGCGGCGGCCCTGGGCGCCCTGGGCCCCAGCCTCTTGGCCACGCCCGAGTTCTGGTGGTGCATGGCCGCGCTGGTGGGCATCGGCGTGCTGAACCTGGGCGTCAGCTTCTGGCTGGCCCTGCGCGTGGCCATCCGTTCGCGCGGCGTGCAAGTGCGCGACCGCAGCCGCCTGCGCGCCGCGCTGTGGCGGCGCGTGCGCCGGGACCCGATGAGCTTCTTGCGACCGCCGGCTGAAACGCCTTGAAGTGGCCTGAGACGGCTCAGGCCTGGAGCAACTCCGCCAAGGTGCGCGCCACCACCTTGGTGGCCGCGCGCAGGTCGCTCAAGGCCAGGTGCTCGTCGGCGCGCTTGGCGTTGCTCTCCAGCACGGTGCGCGGCCCGGCGCCGTAGATGACGGCGGGCACGCCGGCGGCGCCGTAGAGGCGCACGTCGGTGTACAGCGGCGTGCCCACCTCGGGCGGGGTGTCGCCCAGCACCGCGCGGGCGTGGCGCTGCAGCGCCTGCACCAGGGGCGCGTTGCGCGCGTCGGGCTTCAAGGCGTGCGCCAGCAGCAGGCGGCGGATGCCGACTTGCACCCGGCCGTCGTGCGCGCGCACCACGCGCTCGATGCGGGCGCGCAGCGTGGCCTCCACCTGGGTCGGGTCTTCTTCGGGGACCATGCGGCGGTCGAGCTTGAGCACGACCTTGCCGGGCACCACGTTGGTGTTGCTGCCACCTTCGATGCGGCCCACGTTCAGGTAGGGGTGCGTGATGCCGGGCACCGACGAGCGGATCTGGCGCAGCGCCGCGTTGTCGGCGTACAGCGCACCCAGCAGGTGCGTCGCGGCCTGCAGCGCGTCCACGCCGGTGTCGGGGTAGGCCGCGTGGCTGGCCTGGCCGGTGAGCGTCACCTCCAGCTGCAAGCAGCCGTTGTGCGCCGTCACCACCTGGTGGCTGAAGCCAGCGGCGATCAGCAGGTCGGGCTTCGTCAGGCCTTGGCGCAGCAGCCAGCCGGGGCCCAGCTCGCCGCCGAACTCCTCGTCGTAGGTGAAGTGCAGCTCCACCGCACCGCGCAAGCTTGCGCCACTGGCCTCGAGCGCGCGCAGCGCGAAGGCGTAGGTGGCGAAGTCGCTCTTGCTCACGGCACTGGCGCGGCCGTAGAGCTGACCGTCCACGACCTCACCGCCATACGGGTCGCGCGTCCAGCCCTCGCCCGGGGGCACCACGTCGCCGTGGGCGTTGAGGGCGATGGTCGGGCCGCCGTCGGCGAAGGCGCGGCGCACGATCAGGTTGGTGATGCTCTGCATGCCCTGGGCCTGCACCTCGGCGGCGGGCACGGGGTGCGCTTGCGCGGGCAGGCCCATCTCGGCCAGCAGGCGCGCGGTGAGGTCGGCGTGCGGCGCGTTGTTGCCCGGCGGGGTGTCGGTGGGCACGCGCACCAGGGCCTGCAGGAAGCGGACTTCCTCGTCGAAGTGGGCGTCGACCCAGGCGTCGAGCCGGGCGAAGTCGAAGGCAGGGCTCATGGGGCGTTCAACAGGGCGCGGAAGGCGTCGACGCACAACTGCGCGTCGTGCGCCGTGATGCTTTCCAGCGGGTTGTGGCTGATGCCGGCGTTGCCGCCGCGCACGAAGAGCATGGCCTGCGGCAGGCGCTCGTGCAGCTTCATGGCGTCGTGGCCGGCGCCGCTGGGCAGGTGGAACACGGGCAGGCCGAGCGACTGCACCGCGGCCTCCCAGCGCGCTTGCCACGCCGGGTGGCTGGGCGCGGCGTGGGCGGCCAGCGTGGGCTCCAAGGTGAATCGCAGGCCGCGCCGCGCGGCGATGGCTTGCAGCGCGTGCAGCACCTCGTCGCGCAGGCGGTCGCGCGTGGCGTCGTCGGGGGCGCGCAGGTCCAGGCTGAAGCGGCAGCGGCCGGGCACCACGTTGATCGAGCCGTTGGGCACCTGCAGCTGGCCCACGGTGCCCACGGCACCGGGCAGCGCGCTGGCGAGGCGCTCCACCGCCAGCACCAGCTCGGCCGCGGCGGTGGCGGCGTCGCGGCGCGTGGCGCCCATCGGGGTGGTGCCGGCGTGGCTGGCCTGGCCGATGAGCTCACCGGTGTAGCGGTGGCTGCCGTTGATGGAGGTGACCACGCCCAGGGGCAGGTTCAGCGCGTCCAGCACCGGGCCTTGCTCGATGTGCAGCTCCACGAAGCCGCGGTAGCGCGCCGGGTCGCGCTTGAGCGCGGCGATGGCCTCCATGCGCGCGGGCAGGCCCGCGGCCTGCATGGCCTCGCGCATCGTCACGCCCTGGGTGTCGGTCTGGTCCAGCCAAGCCGGGTCGAAGCCGCCGGTCAGTGCGCTGGCGGCCAAGAAGGTAGCGGGGTAGCGCTGGCCTTCTTCCTCGGCAAAGGCCACCACCTCCAGGCCGTGCTTCGGGCGCTCGCCCGCCGCGCGCAAGGCGCGCACCACGGCCATGGGCACCAGCACGCCCAAGCGCCCGTCGTACTTGCCGCCGTGGCGCACGGTGTCGTAGTGGCTGCCGGTGAGCAGGCGCGGTGCTTGCGCGTCTTGGCCGTCGTAGATGCCCACCACGTTGCCCACGGCGTCGATCTCGACGCGGTCGAAGCCCGCCTCGCGCATCCACGCGGCCAGGTCTTGCGCGCAGGCCTGGTGGGCGGGGGTCAAGTAGGTGACGGTCAGGCCGTCGTCCACCTCGCTGTGGCGCGCCAGGTCCTCGGCGCGGTCCCACACCCACTCGCCATCGTCGATGCGCTCGCCCACCAGTTCGGCCAGGCGCAGCTCGGCAATGCGGTGGATCTGCCGCAGGCACTCGGCGAACTCCCAATCGGGGTGGCCGTCCAGCCGGCGGGCGAAGGTCTCGATGATCTGCGTGCGGCTCAGGCCCGTGCCTCGCGGGCCCCGAACGGCCAGGATGAACGGCCAGCCGAAGCGCGCGTGGTAATCGCGGTTCAGCTGCTGCAGGCGCGCGTACTCCTCGGGGCTGCAGGCGCCCAGGCCGGCGGCGGCCTGCTCAGCACGGCTCTCGGCCGTCAGCACCGCGGCTTTGCCCACCAGCTCGGGGTGGGCGCGGATCAGGGCCAGCTGCGCCTCGCGCCCCGCGGCGTCCAGCACCTCGGCGCAGGCGCGCTTGAAGGCGGCCAGGGTGGGGTGCGGCCCGCGCGCCAGCGCTTGCTCGACGATCCAGGGCGAGTGCTCGTACAGGCCCTGCAGTTGCTCGCGTTTCAGGTCCATGCGAAGGCCGTGGTCGGGTCGTAGGGGTGCACGTCGCGCCAGTGCTGCGCGATGTCGATGCGGCGGGTGATCCACACGCGGTTGTGCGCCTGCACGTGGTCCAGGAAGCGCTGCAACGCGCGCATGCGCCCCGGGCGGCCGAGCAGGCGGCAGTGCATGCCGATGCTCATCATGCTGGGCCGCTCGTCGCCCTCCGCGTAGTGCACGTCGAAGGCGTCGCGCAGGTACTCGAAGAACTCGTCGCCGTGGCTGAAGCCCTGCGGCAGCGCGAAGCGCATGTCGTTGCAGTCCAGCGTGTAGGGCACCACCAGGTGCGGGGCGTCGCCGCCGTCGGTCTTGCGCACGCGCAGCCAAAAGGGGAGGTCGTCGCCGTAGTGGTCGCTGTCGTAGGCGAAGCCGCCGTGCTCGGCCACCAGGCGGCGGGTGTTGGGGCTGTCGCGGCCGGTGTACCAGCCCAAGGGCGCGCTGCCCGTCAGGCGGCGGATGACCTCGACACCGCGCAGCAGGTGCTCGCGCTCGGTCGCTTCGTCCATCGTTTGGTAGTGGATCCAGCGCCAACCGTGGCAGGCGATCTCGTGGCCCAGCTCGACGAAGGCGGCGGTGACCTCGGGGCAGCGCTCCAGCGCCATGCCCACACCGAACACGGTGAGCGGCAGGCCCCGGCGTTCGAACTCGCGCAGCAGGCGCCACACGCCCACGCGCGAGCCGTACTCGTAGATGCTCTCCATGCTCAGGTGCCGCGCCGGGTAGCTGGCGGGGTTGGCCATCTCGGAGAGGAACTGCTCGCTGCCGGCGTCGCCGTGCAGCACCGAGTTTTCGCCGCCCTCTTCGAAGTTCAGCACGAACTGCACCGCGACGCGGGCTTGGCCCGGCCACTGCGCATGCGGCGGGTTGCGGCCGTAGCCCTTGAGATCCCGGGGGTAGCTCATGCCAACGCTCCAAGCGCTTCCATCAAGTCGGTCGTGCGCGGCTGCAGCTGCAGGCCGCGTTCCACGTTGCCCAGGTGCTGCTCCATCAGGCGCACGGCGGTCTTGCTGTCGCCGCGCTCGATGGCGTCCACCAGGGCCACATGCTCGTGGGCCGAGTGCTCGGCCGAGTGCTGGCTTTGAAACATCAGCGCGATGAGCGAGCAGCGCGCCAGCAGGTCGCCCAGCAGCTCGGCCAGCACGGCGTTGCCCGCCAGCTGGGCCAGCAGCACGTGGAACTCGGCCAGCAGCCGGGTGCGGCCGGGCACGTCGCCTTTGGCCAGGGCCTGCGCCTCGCGCTGCAGGTGGGCGCGCAGGCTCTTCACCTGGGCGGGGGTGATGGACTTGCACAGCTGCTTGACCAGCTGCAGCTCGATCATTTGCCGCACCTCGAAGACCTGGCGGGCCTCGTCGATGCTGGGCTCAGCCACGAAGGCGCCGCGCGCGGGCAGTAGCTGCACCAGGTGGTCGCGGCTGAGCTGGTTCAAGGCCTGGCGCACGAGGGTGCGCGACACCTGGAACAAGTCGGCCAGCTGCTGCTCGACCAGCTTGGTGCCGGGCATCAGGCGGCGCTCGACGATCGCCGCCGTGAGGGCGTCGACGATGCGCTGGGTTTGGCTGATGGGCTCGGCGGCTTTCATGCGTGTATGCTTGAGTGTATACAGTTTGGACCGCACGACGGCGAACCATGGGCCAGCTTTCCACCCACGTTCTTGACACCGCCCACGGCCGCCCCGCGGCCGGGATGGCCGTCACCCTGCAGCGGCTCGACACCGACGGCCAAGCCCACACCGTGCGCGAGATCCGGCTCAACGCCGACGGCCGTGGCGATGGCCCCTTGCTCGATGAAACCGCCATGGCCGTGGGCCGCTGGCGCCTGGTGTTCGCCGTGGCCGACTACTTCCGTGCGCAGGGCGTCGCCCTGCCCGAGCCGCCCTTCGTCGACGTGGTGAACCTGGACTTCGGCATCGCCGACGCCAGCGCCAAGTACCACGTGCCCCTGCTGGTCAGCCCCTGGAGCTACAGCACCTACCGGGGGAGCTGAGCTTGGACACCACGTACCTCCTCGACTGGGCCAACCTGCTGCTGCGTTGGGCCCACGTCATCACGGCCATCGCCTGGATCGGCTCCTCGTTCTACTTCGTCTTCCTGGACAGCAGCCTCACCAAGCCCACCGCGCCCGACCTGCTGGCCAAGGGCGTGGACGGCGAGCTGTGGGCCGTGCACGGCGGCGGCTTCTACAACCCCCAGAAGTACCTGGTGGCGCCCAAGAGCCTGCCCGAGAAGCTGCACTGGTTCTTCTGGGAAAGCTACTCCACCTGGCTCACCGGCTTCGCGCTGTTCACAGTGCTGTACCTGGCCAACGCCAGCCAGTTCTTGGTCGACCCACGGGTGTTCGCCTGGGGCTCCAGCGGGGCCGCGGTGGCCGCGGCGCTGGGTTTCGTCTTCGGCTTCTGGTTCGTTTACGACCTCCTCTGCCGATGGCTGGGTGAGAAGGACGGCAAGGTCGGCGGTGACGCGCGCGTCGGCGCGGCGGTGCTCGTCGTGGTCGTGGCCGCCACCTGGGCCGCCGGCCAGCTGTTCGCCGGCCGCGCCGCCTTCGTCATCGTCGGCGCCATGATGGCCACGGCCATGAGCGCCAACGTGATGGTCTGGATCATTCCCGGTCAGCGCAAGGTCATCGCGCAGATGAAGGCCGGGCAGCCCGTCGAGGCCATCCACGGCCAGCGCGGCAAGCAGCGCAGCGTGCACAACACCTACTTCACGCTGCCGGTGCTGGTGGCCATGCTCAGCAACCACTACGGCTTCCTCTACCAAGGCGCGCACGCTTGGGCCGTGCTGGTGGCGCTGATGCTGGCCGGCGCGCTCATCCGCCACAGCTTCGTGGCCCGCCACCGCGCCCTGGTGAACGGCACGCCCGTGCCGTGGTGGACCGCGGGCCTGGGCGTGGCCCTGATCGTTGCCACCGCCGTGGCCCTGGCGCCCGCGCCCAAGCCCGCCGCCGTCGCAGTCGCCCCCGTGACCCTGGCCGAGGTGCAGCAGGTCGTGGCCCAGCGCTGCCTGATGTGCCACGGTGAGGGGGTGCAGCAAAAGGGCGTGGCCCTGCACACCCCGGCGCTGCTGCAGCAGCACGCGGCCAACGTCGCCGTGCAGTTGCGCGCGCACGCCATGCCGATGAACAACGCCACGCAGATGAACGAGGCCGAGCGCGAGCTCGTCATTCGCTGGGTGCAGGAGGGCGCGAAGTGAGCGGCACGGAGCGTCCCATCCGCTTCTGGCACCAGGGTGGGCTCAAAGAGCTGGACACCGACACCCCCACCCGCAGCGTGCTGAACTGGCTGCGCGAAGACGCGCACTGCACCGGCACCAAGGAAGGCTGCGCCGAGGGCGACTGCGGCGCCTGCACCGTGGTGGTGGGCAGCCTGGACGCCAACGGCGCGCTGCAGCTGCAGCCCATGAACAGCTGCCTGCAGTTCTTGCCCACGCTGGACGGCAAGGCGCTGTTCACCGTCGAAGACGTCGGTGGTCACGGCGAGCCCCTGCACCCCGTGCAGCAGGCCTTGGTGGACTGCCACGGCTCGCAATGCGGCTTCTGCACGCCGGGCTTCGTGATGGCGCTGTGGCACCAGTGGGAAACGCGCGGCGCGACGCCGCCCGACCGCCAGCAGCTGGCCGACGCCCTGGCCGGGAACCTCTGCCGCTGCACCGGCTACCGCCCCATCCTGGACGCCGGCGAGTGCGCGCTGCGCCAAGAGGGCCCGCTGCTGGACCGCGCGCCTGTCGAGGCCGCGCTGCAGGCCCTGGCGCAAGACCCGCCGTTGGTGCACGCCGGCTTTCACGCCCCGCGCACGCTCGATGAATGCGCGGCCCTGGTCGCCGCCAAGCCGCAGGCCACCTTGCTGGCCGGCGCCACCGACATCGGCCTGTGGGTCAACAAGCAGTTCCGCGACCTGGGCGAGGTGATCGACCTCGGCCGCGTCGACGAACTCAAGGCCATCGAGCGCACCCCCACGCACCTGCGCATCGGCGCCGGGGCCTCGCTGGAAGCCGCCTGGGGCGCGCTGGCCGCGCAGTGGCCGGCGCTGAAGGAACTCTGGCTGCGCTTCGCCTCGCCGCCCGTGCGCTTCGCCGGCACGATGGGCGGCAACGTGGCCAACGGCTCGCCCATCGGCGACTCGGCCCCCGTGCTGATGGCCCTGGGCGCGCGCGTGGAACTGCGCCACGGCGCGGCCGTGCGCCAGCTGCCGCTGGACGCGTTCTACACGGCCTACATGAAGAACGAGCGCCGCCCGGGCGAGCTGCTCACCGCCATCGAGCTGCCGTGGAACGAGGGCTGGACGCTGCGCGCCTTCAAGGTCAGCAAGCGGTTCGACAGCGACATCTCCGCCCTGTGCGGCGCCTTCGCGCTGCGGCTGGAACACGGCGTGGTGACGGACGTTCGCCTGGCCTGGGGCGGCATGGCCGCCACCGTGGCCCGCAGCGCGCGGGCCGAGGCCGCGCTGCGCGGCCAGCCCTGGGATGAAGCCCACCTGCAGGCCGCGCAAGCCGCGCTGGCGCAGGACTTCCGCCCCATGAGCGACCTGCGCGCCAGCGCCGACTACCGCCTGCAGGTGGCGCAGAACCTGCTGCACCGCCTCTGGCTGGAAACCCGCACCGACGCCCCCTTGGCGCCCGAGGCCCTGAGCGTGTGGGCCGCGCGATGACGCACTTGCCCCCGACCCCCATCGTTGGCACGTCGATGCCGCACGAAGCCGCCCACCTGCACGTGGCCGGCGCGGCGCCCTACACCGACGACCTCCCCGAGCGCGCCGGCACCCTGCACGCCGCGCTCGGCCTGTCGCCCCTGGCGCACGGCACCATCACCGCGCTGCACCTGGACCGCGTGCGCGCCCTGCCCGGCGTGGTCGATGTGTTCGCCGCCGCCGATTTACCCGGCGCCAACGACTGCGGGCCGCTGATCCAAGACGACCCCATCCTGGCCGAGGGCACGCTGCGCTACCGCGGCCAGCCCGTGTTCGCCGTGGTGGCCACCACGCGCGAGGCCGCGCGCCGGGCGGCGGCCCTGGCGCCGCAGGTCATCGAGGCCACGCCCCTGCCCGCGCTGCTCACGGCGCGCGAGGCGCACGCCGCCGGGCAGTACGTCATCCCGCCCATGGTGCTGGCCCGGGGCGACGCCGATGCCGCGCTGCGCGAGGCGCCGCACCGCATTCACCTCGACTTCGAGCTGGGCGGCCAAGAGCAGTTCTACCTGGAGGGGCAGATCAGCTACGCCTGCCCCGAGGAGAACGAGGGCCTGACCGTCTACTGCTCCACCCAGCACCCCAGCGAGATGCAGCACCTGGTGGCGCACGCGCTGCACGCGCCGGCGCACGCCATCCGCGTGGTGTGCCGGCGCATGGGCGGCGGCTTTGGCGGCAAGGAGTCGCAGTCGGCCCTGTTCGCCTGCGTGGCGTCGGTGGCGGCGCAGCGCAACCGCGCGCCCGTCAAGCTGCGCCTGGATCGCGACGACGACTTCCTCGTCACCGGCCGCCGGCACGGCTTCGTGGTCGAGATCGACGCCGGCTTCGACGACGCCGGCCGCGTGCTGGGCGTGGCCGCCACGCTCGTCAGCAACGCCGGCCACTCGGCCGATTTGTCGGGCCCGGTGCTGACCCGCGCGCTCTGCCACTTCGACAACGCCTACTGGCTGCCCCACGTGCGCTTGCGCGGCTTCGCGGCCAAGACCAACACGCAGAGCAACACGGCCTTCCGCGGTTTCGGCGGCCCGCAGGGCGCGCTGGCCGTGGAGCTGCTGCTGGACGCCATCGCCCGGCGCTTGGGCGCCGACCCCCTGGCCGTGCGCCGCGCCAACCTGTACGTGGAGGGGCAAACGCCGCCCCAAACCACGCCCTACGGCCAACCGGTCGAAGACTTCTGCCTGCCCGACCTGATCGACGAGCTGGCCCGCACCAGCGACTACGCCGCGCGCCGAGCCGACGTGCAGGCCTTCAACGCCAACAGCCCCGTGCTGAAGAAGGGCCTGGCACTGACCCCGGTGAAGTTCGGCATCAGCTTCAACGTCGTGCACCTCAACCAGGCCGGCGCGCTGGTGCACGTCTACACCGACGGCTCGGTGCTGGTGAACCACGGCGGCACCGAGATGGGCCAAGGCCTGAACACCAAGGTGGCCCAGGTGGTGGCGCACGAGCTGGGCCTGCCCCTGGCCCGCGTGCGCTGCAGCGCCACCGACACCGACAAGATCGCCAACACCAGCGCCACCGCGGCCAGCACCGGGGCCGACCTGAACGGCAAGGCCGCCCAGGCCGCCGCGCGCACCGTGCGCCAGCGCCTCGCGGCCTTCGCCGCGAAGAAGCTGGGCGGCGAGGCCGACGCCGTGCGTTTTGAAGGCGGCCAGGTGCTGGTGGGCGCGCAAACGATCGCCTGGGAGGCGCTGATCAAGCAGGCCTACTTGGCCCGCGTGCAGCTGTGGAGCGACGGCTTCTACGCCACGCCGGGCCTGAGCTGGGACCGCGCCACGCTGCAGGGCAAGCCCTTCTACTACTTCGCCCACGGCGCGGCCGTGGCCGAAGTGCTGGTCGACACCCTGACCGGCGAGCACCGCGTGCTGCGCGCCGACCTGCTGCACGACGTGGGCCGCTCGCTGAACCCGGCGCTGGACATCGGCCAGGTCGAAGGCGCCTTCATCCAGGGCATGGGCTGGCTCACGATGGAAGAGCTGGTCTGGCACCCCGACGACGGCAGCGCCAAGGCGGGCCTCTTGATGACGCACGCGCCCAGCACCTACAAGATCCCCACGGCCAACGACTGCCCGCCCGTGCTGAACACCCGCCTGTTCGACCGCCCCAATGCGATGGACAGCATCCACCGCAGCAAGGCCGTGGGCGAGCCCCCGCTGCTGCTGCCCTTCTCGGTGTTCTTCGCCATCAAGGACGCGGTGTCGGCCGCGGGCGGCCACCGGGCGGAGCCGGTGCTGCACGCCCCCGCAACGCCGGAGTCGATCCTCCGTTCATTGAATGGCCTGACCCTGTCACCGTGACCCTGCCCGCTACCCTCCACGCCACCGCCTTGCAGTGGCAGGCCCAAGGCCGCCCGGCCCTGGTGGTGGAGGTGCAGGCGCACCAAGGCTCGGTGCCCCGCGAGGCCGGCACGCGCATGATGGTGGCGGCCGATGCGGTGCTGGGCACCCTGGGCGGCGGGCACCTGGAGTTGCAAGCGGTTCAACACGCCCGCGCGCTGCTGCTCACCGGCCAAGGCGACGAACAGCGCCTGCCCCTGGGCCCGGCGCTGGGCCAGTGCTGCGGCGGCGTGGTGACGCTGCGCTACACGCCGCTGCGCGAAGCCGAGCCTGCCGCTTGGACCCTGCCCGCGCCCCGCTTCACGTTGGAGCTCTACGGCGCCGGCCACGTGGGCCGCGCCATCGCGCAGCAGCTGAGCCAGATCGACTGCCGCGTGCGCTGGCTGGACGAGCGCGAGGCCGAGTTCCCCGCTGAAAGCTCGCCACCCCATGTTCAACGCGTGTGCACCGACGGCCTGCCGCACGAGCTGGCCGCCGCCCCCGCCGGCGCGCACGTGCTGATCCTGACCCACAGCCACGACCTCGACCTGGCCCTGACCCAGGCCGCGCTGCGCCGCGACGACCTGCCTTGGGTGGGCCTGATCGGCAGCGCCACCAAGCGCGCGCGCTTTCTGCACCGGCTGGAGGCCCAAGGCTTCACGCCCGCGCAGCTGGCGCGCCTGTGCTGCCCCATTGGCCTGCCCGGCCTCAGCGGCAAAGAGCCCGCCGTGATCGCGGTGTCGGTCGTGGCCCAGCTCTTGATGCTGAACCCCGTTTCCTGAATCCCGACTGCCTGAGAGAGACACCCCATGGACATCTTTGACTACGACCACGTGCAACTGCTGCCCCGCCAGTGCCGCGTGAACAGCCGCAGCGAATGCGACCCCAGCATCCAGTTCGGCCCCCGCCGCTTCAAGATCCCGGCCGTGCCGGCCAACATGAAGACCGTCATCGACGAGCCCATCGCCGAGATGCTGGCGCGCGAGGGCTACTTCTACGTCATGCACCGCTTCGACCTGGATGCGATGGCCTTCGCCCGCCGCATGCGCGATCAAGGCCTGTACGTGAGCCTGAGCCTGGGCGTGCAGCCCAAGGACGCCGAGCTGGTGCTGCAGTTGGCGCAATCCGGCCTGGGCGCCGACTACCTCACCATCGACATCGCCCACGGCCACGCCGATGCCGTGGAGCGCCAGATCGCCCACATCAAGCAGCACCTGCCCAACGCCTTCGTCATCGCCGGCAACGTGGGCACGCCCGAGGCCGTGCTCGACTTGGAGCGCTGGGGCGCCGACGCGACCAAGGTCGGCATCGGCCCGGGCAAGGTGTGCATCACGCGCATGAAGACGGGCTTTGGCACGGGCGGCTGGCAGCTCAGCGCCGTGAAGTGGTGCGCCCGCGTGGCCAGCAAGCCCATCGTGGCCGACGGCGGCATCCGCCACCACGGCGACATCGCCAAGAGCATCCGCTTCGGTGCCAGCATGGTCATGATCGGCTCGCTGTTCGCCGGCCACGAGGAGAGCCCGGGCGAGACGGTGGTCGAGAACGGCCAGCGCTACAAGGCCTACTTCGGCTCGGCCAGCGACTTCAACAAGGGCGAGCGCCGGCACGTGGAAGGCAAGCGCATCCTCGAACCCATCAAGGGCCACCTGGCCGACACCCTGGTGGAGATGCGCGAAGACCTGCAGTCGGCCATCAGCTACGCCGGCGGCAAGCAGCTGATGGACCTGCGCAAGGTGAACTACGTGGTGCTGGGCGGCGAGAACGCCGGGGAGCACTTGTTCTTCTGAACCGCCACCGACCCGCCGACCCGGCTCAAGGCACGCTGCGCTCGACGCGGTCGTCGACCTGCCCGTTCTTGCGCGTGGCCGTCTCCTGGGTGGGTTGCCAGCTGCGCACGTACTCCACGGCGTAGCCCGTGGCCTTGACCGTGACGCGCAGGTGGCCGGCGCTGGGCAGGATCGTGCCCTGCGCGTAGTGGTAGTCGCGGGCCAGGTTGGCGGCGCTGGTGGTGTTGACGGCGCTGGGCTGGGCCACGGTGAGGTACAGGATGCCGTCGAGCTCTTGGCGGGCGTGCAGGTGGTCGTGGCCCTTGAACACGGCGTTGACCTTGTGCTGCTTGAGCAGCTCGTGGATGGGCAGCCCCCAACCCGGGCGGCGCGCGGCGAAGCCGGCGCTGCCGTCGGCGTTGAGGCCGCCCCACTCGAAGTAGGGCGCGCCCTCCACGCCACCGCGCATTTGCCCGTCCAGGCCCCCCACCAGGTTGTGCACGAAGACGAACTTCATGCGCGCGGTGCTGGTGGCCAGGGTGTCGGCCAGCCAGCGGTACTGGCGCTCGCCCAGGGTGAGGTTCCAGCCGTCCTTGCTGGCCGGTGCGGCGGTGTTCCAGTAGGGGTCGAGCACGATGAACTGCGCGTCGCCCCAGGTCCAGCTGTACCAGGCGGCACGGGCGCCGACGAAGGGGTCGGGCAGGGTGTCGCCGCGATAGAAGATGCCCGGCGCGGGGTTGGCGAAGTACTGCTGCCGCGCCTGCGTGGCCCAAACGGCGAGGTTGCTGCCGCTGCCGTTGTTCAGCCAACCGGCCTCGCCCTCGTGGTTGCCATTGGCCAGGAACAGGGGCACGGCGTGGCTGATGGCGGCGAAGTTGCCGCGCTCGTACACGTAGCGGCGGTTCACCGTCGCGGCGTCGGGGGCCATTTGCACCAGCTCGCTCAAGGGGTCGCTGTGCTTTTCGGTCATGAAGGTGTCGCCCAGGTCGACGTGGAAGTCGGGCCGGTCGGCGAGCACGTTTTGCAGGGTGCGCTGGTAGACGGGGAGGCTGGAGTTTTCGTCGAGGTGCGAGTCGGCCTGCACCGTGAACACGAACTCGCGACCGGGCGGCCGGGCGGTTTGGAAGCGCCCCAACACGGCGGCCTGCTCGGTGCCGGAGGGGGGCGTCCAGCGCAACTCGTAGTTGTAGGCCGTGTCGGCCAGCAGGCCGCCCAGGGACAGCACGCTGACGCCATTGGCCTGCAAGGCCACGGCCCCCGAATCGACCGCCGCACCGCCCCCGCTGGGCTGCGCGCGCACGAACACGCTGCCGGTGGCGCCCGTGGCCAGCACCTTGAACTGCACGGTGCTGCCGGTGGGGGCACCGACCAAGACGTTGCCGTCGAACCGGGTCGGTGCCGGTGCCGGTGCCGGTGCCGGTGCCGGTGCCGGTGCGGGTGCGGGTGCGGGTGCGGGTGCGGGTGCGGGTGCGGGTGCGGGTGCGGGTGCCGGTGCCGGTGCGGGTGCAGGGGCTGGTGCAGGCGCCGGGGCCGGCACGGGGCTGGGGGCCGATCCCCCACCGCCGCAGGCGCTGAGCACGAGGAGGGCGCAGGCTGCGGCCTGGCGATGGGCGTGAGGCTTCATGGCAGTCGGTAGCTGAAGACGGTGGTGCCGTGCGCACGGCTGGGGGTTTCGTCGCGCGGCAGGACGCTGCGCACGTACTCGACCTGCACGCCGTCGGGCGAGACGCGCACGCGGGTGTAGCCCGTGTTGGGGTACTTGTCGCCGCTGGCAAACGCGTCGGCGTTCCACAGCGTGTAGTTCGGGTCGGCGGGCTGCGAGAGGGTCTGGTAGGTCACCCCGTCGAGCTTCTGCCGCACCCACACGTGGTCGTGCCCTTGGAAGAACACGGTCACCCCGGTGCGCGCCATGAGGCGGTGGATGGGGTCGGCCCATCCCGGACGCTGGGACAGAAAGTCGAACACGCCGTTGAGGCTCTCGCCGCCCCACTCCCAGCGCTTGGCCAGCTCCACCCCTCCTCGGCCGGTGCCCATCACGTGGTGGGCGAACACGAACTTGTAGCGGGCGTTGCTGGTTTCCAGCGTGCGCTTGAGCCATTGGTACTGCGCGTCGCTGTGGGTGACGTCCCACAGGCTCTGCTTGGGCTTGCTGCTGCCGAAGACGTTGTCCACCGCCACGGGCGAATGCCAGTAGGGGTCGATGACGACGAACAGCGCGTCGCCCCAGTTCCAGGCGAAGTAGTTGCGCAGCAGGCCGATGTGCTCGACCGGCTGCGCGTTGCCGCTGTAGAAGCCATTGGGGGCAGGCTGGGCGTAGAGGCCGTTGCGGGCGTTCTGCGCCCACACCGCCACGTTGTTGGGCGTGCCGTCCAGCAGGTAGGCGGCCGCCTGTTCGTGGTTGCCATTGACCAGGAACAGCGGCGCCTGGCGGCTGACGGTGTGCAGGAAGGGCCGCTGCAAGGTGTAGCGCTCGAGCACCTTGGCACGATCGATGGTCGCGGGGTCGAGCGTGTCGACGCTGAAGTCATCGCCCATCAACACGTAAAAGTCGGGCTGGTCGGCCGCCACCGACTGCAAGGTCCGGGTGTACAGATCGGGGTCGAACTGGGTCTTGAGGCGCTCGGGGTGCGAGTCGCCCTGGATGGCGAACGTGAAGCTGCTGCCTGCGGGCCGGGCCGTGTGGAAGTTCCATTCGTCGCCCGGCGCTTCGTTGGCGCTGCCGGTCGGCTGGAAGTACAGGCGGTAGTAACAGCGGGTGTTGGCTGGCAGGCCGGTCAAGCTGAGCTCGACGGCCTGCCCCGCCTCGATGGCCACCGCGGGGGTCGTTTGGCCCAACTGCCCACTTTGCGCGCCGTAGGCGATGCGCACCGTGCCGCGCTGGGTCGGGCTGTAGACGTTGGCCTGCACGCTGCTTGCCGTGGGGCTGCCCAGGGCCACGCTGCCGCTGAAGCTGCTGGTGCCCGGCACGGGCGCGGGGCTCGGGGCGGGGGCCGGGCTGGGGGCGGGACTCGGTGCGGGTGCGGGTGCGGGTGCGGGCGCCGGTGCGGGGGCAGGCGCCGGTGCAGGCGCGGGGGCCGGGGTCGGCGTGGGGGCCGAACCGCCGCCGCCGCAGGCGCTCAAGACGAGGCTGAGGCACAGGGCCAAAGGCCGGCGTGCCGGGGGTCGATGTCGGGGGGTCGGGCTCATGCGGCCATGCTAGGAAGGCGCCCGCCGCGCTGCGTGACAGGCCTGTCATTCAAGCCCCGCGCACGCTGACAGATTCGTCATCGACCGCGTCCGCCGCACGGGCCCAATGGGATCTCGTTTCAACCTCCCTTGGAGATCGGCATGAAGACTTCCCTTTGGGCCTGTGCGGCCTGTTTGGTGGGCGCCTTGGCCGCGGCCGCGCCGGTGGGCGCCGCGCCCACGCCCGAGCACGCGGCGATGAAGGCGCAACTGGCGCAACAGAAGCAAGACATCGAGGCCACCAAGGCACGGCTGGAGGCGGCCAAGCAGCGCAAGGACGCCAACGCCGTGGCCGCCGAACGCGCCGCCTTGCAGCAGAAGAAGCAGGCCCACGAGGCCTTGAAGCAGCAGCTGCACGCCGCACGCGGCCCCAAGCGCTGACGCGCCAGGCGCCGCGGGCTCAGGGCACGAAGCTCAGGGTCTGCGGCGCACCGGCTTCCACCCAGCGTTGCTGGGGCCGGTAGCTGACCACCAAGGCCCGCTCCAAGGCGGCGGGCAAGCTCATTCGCAGTTGGCGCACCGGCGCCGGGGCCTGCGCCTCGGCCCGCACCACGGGCCCCTGGGCGCCGTGCACGTGCTCGCCCAAGGCCTGCTGCGCCGCCTGCTGCTGCAGGGCCTGGTGAAGCTCGCTCGCGCTGGGCCACTGCCAGCGCACGATGCGCAGGGCCTCGCCCTCTGGGGTGTGCAGCTGCCACTGCGACTCCACCAGGGCGCGCAGCCGGGCCAACGGCGCCTCGAGCGCCGAGGCCGGTTCGCTGGCCACGCGGAACAAGAAGCTCGCGGGCGCTTCGTCCGGTGCGCTCAGGTCGCGCAGCACGTCGGCCCAGTCGAGATGCCATTGCGCCTGCACGCTGCGCTCGGCGTGCACGACCAAGGTGAGCCGGTGCGCGGCCAACTCGTGTGCGAACGAAGGGGCCAGGGGCGACCAAAGCGCCAGCAACAGGGCCAGGGCAGGCCCCCGCCGCGCGCCACGGAACAGGGCGGGCTTCATCGGCAGTACGTGACGTCGGGTTGCGTGCCCGCCCCCTGGGCGGTGGCGAACTGGAAGGTCCAGCAGGCCGACTTGCCCCGGTTGGCGTTGGTGGCCAGGGCCGCACTCAAGGCCTCGCCCTGCAAGGCGCGATAACGGATGCGGTAACTGCCCGGCACGTTGGCGTAGGCGTCCGAGCCGTTCTCGGTGGTGGTGAAGCTGCGGGCGCTCGTGAAGGCCAGCACCTGCGCACCATCGGCTTCGGTGCTCAGGCTCATGCCCGAGACCGGGAACGGCGTGACGGGGGGGGGCCGCATCGGGCTGAACTTGGCCGACTGCCCCGCCAGATCGGGGCTGGGCACGCCGTAGAAGCAACTCAGCACGTAAGGCGCCTGCTCGGTGACGTGGTACGCGTAGCCGCTCGGGGCGTTGGCGTTGGGCTTGGTGTTGCCACCGCAAATGGCATCGCGCTGGGCCACTTGGCCATCGGCATCGTTGTAGCCCAGGATGGCGTAACCGTCCAAGGCCCAGCCCACCGGGTGCGTGTCCCAGTAGCTGGCCGGCTTGTCGGCCATCAAGCACACCGGGGCCGCGTGGTAGTGGTAGTCGTCGGCGCGCCCGGCGTGGCCATTGCACACGTCGAGCTCGCCCAGGACCTTGGTGTCGCCGTTCTGGCAGCCGCCCTGCTTGCAAGGGTTGAAGAGGGGAACGCCGTCGATGGCGATGCCGATGGGCCCGTCCACGGCCGAGGTGGGCGCGGCCGCGGGCGTGGGCTGCAAGGGGATGCGCCAAGCGTGGCTGCCCAGGAAGTTTTGCGCCGTGGGCACCTGCAGGTTGGTGGCCGTGATGCCGTCCATCATGCGGCGCGACGACAGGCCGGTGCTGCTGACGTAGGCGTACTGCCCGTCGCAGGCCACCGCCGCCTGCGCATTGGGGGTGCCGGCCAGCGAGGCGCGCACGCGCTGGCAAGCGGCCGACAGGCCCGGGCTGTTGGCGTCGCGGGTGTGGCTCAGGGTCAGGCTGGCGCTGCCCAGCAGCAGCGGCTGCAGGGCGGCCAGCAGCTGCTCCCCCGTCACGGCACTGCCCGCGGGCAAGCGCGAGGCCACCGAGTCGGACAAGGCGTACACGGTGAAGGTGTAGCTCTTGGTGCCCAGGCCCTGCGAGCACGGGGCTTGGTAACCCCGGTAGGGCCCGTCGCTGCCCACGCCGGTGAGACCCGGGCCGAGCGCATCGCGCACCAAGGCCGTCGTGGCGGCCGGGATCTGGTGGAGCACCCAGTTGTACTTGGTGCTGCCGTCGGCGGGCACGGTGCTCATCAACAGCGCCCACTCCCGCGTGCCCGCAGGTGCCGGGCCCCAGCTCAGCGCCGGGCTGGAGCCCATGCCGTCGCAGCTGTACTCGGCCGGCAAGGTGACCGTCCCGGCACTGCTGCTCAGCGTGAACGCACTCGGGGCGGGTGCTGGTGCTGGTGCTGGTGCTGGTGCTGGTGCTGGTGCAGGTGCGGGTGCAGGTGCGGGTGCAGGTGCAGGTGCGGGTGCAGGTGCAGGTGCGGGTGCAGGTGCAGGTGCAGGTGCAGGTGCAGGTGCAGGCGCGGGCGCGGGCGCGGGCGTTGGCACGCTGGCGCTGCCCCCGCCGCCGCAGGCGGTCAGCGCCACGCACAGCAAGGGCCAAAGACGGGGAGGGCGGGGGGGCAGTTCGCGCATGAAAGGGCTCCTCGGATGGGGCCCTTTCACTCTAGGCAGGGGATCCTCGCGTTCGATGACATCGCGGTCATCGGTCGCGGCGTTGCGGCAAGCGGACCTCCATCACCACCTGGTCCGGCGGGCTGTCGAGCAATCGCAAGTCGCCCCCGTGGGCACGGGCGATCTCGCGCGCCAGGCTCAAGCCCAAACCGCTGCCTTCGCGCCGCGCGGCGGTGGTCGACGGCACGCGGTAGAAGCGCTGGAACAAGCGCGCCCGCGCTTCGGCCGACAAGGGCTCGCAATCGTTGCGGAAGCGAACCACCGCCGCCTCGCCGTCGCGGCGCGCGCTCAGGCTCAGGCGCCCACCCGGCACGCCGTAGGCCAGGGCGTTGCTGAGCAGGTTGTTGAACAGCTGGCGCAGCAGCACGAGGTCGCCATTCACCGGCAAGGGCGCCTGCACGTCGGCTTCGAGCTGCCGGTGCTCGGCCAACAAGGCGGCGTCTTGCACCAGCTCGTCCAGCACGGGGCCCAGGTCCACCGGCTCGTGGGCCACCTCCAAGTGCCCGGCGTCGGCCCGCGACAGCAGCAGCAGCTGCCGCACCGTGCTGGACAGCCGGTTCACCGCGTCCAGCATGGCCCCCAGCTCCGCCTGCAGCTCGCGCCCGTGGCTGGCCCCAATGGCCCGCTCCAGGCGGCCTTGCAAGACCGTCAGGGGCGTGCGCAGTTCGTGCGCGGCATCGGCCGAAAAGCGGGAGGCTTGGTGGAAGCTGGTCTCCAGCCGGGCCAGCATGGTGTTGTAGGCCTCGACCAGCTCGCGCAGCTCGCGCGGCTCTTGCCCCGTCGGCAAGCGCTGGTCCAAGCGGTCGGGGCGCTGCTGGCGCATGGCCTCGCGCAGGCGGTTCAGCGGCCCCATCATCAACTGGGCCAACAGGGCGGCGCTGCCGGCGGCCAGGGCCAAGGCCACGGGCAGCATCAGGCCCAAGGTGCGCCACAGCAGGGCGCGCCACTCGGCCTGCAGCGGCCCCAGGTTCACGGCGAGCCAGGCCGTGCCGGCCTTGGTGCGGTTGCGGGCCACGCGCCAATCGCCCTCGGCGTCGGTGTGGGCCGCCACCTCGCAGCGCCCCAAGGGGTCGGCGCGCGTGCCGTTGCCGGCCAGGGCCTTGGGCGTTCGCCAGGCCAGCGACAGGCTGGCCAAGCCCGCCGGCTCGCCGCCAGCTGCGGCGGCGTCGTCGCCGTCGAAGTGGCGCTCCAAGCGCAGCTGGTGCCGGTCCTCCAAGCCCAACTTGCGCACGACGTCGTCCAAGAGCCGCAGCTCGTCACCCCGGCCCTCGCGCTTGGGGCTGACGACCCGGCGGGCCTCGAGGCACAGGCGGGCCTCCAACTGTTCCAGCCCGGCCTGGCGCAGCGCCGAGCCCCCCAGCACCACGAGGGCCAACACGGCCAACAAGATGACCGCCAGGGCCGACACGAAGAGGCGCAAGCGCAGCGACATGGCGGCCCTCAAGGTTTGCGAAAGCGGTAGCCCACGCCCCGCACCGACTCGATCCAGCCCGGCCCTTCCGGCCCCGCGTCGGGCTCGGCATCGGCCAGGCGCTGCCGGATGCGCTTGACGCAGACGTCGACCACGTTGGTGGCGGGGTCGAAGTCGTAGCCCCACACCTGCTCCAGGATCTGGGCGCGGCTGAGCACCTGGCCGGCCGAGCGCATCAAGAACTCCAGCAGCGCGAACTCACGGCTCGTCAGTTCCACCGGCCGCGTGCTCAGGCACACGGTGCGCTTGATGCGGTCCAGCACCAGCGGGCCCACCCGCAACTCGCTTTGCCGCTCCCCCTGCACGCGGCGGCACACCGCCTGCAGCCGAGCGGCGAGCTCTTCCACGAAGAAGGGCTTGCCCAGGTAGTCGTCGGCGCCCAGGGCCAGGCCCTGGATGCGGTCACCGACCTCGTTGCGCGCCGTCAGCAGCAGCACCGGCGTGCGCACGCCCTCGCCGCGCAGGGCCGCCAGCACGTCCAAGCCGTCCCGGCCGGGCAGCATCAGGTCCAGCACGATGGCGTCCCACTGCGGCTCGCGCGCCAGCGCCAAGCCGGTGTTGCCATCGGTGGCCACGTGCACGGCCATGCCGCGCGCGCGCAGCCCCGACTGCACGAGCTCGGCAATGTCGGCTTCGTCCTCGATCAGCAGCAGGTTCATGGCGCGGGGGCGGTCGGCATGCCGCCGATTGGAACGGACGCCGGGCCCCCGCGCATGACAAAGCGGTCATCCGGGTCGCCCCCCAGCCACGCCCCCTGCCGGGCGGGGTTAACGTTCGCGCTTTGTTCACGCCCCCCGGAGACCCCCATGCGCCACGCCCTCGCCCTTGCCCTCGTTTTGACCGCCGGCCTGACCGGCACCGCCCACGCCGGTGAGGTCGTCGGCCTGGGCGGCAAGTGCCTCGACGTCAAGGGCAAGAAGAGCGACGACGGCACGGCCACGCAGCTGTGGCAGTGCAACGGCGGCCCCAACCAGAAGTGGCAGATGACCCGCGCCGGCGAGCTCAAGGGCTTTGCCGACAAGTGCCTGGACGTGGAAGGCGGCAAGACCGACGAGGGCACGCCCGTCATCCTCTACACCTGCAACGGCGGCGCCAACCAGAAGTGGCGCTTCGAGAAGGGCGCGCTGGTCGGCATCGGCGGCAACTGCCTGGACGTGAAGGGCAACAAGTCCAAGGACGGCCAGCCCCTGGTGCTGTACCGCTGCACCGGCGGCGCCAACCAAAAGTGGAAGCTGCGCGGCTGACACGCCCCAACGTTCTCAAGGACCGCCCCATGCTGCTCGGCCTGCGCACCGCCATCTACCCCGCCCCTGATTTGGAGGCGGCCAAGCGCTGGTACGCCGAGCTGCTGGGGCAGGCGCCGTACTTCGACCAACCGTTTTACGTCGGCTTCGCCGTGGGCGGCTTTGAGCTGGGTCTCGTGCCCGACGCCACGCCGGGCACCAACGGCGCGCAGCCCCTGTGGGGCGTGGCCGATGTGGACGCCGCACTGGCCCGCGCCCTGGCCTTGGGCGCCACGCCCTTGGAGCCGGCCACCGACGTGGGCGAGGGCATCCGCGTCGGGGCCGTCACCGACCCCTTCGGCAACCGCCTGGGCCTGATCCAAAACCCGCACTTCGACGCCAGCGCGGTGCGCTGAGGGCCACCAGAGCCACCCGGGCCGGGAGGCGTGTCGATCCCGAGGCGGCTCGGACGTCGTCAGCGCACGAACGTCCCTCCACGCGGAGCCCTGCATGACCCGAACCCTCTTCATCAGCCTGCCGGTGCGCGACCTCGCCGCCTCGACGGCCTTCTACCAAGCCATCGGCTTCACGCCGAACCCCGCGCTCAGCAACGCCGAGGGCGCCGCCATGGTGTGGAACGAGGCGGTGCAGGTCATGCTCGTCACGCTGGCCAAGTGGCGCACCTTCACACAACGGCCCTTGCCCCCGGCGGGCTCGGCCGGGCTGATGCTGTCGCTCTCGCTGGACAGCCGCGCCGCCGTGAACGCCATGAACGAGGCCGCCGCGGCGCACGGCGGGCAGGCCGACGTGAACCCGATGGAAGACCTCGGCTTCATGCTGACCCGCGACTTCGCCGACCCCGACGGCCACCTGTGGGCGGCGCTGTGGATGGACCGCCAGGCCGGCGGCTGAGGGAAGGCGGTCTCAGCGGGCCGCGTGCAGAACCAAACCGCCCTTGAGCAGCACCGGCGCCACGTGCGTGAAGCCGGCCTCCCGCAGCGTCAGGCGCTGCTCCTCCACGCTCATGTAGAGCTGGTCGTTGGACATGCCGCCATCGCCCGCGAAGTGGTCGCACACCAGGTAGCGGCCGCCGGGCGCCAACACGCTGCGCACCTGCCGGTGCAGCCCCAAGGCATGGCGCTTGTGGCGCAGCTCGTGCACCGCTTGGTGGGTGATGACGTGGTCGAAGGGGCCCAGCCCCGCCACCCAAGCCGGGTCCTTGAAGCTGCGCTCGACGAACTGCACCCGCTCTACCGCGCCGCCCAGGCGCGCCCGGGCCATCGCGTGCATCGGCGCCGAGAAGTCCAGCGCCGTGTAGCTCAGGTGCGGCAGCGCATCCAGCAGGTGCTTCGCCAAGAAGCCCGGGCCCGAACCCAGTTCCAGCACGCAGCGCGCTTGGCCTGCGCTGAGCTCTTCGGCGAACTGGGCGAAGAAGTCGGCGCGCCACGGCCGGCGGACCAAGGCCAGCTCGGCCCATTGCTGGGCATCGGTCGGGTCGCGCAGGTCGATGGGGCTGGGGACGTCAGGGGTGGGCATGGTGGGCAGACGCTGGTGTCGTGTGGATCAGGGTGCGAAGGTTGGCAGGTACCGAGCCGTCGCACCGAGTCGAGAGTCGGAGATTGCCCGTCCACAAGCAATTGCACGCGCGTCACCGCCCGGGTGCCGAACTACGAAGGGTCGCGTCATGCGGGGGGTGATGCCTTACCGATTCCATCGTAGGCATCGCCGAGTGAGGCGAATCCTGGGGCCAGCCAATACGGATGCTCACCACGGTTGGCGAGTAGCCGAAGGAGCAGATCGGTGAACGAGGTGGCAATGACGGGCGTACAGCCTACAACCCCGTGTGTCTCATGGAAGGAGTCGTAACACCGCCCGCGATGGCCCGGCCCCAGGTCGATCGACAGGTAGTCGCCATTGCCATCCTCGGCCACGGAAAACCACGAGTCTGAGATGTCGCCGCACTGAGCACTCCCGACGAGCCGGAGGTTCGTCGAGACGAGGTCGGACGGCGCCACGATGTTGAACTGAAAGCCCGCCCCACTGAAGAGCGTGGCGCCCCCAGCGACCAAGTAGAAAGACCTCAGGTCCTCTGGAAGCTCGAATCCATGCGGAAGCACGGGCAACCCATTGGGTGGCTTGAGGAAGCAACCTTGCGTGGAAGCAATCTGAGCGATTGTTTGTTGTAGCGACTGCATGCTGTAAGCGGGTGGCTGACCATCCCATCTGGACCCACGTGGGGCGACAGTTTGGACTCGTTCCCGGTCGGCTCGGATTCAGTAGACCGTACGGTGACTGCCGCCCACGATTGCCCGAACCTGACCGCCAAGGTCCCCCATCGGATTCACCCCATCGCCTCATCCAATGCCATCAACAGCCGGCCGATCTCCTCCGCCGTGTTGTAGTGCGCGATCGAGATTCGCACGACGCCCCCCTGCTTCTCCAGCCCCAGGGCTTCGATCAGGCGCTTGGCATAGAAGTCGCCGAAACGGATGCCAATGCCATGCGCGTCGACCTGGCGAACGATGGCTTCTGAATGGCGACCCTCGACCACAAAGCTGATCGTCGGGACGCGCTCGCCCGCCGTCACCGACGGCAAGCCCATGATGCGGACGCCGCGTCGCTCGCGCAGCCAGCCCAGCACCTGTTCCGCAAGGGCATCCTCATGGCGTGCAAACGCGTCGAAGGCCAACTGCATGCGGGCGCGGTCATCACCCACCGCGCCGAGTTCGGTGCCCACGTCCTTCAGGTAGTCGGCAATGCCCGCGCAGCCGTACGACAGCTCGTAGTTCACGTTGCCCCGCTGCAGCTTGTAGGGAATGACCTCGGGGCCGATGAACCCGTGGTTGAGGCTGGGCAGCGACAGCAGCAGGTCGCGTTGGACCCACAGGACGGCGTAGTGGGGGCCGAACACCTTGTAGAAGCTGAACACGACGGCGTCGGCCTCGCAGGCCTGGACGTCGACGAGCCGGTGCGGCGCGTAGGCCACCGCGTCGACGCACAGCCGCGCGCCAACCGGGTGGGCACGGCGCGCCACCTCGGCCACCGGGTTGACGGTGCCCAGGATGTTGGACGCGTGCGTCATCGCGACCCACTTCGTGCGCGGGCCGATCAGCGGATCCAGGTCTTGCAGGCGCAGGCCCAGGCTGGGGACATCGACGGGCCAGATTCGAACGACGACACCCACCTGGGCGAGCCGAGCCCATGCACCGATGTTGGCCTCGTGGTCCGACTCGGTGACGATGACTTCATCGCCCGGCTGCAGGCCCGGGCGGAGTGCGTCCACCAGGGTGCCGATCAGCGCCGTGGTCGAAGGCCCCATCACGATCTCGTCGTCGTGGACGGCATTGACCAAGGTCGCCACGGCACGGCGGGCGCCCAGCACGCGATCGCCTGCCTGCTGCGAGGCAAGGTAGCTGGCGCCGAGTTGCACGTTGTCGTGCAGCAGGTAATGACGGATTCGGTCGGCGACGCGGGCGAGCACTTGCGACCCCCCCGCGTTGTCCAAGAACACGGTGTCGGAGGCGAGCGCAGGAAACTCGGATCGGATGCGCGCGAGGTCGAGCGTGGCTGGGGGCAAGGTGGGCTCCTTCAGTGGGGCCCATTGTGTTGGCCTCGCCCGGCAGGGCCATGCGACTCAACACCTGGCTTCGCTGAAGGCCTGCCGCGAGCCCGGAGGCCGCGAGTGGTCAGTTGACGATTGCCTTGCCGCCGACGGCTAACGACCCCTAGCAGCTTTAGCCTTTACCGTGCGCCGCGCTCGCACGGCCGAGAAAGTGGCCATCAGCACCCACCAACCAACTTGCTTACTGGACAGCTCACCGCCGGCAGCATGCGCGACTGTTTCCA
>NZ_SACM01000004.1 GCF_004004565.1 Inhella crocodyli
TGGAAACAGTCGCGCATGCTGCCGGCGGTGAGCTGTCCAGTAAGCAAGTTGGTTGGTGGGTGCTGATGGCCACTTTCTCGGCCGTGCGAGCGCGGCGCACGGTAAAGGCTAAAGCTGCTAGGGGTCGGTAGCCGCCCCGCAGGCAACTCGTGCCGAAAGCCGCTCCCCCGCCTGGGACGACTTAGGCCCTCAACGGCCTTGACGCAAACGCCAAATCGTCCAGCCATTGGTGGCCGCAATGGCGGCCTCCAGCACGGAGCCGCCCACCGAGCCCACCAGCACGTTGTTGACCAGCCAGCACCCGGTGCCGACGAGCATCAGCGCGCGCATGCGCACGCCGCTTTGGAAGAACAGCGCGTAGGTGCCGATGCAGCTGGCGGCGATGGGCAGCAGGCTCAGCGGGCCCGTCATCAACCACAGCCCCAAGCCCGCCGACAAGGCAATGAAGAAGACGCCCAGCGCCGGACTGCGCCCGCGCAGCGAGGCCAGAGAGCGCAGCAGCGACACGGTGGTGCTGGCCACCGCCGTGGGCTGGCCCAGCAGCGCGAAGTGGCCGATGAAGGCGGCGCACTCGGCCGCCATGAAGAGCTTGAAGCGCCGGTCGTTGGTCTGCGCGAAGCAGGCCAGGCCGAAGGCCGCGGCCAGGTAGCCCAGGAGCTGAGCCGGGGAGAACCAATCCATGGCCGGAAGTGTCAGCGCTGGCTCAGCGCAAGGTTTGGGCGCTGGCCAGTTCGGGCTTGAGGGCCAGCAGGCCGTCCAGCACCTGCTGCGCGAACAGCGCCGCGCCCTTGGGGCCAAGGTGCGTACGGTCGAAGCGGGGCGGGGCCTCGGCCAGGGTGTCGGCGGCCTCGGGGCCCAGGGCTTGCACGGCGGCGCTGCTGGTGGCGTAGAGGTCGAGAACGGGCACGCCCAGCTCGGCACCCACGCGCAGCGTGGCCTCGGCCCAGGGGCGCAGGTCGTTAACGAGTGCGCCGTCCTTGAAGCTGCGGCGGGTGAGTGGCGTGATCAGCACCACCTCGCCGCCCTCGGCCCGCACCTCGGCGACATAGCGCGCGAGGTTGGGGCCGAACTCGGTGGCCAGGTCGGTGGAGCGGCCAGGCTTGCCGGGTTGGTCGTTGTGGCCGAACTGGATGAGGACCAGGTTGCGCTGGCGGGTGTCGCCGGGGCCGCGCTCGCGCAGCAGGGTGAGCACCGTGTCCCACAGGCCTTCGGCGCGGTAGCTCAAGGTGGAGCGACCGCCGCGCGCCAAGTTCAAGCAGGCCACCTGTAGCAGCTTCGCGCACAGCGCGTTGCCGTAGCCGCTGCGCGGGGCCATCGTCGAGTCGCCCACCAGGAGGACGCGTGGGCCCGCGGGCGGCTGCCCTTGGGCCCACGACGCGAAGGTGGCGCCGACGAGCAGCGCCACCGCCAAGGCCGCTTTAGAACTTGTAGCGGGCACCCAGCAAGACCTCGCGACCGGTCACGTGGTAGACCACCGAGCTGTTGCGCGCCCGGCTGATGAACTGGTCGTTGGCCTCGTTGGTCAGGTTCACGCCTTCCAGAGTGACGTCCAGGTTCTTGTTCACCTTGTACGACAAGGACAGGTCGACGTTGCTACTGCCCACCTTGCCTTCGACGTCGTTGTTGTTCTGGCCCGGAACGCGGGTCAGGAAGGTGGAGCGCTTGGACAGCGACACCCGGGCGCTGAAGGTGCCGTCGTCGTAGTACAGCGTGGCGTTGGCCGAGGTGGGCGACATGTTGAGCAGGTCGTCCACGATGGTGGCGTTGCTGGTGGGCGAGACGAGGTAGGTGATCTTGGACTTGACCTTGGTGTAGTTCAGCAGCACGCCCAAGTTCTTGCCCCAGCCCGGCAGGAAGGTGAAGGGCTGCTGCAGGTTCACTTCAAAGCCGGTGAGCTTGCCCCCCGGGGTGTTGATGGGGGTGGTGACCTGGAAGACCTCGTCGCCCGTGAAGTTGCTGGGCAGCAGGCTCAGCGGCAGGCCGGTGTCCTTGAACGCGATGTTGGTGCGCAGGCTCTGGATGTAGGTGTCGATGTTCTTCTGGAACAGGCCCAGGCCCACGAAACCGCTGCGCGAGTGGTACCACTCGGCGCTCAGGTCGTAGGTCTTGGCGCGGAAGGGCTTGAGGTAGGGGTTGCCGCTGGTGACGCTGAGCGTGCCGGTGGTGCTGATGGTGCCGCCGGGGTTCAGGTTGCCCAACTGCGGGCGGGCCATGGCCTTGGAGGCCGCGAAGCGCACGATCACGTCGGGCATCACGTTGGCCGACAGGTTGAGCGAGGGCAGCACGTCGGTGTAGGTGTTGACGGTGTTGACCTCGGTGCCACCGGCCGTGGCCTGGTAGCCCTTGGCCAGCTGTTCGGTCTTGACGTAGCGCACGCCGGCGTTGCCGTTGACGCGCAGGCCGAACAGGGTGTCGCTGAAGTCGGCCATCAGGTAGCCGCCGGTGTCGGTCTCTTGCACCGAGCGGTTGTTGCCGCGGGCGTTGCCGTTGGTGGTGGACGAGAGCGTGAAGTCACCGGGGCCGCCAGCGGGGCCGCTCTTCAGGCAGTTGCAGTAGATGTCGTACGCGGCGGCGATGGCGCTCAGGTTGGGGATGACCCAGCTGGTGGGCGTGCCCGCGGGCAGGTCCAGGCCCTTGCCGAAACCGGTGAGCGTGGTGGTCAGGCTGCCCACCGAGGTGCTCGGCGCAAAGATCGTGTCGTTCTGGTTGACTCGGCGGAACTCGTAGGTGTCGAAGCTGTAGCGCTTCCAGTTCAGGCCGGTGCGCAGGCTCAGGCGCTCGGGCACGATGTCCCAGTTCAGGTCGGCCTGCGCGACGTCGTTGGTGTTGTTGGCGCCTTGGGGGCGGATGCGGATTTCGCTGGTGGTGGTGTTGGGCACCGTGGTGGGCTGGGTGCCCGTGGTCACGCGGGGCACGCCGACCAAGGTCAAGGCGCCGCCGACCTGCGTGGGGTCGAAGGGGTAGGTGATGACCGGCAGGCGGTCGTTGCCACGGAAGTCGATGCCGTAGCCGTTGACGTTCAGCGCGTCCAGCGTGGTGGTGGTTTGCACCGGGTTGCGGAACTTGGACTGCGCGCGGCCGAGCTTGGTTGTCAGGCGCAGGGTGTCGCTGAAGTCGTGCTGGACGGTGAGCGCGGGCTGCGTGAAGGTGGTGTTCAGCTCGTCGAAGCGGGACTCGGCCCGGATGTCCACGCCGTTGTAGACGCCGTACAGCAGGGCGCCGTTGGCGTCGTAAGCGGTGCTGAC
The DNA here is from genome assembly GCF_004004565.1 of Inhella crocodyli. Lineage (GTDB taxonomy): Bacteria > Pseudomonadota > Gammaproteobacteria > Burkholderiales > Burkholderiaceae_C > Inhella > Inhella crocodyli. The sequence goes on from NZ_SACM01000004.1 coordinate 3,246, forward strand.
GACGCTGGTCTGCGGCTTGCCGCCCTGGCCCGCGTTGCGGCTGAAGGAGATGGCCGACAGGAAATCCTCTTGGCGCGTGGCGCTGAGCACCGAGTGCATCACGTCCAAGCTGACCAAGGTGGCGTTGCTCGGCCGCCATTGCAGCGCGGCCGTCAGGCCCAGGCGGTCTTGGTCGTGCGTCAGGCGGCCGTAGCGCGGCAGGCGCGGGTGGAAGTTGGCGGCGTTGCTGGCCAGGTTGTAGGCGGCGATGTTGTCGGCCGTGCCCGGCAGGCGGGCCACGCCCTGGGCGGCGGGGCCGCAGGTGGTGGCGGTGGAGGTGGTGGGGTTCGCGGGCGTCACGCCCTGTGGGGCGCACCAGCCGCCGCTGGAGGCGCCGTTGTCCCAGCGCACGGTGGAGAAGCCTTCTTCGAACACGCGGCGCTTGGAGTACGCGCCCGAGAACAAGATGCCCACGGTGCGGTCGGCGTTGGTGTCGGTCACCAGGAAGGCGATGCGCGGGTCGGTCTTCTGCGCCAGGTCGTTGTAGCGGGCCTTGGCCGACACGGTGGCGGTGAAGCCCTTGAAGTCGAAGGGGCGCGCGGCCTGCAGGTCGACGGTGGCGCCCAGCGAGCCTTCGTCCACATCGGCCGAGTTGCTCTTACGCACGGTCAGGCTGTTGAACAACTCGGCGGCGAAGACGTTGAAGTCGAAGCCGCGGCTGCGGTTGGCACCGCCGGAGCTGTCGGTGCCGCCGGTGGTGGCCAGGGCTTCGATGCCGTTGATGCGCACGCGGGTGAAGTCGGCCCCCAAACCGCGCACGGTGATGTTGCGGCCTTCGCCGGCATCCCGGTCGATCACCACGCCGGGCACGCGCTGCAGCGATTCGGCCAGGTTGGTGTCGGGGAACTTGGCGATGTCTTCCGACTTGACGACGTCGACGATGCCGCGGTCGCGCTTCTTGGCGTTCAGGGCGCTTTCCAGCGAAGCGCGGATGCCGGTGACCACCACGGTGTCGAGCTTGGCGGCATCGGCCGCCGCATCGGCTTGGGCCGTTTGCGCCCAAGTCGGGGCGACGGCAGCGCTCGCCACGAGGGCGGCGGCGAGGTGGGTGGGGCGCAGGCGGAAGTCGCGACGGCGCTGGCTCATGGTGGGTCTCCTGGTTCTGGGGCGTGTGCGCCGTTAGGGGGCCGGCGCGCACGGATCGGGGATCGGGGTCGTGAGTTGGGCGATGCCGCCCTGCGGGAGGGCTGCGCGCAGGGCAGCCCCGATCGGGAACCGGGCGGGCTTCGCTGCAGTGCGAGGGCCCACCGTTGAAAGGCTTACAGGTAGTCGTCTCGGCGGGGGGAGAACTGGTCCAGCAACTGGCTGCCGGCCTCCAGCGCCTTCACCCCGTGCATCACGCCGTGCGGGGCCGAGAAGGCCTGGCCGGCGCGCAACACGGCCTTGACGCCGCCGACCTCGCACTCGAACGAACCCTTCACGCAGAAGGCGATCTGGTCGTGCACGTCGTGCGCGTGGGGCGTGCCGATGGCGCCGGCGTCGAACTCGACCAGCACCGACATCAGCTGCGGCGTGTGGGCCACCACCTTGCGGCGGATGCCGTCGCCCAGCTCCGTCCAGGGCACGTCGTCGTTCAGGAAGTAAGGGCTGCTCATGACAAATCGGGGGGAAATCGACGGGAGAGGGCTGCGTTGTTGTGGACGACTATAGCCATCTCGTGCAAAATTGGAACAGCGGTTCACTAATTAGAAACCATGATTCCAAACAACGCCGCTTGTCGCCTAAGCTGCACCCCATCGCGCCGCGAGGCGCTTGCCCGACCCCGGCCCGCCGCAGGCCTCTGAAGGACCCGATCCCATGGAAATCCGCCAACCCATCCACAGCGAGCACGCCCGCACGCTGGACACCGAAGGCCTGCGCCGCCACTTCTTGGTGCAAGACCTGTTCGTGGCCGACCAGGCCACGCTGACCTACAGCCAGATCGACCGGATCATCGTGGGCGGCATCCTGCCGGTGACGAAGCCGGTGACCTTCTCGGCCGAGCTGGGCAAGCACACCGGCACCGACTACTTTCTGCAGCGCCGGGAGCTGGGCCTGATCAACATCGGCGGCGACGCCCGCGTGACGGTGGACGGCACGGTGTACGACGTGGCCGCCCGCGAGGCCCTGTACGTGGGGCAAGGCGCCAAGGAACTGAGTTTTGCGAGCGTGAACGCGGCCCAACCCGCCAAGCTGTACTTCAACTGCGCGCCGGCCCACACCTCCTACCCCACCCGCAAGGTGACGCAGGCCGAGGCCAGCCCCGAGACCCTGGGCAGCGCCGAAACCAGCAACCGCCGCACCATTTACAAGTACCTGGTGCCCGACGTGCTGCCCACCTGCCAACTGCTGATGGGCCTGACCCAGCTGGAACCCGGCAGCCTGTGGAACACCATGCCCTGCCACACGCACGACCGGCGCATGGAGGTGTATTTCTACTTCGACATGAGCGAGCAGGCCGTGGTGTTCCACCTGATGGGCGAGCCCACGCAGACCCGCCACCTCGTGGTGCGCAACGAGCAGGCCGTGATCAACCCAAGCTGGTCCATGCACAGCGGCGTGGGCACGCAGGCCTACACCTTCATCTGGGGCATGGTGGGCGAGAACCAGGTCTTCAAAGACATGGACCACGTCCCCATGACCGCCCTCCGCTAACCCGGCCTCCCTTCGCGGCAACGCCCCGTTCGGCACGGGGCGCGGGCCTTCCTCACCCGAACGGTGCCACGGCACCAGGACGAACCCCATGGTCCTTGATCACTTCCAACTCGGCGGCCAGGTCGCCATCGTCACCGGCTGCAACACCGGCCTGGGCCAAGGCATGGCCCTGGCGCTGGCGCAAGCCGGGGCCGACATCGTCGGCATCAACGTCTCCGACCCGGCCGACACCCGCCACGGTGTCGAGGCCCTGGGCCGCCGCTTCTTGGACCTGCGCGCCAACTTGGCCGACCTGAGCTGCATCCCCGACCTGCTGGCCCAGGCCAAGTCGCTCACCGGTGAGGTGAACATCTTGGTGAACAACGCCGGCATCATTCGGCGCGAAGACGCCATCAAGTTCAGCGAGGCCGACTGGGACGACGTGATCGACCTGAACCTCAAGTCCGTGTTCTTCCTGTCCCAGGCCGTGGCCAAGCTGTTCTTGGCGCAGGGCAAGGGCGGCAAGATCATCAACATCGCCTCGATGCTCAGCTTCCAGGGCGGCGTGCGCGTGCCCTCGTACACCGCCAGCAAGAGTGGCGTGATGGGCATCACCCGCCTGATGGCCAACGAATGGGCGCAGCACGGCATCAACGTCAACGCCATCGCCCCCGGCTACATGGCCACCAACAACACCGCCGCGCTGCGCGCCGACGAAGGCCGCAACGCCTCCATCCTGGAGCGCATCCCGGCCGGCCGCTGGGGCACGCCCGAGGACCTGGCCGGCCCGGTCGTGTTCCTGGCCTCCAAGGCCTCGGACTACGTGAACGGCTACACCGTGGCCGTGGACGGCGGCTGGCTTGCACGCTGAAGCCATGCACCGCTTCCCAGTCGTTCTCGGTGCAGCTTCATCAGGGGGCTGGGGCGCTGTGCGCAGTGAAGTGAAGGAGGAGGTGCCGTCCGCCAAGACGGCACCGGGGGACATGAACGGAGCACAGGGCTCCGGCGCCCTGATGCGCTCAGTGCTGGCATAGGCGATCCAACGTGTACGACAACAAGCGCCTCGGCTTCCTGTTCGTCTTGCCCTTCGTGCTGGGCGTGCTGCTGTTCAAGCTCACGCCCTTCGTGATGAGCTTTGCGCTGAGCTTCACGCAGTACGACCTGATCGACCCGCCCGAGTTCGTGGGCCTGCGCAACTACCAAGAGCTGGCCACGGCCGATCCGCTGTTCGTCAAGAGCCTGGGTGTGACGATGTGGTTCGCGGTGCTGGCCGTGCCACTGCGCGTGGGCTTTGCGCTGCTCATCGCGCACGTGCTGAACTTCAAGCTCAAGGGCATCAACGCCTTTCGCGCGGCCTTCTACATCCCGTCGATCCTGGGCGGCAGCATCGCCACCGCGGTGCTGTGGCGCTTTCTGTTCGCCAAGCATGGGCTGGTGAACATCGTGCTGGCGCAGTTGGGCTTGGAGCCCATCGCCTGGCTGGCCGACGAGCACTACTCGATGTGGACCATCGTGCTGCTGTTCACCTGGCAGTTCGGCTCGGCCATGGTCATCTTCTTGGCCGCGCTGCAGAACGTGCCCACCAGCCTGTACGAGGCCGCCGAGATCGACGGCGCCAGCAAGACCCAGCAGTTCTGGCGCATCACGGTGCCGCTCATCACGCCGGTGATCTTCTTCAACCTCATCATGCAAATGGTGCACGCGTTCCAGGAGTTCAACGGCCCGTACATGATCACCGAGGGCGGTCCGCTGCACAGCACCTACGTGCTGGCGCTCTACATCTACGACCAGAGCTTCCGCTTCTTCAACCTGGGCTACGGCGCGGCGCTGAGCTGGGTGCTGTTCGCGCTGGTCGGCGGGCTGGCCTTGCTCTCGTTCTGGAGCAGCAAGTACTGGGTCTTCTACGCCGGCGAAAAGGACAAGAAGTGACCAAGAGCCCCCGGTCTGCGGCGCTCCGCGCCTTCGCCACCCCCCAAGGGGGCCGTCTCCCGCTTGGGACGGCCCTGCGCGGGAGAACCGCATGAACCAGGTCGAAGCAACTCGCACGCCCTGGCTGCGTTACCTCACCCTCGGGGCCGTGGCCCTGGTGATGCTGTACCCGCTGATCTGGCTGGTCGGCGCCTCGTTCAAGAGCAACGCCGAGATCTTCACCTCGGCGGGCTTCGTGCCCAGCCAGCTCGACTTCGGCGCTTACGCCAAGGGCTGGAAGACCAGCACCGAGTACACCTTCGCCACCTACTTCCTCAACAGCTTCCTCATCACCATCCCGCGCATCGTCGTCACGGTGGTCAGCTGCGTGCTGGTGGCCTACGCCTTCGCGCGCTTCGAGTTCTGGGGCAAGAAGACCCTGTTCGCCATCATGATCGGCACCATGATGCTGCCGCTCATCGTGCTGCGGCTGCCCCAGTACCTGGTGTTCCGCGAGATCGGCTGGCTTGACGGCTACCTGCCGCTCATCGTGCCCTCGGCCTTCGCCACCGACACCTTCTTCGTCTTCCTGCTCGTGCAGTTCCTGCGCGGCATCCCGCGGGACATGGAAGAGGCCGCGCAGATCGACGGCTGCAACGCGCTGCAGCTGCTCTGGCACATCGTGGTGCCCCTGCTCAAGCCGGCCATCATCTCCGTCATCGTCTTCCAGTTCATCTGGACGATGAACGACTTCATGGGCCCGCTGATCTACCTCGCCTCGGTCGAGAAGTACCCGGTCAGCCTGGCGCTCAAGATGAGCATCGGCGCCACCGAGGAGGTCGAGTGGGCCAACGTCATCGCCATCTCCGTGGTGGCCTTGATTCCCTCGGTGCTGGTGTTCTTCGCCGCCCAAAAACACTTCATCGAAGGCGCCAGCAGCTCTGGCGTTAAAGGATGACCCCCCGTACCGGCTTCGCCGGCCCCCCAGGGGGCGCCGCCAGTGGCCCGGCAAAGCCGGTTCCACGGCGGCCGCTTGAAGCACCGCGGACTGCGTGGCGCTCTGCCCTTGGTCAAAACCGGAAGTTCGAAGAATTGAGTGCCCCATGGCAGCAGTGAATTTGAGAGGGGTCGAGAAGACCTACCCCAACGGCTTCAAAGCGGTGCACGGTGTCGACCTCGACGTGCGCGACGGCGAGTTCATGGTCTTCGTCGGCCCTTCGGGCTGCGCCAAGTCCACGCTGCTGCGCATGGTGGCGGGGCTGGAGTCGATCACCGGCGGCGAGCTGCGCATCGGCGGCCGCGCGGTGAACGACCTGCCGCCCAAGGAACGCGGCATCGCCATGGTGTTCCAGAACTACGCGCTGTACCCGCACATGACGGTGTACGACAACCTGGCCTTCGGCCTCAAGCTGGCCAAGACGCCCAAGGCCGAGCTGGACCAGCGCGTGCGCCACGCCGCCCAACTGCTGGAGATGGAGCACCTGCTGGACCGCTACCCCAAGCAACTCAGCGGCGGTCAGGCACAGCGCGTGGCCGTGGGCCGGGCCATCGTCAAGAAGCCCGACGTGTTCTTGTTCGACGAGCCCCTCAGCAACCTCGACGCCAAGCTGCGCGCCGCCATGCGCGTGCGCCTGACCGAGTTGCACCGCTCGCTGCGCGAGGCGGGCCAGCCGGCCACCACGATCTACGTGACGCACGACCAGACCGAGGCCATGACCATGGGCGAACGCATCTGCGTGCTCAAGGCCGGCGTCATCCAGCAGGTGGACACGCCCACCGCGCTGTACGAGCGCCCGGCCAACGCCTTCGTCGCCGGCTTCATCGGCTCGCCCGAGATGAACCTCGTGCCGGCCGCCTTGCAAGACGGCGCCGTGGCCGTGGGCGGTGTGCGCCTGCCCATTCCCACGGAGCGCCTGGGCCGGGCGCTGGCCGTCAGCGGCGAGGTGCAGTTCGGCCTGCGTCCCGAGCACATCGGCATCCAGCCCGAAGCCCGCCCCGGCACGGTGGCCGTGACCGGCACCCTGCGCTTTTGCGAGCACATGGGCGCCGAGGTCTTCGTCTACTTCGACGTGGGCGCGCAGGCCTTCAGCGCCCGCATCAACGCCGACCAGATCGGTGACCTGCTGCAAGCCCCGCGCGGCAGCCAGCACGCCTTCCAGTTCCAGATGGGCCAGGCCCACCTGTTCGACGCCCGCACCGGCGTGGCGCTGCGCTGATGCCCGCGTCACGACGCCTGGTGCTCGCGGCCGGCGCTGCCGCCGTCACCACGTTCGCCGCGCCCTGGGTGCACGCCCAAGGCTCCCGCACCCTGCGCTTCGCCTGGTGGGGCGGAGCCGCCCGCCACAGCGCGACGCTGGCCGCGCTGCGGCTCTTCGAGCAACGCCACCCGGGCGTGCGCGTGAAGGCCGAGTACATGGGCTTCAACGGCTACCTGGAGCGGCTCACCACCCAGATCGCCGGCCGGGCCGAGCCCGACCTGATGCAGATCAACTGGGCTTGGCTCGCCATGTTCAGCAAGCGGGGCAACGGCTTCGCCGACTTGAACGCGCAGCAGTCCGTGCTGCAGCTCGACCAGTTCGGTGCCGACGACCTCGCCTACGGCCAGGTGCAGGGCAAGCTCAACGCGCTGCCCCTGTCGTTCAGCGCGCGGGTCATGCTGTGGAACGAGTCGGCGTTCCGGCGCGCTGGGCTGGCCCTGCCGCGCAACTGGGACGAGCTCTTCGCCGCCGGCCCCGCCTTCCGCCGGGCCCTGGGCGACGGCGCCTTCCCGCTGGACGGCGAGCTGTACGACATGATGCTGCTGGCCCAAACTTGGGTGCAGCAGCGCCACGGCACGCCCTACGTGGACCCGCTCAACCGCCGCATCGCCATGAACGAAGCGGCTGCGCTGGATTGGGTGCGGACCTACCGCCGCCTGGTGAACGAGCACGTGTGCACGCCCCTGCCGTTGCGCGCCAGCCTGGGTGGGGCCGAGAAGCCGACCGAGCAGCAGCCCGATTGGGTGAAGGGCCGCTGGGCCGGCAACTACACCTGGGACGCCCTGATCGGCCTGCGCGCGTCCACGCTGCCGCCCAGCGAGAAGCTGGCGCTCGGCGCCTTCCCCACGCTGCCGGGCGCGCTCGACAGCGGCCTGTTCGGCCGCCCCACCCTGATGTACGCGGTGGGTCGCAGCAGCCCCCAGCCCGAGCTGGCCGCGCGCCTGATGAACTTCCTGCTGTGCGACCCCGAGGCGGCCAAGATCCTCGGTCGCACCCGCGGCCTGCCCTCGGCGCGCAGCAGCTTGGCCGTGCTGCAAGCCAGTGGCGGCCTGCCCCCGCTGGAACTCGCCGCGCACGACCAGATCCAGGCCCAGCGCCTGGCGGGCCGACTGCGCCGCCCCGCGCCCCTGTTCGAGCACGCGCGATTTTTGAAGTTCATGCGCGAGGTCTTCGAAACCGTGGCCTACGGCAAGACCAGCGACCTCGACGCCGCCCGCCGGCTCGTCAACGAGGGCCAGGCCCTCTTGCAGAGACTCTGATGAAAAGCACGCAACGCCAGCTGCACTTCAGCACCAAGACCGACCCCGACACCGGTGCGCGCGTCACGCGCCTGACGCCGCTGGACGTCACCTGCCACCGCAATTACTTCTACCAAAAGTGCTTCACCAACGACGGGCAGCGCCTGCTGTTCGGCGGTGGCTTCGGCGCGGGCCAGCACTGGAACTACCACCTGCTGGACCTGCAAAGCCAGGTGGCGACGCAGCTGACCGACCAGCCAGGCGAGAACACCTTTGGCGGCTTCCTGAGCCCCGACGACCGGCACCTGTACTTCGTGCGCCAAGAGCGCCAACTGATCCGCTTGGCGCTGGACACGCTGCAGGAGGAGGTGGTCTACACCGTGCCCTCGGGCTGGGTGGGCTACGGCACCTGGGTCAGCAACAGCACTTGCACCCGGATGGTGGGCATCGAGATCTCCGCCGACGACTGGTTCCCGCTCGACACCTGGCAGAAATTCAACGAGATGTTCCACCGCCAGCCCCTGTGCCGGCTGTTCTCCGTCGACCTGGCCACGGGGGAACGCACCGTGATCTTGGAGCAGCGCGGCTGGCTGGGCCACCCGCAGTACCGCCCCTTCGACGACACCACCGTGGCTTACTGCCACGAAGGGCCGCACGACCTGATCGACGCGCGCATGTGGTTCATCAACGCCGACGGCACGAACCGCCGCTGCGGCAAGGTGCACGACGCCGGCGAAAGCTGCACGCACGAGTTTTGGGTGCCCGACGGCAGCGCCATGGTGTACGTGAGCTACCGCCACAACGCGCCCGAGCGCTGGATCTGCCGCCTCGACCCCGTCACGCTCGAACACCGCGTGCTGACCTCCATGCCGCCCTGCTCGCACCTGATGAGCAACCACGACGGCAGCCTGTTGGTGGGCGACGGCTGCGGCAGCGCCAGCACCGACCCCAGCGCCAGCAACGCCATGCTCACCGGCGACCCCTACCTGCACCTGTTCGACTTGAAGGCCGGCACCACGCGCCGCATCGCCCGCCACGACAGCTCGTGGAAGGTGCTGCACGGCAACCGCCAGGTCAGCCACCCGCACCCCTCGTTCACGCCGGACGACCGACAAGTGCTGTTCAGCTGCGACGCCGAGGGCGAGCCCGCGCTGTACCTGGCCAGCTTGTGAGCCCCCCCCCGAATCGCTTCGCGCCTCCCCCCCAGGGGGGCGCCACCTGTGGCCCGGCAAAGCCGGTTCCACGGTGGCACTTGGGTCGCCTGCTGCCCGCCTGCCTTTGTGCTGCGCTGTTCGCGGCCGACGCGCTGGCCGCAGCCCCCAGCCAAGACCGCCCGCAACTGAGCGAGGCCGAGACCGCCCTGCACACCCGCGCCGCCTACCTGGGTGACTGGACGCCAGGGTCGGCGGCGGGCGCCCCGGTGGTGGCCGAGGTGCGCCCCGGCCAGGCGGTGCAGCAGGTGCTGGACGCGCTGCCGCCGTCGACCGGCACGCTGCGCGTGGTGCGCCTGTACCCGGGCACCTACCGCGGCCCGCTGTGCCTGCGCGGCCTGGGGCCCATCGCCCTCGTCGGCTTGGGGGCCACGCCCGAGGCCGTGCGCCTGGTGGACGGCCGCTACGCCGCCCAGCCCAAGGCGCCCGAGGCCCCCGCCCAGCCCTGCGTGCCCGCGCTGGGCAGCGCCACGCACGGCACGGCCGGCAGCGCCACGGTGGTGGTCGCGCAAGACGAGGTGCACCTGCACCGCCTCAGCATCGCCAACGACGCGATGGACGGCGCGCGCGCCGGCCAGGGCTACCCCCCGGGGGCCGGTGAAACGGGCGGCGCGCAGGCCGTGGCCTTGCTGACGCGGGGCGACCGCATCCACCTGAGCGAAGTCGCCCTCTGGGGCCACCAAGACACCTTCTACGCCGACCGCGGCCGGCCCGACGCCCCCGCCCGCGTGCTGGTGGAGCGCAGCACCCTCGCGGGCGATGTCGACTTCGTCTTTGGCGCCGCCACGCTGGTGATCGACGACAGCCTGATCCTCAGCCGCGCAGGCCGCCGCGCCCCGGGCGAGCGGGGCATCGGTCTGGCGCCCAGCACGGCGCCGCAGCAGGCCCAAGGCTTCCTGGTCACGAACAGCCGCTGGCTGGCCGAACCGGGCGTGGCCCCCGGGAGCGTGCACCTGGGACGCGCCTGGGACGCGGGCGTGCCCAAGGGCGGCCCATGGACGGCGACCTCGCCCAACGGCCGCGCCCTCGTGCGCGACAGCCTGCTGGGCGCGCACCTCAGCGGCTGGACGGCGTCCACCGCGCGCCGCCCCTTCGACCCCAGCGTCAACCGATTGGCCGAGTTCGGCAACGCCACGCTGCCTGCCGCGGCTTTCGAGTCCCTGCCCGAAGGCCAAGGCTGGGCCTCGGTGGCGGGCGGCACGCGCGGCGGCAGCGCCGCGAGGCCGGAACACGTGCTGGCCATCCGCACCCGCGCCGACCTGGACGCCGCGCTGCGCCTGGGCGACACGCCCAAGGTCTTGGCGGTGATGGCCCGCATCGACCTCGACCCGCAAGGCGCCGAGGCCTACCGCGACCCCGACTTCGACCCAGCCGCCTACGAGCGCGCCTACGACCCGGCCGTCTGGGGCCGCCGCCCGCCCAGTGGCCCGCTGGAAGAAGCGAGACTGCGCAGCAGCAAGCGCCAGGCCGCGGCCACCGTGGTGCGCCTGCCCTCGAACACAACGCTCATCGGCGTCGTGCCCGGCGCCGGCTTCGCCAACGGCAGCCTGATGCTGGACCGCGTGCAGCAGGTCATCGTGCGCCACCTGCACCTGTCGGACGCCTACGACCACTTCCCCCAGTGGGACCCGCTGGACGGGGCGCTGGGCGAGTGGAACAGCGAGTACGACACCCTCTCGCTGCGCGGGGCGCGGCACGTGTGGGTGGACCACTGCCGCTTCGACGACGGCACCCGGCCCGACGCGCAGGAGCGCACGGTCTTCGGGCGCCTGCAGCAGCGCCACGACGGCCTGCTGGACGTGACCCTGCAGTCCGACCTCGTGACCGTGTCGTGGAACCATTTCGAAGCGCACAGCAAGACCACGCTCATCGGCGGCAGCGACAAGCTCACCAGCGACGCCGGCCACCTGCGCGTGACCCTGCACCACAACCGCTGGGTGGGCGTGGCCGAGCGCACGCCCCGCGTGCGCTTCGGCCAAGTGCACGTGCTCAACAACCTCTACGAACCCCGTCCCGACAGCGCCTACGGCTACGCCTACTCCATCGGCATCGGCTTCGCGTCGAGCGTGCTGAGCGAAGCCAACGCCTGGGAAGGGCCGGTGCCGGCGACGAAGCTGCTGCGCGTGCTCAAGGGCGAGCGCTTCACCGACCGCGGCTCCCTGCTCAACGGCCAGCCCCCGGACTTGGCCGCCGCCTTTCCCAACCTAGCGCCCGTGACCTGGTCGCCCCCCTACGCCCTGGCGCCCGAGCCCGCCGCCACCGCCGCCCAGCGCGTGCGGGAAGGCGCGGGGCCCCGGCCCTGAAACCCTGGTCGACAATCGCGCCCGCAAACCACCGAATCCCCATGGCAACCGGCATCGACGACGACCTCAGCGACGGCAAGCAAAGCCCCGAATCCGTGGCCGCGGTGCTCAAGGTGTTCGCCATCTTGAACGCCCTGAGCGAGCGCAGCGACATCGGCATCTCCGACCTGTCCGTGCGCCTGGCCATGCCCAAGGCCACCGTCTACCGCTTCCTGCAAACCATGAAGACCCTGGGCTACGTGCGCCAGGAGCCCGACAGCGAGCGCTATGGCCTGACCATGCGCATGTTCGAACTCGGCGCCAAGGCCCTGCCCTTCCCCGAGCTGGTGGACCTGGCCAAGCACCACATGCAGATGCTGGCCGACGCCACGGGCGAGACCGTGCACCTGGGCACGCTGATCGACAGCGAAATCATCTACGTGCACAAGGTCGACTCGAAGCACATGCTGGGCATGTACTCCAAGATCGGCCGCCGCGCGCCCCTGCACTGCACGGCCATCGGCAAGGTGCTGATGGCCTGGGAGCACCCCGAGCGGCGCGACCGCGTGCTCGACGGCGCCGAGTTCCAGCGCTTTCGCGACAAGACCATCACCGAACGCGGCGCCTTCCTCGCCGAGTTGGCCCAGGTCAAGGCCCAGGGCTTCGGCGAAGACCGCGAAGAGTTCGACGACCACATCCGCTGCATCGGCGTGCCCATCTTCGACCGCCTGGGCCAGCCCGTGGCGGGCATGAGCGTGTCATTCCCCACCTTCCGCTACGACGCCGCCAAGGCGCCCGAGGTGGTGGCCATGCTGCAGGCCGCCAGCCGCGACATCTCCGAGCGTCTGGGCTGCACCCGGTTCCCCCTGGACGCACGCTGAGCGCGCTGCGGGCGGCAACGACAATCGCGGCCCCATGCCGCCGTTGACCGCTCCTCCGTCCGACCCCGCCCTCCAGGTCCTCCAGCAGGTCTTCGGCTACCCCGCCTTCCGCGGCCTGCAGCGCGACATCGTCGACGCCGCCATCGCGGGGCAGGACGCGCTCGTGCTCATGCCCACGGGCGGCGGCAAGTCGCTCTGCTACCAAATCCCGGCCATCGTGCGCCAGCGCCAGGGCAAGGGCGTCACGCTCGTGGTCAGCCCGCTCATCGCGCTGATGCACGACCAGGTCGGCGCGCTGGAAGAGGTCGGCGTCAAGGCCGCCTTCTTGAACAGCACGCTGGACTTCGAGGCCACCAAGCGCATCGAGCGCGAGCTGCTCAGCGGCGAGCTGACCCTGCTGTACGCCGCCCCCGAGCGCGTGACCAACGCCCGCTTCCAGGCCCGGCTCGATTCCCTGCACGAGCGAAACCTGCTGGCCCTGTTCGCCATCGACGAGGCGCACTGCGTCAGCCAGTGGGGCCACGACTTCCGCGAGGACTACCTCGCCCTGAGTCTGCTGCACGAGCGCTACCCCGGCGTGCCACGCATGGCGCTCACCGCCACGGCCGACGCCCACACGCGCGCCGACATGGTCGAGCGCCTGCAACTGCAGGACGCCCCCGCCTTCGTGGCCAGCTTCGACCGCCCCAACATCCGCTACCGCGTGGTCGAAAAGAGCGACCCGCGCGCCCAGCTGCTGCGCTTCCTGTACGCCGAGCACCGCGACAGCGGCAGCCTGGACGCCGGCATCGTGTACTGCGGCAGCCGCAAGAAGGTCGACGAAACCGCCGAGTGGCTGCAGGGCCAGGGCGTGAAGGCCCTGCCTTACCACGCGGGGCTGGACAGCGCCACGCGCGCCCAGCACCAAGACCGCTTCTTGCGCGACGAGGGCGTGGTGATGGTGGCCACGATCGCGTTCGGCATGGGCATCGACAAGCCCGACGTGCGCTTCGTCGCTCACCTGGACCTTCCCAAGAACATCGAAGGCTATTACCAGGAGACCGGCCGCGCCGGCCGCGACGGCGAACCGGCCAACGCCTGGATGGCCTATGGCCTGGCCGACGTGGTGCAGCAGCGCCGCATGATCGACGAGAGCCCCGCCGGCGAGGAGTTCAAGCGCGTGCAGCGCGCCAAGCTCGACGCCCTGCTGGCCCTGGCCGAAAGCACCGACTGCCGCCGCCGGCGCCTGTTGGCCTACTTCGGCGAGGACTCTGAAGCGAGTGGCGCGACGCCCGCCGCCGGGCCGCCCCAAGGCGGGCGTGCCCCCTCGGGGGGTGGCGAAGCCCCGCAGGGGCGGAGACTGGGGGCCCTGTACCAGTGCGGCAACTGCGACAACTGCTTGAACCCGCCGGCCGTTTGGGACGCGACCGAGCCCGCGCGCATGGCCCTGAGCTGCATCTACCGCTTCCAGAAGGAGCGCAACCAACGCTTCGGCGCCGGCCACCTGATCGACGTGCTGCGCGGCAAGGCCACCGACAAAACCCGCCAGCACGGGCACGACACGCTCAGCACCTGGGGCATCGGCAAGAACGTGAGCGAAACGCAGTGGCGCGCGGTGCTGCGCCAGCTCATCGCCATGAACGCCATCGAGGTGGAGGGCGAGTACCAAACCTTGGCCCTGGGCGAGGCCGCCAAGCCCGTGCTGCGGGGCGACCAAACCGTGAAGCTGCGCGAGGGCACGGGCGAGGGCCGCGCGCCCAAGCTCAAGACCGCGCGCAAGGCCGGCGGCGCCGCCCCGCTCGGCGACCTGGACCCCGCCGCCCAAGCGCGACTGGAGGCCCTCAAGGCCTGGCGCACCGAGGTGGCGCGCGAGCACGACCTGCCGGCCTACCTGATCTTCCCCAACAGCACCCTGCACGAGCTGGCCGCACAGCACCCGCAAACCTTGGACGAGGTGGGCGCGGTGAGCGGCGTGGGCGCCAAAAAACTCGAGGCGTACGGCCGCGAGATCTTGCGCGTGCTGCAGGGTTGACGCCGACGGCCGCCGCGGTGGGCCGCGCGCCGCGGCAGTGGCGTCAAGGCCAGGCGTTCAGGCGCAGCGCCAAATCGTGGGCCGGGATCGGCTTCGAGTACAGGTAACCCTGTTGCAGGGTGCAGGCCTCGCCCAGCAAGAACTGGCGCTGCACCTCGGTCTCCACGCCCTCGGCGACGACCTCGATATCCAGCGCGTGGGCCAGGCCCAGCACGGCGCGCACCAGCACGCAGTCGTCGTGGTCGCCGGGCACGTCGCGCACGAAGCTGCGGTCGATCTTGAGCTTCTTCGGGCGCAGCAGCTTCAGGTAGGCCAGCGAGGAATAGCCGGTGCCGAAATCGTCCACGGCCAGCTCGATGCCCAGGTCGCGCAACGCGTGGATGGTCTTCATCGACGCTTCGCTGTCGCTCATCACCGTGCTCTCGGTCAGCTCGATGGTCAGCTCGCCGGGCGCCAGCGCGTGCACTTGGATGAGTTCGTGCAATTGCTCGGGCAGGCGCTGGTCGCGGAAGTGGCTGGCCGACAGGTTCACCGCCACCGAACCCGGGTGGCGGCCCTGGCTCTTCCAGCGGCTGAGCTGCTGGCAGGCGGCCTCGAGCGTCCAGGCGCCCAGCTCACGGATCTGGCCCGACTCTTCCGCCACTTGGATGAAAGCGCCCGGGTACAGCAGGCCGCGCGTGGGGTGCTGCCAGCGCACCAGGGCCTCGACGGCGCGAACCACGCCGGTGGCGGCGTCGACGATGGGCTGGTAGTGCAGCACCAGCTGGTTGCCGCGGATGGCCTCGGCCAACTCGCGCTCCAGCTCCATGCGCTCGGCCAGTGCGGCGTCGAGGTGGGCTTCGTAGAAGGCGTAGCGGGCGCGCCCGTCTTGCTTGGCCTGGTACATGGCCATGTCCGCGTGGCGCACCAGCTCGTCGAAGTCTTCGCCGTCTTGCGGAAACAGGGCCACGCCCACGCTGGCCGTGACCTGGGCCTGTTGGCCGCCTTGCAGCTCCAAAGCCTCCGAAACCGAGTCCAGCATGCGCTGCACCGTGGCCTGCACCATGTCGGCCGACTGCGCGTCGCGCAGCAACAGCAGGAACTCGTCGCCGCTGATGCGGCACACCAAGTCCGAGCCGCGCACGGCGGCCCGCAGGCGCTCGCTGACCACGAGCAGCAGGCGGTCGCCCGCCGCGTGCCCCATGGTGTCGTTGATGGCCTTGAAACGGTCCAGGTCAACGAAGAGCAGCGCCATCAAATGGCGATGCCGACGCGCAAAGGCGGCCTCGTGCGTGAACACCTCGCGGAACAGCGTGCGGTTGGGCAGCTGCGTCAGGTGGTCGTACATGGCCATCTGGCGCAGCTGCGTGTTCTTGGCCTCCATGTCGGCCAGCAGGGAATCGATTTGCTCGCCCGCGTGGTTCAGGTGCTTGCCCAACTCACCCAGTTCGTCGCCACGCTGCCAGTCGCCTTGCTCGTGCGGTTCGCGCGCCGCGATGGCGCTGGCCTGCCGCTTGAGCCGGTCGATGGGTCGGATCAGGCGCGTGTACAGCACCATCAAAATGACCACGCCGCCCAACACCACCTGGAACGCGACGATGGCCACGATCTGCTGCTGGCGCTCGCGCACCAGCTTGTCGGTGGCGCCGTCGTCGAAGCCCACGGTCAAGGTGCCCAGCACCACGCCGTCGCGCTTGATGCCCGCCGCCATGTCCACCGTCGGCCAGCCTTGGCTGCACTTGGCGGTCTTCAGCTCCTGCGCCCCGGGCCGCTCCTCCAGCAGGCTGACGCTGCACACGCTGGCGTCGGCCAGCAACTGCTCGATGGCGCGCTTGGTGGCCGACTCGTCCAGCACCCACAGCGGATCGACCAGGGACGTGGACGCCAAGCTCAACACCGCCGCGCGCTGGCTGGCCAAGATGGGCTCGACGCTGCTGCGGGTGAGCCGGTCCGACAAGGTCAGCACCACCAGCGCCGGCGCCGCAATGCCCACCAGCACCGCGAGCAGGATGAGCTGGCGCAAGGACAGGTTCGGGCGGCGCATGGACTGCTGTCGGTCTCTGATGGGAAGGCCGAGCCATTGTGCGACAGCGTGCAGCGCGCCGCGGGCAAGGGATTGCCCGCCTGTGCAAGGCGCCACACCCAGGCGGGTGGACCCCGCCGGCCGGCATCAGGGTCGACCCTATGATGACCGGTTGCTTTCGACCGACCCCCACGGCCCCACCATGTCCTTCGAATCCGCCTTCATCCGCGTGCGCGGCGCGCGCACGCACAACCTGAAGGCCATCGACGTCGACATCCCCAAGCACCAATTGGTGGTCATCACCGGCCTGTCGGGCTCGGGGAAAAGCAGCCTGGCCTTCGACACCCTGTACGCCGAGGGCCAGCGCCGCTACGTGGAAAGCCTGAGCGCCTACGCGCGCCAGTTCCTGCAGCTGATGGACAAGCCCGAGGTTGACGTGATCGAGGGCCTGTCGCCGGCCATCGCCATCGAGCAAAAGGCCACCAGTCACAACCCGCGCTCCACGGTGGGCACGGTCACCGAGATCCACGACCACCTGCGCCTGCTGTACGCCCGCGCCGGCACGCCCTTCTGCCCCGACCACGGCCTGCCGCTGGAGGCCCAGTCGGTCAGCCAGATGGTCGACGCCGTGCTGGCGATGCCAGAAGGCAGCAAGCTGCAACTGTTGGCGCCCATCGCCCGCGAGAAGAAGGGCGAGTTCGTCACCGAGTTCACCGCGCTCCAGGCCCAGGGTTTCGTGCGGTTTCGGGTGGACGGCGTGGTCGTGGAGTCCCCCGACCTGCCGACGCTCAAGAAGACCGAGAAGCACGACGTCGACGTGGTCGTCGACCGCGTCAAGCTCGGGCCCGATGCCGCCACCAGCCTGCGACAGCGCCTGGCCGAGAGCTTCGAGACCGCGCTGCGCCTGAGCGAGGGACGCGCGTTGGTGCTCGACATGGTCAGCGGCGCCGAAACCCTGTTCAGCAGCAAGTTCGCCTGCCCGGTCTGCAGCTACGCGCTGTCGGAGCTGGAGCCGCGCCTGTTCAGCTTCAACAGCCCCAGTGGCGCCTGCCCTTCCTGCGAGGGCTTGGGCCACGTGCTGGGCTTTGATCCGGCCCGTGTCGTGGCCTTCCCCTCCTTGAGCTTGGCCAGCGGCGCCGTGAAGGGCTGGGACCGGCGCAATCCCTACAGCTTTGGCCTGCTCGAAGGCGTGGCCGCCCATTACGGCTTCGACCTCGAGCAGCCCTGGGAAGACCTGCCCGAGGCGGTGCGGCAGGTGCTGCTGCACGGTTCGGGCGACACCGAGATCGCTTTCACGTACGTGAGCGAGTCGGCCAGCGGCCGCAAGCGCAGCATGAAGCGCGCCCACCCCTTCGAGGGCATCCTCACCAACTTGCAGCGCCGCTACAAAGAGACCGACAGCGCGGCCGTGCGCGAGGACCTGGCGCGTTACCAAACCACGCAGGCCTGCCCCGACTGCGCCGGCACCCGCCTGCGGCGCGAGGCCCGCCACGTGCACCTGCTTGACGTGAACCGCCCGGGCGACAAGGGCCGCGCGATCTACGAGATCGAGCGCATGACCCTGCGCGACGCGCTCGCCTACGTGGACGGTCTGCAACTCAAGGGGGCCAAGGCCGAGATCGGCGACAAGGTGCTGCGCGAGATCGGTTCGCGCTTGCGCTTCTTGAACGACGTGGGGCTCAACTACCTGAACCTGGAGCGAAGTGCCGACACCCTGAGCGGCGGCGAGGCCCAGCGCATCCGCCTGGCCAGCCAGATCGGCAGCGGCCTGACCGGCGTGATGTACGTGCTGGACGAGCCCAGCATCGGCCTGCACCAGCGCGACAACGACCGCCTCATCGCCACCCTGCGCCGCCTGCGCGACTTGGGCAACACGGTCATCGTGGTCGAGCACGACGAAGACGCCATCCTCGCCGCCGACCACGTGCTCGACCTCGGCCCGGGCGCTGGCGTGCACGGCGGCCGCGTGCTGGCGCAAGGCACGCCCGCCGAGGTTCGGGCCAACCCGGCGTCCATCACGGGCCAGTACCTCAGTGGCGCGCGGCGCATCGCCGTGCCGCCGCGTCGCGCGAGGCCGGCCGAGCAGCTGGTGGTGCACAACGCCCACGGCCACAACCTGAAGAACGTCGACGTGGCCTTCCCGGTGGGCCTGCTGACCTGCGTCACCGGCGTGTCGGGCTCGGGCAAGAGCACCCTCGTCAACGACACCCTGTACGCCGCCGTGGCCAAGAAGCTCTACGGCAGCCACGCCGAGCCGGCGCCGCACGGCTGGCTCGACGGCCTCGACCTGTTCGACAAGGTCATCAACGTCGACCAGTCGCCCATCGGCCGCACGCCGCGCAGCAACCCGGCCACCTACACCGGCCTGTTCACGCCGATGCGCGAGCTGTTCGCCGAAATGCCCGTCGCCCGCGAGCGCGGCTATGGCGCCGGTCGCTTCAGCTTCAACGTCGCCGGGGGCCGCTGCGAGAGCTGCCAGGGCGACGGCGTGCTGAAGGTGGAGATGCACTTTCTGCCGGACGTGTACGTGCCCTGCGACGTCTGCCACGGCCGGCGCTACAACCGCGAAACGCTGGAGGTGCTCTACAAGGGCCTGTCCATTGCCGACGTGCTGGACCTGACCGTCGAGGCCGCCTTCGAGCACTTCAGCGCCGTGCCCGCGCTGGCGCGCAAGCTGCAGACCCTGCTCGACGTCGGCCTGGGCTACGTGAAGCTGGGCCAAAGCGCCACCACCCTGTCGGGCGGCGAGGCGCAGCGCGTGAAGCTGGCGCTGGAACTGAGCAAGCGCGACACCGGTCGCACGCTCTACATCCTGGACGAGCCCACCACCGGCCTGCACTTCGCCGACATCGAGCTCCTGCTCAAGGTGCTGCACCAACTGCGCGACGCGGGCAACACCATCGTCGTCATCGAGCACAACCTCGACGTCATCAAGACCGCCGATTGGGTGATCGACATGGGCCCTGAAGGCGGCTCGGGCGGCGGCACCGTGGTGGCCCAAGGCACGCCCGAGGACGTGGCCGCCTGCGAGGCCAGCCACACCGGCCGCTACCTCGCGCCGCTGCTGCGGCGCTGAAGGCAGGCCACCGAGGACCCGGACAAAACAAAGCCCCGAGGGCGGAGGACGCCGTCGGGGCTTTGGGCATCGGCCCGCGTGACTTGCGCCGCGCGGGGGCCGACCCTCAGATCACTTCAGGTGCGAGCTGATCAGCTTGGTCATCTCGAACATGTCGGCCTTGGCCTTGCCGAAGACTTCCTTCAGCTTGGCGTCGGCCACGATGACGCGCTTCTGAACGGCGTCTTGCAGCTTGTGCTTCTTGATGTACTCCCACACCTTCTTGGTGATTTCGGTGCGGGGCAGGGCCTTGTCGCCCACGATCGCGGCCAGGGCCGCGCTCGGGGTCAGGGCCTTCATGAAGGCGGCGTTCGGGGTGCGCTTCGCGGCGGGCTTCTTCGCAGCAGCGGCCTTCTTGGCCGGAGCGGCAGCCTTCTTCGCGGGTGCAGCGGCCTTCTTGGCCGGGGCTGCAGCCTTCTTGGCCGGCGCGGCCTTCTTCGCAGGAGCAGCGGCCTTCTTGGCCGGAGCCGCCTTCTTGGCCGGGGCGGCCTTCTTCGCAGTTGCCATGTGAATCTCTCCGTATTGAGGTTGAGTGCCGGGGCGGGTGCAGGTCACAAGGCCTTGCGTGTTCTCTCGGATCCCGTGCAGCCGCAATCGTACTGCGCTCCTCTATGAAATCGAAGCGTTTTCATAGGAGAAATCATGCTCTCAAACCCTTGGATGCCCGCAACGTGGCCGCAAGGTCACATCGCACCGGGGTAAGCGCCACCGTCGATCAACAAGTTTTGCCCCGTGAGGTAGGCCGCTTGCTGGCTGCACACGAAGGCGCACATCGCGCCGAATTCCTCCGCGAGCCCGAGGCGCCGCGCCGGGATCGCGGCGATCTTTTCCGCCTGCACCTCGGCCAAGGGACGACCTTGGCGCTGGGCCGCCGCGGCGTGCGTGGCGCGAATGCGGTCGGTGTCGAAGCTGCCCGGCAGCAGGTTGTTGACGGTGACGTTGCGCGCGGCCAATCGCGCGTCGCGGGCCAAGCCGGCCACGAAGCCGGTGAGCCCCGAGCGCGCGCCGTTGGACAAGCCCAGCACCTCGATCGGGGCCTTCACCGCGCCGGAGGTGATGTTGACCACTCGGCCAAAGCCGCGCGCGGCCATGGCGTCCACCGTGGCCTTCATCAACGCGATGGGCGTGAGCATGTTGGCCGTCAAGGCCCGCTGCCAATCGGCCTCGTCCCAATCGCGAAAGTCGCCCGGCGGCGGGCCGCCCGCGTTGTTGACCAGGATGTCGACCTGCGGCGCCGCGGACAAGGCCGCGGCCCGGCCCTCCGGCGTGGTGATGTCGCCCACCACCTCGATCGCCTGCACGCCGAGGGCGCGCGCTTGCGCGGCCGTGGCCGCCAATGCATCGGCCCCGCGGGCGGTGATCACCACGTTCACGCCTTCGCGTGCCAGCGCCAGCGCGCAACCGCGCCCCAAGCCCTTGCTGCCGGCGCACACCAGCGCCCACTTGCCTTGCAGTCCGAAGTCCATGGTCGGTCCTCCAATGAAAAACGGCGGCCAGTATCTGGCCGCCGTTCGCATCAGGGGAGTGGGTTCAAGCGTCGGTCTTGAGCTTGGGCGCCGTGCGCACGCTCAGCACCATGGTCACCGCCAAGATGCCCACCACCACGCCCAGGCTCACGAGCACGGGGATCTTGAACACGTCGATGAGCAGCATCTTGGTGCCGATGAAGGCCAAGATCACCGCCAGACCGTAGCTCAACAGGTGGAATTTGGACGCCACCGCCGCCAGCAGGAAGTACATCGCGCGCAAGCCCAAGATGGCGAACACGTTGCTGGTCAGCACGATGAACGGGTCGGTCGTGATCGCGAAGATGGCGGGGATCGAGTCCACCGCAAAGATCACGTCGGTAAAGCCCACCAAGCAAATCACCATCAGCAAGGGCGTCGCGATCTTCTTGCCGTTCTCCACGGTGAAGAACTTCTCCCCGTCGAAGTTCTTGCTCACGGGCATGACCTTGCGCAAGAGCTTCAGGGCGGGGTTGCCTTCCAGGTCCGGCTCCTGACCGGCGGCCCACCACATCTTGATGCCCGTGAGCAGCAAGAAGGCACCGAACACGTACAGGATCCAGTGGAACTGCTGCAGCAGCCAGCCGCCCGCCAAGATCATGACGGAGCGCAGCACGATGGCGCCGATGATGCCGATCATCAGCACACGCTTCTGGTACGCCGCCGGCACCGCGAAGTACGTGAAGATCATCAAGAACACGAAGATGTTGTCCACCGCCAGCGACTTCTCGATGAGGTAGCCGGTCAGGAACTCCAAGGCCTTCGTGTTGGCCAGGGCCGTGTCACCGGTGGTGTCCTTGACGGCCCACCAGAACAGGCCATTGAAGGCGAATGACACGGCGACCCAAACGATCGACCAGTTCAACGCCTCCTTGACGCCCACCTCGTGCGCGCCTTGCTTCTTGAGCACGACGAAGTCGATGAACAGGGCCACCAGCACGGCCGCCACGAAAAAGCCCCACAGCCACAGGGGCGCGATGGTTTGCATGCGAACTCTCCAGACAGACAACGATCGAACCCGGGCGACAGCGGCCCGGGCGGCGTTCCGAAAGGTCTTGCGGGGACGGCGGCGCCTGGTGCGCTGGCCGGCTGCGGGGCCCGGGTGCCCACCGGACACCGTACTGACGGACCGCTCGCCATGCCCGCTTGAATGGGCATGCAGCTACTCCCCTTTCAGAGAAGGCCTTCATTGTGCCGGTCGACCCTCGGCCCTGGCAAGCCTGGGGCTATCCTTGCCGCATGAACTTTGTCCTGCGTTGGCTCCTGTTGGCAGGGGCTTTGTTGATCGTGGCGCACGTGGTGCCCGGCGTGGCGATCACCAGTTATGGCGCCGCCCTGGTGGCCGCCGCGGTGCTGGGCCTGCTGAACACCTTGCTGCGCCCCTTGCTGGTCGTGCTGACCCTGCCGGTGACCCTGCTCACCCTGGGTCTGTTTTTGTTCGTCATCAACGCCCTGATGTTTTGGGCGGCGGCCTCGCTGCTGCAGGGCTTCTCGGTCCAAGGCTTTGGGGCCGCGCTGTTGGGCTCCCTGGCCTACAGCCTGATGGGCCTGGTCGTGGATTTCGCCACCCGCCGGTCGGACTGACTCACTCGGGCTCGACACCCCTTGGCAAGCCGCGGGGGTACAGCAAGGCCAGGTGGGCCCGACGCTCGTAGCTCAGGGCGCGCAAGCGGGCGTCGATCACGGACGCCTCGATCTGGTCGCCGCCGCCCGGCGCTTGGCGCGACTGCCGCAGTGCGGCGCGCAGGCGCTCGATGGCCCCCCGGGTGTCTCCGAGGGCGGCCCGGGCTTCGGCCTGCGCCCGCAGCGCGCGCAGCGACTGGCCCTGCAACTCCCACAGGCGCGCGCTGGCCTCCCAGGCCAAGCTGTCTTTCGGGTGCTCCACAACGTGCGTCTGTAGCAACTCGAGAAGGTCTTTCCGCAGGGCCGGCGCCGCGTTCGGCAGCGCGGCCAGTTGCGCCCGCAGCAGCAAGGTTGCACGGTCTTGCGGGGTCATGGCCCAAGGGGCAAGCATCGCCAATCCGGCGGCGCCATCGCCCGCCAGCAGCGCCCCTTCGGCCTGCAGCAGCGTGAACAGGCGCTGCACAAAGGCGCGATCGACGCCCTCGGCGGGCCACCAACGCCGCGCCGCGGCCACGGCAGCGTCACCGCGATCGCGCTGGCGCAGCTTGTAGGCCGCGAGCGCGGCGCTGTAGCGCGAGCTCAGTTGATCCAGGTCGCTGCCATCGCGCACCCCCTGGTCCAGACCCACCAGGACGTGCAAAGCGTCCACGCGTTCGTCCATCAGCACGCGGCCGCGTGCGGCCATCAGCCCATGCTCCAGCTTGGCGTTGGGGGTGGGCGCGATGTCCTCGAGCAAGGAGGCCCGCTGCCGCGCCTCGCCGATGCGCTCCACCGTCAGCGGGTGCGAACGCAGGTATGGGTAGTTGCCGCTGTCGGTCAGGTGCATGGCCTGTTCCATGCGCTCGAACATGCGCGCCATGCCCAGCGGACGGTAACCGGCCGAGGTCATCACGCCGAAGCCCACCCGGTCGGCCTCCCGCTCCATGTCGCGGGAAAAGTTCAACTGCGCCTGGATGCCGGCAGCCTGACCGCCCAAGATGGCCGCCTGCGCCAAGTCGATGCTCCCTGCGCGTGAAGCCGCCAAGATGCCCAACAGGGTGCCCACGATGGTGAGGGCGGTGGACTGCGAGTCGCCCACGATGCGGCGGGCAATGTGGCGCTGGCTGACGTGTGCCATCTCGTGCGCCAAGACCGACGCCAATTCGTCCCGTTGCTGGGTGATGGCCAACAGGCCGAGGTACACGCCCACGTAGCCGCCCGGCAGGGCAAAGGCATTCACGCTGCGCTCGCGGATGATGAAGGTGTCCCAAGCAAAGCGCTCCCACAACTCGTCGCTGATGTGGCCCTGTTCGCGCGCGGCGCGCAACAGCGGCTGCCACAGGCTGTCGATGTAGGCCGTGAGCAGCGGATCGTCGGCCACCGCCGGGTCGGGCCGGATCTCGCTCATCACCGTGTCGCCCATGCGGCGCTCGTCGCTGGGGCTGAGGCTCTCCGAGATGGCGTCACCCAGCGTCGGCAACTTCAAAGGCGCTTGGGCCGGGGCCATTGGCAGCGCCAAGGACAGGGCGAGGGCCACCAAGCCCAGTCGGGTGGAGGCCGAGCGTCGCGCAATCAGTGCCATCGTCAAACAGGGCGCGGCGCGGGCCGCGCGTCTTCCAGAGCGGCCCCTATCATCGCCCGCCTTCGTTGCTCCCGTGTTGCCGCGCATGACCTCTCCCCTCACCCATTTCGATGCCCAGGGGCAAGCCCACATGGTGGACGTGGGGGGCAAGGCGGTCACGCACCGCGTGGCGCGCGCCCAAGGGGCCATCCGCATGCAGGCGGCCACCTTCGAGTTGATCGCACAAGGCCGCGCCGCCAAAGGCGACGTGCTGGCCGTGGCGCGCATCGCCGCCATCCAGGGCGCCAAGCGCTGCGCCGACTTGGTCCCCCTGTGCCACCCCCTGCCCTTGACCCGCGTCACGGTCGACTTCGAACTCGACGCCGCCCAGCACCGGGTCGTCTGCACCGCACAGGCCGAAACCCTGGGTCAAACCGGTGTCGAGATGGAGGCCCTGTGCGCGGTGCAGGTGGGCTTGCTCACGGTGTACGACATGTGCAAGGCGGCCGATCGGGGCATGGTCATCGACGGCGTCCAGGTGCTGGAAAAGCGCGGCGGCAAGTCGGGCGATTGGCTCGCCCCACCCGCCGCCTGAGCGATCAGAAATCGCGCCAGGTGTACGCCCCCTGGGGCGGACTGCAATGCCAGAGCGCGGGGTCGGCCTCGCACTCGGCCATCCACGCGTCGCCGTCGGGCTTGCGGAACTCCTGAAGGCGCGCCACCAGGTAGCGGGCCTTGTCGGTCTGGCCGGCGGCGTGCAGGTTCTTGGCCCAGGCGATGAGCAGCCGGGTGTCGATCAGCACGTGCGAGGCCCGCTCCGCGGCCTCCAAGGCCAAGGGGCTCACGCCCAAGGCGGTGGCCGCCGCATAGTCGGCCTGCCGTGAGAAGAAGAAGGTTTGGTGGCCCTTGACGATGCGCTGCACGAGCGAATCGCCGTCGTCCGCCGCCGGGGCGTAAATGGCGCTGACCTTGCGGTACTCCACCGCGGCCAGGCCCGTGAGCAGGGCCATGCCCAGGCCGACGGCCAGGGTCGCGTTCCTCACCACGGGCGACCAAGTCCAAGCGGCCCGCGGGATGAACCACACCGCCGCCGCCGCCAAGGTTGGCAGCAAGAAATAGGGGTACCACAGCGGGTACTCCATCATGCTGTGCAGGCCCACCACCGTGACGAGCGCCCAAGCGGCCCGCTGCGCCACGGCCTCGCCGTCGTCCGCCGCCGGGCGGCGCCAAACGCGCCAGGTGCCCCAGCTGTACGCCCCCAGCAGTGCGAGGCTGAGCCCACCGCCCACCACCCAGCCCAGCTCCACAACCAGTTGGAGGAACAGGTTGTGCGGGTGGTCAAAGAAGTACGGCGCGCGATCGGAGACGGGGGTCAGCGTCCAAGCACGGTTGAACTCGCCCCAGCCCACGCCGGCCGGGTGGGTCTGGATCAGGGTCCAGGCGTCGGCCAAGATCTTCCACCGCGAAACCGACTGCATCCCCTCGACCGACAACCGGGCCTCCGCGCCGACCAGCGTGCCTGAGCTTTGGGCCCACAAGTGGAGGGCCCCGCCTGCCGCCAGGGCCATCGCGGGCGCGCTGACCAGCAGCCAGCGCAAGGGCTTCGGCAAGCGACGGTCGAACAGACCCCACAGGACGAGCACGGGCAGCCCCAGGAACAGACCGGTGCGCGAAGCACTCAGCACCAGCACCAGCATCGACAGACCCACACCGGCCGCGGCCAAGGCTTGGCGCCAGCGCGCACTGCGATCGAGCGAGGCCCAGGCAACCCAGGCAATGGCGCCCCACAAGAGCACGGTGCCCAAGAGGTTGGGCTGGCGAACGTTTCCCGTGGCGCGCCCGGGCAGGGCGCTGCGGGCTAGTAGGTAATGGTCGATCGGCTGCGGCCAGAACACCTGCACCGTGCCGACCACGGCGTTGACCACGGCAAAGCCGATCAGCCCCAGGCAGAGGCCTTGCGCAAATCGTGCCCCGTCCAAGCGCGCGCATGCCAGCGCCCAAAGGGCCGCGGCGGCGCCGACCAGGGCGACAAAGGAATTGATGGCGGTGCCGGAGGGGGGCGTCTGATATGCGACCCATCCCGGCGCGCACAGGGCGGCCGCCAGGGCCAGCAAAGCGCTGGTGTTGAGGGGCGAGGCCGGAGATTGAGGGGTCATTGGTGAAGCCAGAAAAAAACTGCCCTGCGGCATGCCGCAGGGCAGTCTAGACAAACCGGGTCGATCGCTCGACCCGAGTGCAATGTCCGATCAGCGGAAGTTGCCCTTGATGTACTTATCCAGCACCGTGTCTGCAGCGGTCTTGCGGCACTCAAAATTGCCGCCTTCGTTCACGTGGCAGTCACCAGCCAAGGTGTAGCTACCAACGTTGGCCGAACCCGTGAAAGTGATCGTCACGCCCGAGCCACCGGTCGACAGGGTCACGGCAGCAGGCGGCGTGCCGTTCGAGATCTTCGGACGGGGCAGCTCGGAACCAGCGAAGCCGTACGGGGTCAACTCATTCAATTCATCGCAGCTGGCCTTGCCGGCGTTGCCGCCGTTGTCGTTCAGGCAGCCTTTGATGGCGCCCTTGATACCTTCCAACTCAGCCAGGGCACCGCCCCACTTGGCCTTGGTGGTGTAGTCGTTGTAGGCCGGCAGGGCCACGGCGGCCAAGATGCCGATGATCGCCACGACGATCATCAATTCGATGAGGGTGAAACCTTGTTGAACGCGCTTCATAACAATCTCCTTGCAGAGGGGTTGGGGTAGGGACACCCCTTCATATGCAGGGGTCGTGCCAAGTGTAGGAGCGCTGCGGATGTGCGCTAGGTCACGGTGGATTGGGGGGAACCCGAAATTGCCGCGCCGACCTGGGCTGAAAGTGACATTTTTTGGCAACCGGCGCTGACGCAAAGCGTCAGTCGGCGTCGTCGAGCGACAAGGTCTGTCCGGCGCTCAACAGGCGGGCGCGGTGGGCCGGCAGGCGCGCCGCCAGCTGCGCCGCGATGGCCTCGTGCTCGCCCGGCTTGAGGTGCGTGAGCCAAATCGGAAACGCGCCCGGGGTGCAGTGCAACAACTCGGCGGCCAAGCTCTCCGGGCAGTGGTGCCCGGCACGCGCGGCCAGCGCTGCCTCGTCGTCGCCGAAGGCGACTTCGATGATGAGTTGGGCCAGCGGCAGTGCCCGCAAGCTGTCCCACAGCGCCGGGTTCGGGCCGGTGTCGCCGGTGTACACAGTCCAGCGCTCGGCGTCGCGGGCGCGCACGGCGAAGCCGCAAGCCGGCACCGTGTGCGCCGCCGGCAGCACCCGGATCTGGCGACCGTCGAGCGACAGGGTTTGGCCAATGCTCAAGGGGCTCAGTTGCAAGGCCGCTTGCTCGGCCGATGGCAAGCGGGTGAAGTCGGGCCAGATCACGTCGTTGAGCACGTGCGCCTGCAAGGCCTGCAAGGTGGCAGGCAAGGCGTGAACGACGATGGGCCCCAGGCCCAATGCCCGGCGCTGGCGCAACGTGGCGTCGGCCAGCAGCGGCACGCCCAGGATGTGGTCCAGGTGAGAGTGGCTGAGCAGCACGTGGTCGATGCGGCTCAGCGCTTCGAGCGGCAGGTCGCCCAATCCCGTGCCCGCGTCGACCAAGACGCGCTCGTCCAGCAAGAAGGCGGTGGTGCGGCAGCCGGCCGCGATGGCGCCGCTGCAGCCCAGGACACGTAGCGACATCGGCGCGGCCCAGCGAGTGGTGGTTCAGCCCAAGGAATGTAGGCCCAGGTTCGCGGCCCCGGGTGCGCAAGATTGGGCACGCAAGGCCCAGGTGCCACGACCGCGCGGCCGTGGCGTGACGCGCATCACGCGGCGGCCTGCAGGAACTGCATTTGGGTGCCCGCCAGCTCGATGACGTCCCCACTCTTCAAGGGGACGGCGTCCACGCTCATCGGTGCCCCATTGACGGTGGGGCGCTGGCCGCCCTCGATGTGCGTCAACACGTAACCGTTGGGGCGCTTGGTGATGGAGGCCACCTGCACGCCCGGCTTGCCGACCGTGGTCACGACCTTGGTCAGCGGCACCTCGCGCCCGGCCGCCGCGCCGTTCAGCACACGGACGCTGGCGGGGCCGACCGCGGCCGGCGCCGGCGCCGCTGGGCGCGCTGGGGCGGCCATGGGCGGCAACTGGCCCGGGCGCAAGATCATGGTCTTGTCCTGGTCGCCAAAGTCGTCCAACAGGAAGCGGATCTTGTACTTGCCCACCTCGATCACGTCGTCTTGGCGCAGCTGCTGCTTCTTGACCGCTTTGCCGTTGATGTAGGTGCCGTTGGTGGAGTTGAGGTCTTCGATGTACACGTCCGAGCCCACCATCTGCAAGAAGGCGTGCTCCCCGCTGACGGCGAGGTTGTCGATGACGATGTCGTTGTAGGGGCGCCGTCCCAAGGTGGTCTTGTCCTTGGTCAGTTGCACTTCCTTGATCACCACGCCGTCGAGCGACAGGACGAGTTTGGCCATCGTTTCCTCTGAGGTCTGTAGTTGTGCGGCGGTCAGCGGCGTCCCAGGCCCCACCAGGGCTTGGGCGCCGAAGGTGGGGGACCGGCGGGGCGCACCGGCCGCCCCAAAACGACCGTGATGTTATCCCGCCCCCCTTGGGCATTGGCTTTTTCAACCAAGGCCTCGGCCAACGCTGGCAATTCGGTGTGGCGTTCGCACAAAGCGGCGATGTCGGGGTCGCGCACCATGTCGGACAGGCCGTCGGAGCACAGGATCAACAAGTCGTCCGGCTGCCAGGGGTGGCAATGCAGTTCCAACTCGGTGCGCGGCTCGACCCCGACCGCGCGCGTCACGAGGTTTTTGTGCAAGGCGTTCGCCGCTTGCTCCGGCGTGAGCAGCCCGGCGTCGATCTGCTCTTGCAGCAGGGAGTGGTCGCGGGTGATCTGGACCAGGTGGCGACCGCCCCGCCAACGGTAGGCCCGGCTGTCGCCGATGTGGCCCACCCACAGGCCTTCGGGCCGCACGACCGCCACCACCAAGGTGGTGCCCATGCCGGCCATGCGGGGGTTGTTCTCGGCGGTGTCGAAGATCGCCCGGTTGGCGTTGTCGACGCAGATTTCGATGGCCTGCCCCACCGCCTCGGGCGGCGCGGCGCTGGCCTGCTTGAGCCAGGCACCCAGTTCGTCGCGCAGGAAGGTCACCAGCATTTGGCTGGCGATCTCGCCCGCGTTGTAGCCGCCCATGCCATCGGCGAGCACCAGCAAGCCGGCCTCGACGTCGACGGCGAAGGCGTCTTCGTTGTTCCCCCGAACCCGGCCGGGATCGGTGTGGCCCATGGCCTCCCACGCGAGCTTGGTCACGAGGGCCTCCGGGTGTCGATGCGCTCCGTGCGGTCGAAGGCCGGTGCAGCGCCCGTGGATTCCGGCACCTTGGCGGTGACCAACTCCAACGGGTCGATCTGGTCGAGCACGGCCTCCAAGTCCTGCGCCAAGTCTTCCCCGTTGGCGTAACGGCGGTCTGGGCGCTTTTCCAAGGCCAGGGACAGCACCATCGCCAAGGCCTCGGGCAGCCCTGGCCGCAGGTCGCGAACGTCGGCCACGCGCTCGTTGGCGATCTCGTACATCAAACGCGCCATCGAATCGCTTTGGTGGGGCAAGCGGCCCGTCAGCAGTTGGTACAGCACGACCCCCAAGGAATAGAGGTCGCTGCGCCCGTCGACCGGCTGCCCGGCCAACTGCTCGGGTGCCATGTAGCTCGGCGTGCCCAGGACCAAGCCCGTGCGCGTGCGACTGCCATCGGCAACGCGGGCGATGCCGAAGTCCATGATCTTCACGGTGTCGGTCGCGGGGTCGATGCGGATGTTGGCGGGCTTGACGTCACGGTGCACGATGCCGTGCTGGTGCGCGTGGTTCAGCGCGCGCGCCAGCCGGATGCAGACGCGCAAGGCCTGCCCCACGGGCAACAGCCGGCCAGGCTGAACGTGCAGACTCAGGTCGTGGCCGCGGACCAGCTCCATGACGATCCAGGCGTCGCCATCGGCCCCCACGCCGAGCTCGCGCACCCGCAGGATGTCGGGGTGCGCCAAGGCCTGGGCCGCTTGCGCTTCGCGCAGAAAACGCGCCCGGGTGTCGGCCAGGTCCTCGGGCGCCACCTCGGAGGACAAGAGCAGGCGCTTGAGGGCCACCTCTTCCCCGGTTCGGGTGTCGATGGCACGGTGCACCACGGCCATCGCGCCGCGGCCCAACTCTTCCATCAACTGCAAGTGTGCCGGCACGTCGGCCGTGGGCGCCTTGAGCGTGGCATGCGCCGGCATGGTGGTCATCGGCCGGGTCGACATGGGCAGGGTGGAGCCGGCGATCGTCGGCGGTCCGCGGTGCGCCGAGGCCTCGGGCTGGATCCAGCGCTTGAGGCGATCGAGCAAACCCATGTCAGGCCTGCACTTGCGCCGCGGAGCGCGACAGCCAACGGCCCAAGGCCCACACCAACAATGCACCGGCGGCCCCGCAGCTCCAGGCCACGGCCGAAGAGGCACTCGGCCCGACCCAGCGGGCGAGCAGCGGGTCGCCCACCGCCAAAGTGCCGGCGATCCAACCCAAGAGCATGCCGCCAGCGGTGATGATGACCGGGAAGCGGTCCATGAGCTTGATCACCAACTGGCTGCCCCAGACGATGATCGGGATGGACACGAGCAGGCCGAAAACGACCAAGCTCATTTGGTGATCGGGCGAGGCGGTTTCGGCCGCACCGGCGATGCCGATCACGTTGTCCACGCTCATCACCAAATCGGCCACGATCACGGTGCGCACCGCCGCCCAGAGTTTGTCGCTGGCCTGGATGTTGCCATGCGCGTCGTCGTCCTCGGGCAGCAGGAGCTTCACCCCGATCCACAGCAGCAAAGCCGCCCCGACGAGCTTGAGCGCGGGCAGCTTGAGCAGGCTGATCGCGAAGAAGATCAGCACGACGCGCAAGAGGATGGCCCCTGCCGTGCCCCACAGGATGCCGCGGCGACGCAGGTGGTCGGGCAGGCGCCGACAAGCCAGCGCGATGACGACCGCGTTGTCGCCCCCGAGCAGGATGTCGATCATGATGATCTGGCCCACAGCGAGCCAGAAACTTGGGTCAGTCAGCCAGTCCATCCAGACGAGAACGGGGGCCAGGCGGCCCCCGTTCGATCCCCTTTTCAGTGAGGTTTACAGCAGCGCCTTGAGCAGCTTGCCCATTTCGCTGGGGTTGCGCGTCACGGTGAAGCCGCACTCTTCCATGATGGCGAGCTTGGCATCGGCCGTGTCGGCGCCGCCGGAGATCAACGCACCGGCGTGGCCCATGCGCTTGCCCGGAGGGGCGGTGACGCCGGCGATGAAGCCGACGATGGGCTTCTTCATGTTGGCCTTGCACCAGCGCGCGGCTTCGGCTTCGTCGGGACCGCCGATCTCGCCGATCATGATCACGGCGTCGGTGTCGGGGTCGTCGTTGAAGGCCTTCATCACGTCGATGTGCTTCAAGCCGTTGATCGGGTCACCGCCGATGCCCACGGCCGACGATTGGCCCAGGCCGATTTCGGTCAACTGCGCCACGGCTTCGTAGGTCAACGTGCCCGAGCGGGACACCACGCCGATGCGGCCTTTGCGGTGGATGTGGCCCGGCATGATGCCGATCTTGATCTCTTCCGGCGTGATCAGGCCGGGGCAGTTGGGGCCCAGCAGCAAGGTGCGCTTGCCCCCGGCGGCTTCCTTGGCCTTCATTTTGTTGCGCACTTCCAGCATGTCCCGGACGGGGATGCCTTCGGTGATGCAGATGGCCAGGTCCAGGTCGGCCTCAACGGCTTCCCAGATGGCCGCAGCCGCGCCCGCGGGCGGCACGTAGATGACCGACACGGTGGCGCCGGTTTGCGAGGCGGCTTCCTTGACGGTGGCGTAGATGGGGATGTCGCTGAACTTCTCGCCGGCCTTCTTGGGGTTCACGCCCGCAACGAAAGCGTTCTTGCCGTTGGCGTAGGCCTGGCAGCCCAGGGTGTGGAACTGACCGGTCTTGCCGGTGATGCCCTGGGTGATGACCTTGGTGTCTTTGTTGATGTAGATGGACATGTCAGATTCCTTTAGGCAACGGCGGCAACGATCTTGGTGGCGGCTTCGGCCATCGAGTCGGCGGCGATGATGGGCAGGCCGGATTCGGCCAGCATCTTCTTGCCCAGGTCTTCGTTGGTGCCCTTCATGCGCACCACCAGCGGCACGCTCAGGTTCACGGCCTTGCAGGCGGTGATGACGCCTTCGGCGATGGTGTCGCACTTCATGATGCCGCCGAAGATGTTGACCAGGATGCCCTTCACGCTCTTGTTTTTGAGCATGATCTTGAAGGCCTCGGTCACCTTCTCGGCGGTGGCGCCACCGCCCACGTCCAGGAAGTTGGCGGGCTCGCCGCCGAAGAGCTTGATGGTGTCCATCGTGGCCATGGCCAGGCCGGCGCCGTTCACCAAGCAGCCGATGTTGCCGTCCAGGCTGATGTAGGCCAGGTCGAACTTGCTGGCCTCGACCTCAGCCGGGTCTTCTTCGTCCAGGTCGCGGTAAGCCACGATCTCCGGGTGGCGGAACAGCGCGTTGGCGTCGAAGTTGAACTTGGCGTCCAGCGCCGTCAGCACGCCCTTGCTGTCGCAGTTCAGCGGGTTGATTTCCACCAGCGAGGCGTCGGTGTCCATGTAGCAGCGGTAGAGCTTCTGGAACAGGTCGACGGCTTGCGCGTGCGTGGCTTCAGGCAGGCCGATGGCCGCGGCGATCTTCTTGGCTTGGTCGGCGCCCAGGCCGGTCAAGGGGTCGATCACCTCGGTGATGATCTTTTCCGGCGTGCTGTGGGCCACCTCTTCGATGTCCATGCCGCCTTCGCTGGAGGCGATGAAGGCCACCTTTTGCGTGCCGCGATCGGTCACCAGGGAGACGTAGTACTCCTTTTGGATGTCGGCACCGTCTTCGATGTACAGGCGGCGAACCTTCTGGCCTTCAGGGCCGGTTTGGTGCGTGACCAGCTGCATGCCAAGGATCTGCTCGGCCAGCTTCTTCACGTCGTCCAGGCTCTTGGCCACCTTGACGCCGCCGCCCTTGCCACGGCCACCGGCGTGGATCTGCGCCTTGACGACCCAGATCGGGCCCCCGAGCTTTTGCGCGGCCTCAACGGCTTCTTGCACGGTGAACGCGGGGATGCCGCGGGGCACGGGGACGCCGAATTGGCGCAGGATTTCCTTGCCTTGGTATTCGTGGATCTTCATGGCTTTGGTCGGGGAGTGAACTTAGGGGCTTGTGCGCTGCACAAACCAGCGGGGATAGTGGGTTTTTACCACCGGGCCGTCCCGGCGCAGGGCGTGGCAGCGGTCGATCTGGAACGGCGGCTGATCGCCGTCGGCGCCTTCTCGGGTGTCCAGCACGTGGCCGGCCAGGGCTTGGATGACGGCGGTCGGCAGCACGCCGGCCAACTCCGTCAGGTGGGTGCAGCCCTGCGTGCCCGACAGTTTGGCTTTGAGTGCCGCGCGAAAGCCGTGCAGCAGGTTCAGGCCCGCCAACTGGGCGTACGCGTCGCCGTGCTGCTCGCAGGTGCCGGGGTAAGGCATGGCCGTGGTGGCGGACGAGGCCGACACGACGTTGAGTTGCCGATCCACGACGAGGTTCAATTGCATCTCGTGGATGGGTGAGCCGGCCGGACGCAGGCCCGTGGCCAAGCGCATGTCGATGGCCTTGACGTCGCGCAGCCGCGCCTCGACGTCGAAGCGGCCGTCGGAGCGCTCGAACACCTGCACCTCCAGGCTGCGTGTGTGCAGCGGCGTGCGGGTGATTGGGTGGGCGTTCGGCATGAGGGGGCGGATTTTGCCCGCTGTTACTGACGGTTTCCTTCCACGAGCCGGACGGCGAGGTCGGCGGCGAAGCCGCGGCTCACCAAAAACCGCACGCGGCGCGCCCGCTCTTTGGGGTCGGGGGGCGGCAATTCGCCGAAGCGGCGGTGCAGCAAGGCCTGCGCCCGCTCCCGTTCGGTGGCCTGGACTTCGGCCCAGGTGTCGCCTTCGGGCTTCAAGCCCTGCTGGGCCAACTCGGCCGCCAGCCGGCGGGCGCCCAGGCGGGGGGCGCGGGTGCGCAGCCGGCTGTCCATGTACCGGGCCTCGCTGAGCAGGCCTTGGTCGGCCAGTTGGTCCAGCAGCGCGGCCACGGCGGCCTCGGCGTCGTCGGGCAGCGCTTCTTCGGCCTTGGCGGCGGCCAGCTGCCAGGCCCGCAACAGCTTGCGCGCCAGTTCGTGGCGGCTGTGCTCGCGCTGGGCCAGGCAGGCCAAGGCCCGCGCGCGCAGCTGTGGGGGGCTCAGGCCCAAGGGCTCAGGTCCACAGCGCCGGGTCCAGCGGCATGCCGGGGCGGGCATCGGCCGGCGTCAGGGTGCGCCCGTCCAAGCCTTCGCGCCACGCAGGCGCCGCTTGGGCGTCGGCCCAGTACTCGTCCAGTTGGGCGATCCACTCGCCCTCAAAGCGCACGTGGCTGTGCGCCCAGAACGAGCGCCCGTCGTGGTCGACGCGCACCACGCTCAGGGCCTCGTCCGGCCCCAGGCGGTGCAGGGCCAGCAGGTGGATCGTCCAGCCCTCGGGGTAGGCGGCGTTGACGCCCACGATGGCGGCCGCACCGTCGAAGCGCTCGCGCGTGGCGCGCCAACGGCAGGCGGCGCTGGGGTGCAGCAGGGCCTCGGCACCGGCCCAATCACGGGCCTGCATCAAGGCCCAGTACAAGCCGACCCGGCGCAAACCCGGGTCGGTGGGCAGGCCCTCGTCGCCTTGCGTCACTCGCTGTCGCTCGCGCTGCCCAAGGGGGCGACGCCCACCGCCTCGCGAATCTTGTTCTCGATTTCGCGGGCCAAGTCGGGGTTCTCGCGCAAGAACTCGCGCGCGTTGTCCTTGCCCTGGCCGATCTTTTCGCCTTGGTAGGCGTACCAAGCGCCGCTCTTGTCGACGATCTTGTGGGCCACGCCCATGTCGACGATTTCGCCCTCGCGGCTGATGCCCTCGCCGTAAAGGATGTCGAATTCGGCGGTCTTGAAGGGGGGCGAGACCTTGTTCTTGACGACTTTCACCTTGGTCTCGGAGCCGATGACCTCTTCGCCCTTCTTGATGGAACCGATGCGGCGGATGTCCAGGCGCACGGAGCTGTAGAACTTCAGCGCGTTGCCGCCGGTGGTGGTTTCGGGGCTTCCGAACATCACGCCGATCTTCATGCGAATCTGGTTGATGAAGATGACCGTGGTGTTGGTCTTCTTGACCGTGGCGGTGAGCTTGCGCAGGGCCTGGCTCATCAGGCGCGCTTGCAGGCCGGGCAGCTGGTCGCCCATCTCGCCTTCCAACTCGGCCTTGGGCGTGAGCGCCGCCACGGAGTCGACGATCACCAGGTCGACCGAGCCCGATCGCACCAAGGAATCGACGATTTCCAGGGCCTGCTCGCCGGTGTCGGGCTGGCTGATGAGCAAGTCTTGCAGGTTCACGCCGAGCTTTTGGGCGTACTGCACGTCCAGCGCGTGTTCGGCGTCGATGAAGGCGCAGGTGCCGCCCAGCTTTTGCATTTGGGCGATGACCTGCAGCGTCAGGGTCGTTTTGCCCGAGGACTCGGGGCCGTAGATCTCGACCACGCGACCGCGCGGCAGGCCGCCCACGCCCAAGGCGATGTCCAATCCGAGGGAACCGGTGGACACCACCTGGATGTCCTCGATGGCTTCGCCTTCGCCCAGGCGCATGATGGAGCCCTTGCCGAACTGCTTTTCGATCTGGGCCAAGGCGGCCTGCAGGGCCTTCTGCTTTTCGGTGTTGACGGCGGGGGCGTTCATTGGGGGCTCCTGGGTTACTGGATATCTATACAGCAGTCTAGCAACAAATTTGACGCGCACAAGATGCACATCCTGATTGCCGAAGACGACCCCGTCCTGAGCGACGGCCTGCTGCGCGCCCTGCGCGGCGCGGGCTACACGGTGGACCACGTGGCCAGCGGCAGCGAGGCCGACGCCGCCCTGCTGCTGCAGAACTTCGACCTCCTCATCCTCGACCTGGGCCTGCCGCAGATGTCGGGCCTGGAGGTGTTGCGGCGGCTGCGCGGCCGGGGCTCGCACACACCGGTGCTCATCCTCACCGCGGCCGACAGCGTGGAGCAGCGCGTCCAGGGCCTGGACCTCGGGGCCGACGACTACATGGCCAAGCCCTTCGCGCTGCAGGAGCTGGAAGCCCGGGCGCGGGCCTTGGTGCGGCGCGGCCTGGGCGCCTCGGGCAACGTCGTGCGGCACGGCCCGCTGAGCTTCGACACCAGCAGCCGCGTGGCCTACCTGAACGAACAGGTCGTGGAACTCTCGGCGCGCGAGGTCAGCCTGCTCGAGGCCCTGCTGCAGCGCGCCGGCCGCCTCGTGAGCAAGGAGCACCTGGTGCAGGCGCTGTGCAGCTGGGGCGACGAGGTCAGCAACAACGCCATCGAGGTCTACGTGCACCGCTTGCGCAAAAAGATCGAGCCGGGGGGCGTGCGCATTGCCACCGTGCGCGGCCTGGGCTACTGCTTGGAGCGGGTGCAGGCCGACTGATGCCGCAAACCAAGTCGCCCCGCTCGCTGTTCGGCGAGCTGCTGGACTGGATGCTGGCACCTTTGCTGGTGATCTGGCCCGTGGGCGTGCTCCTGACCTGGGGCGTTGCGCAAGACCTGGCCCGACGGCCCTACGACCGCGAGTTGGGCGCCGCCGCCCAGGGGCTGGCTGACCAGGTGCAGATGCGGCGCGACGCGCAGCAGGCCCTGAGCCTGAGCGCCGAGTCGCTCAGCCTGATGCGCATCGAGGACGACGACCAGGTGCTCTTCCAGGTGCTGGGACCGCGCGGCGAGCTGCTGGCGGGCGACGCGCGCTTGGCGCTGCCAGTGGGCGTAGCACCGCACAGCGGCCCGCCGCTGCTGCGCAACGAGCAACTGCAGGGCGAAGCGCTGCGCGTGGCCACGCTGTGGCGCCGCGCGTCGACCGACCGTCCGGGGTGGATCACCATCCAGGTGGCCGAAACCACCGGCAAACGGCAGCGCATGGCCTCCGACATCGTCAAGGGCGTGCTGCTGCCGCAGTTCGTGTTGCTGCCCCTGGCCGCGCTGCTGGGCTGGCTCGCGCTGGTGCAAGGCCTGCGGCCGCTCAAGGCCCTGTCGGAGCGCATCCGGCATCGCGAGGCCGATGACCTCAGCCCCATCCCCGAGCGCGAGGCGCCCGAGGAAATCCTGCCCCTGGTGCGGGCGACGAACGAGCTGCTCGCACGCCGCGAGCAAGCGGCCCAGCTGCAGCAGCAGTTCCTGGCCAACGCCGCGCACCAATT
Source organism: Inhella crocodyli (assembly GCF_004004565.1). Lineage (GTDB taxonomy): Bacteria > Pseudomonadota > Gammaproteobacteria > Burkholderiales > Burkholderiaceae_C > Inhella > Inhella crocodyli. Next base: position 40,750 of record NZ_SACM01000004.1, read on the forward strand.
GAAAACGCCTTTGGCTGGCCTGCGCACGCAGGCCGAGCTCGCCGGCCGGGCCCTTCGCTCGGGCCAAGCCAGCGCGGCCGAGTTGGCGCAGTCCTTCGCGCAAATCGCCAACGGCAGCCAGCGCGCCGCGCACATGGTCAACCAGCTGCTGGCGCTGGCCCGGGCCGACGCCAGCGCCCCCTTGGCGCTCGAGCCCGTGGACCTGGTGGACTTGGCGCGCGACGTCACGCAAGACTTCGTGCCCCAGGCCCTGGAGCGGCGCATCGACCTTGGCTTCGACGGCCCCGAATCGCCCCAGCTGGCGGTGCAGGGGCAGCGCTGGCAGCTCGTGGAGCTGCTGCGCAACCTGGTGGACAACGCGCTGCGCTACACGCCGCGGGGCGGCGAGGTCACGGTGCGGGTCAGCGAGGACCCCTTCGGCCAGGTGGTCGTGCTGCAGGTCGAGGATTCGGGGCCGGGCATCGCGCCCGAGGCGCGGGAGCGGGTGTTCCAGCCCTTCTACCGCCAGCTCGGCACGGGGGTCGACGGCTCGGGCTTGGGGCTGACCATCGCCGGCCAAATTGCGGAGCGCCATGGGACCCGAATCGAGCTGGACGACGCCCGCGAGCGCCGCGGGCCCGACACCTTGCCCGGCGCCCGCTTCACGCTGCGCCTGCCCGCCACGCCCTGGCCTGGCGGCCCGGGGCGCGAGGCCTGAAGACTCAAGTCCGGTGGCGGCCTTGGCGCCCGCTGCGGCCGATGGCCAGCAGCAGGCCCAGGCTCAGGCCCAGCATCACCATCGCCGTGCCGCCGTAGCTGACGAAGGGCAGGGGCACGCCCACCACGGGCAGCAGGCCGATGACCATGCCCAGGTTGACGAACACGTAGCTGAAGAAGCTCAGGGTGATGGCCCCGGCCAGCAGGCGCTCGAACAGGGTGGGCGCGGCGCCCGCGATGCTCAGCCCCCGCAAGATCAAGGCACTGAAGCCCACCAGCAAGGCCAGCGCGCCCAGAAGGCCGAACTCCTCGGCGAAGGCGGCGAACACGAAGTCGGTGGTGCGCTCGGGGATGAACTCGAGGTGGGTTTGCGTGCCGCGCATGAAGCCCTTGCCCGTCACGCCGCCCGAGCCAATCGCGATCTCGCCCTGCAAGATGTGGAAGCCCTTGCCCAAGGGGTCCTTGTGCGGGTCCAGCAGGGTGCAGACGCGGGTCTTTTGGTACTCGCGCAGCACCTTCCAGTCGACCCCATCCTGGCAAATGGTGGGTTCGGCCCACACCAAAGCCCCAATGCCAATGGCGACGGCGCTGACCACGGGGACGATGAGCTTCCAGCTCAGGCCGGCGAAATAGATGACGTACAGCCCGGCGAACAAGATGAGCAGCGCGGTGCCCAGGTCGGGCTGCTTGGCCACCAAGCCCACCGGAATGGCCAGCAGCACGAAGGCGGCCACGAAGTCCAACAGCTTGAGCTGGCCCTCGCGCAGCTGGAACCACCAGGCCAGCATCAGCGGTGTGGCGATCTTGAGCAGCTCGCTGGGCTGGATGACGATCACGCCGAGATTGAGCCAGCGCGTGGCGCCCTTCTTGGTCAGCCCGAACAAGGCGGTGGCCAGCAGCAAGACCAGGCCGATGCTGTACAGCGGCAAGGCCAGTTTGGCCAGCTTGGACGAAGGGAACTGCGCCACCACCAGCATGACCCCCGCACCCAGCACGAAGTTGCGGGCGTGGTCCACGAAGCGGGTGCCGTGGTCGAAGCCCACCGAGTACATGGCCAGCAGGCCCCAGGCGGTGAGCCAAGCGATCGCCAACAGCAGCGGGACGTCCAAATGCTGCCACAGGGGGCGCAGGCGGCGCCACAGGGGCGGGCGGGCGATGACGCTCATCGCGAGGCCCCCGACGCCGGCAGGGGCGCTTCGTTGGGCAGGCGCCATTCGCGGATCGGCCTGGGCGTGCCCACGGGGGCCGCCGCCTTGCCCTCGCGCACCAGCGCGAGGTCTTCCTCGCTGGGCACGACGCCGTGGAGCAGGTAGTCGAACACGCGGCGCGCGATGGGCGCGGCCGCCACCGCGCCGAAGCCGGCGTTCTCGACGATGACGGCCAGCGCCACCTGGGGCTCATCCACCGGCGCGAAGGCCATGTACCAGCTGTGGTCGCGCTGGTACTCGGCCATTTGCCCGGCGTTGTACTTCTGGCCCTTGCGCAGGCCCACGGCCTGCGCTGTGCCGGTCTTGCCGCCGCTGGCGTACGGGGCGCCGGCGAACACGCGGGTGCTGGTGCCTTGGTAGGTCACGCCGTGCAAGGCCTCCTTCACCACGGCGATGTGCTCGGGCTTGTAGGGGATCGGCGGCAGGGCCTCGCCGGAGCGGCGTTCGCGGGTGTGGGTGACGTGGTCTTCGATCTCGCGCACCAAGCGCGGGCGGTAGCGTTGGCCGCCGGCGACCAAGGTGGCCGTGGCCGTCGCCACCTGCAGCGGCGTGAAGGCGTTGTAGCCCTGGCCGATGCCCAGACTGATGGTTTCGCCGGGGAACCACTTCTGCTTGAGCGCCTTTTCCTTCCAGGCCATGCTCGGCAGCAGGCCGGTGACCTCGCCCGGCAGGTCGATGCCGGTGCGCTGGCCCAAGCCCAGGGGGGCCATCTGGGCGTGGATGGTGTCCACCCCCATCAGGTGCGCCAGCGAGTAGTAGTAAACGTTGCTCGACTCGACGATGGAGCGGCGCATGTTCATCGCCCCGCCGCGCTCGTTCTCGGGGCTGCCGAAGTTGCGCCCGCCGAAGCTGTAGACCAGGGTGTCGTTGACGATGGTGTCGGGCGTGCGCGCGCCGGTGTTCAGCGCCCCCAAGGCCATGAAGGGCTTGTAGGTGGACCCGGGCGGGTAGGTGCCGCGGATGGCGCGGTTGAGCAGGGGCTTGTCGGGCGACTCGTTCAGCGCGCGCCAACTGTCTTGGTCGATGCCGTCGACGAACAGGTTGGGGTCGAAGTCGGGCTTGGACACGAAGGCCAACACCTCGCCATTGCGCGGATCCAGGGCCACCAAAGCGCCGCGGCGGTTGCCGAACATCTGCTCGACCAGGTACTGCAAGCGAATGTCGATGGACAGGTGCAGGGTCTTGCCCGGCGTCGACGGGCGCGAACTCAGGCGTCGAACCGCCCGGCCGCCCGCGCTGGTTTCCACCTGCTGGAAGCCGGTGATGCCGTGCAACACGTCTTCGTAGGCCTGCTCCAGGCCCAGCTTGCCGATGTAGTCGGTGCCGCGGTAATTGGCCTGGCGCTCGTCGTCCCAGTCCTCCATGGCCTCGCGATCCTTGGCCGAGACGCGGCCGATGTAGCCGATCAGGTGCGACCCCACCTCGCCCAGGGGGTACTGGCGGAACAGGCGCGCCTGAACGTCCACCCCTGGGAAGCGCCAGCGCTGCGCCACAAAGCGGGCCACCTCTTCGTCGCTCAGCCGGGTGCGGATGGGCAGGGAATCGAAGCGCTTGCCATCGGCCAGCAGTCGGGCAAAGCGGCGCCGGTCCTTCGCATCGATGGGCACCACGGTGGCCAATTCGTCGATCAGGGCCTCGAGTTCCTGCGTCGTTTGGCTCGGCGTGATCTCGAGCGTGTAGGCCGAGTAGTTCGTGGCCAAGACGACGCCGTTGCGGTCCTTGATCAGGCCGCGGTTGGGCGTGATGGGCAGCACCGTGACGCGGTTGGACTCGGCCGCGGCCAGGAGCTCCTCGTGCTTGCCCACCTGCAGGTACAGCAGCCGGGCGACCAAGAGAGCAAAGCAGGTGAGCACGAAGCCGGCGGCCACGAACAGGCGCAGCCGAAAGCGCAGCAAAGCCCCGATGCCGTCGTCGAAGAAGGTCATGCCTGCGGGCGCCTCAGAGCGGACGGTGGGCGTCGCGGTCGGGCGCGCGTCGCTGCGGCGCCAGCAGCAACCAGGTGGCCAGGGGCCACAGCAGGGCCTCGATGACCGGGGCCAACAACAGGGTCCAGCCCGGGGCCATGCCCCCCGCCAGCAGACGCACCCCCGCTTGCACGGCATGGGCCAAGGCCAGGAGCAAGAGCACCTGCAAGGACTGCTCGAGCACCCCGAACCAGAGCAGGCGGCGGTGCAGGGTCACGGCCAAAAAGGCCAGCAGGCTGAAGGCCAGGGCGTGCTGGCCCAACAGCGCGCCTTGGTGCACGTCCATGAGCAGCCCCAAGGCGAAGGCCCAGCCCACGCCCACCCGGCGCGGCTGGTGCACGTTCCAAAAGACCAGCACCAGCGCCAAAGCACTGGGCCAGGCCGCCTCCCGGCCCACGGGCACCATGTCCAGCAGCATCGCCAGGAACAGGCTCAAGGCGATGAACCAAGGGCGCGCCGGCAGCAGCAGTTGCCCGGCACCACGCGGCATGATCATGGCCGGCTTCCCTTCGCGGGCGGACGCGCCGCTGGCGGCGGCGCCAGCGCGGCCTCGGCACGCGCCTCGGCCACGCCAGGCAGGGGCCGCAGCACCAGCACCTGCCGCGCCCGGTCGGCCACCGCGTAGGGGCGCGCCGTGACTTTGGCGAACACGCTGTCGGCCTGGCGCTGCACCGATTCCACCCGCGCCACGGGCAGGCCCGGCGGGTAGACGCCGTCCAGGCCCGAGGTGCGCAGCACGTCGCCCTCGCGGATGTCGGCGTTGGCGGCCACGAATCGCAACTCCAAGCCGGCGCTGCGCTCGCCGCCCACGGCGATGTGCAGCGCCTGGCTGCGCGCGTTCTGCACGGGAATGCTGCTGTCGCGGTCGGTCAACAAGACCAACTCCGAGGTGCCCGCGTGCACGCGCTGCAACTGCCCCAGCACGCCGCGCTCGTCGATCACCGGCGCGCCAGGGTGCAAGGCGTCGCGGGCCCCGCGGTCGATGACCACCCGGCGGGCGTACAGGTCGCCCGACTCGAACAGGACCTCGGCCGCCAAGGTTTGCACCGGCAGGGTGTCGCGCAGGGCCAAGAGCCGCCGCAGGTGTTCGTTCTCGGCCTGGAGATTGCGCGAGCGGGCCAGCACCAAGGCTTGCGCGGCCAGACGCTCCCGGGCCTCGGCCTCGGCCTTCATCGCCGCCTCGGCGCCGCGCAAGCGATCGCCCAGGTTCTCGAAGGCCTGCAGCGGCGACAGCAGCACGCGCTGCACCGGCGCCAGCACCGTGGCCAGGGCCGAGCGCAGCGGGCCGGTCAGGCCCCAGCGGGTGTCGGCCACCATCAGCAGGACGGCCAGGGCCCCGCAGAGCAGCAGTTTGTTCAGCGCCGAGGTGCCTTGCCGAAACAGCGGCGGCGGGCGGCGGTCGAGCGTGCCGAGGGACATGCCCCCTCCCGGAAGGTCAGTCGCTCGTGAAGATCGAGCCCAGGCGCTCCATGCGTTCCAGGGCCATGCCGCAGCCGCGCACCACGCAGGTCAGCGGGTCTTCGGCCACCAGCACCGGCAGGCCGGTTTCTTCGCGCAGCAGGCGGTCCAGGTCGCGCAGCAGAGCGCCACCGCCGGTGAGCATCATGCCGCGGTCGGCGATGTCGGCGCCCAGCTCCGGCGGGGTTTGCTCCAGCGCGTTCTTCACGGCGGAGACGATCTGGTTCAGCGGGTCGGTCAGGGCCTCGAGGATCTCGTTGCTGCTGATGGTGAAGCTGCGCGGCACGCCCTCGCTGAGGTTGCGGCCCTTGACCTCCATCTCGCGCACCTCGCTGCCCGGGAAGGCCGAGCCGATCTGCTTCTTGATGGCCTCGGCCGTGGGCTCGCCGATCAACATGCCGTAGTTGCGGCGGATGTAGTTGATGATGGCCTCGTCGAACTTGTCGCCGCCCACGCGCACGCTGCCCTTGTAGACCATGCCACCCAAGGACACGACGCCGACTTCCGTCGTGCCGCCACCGATGTCGATGACCATCGAGCCGGCGGCCTCGCTCACCGGCAGGCCGGCGCCGATCGCGGCGGCCATCGGTTCTTCGATCAGGTAGACCTCGCTGGCGCCGGCGCCCAGGGCGGCGTCGCGGATCGCGCGCTTTTCCACCTGGGTTGAGCCGCAGGGCACGCAGATGATGATGCGCGGGCTCGGGCGCATCATGCTTTGCGGATGCACCATGCGGATGAACTGCTTGATCATCTGCTCGGTGACGACGAAATCGGCGATCACGCCGTCCTTCATCGGGCGGATGGCCTCGATGTTGCCGGGCACCTTGCCCAGCATGGCCTTGGCTTCCTTGCCCACGGCTTGGATGGTCTTCTTGCCGTTGGGGCCGCCCTCGTGGCGGATGGCGACCACCGAGGGCTCGTCCAGCACGATGCCCTTGTCGCGGACGTAGATCAGGGTGTTGGCGGTGCCGAGGTCGATGGCCAGGTCGGACGAGAGGTAACGGCGCAGGGAACGGAACATGGTTCGGATCGGGGCTGGGCGCCCGGTGCATGGCCTCGGGCTGCCGTGAAATACGACAAAGCCGCCTCGGGAAGGATGCCCTGGCGGCCTTGTGGAAAGGGGCCGCGATAATAGCCGATCGCCCCTGGCGCCGCCCTAGAAAACGACCCCTAAGCCGTTGGGCCGCTTGGCTTTTTTGTTTCCGGCGGTTGCACCGTGCAACCGCCCTGTGAGCCCCACCCCATGGCCCTGACCCCCGACGACGTGAACACCATCGCGCGCCTGGCGCGGCTCGACCCGAGTCCGGCGCAGCGCGAAGCCCTGCTGGGCCAGTTGAACGGCTTCTTTGACATCGTCGAAACCATGCGCGCCGTGGACACCGGCGGCGTCGCCCCGCTGTACACGCCGCTGTCCAGCGTCCAAGAGGTGGCCCTGCGCCTGCGTGACGACGTCGTCACCGAAAGCAACCAGCGCGAGGCCAACCAGCGCAGCGCCCCGGCCGTGGAAGATGGCCTGTTCCTCGTGCCGAAGGTGATCGAATGAGCGCCGACCTGCACACCCTGGGCGTGGCCGATGGCCTGGCCCGACTGAACGCCGGCACGCTGACCAGCCGCGCCTGGGTCGACGCCCTGCTGAGCCGCGCCGACGCCCAACAAGATCTGGGCTGTTACCTGCACCTGGACGCCGATGGCGCCCGCGCCGCGGCCGATGCCGCCGACGCCCGCCGCGCCTCAGGCGACAAGGCCCCGCTGCTGGGCGTGCCCATCGCCCACAAGGACATCTTCGTCACCACCGCCCACCCCACCACGGCGGGCAGCAAGATCCTCGCGGGCTACCGCAGCCCCTTCGACGCCACCGTGGTCGCCAACATGGCTGCAGCTGGCGTGGTGAGCCTGGGCAAGCTGAATTGCGACGAGTTCGCCATGGGCTCGGCCAACGAGAACAGCGCCTACGGCCCCGTGCGAAACCCTTGGGACCGCAGCCGCGTGCCCGGCGGCTCGTCCGGCGGCAGTGCGGCGGCCGTGGCCGCCCGCCTGCTGCCCGGCAGCACCGGCACCGACACCGGCGGCTCCATCCGCCAGCCGGCCAGCTTCACCGGCATCACCGGCATCAAGCCCACCTACGGGCGCTGCTCGCGCTACGGGATGATCGCCTTCGCCTCGTCGCTGGACCAAGCCGGCCCCATGGCCCGCTCGGCCGAAGACTGCGCGCTGCTGCTGCAGGCCATGGCCGGCTTTGACGAGCGCGACGCCACCAGCTTGCAGCAGCCCACGCCCGACTTCGTCGCCGAGATGAAGGCCGTGCGCCCTGGCGCCACCGCCGAGCAGCCGCTGAAGGGCCTGCGCATCGGCCTGCCCGCCGAGTTCTTCCCGGCCGCGCTCGACGCCGACGTGAACGCCGCCGTGCGCGAGGGCCTGGCCGCGCTGGAGCGCCTGGGCGCCACCCTGGTGCCGGTGAGCCTGCCGCGCACCGAGCTGGCGATTCCGGTGTACTACATCATTGCCCCGGCCGAGGCCAGCTCCAACCTGAGCCGCTTCGACGGCGTGCGCTACGGGCACCGCGCCGAGTCGCCCAAGGACCTGCTGGACCTGTACCAGCGCACCCGCACCGAGGCCTTCGGGGCCGAAGTGCAGCGCCGCATCTTGATCGGCACCTACGTGCTGAGCCACGGCTACTACGACGCCTACTACCTGCAAGCGCAGAAGCTGCGCCGCATGATCGCCGACGACTTCCAGCAGGCCTTCCAGCACTGCGACCTGATCGCCGGCCCGGTCGCCCCCACGGTGGCCTGGAAGCTGGGCGAGCAGGGCGACGACCCGGTCAAGGCTTACCTGGCCGACATCTTCACCCTGCCCGGCTCGCTCGCCGGCCTGCCCGGCATGAGCGTGCCCGTGGGCACGGGCGCGCACGGCCTGCCCGTGGGCCTGCAGCTGCTGGGCAATTACTTCCAAGAGGGCCAGTTGCTACACACCGCGCACGCGCTGCAGCAGGCCACCGACTGGCACCGGGCCGCCCCGGCCGGAGTTTGAGATGAGCGCCCCGAAACTGATCCGTGGCTACGAGGTCGTCATCGGCCTGGAGAACCACGTCCAACTGTCCACCGCGTCCAAGATCTTCTCGGGCAGCAGCACCGCCTTCGGCGCCGCGCCCAACACGCAGGCCAGCCCCGTGGACCTCGCCCTGCCCGGCACGCTGCCGGTGCTCAACCGCGGCGCGGTGGAGCGGGCCATTCGCTTCGGCCTGGCCGTGGGCGCGCACGTGGCGCCGCTGTCGATCTTTGCGCGCAAGAACTACTTCTACCCCGACCTGCCCAAGGGCTACCAGATCAGCCAGTACGAGATCCCGGTCGTGCAGGGCGGTCAGATCAGCTTCTACGTGGGCGACACGAAGAAGACGGTCAACCTGACCCGCGCCCACCTCGAAGAAGACGCGGGCAAGAGCCTGCACGAGGACTACCACGGCATGTCGGGCATCGACCTGAACCGTGCGGGCACGCCGCTGCTGGAGATCGTGTCGGAGCCCGAGCTGCGCAGCGCCGAAGAGGCCTGCGAGTACGCCAAGACCCTGCACGCGCTGGTGATGTGGCTGGGCATCTGCGACGGCAACATGCAAGAAGGCAGCTTCCGCTGCGACGTGAACGTCAGCGTGCGCAAGCCGGGCCAGCCCTTCGGCACGCGGCGCGAGATCAAGAACCTGAACAGCTTCAAGTTCCTGATCCAGGCGGTGAACTTCGAGGTGAACTGGCAGATCGACCGCATCGAAGACGGCCTGCCCATCCAGCAGGCCACGGTGCTGTTCAACCCCGACACTGGCGAGACGCGCGCCATGCGCACCAAGGAAGACGCGGCCGACTACCGCTACTTCCCCGATCCCGACCTGCCGCCGCTGATGATCGGCGCCGACTGGATCGAGCGTGTGAAGGCCGAGCTGCCCGAACTGCCGGCCGTGATGGCCGCGCGCTTCGAGCAGGCAGACGGCCTGCCGGCCTACGACGCGCAGATGATGACCGCCAGCCTGCCCGTGGCCCGCTACTACGAGGCCGCCAAGGCCGCCGGCGCGCCGGCCAAGTTGGTGGCCAACTGGGTGATGGGCGAGATTTCGAGGCGCTTGAACGCCGAGGAGAAGGGCATCGAGGCCGCGCCGGTCGGCCCCGCGCTGCTCGCCAAGCTCATCGCCCGCATCGGCGACGGCACCATCAGCAACAACGCCGCGCGCCAGGTGTTCGAGGCCCTGTGGGCCGGCGAGTCGAGCGACGTCGACGCCCTCATCGAGGCCAAGGGCCTCAAGCAGATGAGCGACACGGGCGAGTTGGAGCGCATCCTTGACGAGGTGCTGGCGGCCAATGCCAAGTCGGTGGAAGAGTTCCGCGCCGGCAAGGACAAGGCCTTCAACGCCTTGGTCGGTCAGGCCATGAAGGCCACCAAGGGCAAGGCCAACCCGGGCCTGGTCAACGAACTGCTGAAAAAGAAGCTCGGCGGCTGAGCGCCGGCCTCAGCGGCTGGCCGGGCCGGGCGTGGCGGCGGCCGACGCGCCCGCGGCCTCCGGCTTGGCGGCCGGCTTGGCCCCCGTCGCGCCGGCCGGCGCCTCCCACTCGGAGGCGCTCGGTGCCGGGCCCAGGCTGCCCACCGGCGCACCGCCCCACAGCTTCTTGAGCCGGGCCAGCTCGACGTCGTAGCGGCGGTTGACGCGGGCCTTCTCTTCGGTCTGGTTGGCGATCGCCACGAGCTGCGCGTCGCGCGCGGCGTCGTTCGCGTCCACGAGGCGGCGCAGCTTGGGCGGCAGGGCTTTGCCCTTGTAGAACTCCGCCTCTTCGTCCAGGCCCTTTCGCTCTTTGGCCAGGTCGGCCAAGCGACGCTCCGACAGCGCCTGCGCCTTGGACTGGTCGTCCAGCGCGGCCTGCCTCGCCTTGTCGTGCACGGTCTTGTTCGGGTAGCGCGCCAGCAGGTTGCGGTCGTAGCGCATGGCGTCGGCCTGGGCGGCACGGGCCACGGCCTCCTCTCGGCGCTTGAGCTCCAGCGCGGCCGCCTGCTCGGGCGACAAGGATGGCGGCAGGCGCTCGCGCACCGAGCCGTCGCTGCGGTGGATCTTTTGCTCCTGCGCCAGGCACTCGGCGATGGGACGGTCCGAGGTCAGGCGGCGGCCATCGGCCGTGGTGCAGCTGTAGATGCCGGCCCAGGCCGACGGCGCCAGCGCACAGGCCAGCAGTGCCCCCACCAGGCGCCGCGCGACCACGTTCAGGCCACCCCGTAGCGCTGGCGGTAGGCCTGCACCGCCTCGGCGTGCTGGCGGGCCTCCGGGGCGCTGTCCACGAAGCGCAGCAAGTCGGCCAAGCTGGCGATGGCGTGCACCGCCAGCCCATGCTCGCGCTGCACCTGCTGCACGGCCGATTCGGGCAGGTCTTGCCCGCCGGCCACGCCCTTTTCCTGGCGGTCCAGGGCGATGGCCACGGCCACCGGCGTGCCACCCGCGGCGCGGATCATGGCGATGCTCTCGCGCACCGAGGTGCCGGCGCTGATCACGTCGTCCACGATCAGCACGCGCCGACCCGCCAGGGGCGCCCCCACGAGCACGCCGCCTTCGCCGTGGTCCTTGGCTTCCTTGCGGTTGTAGGCGTAGGGCTTGTTGTGACCGGCACGGGCCAGGGCCATGGCCAAGGCGGCGGCCAAGGTGATGCCCTTGTAGGCCGGGCCGAACACGAGGTCGAACTCGCCCACGTGGGGCAGCAGGCGCTCGGCGTAGGCACTGGCCAAGCGATCGAGCTTGGCGCCGTCGTCGAAGAGGCCGGCGTTGAAGAAGTAAGGGCTCAGGCGCCCGGCCTTGGTTTTGAACTCGCCAAAGCGAAGCACGCCCGCCTGCACGGCAAAGGCGATGAACTCTTGGGCGGCGCGGTCCTGGGACATGGTCGGTCGATTCTAGGGAGACAAACAACAACGCCGCGCCCAGGGCGCGGCGTTGACGGGGGCGTTAACCCGGAGGCGCTTTAGAACATCGCCTTGAAGCTGATGCCGTAGGTGCGCGGGTCGTTGATGAAGCCGGTGAAGTTGTTGAAGTCGATCGCGCCGGTCGTGCGGATCTGGTTCGTCACGTTGCGGGCGAACAGCGCCGCTTCGTACTTGCCGTTGCCAAACACGTAGCCCAGGCGCACGCCGCCTTCGGTCAAGCTCTTGCCCGTGAATTCGACCGAGTCGTACAGGAAGAAGTTGACCTTCGAGCGGTAGGCCCAGTCGGTGAAGACGTAGAGCTCGTCGCCGCTGGCCAAGTTCCAGGTGTAACGCGCGGTCAGGTTCAGGGTGGTCTTGGGCGCTTGCGGCAGCTGGTTGCCGTTGATGTCGACCGTGGGCGCGAACTTGAAGGCCGCCGGGTTGGCCGGGGCGGTCACGCGGTCGCGCAAGGTGCAGCCGTTGCCGCAGGCGTCAACCTGCAGGTTGGGGTCCTTGAATGTGACGTTGTTGATGGAGCCGCCCACCGTCAGCAGCAGCTCGGGCACGGGCAGCAGCTCCAGGTTGAACTCGACCCCCTTGCCGCTGGTCTTCTTGGCGTTGATCAGGCGGTTGGCGTTGTTGCCACCGCCCACGGCCGTCAGCTGCTGGTTCTTGACCTCGTAGCTGAACACCGCGGCCGACAGGCGGGCCTTGCGCTGCCAGAACTCGCTCTTCAGGCCCAGTTCGAAGGACGTGATGTCCTCGGGCTTGGCCTGGCTCTGCGGGTTGAACTCGGCCGCCGGCTGGATGGACGAGGCACGGAAGCCCGTGGCCAAGCGGCCGTAGACGTTGGTGTCGCGGTCCAGCTTGTAGGCCAGCGAGGCGTCCCAGTTCCACTTGCTGTCGTCGGTCTTGGCCGTGACGCCATTGAAGGCCTGCAGGCGCGCCGGGTTGCTGCTGGTGGTCGACAGGTCTTTCTTGTCCTGCGTGTAGCGCAGGCCCGCGCGCAGCGACCAGCCGTCGCCCAGGTCTTGGTTGACGTTGCCGAACAGCGCATAGGCGCGGTTGTCTTGGCGGGTGCTGGTGGTCAGCGGGGTCAGCCAGTCCTTGGCCTCGACGACGTAGGTCTCGTCGAACAGGTACACGCCGGCCTGCCACTTGAAGCCGCCCTTGGCGGTGCTCTCCAGGCGGAATTCCTGGCTCAGCTGGCGGTGGTCGCGCAGGGCGTCGGAGGTCTCGACCGGGAAGGGGATGAAGCCCGGGCCCATCTGCGGCAGGAAGCTGGCGCCGAAGCCGCCGTCGATGTCACCGCGCGAGAAGGGCTTGACCGACTCGTAGCCGGTGACCGAGTACAGGTCGAAGCCGCCCAGCGCCCACTTCAGGCGGGCGCTGCCCCCGGTTTGGGTGAGCGTCTGCTCGTTCACGCCGTCGATGCTCATGCGATCGGGGCGGAAGCCGGCCACCAGGTCGTTGGTGCCCGGCTGGATGATGTTGGCGCGGAACAGGCGGGGGCTGCCGTCCAGGTCGCGGTGGTGCACGTTGAACAAGGCGCTGAAGTCCTTGCTCGGTTCGTACAGGGCTTGCAGGCGCACGGCGGTGTCGCGGTAGCCCTCGGTTTCCTTGGTAGGGCCGGCGGCGTAGGTGTTCTTCACCCAATCGCCACGGCGCTGGTTGAGCAGCGACACGCGGGCCGACCAATCGCCGCCCAGGGGCAGGTTGAAGGCGCCTTCCAGGTTCAGCGAGCCGTAGGTGCCGGCGCTGATGCTGGCGTAGCCGTCTTGGGCCTTGCTGGGCTTGACCGAATCGAACTTCACCACGCCGGCGGGGGTGTTGCGGCCGAACAGAGTGCCCTGCGGACCGGCGATCACTTCCACGGCCTTGGTGTCGAACACCGGGAAGCCCTTGAGGATGGGGTTCTCTTGGATCACGTCGTCGAACACCACGCTGACCGGCTGGCTGGCGTTCAGGCGGAAGTCGGTGTTGCCGTAGCCGCGGATGTAGAAGCGGGGGTAGGCGCGGCCGAAGCTCGACTCGATGTTCAGGCTGGGCACGCGGCCGCTCAGAAAGCGCACGTCCTGGCCGCCCGAGGCCAAGGCGTCGAGCTTGTCGCCGCTGACCTGCGACACGGCATTGGGCACGTCCTGGATGCGCTCGACGCGGCGCTCGGCCGTGATCACCACGGTTTCGAGCTGGGTCTTGTCCTTGGCGTCCGTGCTTTGGGCCAGGGCAGGCAGGGCGGCGGCCAGGCTCAGGGCCAACAGGGTGTAGCGAGGGGTCATGGGTGGAACTCCAGTTGGGGGCGCCGCTGCGGGCTGCAGGCCCGTCGGATGGCGGCGCGTCTCGGGGTGCGGCGATTCTGCCGAGGGCGCCCCGCCCCACGATGACGGCCGGCAGAATCTGCCCCCCACTGTTGCCCCCAGGAAACACCTGCCATGCGATTGATCACCGCCAACCTCAACGGCATCCGCTCGGCGGCCACCAAGGGCTTCTTCGACTGGCTCAAGACCCAGAAGGCCGATGCGGTGGGCGTCCAAGAGGTCAAGGCCCAGGGCGACGTGGTGGCCGGCGCCTTCGACACCTGCGGGCGCCTGCGCGGCCACTTCCACTACGCCGAGAAGAAGGGCTACTCCGGGGTGGGGATGTACGTGCACCACGAGCCCAGCGACGTGATCGTGGGCTTCGGCTCGCCCGAGTTCGACGCCGAGGGCCGCTGGGTGGAGGTGCGCTACGACAAGCCGGGGCGCAAGCTCAGCCTGATCAGCTGCTACTTCCCGAGCGGCAGCAGCGGGCCCGAGCGCCAGGAGGCCAAGTTCCGCTTTCTGGCCGCGATGGCCCCGCACCTGGCGGCCTTGAAGGCCGAGCGCGAGTTCATCTTGGTGGGGGATGTGAACATCGCGCACAAGGCCATCGACCTGAAGAACTGGAAGGGCAACCAGAAGAACAGCGGCTTCCTGCCCGAAGAGCGCGCCTGGCTGGACGCCCTGTTTGGCGAGGCCGGACTCGTCGACGTGTTCCGCACCTTGAACCAAAAGGAAGAGCAATACACCTGGTGGAGCCAACGCGGCCAGGCCTACGCCAAGAACGTGGGCTGGCGCCTGGACTACCAAATCGCCACGCCGGGGCTGGCCGCCACGGCGAAGAAGGAAAAGATCCACCTGGAGCCGCGCTTCAGCGACCACGCGCCGCTGATCGTCGACTACGACTTCGCGCTCTGAGGCCCTCGCTCACTAAACTGACCCCATGACCGCCGCCCCCCGCGCCATCGAGGCCGCCCGCGAAGCCCTGCGCATCGAAGCCGCCGCCCTGTCGGCCCTGGTCGACCGCGTCGGCCCCCCCATGGAAGCCGCCGTCGCCGCCGTGCTGGCCTGCCGCGGCCGCGTGGTGGTCATGGGCATGGGCAAGAGCGGGCATGTCGGGCGCAAGATCGCCGCCACCCTGGCCAGCACGGGCACGCCGGCCATGTTCGTGCACCCGGCCGAGGCCAGCCATGGCGACCTGGGCATGGTCACCCCGCAAGACCTGGTGCTGGCGCTGTCCAACAGCGGCGAGAGCGACGAGTTGGCCGCCATCCTGCCCGTGCTCAAGCGACTGGGCGTTACGCTCATCGCCATCACCGGCCGCGCCGAGTCGACCCTGGGCCGGCACGCCGACCTGGTGCTCGACTCCCGCGTCGACCAAGAGGCCTGCCCGTTGAACCTGGCCCCCACCGCCAGCACCACGGCGCAGATGGCCCTGGGCGACGCGCTGGCCGTGGCCCTGCTGGACGCACGCGGCTTCCGCCCCGAGGATTTCGCGCGCAGCCACCCCGGCGGCGCGCTGGGTCGGAAGTTGCTCACGCACGTGAAGGACCTGATGCGCAGCGGCGATGCGCTGCCCCGCGTGGCGCCCGAAGCTGCCTTCACCGACATGATGCGCGTGATGTCCGACAAGGGCCTGGGCTGCGCCGCTGTGGTGGACACCGACGACCGCCTGCTGGGCATCTTTACCGACGGCGATTTGCGCCGCTTGATCGAGCGCGGCCAAGACCTGCGCAGCCTCACGGCCGCCGAGGTGATGCACCGCACGCCGCGCACCGTCAGCGCAGAGGCCTTGGCCGTGGACGCGGCCGACCTGATGGAAGAGGCGCGCATCACCGTGGTCTTGGTGCTGGACGCCGACAAAAAACTGGCTGGCGCCATCGGCATCAACGACCTGATGCGCGCCAAGGTGATCTGATGCAGCCGACGCTGACCTTCCCGCCCGAACTGTTGCTGCGCGCCCAAGGCCGCGCGTTGGGCCTCAAGGCCGCGATCTTCGACGTCGACGGCGTGCTGACCGACGGCCGCATCTACATCGGCGAGCAAGGCGAGGCCTTCAAGGCCTTCAGCACCCTGGACGGCCACGGGCTGAAGCTGCTGCGCGCCGGCGGCATCGAACCCATCGTCATCACCGGCCGCGATGCGCCCGCCGTGCGTCGCCGCGTGGCCGACCTGGGCCTGGTGCACGCGCGCTTCGGCATCCACGACAAGCTGGCCGCCGCCACGCCGCTGCTGGCCGAACTGGGCGTGGACTGGGCCGACGTGGCCGCCATGGGCGACGACTGGCCCGACCTGCCCCTGATGACCCGCGCTGCGCTGGCCATCGCCCCGCCCCAGGCGCACGCCGAGGTGCGGGCCATCGCCCACCACGTCACCCAGGCCCCGGCCGGCTACGGTGCCGCGCGCGAAGCCTGCGACCTGATGCTGGTGGCCAACGGCCGCTACGGCGCGCTGCTCCAGGGCCACCTGACGACGCTGGACGGCGGACGCTGATGGCCCCGACGGACGCCTCCCCCCTCGCACCGCTGTCGGGTGCGGCCCGCGGCCGGGTCAAGCAACGCCAACCTTTCGTCTGGCGCTTGCAGGGCTGGCTGGGCCAGTACCTGCCGCTGGCCGTGATGGCCTTGTTGGCGGCCGGCACGGGCTGGTTGGTCAAGCAATCGCCCGCGCCCGAGGGGCCCACGGTGCCCATCCCGCCGCGGCACCAACCCGACTACGAGATGCAGGGCTTCGAGTTGCAGCGCTTCGACGCCCAAGGCCAGCCCCAGGCCTGGGTGCGGGGCGACGTGCTGCGGCACTACCCCGACACCGACCGCATCGAGATCGACGGCGTGCACCTGCGCGCCCGCAACACCGCCGGCCAATGGCTGGTGGTCCAGGCCGCCCGCGCCGAGGGCCCGCGCGACGGCAGCGTGCTGCAACTGAGCGGCCAGGTGCGCCTGATGCGCCTGGTGGCCGGCACCGAGCCGGGTGACGAGCGCGCCGAAATGCGCCTGGACACCGAGGCCATGGAGGTGCACGTGGACGCGCGCACCGCCCGCAGCCGCGCCGCGACCCAGGTGCAGACTGGGCAGGGCGCCCGCATGCAAGTGCGCGGGTTCGACTACGACCACGCCCAGGGCCTGCTGCGCTTTGGCGGGCCCAGCCGCACCGACCTCCCGCCCAAGGCCCTGCGTCCCGGACCCAACGCCCCATGACCGCCCTCGCCCTCCACCAGCCCGTCGTGTTCATCACCGGGGCCTCCAGCGGCATCGGCCAGGCCTTGGCATTGCGCTACTACCAAGCGGGCTACCGCCTGGCCCTGGTGGCGCGTCGCACCGGCGTGGTCAGCGACTGGGCCCACGCCCAATCGCTGGACCCCGCGCGCTGGGCCGTGTACGCCGCCGACGTGGCCGATGCCGCGGCGATGGCCGCCGTGGCGCAGCAGTGCATCGCCCAGCAGGGCCTGCCGGCCGTGGTCATCGCCAGCGCGGGCATCAGCATTGGCGTGGACACGGCGCTGGCGGCCGACCTGCCGGTGTTCCAGCAGGTCGTGACGACCAACCTCTTCGGCACCGCCGCCACCTTCCAGCCCTTCATCGGGCCCATGCGACAGCGCGGCAGCGGCGCGCTGGTGGGCGTGGCCAGCGTCGCCGCCATCCGTGGCTTGGCGGGCCACGGCGCCTACTGCGCCAGCAAGAGTGGCGTGGTGGCCTATTGCGAAAGCCTGCGCCTGGAATGCCGCGCGGCGAGCGTGAAGGTGGTGACCATCGTGCCGGGCTACATCGACACGCCCCTCACCCAAGGCAACGCTTACAGCATGCCGTTCTTGATGCCGGCCGAGGCCTTCGCCGAGCGCGCCTTCCGCGCCATCGCCGAGGGCGACAGCTACCGCGTCATCCCCTGGCAGATGGGCGTGGTGGCCAAGCTGATGCGCCTGCTGCCCAACGCGTTGTACGACCGCCTTTTCAGCGGCCGGGCCCGCAAGAAGCGCGCGGCGGACTGACTTTCCGCACGCTTGCTCGGGTCTGGGACGCTGCCTACACTGCGCGCCTCTCCCGACCGCCAGGGCCCCGCGCCCCAAGGAGGACGACATGCTGAAGGTGCTCCACCCCTGCTGAAGCCCTGAGCGGCGCACCCCGCGCCGCCACCGCCAATTCCCGCCGCGCCCTTGAACCGGGGCGCTTGCGTCGTCCCCTTCCCGAGGCCGCCCCCTGCGGCCGACCCACACCATGAACGCTTTCTTTCGCAGCGCTGCTGGCAGCGTCTTGCTGGGCGCTGCCGCGAGCTTCGCCGCGCCCCCCTTGCCCGGCCACGTGCTCGGGCCGCACGAAGCCCGTCCCCGCATCGACGGCCGCCTCGACGAGGCCGTGTGGCGCGAGGTGCCCGCCTTCGAGGCCTTCCGCCAGTTCCGGCCCGACTCACGGCCCGACGCCGGCGCCTACCGCACGCGCGTGCAGGTGCTGGTCGAGCCCCATGCGCTGGTGTTCGCCATCACCGCCACCGACCCCGAACCGGCACGCCTGCTGGCCCCGCTGCTGCGACGCGATCAGGTCTGGCCCGACCAGGACTCGGTGACGGTGTGGGTCGACGCCATGGGCCGGCAACAGATCGCGCAGTTTTTGCGCGTCAACCCCGCCGGCGTGGTCGCCGACGGCGTCTACACCGCGGCCACCGACGGCGAGGACGAAACGCCCGACTTCCTCGAGGTCGAGGCGGCGGCCCAGCGCACGGCCGACGGCTACACGGTGGAAATCCGCTGGCCGCTGATCAACTTGCGCTACGCCCAAGACGGCGGCCTGCCCTGGCGCTTCGCCTTCACGCGGCGCGTGCCGCGCGAGTTGCCCATCGCCCTGACCAGCACCGCCCGCGAGCGCCAGGACGCCAACGCCATCCGCGACATGCACACGCTGGACGCATTGGCCGAACTCCCGGCCAGTTGGCTGGAGGCCAGCCACCTGCGCGTCAAGGCCGAGGGCACCTGGCGGCGCACCGAGGCCGAGCGCAGCGCGCAGCGCGGCAACTTGGGCCTGGCCCTGCAATGGCGGCCGCGCGCCGACTGGGTGGTCGACGGCCTGTGGCGGCCCGATTTCTCCCAGGACGAACTCGACGCGCCCCAATTGAGCGGCAACACCCAGTTCGCCCTCTTCTTGCCCGAGAAGCGCGCGTTCTTTTTGGAAAGCAGCGACGTCGTGGGCCAGCAGCCCCCGGACGACTGGGGCCAAGCGCGGGGCCTGGCGGCGTTTTACTCGCGCGCCGTGGCCGCGCCCCGCGCGGGCCTGCGCGCCACCTGGCGCGGCGTGCACGACGAGGCCACCGCCCTGTTGATGCGCGACGAACCCGGCGGCACCTGGCTGCGGCCCGGGGCCTATGCCACTGACAGCGCCGACAACACCTTGCCGTCCACGCTGCTCTTCGCCCGCCACCGCTGGGGCCTGGGCCCCGACGGCGGGTCCGGCGCGCTGGCGCCCTTAGTCAGCCTGCGCGATTGGGGCGCCGGGCGCCACACCGCGGTGGCCGGCTTCGACGGCCTGTGGCACCTGAGCGCGACCGACCAGCTCAGCGGCCACCTGCTGCGAAGCCAAGACAGCACCGCCTTGGGGGCCGACGGGCAGCTGCAGCGCGCCGCGGCGCTGGGCAGCCACAACGCCTGGCTGCTGTGGCGGCACCGCGGCGAGCACTGGCGGGTCAACGCCCATTGGGAGTCCATCGGCGCCGGCTTCGTCAACGACAACGGGTTCGTGCCGCAGGCCGGCATCCGGCGCAGCACCCTGGAGACGGGCTACGCCCTGCACCCGCAGGCCGACACCTCGAGCGCCTTCCCGCTCTACGAGCTGGAGGGCACCCTGCGCCTGCAAGATGTGCGCACCCTGCGCGATGCACGCCGCGGCGTGCCCGCGGGCGAGACCGTGGGCCAGGCCGTGCAGCCCGGCTGGTTTCTGCTGGGGCCGCGCGACACCGAGCTGTGGGGCCACGCCAACCTGCAGCGCCTGCGCGCCCGCACCGGGGGCGCCTTGCACGCGGCGAACAGCCTGTCGCTGGGCCTGGGCACGCACCCCGGCCCGCGCCTGTCGTTCGTGAACCTGGAGCTGGAAGCGGGCCGCTTGCTGGACGTCGACGCCGACCGCGTGGTGCCCGGTGCGCACGGCTCGGTGTTTGTCAGCAACCGGCAATCGATCGGTGGCTGGGGCCTGCTGGCCGAGTGGCGCGCCGCGCGCAGCCGCTTGCAATCGCCCACCGGGGGCTGGGCCCTGAGCGAGCGCAGCAACGCGCTCAAGCTGGTGCTGCTGCCCTCGGCCGCCCAGGCCCTGCGCCTGGTGCACCAGCGCACGCGCAGCCAGCGGGTGGGCGAGGCCTTGCTGGCCGGCTGGGACGACCGCGACACCATCAGCACCCTGACCTGGCTGGCCCGCGAGGGGCCGCTGCGCAACTGGAGCGTGGGCGCCAGCCACGCGCGGCCCGCGGGCGAGCCCCAGTCGCGCACCGAGGTCTTCGTCAAATGGCAAGAGGGCTGGGGCCGCTGAGGCCTCTGCCGATTCGGGACAATGCCCGCCCATGTTCGATGTCGTGGTCCTCTTCTTCGCCCTCGGGGTCTTCGCGCGCTTGGTCAAGAGCGACCTGCGCCTGCCCGAGGCCCTGTACGAAACCCTCACCATCTACCTGCTGCTGGCCATCGGCCTGAAGGGCGGTTTGGAGCTCAGCCGTCAGCCGCTGATGGACCTGCTGCCCCAGGTGCTGGCCGTCGTGACCCTGGGCGCCCTGGTGCCCCTGGTGGTGGCACCCCTGCTGCGCCTGGCGGGCCTGAGTCCGGTGGACGCGGCCGGTCTGTCGGCCCACTACGGCTCGGTCAGTGTCGTGACCTTCGCGGTGGCCCTCACCGCCGTGCAGCGCGCCGGCCTGCCGCACGAGGCGCACGCCCCGCTGTGGGTGGCGGTGATGGAGGCACCGGGCTTGGTGGTGGGCATCGTGCTGGCGCGCCTGGCGCTCAAGCGGGCCGACGCCAAACAAGGCCGCATCCGCTGGGACCTGCTCGCGCACGAGGTGCTGCTGGGCAAGAGCGTGCTGCTGCTGATGGGCGGCCTGCTGATTGGCGCGGTGGCCGGTGACGCCGGCGTGGCACCGATCAAGGCGGTGTTCATCGACCCCTTCAAGGGCGTGCTGGCCCTGTTCCTGCTCGAACTGGGCCTGGTGGCCGGTGGCCAGCTCGGGGCGCTCAAGCGCCATGGCCTCAAGCTCGTGCTGGTGGGCTGCAGCTTGCCCCCGGTGCTGGCCCTGGCCGGCGCCAGCACCGGCCACCTGCTGGGCTTGCAAGCCGGTGGGGTCGCGCTGCTGGCCACGCTGGCGGCCAGCGCCAGCTACATTGCCGCGCCGGCCGCGTTGCGGGTGGCGGTGCCGCAGGCCAACACCGGCCTGGCCATCGCCTGCGCCCTGGGCGTGACCTTCCCGTTCAACCTGCTCGTCGGCATCCCGCTGTACCTGCACCTGGCCCCGCACTTCGCGCGATGAACAAGCACCCGAAAACCAAACTCACGTTGGTGGCCGAGGCCGCCTTGGAGCCGCGCCTGCTGGCCGAGTTGCGGCGCCACCAGGCCCACGCCTGGACCATCAGCGAAGTGCGCGGCGCCTTCCCCGAAGGCGACCGGGACGGCGACTGGGAGGCCGACCGCACGATCGAGGTCAAGGTGATCTGCGACACCGCCGTGGCCGACGCCATCGCCCAGGCCGTGCTCAGCAAGTACGCCCCGCACTACAGCGTGGTGCTGTACTTCAGCGACGTGACGGTGCTGCGCGCCGAACGCTACTGATGCGACAGGCGCTGTGGGCCCTGGGCCTGCTGGCCAGCGCGGTGCAGGCACAAAGCCCGGCGCCCGCGCTGCGCCTGGAAGACCTGCCGCGCTACACGCCGCCGCCGCAAGAGCAGGGCACGGTGGTGCCAGAGCAGGTGCTGCGCTGGCGCGAGGAGGCCATCGCCCTGGAGCACGGCGAGCACGGCCTGCGCGACCCCGAGCGCGCCGCCCAGCTCTACTGCCGCGCCGCACGCTTCGGGGACGCCGAATCGCAGTTCAACTTGGCCTGGATGCTGACCAACTCGCGCGGCATCCTGCGCGACGAGGCCCAGGCCGCGCACCTGTTCGCCGCGGCCGCCGAGCAAGGGATGCCCCAGGCGCAGAACATGATGGCCCGGCTGGGCGAGCCCTTGGGCCCCCCACCGCCCTGCTTGCGCCCGCCTGACGGCGACCCACCGCCCTTGGCCGCCAAGACCGCCCCCGCCAAAGGCGCCAAGCCCGCCGAGCGGCCCTGGCCCGCGCCCCCGGCCCAAGCGCCCGAGGTCATCGTGCGCTTCGTGAACCTGGTGGCCCCGGAGTACCAACTGGCCCCGGCCTTGGTGCTGGCCATCGTGGCCACCGAGTCGAACTTCAACCCCAACGCCGTGTCGCCGAAGAACGCGCAAGGCCTGATGCAGTTGATCCCCGACACCGCCAAGCGCTTCGGCGTGCGCAACCTGATGGACCCGACGCAGAACCTGCGCGGTGGCATGGCCTACCTGCGCTGGCTGCTGGCGTACTACGAGGGCGACATCAGCCTGGCCGCCGCCGCGTACAACGCGGGCGAGGGCGCGGTGAACCGCTACCGCGGCATCCCGCCCTACGCCGAGACCCGGCTGTACGTGCGCAAGATCCTGGCGCACCTGGGCGGCCGGCGCGACCACCCCTTCGACGCCAAGGTCACCGACCCCTCGCCCGCACTGGCCCTCATCCGCGGACCCAGCCGCTGGCAGTGACCGCGCGGCGCGCAAAAAGAAACGGGCGGCCCGCTGCTCGCAGGCTGCCCGTGTTCGGGGTGCCGCCCCGCAGGGCGGCTGTCGGCCTGAGGCCGACCGGCGATCAGTAACCGCCGCGGTCGTTGCCGCCGCGGTAGCCACCGCCACCGCCGCCACCGTAACCGCCGTTGCCACCCGGGCCACGGCCGTAGGGGCTGGCGAAGCCGGCAGGACGCGGCTCACGCGGACGGGCCACGTTCACCACGGCCGGACGGCCTTCCAGGGCCTGGCCGTTCATGCCGTTGATGGCGGCTTGCGCTTCCGCGTCGGTCGCCATTTCGACGAAGCCGAAGCCCTTCGAACGGCCCGTTTCGCGGTCCATCATGACTTTGGCCGAATTGACCGTGCCAAATTGCGCGAACGCTTGATGCAGGGATTCGTCGCGCACGCTGTAAGCGAGGTTGCCGACGTAGAGCTTGTTGTTCATGGGGATGCCCCTAACCTATTCAATGCACACAAAAACCAGAACGGAGCTTCAACCCATCACAACCAACGAATCAACGCATCCAACCGGCCGTTGCATTATTCGGGTCCTTCATGACGAATGACAGTCAAGTGCCGGTGGCTGTTGGTTTTATGCCCCGAGAGAAAACCCGCAATGCCCCCCAAAGCTAGGGATTTGGCCGCCCCCCGCATCGCCAGCCTGGTGCCTTCGGCCACCGAGTTGCTCGTCGCGCTGGGTCTGGGGCCCTGGCTGGTGGCGCGCACCGGCTTTTGCACCCACCCCCGCGCCGCGCTGGCCGAGGTGCCCAAGGTGGGTGGTACCAAAGACGTCCACCTGGCCCGCCTGCAGGCGCTGGCCCCCACGCACGTGGTGCTGAACGTGGACGAAAACACCGTGGCCACCTTCGACGCGATGGCCGACTGGGGCATCGAGCGGCTCGTCACGCACCCGCAGGGCCCGGACGACGTGCCGGCGCTCGTCGAGCAATTGGCGGCGCCTTTCGCCCACCTGCCCGGGGTGCGCGCGCGTGCCGACGCGCTGCGCGCCGAACTCGCCCTCGCGCTCAGCGAGCCGCCCCTTCACCCACCGCGAACGGTGCTGTACCTGATTTGGCGCGCCCCCTGGATGGGGGTGGCCCAGGACACCTACATCGCCCGCCTGCTGGCCCAGGCGGGCTGGTCCCCGTTGCCCGCGGTCCGAGGCGGCGAACGCGGTGCCGCCCGCTACCCCACCCTGGTGCCCGGGGACCCCGTGTGGGGGCAGGCGGACGAGGTCTGGCTGTCCAGCGAGCCTTACGCCTTCGAAGCGCACCACCTGGCCGAGGTGCAGGCCCTGGCGCCGCAAGCGCGCGTGCGCCAGGTGGACGGCGAGCTGTGCAGTTGGTGGGGCGCGCGCACGGCGGCCGGTCTGGCGTATGTGCGGAGCCTGCGCGACTGAGCCCGCCACCACAATCGCCGCATGGACCTCTACAAACCCCTGGTCGCCCTGCTGGCGATGGTGAACCCGATCGGCATCCTGCCCTTCTTCATCGCGTTCACCCAAGAATTCGACCGCACGCAGCGCAAGCAAACCATCCGCGTGGCGGCCTTCACCAGCTTCATGGTCATCGCTCTGTCGGCGCTGCTGGGCCTGAAGCTGATCGAGTTCTTCGGCATCTCCATCGCCAGCTTCCAGGTGGGCGGCGGCACCCTGCTGCTCATCACCGCGCTGCAAATGCTCAACGCCAAGCCGCCCGAAGGAGGGCAGGTCGAAACCGAGGGCGCCGGCGCCAACATCGCCGTGGTGCCCCTGGCCATCCCGCTGCTCACCGGCCCGGCCACCATTTCGACCATGGTGATCTACGCCCAGAAGTCCAAGCTGTGGTGGGAGCAGGCCGTGCTCGTGGGCTACGGCGTGGTGGTGGCTTTGGTGGTGGTGCTGGTGTTCAGCGCCGCCGGCAAGATCGCCCGGGTGCTGGGCACCACGGGCATCAACATCATGACGCGGCTCATGGGCCTGATCCTGGCCGCGCTGGCGGTGGAGTTGCTGCAAAGCGGCCTGATCGACCTGTTCCCGATCCTGGGGGCCAAGGGCGTCCGGTGATCCTGCTGCTGGAGGACGACCCGGCGATCGCGCAAACGGTGGTGTTCGCGCTGCAGCGCGAGGGGCTGGCCGTCGAGCACCACGCCTGGTTGGCCGGGGCCCGTGCGGCCTGGGCGCAGCGACCGCCCCGCGTGGCCGTGCTCGACATCGGCCTGCCCGACGGCTCGGGCTTGGACTGGCTCAAGGCCTTGCGCCAGCAGGGCGACGCCACCCCGGTGCTGCTGCTCAGCGCCCGCAGCGAGGAGCTCGACAAAGTGCTCGGCCTGGAACTGGGCGCCGACGACTACCTGGCCAAGCCCTTTGGCGTGCGCGAACTCGTGGCCCGCGTGCGCGCGCTGCTGCGCCGCAGCGCCGCGGCCCAGCCCGGACCAGCCGGTCTCGTGGTGGGCGAACTCGACGCCCACGTGCAAGGCCGCCGCCTGGACCTGACCCGGCGCGAACTCGCCCTGCTGCAGGCCCTGCACGGCGCGCAAGGCCGCACGCTCAGCCGCGAGCAGTTGCTGGACGCCGCCTGGGGCCCTGGCAGCGAGAGCTTGGACCGCACCGTGGACACCCACATCAAGACCCTGCGCGCCAAGCTGCGCGAGGCGGGTTTGGGCGACGACGCCATCCGCACCCACCGGGGCCTGGGCTACGCCTTGGACCGCTGAGATGGAACGACCCCCAGTCTCGCCGTCGCTCGCCACCCCCCAAGGGGGCGCTCAGTGGCTTCGGGCGGCCGGGCGCCACTGACATGCATTTGGGCTTTCGCGTCCTGCTCGCCTTCTTCGTGCTGAGCGGGCTCACCGCCTGGTTCATCCTGCGCGTGGTGCTGGGCGAGGTGAAGCCCAACGTGCGCGAGGTGATGGAGGACCTGCTGGTCGACACCGCCAACCTCGTGGCCGAGATGGCCGCCGACGACCTGGCCGCCGGCCGCGACTTGGCGCCGCTGGCAGCCCGCCTGCAGCGCTTCGGCCAGCGCGAGCTGAACGCGCAGATCTGGGGCCTGCAAAAGGAACGCCTGGACCTGCGCATCTACCTCACCGACGCCCAAGGCCGCGTGCTGATCGACACCGGCAGCCCCAGCGCCGTGGGGCAGGACTACGGCCGCTGGAACGACGTGCTGCGCACCTTGCGTGGCGAGTACGGCGCCCGCGCCACGCGCACCCAGCCCGAAGACGACGCCACCCTCGTGTTGCAGGTGGCCGCGCCGGTGCGCGACGCGCAAGGGCGCGTCATCGGCGTGGCCAGCGTGGGCAAGCCCGTGGCCTCGCTGGCGCCGCTCATCGCCCGCACCGAGCACCGCGTGTGGCGCCTGGGCCTGGCCCTGCTCGGGGCCTCGCTGCTGCTGGGCGGCGCCGTCACCGCCTGGCTGGTGTGGAACGTGCGCCGCCTGCGCACCTACGCCACGCAGGTGCAGGCCGGCAGCGCGCTCCAGGCCCCCGTGCTGGCGGGCGAGCTGGGCGAGTTGGCCCAGGCCATGGACGCCATGCGCCGCCGGTTGGAGGGGCGCGACGACTGGGAGCGCCGCGTGCGCGCGCTGACGCACGAGTTGAAGAGCCCCCTCACCGGCCTGCGCGGCGCCGGCGAGCTGCTGCAAGAGCCCCTGCCCGACGCCGACCGCGAACGCTTCGCCCGCCAGGTGGTGGAGCAAAGCGACCGCCTGCACGCGCTGGTCGAACGCCTGCTGGCCCTGTCCAAGCTCGAAGCCCAAGGCGCCCCCAGCACCACGCCCACGCGCCTGGACGAGGCCCTGCGCCAGGCCCTGCGCGAGCTGCGCCCGCGCTGCGAGCAGCGGGAGTTGCGGGTGGTCGAGCTCCAGCCTTGGCCCGCCGTGACGGTGGATGCCGACCCCGAGGCCCTGGCCCTGCTGCTGCACAACCTGCTGGGCAACGCCGTGGACTTCGCGCCCACCGGCAGCGCGATCGAGCTGGACCTGCAGCGCCACGGCCTGGATGCCACGCTGAGCCTGCGCGACCACGGCCCGGGCGTGCCCGAGGCCCTGCTGGCGCAACTGGGCGAGCCCTTCGTGGCCAGCACCAAGCCCGACGGCCGCAAGGGCAGCGGCCTGGGCCTGGCCATCGCCCGCCAGGTGGCCACCCTGCACCGAGGGCGCCTGGCCTTCGACAACGCGCAGCCGGGTTTTCGCGCGCGCTTCACGCTGCCTTCACACAGCCCCTGATCGCTTCACAGGCCCGGCCGAGCATGGCCGCTTCTCAACACCAAGGAGCGATGCATGCGACGGGAAGCGTGGGCCAAGGCCCTGGGCTTGATGGCGGTGGGGCTGGGCCTGACGGTGGTGCTGGCCCGCATCGATTGGCTGGTGACCGAGCGGCAAGCGCGACAACAAGAAGCGCAAGAGCAAGTGGCCCAGGCCACCGCGGGGCCGCAGCTCATCGCCGGGCCCTACCTGCGGCGCGAGTGCACCGAAGAATGGACGGCGGTGGAAACCACCGACGACGCACGGGGCAAGCTGGAGCGCCGCAGCCGCCAACGGCGCGACTTCGCACTGCGCAACACGCCGGCCTCGCTGCAAGTGCAAGGCGAACTCAAGCCTCAGCAGCTGGAGCGCGGCCTGTTCAAGGTCAACACCTTCGTCGCGCCGCTGCACCTCAGCGCCCGGTGGGACAGCGCACCCGACCTCAGCCCGCGCAGCGACAAACTGGAAGGCAGCATGCGCTGCGGGCCGGTGGCAATCACGCTGGACGTGTCCGACGCGCGCGGGCTGCGCAGCGTGGGTGTGTTGGCACAGGGCGCCGCGCTGAACGCACGCCCTGGCAATGGCAGCGGCGGTGCCGGCCTGCACGCTGTACTGCCCCCCAGCCCCGCTCAGCCCGAGGGCCCGCTTCAGGTGGACCTGCGTCTGGAACTGCTGGGCACCGAATCCCTGCGCCTGCTGCCCGCCGCCAACGCGGTGCAAGCCCAGATCCGTTCGGCCTGGCCGCACCCCAGCTTCCACGGCCGCTTCTTGCCGGTGGACCGCAACGTGAACGACACCGGCTTCACCGCCACCTGGCGCGTCACCGAGCTGGCCAGCACCGCCGCCGCCGATTTGCGCGCCGGCAAGGCCAGCGAGGACCTGCTGGGCGTGTCGCTGATCGACCCGGTCAGTCCCTACTCCTTGAGCGACCGCGCCCTCAAGTACGGCTTCCTGTTCATCGCCCTGACCCTGGCCGCCGTGATGCTGGCCGAGCTGCTGGGCCGCCACCGCCTGCACCCGGTGCAGTACGGCTTCGTGGGGCTGGCGCTGGCGCTGTTCTTCTTGCTGCTGCTGGCGCTGTCGGAGCACCTGGCCTTCGGCATCGCCTACGCGCTGGCGGCGGCCGCGGCGTCCACCTTGCTGGCGCACTACGGGCGCGGCCTGTTCGGGCACTGGCGGGGCGGCGCACTGCTGGGCGCGGGGGTGGCGCTGCTCTATGGCGCGCTGTACGTGGTGCTGAACCTGGAGAAGGCCTCGCTGCTGCTGGGCACCCTGTTGCTGTTCGCCCTGCTGGCCGCCGCGATGCGCGCCACGCGCGACGTGGACTGGTACCGCTTGGGGCAGCCTGCGGCCCACTGAAGTCCACCGAGCACCCATGAAAAAGCCCGCCGGGTGGCCTCGGCGGGCTTTTGCGCGTGGGGTCGGCCTCAGGCGCTGTAGCGGCGCTCCAGCCAATGCAGCAGGGTGCGAATCGTCTGCGCCTCGCCACCCACGGGGCGGCCCGGGCGGGCCAGCGGGTTCCAGGCGAAGAGGTCGATGTGCAGCCAGGGCTGGTCGGCGGGGATGAAGCGTTCGAGGAACAGGGCCGCGGTGATGGCGCCGGCCAGCGGGCTGCTGCCGCTGTTGCTGATGTCGGCCACGGGCGTGTCGATCAGCACCTGGTAGCCCTGCCACAGCGGCAGGGGCCACAGCGGGTCCTTCTCGGCCAGGCCCAGGTCGGTCAGCTCGCGGCCTTGGGCCGTGTCGCGCGTGAACAGCGCGGGCAGCTCGGCGCCCAGGGCCACGCGGGCGGCGCCGGTGAGGGTGGCCATGTCCACGATCAGGTCGGGCTTGCCTTCGGCGGCGTAGGTCAGCGCGTCGCACAAGATGACGCGGCCTTCGGCGTCGGTGTTGCCGATCTCGATGGTCTGGCCGCTGCGCGTGCGGAAGATGTCGCCGGGGCGGAAGGCGTTGCCGCTGATGGCGTTCTCCACCGCCGGGATCAGCAGCTGCAGGCGCACCGGCAGCTTGAGCGCCATCACCAGCATGGCCAGACCGATCGCGTTGGCCGCGCCGCCCATGTCCTTCTTCATCAGGCGCATGCCGTCGGCGGGCTTGATGTCCAAGCCACCACTGTCGAAGCACACGCCCTTGCCCACCAGGCTCAAGAGCGGCGCCTTGGCGTCGCCCCAGGTCAGTTCGATCAGGCGGGGCTGGCGGTCGGCCGCGGCGGCGCGGCCCACGGCGTGGATGGCGGGGAAGTTGGCCTTCAGCAGGGCCTCCCCCTCCCACACCTTGACCTTGGCCTTGTGCGCCTTGGCCAGCACCTTGACCGTGGCCTCCAGGTGCTGCGGGCCCATGGCCTCGGCGGGGGTGTTGACGAGGTCGCGCACGGCCGTCATGGCGCCGGCCACGGCGATGCCGCGCTCGGCCTCGGGGCCCTGCGCCAGCAGCAGCTCAGCGCCCACGCGGCCGCGGGCTTTGTAGGCGTCGAACACGTAGTCGCCCAGGCTCCAGCTCAGCGCGGCGGCTTGGGGGTCCACGGCCAGACCGTCGGCGTGCAGGCGGTAACGGCCCGTGGGCAGGCTCTGGGGCAGGGCGGCCAAGGCGTAGGGGTCGTCGCCCGCGCGCACGCCGGCCAGCACCAGGGCGAGTCCGCCCTTGTCGTCGGGCAGCAGGGCGTGGCTGTCGGCCTTGCCGGTGAAGCCCACGGTCTTGGCCCAGGCGCGCTGCGGCGCGCTCAAGGCCTGGCTGTCCTTCGCCCAGGTGGCGGTGCTGGTGACAAAGATCGGCGTGCTGGCGGGCAGCTTCTTGGCGAGCGTGACGGTCATGGCGCGGTGCGGTGTGGGGGTGAAAAGCGGCATTCTCCGGCCCGCGCTGGTAGCGTGCCGGCTTTCCAACCGGAACCCCTCCCCCATGCCCAAGCTCCCGCGTTTCAGCGCCCTGGCGCTGGTCGTCGCCGGCCTGTGGGCCAGCGCCCCCGTGCTGGCCCAGTCGCCCACCTACCAAGAGCCCTCGGCCGCCATGCGCGCGGTGCTGGACGCGCCGGCCCTGCCGCAGCACAGCCTGTCGCCCGACCAGCGCTGGCTGGCCAGCGTCACGCTGCGCCGCCACCGCCCCGTGGCCGAGCTGGCCCGCCCCGTCACCCGCCTGGCCGGCCTGCGCCTGGACGCCCGCGCCAACGGCCCGGCGCTGATCAGCCCGATCGAGGCCCTGAGCCTGAAGCCCGCCACCGGCGGCGCCGAAGTGCCCGTGCCCCTGCCCGCGGGCGGCGGCTTCCACGGCCTGCGCTGGTCGCCCGACGGGCAGCGCCTGCTGCTGAACCGCCGCACGGAGGCCGGCACCGAGCTCTGGGTGGCCGAGGTGGCCAAGCCCGTGCTGCGCCGCCTCCAAGGCGTGTCGGTCAACCAGGTGCTCGACAACGACCCCGCTTGGCTGGGCACCGACGAGTTGGTGGTGCTGAGCGTGCCAGCCAAGCGCGGCGCCGCTCCTGTGGCCGGGGCCCCCACGGGCCCGACCATCCAAGAGTCCATGGGCAAAACATCGCCCGAGCGCACCCTGCAGAACCTGCTGACCAACCCGCAGGACGAGGCCCTGTTCACCCACCTGGCCACCAGCCAGCCGCTGCGCGTGAACCTGAAGACCGGCGCCACCCGCCCCATCGGCGCGCCCGGCCTGTACACCCGCGTGCAAACCGTCGGCAACGCCAGCGCGCTGCTCACCGAGCGCCTGGTGCCGCCCTTCAGCTACCAAGTGGCCTGGAACGACTTCCCCACGCAGGTCAGCGTGCTCGACCTGAACGGCAAGCCCCTGCGCGAGCTGGCCCGCGTGCCGCTGAAAGAAGGCGTGCCCGTGGAAGGCGTGGTCACCGGGCCGCGCCAGTTCTGGGCCTCGCCCCTGGCCGACGGCGCCGTGTACTGGGTCGAAGCCCTGGACGGCGGCGACCCCGCCACCAAAGTGCCGCACCGCGACCGCCTGATGCGCCTGGACGCGCCCTACACCGGCGAGGCCCGCGAGCTGCACAAGACCGCCGGCCGCCTGATGGGCCTGAACTTCGCCGAAGGCGCGGCCCGCGCCATGGTCAGCGAGTACGACCGCGACCGCGTGTGGCTCACGGTCGACTGGCTGGCCCTGGACGGCAGCGCCGCCCCGCTGCGCCTGCAAGACCGCTCCCTGCGCGACCGCTACCGCGACCCCGGCCAGCCGCAATTGCGCGTGCTCACGGCCAACGGCCGCGCGGTGATTCGCCAAGACCAAGGCGCGCTGCTGCTGGCCGGTGCTGGCGCCAGCCCGGGCGGCGACCGCCCCTTCCTCGACCGCTTCGAGCTCGCCACGCAAAAGGCCACGCGCCTGTTCCAGGCCAGCCCCACGCATTACGAGCAAGCCGTGGCCCTGCTGCCCAGCGGCCAGTTGCTGACGCGCCGCGAAACCTTCGCTGAGCCGCCCAACCTCGTGCTGCGCAGCGGCGATGGCTTCGCCGACATGCAGGCCCTCACCGCCAACGCCGACCCCACGCCCTCCTTGCGCGGCATCCAGCGCGAGCGCATCCAGTTCAAGCGGCCCGACGGCGTGCAGCTCAGCTTCTGGCTCTACCTGCCCCCGGGGCACAAGGGCAAGAACGCGGGCGACGCCCGTCCCACCTTCGTGTGGGCCTACCCGCAGGAGTTCACCGACGCGGCCACGGCCAGCCAGGTCAGTGGCAGCACCAGCCGCTTCAACACCTTCGGCAGCACCAACCCGCTGATGCTCTTGCTCGACGGCTACGTCGTGCTGATGGACGCCACGATGCCCGTGGTCGGCGACCCCAAGACGGTGAACGACAGCTTCATCGAGCAGATCACCGCCAACGCCCAGGCCATCATCGACAAGGCGGTGGAGCTGGGCGTGAGCGAGCGCGACAAGATGGTCGTCGGCGGCCACAGCTATGGCGCCTTCATGACGGCCAACCTGCTGGCCCACACCGACCTGTTCAAGGCCGGCATCGCCCGCAGCGGCGCCTACAACCGCACGCTGACCCCTTTCGGCTTCCAGGCCGAGCGCCGCACCCTGTGGGAGGCCCCGAACAGCTACCTCAAGCTGTCGCCCTTCTTGGTGGCCGACAAACTCAAGGAGCCCATCCTCTTGATGCACGGCGAGTCCGACGACAACCCCGGCACCTTCCCCATCCAAACCCATCGCCTGTACCAGGCCCTGGCCGGCACCGGGGGCAACGTGCGCTTCGTGAGCCTGCCCTTCGAAGGCCACGGCTACAGCGCCCGTGAGAGCCAAGGCCACGTGCTGTGGGAAATGAGCGAGTGGATGAAACGGCACACCGGGGGCGTGCCCGCTCGCTGAGGCGCCCGAGTCCGCCCATACTGGGGCCTCCAACCCGGCCGGGTTGGAGGCCTTTTTCATGCAATGGGGAGACTCCGATGAACCGAGTTCGATCCGCGGCCGCCTTGGCCCTTGCTGGCGCGCTCAGCGCCTGGACCCCGACGGCGATGGCCGGTGCGCCCATGGCCACCGAAGACGCCGACGTGCTGGCCCCGAGCGAGTGCGAGTGGGAGAGCACCGCCAACCGCACCACCGTGAGCGGCTTCAGCGTCCGCACCCTGGCCACCAAGGCGGGCTGCGGCCTCGTGCCTGGCACCCAATTGGCCTTCGGCCTGGCCCGCACCACGGCCGAGGGCGAATCGGCCAATGGGCTGGGGCTCACCGGCAAGACCGCCCTGATCCCTCGCCGCGACGGCGGCTTCGGCCTGACCCTGGCCTACGGCTTCGCCTGGGCCAAAGAACCCGGCGACAGCCTGCGCTACGCCGCCACCACGGTGACGCTGGTGGCCAGCCAGGGCGTCGGCGATTGGACCTTCCACGGCAACCTCGGCGTGACGCGATTCCGTGCCGAAGGCGACAGCCGCAGCACCTGGGCCTTGGGCGCCGAATACGCGCTCAGCCCCGCCGTGTC
Organism: Inhella crocodyli; assembly: GCF_004004565.1. Taxonomy (GTDB): domain Bacteria; phylum Pseudomonadota; class Gammaproteobacteria; order Burkholderiales; family Burkholderiaceae_C; genus Inhella; species Inhella crocodyli. The sequence continues at coordinate 73,223 of NZ_SACM01000004.1, forward strand.
GGCCTTGGTGGAGACCTACGGCAGCGAAGGCAACGGCAGCGCCTGGGGCGCGGGCCTGCGCTGGGCGGCCAGCCAGTCCTGGAGCTTCGGCCTGATGGCCTCGCAGACCCAGCGCAGCCCCAAGGCCAAGGACGTGCTGCTCAGCGCCAAGCTGGCGTTCTGAAGCGGGAGGCCGCGCTCGCGCGCGGCCCCGTTCACTTCAACTCGAAGCGCACCGCGGCCGGCTTTTGCCCGGCCAGCGTGATCGTGGCCAGCACCTTGCTGCCCGCGCCCAGCTGGAAGGGCCCTGCCGCTTCCAAGGCGTTTTTGCCCGTGGGCTTGAGCACGGCCTCGGTCTTGGTTTTGCCGGTCAGCAGCGTCAGCTTGCCGGTGGCGCCGGCCGTCGCCGTGGGCTGGCCGTGGTCGCTCACGTAAATCACCAGGCGCTCGGGCTTGGCCACCAGCTCCCAGTCTTGGTGGCCGATCAAGGTCATCACCCCGCCGTGGCGCGGTTGGTGGTCTTTGGCGTGGTCGTGCACGTGGGGCTCGCTGGCCGCCACGGGCGCGGCGGCCAACGCCAACAAGAGGGGCAAGGCCAGGGCAAAACGGTTCTTCATGGCAAGGTTCTCCAAGGGGTGGGGCATCAATAGACCTGCCCGTCGGCGTCGGCCGCCAGGCGTTCGATGGGGGCGCGCCCGAAGCGCCAGACCATCGCGGGGGTGAGGAAGCTGTCGAGCAAGGTGGCGCTGACCAAGCCGCCGAAGATCACCACGGCCACCGGGTACAGCACCTCGGTGCCGGGCTGACCGGCCTCGAACAGCAGCGGGGCCAGGGCCAGGGCGGCCACCAAGGCCGTCATCAGCACGGGGGTCAGGCGCTCCAGCGAGCCGCGCGTGAGCATGGCCGTGTCGAAGCGCTCGCCCTCGAAGGCGCACAGGTTGATGTAGTGGCTGACCTTCAAGATGCCGTTGCGGATGGCGATGCCGGCCAGGGTGACGAAGCCGATGAGCGCCGCCACCGACAGCGGCTGGCCGCTGAGCTTGAGCCCGATCACCGCGCCCACCAGGGCCAACGGGATGTTGGCCATGATCAAGAGCGTCAACACCCCGCTGCGGTAGCGGCTGTACAGCACCAAGAACACCAAGGCGGCCGACACGAGGCTGAGGAGCCCGATCAAGCGGCTGCTTTCTTCCTGCGCCTGGAACTGGCCGCCCAGCTCGATGAACATCCCTTCGGGCAGGCGGTGCTGGGCCACCACGGCGCGAAGCTCGGCCACCACCTCGGACAGCGGGCGCTGCGAGGCGTTGGCCGAGATCACGATGCGGCGCCGGCCGTCGTCGCGGCTGATCTGGTTGGGGCCGTCGCCCTCGACGATGGTGGCCAGCCGGCTCAAGGGCACGCGGCCCGCGGGCGTGTCGATCAGCAGTTGCGGCAGGGCCTGCAGCGTGCGCGCCGGGTCGCCCAGGCGCAGCACCAGGTCGAAGCGGCGGTTGCCCTCCACCACCTGCGTCACGCGCTCGCCGTCCACCAACTGCTGCAGCTCGGCCAGCAGGCGACCGGGTGGCAGGCCGTAGGCGCGCGCGGCCTCGTGGTCCACGCGCACCTGGATCTGCGGTGCGAGCACCTGCTTCTCCACCTCCAGGTCGGCGATGCCCGGGATGCCCGCCAGCTTCCCCCGCAGCGCCTCGGCCTGGCCGCGCAAGGTGTCCAGGTCCTCGCCGAAGACCTTGATGGCGATGGCGCTGCGCACGCCCGAGAGCATGTGGTCCAGCCGGTGCCCGATGGGCTGCCCCACCGCGATGGCCGCGGGCAGGGGGCTCAGGCGCAGGCGAAGGTCGGCCAGCACGGCCTCCAGCGGTCGCGTGCTGCGGCGCAGGGCCACGTCCAGCTCCGACACGTGCACGCCCTCGGCGTGCTCGTCCATCTCGGCACGGCCCGAGCGCCGGCCGACGTGGACCACCTCGGGCACGACCTTCAGCAGCCGCTCGGCCTGCCGCGCCACCCGCACCGACTCGGCCAGGGTCGTGCCCGGATTCAGCCGCAGGCCGATGACGAGCGAGCCCTCGTTGAAGGGGGGCAAGAAGGTCGTGGGAAAGAAAGGCACCAGGGCCACCGCCCCCATGACCGCCAACGCGCCCGCCGCCAGCACGGCGCGGGTGTGCGCGAGCACCCAGCCCAGCGCCACGGCGTAGCGCGCCTTGAGCCAGCGCACCAAACGGGGCTCGGCGTGGTCCAAGGTCTTGAGCTGGGGCAGCAGGTAGTAGGACAGCACCGGCGTGAGCGTGATCGACACCAGCATCGACGCCAAGATGGAGGTGATGTAGGCCACGCCCAGGGGCACGAACAAGCGCCCCTCGATGCCCGGCAGCAAGAACAGCGGCACGAAGACCAGCACGATCACCACCGTGGCCACCACGATGGCGCTGCGCACCTCCAAGGTGGCTTTGGCAATCAAGGCCACGGCGCTCAGCGGGGTGGCCGCTTGCCGGTTCTGTTTGAGGCGGCGCAGCACGTTCTCCACGCCCACCACCGCGTCGTCCACCAACTCGCCAATGGCGATGGCCAGGCCGCCCAGGGTCATGGTGTTGATCGACAGGCCGAAGTGGCGGAACACCAGCACCGTGGTCAAGATCGACGCCGGAATCGCCACGAGCGAAATCAGCGTGGTGCGCGCGTTGGCCAGGAACAGGTAGAGCACGACGGCCACGATGGCCGAGGCCGCCATCAGCTTGCCTTGCAGGTTGCCGATGCTGGCTTCGATGAAGCTGGCTTGCCGGAAGGTGACCCGCGGTGCGGCCATGCCCGCGGGCAGCGAGGGCTTCAGCGCCGCCAGCGCCGACTCGATCGATCGGGTCAGCGCCACCGTGTCGGCCCCGGGCTGCTTCTGCACGGCCAAAACCACGGCGGGCTGCCCGTTGAAGCCAGCGTCGCCCCGCTTGATGGCGGGCGCGAAGCGCACGGTGGCGACCTGGCTCAGCAGCACCGACTGGCCATGGACCCACGCCACCGGCAGCTGCTGCAGATCCTCCAAGCGCGTCGTGCGCCCCAGGTGGCGGATCAGGTACTCCCGCGCGTTCAGCTCCAAGAAGCCGCCGCTGCTGTTGCTGGCGTGGCCTTGCAGGGCCGCGCGCAACTGTTCCACGCCGACCCCCAGCTGCGCCATGCGCACCGTGTCGGGCTGCACTTGGTACTGCCGCACCTCGCCGCCGATGGGCACCACCTGCGCCACGCCCGGGATGGCCAGCAAGCGCGGCCGCAGCACGAAGTCGGCGTACTCGCGCGTCGCCATGGCGCTGATCTTGGTGTCGTCGATGGGCAGCGCCACCAGCATCACCTCGCCCATGATGGAGCTGATGGGGCCCATGGCCACGTGCTGCACGCCCGCCGGCAGGGCCTCGCGCGCCGTGTCCAGGCGCTCGCCCACCATCTGCCGCGCGCGGTACAGGTCCGTGCCCCACTCAAAGGTCACGTAGACGAAGGACAGGCCGACCGAGGACACCGAGCGCACGGCCGTGACGCCGGGCAGGCCGCTCATGGCCTGCTCCAGCGGCAGGGTCACCAGCTGCTCGACCTCCTCCGGCGCCATGCCGCCCGCCTCCACCTGCAGGGTCACCTGCGGGCGGTCCAGGCTGGGGAAGACGTCCACCGGCGTGCGCGTGAGCGTGATCGCCCCCAGCGCCATCATGGCCAGGGCCACGGCCAGCACCAGCAGGCGGTTGCGCAGGCTGCTTTGAACCAGAAAGTCGAACATCGGTCAGCGCACCTGGTTGAGCAAGGTGGCGCCCTGCACGACGACGCGATCGCCATCGCTCAAGCCCTGCGTGACGGCCACGCGCGCGCCGTCCAAGGGCTGCGTCAGCACCACCTTGGGCACGAAGCGCTCGGGCGCCTGCTTCACCCACACGATGGTTTGGTTGGCGGCGTTCTTCATCAAGGCCTGCGCCGGCACGGCGTGGCCGGTGACGGTGCTGCGCGTTTGCAGCACCACGCGCACCGGCTGGCCCAGGGCCAGGCCCTGAACGCCGCCGAACTGCATCGGCAGCGCCTGCTCGCGCAGCCGCGTGCTGGCGCCCAAAAAGCGCAGGGCTTGCGGCGCCCCCGACGCGTTCACCAAGAAGGCGTCGCCCACGTCCTGGGCGACGCCCAGGTCGTAAGCCAGGGCCTCGATGCGCAGGCGCTGTGGGTCCACCACCTCGAAGACCGGGTCGCGCGCGTCCACCACCTGGCCGGCCAGGGCCTGACTGGCGGCCACCACGCCGCTGACCGGTGCCACCAAGGCCTCGCGCCCGCCCAGGCCCTGGCGCAGCGCGGCGCCGCGGGCCCGCAGGCTTTGCAGCTCGCTCTCGGCGGCCTCGATCTCGCGGCGGGGCACCGTGTCGGCCAGGACCTGCAAGCGCGCCAGGCGCTTCTCGGCCAGGGCCTGGGCCGCCTGCAGCTCGGCCACCTGGGCGGCCTGGGCCGAGCGCTCCAGCGCGCCGGCCACCGGCTCCACGTAGGCCAGCACCTGGCCGCGCTGCACCCGTTGGCCCAAAGCCGGGAAGCCCTGCGGCGGCGCCACCAGGCGCCCGGCCTGCGTGGCCTGCACCGGACCGCCGGCGTTGGGGTCCATCACCACCACGCCCTGCAGCTCGGTGGCCTTCGGCAGCGCGGCCTGCTGGACCGGCAGCGTGCGCAGGCCCATCAGGCGCTGCGCCGATTTCGGCAGGAAGACCGTGCCATCGGGCTGGCGCTGCGGGCCGTTGCTGTTCACCGCCGCGGGGGCGTCGCCATGGTCTTCGTCGCCATGCGCCAGCGCCGGGCCAGCGGCCAAGAGCGCAAACAGGGCGAACAGGGTGGCCTGGGCGGCCATCGTCACGCGCTTCATGCGGCACCTCCGAACCCAGCGGCACGGCGCCGGGCGAGCGCCTTGCGCCCCGCCACGCCCAAGCCCAGCAGCAAGCCCAGGCCCAGCACGGCCCCGGCCGCGGCGCCCCAGCGCTGCCCGGTAGCACCCGCAGCCGGCGCGTCGTGCGCCTCCCCATGCACGTCCAGCTCGGCGGCCAGCAGGTCCACGTCGTCGCCGTCGGTCACGGTGGCGGCCACGGCGTGCACGCCGGCCTCCAGCGGGGCCGGCAGGGCCACGGTGTAGCTGCCATCGGCTTGGGCTTGCGGCTTCAAGGGCCGGCCGCCCAGCTCCAGCTCCACGGTCGCCGCGGGACGCGGCTCGTTGGTCGCGGCGCGGTCCAGGTACAGGGTGAGGGTCTTGCCATCCAGCACGCCGACCAGCTCGAACAGGTCGGAGCTGGCCGCGAAGCGCGGCAGGGCGTGGGCGGTGGCGGCGGGCGGGGCCTCGCCGTGGTCGTGACCCGGCCCGGCGTGGGCAGCGGGGGCGACCAAGGCCAGGGCCAAGGCAAGAAGGGCAGTGGTTTTCATGGGGCGATGGCGGTGAAAGGCGCTCATTGCGGGAGCAGGCCCAGGCTTTGGCGCTGCTGCGCGATGGCCCGGTTGAGGTCGATGCGGGCCCGCGCCAGTTCGCGCTGGGCATGGGCGGCGTCTTGGTCGACGCGCAGGCGCGTGGGCAGGTCGGTCTCGCCAAGGCGGAAGGACTTGTCGAAAAACGCCCGGGTCTCGGTGGCCAGGCGCGCGCGCTCGGTGGCCGCGGCCAGCACGGCGCGGGCGGCCACCAGCGCGGCGGCCGCGCTGTGGCGCTCGGCGTCGACGCGTTCGCGCTCGCGCGCCAACTGGGCTTCCAACTCGGTGCGCTCGGCCGCGGCGGCCGACAGGGTGGCGCGGTGGCGCTCGCTGCGGCCCAGGGGCCAGCGCAGGCCCAAGGTGACCGAGCCGGCGCTGGGCTCGCCGCGCGCCGACCGGTCCCGGCCTTGCAACAAGGTCAGCTCGGGGTTGGCGCGCGACTGCGCGGCGGCCAGCGCCTCGGCGCGCTGGGCCGAGGCCGCCTGGGCCGCCAGCGCTTGCAGCAGTGGGTGCGCGGGCACCGCGGCGTCGGGCGCTGGCTCGGGCTCTGGTGCGTCGGCGGGCTGCAAAGGCTCGCCCGGGGCCAGGCCCAGCAGCGCGCGCAGGGCCTGCTCGCTGGCCACGGCCTGCGCTTGGGCCAGGGCCTGCTCGGCCTGCGCCTGCGCGCGGGCGGCGTCGGCCTGGTGCCGGTCGGCACGCGACAGGTCGCCGGCTTGCACGCGCCGGGCCACGTCGTCCGCCAGCGCCTGGCTGGCCTGCAACCGCTCCTGTGCGGCGCGCAGGTCCTCGCGGTCGCGCTGCAGGGCCCACCAGCGCTCGCGCAGCGCCTGCGCCAGCTGCCACTGGGCCAGCAGCGCGCGGGCGTCCACCGCCTGCAGTTGGGCTTCGGCCAGGCCTTGGGCGCGCTCGCGCTCGCCCGGCAGCCACAGGGGCACGGCCACGCCGACTTCCAGTTCTTGGGCGCCTTCGCGGCGGTGCCAGCGGTCGCTGCGCACCGAGGCCTCGACGGCCACGGGCTCGGGCGTCCAAGCGCGGCTGGCCTCCCGCTGCGCCAGACCGCTGGCCCTGCGCTCGGGCAGGGCTTGTGCTTCGGGCTGACGCGCCCAGGCGCGCTCGAAGGCCTGCGGCAGGCTCAGCGTGGGGGCGGGCTCGGCCGCCCCGGTGGCGAGGTTGGGCCAGGCCGCCCAGGCCAGCGCCCATGCGCACAGCCCGGGCCAGCGGCCCCGTGTGGAGATGCGATGCATCCGATGCTCCAAAGTGAACGGCAGGTCACAGGGCGATCGGCGAGCAGCCGCCTGCAGGGCCCACAAGGGCCGCAGGGCGAGCGAGGTCAGGGTCGGGAACCCCCGCCGATCAGGCGAGGGGCGCCCACTGAGGGCGTTCGGGCCGCGGCGCCAGGGGCGCGGGGCCGGCCGGCGGCAGGGGCGCGGCGTCGGGCGCGGCCGGGGCCACGCCGGTGACAACCGGCGGCTGGCTCAAGACGGCCGAGAAGTGGTGGCAGGCGCTGTGGCACTCCCGGTCGGGGGTGCTGGCGTCGTCCGGGGCCGCATCGTGGCAATGGCCTGCTTCGGCTTGCGGGCCCTGCATCGCGTGGTCCGCGGGGCCCTGGTGCTGCGTGCACACGGGCACCGCCAGCGCCCACGCGCTTTGCAGGGGCAGCATCACGGCCAGCAACAGGGACAGAAACCAACGCATGGCCAAAGTCTAGGCGAGTGAGGGAAATCGGGCGAGCGTCAGGCTTTCGCGGGGGGCGGTTCGCCGCGCAACTCTTGCCGCGCCTGGGCCAGCACGCTGCGCGAGGCCGACAGCGCCAGCACCGCCATCACCCCGGCCACCGCCAGGTCGGGCCAGGCCGCACCGGTGCCAAAGACGCCCAAGGCCGCCCCCATCACCGCCACGTTGCCCAGGGCGTCGTTGCGGCTGCACAGCCACACCGAGCGCATGTTGGCGTCGCCATCGCGCCAGGCGTAAAGGAGGGCCGCCACGGCGACGTTCACGACCAAGGCCAGCGCGCCGACCACGCCCATGGTCAGGGGCTCGGGCACGACGCCGCTGTGCAGGGTCCAGGCCGTCTTGAGCAACACGAACACCCCAAACGCCCCCATCGACAGGCCCTTGACCAGCGCCGCCTGCGCCCGCCGGCGCAAGGACATGCCCAGCACCAGCAGGGAGACCCCGTAGTTCGCCGCATCGCCGAAGAAGTCCACGGCGTCGGCCAACAGCGACACCGAGCCGGAGGCCAGCCCACTGGCCAGTTCCACCAAGAACATCGCCGCGTTCAGGGCCAAGGCCACCCACAGCACCCGGCGGTAACGGGGCCCGGCGGGTGGGGCGGAGGCGGTGCAGTGGTCGTGGCAGTGGGCGCTCATGGGCATCTTCTGCAGTGCAATGGCAGGATTGGAAACCTTGCAGCAGGTGCAAGGTCAAGCCCCGCCCTGGAGCCCCCATGAAGATCGGCGAACTGGCCCAGGCCACCGACACCCCGGCCGCCACCATCCGCTTTTACGAGCGCGAAGGCCTGATGCCCGCCGCAGCGCGCAGCGCCGCCAATTACCGGCACTACGGCCCGGCCCATGTGCAGCGCTTGGCCCTGATCCGCCGCTGCCGCGGCCTGGACATGCGCCTGGACGAGGTGCGCGCCCTGCTGGCCCTGTGGGACGAACCCGCCGCCCCCTGCGACGAGGTGAACCGCGTGCTGGACGCCCACCTGGCCCACGTCCAGGCCCGCCTGCGCGAGCTGCGCGCCCTGCAAAAGGAACTGCTGGCCCTGCGGCAGCGCTGCCAAACGCCCCAGTCCGCGGGCGCCTGCGGCATCCTGCGGGGCCTGACCGAAGCCGCCCCGGGGCCGGGCGCGGCCTGAAAACTTTCTGCAAAGTTGTGTCAACGGGTTGCCGCGGCCTCGCGTTGCGGCTCACATCGGTCCTTCCCGTCGGGCCGGTTGAGTCGAGAAAAACACCATGTTGATCACCGCACAGCCCCGCTCCAACGTCCTGCAACGCCGCCCGCTGCCGCAAGGCCTGTTGGACGCTTTGCCCGAAGGTGCCTTGGCCGACAAGGGCCCGAAGCACGTCGGTTTCGACGCGCCCTTCTTCGGCGCCGGCCGCCGTGGCGCCGAACGCGCCCAGCGCCTGGACCGCAAGCGCTGACACCGCCTCAGCCCTTCCAAACCTTTCAACAGCGAGCGCCGGCCAGTGAGCCGGCGCTTACTTTTTGGCTGGAGGAATCCCCAGCCCCCGGCGCCGGCACCGCCCGCAATCACGGGTTAACCCCAGGCAATCGCGCTTCCTCCCTCGAATCCCGCACTTGGTCGCCTTTCGCGCGCCAAACCGGTTCGGCGACGACACGATGAGAACCCCTACCACTCATCTTCTTGTCGTCATGAAACGTCTTCTGATCGCTTCCGCCGCCCTTCTGTCGATTTCTCTGGCCCACGCCGCCGGCCCCATGGCCACCTTGTCGGGCGACGTGTTGAGCAAGGGCGATTGCGAAGTCGAAGGCCTGCTGGGCCGCACCAACGCCAAGATCGGCGGCTTCAGCACGCACGCCACCAACCTGGGCCTGCGCGCCGACTGCGGCCTGCTGGAAGGCAGCCAGATCGGTCTGATCGGCAACCGCATCAAGTTCGAAGGCGAAAAGGCCGACACCCTGAGCCTGGTCAGCAAGACCCGCCTGTGGGACGACGCCCAGTTCGGCGGCAAGCTGGCCTTGACGCTCGGCATCCACGGCGTGCGCGACCGCAACCTGGACTTCGACTACGCCGCCAGCGACATCGGCCTGGCCTACACCCAGACCCTGGCCGAGAAGCACAAGGTCCACGTCAACGCCGACGTCAGCATCGCCAAGGGCGGTGACAACACCACCGGCTGGGCCCTGGGTTACGAGTACGCCGTGGCGCCGAACGTGTCGCTGCTGGCCGAAACCTACGGCGCCGAAGGCAGCAAGCCCACGCAAGCCCTGGGCGTGCGTTGGAGTCCCGCCAAGGACTGGTCGGTCGGCGCCATGGTCGCCCGCCCCCGCCTGGACAACGGCATCAGCGGCCGCATGACGCAGTTCAACACCACGGTGGCCTACCGCTTCTGAGCGGCGCCGCATCGCCCCGCCCGGGGCGCTGACCGAGCGAGCGAGGGACGCCCCGGCGGGGTGCCCTCGCTTTTTTCATGGCCCACGCGCCCAGGCAACGCCTCCCCCGAACGCGCGGCCCCGGGGCCGCAGGCCGGCTGGCAGACTGCGCGCCATGCCCACCCCCTCCCCCTGGCGCTGGCCGCGCCGCCTGCTGGTCTTGGCCCTGGTCGCCATGCTGGCGGCCACGGCCCTGGCCCTGCAAACCGGCCCCAGCCTGCCCGCGCCCGAACCCAGCCTCGGCCACACCAGCGGCCCCTGGGCCCACGCGCAGCGCTGGCTGCAGCAACTGCAGGTCCAGCGCCAGCGGCCCGGCGCCCGAGCCGGCCTGTGGCTGGCCGAGGCCGACCTCAACGCCCTGGTCGCCCCCGCCCTGGCCAGCGCCCGGCCCGGCGCCCGCGCCCACCTCGACCTGGAGACCGACTTTGCCCAGCTGCGCGCCAACTGGCCCACCGCTAGCGGCGCGCTGTGGCTGAACCTCGACCTGCGCTTCGACATGGCCGAGCAGCGCCCCGGCCTGTGGCCCCGCTTGGTTTCGGCCCGCCTGGGCCGCCTGCCCCTGCCGCCCGCGTGGGTCGATGCCGCCGCCCAGCGCGCGCTCGACGCCAAGCTGGGCCCCGCCTGGCGCGAACTGCCCGCCGCCATCACCGGCTGGCAGGCCTTGCCGGGTCGATTGCGCGTCAACTGGGCGCAAGACCGAGCCAATTGGCGCCAACTCGCAGGAACGGCCGGCCGCCTGCTGCCCGCGCCGGAGCGCGAGGCCCTGACCGCCCACCACACCGCCTGGCAGGCCCTACTGGCGCAACCCGCCACCGCCGACCGCACCTGGGCCGTGCCCCAGGCCTTGCAAGCCCTGGCCCGCCCCGCATTGACCCGCGTCCAAGAGGGCCGCACCCAGGCCGAGCCCGAGCTGCGCGCCCTGCTGCTGACCCTGGCCCTGCACGCCGTGGGCCGCTCCCCCGCGCCCCTGCTGGACCAAGCCAGCCCCAACCCACCGCCCTTGCGCTTGGTGATGGCCGAGCGCGACGACATGGCCCAGCACTTCCTGATCTCCGCCTGGCTGGCCTGGCAGGGCAACGAGCAGTTCGCCCAGGCCCTGGGCCTGGGCAAAGAACTGGCCGATGCGCAAGGCAGCAGCGGCTTCTCGTTCAACGACCTGGCCGCCGACGAAGCCGGCAGCACCCTGGGCCGCCGCGCCGCCGCCAACCCCGCTGGGATGCTGGCCGCGCTGGCCACCGGCGTGCCCGAAGCCGGCCTGTTCCCCCGCGTGGACGACCTGCCCGAGTTCTTGAGCGAGCCCGAGTTCCGCCGCCGCTTCGGCGGCGTGGGCGCCCCGGCCTTTGATGCCGAGCGCCAAAAGATCCGCAAGCGCATCGCGGCCTTGCCGCTGTACCAGGGGTGGCCGTGAGACTGCCTTCAACTCAGGGGTTCGTCGCCATAGCCGAGTGGCTCCATAGCCGAATCCATGGCGCGGCCCAATTCGGTTGGCGGTGCGGGCAGACAGCCACTCTGGTGAGCCCAGTCGACCTCCAGCCCGTCACTTCGTGACGGTCTTTGCGGACAGGTCAAGAAGCAATGCGGCCGAAAATCAGACTGTTCCGCTGACGTTCAAATTGCCCCATGGAACCCAATCGCGCACCGTCAACCTTTCGAGCCATCGCCTTCGTGGTGGCTGTGATGACCTTGGGTACGGCTCTGTTCTGGCATGGATTCTTTGGTTGGCGTGAGGGAGCCATCTACGTACCTGGCAAGAGCCAGCCGTCCTTCATCGCCACCCCTTCGGGCAACACGGCGGCCAGCTTCTACAGCCACACCTTTGGGTTCATGGGTGTCGGTGGATTGCTGGTATTGATGGCGCTTTGGATTACCTGGAGCGCCTTCTTCTCCTCGTCACCCAAACGACCCCAAGTGTTCGCTCTCCTCGCAAGTCCCGCAAGAACACATGGCACCAACTTGCCTTGGTGGTTGTTTTGGGGGGTTGTTGTGGCGTTCGTGGTGCTGTTGCTTTGGACGGCACGGCCCTGAAGCCAAGGTTCGGCCCGAACAGAATTGAGGGCCAAGCCACGCCCTTTGCAACTCAATCGGCCATGGAGTGACGCCTTCACTCCATGGCCAGGTACCGAAGGGCAAGCAGCAAGACCCAACGCCACCGCCGCTACCCGAACGTCTCCGTCCATGCCACCCGTCAATCCGACCGAAGGACACATGCGTCAAGCCTTGCCCAAGAAGGTCGTGCTGCTGGCATCCCGCCCATATACGGACTCTGATGCGCCCATGCTTCTGGCCCTGATCCGGCGCCCCATCGCGTTGTTCTGTGCTGCCGGCGTGGACTGCACAGGGTGGGAGGACGCCTTCGACTGGCTGCTCACGGACCCGCTCGCCGAAGGCTCGCCCCACATTTCGACCACCAGCCATCCAGAAGAAAGGCTGGCCGAGGTTATGGCGTTCGCCGGCGCGTGGCCCATTGACGAAACGAACAGTGTCGAGTTGATCGAAGTGCACGCCCAGGTGAAATGAGTTTCGGCAGTCGCGTCGCACCGCGATAGCCTGGGTGCGCCAATCCCAGGAAGCCCACCATGAAGTCCACCCACCTGCTCGTCGCGGCCCTGCTGCTGGCCGTCAGTTCAGTCGCCGCCGCGCAAACGGCCAGCGCACCGACAACGGCCACCCGCCCAGCGCAGGACCTGCGCTTCGTCGTCGTTCACGCGCCCGGCCCGGGCTGGGACAGCACCAAGTCCGTGTTCGAGCAACCCGGCCTGCAAGCCCACATCGAGCACTACCGGCAATGGCAGTTGCAGGGCAAGCTGGAGCTGGGCGGCCCCTTCATGGACGGGGCGACTGGCGGGATGATGCTGCCGGTGGCCGGCGTGCCCGAGGCCGAGGTGCGCCGCTTCGCGGCCGAAGACCCCGCGGTGAAGGCCGGGCTGCTGCGGGCCGAGGTGCGGCCTTGGCTCATCGGCATGCGCCGCTCGCCCAAGCCTTGACGCACCACCCCTGACCCACGGACTCGGGGCAACCCGGGGTGAGTTCTGGCAGCTGGCGCGCCAGCCCCTAGGCTGACGCCCACGACCCTCCCCCGGCGCTTGCGCGCCCGCACGACCATGACCTCCCCCTTCCGCCCCCTGCGCCGCACGGCGCTGGCCGCCGCCCTGCTGGCCGCCTCCTTCGCCCTGTCGGCCCAGCAAGCCGCGGCCCCCGCCCTGCACTCGGGCATCGACCGCAGCGGCATGGACCCGGCCGTGCGCGTGCAGGACGACCTGTTCCGCGCCGTGAACGGCGGCTGGCTGGCCAAGACGCCCATCCCGGCGGACAAGGCGGAGTACGGCACCTTCGTGCAATTGGCCGACCAGAGCGACCGCGACATCAAGGCCATCGTGGAGCGCCTGGCGCGCACGCCGCAGGCCAAGGCCAGCGTGGCCGAGAAGGTGGCCCACTTCTACAAGGCCTACACCGACACCGCCGGCATCGACCGCGCCGGCCTCGCCCCCCTGCGCCCGCTGCTGGCCGAGGTGGAGCGCCTGCAAACCCGCACCGACCTGTCGCGCTACCTGGGCCAGCAGCAGGGCGTGCTGAACCTGCCCATCGGCCTCGGGGTGATGGCCGACTTCAAAGAGCCCAACCTCAACCGCCCGCTGACCTGGCAAGGCGGCCTGGGCCTGCCCGACCGCGACTACTACCTGAAGGACAGCGACGAGCGCTACGCCAAGGCGCTGAACGACTACCGCGCTTACCTGCTCAAGATCGCCACCCTGGCCGGCCTGAAGAACCCGGCGCAAGCGGCCGACGACACCCTGGCGCTGGAGCGCCAGATCGCCACCGCGCACTGGGACAAGGTCGCCAACCGCGACATGGTCAAGATCTACAACCCGCATACGCCGGAGTCGGTGGCTGCGCTGGCGCCCGGCCTGGACTGGCCGGTGTTCCTGCAAGCGGCGGGCTTGGGCGGCACGCCCAAGTTGTCGGTCTCGCAGCCCAGCACGACCACGGCCGTGGCCAAGATGGTGGCCGAGGTGCCCATGGCGCAGTGGCGCCACTACCTGCAGCTGCGCTGGATCGACGCCACGGCCGACACCCTGCCCAAGGCCTTCCGCGACGCGCACTTCGCCTTCCACGGCACGGCGCTGAAGGGCACCACCGAGCCCAAGCCGCGTTGGCAGGCCGGCATCGACCAGGTCAACGCCGCCCTGGGCGAGGCCCTGGGCCAGCTCTACGTGGCCGAGCACTTCCCGCCCGCGGCCAAGCAGCGCATGGTGACCCTGGTGCGCAACCTGCTGGCGTCGTACGGCGACAGCCTGGACGGCCTGACCTGGATGGGCCCCGAGACCAAGGCCCGCGCCCGCGCCAAGCTGGCCAGTTACCAAGTCAAGATCGGCTACCCCGAGAAGTGGCGCGACTACGGCGCGCTGCAGGTCAAGGCGGGCGACGCCATGGGCAACGGCCTGCGCGCCGCGCGCTTCGAGTGGGCGCGCCAGGTGGCCAAGGCCGGCCAGCCGGTGGACAAGACCGAGTGGGGCCTGACGCCGCAAACGGTCAACGCCTACTACAACCCCTTCGCCAACGAGATCGTGTTCCCCGCGGCCATCCTGCGCCCGCCCTTCTTCGACATGCAGGCCGACGACGCCGCCAACTACGGCGCCATCGGCGCGGTGATCGGGCACGAGATCAGCCACGGCTTTGACGACCAGGGCAGCCAGTTCGACGCCGACGGCGCGCTGCGCAACTGGTGGACCGACGCCGACCGCGAGGCCTTCAACAAGCTGGGCGAGCAGCTGGTGGCGCAGTACGAGAGCTACGAACCGCTGCCCGGCAAGAAGCTCAACGGCCGGCTGACCCTGGGCGAGAACATCGCCGACCTGTCGGGCCTGCAAATCGCGCAGAAGGCCTACGTGAAGAGCCTGGGCGGCCGGCCGGCGCCGGTGATCGACGGGCTGACGGGCGAGCAGCGCTTCTTCTTCGGCTGGGCACAGGCCTGGCGCGAGAAGTCGCGCGAGAACCGCATCCTGCAGCTGCTGACCACCGACCCCCACTCGCCCCCGGTGTTCCGGGCCAACGGCGCCGCCATCAACCACGACGGCTTCCACGAGGCCTTCGGCACGAAAGAAGGCGACGGCATGCACAAGCCGCCGGCGCAGCGCATCAAGATCTGGTGACGCGCCGAGGGCTTGGCGCTGGTCGCCCACCCCGCTCAGGCGGGGCAAGCGGCGGCGCTGAGCAGGTCGAAGCTCAGGCCGCGGCCCTGCCAGATCTCGCCAAAGTCCAGGCCCTCGGCCTCGGTGAACACGATCACGGCCAGGCCCTGCGCCGGCACCATCAGGTTGCGCACCTGCAAGGCGCCCAGCAGGCCGCGCCGTTCGACGATGGCCACCGGATCTGGGCAACCGGCCAGCGGTGCTTCGAAGGCCCAAGCGCCCAGCGCGGCGTAGCCCCAGCGCGGTTCGCCCCGCCACAGCTCGGCGCGCGACGCGGCCGACACCAGCCGGCCGCGCATCAGCGCGTCGTCGAAGGCCCAGAGCTCGCGCGCCGTGCCCACCAGGGCGGCGCCCGCGCCGTAGGTGGCCGGGTTGGGCAAGGCGCCCTCGCCGCCGCTCCAGCGCACCTGGCGCCAGCCCAGGGTCGCGCCCAGGCGCTGTAGCAAGGCGTCGATCGACTGCCCCGACGCGCGCTCCAGCACGGCCTGCATCACCCAGGTGTCGCAGGCGTGGTACGCGAAGCGCTGGTTGGGCGCCGCTTCGGGCGCCTGCGTGCAATGGGCCAGCGCGGCCTCGCGGTGCGCGACCATGGGGCCCAGTCGGGTGTTGAAGTCGGCAGGAACCTCGCGCAGGCCCGAGGTGTGCTGCAGCAGGTGGCGCGACGTCACGCTGGCCGGAAAGGGCCAGGTGGGGGCCAGCAGCGGGGCCACGGGGGCGTCGAGCTGCAGCCGGCCGGCCTCGACCTCTTGCATCGTCAGCACGGCGGTGACCTGCTTGCTGACCGAAGCCCAGCGCCACACCCGGCCCACCGTTCCGCCGCCGGGTGCCGCTTCGAAACGCACGCCCTCGGGGCCGGCCACCAGCACCTCGCCCACCAGGCCTTGGCGTTCGGCGGCGGCCACCGCCTGGGCCAAGCGCGCGGGCTCTGGGGTCGCCGCCGCGGCATGGGCCGCCAGGGCCCACGCCCAAAACAGCGCCAGCCAGCGGGTGGAGGAGGTCGTGGCGGATCGGGTCATGGCGGGGCTCCAGGGGAAGTGCAGGCGATCCTAGGCAGCCCACCCCGGCCCGCGCCCGGGCCCGCGACCGATTGAGAAAAGCGCGCCCTGGGTTGAGGGCTCGACCGGTCTTCAGGCCTCGGGGAAGGTCCAGCGGCCCAGGCGCACCAGGTCGGCCAAGGGCAGGCGGTCGTTGGGCACTTCGCGGGCGCGCAGGTCCTCGCTCAGCGGGGCGTTGGGGTCGGGGCGGCCGATGGCGACCACGCAGTCGATGCGGGCGTGCTCGCCCAGGCCGATGGCGGCGCCGACCGTGGCGGCGTCGAAACCGCCCATGGCGTGCGCGGCCAAGCCCTGCGCCTGGGCCTGCAAGGCCAGGCTCATCCACGCCGCGCCGGCGTCGAAGGCGCTGCCGCCCAAGGGCTTGCGCTCGCCGCGCTTGATCGAACTGGTCAGGCTGCAGGCCACCAACAACGCGCCGGCACGCTGCGCCCAAACCTGGTTGCTGGGCGCCAAGCCGGCCAGCACGGCGGCGAACTCGGGCGTGCCGCCCAGGGTCAGCACGTAGCGCCAGGGCTGGCTGTTGCCGCTGCTCGGCGCCCAGCGGGCGGCTTCAAGACAGCGCAGGGCCTCGGTCTCGCTCAGGGGCTGGCCGTCGAAGCCACGGGGGCTCCAGCGCGACAAGAACTGGGGCTCGATGGGGTGGGTGGGGGTGCGAGGGTTCATGGGGGCCATTCTTGACGAGGGGGCGGCGTAGAGTCGCGCCCCCATGCTTGACACCCTCTTGGTCATCGCGGCTTCTCTGCTGGCCGGCTGCATCGACGCCATCGCCGGTGGCGGCGGCCTGGTGCTGGTGCCGGCGCTGTTCAGTGCCTTCCCCGGCACGCCGCCCGCCACCCTGTTCGGCACCAACAAGGGCGCGGCCATTTGGGGCACCGCTTTGGCCGCCTGGCGCTACGCGCGCCGGGTGGAGCTGCGCTGGCACGCGCTGGCCCCGGCCATCGCCTGCGCGCTGACCGGCAGCGCCTTGGGCGCCTGGGCGGTGACGCACATCGACGCCGCCCGCCTGCGCGTGGCCCTGCCCTTCATCCTGCTGGCCGTGCTGGTCTACACCCTGGCCAAGAAGGACCTGGGGCAGACCCACGCGCCGCGCTGGGCCGGCCCCCACGAGGCGCTGGTGGCCAGCGGCATCGGGCTGGGCATCGGCTTTTACGACGGCGTGTTCGGCCCGGGCACCGGCAGCTTTTTTGTGTTTCTGTTGGTGAGGGGCCTGGGCTACGACTTCTTGCACGCCAGCGCCAGCGCCAAGCTCTTGAACACGGCCACCAACGCCGCCGCGCTGACCCTGTTCGCCGCCACCGGCCACATCTGGTGGGGCCTGGCCGCCGCCATGGCCGTGGCCAACATGCTGGGCTCGGTGCTCGGCACGCACCTGGCGCTGACGCGCGGGGCCGGCTTCGTGCGCACGGCTTTCTTGTTGGTCGTGGCCGCCTTGATCGTGCGCACCGGCTGGGATGCCTGGAAGTTGGTCGCGCTGTAGCATCGGTCCAACCTTGTCTCGAAGAGGCCTCTCGCCATGTCCGTCGATCCCGAACTGCGCAACCTCGACATCGAAATCCCCGCCCAACCCGAGGTGCTGGTCAAGCTCTCGGTACTGATGGCCGAGGACGAGATCGACCTGCTGGCGGTGTCCGCGCTGGTGGAAGGCGACATGGCCCTGGCCGCCGCCGTGCTGAAGGCGGTGAACTCCTCGCTGTACGGCCTGCGCGGTCGCGTGCAAACCGTGCACCAGGCGCTGACCTACCTCGGCATGCGCGAGGTCTCGGCCATCGCCTTCGAGATGAGCCTGCGCGCCGCCTTCCCGCCGGCGGCCGAGCTCGGCCCCGTCTGGGACCGCGCCGCCAAGCGCGGCCTGATGATGGGCCGCATGGGCCAGATGCTGGGCATCGACCCCTGGGCCTCGCACTCCGCCGGCCTGTTCGAAGAATGCGGCAAGGCCGTGCTGTACCGCCATGCGCCCCAGCACTACCCCGCCATGCTGCGCGCCGCCGCCAGCGACGGCGAACTGGCCGGCCTGGAGCACAGCGCCTTCGGCGTGAGCCACGACGCCCTGGGCGCCGCGCTGTGCGAAAGCTGGGGCTTGGCGCCGGCGGCCGTGGCCAGCGTGCGCCACCACATCTTGGTGCAGGCCTGCGGCGACATGCCCGACGCCCTGCAACGCCGCGGCGTGGCCGCGATCTCCGGCTTCGCCCACGCGCTGATGGCCCTGCCAGAGGGCGAGCTGGAAGCCCGCGTCAAGCAGCTGTGCCAGCAGGCGCAGATCGACGAGGCCGCCGCGCTGCGCGCCGCCCGCCGCGTGCAAGAACAGTTGGAAAACGCCGCCGCCAACGGCTGAGCGCCGGGCCATGGCCCTGCTGCTGGCCCTCACCACCGTCGCCACCGCCGACCAGGCCCGGGCCCTCGCCCAGCGCCTCGTCCAGGCGCGCTTGGCGGCCTGCGTGCAGCTGCAGGCCATCGAGTCGGTCTACCGCTGGGACGGCGCCGTGCAGCAGGAGCCCGAGTGGCGCTTGCTGATCAAAACCACCGAGGCCGCCTGGCCCGCGCTGCAGGCCGCCGTGCTGGACCAGCACCCCTACGCCACCCCAGCGCTGCTGGCTTGGCCAGCGACGCACGCCAGCGAAGCCTTCGCGGCCTGGGTGGCGGCCGAGGTCGACCCCAACGCGCCCGGCTGAGGGCGGCGCGGCGGCTTGCCACGGGGCCGCTTCCTAGAATCGGCCCCTTTCTCCCTGCCCAGGCATCGCCATGGACGCCGAAGACTTCAAGACGATGCTGCCGCAGCACCTGCTGCCCAAACGCCTGCTGACCGAGTTGGCCGGCGCCTTCGCCCGCCGCCAAGGCGGTGCGCTGACGCAAACCGCCATCCGCCGCTTCATCGCCCGCTATGGCGTGAACATGGCCGAGGCCGCGAACCCGGACCCCGCCAGCTACGCCAGCTTCAACGAGTTCTTCACCCGCCCCCTCAAGGACGGCTCCCGCCCGCTGGCCGACGCGACCTGGATCTGCCCCGTGGACGGCGCCATCAGCGCCTTCGGCCCGGTGAAGAAGGACCAGGTCTACCAGGCCAAGGGCCACGGCTACAGCACGCGCACCCTGGTGGGCGGCGACGCCGGCCTGGCCGCGCAGTTCGACGACGGCCACTTCGCCACCCTCTACCTGAGCCCCAAGGACTACCACCGCATCCACATGCCCTGTGCGGGCACGCTGCGCGAAATGATCTGGGTGCCCGGCAGCCTGTACTCGGTGAACCCGGCCACGGCCAAGGCCCTGCCGGGCCTGTTCGCCAAGAACGAGCGCGTGGTCTGCGTGTTCGACACCGCGCACGGGCCCTTCGTGCTGGTGCTGGTGGGCGCCACCATCGTGGGCAGCATGGCCACGACCTGGCACGGCGTGGTGAACCCGCCCCGCCACAAGGACGTGAAGCGCTGGACCTACGAGAACCAGACCATCGCCTTCCAACAAGGCCAGGAGATGGGCCGCTTCCTGCTGGGCTCCACCGTGGTGATGCTGTGGCCCAAGCGCACGGACAGCCCCCTGCAGTTCAACCCCGACTGGGCGCCCGCGCGCCCCATCCGCCTTGGCGAAGCCATGGCCACGATCTGAGTTTGAGCATGAGCACGCGAGTCCTGACCGGCATCACCACCACCGGCACCCTGCACCTGGGCAACTACGTCGGCGCGCTGCGCCCGGCGATTGCCGCCTCCCAAGCGCCGGACGTGGAGAGCTTTTTCTTCATGGCCGACTACCACGCACTGATCAAGTGCGACGACCCCGACCGGGTCGAGGCCAGCCGCATGCAGATCGCCGCCACCTGGCTGGCCGCCGGCCTGGACACGCAGCGCGCCCTGCTGTTTCGCCAGAGCGACGTGCCCGAGGTGTGTGAGCTGACCTGGCTGCTGACCTGCGTCACCGCCAAGGGGCAGATGAACCGCGCGCACGCCTACAAAGCCGCCGTGGACGCGGCCGTGGCCGCCGGCGAGGAGCCCGATTCGAACGTGACGATGGGCCTGTACAGCTACCCCATCCTGATGGCGGCCGACATCCTGCTCTACAACGCGCACCGCGTGCCCGTGGGCAAGGACCAGGTGCAGCATATCGAGATGGCGCGCGACGTCGCGCAGCGCTTCAACCATCTGTATGGGCAAGACTTCTTCGTGCTGCCCGAGGCCGAGGTCGAGGCCGAGATGGAGCTGCTGCCGGGCCTGGACGGCCGCAAGATGAGCAAGAGCTACGACAACGTCGTGCCCCTGTTCGAAGGCGGCGCCGAGGCGCTGCGCAACGCCGTGGCCAAGATCGTGACCGACTCGCGCGGCCCCGGCGAGCCCAAAGAGCCCGAGGGCACGGCGCTCATTCAGATCTTCGACGCCTTCGCCACGCCCACGGAGCGCGCGCAAATGCGCGCCGAGCTGCGCGCCGGCCTGGCCTGGGGCGAGGCCAAGCAGCGCCTCGTGGCCCAGATCGAGAAAGAGCTCGGCCCCATGCGCGCGCGCTACGCCGAGCTGATGGCCGACCCCGAGCGCATCGAGGCCGAGTTGCAGCGCGGCGCCGAGCGCGCCCGCGCCATCGCGCGCCCCCTGCTGGCCCGCCTGCGCGAGGCCGTGGGCCTGCGCCGCAGCCGCGTGCTGCCGGGCCAGGCCGCGGCCCCTGCGCCCAAGGCGGCCACGCCACCCCTGGTCAAGCAGTACCGCGAGGCCGACGGCCAGTTCTACGTCAAGCTCACCCAGGGCGACGAGGTGCTGGCCCTGAGCCCGGGCTTCGCCAGCGGCCGCGACGGCGCGCAGTGGCTGGCCGCGCTCAAGGCCGGCGAGGCCGTGGCCCTGGCCCAGCAAGGCGACGCCGCCGCGCTGGCCGCCGCCCTGGCCACGCTGCGCGAGCAGGACGCCGAACGCGAAAAGGCCAAGGCCGCCAAAGCCGGCTGAGCGCTTGGGCGACGATGCCGCCATGAGCGACGCCGCCGCCCCCAGCGCCTTTTCCGCCGGCCAACGCCTGGGCGCTTGGTCCCTGCTGCGCCCCCTGGGCCGCGGTGGGATGGGCGAGGTGTGGCTGGCCGAACGGGCCGACGGCCTGTACCAGGGCCAGGCCGCCATCAAGCTGCTGCGCAGCGACGTGGGCGGCATCGACCTGGCCCAGCGCTTCGCCCGCGAGCGGGCCCTGCTCGGGCGGCTGAGCCACCCCGGCATCGCCAAGCTGCTCGACGCCGGCATCGACACCGAGCTCGGCGCCTACCTGGTGCTGGAGCACGTGCCGGGGCAAGACCTCAGCGCCCACGTGCGCCAGCAGCGCCTGCCGGTGGCCGAGCGCGTGCGCCTGCTCATCGAGGTGGCCCGCGCCGTGGAAGCCGCGCACGCCCAGCTGGTGGTGCACCGCGACCTCAAACCCGGCAACGTGCTGGTCACGCCCGAGGGGCACACCAAGCTGCTGGACTTCGGCATCGCCACCCTGCTCGACGACAGCGGCGCACCGGCCGCCCAGCTGACCCAGGTGGCCGGGCGGCGCATGACCCCGGCCTACGCCGCGCCCGAGCAAATCGCCGGCGAGGCCGTGGGCACCGCGGCCGACGTCTACGCGCTGGGCGTCATCGCCTTCGAGTTGCTGACCGGCCTGCTGCCCCACGGCCAAGACCTCAGCACGCGCACCCAGTTCGAGCACGCAGTGCTGCACGGCGAGCTGCCCCGCATGGCCGCGCTGCGCACCGTGCCCGAACGCTCGCAGGGCCCGGGCCGCCCGCCGGATGCCGCGCGCGCCTTCGGCGACTTGGAGGCCGTCTGCGCCAAGGCGCTTCGCAAGCAGGCTGCCGAGCGCTACCCCAGCGTCAGCGCCTTCATCGACGACCTCCAGCGCTGGCAGCAGGCGCAGCCGGTGAGCGTGCGCCGCGAGGACTGGCAGCACCGCACCCGCCTGTGGCTGCGCCGCAACCGCGCGCTGGCCCTGGGCGGCAGCCTGGTGCTGTTGGCGCTGAGCGGTGGATTGGCCGCCAGCCTGTGGCAGCACCAGCGGGCCCAGCAGGCGGCGCGGGAGGCCGAGCTGGTCAGCGGCTACCTGACCGAGCTGCTGGGCGCCGCCAGCCCCGACCTGCACGGCGGCCGCCAGCCCACGGTGCTGCAGCTGCTGGACCGGCAGCGCGCCACGCTGCGCGAGCGCTTGGGCGGCGAGCCGGCGGTGCGCGACCGCGTCACCGCCACCCTGGTCAAGACCTACCACGCGCTGAACCGCTTCGACATCGCCGTGGCCCTGGCGCAAGACCGCCTGGACGACGCCCGCCGCCAATGGGGGCCAAGCGACGCGCGCGCGCAAGACGCCACGGTGGAGCTGGCGCGCATCCACACCGCGCTGGGCTCGCCCGCGCCCGTGGTGGCGCTGCTCGCGCCGCTGCGCCCCGCGCTGGTGGCGCGTTTTGGCGAGCACAGCGCCGAGGTCACCTCGGTCGACTACCAACTCACCGTCGCCCTGGCCCGCTTGGGCCGCTTCGACGAGGCCGAGCGCATGCTCGAACACGCCCGCGCCGCGCAGCCCAAGCTCTACCGGCCGACCGACTTCGAGTTCGTGTTCTTCGGCCAGTACGAGCAGGTGCTGCGCAGCTTGCAGGGCCGGTGGCTGGAGGCCGAGCGCCTGCTGCTGGACATGCTCCAGCGCAGCCGCCCCATCCCGCCCCAGTTCCAGCGCTTTGGCTTCGTGCTGGAGCGCAGCCTGGCCACCGTGCAATGGCGGCTCTTGCGCGACGACGGCCCCGCGGCCGTGGCCCGCACCGAGGCCCTGCTGGCGCGCATCCATGCCTTCACCGGCCCCGGCAGCGAGCTGGCCTTGGGGCTGCGCCAGGCGCTGGCCCAGCACCTGCAGCAACTGGGCGACTTCGACGGCGCGCTGGCGCAGTGGCGGGCGATCGAGGCCGAAACCGCGGCCGCTGGGGTGAACCACCCCTTGGCGACCGTGCCCCGGCAGATCGGCCGGCTGGAGGCCGAGGTGCTGGCCGCCGGCGCGGCCGCCCCCCGGCACGCGGCCGAGGCCGAGGCCTTGCTGGCGCAGTTGGACGCCACGCCCGCGCTGAGCGGCCCGCGGCGGGCCGACGCCCTGCTGGCCCTGGCCCGCGTGGCCAGTGCCCCCGGTGCGCCCCACCCCACCTTGCAGGCCCGCTTGGCCCAGGCCCTGGCCGACCCGCAGCTCGGCCAAGCCCTTCTGCCCGCCCTGCAGGCCCGCATCGCGGCCTTCGAAGCCCTGCGACAGGGCGATGCCCAAGCCCAGCAGCGGGCCGCCGAGGCCGCCATGCGCCACCTGGACGGGCTGACGGAGGCGCAAGGCATCGCCGGCTGGGCCGCGCGCCTTCACGTGGCGTGCCGGCAGCCCGCCGGCGCCCCGGTCTGGGCCCATGCGCACGCCGCACGCCCCCCCGGGCTGCCCCCCCACCCCCTGGATGGGGTGCGACCGGGTGCCCCATGCCCTTGGCGTTTTTGAGGGCATTCCCTGGGGAATAAGCCCCAAAGGAGTGCACTCTCTAGATCCGCCCCGGGCAAGCCCCGGGGCGGTCCTCACGGGTTTGCAAGCAAACTCGCGCCCCCGAGCCGTCCACGACAAGAGCGTTCCATGAGCACAGCCATCCCGCCCGATCACCTCGCCCTGCAGTCGCTGTATTACTGGGAAACCGCGCAACCCAACCGGGTGGCGCTGACCCAGCCCATGGGAGGGGGTGCGATCAAGGACTTCACCTGGGGCCAGGTCGCCGACGAAACCCGTCGCATGGCCGCTTACCTGAAGGCCCAAGGTTGGCCCGAGGGCAGCAAGGTCGCCATCCTGTCCAAGAACTGCGCCTGGTGGTTGATGACCGACCTGGCCATCTGGATGGCCGGTTACGTGTCGGTGCCCCTGTACCCCACGCTGGCCGCCGGCACCATCACCCAGATCTTGGAGCACAGCGAGGCCAAGCTGTGCTTCATCGGCAAGCTGGACGGCTGGGAGGGCATGAAACCTGGTGTGCCGGCCGACCTGCCCTGCATTTCGTACCGCCTGAGCCCCGACGACGTGCGCGCCCGCTACCAAAGCTGGGACGAGATCGTGGCCGACACCCAGCCCCTGCGCGGCCAACCGGTGCGTGGTGCCGACGAACTGGCCACCTTGATCTACACCAGCGGCACCACCGGCGCGCCCAAGGGCGTGATGCACACCTTCGGCAACTTCGCCTGGGCGCTGATGACCGGCCTGGGCCGCGTGCCGATGTCCCAGAACGACCGCATGCTGAGCTACCTGCCGCTGGCCCACGTGGTCGAGCGCGTGCTGGTCGAGCACGGCTGGTTGCGCACCGGCATGCACGTGTTCTTTGCCGAGTCGCTGGAGACCTTCACGGCCGACCTGAACCGCGCCAAGCCCACGATCTTCTTCAGCGTGCCGCGCCTGTGGGTGAAGTTCCAGCAGGGCATCCAGGCCAAGATGCCGCAGGCCAAGCTGGACAAGCTGCTGCGGATCCCGCTGCTGAACATCGTCATCCGCAAGAAGGTGCTCACCGCCCTGGGGCTGGACAAGGCCCGCTTCTGCGCCGGGGGCGCTGCCCCCATGCCGGCCGAGTTGCTCAAGTGGTACCGCCGCCTGGGCCTGCCCATCATGGAAGGCTACGGCATGACGGAAAACCTGGCGGTCAGCCACATCACCTTGCCGGGCCACGACATGACGGGCACGGTGGGCCCGGCCTACGACGGTGTGCAGGTGCGCATCGACAAGAAGACCGGCGAGGTGCAGATGAAGAGCCCTGCCGTGATGAAGGGCTACTACAAAGAGCCCGACATGACCGCCGAGGCCTTCACCCACGACGGCTGGCTGCGCACCGGCGACAAGGGCCAGCACGACGAGCGCAAGTGCCTGAAGATCACCGGCCGCGTGAAGGACCTGTTCAAGACCAGCAAGGGCAAGTACGTGGCCCCGGCCCCGATCGAAGACAAGCTGGTGATGAACAACGCGCTGGAAGCCTGCGCGGTGGTCGGCGCCAACATGGGCCAGCCCATCGGCCTGGCCATGCTCAGCGCCCACGGCGTGGAAGAGGCCAGCAGCAACCCCGAGGGCCTGAAGACCGCATTGGCCGAGCACGTGGCGGCCATCAACGCCAAGCTGGACCCGCACGAGCAGATGGACTGCTTGGTCGTGTTCAAAGAGCCTTGGACGGTGGACAACGGCTTCGTGACGCCGACCTTCAAGGTCAAGCGCAACCGCGTGGACGAGGTCTATGGCGCGCAGTACGAGGCCTGGGCCGACAGCCGCCAGAAGGTCATCATCCAGTGACCACCGACCCGCGGGCCTGAGCCGGCACGACGCGCCCTGCGGGGCGCGTTTTCTTTGGGCCGACGGTCAGCGGGTCAACCGCCGGCCGGGCTGGCCAGCACCTGCACCAGGCTGAGCCGCGCGGCGCTGGCGGCGCCGTCGAAGTCCGACTCCACCTGGGCCAGCGACACCTCGTCGTTGACGTGCAAGCCGGCGATGCCGATGGCCCGGCGCCGGCCGCGGTTCTTGGCGGCGTACAGGGCCAAGTCGGCCCAGTTCAGCGCGCGCTCCCAACCGAGGGTCACGCCCAGGGGCGGGATGGGCAAGGTCACGAAGCCCATCGAGCAGGTCACATCGAGGGTGTGCCCATCGGGCAGGGTGATGGGCGTGCCACACAGGACCGGCATCAGGCGCTCCACCCACTGCTTGGTGTAAGTGCCTTTGAGGGTGGGGGCGTAGACCAGGTACTCCTCACCGCCCCAGCGCACCACCATGTCGCCGTCGCGCACCGCCTGGCTGAGGCGGTCGGCCATGGTCTTGATGACCACGTCACCGCCGGCGTGGCCATGGCCGTCGTTGATGCGCTTGAAGTGGTCGATGTCGATCAGGACCAGGCTGCCCTCCAGCGCCTGCGCGCCGCGTGCGGCCATGACGGCGTGGAACTGGCGGCGGTTGGCCAGGCCCGTGAGCGCGTCGCGCTCGCTCAAGGCCTTCAGCAGGTCTTGGTTGTGCCGCAGCTTGCGAAAGGCCACCCTGGCACGCATCCAGAACATGCCGCCCAGGCCCAAGCACAAGGCCAGCAGAACGCCGGCGGCCACCGCCACCTGGCGCAGGGTGTCTTGGTTCTCGAGGGTTTGCTGCGTGACCTCGTTGCTGCTCTTGGCCAGCGCCAGCTCCGCCTCTTTCTGTGCGCTGCCCAGGCTTTGACGCACTTCCTCCAGAGCCTGCTCCTTCGCCTGGGCCTGGTGCGCCTGCATGAGCTTGCGCTCGGCGTGGAACAGCGCCAGGGCCTCCTTGTACTGCCCTGCGCGCGCCCAGGCGTCGCCCAGTTCGCGCAGGCCGGCGGCGCGCTCGGCCACCCGCTCCTGGGTGGGCATCTCTTGCAGCCGGGCGAGCTGGCTCCGTGCCGCGTCGAAGGCGCGCTCGTCGATCAGGGCCAGGGCGAGGTTGTGGCGAACGGCCGGCTCGGACACGTCGTCGAAGCGCTGCAACACGGGCAGCGCTAGCTCGGCCAGCTGGCGCGCCTCCTTCGGGCGGCCCTGGTGCACGTGAAAGTCGGCCAGGTTGCCCCGCAACACGGCCGCCAGGCGCAACTGCTTGTCGGCCAGCGCCAACTCCAGGGCCTCCTCCAGCAACTCGCCCTGGCGGGGCCGTTGGTCGCGCTGGGCCGCCATGCCGGCTTGGTAGTTCAGCAGCAAGACCCGTCGGCGCGTGCTCAAGCCTGGCAAGGCCAAGGCCTCGGTGAGCGTCGCGTCCACCTTCGCCGCTTCGTCGTGCACCTGGTGGAAATCGGCCCGCTCTAGGTAGAGCTGGGCTTGCAGGTCGACGGCCCGTCGCTGCCGGGCCCAGGCCATGGCCCGCTCGATGCGCTCCAGTCCGGCCGCCCCACCGCCTTGGGCCAGGCCCTGACGCGTGGCCAGGGCCACGAGGTCGACCCACAACGGCAAGGGACAGGCCTCGCGCTGCGCGGCGGCCTCCGGGATCGGCGTGGGGCACAGGGGCGAAACGACGGCCATGGCCTGGTCCACCCAGGCGGCGGCCCGCTCGGACTGCCCTTCGCGGCGGGCCAAGAGGGCCCGCACATGAAGAGCCAGCGCGTCGGCCGGGGGCTGAGCACTGGGGTACAGGGTGCGCACCGCGGCAAGGTTGCCGCGCGAGAGCTGGATGCGGGCCTCGGTGTAGCGCAACCAAGGGCGGGACTCGGGACTCACGGGCTCGCTGCGCAAGCGCCGCAGGGCCTCGTCGGGCTGCTCGAGCCCCAGCTCGACCAATTGGCGCAGGTGCGCGATCACCTCGGCCGGCAAGGGCGGCGGTGCCGCGGCCTCTTGCGCCCCGACGCCCCAAGCCCCCAAGAGGGCCCAGCCCGTGACCACCCACCGTGCCCAGCCTGCCCACCGGCTCATGCGGTCCCCCCAGCCACCAGCGCTGGCCCCCGCCACTGCCCCAACTCGATCGCCCCCCG
This sequence comes from Inhella crocodyli, assembly GCF_004004565.1. Taxonomy (GTDB): domain Bacteria; phylum Pseudomonadota; class Gammaproteobacteria; order Burkholderiales; family Burkholderiaceae_C; genus Inhella; species Inhella crocodyli. Next base: position 100,432 of record NZ_SACM01000004.1, read on the forward strand.
CTGCACCGCGGCCTCGGCCTCGGCCAGCAGGGCGAGCAGGTCGTCGGCGCGCGCGTTCGGGGCCGACTCCAAGCTCCAAGCCTGGTTGCGGCCGTGGGACTTGGCGCGGTACATGAGCTGGTCGACCAGCTCCAGGGCCGCCTCCCAGGACACCACGCCCTCCACCTCGGGCAAGGGGAAGCGGGCGAAGCCCATGGACACGCTGACGGGCACCGCGCTGCCATCGGCGAGCGTCACCGGCGTGCTGGCGATGCTGGCCAGCACGCGCTGCGCCAGGGCCCGGGCCGCCGCGCCGTCTTGCGCGTCGGTCAGCACCAAGAACTCCTCACCGCCCCAGCGCAAAACGGCGTCGCCGTCGCGCACCGCTTGGCGCAGGCGCTCGGCGAGTTCGACCAAGACCTGGTCGCCGCCGGCGTGGCCGTGGGTGTCATTGATCTGCTTGAAGTGGTCGACGTCGACCAGGAACAGGCTGCCCACCGAGCCCTTGGCACGGCGCGGCTCGGCCAGCAGGCGCTGCAGCTGGTGGCGGTTGCCCAGGCCGGTGAGCGGGTCGCGCTCGCTTTGCTCGGCCAGCACCTCGTTGCTCTTGGCCAGCTCGCGGTTCGCGTCGCGCGTGCGGCGCGACAGGTTCAGCAACAGCGCCACGCCGGCCACGCCGCAGGCCAAGAGCAGGCCCCACAGCGCCAACTGCAGGCGGCGGGCCTCGGCCAAGGCGCCGTTCAACTCGTTCGCCTTGATCAGGGCCTCTCGCTCGGCATTCTTGCGGTCGTCGTCGTACTTCTGCTGCGCCTCGACCACGGCCTTGCGCCGGTCGTCGCGCTCCAAGGTGTCGGCCAAGCCGCGGTACTCGGTGTAGGCCTTCACCGCCCCGGCGAGGTCGCCCGCCCGCTCCAGGTACTCGCCCAATTCATGCAGGCCCTCGGCCACGCTGGTGACGTTGCCGTCGTCGCGCTCGATCTGGATGGCCTGCAACACCCGGCCGCGGCCCTCGTCGACCTTGCCCATGGCGATCTGCGCCACGCCCATGTTGTGCATGGCCAGGGCTTCGTTGCCGCGGTCCTTGGTTTCCAAAGCCAGCTTGTGGGCCTCGCTGGCCAGCTTGAACGCGCGGGGGTAGTCCTTGTTGCGCAGGCCCAGGTCGGCCAGGTTGCCCAGCATCAACGCGCGCGTGCGCAGGTCCTGGTCGCGGTCGGCCAGGGCCAGCACTTTTTCGTAGGCCGCCGCCGCCTCCGCGTACCGCTCCTGGTCCGTCAGGATGGTCCCTTGGGTGAGGTAGATATTGCTCAGCAGGGCTTCATTCGATGGCACCTTCGCCAGCGCCAATGCCAAGGCCTGGTCGGACCAGTGGCGCGCTTGCTCGGAGTCGCCCTTGCGGCGATGAACATTGGCCAGGCTGTTCATCGCGCCCGCGACGCGCCGCGGGCTCTCGGTCTTCTCCGCCGCGCGCAAGGCAATCAGGCGCAACTCCATGGCGTCGTCGAGCTTGCCCACCTCCTCGGCCAAATCGGCCCGAGAGGCAAACCAGCGCAAGCGCCACACCGGGGGCAGGCGCTCCTCTTCGGCGGGGGTGAGGCCGACGGCGGCGAGGGCCGCATTGGCCTTGGCCAGGTCGCGTCGGCCCCAGTGCATACCCTCCAAGGCCAGCTGCCAAGCCAGCCGCCCCAGGGCGGCCCGTGTGGGTTCGGGATCGTGGATCCACGCCCCGAACTCCGGCTCCAAGGCCAGCAGGGCTTCCGCGTTGCGCTCGTAGTTGTGGATCGCCGCCAACTGCCACAGCACCTCCAAGCGCTGCACGTCGCGTTCCGGCAGCGTGCGGCGCAGGGCCGCCAAGGACTTCAGCGCCTCGGGGTGCGCTTTGGCGGGCATGAGGGCGATCGCCTCCAACTGCTCGTCCACGCTCGGCGCGGCCCCCGCGGGTTGACCCAGCAGGCAAGCGACAAGGACGCCCAGCCACCCCAGGCGGCGTCGGAGAGAGGGGGCAATGAGGTTCAAGGCAACGAGTATGGCGCGGGCCGGCCCCCTTGGGAGGGGGGGCATCCCGGTGCCGGGGCAAAGTTCACGCGGCATGGGGCCAGGGGCCCTGTGACAAGCGAGCCACGCCATGGGACAGCCGGCTGAACAGGGCCTCGGGCAGGTCGTGCCCCCAACCCTCGACGACCTCGAAGCGCGCTTGCGGCAGCAGGCGCGCCAGGTGCTGGCCGTGGGGCAGGGGCAGCATGGGGTCGGCGCTGCCGTGGACGATGGACACCGGCACGGCGCAACGGGTGGCCAGGGCGCGCAGCCAGCGGCTGCGATCGCCGTCGTGGGCGATCGCCAGCAGCTGCCGCAGCGTGGCCTGGGGGCGCCAGGCGCGCGCGGCCGAGGCCTCGACCTTGGCGCGCAGCGCGGCTTCCGGCGTGGGGTAGGCCGGGCCGCTCAAGGCGCGGTACAGCTGCGTGTAGTGCGCCAGGGCCTGCTCCCGCGTGCGAGGGCGGCGCAGCATCAGGGCACGCAGCTTGGGCGCGGGCAGTGGCAGGTGGCGCGCGCCGCTGCTCGTCATCCACAGGTGCAGGGCACGCACACGCGTGGGGTGGCGCCAGGCGAGGTGCTGGGCCACCATGCCCCCCATGGACACGCCGAGCACCTGCGCGCGCTCGTGGCCCAGTGCTGCCAGCAGGCCGGCGGCGTCGTCGGCCAACTCGGCCAGGGTGTAGGGCGCCGGCACCGGCCAGCGCAGGGCGTGGCGAAAGGCGGCGTACACCAAGGGGGGCGTGCGCAGGTGGTCCATGGGCGTGGAGCGCCCGATGTCGCGGTGGTCGTAGCGGATGACGCGAAATCCCTGCGCCGCGAAGGCGTCGACCAGGCCCTGCGGCCAGGCGATGAGCTGCAGACCCAAGCCCATGATGAGCAACAAGGGCTCGCCATCCGCCGGGCCGTCCAGCTGGACGGCCAGCTCATGCGCGCCCACGCGCACGAGGCTTTCGCTCACCGGAACAACCAGCGCAGCGGCGCCGGCGGCGCGAAGGGCTTCCAACGGCCGCTGGGCTGGGCCAGGCGGTCGGCGACGGCGTACAGCGCCAAGGGGTTCACACCCAGGCCGATGTGGCTGGCGGGCACGTGGACGTTCTCCACCTGGGGGGCCGGGGCATTGACGCTGCAGCGCCAGGCCACGACCCCGTCGGTGCGCGAGTAGATGCTGGTGCAGGGCACGGGCGGGGGCTCGCGCAGCGCGTCGAGCTGCTCGGGGTCGCTGCTGCTGTGCCCGCTGACCAGCTCGAAAAAGCGCCAGGCGTTGGTGGCGCGGGGGTGGCCGGTGAAGGGCGTGCCCAGGGTGACCACGCTGCGCACCATCTCGGGCACGCGTTTGGCCACCTCGCGGGCGTACAGGCCCCCCAAGCTCCAACCCACCAGGCTGACGCGACGGTGGTAGCGCGCGTAGGTGGCGCGCACGTCGGCCTCGCACTGGTCGAGCACGCCCGGGCGGGGCCCGAAATTGAAGCCCTGCTGCCAGGGCAGGGCCACGTGGCCAAGCTCGTCCAGCAGGTTGCGCAGGGGCAAGGTGGTCAGGTCGTTGGCGCCCAGGCCGGGGAAGACCAGCACCGGGTGCGTGTCGCCGCGTGGAAGGCGGCGCAGCAGGGGGCCGGCGGCGGCCATGGCGGCCAGCTCCCAGGGGGCGCGCGCCTCCATCATCATCAGCAAGGCGTTGGGGGGCGACAGGGCGTCGAAGGCCTCGCGCACGCGCTCGGCGTCCGCGCCCCGGGGCGAGTCGGCCGAGGCCGACGAGGTGCTGGCTTGGAACATCGTCCCGATGCTAGGCCGATGGCGCCCGGGGCGCAGCGGCATTTGCCCCAGTTTGGGGCCTTTTCTCAGTCGGCCGCGGCCAGTTCGATGAATCCGTCGTACGCGGCGCGCAGATGCCCGGCCAGGGCGTCGATCTCGGGCAGCGCCTCACCGCAGGCGATCAGGCCCACTTCCAAGTGCTTTTCGTAGGTCTGGACGGTGACGTTCAGCGCGATGCCGTGCACCACGATGCTGGCCGGGGCATTGGTCAGCATGCGGGCGCCCGCCAGGTACAGGGGAACGTTGGGGCCCGGCACGTTGCTGATCACGAGGTTGACGATGGGCGGGATGCGTTCGGCCACGCCGCCCCAGGCGCGCGCCGCCGTGGACAGCAGCCAAGGCAGGCCGATGGACGGGAAGTCGGTCGGCATCAGGCTCTTGAGCGCGCCCAGACCGCCTTTCATGTGCTCGGTGGCGGCGCGGATGTGGGCAAAGCGCTTCTTGGGATCGGCGATGTGCGTGCCCAGGCTCAGGCTGGTCATCGTGACTTGGTTGCCGGCGCTGGTGTCGCCGGCTTCGCGCATGGACACGGGCACGGCGGCGATGAGCGGCTTGCGCGGCAACTCGCCCGCGTCCTTCAGCAACTCGCGCAGCGCGGTGCTGCACAGGTAGAGCACCGCGTCGTTCAGGCTGGCGCCCAGGGCCTTGCGGGCCGCCTGCAGGGCAGGCAGCGGCAGGCTGATCGACGCGAAGCTGCGCGTGGCCGACACCGCCACGTTGAAGCGCGTGCGCGGCGCCAAATTCAGCATGCTGTGCGAGGCCGCGGATGCCACCTTGCCCGCGCCGGTGAAGCGGGCCAGCACGTTCTTGGCCGTCCGCGCCAGCGTGTGACCGGCGGCGCTGCCGGCCACCTGCGTCAGCGTGCCGGCCGAGGCCGGCAGGGACTTGGCCAGGTCGATGAACTGCTTGGCCTGCTCGCTCAGCGCCAGGCGCCATTGGTCGACGGTGCCGAGTTGCACCTGCTTGGCGCGGCGGCGGCCCGGGGCGGGCAGCTCGCGCGGCTCGGGCGTGAGGTCCAGCAGCACCTCGGCCAGGGCGACGGCCGATTGGCCGTCGACGGCCGCGTGGTGCAGCTGGGTGTACAGGGCCACGCGCTTGCGCCCGTTGTCGCCGGGGGTCAGGTCTTCGAAGACGTGGAACTTCCACAGCGGCCGGTCGCGCGGCAGCAGCTCCACGTGCAGGCGCGCCACCTCGGCGTGCAGCGCGGCCAGGCCCGCGCCCGGCTCCAGGGTGTGCGGCACCACGTGCACGCGCAGGTCGGGCATCACGTCCACCCACACCGGGTTGACGAGGTTGAGCGGCAGCTCGGCCAGTTGGCGGCGCAGCGCCGGTGCGTGCGGCAGCCGGGCCTGCAGGTGCTTGCGCAGCGCGTTGATCCACCGCCCGCGGAAGCCCGGCGGCAGCTCGAAGAGATGGAGCGCGCCGACGTGCATCGGCATCTCCGGCGTTTCCAGGTGCAGAAACAGGGCGTCGAGGCCCGGCACTTGCTTCATCGATGGCTCCCGGCCCCAAGCGGGGTCCGAGCCATCTTAGGCGGCAGCGCCTTCGTAGCCCCTGGGGATCGCCCCGAGCAGCTTGCGCGTGTACTCCTGCTTCGGCGCGCTCATCAGCTCCTGCACCGGCGCCTGCTCCACCACGTCGCCGTGCTGCATGACCAGCACCTCGTCGCTGATGAAGCGCACCACGGCCAGGTCGTGGCTGATGAAGATGTAGCTCAGGCCCAGCTCGTCCTGCAGGTCCTTGAGCAGGTTCAGCACCTGGGCCTGCACCGAGACGTCGAGCGCCGAGACGGCCTCGTCGAGCACCAGCACCTCGGGGTCGAGCGTCAGGCAGCGCGCGATGGCGATGCGCTGGCGCTGGCCGCCCGAGAACTCGTGCGGGTACTTGCCCAGCGCCGCCTCCGGCAGGTCCACCTTCTTCAGCAGGGCCTTGGCCTTGGCCAGGCGCTCGGCGTCGTTGGCGCCGATCTTGTGGACTTGCATGGGCTCGAGCAGGGTCTGCTCGATGGTGAAGCGCGGGTTCAGGCTGGCGTAGGGGTTCTGGAACACCACCTGGATGCGGCGGCGCATCTTTTGCCAGGCAGCGCCGCCAATCTTGAGCAGGTCTTGCCCGTCGAACAGCACCTCACCGCCCGTGGGCTCGTGCAGGCGCAGGAGCGTCAGGCCCATGGTCGTCTTGCCCGAGCCCGACTCGCCGACCACGCCCAGGGTGTGGCCCTTCTTGAGGTCGAAGCTCACGCCCTTGACGGCCTTGAACTCCTTCTTGCCGAACAGGCCTTCCTTGAACCAGAAGCTCTTCTTGAGGCCGCGGGCCTGCAGCACCACCGGCGCGTTCGGGTCCTTGGCCTTGCCTTCGGTCTTCGCCGACTGGCCGGCGATGTGGTCGTCGATGACCATCAAGCGCGCCGGGTTGTCGGTCAGGCTAGGGCGGCAGGCCAGCAGGGCCTTGGTGTAGGCGTCCTGCGGGGCCTTGAAGATGTCGGCCACGGGGGCCTTCTCGCGGATCTCGCCGTGGCGCATCACCACCACGTGGTCGCTGATCTCGCCCACAACGCCCAGGTCGTGGCTGATGAACAGCATGGACATGCGCATCTTGTCCTTGAGCTTGCGCATCAGGTCCATCACTTGGCGCTGGATGGTCACGTCCAGCGCGGTGGTGGGCTCGTCGGCGATGAGCAGCTTGGGCTCGCAGGCCAGGGCCATGGCGATCATCACGCGCTGCTGCTGGCCGCCGCTCATCTCGTGCGGGTAGGCGTGCAGGCGGCGCTTGGGCTCGGGGATGCCGACCTCGTTGAGCAGCTCTTCGGCACGGGCCAGGGCCTGGCGCGGCGTGAGCCCCAAGTGCTTGATCAGCGGCTCGCTGAGCTGCTGCGCCACGGTGAACACCGGGTTGAGCGAGCTCATAGGGTCTTGGAACACGCAGGCGATGTCCTTGCCGCGGATGCCCTGCAGCTGGCGCAGCGGCGTGGTCAGCAGGTCGCGCCCCTGGAACAGGATCTGCCCGCTGCGCTCGGCGTTGTCGGGCAGCAGGTTCAGGATGGACATGGCCGTGACCGACTTGCCCGAGCCCGACTCGCCCACCAAGGCCACGGTGCTGTTCTCGGGGATGTCGAAGCTGACGCCCTTGACGGCCAGGGCGCGCTGCTGCACGCCGTCGACCTTGCCGGTGCGGAAGGCGACCTTCAGGTCTTGGATCGACAAAAGGGAGCTCATGGGCGTGCTCATTCCAGGCCTCGCAGCTTCGGGTCGAGCGCGTCGCGCAGCGCGTCGGTGAACAGGGCGAAGGCGGTGACGAACACGGCCATCGAGAAGGTCACGGCGGCCAGCTGCCACCAGTAGCCGAGGATCAATTCGCTTTGTGCTTCGGACAGCATCGTGCCCCAGCTGACCTGGTCGACGCTGACGCCCAGCCCGAGGTAGCTCAAGATGACTTCGCTCTTGATGAAGCCCACCACCAGCAGGCTCAGCTGCACCAGGGACACGTGCGAGACGTTGGGCAGGATGTGCTTGAAGATGCGCGAGGGCACGCTGGCGCCGATGGCCTCGGCCGAGCGCACGTACTCGCGCTGGCGGTGCTTCATGAACTCGGCACGCACCAGGCGGTACACGCCGGTCCACCCGGTCAGGCCCAAGATCATCACCACGCTCAAGATGCCGCGGCCGAAGATCACCGCGAAGGCAAAGATCAGCAAGATGGACGGGATGGCGGTGAAGACGTTGTAGACCCACTCCAAGAGGTCGCCCACCTTGCCGCCGAAGAAGCCGCTGATGGCCCCGAGCAGCGTGCCGATGGTGGTGGCCACCAAGGCGGCCAGCAGGCCCACCACGATGGACACCTCGGCGCCCTTGATGACCTTTTGCAGGATGTCGCGGCCCAGGCGGTCGCCGCCCAAGATCAAGGTCTCGGCGCGCGGTGCCTCCTCGGTCTTGTACTTCAGGGCGGCCTCGTCCCATTCTTTGTACTTGGGGGCGAGGGGGTCGATGTCGGAGATGTCGACGTTCGGTCCCTTGGGCACGGCGATCACGCCCACGGCCTCGGCCGGCTGCGGTCCCACCAGGTGCGGCGGCGCGTTGGGCACGCCGATTTCCTTCTGCCAGTCCTTGGCGACCAAGTCGGCCGCGGCCAGGACCACGAGCAGCGCGAAGGCGCTGACGATGGCCAGGCAGACCATGCCGACGCGGTCGGCCTTCAGGCGCTTCCAGGCCAGGGCCCAGACGCCCTGAGATTGCGTTGCGGCGGCACTCATTTCAGAACGACTCGCGGATCGACCAGCTTGTAGAGCAGGTCGGTGATCAGGTTGACCACCATGGTGATGGCGGCCAGGTAGATGGCAAAGGCCTGGATGACGGGGTAGTCAGAGCGGTTGACGGCCAGCAGGATCTCGCGGCCCAAGCCTGGGATGGAGAAAAAGACCTCGATCAGGAAGGAGCCCACGAACACGCCCGGCAGCAGCACCGAGACGTTGGTCATGATGGGGATCAGCGCGTTGCGCAGCACGTGGCGCATCAGCACCTTGCCCTCGGTCAGGCCCTTGGCGCGGGCGGTGCGCACGTAGTCGTGGCCCAACTCGTCCAGGAAGAAGCTGCGGTACAGGCGGGTCTGCGGGGCCAGCGCCACCAGGCTGACCACGATGATGGGCAGCGGCGCGTAGGTGCTGAGGTTGGTCCAGAAGCTGTCGGTCCAGCCCTGCACCGGGAACCAGCCCAGCCGGAAGGCGAACAGGTACTGGAAGACGATCACGTAGACCAGCAGCGAGATGGACACCGCCACCGTGGTGACCACCATCACCGCGCGGTCGGTCAGGCTGCCGCGCACGTAGGCCACGCCCATGGCCAGGGGGATGGCCAACAGCACTTCCAGCAACAGGATGGGGATCATCACCGTGAGGGTGGCCGGCATGCGCGACGCGAACAGCTGGCTCACCGGCTCGTTGGTGGCCCAGCTCTTGCCCCAGTCAAAGGTGACGATCTGCTTGATGAAGATCAGCAGCTGCTCGGCCGTGGACTTGTTCAGGCCCAGCTGTTCACGGATGGACTGGATCTGTTCTTCGGTGGCCGCCAGGCCGCCCAGGATCTCGGCGGGATCGCCACCGAACCACTTGAACAGGAAAAACACCAGCAGCACGACCCCCAGCAGCGTGGGAATCATTTGCCACAGGCGCCGGATCAGATAAGCCGCCATGGGTCGGCCCCTTCTTCGTCTAACGCACCCACCAACAAAACGAACCCCGCCGAAGCGGGGTGTGAAAGCGATCCGAGCTCCCCAAGAGAGCGGGAATCGGCGCGGAGTCTAGGCGAGAAGCCTGGCTTCGCCGATGGGGTAAGCCTGGGTCCGGTGAGGGAATCCGGCCCCGGGCCTGGGGGACCGACGGCTCAGGCCTTGGGCTTGGCGGGGGCGGCGGGCGCCGCCGGCGCGCTGGGGGCGGCCTTGGGGCCGGCCGGCCGGCGCAAGGGCTGCTGCTCGTAGTCGACCGGCACCTTCATCAGCGCCGGGTCGGGCTCGCCGCGCTTGAGCTGCTCCAGCCGGTAGCTCACCTCGCCGCTGCGCGGATCGCTGTCCTTGCTGCTGACGGTGAGCATCAGCTCGGGGCTCTTCCAGACCTCGCGCACGGTGACGATGGGCTTTTCGTTGCCGATCTTGCCGGCCTCGAGGGTCCACGTGGTGCGCTCGCCGTTCACCTTCACGCCGTCGATTTCTTTGGCCGGCAGGGCCGTGGTCACGCCCTCGCCGCGGGGCATCAGCCCGTGCATGGGCAGGGGCGGCAGCGGCGGCATGGGCGGCATCGGGGGCATGGCGCCCATCGCCGGCAAATCGCTAAGGCGGACGACGCGCACCTCGCGGTGGCGCTGCGGCTCGCCGGCGCCCTCGCGCACCACGATCTCGCGCTCCACCACCACGCCGGGCTCGGCCGCAGCCTTGCCTTCGGGCTTGCCCTCCGCCTTGCCCGGGGCGGGGGCGCGCTGCCAGTCGAACTGCGCGCGCTGGGCCAGCTCGCGGGCCCATTCGCCCCAGCGTTCGCTGTTGGCGCGCATGCGCTCGCTCAAGGCCTGGTGCTGCCGCGCCTGGTCCTGGAACAGTTCCGCGTGCGCCGAGCGCACTTGGATCAGGGGGCGGGCGATCTTCTTGTCGGGGTCCAGCACCCACTGGGTGCGCGCCACCGGGTCGCTCAGGTAGATGCGGCGTGGGCCGCCCTCGACCTGCACCTCGCGCCGGGTGCGGCCCTCGCCGTCGCGGCACAGGGGCGTGCTTTGGCGTTTGACGATGCGGTTGCCATCGGCCAGCACCTGCACGGTCTCGTGCACGGCGGTGGCGCAGTAGGGCGCCCCTTTGACCACGGCCTCGCGGCCCAGCTCGCGCCCCGCGAAGCCGAAGAACGGGTCGTCGAACTCGGCCGCCAGCGCCATTTGCGCGGCCATGGGGGCCAGCTCGGCCATCGCGTGCCGCGCTTGGGCGGCGGCGTGTTGGGCCAGGTCCCGCGCCATGCGGGCGTGCACCTCCACGTCCACCGCGGCGGGTGCCTGGGGGGCTGCCGGCGGGGTTTGGGCGAGGGCGGGCCCGGCGACCGAGGCGCACAAAAGCAAGGCAGGAATGGTTTTCAAGGTTCTCTCCTGAAACAACACGGGGGTCATTGCACGAAGCGCACGGCCAGCAGCTGCCCGCTGGGGTGCACCATCAACTCGGCCTGCACGGGCTGCTCGGCCCGCGCGGCGTCGAACGGCAGGCCCATCAGGGCCAGGCGCTCGCGCGGCAGCTGCGCGGGCACCAAGAGCACGGGCGCCTGGGCCTGCTGGGCCAGGGCGCGGCGCCACTCGTCGTGAGAGACGAGCGGCAGGAAGCCGGTGTCGGCCACGTCCATCGGCGTGGGGGCCGGCGCCAAGGCGCGCCCGGGCGGGCCCACCAAGATGGCGCCGAGCACGAGCCCCAGGGCCAAGGCGAAGCCGCCGCCCCAGCGACCCCAACGGCCCCAAGCCGCGCGGCGCCAGCGCAACGCAGCTCCGCTGGCGGGTTGGGCCGCCAGAACAGGGTGGGCGTCGCGCACCTCGCGCAGGCGCGCCAGCACCGCGGCGTCGTCGGCGCTGCTGGGGCCTTGCGCGGCGAGCTCGCGCCGGGCCTGGGCCAAGGCCGCACTCAGGGTGCGCGGGCCGGGGGAGGAATGGGGGGCGGTGCTCATGGGGGGTCTCCAGCGCCCAACAGCAGGGCGAGGCGATGGCGCGCGCGGTGCAAGCGCGTGCGCAACACGTCGGTGCTGACGCCGGCCACGCGGGCGGCGTCGTCGTAGCTTCGTTCTTGCAGGTCGACCAAGGTCAGCGCCTCGCGCTGGCTCCAGGGCAGGCGGCGGATGGCGGCCCACAGCGCGGCACTGTCTTGCGCGCGCACCAAGAGGGCGTCCGTCGCCGGGGCCAAGGGCTGGCCGCTGGCGTCGGCCGGATCGCCGCCCTCGGCCAGGTCGTCCACCTCGGTGCCGCCGGCGGATTGCACGAGGCGGCGCGCCTCGCGCCAGCGCGCCAGCAGTTGGTGCCGGGCGATGCCGGCCAGGTACGCGCCCAGGCTGCCCCGGCCGGGCTCGAAGGCCTCGGGCCGCTGCAGCAGCTGGGCGAAGGCCTCTTGCATCGCGTCCAGCGCCGCGGCCTCGTCGCCGCACAAGGCCAGGGCGTAGCGGTACACGGGGCCGGATTCGCGCCGGTAGAGCAGGCTCAGCGCCGCCTCGTCGCCCGCCAAGGCCCGCGCCAAGAGCGCGGCCTCGTCGCCGCCCCGACCGGGGGTGGCGGCGACGAATCCGAGGCGCGACAGCCAGCTCATGCGCGACAGCATGGCAGCAAGGCCGGGGGGCAGCAGGGGGTCATGCCCCGTATGGCAACGAGCCCCTGGCGGCGTTACCTGGTGAAAACCCGCAATTGCGGTTTCAGGCCTTGGGGCGGCTCGCCGTGTCTTGCTGGTGGCGCAGCTGCTGCACGTGGGCCAGCAGGTCCTTGGCGCTTTGGCGGCCGATGGTGGCCTCGGCCAGCAGGAAACCCCCGACCTCGCCGATGCCCACGATGTCGTTCGCGCCCGCCATCTCCAGGTAGGCGCGCTGCGACGGGTCCAGCAGTTCTGCGATGACGGTCGCCCGGGGGTTGCACTGGCGGACCACCATGCAGTTGACGGCGGTCAGCGCGTCGGCGTGGGTCTTTTCGCCGTAGTTCGCCAGCACCACCACGGTGTCGGCCTCGGCCAGGGCGGAGCGTTCGATGGCCTCGCCGCGCAACGGGTAGGGCGAGCGGTTGAAGAACACGAGCGGGTCGCTGCTGGGTTTGGCCTCGAGCTCGGCCACGACCACGACCGGCACCTTGGCCCAGCGCGCCTCGCTGCGCAGGGTGTGCACGATCTGCGGGCCCTTGAGGTTCCATCCGACGATGACCACGTGGCGTTGAAAGCGGTGCATGCGCAACCCCATGTCTTCGCGCACCTTGTGTTCGATCAGCAAGGCGGCCGCCAAGGCGCAAAGCAGGGCCGTCAAGAGTTTGGAGCTGAACATCGCAAAGCCCAGGGCCATGCGGCCGGGCAGGGTTTGCGGCGCGATGCCCACCTCGCCCGAGGTCATCATGGACGCCAGCATGTAGAAGACCGCGTCGCCCACGGTCTGCACGCGGCGGTGGGCGCCGGCCTCGAAGGCCACCAGCACCAAGGCGCAGCCCAGCCACACGAGCACGAAGATCAGCAGCAGCTGCGTGGCCAGGCGCACCCGGGCCTTGGACATCATCACCAAGAACAGGTGCCGAAGTAGGACGCCGGATGGCATGCGCTGCCCCTCCTTGTCCCGCGCGGGCCGCGGGCGATTCGAATGTAGGCAGCCGCCTGGGTCGCGGCCAAGGGGGCGGCTTTCACTTGTTCGCGGGCGCGCGGCACTAGTTGGCGCGAAGGCGCCCCAAGGGGGCGCTCATGCCCTTGGGCGCCGTGGGGACGGCCGACCCCGCCGGGCACAGCAAGGGCCAGAAACTCAAGCTCGGCTGGTAGCAGCGCGTGCCCTTGGGCGAATGGATGCTGGACTTGGGCACCCGGGCCGACTGCCGCGTGACGCCGCAGCACAGCCTGTTCGCCGACCTCGGCGTGGTGGCCTACGGCGACCGCTTCGCCGCCAGCCCCCTGGTGGACCGCCGCACCGTGCCCAGCGTGCGCGTGGGCTGGTTGGCGCGGTTCTGACGCGCGCGGCCGGCGCAGGCCGTCACAGGCGCTGCCAGTTGCGCACCATCGGGTGGAAGAAGCCGCTGTCCTGGTAGGCCTGGCGCAGCCGGCCGTCGGCGTGCAGGCGGCGGATGCCCTCGTCCAGGCGCGGCAGCAAGGGCCCGAAGGCCGGGTGCTGGGCGGCCAACACGAAGTGGCGGCTGCCCGGCAGCCCGACCTTGAGGCCGCGCAAGGGCAGCAGGGTCACGCCCTCGGCCTGGATGGCCATGCGCGGCGCGGCCGAGAAGGGTGCCAGCACCAGGTCGGCCCGTCCGGCGGCGAGCATGCGCACCATCAGGGGCCAGCTGGCCACGTGCTGCACGTCCCGCAGGCCCAGGCGCTGCAAGGTCGACCAATCGCCGCGCCACTCCCGGTTGCACAGCGCCGCCCAACGCGCCAGCCCCGCGGCCGGGTGCGGCTCGCGCTGCGCCGGATGCTCGGGCAGGGTGTACAGCCCCGCCTCGAACTCGCCCTCGCGCACCAAGGGCGCGCTGAGTGCCAATTGCACGTCGCCCAGGTCGACGTCGCTGCGGGTGAAGCTGGTGCCGCCCACCACCCCGTGCAGCGCGCGCAGCTCGGTCAGCAAGCGAGCCGTCGACGGCATCGGCAACAAGCGCACTGGCTGGGACACGGCCCACAGCAGCATGCGCAACTCGGCCACGTCGCGGCGCAGCGGCCGCTGGGCTTGGTGGTCGGCCAAGACGTCCGCAGGCACCAGCACGGGCAGGCCCTCCTCGGCGCGCGCCCAGGCCGGGCTGGCCCCGGCCAAGAGGGCGCTCAGCGAGTGACGGCGAGAGCAAAGCGGGGCGGGCATGGCGTTGCGCAGGCAGTAGAGCACGCGAGCCAGGCCGTCACAACAAAAAGGGCGCGGCTGGCGCCGCGCCCTACTTCAGCCTTGGCGGCAGTTCTTAGAACTTGAAACTGCCGTCGTTGCGGGACATGGCACCGCCCGCGGCGCAGGTCGTGAACTCGCGGTTGAGCGAGGTCGTGGCCTGGTCGCCCTCCCAGCGCGTCGCCGTGCCGTTGCGCTTGATGTACTTGTACTGAACGGCGGTGGCGGCCGGCAAGGCCACGGTCAAGGTCCAGGGCGAGTTGGCGGTGCTGCCCTGGATGTTGAGCTTGGGCGCGCTGGCCGGAGCCCAGTTGCCCAAGGCGCCTTGGTTGCCGGCGATGTGCACGTTCTCGCCCCACACCGTGTTGGCGTTGGCGATGGTGAAGGTCACCGCGCAGGTGCCCACCGGGGGGGGTTGCACGCTGCTCAGGCGCTGCCCTTCGTGCAGGGCCACGCCGGGGAAGGCACCGCCGCCGTCGGCCGGGATGTTGAGCGTGGCCGTGCCGCTGCTGGACACCGTCACGCTGTCGCCCGTGCAGCCCGTGCCGGCGGCGTTGCGCTCGCCGGTCAGCACGTTGCAGTAGGTGCCCGCAGGCAGGCCGGTGGCAAAGCTGCGGCTCCAGGCGCTGGCGCTATTGTTCAGGGCCACGAAGCCCTTGGTGCCGCGGCTGAAGGCCACCTGGCTGCCGGTGCCGGTGGTCCAGTTGGTGATGGGCTGACCGTTGGTCACCGAGCGGAACTTCACCATGTTGGACACCGGGCGCCAGCGGTGCACGAAGTCCCACACCACGTTGATCTGCGCCACGCCGTTGCTGTAGGGGCTGACGGTCGGCCGGTCGGCGTCCTTGTTGCTGAAGCGGTAACCCGACTGCACCTGGGCCTCGCCATAGCCTTGGGCCAGCATGAAGACGTTGGCCAGGTCGTAGCGCGCCGTGCCTTGGGTGTCGTTGGTTTGGCCGGCGATGTAGTTGCTGGCGTTGAGCGAGTCGCCGCTGTGGCGCTCGGTGTCCCAGTTGTTCAGGAACACGGTGGCCTGCTGCGGGGGCAGGAAGCCCCAGGCCCCGCCCCAGTTGCCCCAGCTGCCCATGGCGGCCGGGATGCTGGCCAGGTTCTGGCCGTTGGCGTTGCGGAAGGCGTCGCGCATCAAGTACGTGTACTTGAACTCGTTGATGGTGCCGATGCCC
This sequence comes from Inhella crocodyli, assembly GCF_004004565.1. Taxonomy (GTDB): domain Bacteria; phylum Pseudomonadota; class Gammaproteobacteria; order Burkholderiales; family Burkholderiaceae_C; genus Inhella; species Inhella crocodyli. The sequence goes on from NZ_SACM01000004.1 coordinate 115,468, forward strand.
GCGTAGTCGGCGCGGTTGGTGGCGCCATCCGGGATGATTTCTTGCGTGATCCAGATCTCTTCGCCGGCCAGGGTCTTGGGCTGGCGGGCCTTCACGGCGCTGATGATTTGCGCCAAGGCGGTGGGCGGCATGTGCTTGGCCGCGTCGATGCGGAAGCCGTCCACGCCCAGTTGCAGCAGCTTCACCAGGTAGTTGGTGATTTGGCCCTGCACGTAGGCGTTTTGCGTGGCCAGGTCGGGCAGGCCGCCCAGGCGGCAGTTGCGCACGCGGTCCACCGTGGCCGGGCTGTTGTAGTCGCTGCCCTCGATGGTGCAGTTGGGGTTGAAGTCGTTGCCGCTGAAGAAGGGGTAGCTCAGCGTCGTGCCGTTGAAGGCGCTGCCGTCGGTGGCGGTGCCGGTGCCGTCGGCCATCTGGTTGACGACGACGTCGGCGTAGACGCGCACGCCGGCGTTCTTGCAGGCCGTGACCATGCTGCGCAATTGGGCCTCGTTGCCCATGCGGCTCGTCAGGTTGACGTAGTTGACCGGCTGGTACACGCCCCACCAGCCACCGGCCACCTTGGAGGCGTGCGGCGGCGAGATCTGCACGGCCCCGAAGCCCTTGGGGCCCAGCCATTGCTGGCACTCGGTGGCGATGTCGTTCCAGCTCCATTGGAAGAGCTGGACGGAGGTGTCGCGGGGGTTGAGGGCGGAGGCCGGCAGCGACGCGGCGGCCAAGCCGAAGGCGGCCATCGCGGCCCAAAGGGGCTGCAACCGGCGAAGGGGAGACACGGGGGGGCGGGAAGGGTGAGACATACCAACTCCTGGAACCAGAACGATTGAGGGGGTACTGCTGCGAACGCTGGCCGGGCCCAAGCTCGTTGGATCGGGTCTCTCGGGGTCAGCGGGCGCGTAGTTTTCCTACAGTCATTCGTTCGACGGAGAGGGGGAACCCGCGCATTGGCCCCGTGGGTTTCATGTAGTTCCGCAACAAATCGTGAGCGCCGAAATCTGCTGCAGCGCAGCATTCCGGACCCCAGAAACGCCGACGGCCCCCGCAGGGGCCGTCGATGCGGCGGTGCACGATCAGCCCCGGGCCAGGCGCTCCAAGTCGATGTCGAGGTTCTGGAACAAATCGACCCAGAACAGCTGCCGGCGGTAGCCGATGACCCAAGGGTGGGCCATGTCGTTGACGATGCGATGCACGTGCACCTTCATCGGCATGAAGGCCACCTGGATGCGCTTGGCCTCGTGGAACAGCGCGTCGCGCTCGGGGCCGTCGGGCAGCAGTTGGGCCTTCTCGTACAGGCGGTCGAAGGGCTCGTAGCGGAAGCGCGAGTAGTTCTGCTCGCCGGCCTGGGGGCCGTACAGGCGCTGCAGCATGCCGATGCCGTCGGGGTAGCTGGCGGTGCTGCCCAGGTACCAGAGCTGCAGCTTGCCGGCGCGCGCCAGCTTGAGCTGCTCGGGCCACTTGCCGGTGACGAACTTCGGGCGGATGCCGATGGCACGCAGGTTGCGGTTCGACAGCTCGTCGAACTGCCGGCTCAGGGCGTCGGGCTGGGTGGCGATTTCGACCGTCAGTGGCGTGCCGTCCGGGTGCTCGCGGTAGCCGTCGCCATCGCGGTCCTTGTAGCCGTACAGGTCCAGCAGGGCCTGGGCCTTGGCCGGGTTGTACTCGCCGTTCTCGCTCTTGAACGCCGGGTCGTAGCCGGTGGTGTGGGGCAGCACCAGGCTCTGCGCCACGATGGCCTGGCCGCGGCGCACGCGGCGGATCTCGCTTTGCACGTCCATCCCCAGGCTGATGGCGCGGCGCAGGGCCACGCGGTGCGGCTCCATGCCGCCCAGCTGGGGGTCGTCCATGTTGAAGAAGGTGAACGCGCAGTCGGCCGCGGGCAGGCGGAAGAGCTGGATGCCCTGCTTGGCCAGGTTGGGTGCCACCTGGCCGTTGGGCAGGGCGACGTTGACGAACTCGGGCGGGATGCGCTCGATGAAGTCGTGCTCTTTGTTGAGGAAGCTGAGCCAGCGCGGCTGGCTCTCTTCGATGGGGCTGATCTCGACGCGGTCGATCAAGGGCAGGCGCTTGCCCTTCATGTGCGCGGCGATCTTCAGCGCCTCGGGGTCGGTGGCCGTGGTCTCGTAATAGACCTCGCGGTAGCCGGGGTTGCGCTCCAGCGCGATGAAGCTGCTGCGCCGCCACTGCGCCAGGCGGTAGGGGCCGGTGCCCACGGGGTGGGCGGGGATGTCGTTGCCGTACTTCTCGACCACCTCGCGCGCCACGGCCCCGAAGAGGTCGCTTTGCGCCAGCACCTCGACCAGGCGCGGGCGCGGGGCCTTGAGGCGGAACTGCAGCGTGTACTTGTCGAGGGCGCGCAGGCCTTCGAGCGGCGTGTCGTAGTCAAAGGCCCCCTTGGCGGCCTGCTTGCGGCGCTCGGCCAGGCCCAGGATGCCCTGCTCGTCCACCGAGGGCCACATGGGGCTGACGGTCTTGGGGTCGGCAAAGCGCAGGAAGCTGTAGACGAAGTCCTGCGCCACCAGCTCGCGCTTCTTGCCGCCAAAGGCCGGGTCGTCCTGGAAGAACACGCCGGGGCGGATGCGCACGGTGTGCACCGTGAAATCGGCGTTGGTCTCGGGCAGCGCGGTGGCGATGCGCGGCACCAGGCGCGCCGGTCGGGCCAGGGGGTCGTAGCCGTACAGGGCTTCGAACAGGTGGCTGGTGACGATGCGCGAGTAGATGTCCGAGATGCGGGCCGGGTCGAAGCCGGTCTCCGCGATCTGGAAGGCCATGCGGAAAACCTTCTTCGGGGCGTCGGCGCGCACGGTGGCGGGCGTCAGGCCGGCCAAGGCGGAGGCCGCCAAAACCTCACGGCGCTTGAAACTCATTGGGGCACCTTGCTGGGGTCGAGGTCCACGTACTCCCACCAGTGCTGCCAGAAGACCGGGCGGCGGTAGCCGCTCAGTTGGGCGCGCTCGATGTCGAGGTGGAAGCGGTGGCCTTTGAACTTGTAGGGCATGTAGGCATTGCCCAGGTCGCGCATGCGCGTGATCAGGGCCTGGCGCTCCGGCCCATCGGGCAAGGCGCTGATTTGGTCGTAGAGCTTGTCGGCCTCGGGCAGGCTGAAGCGGGCAATGTTGTTGCCCCCGATGTGCACGCTGGAGAAGCGCGAGGCGGCCGAGCTGATGTCGGGCTGGGCCGACGAGTAGGCCACCATCCACATCTGCGTCTTGCCCCCGCGCGCGGCCTTGAGCTGCTCGGGCCACTTCTTGGTCTCGAAGGGGATGCACAGGCCGACGCGCTTCATGTCCTTGTTGAACAGGTCGTCGATCTGGCGTTGGATGCCTTCGGGCGTGGTCGACATGGCCAGCTTCAGCGGCTTGCCGTCGGGCGCGTCGCGGCAGCCGTCGCCGTCCCGGTCGACGTAGCCGTAGACGTCGAGCAGGGCCTTGGCGCGCGCCGGGTCGAAGTCGCTCATCGCGCTCTTGAACGCGGGGTCGTAGGCGCTGGTGCCCGGCGGGTAGGTGCCCTGGGCGGGAATGGCCTGGCCGCCGCGCGCCACGCGGATCTCGCGCTGCACGTCCATGGCCAGGCCGATGGCGCGGCGCAGCGCCACCTTCTCGGGCGTGTAGCCGCCGACCACGGGGTCCTCCATGTTGAAGAACATCAGGAAGACGTCGGAGCCCAGCGTGCGGTGCAGGCGCATGCCCTGCTTGGCCAGGTTGGGCGCCAGCTGGCTGTTGGGGGCGGCCACCGAGAAGAAGGGCTCGGGCACGCGCTCCAGGAAGTCGTGCTCACCGCCCAGGAAGCTCAGCCAGCGCGGCTGGTCTTCGGCGAGGATGCTGATCTCCACGCGGTCGATCATCGGCAGGCGCTGGCCCTTGAACTTCGCCAGCAGCGCCTGGCCGGCGGCGTCGTCGGCCGCGGGTTGGGCGTCGTAGCGGCGCTCGCGGTACTGGGGGTTGCGCTCCAGCGCGATGAAGGAGCTGCGCCGCCACTGCTTGAGCACGAAGGGCCCGGTGCCCACGGGGCGGGCCATGGTCTGGTCGCCGGCGGCCTCGACGACCTCGCGCGCCACCGCGCCGAACAGGTCCGACAGCGCAATCTCCTGCGGGAAGCGCGGGTTCGGCTTGTCGAGTTGAAAGCGAACGGTGTAGCGATCGGGGGCCTGCAAGCCCGTGATCGGCGCGTCGTAGGGGAAGTCGGTTTTGGCCGCGCTGGCCTTGTCGCGCGCCGCCTTCAGGCCCGTGAGGTGCCAGGCCTCGACCGTGCTCCAGGCCGGTGACGCGGTCTTGGGGTCGGCGAAGCGCTTGATGCTGTAGACGTAGTCGGCCGCAGTCAGCTCGCGCGGCTTGCCGCCAAAGGCGGGATCGTCCTGGAAGTAGATGCCCGGCTTGACCTTCACCGTCCACACGGTGAAGTCGGCGTTGGGCACCGGCAAGCTCTCGGCCGTCAGCGGCTTGAGCTGCGCCGGCCGCGCGAGGTGGTCGTAGGTGATCAGCGCTTCGAAGATGTGGGCCGTGACGGTGCGCGAGTAGATGTCGAGGATCTTGGCCGGATCAAAGCCGGTCTCGGCCACACGGAAGGCGTAGCGCAGGGTCTTCTTCGGTGGCTCGTTGGCCTGCGCCACCGCGTCGGCGCCCAGCACGCCCCCCGCCAAGAGCCCAGCCAGGGCCAGCACGCAAGCACGCATCAGCGGGTCTCCTGCGCCAGGCGCTCGGTGTCGATGTCGACGTAGGCAAAGAAGTCGCGACGGAACACGTTGCGCTCGTAGCCCATCAGCCAGGGCTGCGTCAGGTCGTTCCACAGGCGGTGACCGACCACTTTGTAGGGCATGTAGGCGATGGCCAGCTTGGTGGCCTCGTTCATCACGCGCTGGCGCTCGGGGCCGTTGGGCAGCACGGCCTGCTGCTCGTACAGGGCGTTGTAGGCCGGCAGGTCGAAGCGCGCGTGGTTGGCCTGGCCGGCGTTGGGGCCGTAGGCGATGGCCAGGTGGTAACCGGCGTCGGGCGTCGTGGCCACCCAGGCCACGCCCCACATCATGAGCTTGCCCGCGCGGCTGGCCTTGAGGTTCTCGGGGAACTTGCCGAACTTGAAGTCGATGCGGATGCCCACCGCGGCCATGCTCTTCTGCCAGATCTCGGCGCGCGCGCGGTCCTCGGCCGTCTCTTGCAGGTTCATGGCCAGGCGCAGGGGCGTGCCATCGGGGCGCTCGCGCCAGCCGTCGCCGTCGCGGTCTTTGAAGCCGTGCAGGTCCAACAAGGCCTTGGCCTTGGCCGCGTCGTGCTCGTTCATCAGGCTCTTGAACGTGGGGTCGTAGCCCCAGGTGCCGGGCGGCATCAAGCCCTGGGCCGGGATCATCTGGCCGCGGCGAACGAGACGGATCTCCTGGTCGGTCTGGTAGGCCAGCGAAATGGCGCGGCGCAGTGCCACTTGGTGGACGTCGTAGCCCCCCACCATCGGGTCCTGCATGTTGAAGAACACGTGGTTGATGTCGGGGTTGACGTAGGGCACCTTGGCGATGCCGCGCTTGACCAGGTTGGGCGCCAGTTGGCCGTTGGGAAGGGCCACGGGCGCGAACTCGCCCGGCAGCTCTTGAATCAGCTCGGCCTCGCGGTTGAGGAAGCTCAGCCAGCGAGGCTGCGATTGCTCGATGATGGCGATCTCGACGCGGTCCACCATGGGCAGCGGGCGGCCCTTGAACTTTTGCGCCACGGCCTGCAGGTCGGGTCGGTCGGCCGGGGCCTCTTCGGCGTAGCGCTCGTCGCGGAAGTTCGGGTTCTTCACCAGCACGATGCGGCTGGAGCGGCGCCACTCGTCGCGCTTGAGCATGAAGGCCGCCGTACCGACCGGGTGCTGCGGCGTCTTGTCGCCGTACATCTCGACCACCTCGCGGGCCAGCGCCGCGGCCAGCGGGTTGGTCAGGTTCTCGACGAAGCGCGGGTCGGGCTTGCCGAGCTGGATTTGCCAGGTGTACTTGTCCAACACCTTCAGGCCTTCGACGGGGGTGTCGTAGTCGAAGGGCTTCTTGGACTTCAGCGCCTTTTGCCGCAGCTCCGACAGGCCCAGCAGCTTGGCGCTTTCAAAGATGTAGAGGTTGGGGCTGTTGGTGGCCGGGTCGTAGTGGCGCTTGATGGAGTACACATAGTCGGCCGCCACCAGCTCGCGCTTCTGGCCTTTGAAGGCCGGGTCGTCGGAGAAGTACAGGCCCGGGCGCACCTTGAAGGTGATGGTCTTGAAGTCGGCCGAGACGGTGGGCAGCTCGCAGCCGGCGGGCTCCATGCGGTAGGGGCGGGCCAGGTAGGCCCAGCGCAGGGGCGCGTCGAAGATGGCCGTGTTGACGATGTTTGAGTACGAATCGGACACCCGCGCCGGGTCGAAGCCGGTTTCCGCCGCGCGGAAGGCGTAGCGCAGCACCTTGTCTTGCGCCTGTGCCGACAGCACCACCAACGCGGCCAGCGCCGCCACCCAGACCTTCTTCATCGCCTTCACCTTCGCCAAAAGCAGCACAGCGCCATCGCCTTGTGGGCGCGGCGCTGAAGAGGCGTCCAGTGTAGAGAGCCCCGCCCCCCGTTCCCCCTCGGAAAACCCGCCGCGCCGGAAGGGAAAGCCCCCGGCGAGCTGACGGGATACTTGCGCCATGTCCACCGCCCGCGACACGCCCGCGCTGCGCCTGGCCCACCGCGCCTGGCGCCGCCTGCACCTGCACGCCGACGAAGCCCGCCAACTGGCTGGCCGCGCCGCCCAGCGGGCGAAGGCCGACGGCGACGCCCTCGGCGCGGCCCGGGCCGAGCTGGTCAGCGCCTTCCACCAGCTGTACTTCGGCCAGCCCGAGATCGCCGCCGGCCGGCTGGCCGCCGTGGCGCGCGAGCTCGACGCCCTGGGCGACCGGGCCGGCGACATCCTGGCCCACGTGGGCCGCGCCCGCGCGCTGTGGCGCGGCGGCCAGGCCCAGGCGGCCCTGGACCTGCTCATGCCCCTGCGCGACGAGGGCCTGCACCTGCTCGGTCCCTCGCAGCGCGCCGTGCTGCTCAATGCGATTGCCGGCTGCCACTCGGCACAGGGCCGCAGCGCCGAGGCCTTCGCCTACATGTTCCAGGCCCTGCGCGACGCCGGCCCCAAGCGCGGCGACGGTTTCGACGCGGTGCTGCACTGCAACCTCAGCCACGAGCTGGTGCAGCTGGGCGACGCCGACGAGGCCCTGCTCGCCATCGAGCGCGGCCTGGCCCGCTGCGACGGCCTGACCAACCCGCGCCTGCGCGGGGTGCTGCTGATCAACCGCGTCATCGCGCTGACCGAGCTCGGCCGCGCCGCCGAGGCCCTGCCCGACGTGCGCGAGATTTGCGCCACGCCCACCGACGCCAGCGGCCGCGGTCAGGTGGCCCTGCACTACGAAACCCTGGCCCTGGCCGTGCTGCACGCCGGCGAGGCCGAGTGGGGCGCCGACCTGCTGGAGCGCGCCGCGCCCCTGGTGCGATTGAGCGACGAGCGCGTCGAGTGGGCCCTGGCCCAGGCCAAGCTGGCGCAGCTGCGGGGCGCCCTGCCCAACGCGCTGGCGGCGCTGGAAGCGGTGCGCCCGCTGCTGAACGCCGAAGGCGATGCCGCCACCAGCCTGCGCGTGCGCTGCGCCCATGCGCTGCTGGAGGCCGAGCTGCACGAGGCCCTGGGGCAGGCCCCCACCGCCCTGCAGGCCCTGCGGCGCTGGCAAGACTGGCAGCAGCAGCGCCTGCGCCAGGCCTCGGTGGCGCGCTACCAATCGGCCGCGCTGCAAACCGAGCTGCTGGACCTCCAACACCGCCTGGACCTGAACGAGGCCCAGCGCCGGGCCACGGAGCGCGAGCGCGAGCAGTTGGCCCGCGCCAACGCCGCGCTGCAACGCAAGATCGAAGAGGTCGAGGCCCTGCAGGCGGCGCTGCGCGACCAGGCCCTGCGCGACGCCCTCACCGGCCTGGCCAACCGCCGCCACCTCAACGACAGCCTGCCCGCCACCGTGGCCCTGGCCATCCGCGAGGCCGCCCCCCTGTCGGTGGTGGTGATCGACCTCGACCATTTCAAGCAGGTCAACGACCAGTTCGGGCACCCCGCGGGCGACCAGCTCTTGGCCGCCTTTGGCGCGCTGCTGCGCGCCCACCTGCGCCGCAGCGACCAGGCCTTCCGCTACGGCGGCGAAGAGTTCTGCCTGCTGCTGCCGCACACCCGCGCGCGCGACGCGCAGGCCACCGTGCAAGGCCTGCTGGCCGCTTGGCGCGCCCAGCGCTTCGTGCTGGATGGCGAGGTGGAGCTGCAGGGCCAGAGCTTCTCGGCCGGCGTGGCCGACACCGAGGCCGCCCCACCCGTGGCCGGCGCCTTGCTGCGCGCCGCCGACCAATTGGCCCTGGCGGCCAAGCGCGCCGGCCGGGCCTGCGTCTTGGTCTACGACGCCGTGGCGCCGGGCGCCTAGCGTGCGAGGCGCCCCACGTAGCGGTACTCGTCCAGGTAGGCCCAGAGGTACTGGTCCAGGTAGCGCTGCTGCGCCGGCGTGAAGCGCAGGGCGGCCACCGCGGCCGGGTCCTCGCGGCCGTCGGAGCTGTCCATGCGCTGCAGGTGGAAGAAGGTCATGTCCTTGCCACCGAAGAAGCCTTTCAGGTACTCGTGCCGCGGCCGGGCGGTGCCCATGTCGAACACGTGGCCGGCCAAGGCGGTGAGCGGCCCGGGGCCGGCCAGGGCATCCGCACCCAGCGCCGGCCAGTCGCCGGCGGGCGGCGCGAAGGGCGCCACCGGCTGCGCGGGCATCACCGGGTGGGCGCGCAGCGCGGCGACGTAGGCCGGGTCCAGGCCCGCGCCTTCGGCCCCGCGCAGCACGATGTTCAGGTAGCGCTGGGTGGGCAAGCAGGCCTCGTTCAAGAAGGAGGCGTCGCCCACGTAGGTCAGGGCGCTTTGCTGCCCTTGGTCGGTGTGCACGGTGACCTCCACCCGGTGGTAGCCGTGGCCGCAGGCCTCGGTGGCATCCAGCGGGCCCAGGGCCTCGTCCTCGCAGCGGTGCAGCACGCCGCAGACGCGGTCGCCAGGGTGCGCCGAGGGCTCGACGTTGCCCACGCCGCCCTCGTGGCGGAAGAAGTGCTCGACGTTGAAGCGCAGGCGCCAGCCCGGCAGTTCGGCGCGGCAGGAGGCCAGGGCCTGCACCCCCTTGGCCCGCAGGGCCGTGAGGTTCATGTTGGAGCCGTAGCCGAAGTACCAAAACGCCATGGGGAAACCGCCGTTGCTGCGCCCTGTTCAGCGGGCGGCGGCGACGCTAGCATGCCCCGTTGCCCGGCGGCCTCCCGCGGCCGGCACTCCCGGAGGTCGCCATGCCCATGCCCCGCCCCGCGCGCTATGACTTCGTCGTCGGCCGCCGCAGCGATTCGAACGCCTACCAAGTCTGGCGATTCGACCCCGACACCCCCGAGCTGCTGCACCCGATGCCGCTGTCGGACAAGGCGAGCTTCCCCGCGTCGCACACCCTCGTGCCCATCGGGCGCTACCTGCTGGAGTACGGCCCGGCGCAGTTGTCCGAGTACAGCGCGGTGTTCCCCTACCGCCTGTTCGAGTTCGACCCCAACAGCCCCGACCCCCTGGCCGGCAAGCCGGTGCAAAAAGGCCTGTGGCCGCGCTCCAAGTTCTGGATGTACCGCCCCGACTTCGCCAACCCGGGCGGGGCCAAGGAAGGCTTCGACACCGCCAACGACCTGATGCTGGTGCCCCTGGGCAGCTTCCTGCTGCACCTCATCCCCACCATGGGCCGCACCACTTACCACCTCTGGAACTTCGACCCCAACCCCTTCCCGCACCACTACAGCGACCCGCTGCCGGCGCCTTACACGCCCACCGGCTCGATCGAAGGCCTGCACGCCAACAGCCAGCTCATCCCGTTGGGCAACTACGCGCTGGAGTGGACGCCGGGCAAGGACGGCAGCGACTACTACCTCTGGAGCTTCGACCCCCAAGGGCGTCCGCCGCTGGCCATGCCGGCCGTCCAACAGGGCCGTTGGACGCACCTCACCGACCAAAGCCGCCTGATCGCCGTGGGCGAGCAGGTGCTGGACTGGAACCCCGGGGACCGCAGCTGGCGCCTGTGGGACGTGGACGTGCGCCAGGCCGACCCGCTGGTCGGACCGGTGCGGCATGGCGTGCTGCCCGCCAGCGTGGACACCAACACCACGCTGCTGGCCGTGCAGCCGCCCCTGCCCATCGACGACGCCCGCGCGCAGATCCCCGGCACGGTGGACTTCATGCGCAGCCGCATCGAGCACGTGGTCTACCTGATGCTGGAGAACCGCTCCTTCGACCACGTGCTGGGCTGGCTGTACGAGCAGGGCGAGACGGGCATCCGCTTCGTGGGCCACGACAAGCCCTTCGACGGCCTCAAGCCCGAGATGAACAACCTCAACCCGCGCAACGGGAACCAGCCGGTCTACGTCCAGAAGTACATGAAGGGCGATTTCGGGCAGGAGGAGAACCTCGACTTCTTGCCCAACGACCCGTACCACGACAAGTCCGACGTGATGCGGCAGTTCTTCTTCGACCACCGCGACGGCTACGCGCAGCGCCGCAAGCCCGACATGGGCGGCTTCGTCTGGAACAACGGGGTCGAAGAGGTGATGTGGTCGTACACGCCGCAGCAGTTGCCCGTGCTCAACGGCCTGGCGGCGCAATTCGCCGTCAGCGACGAGTGGTTCAGCAGCATGCCCGGCGCCACCGACCCCAACCGCGCCTTTGCCTTCACCGGCTCGGCCATGGGCACGCTGAACAACTTCCAGAACGGCGCCGAGTACACCTACTGGAACCTCACGCCGCGCCGCGCCTCCATCTGGAAGACGCTCTGGGCCAACGGCTTCACCGACTTCAAGCTCTACCACTCGGTGGAGTGGATGAACTACATCCACACCTACCACCTGTTCCTGGAAGGGCAGATCCCCACGGTCGACGCCAACACCAGCACCTACCTGGCCGACATCAACCGCTTCAAGGCCGACGCCCTGGCCGGCAAGCTGCCGGCCTTCTCGCTGCTGGAGCCCGCGTGGATCGCGCCCGTGGGCACCACCAGCTACCACCCGGGCGCCGACCTGGTGCCGGGCGAGCGCGCGCTGGCCGACCTGTACCAGGTGCTGCGCGCCAGCCCGGCCTGGGAGAAGACCTTGTTCGTCGTGACCTTCGACGAGCACGGCGGCATCTACGACCACGCGCCCCCGCCCTACACGGTCAACCCCTGGCCGCAGGACACGCGCGACGGCTTCCACTACGACCTGATGGGCGTGCGCGTGCCCACGCTGCTGATTTCGCCCTGGATCGACGCGCAAACCGTGTTCCGCTCGGGCCAAGAGACGCCCTTCGACTCGACCTCGTTCCTGAGCACCCTGCTGCAGTGGGCCGGCATCCCTCGCTCGCGCTGGGCCATGGGCGACCGCGTGCAACAGGCACCCAGCTTCGAAGCCGCGCTGCGCCGCAGCACCCCGCGCGACGACGCCCCCGAAACCCTGGTCACGCCCTACGACAAGACCTTCCCGCCCGAAGGCGGCGTCAAGGGCCCGCTGCCCATCCACGACCTGCACCGCCTGATGGCGCCGCGCGCGCTGCAGCACTTGCTCGCGGAGCGCATGGCGCCGGCGGAAGCCGCGGCCATCGCCGAGGACCTGCTGAACGAGTGCCAGGACGCGCAGGCTTTGAGCGATGCGATTCAGCGATTGGTGAAGGCGGGGCGGTGAAGGGCGGCGCCTTGTATTGAGAGCCCGCAGGGCGGATAGCGCCTGCGGGCTCTCACGTCAACGAGGAAGCCCTCCAGTCGCTCACAACCCCGCCAACAAGGCCGCGTTTCCGCCGGCCGCCGCCGTGTTCACGGTCAGCGTCTGCTCCGCCGCAAAGCGGTAGACCTGCTGCGGCTGCGCGGCCTCGTCGGGCGTCACCAGGGGCACGATGGCGCCTTGGCGGGCGGCCAGGGCGCTGAGCAGGGCGGCCTGCTGGGCCGCATCCACGCCGGCCACGAAGGCCGCGTCCAGCGCGGCGGTGCGGGCCCAGTCGGCCCACTGGGTCGGGGCGTGCTCTTGGCAAACCAGGGCTTCGGCCTGGTCGGCGCCGTGGCCGCCGCGCAGCTGCTGGCGCAGCGCGCAGGCCGCGCCCAGGGCCGAGGCATCGCCCACCAGGGTGACCTGATTGCCGGCCAGCAGGGCCAGGGCCACGGCCGGGCGCCAGGCCCAAGCGTCGCCCGCACCCACGAAGCCCACCACGTGGCCGCGCGGGTGCAGGCGCAACTCGTTGCGCTCGCCCGTGGGGCCGGGCAGCGCGCGGGTCAGCAGGCGCGGTGCGGCCTGGGCCAACAGGCCGGCTTGATCGGGCAGCGCGGCTTGCAGGCTGCGCAGGCGCTGGGCCAGGGCGTCGGGCAGGGCCGAGGGCGCGCTGGCGCGGCCGGGCACGGTGGCCGGCTGCACGAAGCGCCACAGGTAGTTCGGGCCGCCGGCCTTGGGGCCGGTGCCGCTCAGGCCCTCGCCGCCGAAGGGCTGCACGCCCACCACCGCGCCGATGATGTTGCGGTTGACGTAGACGTTGCCAATGCGCGCGGCGTCGGCCAGCTTGTCGGCGCGGCTGTCGATGCGCGTCTGGATGCCCATGGTCAGGCCGTAGCCCAGGCCGTTGACCTTCTCGACCACGGCCTCGGGGTCGCCGCCCCAGCGCACGATGTGCAGCACGGGGCCGAAGATTTCCGTCTTCAGGCTGTCGATGCTGGGCACCTCAAAGGCCACCGGGGCCAGCAGGTTGGACACGGCGGGGTCGTGCAGCGTGCCTTCGGCCAAGAGCTTGGCCTCGCGCTTGAGGCGCTCGACCTGGGTGCGGATGCCGTTGAAGGCCTCGGCGTCGATCAGCGGGCCGACGTCGGTTTCCAGCTTGCTCGGGTCGCCCACGCGCAGCTCGGCCAGGGCGCCCTTGATCATCTCGATCACGCCGTCGGCAATCCCTTCGTGCACGGCCAGCAGGCGCAGGGCCGAGCAGCGCTGGCCGGCGCTGCGGAAGGCGCTCTGCACCACCGCGTCCACCACCTGCTCGGGCAGGGCCGTGCTGTCCACCACCATGGCGTTCAGCCCGCCGGTTTCGGCGATCAGCACCTTGTTGGCGCCGGTGGCGGCCAAGGTCTTCTGGATGATCTTGGCGACCTGCGTGCTGCCGGTGAAGCACACGCCGGCGGTGGCCGGGTGCGCGACGAGTGCGGCGCCCACGGTCTCGCCAGTGCCGTTCAGCAGCTGCAGCGCGTCGGCCGGCACGCCGGCCTGGTGCAGCAGGGCCACGCAGGCCTGGGCCACGGCGGGGGTTTGCTCGGCGGGCTTGGCGGCCACGGTGTTGCCGGCCACCAGCGCGGCCACCACCTGGCCGGCAAAGATGGCCAGTGGGAAGTTCCAGGGCGAGATGGCGACAAACACGCCACGGCCCTGCATGGCGCGGTCGCCCGCGGCCTCGGCCTCGTCGGCGTAGTAGCGCAGGAAGTCGACGGCCTCGCGCACCTCGGCGATGCAGTCGGCCAGGGTCTTGTGCGCTTCCTTCACCAGCAAGCCGCAGAAGAAGGGCAGCTGGGCGTCCATCACGTCGGCCGCGCGACGCAGGATGGCGGCGCGCTGCGACACGGGCTTGGTGGACCAAGCCGCGAAGCCGCCTTGCAAGCGGGCCATGGCGGCGGCCACTTCGTCGGGCGTGGCCACGGGCACGCCGGGCACCACGGTGGCAGCCACGGCGGCCACCAGGGGCGCGCGCTGGCTGGGGGCGGCCAGGTCGGCGCCGGTGCTGTTGGCACGGGTCTCGCCGGCGGCCTTGTACAGGTCGGCCGGCAGGGGCAGCAGGGGGCCGGGGCGCACGCCGTCCAGCGGGCAGCCCAGCAACTCGGGCACGGCCACGCTGGGGTCGGCCAGCTGGTGCACGAAGCTGCTGTTGGCCCCGTTCTCGAGCAGGCGGCGCACCAGGTAGGCCAGCAGGTCGCGGTGCTCGCCCACCGGGGCGTACACCCGGCAGGGGATGCGGCCGTCCTTCAGCACCTCGCGGTAGATGCCCTCGCCCATGCCGTGCAGGCGCTGCATTTCAAACGGCGCACCGGCCGCGCGGGCCATGCGCACGATGGCGGCGATGGTGCCGGCGTTGTGGCTGGCGAACTGCGGGTAGATGACCTCGCGGTGGCGAATCAGCGCCTGCGCGCAGGCCAGGTAGCTCACGTCGGTGTGCGCCTTGTGCGTGAACACCGGGTAATGCGGCAGCCCCAGCTCTTGCGCGCGCTTGACCTCGCCGTCCCAGTAGGCGCCCTTCACCAAGCGCACCATGAACTTCAGGCCCAGGCGGCGGGCGATCGCCGCGACCTCGTCGACCACGGCGCGGGCGCGGGTTTGGTAGGCCTGCACGGCCAGGCCGAAGCCTTGCCACTGCGGGTGGGCCTTGGCGATGTGCTGGGCCAGGGCTTCGAACACGTCCAGGCTCAGCTCCAGGCGGTCGACCTCTTCGGCGTCGATCGTCAGGTTCATGTTGGCGGCGGCGGCGGCGTCCACCAGGCCTTGCACGCGGGGCACCAGGGTGTCGAACACGCGCTCGCGCTGCAGCACCTCGTAGCGGGTGAACAGCGCGCTGAGCTTGATGGAGATGCCATCGCCCGCCATCGGGCTGCTGGCCTTGCCGCGCGCGGCGATGCGCGCAATGGCGTTGCGGTAGCTGGCCAGGTAGCGCTCGGCGTCGTGCTCGGTGCGCGCGCCCTCGCCCAGCATGTCGTAGCTGAAGGTCAGTTGCGGCTGCGACTTGCGCGCCGACGCAGCCTCGTTCTGCGCCTCGTCGATGCTGCGGCCCAGCACGAACTGGCGGCCCAGCAGCTGGATGGCGCGCACCGTGGCGCCCACCACCGTCTTGCTGCCCAGGCGGCCCATCAGGCCGGTGCTTTCGTCGCCCGGCAGGAACTTCTTGCTCAGGCCGATGGCGGCGGCGCTCAAGCTGCTCAGCACCTTGTGCGGGCCGTCGCCGGCGCCGTCGAAGTCGGCGCGGCCGAGCTGGTCGGCCGTCAGCGCGATGGCGGTTTCGGCGTCGGGCACGCGCAGCAGGGCCTCGGCCAAACGCATCAGGGCCAGGCCCTCGGGGCGGGTGATCGGGTACTCCCGCAGCAGGCTTTCCATGGCCCAGAAGGCCGGCGGGTTGTCGCGCACCTGGCGCACCCAGGGGCCGGCCTCGTCGATGACGGCCGGCCAATCGGCCCGGGCACCGCCCAATTCGGCCACCAGGGCCGCCACGCAGGCGTTTTCGTCGCGGTAGGGTTCGGGCAGGCGTTGCTGTTCGGGCAGGCGGGCGATGGCGTTCATGGGCGCGGGCTCCACAGAAGATTCCAAGACTTTAGGCCGGTTGAACCCGAAAAGGTTTCGGACAATGCGCCATCCAACCGAACAGATTGCGACGCCATGGACGCCGACCACGACCTGCCCGAGGGCCTCGACCGCATCGACCTGCGCATCCTGCGCGTGCTGCAAGACGACGCCCGCATCACCCACCAAAAGCTGGCCGAGGCCGTGCACCTGAGCGCCAGCAGCGTGCACGAGCGCGTCAAGCGACTGCAGCGCGACGGCTTCATCCTGGGCTACCGCGCCCAACTCAACCCCGACAAGCTCGGCGCGGCGTTGATGGTCTTCGTCGAGGTGCTGCTGGACCGCACCGTGCATGACGTGATGGACACCTTCAAGGCCGCGGTGCAGGCCCGGCCCGAGATCTTGGAATGCCACCTCGTGGCCGGCGGCTTCGACTACCTGCTCAAAACCCGCGTGGCCGACATGGCCGCCTACCGCCACTTCATCGGCAGCGGCATCTGGAGCCTGCCCGGCGTGCGCGAAACGCGCACCTACGTGGTGATGGAGGAGGTGAAGTGCGCGGTGGGGGTGATGGTGTGAGGCCCGCGCCGGTGTCGGGCCCTTTGACACACTGACGGCCGCCGCGCCCCCCCTGGGTCCATCAGAGCGCCAAGCCCTTGACGGTCCTTGCCCGCGCCACAACTGGCGCATCGGTTGCTAGACCCGCCCCCATCGTTCCAAACACGCCAGGGAGGCGCACTTGAACTTCATCCCCCCCGTCGCATTCCGCCGACTGCTGGGCTTCGCTTTCGTCTTCGTGTCCGCCAGCGCCACGGCGGTCCCCACGTACACCGTCCGGCCCGTCGGTTTGGGGGGCTCCTATGGGAACACCTCTGCGATCAACGACGCCGGCGCCGTCGTCGGCTTCTCGTGGACTGCAGGTGACCTCGAGCGACATGCGTTTGTTCACGCCGGCGGCAACACGACCGATCTGGGCACCTTGGGAGGCAACTTCAGTCGCGCCAGGGGCATCAACAACCTCGGGCAAGTCGTGGGTTCGTCCAGGACGTCTCAAGGCAGTGAACTGAGGGGCTTTTTGGTCGACGGTGCCAGCATGGCGGCACTGCCAACGCCAGGAGTGGGCAGCACGGCAAGCGGCATCAATGACTCGGGAGCGATCGTCGGATCGTTCTGGACCGAGGTGCAGTGGCAATCGCTCGCTTACGTGTACCAGGCAGGGACCGTTCAGTCATTGGGCACGCTAGGGGGCAGCGGCAGCGGCGCCAGTGCCATCAACAACGTTGGCGATGTGGTCGGCTCCTCCAGCTTGGCAGGTGACCAAGAAGTGCATGCGTTCCTCTACCGCAACGGACTGATGCAGGACTTGGGCACTTTGGGCGGCAACGGGAGTTGGGCGAGTGACCTCAATGAAGCGGGCCAAGTGGTCGGTTCGTCATTGCTTTCCGATGGCGCCACGTTGCGCGCCTTCCTGTACAGCGATGGAGTCATGACCGATTTGGGTTCGATGTTTGGTGGCGACTCGACAGCTTCGGGCATCAACAACCGAGGTCAGATCGTTGGATACAGCGGCCGGCCAGACTTCCGCACGGGGGGCGGGTTCCTGCACGAGAACGGAATTACCTACGACCTGAACACCCTTTTGGACTCAGAGGGCTGGTACATCGACAGCGCAAATGCCATCAACGACCGAGGCGACATTGCGGGATCTGGGTGCTATCGCGACTACTGTGGTGGAGTCCTCCTCGTCGCCAACCACCCCGTGTCCGAACCGGGGGGCACGCTCCTGCTGGGGCTTGGCGTCGTCGCGTTCCTGGGACGCCGGCGCTCCCGCGCTTGAAGGTCGGGGGGAGGATGGCTTGAGCGCCACACCTCCCCCCTTTTGGTGGATGGGCGCGGGCCGGGCGCGTTGTTAGCCTGCGCGGCCGCTCGGCGTCCGAGTCCACCCCCAGGTTCGTCCCATGCAACACCGCCCCCTCCCCCAAAAGCCCACCGGTGCCTTCGTCGGCGCGTCCTGGGCCGCCCTGTTCATCGGCGCCATCGCCTTCCTCACCGGACTGTGGAACGCGCCGACCCTGGCCTTGAACGAGAAGGGCTACTACCTGACCCTGCTGCTGTTCGGGCTGTTCGCCGCCGTGTCGCTGCAGAAGTCGGTGCGCGACCGCATGGAGGGCATCAAGGTCACGGGCATTTACTTTGGCCTGTGCTGGGTGGCCCTGGGCTCGGCCCTGCTGCTGCTGAGCGTGGGCCTGTGGAACGCGCAGATCGCCGAGGCCGAGAAGGGCTTCTACGCGATGGCCTACCTGCTGTCGCTGTTCGCCGCGGTGGCCGTGCAGAAGAACGTGCGCGACTCGGCCGCGTTCGCCAGCGACGAGCCGGCCGACACCGTCGCCCAAGGGTGAGCCGCGCAACCCCGGCGGGGCCGACCCGCCTGCTCTTCGTGTGCATGGGCAACATTTGCCGCAGCCCCACGGCACACGGCGTGATGCGCGCCAAGCTGCAGGCCGCGGGCCTGGCGGACCGCGTCGAGGTGGACTCGGCCGGCACGCACGCGTACCACGTGGGCGAGGCGCCCGACCCACGCAGCCAGGCCCACGCGCGCCAGCGCGGGGTGGACCTGAGCGACCTGCGCGCCCGCGCCCTGGACGACGCCGACTTCGCCGCCTTCGACCTGGTGCTGGTGATGGACGACGCCAACTTCCGCGCGGCCACGGCGCGCTGCCCCCTGGCGCTTCGCCCCCGCGTGCGACGCCTGATGGACTTCGCGCCGCAAACCGGGCGACGCGAGGTGCCGGACCCCTACTACGGCGGGGCGCAGGGCTTCGACGAGGTGCTGGACTTGGTGGACGCCGCCTGCGAGGGCCTGCTGCAGGCCCTGCCCTTGCGACACCCGGCGTGACGCCTGCCACGCCGGCCACGGCAAACCCGCCCCTGATCGCCGTTGCACGGCCCCTAGCATCGGCGGGATGCGAGGACACGAGGGCGTGAGACGCGCCGGTTGGCGGGGGTGGGTGGGCGCTTGGGCGCTGGCCGCCGCCGTTCACGCCGGGATGGCGGCCCCGCTGGCCAGCAACGCCCCCTTCCAGCGCAGCTTCACCAGCGTGCCCGGGATCCCGCGCAACGTGGTGGCCAGCGCCGTGCAAGACCGCGCCGGCTGGCTGTGGATCGGCACCGGCGACGGCCTGGCCCGCTTCGATGGCTACCGCCTGCAGTCGGTCGAGAAGGAGGGGCCGGATGCGCTGGCGCGCAACATGGGCTGGGTGCGGGCCATGTGGGCCAGCACCGACGGCCGCGTGTGGTTCGGCACGGAGTCCTCGGGCCTGGCCTTCCACGACCCCGACGCGGGCCGCATCCAGGTGCTGGGCGGGCCCGAGCCCGGGGGCTCCCTGAGCATCGTGTCGCTCACCGAGGACCACCAAGGCCGAATTTGGTTCGGCACCTTGGGGGGCGGCGTGCGGCGCTACGACCCGAGGCAAAAGGCCTTCGACATCCTGACCCTGCCCGGCGAGTTGCCCGGCGAGGGGCAGGCCCACGCGCTGGCCACCGGCCCCGACGGCAGCGTGTGGGTGGGGCATTGGCGCGGTTTGGCGCGTTGGGCGCCGGGTGCCACCGGCTGGCAGGCCGTGCCCCTGCCCGCCACCGACCCCGACCCGGTCGACCCCGTCATGGCCTTGTTGCCCCTGCCCGGCGGCGGGCTTTGGCTGGGCACCAAGGGCGGTCGGCTGGGGCATTGGACGCCCGAGGCCAGTGCCCCGGTGTGGGTGCCGGCCGAAGGCGCGCCCCGCGGCAGCGTGCAGGCCCTGCGCCTGGGCGCCGACGGCTTGCTGTGGGTGGGCCATCGCGGCGGGCTGGAACTGCGCGACCCGGCCACGGGCGAATTGCGCGAGCGCCTGGTGCACCGGCCCGACCGGCCCGGCGGCCTCGCGGGCAACGAGGTCACCACCCTGGTGCGCGACCCGACGGGCGCGATGTGGGTGGGCGGCTTCGGCATCGGCTTGCAGCGGCACCGCGACGCGCCGGCCTTCGCCGTGCGCGGGCCGGACGCCAACGGCCCCCTGACCGACACCGACGTGCGCAGCCTTTTGGCGCTGCGCGACGGCCGCGTGCTGGCCGCCACCCGCAGCGGGCGCGTGGCCGTGCTGGACGGCGAGTTGCGCACCCTGGCCGAGTGGCCGCGACCGGGCCAGATGGTCGAAGCCATGGCCGAAGGGCCCGACGGCAGCGTGTGGTTCGGCTCGAACAACCGCCTGGAGCAGCACAGCGCCGACGGGCGCATGCTGCGCCGCTGGCTCACCGACAGCGGCGCCGCGCTGGCGCTGCGCGTGCTGGCCGACGGCAGCGTGCTCTTGGGCGCGGAACAGGGCCTGTTCCGCTGGCGCCCCGGGCAGGCCGCGCCACAACCGGTGACCGACGCGCGCGGCTTGGCCCTGGGCCGCGAGGTGTTCGCGTTGGCCCCCGACGGCGAGGGCGGCTGGTGGGTCGGCGGCCGCGCCGGTCTGCACCGCTTGCCCGCAGGCGCTCAGCACCTGCAGGCCGTGGACAGCCCCGAGGGCGAGTCCTTGGGCTTCCCCCTGGTTCTCGGGCTGCTGCGCGACGGGCAAGGCACCCTGTGGGTGGACACGCCCGTGGCCGGCCTGCACCGCCTGCTGGGACACGACGCGCGCGGCCTGGCGCGCTTCGAGCGCGTCAGCATCCGCCACGGGATCGCCGGGCGGCCCTACGGCGCCAACCTGCACCAAGACGCCCGGGGGCGCATCTGGACGCAGTCTTTCGTCTACGACCCGCACAGCGACCGCCTGGACGAGCTGCGCCCGGCCGACGGCGTGCAGTTCGGCACCCCCTGGTTCCGCTCGCACGCTCGGCTCGCCGACGGCCGCTTGCTGTTCGGCGGCAGCCAAGGCCTGCTGGTGGTGCGCCCCGAGCGTTTCGAGCCCTCGAGCGACCAGCCGCCCATCGTGTTCAGCAGCCTGCGGGTCAACGGCCTGCCGCACCGGCCCGATTCCCTGCGCGAAGGCCTGCAGCTGCCCCCGGGGACGCGCAGCTTCGGCGTGGAGTTCGCCGCCTTGGAGTTCGCCGACCCGCAGCTGGTGCGCTATCGCCACCGCCTGGTGGGCTACGACCCCGATTGGGTGCCCAGCGACGCCAGCTTCCGCGCCCCCAGCTACAGCCAGTTGCCCCCAGGCCGCTACGTGCTGGAGGTGCAGGCCACCAACCGCAGCGGCGTCTGGAGCCCGCACCTGCTGCGCCTGCCCGTGACCCTGCAGCCCCTGTGGTGGCAGCGCGCTTGGGCCCCTTGGGCCTTGGCCGGCGCGGTGGGGCTGGGCCTGGGCGCGTGGGTGACGCTGCGCACGCGACAAATGCGGGCCCGCCAGGTGGAGCTGCAAGCCCTGGTGGACGCCCGCACGGCCGAGCTGCGCAACGCCAGCCTGACCGACCCCCTGACCGGCTTGCGCAACCGCCGCTACGTGGCGCAGCGCATCGACGAAGACCTGCAACTGGCCCAGCGCCAACACCTGCAGCGTCCGGGCCGCGAGGACGCCGACCTGCTGGTGTTCTTGATCGACCTCGACCACTTCAAGCGCATCAACGACACCCACGGTCACGCGGCCGGCGACGCCGTGCTGGTGCAAGCGGCGCAGCGCCTGCGCGAGGTCTTCCGCGACAGCGACACCCTGGTGCGTTGGGGCGGCGAGGAGTTCTTGGCCATCGCCCGCGCCAGCAACCGCAGCCACGGCAGCGAGCTGGCGGAACGCCTGCGCTACAGCCTCAGCGAGCAGCCCTACGCGCTGGGCCCCGGATTGCCCAGCACCGCCGTCACCGCGTCCATCGGCTTCGTGGCCTACCCGCCCGACCCGGCACACCCCACGGCCTGGGACTGGGCGGCCGTGCTGCAGCTGGCCGACGCGGCGCTGTATGCCGCCAAGGACCAAGGGCGCAATGGCTGGGTGGGCGCGGCCGTGGCCGGGGCCGAGGTGCCCGGCGTGGGCAGTGCCACCGACTGGCTGAGCGACCCCCGGGTGCTCGTGCAGCGCTCGCGCTGAGGGGCCTCAGCGCAGGGCCAGGCCGACGCGCTCCCAGCGCGGCGTCCAGGCCTGGGGGTCGACCGACACCAAGAGCCGCGACACCCGCCCCACCAAGAGCCTGCGCGGCACCGGGCCGAACACGCGCGAATCGGCGCTGTTGTCGCGGTTGTCGCCCAGCAGGAAGTAGTCGTCGGGCCCCAGGGTCAGGGGCGGCATTTGCTGCAGCGGGCCGTGCACCGGCAGGCGCTGCACGGCGTGCACCGCGCCCTGCGGCAGCGCCTCGTCGGCCCGAAAAGCGGGCAGGGGGCCGAGCGGCGAAGGCTCGTCGGCCACCGCCTGGCCCGGCGTCAAGGGCACCGGCGCGCCGTTGAGCCACAGCCGACCGTCCACCACGGCCACGGTGTCGCCCGGCAGGGCCACCAGGCGCTTGAGCAGGCGCGTGCCATCGGCAGGGCTCCAGGCCACCACGACGTCACCGCGTTGCGGCTCGCCGTGGCGGTGCAGGTCGATCGAGGTGAAGGGCAGGCGCCAGTCGTAGGCCCGCTTGTCCACCAGCACCACGTCGCCCTCCAACACGGTGGGACGCATGCTGCCCGTGGGCACGGGGTTCCAGTCGGCCAGGGCGCCGCGCATCACGCCCAGGCCGAGCAGAAAGAGCAAGAAGCCGCGCTGTTCGCGCAGCCAGGGACGCCAATTGAGGGCCATCGCGGCGCTCCGAGGGGTGGGACACGGGGCGCAGTGTGGGCAAGCACGGCGCCCTGCGCCGCCCGCCTGCGTTGGGTGGCGGATTGGCGCGCACGACTGGCGGCCGGCGCGCCTGGCTGGCGGCGGCTCACAAGGCCGCGGCCACCTCCGTCCCCTGCCGGATCGCCCGCTTCGCGTCCAGCTCACCCGCCTCCAGCGCCCCGCCAATCAGCTGGACCCGCACGCCCGCGGCCTGCAGCGGCGCTTGCAGCTCGCGCAGCGGCTCTTGGCCGGCGCACAGCACGATGGTGTCGGCCTCGATGAGCTGGCCGTCTTGGCGCTTTTCGCCCCAGGTGACGAACAGGCCCTCGGGGGTGATGCGCTCGTAGTTGGCGCTGCCCAGCATCTCGACCTTCATCATCTTGAGCATGGCGCGGTGGATCCAGCCCGTGGTCTTGCCCAAGGTGCTGCCGGGCTTGCCGGCCTTGCGCTGGAGCAGGGTGATCTGGCGGCGCGGCGCGCCGGGCTGCGGCGGCACGAAGCCGCCGGGGGTGGCCGCCGGGTCGCCCACGCCCCAGTGGCGCTGCCAGGCGGCGGGGTCCAGGGTCAGGCTGTGGCCGGCTTCGAGGAGGTACTCGGCCACGTCGAAGCCGATGCCGCCGGCGCCCACGATGACCACCTTCTGGCCCACGGGCTTGAGGCCCTTGAGCACGTCGATGTAACCCAGCACCTTGTGCGCCACGGCCGGGTCGTCCTGGCCGGGGATGCGCGGGTTGCGCGGCGTGACGCCCGTGGCCAGCAGCACCTCGTCGAAGCCTTTGAGGTCGTCGGCAGCGACGCGGGTGTTGAGCTTGAGGGTCACGCCGGTGCGCTCGATGCGCTTGGCGAAGTAGCGCAGGGTCTCGTGGAACTCTTCCTTGCCCGGGATCTGCTTGGCCAGGTTGAACTGGCCACCGATCTCGCTGCCGGCGTCGAACAGGGTCACGGCATGGCCGCGCTCGGCAGCGGTGGTGGCGGCCGCCAGGCCGGCCGGGCCGGCGCCCACCACGGCCACCTTCTTCTGGGCCGGCACCGGGGTGATGCGCAGCACGGTCTCGTGCGCGGCGCGGGGGTTCACCAGGCAGCTGGCGATCTGGTTCTTGAAGGTGTGGTCCAGGCAGGCCTGGTTGCAGGCGATGCAGGTGTTGATCTCGTCGGCGCGGCCTTCGCGGGCCTTCTTGACGAACTCGGCGTCCGCCAAAAAGGGCCGGGCCATGCTGACCATGTCGGCCGAGCCTTCGGCCAGCACGCTCTCGGCCACGTCGGGCATGTTGATGCGGTTGCTGGTGATGACGGGGATGGTGAAGCCTTCGGCGCGCAGGCCGTCGCGCAGCTTTTTGGTCACCCAGGCAAAGCCGGCGCGCGGCACGCTGGTGGCGATGGTGGGCACGCGGGCCTCGTGCCAGCCGATGCCGCTGTTCAGGATGGTGGCGCCGGCCTGGGTGATGGCGCGGGCCAGTTGCATCACCTCGTCCCAGGTTTGGCCGTTGGGGATCAGGTCCAGCAGGCTGATGCGGTAGATGACGATGAAGTCGGGGCCCACGGCCTCGCGGATGCGGCGCACGATCTCCACCGGCAGGCGCATGCGGTTCTCATAGGAACCGCCCCAAGCGTCGGTGCGCTGGTTGGTGTGCTGGCAGAGAAACTCGTTGATGAAGTAGCCCTCGCTGCCCATCACCTCCACGCCGTCGTAGCCGGCCTCGCGGGCCAGCACGGCGCAGCGCACGAAGGCGCGGATCTGGCGCTCGATGCCGCGCTCGCTCAGGCCAAAGGGCTTGAAGGGCGTGATGGGCGACTGGATGCGCGAGGGCGCCACGCTGAACGGGTGGTAGGCGTAGCGGCCGGCGTGCAGGATCTGCAGCGCGATCTTGCCGCCCTCGGCGTGCACAGCGTCCGTGATGACTTTGTGGCGCGCGGCGGCGCCCGAGGTGCTGAGCGTGCCGGCAAAGGGCTTGACCCAACCGGCCACGTTGGGCGCGAAGCCGCCGGTGACGATGAGGCCCACCTCGCCGCGCGCGCGCTCGGCGAAGTAGGCGGCCGCCCGCTCGAAGTGCTTGCGCCCGTCTTCCAGGCCCGTGTGCATGGAGCCCATGAGCACGCGGTTGCGCAGGGTGGTGAAGCCCAGGTCCAAGGGCTGCAGCAGGTGGGGGTAGGACGTGCTCATGCGGTGTCTCCGTTCGGGGTGGCCGATTGTGCGAACGGGAAGGCCTTCGCCAGCGCGACATCCTGGGGCGCGCACTCCGCAACGCCTGCGGGCTTTCCCTCGGTTACAACCCCTGGCATGAACTCCACCCGCTTCGGCGCTTGGCTCGCGCCGGGCGCCTTCATCCTGATCTGGTCCAGCGGCTACCTGGCCGCCAAGGCCGCCGCGCCGCACGCCGACCCGCTCACCTTCCTCAGCGTGCGCTACGCGGGCGTGGTGCTCTTGATGCTGACCCTGGCCCTGCTGGCTCGCGCGCCCTGGCCCAGCGGCCGGCAGGCCGCCTGGCTGGCCCTCACCGGGCTGGGCATCCAGGCCATCTACCTGGGCGGCGTGTGGGTCGCCATCCGCGAGGGCATGAGCGCCGGCGTGGCCGCGCTGATCGTCAACCTGCAGCCGGTGCTGGTGGCCGCGCTGGCGCCCCTCGTGCATGAGCGGGTGAGCCCGCGCCAATGGGCCGGCGTGGCCTTGGGCCTGCTGGGCGTGCTGCTGGTGCTGGCGCCCAAGCTGGCCGGCGCGCAGCTGCACTGGGGGCCGGTGGCGCTGTGCGTGGGGGCGCTGGCCGGCATCACCGCGGGCACCCTGCTGCAAAAGCGCCACGTGCCGCACTTCGACCTGCGCACCGGCCAGGTGATCCAGTTCAGCGCCTCCTTGGCCTTCACCCTGCCCTTGGCCTGGGCCTTCGAGCCCATGGGCATCGACTGGAACCCGCAATCGATCGGCGCCCTGGCCTGGTCCATCGTGGTGCTGACGGGCATCGGCATCAGCCTGATGTTTTGGATGCTGCGCCACGGCCGCGCCACCGCGGTGACCAGCACCATGTACCTGGTGCCCAGCGTGACGGCGCTGATGGCCTGGGCGATGTTCGGCGAGCGCTTGACGGCCCTGGCCGTGGCCGGCATGGCCGTGACCCTGGTGGGCGTGAGTTGGGTGGTGCGCCCCGCGCGGCCAGAATCCGCCGCATGACGATCACCCGCCGCCAGGGCCTCACGGCCCTCACTGCCCCGTTGGCCCTCACCGCCTGGTCGGCCGGGGCCACGCCGCCCCCGCCACAGCCGGCCGAACGCCTGGACGGCGAGTTCCCCGACGAGCGCTTCCAGGTGGGCCGCGAGTCGCGGCGCTACCGCCTGGTGGTGCCGCGCACCCTGGCCAAGTCCACCGGCCTGCCCTTGGTGATCGCCCTGCACGGCATGGGCCGCGACGACAAGGACAGCTTCCCCCGCGCCAGCGGGCTGAATGGCGCCTCGGCCAAGCACGAGTTCGCCGTGGCCTACCTGCAGGCCCGGCGCAGCGGCTGGGGGCAGAAGGGCGCCGACCTGGACGAGGACCTGCAGGCCCTGGACGCCCTGCTCGACGCGCTGAAGGCCCGCCTGCCGGTGGAAGCGCGGCGCGTGCACCTGCTGGGCTTCAGCAGCGGCGCGCGCCTGGCCCTGCGCGCGGCCGCGGCGCGGCCCGGGCGCTACGCCTCGGTGGTGGCGCACTCCACGCTCATGCCCGTGCCGCCGCCCAGCACCAAGATGCCGCCGCAGATTTGGGTGCACGGCGAACGCGACCGCCTGAGCGACATCGGCCCCGTCCGCCGCGCCGTGGCCGCGGCCCTGAAGGCGCGCCAACGGGTGCAGCTCATCACCGTGCCCAACCTGGGCCATCAGTGGGCGCGCGAGGCCGACCTGAACTCGCAGTTGTGGACCTTCATGGCCCTGCAAACCCTGGGCCGGCCCGACTGAAACGGGCTGGCGGCATAGTCGGCGCCATGCACGCCGACATGCCCCTCATCGCCACCCTGGCCGCCGCCTTTGGCCTGGCCCTGGCCTTGGGGCTGGTGGCCGTCAAGCTGCGCCTGCCGGCGCTGGTGGGCTACCTGCTCGCCGGCATCGTCATCGGGCCGCACACGCCGGGCTTCGTCGGTGACGTGGGCCTGGCGCAGCAACTGGCCGAGGTCGGCGTGATGCTGCTGATGTTCGGCGTGGGCCTGCACTTCTCCCTGGCCGACCTGCTGGCCGTGCGCCGCGTGGCCCTGCCGGGGGCGCTGGTGCAAATGGCCGCCGCCACCGCCATGGGCGCCGGCCTGGCCCTGGCCTGGGGCTGGGGCCTGGCGGGCGCTCTGGTGTTCGGCCTGGCACTCTCGGTGGCCAGCACGGTGGTGCTGCTGCGCGCGCTCGAAAGCCGCGAGCTGCTGCACAGCGGCAACGGCCGCATCGCGGTGGGCTGGCTGGTCGTCGAAGACCTGGCCATGGTCCTGGCCCTGGTGATGCTGCCGGTGCTGGCGCAGCGCGAGGCCGACCTGGGCCACGTGCTCAAGTCCATGCTGGGCACCTTGGTGGCCGTGGCCGGCTTCGTGGCCGTGATGCTGCTGGCCGGTCGGCGCCTGCTGCCCTGGTTGCTCTGGCAGGTGAACCGCACGGGCTCGCGCGAGCTGTTCACCCTGTCCACGGTGGCGGCCGCCATCGGCCTGGCCGTCGGGGCCGCCTCGCTGTTCGGGGTGAGCGTGGCCTTGGGGGCCTTCTTTGCCGGCCTGGTGCTGCGCGAATCGGCCTTCAGCGAGCGCGCGGCGCACGAAAGCCTGCCCCTGCGCGACGCCTTCGCCGTGCTGTTCTTCGTGGCCGTGGGCATGCTGTTCGACCCCCGCGTGCTGTGGCAGCAGCCGCTGCAGGTGCTGGGCACGGTGGGCGTGATCCTGCTGGGCAAGTCGCTGGCCGCCGCGGCCCTGGTGCTGCTGCTGCGCTACCCGCTGAACACCGCGCTGACCGTGGCCGTGAGCCTGGCGCAGATCGGCGAGTTCTCGTTCATCTTGGTCGGGCTGGCGCTGAGCCTGGACCTGGTGCCGCCCGAAGCCGCGAGCTTGGTCGTGGCCGGGGCCATCGTGTCCATCGCGCTGAACCCCCTGCTCTTCGGCCTGGTGGACCCGCTGCGCCGGTGGGCGCTGAAGCGCTCGGCCATGGCGCGCCAGTGGGAGCAGCGCGACGACCCCCTGGCCGTGCTGCCCGACTCGACGCCCTCGGCCCATTTGAGCGGCCAGGTGGTGCTGGTGGGCCATGGCGCGCTGGGCCAGGCCGTGGCCGCGGCCTTGGGCGATCGGCCCATGGTCGTCATCGACCGCGACCGTGGCGTGGTGGAGGCCTTGCGTGCCCAAGGGCGCGCCGCCGTGCTGGGCGACGCCAGCGAAGCCATGACCTTGGTGCAGGCGCACATCGCCCGCGCGCAGTGGCTGGTGCTGGCCCTGAGCGACGTGCGCGGCGTCCCCCCCCTGCTGGACCTGGCGCGCCAGCTCAACGCCGACCTGCGCTGCGTGGTGCTGGCCCACACCGACGAAGAGGCCGGCTGGCTGCGCGCCGCCGGCGTGAGCGACGTGCTGCGCTCCCACCAGGCGTTGGCGCGGGCGCTGGTCGACGCCGTGCACGCCGAAGCCATGCCCCCGAAGGCCACCACCCCATGACGCTCGCCCGCGCATTCCGCATCCAAGCCGCCGCCAACCGGCTGGCCAACCACCGCATCGCGCAGGCGCTGAGTGCCCTGGCGCCGGCGGACTTCCACGCGCCGCGCGTGGGCTTCTTCCCCAGCCTGGCCGCCACCTTGAACCACGTGCTGGGCGTGGACCGGTACTACGTGGGCGCCCTGCACGGCGAGACCGACGGCCACGAGGCCTGGGCCCGCTTCGTGCCGGCCACCACGGCGGCCGAATGGGCGGCACGCCAGGCCGACAGCGACCAGCGCCTGCTGGCCTTTTGCACGGCCTTGACCGAGGCCGGCTGCGCCGCCGAAGTCGCGATGCCCCGGGGCGGCGGGCGCGTCCAGCGCGACAGCACCGGGGCCGTGCTGATGCACCTCTTCATGCACCAGCACCACCACCGCGGTCAGGCGCACACGATGCTGACCGGTGCCGGCTTGGCCGCGCCGCAGTTGGACGAGTTCATGATGCCCAGCGAGGCGCACCTGCGTGCGGCCGACATGGCGGCGCTGGGCCTGGACGAAACGGCGATCTACGGCCCTTGATCAGCCCCGCAGGTGGCCCGTCTTGACCAGGATGGTGCAACCCTCGGTGCTGAACGGCCGGTGCACGCTGCCGTGCGGGCTGCGCAGCCAGTGGCCTTTGGGGTAGCGCCCGTGTTCGTCCTCGAACACGCCGTCGATGACGAAGATCTCTTCGCCGCCCCAGTGTTGGTGCGCCTGGAAGTGCGTGCCAGGCGCCCAGCGGACCAAGGCCGTGTGCTGGGTGCCCCAGCTGGCCAGCGACATGACCTGCAGCCCCGGCACCAGGCCCGGCCGCCAGGGCGTTCGGGCGGTGTCGACGAACTCCGAGCCGGTGTCGGCCGGGTCCAGGAGGCGCAGCTTGACGAACAGGGTGCAGCCGCCGTCGGAGCCGGGCGTGTGCGCCGAGCCCGGGGGGTTCTTCAAGTAGGTGCCCGGGCCGAAATGGCCGCTCTCGTCGTGCAGGTCGCCGTCCAGCACCAGGATCTCTTCGCCCAGGGCGTGCGTGTGCTCCGGGAACAGCACGCCGGGGGCGTAACGGACGAGGGAGGTGGCGCGCGCCACCTCGCCGCCCTCGCGGGCGATCAGGCGCCGCTGCACGCCGGGCATGGGCGAGTCCACCCAGGGCAGGGCCGAGGTGTCGACGACGGCGCGTTGCGATTCGTCGGCGTGCAGGACAAAGGTGTCGGTCAGCTTCACAGCATCCTCAGGGCAGGCGCTTGAACATCCAGGTGGTGGCGCCCAG
Organism: Inhella crocodyli; assembly: GCF_004004565.1. GTDB lineage: Bacteria > Pseudomonadota > Gammaproteobacteria > Burkholderiales > Burkholderiaceae_C > Inhella > Inhella crocodyli. The sequence continues at coordinate 144,421 of NZ_SACM01000004.1, forward strand.
GCGGCCGTCGGCCTGGATCGCGTAGTCGGGCATGACGCCGCAGCGCTGCCAGCCGCGCTGCGCGTACAGGCGCTCGGCGGGGCTGTCGGTGTTGGTGTCGAGCACCAAGAGCCGCTTGCCCCGGGCTTGAGCCTCGTGCTCGGCGGCGTCCATCAAGGCCTGGGCCAGGCCCAAGCGGCGGGCGTCGGGGTGGACCATCAGCTTGACGAGCTCGGCCCGCAGCGCGCCGTTCTCGGGCTGGTCCACGACCAAGCTCACGGTGCCCACCAAGCGCCCCCCGTGCTCGGCGCCCCAGCACAGGCGCTCGCCCCGGGCGACGCCGGCGGCCACGCCCTGCCAAAAGGCGCGGGCCGCCTCCAGGCTGGGCACCCTCACCCACCCGATGCTGGCACCCGCGGCCACGCAAGCCACCAGGGTCTGGGCCAGCTGCTCGATCTCGTCGGGCGTGGGCGGGTCCAAGCGACGCACCGGGCTCATCGCGCCCCCGGCACGGTCAGCGCCAGCAGGTAGCGCGCGGGCGTGGCGCCCAGGGCTTCGAAGCGGCTGGCCCCGTGCACGCGGTAGCTCAGGCTGTCGCCCACGCGCAGCTCGTGGGCCTGGCCTTCCAGGGTCAGGCGCAGGCGGCCCGCTTGCATCAGGAGGTGGTGCTCCAGGCCCACCACGGGCGGGCGGTCGTAGTCGATGGCGCTGCCGCCGGCCAGGTGGATCTCGACCAGTTCGGTGGCGAAGCCCTGCAAGGGCGGGCAGCGCAAGTGGCGGGTGAGGCCGCTGCTGGCGTCCTGCCACTGCGGCTGCTCGCCGGCGCGCATGAGGCGCACGGGGCCCGACTCGACCTCGGCCAAGAGCCGGCTGAGCGTCAGCCCGTAGGCGGCGCAAAGGCGGTTGAGCACGCCAGCGCCGGCGCTGCTCTCGCCGCGCTCCAGGCGGCTGAGCGTGGCGCGGCTGACGCCGGTCTGCGCGGCCAACTCGTCCAGCGACCAGCCCTTGCCCGTGCGCAAGTCGGCCAGGCGCTGGGCCAAGCGGGCCTCGATGGGGTCCTCAACATCTCTCATTTCTGAGATGATCCGTTCTAAATCGAGAAATGTCCAGCGAAATGTCCTCACCGAAGTCCAGCCCGCCCTCGCACGCCGCCCTGCCCCTGCTGGCCGGCTTGGCGGTCATCCTCGTGTGGGGCCTGAACTTCCCGCTGCAAAAGGCCATCCTGGGGCAGGTCAGCCCGGTGTCCAACGTGGGCACGCGTTACTTCATCGTGCCGGTGTGCGCTGTGCTCCTGCTGCTGTGGCGCTACCGCCTGGCCTGGCCGCGCCTGAGCCGCGGCGAGCTGGCGCAACTGGCCCGCTTGGCCTGCGTGGGCCAGGCCCTGCACCTGCTGCTGGCCGCCGTGGGCATGTCGCAGTCCACCGCCTTCAGCGCCAGCGTGCTGCTCGCCTGCGGGCCGGTGTTCACCCTGTTGATCCTGCGCGCCTCGGGCTTGGAGCGGCTGAGCGCCATGCAATGGCTGGGCGTGGCCCTGGCGGCTGCCGGGGCGCTGGCCTTCACGAGCGACAAGCTCTTGCTGCTGGAATGGAAGGCCAGCGGCGGCGACCTGCTGCTGCTGCTGGCCGCGGCCTTATTCAGTTGGTACACGGTGGCGAGCAAGCCCTTGATCGAGCGGCACGGCGGCGCGCTGGTGCTGGGCTACGGCACCCTGCTGTGCACCGTGCCCGCCTTGCTGGCGGCCAGCCCGGCGCTGGTGGCCCTGCCCTGGGCCGAGGTGCCCGCCTGGGTCTGGTGGGGGCAGCTGTGGCAGGTGGCCGGCGGCGGCTTCTTGGGCTGGCTGGCCTGGGGCTGGGCCAACGAGCACCGGGGCGTAGCGCGCACCGCGCCCCTGATCTACCTGATGCCCGTGGTGGCAGGCCTCAGCGCCTGGGCCTTCACCGGCGAGCGCTTCACCCTGCACAAGGTGCTGGCGGCGGTGCTGGTGCTGGCCGGCGTGGCCGTGGCGCAGTTTGGGCACCGGCCGCCGAAGGTGGCCGACGCCACGGGCGATTGAGCGGACCCCAAATGCCTTTGGGATGATCCACGCCAAAGGGGCCAGCGAGACCCCTCAGGGAGCCGCAGGTGAACGCAGCGCGACACAAAGGAATCTTGAGAACGTGGGTGGACGACAAGGGGTTCGGCTTCATCGCGCCGACCGGTGGCGGCCCTGAGGTCTTTGTCCACATCTCGTCGCTGCCGCGCGACCGCACGCGGCCTGTGGCTGGCGAACGGGTGAGCTACGAGCTGGGAGCCGGTCGTGACGGGCGCCCGCAGGCGCTGCACGTGGTGCGCGATGCGTTGGGCCCCATCGATGACGCCCCTGCGACCCGCCGCCCCCCTCGCAGTTCGCCGGCATCCAGGCCCCCTCGGCGCGCGAGCGGCTGGCTCGGCCGGAGCCTGTGGGTCGTGCTGTTCGCGGCCTTGGCCTGGGGCGCGCACCAGCGCTGGTCGCAGCGAGCCATGCCCGGCGCAGACCCCCATCCCCTCGCGGTGGAGCATCCGGCCGAAACGGCCGACCCTGGGGTGCCCACAGCCACCGAAGGGTTCCGCTGCGACGGCCGTCAGCATTGCAGCCAAATGCGGTCCTGCGCGGAAGCCAAGGCGTTTTTGAGGCACTGTCCGAACCAGAAGACAGATGGCGACGGCGACGGGGTGCCCTGCGAGCTGCAGTGGTGCAATGGCGGGTGACCCTGACCACGCTCGCCATGCACTTCGAGTTCACCCACCTGGACGCCACCGACGCGGCCGTCGCCCACCCCCTGCACGCGCTGCTGCAGGCCGCGCACGCGCAGGAGGCGGCCCTGGTGGGCGTGGCCGACCTGCCCGCCTTGCGCCGTTCGGTGCTGGACCTGCAAGGCGCCAACGACGACTGGCTGGGCGCCTGGGCGGGCGAGCGCCTGGTGGGCGCCTTGGCGCTGCACGCCGACCCCGACGACGAGGCGGTGATCGCCGTCGGCAGCCTGGTCACGCACCCCGAGCACCAGCGCCAGGGCGTGGCCAGCCTCTTGCTGCACGCGGCGGTGGTCAGCCAGGGGCGCCGCATGCCCTTGAGCGCCCAGGTGCTGGAGGCCAATGCCCCGGCCCTGGCGCTGCTGCGGGCGGCCAAGTTCAAACCCGTTCGCCAGTGGGTCGAGCTGCAGGGTGGGCAGCGCTTGCGCTGGGTCAAGCTGCTGCGCCTGCCGGCGTGACGCACGCACGGCCCAATCGCCCCGGGCTGGGCTAGGCTCGGCGCATGTACTGGTACACCGGCATGTTGGAGATGCACCGCTGGCTGGCGATCGCCAGCGTGCTGGTCTTCGCCCTGCGCGCGCTGGACGTGCTCTTGCGCACCCGGCTGCTCAGCGAGGGCCCGGGCAAGGTCATGAGCGTGCTGCTAGACGTGCCACTGACCATCAGCGGCCTGAGCCTGTGGGGCCTGCTGCAGACCAGCCTCGTCCACGAGCCCTGGCTGGCGGTGAAGTTTTTGTTGTTGGCGGTCTACGTGGCCATGGGCGCGCTGGCCCTTCGGGCCCAGACCCGCGAGGGAGAGTTGCTGGCCCTGATCCTGGCGCTGACGACCATGGCCCTGCTGTTCGGCGTGGCCCTGACGCGCGACCCCTTCATGGGCCTGTGATCGCGCGCATGAAGCCCACCCGCGCCCAGGTGCGCCGCCTGCGCGAGGTCTACCGCAGCGCGGGCTGGCCCTGCCAAGACAGCACCGAGCTGGAGCTGTTGGCCGCCGGCTGGCTGGTGCGCGAGCGCGACGCCGACGGCCGCGAGCGCCTGCGCCTGAGCGATGCCGGCATCCAGGCCGCGGCGGTCGGCCTGGCGGCCAACCGCGCCGCACGCACGGCCCACGAGGCCCTGGTGGTCCGCACCGCCGAAGAACTGCAGCGCGCCGGCCGCGTGACCTGGACCGGCCTGAGCCTGCGCGCCGGCCTGCCGCGCGAGGGCGATCCACCCTCGGCGCCCGCCCTGCCGCTGTGGGACGAGGACGCCCCGCCCACGCCGCCGCAGCGCCGCTGGGTGCTGTGCGAGCCCGACGTTTACAGCCTGCGGCCCAGCAGCGTGGCCAAGGGGCTGGAGGTGGCCATCCACGAGGTCAAGGTCAGCCGCGCCGACCTGCTGGGCGAGCTGCGCCGGCCGGCCAAGAGCGCGGCCTACGCCGCCCTGTGCGGCCAGGCCTGGTTCGTCATCGCCGCCGGCATCGCCGAGGTGGACGAAATTCCGCCGCTCTTCGGCGTGTGGATCGCGCACCCGCAGCACTTCGAGCTGGGGCGCCCGGCGCCGCAGCGAGCGCACGTGCCCGACCTGGCCACCTGGCTGGCCCTGGCCCGGGCCACGCCGCGCGCACTCCCCCTCGACCCCCTGCAGGCGCCGCTGGCCTGAAGCCCGGTCAGGGTTCGACGGCGTGGTACTGCGCGTACAGGCGCCGCACCTCGCCGCTGCGCGCCATGCGTTGCAGCTCTTGGGCAAAGCGGTGCGCCAAGCTGCCCGGCTGGGCGACCACACGCTGGTTGTCGGGCCCGAGCGGCTTGCCTGGCTTGTAGGCGGGGTTGGTCACCAGCTTCACGTGCGCCGACTTTTTCGAAAACGCTGCGTGGTTCGGCGACTCGCCCCCGCAGCATTGCGGGTGCACCTTGACCAGTCCGCGCCACTCGGGGTGCGTGCGCACGAGGAAATCCACCGACATGCGGCCGTACACGTAAAAGTCACCGCGCTCGCGCAGAAGCATCTCCACGCCCCGCTCCAAGGCCGCCGACACCACCTTCACCTCGGCGATGCTCGCGCGTTCGGCCGGGCTCAGCTCCTCCAGGTAATTGGGCTGCCCGGTGTGGCGCAACAGGCGTCGGCCGGCCAACTGTCGCAGGTGGGTCACCTCGGGCAGGTCGGGACGGGAAACGCCCACCAGCCCGCCCGGCAAGCCGTTGTCCATGAAGAGCAGGTAGCTGTCCCGGTCCTCGTCGAAGTCCATGCCGGGGTAGAAGTCGACCTCGCCGCGCTTGAGCGCCTCGACCATGCGCAGCTTGGGCAAGCGCTCCACGCGCAGCTGGCAGCCCAAGCGCTGGGCCACGGTGCGGTAGAGGTCCAGGTAGAGGCCGCGGTGGTCGGGCGCCTCCGCCATCAACGGGGGCCGGGCTTCGCTGCGGTAGCCCAAAGTCAAGGTGCACGCCGGGGCCGCGAACGCGGTCCAGGCGGCCGTCCAGGCCGCGATGCAAAGGGCGATCGGTCTCAGTGGCACGGATCAGGTCGATCGAAAGCAGGCACGCCAGTAGACAACAGCCCCGACGCGACTGTCGAGACGCTCAGGGGGCGGGTTTTCGCAAACCCGCGGCGCGCAGCTTGTCCTTTTTGCTGGGCCGCTGGCCCTTGATGCCACCGGTGGCCTGGGCCTCGCTGGCCACCGCCTTGGGCTCGAAGCCAGGCAGTTGCTCGCGCGGCACGCGCTGGCCCTGGCGCTTTTCGATCAGGCGGAAGTGCGACTCGGCGTTGGTCGGGCTGTCGGCACACACGAAGCTGACCGCGAACCCGCGCCGCCCCATGCGGCCGGTGCGGCCGATGCGGTGCGTGTAGTCGGCGGCCGAACGGGGCAGCTCGTGGTTCACCACCGCGTCCAGCGCGGGGATGTGCAGGCCGCGCGCGGCCACGTCGGTGGCCACCAGCACCTTCAGCTTGCCGCCCTTGATGGCGGCCAGCACCTCGGTGCGCGCGCCCTGGCTCAGCTCGCCGTGCAGCGCAGCGGCCTGGATGCCGTGCGCCCACAGCTTGTCGGACACGTGCTCGGCGGCGTAGCGCGTGGCCACGAAGACCAGCACGCGCTGCCAACCCTCGGTGGCCAGCAGGTGGCGCAGCAGGGGCGTGCGCTGGGCGGCGTCCACTTGGATGGCGCGCTGCACGATGTCGGGCGGCTGGCTTGCCAGCTCGATGCGTTCGGGGTTCTGCAGCCAGCCATCGGCCAGGCTTTGCAACGCGGGCGGGAAGGTGGCCGAGAACAGCAAGGTCTGGCGCTGGACGGGCAGCAGGCCCTCGATGCGGCGCCACTCGGCCTCGAAGCCGGCGGCCAGCAGGCGGTCGGCCTCGTCCAGCACCAGGGTGCGCACGTGGGCCAGGCTCAAGCCGTTGTGGTCGATCAGGTCCAGCAGCCGACCCGGCGTGGCCACCATCAGGTCGCAGCCGCCGCGCAGGGCCATGAGCTGCGGGTTGATGGACACGCCGCCGAACGCCAGACCGACTTTGAGCCGCTGCGGCAGCGCGGCGGCGAAGCCGCGCAGGGTCTCGGCGATTTGCACGGCCAGTTCGCGGGTGGGCGCCAGCACCAGCGCGCGCGGCCCCGCGCCGGGCTGCTTCAGCGCCTGGGCCAGCAGCGGCAGGCAAAAGGCCGCGGTCTTGCCCGAGCCGGTTTCGGCCAGGGCCAGCAGGTCGCGACCGGCCAGCACCACGGGCACGGCCGCGGCCTGGATGGGCGTGGGCTCGACGAAGCCGGCGGCCTGGGCGGCGTTGAGCAGCGGCGGGGGCAGGCCGAGGGCGGAAAAGGGCATGGAGGGAGCCAATCGAAGCGGGGGCGCAGTGTCGGGCCCTGGCCCTCAAGTCGCCAGGGTGGCTGCAAGCGCCAGCAACACGGGGTACAGCAGCGTGGTGTACATGATGCGCGCCGCCAACACCAGCGGGTGCAGGGGCGGTTGACGTCGCAAAGCCAGCGCGTTGGCCAGTGCCGTGAGGGGCAGGGCCACCAAACTCGTCAACAGGGCCCCCAGGCCCACGAAGGAGCCCCCACCGTTCGTGGCCACCACCACGCCGGCCACGGCGGCCATTTGCACGAGCGCCGGCAGCGCGATCCCCCAGAACCATGTCATCGCGGGATCATTCGCCTTCCAAATCCTGGCCAAAGACGATGCGGTGCCCGTCGGGCGTGACGATGGCGAACTCGCGCATGCCCCAGGGCTTGTCGCCCAGCGGGTGCCAAATCTCGACACCGTTTTTCACCACCTCGCGGTACAGCGCCTGGACGTCGTCCACGTGCAGGTAGGCGAACCAGGAGTGGTCTTGCGCTTTGGATATGGGCACGGCGTCGGGGCAGTGCCCCAGGCGCAGTCGGCAGGCGCCGCGGCTGAGGAAGGCCCAGCCGTCGACCTGGAAGTCCTCGTCGAAACCAAGCTGGTCGACGTAGAAGCGTACCGAGCGCTCGAGGTCGTTGACGGCCAGCACGAAGGTGGCAATCTGGACTTGGGCGGTGCTCACGCCTCGTCGCCCCCGCCCCGGGCCAGGCGCTCGCTCTTCCAGTACACGTCGTCGCCGCCCAGGCCGTCGAGGTTGGCGCGGTTGAGCACGCGGGCGAGCACGAAGAGCAGGTCGGACAGGCGGTTCAGGTACTGGCGTGGCGCGGCGTGAACCGCCTCTTGGGCGGCCAGCAACACAACGGCCCGTTCGGCGCGGCGCGCCACGGTGCGGGCCACGTGGGCCAAGGCCGCACTGCGCGTGCCGGCCGGCAGGATGAACTCTTTGAGGCGCGGCAGCGTGGCGTTGTAGCGCGCCAGGGCGTCGTCCAGGTGCTGCACCGCGGCCTCCTTGAGCAAGGTGCCGCCGGGCCAAGACAACTCGCCCCCCAGGTTGAACAGCTCGTGCTGAACCACCACGAGAAGCTCGCGCACGTCGTCGGGCAGGGGCTCGGCGAGCAGCACGCCAAGGTGGGAGTTCAGCTCGTCCACGTCGCCCATGGCGGCGACGCGCAGGTGGGTTTTCGGGACGCGGCTGCCGTCGCTGAGGCCAGTCGTGCCGTCGTCGCCAGTGCGGGTGGCGATCTGGGTGAGGCGGTTGCCCATGGTCAATCTCGGTGGAAAGTCACCAGCAGGATCATGCCAGTCGGGTTCCAATCCCTCCCCATGGCACGCCTTCAACGCACCCTCTTCACCACCCCGATCGTCAACCGGCTGCTGGCCGGCTTCTCGCGCCTGTACCTCCGGCTGGCCGGCTGGAAAGTGGAAGGGCGCCTGGAGGTCGACAAGTGCGTGCTCATCGCCGCACCCCACACCAGCAACTGGGACCTGCCGCTGACGCTGATGACCGCCTTCGTGCTGGACCTGCGCCTGCACTGGCTGGGCAAGCACACGATCTTCAAGTTCCCCTTCGGCCCGGTGATGCGCTGGTTGGGCGGAATTGCGGTCCACCGCCAGAAGAGCAACAACCTGGTCGCCAACTCGGCCCAAGCGCTGCGCGAGTTCAAAGGCAAGGTGCAACTCATCATTCCGCCCGAGGGCACGCGCGACAAGGTCACCACCTGGAAGACGGGCTTTTATTGGATCGCCCAGCAGGCCGGCGTGCCCATCCAGCTGGCCTACATGGACTACGCCAACAAGCGCGTGGGCCTGGGGCCCCTGGTGCAGCCCACGGGCGACATCGAGGCCGACATGGTGGCCATCAAGGCCTTCTACGCGCCCTTCATGGGCAAGCACGCCGACAAGACCTGAGCGCGTCGTGGGCAAGAAAAAAGGCGACCCGGGGGTCGCCTTTTTGGATTCGGAAGCGGTTTCGCTTCAGGCCTTGCGGCGGCGGGCGACGGCGCCCAAGCCCAGGAGGCTCAGGCCCACCAGGCCCAGGCTGGCCGGCTCGGACACGGCGCTCACCGACAGCGTGGCGCTGAAGAAGCTCAGCGGGTCGCGGCCGACAGAATCGCCCATGCCCAGCACCCAGGTGCCGCCGGCGTTCAAGCCGTTGAAGGCGGCGAGCGACTGCACGCCACGGAAGCTGCCGCTGCTCATGACGCTGCCACCCACCACCGACGCGGCGGCGTCGTCGAAGTCGATCTGCACACGACCGCCCTGGCTGCCGCTGAAGGTCCCGGTGTTGATCAGGTCGACGCGCGTGCCGTTGGGGCTCAGCAGGTAGAAGAAGGTTTCGCTCAGGAAGGCGTTGCCCGTGCCGATGCAGGTCAAGTCACTCGGGCCGATGGCCGGGTCGTCGCACTTGGCGAAATCGATGCGGATGTTCACGTCGGTCACGGTGCCTTGGCCGTTGATGACCAAGTTGCGGGTGCCCGAGTTGGCGTCGAAGGCGCCGAAGGTGTTGTTGGTGGCGACGAGGGGGGCGGCTTGGGCGGCGACAGCACCGACCAGGGCGGCCGCGGCGGCCAAAAAGCGAATTGCGCGCATGGTGTTGAGAGTGTGAAGTTGTACACAGTGCAACCCCAACGCGGGTCGCGATGGGTTGGATAAGCAGGTTTCGGGCCAGCTTCACTCACCCAGCGGCTCAATCGTTTAGGGTCAAAGACTTAGGCAGCGTCAATCCCTAACTTGTTAATACCCGATGCTTTTGAAGGGTCAAGGTGTAAAGAATGGCGACAGTTGCTCCCCCGGCCGGACGGCCGCCGCCCGCGAGGCGGTCGGCAAGGCCCTTGGGGCAGGCCCGACCCCCAATAATCCCGGCTCCCTCCGCTCACCCCCGTGGCCCCATGTTCTCGCACGTTCCCCCCTACGCCGGCGACCCCATCCTCAGCCTCAACGAAGCCTTCCAGAAGGACCCCCGCACCGACACCAAGGTGAACCTGTCCATCGGCATCTACTTCGACGAGGCCGGCAAGATCCCGGCGCTGGCGTCGGTGCGCGAGGCCGAGTTGCGCGTCGTGCAGAACGCCGGGGCGCGCCCCTACCTGCCGATGGAAGGCGCGGCCAACTTCCGCAGCGCCGTGCAACACCTGCTGTTCGGCGCCGAGCACCCGGTGCTGCGCGCGGCGCGTGTGGCCACCATCCAAGGCGTGGGCAGCAGCGGCGGCTTGAAGGTGGCGGCCGACTTTCTGAAGGCCCACTTCCCCGACACCACGGTCTATTTGAGCGACCCGACCTGGGACAACCATCGCGCGGTGTTCGAGGGCTCGGGCCTGCCGACCGCGACCTACCCCTACTACGACGCCGCCACCGGCGGCCTGCGCTTCGACGCCATGCTGGAGGCCCTGCGCGGCCTGCCGGCGCGCAGCGTGGTGCTGCTGCACGCCTGCTGCCACAACCCCACCGGCGTGGACCTGAACGCCTCGCAATGGCAGCAAGTGGCCCAAGTGGCGCAGGAGCGCGGCCTGCTGCCCTTCCTGGACCTGGCCTACCAAGGCTATGGCGACGGCCTGCAGGAAGACCTGGTGGCGGTGCGCACCTTCTTGGACGCCAACCTGTCCTTCCTGCTGGCCAACAGCTTCAGCAAGAACATGAGCGTGTACGGCGAGCGCTGCGGCGCGCTGAGCGTGGTCTGCCCCACCGCGCAGCAGGCCGAGCAGGTGCTGGGTCAGTTGAAGTTCAACATCCGCCGCAACTACAGCAACCCGCCCACGCACGGCGGCCAAGTGGTGGCCACCCTGCTGAACGACCCGGGCTTGCGCGCCCAATGGGAGGCCGAGGTGAACGCCATGCGCGAGCGCATCAAGGCCATGCGCTCGGCCCTGCACGAGGTGCTGTGCACCAAGCTGCCCGGCCGCAACTTCGATTACTTCCTGACCCAGCGCGGCATGTTCAGCTACACCGGCCTGACGGCCGCCCAGGTGGACGCGCTGCGCGAGCAGCACGGCGTGTACATCTTGAAGAGCGGCCGCATGTGCGTCGCCGGCCTGAACCGGCGCAATGTGGAGCCGGTGGCGGTGGCCATGGCGGCCGTGTTGGGCGCCTAATTCGGCGCCCGCAGCGTGATGGCAGGGCGCGCTTGACGGCTCAGGCGCGGCCCCCAACGCCCCGGCACCCAACTCAGCTCCCACGCCCCAAAACACAAAAACCAGGCGGTGCCGACACGGCGCGCGCCCAGGCGCTCGTGCACCCCCATCGAGCCAGGGTTGAATCGCGAAATGCGGCTGAAGGTCCACGCGATGTCGCGCGCTGCCAGGTTGTCGTCCACCGCGGCCCACAGGCGCGCCAGGGTGCGGCCCAGTCGGTATCGAGGCGCCACATACACGTCGTAGTCCCACACGCTGCGGGGCGGCAGGACGTAGCGGCAGCGCACCTCGTCCTCGTCGTGCGGCCCCAGGCCCAGCCAGATCGTTCCGGCGAACTCGCCCTTGACCTCGCAGACGTGGCACTCGTTGCCTGATTGCAAGCGCTGACGCAAGGCCGCGAGCGGCCGGGGACCGGGGGGCACGGTGGCGTCGGGCCCGACCACCACCCGCACCACGGTGGCTGGATCGGGCTTGATGCTGACCAGCAGCGGGTTGTCCACCGGCTGGGCAAAAAACACGTAGGGAACGATGCGCACCCGGCCGCCGCTCAAGGCTTGCAACCCACGGTGCAAGCAGTACAGCAGCGCTGTCGGCCAGCCCCCGAACTCACGGCACAAGGCCAGCCAGCGCGCCCTCATGCCAGCGCCCGAAGCCACTCAATCAGGGCTTGGGTCGACGCATCCTGAAGCGCTCGCGCCGACAGGGTGTGGTCGGCTTCGGGGTAGGTCTGCACGGTCAAATGGGCGCGACTTTGCCAGCCGGTCCAGGCCGGAAAGACCTCGGCCACGCCTTCAAACTCGCGGGCGGTGTGATCTTTGCCACTGAGTTGCAAAAGCATGGGGCCGGTGAAGCGCTGCCAGCCTCGCGCCATCTGGACCTGGAACGGCCCTTGCGCTTCAGGGCTGGCTGCAGGTGCCCCCCCCTTGGCCTGTCGGCGCAAACGCCACCAGCCGACCAAGGCATCAAGACCGACACCACCCCGCGCCAACTTGCGCCAGAACTCCGGGCTGCGCAGGCGTTCCCAGTAGTAATGCTGGATGCGCGTGCGCGCCTCCCCTTGGGGCGAGCGAACCCACGGATTGAGCATGGCCAGGGCGCGCACCCGCGGGTCCTCGCGGCGCGCCACGTACAGCAAGGCGGCCGACGCGGCGTCGCACAAGCCCCAAAGCACCACGCCCTCCAGGTCGGGCACAGCCTGCATCAGTGCGTCCACGCCAGCGGCCACATCGTCGTCCAGCGCGTCGAAGGGCTGTAAATCGCCGCCGGTGTCGCCCACGCCGCGGTGGTCGAAGCGCAGGGTGGGAATCCCGGCCGCGGCGAGTTGCCGGGCCAGGGTCACGAAATGGCGGTGCGCGCCCACACGGTACTGCGGCCCGCCCACCAGCACCAAAACGCCCCAGCGGGCGCGCGGACCCTGGGGCTCGCTGAGCAGACCGAAGCCCAAGGCCCGCGCTGGCAGGGCGACCGGAACGATGCACTCTTCCACGCTCACGCCGGCCATTCAGCCTCCCACCAGGCCAGGCTGGCATCGACGAGCGCAGGGCAGTCTTCCAGCTCCAAGGCCGCCCAAGGTGCGCGGTCGGTCACGGCTTGCACGCGCAGCGAAGCGGCACCCCATCGCTCGGTCAGGGCTTGCGTGGCGGGCAGCAGGGCGGGTGGCTGCTGGCTGCTGGCCTCCAACCAAAGCGCTGGGCCGTGCGGCGGTGCCAACTCGCTGGCCACCAGCCCTTGCACCCACTCGGCGGCGAAGGTGTACCCGGCGATCTCGACCGCCTCGCCTCGGGCGGTGGCGGCCTTGAGCGCTGCCATGTCGGACCCAGCCGCGCCCTCCGCGAGGCCGGCGGCCTGCTTGAGACGCAGCCACTGCTGCCAATGCGTTTGGCCCTTGACCACGGGCTGCCACCACAGTTGGCCATCCCAGGGCGCCTGGCGGTCGAGGGCCGAGGCCATCAAGCAACCCGCGCGCAAGCCCCAGGCAATCTGCGGCCGGCCAGGGTGCTGCGCGGCCCACCAAACGCGCGCCTCGGCGGCTTGAGCCAACCAGGTGGACCAGCGGGCATCGCCGAAGTCGCCCTCGCTGTCGCCACTGCCCATCCAATCGACCTGCAGCACGGCCCAGCCTCGCGCGGCCATGGCCTGCGCGGCCAGGGCGGTGGCGCGACGGGTCTTGTTCAACTCTTCGGCCAGCGCCGGGAACAACAGCACCCCACCACGGACCGGACCAAGCGGCCGGTGCTGCACGGCCAGGCATCGCGACCCCGCCAATTGCAGGTGCATGGCGCTGGGCGCAGGAACAAGATCGGGTAGGGGCGCAGGCATGTTGCGGCGCAGTCTACCGAGCGCCCTCCGCCACAATCGAGCGTTCATGACCGCCGCCCGCCGCAGCCCTACATCACCGCGCCTGTGGCCCATGCTGTGGCCCCTGTTCGTGGAGCTGGCCTTGGGCATGGCGGTCGGCCTGGTGGCCACGGCGCTGGCCGCGCGGGTCAGCGACGCGGCGGCCGGCGCCTTCGCGCTGGCCAACCAGCTCAACGCCACGGTCTTCATCGTGTTCCGCATCGTGGGTGCCGGGATCGGGGTGGTGATCACCCAAGCCCTGGGCCAAGGCGCTGCCGGTTCGGCCGAGCGCTTGGCGCGGGCGGCCTTGGGGGCCAGCACCTGGATCGGCCTGGTGTGCGCCGCCTTCACCTTCGCCGCCGCCCGCCCGCTGTTGCAGGCCCTGCAGGCCCCCGCCGACCTACTGCCCTTGGCCCTGCCCTTCCTGCAGTGGCTCGCACCGGCCATGCTGCTGGACGCCTGGAACGCCAGCATGGGCAGCGTGATGCGGGCGCACCTGCGCTCGCGCGACACCTTGATGGTGCTGATCGCGCAGAACGCCCTGCAACTCGCGCTGGCCCTAGCCTGGATGCCCCGCTTCGGGCTGGTGGGCTTCGCCTGGGCGGTGATGGCCAGCCGCTTGCTGGCCTTGCTGCTGCACACCTGGCTCTGGCGCGCGCGCCTGGGCCTGCGGCCAGGGGCGGCGGACTGGTGGCGCTGGCAGCGCGCCGAGGTGGCGGCCATGCTGCACATCGGCCTGCCCGGCGCGGCGGAGAACATCGCCTGGCGCCTGGCCTTCATGGTCAGCATCGGCGTGGTGGCCACGATGGGCAGCGCAGCCTTGGCGGCGCACGCCTACACCAGCCAGGTGATGCACTTCATCTTGCTGGGGGGCCTCGCCATCGGGCTGTCGATGGAAATCTTGGTGGGGCACCTGATCGGCGCGGGGCGCCTGCGCGAGGCCAACCGCCTGCTGCGGCGCGCGCTGGCCTGGGGCCTGGCCAGCAGCGTGGGCGTGTCGGCCGCGGCCGCCTTGGCCGGGCCCTGGCTGATGCGCCACTTCACGCAGGACCCGGCCATCCTGTCGCAATGCGCAACCCTGCTGTGGCTGACCGTGCTGCTGGAACCCGGGCGCACGTTCAACCTCGTGGTCATCAACGCCCTGCGGGCGGCCGGCGACGCGCGCTACCCGGTGGCCGTGGGAGTCGTGTCGATGGCGACCGTGCTGGCCGGCGGCAGCTGGCTGCTGGGCCTGCACTGGGGCTGGGGCCTGGCCGGGGTGTGGCTGGCCTACGCCGCGGACGAGTGGCTGCGCGGCCTGCTGATGTGGCGACGCTGGGCCACCCTGGCCTGGCTGCCCAAGGCGCGGGCAGCGCGCCGGCGCGTCATGAACCTGGACCGCCCGGCCTGAATTCCTTCGGGCCTCAGCCGACCTCGACCCGGTTGCGCCCGGCCTGCTTGGCGCGGTAGAGCGCCGCGTCGGCGCGGCGGATGGCGTCGTGCGGACTTTGATCGCCGGCGTGCGCCAGGGCCACGCCCATCGATATCGTCATGCTCAGGGCTTGGCCTTGCGGGCCCTGGCCGTAGGTCAGGTCGGACTGGCGCAGGCGCTCGGCGCTGCGGCGCGCGCCCTCGAGATCGGTGTCGGTCTCCACCACGCAGAACTCTTCGCCCCCCAGCCGGCACGACAGGTCGTAAGGCCGCAGGTGCTTGCGAAGCACCTGACCCAGGTGACGCAGGGCCGCGTCGCCTGCCGCATGGCCCTGGGTGTCGTTGATCTGCTTGAAGTGGTCGATGTCGATCACGATCACCGCGAGCGGCGAACCCCGGCGCTGGTGGCGCTCCCACTCGTTGGCCAGCGCGCGGTCGAAGCCGCGGCGGTTGGCCAGGCCCGTGAGCGGGTCGGTCGCGGCCTGCTGCTCCAGGGCTTCCAGCAGGTCGCCGGCGTGCAGCGACAAGAAGCCGAAAGCCAAGGCCATGGCCGCCAGGCTGTTGAGCATGATGGCCACGACGTGGCCTTGGCTGGCCGCCATCAGGTTCGTGGCCGGCTCGGTCGATTGCAAGGTCAACCCGATCCGCACCAGGCCGAGCAAGGCCTGCACCAGGTGGGCGCCGATCGGCAGGGCGAGAACTGCCCAGCCCAGGCGACGGCTTTGCTGCCGCAGCACGAGGGCGCTGGCCACCGACAGCGCCACCAGCGTGGCGTTGAACACCAGCACGCGGCTGCTGTAGTCGTCCACGCCGAAGGTCAGCCAGGCGTAAACGCCGAACTGCAGCACGGCCAAGGCCAACATGGCCCGCACCGGCACCGGCTGGTCGAACAGGCGTTGGTAACCGCTGAGGGTGAACAGGAGGTTGCCCAACAGCAGCACATTGGCCATGACCACGGTGAGCAGGTCGGGCGCCGTGCCGCGCAGGGCAAACAGCAGCATGCCCGCGAAAGTGGTCACCAGCGCCGCCGTCCAATGCAGCAGGTAGGCGCGCCGTTCGCGCCAGGCGAGCAAGCCCAGGCCGAGCGTGATCACCGCCGTGAGCAGGCCGGCGAAGAGCAGGACCGTGGGCAGGTGCAGGTTCATCCGTCGATCGAGGGGGCCAGCGCGCGCCGGGCGGCCGGCAGGTCCAGCCCCTGGCGTTGAGCCCAGTCGGCCAGCTGGTCGTCGCCGATGCGGCCGACGTTGAAGTAGGTCGCCTCGGGGTGGGCCAGGTAGAAGCCCGACACGCTGCTGGCTGGCAGCATGGCCATGCTCTCCGTCAAGGTCAGACCGAACTGGTCGGCCTGCAGCACGCGCAGCAGGTCTTGCTTGACCAGGTGGTCGGGGCAGGCGGGGTAGCCGGGCGCAGGGCGGATGCCGCGGTACTGCTCGGCGACCAGGGCCTCGTTGCTCAGGGCCTCGCCCTCGGCGTAGCCCCAGAACTCGGTGCGCACGCGCTGGTGCAGGCGCTCGGCGAAGGCCTCGGCCAGGCGGTCGGCCAGCGCTTTGAGCAAGATGGCGTTGTAGTCGTCGTGCGCGGCCAGGAACTCGGCCTCCTTCTCGGCCACGCCGTGCACGGTGACGGCAAAGAGGCCGATGTGGTCGCGCGGCGCGCCGCCCTCCAAGGGGGCGACGAAGTCGGCCAGGCAGCGGTTGGGGCGCTTCACGCCATCGACCACCGGGCGTTCGGTCTGCAGGCGCAGGCCGTGCCAGGTCATCAGGCGTTCGGTGCGCGCCTCGTTGAACACGGCGATGTCGTCCTCGTCCACCTGCGCGGCGGGGTACAGCGCGAAGGCGCCATCGGCGCGCAGCCAGCGGCCCGCGACGATCTTATGCAGCATGGCCTGGGCGTCGGCGAAGACCTTGGTGGCCTGCTCGCCCACCACCTCGTCGCTGAGGATGGCCGGGTAGGGGCCGGCCAGGTCCCAGGTCTGGAAGAAAGGACCCCAGTCGATGCAGCCGACCAGCTCGGCCAGTGGGTAGTTGCTCAAGCGCTTGACGCCCAGCACGCGGGGCACGGGCAGCGCGTCGAACGCCACATGGTGCTTGTTGGCGCGGGCCTGGGCCAGGGTCACCAGCGGGGTGGTCTTCTTGTTGGCGTGCTGCTCGCGCACCTTGCGGTAGTCGGCCTGCAGCTCGTGCAGGTAGGCGCCGCGGCGCTCGGGGCTGAGCAGCTCGCTGCACACGCTCACACTGCGCGAAGCGTCGGGCACGTAGACCACCGGTCCTTCGTACTTCGGCGCGATCTTCACGGCCGTGTGCACGCGGCTGGTGGTGGCGCCGCCGATAAGGAGCGGAATGCCCGCGTCGCGGAAGTGCGGATCGGCCTGCATCTCGGCGGCCACGTGCTGCATCTCTTCCAGGCTGGGTGTGATGAGGCCACTCAGACCGATGATGTCGGCGCCCTCGGCCTTGGCGCGGGCCAAGATCTCGTGCGCGGGCACCATCACGCCCATGTTCACCACCTCGTAGTTGTTGCACTGCAAGACCACGGTGACGATGTTCTTGCCGATGTCGTGCACGTCGCCCTTGACGGTGGCGATGACGATCTTGCCCTTGGCGCGCACGTCGGCGCCGGCGGCTTCCAGCGCCTTCTTCTCTTCCTCGATGTAGGGGATGAGGTGGGCCACGGCCGACTTCATCACGCGGGCGCTCTTCACCACCTGGGGCAGGAACATCTTGCCGGCGCCGAACAGGTCGCCCACCACGTTCATGCCGGCCATCAGGGGGCCCTCGATGACATGCAGCGGCCGACCGCCCGTGGCCTGGATGGCCTGCCAGGCTTCTTCGGTGTCTTCGGTGATGAACTCGGTGATGCCGTGCACCAGCGCGTGCTTCAGGCGCTCGTTCACGTCGCCCGCGCGCCAGGCGTACTTGGCGCTATCGTCCTTGGCCGCGCCCTTCACGGCGTCGGCCACCTCCAGCAGGCGCTCGGTGGCGTCGGGACGGCGGTTGAGCACCACGTCTTCCACGCGCTCGCGCAAGTCGGCCGGGATCTCGTCGTACACGCCGATCATCCCGGCGTTGACGATGCCCATGTCCATGCCCGCCTGGATGGCGTGGTACAGGAACACGGTGTGGATGGCCTCGCGCACCGGCTCGTTGCCGCGGAAGCTGAAGGACACGTTGCTGACGCCGCCCGAGACCTTGGCGCCGGGCAGGTTCGCCTTGATCCAGCGCGTGGCCTCGATGAAGTCCACCGCGTAGTTGGCGTGCTCCTCGATGCCGGTGGCGATGGCGAAGATGTTGGGGTCGAAGATGACGTCTTCCGGCGGGAAGCCGATGCCCACCAGCAGGTCGTAGGCGCGGCGGCAGATGTCCTTGCGGCGTTGCAAGGTGTCGGCCTGGCCCTGTTCGTCGAAGGCCATGACCACGGCGGCGGCGCCGTAGCGCTTGACCAGCTTGGCCTGGCGCAGGAACTCGGCCTCGCCCTCTTTCAGGGAGATGGAGTTGACGATGCCCTTGCCCTGCAAGCAGCGCAGGCCGGCCTCGATGACCTCCCACTTGCTGCTGTCGACCATCACCGGCACGCGGGCCACGTCGGGCTCGCTGGCCATCAGGTTCAGGAAGCGCACCATCGCGGCCTTGCTGTCGAGCATGGCCTCGTCCATGTTGACGTCGATGACCTGGGCGCCGTTCTCCACCTGCTGGCGGGCCACGGCCAGGGCCTCTTCGTACTGGCCGCCCAGAATCAGACGCGCAAAGGCCTTCGAGCCGGTGACGTTGGTGCGCTCGCCCACGTTGACGAACAGGCTGCCAGGGGCAACGGTCATCGGCTCAAGGCCGGACAGCTTCAGGGGCGGGGGCAAAGTGGGCATGCAGGCGCTCGGTCAGGGGGTGCGTCGGGGGGAATCGTGCGAACAGCCCCGCAAAAACTGCCTGGATTCTAGGAATGACCCTCTCCAGCTTGGCCGAGCCATGCCGACAATCGAAGGGTGGATCTCGTGCGCCTGCCCCCCAACGCCCTCAAGCCCGGTCAGCGGCTGAACTTCTCGCTGCGCGACGCCGAGGGCAAGCTCCTGGCCGCCAGCGGCTCGGTGCTGCCCAACTCGAACGCCGTGCGCGAGCTGCTCTCGCGCGGCGCCTACGCACTGGCCCACGAGACCGAGGCCTACCGCCGCGAGGCCACCAGCCTGGCGGCGCAGATGATTCACCAGAACGTCTCGCTCAACGAGATCGCCAAGGTCAAGCCCGATTTCAGCCACCCCACGGCCCGCGGGCCGGCCGTGCTGGGCGAGGCCGCGGCCTGGACCGAAATCCAGCTGCACCTGCACACCTTGCTCAAGGAGCCGCAAAGCGACGGCTTCCTGGAGCGCCTGGAGGCCCTGCGCCTGAACGCGGTGGAGCGCCTGCGCCGCCACCCCGATCAGGCTCTGCTGCTCTTGGTGCACGACGCCAGCCAGGAGCTGAGCCAGTACACCGCGCGCCACGCGCTCTTGTGCATGGCCTTGTGCGAACTGGCCGGCGACCGCCTGGACTGGCCCGTGGACCACGTGGCCGCCTTGTCCCGCGCGGCCCTGACCATGAACCTGAGCCTGGGCCTGCTGCAAGACCGCCTGGCCCAACAGCGCGAGGGCCTCAGCGTGGACCAGCGCCGCCAACTGGCGGGGCATGGCGACCGGGCCGCCGATTTGTTGCGCCAGCTGGGCGTGCACGACCCCTTGTGGCTGACCGCCGTGCGCCTGCACCACGACACCGGGCCGGGCCCGCTGTCGTCGCGCGCCGAGCCCGAGCGCCTGGCCCGCCTGCTGCAGCGCATCGACCTGTTCGCCGCCCGCCTGTCACCCCGCACCTCGCGCCGTGCACAGGCCGGCGCGCAGGCCTCGCGCGCCATCTTCCTGGACGAGACCAAGCAGCAGGACGAGGCCGGCGCCGCCTTGATCAAGGCCGTGGGCCTCTACCCCCCGGGCAGCCTGGTGCGCCTGGCCAACGGCGAAGAAGGCATCGTGCTCAAGCGCGGCGCCATCGCCACCGACCCGCTGGTGGCCGCCCTGATCGGCAAGAGCGGCTCGCCCCTGACCGAGCCCGTGCCCCGCGACACCCGCCTGGCCAGCCAGGCGGTGGTGGCCAGCCTGGCCCCGCACGAGTTGAAACTGCGCCTGTCGGTCGACAAGCTGATGCGCCTGTACTGATGCGTGCGCTGTGGCTTGGGCTCGCGGGGCTGCTGATCGGCAGCGCGGGCCCCAGCCACGCGCAAAGCCCGCCGAGGGTCTGGCGCTTGGCCACGGTGGAGCTGCCCCCGTCCATCAGCGAGCACGCGCCGCAGCAGGGCTACTACGCGGTGCTCTTGCGCCGCATCCTGCGCGAGCTCGGCGCCCAGCCCGAGTTCGAGTTCTTGCCCCCGCTGCGCACCTACGAGCGGGCCATCTCCGGCGGCGTGGACGGCGCCTTCCCCTACAAAAAGACGCCGGAGCGCGAGCAACTCTTGCTGTTTTCCGAGCCCTTCTACCTGGCCCGCGTTCGCGTCTTCCTCGCCCAAAGCGACCCCTGGACGCCGCAGCACCCGGAAGACCTGGTGGACCGCGGCCTGGGCTGCACCTTGCAAGCCGCGCAGGTGCCCGACGCGTTGCGCGAGTTGGCCGCCAGCGGGGCCTTGCGCTTGCAGCGGGTGCCGCTGATCGAGACTTGCTTTCGCATGTTGGAGCTGGGCCGCGTGAGCTACGTGCTGACGGGCGAAAACACCGGCTGGACGGCGGCACAGGCCATGCCCGACCAAGGCCGCAGCCTGCGCATGGCGCCGCTGGTGGTGTCGGAAGAGCCGGTGCACCTGGCCTTCCCGCGCAAGCTGCCCGGCAGCGCCGCCAAGCTGCGCGCCTTCAACGAGGCCGTGCGCAAGCTGCGCAAGTCGGGCGAGCTGCAGCGCATCGAGCTGGCCCACGTGCCCCGGCCGCCGGGGCCCTGAAGGCCGGACTCAGGCGTCGGCGGTTTCCACCCAGCGCGTGAACAGCGCGTTGGGCCGTGGCTGGTAGGCGCTCACCTGCTTGGCGATCTCGGCCACGTGCGCCGGCGTGGTGCCGCAGCACCCGCCGGCGATGTTCAGCAGGCCGCGCGCGGCGAACTCGCCCACCAAGCGGCCGGTGATCTCGGGCGTCTCGTCGAAGCCCGTGTCGCTCATCGGGTTGGGCAGGCCGGCGTTGGGGTAGCAGCTAATCGGCGTGTCGGCCGCGGCGGTCGACAGCTCTTCCAGGTAAGGCCGCATCAGGCTGGCGCCCAGCGCGCAGTTCAGGCCCACGGCGATGGGGTGGGCGTGGCGCACCGAGTGCCAGAAGGCCGTGACGGTTTGGCCGCTGAGGATGCGGCCCGAGGCGTCGGTCACCGTGCCCGAGATGATCACCGGCAGGCGCTCGCCCGTGGCCTCCATCAGCTCGTCCAGCGCGAACAGCGCGGCCTTGGCGTTCAGGGTGTCGAAGATGGTCTCGACCAAGAACAGGTCGCAGCCACCGTCCAGCAGGCCTTGCGCCTGCTCGTAGTACGCGGCGCGCAGGGTTTCGAAGTCGACGTTGCGCGCGCCGGGGTCGTTCACGTCGGGGCTGATGCTGGCGGTGCGCGGCGTGGGGCCCAGGGCGCCCGCGGCAAAGCGCGGCTTGTCGGGCGTTGAGTACTTGTCGCAGGCGGCGCGGGCCAGCTTGGCGGCCTCCACGTTCAGCTCGTAGGCCAGGCCGGCCAGGTCGTAGTCCTCCTGCGCGACCGAGGTGGCGCCGAAGGTGTTGGTCTCGATCAGGTCGGCCCCGGCGGCCAGGTACTGCTCGTGGATCTCGCGGATCACGTCAGGCCGGGTCAGCTGCAGCAGGTCGTTGTTGCCCTTGAGATCCTTGCCATGGTCGGCAAAGCGGGTGCCGCGGAAATCGGCCTCGGTGAGCTTGTAGCGCTGGATCA
The DNA here is from genome assembly GCF_004004565.1 of Inhella crocodyli. Classification (GTDB taxonomy): domain Bacteria; phylum Pseudomonadota; class Gammaproteobacteria; order Burkholderiales; family Burkholderiaceae_C; genus Inhella; species Inhella crocodyli. Next base: position 165,766 of record NZ_SACM01000004.1, read on the forward strand.
TGGTGCCCATGGCGCCGTCCAGCACGAGGATGCGCTGCTGCATCAGGTGGGGGAGTTGGGCGGCGCGGGTGTAGGCAATCGGCTTCATGGCGGCATTGTCGTAGGCTGCCGCGCTTTCCACGGTTCGTGCCTTGCCATGCCTCGCTCCCCCATCCGCCGGTTCGCCTCGTTCGCCCTGATCGTCGGGCCGTTGCTGAGCGCGTGCAGCACCGTGCCGCTGGGCGACGAGGTCGACCCCGCCACCGTCCGGCCCACGGCCGCGATTTACGCGCCCGAGGACCTGCGCGGCCTGGACGTGCCCGCCTTGCAGGCCAGAGGCGATGCCTCCGCGTTCAACGAGCTGGGGCGTCGTTACGGCCTGGGCCTCGGGGTGGCCAAAGATTCGGTGCAGTCCAAGGCCCACTACCAACGTGCGGCCGAGCTCGGCCTGGCCATGGGCCAATGCAACCTGGCCTTCATGCACCTCCAGGGCGAAGGCACGCCCAAGAACACGGCGGAGGCCGTGCGCTGGTACCGCGCATGCGCCGCCCAAGGGCACTACGTGGGCGCCCGCGCTTTGGGCAGCCTGTACGCCCGCGGCGACGCCGGCCTGCCGCGCGACGGTCGTCGCGCCGAAGCCTGGTACCTGCTGGCCGCCCGCCAGGGCCACGTGCCGGCGCAGGAGGCCTTGGTGACGATGTACAGCCAGGGCCTGCCGGGCCTGAGCCCCGACCCGGTCAAGGCCGCCGTGTGGAAGCACCGCGTGCGCGACGCGGTGCTGTTCAACAGCGTCTGGAAAGACCTGCCCTGAACCCGAGCGCGCGGCTCAGCGCGCCATCCAACGCCGCAAGCGGTCGCTGAGCCCGTCCACCAGCGCCACCAGGATCAGCATGGCCACCAAGATGCTGGCCGTCTTGCCCATGTGGAACAGGCCCAGGTGGAAGGCCAGCAGCTGACCCAGGCCGCCCGCGCCCACCACGCCTAGCACGGCGGCGGCGCGGATGTTGTTCTCCCAGCGGTACAGGGTGTAGCTGAGCAGTTGCGGCAGCACCGTGGGCAGGGTGGCGTACAGAAACACCTGCACGCGCGTGGCGCCTTGGGCGCGCAGGGCGTCGGCCGGGCCGGTGGGGGCGTTCTCCAGCGCTTCGGCGAACAGGCGGCCCAGCACGCCGCTGGTGTGCACGGCCAGGGCCAGGGTGCCGGCCATGGGCCCCAGGCCGGCGGCGATGAGCAGCAGCGCGGCCCACACCAACTCGGGCACGGCGCGCAGCGCGTTCAGGCCGGTGCGCGCCACCGCGCGCGCCCCGCCCTGCGCCGCGGCGGGCAGGGCCAGCGCCAGGCCGGCCGCGGCGGCCAGGGCGGTGCCCACGGCGCTCATGGCCAGGGTCTCCCACATCGCCGGGCCGAGCTTGGCCAGGAAGGCGGCGTGCGTGTCGGGGGGCCAGAACTCGGCCACGAAGCGGCCCATGGCCCGCGCGCCCTCGGCGCTGAACAGGCCCGCCCACTGCAGGTCCAGGCTCCAGAAGCTGGCGACGACGAGGGCCAGCACGGCCAAGGTGAACCAGCAGGCCTTGCAGCGGGCGTTGAACAGTGGGGGTGGAAGAACCGGCTTCACGCTGGGTTTCACGCCAAGGCCTCCCGCAACCAGCGGCTCACGCGGTCGGCCAGGGCCACCAGGGCCATGAAGACGAGCAGCATGGTGGCCACTTCGCCGCCGTTGAACATCTTCATGCTGCTGTCCATGGCCTGGCCCAGGCCGCCGGCGCCGACGAAGCCCAGCACCACCGAGCTGCGGATGGCGCATTCCCAGCGGTACACGGTGTAACTGCTGAGCTCGGCCGCGTTGCCCGGCAGCAGCGCGTAAGCAAAGGCCTGCAGGCGCCCGCTGCCTTGCTGCAGCAGCACGCGGGCGGGGGTGGCGTCGCCGCTTTCTAGGATGTCGGCGTACACCTTGCCCAGCATGCCGCCGTAGGTCAGCGCGATGGCCAGCACCCCGGCCGTGGGCCCCAGGCCCACCACGCGCACGAAGACCAGCGCCCACACCAGCTCGGGCACCGATCGCAGCACGATGGCCACCCAGCGCGCCCCTTGGCGCACCAGCGACGGCCCGCGGCCCATGCGACCGCGCAGCGACGACTGGCTGAGCGCGCGCACGCTCAGCAGCGCCAGGGGCACGGCCAGCAGCCAGCCCAGGGTGAGGCCCGCCGTGGCCATGGCCACGGTGCGCCAGGTGTCGCGCGCCACTTGCGCGAGGAAGTCGGCGTCGGTGCGGGGCGGCAGAAAGTCGCTCAGGAAACGGCCGGTGACCGACAAGGCGTGCGGGTCGAGCAGTACCGCCGGGTTCAGCTCGGTGGCGCGCCACAGCGGCCAGGCCAGCAGCAGGGCCAGCAGCGCCCAGCTCAGGCGGCCGCGCCAGGCGGGGTCGCGCAGGGCGGGGTGGGTCTGCACCAAAGACGTCACCGGCAGGTCATGGGCACCGGCGCCGGGCCGGGCGGGGGCGCGTCGGCCACGGGCGGGGGGCCCTGCAGTTCGTGCTCGTGCTGCGCGTACAGCGCGGCCAGGCGCTCGGGCGTGACCTCGGCGGCCGGCAGGTCGAACTGCACCGCGCCGTCGCGCAGGCCGACCACGCGGGGAAAGGCCTGCAGCGCCAGGTCCACGTGGTGCAGGCTGGCCACCAGGGTCACGCCGCGCTCGCGCGCCGCGGCCAGCAGCACCTGCAAGGCATCGCGGGCGCGGGTGGGGTCCAGCGCGGAGAGCGGCTCGTCCACCAGCCACAGGCGGGTGTCGCTGGCCAGCACGCGGGCCAGGCCCACGCGCTGGCGCTCGCCGCCGCTCAGGCGGTCCACGCGGTCCCACAGCTTGTCGGCCAGGCCCAGCGGCGCCAGCGCGGCGTGGGCCAGCGGGGCCTCGCGGGGGTAGAACAAGGACGCCAAGCTCTTCAACAAGCCCCAGCGCGGCAAGCGCCCCGCCAGCACCGCGGTGACCACGCGCTGCCGCGGCGGCAGGGGTGGCGTTTGAGGGGCGATGAGCAGCTCGCGGCGCTGCGCGCGCAGGCCCGCGGCGTTCAGCGCCCAGGGCTCGACGCCGTTCATGCGCAGCCGGCCTTGCGTCAGCGGCAGGGCCAGGCCCAGCGCGTGCAGCAGGCTGGTTTTGCCCGCGCCCGAGGGGCCGATGAGCGCCACTGCCTCGCCCGCGTCCACCTGCAGGCCCACGCCGCGCAGGGCGTCGGGCGCTTCAGGGCGCGCAGCGGGGTGGCGGGCGTGGGCGCCCTCGAGCTGGACGTGCATCCTCAGCGGGTCAGAGCAAGCCGGCGGAGCGCGCGGCGTTCTCGATGCCCTGGTAGTTCTCCACCTTGCTGGGCACGAAGCGCGTGGCGCGCTGCAGCTTCAGGATCTCGGCGCCCTCGGGGGTGTCGGCCTTCAGCGCCAGCAGCGCGGCGGTGAGCTTGTCGCGCGTGGCCTTGGGCAGGTCGGCGTGCACCGTCCAGTTGTAGTCGTAGTAGGTCGGGGTGGTGAAGATCACGCGCACCTGGGCGGGGTCGACCTTCTTCTCGTCGACGAACTTTTGCCAGACCGAGATGTTCAGCGCGCCACCGGCCACCTTGCCGCTGGCCACGGCCGCGATGGTGGCGTCGTGCGCGCCGCTGTAGGCCACGCGGCGGAAGGTCTTTTCGGGCTCCATGCCTTGCTGGATCAGGAAGTGGCGGGGCATCAGGTGGCCCGAGGTGGAGCTTTGCGAGCCGAAGCTCAGGTCCTTGCCCTTCAGGTCGGCCAGGGCCTTCACGGCCGGGTCGGCGGTGATGAAGAGGGAGCGGAACTTCTCGTCCTCTTCGCGCTGCACGATGGGGATGACCTTGCCGCCCGAGCGCACGTGTGCCTGCACGAAGGTGAAGCCACCGAACCAGGCCAGGTCCACCTTGCGGTTGACCAGGGTCTCCACGGCGGCGGCGTAGTCGGTCACGGGCGTGAACTCGACCTTCATGCCCAGCTGCTTCTCCAGGTAGGCCACCAGCGGGGCGGCCTTGCGGGCCAGCTCGGTGGGCGACTCGTCGGGGATGGCGGTGATGCGGAACACGCCCCCGGTTTGCGCGAACGCCGGCAGGGCGGCAGCGGCCAGGGACAGGGCGAGGAGCGAGCGACGCAGCATGGGGGAGAACTCCGGTGGGGTCAATGCGGTGGGGCGCATTGGAGCAAAGTCCGCGCGCCCCGACACTGGGCGGGTCATGGCCTCGATCACCCTCGTCACGCCCGCGCTGGCCGACGCCAACAACGGCAACTGGCAAACCGCCCGCCGCTGGGCACAGCTGCTGGGCGACGCCCACCGCGTGGACCTGCGCGCCGCGTGGCGGGCGGGCGACCCGGCGGGTGCGCTGCTCATCGCCCTGCACGCGCGCCGCTCGGCGCCCAGCGTGGCGGCGTGGCCCGCCGACCGGCCGGTGGTGCTGGTGCTCACCGGCACCGACCTGTACCGCGACATCGCCACCGACGCCAGCGCCCAGGCCAGCCTGGCGCGGGCGCAGGTGCTGGTGGTGCTGAACCGGCTGGGTGCCGACTCGCTGCCCCCGGCCCTGCGCGCCAGGGCCCAGGTGGTGCTGCCGGGCCTGCCGGCGCACGCCCCCGGGCCGCGGCCCCAGCGCTGGCTGCGGGCGTTGGCGGTCGGCCATCTGCGCGAAGAGAAAGACCCGCGCACGCTGTGGGCGGCGATGCGCCTGCTGGCCGACCGGCCCGACGTCAAACTGGACCACCTGGGGCGCGCGCTGGACCCGGCGCTCGGCACGGGTGCCGAGGCTTTGGCGCAGGCCTTGCCCACGACCTACCGCTGGCTGGGCGATCGCCCCCACGCCGAGGTGCGCCGCCGCCTGGCGCGCGCCCATGTGCTGGTGCACCCCAGCCGGATGGAGGGCGGCGCACACGCGGTGATCGAGGCCCTGCGCAGCGGCACGCCGGTGCTGGCCTCGCGCATCGACGGCAACCTGGGCCTGCTGGGCCGCGACTGGCCGGCGGTCTTCGAGCCCGGTGACGCGACCGGCTTGGCCGCATGGCTGCGCTGCTTGCGCGACACGCCCCGACTGTGGGCGGAGTTGGCCGCCTTGGCGGCGCAGCGGGGCGCCGACTTCGCCCCGGACCACGAGCGCGCGGCGCTGCACGCCCTCGTGGCGCGCGCGCTCAGCGCGACTCTTTGAGCGTCCAGTAGGCCAGCAGGTCCTCGTCGTCGGCTTGCACCGGAACCTGGTGCTTGCGCAGCAGGTGCAAGAGCACGTCAACGTTGGGCGTCTTGCCCAAGGCCAGCTTGGCCCACACCCCGCGCTGTCCCCGGCGCTGCAAATGCAGGTGCTGGGCGCTCAGGTCGGCGAACTCGATCTCGTCCCAGGGCAGCTCGTCGTCGCCGCGCGACAGGCCGTCGTTCGTCAGGCGCACGGTGTGGAAGTCGAAGCCCTTGTGTTGCGCCAGGCCACGCGCGTAGGCCGGCGCCAAGCGGGCGAACACGCGCTGGCGCACGGCCTGGGTCAGTTCGGTGCCACGCGCCACCGCGCCGGCACGCCAGCCCGTGCCCATGGCCATCGGCGTGGCGTGCTTGCAGTGCAGCACCAGCCCTTCGGGCAGGCGCTCGCGCTGGCCCGGTTGGATGAAGAGCTGGCGCACCTGGGCGAGGTCGCGGGTGTCGTGGCGCCGGCCGTGCAAGCGCTCGATGGTGTCGGCACCCACCAAGGTCAGCGTGTCCTTGGTCAACAGCACGAAGGCGGTGGCCCCCAGGCCCAGCAAGGTCAGCATCCAGGCCAAGGCGTTGATTTGGCCCTGGTCGGCCCAGGCGTGCACGGCGAAGAACGCGCTGACACCGGCCACGGTGCCGCTGAGGGCACCGAAGAACACGCGGCGCGACACCCCGGCGAAGGCGGCCACGCCCTCGCGCTGCTGCGCGAGGCTCCAGCGCCAGGCGCGCCACTCCGAGCCCGCCCAAATCAGCAGCATCAACAGGCCCACGCCCGCCGCGGCCAGCAGGCCGGCGGCGTTGCCCAGCGGCGCGGGGTGGGCGCCCAGGCGCAGCACACCCGCCCCCAGCGCATCGCCCTCGGGCGACGCGACCTCGCTCAAGCCCTTGGGCATGGTCTGCCAGAGCCCTTGGTAAGGCGCCACCGGCAAGCGCCGCACCTGGGCCAGGTGGGTCTGGGCCTCCTCGGCCGTGGCGAAACGCTGCGGCAGCTCGAGCCACACGCGCAACGGCACCCGGCGGCCCTCGCTCAGCGCCTTGGCGTTGGCGGCGGTACCGACGGCCACCAGCACGGCCACGCTGTGGCGGCCGCTGCGCGTCGTGTCCAGCACGTGGCGACCCAATGGCACGGCCGCGGTGATCTGCAGGTGCTGGCGCTCGGGCACCACCAAACCGCCTTCGAGCGCGGCCACCGACTGCACCTGGAGTTCGCGCACGCCGGTGTCGCGGTTCAGCTCCATCAGGCCCATCGCGCCGACGACCAACACCAACACCAAGCCCAAGAGCTTGCCACCGGCTTGTCGTTGCAGAAATTCCTTCATGTCGGGTCGGTCCAGCGAGCGCACGCGCACCCGGCGCGGGCAAAGCGCGAGAGTCTAGGGCCAGCACTGGCTGGAAAATGCCGCCCAACCCCACCCCCCGGAGAAGCCCCATGACCGAACCCCGCCTGACCAGCCTGTCCCACGGGGGCGGCTGCGGCTGCAAGATCGCGCCGGGGGTGCTGTCCGAGATCCTCAAGGGCAGCACCGGCTTCCCCATCCCGCCGGAGTTGATGGTGGGCATCGAAACGGCCGACGACGCCGCCGTCTACCGCCTCAACGACGAGCAGGCCCTGATCGCCACGACGGACTTCTTCATGCCCATCGTGGACGACCCCTTCGACTTCGGGCGCATCGCCGCCACCAACGCCATCAGCGACGTGTACGCCATGGGCGGCCGGCCCATCATGGCCCTGGCCTTGGTGGGCATGCCCATCGCCACCCTGTCCACGGCCACCATCGGTCGCATCCTGGAAGGCGGGGCCAGCGTGTGCCGCGCCGCCGGCATCCCGATCGCCGGCGGGCACACCATCGACTCGGTCGAGCCCATCTACGGCTTGGTGGCCCTGGGCCTGGTGCACCCCAGCCGCGTGCGCCGCAACGCCGACGCGAAAGCGGGCGACGTGCTGGTGCTGGGCAAGCCGCTGGGCGTGGGCGTGTACTCGGCCGCGCTCAAGAAGGAGCAACTGAGCGCCGACGGCTACGCCGCCCTGATCGCCGCCACCACGAAGCTCAACACCCCCGGCCCCGAGCTGGCCGCGCTGGACGGCGTGCACGCGCTGACCGACGTCACCGGCTTCGGCCTGGCCGGCCACGCGCTGGAGCTGGCACGCGGCGCGAAAGTCGCCGTGCACCTGGACTGGCCGGCCGTGCCCCTGCTGCCGGGCGTGCGGGAACTGGCCGCGCAAGGCTTCGTCACCGGCGCCAGCGGGCGCAACTGGGCCGGCTACGGCGCCGACGTGACGCTGAACCCCAGCGTGACGGACCTCGACCGCGCGCTGCTGACCGACCCGCAAACCGCCGGCGGCCTGCTGGTGAGTTGCACGCCCGCGGCCCTGCCCGACGTGCAAGCGGTGTTTGCGCGCCACGGCTTTGCGCACAGCGCCGTCGTGGGTCGGGTCGAGGCCGGCCAAGGCTTGCACGTCCATGGCTGAGCTGCACGGCATCCGCCCTTTGGGCGATTACGCGCTGATCATCGACGCGCGCACGCCCAAAGAGTTCGACGAGGACCACCTGCCCGGCGCCGTCAACCTGCCGGTGGTGTCGCAGGAGGAGTTCGCCGAAGTCGGCACCCTGCACCGCACCAACCCGCACGGGGCCTACGTGCTGGGCGCGCAGTACGCGCTGCGCAACATCGCGCGCCACATCGCCGAGGCCATCGCCCCGCGCAAGCCCAGCGACCGCATCCTCATTTACTGCTTCCGCGGCGGCAAGCGCAGCCGCGCCTGGGCCGACCCGGTGCGCAACATCGGCTACACGGTCGACGTGCTGCCCGGCGGTTGGAAGGCCTACCGCGCCTGGGTGCGCGAAGAGCTGGCCCGGCTGTCCACCGCCTTCGACTGGCGCGTGGTGACGGGCAGCACGGCCTCGGGCAAAACGCGCTTGCTGGACGCGCTGGCCCGCGAGGGCGCGCAGGTCGTCGACCTGGAGGGCCTGGCCGCGCACCGCGGCTCGCTCTTGGGCGACCTGCCCGCGCAGCCCCAGCCCACGCAAAAACTGTTCGACACCGCGCTGCGCGACACCCTCGCGAAGCTCGACCCCAGCCGCCCCGTGTGGGTGGAGGACGAGAGCAAGCGCATCGGCAAGCTGCAACTGCCCACCGCGCTGTTCGACGCCATCCGCGAGGCCCCCGTGGTGCGCGTGGAAGCCCCCCTGCCGGCACGGGTGGGCCTGTGCCGGGTGGACTACGCGCACTTCGCCGCCGACCCGGTGGCCATGGTCCAACGCCTGTGGCCGGTGCGGCCCCTGGTCGGCGGGGCGTGCTGGGCGGAATGGATGGCCCTGGCCGAGGCCGGCGAGGTCGACAGCTTGTTCGCCCGCCTGATGACCGACCACTACGACCCCTGCTACGCGCGCAGCGCCAATGCCCAGCGGCCCACCGTGCACACCTTGGCGTTGGCGGACCTGAACGAGGACACGCTGCGCGAGGGCGCGCGCCAACTGCTCAAGGCCTGAGGCCGGAGGTTCAGCCCTTTCTGGCCAAACGGCGGTACAGGGTGTTGCGGCTCACGCCCAAGCGGCGCGCCGCCTCCGACAGGTTGCCGCCGCTGCTGGCCAACACCTCGTCGATGACCTGTGCCGTGTGCGTGCGCAGGTCGCTGCCGGGCTCGCCGCCGGCCCGCGCAGGCGCGTCGTCCAGGGCCAGGGCTTCCAGCAGGTCGTCGCTCAGGTGCTGGCGCTCAAGCTGGGTGTCGTCGGGGTCGCTCAAGGCCACGGCGGTGCGCAGCACATTGGCCAGTTGGCGCAGGTTGCCCGGCCAGCGGTAGCGGGCGAAGGCCTGGGCCAGCGCCGGGCTCAGGGCCAGCGCGCGGCCTGGGGCCAGTTCGGCCAGCATCTGCGCGACCAGCGCGGGCAAGTCGCTGCGTTCGCGCAGGGGCGGCAGGGTGAGCGTCAGGCCGTTCAAGCGGTAGTACAGGTCCTCGCGGAAGCGGCCGGCGGCCACCTCGTCGGCCAGGCGGCGGTGCGTGGCGCCCACCAGCGCGAAGTCCACGTCCACCGGCTTGCCACCGCCCAGGGGCACGACCTGGCGGTCTTGCAGCACGCGCAGCAGGCGCGCCTGCAAGGGCAAGGGCATGTCGCCGATCTCGTCCAAGAACAACGTGCCGCCGTGCGCCTCGCGCAGGCGCCCGGGCGCGCCCTCGCGGCAGGCGCCGGTGAAGGCGCCAGGGCGGTAGCCGAAGAGCTCGGCCTCGATCAGGCCCTCGGGCAGGGCCGCGCAATTGACGGCCACGAAGGGCTGCGCACGGCGGGCGCTGCAGGCATGCACGGCGCGGGCCATCAGCTCTTTGCCCACGCCCGACTCGCCCTGCAGCAGCAAGGGGATGGGGCGGTCCATCACGCGCCGGGCTCGGGCCAAGGCGGCATGCAGCGCGGCATCCCCCGTGTCCAGGGCGCTCAACGCGTCCATGGCCGGGGCGGGGGACGGGACGGGGGCGGCGCGCACCGCATGGGCGGGTGGCGCGCGCTCGCCGTCCAGGCGCAGCCACAGCACGCTGCCGTCGGCACGCCGCAAGGCCTGTGGGGTGTGGCGCGCGCGGCGCAGGGTGGCCAGGTCCAGGCCCAGCAGGCGCTCCACGCCCAGCGTGCCGATGGCCGCGCGCGCCAGGCCCAGGCCTTCCAGGGCCGCCGAGTTGGCCCCCACGACCCAGCCGTCTTCCGACAGCGCCAACAGGCCTTCGGTCACCGTGCCCAAGCCCTCGGGCTGGACGTGCAGGCGCAGGTGCAGGCCCTGGCCGTGCCGGGCGAGAAACAGCTGGTGCTCGACCATCCGCGCGCCCGAGCGCACCAGGCCCAGGGTGTGGCGGTGGTAGCCCCGGCGGTCGCCGGAGATGTCGATCACGCCCAGCAACTGGCCGTTCGGGTCGGCGATGGGCGCGGCCGCGCAGGTGAGGAAGCCGTTGCGCGCCAGGTAGTGCTCGCCGCCGTGCACGACCACGGCACTGCCCTCGGCCAAGGCGGTGCCAATGGCGTTCGTGCCGCGCCACTGTTCGCTCCAAATGGCGCCAGGGCGCAGGGCCACGCGCGCCGCGCGGTCGGCAAAGCCGTCGTCGCCCATCGCGTGCAGCAGCATCCCTTGCGGGTCGGCCAGGATCACCAGGCTGTCGCTGTCGCGGATCTGCTCGTGCAAGAAGGCCATGACGGGCTGCGCGTGGGACACCAGCGCGCGGCGGTGCTCCAGCGCCCGCGCCAACTGCGCGGCCGAGGCATGCGGCGCCCCCGACGAGCGCCCCTGCGGCGCCAGGCCGAATTGGTGGCTGCGCGCCCAGCTTTGCCGCAGCTGGGGCGACAGCAAGGCGTCGGACAACTCGCCCGTCTCCAGCCATTGGCGGCGCGCCGCGCGCACGCGGTCGGTGGGGTTGCGCAGGGTCAGCGAGCGGGGGGCCATGGGCACGGGGAGGGGACGCCAGGGCCTGGACCGTACCCCGGGCCGGCCCGGCTGCCAAGCCCTTGCGCCACGCAACGCGGTCGACTGTTCCGTTTTGGAACAGGGGCGTGGCAACGCGCCCATCCTGGCTCAGGGTTGCCCCGCAAACCGCGCCGGACTTGCCGCGCCGGTGGCCGCTCTCGCGCCGTTCGCGCCCTGGCACGGCGCGTGCACTGAAGGGGCACCGGTGGCCGCCGGCGCCCGAACCGCCTGGCCCCGACCCCGTTCGTGTTCACCCCCCTTCAGGAGACCCCCATGCTGTACGCCGCCCCCGGCACCCCCGGTGCCAAGATCGCTTACCAAGCCCGTTACGACAACTTCATCGGCGGGCGCTTCGTGCCGCCCGTCGAGGGCCGCTACTTCGACGTCGTCACGCCCATCAACGGCCAGGTCTACACGCAGGCGGCCCGCTCGAGCGAGCGCGACGTGGAACTGGCGCTGGACGCCGCGCACGCCGCGGCCGCCGGCTGGGCCGCGGTGGCCCCGGCCGACCGGGCCAACGTGCTGCTCAAGATCGCCGACCGCATCGAGCAGAACCTGGAGCTTTTGGCGTACGCCGAGACGGTGGACAACGGCAAGCCCATTCGCGAAACGCTGAACGCCGACATCCCGCTGTGCGCCGACCACTTCCGCTACTTCGCCGGCTGCGTGCGGGCGCAAGAAGGCGCGCTGAGCCAGATCGACGGCCACACGGTGGCCTACCACTTCCAAGAACCGCTGGGCGTGGTCGGGCAGATCATTCCCTGGAACTTCCCGCTCTTGATGGCCGCTTGGAAGCTGGCCCCCGCGCTGGGCGCCGGCAACTGCGTGGTGCTCAAGCCCGCCGAAAGCACGCCCATCAGCATCTTGGTCTTCGTCGGCCTCATCGCCGACCTGCTGCCCCCGGGCGTGCTCAACGTGGTCAACGGCTACGGCCGCGAGGCCGGCACGCCACTGGCCACCAGCAAGCGCATCGCCAAGATCGCCTTCACCGGCTCCACGGCCACGGGCAAGGTCATCGCCCAGGCTGCGGCGGCCAACCTGATCCCGGCCACGCTGGAGCTGGGTGGCAAGAGCCCCAACGTGTTCTTCGACGACGTGATGGCCCACGACGACGCCTTCTTGGACAAGGCCATCGAAGGCCTGGTGCTGTTCGCCTTCAACCAGGGCGAGGTGTGCACCTGCCCCAGCCGCGCGCTGATCCAAGAGAGCATCTACGACCGTTTCATGGACCGCGCCTTGAAGCGCGTGGCGGCCATCAAGCAAGGCAGCCCGCTGGACACCGACACCATGATGGGCGCGCAGGCCTCGGCGCTGCAGATGGACAAGATTTTGGGTTACCTGGCCCTGGGCCGTGAGGAGGGCGCGCAGCTGCTGTGCGGCGGTGGGCGTGCGCAGCTGGGCGGCGACCTGGCCGAGGGCTATTACATCCAGCCCACGCTGTTCAAGGGCCACAACGGCATGCGCATCTTCCGGGAGGAGATCTTCGGCCCCGTGCTGGCCGTCACCACCTTCAAGGACGAGGCCGAGGCCCTGCAGATCGCCAACGACACACCCTACGGCCTGGGGGCTGGCGTGTGGACGCGCGACGGCAGCCGCGCCTACCGCATGGGCCGCGCCATCCAGGCCGGCCGGGTGTGGACCAACTGCTACCACGCCTACCCGGCGCACGCCGCCTTCGGCGGCTACAAGGAGTCGGGCATCGGGCGCGAGACGCACAAGGCCATGCTCGACCACTACCAACAAACCAAGAACCTGCTGGTGAGCTACTCGCCCAACGCGCTCGGCTTCTTCTGAGGCCGCCTGCCCCCCGGGGTCGGCCGGCCCCGGGTTTGTGGCGGGCTGGGCGCCGGCGGGGGGCTGGAATACTTGGGCGGCCCATGCGCCCCACCGACCCCCGCCCCGACTCCCGCCCCGACCACCCCCAGCGCCGCTGGCGCGACGGCGTGGCGGTGCTCGTCGTGGTGGCCCTGGGATGGAGCGCCACGGCCCTGGTGTACCGCTCCATGCGCGAGGCCGAGTCGCAGCGCTTGCAAGCGCGCACCGAGGCCGCCGCCGGCGAGGTGCTCGGTCGCGTCGAGCAGCAGCTGCACCGCACCGTGGAGGCAGCGCGCAGCGCCGCCCTGATGGTGGAGGCGCAGCCGGCCCTCACGCGCGCGGCCTTCATGCGCTATGCCGCCCAACTGGCCAGCGCACTGCCGGCCGTGGGCATGCTCGAGTGGCAGCCCCTGGTGCCCGGCGCGGAGCGCGCGGCCTTCGAGCAGCGCGCCCGCGAGCAGGGCCTGCTGGACTTCTCGATCAAGGAGCCGTCGGCCGATGGCTTGACCTGGGAGGCGGCCCCGCGCCGCGAGCGCTACGTCCCCATCCTGTACGGCTGGCCCGAGGGCAAGTCGCCCTTGGGCTTCAACCTCGCCAACGACCCGGTGCGCATGGCCTCGAAGGACGAGGCGGCCCGGCGCGGGCGCCCGCTGGCCTCGGGCAGCTTCCCGGTGCTGCGGCAAGACATCGGCGGCGGCAGCGTCATGGGGTTTGCCATCACCGCGCCAGTGATGGAGGGCGAGCCCGGCCCACAAGGGCAAGGGGTGCCACTGGGCTTCCTGGCGGCCGTGGTCGAGCTGCCCGCGCTGTTCGCGCCGGTGATGGCGCAGGCCCAACGGGCGCGCATGGACCTGTGGCTGTTCGAAGGGCGCCAGCCGCAAGGTCGGCCGCTGATCAGCAGCCCGGGCGCCACCCCCTTGCCTAGCACGGCCAGCGAGGCCCAGGCCTTGCAGCGCGTGAGCGCGCTCGACGTGGCCGGCCGAGCCTGGACCCTGGTGCAGCAGCCCCAGGCCAGCCTGCTGCGCGAAGGCACCGGCACGCTGCCCACCGTGGTGCTGGGCCTGGGTGCCATGGCCTCGCTCCTGCTGGGGGCGGCCTTGCACCGCCTGCTGCGCGAGCGCGCGCTGGCCCAAGCCGCCCGCGCCACGCTGGCGCGCGAGCGCCAGCGCCTGAGCGACGTGCTGGACGGCACGCGCGCGGCCGCCTGGGAGCACGACTTCGCCACGGGCGAGACGCACGTCAACGCGCATTGGGAGCGCCTGGCCGGCTACGCACCGGGCGAGCACCCGATCGGGGCGGGCTACCACTGGCGCGACGACTGCCACCCCGACGACGCCCCGGCTGTGGCCGAGGCCTTGCGACGGCACTTCGCGGGCGAGACCGAGGCCTACGAAATGGAGTACCGCCACCGCCACAAGACGCAGGGCTGGGTCTGGGTGCTGGCCCGGGCCAAGGTGCTCACGCGCGACGCCGAAGGCCGGCCGCGCATGATGGCGGGCACGCTGGTGGACGTCCAAGCCCGCAAGGAGGCCGAGGCACGCATCCAGGCCCTGAACGCGACGCTGGAGGCCCGCGTCGAGGCCCGCACCGCCGAGCTGACGCGGGCGCTGGCCTCCTTGAACGACTCGCGCGAGGCGCTGGCGCGCACCGAGGTGCGCGCCACGCTCGACACCTTGGTGGCCAACGTGGCCCAGCAGCTGCACACGCCGCTGGGCAACAGCGTGATCGCGGTGCAGAACCTCAGCGACCGCAGCCGCGAGCTGCACGAGCGCTTGGACGGCCCGCTGCGCCGCCGCGAGTTGGTCGAGTTTGTCGACCAGGTGCAGGCCAACGCCGAGCTGGCCCAGCGCAACCTGGCGCGGGCCACGCACCTGCTCGACACCTTCCGCCAGGTGGCCAGCGCGCCGGCGGGCGAGCAGGCCCGCACCATCGACCTGCGCGAGTGGCTGGGCGCCCTGAGCGACACCCTGGCCCACTCGCAGCGCCTGCAGCCCCACGCGCTGACGCTGGACATCCCCGAAGGCCTGCGCCTGCTCACGGCCCCGGGCCTGTTGGGCCAGGTGCTGACCCAGTTGCTGCAGCACCTGGCCACGCACGCCTTCCCGGCGGGCCACCGCGGTCAATTGCTGCTGCGCGCCCACGAGGCCGATGGGCACCTGATCTTGAGCCTGGGCGACGACGGCCCGGGCCTGCCGCCGGACAGCGAGAACGGCCTGTTCGCGCCCTTGCTGCACCGCACCGGGGCCGACGGCCGCACCCCCCTGGGCTTGGCCATCGCCGACCAGCTGCTGCGGCAGGACCTGGGCGGCAGCCTGCGCGTGGTGGGGCTGCCGGGGCCGGGGACGCGCTTCGAGATTCGCCTGCCGCTCAGCGCGCCGCCTGCGCGCTGAGCCAAGCGCGCAGCACGCGCTCGGTGCCCGCCGGGTCGTCCCGCCAGGGCCCGTGCCCCACGCCCGGGAAGCGGACGATCTCGCGCCAGGGCGCGGGCAAGGCGCCGAAGATGAGCTCGGCATCCTCCATGGGCGTGACGGGGTCTTCGTCACCGGCCATCACCAGCACGGGGCACTGCACGGCGGCAAGGCCCGGCAGCAGGTTCATGTCGCGCTGCTCGCCCCCGGCCGAGGCGAAGAGGATCTCGGGCCGAAAGCGCATGCGCGAGCGGCCGTCGGCGTCCTGGGGGGTGGTGTTGTAGAGGTGGCGGCAGAGGCGGTCGTAGGTGGCCCAGGTGTCGGCGTTGGGCTGGGCCCAAAAGGCCTGCGCCGCCGCCCCCGCCTCGGGGCCGCCACGCCGGGCGAAGCCGGCGACCTTGCCGGCCAGGTTGTAGCGGGGCGCGGTGCTGCTCAACACCGCCGCCCGCGGGTGGCCCGGGTGGCGTGCTAGGTAGCGCTGCACCACGAAGCCCCCAAAGCTCTGGCCCAGCACGATGGGACGCTCGATGCCCAGGACTTGGCACAGGCGGACCAGGTCGTCGGCGTGCGTGTCCAGGGTCCACTCCGAGGCGGGCCGCGGGTCGCTGCGCCCGTGGCCGCGCTGGTCCAGGTACAGCACCTGGACTTGGTCGGTGAAGCGCGAAAAGTAGGGCTTGAAGGCCGAGTGGTCGAAGCCCGGTCCCCCGTGCACCAGGATCAGCGTGGGCTTCTCTTGCCACTGGGGCCCCGCGGGCACGTGGCTGGCCCCGTCGATGTCGACGAACAGGCGCACCCCGGGTTCGATCTCAACGCGCATCGCTCGGTCTCACATCGGTTTGGCGGTCAGCTTCGGCCCCAGTTCGGGGATGAGCATCAGCGCGGCGCTGCTGTAAAAGCGGTGGTACTCGGCCACCATCTCGCCCTGGGCGATCACGGGGTCGGTGGCCACGTGGGCCTTGGCGCTGTCGATGTCGGGCACCGCCATCACGAACAGGCCGCGCCGGCCTTGCTGCCCGTCCAGCGGGCCGGCCATGACCAGGACCCCGGCCTCGGCCAGGCGCTTCATGTTGGCAAAGTGGCCGCGGAACATGGCGTCGCGGGCCTCGCCCTTGGGCACGGGCGTTTCGCTGCTCTTGAGCAGCACCAGCACGTAGGCGCGCATGCCGTTCTCGTTGGCGCCAGTGCGCTGGGCCAAGGCCGGGTCGAAGGCGGCCGCGGGGGCGGTCTGCGCGAGCGCAGGGACGGACAGGGCGAGCGCCATGGCGGCGCCGACCAGCGAAGCAAGGGGGCGCATCGGCGGCTCCCAGGGTGGAAGGAAAGACAAGCGTAGCGCCGCGGCCACGGCGCGGGGCACGGTGCGCACCCGAGGGCAAGGCGCGGCCCAGAATCGGTCGGTCCAAACCTGCAAGGGGGGCGGCATGGCCGAATCAACACGGTGGCGCGGGGCGCTCGCCCTGGCGCTGGGGATGGGGCTGGGGGCCAGCGCCGCGGCCGCGGCCGATCGCGTGCGCATTTGCTTCGACGTCGACCGCCAGTCGGTGCACCGCTACCAAGACGCCGCCGGGCAGTGGCACGGCGCCGCCTTCGACCTGACCCGGCTGGCCTTGCAGCGCGCCGGCCTGCAGGCCGAGTGGTTGCCGCTGCCTTGGGCCCGCTGCCTGCGCGAGGTCACCGAGTACGCGTCGCGGCAACAGGTCGAGATGCTGATGTTCGCCAGCCCCAGCCCCGAGCGCGAGCAGGCCCTGTGGCCCAGCGCGCCCTTGCACGCCGACGAGGGGGGCGTTTGGTACGCCAAAGCCCGCCTGCCCGAAGGCCCGGCGTGGCGCAGCCGCGCCGACCTCAAGCGCTTCACCCTGTGCGGCATGAACGGTGGCAACTTCCAGTGGCTCGCCGATTGGGGCGTCACCGGGCCCGATTTCAAGCCACTGAGCTTGCAGTCGGCCTTGCTGATGGTGCAACGCGGCCACTGCGAGCTGTTCTTGTTCGCGCGCCAACCGGTGGAAGGCGCGGTGCGCCTCGGCCACCTGCAGCTGCCCGACGGCCTGGCCTTCGAGCCCTACCCCGACCACGCCAGCGTCACGCAGCACCTGATGCTGGCCCGCGGCAACCCCGCGGCCCCAGCCCTGTTGGCACGCCTGAACGCTGCGCTCACGGCCCTGCACCGCAGCGGCGAGTCGGAGCGGATCTACCGCCGCTACCTGCCTGGCGGCACGGGGCTGAAGGACACGGGGCGCGCCCTCCAGCCCCCGCTGCCACCGCCGGTCGCGCCGCGCCGCTGAGGGGCAGCGCGGCGCGCGGGTTTCAGCGCCAGGGCGCGTTCTGCAGCGCCGGGTCGTCGGGCAGGCCGGTCATGGCCGACACCTTCTTGCCGATGCTGCCCGGCGAAGCCAGCGCCGCGCTGCCGCAGGCCCCGCTCGCCGTCTTCAGCGCTTGCCACAGCATGGCGCCGTCGCGCGGGTTGCGGTTGGGCAGGGTGCTGGTGACGACGGCGCCCAAGTAGCGCTCCACCGAGTAGGCCTGATTGACCGTGGCCCCGTAGGAGTTCTTCAGGTTCACCGAGCCGGTGCACTGCGCGTCGGCGTTGTTCACCACGAGCTGCCCCCCGGCCCAGCCCTCGGGCGCGGTTTCGAAGCCGATCGACACGATGGTGCTGCTGGGGAAGAGCTGCCGGTACTGCTTCCACGCGGTCACACCGTCGTAGTTCTCGTAGCGGGCGTCGTAGCTCATGATGTTCACGAGCTGGAAGGCGGCGGCCAAGGCCGGGTAGCTGTTCACCAGCTGGCGCTCCAGCCCGGCCTTGCCGCCCCAGTAGCTGACGCCCACCCCGGCGCACTGCGGGTGGTTGGCGGTGTTGGCCGTGCAGTCGGCCCCCGTGGACCAGGCCGCCACGCTGAGGATGCGGCCGCCGCCGGCCAGGTCCACCGCCTTGCGCATGGCCTTGACCGCGCCGGCGTAAGCGTCCAGGCCCTCGATTTCGAAGTCCACGTCCAGGCCGTCGAAGCCCAGGTCCTGCATGACCTGGGCCAGCGCGTTGATGGTGGCGCCGCCGCCGGCGTGGCCTTCGGCCGCCAACTGCGCCCAGTTGTTGTAGGTGGCACCGCCCACCGCCAGGATGACCTTGATGTTGCGGGCGTGCAGCACGTCGATCGCGGCCTTGATGTCCGAGGGCCGGCCGTTGAAGTTGATGCCCGTGCCCGACCAGTTGTTGGCCGCCAGGCCGCCCCAGCGGAAGTCGGGCTGCGCGAAGGCCACCACCACGTGCGTGTAGTTGGCGGGGATGCGCGCCAGCTGGCTGGCCTGGAAAACCTGGTTCAACGTCTTGCCGGTGGCGTCGAACCAGTTGTCGCTCCACGAGGGGTAGTACACCGTGTAGGCACGGCCGGCCTGCGACGCGGACTTGGCCGCGGGGTCGCTGAGGCCGGGCGCGGGCGCCGGGGCGGGCGAGGGGGACGGTGCCGGGGAGGGCGATGGGCTGGGGGCCGGGCTGGGCGACGGGCTCGGCGCCGGGCTGGGCGACGGGCTCGGCGCCGGTGTGGGGGCCGGCGCGGGCGCGCTGCCCACGGCCGTCCAGGGCTTGCCGCTGCCCGTGGGGCCGTTGTTCAGCGCAGGGTCCTCGCCCTTCGTCCACCAGTTGGCCTTGTAGGTCGTGCCGTTGCGGGTCACGGTTTGGCCGCCGGTGTAGGCGGTGTTGGCGTCCCAACTGCCGGTGGCCGGGGCCGGGGCCGGCGTTGGTGCGGGGGCGGGCGCCGGGCTTGGGCTGGGCGCGGGGGCCGGCGCGGCGCCGTCCACCGGGGTCCACAGGCTGGCCACGCTCGGGTTCCAGCCCGTGCCCGTCCAGTCGGTTTGGCTGACCACGGCGCGGTACAGCTTGCCTTGGTAGGACACCACGGTGCCGGCCACGTAGTAGGTGTCGGGCGCCCAGGCGGGAACGGTTTGCGCCAGCGCGCTGGTGGCCAGGGTCAGGGCGGCCAGGGCATGGGCGGCGCGGCGCACGGCGCGGCGCGCGCCCGGCGGCAGGGGCGGGGGGGTCAAGGGGCGAAGGGCGTTCATGGGCACAGGCTCCGGGAGGATGGGGGGGGTTGATGGAATCGGGAACAACACCTCGCGCCTCGGTGGTATTTAGGTGGTAGCAAACCAGTTTCGATCGCCCAACTGCGCGATTACACCCATGAAGCGCCGCCACAGTGTGGCCAAATTCAGCGTAACAAACGGCGTCCGTGCGTTGCAAGCGGTATTCGATTGGAATACTGGTTTCTTACTGGTATGTCCCTACCGGTGCTGGCGAGGGCGCGGGGCGGCTTCCTAAAATGCCGCATGACCGCCGCGCACCGCCTCGAGCTCCTTGCCCCCGCCCGCGACGCCGACATCGGCATCGAGGCCATCACCCACGGGGCCGACGCCGTCTACATCGGCGGCCCGGGCTTCGGCGCCCGGGACAAGGCCGGCAACCCGATCGAGGACATCGAGCGCCTGGTGCGCCACGCGCACCGCTTCCACGCGCGCATCTTTGTCACGATGAACACCATCCTGCGCGACGACGAGCTCGAAGGCGCGCGCCGCCAGGCCTGGCAGCTCTTTGAGGCCGGCGTGGACGCCCTCATCGTGCAGGACATGGGCCTGCTGGAGTTGGACCTGCCGCCCATCCAGCTGCACGCCAGCACGCAAACCGACATCCGCACGCCCGAGAAGGCGCGCTTCCTGCAAGACGTCGGCTTCAGCCAGATGGTGCTGGCGCGCGAACTGGACCTGCGCCAGATCCAGGCCATCCGTGCGCAGGTGAACGACGCCGTGCTGGAGTTCTTCGTCCACGGCGCGCTGTGCGTGGCCTACAGCGGCCAGTGCTACATCAGCCACGCCATGACGGGTCGCAGCGCCAACCGCGGCAGCTGCAGCCAGGAGTGCCGCCAGCCCTTCACCGTGCGCGACGCGCAGGGCCGCATCGTGGCGCACGACCAGCACGTGCTCAGCCTCAAGGACAACGACCAGTCCGCCAACCTCGAAGCCCTGATCGACGCCGGCATCCGCAGCTTCAAGATCGAAGGCCGCTACAAGGACATGGCCACGGTCAAGAACGTCACGGCCCATTACCGGACCCTGCTCGACGCGATCGTCGAACGCCGCCCCGCGCTCCAGCCCACCAGCCACGGCCGCTGCAGCTACACCTTCACCCCCGAGCCCGAGCAGGCCTTCAACCGCGGCGGCACCGACTACTTCGTCCACGGCCGCCAAATCGACATCGGCGCCTTCGACACGCCCAAGCACGCCGGTTTGCCGCTGGGCTTCGTCGCCAAGGTGGGCGATGCCTGGTTTGACGTGGACACCGAGAGCCCCGAGCGCGTGCTGCACAACGGCGACGCGCTGACCTGGCGCGACCGCCAGGGCGAGCTGCAGGGCGTGCCCGTGAACGTGGCCGAGCCCCTGGGGGGCAGCCGCTGGCGCGTGCACCCCAACCTGTCCAAGGACCAGGCCTTCGGCGATTTGAAGGACTTGTTCCCCGGCACCGCGTTGAACCGCAACCGCGACATGGCCTGGGAGCGCCTGCTGGCCAAGCCCTCGGCCGAGCGCCGCATCCCGGTCGACCTGACCCTGGCGCAAACCGCCGACGGCTTCGAGTTGGCCCTGAAGGACGCCCACGGCCACAAGGCCGCGGTGCGCTTGACCCATGCCCACGAGCCGGCGCGCGACGCGGCCCAGGCCGAGAAGGCCCTCAAAGAAGGCCTGGCCAAGCTGGGCGGCACGCTCTTCGAGGCCCGCCGCGTGCGCCTGAGCCTGCAGCAACCCTGGTTCTTGCCGGCCGGCGTGCTCAACGCGCTGCGCCGCGACGGCATCGCCGCCTTGGAGGCGGCGCGCGCCGCCGCCTTCGAGCGCCTGCCGCGCGCGGCCGAGGTGCAGCCGCCCGTGCCCTACCCGGAAGACACACTGAGCTACCTGGCCAACGTCTACAACGGCCAGGCCGCGAAGTTCTACGCCCGCCACGGCGTGAAGGTGATCGGCGCCGCCTACGAGAGCCACGAGGCGCTGGGCGAGGCCTCGCTGATGATCACCAAGCACTGCGTGCGCTTCAGCTTGAGCCTGTGCCCCAAGCAGGCCAAGGGCGTGACCGGCGTGCAAGGCACGGTGCGCGCCGAGCCCATGACCCTGCAGCACGGCGACGACGTGTTCACCCTGCGCTTCGACTGCAAGCCTTGCGAAATGCACGTCGTCGGCAAGATGCAAAAGCACGTGCTCAAGGCCCTCAAGGCCGAGCCCGTCACCTTCTACAAAACGCGCCCCTCGACCTCGGCCGCCTGAGCGCGTAGGCTGGCCCCTTTCGGGAGGGCCCGCCCATGCGACTCGGTGCGTTTTCCATCAGCCTGAACGTCCAAGACCTGGCCGCCTCAAGGGCCTTCTACGAAAATCTCGGCTTCGCCGTGATCGCGGGCGAGGCCGCCCAGCGCTACCTGATCTTGCGCAACCCCGACGACGTGGTCATCGGGCTGTTTCAAGGGATGTTCGAGCGCAACACCCTGACCTTCAACCCGGGCTGGAACCAGCGCTGCGCCAACGTCGACCCCTTCACCGACGTGCGCGAGTTGCAAGCGCAACTGGTCGCGCAAGGCCTGGCGCCTGGCACCCCGGTGGACCCCAACGCGCGAAGCGGACCGGGCTATTTCACCCTGGTCGACCCCGACGGCAATCCCGTTCTGATCGACCAGCACCGCTGAAGCGGATGCACCGCCTTGGTGCAGGCCGTGCTCGCCGTTGCGCAAACGCCGCACCGGCGAGGTGCAGGGTTATCCACGAGTGACTGAAAGCCCTTTCATGACGAACATGAAAGCGCTTTCAGACGTTCGGGCGGGTTGAGCCGCACCGGACGCATGCCCGTCCACCGCAGGAGACCCCGATGACCCCGAACCCCCGTCGCGCCCGCTGCCCCCAGCGCCTCAAGCCCATCGCGCTCGCCTGCCTGACCGGCTTGCTGGGCCAGGCCGCCTTTGCCGCCGAACCGGAACCCCAGCAACTCGACACCGTCGTCGTCACGGGCATCCGCAAGAGCCTGGAAACCACGGTCAACCTGAAGCGCATGTCGCGCGGCCTGGTGGACGGCGTCGTGGCCGAGGACATCGGCAAGTTCCCCGACACCAACCTGGCCGAGTCGCTCAGCCGCATCAGCGGCGTGTCCATCGAGCGCAGCAATGGCGAAGGCACGCGCATCACGGTGCGGGGCATGGGCCCCGATCAAAACCTGGTGCTGCTCAACGGCCGCCAGATGCCCGGCTCCAGCTTCGACGGCGGCGCGCCCGCCTCGCGCTCCTTTGACTTCTCCAACCTCGCGTCCGACGGCATCGCCGCGCTCGAGGTCTACAAGACCAGCCGCGCCAGCAGCCCGACCGGCGGCATGGGCGCCACGGTCAACGTCCGCACCCAGCGCCCCTTCGACATCAAGCAGACCATCGCCCACGTCGGCGTGAAGCTGGTGAACGACGAGACGGCCCGCAACGTGCCCGCCGAGCAGCAGGGCAAGGCCGTCACGCCGGAATTGAACGCCATCTACAGCACGGTCAGCGCCGACGGGACCTTCGGCATCGCGCTCATGGGCACCTACCAAGAGCGCGACTCCGGCTACTCGTCGGCGGCCGTCACCAGCGGCTGGAAGACCTTCGACGGCAAGGTCGACAACGACTGGGGCGGTGGCAACGCCCAGTGGGGCGGCCTGCCCCCGGCCGCCTGGGGCGCCATCAAGAACCGCCCGGGCCCGAACTCGATCTACAGCGTGCCGCAGAACCTGAACTACGCCTTCACCGGCGTGCACCGCGAGCGCCTGAACGGCCAGATGGTCGTGCAGGTCAAGCCCGTGCAGGACGTGGTCGCCACCCTGGACTTTGTGATGTCGGAGCAGAAGTTCCGCCAGCGCCGCAACGACATCTCCGCCTGGTTCAACTACAACGGCCAGTTCGGCGAGTACCAAACCGGCTCGCCCTCCTCGCCCATCATCTACGGCGAGAACATGAGCGGCTCCGACGTCGCCATGGGCGGCTCGCGCACGCAGGTCAAGACCAAGAACCAGCAGGTCGGCTTGAACGTGAAGTGGAAGGCCAGCAACGAGCTGAAGTTCGACTTCGACATGCACAAGTCCTCGGCCACCTCGGGCGCCGACGACCCCCTGGGCACCAGCGTCGTGATGGGCACGGCCATGCTCAACCGCGGCAACACCTTTGTCGACTTCAGCAACAAGTTCCCGGTCTTGAACATCGAGGGCGGCGCGCTCGACGCCTCCTTGATGCAACTGCAAGGCTCGGTGTTCGGCAACAGCTACCAAAAGAACGAAGTCCAACAGCTGCAGACCAACGGCAACTGGAAGATCAACGGCGACAGCAGCTTGGACTTCGGCGTGGCCCTGACCGAGGTCAAGAACCGCTCGGCCTTTGCCAACGTGCAGCGTGACAGCTGGGGCGCCAACGCCGCCGGCGGCCCCGCGGCCCTGCCGGACAACCTCTTCACGGCGGCCTCGATCAGCCAGTACTTCAGCGGCATCCCGGGCGCCAACGACCCGCGCCTGTACAACCGCTTCTACACCTTCAACTTCGAGCAGTTGCGCGCCGCCGCCATCCAGGCCCTCGGCTCGGACAACCTGCTGAAGGCCTCGTTCAACTTCACCGACGACCTGCGCACGACCGAGAAATCGGACTCCGTCTACGGCCAGTACAACCTGGCCTGGGATTGGGGCGTGCCGATGGACCTGTCGGCCGGCCTGCGCTACGAGCGCACCAAGGTGCAGTCGCCGAGCGTGCAGTCCACGCCGACCGCCGTGCGCTGGACGGGCGACAACGAATTGGCCGTCATCTCCAGCGGCAGCAGCACCTCCTCGGGCTCGGGCAAGTACAGCTACGCCCTGCCGTCCATCGACTGGAGCGCCGACCTCACGGACGAGACCAAGCTGCGCCTGAGCTACGGCAAGACCATCGGGCGCCCGGGCTGGAACGCGCTGGGCGGTCGGGTCCTGAACAGCATCGCGCGCATCGACGGGGGCACCGGCGCCATCGGCAACCCCAACCTCAAGCCCCTGCAGTCGAACAACTTCGACCTCTCGGCCGAGCACTACTACGCCAAGAGCAGCTACGTCGCCCTGAGCTACTTCCTGAAGAAGGTCAAGGACTACAACGCGCCGGTCATCACCAACCAGACCATCGCAGGCCTCACCACCCCGGTGGGCGGCGCCTACTACCGGCAGGCCATCCAAACGGGCGGCTGCGCACCGACCGACTCGGGCTGCATCCGCCAGTGGATCTTTGCCAACCTGGCGGGCTCGCCGGGCGTGGACGTGGCCAACCGCAGCATCACGGGCCAGCCGGGCGACCCGCTGCTGGTGTTCAAGCTGGGCAGCTTCGAGAACAACGAGCGCAAGAGCCGTATCAACGGCATCGAGCTGAACGCGCAGCACATCTTCAGCGGCACCGGCTTCGGCCTGGGCGGCAACTTCACCAAGGTGAAGTCGGACCGCAGCTACGACAACAACAAGCCGGGGGCGCAAAGCGACGTGCTGCCGGGCATGGGCGACTCGGGCAACCTGGTCGGCTTCTACGAGAACGACACCTTCAGCGCCCGCCTGGCCTACAACTGGCGCGGCAAGTTCTTGGTGGCCAACTTCGGCGGCGTGGAAGGCGCCCAGCCCCTGTACGTTGAGCCCTATGGCCAGTTCGACTTGGCCCTGAGCTACAACCTGGACAAGAACCTGCGCCTGAGCTTCGAAGCCATCAACCTGACCGACCAGTACGTGCGCACCCACATGCGCAACGAGAACCAAATCGGCTCGGTGACGAAGCTGGGCCGCCGGTTCACGATCGGCGCGGTCTACAAGTTCTGAGCGATGGGGGGAGGCGACCTGCGGGTCGCCCCGCGGCGGCGAGCGCGCCCGCAGGTCGCAGGCGCTTCGTCACCGCGGACATCACTTGGGGGGCCGGCTGCAACCGGCCCTTTTTTCTTGGGGTCAAGCCGGGCGATCGGTGCCAGCGTGCGCGCGCTGCGCCACAGTCGGGAACCGGCGCTGGGCAAGCGCGCCGCGGTGGCCCTCACGGGCCCCCCGCGACCGCCCCTGGCACCGACCCCATCGCACCCGTACCCGTGTTGAGGATTGGCTTGTGAACGAGCGACTGCGCACCGTGGCCGTATTGGGCGGCGGCTCCGCCGGCTGGCTGGTGGCCGGCCTCTTGGCCGCCGAGCACCCGGATTTGCAGATCACCTTGATCGAATCCAGCGAGGTGCCCGTCATTGGCGTGGGCGAGGGGACCTGGCCTTCCATGCGCGACACCCTGCGCCGCATCGGGCTGTCCGAGACCGAGTTCGTTCGCCGCTGCCAGGTGGCCTTCAAGCAGGGCTCGCGCTTCGACGGTTGGCAGCGGGGCGCCAGCGCGGCCGACGGCGACCGCTACTACCACCCCTTCATGCTGCCCGTGGGCCACGGCGACGTGGACCTGGTCTCCGCCTGGTTGGCCACCGCCCCCGAGCGGCCCTTCGCCGACCTCACCAGCCCCTCGGTCCAGGTTTGCGAGGCCGGCCGGGCGCCCAAGCAGGCCCAGACGCCCGAGTTCGGTGCGGTGGCCAATTACGCCTACCACTTCGATGCCGGGCTGTTCGGGCAGCTGCTGCGCGAGCACGCCACGCAGACGCTGGGCGTGCGCCACTGCGTGGACCACGTCGACGCCGTCCTCCCCCACGAGAACGGCGACATCGCGGCCCTGCAAACCCGCACCCACGGCGCGCTGGCCGCCGACCTGTTCATCGACTGCTCGGGCCTGTCGGCCCGCCTCATCGGCCAGCACTTCGGCGTCCCGCTCAAGAGCGAGCGCGAGGTCCTGTTCAACGACGCCGCGCTGCCGGTGCAAGTGCCCTACGCCGAGGCCCAGGGCCCGATCGCCACCTGCACCATCGCCACCGCCTGGGCCAAGGGTTGGATCTGGGACATCGGCCTGCCCACGCGCCGCGGGGTGGGCTGTGTCTACTCGCGCGCGCACGCCAGCGAGGACGAGGCCCAGGCCGCGCTGCAGGCTTACTTGCGCGCCACCGGCGCGCCCGACGAGCGCCCGGCACCGCGCTCGATCCGCTACGACCCCGGCTACCGCGAGCGCTTCTGGGTGCGCAATTGCGTGGCCATCGGCCTGTCGTCCGGCTTCATCGAACCGCTGGAGGCCTCGGCCTTGGCGCTGGTGGAGTTGTCGGTGCAGCGCCTGTGCGACGAGCTGCCGATGTCGCGCGCCAGCATGGACGCGGTGGCCCGGCGCTTCAACGACGACTTCGGCTACCGCTGGGCGCGCGTCATCGACTTCCTCAAGCTGCACTACCTGCTGTCCGAGCGCGACGACAGCGCGTACTGGCGCGCCCACCGCGACCCGGCCAGCTGGCCCGAGCGCCTGCGCGAACTGCTGCCGATGTGGCGGCTGCGGGCCCCGGCCCGCCACGATTTCGGCCGCATCGACGAGGTGTTCCCGGCCGCGAGCTACCAGTACGTGCTGTACGGCATGGGTTTTCGCCCGGACGCCGGGCCCCTGAGCCCGGACAAACTGCAAGCCGCCCACGCCTGTTTCGCCGAGGCGCACCGGCTGGCCCAGCGCTACCTGCCGGCCCTGCCCAGCCATCGCGGCCTGATCGACCACCTTCACAAGACCCCGACATGACCCGCCCCACCCTGCTCGACAACGTCAACCACCGCCACCTGCGCATCCACACCGAGCGCTCGGCCGCGCTGGGCGACGCGCGCCACTTTTGCCTCGCGCTGCCGGCGGAGTTCCGCCAACTGCAAGCCCACTTCCCGATCGCCTTCCAGCACGTGGAGGGCGAGGTCGGGTTTCAGCCCGTGGCCCTGTTCGGCCTGGAGGAAGGGCAGAACCTGTTCCTCGGCGACGGGGGCTGGGACGCGCCCGTGGTGCCCATGGCGCTGCAGCGCGACCCCTTCTTGATCGGCCGCGCCGCCGACGGCAGCCTGAAGCTGCACATCGACCTGGACAGCCCGCGCATCGTGCGCCCCGAGCAAGGCGAAGTGGGAACGGCGCTGTTCTTGCCCCATGGCGGCTTCAGCGAGCACCTCGACCACGTCGTCCAACTGATGGAAAGCCTGCACACCCAAGCGCAGCAGTTGCCGGCCTTCATCGAGGCCTTGAACCGCCACCAACTGCTGGAGCCTTTCGTGATCGACATCGAGCGCCCCGACGGGGTGCAAGGCCGGCTCACGGGCCTGTTCACGATCAACGAAGAGCGCTTGCTGGGTCTGCCGGGCGCGAGCCTGGAAGCCCTCGCCCGAGAGGGTCACCTGATGCCGATGTTCATGCAGATCGCGTCGCTGGCCCAACTCACCGGCTTGGTGGACCGCAGCCACCGCCGTTGACACCGCGATGAACGACGTCCCCGTTTGGACCGGGCCCTTCGACCCCGAGGCCCTGCCCACCGAGCTGCTGACGGCCGACCGGCCCTGTGTGGTGCGCGGCGGCTTCGCGCATTGGCCCGTGGTGCAGGCGGCCCGCCGCTCCGACGCGGACCTGGCCCGCTACCTGATGGGCCTGTACAACGGCGTGCGCATCGGCCTGTTCCAGTTGGAACCGTCGGCCCGCGGCCGCGTGTTCTACGCCGACGACACCCTGCAGGACTTCAACTTCCAGCGCTTCGCCGCCACGCTGGACCAGGTGCTGAGCGGGCTGCTGGGCGTGGCCCAGCACCCAGAGCCGCCGGCGCTGTACGTGGGCTCCACCACCGTCGAGGCCGTGCTGCCCGGCTTCATGGCCGCCAACCCCATGGGCTTCGGGCGCTTCGACCCCTTGGTCAGCCTGTGGTTGGGCAACCGCACGCGCATCGCGGCCCACTACGACCTGCCCGACAACCTGGCCGTCGTGGCCGCCGGGCGCCGGCGCTTCACGCTGTTCGCGCCCGAGCAGATCCACAACCTCTACGTCGGCCCCCTCGACCCCACGCCCGCCGGGCAGCCGATCAGCCTGGTGGACTTCGCCCAGCCCGACCATGCGCGCTTCCCCCGCTTCGCCACCGCCTGGGCGGCCCGCCAAGAGGTCGAGTTGGACCCGGGTGACGCCATCTTCATCCCCAGCATGTGGTTCCACCATGTCGAGGGCTTGGCGCCGGTCAACCTGCTGATCAACGCCTGGTGGCGGCAAACGCCCGACCACGTCGATTCGCCGCTGAGCACCTTGCGCCTGGCCCTGATGACCCTGCGCGACCTGCCCGAGAAAGAGCGGCGCATTTGGCAGCACCACTTCCAGCATTTCGTCTGGGAGGCCGACGCCGACACCTGGGCCCACATCCCCGAGGCCGCCCGTGGCCTGCTCGGCCCGATCGACGAGCCCCTTTCGCGCCAAGCGCGCGCGCAACTCCTGAACCAGCTCAAACGATGAACACCACCCCGAGAACCTTCCACCGCGTCGTCATCGCCGGCGGCGGCACCGCCGGCTGGATGATGGCCGCGCTGATGAGCAAGCTGCTGGGCAAGCGCCTGGACATCCGACTCGTCGAGTCCGAGGAGATCGGCACCGTGGGCGTGGGCGAGGCGACCATCCCGGCCCTGCTCACCTTCCACAACCTGCTCGGCATCAACGAGGCCGAGTTCATGGCGGCCACCAACGCCACCTTCAAGCTGGGCATCCACTTCGAAGGCTGGAAGGCCATCGGCGAAAACTACTTCCACTCCTTCGGCAGCACCGGCAACGACCACTGGAGCGCGGGCTTCCAGCACTTTTGGCTCAAGGGCCGCGAGTGGGGCCTGTCGCGGAACTACACCGACTACAACCCCGAGACGGTGGCCGCCTTCGCCAACCGCTTCGCCCACGTGCAACGGGGCGCCCTGAACTACGCCTACCACCTCGACGCCAGCCGCTACGCCAAGTTCCTGCGCGGCATGAGCGAGGCCCACGGCGTGCAACGCATCGAGGGCAAGATCGCCCGCGTGCTCCAGCACGAGGTGGACGCTGGGGCCGCGCGCGCGGGCGACATCGCCGCGCTGCAGATGGAGGACGGCAGCCGCGTCGAGGGCGACCTGTTCATCGACTGCACCGGCTTTCGCTCGCTGCTGCTGGGCGAGACCCTGGGCGTGGGCTACGAGGACTGGTCCTACTGGCTGCCTTGCGACCGCGCGGTGGCGGTGCAGACCGCCTCGGTGCGCGAGGCCTGGCCCTACACCCGGTCCATCGCCCACCGCTTCGGCTGGCAGTGGCGCATCCCCTTGCAGCACCGGGTCGGCAACGGCCTCGTGTACAGCAGCAAGGAGCTCAGCGATGCCGACGCCCCGGAGGTGCTGCGCCAGAACGTCGAGGGCGAGCTGCTGACCCAGCCGCGCGTGATCCGCTTCTTGCCGGGCCAGCGCCACAAGGTTTGGGAGCGCAACTGCGTGGCCGTGGGCCTGGCGGGCGGCTTCGTGGAACCGCTGGAATCCACCAGCATCCACCTGATCCAACGCCACGCCATCCGCCTGATGCAGCTGTTCCCCGCCGGGGGCATCAGCCAGGCCGACGTGGACGAGTTCAACCTGCAGTCCAAGCGCGACCTCGAGCACATCCGCGACTTCATCGTGCTGCACTACCACGTGAACGCGCGCAACGACTCCGCCCTGTGGAAGCACGTGCGCGAGATGGACCTGCTGCCCTCCCTGCGCCACCGCATCGAGCTGTTCCAGCAGACCGGCCGCGTGTTCCGGCCCAGCGACGAGCTGTTCGCCGAGAACTCCTGGATCCAGGTCATGATGGGCCAAGGCATCACCCCCGAGCGCCACCACCCCGTGGCCGACCTGATGGGGCGCGAGGAGCTGCAGAAGTTCCTCGGCGACATCGAGCTGCGCGCGCGGCGCTTGGTGGACAGCTTGCCAGGGCACCAGGACTACGTCGCGCAGCTGTGCGCCCCGTTTCGCGCCCAGGGCGCTTGACCGCCCCGCAAGCCCGCGGGCAGGAGCGAGCTCCCGGAGCACGAAAGGCCTTGCCGCCCCCGGGCTAGGGGATTCGGCACTTGACCCGCCGCCCCCTTCTGATGGATCATGAAAGCGCTTTCACTCCTGGGCGTGCCGGCCTCCTTACCGGTGGCCGAAAGCATGCTGAACGCAACCCGCCGGCGCCTGGCCCACCCAGGTTCCGGCCCCTCTTCCACGGCGGCGGCCCCGGCCGCTTGACCCTCACCCCGTGATCGCCATGCGCCTCCGCTCCGCCCCCTGCTCCTGGCTCACCGCCCTGACCCTGGCCGCCTGCGGCGGTGGTGGGGCCGACGCCGGTCCTGCCCCCACCTCGGCCACCACGCCCGTGCCCACCACACCGCCCACCGCCCTGGAACGCCCCGCCGACCACCGCCTGGTCTGGGCCGACGAGTTCGACACCCCGGGCCTGCCCGACGCGTCCAAGTGGGTCTACGACATCGGCATGAACAAGCAGGGCTGGCACAACCGCGAGCTCCAGTACTACAGCAACGCCCGGCCCGAGAACAGCGTGGTGCGCGACGGCAAGCTGGTCATCACCGCCCGCAAAGAGGCCCTGAGCAGCGCGCCCGACTGGGGCGGCCAGGCCTACACCTCGGCGCGCCTCATCACCGCCGGCAAGGCGCAGTGGACCTACGGCTTTGTCGAGGTGCGCGCCAAGATGCCCTGCGGCAAGGGCAGCTGGCCCGCCATCTGGATGCTGGGTGCCGAAGGCCAGTGGCCGGCCGGCGGCGAGCTCGACATCCTGGAGCACATGGGCCAGCGCCCGGACTGGGTCTTCAGCACCGTGCACACCACCTCGGGCAGCGGCGCCAACGGCAAGGGCGACGGCCGCACCCTGGCCACGGCCTGCAGCCAGTTCCACAACTACCAAATGCTGTGGACGCCCACCGAGGTGCGCTTCGGCGTGGATGGCGTGCAGCACGCCGTGTACCGC
Organism: Inhella crocodyli; assembly: GCF_004004565.1. Classification (GTDB taxonomy): domain Bacteria; phylum Pseudomonadota; class Gammaproteobacteria; order Burkholderiales; family Burkholderiaceae_C; genus Inhella; species Inhella crocodyli. Next base: position 196,490 of record NZ_SACM01000004.1, read on the forward strand.
AACGCCGGCACCGGCCCCGCCCAGTGGCCCTTCGACAAGCCGCAGTTCATGATCCTGAACCTGGCCATTGGGGGCGACCTCGGCGGCCCGGTGGACGACACGATCTTCCCGATCCAGTTCGAGATCGAGCACGTGCGGGTGTACCAGCGCGCGCCCTGAGCGTTCAGGGCGCACCGGGCGGGTGTGGCGTTCCCTACGATGCACGCCATGTACATCCGCCGCGACCACCAACTGCCCGCGCTGGCCGACCAGCAGGCCCTCATCGATGCCCACCCGCTGGGCGCTTGGGTCGTGCCCACGCCGCAAGGCCTGGTGGCGAACCACGTCCCCTTCGTGTTGGACCGCGAACGCGGGCCCTTCGGCACCCTGATGGGCCACGTGGCGCGGGCCAATGGCGTGTGGCGCGAGCTGCAGCCCGACCGCCGTTCGCTGGTGATGTTCCAAGGCCCGCAGCACTACATCACCCCGTCTTGGTACCCGTCCAAGGCCGCGACCGGCGAGGTGGTGCCCACCTGGAACTACGCGGCCGTGCACGCGCACGGCACGGCCCGCGTGCTGGACGACCCGGCCGCCCTGCTGGCGCTGCTGCACCGTCTGACGAACCAGCAAGAGGGCGCGCGCCCCCAGCCCTGGCGCGTGGACGACGCCCCACCCGCGTACATCGAGCGCCTGGTGCGCGCCATCGTGGGCATCGAGATCCCCATCGACCGGCTCGAAGGCAAGCGCAAGGCCAGCCAGGACGAAGCCTCGGGCGACCACCGCGGCACCGTGCAGGGCCTGCTGGCCGAAGGCACCGACGCCGCCCGGGCCATGGCCGCGCTGATGGCCCCCGGTTCGCCAGGCCCACGCTGACTCCTGGGCGCCGGCGGGGCATGCCCCTGCGCGCCCCAGGGGCCGCGGGCCCGCGCCAACATGCGCAGCCGCTCGCCCTCTTTCCCCGCCTTCGCCTCGCATGGACTCCCTGACCCAACTCGCCCTGGGCGCCGCCGTGAGCGTGGCCGCCATGGGGCGCCGCACCGCCGTGTGGAAGGCGGTCCTGGTGGGCGCCGTGGTCGGCACCCTGCCGGACCTGGACGTGCTCATCGACCACGGCGACCCCGTGGCCAACATGGTGCTGCACCGCGCCGAGTCCCACGCCTTGCTGTGGCTCACGCTGGCCACGCCGCTGCTGGCCGCCTTGGTGGCCGGCGCGCTGCGCGAGTGGGGCGCTTGGCGACGCTGGTGTGGGGCGGTGGGGCTGGCCTTGATCACCCACCCTTTGCTGGACGCCTTGACCGTGTACGGCACGCAGTTGCTGCTGCCGTTCACGAACCAGCCCTACGGCCTGGGCAGCGTGTTCATCGTCGACCCCCTCGTCACCCTGCCTTTGTTGATCGGCACCGGCGTGGCGCTCGCCCGGCGCGACCCCGCCTCGGCGCTGCGCGCCAATGCCTGGGGCTTCGGGCTGGCCGTGGCCTACCTGGCCTGGGGTGCGCTGGCGCAGCAGCACGTGCGCGGCGTGGCCGAGCGGAGCTTGGCGGCGCAGGGGGTGCCGGCAGACCGCATCCTGGTCACGCCCGCCCCACTGCAAACGCTGCTGTGGCGCGTGGTCGTCGTGTCGGGCGACCGCTACCTCGAGGGCTTTCACTCGCTGCTGGACGAAACATCAACGGTGCAGTTCGACCGCTTCGACCGCGGCTTGGCCCTGGCCGAGCCGCTGCGCGGCCACCCGCCGTTGGTGGCGATCGAGCGCTTCAGCCAGGGCTTCTACAAGCTCACGCGCGAGGGCGACACCGTGGTGGTGCACGACCTGCGCATGGGCCAGGAGCCGGCCTACGTGTTCGCCTTCGGTGTCGGACGGGGCAGCGCCACCATCGCGCCCTTGTCGCCCCCCACGGCCGTGGGCGGGCGGGGCGACGCCGGCGCGGCCCTGCGCTGGCTGTGGCCGCGCATGTGGGGCGAGCCCCTGCCGCCGCCGCGCTAGCTCAACCCGCCTCGCCGCGCAGGGCGGCGAGTTCTGCCCGCAGGGCGGCGTTCTCGGCCTCGAGTGCCGCCACGCGCTCGCGCAAGGCCTCCAGGGTGGGCGGGGCGATCGCCTCCGCGGCGGCCTCCATCGCAGGCGCGGGCGCGGGTTCTTTGCGCTTGGCCTCGCGCACCCGCTTGGCGGCTTGCTTCAATTCCATGGCGCCGGCGGCGGTCACGCTGACCTGCTCCTCCACCGGCAGGCTGGCCACGGCCGCCGCGGCGTTGAGCGACACCATGCCGGCCTTCACCGCGTTCACGAGCTCGGGCGCGGCTTGCTTCTGGATCTTTTCGATCAGTTGCACCTGGTGGCTGCTGAGGCGCGCCGCCTTGGCCAGGGCCTCGCGCGTGGCCAAGGCGTCGGCGGGGGCCACCGGTGCGGGCGCCGGGGCCGGCGTGGCATCGGGCGCCACCGCGGCGGGTTCCGGCACGGCTTGGCGCGCGCGGCGCTCGGCCACCAGGTCGCGCTTGCGCAGCGCCAGCACCCCGCGCTGGAAGTCCGACAGGCTGCGCCGCCCCAGGTGCTGGTCGATCATCCACAGCTGCACGTCCTCCATCGACTGGAAGCGCGGGTTCTGCACCGTCTGGAAGGGCAGGCCGTGCTTTTGGCAAATGCCATAGCGGTTGTGCCCGTCCACCAGCACATTGCCCCACAGCACCAGCGCGTCGCGGCAGCCCTCGGCCAGCAGGCTGCGCTCCAGGGCCTCGTGCTCGTCGGGCGTCAGCGGTTCGATGTAGGCCTTGAGTGCTTCGTTGACGACGATGTCCATGGGGGCCTGACGCGGGAGGGCGGCGATTGAGGGGCGCGGATTCTAGGAAGGGCCCACCGCGCCGGGCGCACACTGGCCGGCCCCGCCCCGGGCGCACGCCCCACCGCCCCCAAGGAGCCCCCGCCATGCCATCCCGCCGCTCTTGCCGCCTTTCTTGCCGCGTGTGGGCACTGCCCTTCGCTTGCCTGCTGCTGGCCGCCCGCCCGGCCCATGCGCTCGACTGCCAGAAGGCGCAGACCACGCCCGAGCTCAACGAATGCGCCGCGCGCCAGCAAAAGGCCGTGGAGTTGAGGCTCAACCAAACCTACCAACAAGCGCTGAAGAGTCTGCAGCAGCCCGACACCGAGATGGACAAGTTCTCGGCCACGCGGCAGAAGCTCGTCGAAGCGCAGCGCGCCTGGGTCAAGTTCCGCGAGGCCGACTGCGAAGCGGTGTACCTGCAGCACGTCAGCGGCACCATCCGCAACCTGATGTTCACCGGCTGCCTGCAAAAGCACGCCGAGCGGCGCATCGAGGACCTGAAGGCGGTGTTTGCCGAGCAGTGAGTCTGCGCGCGGCGCCGCGGGCTGGCACGGCAAACTGGCGACCCCCAGGTATTGCTCGAACCCATTCATGGTCCGTGCTTCTTCCCGATGGCGGTGGCCGCTGGCCCTCCTTTTGATGGCTCTGGGCCGTGCGAGCACGGCGCAAACCCCTGCGTCGGGCCCGGCCCAAGGCACCGAGTTCCGGCCGCCACCGGCCCCCGCACGCCATGCGCCCGAGGCCACCGGCCCCCTCGCTGGCGTGATGTCGGGCACCTTGCGTCCCAAGGCCGACAGCGACACGCGCTTCGTGATCTTCAGCGCCTTTCGCGGCTTGAAGGGCTGTTCGCGCGACGAGTTCTCTGCCGTTCGGGTCTCGGTGGACGACGTGCGCGAGGAAGGCTGCCTGCTGGTGCCGGTGTCGGACCGGCGTTCGCTGCAAGTGCGCTGGGCCGACGGCCGCGTGGTGCGCTACAGCGAGGTCGAGTGGACCCTGCAAACCAACCCACGCTGAGCCCGCCCAGGCCCAGCCCCGGCACCCTGCAGCGCCTCATCCCCACCGGGGAGACCGGCCGCACACTCGACGGTCACCCGCTGCGCTTCGAAGAGTTGGCCCGCCAGCGCTGGAAGGGCGCGCTCTTCGTGCGCGCGCAGTGCTTCTGCGATCCGACGCCATTCGCGGCCCGCTGAGGCCACGGTCTGACCCCCCCGAGAAAGGCGGCCGATGGCCCCAGGGGGCCTGCCTATCATGCGGCGGCGCGCCGCGCCCGGCGTGCGCCACCAGGGACGCCATGAAGAACGAAATGCGATACGGGGCGATGGCCGCCGCGCTGATGTGGACCTTGGGGACGGTCGCCGTTCAAGCGCAAACGCCGCCCCCCGCACCAACGCCCGCCCCCAGCCCGACCCCCGCCACGCCCACCGGGGCGAGCCGCCCGGGCCTGCCGCCCGGCATGATGGGCTTGGAGCCGGGCGAGCCGCGGCCCTTCGACAAGGTCATCACCGCCGAGGCCAAGACCCAAGAAGGCCTGTTCCGCGTGCACAGCCTGAAGAACAAGCTGTACTTCGAGATCCCCAAGGCCTTGTTGGAGCAACCGCTGCTGATGGTGGCCAACGCCACGGCCGTGCCGGCCGGCCAGGAGCACGTGGGGCGCACGCTGAACCAGGGCGTGCTGCGCTTCGTGCAGAAGCAAAACCGGGTGATGCTGCAACTGGTGTCGCAAGACTCGGTGAGCGACCCAGGCAACCCGATGGCCGAGGCCGTGCGCCTGTCGCAGCGCGACGCGATCCTCACAGTGTTCCCCATCGAAGCCTTCGGCAAGGACGGGGCGCCGGTGATCGAGGTGACGCGGCTGTTCAACTCGGAAGTGGGCGACTTCAGCGCCCGCAGCATGGTGCGCGGCTCGGTCGACAGCAACCGCAGCTACATCGACCACGCCAAGGCCTTCCCGGGCAGCGTGCGCGTGGACGCGGTGCACACCTACGCCGTCGGGGCCATGCCCATGCCCGGCATGCCGGGCCTGCCGAACTTCGCCCTCACGCCGCCGCGCAGCCTGTCGGTCAACGTCGCCTACAGCCTGGTGCAGCTGCCCAGCACGCCCATGGTGCCGCGCCTGATGGACGACCGGGTGGGCTTCTTCAGCGTGGCGCGCAACGACTTCGGCGCGGGCATGCAGGCCGTCAAGCGCGAGCGCTTGATCACGCGCTGGCGCCTTGAGAAGAAAGACCCGAGCGCGGCGCTGAGCGAGCCGGTCAAGCCCATCGTTTGGTACATCGACAAGGCCACACCCACGGCCTTGGTGCCCCACATCAAAAAGGGCGTGGAGGCCTGGAACGCCGCCTTCGAGGCCGCGGGCTTCTTGAACGCCGTGCAGGCCCGCCCCTACCCGACGCCCGAGGAAGACCCGGAGTTCGATCCCGAGGACGTGCGCTACAGCGTGATCCGCTGGGTGCCCTCGCCCACGCCCAACGCCTACGGCCCGCACCTGGCGGACCCGCGCAGCGGCGAGATCCTGAACGCCAACATCGTCTTGTTCCACAACATCCTGCAGCTGCAGCACGACTGGTACCTGACGCAGGTGGGGCCGCTGGACCCGCGCGCGCAGCGCCTGCCCCTGCCCGACGACCTGATGGGCGACTTGATCGCCTTCGTCGTGACGCACGAGGTGGGGCACTCGCTGGGCTTCCCGCACAACATGAAGTCCAGCTCGCTGTACCCGGTGGCCAAGCTGCGGGACCCGGCCTGGCTCAAGACCATGGGGCACGTGCCCAGCATCATGGACTACAGCCGCTTCAATTACGTGGTGCAGCCCGAGGACAAGGTGGACCCGGCGCTGCTGATCCCGAAGATCGGGCCGTACGACGTGTTCGCCACGCGCTGGGGCTACACCCCGATCCCCGACGCCAAGACGCCGGAGGAAGAACGCCCCCAGCTGAACGCCTGGGCGCGCGAGCAAGACAGCAAGCCCTGGCTGCGCTTCAGCGCCCCCAAGGGCGATGGCGGCGACGCGGGCGAGAACCTCGAAGCCGTGGGCGACGCCGATCCGGTGACCGCCTCGGGCTGGGGGCTGCGCAACCTCAAGCGCGTGGTCAAGATGCTGCCGGCGCTGGCCCCCAAGGACGGCCAGGACGACCGCACCCTGGAGGAGCTGTACCGCGCCACGTGGTCGCAATGGGGCCGCGAGATCGGCCACGCCATGGCGGTGGTGGGCGGCTACGAAGTGCAGAACAAGCACAACGACCAACCCGGCGCGATTGCCGTCCCGGTGCCCAAGGCGCAGCAAGCCCGCGCGGTGAAGTTCTTGAGCGAGGAGCTGCTGACCCCCCCGCAGTGGCTGCTGGACCCGGCCGTGACCCAGCGCTTGCGCACCTGGGAGCCGAGCACGGTCTTGGCCCTGTACCAACGCGGCCTGCTGCGCCTGCTGCTGGAGCCGGGGCGCACGCAGCGCCTGGCGGCCCAGGAGGCGCAATTGGGCGCCCAGGCTTACCGCCTGGACGACCTGCTGGCCGACCTGCGGCGCGGCGTGTTCACCGAGCTGAAGGCCGGCGCACCGATCGACGCGAACCGCCGGGGCTTGCAGCGGCAGTACGTGGACACCTTGGTGGCCCGCTTGCAGCCCGTGGGCTTGGCGGCGTTGACCGGGGTGGACAACGGCCAGGCCGAGGTGCGCGCCGAGTTGCGCGACTTGAAGGGCTGGATCGAGGCGCAGGCGGCGACCGGTTCGCGCGCGCGCCGTGCGCACCTCAGCGCGCTGGCCAGCACCATCGAGCGGGCCCTGGACCCGCGCGCCGCGCCCGCGGCGAACCCCCTGGCCCTGCTGCTGCGCGGCATGGGTTGGGCCCAGGGGGCGTCGCACGACCACCGCTACTGCTGGCCGGCGCACGCCGGGGACCTGGACGTCTGGATTCAGGCCGTCGAGTCAGGCGAGCGACAACCCTGAGAAAGGCAGCGCGCCGCGCGATGCGGCGTGCGCCCTGGATGTCAGGCGCTTTCCCGACTGCGTTTGACGTCGGGCGTCAGCGCGCGCGCAGGGCGTCCATCAAGCGCTTTGCACCCGGATGTGCCGCGTGGATCTCCAGCGCCCGCTGGCCGTGGGCCTGCGCCTTTTCCCGCTGCCCGGTGGCGGCCAGGGCGGCCCCCAAGGCGGCATGGGCATCCGCGCTGTCGGGCTCCAAGGTGACCCACAGGTTCAACAGCCCTTCCGCATCGCCGGGCCGCTGACGGCCCATCAACTGCTCGCCCCACAGCTTCAGCTCCTGTGGCGCAAGTCGAAAGTTTGGGTCTCGGGCCTGGGCTTCCCGGTAGGCCGCCACCGCTTGCGCAAAGCCGCGGCGCGCCAACTCAGCGGCCAGGCCTGCACGCGTGCTTGGAGGCACTGCCGGCGGATTGCGATCGATGCGCAGGCTGTGCGGGGTGACGCCGTTCTCGCGCGGTGAGCGTGCCATGAACGCGCGCGCCGCGTCGCGCTGCAGCAGCGAGGCCTCCAAGAACTGATGCACGTACTGGGCCAACCAGTTGTACGCCTGCCGAACCTCGGACTTGCTGTAGTCACCGTAGGCCTGCGGACTGCTTTCGTGCCAGTTGCTGCTGGCGAAATCCTCGTGCCGCATGGGGTAGACGATCAGTTGCGTCACGTCGGCGTGCACGGCCGCATTCAGCAAGCTGAAGCGCGTATCGATGTCGGCCCGGTTGATTTGTGGGATCGTGTCAGGGGTGCGGGACGCGTACAGCCAGGGGACCGTGAGGCGTCGCACGTCAATGCGCTGCGTCAGGCTCGGCTCCCGCGTTCCGTCGAGACTGATCAAGGCGCGGATGCGTTCGTCGCGGGACGCTGCGAACACATTGGCCATGCCACCCCAACTCCATCCCATGACGGCGATGCGGTCTGGGTCGGCCTGCGCCCAGGTCTGGGCATGGCCGACCAGGTAGCCGATGTCGGTCACCTGGGGTTCGACACCCTCCCACCCATCTTCGATTGCTTTGCCATTGGCGCCCAAGCTGGTGCTGGCCAGCACCAGGTAGCCGTGGCTGGCCAAGTGCTCGGCAAGGTCGGCGTTCTCGTCCGCTGTGCCCCCTGCACCAGGGGCGTAGATCACCACGGGGAACCGACCTGGGGCCGCAGGGGCGTCTCGCGTGGCCTTGACGGGCGAAGCCAGCAGCGCAGTGGCCTCCTGGCCCAATCGCCGGGTCAAGCGCGCCGTTTGGCGCTCTTGGGCCGCTTGGGTTTCCGCCTCGCTCAGCGGGGAGCGAAGTTCGGTCCACCGCGTGGCCAGGTAATCCGCGTGGCGCAGCCGCGCGCCGGCGGTTGACGCCGGGTACCAAGCCAAGACCTGAAGGGGCCGAGCGCGATCACCGGGCCGGACCTCGCCCGTTACCGGGTCGAGCCGACGGGCGAACTCTCGCGAGCGATCCTGCAAAAACACGACGCGAAAGCCCACCGCGTGCGGCCCAGCGGGCAGGTCGATCATCGATGCCGCGCCTGCGGACTGGGTCCCTGCCAGGCAAGCCGCCAACAAGTACGGGATCGCGCGAGCAAGCAGAAACATGGGCAAAGCGTGGAGGACACCAAAGGCCTCGATTGTCTTCGTCCGACCAGCAGGAGGCCGAAGGATGGGGCGCCGTCGGTGAGCAGATCCCCGCGGTTGCGGTGCAGCGCCTGTTTCGCTTCAAGGCAGGCGCCGGCCGTCGGCGTCGAACGCCAAGCCCGCGCCGGCGCGCACGGCCAGGGCCACCGCTTGCCCGGCGCGCAGGCCGCGGCCTTCGTCGCCCAGCTTCATCACCAGCGGGGTCGGCAGGCCGGCCACGCGGGCGTAGACCAGGCTGCTGTCGCCCAGGTGCTCGGCCTGCTCGACGGTGGCCGGAATGCCCTCGCCCGCGGCGAGCGTCAGCTGCTCGGGACGCAGGCCCAGGCGGTGCGCCTGCTCGTGGCCGCTCATCGCGGCCCACAGCGCGCGGTGGGCGCCGGCGGCGCTGCCGCCGGGGCGCTCGACCAGGTTGATGCGCGGCGCGCCGATGAAGCCGGCCACGAACTCGGTGGCTGGGCGCTCGTACAGGTCCAGGGGCGCGCCGAGTTGCTCGATGCGGCCTTGGTGGAACACGGCGATGCGGTCGCCCAGGGTCATGGCCTCGGTCTGGTCGTGGGTCACGTAGACCATGGTGGCGCCCAGCTCGCGGTGCAGGCGGGCCAGCTCCAGGCGCATGTCGACGCGCAGCGCGGCGTCGAGGTTGCTCAGGGGCTCGTCGAACAAGAAGACCTTGGGCTTGCGCACGATGGCGCGGCCGATGGCCACGCGCTGGCGCTGGCCCCCGCTGAGCTGCTTGGGCGTGCGGTCCAGCAGCTCGGTGATGCGCAAGATCTCGGCGGTGCGGTGCACCTGGGCCAGGCGCTCGGCCTTGCCCACGCCGGCCATCTTGAGCGCGAAGCCCATGTTCTCGGCCACGGTCATGTGCGGGTACAGCGCGTAGCTCTGGAACACCATGGCCGCGCCGCGCTGGGCGGGGTGCAGGTCGTTGGCGCGCTGGCCGTCGATGAGCAGGTCGCCGCTGCTGATGCTCTCCAGCCCCGCGATCATGCGCAGGGTGGTGGTCTTGCCACAGCCGCTGGGGCCGACGAAGACCATGAACTCGCCGTCGCGCACCTCGAGGTCGATGCCGCGGATGACGGACGTGTCGCCGTACTGCTTGGTGATGCCTTGGAGGCTGAGGGCGCCCATGCTCGGTCTCAGTTCGTGCCGCGCAGGAAGCCGGCGTACCAGCGTGCGCTTTGTTTGGGGGTGCGCTTCAAGGTGGCGTAGTCCACGTGCACGATGCCGAAGCGCTTCTCGTAGCCCGAGGCCCACTCGAAGTTGTCCATCAGGCTCCACACCATGTAGGCGCCCACGGGCACGCCCTCGGCGCGGGCCGCGGCCACGGCGGCGATGTGGCGCTGCAGGTAGCGCTCGCGCGCCACGTCGGCCACCTGGCCGTCGGCCCAGGGGTCGGGGAAGGCGCCGCCGTTCTCGGTGACCCAGTAGCTGGGGCCGGGGTAGTCGCGGTGCAGGCGCAGCAGCAGCTCGGTCAGGCCCTCGGGGTAGACCTCCCAGCCCATCTCGCTGACCTCGCGGCCGGCGGCCTTGGCGTCGAAGGGCTCGCCCGCGCTGACCACGGTGCGCGAGTAGTAGTTGATGCCCAGGAAGTCCAGCGGCTGCTGGATGGCCGCCAAGTCCCCATCGAGCACGACGGGCGCCTGGTCGCCCAGGCTTTGCCACACGTCGGCCGGGTAGCGGCCGTGGTGCAGGGGGTCCATGTACCAGCGCAGCAGCAGGCCGTCTTCGAGCACGGCCTTGGCGCGGTCGGCGCTGCTGGCCGTGGCCGGGTGCATGGGCGCCAGGTTGAGCACGATGCCGAGCTTGGCGGTGGCGCCGTCGGCCCGCAGGGCCTGCAGGGCCAGGCCGTGGCTGAGCAGCAGGTGGTGCGAGACCTGGAGCGCGACTTTGTGGTCCTTCAGGCCCGGTGCGAACACGCCCTTCTCGTGGCCGAGCACGGCCACGACCCAGGGCTCGTTGTGCGTGGCGATGGACGCGAGCTTGGGGCCCAAGCGGCGCTGGATGCCGCGGGCGTACTCGACGAAGTGCTGCACCGTGCGGCGGTCGGCCCAGCCGCCTTGGTCTTGCAAGGCCTGGGGCAGGTCCCAGTGGTTCAGGGTCAGGTGGGCTTGCAGGCCGCGCTTGAGCAGCCCGTCCACCAGGCGCTCGTAGAAGGCCAGGCCGGCTTCGTTCCAGGCGCCTTGGCCCAGGGGTTGCACACGCGGCCAGCTGACCGAAAAGCGGTAGGCCTTGACGCCGAGCGAGGCGATGAGGTCCAGGTCCTCGTCCAGGCGGTGGTAGTGGTCGCAGGCGATGTCGCCGTTGCTGGCGTCGGCGATGGCGCCGGGCTGGCGGCAGAAGGTGTCCCAGATGGACGGCCCCTTGCCGTCGGTGCTGGCCGCGCCTTCGATTTGGAACGCGCTGGTGGCCACGCCCCACACGAAGTCGGCGGGGAAGTCGGCCAAGCGCGGGAGCAGGGGCTGAGCGGCCGAAGGAGAGACGTCGGTCATGGCAGGGTCGGTCCAGGAATCACTTACTTGACGGCGCCGGCGGTCAGGCCGGCGATGAGCTGGCGCGAGGCCAGCGCGAACAGCGCGATCAGGGGCACGGTGGCGATGGCCGCGCCGGCCATCAGCGCGCCCCACTCGGTGTCCACGGGGTTTTGCAGGGTGCGCAGGGCCAGGGGCAGCGTGAAGTTGTCGGGCGTGCGCATGACGATCAGCGGACCGACAAAGTTGTTCCAGCTGCCGATGAAGGCGATCAGGCCGAGGGTGCCCATGGCCGGCTTGAGCAGGGGCAGCACGATGCGGGCGTAGATGCCCAGCTCGCTGCAGCCGTCCATGCGCGCCGCCTCGATCAGCTCGCGCGGCACGGCCGAGCGGGCGTACTGCCGCATCAGGAAGATGCCGAAGGCGCTGGCCGCGCCAGGGATGTAGAGCGCGCGGGGTTGGTCGATCCAGCCCAACAGGTCCATGATCATGAAGCTGGGGATCATGCTCATGAAGCTGGGCAGCAGCATGGTGCCCAGCACCAGTGCGAACAGCGGCTTCTTGAAGCGGAACTCGTACATCGCGAAGGCGTAGCCGCCCATGCTGCAAAACAGCAGGGTCAGCACCGTGCTGATGAGCGCCACGTACACGCTCCAGCCCAGGTTGCGCCAGAACGGGATGCGCTCCGTCAGGATCTGGAAGTTGGCCGCGAGGTCGTTGCCGAACCACAGGGGCGGCGGCATGCTGAAGATCTCGGTGCGCGAGTGCGTGGCGAACACGAACATCACGTAGAAGGGCGCGAGCATCAGCAGCGCGCCCACGCCCACGAGCAGGCGGGCGCTCCAGAGTCCCATGGCGGTGGCGGGGGAGGTCTGCGGCATCAGTCTTCCTTCCCGAAGGCCCGGTGCGTGGCCCAGGTGGCCAGGGCCAGCAGACCGAACAGCAGCCAGGCCATGGCGCTGGCGGCGCCGAAGTCGTTGAAGTCGAAGGCCAGGCGGTACAGGTACACGGCGCTGGTCATGCCGGCTTGGTCGTTGCCGCCACGCCCGTTGGTGAGGATGAAGGGCTCCTCGAACAGCTGCAGGCTGCCGATGATGGACAGGGTCACGCCGAAGAGCAGCATGGCGCGCAGGCCCGGCAGCGTGATGTGCACGAACTGCTGCCAGCGGCCGGCGCCGTCCATGGTGGCGGCCTCGTACAGGTCCTTGGGGATGGTTTGCAGCGCGGCCAGGTAGAGCACGGCGTTGAAGCCGACGAAGCGCCAGAAGACCACGGTGGCGATGGCGGGCTTGAGGCGGTCGGGGTCGTTGATCCAGTCGATGGCCGCGGCCGGCAGCAGCCAGTCCAGGCCGGGGATGGCGCGCAGCGCGCCGATGGCCGCGTTGATCAGGCCGTAGTCGGTGCTGAACAGCGAGCTGAACAGGATGGCGATGGCCACCGTGCTGGTGATGTAGGGCAGGAAGTACACGCCCACCAGCGTGTCGCGCCGGCGCTGGCCCATGGCGTTGAGCATCACCGCCAGCGGCACGGCCACCAGGTGCTGCGGCAGCGCACTGGCCAGGCCCAGCCACAGGGTGTTGCCCAGGCTCTTCCAGAACCATTCGTCCTGCAGCGCGAAGGTGAAGTTTTCGAAGGCCACCCAGTCCATGGCGCCCAGGCCGCTGGTCGGCTCCCAATGGTGGAAGGCCAGGTAGAGCGAGAACAGCAGCGGGAACAGCCCGAAGACCGCGAACAGGATCAGGAAGGGCGCGAGCAGCCAATAAGGCGCGGCGCCGACGGACACCCATGGGGCGCTCTGGCGTTTCATCGCGTGGCCCGCCGGATCAACAGGCGCTCGGCGTCGCCCAGGGCCCTGGGGATGTCCTTGCCGCGGGTCAGCACCTTGTCGAGCTCGGTGTTGATCACCTCGTCGGCGAAGGCGTCCTGCCGGTGCACCGCCACGGGCTGGATGCGCCGCGCCGCCTCGCGCCAGATCTTGCGCGCCGGCTGGCCGCCCAGGAAGGGCAGGGGCTGCTCGAAGAAGGGGTCGTCGAAGGTGTCGACCAGGGCTGGGAAGATGTCGTGCGCCTGGAAGGCGTCGAGCAGCAGGCGGCGGTCCAGCGTCAGCGTTTGCATCAGGTCCCAGGCCAAGGCGCGCTTGGTCGGGTCGCCCTTGGCCGGCAGCGCGTAGAAGCTGCCGCCATAGGCCGCGAAGGCGCCCTCGGGCAATTGCGCCGCGCGCCACAGGCCGTGGGTCTTGGGCGCCAGCCACGATCCCAAGAAGCCCGTGAGCCAGGCGCCCAGCATTTGCGTGGCGATGCTGCCGCGGCGGAAGCCCTCGGTCCAGTCGCCGGACCAGTTGTAGACGCCGGCGTCGAGCTTGTCGCGGCGCACGGCGCGGGCCAGCTCGAAGGCGCGCACGAAGCGCGGGCTGCGCACCAGCACCTCGTTCTTGGCGCTGAAGTACAGGCCGTCGCCCGGGGCGACGTGGGTGCGGATCAGGATGTCCTTCATGTCCCGCGCGTGGGCCAGCAGGTAGGCGCCGGTCTTGGCGCGGATCTGCTTGCCGGCGGCCAGGAAGCCGTCCCAGCTGGTGGTCAGGTCGGCCTCTTGCAGGCCGGCCTTTTGCAGCACGTCGTGGCGGTACAGCAGGGTGCCGGGTCCGATGTCGGACGGCAGGGCCAGCAGTTCGCCGCGCTTGTTGTGCGCCTGGCCCCAGGTGTAGGGCACGAAGCGGCTCTGCAGCTTCTCGCCGTGGAAGGGCGCTTGGCGCAGGTCCAGGAGGCCCCGGCCTTGGGCGAAGCGACCGAGGTAGCCCACCTCCAGCGACATCAGGTCGGGCATGTGGCTGCCCGTGGACAGGGCCGTGATCATGGCCGTGTGGTGGTCGTTCATCTCCCGGCTGATGACCTCGACCTCCACGCCAGGGTGCTTCGCCTTCCACGCCGGCAGGGCGGCGCGCACGATGGCGTCGAGCTTTGGGTACGCGGCCACGGTGAGCTTGCGCGGCTCGGCCTGGGCACAGCTCGCCCCCCAGGCCAGGCCCAAGCCCAGCCCCAGGGTGGCGCGTCGCGTCGCGTCCATCGTCATGGGAATTCGGTCTCCTGCGCTCGGCGGCCCGACGGGGTTCGGGCTCTGGTTATGAAAGCGCTTTCAGACTGTAGTGGACGCCCGCGATCGGTGTCAATCGAGGGTTAGCGCGGGGGGGCGGGCGGCGCGCGCTCAGTTCGCGCTGGGGCCTTGGTAGCTCAGGCCCTCGTCGACCGCGGTGGGCAGGCGGCTGAGGGCCGCGGGGCCGCTGCCCTGGGCTTGGCGGTCGAGCTCGGTCTGCAGGTCGACCACGCGCCACAGGTGCTGCAGGGCCTCGCGGTGGTCGCCCAGGCGCTCCAGCAGCTTGGCCAGCTGCAAGTGGGCGCGGCGCTGCTCGGCCTTGGACTGGATGCGCTCGGCCAGAGCCAGGCCGTGCCGGGTGCTGCGGATGGCGGCGGTTTCGTCGCCGCGGGCCAGCGCGATCTCGGTCCAGGTGCGGCTCGCCGCCGCTTCCAGCCAGTGGTGCTGCAGGCGGTTGGCCAGGTTCAGGGCCAGGCGGCAGTCGGCCACCGCCAGGGGCATTTGGCCGCGGGCCAGCGCGGTTTGCGCCAGGTGCCAGTGGGCCTCGGCCTCGAACTCTTGGTGACCGCCCCGGCGGGCCGCGGCCAGGCCGTGGCTGAACTGCCGCTCGGCGTCCTCGAGCTGCTGGCTCTCCAGGTGGCCGACGCCCAGGTTGATGGCCACCTTGGCGGCCAGGTAGCTGTCGTTCAGGCCCTGCAGGCGCTGCAGCGCGTCGCGGTGAAAGCGCAGGCCCGTGCTCCAGGCGCCCATCGCGTAATGGATCTGGCCCAGGCCGATGCGGGCCGACACGCCCATGTGCTCGTCCTTGGCCCGTTCGGCCCAGTCCAGCGCGCGCGACCAGTGCTCGGTCGCGTCCAGGTAGTTGCCTTGTTGATAGGCCAAGCGGCCCAGGGCTTCGGCCACGCGGGCGGCCTGCAAGGGCATGAGCGTCGGGGCGGCGTCCTCCGCGGCGCGGTGCAGGTCGGCCTGCAACTCGAGCGCGCGGCCGCGGTGCTCCAGCAGGTAAAAGCGCAGCACCAAGGCATCCAGCGCGCCGGCGCGGTCGCCCCGCGCGCGGCACTGGGCCTCCTGCGCGAGCAACCAGTCCAGCGCCCAGCGCGGGTGCCGCGGCGCGATGCGCGACAGGCGCTCGAGCAGGCGGGTCATGGCGTCGGCGTCGGCCGGGAAGTGCGGGGCGGGGGCGGGTATCACGGGCAAGAACCGACGGACCAGGGGCGGGCGAGGGCGCTCAGGATAGCCGGGGCACGGCCGATCTCGGCCTTGGCGCGCGCCCCAGTGGTCTGCAGGTGGCCTTTCGGGGCACACTCGGGTGGCGGCAGACCGCGGCCAACAGCAAAAGTCCACTCCAATACCAATTGACCTACGCGGTTGTTGGTATTAGAGTGGTATCCATTATGCTGCCCGCTGCCCCCCGCCACACCCGCCTGCCACGCTGGTCCGCCACCGGCCGGGCCCGGTACTGGCTGGGCGTGGACGGCGGCGGCACCCAAACCCGGCTGCGCCTGGCCGAAGCGACCGGCCGCGTGCTGGCCGAAGGCCGGGCCGGCCCTTCGGCCCTGGGCCAGGGCGCCGACCAGGCTTGGCGCCACATCCAAGAAGCCCTGGCCGAGGCCGCGCACGGCGCAGGCCTGCCCGAAGCCCCCGACTGGGCCGATTGCGCGATGGGCGCCGGCCTGTCGGGCGCCGGCGTGCCGGCGCAGGCCCAGGCCTTCCTGGCCCGCGCGCCCCTGGCGCTGGCGCTCACGCTCGACACCGACGGCCATGCCGGCGTGTTGGGCGCGCACGGCGCGCAGCCCGGCGCCCTGGTCATCGCCGGCACCGGCTCCGTGGCCGAGGCCTTGGACGCCGAGGGGCAGCGCCGCACCGTGGGCGGCTGGGGCTGGCTGAACGGCGACGAGGGCAGCGGCGCCTGGCTGGGCAAGGCCGCCGTGCGCCACGCCCAGCGCGCGCTGGACGGCCGCGACCGCACCGGCCCCCTGGCCCGTGCCGTGTGGGACGTCACCAGCGGCCGCCCCGACGCCCTGCTGGACTGGGCCTTGGAAGCGCAGCAGCGTCGCTTTGCCAGCCTGGCGCCGCTGGTGTTCGCGCACGAACACGAGGACCCCGCCGCACAAGCCCTGCTGGCCGACGCCGCCCAGGAACTGGCCGTGCTGGCCGGTGCCGTGGACCCGAGCAGGCAGTTGCCCATCGCCTGGAGTGGCAGCATCGCCGACCGGCTGGCCCCGCGCCTGCCGCCCGCGCTGCGCGTCCGCAGCGTTGCCCCCCAGGGCGACGCCATGGCCGGTGCGCTGCTGATGGTCCAACACACCTTGCTGAACGAGATGCCCGCATGAGCACCCTGCCGTTTGATTTCCGGCCCGACCCCGAGGCCGCCTCGCCGCTCTACCTGCAGCTGGCGCAGGCCCTGGCCAAGGCCATCCACGACGGGCGCTACCAGGCCGACGAGGCCCTGCCCTCGGAGCGCCTGCTGGCCGAATCGTTGAGCCTGTCGCGCGTCACCGCGCGCAAGGCCATCGAGCGCCTGACCGAGCAGGGCCTGATCGTGCGCAAGCGCGGCTCGGGCAACTACATCGCACCGCGCCTGGAGCAACCGCTCACGCGCCTGTCGGGCTTTTCGGAAGAGCTGCACCAGCGCGGCTTCGTGCCGGGCTCGCGCTGGCTCAAGCGCGGCTTCACGCCCGCGGCGGCCGACGAGCAGCTGTCGCTGGAGCTGCACGGCAACGAGCGCGTCGCGCGCCTGGAGCGCCTGCGCCTGGCCGACAGCGTCATCATGGCCTACGAGGTCAGCGTGCTGCCGGCCTCCATCCTGCCCGACCCCGAGGCCGTCAACGCCTCGCTCTACGCCCACCTCGCGCAGCGCGGCAACGCGCCGGTGCGCGCGCTGCAGCACATCCGCGCGCTCAACGCCGACGCCAAGCTCGCCGGCCTGATGGAGATCCCCGTCGGCGCCGCCGTGCTGTTCATCACCCGCGTGGGCTACCTGGCCTCGGGCCAGGCCGTGGAGTTGACGCACAGCTACTGCCGCAGCGATTACTACGACTTCGTGGCGGAGATGCGGCGTGATTGACAAGGGCAGTCGCGAGGGCTTGATCGTCACGCCCGAGGCATCCGAGGGCGTGTGGCACGGCTCGGTGCACTGGCACGGTGGACGGATCGTGTCCATCTCGGGCCGTGAGGTGAGTCGCGCCCAAGCGGAGGCCCTGAGCGCCACCACGCCCTGGCTGCTGCCCGGCTTCGTCGACCTGCACTGCCACGGCGGCGGCGGGCACGACGTGATGGACGGTGGCGAGGCCGCCGCGCACATCGCCCGCACCCACGTGCGCCACGGCACGACCGCGCTGCTGGCCACCACGATGACGGCGCCGCTGCCCGAGATCCAGGCCGCCTTCGCGCCGCTGGGCGAGCAGATCGCGCAGCGCCGCCCGGGCAGCGCGCGCTGGCTGGGCGTGCACCTCGAAGGCCCCTACATCAACCCCGAGCGCTTGGGCGCGCAGCCCGACTTCGCGCAGGTGGCCGACCTGGCCACCGTGCGCGCCCTGCACGCGGTGGCGCCCATCCGCGTCGTCACGCTGGCGCCCGAGATCGAGCACCACCTGGCGCTGATCCCGGCGCTGGTGGCCGACGGCATTCGCGTGCAGATTGGGCACAGCAACGGCAGCTACGACGACGGCGTGGCCGCCTTGGCGCGCGGCGCGCACGGCTTCACCCACCTGTTCAACGCCATGAGCGGCCTGCACCACCGCGAGCCCGGCATGGCCGGCGCCGCGCTGGCCCACGCGCAGCACGCCGAGCTCATCCCCGACCTGCTGCACGTGCACCCCGGTGCGCTGCGCGTGGCCCTGCGCGCCATCCCCCACTGCTACTGCGTGACCGACGCCACCAGCGCCACCGGCATGCCCGACGGCGAGTACCGCCTGGGCCGCCACCGCGTGCTCAAGTGCCTGGGCGCCGTGCGCTTGGCCGACGGCACCTTGGCCGGCAGCGCGCTGACCCTGGACCAGGCGCTGCGCAACCTCGTCGTGCACCTGGGCCTGCCGTTGACGGAGGGCGTGCGCCGCGTGGCCACCATCGCCGCCGACTACCT
The DNA here is from genome assembly GCF_004004565.1 of Inhella crocodyli. Taxonomy (GTDB): domain Bacteria; phylum Pseudomonadota; class Gammaproteobacteria; order Burkholderiales; family Burkholderiaceae_C; genus Inhella; species Inhella crocodyli. The sequence goes on from NZ_SACM01000004.1 coordinate 214,509, forward strand.
GGACCTGCCCGACCGCGGCCGACTGGCCGTGGGCGCGCACGCCGACCTCGTGGTGATGAACCGCGATTTGCAACTCCAAGCCGTGTTTGCCGAAGGGGAAGAGATTGAGCTCGCTTGAAACGACGGTGGCGCCGTCCACGCCCACGCCGTCCGTGGTGTCGTCCTTGATGCTGTCCGAGGCGCGCAGCGCCCCCGCCGCCGTGGCGCAGCAACTGGCGCAAGACGGCGCCGCCTACGCCGCGCTGGGCCGCAGCCTGCGTGACCTGCCCCCCAGCAGCCTGCTGACCGTGGCACGCGGCTCGTCCGACCACGCGGCGCACTACCTCGCCTACCTGGTGATGGCGCGCCTGGGCCGCTTGGTGACCTCGCTGCCCATGTCCCTGGTGACCCTGTACGGCAGCCGCATCCGCACCGAGGGCCTGGTCTCCTTCGCCTTCTCGCAGTCGGGCCAAAGCCCCGACCTCGTGGCCCCCACGAAAGCCTTCCGCGAAGGCGGCGCGCGCACCGTGGCCTTCGTCAACGCCGCCGGCTCGCCCTTGGCGCAGGCGGCCGAGCACGTGTTCGCGCTGCACGCCGGCGAAGAGCGCAGCGTGGCCGCGACCAAGAGCTACATCGCCCAGCTGGTGGCCGGCGCCCGCGTGGTGGCCAGCTGGCAGGAGGACGACGCGCTGCGCGTGGCCCTGCAAGACCTGCCCGGCGTGCTGGAACGCGCCGCGCACCAAGACTGGTCGAGCGCCGTGGACGCGCTGCGCCACGCCGACCGCCTCTTCGTCATCGGCCGCGGCACGGGCCTGCCCATCGCCATGGAAGCGGCGCTGAAGTTCAAGGAAACCTGCGCCATCCAGGCCGAGGCCTTCTCGGGCGCCGAGGTCAAGCACGGGCCCATGGCACTGGTGGACGACGGCTACCCCTTGCTGGTCTTCGCGCCGCGCGGTCCCGCGCAATCGGGCCTGCTGGCCCTGGCCGAGGAGATGCGCGGCCGCGGCGCCAAGGTCTTGCTGGCCGCCCCCGAAGGCAGTGTGCCCGCCGGCACGCCCGGTTGGCTGCCGCTGGTCGGCGCGGGGCATGAAGAGCTGGACCCCATCGCCGCCGTGCAGAGCTTCTACCCGATGGTCGAAGCCCTGGCGCAGGCGCGAGGCCTGAACCCGGACCAACCGCGGCACCTCGCCAAGGTCACGAAAACGCATTGAGATGAGTGACGTGTTCCACCCCGGTCCGCTCTTGATGGTGGACATCCCCGGCAAGACGCTGGAGCCCGCCACCGCCGAGTTCCTGCGGCGCGAGCGCATCCGCGCCGTGTGCCTGTTCCGCAAGAACCTGGGCACCGAGGCCGAGGTGCGCGCACTGATCCAAGACCTGCGTGCGCTCATGGGCCCCACGGCCCTGATCGGGCTGGACCAAGAAGGCGGCTCCGTCGTGCGCTCGACCTTCTTGCCGCAGGCGCCCTCGGCCATGGCCCTGGGCGCTTCGGGCGACGAGTCCCTGGCCGAAGGCGTGGGCGCGGCCGTGGCGCGCGGGCTCAAGAGCCTGGGCGTGAACTGGAACTTCGCGCCCGTGGTGGACGTGAACAACAACCCGGCCAACCCGGTCATCGCCGAGCGGGCCTTCTCCGACGACCCCGACACCGTGGCCCGCCTGGCCGGCGCCTGGATGCGCGGCTCGCTGCGCGAGGGCGTGGCCTGCTGCGTCAAGCACTTCCCCGGCCACGGCGACACGCACGTCGACTCCCACCTGGCCCTGCCCACCGTGGACAAGTCGCGCGCCGAACTCGACGCGCTGGAGCTGCGCCCCTTCAAGGCCCTGTGCGCCAGCGCGCCGGCGGTGATGACGGCGCACATCGTGTACCCGCAGATCGACCCCGAGCACCCGGCCACGCTCAGCCCCAAGGTGCTCAAGGGCATCCTGCGCGACGAGTGGGGCTACGACGGCGTGGTGATCACCGACGCGCTGATGATGAAGGCCATCGCCGAGCGCTATGGGTACACCCGCGCGCCCGTCATGGCCCTGGAAGCCGGCGCCGACCTGGTGCTGGCGCAGGGCAGCTTGGCCGAGCAGCAGCAGGCCGTGGACGCGCTGCGCGAGGCCTTTGCCAGCGGTCGCCTCAGCCCCGCCCAAGGCGAACGCGCCCAAGCCCGCTTGGACCGCCTGGCGCAGGCTTACCCCTGCGCCCAGGGGGACTACCCGCCGGCGCAGCGCGAGGCCGACGACGCGCTCATGCACCGCGCCTGGGCCCAAGGCCTGCTGGCACTGCGCGGCGCGCGCGCCCCGGGCCGCGACACCCCGCTGCGCGTCATCGTGCAGGCCGACGTGCCGACCGACATGGTCAGTGAGGCCGGCCCCACCGCGCTGCAGGCGCTGGCGCTGTTCGACGGCTTCCGCGACGTCAAGCGCTTGGTGCTGGACGACATCGACACCCTGCGCTGGGCGCAGGTGCCGCAGGACGGCCGCGTCAACGTGCTCGTCTCCACCCGCCGGCACCGCTACGAGGGCGCGCTCGACTGGCGCCCCGACCTGCACCTCGCGCTGTGGAACCCCTTCCAGGCCCTGGACGTGCCCGGCCCGGCGCTGGTCACTTGGGGCTACGCCCAAGGCGCGTTGCGCGCCGCCCAGGCTTGGCTGGAAGGGCGCGAGCACGCGCCCGGCCATGCGCTCGCCACTCTGAACTGAGGCCCGCCATGGATGCCAAGCCCACCGTCTCCCCCCTGCGCTGGGTGCCCACGCTGTACTTCGCGCAGGGCCTGCAGTTCTTCGTCGTCATGCTCATCGCGGGCCTGATGTTCAAGAGCATGGGGGTGGGCAACGACGCCATCGCCCGCTGGACCGGGGCCATGGGCCTGGCCTGGGTGTTCAAGCCGCTGTGGAGCCCCTTCCTCGAGCTGCTGCGCAGCAAGAAACTGGTCATCGTGGCCATGCAGTTCACGGGCGCCATCGGCCTGGGCCTCATTGCCGTGGCGCTGCAGTTGCCGGTGTGGTTCGGGCTGACGATCGCGCTGCTCTTCGTGCTGGCCTACGCCTCGGCCACGCACGACATCGCGGCCGACGGCCTGTACATGGCGAGCTTGAGCGACACGCAGCAGGCGGCCTACGCCGGCTGGCAGGGCGCGTTTTTCAACGCCAGCAAGTTCCTCACGCTGGGCGGACTGCTGGTGCTGGCCGGCCACCTGGAAACGCGCATCGGCGTGTTCAACGCCTGGTCGCTGATCTTCGTGCTGCTGGCCGTGGGCCTGGGCGCGCTGGCCACCTACAACGCGCGCGCCCTGCCCGGGACCCTGAACGCCGGTGCGGGCGATCTCAACGCCGCCACCGTGGCGCGCACCCTGCGCGAGGTGATCGCCGACTTCCTGAAGAAGCCCGGCATCTGGATCGCCATCGTCTTCATCGTGCTGTTCCGCCTGGCCGAAGGGCAGGTGCAGACCATCGGTCCGCTGTTCCTCAAAGAGGCCCGCGAGGCCGGTGGCCTGGGCCTGAGCACCGAGCAGGTCGGCGGCATCTACGGCACCGCCGGCACGGCGGCCTTTTTGGTGGGCAGCATCTTGGGCGGCTACTTCACCGCCTGGCTGGGCCTGCGCCGCGCGCTGCCGGTGCTCATCCTGGCCATGGCCGTGCCCAACGCCGTGTTCTACGGCTTGAGCGTGGCGCGGCCCGAGGACCTGTGGACCATCGGCTGGGCCATCAGCGTGGAGATGGCCGGGTACGGCTTCGGCTTCGTCGGCATGATCCTGTTCATCATGCAAGTCGTGGCCCCGGGCCGCTTCCAAACCGCGCACTACGCGCTGGGCTCGGGCGTGATGCAGCTGGGCTTCGTCGTCAGCAAGACGGTCAGCGGCGACATCCAACTGGCCCTGGGGTACGAGCGGTTTTTCCTGTGGACCATCGCCTGTGGCGTGCCGGCGCTGCTGATGCTCTTCTTCCTGCGCTGGCCCAAGGCCGAGGCCCAGGACGACGACGCGGGCGCGCCCAGCACGCGTTTTCTCGGCGACGAGGCCGCCAACCCCAGCGCCGTGAAATGAGCGCCGCGGCGCTGGCCATCGCGGCGGGGCTGTTCTTCGACGACTTCAGCCAGCCCGACACCGACGCGCTGCGCGCCCAAGGCTGGGTGCTGCGCACCGCGGCAGGCCACCCCGGCGTGCCCGGCGCGCGCTGGGCGCCCGAGGCCATCGCCCTGGTCGACGACCCCGCCAAGCCCGGCAACCGCGTCTTGCGATTGCGCGCGCAGACCGACGGCACGCCCGAGGGCACCGTGCAGGCCCAGGCCTGCCACCAGCGCAAGGCCCTGCGCGGCACGGTGGCCGCCCGCGTGCGCTTCAGCGCGCAGCCGGTGGCGGGCGCCGACGGCGACCCCGTGGTGCAAACCTTCTACCTGGCCAGCCCCCTGTCGCACGACTACGACCCGGCCTTCAGCGAGGTCGACTTCGAGCACCTGCCCAACGGCGGCTGGGGCAGCCCGCAGCCGCGCCTGTACGCCGTGAGCTGGCAAACCGTGCGCCTGGACCCCTGGGACGCCCGCAACCAGGCCACCGAGGTGATGGGCGCGCTGGACGGCTGGCACACCCTGGTGATCCAGGTCGACGCCTTCAGCACCCGCCACTACCTGGACGGGAAGCTCATCGCCACCCACGGCGGCCGCAACGTGCCCGTGGCGCCCATGGCGCCGAGCTTCAACCTGTGGTTCTCGTCCGGCGGCCTGGGGCCGGCCAGCGCGCAGGCGCGGGTCTACGAACAAGACGTGGACTGGGTGCTGCACGCGCCCGAGCGCCAACTCAGCCCCGCCCAGGTGCTGGCCGAGGTGACCCGCCTGCGCATCGCCGGCGTGGCCCAGCTCGACACCGTGCCCCCCGGCCCCCTGCCCTCGCGCTGCGATTTCTGAACGCGGGCGCCTTGAACGCGCATTCATGCACGCCTTGTCCACAACAACGGCGCGCGAATCGATGGCAAATTTATTAGTCTGCGATCCGTCATCGCGAATTTTGTGATTCGCCACCGGCGGCAGCGGCCCGGAACACTTCGCTGGCACCTCGGATCGGAGGGCACCATGTTGGGGATCCACCACCTGTCGATCGGTCAGCGCCTGGCCCTGGGCTTCGCGCTGACCCTGGGTTTCACCGCGGCCGTGGCCGCCTACGCTTGGGGGCAACTGGCCGAGGTGAACGCCGAGGTCAAGCTGCTGGTCGACGACCGCGTCGTCAAGTTCGAGCAGCTGGAGGAGGTCAAAGCCAACGTCGACCGCATTGCCATCGGCGTGCGCAACCTGGCCCTTTTGACCGAAGCCGACGCGATGAGCCGCGAAGCCGAGGCGATCGCCACAGCAAGGCAGCAAAACGGCGGGTTGATCGAAGCCTTAGAACGGCGGATCACCAGTGACAAGGGCAAAGGCCTTTTGCAGGCCGCCGCTGAAGCCCGTCAGCCGTACAACGAGTCGGTGGATCGGGTGCTGGCCCTGAAGCAGCAAAAGCGCTTCGACGAGGCCCGCGAGCTGCTGCTGGGCGGCACGGCCGCCGCGCAGTCCACCTACTTCGAGCGCCTGGACGCGCTGATCGACTACCAGCGCACGCTGATGGACCAGGCCGGTCATGCGGCCGAGGCCACCGTCGAGCGCGCCGGTTGGGCCTTGCTGGTGGTCACGGCCCTGGCCCTGGTGGCCGGGGCCCTGCTCGCCCTGTTCACCACCCGCTCCATCGTGCGGCCGATCGCGCAGGCCGTGCGCGTGGCCGACGCGGTGGCCGAGGGCGACCTGCGCACCGAAATCGTCGTGCACGGCCGCGACGAGACCGCGCGCTTGCTGACGGCCTTGCAGCGCATGTCGGCGGCGCTGGTGCAGATCGTCGGCCAGGTGCGCGACAACGCCGAGTGCGTGGCCACGGCCTCCAGCCAGATCGCCCAGGGCAACGCCGACCTGAGCCAGCGCACCGAAGAGCAGGCCAGCAACCTGCAGCAAACCGCGGCCTCGATGGAGCAAATCAACGCCACCGTGCAGCACAACGCCGACAACGCGCGGCAGGCGGTGCAGCTGGCGGAGGGCGCGGCGCGGGCCGCCGAGTCGCAGGGCGCGGTCATGGCCCAGGTGGTGAACACCATGGCGCAAATCACCCAGGCCAGCCACCGCATTGCCGACATCACCGGCGCCATCGACGGGATCGCCTTCCAGACCAACATCCTGGCCTTGAACGCCGCCGTGGAGGCCGCCCGCGCGGGCGAGGAGGGTCGGGGTTTCGCCGTCGTGGCCAGCGAGGTGCGCACCCTGGCGCAGCGCAGCGCCGAGGCGGCCAAGGAGATCAAGGTCTTGATCGGCACCAGCACCGAGCGCGTGGAGGCGGGCAACGCCCTGGTCGCCCAGGCCGGCAGCACCACGGACGAGGTGATGGCCCAAGTGCGCCGCGTGGCCGACCTGATCGGCGAGATGAGCGCCGCCAGCACCGAGCAGAACACCGGCCTGGGCCAAATCGGCCAGGCGGTGCAGCAACTGGACCAGGTGACGCAGCAAAACGCCGCCTTGGTGGAGGAGAGTGCCGCCGCGTCGGAAAGCTTGCAGCACCAAGCGCGCTCGCTGGCGCAGGCCGTGTCGGTGTTCCGCCTGGCCGGCGACGGGGACGCGGGCCGCGCCAGCCCGGCGCCCGCCCGCCCCAAGGCCGCCAGCACCCCCGCCCGCGCGCCCGCGCCCAAGCGCACCGCGGTGGCCGCGGCCGTGCCGGCCTTGGCCCTGGCCGGCGGCGGCACGAGCGACGGCGGCTGGACCGACTTCTGAGGCCCCTGGCCGCGCCATGGGGCCGCCGCGCGAGGGGCACCGGGCGCGCGCGTGACCGGCGGCCAACAGCCGCCGGCCACCCGGGCTGGCGCGGGTGAAAGAAGTCACAGCCGCTCGCAAACCCGAGGGGACGGCCCTGCGCCTAGGAGTAGCCTGAGGGATCGCGCCGGCCGCTGGTGGCCGGGCCCCAACACGAGCCCCCGCCCATGAACTTCTTGCTGAACTTGAAGATCGGCTCCCGCCTCGGCGCCGCGTTTGCCGTGCTGATCGCGGCCTTGCTGGTGGTCACGCTGGTGGGTCGCTCCGGCATGGGCAGCATCGACGAGCGCCTGACCGAAGCCACCGAGGACTACGTGCCCAAGGTGCTGAAGGCCAACGCCACCATCGACAACGTCAACGAAGTGGCCCGCGCCATCCGCAACGTGGCGCTGCTGGACGACAAGGCCCAGCAAGAGCAACAGCTGGCCGACATCCGCAAGGCCCGCGAAGAGAACGCACAACTGTTCAGCGAGCTGGACAAGGTGGTCAAGTCGCCCAAGGGCCGCGAGTTCTTGGCGGCCATCCAGCGCGAGCGCGCGGCCTTCAACGCGCAACTCGACCGGGTCGCCCAGCTGGCCGAAGCCGGCGACAAGGCCGGCACCGTGGCCCTGCTCTTCGGCGAGATGCGACCGGCTCAGCTGGCCTACATGAAGACCTTGTACGCGTTTGCCGACTACCAGGTGGCGATGATGAAGGAATCGAGTGAGGCCGCCCAAACCGAAGCCCACCGCGCCGAGGCGGTGCTGTGGGCCGTGGCCGGCGTGGCCACGGCGCTGGCCGTCGGGCTGGCGCTGTGGATCACGCGCTCCATCGTCGGCCCCATCCGCGAGGCGGTGCAGGTGGCCGAAACCGTGGCCGAGGGCGACCTGCGGACGGAGATCGTGGTGCGCAGCCGCGACGAGACCGGGCAACTGCTGGAGGCGCTGCAGCGCATGACGGCCGCGCTGGTCGAGATCGTGGGCAACGTGCGCGGCAACGCCGAGAGCGTGGCCACGGCCTCGGGCCAGATCGCCCAAGGCAACGCCGACCTCAGCCAGCGCACCGAGGAGCAGGCCAGCAACCTGCAGCAAACCGCGGCCTCCATGGAAGAGCTCAACGCCACGGTGAACCACAACACCGACACCGCCCGGCAGGCGGCGCAGATGGCCGACGGGGCCTCGCGCGTGGCCGAGAACGGCGGCCAGGTGATGGGCCAGGTGGTCAGCACGATGGAGGAGATCACCAGTTCCAGCAAAAAGATCGCCGACATCATCGGCACCATCGACGGCATCGCCTTCCAAACCAACATCCTGGCCCTGAACGCCGCCGTGGAAGCGGCCCGCGCGGGCGAACAGGGCCGCGGCTTCGCGGTGGTGGCCGGCGAGGTGCGCACCCTGGCCCAGCGCAGCGCCGAGGCGGCCAAGGAGATCAAGTCCCTGATCGGCGCCAGCGTCGAGCGGGTGGAGGCGGGCAACGCGCTGGTGGCCGAGGCCGGACAAACGGTGGGCGAGGTCGTGGCCCAGGTGCGGCGCGTGGCCGACCTGATCGGCGAAATCAGCGCGGCCAGCAGCGAGCAGAGCAAGGGCATCGGCCAGATCGGCGACGCGGTGAACCAGCTCGACCAGGTGACGCAGCAAAACGCGGCGCTGGTGGAAGAAAGCGCGGCCGCGGCCGACAGCCTGCAGCAGCAGGCCAAGGCCTTGGCGGCCACCGTGGCGGTGTTCAAGCTGAACGGCGACGCGCAGCGCGCGCCGGCCCCGGTGCGACCGCCCCCCAAGGCCTCGGTGCAACGGCCCGCGGGCGCTGCCTTGGCCGCGCGCCGCCCGGCGCCGGCGGTGAGCGCGCGGGCGCCGGCCCCATCATCGGCAGCGTCGGTTTCCAGGCCCGCCCCGTCGCCGGCGCCGTCCGCCGAGCCCAACGACGGCGAGTGGACCTCGTTCTGAGCGGCGCGGGCCGCCTGAGGACGTCGGCGCCTTAGCGCCTTGGCGCATCAACGCCTCAGCCCGCCAAGCGCTTGCGCAGCAAGGCCCGCACCGCGGCGGCTTGCGCGGGGCCGACGCCGTCGTGCAGGCCCCGCAGCCCCGGGGGCAGGTGGGCGAAGCGCTCGGGCGTGGCGCCGAACACCCAGTGCTCGAACAGGGTGCGCCAAGCGGCGCGCTCGGCCTCCGGCAGGTCTCGCAAGGCCAGCAGGGTGTGCAGCAGGGCGTCCAGGCCCGACGCGGCCTGGGGCGCGCGCCACCAAAAGTTGATCAGCAGGTTCAGCGGCCGCTGCGAGGCCACGTGGTGCCACCACAGGGGCGGGATGTAGACCGCGTCGCCGGGGCCGAGCAGGGCTTCGCGCGCCAGCGCGTGCGCCTCGCGCTGGCCCGGTGCGGTGGGCGGGGCGTCGGGGTCCACCAGGGTGATGGGCGTGCCGGCCGGGCCTTGCCCCAGCGGCCCGACCGCCAGGTGCGACACGGCCTCGGGCGGGTAGAGCAAGAAGCGCCGCTCGCCGGCCACCACGCAGGCGAGGTTGTGCGACTCGTCCACGTGCGCCGGGGTGGTGATGGCGTTGCCCAGCCACAGGCGGGCGGGGGCGGTTTCGGGGTCGACGAGGTCCAGCCCGTGCGTGGCCACCAAGCCCGGTGCGCACTCGGCCAGCGGCGCGCTTTGCGCGGCCACGGCGGGCGCGTGCCGAAAGGCGGTGTAGCGCTGGATTTGGTTGAGCAGGTCGCTCAAGGGCAGGCGGTTGCGCAGGAAGTTGAAGCCGGGGCCGACGCCGTCGCGGTAGCCGATGCGGCGGCCTTGGTCGGGCGGCAGCATGACGGCGTCCACGTCGGCCGGGCTGGCGTGGGCGCGCAGCCAGTCGGCCATGGCCGCGTCGCCCTGGGCGGCCACCTGCACGCCGGGCCAGTGGGCCACCAGGCCGCGCAGCACCAGGGGCTCGAAGCGGGGCAGCACCTCGGCCTCGAAGGCGGCGCGGGTCAGGCCGGCGGCGGGGCGTTCGTCGAGCGGGCGCATGGGATGCCTTACTCGCCGCCCAACAGGCGGCCGAAGCTGCCTGCCGGCACGCCGGGCAGCGCGTGGCAGCGGGGCGAGACGCGGGGCTCGCCGGCCGGGCAGGCCTGGTCGCGGTCCACCGACCAGAAGTGCACGCCGGCCAGGCCCAGCGCCCGGGCGCCGGCCATCAGGGTGCGGGCGTCGTCGGGGGTGCTGACGTTGCCGGCCACGTCGTTCTCGCCGGGCATGAGGGTCAGGGCGATGCGTGCGTAGGGCACGCCGCGCTGTTCGTGCAGGTTGCGCGCGGCCTGCAAGGCGGAGGCGCCCATGTCGCAGCGGCCCCCCTTCACCACGCACCAGCGCGCGTCAGCGGGGCCGTAGTTCATGACCATGAGGTTGACCACGACGGCCTCGGCCACGCCGTGGCGCTGCAGCGCGGCCAGCACGGTGTCGCCCGTGGCGTTGAGGTTGCGGCCGCTGCCGTCGCTGGCGGCGTGGGTGGCCAGGGTGACGCTCAGGCGCAGCGCGGGCCAGATGCGGTGGGCGAAGGCCAAGCGGGCGGCCAGCGCGTCGATCTGCGCCGGGGTTTGCTGGCGCTCGATGTCGAAGTCGATGCCCTTGAGGCGCGGCGACTGGTAGCGGGCGACGAAGCGCGCGAAGTCGGCGTCGTTGTCGCACAAGAAGCCGGCGGCCTCGCCGCCGGTGGAGACGACGTAGTCCTGGCCCCGGCGCAGCATCTCGGCCACGCCGGCGCGGGCGAAGGCCTCGGTGCCGGCCGCATCGTCGTTGGCGCGCCAGCGCTCGTGGCCGCAGGTGCCGGTGGCAAAGGCCCACACCAGCACCCGGCCTGGGGCGGGCGCGGGCAACCAGGCCGGGGCGGCCAAAGGCACGGGGGCGAGCGAGACGTCTTGGTACGGGCCGGTCCACAAAACGGACGGCGCCGCCCCGGTGGGCGAGGCGGCGCCGCCGAGACTGAGGGCCAGCCAGAAAGCGAGGCGGTGCATGCGGGGACTCAAGGAAAAAGGGGTGGCCGAAGCCACCCCTGGTCGTGCGATGACAGCGCTAGAAGCGATCAGAGCTTGGCGCGCAGCGTCAGGTAAGCCTGGCGGCCGTTGACGTAGAACGCGGTGGGCTGGTCGACGTTGTCGGCGTAGTACTTCAGCACCGGACGGTTCAGGTTCAGCAGGTCCAGCGACAGGCTCATGCTGTCGTTGATCTTGTAGCCGAATGAGGCCGAGACCGTGCCCACCGCGGCTTGGTTCTGCGCCGAGGCGCGGTCCAGGCCGTTGAAGAAGGCCGAGCGGTAGGTGTAGGCCACGCGGGCGTTCAACCAGTCGTTCTCGAAGTAGGCCGCCACGTTGTACGTGTTCTTGCTGTTGCCCACCAGCTGCTTGCCGCCCTTTTCCTCGCCGTCGGCGTAGGTGTAGTTGGCCAGCGCGCCGAAGCCACCGCCGAAGCTCTGCTGGTAGCCCAGCTCGAAGCCCTGCACCTTGCCCTTGCTGTTGACCGGCGAGGAGATGTTGTAGGTGCGGAAGGCCTTTTGCTGCTCGTTGAAGTAGCTGGCCTGGCTGACGCCGTAGCTGACGTAGTTGTTCAGGTCGATGTGGAACAGGCCGAGCGAGACCAGCGAGCGCGGGGCGAAGTAGTACTCGAAGGCGGCGTCCAGGTTCGTGGCGCGGATCGGCTTCAGGTTGGGGTTGCCGCCGTTGCCGGTGAGGTTGGTGTCGTCCAGGCTGACCGCACCGCCCAGGGCGCTGTAGTCGGGGCGGGCCAGGGTCTTGGTGATGGCGAAGCGGCCGATCACGTCCTTGGCCAGGTCCACCTTCAGGTTGACGCTGGGCAGCACGTCCTTGTGGGTGTTCTCCACGTTCTTGCGGTAGAACGAACCGAAGGCCGAGGTGGTGATGGCACCGGGCACGGCGCAGGGTGCCAGCGGGGCGCAGACCGAGCCGGCGATGGCGACGTTGGTCAGCACGTTGACCTTGGTCTCCACCAGGCGCAGGCCGGCGTTGCCGCTCCAGCCGCTGCCGGTCAGGTTGGCCATGGCGTAGGCGGCCGTGGTCTTCTCGTCCATCTCGAACTCGCCCGGGAAGTACTGGCGCTGCAGCGGGTCGCGGTTCGAGAACTTGTCGCCCCAGGCCTTCAAAACGGCCGGGTCGATCTGCCAGGGGTTCTTGATGAAGTTGCCGCCCAGGCCGCCCCCGAAGTCGCTCGGGTAGGTCTGGCCGTTCCAGGCCGGCAGGTTGGCGGCGTTGAAGGGGTCGGCCGACCACTTCGGACCTTGGGCCACGAAGCGGCTGTCGCGGCTGTGCTTGGCGCTGCGGGCGCCGAACTTGATGGAGCTGACCACGCCGCCGTCGAGCTGGTACTCGCCGTCGAGCTGGGCCCAGTCTTCCTTGTCCTTGGTGCTGGCGGGGCTGGCGCCGAAGATCCAGTCCAGGGTCGTGCCGGTGAACACGGCGGCGTTGCCGGCGCGCAGGGCCGAGTCGGGCGCGTTGCCGATGCCGTTCAGGCGGTAGCTGGCGCCGGTGTTGAGCACGTCGCCTTCGAACACGGCTTGCGTGGGCGTGTCGCCCTTGCCGGTGCTGGAGCCGGCCTTGCCGCTGATCGTCAGGTCGCCGCTCTTCCACTCGCCTTGCAGGTTCAGGAAACCGGTTTCCGAACGGGCGTCCGGACGCAGGATCTGGTCGACGATGACGTACTGGCGCCCGGCGATGGGCGTGAAATTGGCCTGCACCAGGGTGCCGTTGCGCACCACGTAGCCGGCGTCGGGGGCCTGGCCGGCGCCGCCGTTCAGGATGCGGCTGGTCCACACCAGGTAGTTGCGGTTGTAGTTGCTGGCTTCCATCTCCGACTTGAAGCCGGTCAGGTCGAAGCTCAGCGCGTTGGTGGGCTTGAACTGGATGGTGATCAGGCCGCCGGTGCGCTTGCGCTCTTGCTCGAACAGGGCCGAGCCGATGGCGTTGGGGTAGGCCACGCCGGCGAGGTCGGGGTTGCTCAGGGCGATGGCGCTGCCCGGGGCGATCTTGCTGTAGCCCAGGGTTTCGATGCCGTCGCGGCGCAGGTGGCGCTCTTGCGAGAAGAACTGCGCCATCACGCCGAAGGTCTTGCTGGCGTCGCGCCAGTTCACCAGGGCGCTCAGCTGCGGGTCGGTCTTCTTGGGCAGGTCGGAGTACACCGCGCCCAGCGAGGCCTCCAGCGTCAGGGCCTTGGTGAACTCCAGCGGCTTGCGGGTGATGATGTCCACGGTGCCGGCCACGCCGCCTTCGACCAAGTCGGCCTGCGAGCTCTTGCGCACCACGACCTTGCTGACCAGTTCAGAAGGCAGCAAGGAGTAGCTGACCGAGCGGCCCACGGTGCCGACCTGGTTCAGCACGAACCAGTCGCCGCTGCCGATCATGTGGCCGTTGATCATGGTCTGCGTCAGGCTGGGGTTGGTGCCCCGCAGGCTCACGCGGTCGTTCTCGTCGAAGCCGCCTTCGCCGGCACCGGCCGAGCTGATGGTGACGCCCGGCACGCGCTGCAGGCTGTCGGCCACGTTCTTGTCGGGCATCTTGCCGATGTCTTCGGCCGTGATCACTTCGACCAGGGCGTCGCTGCGCTTCTTCTGGTTGATCGACTGTTCGAGCGAGGCGCGGATGCCGGTGACGACCACCGTTTCGAGCTTCTGCGCGTCGGCCGGCTTGGCCGGCGCTTGTTGGGCCTGGGCGCTCAGGGCCATGCCGAACAGCAGGGCACCAATGGCGCTGGAAACGGGGGTCAGGTGGGTCTTCATGGAGCGTCCTCGGTGGGCAAGGCGGGGGTCGGCAGAGAACCGGTTGCATGGACGCGGCCATGCACCGTCGGGAGGTCGGAGGCGCTGGCACCAAGTGGTATCAATACCCCAACCAATGAGAGGCCACTGTAGCCGTGTCGCGGCCCACTTGCATACCACTTGAAACATGGTGTTTTCCCTTGGCTTGCACCATCTCTCCCTATGAAAGCCCACCGATCTAGGGGTTTGCCTGTGAACACCACGCCACATCCTCTGTCATTTGGTATTGCATTGGTATTGTCGTATCGGGGCTTGCCCGGGGAGGGCCCCGGCGCGGGAGGCCGGGGTCTATGCTGCCCGCCGCCTTCACGTCCCCAGGAGCTTTGCCCATGATCCGATACCGCCTGCCCGGCAGCCCGGAAACCCAAGCGGCCCTGTACCCCGACCCCGCCCGTTTGGACCCCGCCACGCGCGAGCAAGCCGGCTTGCACACGACGGAGGCGGTGATCGCGCACTTCACCGCCAGCTCGCTGCGCCAAGACGGCATCGGCATCGTGGCCGGCTCGCTGCACGTCGAGCGCGACGCCCAGGGCTACACGGTGAGCTTTTCGCCGCTGGAGGACTCGCGCGAGGCCGGCGCGCAGTTCGCCCAGATGCACGTGGCCCTGCTCGACGAGCAGCACGGCGCCTTGGCCCTGCGCGGCTGCGCCGCCGCGCAAAAGACCCCCGCCTGGAACCCCATGGCCGGCTACCCGGTGAACCGCTCGGACGGCCCCTCGGAATGGCTGCCCTGCCTGCCGCTGGGCATGCCCATCGTGAACCACGCGGCCGTGACGCTGCTGCACTACCCGCCCATCGTGGCCTACCGCCACTGCGACTACCTGAACAACGCCACGCTGCGGCGGTGGGCGCAGTTGCTGACCTGCGCCGGCGTGCCCCAGCCCGAGCGCTACCACGCCATCGTGGACGTGAACCCCATCGCCGCCCCGGGCTCGGGCGAGAGCGAGTACCCGAACGACTTCTTCCCCATCAACCTGACCTCGCTGTTCTTCGACAACGAGGCCGAGGGCCTGAACTACCTGCGCAACGTGCTGGCGCTGATGCTGGACCCGCCGGCCAACGCCGCCAACCCCTACACGCTGCCGCTGCTGGTGGGCGGCTCGCCGCTGTACGACCCGCAAGCCCCGGGCTGGTTCCGCACGCGCTTCAAGGACCAGCTGCCGCGCGACAAGAACGGCTCGCCGCGGGCCGACGTCTTGCAGTCGGGCTTGGTGCGCCTGCACCCCGACAGCCCCAAGATGACGCCCTACTTGGTCGTGAACCACATGATCGCGGCGGGCGTCACCGGCAAGTGCGGCGGCGACCCGCGGTTCATCCCCAACATCAGCAAGTACGAAGCCCAAGACCTGGTAGCCGCCACCTTCTTGGCGCTGATGGACGCGGCCCGCCAGAAGGGCCAGCACCTGGACCCCCAAGAGGCGACCCGCCAGGCTTGCCAGCGCTGGTTCGGGGCCGACGATGGCAGCGGCGCCCCGGTGCCGCCCGCCGCCGACGACCGGCTGACCCTGTGCGCGCTGGCGCAGATGGACATCTGCTTCGACCCGAAGGTGGTGGGGCCGAAGTGGACGTTTGCGCAGGCGCAGGAGCGGTGTCGGAAGGCCGGAGGGACGGACTTGTCGCCTTGCTTTGGGTGTGATGAGTTGAAGGCTTGAGCGCTTGGTGAGAGCCCGCAGGGGCTTCACCCCTGCACCCGACCCCATTTGGTCTTGGCCAAATGGGGGAAAGCCGCCTGCCCCGGCTCCAGCGCCCCAGCCTGCGGCTGGGGTTCCCTGCGCTGCTCAGGCCGCCAGGCCCGAACGGGGCAACAGCCAAGCAGCCAACAGCCGAATGCCGAACAGCCCGGACTTCAACCCTCTGCGCCGTTTCCCGGCTGTTGCCCCGTTCGGAAGCGCCGAGCAGCGCAGTAAAGGGGGGCGCGCGCGTCAGCGCGCTTCAAGCACTGACCCGGGATTGCTGTTTGACCGGAGCGAACGCAGTGAGCGCAGGGAGTTCAATCCCGCGGCCCCCCGGAACGAGCAGCACAGGGTACCCCTGGCGCAGCCAGGGGCGCTGGAGCCGGGGCAGGCGCTTTTGGTTCCTTTTGGCAAGACAAAAGGAACCCGGGGTGCAGGGGCGGAGCGCCCTGCGGGCTCTCACGCCCAAAGGCTCACCGCTTCTTGGCAACGCCCTTGGAAGCAACTGGCGCTGGCGCGGGAACCTTCCCCGCCTTCCGCGCCATCTCCACCTTCTGCGCCGCCAAATGCTCGGCAATCAACTGCGCCTGGAAGCGGTGGATCGTGTCCGGGTCGGTGAACACCGACTGCGTGTTGTTCTGCGCCTTGTAGCCCGCGCCGCCGGCCTGGCCCTTGACCACGAAGGTGCCTTCGCCCGAGGCCGACCAGTTGGTGGAGCCTTCGGCGCCCACCAGCCCGTCGGCCACGAAACCCTTGGTGTGGCTGATCTGGTGCGTGGCCGAGGAGCCGATGACGAAGTGGGTGTTGAAGTCTTCCAGGCTCTTGGCGCGGTCGACGTCGAGCAAGGCCTTCTCGTGCTTGCCGCCGGCCTGGCTCTTGTCCAGCGTGATGAGCACCGTGATGTGCGGGTCCATGACCTTCTCCATCACGATGTCGTTCAACTCGTCGTCGTCGTAGCCGAACATGTTCAGGTACAGCGACACCGACACCCGCGACAGGATGTGCTTGAGGATGTCGTGCACGTCGTCCCGCCCCACGTAGAAGAGGTGGAAGTCCTTGCTCGCGTTCTTGCTGTAGCTGCCCTCGCGGGTGTAGACCTGCAGGTCCAGCAGGTCGAAGGTTTGCAGGGTGGGGGCGCGGGGTTGCGAGGCGCTGCGGGGCGTGGGGGCCATGGTCGGTCGACTCCGGTTGAAGGGACGGGGTTCACTTGCGGGTCAGGCGCTCCACGCCGCACCACTCGGGCGGCGGGGGCTCGCGGCGCAGGCGCTCGCAGCGTTCGATGAAGAGGCGCGGCACGAGGTCGTCGGGGTCTTCGCTGGCGGCCGACAGGAAGGCCTGCAGCGCGCCGTCGAAGTCGCGCGCCGCGTAGCGCACCATGCCGGCCTCCAGCGTGCCGCGCGTGGCCAGCTTGGCGGCGCGGACGGCCGGTGGGTCGGCATCGAGCAACTCGTACAGGCCCAGCGGTTCCACGCGGCCCTTGACGGCCACGCGGTCCACGAGGCGGAAGGCGTGGGCCTCGCGGTTCTGCAGCGCCGCCCAGGCGGCCTGGCCCACCAGCACGCGGGCGCCGTAGACCTTGGTCAGCTGCTCGATGCGCGAGGCCAGGTTCACCGTGTCGCCGATGACCGAGCACTGCAGGCGCCCTTGCCCGCCCACGGTGCCCAGCACCACCGGGCCGGTGTTCACGCCGATGCCCATGTTGAGCTGCGGCTGGCCCAGGCCCACGGCGCGTTCGTTGAAGTGCTCCAGCGCGCGCCACATCAGCACCGCGCCGCGCACCGCGTGGTCGGCGGAGCCGCCGCTGCCGGCGTCGAACAGGGCCTTGATCTCGTCGCCCGCGAACGAGTCGATGAAGCCCCCGGCCTCGCCGATGGCCGCGCCCATGCCGGCGAAGTAGGCGTTGAGGATGCCGATGACCTCGCGCGGCTGCAGGGTCTCGGCCAAGGGCGTGAAGCCGCGCAGGTCGGAGAACAGCACGCTCATGGTCTTCGCCACGGTCTCGCCGATGTCGACGCGCGCGATGTCCTGGTGGTTCAGGCTGTCAAGGAACTGCGCCGGCACGAACTGGCGCTGCGCGGCGATGAGCCGGGCTTGCTGGTCCACGAGGCGCGCGTTCTCGATGGAGATGGCCACCTGCGCGGCCAGCATGCGCACCACGTCCAGGCGCTCGACGGTGAACACGCCGGGCACGAGGCGGTTCTCCAAGTACACGACGCCTTCGCACTGGCCCTGGCGCATCAGCGGCAAGGCCATGACCGAGCGCGGGCGCTGGGCGGCGACGTAGGGCTCGCGCACGAAGGCGCCCTCTTCGGCGGCGTTGCGCAGCAGCACGGGCGCTTGCGTGCGCAGCACCTCGTCCACCAGGGCGGCGGGCACGCAGCGCGCCCCTTCGGCGCTGCCCAGGCGCAGGGGCTGCGTGGGCGAGGGCGCCTCGCCGTCTTCGCCGCCCACCTGCACCAGCCCCAGCACCACCAGCTGCCCGTCGCGCGGCACGACGAAGGCGCCGCGCTGGCCGCCGGCGCTCTCCAACATGATGCGCATGGTGGTGGCCCAGAGCTGGTCGAGCACGATCTCGCCCGAGATGGTCTGGGCCGCTTTCATGACCGTGGCCATGTCGAGCTGGCTGGCGTCGATGAGCTTGCCGGCGGAGGTGGCGCGCACGCGCGTGTCGCCCAGCATGCCGACGAACTCTTCGTGCAGGTGCTGCACCTTGCGCACGGCGCCCCAGCGCTCGTACAGCTGCTCGGCGGCGCGCAGGTAGCCCTCGGCGGCCTTGCGCCGGCCTTGGGCCATCAGGTGCCGGGCCAGGCGTTCGTGGGCCATGGCCTCGTCGCGGCGCCAGCCGTGCTCGCGGGCGCGGTCGATGGCCGCCTCGTACCGGTGCCAGGCGGCCTCGGGGTGCCCGTCCAGGCGCGCCAGCTCGGCCTCCATCAGGGCCTGCAAGTGCGCGAAGTTCTCGGGGCAGTGCTTGGCCCAACGCGCCATGCGGCGCAGGTCGCTGCGCAGGCGCTCGCGGGTGGCGCTCGCCTCGGCCTCGCCCAGCTGGGGCAGCATGGCCACGCGCACCAGGAAGGACACGATCACGTAACGCACCAACTGCGGCAGCGACATGGCCGAGGCCATCAGCCGGTCTTGCTCGCGCACGTGCACCCAGGCCTGCTCCACCGCGCCGTAGAACCAGCAGATCTCGGTCTTGTAGATGTGGAAGTTGGCCACGCCGGTCATGAAGCGGCGTTCCAGCATGCCGGCCAGGCACTGGGCTTCGTCGAAGCCGGCGTCGTTCATCGACAGCAGCGACTCGGTGCGGCCGAGGAAGTTGCGCTGCATCTGCCGGAACAGGGTGCCCGAGTCGTACGAGTCTTGGTAGCCGGTCTGGCGCACGATCTTGAGCAGCTCGGCGTGCTCGCGCTCGGCCTCGTCCAGGTCCAGGGTCGGGTCCCAGATCAGGCAGTCCTGCGCGCTGTAGGCCAGGTAGAGCATGTCGCCCGAGGCGTAGCCCGACTCGATGCCGCGGCGGAACCAGGGCGTCATCGTGCGCCAGTGGCGGCTCCAGTGGTGCACGAACATCGTGTAGACGTAGCGCACCCGGGTCTTGAGCGCGATGTCGTCGAGCCGGTCGTTCATGGCCACGGCCAGCTCGCCGTACTCGAAGCCCAGGGCCGGGTCGTCCAGCGCGCCGCACAGCAGCATGCCGTAGGCCGCGTAGGCGAAGGCCGACTCGGGGCCCGTGCCGTGCCGCAGCGACAGGTTCACCGCCTTGAGCACGAGGTAAGGGAAGAGGTTGCCGCTGCCTGACAAAAACGCCGCCGGGAAGATCTCCATCAGCAGGCGCAGCGCCACCTTCTGGCGGGCGTCTTGCATCAGGGGCGCGTCGATCAGCTCGGCCACGCGACGGCCGGCCAGGTGCTTGCGCACGGCGGCCGCCTCGCGGCGGATGGCGTCGGGCGAGGGGTCGGCCTGGAAGCGCACGCCCAGCAGCGCCAAACCGGCGATGGCGGCGCGGATGGACTGGGGCATCTTGCCCGTGGTGGCGTACTGGCGCGTGCGCAGCGACAGCAGCTCGGCCTTGGCCAGGGCGTCGGGGGCGCGGGGCAGCAGGGCCTCGATGGCGGCCTCGGCCTCGTCCAGGCGACCGGTGAGGTAGGCGCACTGCTGCGCCTCCACGCCCAGGGCCATGGCCAGCGCGTGGTGCTCGTCCCAGGCGTCGGCCGGCAGCAGCTCTTGGCCCACGGCCAGGTAGCCGCGCGCGGTCTCGTAGGCGGCCGCGCGCTGCGCCTGCTGGGCGGCCTCGAGGTTGAGCTGCGCCAGCTGCAAGCGCTCGGCCTCGTCGCCGATCAGGCGGCGGCCGGCGTTGAGGTGGTTGACGATGTCGATCAGTTGCTCGCGCCGCTCGGTGGCCGTGGCATGGCGCAGCACCAGGCGGCCCACCGACAGGTGCACGGCCTGGCGGCGGTCGTCGTCGATCAGGGCGTAGGCCGCTTGCTGCACGCGGTCGTGCTGGAAGCGGTAGCTCGGGTTCAGCGTCTCGTCGACGTCGGCCGTCTCGCCATGACCGACGAAGCGGTAGTCCTGGTGCAGGGGCATCACCAGCTGCCGCGCCAGCGCCGGCTGCAGCGCGGCGGCCGTGGCCTGGGCCGATTGCTGGTGGATGACGGCCAGGGTGCGCAGGTCGAAGCGGCTGCCGATGCAGGCGGCCAGCTCGAGCACGCGCTGCGTGCCGGGCGTCAGGCGGCGCAGGCTGGCCAGCAGGAAGTCGACCACGTTGCCGCCCACGCCGGCCAGGCGCACGGCGTCGAGGTTCCAGCGCCAACGGCCCGATTCGCCGTCGAAGCTCAGGGCCCCGGCGCGCTCGGCGCCCTTGAGCATCTCGATCAAGAAGAAGGGGTTGCCCTCGGCCCGCTGGTGCAGGAGGCGGGCCAGCGGCCGCACGAGCTCTGGCGTGCTGTGCAGCGCCCCGGCCACGAGGCGCTCCACCGGCTCGGCGGCGAGGGGCCGCAGCACCAGCTCGTGCAAGGGCCGGCTGGCGCGGATTTCGTCCAGCGCCAGGCGCACCGGGTGGCCCACGTCCACCTCGTCGCTGCGGTAGGCGCCCACCAGCATCAGGTGCGGCAGTTCGTGGCTGGCGCCCAGCCAACGGATGAACTTGAGCGTGGCCGCGTCGCCGAACTGCAGGTCGTCGAGGAACAGCACCAGGGGCTGGTCGCGGGTGAGCGCGCGCAGCGCGTCCACCAGGGTGTTGTGCAGGCGGTTGCGGGCCTCGGTGGCCGGCAGTTCGGGCACGCCGGGCTGGGGCCCGATGAGGGCCTCGAAGTCGGGCGCCAGTTCCAGCAGCACGGCCCCGTTGGCGCCCAGGGCCGGGGCCAGGGCCTGGGCCACGGCGTCGCGGCGCGCGGCCGGCTCGGCCAGCAGCTGGCGGGTCAGCGCGCGCAGGGCCATGGCCAGGGCGGCGTAAGGCTGGCCGCGCTGGAACTGGTCGAACTTGCCGTGGGCCATCCAGCCCTGCAGGCCCACGAGCGGGCGCTCCAGCTCGTTCACCAGGGCCGACTTGCCCACGCCCGAGACGCCGGCGACGGTGCACAGCACCATGGCGCCTTCGGCCGCCTGCTGCAGCAGGGCCAGCAGCTCGGCGCGCTCGGTCTCGCGGCCCACCAGGCTTTGGCTGATCTGCAGGTGGCGGGAGACGTCGCGCCGGCCGATGGCGAAGCCCGACACCGTGCCCGTTTGCACCAGCTCGCGCTTGCAGCGGCCCAGGTCTTCGACGAGCCCGAAGCCGCTTTGGTAGCGCTCGTCGGCGTTCTTGGCCAGCAGCCGGGCCACGATGGCGCACACGGTGGCCGGCAAGGTCGGCACGAACTCGGCGGGCGAGGGCGGCACGCGGCTGAGGTGGCAGTGCACCCACTCCAGCGGCGTTTGCGCCTGGAAGGGCAGGCGGCCCGTGAGCAGCTGGAACAGGGTGACGCCCAGCGCGTAGAAGTCGGCGCGGTAGTCCAGCGCGCGGTTCATGCGCCCGGTCTGCTCGGGCGACAGGAAGGGCAAGGAGCCCTCCAAGCGGTTGGGCGCCAGGCCCTCGGCGCGCTCCTGCGACAGCTCGGACGCGATGCCGAAGTCGATCAGGCGGATGGCGCCGGCGTCGTCCAGCAGGATGTTGTGCGGCTCGATGCCTTTGTGCACCAAGTCCATCTCGTGCAACTGGGACAGCGTGCGGGTCACCGCGATGGCCACGTCGAGCACCTGCGCCAGCGGCAAGGGCGCCAGCCCCGGCGCCTCCCCGGGGCGCGCGCGGCCGGGCAGGGCCGCGCGGTCGTGCATGCGGTGCGCCAGCGAGCGGCCGAAGCGCTCGGTCACCAGCGCCAGGTTGCCCTGCCCGTGCGGCTCCAGGCCGAGCACGCGGATCACGCCCTCCACCGGCTGCAGGCGCTGCAAGATGGCGTGCTCGCGCCGCAGCTCGGCCAGCTGCTGGCGCGTGGGGTACTCGGCGTCGACGGTCTTGAGCACCACCTCTGCGCCGTCGGACAGGCGCTGCGCCGCCAGCACCACGCGCCAGCGCGAGCGGTGCATGACGCCGTCGATCCGGTAGCCCGGGATGCGCGGGCCGTCGCTGGCGGGGGGGAGGGCCGCGGCGGGGAGGCTCACGGCGGACTCTGGCGGGGCCTGCTCAGGCGAACACGCGCTGGAACCGCTCGCTGAAATCGCGGTGCGCCGTGTCGCGCAAGGGCGACCCGTGCCCGCACAGCGCATGCTGGAAGCCCAAGCCCTGCAGGCGCTGGAAATCGGCGGCCTTGGGCTCGTTCACCTGGTGCCACACGGGGCCGATGTTGGCCGGCTGGAAGAAGCCCATGCCGGTCATGCGCTCGCGCGAGGCCTCGTCGAAGAAGCGGTCGGGCGCCACCCAGTGCTGCAGCGCGTCGCAGGCGACGACGATGCCACCCTCGCGGTCGAGGTGCAGGATGCCTTCGGGCAGCTTGGTGTGCTCGAAGGCGAACAGGGTGGCCCCGGCCACCGGCATCGGGCCACCGGGCACCAGCTCGCGGTCGGCCACCAGGCCATGCTCGTGCTGCATGCCGGGCAGGGCCCAGAAGGTGGCGCCGTAGCGCTGCTTGTAGAAGGCGTCGTCCCGGCCGTGCAAGGAGCCGATCTTGACCACGTGCTTGACCGTGCCCAAGGCCTCGAGCTGGGCCAGGCCCTCGTCGCTGAGGCGGATGGCGTTGATGAGCGTGAGTTCGCCGCCCTCGCGCACGACCGTCATGTTCCGGCTGAAGTGCCAGTGCGCGCCCATCAGCTGGGTGAGCATGGTGCCGGTGACGAAGAAGACGTCGGGAAAAACCTCTTCGAGGTCGCCGTGCGGCAGGGCTTCAGGGAGGGCGCTCATGGTGTTGTTGGTGACTTCGGAAAGGCGCGCAGCGTACTGCGCCGGCCGGGGCGCGGCAATGCGATCAAACGCCTAGCCGCGCCCTCGGGCTCAGCCCGGAACGATCACCGCCACCGGCTCCGGCGCCCACAGGGTGCCGGCGCGGGCGGCCCGCACCGTGGCCAGCACCAGGCCAAACACCACAACCGAGGCCAAGGCCAGCAGGGCCACCGCCCCCGTGCCGGGCTGCAGGCGCAAGCTCAGCGCCGCGAAGGCCGCCAAAGGAAAGGACATCGCCCAAAACGGCAAGGCGAAGCCCGTGCGCTTCAAGCGCGGCAGCAGGGTCAGGGCCAGCAACAGGAAGCCCAGCGCCACGCCCCAGGCCATCCAGGCCAGCAGGGGCGGTGCCCCGAACTGCAGCGCCCCCAAGCCCACCACGGCAGGCGGGGCGACGGTGACGAAGCCGGTGGCCAGCAGGCGCTCGGGCCACAGGCCGTGGTTCACCAAGCGCTGAAACAGCAGGGCCAGCACCATCGGCCACAGGAACAGGCCCAGGCCGAACTGCGCGGCCGACCAGGCCTCAAAGCCCAGGCCCACGCCCGCCAGGGGCGCCAGCACGTTGCCCACCACCGGGAGGATCAGCACGGGCGTCAGGCCCGCGTGGCCCACGGCCGGGCCCCGCCACCAGCGGGACAGCACCCACAGGGTGACCGCGGCCTGCGCCGCGCAGCCCAGGCCCCAGGCCGCCGCCACCCAGGGGCTGGCGCCCCACAGGCCGAAGGCCAGGGTGGCCAGCAGGATGAGCGAGATGGGGAGGGCGGCCACAAAGGCGTGGCGCACCGGGTGCTTCAGGTCCTCGGCCCAGGCGTCCGGGTGGCGCAGGGCCCGCAGCAGGCTGGCCCCCCCCAGCGCCAGGAACAGCAGCGCGGCCAGCGCCGCCAAGGCGGTGCTCACGCTGGCGGCCACCGGCCCCATCAGGAGCTCGGCCCGGTGCCAGGCCAGGGCCAGGCCGGCCAAGCCCATCACCATGGCGAAGTGGCCGGGGCCGAGATGGCGCAGGGACTGCCCGGTGGCGCCGCTCATGCCGCCCTCCCGGCCAGCGAGGCCTGCAGCCAGCGCAGCAACTCGGCCTCGGGCAGGGCGCCGCTGCGGCGGGCGATCTCTTCACCGCGGTGGAACAGCACCACGGTGGGGATGGAGCGGATGCGGCTGCCCACCGAGGCCTTGGGGTTGGCATCGGTTTCGACCTTGGCAAAGCGCACGCCCGGCGCGCGCGCGGCCGCGGCCTTGAAGTGCGGGGCCATGGCCTGGCAAGGGCCGCACCATTCGGCCCAGAAGTCCACCAGCACCGGGGCGTCGCTCTTGGCGATGTAGTCGGCAAACACCGCGTCGCTCAGGTCGACCGGGTGCGGCGGGGCAAGTTCGGTTTGGCAGCGCCCGCACACGGGTGCGTCGCCCAGGCGCTCGTCGGGCACGCGGTTGGTGGCGCCGCATTTCGGGCAGACGAGGTGCATCAGCACCCTCCCTTCACGCCGAAGCGGCGCAGGATCGACTCCATCAGGCACCACTTCGTCAGGCCGCTTTGCAGCAGGTTGGCGCCCACGAAGGCGGTGAAGGCGAGAAACCAAGGGCTGACGAACACCGGGCTGCCGGGGATGCCCAAGGCCAGGGACAGCAGGATGAAGGTGCCGGCGACGACGCGGACGATTTGCCAAGAGCTCATGGGTTACTCCTTCAGAAACGAGAGGCGGTTGCGGTAGGCGACGTAGTACAGGATGGGGATGACCACCAGCGTGAGCACCGTGCTCACGGCGATGCCGAAGATCAGCGAGATGGCCAGGCCGTTGAAGATGGGGTCGTCCAGGATGAAGAAGGCCCCGGCCATGGCGGCCAAGCCGGTCAGCAAGATGGGCTGCGCGCGGGTGATGGCGCTGGTGACGATGGCGCGCTCGAAGGCCATGCCTTCGCGCACCTGCAGGTTGATGAAGTCCACCAGCAGGATGGAGTTGCGCACGATGATGCCGGCCAGGGCGATCATCCCGATCATGCTGGTGGCCGTGAATGGCGCGCCCAGCAAGGCGTGGCCCGGCATGACGCCAATGACCGTCAGCGGGATGGGCGCCATGATGACCAGCGGCGTCAGGTACGAGCCGAACTGCGCCACCACCAGCAGGTAGATCAGCACCAGGCCCACGGCGTAGGCCAGGCCCATGTCACGGAAGGTCTCGTAGGTGATCTGCCACTCGCCGTCCCACTTCAGGCTCACGCCGCGGTAGGGGTCGGCCGGCTGGCGGATGAAGTGCTCTTGCAGGCGGCCGCCGTCGGGCAGGGTCAGCTCGCCCAGGGCCGAGCGAACGCCGAACAGGCCGTACAGCGGGCTGTCCACCACGCCGGCCACGTCGGCCACCACGAAGTGCACGCCCAGGCCGTCTTTGCGGTAGCGGGGCGGTTCGCGCAGGGTGTCGGTCACGGTGACCAACTCGCGCAGCGGCACCAAACGCGCATCCGGCCCGCCGGCGGCACGCACCTTCAGGCCCAGCAGGCTGTCCATCGACCCCTGCTCGGCCACGGGCAGTTGCAGGCGCAGCGGCAGGGCCTGGCTGCTTTGACCGTCCATGATCGACAGCACCTCGTCGCCGGCTTGCGCGGCGCGCAGCGTGGCCACGATGCTGGGCACGGCCACGCCCAGCTGGGCGGCCTTGCGGCGGTCCACCAGCAGCAGCTGGCGCGGCGCATCGGCGATGCCGCTGTCGTCCACGTCCACGATGCCGCGGCCCTTTTCCAGCACGGCGCGCACCTGCAGCGCGGCGGCGCGGCGGATTTCGGGGTCGGGGCCGTAGACCTCGGCCACCAGCGGGGCCAGCACCGGCGGGCCGGGCGGCACTTCCACCACCTTCACGTTGGCGCCGTAGCGGCGGCCGATGGCCTGCAACGCGGGGCGCAGCTTGGTGGCCGTGACGTGGCTCTTTTCGTGGCGCTGGCCTTTGGGCACGAGGTTGACCTGCAAGTCGCCCTGGTGCGGGTCGGCGCGCAAGAAGTACTGGCGCACCAGGCCGTTGAAGTTGATGGGGGCGGCGGTGCCGGCATAAGCCTGCACATGGGCCACTTCGGGCACGGTGGCCAGGTGCTGCGCCATCTCGCCCAGCACGGCGGCGGTCTTTTCCAGCGGCGTGCCGGCGGGCAGGTCGACCACCACCTGGAACTCCGACTTGTTGTCGAAGGGCAGCATCTTCAGCACCACCAGGCCCACGGCCGGCAGCAGCAGCGACAGGGCGATGAGCCCGGCCACGCCCAAGCCCAGCAGCTTGCGCGAACGGGCGCCGCGCCGGGCGTCGAGCAGCGGCGCGAACACGCGCTCGGCCAGGGGCGCGAGCTTCTTCGACAGGCCATGCAGGGCATTGGGGTCGTGGGCCTCGCCCTCGGGGATGGCCTTCAACCAAAGGCGGGCCAACCACGGCGTGACAACGAAGGCGATGGCCAGCGACAAGACCATGCCCATGCTGGCGTTGATGGGGATGGGCGCCATGTAGGGGCCCATCAGGCCCGACACGAAGGCCATGGGCAGCAGCGCGGCGATGACGGTGAGCGTGGCCAGGATGGTGGGGCCCCCCACCTCGTCCACCGCGCCGGGGATCAGCTCGCGCAGGCTCTTGCCCGGGTGCAGCTGCTGGTGGCGGTGGATGTTCTCGACGACGACGATGGCGTCGTCCACCAGGATGCCGATGGAGAAGATCAGCGCGAACAGCGACACGCGGTTGAGCGTGAAGCCCCAGGCCCAAGAGGCGAACAGGGTGACGGTCAGCGTGAGCATCACCGCCGTGCCCACGATGGCGGCCTCGCGCTTGCCCAGGGCGATGAACACCAAGGCCACGACGGAGGCGGTGGCGAACAGCAGCTTGGTCATCAGCTGCTGGGCCTTGTCGTTGGCGGTGGCGCCGTAGTTGCGGGTCAGCGTCACGACCACGTCGTCGGGCACCACGGTGTTCTTGAGCGCGTCCATGCGCGCGGTCAGGGCGTTGGCCACGTCGATGGCGTTCTCGCCCGCCTTTTTGGTGATGGCCAGCGTGAGCGCCGGGTGCGTGGCGCCACCGGCCTCGGTGTGCCACACGCTGCGCGTGGGCGGCAGCGGACCGTCGGTGACGGTGGCCACCTCGCTCAGGGCGATGGGCTTGCCCTTGCTCACGCCCACGATCAAGGCCTCGACCTCGCGGGCGCTGCTCAGCCAGGGGCCGGCTTCCATGGAGATGGCCTGGTTGCCCTGCACGCGATCGCCCAAGGGCGCGCTGGCGTGCGCGCCTTGCAGGGCCTGGCGCAGCGACAGGGCGTCCAAGCCCGCGCTGGCCAAACGGGCGGGGTCCAAGGCCACGGTGATGCCGCGGCCAGGGGCGCCCAGGGTTTGCACGTCGCGCACGCCGGGCACGCGGGCCAGTTCGGCCTCGATGCTGCGGGCCACGCGCTCCAACGCGGCGGGGCCCTCACGGCCATCGCGGCTGTGAAGGCTGAAGGCCACGATGGGCACGTCGTCGATGCCCTTGGGCTGCACCAGCGGCGCCATCGCGCCCGGCGGCAGTTGCCCGGCGTGGCTGCTCACGGCATCTTGCAGGCGCACCAAGGCTTCGGTGCGCGGCACGCCCACCTTGAACTGCACGGTAAGCACGGCCAGGCCCGGGCGGCTGACGGCCATCACGTGCTCCACGCCCTGCATCCCCGAGAGCCAGCGTTCCACGGGGATGGCCACGCGCTGCTCCACGTCGGGCACGCCCGCGCCGGGGTAGGCCACCAGCACGTTGGCCATGGTGACGTTGATCTGCGGCTCTTCCTCACGCGGCGTGACCATCACCGCAAAAACGCCCAGCAGCAGGGCCACCAAGGCCAGCAGCGGCGTGATCTGCGCCGCCTGGAAGAAGGCGGCGATGCGGCCCGAGACGCCAATCGGGGTGGGGGGGCTCATTTCGTGGCTCCCACGGTGGCCGGCGCGGTCAGCACGCGGTCGCCCGCGCTCACACCGGCCAGGATCTCGACGTCAGCGCCCAGCACCGGCCCGAGCCGCACTTGGCGCAGCAGGGGCTTGCCTTGCGCGCTCAGCACGTAGACGGCGTCGAGCTCGCCGCGGCGGATCACGGCGCTGCGCGGCACACGCAGGGCATTGCTGCCCGCGGTTTGCGTCCCGGTTTTGGGCATCACGACGCGGGCGAACTGGCCGGGCGCGGCGGCGGTGCCGGCGGGCAGGTCCAGCCGCAGGGTGACGGTGTGCGAGGCGGCGTCCACCAAGGGCAGGCGCTCGATGCGCGTGGGGGCGAGGCCGGCGCCGCTGCCACTCAGTTCGACCTGCACGGCAGTGCGCTCGCGCAGCGCGGCCTCGGCCAGGGCCACGGGCACGGCGGCCGTGACGCGCAGCTGGCGCGGGTCCACCACCGTGGCCAGGGGGCGGCCGGGCTGGGCCAGGTCGCCCAGGGTCACGGGCAGCTCGGCCAGCACGCCGTCGAAGGGGGCACGCAGCTCGTGCAGGCCGGTTTGGGTTTGCGCGGCGCCCGCGGCGGCCAGCTGGGCCTTGGCCTGCGCCTGGGTGGCCTGGCTCTGGGCCTCGGCCTGGTCCAGCGCCGCGCGGCTGATGAAGCCTTGCTGGAAGAGCTGCTGCTGGCGCGCCAACTCGCGCTGCGCCAGGTTCAGCGTGGCGCGGGCGGCCTCGGCCTGGGCGCCAGCGGCCTGGGCCCCTTGCGCAGCGGCGCGGGCGTCGACCCGCAGGATGAGCTGCCCGGCCTTGACCGGGTCGCCCGCGCGGAGCTTGAGCTCGATGACGGCCCCTTGCACCGGCACCGACAGCACGGCCTGGCGCTCGGCCTCGACCACGCCTTCCACGCGCTGCACGCCCCCGGCGGCCTGGGCCTGCACGGTGTGGGTCGGGGGCGCGGCGGCCGGCGCCGCCTGGCCGGTGCCGAGGGCGGCGGCCAACAGGACGGAAAGCAGCGAGAGGGAAGCGGTGCGGTGCGTCATGGGGTGGACATCCGAGGTTGTTGCTTCTATTATTTGAGCAATCACGCAAATATGCAAGTGAGCCGACAATGCCCGCCATGAGTTCGCGCAAAAAGTCCCCCGCCCCCAGCATGGAGCACCTGCCCGAGGCGGTGCTGTCCGACGTGGCGGCCTTCTTCCAGGCCTTGTCCGAGCCGACGCGCCTGCGCGTGCTGAACCAGCTGCGGGAGGGCGAGCGCAAGGTGGGCGAGCTGGCCGAGCTGGCCTGCACGACCACGGCCAACGTCTCGCGCCACTTGAGCTTGCTGCAGCAGCGCGGCATCGTGCTGCGCGAGGGCCGGGGCACCAGCGTGTACTACCGCATCGCCGACCCGGCCATTTACGACCTGTGCGACCTGGTGTGCGGCGCCGTGGCCCGCCAGCACGTGGAACAGGCGCAAGCCCGGGGATTGGTCTGACCCTCAGCGCCCTCGGCGCGCTGCCGTGACAATCGCCGGCTTCCGCCTGACCCTGCTCCGGAGCCGCCCGATGAAGCCGACCTTCCCCCTGTCCGTGTTGCGCGCCAGCGCGCTGGCCTTGGCCCTGGCAGCTGCCCTGCCGGCGGCCCACGCCGCCATCGACATGCCCGCCGGCGTCGCCTGGCAAGCGGCCTCGGCCGACAGCGACATCGAGGCCGCCTTCGCCCGCGCCAAGGGCGAGAAGAAGCCGGTGCTGCTGTACTGGGGCGCCAAGTGGTGCCCGCCCTGCAACCAGCTCAAGGCCACGCTGTTCAACCGCACGGACTTCATCGCGCAGAGCCAGAACTTCGTGCCGGTGATGATCGACGGCGACCTGCCCGGGGCGCAGAAGCTGGGCGCCCGCTTCAAGGTGCGTGGCTACCCGACCCTGATCCTCTTCAGCGCCGACGGCCAGGAGATCACCCGCCTGCCCGGCGAGGCCGACGCGCCGCGCGTGCTCAAGCTGATGCAGCTCGGCCTGTCCGGCGGCCGCCCGATCAAGGCCGTGCTGAACGACGCCCGCGACGGCAAGGCCCTGAAGGCCGGCGAGTGGCAGCTGCTGGGCTACTACAGCTGGGACACCGACGAGCAGCAGCTGGTCAGCGAGCCCCTGCGCGCCGAGCTGCTGCGCCGCCTGGCCACGCGCAAGGGCGTGCCGGCCGAAACCCGCACCCGCTTGGTGCTCAAGGGCCTGGCCGCCAGCGGCGGCACGGGCGAGGCCGCCTCCCAAGTGGAGCGGGCCACCGTGGCCGCCGTGTTGCGCGACCCGAAGCAGGCCCGCGTGCACATGGACGTGCTGACCAACCAGGCCGTGGACATCGTGCACGCGCTCTACCGCCAAACCGGCACCGAGCGTGACGCCACCGTGGCCCAGCTGCAGCGCACCTTGGCCGCGCTGCAGGCCGACAAGACCCTGTCGCGCGCCGACCGCACCAGCGCCTTGATCGCCCGGGTCAACCTGGCCCGCATCGACGAGCCCAAGGGCAGCCTCAACCCCAAGCTCGACCCGGCCCTGCTGGCCGAGGTGCGCGGCCTGAGCACGCGCATGGACCGCGAGATCACCGACGGCTACGAGCGCCAGGCCGTGATCACCGCCGTGGGCCACTTGCTGGGTCAAGCGGGCTTGTGGACCGAGAGCGACGCGCTGCTCAAGAGCAACCTGGCCAAGAGCCACTCGCCCTACTACCTGATGAGCCAGCTGGGCAGCAACGCCCGCAAAACCGGCCGCGTGGAAGAGTCGCTGAGCTGGTACGAGCAGGCCTTTGCCAAGAGCGAGGGCCCGGCCACGCGCCTGCAGTGGGGCGGCACCTACTTCAAGAACCTGATCGAGCTCACGCCCAACGACAGCGCGCGCATCGAAAAGCTGGTGTCACAGCTGATCACCGAGGCCGCGGCCGACAAGGGCGCGTTCTACGAGCGCAGCGCCCGCTCGCTGCAGCGCGTGAGCGACCAGCTCGTGCCCTGGGGCACGGGCGCCAACGCGCCGGTGCTGGCCCGCCTGCAAGCCCAGCTCGGCGGCGTGTGCGCCAAGCTGGACAGCGGCGAGCGCAGCACCTGCGACGGGCTGCTGAAGGCGAAGAAGGGCTGAGGTGCCCGAGCGGGCGCCTCAGCGCGCCCGCTGCGCCGCGTCGATCAACTTCCCGGTTTCGTTGCCGCTGGCCTGGCCCCGGGCATCAAGGCGCCAGTAGTCGAACACGTCCTTCTGCGAAATGGTCACCTCTTGGCCCGCCTGCAAGCGGGCCACTTGCCGAGGCTCGTTCTTGAGCAGGCCGCGCACGCGATCGCCCTCCCACGCCAGCACCTCGACCCACATCCATTCGGTGCCGCCGTCGTCGGTGGCGAAAGGCGCCTTGAGCTGGATGAACTCGCCGGGCGCCAGGCCCTTGCGGAAGGCTTCGCGCAGCGCCGGCAATTGCGCACGGGCCCGCTCGCTGGCGGCCTTCAGCGCCGCGTCGTGCCGCACGAGCCGGACCTCTTTCTCGCCGCTGCCATACATGCGCGCCAGGGCACTGTGCTGCCGGGCTGCGTGGTCCGCGCCGGGATGGCCATCGAAGCTCAGCTCGGCCAAGGCGTTGTCCGGATCGCCCTCGTCGCGCCGTCCGCCGACCAGCCGAAGTTCGGTGCGGCCGCTGCCCTCGGCAATCAGGCTCTGACGGGCTTCGGCCCGCATGCCGGCGTGCCGAACCTCGTTCACGTCCAAACGCCACCGCCCCCCCGGTCCAATGGCCTGCCCCTCGACCAAGCGCTGCGCGCTCAGTTGGAGGAGATTGCCCATGGCGCGCTGGTCGGACCAGGCGAAGGCGTCGACCACCACGTCCGGCATGCCGAACTTGTTCATGCCCAAGGTGATGGCGCGCACACCGCGGTCGGCCTTGTAGGCGTGGATGACGGTGTGGGCCCGGACCAGGGGCACGGCCCCCTCCCAGGCCTGCAAGCGGGACTCACGCCAAGCCGGCAGTGAGAAGGCCTCGCGGGTGTTGCCGTCCCACAGCGTGCCGCCAGTTTGGGCGGCGGTCTCGGCCAACAAAGCCATGGCCGGGCGGTAGCGCGCCATCGCCTCGGTCCCTGGATGGAAGAACACCACGAGCAGGGCCTGCTTCGAGGCTTGCAGGGCGGCGGCCTGCTGGGCGTCAAGACCGCGCCCGAAGTACGCGATGTGCTGGGGGCTGGGGATGGGCAGTTGCCGGGGCAGGTCCGTCACCAGCTGCACCAGCATCGTGGGTTTCGACGGGGCCGAGGTCGGCACCTTGTCGACCCACTGCGGGGCGGCCGGCAGGCGCGCGTGCAAGGCCCGCAGGGTGGCCACCGGCGAGGCCTTGGGTTGGCCGTCGAAGTAGACGGCGAAGTCCATGACGACCATCGCCTGCCGGGGCGAGCCCTCGGTCCAAGCTTGCCCAGCCTTGGGCGACTGCGCTTGGACCGGCGCCAGCACCCCCATGGCCGCGACCAGCACCGCGACGCACAGCACGCGGCCGCGCCGGCGCTGGCGGTCGATCCCGGTCACAGAGCGGCCACGCGATGCGCGTCGGCCAGGGTCGGTTGGGGCGCGGCGTTCATTTCTTCTTGGGTCGGTACAGCGCTTCGTAGAGCGCGATCCAGTCGGCCGCGCTCATGCGCTGGACCAGGCGGTCGATGAGCTCGTAGGGCAGGTGCTCGGGCTTTTTGTAGCGCACGCAGCTCTTGCCAACGTCCAGCTTGTGGGGGCTGGCCTTGGCGTGCTCGGCCTGGAACCAGGCCATGAATTCGGGCTGCGCGTACAGGCCCATGTGGTACAGGTTGATCGAGGCCTTTTGCGAGGCGAAGCTGAGGAAGGGCAGGGGCAGCTTGGGGTCGCAGTGGTAGCCCGCCGGGTAGCGGCTGTGAGGCACGACGTAGCCCACCATGCCGTAGCTCATGGCCTCTTCAAAGCCCAGCGGCGTGAGGCGGTCGCGCAGCAGCGCGCGCAGCTGGCGCAGCGCTGCTTGCCGATCGGCGGGGGCTTCGTCGAGGTAGGCGTCGACGCTCGCCGCGGCGGACTGCATGGCCTTACTTCAGCAGGCCTTCGGCCTTGAGCGCGGCTTGCACCGAAGGGCGCGCGCCGATGCGGGCGTGGTACGCCGCCAGGTTCGGCCAGTCGGCCAGGTTCAGGCCCACGTAGCCGCCCCAGCCCAGCACGGTGAACAGGTAGGCGTCGGCCACGCTGAAGCCGCCGTCCAGCAGGAACTCCCGGTCGGCCAGGCGGGCGTCGGTCCAGCTCAGGCGCTTCTTGAGCGTGTCGGTGGCCACGGCCTTGGCCGCGGCGTCGAAGCCGGGGTGGAACAGCGGGCCAAAGCCCTTGTGCAGCTCGGTGCCGATGAAGTTCAACCACTCCTGCAGGCGGGCGCGGGCCAGGGTGCCATTGGCCGGGGCGAGGTGCTTGTCGGGCACTTGGTCGGCGATCCACTGCACGATGGCCGGGCCTTCGGTCAGGCGCTCGCCGTTGTCGAACTCGAGCACCGGCACGTAGCCCTTGTCGTTGATGGCGTAGAAGTCGCCGCCGTCGGCCGTCTTGTGGCTCTTGGTGCTGACGCGCACCGCCTCGAAAGGCAGGCCGGATTCCAGCAGCACGATGTGCGGGGACAGGGAGCAAGCGGCGGGGGCGTAGTAGAGCTTCATGGCGGTCAAAAGATGGAGGGTTGCTCGGGGTGCTGCCGCAGCAGCTCGGTCAGCTCGTCGGCGCTGAGGGGCTTGGCGAACAGGTAGCCCTGGGCGCTGGCGCAGCCGCAGCCGATCAGCAAGTCTCGCTGGGCTTCGGTTTCCACGCCCTCGGCCAGGGTGCTCAGGCCCAGGGCGTCGGCCATTTGCACCACGGCGCGCACGATGCCGGCGGCCCCGGCGCTGTCGGTGGCGTCGCGCACGAAGCTCTGGTCGATTTTGAGCTTGTCCACGCGCAGGCGCTTGAGGTAGCTGAGGCTGGAGTAGCCGGTGCCGAAGTCGTCGATGGCCAGGCCCACGCCCAGGGCCTCCAGGCGGTCAAGCGTGGCGGCCACCTTGTCCTGCTCTTGCATCAGCACCGACTCGGTCAGCTCCAGCTCCAGGTACTGCGCGGGCAGGCCGGTCAGGGCCAGGGCCTCGTTCACTTGCTCGTCGAGGTGGCCACGGCGGAACTGCAGCACCGAGATGTTGACCGCCATCTTGATCGGCGGCAGGCCCATGCCGATCCAGGTGGACGCCTGGCGGCAGGCCTCGAACAGGGCCCAAGCCCCCATGTCGACGATCAGACCGCTGTCTTCGGCCACGGGAATGAACTGCGCGGGCGACACCGGTCCGAGCTCGGCCGAGGTCCAGCGCATCAGCGCCTCCACGCCCTCGATGTGCCCCGTGGCCAGGTTCACCTGCGGCTGGTAGCGCAGCGACAGCTCGCCGCGCTCCAGCGCCTTGGCCAAACGCGAGCGCAGCTGCATGCGGGCCAGGGCTTCGGCATTCATGGCCGCGTCGTAAAAGCGGTAGCCCTTGCGGCCGGCCGACTTGGCGCGGTACATGGCCGTGTCGGCGGCCTGCATCAGGCTGTCGAAGTCGGCCGCGTCGTCGGGGAAGAGGGCGATGCCGACCGACAGGTGCAAGGGCAGGTCGTGCCCGTCGACCATGACGCTGCGCCGCGACAAGGCCATCACCTTCTCGGCCACGGCGGTGACCTCGGCGCCGTCCTTCACCCCGGGCAGCACGATGCAGAACTCGTCGCCGCCTTGGCGGGCCACGGTGTCGGCCTGCCGCAGCTGGCCCTGCAGCTCCTGCGCCAGGTGCTTGAGCAGGGCGTCGCCGGCGGCGTGGCCCAAGGTGTCGTTGACCTCCTTGAACTGGTCGAGGTCGATGAACATCAGGGCCACCTTGTGACGCGCGCGCGCGGCCCCGGCCATGGCCAGTTCGGCGCGGTCGCGCAGCAGGCTGAGGTTGGGCAGGCCGGTCAGGGCGTCGTGGAGGGCCTGGTGCGCCAGCTGCGCGCGGCCCTCGGCCACGGCCCGCTCGGCCTCCAACAGGCGGTCGCGCTCGCTCAGCTGCTGGGTTTGGCGCAGCACGGCCAGCAGCAGCATCAGCAGGCCCAGGCCCGCCAAGAGCCCGCGCGGCGCCGCCGCCATGCGCTCGCTCAAGACCAGGAGGCCGAGCGCGCCGGAGGCCAGGGCCACCATGGTCAGGGGCAGCATGCGCAAGATGCCCTCGCACAGGCGGTCGAAGGCCGGGTCGCGGTTGATGTCGGTGCGCAGGCGGGCGGCGCCCCAGGCCATGAGCAGCGTGGGCAAGGAGTACAGCAGGCCCAGCACCGAGCCATTGGCCACCGGGCCTTTCAACAGCGCCACGTTCCAGCTCATCCAGGCCACGGCATGGCCCAAGAGCCCCAGCGTGATGGCCGCCCCCGCGGCCGTGGGGCGCTGCCGCTGGTGGAGCAGGGCGAACACGGAGGTGAAGGCCGCGCTGATCAACAGCACCGGGTAGGCGATGGACACGACGACGGCGCCCATGGCATTGCTGTCGGCCAGGGGCAAGTACAGGGTCAGCGCGAAGGCCAGGGATGCCGTGGCGGCGCCCAAGACGTCCAGGCCCACGCGCCGCCACACGGGCGCCTGCCCGGGCAGGTGCAGCAGGCTCATGAAGCCCAGGGCCACGCCCGGGCCGAGCGTCAGAAACAGCAGGTCGGCCGGGGCGGGGAAGGGGTTCCAGCCGCTGGCCAGTTGCACCATGTAGACGAGCTGGCCCAGCAGGGTGAGGGCCAGGGTGGCGGCAAAGATGCGGCGCGCCCGGTTGTCGATGGCCTGCTCGGCGTGGCCCACCGAAGAGGCCACCACCCCCACGCTAGCGGCATAGGCCAGGGTCCAGTGGGCGTTGTCGGCCCAATCGGCCCACCCCGCTTGGGGCCGCCACGCGGCCAGGCCCCACAAAAGCAAGGTCAGGCCCGTGCTGGTGACCAACACGGCGTTTTGCAGCGCCTTCGGCTCCCTCGTCGTCAACCCATCCCCCTGAAGTGTTGCGGCGGGCCCAGTGTAGGAAGGGAATGCGCCGCGGCCACCTCATCCCCCCACTTGGGCGTCCCGCCACTCGTCCACGGCCCACCGCCATTCGCCACGGTCCGCCCGCCATTCGCCCTGCCGGCCCCAAAGCGCGCCGGGTGGGTCCCAATAATCGCGCCCACTTCGACGCCCCAACCAGGATCCACCGTCATGACCCCTTCTCGACTTCGCCCCCCGCGCCGCATGGCTCCCATGCTGGCGGTGCTGGTCGCCGTGCTGGCCAGCCTGCAGTCGGCCGACGCCGCCTCGCCCAGCCTGGAACTCAAGGCCTGCCGCCTGCCCGGCCACCCGACCGAGCTGCAGTGCGGCACCCTGAAGCGCCCGCTGGACCCCGCCCAGCCCCAGGGCACCCAGATCGACCTGCGCGTGGTGGTGCTGCCGGCCTTGGCGCGCAACAAGCTGCCCGACCCGGTCGTCATCCTGGCCGGCGGCCCGGGCCAAAGCGCCGTGGACTTGCTGCCGGTGGTGGCCCCGCGCTTCAGCCGGCTGAGCCAGCGCCGCGACCTGGTGTTCGTGGACCAACGCGGCACGGGCAAGAGCGCCCCGCTGGAGTGCGCCGACGAAGCGGGCCTGTCCATGGCCCAGGGCCTGGACATGGAGGCGCAGATGAAGCGCCTGGACGCCTGCCGTGGGCAACTGGGCCAGTTGCCGCACGGCGACCTGACCCAGTACACGACCACGATCGCCATGCAGGACCTGGACGCCGTGCGCCAAGCCCTGGGCGTGGCGCAATGGAACGTGCAAGGCGGCAGCTACGGCACCCGGGCCGCGCTGGAGTACCTGCGCCAGTTCCCGAAGGCCACGCGCCGCGTCATCTTGGACGGCGTGGCGCCGCCCGACATGGTGCTGCCCCGCAGCTTCAGCGCCGACAACCAGGCCGCCCTGGACGCCTTGCTGGCCCATTGCGCACAAGACGCCGGTTGCCAGAAGGCTTACCCCGACCTGGCCGGCCAGTGGAAGCGCCTTTTGGCCAGCCTGCCGCGCGAGGTCAGCGTCCCCCACCCGGTGACCGGCAAGCTGGAAACGGTGCGCCTCCAAGCCATGCACGTGCTGCGCGCCGTGCGCGGGCCGATGTACGTACCCTCGCTGACGGCCGTGGTGCCGGCGGCGATCGCCCAGGCCAGCGAAGGCGACTTCAACGCCCTCGTCGGGCTGAGCAGCGGCATGGGCGGCCGCGCCGGCCGCCTGGCCATGGGCATGCACTTCTCGGTCGTGTGTGCCGAAGACCTGCCGCGCATGCCCCTGTCCAAGGACCCCGTTGGCGCCGACTACGGCACGATGGAAGCGCAGCTGTACGGCCGCGTGTGCGCCGACTGGCCCAAGGGCAAGGTGCCGCCGGCGTTCTACGAGATCCCCAAGGCCCAGAGCGCCGTGCTGGTGCTCAGCGGGGGCGCCGACCCCGTGACCCCGCCGCGCCATGGCGAGCGCGCCACCGCCGCGCTGGGCAGCCTGGCCAAGCACGTCGTCGTGCCGGCCGCCGGCCACGGCGTGAGCGGCCTGCCCTGCATGCGCGACGTGATGGCCAAGTTCATCGAGGCCCCGACCGACGCCGAGGCCCTGGCGGTGAAAGCCGACTGCGCCGCCACCATGCCCCGCGCCACGGCCTTCGTGCCGCCCAACCCCTCCCTGCCCCCCGTGAAGAAGGAAGGCCAGAAATGATCACCATCGACCGCGTCACCAAGCGCTTCAAGGCCGCGCCCGCCAAGGCCTCCGGCTTGGGCGCCCTGTTCAAGCGGCCGGCGGCCGCCTACGTCGAGGCCGTCAAGGGCGTGTCCTTGAGCGCCACCAACGGCCGCATCACCGGGCTGCTGGGCCCCAACGGCGCCGGCAAAACCACGACCCTGCGCATGCTGGCCGGCCTGTTTGCGCCCGACAGCGGCGGCATCGACGTCGACGGGATCGACGTGACCCGCGCGCCGCAGCAGGCCCTGGCCCGCATGGGCATCCTGGGCGACGCGCACGGCCTGTACCCGCGCCTCACCGCCCGCGAGAACATCGTCTACTTCGGCCGCCTGCAAGGCATGAGCCGCGAGGCCGCGCTGGCCCGCAGCGAGGCCCTGAGCGATCTGCTGGACCTGAAGAAGGTCATCGACCGCCGCACCGAGGGCTTCAGCCAGGGCGAGCGCATGAAGACCGCGCTGGCCCGCGCGCTGGTGCACGACCCGGCCAACATCGTGCTGGACGAGCCCACCAACGGCCTGGACGTGCTGGCCACTCGCAGCTTGCGCGAGGCCCTGCGCCACCTGGCGCGCGACCAGGGCAAGTGCATCGTGTTCTCCACGCACATCATGCAAGAGGTGGAGTACCTGTGCGACGAGGTGGTGGTGGTCAGCCGCGGCAGCTCCGTGGCCCACGGCAGCATCCCCGCCCTCAAACAACAAGCCGGGCAAGAGCGTTTTGAAGACGCCTTCGTGGCCCTGGCCTTCCCCGACCTGAAGGAGACCGCATGAGCGCCGTCCCTGCCCGCCAAGCCCACCCCTCGGTGCTGAACCACGTTGCCATCGTCTTCCTCAAAGAGCTGGTGGACGCCCTGCGCGACCGCCGCACCCTGATGCGCCTGGCCCTGCCCGCGCTGCTGATGGGCCCGCTGATGCTGTTCCTGCTCAGCGGCCTGATCGCCCAGTTCGAAACCCGCGCGCAGCAGCGCGAGGTGGTGGCCCACGGCATGCAGCACGCGCCGACCTTGCGCAACTACATCGAACGCCAGAACTACAGCATCAAGGAGGCCCCGGCCGACTACGAGGCGCAGCTGCGCAGCGGCAAGCTGGGCGACGCCGTGCTCGTCGTGCCCGCCACCTTCGAGGCCGAGTTGGCGCGCGGCGACCAGCCGAGCATCGAGGTGGTGACCGACAGCGCCAACCAACGCGCCAGCGTCGGCGCCGGGGCCGTGGCCCGCTTGGTGACTGGTTTTGGCCAAGAACGCGCCGGCCAGCACCTGATGCTGCGCGGCGTCTCGGGCGAGGTGCTGCGCCCCGTGGACATGACCGAACGCGATCTGGCCTCGCCCGGGGCTCGGGCCTCGCGCATCACCAGCATGATCCCGATGTTCGTGATCATGGCCGTGCTGTACGGCTGCCTGACCGCGGCGCTGGACGCCACCTCGGGCGAGCGCGAGCGCGGCTCCCTGGAGCCCCTGCTGACCAACCCCGCCAAGCACCTCAGCTTGGTGGGCGGCAAGTTCGGCGCGGTGGCCCTGCTGGGCGTGGCCGTGGCCGCCTTGGCCAGCCTGAGCTTCGTGCCGGCGCAGTGGCTGCTCAAGAGCGACAGCCTGCAGGCCATGTTCCGCTTCGGCTGGCAGGACGCGCTGCTGTTCACCGCCCTGCTGGCGCCGCTGGCCGCGGCCCTGGGCGCCCTGCTGATGGCCGTGGCCATCCGCACCAAGACCTTCAAGGAAGCCCAGGCCAGCGCCACGCTGGTGATGACGATGGTGAGCCTGGCACCCATGGTGGCCCTGCTGAACCCCGGGGCCGACGCGCCTTGGTACTACTGGGTGCCCGGCCTGGGCCAGAACCAGCTGATGATGCTGGTCCTCAAGGGCGAGCCGGTGACGCTGGCGCAATGGGGCCCTTCGCTGGTCACCGCCGGCGTGCTCACGGTGGCCTGCTTGGTGTTCGTGGCGCAGCAGATGCGCGCCGCCGCCAGCCGCTGAGCCAGCGCGCCTACAGTGCAAGGGCCTCTTCGGAGGCCCTTTTTTCATGCCCAAGCCGCCCCTTCCGCCCCACCTGCAAGCCGCGCTGGACCGCAGCCGCCGGCTCGTGCGCAAGCGCGCCCTCGTTGCGGCCGGGGTGGCCGCCGTGCCCGTGCCGGGCTTGGACTGGGCCACCGACATGGCCGTCTTGCTGCGCCTGATCCCGCAGATCAACGCCGCCTTCGGGCTGAGCGCCGAACAGGTCGAGCGCCTGGCGCCCGAGCGGCGCGTGGCGGTCTACAAGGCCATCTCCGCGGGCGGCGGGGTGCTGATCGGGCGCCTGGTGACGCGCGAACTCGTGATGAAGGCGCTGAGCGTGGTGGGCGTGCGCCTGTCCACCCAGCAGGCCGCCAAGTTCGTGCCCTTGGCCGGGCAGGCGGTGTCGGCCGTGCTGACCTACACGGCGCTCAAGGCCGTGTGCGAGCTGCACATCCAGCAGTGCTTGGCGGTGGCGCAACAGCTGAATCTGCCGGCGCCGGGCTGAAGCGCGGCCCCAGGCTATGGCCGCGATCAAGCCTTTCGCTTGGACGCGCGCAGGCGGTCTCGCCACACTGGCGGCCTGTCTTCGTTGAGGGGTTCGCCATGGCCAAGTCGCTGTCGTTCGGGGTGCTGCATGTGGGCACCGCCTTTGGCATCAGCTACGCGCTGACGGGCGACCTGGCCATCGCCGTCGCCATCACCTTCGTCGAGCCCCTGGCCAACACGGTGGTGCACTACTTCCACGACAAGCACTGGCCGAGGCTGGCGGCCTGGGGGCAGGCGCTGTTCAGCGGGCGTTCGTCGGCCTGGGAGGCGGAGCCGGTTCGCTGACCGGGTCGGTCGGCGCGGCGCAGGGCTGCTGCGTGCGGCGGCAGGTGTCGCCGGTGGCGCCAATCCGCCCAAAGGGCAGGCAGGCGGTGTGGCACCACAGGGCATCGGTCTGGGCCCGGACCCAAACCGCGTGCCAAGGCGGCGGCGCGGGCGCCAGCCATGCCCGGCGGCTCACATCGCACATCGAACGGGCCCGAAGGCGAACGACCTCCGCCTGCAAGGCCAGGACTTCGGCCCGTTGCGCCTGGCACAGCGCGCTGACCCGGGCTTGCAGGGCGGCGTAGCGTCGCAGCAGCAGGCGGTGCTCGGCCTCGAGCTCGGCGCAGGGTGCCATCGTGCCCGTCGACGCCGTGGCTCGCATCGGCCTCAGGCGGGCACGGGGCGCAGCCCCCAGACCGGCGCCGCGCCCGCGCCGCGTTCGGCCTTGGGGCCCGGCGCGGTGGCGAAGCAAGCTTGGGCGCACTCGCGGCAGGCGCCGCAGGCCGTGGCCACGCGCAGCTCGTCTTGCAAGGCGTCGAAGTCCGGGCAGCCGGACGCCGCCGCGGCGCGGATGTCGCGGTCGGAGACGCGGTGGCAGACACAAACGATCATGGTGCACGCATCGTAATGCGAATGATTCGCATTGGCAAGCTTGGTGGGCACTCCTGGCGTCCCGACTGCCGCTACGCTTGCCGTCACCCCCTTCCCCCGCAGGAGCCCCCGATGCAAGGCGACGCCCAGGTGCTGGTCCACCTCAACCAGCAGCTCAAGTTGGAACTGACCGCCATCAACCAGTACTTCCTGCATGCGCGCATGCTGAAGAACTGGGGCCTGATGCGCATGGCCAAGCACGAGTACGACGAGTCCATCGAAGAGATGAAGCACGCCGACCGCCTGATCGAGCGCATCCTCACGCTGGACGGCCTGCCCAACCTGCAAGACCTGGGCAAGCTCTACATCGGCGAGGACGCCGTGGAGACCCTGCGCTGCGACCTGCTCATCGAACAGGCCTCGCACGGGCACCTCAAGGACGCCATCGCCCACTGCGAGGCGGTGCGCGACTACGTCAGCCGCGACCTCCTGGCCGCGATCTTGGACGACACCGAAGAGCACATCGACCACCTGGAAACCCAACTCGGGCTGGTGGCCCAGGTGGGCGCGCAGAACTACCTGCAAACGCAGATGGGCGGCGAGGCCAGCGGCAGCTGAACCACGCGCGCTCAGCGCGGCCGGGTTTGGTCTTCCATCCAGCCCAGCCAGCGCAGGGCCTGCTCGCGGCTGTGGCCGCACATCTCCTCGCTGGGCGCCAGCGAGCCGCACACCGCCGGTCGCTCGGGCCGGCCGAAAAGTCGGCATCGGTCGTCGTCGTCCAGTTGCGCGCAGCGCACCCCAGCCGGCTTGCCTTGCGGGTGGCCGGGAATGGGCGTGCTGATCGAGGGGGCGATGCAACAGGCGGCGCAGCGCGGGCGGCAGTCCATGGCGCCATGCTGCCATGCCCATGCCCTTCGCCAGGGCCGGCGGTGGGCGCCGACACTGGCCGGATGAGCGCCGCCATCCCCACCGCCACGCCGACTTGGTCGGTCCACCTGAAGCTCTTGGGCATGGCCGCGCTGTGGGGCGCCTCTTGGCCCACGGGCAAGGTGGTGGCCCAGGCCCTGCCGGCGATGACGGCCAGCACCTGGCGCTTTGCCCTGGCACTGGGCTTGATGCTGGCGTGGCTGGGCGCCACGGTGGGCGTCCGATCGCTCACCGCGCTGTCGGGCAGGCAGTGGGCGGGCCTGGCCCTGGGCGGTGCCTTGGGCGTGTTCGGCTACGCCGCTTTCTTCTTGCTGGGTTTGCAGCACGTGCCCGCCGGGCGCGCGGCCTTGGTGGTGACGACCAACCCGGTGCTGACCTCGCTGCTGGCCGCCTGGTGGTTTGGCGAGCGCCTGAACGCGCGCATCGGCTTGGGCATGGCCTTGGCCGTGGCGGGCGCGGCGGTGGTGCTGACGCACGGCGCCCCTTGGACCCTGCTGAGCGGCGGGGTGGGCTGGGGCGAGGCCCTGCTGCTGGGCTGCGTGCTGTGCTGGAGCGGCTACACCCTGGTGGCCAAGCGCCTGCTGGGCGGCATCGACGCGCTGACCACCACCACGGTGACCGCCGGCTTCGGGCTGGCGCTGCTCGCCTTGAGCGCTTGGGGCTTCGAAGGCCGCGAGGCCCTGGCCCAACCGTTGCAGGCCAGCGCCGGCGTGTGGGCCGCCTTGGTCTTCTTGGCCGCAGGCGCCACCGTGCTGGCTTACGCCTGGTACTTCGAAGGGGTCAAGGCCCTGGGGGCGGGATCGGCCTCGGCTTACATCAGCCTGGTGCCGGTCTTCGGCGTGCTGTTCGCGACGCTCGGCCTGGGCGAGGCGGTGGACGCCTCCCTGCTGGTCGGGGGCGCCCTGGTGCTGGCGGGTATGGTGGTGATGAACCGCGCGCGCCGTTGACGCCGCCTTGACGCAGGGCAAGGGCCCGGCGCCTACGGCCGGGCAGGATGGGGCCCCCGCTGGAGACGCCCCATGACCACCGTTTTGAACCACCTCGACGCCGCCGTGGACGCGGTGCTGGCCCGCGTGCAAGGCCCCATCGTGCTGGGCCTGCCCCTGGGCATCGGCAAGCCCAACCCCTTCGTGAACCGCCTGTACGCGCGCATGAAGGCCGACCCCAGCCGCCCCTTGACCATCATCACGGCGCTGAGCCTGGAGGTGCCCACGGGCAAGAGCGAGCTGGAACAGCACTTCCTGGCGCCGCTGGTCGAGCGGGTGTTCAAGGACTACCCCGACCTGGCTTACGTGAAGGACCTGCGCGGTGGCACGCTGCCGCCGCACATCCAGGTGCGCGAGTTCTTCTTCAAGACGGGCGACTACCTCAGCAACGAGCTGGCGCAGCAGCAGTACATCAGCACCAACTACACCTTCGTGGCGCGCGACATGCTGGGCCAGGGCCTGAACGTCATCGCCCAGGCGGTGGCCACGCAGGGCCAAGGCGAGGACTGGCGCCTGAGCCTGTCCAGCAACCCCGACGTGATCCTGGAGTTGGTGGAGCGCTTCGCCGAGACGGGGCAGCCGCTGCTGAAGGTTGGCGTGGTCAACCGCGAGATGCCCTTCATGCCCAACGGGGCCGAGGTGTCCCCCGACTTCTTCGACCTCGTGGTGACCGACCCCGCGGCCACGCACACCCTGTTCGCACCGCCCAACGCCAAGGTGAGCACGGCCGACCACGCCATCGGCCTGCACGCCAGCAGCCTGGTCAAGGACGGCGGCACGCTGCAGATCGGCATCGGCTCCTTGGGCGACGCCATCGCGCAGGCGCTGATCGTGCGCGAGCGCCACGGCGCCGAGTACCGCCGCATCCTGGAAGGCCTGTGCCCCGAGGGCCTGGCGGGCCGGGAACTGGGGCGCTTCGAGCAAGGCCTGTACGGCTGCTCGGAGATGTTCGTCAATGGCTTCCTGCAGCTGATCGAGGCCGGCCTGATCCGGCGCGAGGTCTACGGCGACGCGGTGCTGCAGGCCCTGGTGAACGAAGGGCGCATCGACCCCGCCGCCCCCGGCGAGGCGGCGCTGCAGGCGCTGCGCGAGGAAGGCCGCATCAGCGAGCCGCCCACGGCCGAGGACCTCGCCTTCCTGAAACGCTTCGGCCTGCTGGTGGTGGGGCCCGACGGTGCGCTCGAGCCCGGGGCGCGCCTGCGCAGCGGCCACTGCATGACGGGCGGCTTCTTCCTCGGCCCCGGCGACTTTTACGAGCGCCTGCGCACCATGCCGGCCGAGAGAAAAGCGCGCATCGACATGACGCGCATCGACTTCATCAACCA
The DNA here is from genome assembly GCF_004004565.1 of Inhella crocodyli. Classification (GTDB taxonomy): domain Bacteria; phylum Pseudomonadota; class Gammaproteobacteria; order Burkholderiales; family Burkholderiaceae_C; genus Inhella; species Inhella crocodyli. The sequence goes on from NZ_SACM01000004.1 coordinate 258,380, forward strand.
GCTTTACGGCCACAGCGCCGAAGAGACGCAGCTCAAGCGCGTACAGCGGCGCCACGCGCGCTTCATGAACACCACGATGAAGGTGACCCTGCTGGGCGCCGCGGCCTCGGACGCGCTCGAATCGGGCCAGGTGGTGAGCGGCGTGGGCGGGCAGTACAACTTCGTGGCCATGGCCCACGCGCTGCCCGACGCGCGCTCCATCCTGATGCTGCGCGCCACGCACGACACGAAGGACGGCCCGGTCAGCAACCTCGTCTTCAGCTACGGGCACACCACCATCCCGCGGCACCTGCGCGACATCGTCATCACCGAGTACGGCGTGGCCGACCTGCGCGCGCAACCCGACCACGAGGTGGTGCAGCGCTTGATCCGCATCGCCGACTCCCGCTTCCAACCCGAGCTGGTGAGCGCCGCGCAAGCCCATGGCAAGCTGCCGCGCGACTGGCAACTGCCCGAGGCCTGGACGCACAACACCCCCCAGGCGCTGGACGACCGCTTGCACCCCTGGACGGTGGCCGGTCTGCTGCCCGGCTTCCCCTTTGGCACCGACCTCACGGCCGACGAGTTGAAGATGGTGGCCGCGCTGCGCCGCTTGAAGAAGGCCACGCAACACCCGGTGGAGCTGGTCACGATGGCGCTCAAGAGCCTGTGGGAAGGCAAAGAAGCGCCCCCGGCCTACCTGGAACGCCTGGGCCTGGACGAGGCCCAAGGCTTCAAGGGCCTGTTGCTCAAGCGCCTGTTCGCCGGGAATTTGTAACGGCCGGCGGGCCGCGCCGTGGCGCCGCCGGCACGGGCCACTGAGGGTTAAGTCACGGCGGCGACGCCGCCGTGCGGGCCCGGGTGTCAGACTCTCGTCAGGAACGGGGGCAGCCCCTATGCTGCGCCGCTTTCCCTGGCCCCGGAGCAAGCCCTGGACACGGCCCCCAACCCCCTGTCGACCCTGGCCGCGCAGCGGCACGACAAACGCGCCCGGCGCGTTCGCACGCTGTGCCTGCTCAGCGCGGTGGCGCTGTGCGCCAGTTTGTTGACGGGCCTGGGGTTCGCGAAGCCCGTGGTGAGCGCGGTGCTGAGCCTCAGCGCTGTGGGCTGCATGGCGGCGTACCTCTTTGCGCGGCAAGGGCGCGACCGACTGGCGGTCAACCTGATGCTCAGCACGCTGTTCATCGGCCTGTCCACCCTCATGTGGTCGAACATGGGCCTGCGGGACCCGGCGATGGCGGCCTACCCGGGCGTACTGCTGTTCACCGCCCTCTTGGGCGAGCGCCTGCTGTTCCGCGTGCTGCTGACGGCGATGGTGCTCAACGTGCTGGCCGTGGGCCTGGCCGACTTGAACGGCTGGGTGCGCTTCGTGGTCAAGCCCATGAACTGGTCGATCATCACCGACCACGCCACGCTCTTGCTCATCACCGGCTTGGCGGCGCGCTGGTTGGCGCGCGACCTGATGCTGGCGGTGACGCAGGTGGAGGCCGAGGCGCGCAGCGCCCAAGACCACGCCGACCAGGTGCGCTACCTGAGCCACCACGACAGCCTCACCGGCCTGCCCAACCGCGCCTTGGCGCAAGAGCGCTTCGAGCGCGCTGCCGCCCACGCCAAGCGCAGCGGCGAGCAGGTGGCCTTGCTGTACTTCGACCTCGACCACTTCAAGCTCGTCAACGACAGCATGGGCCACCCGGCCGGCGACGCGCTGCTGCAGGCGGTGGCACAACGCCTGCAGCCGCTGATCCGCGACACCGACACCCTGGCCCGCTTCGGCGGCGACGAGTTCCTCATCCTGCTCACCGGGCTGGACCGCGGCGAGCGCGCCAGCCGCGTGGCCGAGCAGGTGGTGGCGGCACTGGCCGAGCCCTTCAGCGTGCAGGAGCGCAGCGTGAACTGCGGGGGCTCCATGGGCGTGGTGCTGTACCCGGCCGACGCCCAGGCGTTCGACGACCTGGTCAAGCGGGCCGACCTGGCCATGTACCGCGCCAAGGAAATGGGCCGCGGTCAGTTCCACTTCTTCGACGAGCGCTTGCAGGCCACGGTGGAGGAGCAACTCGTGCTGGACGCCGCGCTGCGCGAGGCTCTGCTGCGGGGCGATCAATTCCGCCTGGCCTACCAGCCGCAGTACGACCTCGCCACCGGCGACCTGTCCGGGTTCGAGGCTTTGCTGCGCTGGAAGCACCCCGAACTGGGCGAGGTGTCGCCCGCGCGCTTCATCCCGCAGGCCGAACGCAATGGCTTCATCGTGCCCTTGGGCCTGTGGGTGGTGCGCACCGCCTGCCAGCAGGTGCAGACCTGGCGCGAGGCCGGCATGCCCGCACACCTGCGCGTGTCGGTCAACGTGAGCCCGGTGCAATTGCGCCGCACGGGCTTTGCCGAGCAGGTGCGGCAGGCCTTGGCCGAGACGGCCCTGCAACCGGGCGCGCTGGAGCTGGAGCTGACCGAGTCCATGCTGATGGACGAGGTGGGCGATGGCCCGCGCACCTTGAACACCCTGGTGGACATGGGCGTGGAGCTGGCCATCGACGACTTCGGCACGGGCTACTCCAACCTTGGCTACCTGCGCCGCTTCCAAATCGGCCGGCTCAAGATCGATCGCTCCTTCGTCGCCCGCCTGGGCGGCACGGCGCACGACGAAGCCATCGTGCGCGCCGTGGTGCACATGGCCCAGAACCTGGGCCTGCGCACCGTGGCCGAGGGCGTGGAAACCGAGGCCCAGCGCGAGCTCCTGCAGCGCCTGGGCTGCAACCAGGGCCAGGGCTTCTTGTGGCACCCGGCCCTGGCGCCGGCCGCCTGCGAGGCGCTCTGGCGCCAGGCCTAGGCCCGGCCCAGCGCCCCGCAGCGCATCACTTCGCCGGGGCCGCCGCGCCCAGGGTGCGCAGCCAGAAGGCCTCGTACTTGCGGTGCCAGGCCGCGGTCTTCACCGCCCCGCCCATGGCGTGCTCGCCATCGGGGTCGAGGAACAGGTCGACCAGCGCTTCCTTGCCGCTCTCCAGCAGCGCGCGGTAGATGTTGACCGTGTCTTGGTACAGCACGTTCGGGTCCTGCATGCCGTGCACCAGCAGCAGCGGCTTTTTCAGGCCCGGGGCCAGGGGCAGCAGGCTGAACTTGCGCAGGTTGGGCTTGCTGCGGTCCACCTTGCCGATGGTGCGGCCGCTGTACCAGCTGTTGTAGTTCTCCCATTCGGTGGGCCCGGCGCCGGCGATGCCGGCCGCGAACAACTCGGGCTGCGTGAACATCGTGTACTGGGTCTGGAAGCCGCCAAAGCTCCAGCCGTTCAGGCCCACGCGCGCGGCGTCCACGCCCATCGTCTTGACCATGTGGGCCTTCAGGTCCTCCAGGTCTTCGGTTTGCGGCTGGCCGGGCTGCTCCCAGTTGGCACCGCTGAACCGGCGGCCGTAGTTGCTGTGGCCGCGCGTGTCGATGCTGACGGTGACGAAGCCGTGCCGCGCCGTCATGTACTGGTTGAACAGGTAACCGGTGGGTTGGAAGCTGTCGGTCTCGACGGTGTGGCGGTCGTTCAGCGGGCCGCCGTACACGTAGACGATGGCCGAACGGCGGTCGCTGGCCTGCCAGCCGGCGGGCTTGAAGGCGTAGGCGTGCAGGGTGTCGCCGTGGCGGTTCTGGAAGCTGAAGCGCTCGGGCTTCAAGAGGCCCAGCCGGTCCCAAGCAGGGTCGTGGCTTTGCGTCAGCACCTTGGGCGCTTGGCCGGCTTGCAGCAGCTTGAGCTCGGGGCGCTCGGCCCAGTTCCCGGCCACGGCGGCGGCCCAGCGGCCGTCGAAAGACACCGCGGCGTTGCGGTGGTAGTCGGGCGCGGCGCCCAGGGGCGTCATGGCGCCCGTGGCCAGGTCGACGCGGTGGACGTTCATGGCGGCCCAGTCGTCGCGGTTGGCCAGCACGAACATGGCGCGGCTGTCGGGGGTGAAGCCGAGCACGGTGTGCGCTTCGAAGTGGCCCTTCACCAGGGGGCGCAGCGCCTTGGTGGCCACGTCCAGGCCGTAGGGCTGGCGGTAGCCCGCCTCGTCCAGGCTCAGCACCAGGGTCTTGCCGTCGGGCGTGAACTGCGGGCGCAGCACGCTCACCACCTCGTGGCCCACGTCGCCGCGGCGCTCCAGCACCAGCTCGGGCTTGGCGGTCTCGCTCGCGCTGCCCAGGTAAACGCGCAGCAGTTCCTTCTCGCGCTCCCAGGTGCTGAAGGCGTAACGGCTGCCGTCCTTCGTCCAGGCGATGGGGCTCAGTTCGAACCAGACGTCGCCGCCCTTGTGGGTGTAGACGGGATCGGGCTGCTTGGCCGGCGCTTCAGGCCCCGTGGGCACTTGGCGGATGTAGATCGCCAGCGGCGCTTGCAGGCGCTTGTCGTCGGAGACCTCGCGGTCCACCTTCTTGGCGGTGGCGAAACGCTCGGCGTAGCTCATGATTTCCACCTGGCGGCCGGGCTTGGGCGGCGGCTTGCCCTCTTCGCCCAGCGGCGCGCGGGCGACCAGCGCCATCCAGCGGCCGTCGTCACTCAGCGTGGTGGCCTCGATCTTGTACTTGCGCTCGGCGTCGTCGGGGTGCACCAGCTCGCGGTTGAGCACGTGCACGCCGGCAGCGGCGAAACGGCTGCGCAGCAGCTTGCCGTCGTCCAGGTAGATGAAGCCCTGGTCGTCGCGCGTGTAGGCCACGATGCGCAGGTTGCGCTGCGTCACCACGAGGGGCTGCATCTGCTCGGGCGCGCTGGCCTGCCAGCGGTACAGGCCGCCGCGGTACTGGAACACCAACTCGTCGCGCTCGTGCGCCCATTCGATCTGGGCGACGCCGGGGTAAAGGTCGGTGGGCTTGAGCTTGTGCTTGGCGCGGTGCTTCTTGAGCTCGTCGCGCCACTCCCAGTCTTCCTTCTCCACCCCAGAGGCGGCCGCCGCGGGCGCGGGTGCTGCGGATGCCGCAGCAGCAGGCGGCACCGGCTTGCCAGCCCTGCGGGCGGCCAGCTCGGCCATGGCGCGCTTCTCCGCTTCGGCCTCGGCCTTGTCGGCCGCCTTTTGGGCGTCGTCCCGGGCCTTCTTGGCGGCCGCTTCTTTCTTCACCAGCTCCAGCGCGGCGCGGTCCCACTGGGCCAGGTCCACGGCCTCGCCGCGCAGGTAGGCCTGTTGGGCCTCGACCTTGGCCTGGGCCTCGGACCACTCGCGGTCGCGCTGCTGGCGCTTGGTGTCGAAGCGCGCCAGGTCTTCGGGCGTGTCGAACGCGGCCATGCGCTGGCGCGAGGTCACGCGGATCGTCTTGCCGGTGCGCGTGTCGTGCACGTGCAGGTCCCCGCCGGGCTCGCCGAAGGGGTTCCACAGGTAGGCCAGGTACCGACCGCTGTGGCTGAAGCTGGCCTCGCGGGCCGGCTCGCCCCGGTAGGGCTGGGCGCGGAAGACCTGCTCCAGCACTTGGGGGCTGGCGGTGGCGGTGCCCGCGCCGTCGGCCTGGCCGGCGGTGAGCAGCAGCACCGCCAGGGCGGCGGCGCTTGTGAGGGTGCGGATGGGGAGCATGGTGCGGGGGACAGCAAGGGCGCTGCCCGGTCGTCGGCGAAGCCGGCGATCGTAGGAAGGCCAGGGCGCACCAGCCGATGGTCACGGCAAAGCCCGGACAATCTCGCCTTTGTTCTTCCCTCGCTTCGCACGACCATGACCGACACCGCCCCCACCGATCGCCCGCCCTTGCCCGACCACCTGTCGGTGGACCCCCGCAGCCCGCACCACGTGGCCGCGGTGTTCGAGCACGACATCGGCATCCGGTTCAACGGAAAGGACCGCTTCGACGTTGAGGAGTACTGCCTCAGCGAAGGCTGGATCAAGGTGCCCGCCGGCCGCGCGGTGGACCGCAAGGGCCGCCCGCTGCTGATCAAGCTCAAGGGCACGGTCGAAGCCTTCTACCGCTGAGGCCGGCCCTTTCGACATGGAGACTGCTGCATGAAGCGTTCGGATGTGTTGGCCCTGCTGGGCCTGGGACTGTTGACCTTGGGCGGCCGCGCGGCCGGGGCCCGGCCGCGCCACGACGACGAGGGCGAGTACCGCATCCAGCGCGCGGTCTACGGCACGCCCCAGCGCTTCGTGGACGTGACCGACCGCCTGCGCGAGCTGGCGCGGCAGGACCTGCGCTTCCGCCTGGGCAACGACACCTTCGGCGTGGACCCGGCCCGGGGCGAGGTCAAGGCCCTGCGCATCCAAGCCGTGGGCCGCAGCGGCCGCAGCCGCACCTTCGAGTACGTGGAGGGCAGCGTGGTGGACGGCGCCCTGTTCGAAGGCTGGCGCGGCGGTGGCTGGGGCCAAGGCGGGGGCGAAGGCGGCTGGGGCGAACGGCCCGGCTACGACGACGGCCGCGACGGCGAGTACCTGATCGTGCGGGCGCTGTACGGCACCGCGCAGCGCCACGCGGACGTGACCGAACGCCTGCGCCAGCTGGCCCAGCGCGACGAGCGCTTCCGGCTGAGCAACCGCACCTTCGGCATCGATCCGCACGAGGGCCAGGTCAAGGTTTTGCGCATCCACGCCCGCGGCCCGCGCGGCCCGCGCACTTTCGAGTACGTCGAAGGCAGCTTGGTCGACGGGGCGCAGTTCAGCGGCTGGGGCGGCGGCGGCTGGGGCCAAGACGATTGGGACGGCGGCTGGGGCGGCACGACCGGCCCGCAGCGCCGGCTGCAGATCTTGCGGGCCGAGTACGGCGCGCGAGGCCGGTGGATGGACGTCACCGACCGCTTGCAAGCACGGGTGGCGACCGACCGCCTGAACGTCCGGGTCAACAACGAGATGGCCGGTGGCGACCCCGCCCCGAACGAGCCGAAGGTCTTGCGCGTTCGCTACCGCCTGAACGGCCGAGAGGACGAGCGCACGGTGCCCGAAGGGCAGCGCTTGCAGCTGCGCTAAGGCGCGGGCGGCGCGCGGCGCAGGCGGTGCTTGCCCGCCGCCTTGGCCGCGTACAGGGCCTCGTCGGCCCGGGCCATCAAGGCCTCGAGGTGCTCGCCGTGCTCGGGGAACAGGGCCAGGCCCACGCTGGCCGAGACCGCCTGATCCGTGCCGGCGTAGGGCTGGGCCAGCGCGTCGATGAGGCGCTGGCCGGTGCGCTCGGCGTTGGCCGCGTCGGTGCTGCCCAGCAGCACCATGAACTCGTCGCCCCCCAGGCGCGCGGCCACGTCGGCCTCGCGGCAGGCGGCCTCCAGGCGCGCGGCGGCCTGCTTGAGCACGCTGTCGCCGGCCGCATGGCCGTCGGTGTCGTTCACCGCCTTGAAGCCGTCCAGGTCGATGGCCAGCAGCGCCAAGGTTTGGTTTTGGCGGCGGGCCAGCGCCAGGCGGTGGCGGGCCAATTCCACGAACAGCATGCGATTGGCGAGCCCGGTGAGGCTGTCGTGCTGGGCCAGGTACTTCACCTGCTCCATGGCCACTGCCGCGCGCTGCATGGCTTGCGCCACGGCTTCGGCCTCGCGCAGCTGCACGCGGGGCAGTTGCAAGGGTTCGCCGCGGTGCAAGGCGCGGGCGGCGGCGTTCAGCCCTTGCACCGTGGCCAGCACTCGACGTGCCAAGCGCCAGGCCACGGTCAGCCCCAGGCCGATGGCCGCCAGGGTGCCCGCGGCCACGGTGGCCGTCATGGCCGTGCGCTGGTCCCGCAACAAGTGTTCGGGAGCGCCCACGGCCACGCTCCAGCCCCAGCGCTCGGAGCGCGCAACACTGGTGGACACCGGAACGCCCTCACGGGTAAGGATGTGCAGCCGTTCTTCACGCTGCGCCTTGACGGTGGCCACGAGTTCGGCCACCGCCGGGGTGCCGACGAACCGTGGCGCATCCCGCGAGCGGGCGACGATGACGCCATGGCGGTCGAGCACGGCCACCAACCATTCCGCTGGCAACGGTTGGCGCTCGAGCATCTTGTTCAGCGTGTCTGCCGGCAGCCCCATGTTGAGGCTGTAGCGCACTTCGCCATCCACCACGACCGGCACGCCCATGGCGGTGGTGGGCTTGCGGGTGACGGGGCCAATGAACAGGTCGGTCAGCACCGGTGTCCGTTGGTGGAACACGTCCATCAATTGTTCGGGCGTGCCGCCGGTGGGCAGTGCCTGCCCGAATGGCACCAGGGTGTTGACCCTCTGGCGACCTTGCGCATCGGTCAGCACGTAGTTGCGCACGATGCCGCTGCGCAACGCGCGCGAGGCTTCTTCGTGGAAGGCGCGCAAGTTGCCGGTTTGCAGCGATTGCGAGGTGCTCAGCACCTTCAAGGCGGCTTCAATGCCCGCCATTTCGCGGTCGAGGTCGGCAACGACCTTGCGCGCCAGCAGTTCAGTGCTGGCCTCCACTTGCTCGCGCTGTTGGAGGTCTTGGCGCACCAGCAGCACGGCGCTCAGCGCGGCCAAGGGCCCCACGCATGCCAGCACCAGGATGAACAGGCTGGTTCTCAGCGAGAAACGCTCTTGAATGGCCACGCGCGGTGCCTCGTCCTTCCCTGGAACCTTGTCGATGGGCGTCTTGCCAGCGAGGATAGTCAGCCCCGGCGTGGCCGGCAAGCCGTCGGATGAGGGGCCCGGTGGCACCTGCCAGGCTGCAGACTGTCGTCCGCCGCTGGCCGCAGTGACCAGTCCTGGCGAGAGTGCGCGTCTTTTCAACTTGAGATGGAGTCGACATGCGAACGAACCTGACGTGGCGGGCGGTGGCCCTGTCCTGTGCCGTGGCGATGGGGAGCTTCGGCGCGCCTGCGCTGCTGCAGGCTCAGACCCCGACCGCCAAAGCCGCGCCGGCCAAGGCCGCCAAGCGCTACACGATCGAGCAGTTCATGGCCACGACGCGCATTGGCGGCGCCTCGTTCAACGCCGACGAGAGTCGCGTGCTCTTCCACAGCGACGTCAGCGGCATCTTCAACCTGTACAGCGTGCCTGTGGGAGGCGGCACCCCGGTGGCGCTGACCCACAGCAAGACCGACAGCCACTACGCGGTGAGCTACTTTCCCAAGGACGACCGCGTGCTCTACACGCGCGACCAAGGTGGCAACGAACTGAACCACCTGTACGTGCGCGAGTTGGATGGCAGCGAGAAGGACCTGACACCGGGCGACAAGCTCAAAGCCGACTTCGAGGGTTGGACGGTCGACGGCACAGGCTTCTACGTCAGCACCAACGAGCGCGACCCACGCTTCTTCGACCTGTACCGCTATGACGCCAAGTCTTACGTGCGGACGCTGGTCTTCAAGAACGATCAGGGCTTTGGCTTGGGCGCCATCAGCCGCGACGGCCGCTACATCGCGCTGTCCAAGGCCAACACGCAGGCCGACAACGACACCTACCTGCACGACACGCAAACCGGCCAAACGAAGCACATCAGCCAGCACCAAGGCGTGGCCAGCATCACCCCCAGCGACTTCACGCCCGATGGCCAGCGCCTGCTGCTGTTGAGCAACGAGGGCAGCGAGTTCACCCGCGTGGTGGCGCACGACATCGCCACCGGCCAAAAGCAGGACGTTGAGAAAGCCGACTGGGACGTGATGTACAGCATGTACTCGCACGACGGCCGCATCCGCGTCACGGGCATCAACGCCGACGCGAGCACCACGCTGCGGCTGGAGAAGGACGGCAAGCCCATGGCCCTGCCCAAGCTGCCGGGTGGCGAGGTGCGCAACGTGCGCGTGGCCAACAGCGGCGGCAAGATGGCTTTCTACTTGAACGGCGACCGCTCGCCCAGCAACCTGTACGTGCTGGACTTCAAAACCGGCAAGACCACGCAATTGACGCAGTCGCTGTCCAAAGACATCGATCCCAAGGACCTGGTCGACTCGAAGGTGGTGCGCTTCAAGAGCTTCGACGGCATGGTCATCCCCAGCGTGTACTGGGAGCCCAAAGGCGCCAGCCCGAACGCCAAGGTACCGGCGGTTCTGCTGGTGCACGGCGGCCCCGGCGGGCAAACCACGCGCAACTACAACGCGCTGGCCCAGTACCTGGCCAACCACGGTTACGCGGTTTTGGGCATCAACAACCGCGGCAGCTCGGGCTACGGCAAGACCTTCTTCACCGCCGACGACGGCAAGCACGGCCGCGAGCCGCTGTGGGACTGCATCGAGGCGAAGACCTACCTCGCCAGCACCGGTGTCATCGACCCCGAGCGCATCGGCATCATGGGCGGCAGCTACGGCGGCTACATGACGCTGGCGGCCATGGCCTTCCGTCCCGAGGCCTTCAAGGTGGGCGTGAACATCTTTGGCGTGAGCAACTGGCTGCGCACGCTGGAGAGCATCCCGCCGTACTGGGAGAGCTTCCGCCTGGCCCTGTACCAAGAGGTGGGCGACCCGGTGAAGGACAAGGACTTCCTCATCGCCACCAGCCCGCTGTTCCACGCCAAAGAGATCCGCAAGCCGCTGCTGGTCATTCAGGGCGCCAACGACCCTCGCGTGATCAAGCCCGAGAGCGACGACATCGTGGCCGCCGTGAAGAAAAACGGCGTGCCCGTGGAGTACCTTGTGTTTGACGACGAAGGGCACGGCTTCAGCAAAAAGGCCAACCAGGCCAAGGCGAACGCGGCCATCAAAGACTTCTTGGACAAGCACCTCAAGCCCTGACGGCCCGCCGCCCGGCCGCCAACACCGGGTCCCGCCCCGCCGCCCAGTCGGCGGCGGTGGCGGCCACCGGCACGTCGGGTCGCAGTCCCGCGTCAGGCGTGCCCTCGGGGGCGAAGGTGCCGATGAGCGGCAGGTCGACCTCGATGCCGCTGCCCGGCAGGCGCAGGAAGAAGAAGGCCCCGCCGTTGATACCGCGCTGGTTGCCGCCGGTGGGGCTGCCCACCAGCGTGCCCAGGCGGTGGCGTTGCACCAGCTGCACGAAGCGGAAGGTGGCCGAGTGGTTGCTGCCGTCCACGAGCACGGCCACGCGCCCGCGAAAGCGCGGGCCGGCCGGCGCGATGCGGTCGATGGGCTGGTCGCGAAAGTGGAACCAGCCCGGGCTGTGCGGCTGGATGCGGTCGCCCCAGTCGCGGAAGCCGTCGTCCCAGGTGTCGAGGTGCGGGTTCAGCTCGGCCGGCACTTGGCGGTAGCGCACGCGGCGCTGCGTAAGCCCGGCGTCCAGGGGCGCGTCGATGAGCCGCGCCAGCAGCGCATCGCCGCAGTCCAGCCCGCCTTCGTTGCCGCGCAGGTCGATCACCAGGCCGCGCACCCGCTCGGCCTGCAGGCGTTCGAAGCAACGGCCCAGGTAGGCCTGCCAGTCCCAGCGCGTGCGGTACATGGCCCAGCCGGGCATGCGCAGCACGGCACAGCCGTCGTCGTGCAAGGTCAGGGGCCAGGGCGGGGTGGCGTCGCTCGGCTCGGTCTCGGGCTCGGGCCGCATGGCCCGTCGCTCGGCGTGGGACAGCCCGCGCAGGGCCACGCGCCGCGGCTGCCCGGCCGGGGTGAGGAGGTCGACGGCGAAGGCCTCGCGCGCGCCGAAAACCAAGGGGTGCAGCACGTCGAAGGTTTCCAGCTCGTCGGCCCCCGTGGGCGCGAGCAAGGCGTCTTGCGCCGCGAGGTTGTGCCCGTCGGCCCGCACCAAGGGGCGCAGGGCCTCGCGCAACGCGGCCATGGAGCGGCCGTCGATGGCCTGCAGGCGGCTGCCCACGGGCACTTGGGCGGCCGCGCTGGCGTGCACGCGGGTCACCACCGCCGCGTCGCCGGCCCACACGAAGTGCAGGGGCAGGCGGGGCGCGCCCAGCACCAAGGACTGCTTCACGTCCCCGCGCTGGTTGTAGAAGTTGGTGTACGTGTGCCCACAGCGCAGGGTGCCGAGAAAGGCGTTGAGGGCCAAGAAGCGGTCCCGGGGGCCGTCCGCCGCGTCCCAGGCGCGGCGCAGTCGGTGGAAACCGGTGGCCAAGGCCGCCTCGCTTTGGTACCGGTGCAGGCCCGGGTGCAGGGCGCGCAGGGCCTGTTCCAGCAAGTCCAGGTCGGACGCAGGCGCCTGGGCCACGGCCCAGCAGGGGAGGGCGCTGGGCAGAATCCCGGCGGCGAGGGCGGTTCGGCGTTGCATGGCGAAGCTCCTTGGAAGCCGCCATTGCACGTCACCCCGGGGCCGCGCACCGGCCGGTGGCGACGGATTGAGGAATGGGGGGCGCGGATTGAGGACGCGAGGCGACCGCGAGCCGTCATCGCTAAGTGCTTGTCGCATTTGGTGTTTTTCAATGCATGCGCTACCATGCGCGCCTTGCGCCGGGGGCGTGTCGGTGTGACACCCCAGTTCGTTCCCCCGGTTCGCGAGAGCGTTCGAAGCCTGCCTGCCAGGCCGAACGCGCGGGAACAGGGCCCACGGCCCCTTGCCCGCACCCCGTGGCTGGACCGGTCCCACCGGTCGCCCTTCACCCTCCGTCGCCCCCGGGCCCCGCGCCCACCGCGACTCCGGTGCCGCCCCCGCCCTGTGTCAGGCGGACCGGCCGGTGCCTTGAAAGTCTTCCATTTCCAGTTCGTTCCACCTGGGCAAGTACCGCATCTCGCCCTTCGTTCGCCCGGCCCACGACGGCCGCTTCATCGGTGCCGTGTCCATCCAAAGTGGGCGGGGCCAGGCCTCGCACGATCGCGTGATGCGCTTCGCGCCGACCTTCGACACCGCGCAGCAGGCGCTGCGCTTTGCCACCCAGCAAGGGCAATTGCAGGCCCAGCACTGGCTGGCCGCCTGAGCGCCGGCCGCGCGCGACTTTGACCTCGCGCAGGGCGAGGCAGCGCGGCAGGGTCTAGTCTGGGCCCATGCCCACCGACCTGCCGTCCTCGCTTCGCCCGCTGTTGCCCCACCCACTGCCGCGCTTCTTGTTCTTCACGGGCAAGGGCGGCGTGGGCAAAACCTCCGTCGCCTGCGCCACGGCCCTGGCCCTGGCCGACGCGGGGCGCCGGGTGCTGCTCGTGAGCACCGACCCCGCGTCCAACCTCGACGAAATGCTCGGCCTGCGCCTGGGCGCTCGCGCCGTGGCCGTGGCGGGCGCGCCGGGTTTGCAGGCGATGAACATCGACCCCGACGCTTCGGCCGAGGCCTACCGGCACCGCGTCGTGGCCCAACTGCCTGCCGACGACCTGGCGCAGCAAGCCCAGGTGCGCGAGCAGCTGTCGGGCGCGTGCACGACAGAGATCGCGGCCTTCGACGACTTCGTCGGTCTGCTGGCGGGCGATGCCGAGGGCTTCGACCACGTGGTGTTCGACACCGCCCCGACCGGCCACACCCTGCGCCTGCTGAGCCTGCCCAAGGCCTGGGCCGGCTTCTTGTCGGGCAACGACCGGGGGGCGTCGTGCCTGGGGCCTCACTCGGGGCTGAAGATGCAGGAGTCGCGCTTTCGCCAGGGCCTGCAAGCCTTGGCCGACCCGGCGCAAACCTTGATCGTGCTCGTCACCCGGCCCGACGCCGCCGCGCTGCGCGAGGCTGCGCGCACGCACGACGAGCTGCTGCAACTGGGCCTGACGCGCCAGCACCTGGTGGTGAACGCGGTGTTCCGCGCCACGGTGGCCGACGACCCGGTGGCCCAGGCCTGGCAGGCCTTGGGCGAGCGCGCCCTGGCGCAACTGCCCGAGGGCCTGCGGGGCTTGAGCCAAGCGCAGCTGCCGCTGCGCGCCTTTGACATGGTGGGCCTGCCCGCGCTGCGCGCCCTGCTGCAGCCGCCCGACGACGCGCCGCTGCTGGGCGAGCCGCCGCCCCTGCCGCCCGAGGTGCAGAACCTCGCGGCCCTGGCCGACGCTTTGGCCGAACAAGACCACGGCCTGGTGATGGTGATGGGCAAGGGCGGCGTGGGCAAGACCACCGTGGCCGCCGCGTTGGCCCTGGCCCTGGTGGCGCGGGGCAAGACGGTGCACCTGTCGACCACCGACCCGGCCGCGCACCTGACGGCCACCCTGGCCGGCGACGCGCCCGAGGGCTTGACCGTGAGCCGCATCGACCCCGCGGCCGAGACCGAGCGCTACATCGCCCGGGCGATGGCCGCGCGCGGGGCCGAGCTGGACGAGGCCGGCCGCGCCTTGCTGCTGGAGGACCTGCGCTCGCCCTGCACCGAGGAGGTGGCCGTGTTCCACGCCTTCTCGCGCACAGTGAACAGCGCCCGGCGCGGCTTCGTGGTGCTGGACACCGCCCCCACCGGCCACACCCTGCTGCTGATGGACGCCACGGGGGCGTACCACCGGCAGATGGCGCAGTCCCTGGCCGGCGCGGGCACGCACTTCGTGACGCCCCTGATGCACCTGCAAGACCCGGCCTACACGCGCATCCTGCTGGTCACCCTGCCCGAAACGACGCCGGTGAGCGAGGCCGCGGCCCTGCAAGACGACCTGCGCCGCGCACGCATCGAGCCCTTTGCCTGGGTGGTGAACCGCAGCCTGGCGGCCGCCGGCCCGCGCGATCCGCTGCTGCGCGCCCGCGTGCGCGGCGAGCAGGCGCAGTTCGCGCGCGTGCTGGGCGGGCTGGCCCAACGCTGCCACGTGCTGCCTTGGCAGGCCGAGCCGCCCGTGGGCGTGGCGGCGCTTCAGGCGCTGACCGCGTGATGTAGTTCGCTACATTGCGGGGGTGACCGAGCTGCTCACGGCCGCCGCCGCCGACCCCCTGCTGCTGACCCTGCGCGTGGCCGCGCTGGCCACGGCCTTTGCCTTGCTGCTGGGCGTGGGCTTGGGCTGGGTGGTGGCGCGCACGACCCTGCCGGGGCGCACGGTGCTGGAGGCCCTGTGCATGCTGCCCCTGGTGCTGCCGCCCACGGTGCTGGGCTACGGCCTCTTGCTGCTGATGGGACGCCAAGGCCCGGTGGGCGCGTGGTTGCGCGAGCACTTCGACTACTCGTTGATCTTCCACTGGCACGGCGCGGTGCTGGCCTCCACCCTGGTGGCGCTGCCCCTGGTGCTGAAGGCCGCCAGCACGGCGCTGGCGCAGGTGGATCCCGAGCTGGAAGCCGCGGCGCGCACCTTGCGGCAGTCGCGCTGGGGCGTGTTCCTGCGGGTGACGCTGCCCCTGGCCTGGCCCGGCATCCTGGCCGGCACGCTGCTGGCGTTCGCGCGGGCGATGGGCGAGTTCGGCGCTTCGCTGATGGTGGCCGGCTCCATCCCAGGCCAAACGCAAACCGCGGCCATGGCGATCTACGACGCCGTGCAGGCCGGGCGCGACGAGCTGGCCTTGGCCTTGTCGCTGGCGGTGTCGGCGCTGTCGGTGGCGGTGCTGCTGCTGTCCAACCGCCTGTTGAACAACCACCCCGTGAGGCAATGAGCATGGGCTTGCGAAGCCGTCGATGGGCGCTGTCGGCGCTGCTGCTGGGCGCCAGTGCCTGGGCGCAGGCGCAAACGCTGACCGTCTCGGCCGCCGCCAGCCTGGGCGATGCGATGAAGGCCTTGGTCCCGCGCTTCGAAGCGCAGCACCCGGGCGTGAGCGTGCGGCTCAACCTCGCGGCCTCGGGCGTGCTGCTGCAGCAGCTGGCCGCTGGCGCGCCGGTGGACGTGCTGGCGACGGCCGACGAAGAGACCCTGGACCGCGCCACCGCGCAACGCTTGATCGACCCCGCCACGCGCCGCGTGCTGGCCACGAACACGCTGGTGCTGGTGGCCCCGGCGGGGAGCCACCTGACGGGCCTGGACGCCTTGACGGGGCCGGGCGTGAAGCGCATTGCGCTGGGCAAGCCGGGCTCGGTGCCCGCCGGCCGCTACGCGCAACAAGCCCTGGAAGCGCGCGGGCAGTGGGCGGCCTTGCAGCCCAAGCTCGTGCCCGCCGACCACGTGCGCCAGGTCTTGGACTACGTGGCGCGCGGCGAGGTGGAGGCCGGCTTCGTGTACGCCACCGACGCCGCCAGCACCGCGGGCAAGGTGCGCGTGGTCGCCACGGTGGGCGGGCACGCGCCCATTCGCCATCCGGTGGCCGTGGCAAGCGCCACGGGCCAGCACGCGCTGGCCCGCGCCTTCGTGCAGTTCTTGGCCAGCCCAGCGGCGCAGGCGCTGCTGCGGCAGCAAGGCTTCGGCGCGCCATGATCGACTTGGCCCTGCACACCACGCTGCGCGATGGCCCCCGGCGCTTCACGCTGGACCTGGCCCTGCGCAGCCAGGCGAAGGTGCTGGGCGTGTACGGCGCCTCGGGCGCGGGCAAGTCGCTGGCGCTGCAGGCCATCGCCGGCCTGGCCCCGGTGACGGAAGGCCGCGTGGTGGTCAACGGCCGCGTGTGGCTGGACACGGCGCAGCGCGTGAACCAGCCGGTGCCCGAGCGCCGCGTGGGCCTGCTGTTCCAGCACTACGCGCTGTTCCCGCACCTGAGCGTGCGCGCCAACGTGGCCTTCGGGCTGACGCGCTGGTGGCAGCGCCTGAAGCCCGCCGACGCGGCGCGCGTGGACGCGCTGCTGGCTCGCTTCGGCCTGAGTGCCATGGCCCACAGCCGGCCCGACCGCCTGTCGGGCGGCCAGCGCCAGCGCGTGGCCCTGGCCCGCGCCCTGGCCTGCGAGCCCGAGCTGCTGCTGCTGGACGAGCCCTTCGCCGCGTTGAACCCGCAGCTGCGCGTGCCCCTGCGCCGCGAGCTGGCGCAGACCTGTGCCGAGTGGGGCGTGCCGGTGGTGCTGGTGACGCACGACGTGGACGACCTCCTGGACCTGGCCGACGAGGCGGTGCTGATCGACGAGGGCCGCGTGCTGAAGCACGTGAACTTGCGCGATGCCTCGCCCGACGCCCTGGCCGAGGCCGGCCTGCAGCCCGAGCCCGACACGCCCGAGCGCGCGCGCCGCCGCGCCCTGCTGGCATGAATGGCGGGTCGAACGGTTTGTTGAGCGGCGAGCTGCGCCTGGCCGGCCGGCTGGACGCGCGCTTCTTCGCGCTGCTGCAGGCGCTGGCCGACACCGGCTCGCTGCAGCGCGCCGCACGCGCCGCCGGCTACAGCTACAAGGGCGCGTGGCTGGTGCTGGAGCAAGCTGGCAACCTGGCCCACGGCCCACTGGTGCAAGCGCGCCAGGGCGGACGCGGGGGCGGGGGCAGCGCGCTCACGCCCGCGGCGCACGCCCTGCTGCAGGGCTGGCACACGCTCACCCAACGCCACGCCGCCTTCCTGCGCGAGCAGGCCCAGTGGCTGGCCGACCAACCCGAACTCGCCGCGCTGCTGCGGCGCACCGCCATGAAGACCACCGCCCGCAACCAGTTCGCCGGCCGCATCGAGGCCCTCACCCGCGGCCCCGCCACCGTGCAGGTGCGCTTGAGCCTGCCCGGCGGCCTGCCGCTGCGCGCCGCCCTCAACGCCGAAGCCGCCGAGGCCCTGGGCCTGGCCGAGGGGCAAGAGGCGCTGGCCATGGTGAAGGCCAGCGAGGTGGTGCTGGTGCAGGACTTCGGCGGCTACCGCCTGTCGGCCAGCAACCAGCTGGCGGGCACGGTGTCGCGCGTCACCAAAGGCGCCACCGGCTCGCTGGTGGGCTTGACCCTGCCCGGCGGCCTGACCCTGACCGCCAGCGTGACCAACGACGCCGTGGACGCGCTGGACCTGCGCGTGGGCCAACCGGCCACGGCCTGCTTCAAGGCCTCGGTGGTGATGCTGGCGGTGGCGGCATGAGCGCGCCGGGCCGATCCCAAGCGCGAATCCCGAAGCACGCAGTGCGGAGGGTGGTCCTGTGAGCGCGCGGCGTTGGCTGCTGGCGCTGGCGTGCGTTGGGGCCTTGGCGGCCTGCGAGCGGGGGCCTGCGTCCGGCCCGGTGCCGGCGCCCGCTTCGGCGGCTTCGGCAGGGCCCGCGCGATGGGCCGACACCGACCAGGCCGAGGCCTTGATGAGGGCCGTGCCCGGCTGGGCCTCGGCGCAGCAGCCGGTGGCGGCCTGGGTGGACGGCGGGCCGGCGGTGTTGGCGCCGGGCCTGGTCGTGCCCTTGTCGGCCGACACGCGCTTGCTGCTGGTGCGCGTGGACGCGGTCGACGATCAAGGCCAATCGCTGGCCGGTCACGCCACGGCGGGCGTCTTCGAGCTGCACCGCTTCGAACGCGGGGCCTCGGGCTGGCGCTACGCGGGGCGGGCCGGGGCGCCGGTGGAGGCGGGCTTCAGCGGCCAAGTGGGCGAGTTGGCCTTGTCGCCGGCCGGCACGAGCCCGCCCGTGCTGCTGCAAGAAGCGGGCAGCTGCTGGCAGGGGTACTGCGGCAGTTGGCTGCAGCTGTACGCCCTGGGCGTGGACGGCGCCAAGCCCCAGTTGCCGCAGGCGGTGATGACCAGCTCGTCCAACGAAGGCGCGCAGCCCGGCTGCGAAGAGGCGGGCGCAGAGGCCGGCGAGAAGCCCGCTGCGGGCGACGGGCCGGCGCGCTGGTCGGTGCTGTCGCGCTGGCAGTGGGCGGTGGCGCCCGGCCAGACGGCCCCCGCGCTCGTGCTGCAGTACGAGGGCGAGGAGCGCGACACCGCCTGCGGCGCGCCCCGCCCGGTGCGGGCCGAGGTGCGCTTGCTGCCCGCGGGTGGTGCGTACACCGTGCAGGGCACGGTGCCGGCGCGGCCGTTTTAGCGGCCGTTCCAGCGGCCGCCTCGCCGGGTCAGGACGACTTCGTCGGGCAGGTGTTGAGCCCAACAATCGCGTACAGCGGGCAGCTGCGCATCAGGCCGGTGGCCAAGGGCACGATGCCGAGGTAGCCCCACACGCCGATGGTGCCGGTGGCGGCCAGGCCCAACAGCACGAGGCCGCCGGCGATGCGGGCGATGCGGTCGATGCCGCCGACGTTGGTCTTGAACATGGAAAGCTCCTGGTGGGTTGCGATGGCGCCATGTTGCGCCGCGCACCCCGCAGCGTCGGTGACCTGGGTCACACCCGGTTTGACGCGGCGCAAACCCCTTGCAGGCCCGCCGCGTCACGCACTTCCACGCGCTCGCGCGCCAGGCTCACCCAGCCCTCGCGCTCGAAGCGGCGCAGCAGGCGGCTGACGATCTCGCGCACGGTGCCCAGCTCGTCGGCCAGCTGCTGGTGCGTCCGCGCCAGCACCGGGCCTTGCGCCAGCAGCAGCGCCGCCAGGCGTTGGTCCAGGCGCTGGAAGGCCACGGCCTCCACCAGGGCCATCAGGTCGGCCATGCGCTCGGCCATCAGCCCCATCACGTAGCGGCGCAGCACGGGGTCTTGCTCGCACACGGCCTCGAAGTCGGCCGGCGTGACCAGGCGCAAGGCGGTGTCGGTGCGGGCCTCGCCCTGGGCGGTGGCCACCCGATGGGCGAACAAGCAGGTGGCCGAGACCACGCAGACCTCGCCCGGCTCCACCCGGTACAGCTCCAGGCTGCGGCCGTCGGGCGCGGTGAGCGACACGGCCACGCTGCCTTCGTCCACGATGGGGAAGCCCGGGCAGGCTTGGCCAGCGTGGAACAGCACCGTGCCCGCCGGCACGCGCATCGGGCGGGCGTGCTGCACCAAGGCCGCCAGCGCGGTGGGCAGGGCCTCGGTGCTCATGCGGCGCTCACACCTCGCCCAGGTAATCGCGCTTGCCCAGGGGCACGCCGTTGTGGCGCAGCAGCGCGTAGGCGGTGGTGCTGTGGAAGTGGAAGTTGGGCCAGGCCCAGCCCATCAGGTACTGGCTGCCCACGAAGTGGAGCTCGCGGCCGCCGGCCTTGAGGTGGATGGCGCGGGTTTCGCTGCCGTCCAGCTTGCTGGCGTCCACGTGCTCGATGAAGTCGATGGTCTTCTGGATGCGGGCCTGCAACTCGTCGAAGCTCGTCTCGGTGTCGGGGAAGCTGGGGATGTCGACGCCGGCCAGGCGCGCCACGGCGCCCTTGGCCGAGTCGCAGGCGATCTGCACCTGGCGCACCAGCGGGAACATGTCGGGGTAGAGGCGCGCTTGCAGCAGCACCTGCGCGTCCCAGCCCTGCGCGGCGGCGTGCTCGGCGCCTTTCTTCAAGATGGCGGCGAGGTTGCGCAGGCCGTTGACGAAGCGGGGGCTGGTGGCTTGCACCATGGAGATGGACATGACGGGGCCTTTCAGGAGAGGAACACCCCATTCCAGCATGGGCGACCCTGCCCCGGCCCTGGCGCTTTCTCGCAGACCGGGCGACAATGTACAAATTCATCGTTTTGTACAAAACACCATGCACGCCCTGCCCCTGAGTGAGTTCCGCGCCAACGTGGCGGCCGTGCTCGAGTTGGTCGAGCAAGGCCAGACCGTGCGCCTGCTGCGCCATGGCAAGCCCGTGGCCGAGTTGGTGCCCGTGCCGCCCGAGGGCCGCGACGCCGTGCCGGCCTGGAAGCAGGCCATCGAGCCGGCCACCTTGGCCCCGGCCGACGGCAAGACCGTCAGCCAGCACCTCATCGCCCAGCGAGAGGGAGAACGTCCGTGAAGGTGCTGCTGGACCCCTCGGCGTTGGTCAAGCGCTACCTGGCCGAGCCGGGCCGCGAGGCGGTGCAGGCCGCCCTGGCCCAGGCCCACCAGGTGGCCGTGGCGGCGCATTGCAAGGCCGAGCTGGTGTCGGCCCTGACCGCCCACCGCGACGCCCTGCCCGAGGCCGAGTTGCTGCGCCTGCTGGGCCTGCTGCAGGCCGACTTCGACGACTTCGAGCGCGTGGCCCTGGACCGCAAGGTCGAGGCCCTCAGCCAAGCCCTGCTTCTGCGCCACGCTCGCCTGCCGGCCAGCGACGCCCTGCACCTGGCGGCGGCCCAAGCCTGCGGCGCCGATCGCTTCGTCACCGCCGACCGCCGCCAAGCCCAGGCGGCCCAACAAGAGGGCCTGAAGACCCTGCTCATCGAAGAGGCCTGACCCCATGAACTACCCCACCGAATTCGACGTCATCGTGGTCGGCGGCGGCCACGCCGGCACCGAGGCCGCGCTGGCCGCGGCCCGCATGGGTGCCGCCACCCTGCTGCTGACGCACAACATCGAGACCCTGGGCCAGATGAGCTGCAACCCGTCCATCGGCGGCATCGGCAAAGGGCACCTGGTCAAAGAGGTCGACGCCCTGGGCGGCGCCATGGCCCTGGCCACCGACGAAGGCGGCATCCAGTTCCGCGTGCTGAACTCCAGCAAGGGCCCGGCCGTGCGCGCCACCCGCGCCCAGGCCGACCGCATCCTCTACAAGGCGGCCATCCGCCGCATGCTGGAGAACCAGCCCAACCTGACCCTGTTCCAGCAGGGCGTGGACGACCTGATGGTGGAGGGCGACCGCGTGGTGGGCGCCGTCACGCAAAGCGGCATTCGCTTTCGCGGCCGTGCCGTGGTGCTGACCGCCGGCACCTTCCTGGACGGACGCATCCACATCGGCCTGCAGAACCACAGCGCCGGCCGCGCCGGCGACCCACCGGCCGTGACCCTGTCGGCCCGGCTGAAGGAGCTGAAGCTGCCGCAAGGCCGCCTGAAGACCGGCACCCCGCCGCGCATCGACGGCAAGAGCATCGACTTCAGCCGCCTCGAAGCCCAGCCCGGCGACGGCATGCCCGCGGCCGACGGCTCGCCGCCCAGCACGCCGATGCCGGTGTTCAGCTTCATGGGCAGCGCGCTGATGCACCCGACGCAGATGCCCTGCTGGATCACGCACACCAACGCGCGCACGCACGAGATCATCCGCAGCGGCTTCGACCGCAGCCCCATGTTCACCGGCGTGATCGAGGGCGTGGGCCCGCGCTACTGCCCGAGCATCGAAGACAAGATCAACCGCTTCGCCGGCAAGGACTCGCACCAGATCTTCCTGGAGCCCGAAGGCCTGACCACGCACGAGTACTACCCCAACGGCATCAGCACCTCGCTGCCCTTCGACATCCAACTCGCCGCCGTGCGCTCCATGGTGGGTCTGGAGAACGCGCACATCCTGCGCCCGGGCTACGCCATCGAGTACGACTACTTCGACCCGCGCGAGCTCAAGTCCACCTTCGAGACCAAGTCCATCGCCGGCCTGTTCTTCGCCGGGCAGATCAACGGCACCACCGGCTACGAAGAGGCGGCGGCGCAGGGCCTGTTCGCGGGCGCCAACGCGGCGCTGCAGGTGCTGGGTCGCGAGGCCTGGGTGCCCGAGCGCCACCAGGCCTACCTGGGCGTGCTGGTGGACGACCTGATCACCAAGGGCGTGACCGAGCCCTACCGCATGTTCACCAGCCGCGCCGAGTTCCGGCTGCAGCTGCGCGAGGACAACGCCGACCTGCGCCTGACCGAAACCGGCCGCCGCTTGGGGCTGGTGGACGACGCCCGCTGGGACGCCTTCTGCCGCAAGCGCGACGCCCTGGCCCGAGAAGAAGAACGCTTCAAGGCCAGCTGGGTGAACCCCCGCAGCCTGCCGGCCGAGGAGGCCGAGCGCCTGATCGGCAAGGCCCTGGAGCGCGAGTACAACCTGGCCGACCTGCTGCGCCGCCCGGGCGTGAGCTTCGACGCGGTGGCCGAGGCCGGCCGCATCGGCAAGCCCGGCTTCGATGTTTCACGTGAAACCTTGCGCGCCGAGTTCGGTCCCGAGTTGGCCGACGCCGTGATCGAGCAGCTGGAAATCCAGACCAAGTACGCCGGCTACATCGGCAAGCAGCAAGACGACGTGGCCCGCGCCTCGGCCTTCGAGCACCTGAAGCTGCCGGCCGACCTGGACTACGCCCAGGTCACCGCCCTGTCCTTCGAAGCCCGGCAGAAGCTGGCCCAACACCGGCCCGAGACCCTGGGCCAGGCGTCGCGCATCTCCGGCATCACGCCCGCCGCCATTTCCCTGCTGCTCATCCACCTGCGCAAAGGCCGCTTCAAAGGCTTCGCCCCCGAAGAGGCCGAGGTGAGCGCGTGAGCGGCGAGGTTCTGCTCGTCGTCGACACCCAGCGCGGCGCCTTCGAGGGCGAGTGGGCCATGCCCCAGGGCGACGCCCTGGTCACCGCCTGCCAGCGCGCCATCGCCTGGGCCCGCGGCCAGGGCAACCGCATCGTCTGGGTCCAGCACCACGAGGTGGACGGCCCCATGAGCGGCGCCGGCTTCGAGATCGACCCCCGCCTGGCCCCCCGGCCCGACGAGCCCCGCATCCTCAAGACCGAACCCAACGCCTTGAGCAACACCGCGCTGGCCCCGCTGCTGCAGGGTGCCGCGCGCGTGTGGGTGGTGGGCCTGCAAAGCGACTGCTGCGTGCAAGCCACCGCCTTGGCCGCCCACCAAGCCGGCTGGCCGGTGACCGTGGTGGCCGACGCCCACCACACCTGGCCCAACGCCGGCCGCAGCGCCGAGGCGGTGCGCGACGCCGTCAACGCCGACCTGGCCGCCGCCGGCGTGCCGCTGACCACCCTGGCCGAACTCGACCCCGCATGACCCTGCCCACCCAACTCCAACAAGGCCTCGACGCCCTGGGCCTGCCCCTGTCGGCCGCCCAGCAGGTGCTGCTGCTGGACTACCTCGCCCTGCTGGCCAAGTGGACCAAGGTCTACAACCTGACCGCCGTGCGCGAGCCCGACAGCATGCTCAAGCTGCACCTGCTGGACAGCCTGGCCGCCCTGCCGCCCCTGCTGCGCCACATTCAGAGCCAGCAAGGCCAGCCCACGCGCGTGCTGGACGTCGGGTCCGGCGGCGGCCTGCCCGGTGCGGCCTTTGCCATCGCCGCGCCCGAGCAGCTCAAGATCACCTGCGTCGACACCGTCGAGAAGAAGGCCCGCTTCATCGGCCAGGTCGCGGCCGAGCTGGGCCTGAAGAACCTGCGCGGCGAGCACGCCCGGGTCGAGGCCCTGCAGGCCGAGCCCTTCCCCGTCATCACCAGCCGGGCCTTTGCTTCGCTGGCCGACTTCGTGAGCCTCACCCGCCAGCTCTTGGCGCCGGGTGGCGTGTGGATGGCGCTCAAGGGCCAGCACCCGGCGGACGAGATCGCCGCGCTGCAGTCCGCCCACCCGGACGTCGAGGTGTTTCACGTGGAACCACTGGAAGTCCCGGGGGTCGACGCCCAGCGTTGCCTCGTGTGGATGCGCCCCAAGAACTGAGAATCCTCCGATGGCCAAGATCTTCTGCATCGCCAACCAAAAGGGCGGCGTCGGCAAAACCACCACCTGCGTCAACCTCGCCGCCGGCCTGGCCCAAATCGGCCAGCGCGTGTTGCTGGTCGACCTGGACCCGCAGGGCAATGCCACCATGGGCTCGGGCGTGGACAAGCGCAGCCTCGATCCTTCTGTGTACGACGTGCTGCTGGGCAACGCCACCGTGGCCGAAACCCGCCGCCGCAGCGAGCTCGGCGGCTACGACGTGCTGGGCGCCAACCGCGAGCTGGCCGGCGCCGAGGTCGAGCTGGTGGGTCTGGATGGCCGCGAGCGCCGCCTGAAGGACGCGCTGGCCGTGGTCGACGCCGAGTACGACATCGTGCTCGTCGACTGCCCGCCGTCCTTGAGCATGCTCACCCTCAACGGCCTGTGCAGCGCCCACGGCGTGCTGGTGCCCATGCAGTGCGAGTACTACGCGCTCGAGGGCCTGACCGACCTGGTCAACACCATCAAGCAGGTGCACGGCAATCTGAACCACGACCTCAAGGTCATCGGCCTGCTGCGCGTGATGTTCGACCCCCGCATCACCCTGCAGCAGCAGGTGGCCGACCAGCTCAAGGCCCACTTTGGCGACAAGGTGTTCAACACCGTCATCCCCCGCAACGTGCGCCTGGCCGAGGCCCCCAGCTACGGCCAGCCCGGCGTCGTCTTCGACCCCCACGCCAAAGGCGCCCAAGCCTACGTGGAGTGCGCACGGGAGATGGTGGCGCGGGTGAAAGCGCTCTGAACCTGCCATGCCCCTGCGCCCCCGCGACGCCCCCCCCACCTTCACCCTGGCGCGCCGCATCGAGGACGCCGGGCTCAACGCCAGCGCGCCACCGCAGCAGGCCTTCGTCGACGGCTGGCTGCTGCGCCTGTCCCCGGGCAAGGCCAAGCGCGCGCGCTGCATCAATGCCTTGCAGCGCGGGCGCATGCCCTTGGACGACATGCTGGCCCGCTGCCGCGCGGCCTTCGCCTCGGCCGGCCTGCCGCTGATGGTGCGCATCACGCCCTTCTCCGAGCCGCAGGACCTGGACGCACAACTGGCCGCCCGCGGCTGGCACCGCTTTGACGAAACCCGCGTGATGGCGCTCGTTCACCTCGACGCCTTGGCCGACCCGGCGCTGCAGCCCGGTCAGCGCCTGCTGCCTTTGAACGCCAGCGCCTACGCCCAGACCGTGGGCGAGCTGCGCGGCACCTCGGCCGAGGGCATCGCCGCGCACGCCGAGCGCCTGGTGGCCAGCCCCGTGCCCTACCAAGGCTTCGCGCTCACCGGGCGCGACGGCACCTTGCAGGCCGTGGGGCAATTCGCCTTGGGCGACGATGGCTTGGCCGGTTTGTACGACGTCTTCGTGCCCACGGCCCAGCGCCGCCAGGGCCACGCCCGGCGCCTGTGCCTGAGCCTGCTGCGCGCGGCCGCCGCCCAAGGGGCGCGGCATGCGTACCTGCAGGTCAGCGACGACAACGCCAGCGCCGTGGCGCTGTACGAGCAAATCGGGTTCGTGTTTGCCTACCGTTACCACTACCGCAGTGAGGAAGCCCATGTCGAATGACGTCTGTGAAGAAACCGGCTCGAACCAGCAGCGCCGTGCCTTGGTGATGGGGGCCTTTGCCGCCGCCGCCCTGCCCGTGGCGGCCAGCACCATCAAGACGCCGCACGACGGCCTGACGGCCGGCGAGATCAGCATCGACGTCAACGGCTTCGCCATGCCGGCCTACCGCGCCATGCCCGCCAAAGCCCGGGGCAAGCTGCCGGTGGTGCTGCTGGTCAGCGAAATCTTCGGCATCCACGAGCACATCGCCGACGTGGCCCGCCGCTTCGCCAAGGCCGGCTACCTGTGCATCGCCCCGGAACTCTTCGTGCGCCAGGGCGACGCGATGAACCAGCCCGACATCCAAACCCTGGTGCGCGAGGTCATCAGCAAGGTGCCCGACGCCCAGGTCATGGGCGACCTCGACGCCTGCGCCGCCTGGGCGGCCAAGAACGGCGGCGACCCCAAGAAGCTGGCCATCACCGGCTTCTGCTACGGCGGCCGCATCACCTGGCTGTACGCCGCCCACAACCCGGCCGTGAAGGCCGGCGTGGCCTGGTATGGTCGGTTGGTGGGCACTAGCTCCGCGCTGACACCTCGCCATCCCATCGATGTGGTCAGCCAGCTCAAGGCGCCGGTGCTGGGCCTGTACGCCGGCGACGACCCCGGCATCCCCAACAACACCGTGGCCCAGATGCAAAACGCGCTGGCCGCCTCGCCCAACCCGGCGGCGCGCAACAGCGACTTCGTGCTCTACCGCAACGCCAAGCACGGCTTCCACGCCGACTACCGGCCGATGTACGACGAGGCCTCGGCCAAGGACGGCTGGGCACGCTGCCTGGCCTGGTTCCAACGGCATGGGGTGTAGTCCCGGCGGGCGCCTCGGGCTTGCCCTGGCCGCCGCCGCCCTGCTGGCGGCTTGCGCCAGCAGGCCACCGGCCCCGGGTCTGCAGCCCTTCCAGACCGACGGCTGCAGCCGCTTTGCCGACCGCTCCGAGCGCTCGCGCAGCGATTGGTGCCACTGCTGCGTGGCCCACGACCTGGCCTACTGGCAAGGTGGCACTGTCGTCGAGCGCGAGGCCGCCGACGCCGCCTTGCGCCACTGCGTGACCCAAGCCAGCGGCAGCGAGGGCTTGGGCCGCCTGATGCTGGCCGGCGTGCGCGTGGGCGGTGGACCGGCCTGGCCCACGCCCTACCGCTGGGGCTACGGCTGGCCAGCCGGCCGCGGTTACGCCCCCCTGAGCCCCGACGAGGCTGCCCAGGTGCGGGCGCTGCGGGCGCAGATCGAGGTCCGGCCGGAGGTCCTGGCCTGCCCGATTACCGCGCTGCCGTCGCCCTGAGGCCTGGAAACCGTCCGCGCCCCCTGCGCCAGCCTGGAGCTAGAAACGGTAAGCCAACGCCCGGTCGGCCTCGTCCCGCCGCCGGAACTCCCGCGGGGACACGCCCACCTCGCGCTTGAAGGCCTTGCTGAAGCTGAAGGCGTCTTGGTAGCCCACGGCCTGGGCCACCTGCTCCAGCGTTTGCTCGGTGCTGCCCAGCAGGCGCATGGCGGCTTGCAGGCGCAGGGTGCGCAGGTGGGCCAAGGGGGTGTCGCCCATGGCCTCGCGGAAGCGCTCGGCCAGCGCGGTGCGCGACAGCCCGGCTTCCTGCGCCAGGGTTTCCAGCGTCCAGGCCCGCGCCGGCTCGCCCTGCATCAGGGCCAGCGCGCGGCGCACCTGCGGGTCGCGCACGGCCTGGGCCCAGCCGTGCTCGGCCGGGGCGTGGCGGGCCAGCATCTCGCGCAGCAGGTAGGTGAAGACCACGTCCATCAGGCCGTTGAGCACCGTCTCGGCGCCCAGCGGGCGTTGGCGCAGCTCGTCGATCAACAGGCCCACCGTCAAGGCCAGGGGGCCCAGCTTGGGCAGCTCGTCGGCCCGCAGCACGAACCACGCCGGCATCTCGCGGAAGAAGGGGTGCAGCGGGGGGTTCCACAGCTGGTAGGCGCCGCCGATGACGGTGGCCTCACCCGGCGCAACCGCGCCCACGTCGTCGTCCGCGCCGATGGTTTGCACCGGCAGGCCGTCCACCCCGGGCCCCAAGCTCAGCAGGTGCTCGCAGCCCCGCGCCATGAGGGCCAGGTCCCCGGCACGCAGGGCCAGGGGCGTGCCCAAGCCCGGCGCGTGCACGTGCAACTCGCCCTGCGTCACCACGTGCAGACCGATGCTCTTCTCGCAGGGGAAGCGCAGCGCCACCCCAGCGGGCACGCGCCGCTGCCCCAGCAGGCGCCGGCGCACGCCGGCCTGGCTCAGCAGGTCGGTCAACAGGTCGAGGCGGTCGGTGTTCATGGTTCAGAAGTCCGTACGGAATGACATGCATTGTGAACTTACCGCCATTTGAAGTACAGGCTTGCCGCCGAACAATGGCGCCATCGCAACCCACCCAGGAGCCTTTCCATGGCCACCCTCCTTGTCGTCGGCGCCAGCGGCACCGTCGGTTCTGAACTCTCCAAGCAACTGGCCGCCGCCGGCCACACGGTGCGCAAGGCCACGAGCCGCACGCCCTCCGCGCCCGACCAAGTCCCCCTGAACCTGCTGACCGGCGAGGGCCGCGACACCGCCTTCGCCGGCGTGGACCGCGCCTTCTTCCTGGCGCCCCCCGGGCACACCCGCCAAGACCAGCTGCTGAACCCGCTGGTGGACGCCGCCCGCGCGCAAGGCGTGCAAAAGGTGGTGCTGATGAGCGCCATGGGGGCCAATGCCGACGAGGCCGCGCCCCTGCGCGTGGCCGAGCGCCACCTGGAAACCTCAGGCTTGGCCTTCAACGTCATCCGCCCGAACTGGTTCATGCAGAACTTCAACACCTTCTGGCTGCACGGCATCCTGACGCAGGGCCAGATCCTGCTGCCGGTGGGCGACGCCAAGGGCAGCTTCATCGACGCCCGCGACATCGCCGCCGTGGCCGCCGAGCTGCTGGTCAGCGACCGCTTCAACGGCCAAGACTTCGACCTCACCGGCGCCGAAGCCCTGGACCACCACCAAGTGGCCGCGCTGTTGACGCAAGCCACCGGCAAGGCCATCGGCTACACCGACATCCCGCCCGAGGCCATGCGCGAAGGCCTGCTGGCCGCAGGCTTGCCGGCCGACTACGCCGAGTTCCTGCTGACGATCCTGGGCTACTTCAAGGCCGGCTACTCGGAGCGCATCACCGACGCGGTGCAAGCCATCACCGGCCGCGCCCCGCGCACGCTGGCGCAGTACGCGGCGGACTACAAAGCGGCGTGGGCCTGATCAGGCCTGTGGCCCGACGGGCGCGGCGTGCCCTTGGGTACGCCGGTACTCGGCAGGTGACAGGCCCAAGCGGCGCTGAAAGGCGCGGCCCATCACCGTGTCGCTGCCAAAACCCGCCGCCCGCGCGGCGGCTTTGGCGCTGGCGCCCGCGGCCAGCTGCTCGCGCGCCGCTTGCAGACGCAGCTGCTCCACAAATGCCGCGGGCGTTTGCCCCGTGGCTTCCACGAAGTGGCGGTGGAAGCTGCGCGGGCTCTCGCCCGCCTGCTCGGCCAATCGCTCCACCGTCAGCGCTTCGGTCAGGCGCGCCCGCGCCCAGTCCACCAAGGCGCCATAGCGCCCGGCCTGCGCCTGCAGCACGTCGGCGTACTGGCTTTGGTTGCCCACGCGGTGCGCCGGCAGGATCAGCTCTTGCGCCACGCGCGCCGCGAGCCATCGCCCGCCGTCGGCGGCCACCATGGCCAGCGCCATGTCAATGCCGGCCGACACGCCGCCGCTGGTCCACAGCCGACCGCTCTGCACATACAGCGCGTCCTCTTCGACCCGCACCGCCGGAAAGCCCTGCCGCAGTCGCGCCGCGCCCGCCCAGTGCGTGGTGGCGCGGTGCCCGTCCAGCAAGCCCCAGGCCGCCAGCAAGAAGGCGCCGGAGCACACCGAGCCCAAGCGTTGCAAGCGCGGGGCCGCCGCGCGCACGGCCCGGGCGGTGGTGGCATCCAGGGCGGCGGTGCGCAGCTCGGCCTCGCGTGCCGCCCCCGTCAGCAACAGCGTGTGCAGCCGGGCCAAGCGCGCCGGCGTGGCCGCCTCGGTGGCCAGGCTCACCCCACTGCTGGTGCGCACCGCGCCGCCTTCGGGCGACAACAAGCGCACGCGGTACATCGGCGTCGGGGCCAAGCGGTTGGCCACGTCGAACACGTCGGCCGGGCCGGCGGCGTCCAGCAACTGGCTGCCCGTGAACACCAGCAGACCGACGGCACGCACGTTGGCAGGATTCATCGAACCATTGTCATGGCTGCCACGGCGGATGGCGCGCACCATGGCGGCCTCGTCACTCCAAGGCCCTGCTGCCATGACCTCCCTCCAAGTTGGCCTGCTCCTCTTTCCCGGCGTCACCGCCCTCGACTTCGTCGGCCCCGCCCAGGTGCTGGCCACCCGAGCGCACACGCAGTTGCACCACGTTTGGAAGGACTTGGCCCCCGTCATGAGCGACGTAGGCCTGGCCCTGAGCCCCACCACCACGCTGGAGGCCTGCCCGCCGCTCGATCTGCTCGTCGTGGCCGGCGGCCCCGGCCAAGCCGCTTTGATGAGCGACGGCCCGCTGCTGCGTTGGATCGCCACCCGAGGCCGCGCGGCACGCTGCGTGGCCAGCGCCTGCACCGGCTCGCTGTTGCTCGGTGCGGCCGGTCTGCTGCAGGGTCGGCGTGCCGCCAGCCACTGGGCGTTTCGCGACCTGCTGGTGCACTTCGGCGCCACGCCCGACCCGGCCCGCGTCGTGGTCGACGGACCGATCGTCACGGGGGGCGGCGTGACGGCTTGCCTGGACATGGCGTTCCGGCTGCTGGCCGAGCTCGACGGGCGCGAGACCGCCGAAGATGCCATCCTGCGCCTGGAGTACGCGCCCGAGCCGCCCTTCGCCACCGGCCGGCCCGAAGGACTGCCGGCGGCGCAAGTGGCCCGCGTGCGCGAGCACCTGTGGCGCGAGGCGGGCTTGGCCTGAGCGAGAGCCCCGGGTTTCCCTGAGTCGGCATGCTTGACGCCGCCCGCGCGCGGGCCGAGCGCGGCACCGGCAAGTCCCCGCCGGCAAAGGCCATGCGTGGGGCTGGCGCATAACTTGCAGTTATTGCGCCATTCCCCACCGAGGCTCACTTCCATGAAAAAGACATTCACCGCGATCGCCCTGTCCCTGGCCAGCCTGGCCGCGTCGGCCGCGCCGACCTACGTCTACGACTTCACCTTTGACGGCACGACGACCACGACGAATGCCACGGCCGCCGGCAACCAATTGCAGAACGGCCAATCGGTGGGCATGACCCTGCGCGCCGCCGGCAACGACTTCTTCAGGGCCAACGCCACGTGGGGCGTGTGGGCCCCGATCTTGATGGGCGAGAACGCCACCCGCATCGGCGACCTCACCTTCACGTTCTGGCTGGACGGCATCGCCGTGGGCTCCGGCTCGTACAGCGCCCAAGCGCACACCTACGTCCACCTTGCCAACGCCGCGCCGCTGGCCATGGGCACGGCCTTCGACGTGTTCTCCTGGGAGTTCACCCTCGTCTCGTCGGACAGCGCCTCCAACACGATGAACAGCGTTTTCAACACGAGCAACCCCACCCTGGGCACCACCGTCTACGAGCGCGGCCAAGCCGTCCCTGAGCCCTCCAGCCTGCTCTTGCTGGCCGCCGCCGTCGGCGGCCTGTTGGCCCGCCGTCGCATCGCGAAAGCCTGAGTCTGCGGCGCCTTTGGGGCGCAGCAACGCGAAAGGGCGGTGCTTGGGCACCGCCCTTTTTTCATGGCTTGCCGCGGCTCAGCGCTCCGGCCGGTCCCACAGCGCCTGGGCCAAGTCCGACACGTCGATCGCCTCGCCGGCAATGGCCGCCGCCTGCCGCCAAGCCAGGGGCTCGGGCGCGGCCTTGCGCGGCCAGGGGGCGCCGTCCAGGCTGAGCTTCAGGGCGATCAGCACCGGCCCTTGGCGCACCACGGGCGGCAGGGTGCGGGCGGTGCGTTGGCGCAGGGCGTCGGCCAGGGCTTCGGGCAGCGGGGGCTCGACGTCCAACCACAGGCGGGCCTGCTGGCCGGGCCGCACGGCCAGCACCACGAAGCCCGCCGCCGGCTGGGGCAGGGCATGGGCGCGAATCGCCTCGAACCACGCGGCGCGAACGGCGTTGACGTAGTCGCCGTAGGCGTCCACCGAAGGCACGCGGGCGCGCAACTCGGCATCGGGCTGCAACAGCACCACCTCGTGGCGCGTGAGCTCCGCGGCCCGCGCTGGAACGAGCACGCTCAGCAGCGCCAGCGTGGCCGCGCCAACGCGCAGGGTCAAAGCCCCAGCCCTTCGGTTGCTTTGCACCTTGGGCAGGTTCAAAGCCCCAGCCCTTCGGCTGCTTTGCACCTTGGGCAGGTTCAAAGCCCCAGCCCTTCGGCTGCTTTGCACCTTGGGCAGGTTCAAAGCCCCAGCCCTTCGTCCACCCCCAGGTGGACGTTCATGCTTTGCACGGCCGCGCCGCTGGCGCCCTTGCCCAGGTTGTCCAGGCGGGCCATGACCATCGCGTGCCGCTCGCTGGCGAACACGAAGACGTCCACACGGTTGGTGTCGTTGCAGGCCTGCACGTCGAAGAAGCCGTCCTTCAACGCGTCGGCGTCGCGCAGCGGCATCACGCGCACGAAGGGCTCGCCGCTGTAGCGGGCGGCCAGGGCCGCGTGCAGCAGTTCGGGCGTGGTGCCGGGCTTCAGGTCGGCCAGGTGCAGGGGCACGCTCACCGCCAGGCCTTTGTAGAAGGGCCCGACGATGGGTTGGAACAGCGGCGGGCTCGTCAGGCCGGTGTGCGCGGCCATCTCGGGCTGGTGCTTGTGGGTCAGCGTCAGCGCGTAGGGGCGGGGGCTCAGCAGCTTGGCGTCACCGCCCGCTTCGTACTGGGCAATCATGCTTTTGCCGCCGCCCGAGTACCCGGTGATGCTGTTGGCGCTGATGCGCGCGTCCGCCGGCACCAGGCCGGCGTCCACCAGGGGGCGCAGCGCCAGGATGAAGGCGCTGGCGTGGCAGCCGGGGTTGGCGATGCGCTTGCTGGCGCGCAGCTTGGCGCGCTGGTCGCTGGCCAGCTCGGGCAGGCCAAAGGCCCAGCCGGCTTGCGTGCGGTGCGCGGTGCTGGCGTCGATGACGCAGGTGTTGGGGTTGTCGATCAGCGCCACGGCCTCCTTGGCCGCGGCGTCGGGCAGGCACAAGAAGGCGACGTCGGCCGCGTTGAGCAGGCGGGCGCGCTCGGCGCTGTCCTTGCGCTTGTCGCTGTCGATGACCAGCAGTTCGATGTCGGCGCGCTGCGCCAGATACTCGTGGATGCGCAGGCCCGTGGTGCCTTCGTGACCGTCAACGAACACCTTAGTCGTCATGTCTGTTCTTCCTCATGCGGGGGTCCGCCATTCTCCGTTGCCCACCGACCCCGCCGTGCTGCTGCTGCCCGGTTGGCAAAACAGCGGCGAGGGGCATTGGCAAACGCTGTGGGAGGGCTACTTTGGCGACCGGCGCGTGGACCAGCACGACTGGATGACCCCGCGCCGGGGTGACTGGATGACCCAGCTGGAAGAGGCCGTGCTCGCCCACGCCGCCGGGCCCGAGGCGGCGCGGCCCTTGTTGCTGGCGGCGCACAGCCTGGGCTGCCACCTGGTGGCGGCGTGGGCTGCGCACAGCCAGAACGCCGCCCGCGTGTCCGGCGCGCTGCTCGTCGCCCCGCCGGACACCGAACAGGACGACTGGCCGACCGTGCTGCCCAGCTGGCGCGAACCGGTGCGGCAGGCCCTGCCCTTCCCGGCGCTGGTGCTGAGCAGCACCGACGACCCCTACGACCGCGCCGGCCGCGCGGCGCTGCTGGCCACCGCCTGGGGCGCCACGCACCTCAGCCTGGGCAGGCGCGGCCACGTCAACGCCGACAGCGGCCTGGGCCTGTGGCCGCAGGGGCGGGCATACCTGCGGAGCTTGCTCGATGGCCAGTGAAGGCCGCGACCCCGACCCCTTGTGGCGCAACAGCCCGGTCAAGCTGGGCCTGCTGCACGCGGCGTTCTATGCGCTCTACATGGCCTTGGGGGCGCTCGCGGTGGGGGGCATCACGCGCTCTTGGCTCGGTGCGGCCATTGGTGCAGCCGTCATGGGCCTGCTTGTGCTGACGGCCGGGCTGAGCGTGGTCGACGGCTTGTTCGCACCCTTTGAATGGCTGCGCCGGGGCAGCCTGGCGCGCCTGGAAGGCCGCCACTACAGCTTCGCCGGCCAGGCCCTGGACATCCACGACGACGGCCGCGAGTGCTGGATCGCCGAGCACAGCATCCGCAAGGCCCTGGGCCACGCGCGCGACGACGCCTTCAAGGCCCGCTTCGCCAACCAATGGCGCGAGGCGCGCGAGCTCGGCCTGCCGGGCAAGGCGCTGTGGGTGCGCGTGAGCGCGCTGCACCAGCACCTGGCCGACGCGCCCGAACGCATGGACCCGCGCCGCGTGCGCCTGCGCACCTACCTCGACCGCGACGTGATGCAACCGGCCGCGCGCCGGCGAGACCGCGTCTGATTCGCGCCGACCCCGGCCCTCAATCGCTGATCGCCGTCCGCTCGGCCCGCTGGCGCAGGTACTGCTGCAGCTGCAGGCGTTGCTCGTCGCGCGCGCCGGGCGGGTAACTCAGCACCTTCAGCTGCAACCAGGCGTCTTGGCGGGACAGCTGACGCACCGCCGCGTCGATCTGCAGCAGCAAGTCCTGACCCACCGACCGGCCACACGCGACGTGCACCGGCGGCGTTTGCCGGCCCTCGCGCACCAAGCGCAGGTCCAACTGGCCCGGCTGGGTTTGGAGCCACCCGTTGGCGTTCTCCAGCAGGTAGTCCATGCGGCCCTGCTGCAGCATGGGCAGGAGCTTGGCGTCCGGGGGCATGGATTCGCGGCGCGGCTGGAACTCGTCCAGCACGCGGTCCAACTCGTCGCCATAGCTGCGCTGGCGACCGAACAGGCCGCGCAACTCGCCCGCGGCCAGCAGCTCGCGCAGCGACAACTCCGGCCCCGGCGGCAGGCGCCCGGGCAAGGCCACCAGCAGCATGCGCAGGCTGGGACTCAGCTCCACGAAGCGGGCCACCTTCAGGCGCTCGTTCGTTTTGAAAGCGTCGGCGAAGCAGACCGGGCGGCCCAAGCGCATGTCGCGCCAGACCTTCTCCAAGGACATGGCCTCGACGCGGTGCTCGACGTCTGGCAGCTGCGCCGCCAGCATCCGCAGGGTTTGGTCCATCGGCCCCTGGCCCAAGGCCTCGATGCGACGGGCCTCGGGGCGTTCGTGCTCCGGGGGGCCCTCCACGATTGCCCAGACCAGAACGGGACGCGCCCATGCCGCGGCGGGCAGCAGGGCCCACAGCAAGGCCAGGCCAAGCAGCAGCGGTCGCATGGCCTGGAATCTACCCCGAGGCCCGCTGGCGTGAGCAGGCAACGACAATCCCGGCCATGGTCACGAAACGCCCCAAAGGTCTTGGTCTCGGCCTGGACGCCCTGCTCGGCCCCAAGGTGGCCGACGCCCCCGCGCCCGCCGGTGCGCCGTCGACGCTGAAAGTTGCCCAGCTGCAGGCCGGCAAGTACCAGCCGCGCACGCGCATGGACGAGGGCTCGCTGTACGAGCTGGCCGAGAGCATCAAGTCGCAAGGCGTGATGCAACCGATCCTGGTCCGCCCGGTCGGCAAAGACCGCTACGAGATCATTGCCGGCGAGCGCCGCTTCCGCGCCTCACAACTGGCCGGCCTGAGCGAGGTGCCGGTCCTCGTCAAGGACGTGCCCGACGAAGCCGCGGCGGTCATGGCGCTGATCGAAAACATCCAGCGCGAGGACCTCAACCCGCTGGAAGAAGCGCAGGGCCTGCAGCGCCTGGTGAACGAGTTCGGCCTGACGCACGAGCAGGCCGCGCAGTCCGTCGGCCGATCGCGCAGCGCCGCCAGCAACCTGCTGCGCCTGCTGCAGCTGGCCGAGCCAGTGCAAGGCCTGCTGATGGCCGGCGACCTGGACATGGGCCACGCCCGCGCCCTGCTCGCGCTCGACAAGACCGCGCAGATCACCACCGCCCACGAGGTGGTGGCCAAGAAGCTCAGCGTGCGCGACACCGAGAAGCTCGTCGCCCGCACCGCCGCCGGCCGCCAACAGCCGCTGCTGCGCGTGAAGAACGAAAAGAGCCGCGACCTGCTGCGCCTGGAAGAAGAGCTCAGCGACCTGCTGGCCGCCGAGGTCGAGATCCGCGTGCTCAAGACCAACAAGCGCGGCCAAAGCGGCGAGATGGCCATCGCCTTCGGCTCGCTGGACGCGCTGCAGGGCGTGATCGATCGCCTGCGCGGGCCGCAGTGAGCGCGGCTTGAGCTGGACCCTGCGCGTCGCCACCCCGGCCGACGCGCTGCGCTTGAGCGTGCTGGCCACCCAGGTCTGGCTGGACACCTACTGCGCCGAGGGCGTCGACGACTCGCTGGCGCGCGAGGTGCGCCACAGCTGCGGCCCCGAGGCCTTCGACGCGCGGCTGCAAGAGCCCCTGCGCCACCACCTGCTGGCCGAGCGCGACGGTGGCTTCGTGCAGGCCTTCGTCGAGCTGTTGCCCGACCAAGCCCTCCCGCTGGCCGGCCTCGAGCCCGGGGCGGAGGTGGTGCGCCTGTACGTGCAACCGTCGGCGCAAGGCCACGGCCTGGGCGGGCGCTTGCTGTCCGCCGCCGGCGACTGGGCCCGCGCGCGTGCGCAGCGCAGCCTGTGGCTCACCGTGTGGACGGGCAACGCACGGGCGCGGCGCTTCTACGCCGGCCAGGGCTTCCACGACCTGGGGGCCACCCACTTCGAGTTCGAGGGACGGCGCTACGCCAACCAGGTGCTTCAGCGCGGCCTGTGACGCGCCTTTGAAGCCGAACAACAAGGCACCTGCGGGGGCCTTGTTCGTGTCCACCCCACCGCCCGTCGGGACGTTCAATCGAGACACTGCACAAGCCCCCCTGCTTTGGGGCAAGATGGGGCGCAACGGTTTCGCAAGGTTTCGTTTCGACGCAGGGTGTTGTCCAGCCCGGTCACCACCCTCGCGCCTTCTCAGGAGGTGAACGCGATGGACGTGATCAGCCACTTTGCGCAGCGCTACGAGCGCACCAAGGTCGAAGAGCTCTCGCTCGAGGACTACCTGGCCGAGTGCAAGCGCAACCCGATGGCCTATGCCAGTGCGGCCGAGCGCATGCTGCAGGCCATCGGCGAGCCGCAAACCATCGACACGCGCAACGACCCGCGCCTGTCGCGCATCTTCCAAAACAAGCTCATCAAGATCTACCCGGCCTTCGCCGAGTTCTACGGCCTGGAAGACGCCATCGAGCAGGTGGTGGCCTACTTCCGCCACGCGGCGCAGGGCCTGGAAGAGAAGAAGCAAATCCTCTACCTGCTGGGCCCGGTGGGCGGCGGCAAGAGCAGCATCGCCGAGCGGCTCAAGCAACTGATGGAGCAGGTGCCGTTCTTCGCCATCAAAGGCAGCCCGGTGAACGAGAGCCCCTTGGGCCTGTTCGACCCGGTGGAAGACGGGCCCATCTTGGAGCGCGAGTACGGCATCCCCAAGCGCTACCTCAACCGCATCATGAGCCCCTGGGCGGTGAAGCGCCTGGAGGAGTACGGTGGCGACATCCGGCAGTTCAAGGTCGTCAAGCGCTACCCCAGCGTGCTCAAGCAGGTCGGCGTGGCCAAGACGGAACCCGGCGACGAGAACAACCAAGACATCTCCAGCCTCGTCGGCAAGGTCGACATCCGCAAGCTCGAAACCTTCGCCCAGGACGACCCCGACGCCTACAGCTACAGCGGCGGCCTGTGCCTGGCCAACCAAGGCCTGCTGGAGTTCGTGGAGATGTTCAAGGCGCCCATCAAGGTGCTGCACCCGCTGCTGACCGCCACGCAAGAGGGCAACTTCAAGGGCACCGAGGGCTTCGGTGCCATCCCGTTTGACGGCGTGATCCTGGCGCACTCGAACGAGAGCGAGTGGAAGGCCTTCCGCAACAACAAGAACAACGAGGCCTTCCTCGACCGCATCTACATCGTCAAGGTGCCCTACTGCCTGCGCGTCACCGAAGAGATCAAGATCTACGAGAAGCTGGTGCGCCACTCGTCGCTGGCCACCGCGCCCTGCGCCCCGGGCACGCTGAAGATGATGGCGCAGTTCGCCGTGCTCACGCGCTTGAAGGAGCCCGAGAACTCGTCGCTGTTCAGCAAGATGCAGGTCTACGACGGCGAGAACCTCAAGGACACCGACCCCAAGGCCAAGTCCATCCAGGAGTACCGCGACTACGCCGGCGTCGACGAGGGCATGAGCGGCATCAGCACGCGCTTCGCCTACAAGATCTTGAGCAAGGTCTTCAACTTCGATTCGCAAGAGGTGGCCGCCAACCCGGTGCACCTGATGTACGTGCTCGAGCAGCAAATCGAACGAGAGCAGTTCCCCAAAGAAACCGAAGAGAAGTTCGTCGGCTTCATCAAAGAGCACCTGGCCCAGCGCTATGCCGAATTCATCGGCAAGGAGATCCAGACGGCTTACCTGGAGAGCTACAGCGAGTACGGCCAGAACCTGTTCGACCGCTACGTGACCTACGCCGACTACTGGATCCAGGACAGCGAGTACCGCGACAGCGACACCGGCGAGGTCTTCGACCGCGCCAGCCTGAACGCCGAACTCGAGAAGATGGAGAAGCCCGCGGGCATCGCCAACCCCAAGGACTTCCGCAACGAGATCGTCAACTTCGTGCTGCGCGCCCGCGCCAACAACGGCGGCAAGAACCCGAGTTGGACCAGCTACGAAAAGCTGCGCGCCGTCATCGAAAAGAAGATGTTCAGCAACACCGAGGACCTGCTGCCCGTCATCAGCTTCAACGCCAAGGCCAGCGCCGAGGACGCCAAGAAGCACGAGAACTTCGTGCAGCGCATGGTGGACAAGGGCTACACCGCCAAGCAGGTGCGGCTGCTGTGCGAGTGGTACTTGAGGGTGCGCAAGTCGTCGTGAGTCGTTAAGAGGAGAGCGCCTTGCTGCAATCCATCATCGACCGAAGGTTGTCGGGCAAGAACAAGAGCATCGGCAACCGCGAGCGCTTCCTGCGCCGGGTCAAGGACCAGGTCAAGGAGGCCGTGCGCCGCGCGGTCGATGGCCGCTCCATCCGCGACATGGCCCAGGGCGAAGAGGTCCGCATCCCCAAGAAGGACCTGAGCGAGCCCGTGTTCCAGCACGGGGAGGGCGGCGTGCGCGAGGTGGTGCGGCCCGGCAACCGCGAGTACGTCAAGGGCGACCGCTCGCCCAAGCCGCAGCAGGGGGGCGGCCAAGGCGGCGGTGGACAGGCCAGCGACAGCGGCGAGGGCGACGACGACTTCGTCTTCACGCTCACGCGCGAAGAGTTCATGGACGCCTTCTTCGAAGACCTGGCGCTGCCGCACCTCATCCGCACCGAGCTGACCGAGCAGCCCGAGTGGAAGTCGCACCGCGCTGGGTTCGTGAGCGACGGCTCGCCCACCAACCTGCACGTGGTGCGCAGCATGCGCGGGGCCCTGGGCCGCCGCATCGCGCTGGGCCTGGGCAAGCGCCGCACGCTGGCCGAGTTGGAGATGGAATTGGAAGGCGCCACCGAGCCGCGCCGCACGGTGCTCTTGGCCGAGATCGCGGAGCTCAAGCGCCGCATCCAGGCCATCCCCTTTCTCGACCCCATCGACCTGCGCTTTCGCAACCGCGTCCGCGTGCCCGTGCCCAGCACCAATGCGGTCATGTTCTGCCTGATGGACGTCAGCGGCAGCATGGACGAGTCGCGCAAGGACCTGGCCAAGCGCTTCTTCATCCTGCTCTACCTGTTCCTCACGCGGCACTACGAGAAGGTCGAGCTCGTCTTCATCCGCCACCACACGCAGGCCAGCGAGGTCGACGAGCAGAACTTCTTCCACGCGACGGAGACCGGCGGCACGGTGGTCAGCAGCGCGCTGCTGCTGATGCACCAAATCCAGCAAGCCCGCTACCCGGCCTCGCAATGGAACATCTACGGCGCGCAGGCCAGCGACGGCGACAACTGGCACCACGACAGCAGCTACTGCCGCGACCTGCTGAGCGACAAGCTGCTGCCGGTGTGCCGCTACTTCGCCTACGTGCAGGTGGCCGATCCCGAGCAGAACCTGTGGGACGAATACAGCGCGCTGGCCAACGAGGTGGGCCCGCACTTTGCGATGCGCAAGGCGTGCGAGGCGTCGGACATCTACCCGGTGTTTCGGGAGTTGTTTCGGAAGGATGGGAGGGTGGCGGCGTGATGCCTTTGGGTGTTCGTTTTGGCGTGAGAGCCCGTAGGGGCTTCACCCCTGCACCCGACCCCCTTTTGTCTTGCCAAAAGGGGGGAAAAGCGCAACGCTTATCAGTCCGGGCTGTTCGGTGTTTGGCGGTTGGCTGTTCGGCTGTTCCGGCTGTTGCCCCGTTCGGAAGCGCCGAGCAGCGCAGTGAAGGGGGGCGCGCGCGTCAGCGCGCTTCAAGCACTGACCCGGGATTGCTGTTTGACCGAAGCGAACGCAGTGAGCGCAGGGAGTTCAATCCCGCGGCCCCCCGGAACGAGCAGCGCAGGGAACCCCTGGCGCAGCCAGGGGCGCTGGAGCCGGGGCGGCGCTTTTGGTTCCTTTTGGCAAGACAAAAGGAACTCCGGGTGCAGGGCGGACAGCGCCTGCGGGCTCTCACTCCACGCGAACCCACATCGGGGAGCGCTCGATGACCACCATCGAAAACCGCCGCTTCACCACCGTCGGCCCCAACGCCCACGAATGGGGCGGCCGCCGCGCCCCCCAGCCGCTGCAAGAAATGAAGCCGCTGGCCCAGCGCCCAGACCAACCGCTCCCCAGCCCCAGCGACTGGACCTTCGACCTCGTCGAGCAGTACCACGAGGCCATCCGCGCCACCGCCGAGCGCTATGGCCTGGACACCTACCCGAACCAACTCGAAATCATCACCGCCGAGCAAATGATGGACGCCTACGCCAGCGTGGGCATGCCGGTGAACTACCGGCACTGGAGCTACGGCAAGGAGTTCATCCAGACCGAGCGCCACTACAAGCGCGGGCAGATGGGCTTGGCCTACGAGATCGTCATCAACTCCGACCCCTGCATCAGCTACCTGATGGAGGAGAACACCCTGGCCATGCAGGCCCTGGTCATCGCCCACGCGGCCTACGGGCACAACAGCTTCTTCAAGGGCAACTACCTGTTCCGCATGTGGACCGATGCAGCGTCCATCATCGACTACCTCGTCTACGCCAAGGGCTACATCGCCCAGTGCGAGCAGGCCCACGGCCTCGACGCGGTCGAGGCCGTGCTCGACAGCTGCCACGCGCTGATGAACCACGGCGTGGACCGATACCGCCGCCCCGCCAAGCTCAGCCTGGCCAAGGAGCGCGCCATGCAAGAGGAGCGCGAGGCCTACCTGCAGCGTCAGCTCAACGACCTGTGGCGCACCGTGCCGCGCAAAGAGAGTGCCGAGGCCGAGGCGCAAGCCCGCCGCTTCCCGGCCGAGCCGCAAGAGAACCTGCTGTACTTCATCGAGAAGAACGCACCCTTGCTCGAACCCTGGCAGCGCGAGATCGTGCGCATCGTGCGCAAGATCGCGCAGTACTTCTACCCGCAGCGACAAACGCAGGTGATGAACGAGGGCTGGGCCACGTTCTGGCACCACCGCCTGCTGAACCAGATGTACGACGACGGCCTGCTGGCCGACGGCTTGATGATCGAGTGGCTGAGCTCGCACACCAACGTCATCGCGCAGCGGCCCATGCAGGCGCTGAACCCCTATGCCCTGGGCTTCGCGATGTACACCGACATGAAGCGC
Organism: Inhella crocodyli; assembly: GCF_004004565.1. Classification (GTDB taxonomy): domain Bacteria; phylum Pseudomonadota; class Gammaproteobacteria; order Burkholderiales; family Burkholderiaceae_C; genus Inhella; species Inhella crocodyli. The sequence goes on from NZ_SACM01000004.1 coordinate 299,531, forward strand.
ATCTGCGAGGCGCCCACCGACGAAGACCGCCGCTGGTTCCCCGACCTGGCCGGCACGCCCTGGTTGCCCTCGCTGCACCACGCCATGCGCAACTTCAAGGACGAGAGCTTCATCGGCCAGTTCCTCAGCCCCAAGGTGATGCGCGACTTCCGGCTCTTCAGCATCCTGGACGACGAGAGCGAGCGCGAGTACCTGATCAGCGCCATCCACGACGACGAGGGCTACCGCCACGTGCGCCGCACCCTGGCGGCCAACTACGACCTCGGCCAGCGCGAGCCCAACATCCAGGTGTGGAACGTGAACCTGCGCGGCGACCGCGCCCTCACCCTGCGCCACACCATGCACCAAGGCAGGCCCATGGAGGGCAAGTCGGCGCAAGAGGTGCTCAAGCACGTGGCCCGGCTGTGGGGCTTTGGGGTGCACCTCGAGTCGTTCAACGCCCGCGAGGAGTTGGTGCAGCGCTGGAGCGCCCTGGCGCCCTAAAACGACAACACCCCGCCCGCCATCGCGGCGAACGGGGTGCTGGGGATCGAAACCCGGCGCTTCAGCCGGTCTTTTCGGGCTTGGCCGCGGGCTTCTTGGCCGGGTCCACCACCGGATGCACCGGCTGCGTGGGGTGCTTGTCGTCGGCCTTCTTGGCCGCGGCACTGGCCGGCGCGGCCGCCGGCTTGGGCGCCTCGGCCTTGGGCTTCGGCTTGGACGCCTCGAGGGTCGGGTGGGCCGGGGCCGTGGGGCTGGACTGGGCCAGCGCCCAAGCGGGCAGGGTCAAGGCGGCAGCGGCCAAGAGGCCGGTCAATCGACGCATGGTGAAACCCTCGAACGAGTGGAAGGAGCACCGATTCTGGGCGTCTGGCGGCGGATGAACAGCGGGTTCCCCCGGGTGATGCGACAGAACGACTGTCGCGTGCGACAGGCTGCTCAGCGCCGTCGCCAATCGTCCCAGGCCGGCACCAGCGCCATCCCAATCAACACCAGGGCCACGGGCACCGTGAACGGGTAGCCGACCGCCTTGAAGCCAAAGGCGCCGGCGATGCCCCCGCCCAAAAAGCTGGCGAACAAGCCCCCCAGCACCACCAAGCGATCGCGATCGGCACGCACCGGCTCGGCCTCGGCATGCCGGTTCCAGTACACCCACTTGCCCAGCTCGATGCCCAGGTCGGTCACCACCCCGGTCATGTGGGTGGTGCGCACGGTGGCGTTGGACAGCTTCGTGACCATCGCGTTTTGCAGGCCCATGATGAAGCACAGCAGCAGCACCGTGGCCGGCAGCAGCAGTTCTTCGTGGCTCGCCAAGCGCGCGCCCACCAGCCCGAACACGAGCACGAGGACGGCCTCCAGCATCAGGGGCAGGGCGTACTCGCTGCTCATGCCGCGCCGGCGCGCGACGTTCACCATCACGGCACAAACCATGGCCCCGACCAGGAAGGCCAGCACGGCGACCCCAGCGTCCACCACCAGGGCCAGGTGGCCCAGGGCCAATTGATCGGCGAGCGACGACACCATGCCGGTGACGTGCGAGGTGTACTGCTGCACCGCCAGGAAGCCGCCCGCGTTGAGGGCCCCGGCCACGAAGGCCAGCACCCACCCCAGCTGGCGATTGGCGGCCGCCGTGCGCTGGCGGCCGATCAGGAAGCGCGCGTAGTCGGCTGGCATCAGCGCGCGCTGGCCGACTTGGCGCGCTTGGCCAAGCGGGACATGGCGCCCATCACCCCGTGCCAGGCGGAGCGGTCTTGACGGTGCAGGCGCAGCACGGTGCTCGGGTCCAAGCGGTGCCGCAAGGGCTGCAGCGCGGCAAAGGCCACGGCGTTGCAGTCGTCCTCGTCGGGCACCAGCAGCACCTCGCCGTCGAAGGCCAGGCGCAACCGGGCCAGCTGGTCGTCGTAGCCGGGGTCGCCCGTGTGCAGGTTCACCACCAGCACGCCGGCGGGCGTGAGGCAGCGCGCGCAGGCGTCGTAAAACGCCTGGCTGGCCAGGGCCGGCGGTTGACCGCCCACGTCGAAGCCGTCGACCAGCAGGACGTCGTAATCGCGGGGTGGTGCCTGCACGAAGGCGGCGCCGTCGTCGCATCGCACGCGGAAGCGCTCGCCGTCGGGCGGCACGCCAAAGCGCTCGCGCAGCTCGATCACGAAGGGGTTGATCTCCACCACCTTGAGCTGCGCGCCGGGCAGCTGGCGGTGGATGAACTTGGCCATCGAGCCCCCACCCAGGCCGATCATGGCGATGGCCTCGGGCGCCGGGTGGAACATCAGGAAGCCCATCATGAGCTGCGTGTAGCTCAGGGTCAGGCGGTCGGGGTGCTGGGTCTGCATCTCGCTTTGCGTGGCCGCGAAGCTGAAGTGCAGGGACTGGGTCGTCAGGGTCTGGCGGACGAAGGGCGCGCAATGGGCGTCGGTGGGCGAGAAGGCGCTGTCCATGGGCGGCGATTGTCGACGCCCACGGGGCCAGCCGGCCTCAACGCCAGCGCAGCACCTCGACCTCGTCCACCGTCGACGCCTGGTGCCCCCAGCTGCGGCGCAGGTGCGTCAGCAGCGCGGCCAGCTCGGTGTCGGTGAAGCGGTGCGGCGGCATGCCGTAGGGCCGCGGGTGCGCGGCGGTGCTGGGCGCGAAGCCGCCCTCCTGGATCACCCGCGCCAGGTTGCGCGCCGTGGGCTGCAGCAGGCTGGGGTTGCCCGCCAGGGGCGGGTAGGCCATTCGGCCGCTGCCGTCCACCGCGCCTTCGCCCTGGGCCCCGTGGCAGTCGGCGCAGTGCTTCTCGTACAGCTTGGCGCCCAGGGCCAGCAGGCGCGCACTGCCTTCGCCCGCCGGGGCGTCGCGCAGGGGCTCGGCCGGCAGTTGCGCCAGGTAGCTGGCCACCGCCTGCAGGTCCTCGGCGCGCCAGTGCTGGGTGCTGCGCTGCACCACCTCGGCCATGGGCCCGGCGGCCGTGCCCCAGCGGTGCTGGCCGTCGCGCAGCAGCGCCACGGTGTCGGCCGCCGTCACGCCCAGGCCTTGGACGGGGTGCAGCGAAGGCGCGTGCCAGCCCTGGCCCGGCATGTCGCCGCCGCCCAGGCCCGCGCGCTGCGCCCCCAGCGCGTTGCGGGGCGCGTGGCAGGCGGCGCAGTGCCCCAGGCCGTTCACCAGGTAGGCCCCGCGTGCCTCCGGCGCGTCCGAGGCCGGCGGTGGCGTGCCGGGGCGGAAATGCAGCGTCTGCCACACCGCCAGGGCCAACGCCGTGTTGTAGGGGAAGCGCAGCGCCTGCGGGGCGTTGGGCTGGGCCACGGGCGGCAGGCTTTGCAGGTAGGCGAACAGCGCGTCGCTGTCCTCGCGCCGCACGTGGGTGAAGTTCTCGTACGGGAAGACCGGCAGCAAGCGCCGCCCATCGCGGCCGCGGCCGTGGTGCAGCGCGCGCCAAAAGTCGTCGGCCGTCCAGGCGCCCAGGCCGTGGTCGCGGTCGGGCGTGAGGTTGCCCGCCACGGCACTCCCAAACGGCGTGGCCAAGGGCAGGCCGCCCGCGTAGGGCGCGCCACCGGGCGCCGTGTGGCAACCGGCGCAGTTCCCCACGGTGGCCAGGTAGGCCCCGCGTTGCACGCGCTCGGCCAAGGGCACGGGGCTCGGCGCGCCGGGGGGCTCGCGGCGGCTGGGGTCGTCGGTCAGCAGCACGCCCAGACCGATGAGCACCGCCACCGCGGTGGACACCGCCAGCCGCCGCCGCAGCGAAGGCTTGGCGCTCATTTCGGCACGCTCCCGCATTCCATCGCCCAGGCCTTGGGCGCCACCGTCGTGGCCTTGGCCGGTTGGGGCACCGGCTGCGCCTGCAGCCACAGCGCCAAGCGGCCCACGTCCTCCGGCGCCAAGCGCTTGGCCACCGTGGCCATGCAGTCGGGCGCGCGGGCCCGGCGCACGTCGTGGCGCCAAGCGCCCAGCTGCCCGATCAGGTAGTCGCTGGGCAGGCCCAGCAGGCCGGGCACGGCCGGGGCGATGCCCGTCAGCGCGTCGCCGTGGCAGCTCGCACACGCTGGCACTTGGCGCGCGGGGTCGCCGCGGCGCACCAGCGCCTCGGCGCGCGCCGCATCGGCCGCGCTCTGCCGGCTGGGCACGGGCGGCGGGTAGGGGAGGTCCAGGGCCGCGAAGTGCTCGGCGATCTCGCGCAAGTAGGCGTCGCTCAGGGGCGCAATCAGGCGGGCCATGCCCTCGTGCGGCCGCCGCCCGTCGCGCAGGTTCAGCAGCTGCTCGAACAGGTAGCCGGCCGGCTTGCCCGCAATGCGCGGCAGGTAGCCCTCGGGCGAGGCCCGCCCTTGCTCGCCATGGCAGGCGGTGCAAGCGAGCGTGCGTTGGGCCAGGGTGTCGGGGACGCGGAGGGGTTCGGCCTGGGCGGCGGCACCGAAGGTGCCAAGGAGGACGAGCAGCAAGATAAGCCGGGGCATGTCGCGACTCTGCCACGCCCCATGCCGGACTTCACAATCGCGCCCCTTTCCCATCGCCTCGCCCAGAGCGCCCATCCCCCTCGATGAAACCCCTGCTCGCCCTCCTGCTTGCCCTTTGCGCCACCGCCTTGGCCTGGGCCGGCGAGCCCCGGCTCGTCAAGAGCTACCAACTCCCCCGCCCGGTCGAGCCCGGCCACGGCCCCATCCGGGAGCAGGTGCTCGATGGCGACACCCTGGTCACCCTCTACGAAATCGCCTCGGACCGGCTCTCCCCCGGGTACACCAGCCTGCTGGTGGTGCACGAGCGCGAAGGGGATGGCTGGGTGGAGCGCGGACGCTTCGATGGGTACTCACCCTGCCGCAGCTGCCACATCGGGCGCCTCGGGCAGGGCATGGTGCTCTCGGGCGACCACCTGCTGGTGGGCTCCGACGAGGGCCGCTGGGTCAGCGGGGCCGTGTACGCCTTCCACCGCACGCCCCAAGGTTGGAAGGCCAGCGCCCGTTGGGCGCCTTCGTCGCAGCTCCATGCCTCGTACGGCAGTGCCATCGCCGTGCATGGCGACTGGGCGATGGTGGGCGCGCCCAACATCGACGTCGGGTGGTTCCCGTTCCGCCAACCGGCGCGCGGGGTCGTCTACGTGTACCGCTTCGTGAACGGCGAGTGGCAGTCCGAGGGCGAGCTGGCGCCCGAAGGCGAGCCGGTGAGCGACTTCGGCCGCGCCATCGCCTTGAACGCCGACACGGCCGTGATCGGCGTGTCGCGCGGCGCACCGCGCGTGTTCCGCCTGAACCGGGGTCGGTGGCGCCAAGAGGCGGTGCTGGAGAAAGCGACGCGGCTCGCCATTGGCAGCGCGTCCGTGGACGTCGGTGCAAGGGCTGCAGTCGCCGTCACGCAAGACACCGCCCATGTGTTCCACCGACCGGCCGGGACCTGGGAGGCTGCGGTGGAAGTGCCCCGTCCGCATCCTTACGTTTACGGCACCGCTCAGCTGGCCGGCGACTGGGTGCTGGTGTTCTTCTTGGCGCCCACGCCGCCCGGGGCGCACCGTGGCCCCGGGCAGTGGCTGGTGGCGCGCTGGCGGCCGCTGGGCAGCACCGAGCGCTGGGTGCTGACGGCACCCGCAGGGTTTGAGTTCCAAGGGGACCGTGCAAAGCCCGGCCGCGAGGGTCGGTGGGTGCTGCAGGGCGACAACGGCTGGGTGCACGAGTACCAGCTGGACTGAGCCAGCACACGCCTCACTCCGCCAGCTTCGGCGGCTGCAAGAACAGCAACCACTGATCGGGCGCTTCGGGCAGTTGCCCCTTGGCCAGCCGGTTGGCCCAGTGCCGCGCCGCCACGGGCGCGGCCACGCTGGTGCCGCCCATGCGCACCCAGCTGCCGGAGGTGACGCCGCTGGCCACCAGGCCGGGGGCGAAGGCGCCTTCGTCGGCGGTGGCGCGGGCGTCGATGCGGTGGCGTTGGCGCGCCGGCCCGCGGGGCTTGGGCTGCGAGGTGTACAGGGTGTCGCGGCCGTCGCTGACGCGGGCGGCGCCGACGACCATGGGCAGGGCCCCCGTGGCCAGCCCGTTCATCGAGCCGGCAGCGCCCAGCTCCAGGCCTACGGCCCCGGCCAGCACCGACTGCACGGGCTCGGGCTCGGTCCAGCGCGGCAGGTCGCCCTGCACGCGGGCGTCGACGTCCAGCGGCTCGGGGCCGGCGTTGCGCAGGCCCAGCACCCAGCCGCCCGCGGGCAGGCAGCCGCGCGGACCGGCCACGGGCGCCAGCGACAGCTGCGCACGCAGCGTGCGGTCGCCGTCCAGGCCTTGGCTGTGCAGGCGCGCGGCCAGGGCCTCGCCCGCGAGCAAATCGCACTGCCGGTTCATGGCCACCTCCTCGCTGGGCAGGGGCGCGATCACGCGCAGGCGCAGGTCGGGGGCGGTCTTGCCCAGGGCGTGCGCCCACAGCTCCAAGAAGCTGTCGGTGGGATCGCCCGGCTGCAGGCGCCAGGTCAGGGTGGCCTCGGCCCCCGGGGCCAGGCGGCCCCCGGCGTTGGTGCCCTTGCCGGGGTCGATCAGGCGGTCGCCGCCGTTGTTGCCCGCGGCCAGCGCCACCAGCAGGCGAGGGCGGCGCTGCATCAGGTCGTCGATGGCGCGCTCGAGCGCCGAGCTGCCGTCGTGCGGGCCGGCCAGCAGGCCGAGGCTGATGTTGACCACGATGGGCGCCTCGGGGGCGTGCGCGTCCGCCAGGGCCAGCACGTAGTGCAGGCCGTCGAGCACCTGGGCCACGGTGGCCGTGCCCGTGCTTTGGCCCATGCGCGAGGGCGGCACCGAGACGAGCACCAAGGGCGCGCCGGCGGCCGCGTCGTCGTCGCTCGGTTTGGCACTGGGCGCCAAGGGCGGGCGGCGCGACAGGCCGGCCAGGGTGTCGAGCACGTGGGTGGCGTGGTCGGGCTGGCCCAGGGCGTGGGCCAGCAGCAGCTCGCGCAGGCCGAGATCGCGGTACACGCCCAGCTCGCCCTGCGGGTCGTGGCGGGCGCGCTCGCGCAGCGCGTCGATGGTGGGGCCGTCCAGCTCGCGGCCGTAGCCGGCGCTGGGCCGCAGCCAAGCGTCTTGCGTGGGGCGCTCGGCCTGGTCCCAAAAGCCGAGCAAGCGGGTCTCTTTCGGGCGCGCCCGGTGGGCAAAGGCGTCGTTGAGCACGGCGCCGCCGCGGTCGATCGCGGCCACCACCACCGCGGGGGCCTTCCGTGCGCGAGCGGGCAAGCGCAGGGGCGCGTCGGGCGGGCTCTGGAATGCCTGCGGCTGCGACATCTCGCTGCCGGGCAAGTCCCGCGCGGCAGCGGCCACGTGCTCGGCCCGCACCCACAGCACGCCCCAGCCGGTGTCGGGCGGGTTCCAGGGGCTGGCGAAGGCGTGGCCTTCGGCGCGGTGGCGGTCCAGCACGGCGTCCCAGGCCGCCCCGCGCGGCGCCAGCAAGGGCACCCACAGCGGCAGGCGGCTGGGCGGCTGGCCCGCCCAGCCCGTGGCCAGGCTCCAGTCGAGGTAGGGGTCGCGCGCCTCGGCCGGGGCCGGGGGGCGCCAGCGCAGGTCCTGGCTCAAGCCCATTCCTTTTTGACCAGCTCCCACAGGACGCGGTGGTCGGGCAGTTCGGGCGCCGGCAGCTCGCCGTCCAGCGCGCATTCGGGGCTGAGGTGGGCCCCGCCCTCTTGCAGGGGCAGGCCGGCCTCCGGCACGCCCCACTCGCCCGCGCCAAAGCGCCGCACGGCCAGTGCCGGGCGCTCGCCCACGCCGGCCAACAGGTAGTCGGCCACGGCCTCGCCCAGCAGGCGCCCGGCCAGGCTGTCCACCGGGAAGTGCACGCCGGCCACCACGCGGTTCTCGGCGATGCGCAGGGCCATGCGCCGCAGCATGGCGAGGCGCGACGGCGGCCCTTCGGCCATGAGGTGCGAGAGCACGGCCGCGACGACCGCCGATTCGCCCGCATGCCCGCTGGGCAGGCTGCGGTGGGCGGGGGGGTCGATCATCGGCAGCAAGTGCGGCGCCACCTCGTGCGGGCGGGCGCAGCCGAGTTGGTGCTTCACGCGCATCTGCAGCGCCATCTGCAGGGCCAACGCGGCGTCCAAAAACTCCAGGGTGCGTGGCATGCGCTGCACCGGCAATTGCGCGGCGCTGAGCAAGAAGGCCAGGGCCGATCCCGACTGCGCGTGCACCTCCAGCACGCGGGTTTCGCGCAGCGGCACCAACTCGTCGACGCGGGCCACCTGCCCTGCGAAGTACGCGGCCGGGGGGCGGCGGAAGCTGACGAAGTCCTTCCAGGCGCCGGCTCCTCGGCCGGTGGTCCACAAGGCCACGGTGCTGGTCTCGGCCTTGGCGTCGGGCGTCACGCGCAGGCCGCTCAGGGACTCGGCCAGCAGCATCGGCGCGCGGTGCGCCTCGCCCGTGGTGCTCCAGGGCGTGGCGCCCACGTCCGCACGCGGCGCCTGGCCATCGGTGGGCAGGTTGAGCGTGAGCGCGCCGCGCGCGGCGACGAGGCAGGCGCTGAACTCGGGGTCGCCGCCGGCGGTCAGGGGCGGCAGATCGCCCGTGCGACCGATGCCCGCCGTCCGGCCGATGCCCGCGGTGCGCCCAATGCCGGCCGTTCGGCCGATGCCGCTTTGGGGGTCGATGCCATTCAAGAGGTTCATGCCATGCCTTTCCAGGGGTGAGGGGGTCGGCGCGCGCTCAGCCGTTGGGCAGGCCCGCCAGGGCCAGCGCGCGCGCAAAGGTTTCGGCGTGCTCCGTCTCGCGGCCCCAATAGGCGCTGCGGAACTCGCTCACCGTGTAGCCGGGCCAGCGTTGCAGCAAACGGCCCAAGGCCTCGTCGGCCAGCGCGAGTTGGCCCAGCCGGGCATGCGCCAGGACCAGGTACACCAAGGTGGGCCCGTGCTGCGCGTTGAGTCGCGCCGAGTGCTGCGCGTGGACCAAGCCGGCCTCCACCTGGTTGTTGGCCAAGAGCGCGTGCGCGCACACCGAATCCATGAAGTAGCGCCAAGGGTCCAAGGGGGACAGCGCCAGGGCCAACTTGGCGGCTTCGCAGGCTTCTTGCGTCCGGCCCTGGTAGGTCTGGTGCAGCGCGTGAAACAGCCACGCCAAGCCGTTGTTCGGGTTGGCGGCCAGCGCCGCTTGGTGGTGGGCCCCGCTGTCGCTGGCGGGACGGCCCAGCATGGCCTGTGCATGGCCCGCCAAAGCGTGCGCCAGCGAATGCTGGGGGTCGCGCTCCAGCGCTTGCTCGGCCAAGGCCAAGGCCTGCGGCGCCACCACCTGGGTGCTCGCGCCCTGGGCCACCTCCAGCAAGTGCCACTGCGCCAACCACGCCAGGGGCTCCGGGTGCTGGGGCAGCTGCGCGTGCAGGTGGTCCAGCATGGCGCGGCTCTGCGCGAAGGCGGCCGGGGCCAGCTTGTGCATCAGCTGCGTGGCGGCGTTCAACAGTTGGAAGTGCTCCAAGCGCTCCCAGGGCAGGCGCTTGGTGGCCTGCAAGGTGCTGGCTTGCAGCACCGTGTGGACCTCGCTGCAGGCCTGCGACAGCGGGAAGGTGTCGCCGTACAGCAGGTCCACCAGCTCGAACTCGGCCCGGCCTTGCCACAGCGGAGCGGGCTGGCGCCGGGCGTGCAGCGACAACTGCAGGAAGACCCGGTCGTTCAGGCCCAGGCTGCCCCGGCACTGCAGCACGTGGTGGGCCTGCAGGTGCGCGAAGGCGTCGTCCAGGGCCTGGCGCGAGTGGCGCAGGCCTTGGCTGGAGCGGTGCGACACCACGCGCAGCTGCGAGGACCGCGACAGGGCGACGATCAGCGCGTCGGCCACCATCTCGGCCACCGCCTGCCCGCGATCGCCGGCGCCGCTGAGCTCCGGCGTCAGCACCGCCAGCATCGGGCCGAGGTCGGGCACCGGGGGCGGGTGCAGACCCGTGTCGGGGTCCAGCGCGAACAAGCGCAAGGGGTCTTCGGGGGCCTCGCTCGCCCGGCCCCGGTCTTGCAGCGGCAGGGCCCAGGGCTGCGTCAGCCGGTCGACGGCCTCGGCGCTGAGGCACACCCCACCGTAGGGCGCCGCCGCGGCCACGCGCTGCGCGATGACCAACTCGTCCGCGTTGGGCGCCCGCGCATCGGCCAGCGCGTGCACGCCGAAGCGAAAGCGCAGCGCCCGCTCGGTGTCGGCAGGCAAGCGCTGGCGCAGGCCACGGGCCGCGTCCACCAGGGGCTGGGTCTCGTGGGCGGTGAGCGCAAAGCCCTCGCCGGGCAGGGGCAGCAGTTGCTCGCGCGGGGGTTGGGCCAAGGCCGCTTGCAAGGCCTCGGCCGCCTGGCGCATGCCCAACTCAGCATGCAAGGGCGTGAGCGTGTGGCGGGCATCGAGCCGGGCCACCAACACCGCGGCGCCGGGGCCCTCGGCGGCGACGTGCCCCCACTCACGGTCCTCTTCGGCCATGCGGCTCCTTGTTGGCTGGAACGACTGACGGTCCAAGCCATTGTGGGCACAAGTTTCGAAGCGTGACAAGGATCGCCAACCCAGGGCAAACGCAGGTCGCAAAAAGGCCTTTGTCCCACCGGGAAGCGCTTGCGAACGGCACGGGACTGGCGCACGATGGACCCATCAGAACCCTCTCAAGGAGCGCCCCATGCCCCTGCCCTTCGTCGAAGCCTGGAAGGCCCTGGCCTTGCGCGTGGCCGAGCGTTTGGCAAGGCCGGTCGGTCCCGAGGGCCCAGCCGTGCAACGTGCCAAACGGCCCCCCAAGGGTTCCTCACCCGCGGCCCCCAACGTCTCGCACCCCCCGGCACAGCACCGCAGCGGGCGCCGTCACGGCTGAGCCGCCGGTCAGGGGCGAGACCAGCCTTCGCGCGCGCCCCAAGCCAGCGTGCGCCAGTTCGGCCGGCGCGTGCCGGGGTAGGGTGCCAGCGCGGCCACGTCGGGGTGAAACAGCTCCAGGATGCGCAGCTGCGCGCCTTGGCGCTTGAACACCGAGTGCCGGCTCCACAGCATGGCGCGCGGCGCCGCCTGCCCGGTGGCCCGTGCCCACTGCCGCGCCATGTGGCGCCGCGTGGGCCCGTGGGCGGCGATGCGCTGCGGCTGCAAGGTGCTGCGGCGCACGCGGCGGTCGCGGTAGAGCAGGTCGGCCAAGGGCCGCCGGCCCAAGCCCTTGAGCGCCTTCCAGGGCCCGGCCAGCGCGCTCTTGTGCAAGCTCGAGCGGGCCCACACCAGGGCCTGGCCGTCCACCGACAGCACGACCTCGCGCACCAAGGTGCAGCCGCGCCGTGGCGTGCCCAGCGCGCGGCGCTCGGGCGCGCGCAACTTCGCCGTGGCTTGGCGCAGCACCTGCACCTCGAAGCGACCGTGCCGCGCCAGGCGGGCACTGAGCGAGCCCGGCGCGCGCAGCCAAGCGCGCAGGGACGCGCGGGCGCTGACCGTCACGGGGCCGGCCGCCCCAGCTCCTCGGCCCGCGCCGCCGCCGCCTTCACGGCGCGCGCGAAGGCCGCCCCCACGGCATCGGCGCGCAGGCTTTCCAGCGCCGCATGGGTGGTGCCGCCCTTGCTGGTCACGCGTTCGCGCAGGGTGGCCAAGGGCTCGGGAGATTGCAAAGCCAGGGCCGCCGCGCCCCCGCAGGTGGCCAGGGCCAGCTCGCGGGCCTGCGCCTCGGGCAGGCCGAGCTCCACGCCCGCCTGCACCATGGCCTCGCAGACGTAGAAGAAGTAGGCCGGCCCGCTGCCGCTGAGGGCGGTCACCGCGTCCAACTGCGCCTCGTGCGACAGCCACAGGCTGCGGCCGGTGGGCGCCAACACCGTCTCCACCTCCGCGCGGTCCAAGGCCGTCACCGCCTCGCGCGCGAACAGGCCGGCGATGCCTTGGCCGATCAGCGCCGGCGTGTTGGGCATGGCGCGCACCACGCGCTCGGTGCCCGCGGCCTGGGCCAGGGTGTCGCTGCGCACGCCGGCCATCACGCTCAGCTGCAGGGCCTGCGACAGCCAGGGCCGGGCCGCCTGGGCCGCCTCGGCAAAGCTCTGCGGCTTGACGGCCCAAACCACCAGCTCGGCCTGCGCCAGGGCGGGCGTGGGGGCGGGCAGGGCGTCGAGGCCGAAGTCGGCGCGCAGCTTGTCGCGCTGCGGGCCGTGGGGCTCGATCACGAGGAAGGCCGCGGCCGGGCGACCGGCCTTCAACAGGCCGCCCACGATGGCGCTGGCCATGTTGCCGCCGCCGATGAATGCAAGGGTGGGGTGCATGGCCCGGATTCTCCGCCGCCCCGCCCGGGCGAGTGCCCCGCTCCTAAGATTCGCGCCCCTCCGATCGCCCGGTCTGGCCTGTCCTTGTCGCGTCGCCCGCTCAACCCCAACGTCCTGCTCGTGCTGGGCTTCGCCGGCCTGATCGGGCTCGGCACGGCCTTGCTGAGCCTGCCCTGGGCCACGGCCGACGGCCGCGGCGCGCCTTGGCTCGTGGCCCTGTTCACCGCCACCTCGGCCGTGTGCGTCACCGGCCTGGCGGTGGTCGACACCGGCAGCTACTGGTCGCACGCCGGGCAGTGGACGGTGATGGGCCTGATCCAACTTGGCGGCTTCGGCCTCATGACCGCGGCCACGCTCTTGGGCCTGGCCGTGAACCGCCAGATGCGCCTGGGCTCGCGCCTGCTGCTGCAGGCCGAGAACCGCTCGCTGTGCGTGGGCGATGTGCGCGGGGTGGCCCTGGTGGTGCTGACCGTGACGCTCAGCGTCGAGGCCCTGACGGCGCTCGTGCTGGCCCTGCGCTTCGCGCTGGGCCACGGCATGCCCTGGGGCGAGGCCGCCTGGCAAGGCCTGTTCCACGCCGTCTCGGCCTTCAACAACGCCGGCTTTTCGACCTGGAGCGACGGGCTGATGCGCTTCGTGGGCGACGCCTGGGTGCTGCTGCCCATCATGACGGCCCTGGTCGTCGGCGGCCTGGGCTTCCCGGTGATGCACGAGTGGTGGTCGCGCTGGCGCCAACCCCGCCGCGGCGCGCGGGCCAGCATCCACAGCGTGCTCACGCTCTGGGGCACGCTGCTGCTGCTGCTCGGTGGCGCCGCCGTTCTGCTGGGGTCCGAGTGGCACCACACCCTGGCCGACCAGCCCTTGGGCACCAAGCTCTTGGCCGCCCTGTTCACCTCGGCCTCGGCGCGCACCGCCGGCTTCAACGCCGTGGACATCGGCGCGCTCAGCACCGAGTCCCTGGTGCTGCACTACGCGCTGATGTTCGTCGGCGGCGGCAGCGCCGGCACGGCCGGGGGCGTCAAGATCACCACCGTCTTCGTGCTGCTGCTCATCGTGTGGAGCGAGATCCGCGGCCTGCAAGACGTCGAGTTCCGCCGCCGCCGCATCGACGCCGGTTCGCAGCGCCAGGCCCTGACGGTGCTGGTGCTCAGCGCGGCCGTGGTGGTGCTGGCCACGTTGGTGCTGGTGCCCATGACGCCCTTCCCGCTGGAGAAGGTGCTGTTCGAGGTCATCTCCGCCTTCGCCACCGTGGGCCTGTCCACCGGCATCACGCCTCAATTGCCGCCGGCCGGGCAGGGCGTGCTCATCGTGCTCATGTTCCTGGGCCGCGTCGGCATCGTCACCCTGGCCGTGGCCCTGGCCCGCCAGCACGGCCAGCGGCCCTTCCGTTACCCCGAGGAGAAGCCCCTTGTTGGATAAGACCCTGCTCCGGCCCAGCGACAGCGTGCTCGTCATCGGCCTCGGGCGCTTCGGCACCGCCGTCGCGCAAACCTTGGTGGACTCGGGCCACGAGGTGCTGGCCATCGACGCCGACGACGCCAACGTGCAGGCCCTGTCGGCCACGCTGCCGCACGTCGTGCAGGCCGACGCCACGCAGATCGAGCCGCTCAAGCAACTGGCCGCCAACGAGTTCGCCCACGCGGTGGTCAGCATCGGCACCGACCTGGAAGCCAGCGTGCTCACGGTGATGAACCTCACCCAGCTCGGCATCAAGGACATCTGGGTCAAGGCCACCACGCCGCAGCACGGCCGCATCGCCGAGCGCATCGGTGCCCACCACGTCATCTACCCCGAGGCCGACATGGGCGCGCGCGTGGCCCACCTGGTCACCGGCAAGATGCTCGACTTCATCGAGTTCGAGGACGGCTTCGGCATCGCAAAAACCCGCGCGCCCGCCGAAACCCACAACAAGGCCCTGTCGGAATCCAACGTGCGCCAGCGCCACGGGGTCACCGTCGTCGGCATCAAGCGCCGGCACGAGGACTTCATCTACGCCAAGGCCGACACCGTGGTCAAACCCGGCGACCTGCTCATCGTTTCCGGCCCCACCGACAAGGTCGAGCGCTTCTCCGCGCGCGTCTGAGGCCTCAGCCCAGCCGCGCCACCGCCGCGCGCAAGCGCTGCGCGAATTGCGCCTGCAGCGCGGGCGGGGCCAGCACCGTCACCTGGCCCGCGTGGCGCAACAGGTCCATCGTCAGCTCGGTGGCGTCCACGTAGGGCAGGCGCAGGCGCAGGGCCCCGTCGGGCTCGCGCACGGCCTCTTGCTTCGGGTGCCACTCCTCCTGCGCCACCCAGGCCGCGGCCTCGGGCTCGAAGCGCAGCTCCGCCCACTGCTCGGTGCCGCCGGCAAAGATGCCGTAACCGCGGTCCAGCTCGGCCTCCAGCGTTTTCAGCGGCAGGCGGTGGGCCTTGGCGTCTGCCTGCGCCTGCGCGCCCTCGATCGCGTCCAGCGCAAAGCGGCGCAAGCCTTCGCTGCGGTGGCACCAGGCGTCCAGGTACCAGGCGTGGCGGTAGTGCACCAGGCGCTGCGGGCTCAGGTCCCGTTCCTCCAACTGCCCCGTGGCGCGCTTGCGGTAGCGCACGGCCAGGCGCTGGTTCAGCAGCACGGCGCTGCACACGGTCTCGAAGTGCGCCGTGCTGGCGCGTCGCCGTGCCGTGCTGATCAGCTTGACGCGGCGTTGCAGCTGCTTGGCCTCCTTCTCGTCCAGGCCGAGCATGGCCTGCAGGCGCTCGGCCATGGGCTGCAAGTGACGGGCCAGCAGCTGGCCCTCGTCCAAGCCCGCCAGCATCTGGTGCAGGGTCAGCAGCGCGTGCAACTCGTGCTCGCTGAGCCACATCCCCGGCAGCTCGTGCTTGGTGTCGCGCCAGCCCTCTTGCGCAAAGCGGTAGCCGCGGCTGAAGGCGTCGTACTCGATCGGTGCGCCCAGGCGCTCGCGCAGGTAGGCCAGGTCGCGCTTGAGCGTCGCGGGCGAGACCTCCAATTCCTGTAACAGCGTGTCAAAGCGCACGGAGCCCCGCGAACGAATCAACATTTCGATCTTGTAAAAGCGCTCGGTGCGGTCCATTGTTCATAGGGAGATTACTGACGATTTATTCAGTATCGCAGGTGGCTCACGCCATGAGCTACTTGGCTTGGAAACTGGCCTCCATCAACCCAGGAGAGATGCCATGACTGCCAGCGCCCTGCACCGCATTCCCAGCCCCAACCCCCAGTTGGAACTGAGCTTGGTCGCCCCCGAACCCTTGGCCCCCGAGGCCTTGGCGCACGGCGGCAGCGACGCCGAAGGCTGGCAGCTGGGTCACGACCACGCCAAGCACGGCCTGCCCCTGCCGGCCGCGCACTTGCACGAGGGCTCGCCCCTGTTCGCCGGCTGGCAGGCCGCCCTGGCCAAGGCGGCCAACACCCGCCACCGCGACCCGGCCCCCGGCGTTCGCCCCTGGCTCGCGCTGCGCCTGCAGGCCTGGCAAGAGGGCGTGGCCTTCGAGAGCACCCTGCTCACGCCGCACTACCTGCGCCAGCTCGACACCTCGCACTGCCCGGTCACCCGCGCCCCGCTGCACGACGAAACCGGCCACGCCCAGCAGCGCACCTGGGTGCGCCTGCGCCAAGACGCCCGCTACGCCGCCGGCCACCTGGCCTGCCTGAGCCGCCGCGCCGCCCAGGCCCTGGCCGGCCGCAATGCCGCACAGCTGCGCGCCATCGCCGAGCGCGTGGCCGCCACCGGCGCCGCCGAACAAGGCCTGCACGCCGCCGAATGGGCCCGCCTGGCCGCCCTCGTGGCCCTGGTCACGCCCGGCGGCACGCCCGACGCCCTGCCCGTGCTGCCGCCCAATCGCCTGCGCCTGCTGAACCCGCTGCAGGCCCTGCAGGCCTGGATCGGCCGCCAGCTGGGCGAGAACGGCTGGGCCCAGCGCCTGCACGCCCTGCACGACGCCCTGCCCAACGTCAGCGCCCGCCAAGCGGCCACCGCCTTGACCGCGGCACTCGCCCCGCACGCCTTGGCCTTGCCGACCGAAACCTTGGCGCGGCAGCACGCGCTGGAAGACCTGTGGCTGGACGCCCGCGTCCAGCGCCGCTGGCTGCAGCTGGCGGGCTGGGTGTCGCCGCTCACCGCCGAGCGCCTGCTGACGCAACTGCCCCAGCCCCAGGGCTACTGGGTGGAGCAGCACGCCGCACAGGCCGCCACCGAGGCCTGGGCCGCCTGAAGCGCCCTCGGCCCTAGCGCGTCGACCGCACCCAGCGCACGGCCAGGCGCTGGCGTTTGAGCACCTTGCCGTCGGCCTGCCCGCCCGGTTGGTGCACCGCCCAGCCGTGCAAAAAGTTCATCTGCACCGCGTTGTCACTCGTCAGGCCGCGCTGCACGTTGCCGTAGTCGTAGGGGTTCACCGGTCGGCCGTCCACGTGCGCCGTGCCCGTCCACAGCCAGGTGCCCGGCACGTCGGGGAACACGGGCTCGCCCGCTTCGTTCATGGCCGGCGCCTGCACCACCGCGCGCTGCAACTCGGTCACCCGCGGCAGCCGCCAGGTCCCAGCGGGGGCCCTTTGGGAAGCCATCTTGAGCGCCTCCGCATGGGTCAACAGCCGGGGCACGCCCTCGCACGCCCGGCCGTTCCAGTGGGTTCCTTCCAGGCAGCGCGACCAGCTCAGCCCGGTTTGCGTGTCCAGCACCTCCAGGCCGTCGGCCGACACCTGCCAACTCGGGGGCGGCTTGGCCCCGGCCAGGCCCGTCCAACCCACGCACAACGCCAGCGCCCACCGCGTCCATCCCCGCATGCCCACCCCCCGCTTGACCGGGGGCCATGATGCACCGCCGCCGCGTCAGGGCAGACCGGGAATCAAGCGCTCCAAGGTGCCGTCTTGCGCCTGCAGGCTCACGTGGTAGCCCTGCTCGATGAAGTAGCGCGCCCAGGTCTCGGCGATCTGCCGGCTCGGCAGCCAAGGGGCTGACTTGTCCACGTTGATGCGCGGGCCCTGCCGTTCGTGGAAGACGATCTTCCACATGCCGTCCGCCTTCGTGCTGCCCAGCCTGCCGCCCATCTGACGCCGTCCGACCCGTTGTTTGCCTGTGTGGTGAGGGCCCGCAATGTACCCAAGCCCCCAGCCCTTCTCGGGGCCGAGGGGCATGAATCTTTCACAGCCCCGGCAAGCTCGTGTGCAGCAAGGCGCGGCGGGCGGCCGCCGCGTGCTTGGGCCATTGCGCCAAGGCCACGCCTTGCACGCGGTGCAAGAGGTCGACGCTCAGCGGCGCGCCCGCCAGGCTCGGCGCCAGCTGGTTCGCCGCGTCTTGCCCGATGCGCTGCCACAGCGCCGAGGTCACCAAGGCATCGGCCAAGGCCCGGTGCGCGCGGCCTTCGAACTTCAGGCCATGAAAACCCGCCAAGGTGCCCAACTTGCAGTTCGGTGCCTCGGGGTACAGGCGGCGCGACAACTTCACCGTGCAAGTGAATGGCGTGGCGCTGGCGTCCACGCCAATGCGCGCCAGCTCCGCCACCCAAAAGCCCCGGTCGAAGCTGGCGTTGTGCGCCACCATGGGACAGCCCTGCGTCAGCTCCGCGGCCTGGGCCATCACTTCCTCGGCCGGCGCTGCCTTGCGCAGCATGGCGTTGGTGATGCCCGTGAGCCTCTCGATGAACGGGGGCACCGGCACGTCCGAGCGCATCAGCTGCGCAAAGCGCGCCACCTCCACGCCGGCTTCCAGCAGCACGATGCCCACCTCCGTGGCCCGCGCGCCTTGCCCCGGCCCCATGCCCGTGGTCTCGAAGTCAACCACGGCCACGCGTTCATGGCGCTGCCACATGCCTTGCCCCCGGCCTCAGGCCTTGGCCACCGGGTACTTCTGCGCGTTCTTGGCGAACTTCGCCTCGGTCGCCGCTTCCAAATCGATGCCCGTGGCCCGCGCCATCTGCAGCAGGTACAGCAGCACGTCGGCCAACTCGTCGGCCACCTTTTCGCGCTGCACCGGCTCCGTCCGCCCAAAGGCCGCGGCTTCTTCCGGCGACGCCCATTGGTAGAGCTCCACCAGCTCGGCGGCCTCCACGGACAGCGCCATCGCGATGTTTTTCGGGTTCAAGTAAGGCTGCCAGCCGCGTTCCGCGGCGAAGGCGTCCAAGCGGTCTTGCCATGCGTTCAGGTCCATGCGCGCAGTTTCGCCGCCCGGCCAGCGCCGGGCCGCCACGACCCACCACGGTTATTCATTCAAGTCTTAAGAATTCAAAGTGGTAGCAGTAGTAGGGGGCGACCGATCCTGTGGACAAGTCCAAAACCCCAATGCTGGCAGCCACTTAGCCGGCGGTTCGGGCTGTGGGCAGCGCCCTGTCGCTGCTGCACCGCCAAACTGAACAACTTTCGATTCGGGCCGACCCCTGTGGACAAGGGGACGGTTGTGCCGGAACCATCCACAGGCTTGTGCAGGCACCGGTCCTAACTGCTTGATGGGCCTAGGAAAACCACGCGCTCGACCGACCGGTCGGTCGAATGCACAATCCGTCCCCCGCCCGTGCCCAGGCCTTGCCCAGGCTGTCCACAGGTTTGTCCCCAAACGCCTCTTTTTTCAGCAGAGAGAGCCGCCCATGACCGAGCCCCTTGTCCTCGTCGAGCGCAGCGCCGACAGCGCCGTGGCGGTGATCCGCCTGAACCGCCCGCAGCAGCTCAACGCCCTGACCGCCGACATGCTGGTGCAACTGCGCGAGGCCGTGGAGCAGGCCGGTGCCGACCCCGCCGTGCGCGCGCTCTTGCTCACCGGCCAGGGCCGGGCGTTTTGCGCCGGGCAAGACCTGAGCGACCCGCTCGTGGCGCCCACGCCCGATCAGCCCGACAAAGACATCGGCCACCTGATCAACCACTACTACATCCCCCTGGTGCAAAGCTTGCGCCACTGCGCCGTGCCCACGGTGTGCGCCGTCAACGGCGTGGCCGCGGGCGCCGGGGTCAGCATCGCCTTGGGCTGCGACCTCGTCATCGCCAGCGACGCCGCCAACTTCATCCTGGGCTTCAACAAGATCGGCCTCATCCCCGACGCCGGCGCCACCTGGCTGCTGCCGCGCCTGATGGGCCGCGCCAAGGCGCTTGAGCTCGCGCTGCTGGGCGACAAGCTCAGCGCCACCGACGCCGAACTGCTCGGCCTCATCGCCCGCACGGTGCAGGCCGACCAGGTGCTGCCGCAAGCCCTGGCCACCGCCGAACGCCTGGCCGCCCTGCCGACCCGTGCGCTGGTGCAAACGCGCAAGCTCATCGACGGCGCGATGGAAAGCAACCTCGACATCGCCCTGCGCGCCGAAAGCCGCATGCAAAGCCAACTCGGCTTCAGCTTCGACTACGCCGAGGGCGTCACCGCCTTTCAGCAAAAGCGCCCGCCGCAGTTCCGCGATCGTTGACCATGCGTGCTGATCAAAAAGCACGCGCCGTGGCCGACGCCATGTGGGCGCAAGACCGCGCCTCGCAGGCCATGGGCATGCGCTTGCTGGACGTGGGCGCCGGCACGGCCACGCTCGCCATGACGGTGCAGCCCGAACACTGCAACGGCTTCGGCATCCTGCACGGCGGCCTGCTGGCCGCCTTGGCCGACAGCGCCTTTGCCTTCGCCTGCAACAGCGCCAACGCGCTGACCGTGGCCTCGGGCTTCGACATCGACATCGTCCGCAGCGCCCTGGTGGGCGACGAACTCACGGCCCGCGCCGTGGCCGCGCACCAAGGCGGCCGCAGCGGGGTTTATGACGTCACCGTCACCCGCGGGACCGTTCCCAATGAAGAACTGATTGCCGTGTTCCGCGGCCGCGCCACGCGCTTGAAAGACCGCTTCGTGGTGCCTGAACTGGAGAACCACTGACATGTACACCCAAGCCCTCAGCCTGGAGCAGCAAGAGCTGCGCGCGGCGGCCAGCGCCGAAGAGGCGGCCAAGGAAGCCGCTTTTGAGGCCCGCATCGAAGCCGGCGACTTCATCGAAGCCAAAGACTGGATGCCCGCGCACTACCGCAAGACCTTGGTGCGCCAAATCAGCCAGCACGCCCACTCCGAAATCGTCGGCATGCTGCCCGAGGGCAACTGGATCACCCGCGCCCCCACGCTCAAGCGCAAGGCCATCTTGTTGGCCAAGGTGCAAGACGAGGGCGGCCACGGCCTGTACCTCTACGCCGCCGCCGAAACCCTGGGCACCAGCCGCGACGAGATGACCCGCGCGCTGCTCACCGGCAAGGCCAAGTACAGCTCCATCTTCAACTACCCCACCCTCACGTGGGCCGACGTCGGCGTCATCGGCTGGCTGGTGGATGGCGCGGCCATCATGAACCAGGTGCCCCTGTGCCGCTGCAGCTACGGGCCCTACGCGCGGGCCATGATCCGCGTCTGCCGCGAAGAGTCCTTCCACCAGCGCCAGGGCTACGAGAGCCTGCTGGTCATCATGCAAAACGGCACCGCCGCGCAGAAGGCCATGGTGCAAGACGCCGTGAACCGCTGGTGGTGGCCCAGCCTGATGATGTTCGGCCCGCCCGACGACCAAAGCCCCAACAGCGAGCAAAGCCTGCGCTGGGGCATCAAGCGCTTCACCAACGACGAGCTGCGCCAAAAGTTCGTCGACGCCACCGTCGACCAGGCCAAGGTCTTGGGCGTCACCCTGCCCGACCCCGACATCCGTTGGAACGAAGCCCGCGGCCACCACGACTTCGGCGCCATCAACTGGGACGAGTTCTGGCGCGTGGTGGGCGGCAACGGCCCCTGCAACCGCGAGCGCCTGGCCGCCCGCAACCGCGCCTGGGACGAGGGCGCCTGGGTGCGCGAAGCCGCCATGGCCCACGCCGCCAAACAACAAGCCCAACACAAGGAGGCCGCATGAGCACCCCCCAACAAGAATGGCCGCTGTGGGAAGTCTTCGTCCGCAGCAAAAGCGGTCTGGACCACAAGCACTGCGGCAGCGTGCACGCCCCTGACAGCACCCTGGCCCTGCAAATGGCCCGCGACGTCTACACCCGCCGCCAAGAGGGCGTGAGCATCTGGGTCGTCAAGAGCGACCAGATCGTGGCCAGCGACCCCGGCGAAAAGGGCCAGCTCTTCGACCCGGCCGACGACAAGGTGTACCGCCACCCGACCTTCTACAAACTGCCCGCGTCCGTGGACCACATGTGATGGATGCCAGTTTTTCGCCCCGCGACCGCTACCTGCTGCGCATCGCCGACACCGCCCTGATCCTGAGCCAGCGCAACAGCGAGTGGTGCGGCCACGCGCCCGTGCTGGAAGAAGACCTGGCCCAAAGCAACATGGCGCTGGACTGGTTGGGCCAGGCCCGCGCGCTGCTCACGCACGTGGGCGCCGCGCACGGACTGGACGAAGACCAGCTCGCCATGCACCGCCTGGAGCACCAGTTCTTCAACGCCGTGCTGGCCGAACTGCCCCATGCCCCCGACGGCCGCCAGCCCGGCGACTTCGCCTTCACCGTGGCGCGCAACACCGCGCTCAGCCTGTGGTTCACGCTGCTGTGGGAACGCCTGCTCGCCAGCAGCGACCCCGAGGTGGCCGCCATTGCCGCCAAGGCCCTGAAGGAAAGCCGCTACCACCTGCAGCACAGCGGCGACTGGCTCGTGCGCCTGGGCGACGGCACCGCCGAGAGCCACGCCCGCCTGCAAGCCGCCATCGATCGCCTGTGGCCGCTGCTGCCGGAACTGTTCGAAGACGACGAGGTCGATGCCGCGGCGGAAAGCCTGGGCCTGGGCCCGCGCTGGCGCGACCTGCAAGCCCCCTGGCGCGCGCAGATGGACGCCCTGCTGGCCCGCGCCACGTTGAAAGCGCCAGCCGACGTGCCCAACGCCCACGGCGGCCGCCGCGGCGTGCACAGCGAGCACCTGGGCCACCTGTTGAGCGAGCTGCAGTACCTGCAGCGCGCCTACCCCGGCGGCGTGTGGTGACCACCCCCACCGCCTCGGCCCGCGTCGAGCAAGCCTGGGACGTCCTGCACACCGTGCTGGACCCCGAGGTGCCGGCGCTGTCCCTGGTCGAACTGGGCATCGTGCGCGAGGTGAACGAGGCCGCCGACGGCACGCTCACCGTCGTCCTCACGCCCACCTACAGCGGCTGCCCCGCCACCGAGCTGATCGAGACCGAGGTCCGCAACGCCCTGGCGCCCGCCTTCGGCGCCGTGCGCATCGAGCAGCGCCGCACCCCCGCCTGGACCACCGACTGGATCGGCCCCGAGGCCCGCGAAAAGCTCCGCCAGTACGGCATCGCGCCGCCCAGTGGCCTGGCCGCGGTCGATCAACCTAATACGTCCACGATTCGCCTGCACGAGCGCATCCCTTGCCCGCGCTGCGGCTCGACCTCGAGCGAGCGCCTCAGCGCCTTCGGCGCCACCGCCTGCAAGGCCCTTTACCGCTGCACCGCCTGCCGCGAGCCCTTCGAGTACTTCAAGCCGATATGAGCCTGCACTTTCATGCCCTCACGGTCGCCGCCGTTGAGCGCGACACCGACGACGCCGTTGTCGTCCGCTTCGACGTGCCCGCCGCGCTGCGCGACACCTTCGCCTTCGAGGCCGGCCAGTACCTGACCCTGCGCGCCGTGGTGAAGGGCGACGACCTGCGCCGCAGCTACTCCATCTGCGCCGGGGCCGACGAGGGCGTGCTGCGCGTGGGCGTGCGCCGCGTCAAAGGCGGCGTGTTCTCCGGCTGGGTGCACGAGCACCTGAAGGCCGGCGACACGATCGAGGTCTTCCCGCCCCAAGGCCGCTTCGTGCTGCCGCCCGCCACCGGCGAAGGCCGCCACGTCGTCGGCATCGCCGGCGGCTCGGGCATCACGCCCATCCTGTCCATCGTCAAGACCGTGCTGGCGCGCGAGCCCCAAAGCCGCTTCACCTTGCTGTACGCCAACCGCCGCGTGGCCAGCACCATGTTCAAGGACGAGCTGGAAGACCTCAAGAACCAGCACATGGGCCGCTTCGTGCTGCACCCCGTGTTCAGCCAAGAGGCCGTGGACAGCCCCTTGCACAGCGGCCGCTTGGACGCCGGCAAGCTCGCGCTCTACGCCTCCACCGTGCTGCCCGTGAAGGGCATCGACCAGGCCTTCGTCTGCGGCCCGCACGAGTTCAACGACGGCGCCGAGTCCGCCCTGCGCGCCCTGGGCCTGAAGCCTGAGCGCCTGCACATCGAGCGCTTCGGCACGCCCGAGATGGCGCGCGGCGAGGCCCCGCCGCACCACACCGAAGTCGACGACGCCCCCGAGGCGCGCGTCACCATCGTGCGCGACGGCCTCACCCGCACCATCGAGGTGATGAGCAGCGAACACACCCTGCTCGATGCCGCCAACCACGCCGGCCTGGACCTGCCCTACTCCTGCAAGAGCGGCGTGTGCAGCACCTGCCGCTGCAAGGTGCTCGAAGGCCGCGTGCGCATGGACCGCAACTTCGCGCTCGAAAAGCACGAGATCGAGGCCGGCTTCGTGCTCAGCTGCCAGGCCCACGCGCTGACGCCGGAAGTGACCCTGAGCTTCGACGAGCGCTGAGGTAAGTCGCATGACTTCAAACAGTGCCCACCTGACGCTGTCGTTGACCGAGGACGAGGCCTTGGTGCTGTCAGCGTTCTTTGCGCGGTTTGAAAAGGACGGTGAGTTTTCATTGGCAAGCAATGCCGAGTTCATCGCCTTCTCGGCGGTGTCTCGTCAGATCGATCAGCGCCTGGTGCAACCTTTCCAGGACGACTACTGCGAGCTTGTGAGCCAGGCCCGAAACCGACTTCAACAAGGAACCGAGGGGTTGCTCCCAGGCGTGCAACCCAGGAGCGAAGCATGAGCACGCCCACCCCCCGCGAACAAGACCTCCTCCTCGTCGCCGCCCGCCTGTTCGCCCAGAACGGCTACCCCGGCACCGCGATGAGCCAGGTGGCGGCGGCCTGCGGCCTCTCCAAGCCGGCGCTGTACCACTACGTGCCCGACAAGGCCGAGCTGCTGGCCCGCATCTGCGAGGCCCACGTGGAAAAGCTCGCCGGCCTGGTGCGCGAGGTGCAGCTGCTCAACCTCGGCCCCGAGCAGCAGCTGCGCGCGTTGGTGCAACGCTTCTTGGGCGTCTACACCGAGGCCCGGCACGAGCACCGCGTGCTGACCGAAGACCTCAAGTTCCTGCCCGAGTCGCGCCAGCAGCGCATCCGCGCGCTGGAGCGCGAGGTGGTCAACGGCTTTGCCAACGCGCTGGCCGCCATCCAGCCCAAGCTGGCCCCCGCCGCCCTGGCCAAGCCAGTGACCATGCTGCTCTTCGGCATGATCAATTGGACCTACACCTGGCACCGCCCCGACGGCGCGCTGACCGACACGCAGCTGGCCGAGATCGTGTCCCAGCTGCTGCTGGGCGGCCTGGCGGCGCTGCAGCCGGAACGGCTGCCCGCATGACGGTGCGGCGCCTCACGCCGGCCGACCTGGCGGCCTACCGCGCGCTCAGCTTGCGCGCCTACGCCTTCGCGCCCGACGCGTTTGTGGCCACCGTGGACGAGCGCGCCGCCAAGCCCGAATCGTTCTGGGCCGCCCGCGTGAACGACGCCCCCGACGCCGCCGAGCTGGTGGTGGGCGCCTTCGACGGCGACACCCTGGTGGGCAGCGCCGGTCTCGAGTTCGCAGCCCGCCCCAAGACCCGCCACAAGGCCAGCTTGTTCGGCATGTTCGTCGCCCCCGAACACCAAGGCCGTGGCCTGGGCCAGGCCCTGGTGCAGGCCGCGCTGGCACAGGCCCGCGCGCGGTCGGGCGTGCGCGTCGTCACCCTCACCGTCACCGAAGGCAACGCCCGCGCCGAAGGCCTGTACGCCCGCTGCGGCTTCGTGCGCTTCGGCGTCGAGCCCCTGGCCATGCGCGACCTCGCCACCGGCGCCTACTTCGCCAAAGTTCACATGCAGTGCGATTTGCAATCGCATGCCACCTGAAAGCCCCCCAATGACCACCCCCCTCCAACTCCAAAGCCTCGTGGCCGACCGCTGGATCGGCGCCGCGCCCAAGCAAGCCCTGCGCAGCGCCATCAACGGCCGCGTGGTGGCCCACACGCACGACGAGGCGCTGGACTTCGCCGAGATGGTGGCCCACGCCCGCGGCCCCGGCCTCAAGAACCTGCTGGCCACGCACTTCCAAGACCGCGCCCGCGTGCTCAAGGCCCTGGCCGTGTTCCTGATGGAACGCAAGGAACAGCTCTACGCCATCAGCGCCCACACCGGCGCCACGCGCAGCGACTCCTGGATCGACGTCGAAGGCGGCATCGGCACCCTGTTCGCCTACGCCTCCATCGGCGGCAAAGATCTGCCCAGCAGCAACGTGCTGCACGAAGGCCCGCCCATGCGCCTGGGCGCCGAGAACCACTTCATCGGCAGCCACGTGCTGGTGCCGCGCCGCGGCATCGCGCTGCACATCAACGCCTTCAACTTCCCCATCTGGGGCATGTTGGAAAAGTTCGCCCCCAGCTTCCTGGCCGGCATGCCCTGCTTGGTCAAGCCGGCCTCGGCCACCAGCTACGTGGCCGTGGAGGCCGTGCGCTTGATGATGGACTCGGGCCTGCTGCCCGCCGGCTGCCTGCAGCTCATCGTCGGCGGCACGGGCGATTTGTTCGAGCGCCTGGAAGAGCCCGACGTCGTCACCTTCACTGGCAGCGCCGACACCGCCATGAGCCTGCGCAGCCACCCCAACGTGCTGCGCCGCTCCATCCCCTTCAACGCCGAGGCCGACAGCCTGAACTGCGCCATCCTGGCGCCCGACGTGACCGCCGACGACCCCGAGTTCGAACTCTTCGTCAAAGAAGTCGCCCGCGAGATGACGGCCAAGGCCGGCCAGAAGTGCACCGCCATCCGCCGCGTCATCGTGCCGCGCAAGCTCATCGGTGCCGTGGGCGCCGCGCTCAAGGCCCGCTTGGCCAAGGTGACGGTGGGCGACCCCGCGCTGGAAGGCATCCGCATGGGCGCGCTGGCCAGCCATGCGCAACAGGCCGACGTGGCCGAGAAGGTGGCCCTGCTGGCCGAGGGCAACATGATGCTGCTCGACGGCAACAAGGGCTTCGCCCCCAAGGGCGAGGGCACCGACCAAGGCGCCTTCTTCGCCCCCACCCTGCTGATGTGCCCCAAGCCCCTGGCCAACGAGCGCGTGCACAGCGTCGAGGCCTTCGGTCCCGTCAGCACCCTCATGCCTTACGACGACTTCGACGAAGGTCTGCACCTCGCCACCCTGGGCCGCGGCAGCCTCGTCGGCACCCTGGCCACCAAAACCCCCGCCCTGGCCGCGCACGCCGTGCCCACCTTCGCCGCCTGGCACGGCCGCCTGCTGGTGCTGGACCGCGAAGCCGCGATGGAAAGCACCGGCCACGGCAGCCCCCTGCCCAAGCTCAAGCACGGCGGCCCCGGCCGCGCCGGGGGCGGTGAAGAGCTGGGCGGCCTGCGCTCGGTCAAGCACTTCCTGCAGCGCTGCGCCGTGCAGGGCTCGCCCACCATGCTGAGCGCCGTCACCGGCGAGTACCAGCGCGGCGGCGCCGTCACCGAAAGCGACATCCACCCCTTCCGCCGCCACTTCGAAGACGTGGAAGTGGGCATGAGCCTGCTCACCCACCGCCGCACCGTCAGCGAGGCCGACATCGTCAACTTCGGCGGCTTGAGCGGCGACTACTTCTACATGCACTTCGACGACGTGGCCGCCAAGCAGTCCGCCTTCGGCCAGCGCATCGCCCACGGCTACTTCGTGCTCTCGGCCGCGGCCGGCCTCTTCGTCAGCCCCGCCCCCGGCCCCGTGCTGGCCAATTACGGCCTGGAGAACCTGCGCTTCGTCACCCCCGTGGCCATCGGCGACACCATCCAAGCCCGTCTCACCGCCAAGCGCAAGATCGACCGCCCGCCGCGCGACGACCAACCCGCCCAAGGCGTCATCGGCTGGGACGTGGCCGTGACCAACCAGCGCGGCGAGCTGTGCGCCAGCTACGAGATCTTGACGCTGGTGGCCAAGCGCAACGCCGGCTGATGCCGCAGCGCGCGCGGCGCGCCGCCCTCGGCGCGGTCATGGCGTGGGCCTTGGGGTGGGTCTTGGGGTTCATGCCCCTGGCCGCGCCGGCGCAAGAACTCCCCGACCACCTGGCCCGCGCCGGGTTCACGCCCCTGCACGCCGCCGTTTGGCGCCACGACGTGGCTGCCATCCAGCGCCTGGTGCAGCAAGGCGCGCCCATCGACCGCGCGTCCGATGCCGGCATCACGCCGCTGCACTCGGCGGCCATGCAGCCCCAACCCGAAGCCCTGCGGGCCTTGATCGCGCTGGGCGCGAAGCTGGAACTGCGCGACCGGCATGGCCGCACGCCGCTCTTTGTGGCCGCCGAGGTCAACCCCGAGCCCCAGGCCGTCATCGAAGCGCTGTTGGCGGCGGGGGCGGATCGGGGGGCCGTGGATCGGTTCGGGAAGACGCCGGCGCAGGTTTGTTGGAAGCCCGCAGCGTGTGACTTGCTGCGGCATCCTGCGTGACGGCGGTGCGTTGTCCGCCATGGAGGGATTGCGAAGCAGGGCATCGTGCATCGACAGGTCGTCGTGCGGACAATCCCATTGCGATTGAGCAGACGTCATTTGGCGCCATGGACCCCACCTCTTTTGACCCCAGCTCGTTGAGCCTTGGCTCAACGGCCACCGACGACGGCGCCGCATCTCAAGCAGCCGAACTTGCCGACCAACGGCTGTTCGACGAGATCAATGGGTTGCTTGAACTTCCCCCTCACGAGGTAGAGGCGGCCTTGGAGCAGCGGCTTCAGATCGCCAGGGCAGCAGGTCCTGAGAGCACGCATGAACAAGCCTTCTTGCGCTTGGTGCAGGTGAGAAGCCGAGGCCTGGATGGCGGGTCTGAGGACGGCCTGCAGGCGTGCCACGAGGCCCTTTCTTTGTTGAAGGGACGAGCGACCGAGTCCGGCCGACTGGCCGCGTTGACCGTTTTGGCCACGCTTCATGGGATTCGTGGAGAACTCGACAAGGCCTTGACGCTGCTGGAGCCCGTGCTCTCGAGGGCACGGGCCTTGAGCTGGGATTCCTTGCTGGTCTTGGGACTGAACAGCTTTTCGGTCGTGCAGATTCAGTCGGGGGCACTCCAGCAAGCCGTCGAGACCTTGACCGAAGCAGCGCAACTGGCCGCCGGCGGCAGCCGCCGCCAAAGGTGCATCGTGCGCAGCAATTTGGCATTGACCCTGACCAAGTGGGCTCGCGAGCAAAGGGACGAAGGCAATGCTCCGGCGTCCTGGCGAGCGGACGCCGAAAGGGCGGTGTCACTGTTGCGGGAAGAGCTGGATGGCATCCACCGCCCCTCCCAAACGTCCGACCGGACGCTGCAATACTGCTTTGGCACTTTGGCGTCGGCCTTGGTGGTTCTGGATGAACTTTCCGAGGCACGGACCTTGCTCGAAGAGTTGCGGCCCCTGTATGAGGCCGCCAACGATGCCCGGGCGGTACTTTTCGTGGACACAGAGCTGACACGCATCGCGCTGCAGCAGCACGACCATGCAGAGGCCGTGCGCCGAGCGGGCATCGGCCTTCGCGAAGGCCAAGCGTCAGGCCACGATGCCGAGCTGGCAGAGCTTTATCGCCTGGAGGCCGACGCCCTGGAGGCCGTCGGCGACGCGCACGGAGCCCTCCGCTCGTTCCGCCAGTTTCATCGGCTTCATGAACGGAGTGTGTTGAAAACGGCGGCGTATCGAAGCCAAGCCCTGGCGGTCATGATGGACACCGAGCGCGCGCGTCAAGAGTCCAGGCTCGATGCGCTTACGGGCCTGGCCAATCGCCGTGCTTTCGACGAAGCCCTTGCCGTGGCGGCGGCCGTTCCGGGGCGCTGGCTCAGCCTCGCTCTGCTGGACTTGGACTTCTTCAAGCAGGTCAACGACACC
Organism: Inhella crocodyli; assembly: GCF_004004565.1. GTDB lineage: Bacteria > Pseudomonadota > Gammaproteobacteria > Burkholderiales > Burkholderiaceae_C > Inhella > Inhella crocodyli. The sequence goes on from NZ_SACM01000004.1 coordinate 328,494, forward strand.
CACGGGCATGGAGGAGGGGATGCCGCTCTGTGCCATGTCGCCGAGTTGCTTCAAAGCCACTTGCGGGCGGGCGACACCGCCGCCCGCCTTGGTGGGGATGAATTTGTTCTGCTCGTCGCCGGAGGAGAGGCGGCCATCACCAGCTTGTGCTCGCGCTTGCGCTTGGCCTTGCGCGAGTCCAGTCGCCAGAAATGGCCTGAACGAACGCCACTGACACTGAGCATCGGAATCGCTGTCGACAGCGGGCCGGTTGAACCGCAGGAGTTGATGGCGCGAGCCGACCGAGCCCTCTATGCCGTGAAGGCGAGAGGCCGAGATGGGCAAGCGTTAGCCTGAGCCAGGCGCGGGGCTGTGTCCCCAGGCGCACCTGCGTCAGGCATCGACCTTTGCCCCCTCAGCCGTAACACTGTCTGAGTGCCGCTTGCTCATGCGTCGTGCTGCCGCCGCCACCACCAAAACGCAGCACGGCCAGCAAGCCGAACACGCCCGCCCAGTCCTTGTCCTTCTTGTAGGTCCGATCCCGCTCCGCCGCGCTGACGGGCGGCTCGCCCTGGCCCAGGGGCAGCCGCAGCGCATGGCGCAAGGGCCCGCAGTATTGAAGCCCGCGCCGGGCCCACGGGCCCCGGGGCGACCCTGAAAAGCGCCGGGGCTCCTCCGAAATGGGGAGGAGCGCGGGGGCCCCAAGGCCACCGCCCCCGGCTCAGAATGGGGCGTGTTCCAGGGAGAGCCACAAGAGCATGGAATCCATTGCCCTGCGTGAGCAGCGTGCTCACGACCGACGCCCTTTGCGCACGCAGGTGGAGCTGCTGCTCCCCGGCCGGCCGCCGCTGCCCATGCGCACCACCGACATCAGCCTCTCGGGCATCGGCCTGCTGGCCAGCGCCAACCCGCCCATGGGCTTGCGCGTGGGCCTGCGCCTGCGGCTGCCCAACCCCCTCTCGCCTTCGGGCCCGCCCACGGTGTTCGAGCTGCAGGCGGTGGTGCGGCACAGCGTGTTCAGCCGCAGCGAGGGCGCCTACCGAATTGGCATGCAGTTCCAGCAGCCCAGCGACAAGCTGCTGGTGGCCATCGGGAACTACATCGCGGGTTGAGCTTGCGGTGGGGCGGGCGCCTCAGGCGGCCGCCACCACTTGCTGGGCCTGTGGCGAGAAGCGTGCTTCGATCAGCCGCACGGCCGTAGCCACGCCGTCTTCGCCAGCCAGCCGCGCGCTCAGCGCCTGGGCGGCTTGGCGCATCGCGTCCGACCGCGTGGCCTGCCGCAGGGCCTCGGCCACGCGATCGACGGTGGCCCGGCGGCGGGCGATGGGCGCGGCCGCCACGCCCAAGCGCTGCAGCTCGCGGCCCCAGAGTTCTTGCTCGGCCGTGTGGGCCAGCACCACCGAGGGCACGCCGGCCCGCAGCGCCGCTTGCGAGGTGCCGGCCCCGCCGTGGTGCAGCACGGCGCCGCAACGCGGAAACACCTGCGCGTGCGGCGCCGCGCTGACGAAGTGCAGCTGCTCGCTGTTGGCGAACCCCGCAGGAGCGCCGGACGGTGCTTGCACGACGGCTCGCACGTCGGCGGCACGCGCAGCGTCCACGAGCAGGGTCACGGTTCGCGCCTCGTCGTTGCCGGACATCATGCTGCCCAGGGTCAGGTAGACCGGCGGCGCGCCGGCCGACAAGAAGGCCTCGAGCGACTCGGGCACCGCGCCTTCGGCCACGGAGTCGGGCGTGTCCAACGGCCCGGTCACTTGGTAGTTCGCGGGCCAGTCGGGGCGGGGCTCGCACAGGGTGGGGCTGACGGCCAGCAGCGTCAGCGCCGGCGAGGCCCACACGGTGTCGACCACGTCGCCCGCCGGGGGCAGGCCCTGCTGGGCGCGCAAGCGGTCTGCGACCCACTTGAAGTCCCGGTTCAAGACCCAGCGGGCCAAGCGCCAGGCCAGGCGGTTGCAGAAGGCGCCCCAGTTCGGCACGCCCAGCGGCGGCTGGAAGGCCGAGGGCACCGCGCCGTGGGCCAGGGCCACGCTCACGCAGGGGCGGCCCTGCTTCTCGGCCGCGATGGCCAAGGTGTGCAGGATGTAGTGCCCGATGACGAGCTCGTTGTCCGCGCACAGCCGCTCGGACGCGCGATACATCGCCGCCTCGGCCGGCAGCAAGAGTTGCTCAATGACCAGGCGCGTTTGTCGGCTGACGTTGCGCTCGGCCACGATGGCGGCGCCCCAGCGCTCGAGCGCGGCGCGGTCGGGCACCACGGGCGAGGCCACCACCTCCAGCGCGTAGGGCACGGTGCCCTGCAGCGCGGCGTAGCGGTCGCTGTCCACGCAGGTGACGACCAACGTGACCTCGTGGCCCGCGGCGTGCAGGCCCTGGGCCAGCGCGACGAAGGGGCGGATGTCGCCGTGGCTGCCCCAGGTTTGAAGGCCAATCTTCATGGGAGATGGAGGGATTGCATCGTGGAGGAAGCCGTCAGCCGGGCAGGCCGAGCCAGGTCAGCACCGCCACGCCGGTGAGGCCGATCCAACCGGGGTGCCGCCCGCGCGTGCCGATCAGCACCAACACGCCCGAGGCCAGCATCGCCCAGGCGATGAGCTTCAACAGGCCCAGGTGAAGCGGGCCGAGCAGGGGCTCGTTCGCCAGCATCAGCAGCACGCCGGCCACCGCCGCCCCCAGCACCGAGACCACGTGCCACGTGGCCCACAAGATGCGCACGTGGTGCCCCCGCAGCAGCGTGCCGCCCTGCGTGGGCACCAGGGTGCCTTGCCGAAGGCGAGAGAACACCAAACGCTCGCCGAGCACCGAGTGCACGAGGGCGATGACGACGGTGAGCGCAGCGGCGGCGGCGAGGGGGGTGTTCATGGCGGCGGAGTATCGAGTGGCTCTTCGGCCTTCGTGCCGGCTAGCGCCTGATCGGTAAGGGGTAGAGCCAAGGGTCGCGCAGGGTGCCGGAGGGTGGGATCTGCGCTTGCGGGCCCAACCTCTGGCTCAACAGATGACCCAGGGGGCGGCGGCCTTGGGCCTGGGCTGGGGGTGCGTCTGCGCCGGTCGAGCCCGAGCGCCGCAGGTACAAATGCCATTCGAGGCCAGCCTTTCACCGCACCCAGGCCCTGCGCTGACGCTCGAAGAGAGGAACTCATGAACCGACTGCAACACCGCGTGGCCCTGGTGACTGGGGCTGCGCGCGGCATCGGCGCCGCCATCGCCGAAGCCTTCGCGCGCGAAGGCGCGCAGGTGCTGGTGTCCGATCTGGACGAAGCCACCGGCCGCGCCACCGCCGAGCGCTTGGGAGCCGCCTGGCTCAAATTGGACGTGCGGGACGAACTGGCCTGGATCGGCGCGATGGCCCGCTTGCTGGACACCCACGGCCGCCTGGACGTGCTGGTCAACAACGCCGGCATCAGTGGCCTTGAGGCCGGGGCCGCGCACGACCCGGAGCACGCGGCCTTGGCCGACTGGCGCGCCGTGATGGCCACCAACCTGGACGGCGTGTTCCTCGGCTGCAAGCACGGCCTGCGCGCCATGCGCCGCACCACGCGCAGTGGTGCCATCGTCAACATCGCCTCGCGCAGCGGCGTGGTCGGCATCCCGGCGGCGGCCGCCTACGCCGCGAGCAAAGCCGCTGTGCGCAACCACACCAAGACCGTGGCGCTGTACTGCGCCGAGCAGCGCCTGCCCATCCGCTGCAACGCCATCCTGCCCGCGGCCATCCTCACGCCGATGTGGGAGCCGATGCTGGGCAGCGGGCCCGAGCGCGAGGCGAACCTGGCCACCTTCGTCGCCGACACGCCGCTGCGCCGCTTCGGTCGGCCCGAGGAAGTGGCGCAAGTCGCCGTGCTGCTGACCAGCGACGAATGCCCCTACATGACCGGCAGCGAGCTGCACGTGGACGGCGGCCTGCTGGCGGGCAGCGCGGCGGTGCCCGACACCTACCCGGCCTCCGCGGCGCCATCGGCATGACATCCCCCAGGCCATTGCCGCCGCCCGTGCCGGTCGGTCCGGTGCGCTTGCGGGCCCTGCGCGAGGCCGACCTGCCCGACTTCTTGGCCTACCGCAGCGACCTCGAGGTGGCGCGCTTCCAGGGCTGATCGCCCCTGGGCTTGCGTGCGGGCCTGCGCATTCCGCTGCCCAACGCCCTCTCGGCCACGGCCCCGCCCACGGTGCTCGAGCTGCAAGCCGTGGTGCGGCACAGCGTGTTCAGCAGCCTCGACAACGCGTAACGCATTGGCATGGCTTTCGTGCAGCCCAGCGACAAGTTGCTGGTGGCCATCGGAAACTCCATCGCGGGTTGAGGCCGCCCTTGGTCGTGACCGGGCGAGAAAGGATGCCGACTTGGTCCAGAAGCTCATCTCAATTGCACTCATGCTTCCGGCCGTGCTGTTGGTCGGCATCCAATGGATCTTGCTTCTCACGGGGTTGCCGAGTGCCTATGGCGTCGGCGGGCGGTTCGCGATCGCCGAAGTTCTTCTTGTCGCAGGGCTGGCTGCTGCGACTCATCTCATGGCGAAAGCGCGTGGTTGGAGTCCATTGGCCAAGGCTTGGATCCAAGTTCTGGTGCCAAGCTCGGTATTCCTTGTCGTCCTCGTGCTTTCGTTCGCAACCACGCCGCTGGCTGCAGCCATGGTTCGACATGGCTACCAGACCGATGCGTACAGACTCAGCCTGGCCGTCACCACTGCGCTGAGTTTCCTTCCGTTGATCTATTTCGGGATCAAGTTCATCAATAGGGACGACTGGTGAGGCCTCCCCTGCCGCCCCGGTTGGCACCAGCTAGCGGCGCGCAGAGGGCGCACTCGCAAGTCCCGATGCCTCGGGGTTCAAGCAAGCTTGAAAGGTAACTAACTGACTTTCGAACGCGCGCGCTGACCCGTCCACCGGGTCCTGAAACGCCAAGCGCCGCGCCAGCAGCATCAAGGGCCGCGCAAAGTCGTCCGGCCCCTCGGGCTGCAGCACGGGGTACACCCGGTCGCCCACGATGGGCAGGCCCAGCGCGGCCAATTGCGCGCGCAGCTGGTGCTTGCGGCCGGTGACGGGCGTGAGGCGCAGCAGGGCCACGGCTCGGCCCGGCGCGGCGCCGGGCACGGTGGCGGGCTCCAGCGCGTCGGGGCCTTGCAGCAGCTCCACGAGGGTCTCGGCGTTGGGCTCGCCCGGCGCCACCTGCATCTGGTGAAAGGCCGCGCCTTCGCCCTGGGGCTCCACCAGGCGGTGGCGGGCGGTGAAGGGAAAGGCCAGGCCCTCGCGCCAATGCACGACGGCCTCGTACACCTTGTGCACCTGCCGCTCGCGCCACAGGGCTTGGTAGGCAGGGCGGGTGGCGGGGTCGGCCGAGAAGGCGAGCACGCCGGCGGTGTCGCGGTCCAGGCGGTGCAGGGGGCTCAAGTCGCGCAGGCCCAGCTGCTGCTGCAGGCGCACCAGCACGGTTTCTTGCAGGTGCCGGCCGCTGGGCGTCACGGCCAGGAAGGGCGGCTTGTCCACCACCACCAGACGCTCGCAGCGGTGCAGCACCACCACCTCGAAGGGCACCCGGGGCTCGGGCGCGGCGGGGCGGCGCCAGTACCAAAGCAGGGTGCCGGCAGGGCAGGGCGTGGCGGCCTGCACGGGCTGGCCGGCGGCGTTCAGCACGGCCTGCTGCTGCAGGCGTTCGGGCCAGTCGGTGGCGTGCGGGAAGCGGGCTTGCAGGAAGGCGAGCACGGTGCCCGGCTCGCCGGGGCGCACGCGCACGCGGCTGGGGTTGATGCCGTCGCGAGGGGGCGGCGGGGTCAGCGCCTCAGGCTTCATCGAGCCGCTTCGCGCGGGCCAGGCGCCAGGCCTCGTCGGGCAGGGCGGGGTCGAACACGGCCTCGGCGTCGGTGCCGGTTTCTTGCAGGCGGGCGTCGAGCGCGATGCGCTTGTCGAACACGAAGCACTCGCCCTCCCAGTCGCGGTCGGCGTCGGGCAGGGTTTGGAGGTGGTTCAGGATGCCGCCGTCCAGCTGGAACACGGTGAGCCCGAGGCTGCGCATCCAGGGCGCGGTTTTGTCGCAGCGCACGCCGCCGGTGCAGTACATGGCCACGGGACGCTGCGCGGCGCGCCAGGCGGGCGCGTGGGTTTCGACGTAGGCCACGAAGTCGCGGAAGTGCTGCACGCCGGGGTCCACCGCGCCGCGAAAGCGGCCCAGGCGCCATTCGAAGTGGTTGCGGTTGTCCAGCAGCACCACGTCGTCGCGCGCCATCAGCTCGCGCCAGGCCTGCGGGCTGAGGTGGCTGGCGTCGTGCTCGTCGGGCGCGGGCAGCGCGGCCGCGGCAGGCAGGTCCAGCGCCACGATCTCGGGCTTCACGCTGACCTTCAAGCGCCCGAAGGGCGGCGTGACGCAGGCGCTGTGCTTGAAGCGCAAGGGGCGGGCGGCGTCGCTCAAGGTTCGAGACGCTTGCAGCGCGGCCTCGAAGGCCTGCACCGCCTCTGGCGCGCCGGCCACGGCGCCGTTGATGCCCTCGGGGGCCAGCACGATCAGGCCGGTGAGGCCCTGCGCCATGGCGCGCACCTGCGCGGCCAGGGCCACGGGGTCGGCCACGGGCCAGAAGCGGTAGAAGCTGCTGTGCAGCAGGGCGGCGGGCGTGGGGGGCATGGGGCGATTGTCCGAGCGCGGTGAACCCGCACGGGCGCTGCGCCGCTGCGTCCGCCCAGGGGGTGCAGCAACACCAGCATGCCAACCGCCGAGCGGCGTTCAAACGGCGACTTAGAGCCCGCAACCCAAGTTCTGTGCGGGAAAGTCCTTCCCCGTTTTAGGGTCGTGAAAACCCGATCTGTGGCGGCGCGGTAACCCCAACGTCACATCGCGTCGATATGGTGCGCGGCTTCGTCAAAAACTGAGCCGAGGTTCGTGATGCGGTGGGTGCTTTCGAAGGGGGCGTGGGCCCTCGTGGTGGCCTTGGGGGCGGTGCACGCCCCGGCGGCCTTTTCGCAGACCGTCCTGAGCAAGGGCGTCACGGTCAGCAGCATTTCGGGTGCCAAGAGCAGCACGAAGGACTACAGCCTGGTGGTGCCGGCCGGCGCCACGGCGCTGAGCTTCAAGCTCAGCGGCGGCACGGGCGACGCCGACCTGTACGTGCGTCGCGGGGCCCTGGCCACGACGAGCACCAACGACTGCGCGTCCACCGGCTCGACCAACAGCGAGACCTGCAGCTTCGCCACGCCCACGGCGGCCACGTACTACGTGCGCCTGGTGGGCTACAGCAGCTACAGCGGCGCCAGCCTGGTGGCCAACTACACGGCCGGCAGCACGCCAGCCCCCACCGTCACCCTGCAAAACGGCGTGGCCGTGGGCAGCCAGGGCGCGGCGCAAGGCGCTTGGCTGCGCTACACGATCACCGTGCCCGCGGGCGCGACAAACCTGAGCATCACCAGCAGCGGCGGCACGGGCGCGTCCGACCTGTACGTGCGCGCCGGGGCCGAGCCCTCGCTCACGGTCTACGACTGCCGTCCCTTCGTGACCGGCAACAACGAGACCTGCACCTTCGCCCAGCCGCAGGCCACCACGTACCACGTGGGCCTGTACGGCTACCAGGCCTTCTCGGGCGTGACGGTCAAGGCCCAGTACACCGCGGCCACCACGCCGCCTCCGAGCGGTGGCGGCGCCACCTGGTCGGGCTTCGACAGCTACTACGTGCAGGCCATCGGCAAGACGGGCGCGGCCTTGCGCAGCTCGCTGAACCAGCACGCCGCGTTGGGCCACGTGCGCAAGACCTACGCCGAGGTGTGGGAGGCCATCAAGTACACCGACGAGGACCCGGCCAACACCGCCAACGTGATCCTGATCTACACGGGTCGCTCGCAGGCCAAGACGGCCAACGCCTCGGCCAACTCCAGCGACCAAGACGCCTGGAACCGCGAGCACGTGTGGCCCAAGAGCCATGGCTTCCCCGACGAAGCGCAGTGGGCCCACACCGACATCCACCATCTGCGCCCGGCCGACGTGTCGGTGAACAGCACGCGCGGCAACAAGGACTTCGACTGGGGCGGCACCGCCATCGGCGAGGCCCCGGGCAACTTCACCGACGCCGACAGCTTCGAGCCGCGCGCCGCCGTGAAGGGCGACATCGCCCGCATGATGTTCTACATGGCCATCCGCTACGAAGGCAGCGACGCTACCGGCGTGCCCAACCTGGAGCTGGCCGACACCACCGGCACCACCGGCAACTTCTTGGGCAAGCGCTGCGCCTTGATGACCTGGCACCGCCAGGACCCGGTGGACGCGAACGAGATCCGCCGCCACGCGCGCATCGTCGAGCGCCAAGGCAACCGCAACCCCTTCGTCGACTACCCGGCCTGGGCCGAGGAGCTCTTCGGCGCCGGCTGCCCTTGAGGGCCTGCGGGGCAGCGTTCGCCGCGACACTGCGGGCATGAGCGCTGCCCCCACCCCTTTCGCCCTGCGCGGCGACCTCATCACCCTTGAAGCCCTGATCAAGGCCACCGACCTGGCCGGGCTGGGCCAGCTGTCGCGGGCCGTCATCGCCGATGGCGCGGTGACGGTGGACGGCGAGGTGGAAACCCGCCGCGGCCGCAAGCTGCGCGGCGGCGAGGTGGTGCGCCTGAAGGGCGCGGCCGTGCGCGTCGAGGCCGCCGACCTTCAGTAAGCGCTGGCACCGGCCAGCGCGCCACCCAGGCTGCGGTGCGTGGCACCGGCGGCCTCCCAGGTCCAGGCGTCGTCGCCGTCTTCCAGCGCGTCCAGCAGGGTGTTGGCCGCGTCGTAGAGCGGGGCCCAGGGGTCGGCGGCACCGGCCGTGCCGCTTTCGGCGCACAGCACGCGCACGCCATCGCCCGCCGCCTCGCTGTGCAGGCGCAGCGCCTGCGCGAAGCCCTGCAGGCCGGCCAAGGCCGCGCATTGCACCGGGCTGCTGGCGTGCGGGCCCTGGGCCACGTGCGCCGGCGCAAAGGCCACCACCCCCGCCCGGCGTTGCGCGGCCGATTGGCGCAGCGCCGGCCACAGCGCGCGCGTCAGCGCGATGGGGGCCAGCAGGTTGAGGTCCAACTCGTCGGCCAGGGGCGCGTCGTCGAGCGCGGCCGGACCGGTGAATTCGCGGCTGACCTTGAGGCCGGCGTGGTGCACCACCGCGTCCAGCGGCAGGCCGGCCAGGGCGCGCACCAGGGTCTGGCGCTCGGCCGGGTCGACCAGGTCGCAGGCCAGCCAGCGCACCTGGGGCAGGCTGCGCCGCGCGGCGGCCAGGCGGGCCTCGTCGGTGCCCGTGGCGGTGACCCAGGCGCCCCGCGCCAGCAGGGCCTTGACCAGGGCGCGCCCGAGGCCGCGCGTGCCGCCCGTCACCAGCACGTGCAGGCCGCGCCAGTTCAGGCCCGGGTGCCAGGCGGGGTGCGGCGCCGTGGGGCTGAGCCGGTGCGAGGGCAGGGCGGTGGCGGTGGTGGGCATGGCGGGCTCCCGGTGGGGACGGATGGAACGATCAGTTCAATAAATATACCGCTCAGTCACCAAAGATACCAAGCGGTATTTTTGGCCAAGACCTTCCTGCCAAAGTGGGTTCTTTGCTGAACTTTCAAGAATCTTTGAAAGTTCCAAAACAATCGAGGCCCTCACGCCGCCGCACCCGTCCGCCCATGAGCCCCTCGCCCACGCCCAACCCCATGAGCCCCCTTGTCCAGGCCTTCGTCAGCCACTTCGGCGAGATGGGCAGCCACTGGGGCATCAACCGCACCGTGGGCCAGATCTACGCGCTGATCTTCGTGTCGCCCGCGCCCATCCACGCCGACGACATCGCCGCCACGCTGAGCTTCAGCCGCGGCAATGTCAGCATGGGCTTGAAGGAGCTGCAGGCCTGGCGCCTCGTGCGCCTGAAGCACCTGCCGGGCGACCGCCGCGAGTACTTCGAAGCCCCGAGCGACGCCTGGGAGGTGTTCCGCACCCTGGCCGAAGAGCGCCGCCGCCGCGAGATCGAGCCCACGCTGAGCATGCTGCGCAACGCGCTGCTGGAAACGCCGACGAGCGAGGCCGACCGCATCGCCCAGGAGCGCATGCGCGGCATGCACGATCTGATCGACCTGCTGACCACCTGGTTCGACGACGTGCAGCGCATGGACCCGGCCACCCTGGCCAAGCTGATGAAGATGGGCGCCAAGATCCAGAAGCTGCTGGAGCTCACGGGCGCGATCAAGGCCCGTCCGGTGGCGTCCGACGACGACGGGGAGCGCGGCCATGGTTGACCCCAGCGCCCTGCTGCTGGCCCGCGCGCAGTTCGCGGCCAACATCAGCTTCCACATCCTGGCACCCACGCTGACCATCGCGCTGGGCTGGACCCTGCTCTTCCTGCGCTGGCGCTGGCTGCGCACCCAAGACACCGCCTGGCTGGCCGCCTACCGCTTCTGGACCAAGGTCTTCGCGTTGACCTTTGCGCTGGGCGTGGTCAGCGGCATCACCATGAGCTTCCAGTTCGGCACCAACTGGCCGGGTTTTATGGAGCGCGTGGGCAACATCGCCGGGCCGCTGCTGGGCTACGAGGTGCTGACCGCCTTCTTCCTGGAGGCCAGCTTCCTCGGGATCATGCTCTTCGGCCACGGCCGGGTGAGCGAGCGCGTGCACCTGCTGGCCACCTTCTTGGTCGCCTTCGGCACCACGCTCAGCGCCTTCTGGATCCTGAGCCTGAACAGCTGGATGCACACGCCCGCGGGCTTTCGCATCGACAACGGCGAGTTCTTCGTGACGAGCTGGTTCGAGGTCGTCTTCAACCCCAGCTTCCCCTACCGCCTGGCGCACATGCTGCTGGCCTCGGGCCTGACCGTGGCCTTCTTGCTGGCGGGCTTGAGCGCCTGGCAAACCCTGCGCGGCCACGCCAACGCCAGCACGCCGAAGGTGATGCGCGTGGGCCTGACCCTGGGCGCCCTGCTGATTCCCATTCAGATCTTTGTGGGCGACCTGCACGGCCTGAACACGCTGAAGCACCAGCCCGCCAAGATCGCCGCGATGGAAGGCGTGTGGGAGACCGAGCGCGGCGCGCCGCTGCTGCTGTTCGCCTGGCCCGACGAAGCCGCGCGCACCAACCACTTCGAGATCGGCATCCCCAAGCTGGCCAGCCTGATCCTCACGCACGAGCTGGACGGAGAAATCCGAGGCCTGAACGAATTCGAGGGCGCACACCCGCCGGTCAAGCCCGTGTTCTTCGCCTTCCGACTGATGGTGGGCACGGGCGTGCTGATGCTGCTGACGAGCTGGGGCGCGTGGTGGCTGCTGCGCCGCCGCGGCTGGGCGCCCGAGAGGCTGCCCAGCAAGCTGCTGGGCTGGACGGCGCTGATGGGCTTCTCCGGCTGGGTGGCCACGCTGGCCGGCTGGTACGTCACCGAGATCGGCCGCCAGCCCTTCATGGTCTACGGGCAGCTGCGCATCGCCGAGCTGGCGTCCTCCACCCCGAGCGCCCACATCGCCCTCACGCTGGCGGCCTACGTCACCGTGTACCTGGCGCTGATCGTGGCCTACGTGCACGTGCTGCGGCACCTGGCCAAGAAGCCCATCGACGAGCTGCTTCACGGCACCGGCGAAGCCCCGCGCAGCCCCAAGAACCAAGAGGTGCTGGCATGAGCGCGCCGGGCCGCTCCCAAGCGCGAATCCCGCAGCGCTTCGCGCGGAGGGTTTCACCATGACCCCGACCGACGGCCACTGGCTGCCCGTGGTGTTCGTCGCCCTGATGGGCGCCGCCATGCTGGCCTACGTGATCTTGGACGGCTTCGACCTCGGCGTGGGCCTGCTGCTGCCGCGGGGCCAAGGAGAGGCCGAGCAGGACCTGATGGTGGCCAGCATCGGCCCCTTCTGGGATGCCAACGAAACCTGGCTGGTGCTGGGCGTGGGCATCTTGCTCATCGCCTTCCCCAAGGCGCACGGCATCGTGCTCACGGCCCTGTATCTGCCGGTGGCGGTGATGCTCATCGGCCTCATCCTGCGCGGCGTGGCCTTCGACTTCCGCGTGAAGGTGCAGGCCAGCCACAAGCCAGCCTGGAACGCCGCCTTCGTCGCCGGCTCGGGCCTGGCTGCGGCGGCGCAAGGCTGGATGCTGGGCCGCTACATCACCGGCTTCGCCGAGGGCTGGGCCGCCACGGCCTTTGCCGCCGCCATCGCCGTGGCCCTGCCCGCGGCCTACGTGCTGCTGGGCGCCACCTGGCTGGTGATGAAGACCGAAGGCGCACTGCAAGAACGCGCCATCGCCTGGGCCAAGCAGGCCTGGGCACCGGTGGTGCTGGGCATTGGCGCCATCAGCGTGGCCACGCCGCTGGTCAGCACCACGGTGCGCGCGCGCTGGTTCGCCATGCCCGAGTTCATCGCCCTGCTGCCCATCCCGCTGATGACCCTGCTGGCCTTGGCCGGCCTGCGGTCCTTGCTCAACAGCCACCGCGTGCGCGGCAAGCTCTGCGCCGGGCCCTTCTTGCTGGCGGTGCTGGTGTTCCTGCTCAGCGGCCTGGGCCTGGCCTACAGCCTCTACCCCTACGTGGTGATGGACCGGCTCACGCTCTGGCAGGCCGCCAGCCACCCGGACTCGCTGAAGGTCATCCTCGTCGGCTGCGCCATCACCGTGCCCGCCATCGTGGGCTACACGGTGTTCGCCTACCGGGTGTTCTGGGGCAAAGCGCAGCCGCTGAGTTACGGCTGACCCCGGCCCCGGCTGGCAACATGGCGCCCACCCCCACCGGGCGCGCGCCATGTTCTCTCGCCGGCTGTTCACCTTGCTCTTGGTCTTGGGCCTGCGTCCCGTTCAAGCGGATCCCGGCCTGCCGCCCGAACTACCCCGCGGCGTGCACTGCGCCTGGCGCGAGGCCGCGCCGGGCGAGGCGCACCTGCTGATGCTGCCGGGATGGCGCGTGCAGCCCGACTGGGCCTGGCACTGGCTGCAGGCCGTGAGCGCCGCATTGCCGCCCGCGTGGAGCGCGGGCACCCGTTGCGTGCTGCGCGGCCCGAACGACGCGCGCTTTCTGCAGCGCGATGACCTGGACCTCGCGGCCTGGGCCGAGGCCCTGCGCACGACGCTGCCGAGCGGCCCCGTGCGCTTGATCGCCCATTCCAGCGGCAGCTTCGTGGCGCACCGCCTGCTGCGCCTGTTGGCCGGGTCGCCCGAAGGGACGGCCCTGTTGGGCCGCATCCACTACGTGAACCTGGACGGCGCCGTGGGCGAGGGCGACCTGGCCCTGGACGCCGCGTTGATCGCCCGCCTGGCCTCCGTGCAGGCCGTGGCCGCCGCCGACGGCATGGGCGAATCGGCCAACGCCGCGGCCATGCGCGCGCTCCTGGCCCTGGCCCCCGACCGCGTGCAGTTCACCCAGCTGGACGGCCGCGATGCCGGTTGCGCGCCCGGCGCCCGCTGGTGCTTGCACATGCTGCCCATCACCCGGCGCCCGCACCGGCCCGAGGGCTTCGACCTGGCGCGGGACTACGGCGCGATCGGTCCCGCGCACCCGGTGCAGGTCGACTACCTGCGGGCGCGCCCCATCACCGCCGCGCCGCCAGCAAGCGCCCGATGAAGGCGTCAATCGCCGCGTCGTCCTTCACCCAGCGCAGCACCACCACCAGCTCGTTCTCGCGGTCGACGTAAATGACGTTCTGCCCGTTGCCGCGGTGGATCACCGCACTGGCCGGGGCCGAGGGCAGGGCCTTGCGGTCGGCGTTCAAGTAAAAGTTCGCGTAGCCCACGCTGGGGTTGGGGCCGGAGGGCGTGACCGCCGCGCGCAGCCAGGCGGCGTCGAGCAGCTGGCGGCCGGCCCAGCGGCCCTGGTTCAGCTGCAGGTAGCCGAAGCGCGCCATGTCCCAGGCGCTGAGGAACAGGCCGCCGCCCCAGTGCCCGCCGCCGCTCACCGACTGCAGGCGCTGCCCGTCCAGCTCCACCCAGCTGTTGCTGTAGCCGTGCCAGCGCCAGTTGGGCGAGGCCTGCATGGGCTCCATCAGGCGCTCGCGCAGCACCTCGGGCAGCGGGCGGCGCAGCACCTGCAAGGCGGCCAGGGCCAGCAGGTTGACGCGCACGTCGTTGTACTCGTGCACGGTGCCGGCGGGCACGCGCGGCACCTTGGGCCAATCGTCCGGCGTGGCGCCGGTGGGCCGGTCGGCCCAGTCGGGGCGGCCCCAGAGCGTGCCCTCCCAGTCGCTGGTTTGCTGCAGCAGGTGGGTCCAGGTGATGGCGGCGTTCTTGGGCGTGGCGAAGTGGGCCTCTTGGACCTCGCGCGGCATGCTGCGCACCACGGGCTCGTCCACGCTGGCGATGCGGCCGTCTTGCACCGCCAGGCCGACCACGGCGCTGAGGAAGCTCTTCGTGATGCTGTGGCTCATGTCCACGCGCTCGGGCTCGCCAAAGGCCGCCTGCACCTTGCCGCGGTGGATCACCACGCCGGTCATCGGACCGCGCACGGCCATGGGGCCCAGGATGCCGCCAAAGTGGGGCTCGCGGCTGCCGAAGGTCTGCGCCCAGGCCACGGCCTGGTCGCGCGGCAGCGGGTTCTCGTTCTTCTGCACCTCGCGCACGGCCTCGGCCACGGCGGCGGCGTCCATGCGGCACTGGGGCTCGCAGCGCGCCCAGTCGCCGCGGGGCGGGAAGTAGGGCTCGGCGGCGTGGAGCGAGGGGGCCAGCAGGGCGCCGCTGGCCAGCAGCAGGGCCACGAGGGCGGGGCGGAACGTCATGGCGGTCAGACCTGGAAGGAGGCTCCGCAGGGCGCGGGCCGGGCCTGGATGCTACGGGCGGGGCGGCCGGCTATCCTGGCCCGCCCGCGTCCTGCACGCGCCCCATGTCCCAGCCTGCCATGCCCTTCGTGCCCCCCGATTTCCCGGTGCCCGAGACGCTCACCACCGACCGGGTGCACCTGCGCATGCTGACCGTCCACGACGTCGTGAAGGACTACGACGCCGTGATGAGCAGCGTGGCGCACCTGCAAACGGTTTGGCCCCACGGCCACTGGCCCGAGGGCCTGACCCTGGAGCAAAACCTGATCGACCTGGGCTGGCACCAGAAAGAGTTCCAGCGCCGAACCTCGTTCGCGTACACCGTGCTCAGCTTGGACGGCCAGCGCGTGCTGGGCTGCGTCTACCTCATGCCCACGCGCAAGCGCGGGCACGACGTCGAGCTCGTCTTCTGGGCCCGACAAAGCGAGCTGGCCAGCGGCTTGGAGGCGCACCTCCACACGGCCCTGCGGGATTGGCTGGCCGCGAAGTGGCCGTTCAAGGCGCCCGGCCTGCCGGGGCGAGAAGTGCCTTGGGCCGCGTGGAACGCATTGCCCGAGGTCGGGCGCTGAGGCCCGACGACGCTCAACGCGGACGCTGAAAGCCCCCGGCCACCCAGTCCTCGGCCGCGGCCTTGCTGAGCTTGTAGTTCGCCGCCACGCGCACCTCGGCCAGGCGCGTGCCGGCGGCGTCTTCGGCGCTCAGGACCGCGTAGGGCTCGTCCTCCGAGGGCACGATGTCGAGGTTGACCTTGAGCCAAGCGCCGTCCTGCGCCACGTAGAGCGACTTGTGCAGCTGCGCGCGCAGCTGTTGCTCGTGCCGCTCGATGACCTCGCTGGCCGTCTTCACCAGGGTGTTGAAGGCGCTGCTGTCCAGGGGCTTGGGGTTCTTCTTGTCGCGGCCCATGGTCCAGGGGCCGACGAGCGCGGGCTCGGCGTGGCCGTCCAGGTACATGGCCACGGCCCAGCCCTCGTCGTCCTCGTTCTTGATGACCTGGGCCGTCCAGCCTTTGTCGCGCCAGCGGCGGGGCTCTTGGATCAGGTCGGGGGTCGCGTCGTCGTCGTGCATGGGGCGGGCCGGGAAGCAGGGCGCGGGATTGTGCGGGCCCCCGTGTCAACCTGACGACCGTCAAGCCGACTCGTCCCCCCCTAAAGTTCAGCGCTTGGGCGCGTTGCGCCCCCCGAATCGGTTCCTTGCCCCATGACCTTCCACGCCTTCACCCGTTGGGCCCTGGCCCTCGTGCTCCTGGGCGCCAGCGCCCTGGCCCCCGCGCAGGAGCAATCCGCCCCGGTCAAGTCCTTGCAAGCCGCGGCCCGCCTGCTGGCGCACGCCCCCGAGGGCGTGGCCCCGGGCAAGACCCTGTGGCTGGGCCTGGAGATCGAGCACGCGCCGCACTGGCACACCTACTGGAAGAACCCGGGCGACTCCGGCCTGCCCACCACGCTGAACTGGACCCTGCCCGCGGGCCTGACGGCGGGCGAGATCCAATGGCCGGCGCCCAAGAAGCTGCCCTTGGGGCCGATGGTGAACTACGGCTTCGAAGGCACCTTGCTGCTGCCCGTGGCCGTGTCCCTGCCGGCCACGCTGCCGGCCGGGCCGCTGAAGATCGACCTGCAGGCCCAGTGGCTGGTGTGCAAGGACGTGTGCATCCCCGAGGAAGGCCAGTTCTCCATCACCCTGCCCGCGGGCACGCCCCTGACGGCGCACGCCGCCGCCTTCGCCGCCGCCCAGGCCGCCCAGCCGCTGACCAGCCCGTCCATCAAGGCCGAGGCCCGCGTCAGCGGCGCCACCCTGGTTGTGCGCGCCGAAGGCCTGCCCGCCGCGTGGCGCGGGCGCGAGGTGGCCTACTTCGCGGCCGACGCCGGTGTCATCGACCATGCGCAGCGCGAGCAGGCCGAGTGGGCTGGCGAGGTGCTGACGCTGAAGGTGCCCCTGTCGCCCAACCGCAGCGAAAGCCCCACGGCCATGCAGGCGGTGCTGACGCAAGGCCCCGAGGCCGTGGCCCTGCCGGTGACCCTGGTGGGCGGCTGGGCCGCCGCCAGCAGCGCGCCGGCCGGGCCCGAGGCCCCGCCCGTCGAACCCTGGCAGCCGCCGGCCCCGAGCACCGGCCTGGGCCTGGCGCTGGTGCTGGCCTTCTTGGGCGGCCTGCTGCTGAACCTGATGCCCTGCGTGTTCCCGGTGCTGTCGCTCAAGGCCTTCTCGCTGGTGCAAGAAGAAGCCGGCCAGCGCCGCATCGGCGCCATCGCCTACACCGTGGGCGTGGTGCTCAGCTTCGTGGCCTTGGCCGGCCTGCTGCTGGCGCTGCGCGCCGGCGGCGAGCAAATCGGCTGGGGCTTCCAGCTGCAAACGCCCTGGGTGGTGGCCGCGCTGGCGGCGCTGTTCACGCTCATTGCGCTGAACCTGTTCGGCGTGTTCGAGGTGGCGCTGGCGCTGCCCGGCCACGTGGCCGGCTGGCGCGCCGAGCGCCCCTGGTTGGACCAGGCCGCCACCGGCGTGCTGAGCGTGGCCATCGCCTCGCCCTGCACGGCCCCCTTCATGGGTGCAGCCCTGGGTGCGGCACTGGCCCTGCCGGCCTGGCAGGCCTTGGCCGTGTTTGCCAGCCTGGGCCTGGGCATGGCGGCGCCCTACGCACTGATCGCCTTCGTGCCGGCGCTGGCGCGCCTGCTGCCGCGCCCCGGCGCCTGGATGGCGCGCGTGCGCACCCTGCTGGCCTTCCCGATGCTGGCCACCGTGCTGTGGCTGGTGTGGGTGCTGGGCGTGCAGACGGGCATCGACGGCGCCGTGGCCCTGCTGGTGCTGCTGCTGGCCGTGGCCTACGCCGTGTGGGCCTGGACCCAAGGCGGCTGGGGCTGGCGCCTGAGCGGCGCCGTGGTGCTGGGCGCGGCCGGCCTGTGGGCCGCCCCCTCGTTCCACCAGCCCGACGGCGCCCCGGGGGTGTCCAACGCCGCCCCCAAGGCGCAGGCCGCGGGTTGGCAGTCCTGGAGCCCCGAGGCCCAGGCCCAAGCCCTGGCCGAGGGCAAGCCGGTGTTCGTCGACTTCACCGCCGCCTGGTGTATCAGCTGCCAGTACAACAAGCGCAACGCCCTGGCCGACGCGGCCGTGGTGGCCGACTTCGCCCAACGCGGCGTGGTGCTGATGCGCGCCGACTGGACACTGCGCGACGCCACCATCACCGCCGAACTGCGCCGCCTGGGCCGCAGCGGCGTGCCGGTGTACGCGCTTTACAAGCCGGGCGCCACCTCGTCCGACCCGCCCGTGCTGCTGCCCGAGATCCTCTCCGCCAGCGGCGTGCGCGAGGCCCTGGCCGCCACGCTCAACCCCTGATCCCACAGGGTTGAGGACTTGCTGCTTTGATTCGGCCCCCGCGTCATCTTCCGGAGTTGCCCATGACCCCTGTGTTCCTTCGCCGCACCCTCCTTGCCGCCGCCGCCCTGTGCGCCGCCGGCGCCGTGCACGCCCAGGCCGTGATTGGCCAAGCCGCCCCCGCCTTGCAGGCCGTGGACGTCAGCGGCAAGGCCGTGAACCTGGCCGACTACAAAGGCAAGACCGTGGTGCTGGAGTGGGTCAACCCCGGCTGCCCCTTCGTGAAGAAGCACTACGGCAGCGGCAACATGCAGGCCACGCAAAAAGCCGCCGCCGGCCAGGGCGTGGTGTGGCTGACCGTGAGCAGCACGGCGCCCAGCCACAAGGACTACCAAAAGCCCGCCGAGTTGGCTGCCTGGATGGCCGAGCAAAAAGCCGCCAGCACCCTGGTGATGGACGACAGCGGCGCCGTGGGCAAGGCCTGGGGCGCCAAGACCACGCCGCACCTGTTCATCGTGAACCCCGCCGGCCAGGTGGTCTACAACGGCGCCATCGACAGCAAGCCCAGCGCCAACCCGGCCGACATCCCCGGCGCCACCAACTACGTGACGGCGGCCCTGGGCGAGCTCAAGGCCGGCCAGCCCATCGCCAAGGCCAGCACCCAGCCCTACGGCTGCAGCATCAAGTACGCGAGCTGAGCGTGCTCGGGGCGGCGGTGCGGCCCGTGCGGCCGGCACGCCGCACCGCCACCAGCACCGGCCAGGCCGCCCCGGCCGCGGCCAAGTGCTTGAGGGTGTGGCCGCTGACCCACTCGCCGGTGGCGGCGAACACGGCGGCATCGGCCCCTTCCAGCACCTTGGCCAGCGCGTACCAGGCCACCACCGCGCCCAGGC
Organism: Inhella crocodyli; assembly: GCF_004004565.1. Classification (GTDB taxonomy): domain Bacteria; phylum Pseudomonadota; class Gammaproteobacteria; order Burkholderiales; family Burkholderiaceae_C; genus Inhella; species Inhella crocodyli. The sequence continues at coordinate 347,331 of NZ_SACM01000004.1, forward strand.
GCACGCCCAAGCCGCCGGCGGGACGTCCGAGTGCCAGCACGAGCACCCACAGCACCCCGCCGCCCTGCACCACGAACCAGGGCAGCACGTTGCCGTTCAGCGCGGGCAGCGCGGCGGCCAGCAAGGCCAGGGGCAGGCTGGCGCGCAGCATCCAGACCGCGCCCGCGGGGCTCAAGCGGTCGGCGGTGGCGACGGTCAGCAAGCCGGCAAAGGCCACGGCCATGCCCGCCCGGTCCAGGGCCAAGGCCGCTCCGGTGGGGGCCCAGTGGTAGACGCTGGAGCCCACCGCGGTCAGCAGCAGGCCGGCGAAGAACACGCCCAGCCCCGCGCGCAGCGCCGGTGCCAGCGGCGGCAGGCGACGCAGGGCCACGAAGCCCAGCAGGCCGGGCAGCAGGAACACGGCGTTGCTCACCGTGTCCCAGGTGTTGGGGATGCCGAAGAAGCAGCGGGCGTCGACGAAAGGGTGGCCGTGGGCGTGCAGCTGCGCGTGGCCGTGCTCGTTCAAGTGGGCCAACCAGCGGGCCGTAAGAACATCGCCGAACCAGAACGCCAGCAGGGCCAGCAGGAGCCAGAGGCCGGCCATCAGCGGCCAACCGAAGGAACGAGAAGAGGGGGTCATGGCGCGGTGCAAAGGGCGTTGAGGCCGCGCATGATTGGTGGCGTCTCCCACTGCGGCAAGCTTTGAAGCCGCGGGCGCAAGGCGCGGTACCGCCGGCATCTGACGCCGCCACCCGAGCCCATCCGGTGGTGCAATGCGGGCCATGCTGAACCGCCGCACCCTCCTCGCCACCGGGGCCCTGGCCGCCCCCGCCTTCATCCGCGCCCAGGGCCTCAGCGCACCGCAGAAGGTCGTCTTCGCCACCAATTGGAAGGCCCAGGCCGCGCACGGCGGCTTCTACCAGGCGCTGGTCGATGGCACGTACGCCAAGGCCGGGCTGGCGGTCGAGATCCGCCAGGGCGGTCCGCAGGTCAACAACCGGCCGCTGCTGCCCGCGGGCAAGGTCGATTTCTTGATGACGGGCAACCTGCTGCACGCCTTCGACCACGCCAAGATGGGCGTGCCCACGCTCTGCGTCGCGGCGGTGTTCCAGAAGGACCCGCAGGCGCTCATCGCGCACCCGGGCCAAGGCTTCGAGCAGTTCGCGGCCCTGGCCAAGGCGCCGCGCGCCTGGATCGCCAAGGACCTGCAGTTCACCACCTGGCAGTGGCTCAAGCAGGCGCACGGCTTTCGGGACGAAGCGCTGCGCCCCTACAACTACACGCTCGGCCCCTTCCTGGCCGAGAAGCGCAGCATCCAGCAGGCCTACTCGGTGGCCGAGCCGATCTACGTGAAGGAGCAAGGCGGCTTCGACCCCGTGGTGCACCTCATCGCCGACCACGGCTGGCGCAGCTACAGCACCTTGATCGACGCGCGCGCCGACACCGTGGCCAAGCAGCCCGACCTGGTGAAGCGCTTCGTCGACGCCAGCATCGCCGGCTGGAAGGCCTACGTCAGCGGCAGCGTGGCCCAGCGCGCCGCGGCCGACGCGCGCATGCGCCAAGACAACCCCGAAATGAAGCAGGCCGAGCTGCTGGCCAGCCACGCGCTGATGGTCGGCCAAGGCCTGGTGGGCGACGTGGCCACCCTGGGCCGCCTGCGCCTGGCCCAGGTGGACGGCTTCTTGCAGGACATGGTCAAGGCCGGCCTGTACAAGCCGGGCGAGGTGAAGCTGGCCCAGGTGGCGAGTGAGCGCTTCACCGGCTGACGCCAGGCCGCTTCAGCGCTGGCGAGGCGGAGAATTGTCGCTGAGCACAAAGTGGGCGACCGACGCTTGAAGCCGTTGTGACAGCTGGGCCAGCACCTCGGTGCTGGACGCGGACTGTTCCGCCACCGCGGCGTTTTGTTGCGTCAGCGTTTCCAGCGCGGCCACCGCCTCGTTGACGGCGCGGATCTCGTGGCTCTGGCGGCCGGCCGCGGCGCTGATGTCTTGGATCACCGCGTTCACGTTCGCCACGGCGCTTTGGATGCTTTGCATGGTGTGGCCCGCAGCGTGCACGCGCTCAAGGCCCTCTTCGATGCGCTCGGTGCTCACGGCGATCAGGCCCTTGATCTCGCGGGCCGCGGTGGCCGATCGCTGGGCGAGCGTGCGCACCTCGCTGGCCACCACCGCGAAGCCTCGGCCCTGTTCGCCCGCGCGGGCCGCCTCCACGGCGGCGTTCAGGGCCAAGATGTTGGTTTGGAAGGCGATGCCATCGATCACGCCGATGATGTCCACGATGCGCTGGCTCGCCGTGTGGATGGCGTCCATGGCGCTCACGGCCTGGCCCACGGTGTTGCCTCCTTGAGCGGCCACCGCCGCGGCGTCGTTGGCCAGCTGCCGGGCCTGCTGCGCGTTGTCCGCGGTGACCACCACGTCGGCCGACAGGGTCTGCACGGTGGACGCGGTTTGCTGCAAGCGGGCGGCGGCTTGCTCGGTTCGCGCGCTCAGTTCCTGGTTCTCTTGGCGGATCTCGTCGCTGGCACTGTTGACCTCTTGGGTGGCTTGCTGAAAGCCCAGGAGCAAGGCGCTCCATTCGTGGCGCATGGCCTCCAGCGCTTGGCTCAACTGCCCCAGTTCGTTGCGGGTGTCGGCCTGGAAAGGCTGGCTCAGGTCTCCCCCGGCCATGGATGTGCTGCGTTGGGCCAGCGTCTGGATGGGCTTGAGGATGGCCTGGACCACCGCCCACAGGCGCCAGGCCAAGAAACCCAACAAGGCCAGCAACACGGCGCTGAGGGCGTAGACAAAGGTCGCCAGCTCCTGGGCCCGGGCTTGCAGCGCGTGGGCCACGTGCCGCGACAACGTCTGGGTGAGCTGCGTTTGGGCCTGCAGCGCCGATTGCAGGGCTTTGGCGTAGTCGGCCGCAGGCTTGTCAAAGTCGGGCGAGAAGCCAAGGAAGGTCTGGTCGACCAAGGCGATGCTTTGCGCCACGCCCTCTTTGGCCGCGGTCACGCGCCTTTGCAAGTCCTCGTCCAGCACCACCCCGGCGCGCTCGTGGGCCAGGTCCAGGTTCTGCTGGAAGAAGCGAGCGCGGTCCTCCAACCGCGCCTTGACGGCCGCGAGTTGGTTCAAGTCCAGCGGGCTGGCGCCCTTTTGCCGCAGCACGTTGAAGCCCAGGTCGTGCAGCTGCGCCAGCTGGTCGACCACGGTCTTGCCCTCTTGGAAGCCGGCCACGATCAAGAAGTAGTTGCCGGGCTCGGGGTCCAGCAACAGGCCGGAGGCCGCCAGCACGTGCGCGCTGAGGTCGTCCAACTGCCGCAGCAAGGCACCGTGGCGGTCGAAGGCCTCTCGTCCTGCCATCCTGTCTTGGGCCACCTCCGCGGCCAGCACCGCGAAGGCCTTCTGCGCGTCGGTCCATCGAGCGCGCAGGCCTTCGGCCTCCGGCAGCACGGCCTCCACGGCCTTCAAGGCCGCATTGACCTTGGCCTGCGCCGCTTGCCGAGGGGCGGCGGCATCGGCCTGGCCGCTGAGTTGGAGAAAGCTGTGCAGGCGGTGCTCTTGGACGGCAGCGATGGCGTCCAGCAGGGACAGGGCGGCGGGCGTGCCTTGGAACTCCTGGTGCACGAAGCGCTGCTCAGCCAACACGCGCTGCATCAAGGCGCCGGTCGGCAGCGCCACGGCCAAGACCACCAGCAAAGACAACCAACTGAAGCGGACGACCAGGGACTGGTCCTTCATGGAGAACATCGTGGGCTCCGAGGGATCGCGCCAAGCGCGCCCTGGATGGTCCGGATGCTTGGTGACGAATCCGTGACGCTGGGCCTGGCCCTTCAGAAAAATGGGGGAGGGGTCTCCACCGCCGTGACACCCAGGCTTGAGCTAGCGCAAGGCCCACCGGCGCGGCTGGGCGGAGCATTCGAGGTGTCCGCTCTTTGAGCTCCCTCATGCCTGCCGCCCCCGCCGCCCCACCTCCCGATTTCTTCCGCACCCTGGTGCGGACCTTGCCGGACCTTGTGTGGATCAAGGACCCGGAGGGCGTGTACCTGGCCTGCAACCCGCGCTTCGAGGCCCTGTACGGCGTGCCCGAAGACCAGATCGTGGGCAAGACCGACCGGGATTTCGTGGCGCCCGAGCTGGCGGCCTTCTTTCGCGACCACGACCTCAAGGCCATCCTGGCTGGCCGCACGCAGCAAAACGAAGAGGTGCTGCGCTTTGCCAGCGACGGCCACACCGAGCACGTCCAGACCCTGAAGACGCCGCTGCGCGACGCCGCAGGGCGCCTGATCGGCGTGCTGGGCGTGGCCCGCGACATCACCAGTGCGGTGGCCCTGCGCGAATCGCTCCAGCGGACGATCGACCGCCTTCGCGATGCCGAGCGCATCGCCCAGCAGGGCACGTGGTGGGTGGACCTGGCGACCGATCGATTGGAGTGGTCGGAGCAGGTGCACGCCATCTTCGAGACCGACCCTGCGACCCACCAGCCCAGCCTGGAAGACTTCTTTCGACGGGTGCACCGCGACGACCGCGACATCGTGGACCTGGCCTTTCGCGAGGCCGTGGAACGCTGCCAGGTCTACCGCGTGCAGCACCGCATCGTGTTTCCGGACGGCCGCGTCAAGCACGTGCTGGAGCACGCCGAGCCGCGCCGCGATGCGCAGGGCCAACTGCGCAGTGTCATGGGCACGGTGCAGGACGTCACCCAGCGGGTGCTGGACGAGCAGGCCCTGAACGAGCGGCGGGCCTTGTTCTCGGCGGTGGTCAGCCAGTCGACCGACAGCGTGGCCATCATCGAGCCCAAGACCGCGCGCTTCGTGGAGTTCAACGACGCCGCGGCCAAGGCCCTGGGCTACACCCGCGACGAGTTCGCCCAGCTCACGGTGGGGGACATCGACCCCCTCTACAACGATGCCGCGATCCAAGCCACGTTCGAAACCATGCACGGGCCCGAGCCCGTGCGCTTCGAGTCGCAGCACCGCCGCAAAGACGGCGAGTTGCGGGACGTGAGCATCACCGGGCACGGCATCGAGGTGAACGGCCGGCGTTACGTGGTCTCCATCTGGCGCGACATCACCGACGCGCAGCGTGCCGAGATCGAAATCCACCGCCTGTCGTACTACGACGGGCTGACGGGCCTGCCCAACCGCCACCTGCTCAGCGACCGCGTGGAGCGCGCCATCCGCCAGGCCCGGCCCGACGAGCCCGCCGCGCTGCTGATCGTCAACCTCGACCGCTTCCACGCCATCAACGACGCCCTGGGGCGCCCCGTGGGCGACGAGGTGCTGCGCGAGGTGGCGCGGCGCCTGAAGCGCCTGCAGCCCACGATCGACTCGGTCATGCACCTGGGCGCCGACGAGTTCGTGCTCTTGCTGCCGCCGGCGCGCGACCGCTCGGCTGCCGACACCAGCGCCGACGCCCTGCGCGCGGCCCACGCCGCGCTCAAGGCCCTGCAGCCGGCCTTCCAGGTGGGCGAGCACTGCATGGAGCTGCGCGTCAGCGTCGGGGTCACCCTGCTCGCGCAGTCGCCGAACGACAACTTCAGCGACGCGATGCGCCGGGCCGACACCGCCTTGCACCGCGCCAAGCGGGCCAGCGTGCAGCGCGTGTCCTTCTTCGACGAAAGCATGGGCGAGGCGGCGCGCCACCAGTTCACGCTGGAGCAGGCCTTGCGCGAGGCCGTTCCGGGTGGGCAGTTGCGCCTGTACCTGCAGCCGCAGGTGGACGTGCGCGGCCGCCAAGTGGCGGCCGAGGCCCTGGTGCGCTGGCAGCACCCCGAGCGGGGCCTGGTGCCGCCCGGCGACTTCATCCCGGTGGCCGAAGACAGCGGCCTGATCGTGGCCCTGGACCGCTGGATGCTGGACGCCGTGGCGCGCCTGACCCGCCAGTTGCGCGAGGCCGGGCACCCTCTGCGCATTGCCGTCAACATCAGCCCGCGGCACTTCCACTCGCCCGACTTCGTCAGCTGGGTGCAGGCCTGCTTGCTGCGCCACCGCGCCTTGCCCGACGACCTGATGCTCGAGGTCACCGAGGGCCTGGTGATCGAGAACCTGGACGAGGTGGTGCTGAAGATGCGCTCGCTCAGCGAGGTGGGCGTGAGCTTCTCGATGGACGACTTCGGCACCGGCTACTCCTCGCTGGCGCACCTCAAGCGCCTGCCCATCCACGAGCTCAAGATCGACCGCAGCTTCGTGCACGACGCGACCGACGACGCCGACAGCGTGGCCCTGATCAGCACCATCCTGGCCGTGGCCCATCACATGAACTTGGAAGTGGTGGCCGAGGGCATCGAGAACGCGCAGCAGGTCGCGCTGTTCGCGGGTTTGGCCCCGCAGGTGCGCCTGCAGGGCTACCACTTCAGCAAGCCCCTGCCCGAGGCCGATTGGCGGGCGCTCTACGCCCCGGCGGCGCCCGCGGCGTCGGCCTGAGCACCGGCCTTGCGCCGCGTCAAAGCGCCGGCGCGCCGCGCGGCGCACCATGAACGCACCCCATCACTTCGGAGCGTTTCATGTCTTTGTTCCACGCCGTGCTTTGGTTGGACCACCACGAGGCCAAGGTGCTGCAGTTCGACGCCGAACACGTGCAGGCCGAGCGCGTCAAATCCCACAGCCACCACACCAAGCAGCGCGGCAGCGCGGTGCGCACCGAGCACGAGTTCTACGCCGACGTGTGCGACGCATTGGCCGGCATCGCCGAGGTGCTGGTGACCGGCTCGCGCACCGCACAGTCCGACTTCAAGCACTACGTGGAGAAGCACCGCGCCGCGCTGGCCCCGCAGATCGTGGGCTACGAGACGGTGGACCACCCCAGCGACAAGCAGCTGGTGGCCATGGCGCGGCAGTACTTCCTGAAGCACGACCGCATGGCCGGCGTGCCCACGCCGACCTGAGGGTCGCTGGCCGGGCTCAGGCGGTGAAGCCGCTGGGCCCGGCGTCCTTCGTCCACCAGGCGCGTGGCGCGCGCCACTCGCGCGTCCAGCCCGCCACGGCCTCGGCCGGCATGGGGTGGGCAATGCCATAGCCCTGGGCCACGTCGCAGCCCAGCCACAGCAGCGCGCTGCCGTGGGCCTCGGTCTCCACGCCCTCGGCCACCACCTCGCGCCCAAAGGCCTGGGCCAGGCCGATGACGCCTTGCAGGATGGCGAGGTCGTCGGGGTCTTCCAAAAGGTTGCGCACGAAGCTCTGGTCGATCTTGAGCTTCGCCACCGGCAGGCGCTTGAGGTAGGTGAGCGTCGAGTAACCGGTGCCAAAGTCGTCGAGCGCGAAGCAAAAACCGCGGCGCTCGCCGTCGGCCATGATGCGGCTCACGCCCAGCAGGTCTTCGAGCGCGCTCGACTCGAGCACCTCCAGCACCAGGTCGGCCGGGTTCAGGTCGGGGTACTGGCCCAGCAGGTTTTGCAGGTCGTCGATGAAGCCGGGCTGCTGCAGGTGCCGCGCGCTGATGTTCACGCTGATGGGCAGGCGAACGCCCTGGCGATGCCAGGCCGCGCGCTGCGCCACGACCGACTCCAGCACCCACTGCCCCAGGCTGCATTCCAGCGGGTGGTCGTGCACGGCCGGCAGGAACTCCGCCGGGGCCAGCAGTCCGCGCTCGGGGTGCTGCCAGCGCACCAGGGCTTCCAGGCCCACCACCTCGCCGGTGCGCAGGTTCACCTGCGGCTGGTAGTGAAGCACCATCTCGTGCCGGCCCAGGGCCTGGCGCATGCCCTCCACGCTGGCGATGTGCCCGCGCAGCGCGCGGTCGCGCACGGCGTCGAAGACCACGTAGCGGTTCTTGCCCTGCAGCTTGGCGGCGTACATGGCCTGGTCGGCCTGGCGCAGCAGCTGGTCGCTGTCGACCTCTTCGTCCTGCGGGTAGAGCGTCACGCCCAGGCTGGCCGAGACCTGCAGGGTCAGCTCGCCCACGTCGTAGGGCAGGGAGGCGGCCCACAACAGGCGCTGCAGCAGGGGCTCGCAGGCGTGGGCGTCGGGCAGGTCTTGCAGCACGGCCACGAACTCGTCGCCGCCCAAGCGGGCCAGGGTGTCGCCTTCGCGCAGGGCCTGGTGCATGCGGTTGGCCAGGCCCACCAGCAGGCGGTCGCCCACCTCGTGGCCGTGCGCATCGTTCACGGCCTTGAAGCCGTCCAGGTCCAGGTAGACCACGGCCACGCGCAGGCCTCGGCGCGGGGCCAGGGCCAGGGCCTGGCGCAGGCGGTCGGCCAGCAGCACGCGGTTGGGCAGGCCGGTCAGGGCGTCGTAGTGGGCGGTGTGCTCCAGCCGGCGCTCTTGGTCCTTCAGGCGGGTGATGTCGCTCATCAGGCTGATGAAGTGCGTCACGCGGCCCGCGGCGTCGCGCACGGCGCTGATGGTTTGCTGGGTGGCGATGAGCGAGCCGCCCTTGTGGCGGTCCCAGACCTCGCCCTGCCACAGGCCGGTCTGCTTGAGCTCTTGCCACTGGTGCTCGAAGTAGGCCGGCGGGTGCTGACCCGAGTCCAGCAGGCGCGGCGAGTGGCCCACCAGCTCTTGCCGCGTGTAGCCGGTCAGGCGCTCGAAGGCGGCATTGACGTCCACGATGCGGCCCTGCGGGTCGGTGATCATGATGCCCTCGCGGGCGTGGGTGAACACCCCGGCTTCCAGCTGCCACTGGGCCTGCTGGCGGCGCAAGTGCGCCATGCGCTGCCACAGCCAGCGCCGGCCGCCCCAGGCGGCCACCGCGATGACCCCGCCAAGCCCCAACAAGGCCCCGACCCGCCAGGCCGGCGGCACCGGCAACACGGCCGCGACCAGGGCCAGCAGCCAAGCGCTGGCCACGAGCAGGAACGCCCCGCGCGGTCGGGTCAGGTGAACGGTCAACAAGGGAATCCAGGGGCCCAGCGGGGGAAGGGCACAAAAGCCCGCGTTTGTAACCGGGTTACTCCCCCGCGCCGGTCAGGACTGTCCCGGGCGCCGGCCGCAGCCTTCGCCGCGCGCGAGGCGTGGTCGCCTGGGGGCGACGGCGGCTCAGAGCCAGCGGCTGGCCGCCACCTCGCGGGCCCGCAGCTGCGCTTGCAGCAGCTCCAGCACCCGCAGGTGGGCCGCCTGCAAGGCCTCCAGCGCCTCGGGGGCCAGGCCCTGGGGCGCCACGGCGCGCAACTGCAGCGCCTCGTGCGCCAGCAGCAGCAGGCGCGCGTGGCGCTGCAAGAAGGGCGTGCCGCCCAGCGCGTCGTCGCCCGCCGTGGCGCGCAGCCAGGACTGCGCCCAGGTTTCCTGCACGTCCAGGGCCGGGGCCAGCTCGCGCCGGCCCAGCAAGTAGAGCTCCAGGCTGCGCATCCAGGCGCCGAACTCGACCTTGGCGCGCAGCAGGTGCAGGTCCTCGCGGCGCAGCAGGGCCTGGTGGCGCCAGGCCGCCGGTGGCTCCCAGTGCTGCACCCAGGGCAGCAGCTGGTCGGCCGGCATGGGCCGCGCGATGCCGTAGCCCTGGCCGAGCGTGCAGCCCAGCTGCAGCAGCACGGCGCCGTGCTCTTCGCTCTCCACGCCCTCGGCCACCACCTCGCGGTGGAAGGCGTCGGCCAGGCCGATGACGCCGTGCAGGATGGACAGGTCGTCGGGGTCGTCCAGCATGTCGCGCACGAAGCTCTGGTCGATCTTCAACTCGGCCACCGGCAGGCGACGAAGGTAGGTCAGCGAGGAATAGCCGGTGCCGAAGTCGTCGAGCGAGAAGCGCAGGCCGCGGCGTGCGCCCTCGGCCATGGTGCGGCTCACGCCCACCATGTCTTCAAGGGCGCTGGTTTCCAGCACCTCGAGCACCAGCTGGTTGGGGTGCAGCTGCGGGTGCCGCTGCAGGGCCTGCGCCACGTGCTCGATGAAGTCCAGCTGCTGCAGGTGGCGCGCGCTGATGTTGACGCTCACCGACAGGCTCAGGCCGGCGTCGGTCCAGGCGGCCAGCTGGGCCAGGGCGCTGCGGATCACCCACTCGCCGATCTCGCACTCCACCGGGTGGTCGTCGACCGCCGGCAGGAACTGCCCGGGCGCCAGCAGGCCGCGCTGCGGGTGGCGCCAGCGGATCAGCGCCTCCACGCCCACCACCTGCCCGCTGCCCATGTGGACCTTGGGCTGGTAGTGCAGCACGAACTCGTTGCCCACCAGGGCCTGGCGCAGGGATTCGACGGTGGCGCTGTGGCCGCGCAGCGCGCGGTCTTGGTCGGCGTCGAAGACCACCACGCGGTTCTTGCCCGCCACCTTGGCCTCGTACATGGCCTGGTCGGCCTGGCGCAGCAGCTGGTCGGCGTCCACGTCCTCGGCCTGCGGGTAGTGCGTCACGCCCACGCTGGCCGACACCTGCAGGTTCAGCTCGCCGACGGGCAGGGGCTGGGCGGCGGCGCGCAGCAGGCGGCCGACCAGGGGCTGGCTGGCGTTGGTGTCGGCCAGGTCGGGCAGCACGACGACGAACTCGTCGCCGCCCAGGCGGGCCAGGGTGTCGCCCTCGCGCAGGGTCTGCTGCAGGCGGCTGGCCAGGGCCACCAGCAGGCGGTCGCCGGCCTCGTGGCCGTGCAGGTCGTTCACGGCCTTGAAGCCGTCCAGGTCCAGGTAGGCCACGGCCACCACCTGGCCACGGCGTGGGGCTTGGGCCATGGCCTGCTTCAGGCGGTCGCCCAGCAGCACGCGGTTGGGCAGGCCGGTCAGCGCGTCGTAGTGCGCGATGTGGGCCAGGCGCTGCTCCTGCTCTTTGAGGCGCGTGATGTCGTTCATCAGCGTCACGTAGTGCGTGATCTCGCCCTGCTCGTCGCGCACGGCGCTGATGGTCTCCAGCACCACGAACACGCTGCCGTCCTTGGCCCGGTCGTGCACCTCGCCGTGCCACTGCCCGTCGCGCCGCAGGTGCTCCCACATCGCGTCGAAAAACGCCGGCTCGTGGTGCCCCGAATCGAGCAGGCGGGGCGAGCGGCCGAGCAGCTCGTCGCGCCGGTAGCCGGTCAGGCGCAAGAAGGCCTCGTTCACGTCCACGATCAGGCCCTGGGCGTCGGTGATCATGATGCCCTCGCGGGCGTGCGTGAACACGCCCGCGGCCAGCTTCAGCTGGGCCTGGGCACGGCGCTGCTGGGTGGCCAGCTGGCGCAGCTGCTCGCCGGTGCGGTTCAGGCGGGCGAGCACGCTTTCGGGCGGCGTGTTCTCGGGCAAGGGCGGCAGCTCGAAGTCGCCCCGGCCCAGGCGGCCGATGCGCGCGTGCAATTCGCTGGCGGGGCCGCCGAGCAAGGCGCGCAGCGTGCGGCGCGTGCGCAGCACCAGCAGCACCACCAAGGCCGCCAGCGCGACCACCACCAAGCGGCCCCACAGGGCATGGCGCGCGGCCGTCTCGACCGCCGCGTGGGTTCGGGCGTCCATGGATTGGTACACCGCGTCGATGGGCCCCATGATGGCGGCCTTCAGGCGGTGGTAGCCCTCGTCGTGCAGCATGCCCCGCGCCCGCTCGCGGGTGCTGCCATCGCCCGGGGCCGCGCCCTGCACCAAGGCCATGGCTTGCTGCTCCAACTGCGCCAGGGCGTCCGATTCGCCCTTGGCGCGCGCCAGCGCTTGGAATTCTTCGGCCGTGAGACCGGCCTCGCGCAGCAGGTCCATCAGGGGCACCGCCGGGCCGTGCACCTCCGTGCGGGCCACCCGGCCGCCCAGCACCAGGTCCCAGTAGATCTGCCCGTAGCGGGCCGGTCGGGGCAGGCGGCCGTCGCGGATGGCGACGATGTCGTCGAAGGCCTCGCGGTAGCGGGCGTCGCCGGTGACGACGTAGGTGCGGGCCATGCGGGTCAGGTCGTCGGACGACTGGCGCAGCTCGTCCGCCAACATGAAGGCCCGGTGCCGGGCGTCGTTCGCGGCGTCGACGCGCTTTTCCAGCCACACGTAGCCCACGAAAGCCAGCACCAAGGCCAGCAGTGCGGCGATGGTGCGTCCGACTTGGCGGGAATAGGGCTTGGCGTTGGCGTCCATGGGCAGAGGTCGGGGCCGGCTGGGCGGTCCACTCGCCTTTGTACCCGTTGCGTCCCGCAGGGGGCCAGGGCGCGCTGTGAAGGAGTTGGCGCCCGTCCACAACGCCCCGCGGGCAGCGGGATCACCCGGAGGCGTTTGTTACAAAACGTCCCACCACAATCCGCCCATGCGCTTTTTCTACTGGACCATGGCCCTGTTGATCGTCGGCACCTTCGTGCCGGCGGCCTTTTACTTCGTCCTGTTCGTGTTCACGGGCGAAGGCGGGTGCCTGGACCGGGCCAAGGCCCTGTGGAACTACACGCGCGTGTTCACGCTGGCCAGCCTGAACATCCTGATCTGGGGCCACGTCATCGTGGGCCTCTGGCAGATCTTCTTCCGCTGAGGCTCAGCGCAGCGACGCGTTCAGCCTCGCCAAGGCCTCGGTGCCCGGGCACAGCGCAGCCTCGTCCAAGCGGTTCAGCGCGCCCGCGGGCAGCTTCATTTGCTGGTGCAGGGTGCGCGGCTCGGGGTTCACGTAGATCAGGCCCGTGGGCAGCTCGCCCTGGGCCTGCAGGCGTTGCACGGTGGTCATGGCGCTCAGGCGGTCGCGCGGGTCGTGGTCGGCTTGCAGCTTGCGCAGGCGCAGCAGGCTGCCGTCGGCCTGGGGCACGTCCATCACCGCCGCGTCGCCCGTGGGGGCCTCGGCCAGGTCGATGAAGTCGATGCGGTTGAGCGCGGCGTTGTGCTCGCGCACGTGGTCGTAGCTGCGCGTGCTGCCGGCGTGGTTGTTGAAGGCCACGCAGGGGCTCACCACGTCGATGAAGGCGGCGCCGCCATGCTGCAGGGCGCCCTGGATGAGGGGCACCAGCTGCGCCTTGTCGCCGCTGAAGCCGCGCGCCACGTAGCTGGCGCCCAGCTGCAGGGCCAGGCTCACCAGGTCGATGGCCACGTCGGTGTTGGTCGCGCCCTTTTTGCTGCGGCTGCCGGCGTCGGCCGTGGGGCTGAACTGGCCCTTGGTGAGCCCGTACACGCCGTTGTTCTCGACGAGGTAGACCATGGGCACACCGCGGCGCATGGCGTGCGCGAACTGCCCCAGGCCGATGGAGGCGGAGTCGCCATCGCCGCTGACGCCCAGGTACAGCAGCTCGCGGTTGGCCAGGCTGGCGCCGGTGAGCACGCTGGGCATGCGCCCGTGCACGCTGTTCAGGCCGTGGCTGGCGCTCAGGAAGTAGTCGGGCGTCTTGCTGCTGCAGCCGATGCCGCTCATCTTGGCCACGCGGTGCGGCTCGATGTCCAGCTGCCAGCAGGCTTGGATGATGGCGGCACTGATGCTGTCGTGCCCGCAGCCGGCGCACAGGGTGCTGATGCGGCCCTCGTAGTCGCGCCGCGTGTAGCCCACCTTGTTCTTGGTGAGCGTGGGGTGGTGCAGGCTGGGCTTGGCGATGTAGGTCATGCGGGGCTCCCAACGGCGGCTTGTTGGACCGATTGGGTGATGGCGTCGCGGATGAAGCGCGCGGTGATCGGCGTGCCGTCGAAGTGCAGCAGCTTGCGCAGCTTCTTGGGGTCGACTTCGAGCTGGTTCACCAGCAGGGTGCGCAGCTGGCCGTCGCGGTTTTGCTCGACGACGAAGACCGTGTCGTGCGCGTCGATGAACTCGCCCACCGAGGCGGCGAAGGGGAAGGCGCGCACGCGCAGCGCGTCCAGGTGCACGCCGGCCTGCGCGAGCTCGTGCAGGGCCTCGTCCATGGCCGGGGCAGTGCTGCCGAAGTAGACGACGCCCAGGCGCGTGCCTTGGGCGGCGGCGCGCACGGCGGGCTGCGGCGCCAGCTGCGCGGCCGTGCGCATCTTGCGCTGCAGGCGGTCGGCGATGTAGCGGTAGTCGTCGCCGCGCTCGCTGTACACGGCCAGCGCGTTGTGCGTGCTGCCGCGCGTGAAGTACGCGCCCTTGCTGGGGTGCGTGCCGGGCAGGGTGCGCCAAGCCAGCGCGTCGCCGTCCACGTCCTTGTAGCGCTCGAGCTTGCGCCCGGCATCCAAATCCTCGCGGGTCAGCACCTTCCCCCGGTCGTAGCGGCGCGCGTCGTCCCAGTGGAAGGGGCGGCACAGGCGTTGGTTCATGCCGATGTCGAGCTCGCTCATCACGATCACCGGCGTTTGCAGGCGGTCGGCCAGGTCCAAGGCGGTGGCGGCGAACTCGAACAGCTCGGCCGGGTCTTCGGGGAAGAGCAGCACGTGCTGCGTGTCGCCGTGGCTGGCGTAGGCGCAGGCCAGCAGGTCGGCCTGCTGCGTGCGCGTGGGCATGCCGGTGCTGGGCCCGCCACGCTGCACGTTGACGATGGTCAGCGGCACCTCGGCGAAGTAAGCGAAGCCCAGGAACTCCTGCATCAGGCTGATGCCGGGGCCGCTGGTGGCGGTGAAGGCGCGCGCGCCGTTCCATCCCGCGCCCAGGATCATGCCGATGGCGGCGATCTCGTCCTCGGCCTGCACGATGGCGGCCTTGACCTCGCCCGTCTCGGGGTCGGTGCGGAACTGCTTGCAGTAGGCCTGGAAGGCCTCGGCCACCGAGGTGGACGGCGTGATCGGGTACCAGGCGCACACGGTGGCGCCGCCGTAGACCATGCCGAGCGCCGTCGCCGCATTGCCCTCGACAAAAATGCGGTCGCCCACGGCGTTGGCGCGTTGCACGCGCAGGCCCAAGCCTTGCTGCGCGAGGTGCTCGCGCGCGAAGGCCGCGCCCGCGCGCAGCGCCTGCACGTTGCTGTCCAGCAGCTTCTCTTTGCCCTTGTACTGCTCGGCGAACAGGGTTTCGATGACGGGCAGCTCGACCTGCATCAGCTCGGCCAGCGCGCCCAGCACGAGGATGTTCTTGAACAGCGTGCGCTGGCGCGGGTCCTCGTAGCTGGCGTTGCAGATCGCCGTGGCCGGCATGCCGATGGCGGTGATGTCGTCGCGCAAGCTGCCCGGTGGCAAGGGCTTGGTGCTGTCGTAGAACAGGTAACCGCCCGGGTCGAGTTCGGCCACGTCGGCGTCCCAGGTCTGCGGGTTCATGGCCACCATCAGATCGATGCCGCCGCGGCGCCCCAGCCAGCCCTGCTCGCACACGCGCAGCTCGTACCAGGTGGGCATGCCTTGGATGTTGCTCGGGAAGATGTTGCGGGGGCTGACCGGCACGCCCATGCGCAAGATGGCGCGCGCCAACAGTTCGTTGGCGCTGGCGCTGCCGCTGCCATTGACGTTGGCGAACTTGATGACGAAGTCGTTGGTGGATTCGATGCGGCTCATCGTTGGATTTCCTTTGCGTGAGTGCGCGGAGCGACTGCGCGTCCAGGGTCGCTTGGGCGCGTGCCTCGGGGCAGCCCGCAGGCGCTGTCCGCCCTGCACCCGGAGTTCCTTTTGTCTTGCCAAAAGGAACCAAAAGCGCCGCCCCGGCTCCAGCGCCCCAGCCTGCGGCTGGGGTTCCCTGCGCTGCTCGTTCCGGGGGGCTGCGGGATTGAACTCCCTGCGCTCACTGCGTTCGCTCCGGTCAGACAGCAATCCCGGGTCAGTGCTTGAAGCGCGCTGCGCGCGCGCCCCCCTGCACTGCGCTGCTCGGCGCCTACGAACGGGGCAACAGCCGGAACAGCCGAATACCGAACAGCCCGGACTTCAACCTTTGGCGCCGCTTCTCGGCTGTTGGCTGCTGGGCTGTTCGCCCCGTTTGACGAGCCGAGCAGCGCAGCCGAGTCCGGCGCGCGCGCCAGCGCGCTTCGTGCACTGACTCCGCCCGACTGTCTGACCGGAGCGAACGCAGTGAGCGCAGGGAGTTTCGGGCGGGCCGGGCTTGGCGAGCAGCACAGGGCACCCCCGCCAACGGCGGGGGCGAAGGCTGCCGGGGCGGGCGCTTTTCCCCCCTTTTGGCAAGACAAAAGGGGGTCGGGGTGCAGGGGCGAAGCGCCCTGCGGGCTGCACCTCTGGTGCGCCCACCCGCTCACCCCCGACACCCCACCCCCACCTTCGCCGTCGTCAGCAAAAACTTCTGCATGTCCCACGCCCCCGTCGGACAGCGCTCGGCGCACAGGCCGCAGTGCAGGCACACGTCCTCGTCCTTGACCATCACCCGCCCGGTCTTCAACTCGGGGCTGACCAACAGCGCCTGGTCCAGATTCAACGACGGTGCGTTCAAGCGGGACCGCAGGTCCGCCTCGTCGCCGTTGGCCACGAAGCTGATGCAGTCCGTCGGGCAGATGTCGGTGCAGGCGTCGCACTCGATGCACAACTTGGGCGCGAACACCGTTTGCACGTCGCAGTTCAGGCAGCGCTGCGCTTCCTTGAACGCCGTCTTCGCGTCGAAGCCCAGCTCCACCTCCACGCGGATGCTGGCCAGGGCCTTCTCGGCCTCGGCCCAGGGCACCTTGAAGCGCAGGTCGTTGCTCGGGGCGTTGTCGTAGCTCCACTGGTGGATGCCCATCTTTTGGGACACCAGGTTCACGTGCGGCGCGGGGCGCTGGCGCAGGTCCTGGCCGTTCAGGAACTGGTCGATGCTCACCGCCGCCTCGTGCCCGTGGGCCACCGCCGTGATGATGTTCTTGGGGCCGAAGGCCGCGTCGCCGCCGAAGAACACGCGCTGCAGGCTGCTTTGGTGGGTGAGGGGGTCGAGCACCGGCAGGCCGTCGCGGCCGAAGTCGATGCCCGCGTCGCGCTCGATCCAGGGGAAGGCGTTTTCCTGCCCCACGGCCAGCAGCACCTCGTCGCAGGGCAGGTCCACGGTGCGGCCCGTGGGCACGAGCTGGCGGCGGCCTTGCGCGTCGGTCACCGAGTCGACGATCTCGAAGCGCATGCCCGTGAGCACGCCGCCCTCCAGCAAGAAGGCCACCGGCGCGTGCTGCGGCAGGATGGGGATGCCCTCGTGCTCGGCGTCTTCCTTCTCCCAGGGGCTGGCCTTCATGGCCTCGTAGGTGGAGCGCACCGTCACCGTCACGCTCTCGGCGCCCAGGCGCTTGGCGCTGCGGCAGCAGTCCATCGCGGTGTTGCCGCCCCCCAGCACCAGCACGCGGCGGCCGACGGTCGTCACGTGGCCGAAGCTCACCGAGGCCAACCAGTCGATGCCGATGTGCACTTGGGCTTTCGCGTCCCAGCGGCCGGGCAAGTCCAGGTCGCGGCCGCGCGGCGCGCCGGTGCCCACGAACACGGCGTCCCAGCCCTCGCTCAGCAGGGCCTTCATCGACTCGATGCGCTGCCCGCTGCGGAAGCTCACCCCCAGGCGCAGCACGTGGTCGACCTCCTCGTCGATCACTTCCTCCGGCAGCCGAAAGCGCGGCACCTGGCTGCGCATGAAGCCGCCGGCCTTGGCCTCGGCGTCGAACACGGTCACTTCATAGCCGGCGGCGGCCAGGTCGCGCGCCACGGTCAGGCTGGCCGGGCCGGCGCCCACGCAGGCCACGCGGCGGCCGTTGCGCGCGGCGGCGGCGATGGGGCTGGGCATGCGCGCGTGGATGTCGGCGCCCTTGAGGTCGGCGGCCACGCGCTTCAGGCGGCAGATGGCCACCGGTTCGGGCCTTTGCGCCTGGGCCGCTTCCACGCGGCCGCGGCGGCAGGCAGGCTCGCAGGGGCGGTCGCAGGTGCGGCCCAAGATGCCGGGGAAGACGTTGCTGGCCCAGTTCACCAGGTAGGCCTCGTCGTAGCGGCCTTGGGCGATGAGCCGGATGTACTCCGGCACGGGCGTGTGGGCCGGGCAGGCCCATTGGCAATCGACGACCCGGTGGTGGTACGCCGGGTCGTGGGTGTTTGTGGGCTGCACCAGGTGTCTCCTTGCGGCCTTGAATGACGGTGCCCCGGTGGGGCGTGCGGCAGTCTCCGCCCGCCAGAGGGCCCCGGGCAGGTGGAAAACCCAAGGCTTTGCGGGGTCTTTGACGGCGCTCAAACCCATCGCGCCCGGCGCCCAGGGCATGACGCTGGGTAAAGCAATGCAAAGGCAGCCCTTGCCAAAGTCAGGGTTAGCCCCGCCCCCCGACACTGGCGGCATGAACCGCCCGACCTTGCTTTCCGCCCTGGCCCTGGCCGCCAGCGCCGCCGTCGCCCAAACGCCGCCCCCGGCCGACCCACCGGCCCCCGCTCCGACGCCGGCCCCCGCCCCCGCCGCCCCGCAGCAGTTGGACAAGGTCGAGGTCAGCGGCCAGCCCAGCGACAACGCCGTGCGCCGCAACAGCACGGCCAGCAAGATCGTCATCGGCCGCGAGGACCTGCTGCGCTTTGGCGACGGCAACCTGGCCGACCTGATGCGCCGCCTGCCCGGCGTCACGCCCACCGGCCGCCCGGGCCGCGGCGGCGGCATCGCCATGCGCGGCATGGGCGGTGGCTTCACGCAGATCTTGGTCAACGGCGAGCGCATGGCGCCCGGCTTCTCCATCGACCAGATCTCGCCCGACCAGATCGAACGCATCGAGATCCAACGCGCCCCCACGGCCGAGACCGGCGCGCGCGCCGTGGCCGGCACCATCAACATCATCTTGCGCGAGCCCCTGGCCAAGAAGCTGCACGAGTTCCGCGCGCAGGTGGGCGGTGAGCAAGGCGAGCCGCAGGGCAACCTCACCTGGACGCGCAACGACAACCTGGGCGAGGCCATCAACTACTCGCTGACCACGGTGCTCAACCACCAGCGCCGCCGCGACGGCGTGGACAGCAGCACCACGCGCGAGTCGGTCAGCGGCCTGCTGCCCGCCACCCAGCGCGACCTGGACGGCCACAGCTTTGAGCGCCGCACCAGCCTCAACCTGAACGCCCGCGTGCTGTGGCGCCTGGGCGAGGGCGAGCAGCTCATGTTCATGCCCTTTGCCGTGGTGGCCCGGGGCGGCACCGAAAGCGACGTGGCCCTGCGCGACACGCGCTACGCCAGCGCCGCCGCCCAGCCCTACGCCCTGGCCCGCACCGACAGCGACGGCGAGTTCAACATGCTGCGCTTCGGCGGCACCTACACCAAGCGCCTGAGCGAAGAAACGCGCCTGGAGCTGCGTGCCAACGGCGGCCGCACCGAGCTCAGCAGCGACAGCACCCGCGTGGAAAGCGGCGGCACCCTGCCGCGCACCCAGCGCGACCAAACCAAGAACCGCGACGACAACCTCAACCTCGTCGCCAAGACCACGGTGCAAACCGCCAAGGAGCACAACTGGGTCAGCGGCGCCGAGCTGGAATGGGGCCAGCGCGACAACACCCGCGTCACCACCGTCACCGGGCAAAGCACCAGCAGCAGCGGCGATTTGGGCGACAACCTCAGCGCCCGATCGCTGCGCTTCGCCGCCTACACGCAGGACGAGTGGCAGCTCAACCCCAACTGGAGCCTGTACGCCGGCCTGCGCTACGAGCAGATCAACAACCGCGGCGAGGCCGGCGCGGGCGCCCCATCGGTGGACAACACCAGCCGCGTGGCCTCGCCCCTGCTGCACGCGCTGTGGAAGCCCGACCCCAAGGGTCGCGACCAGGTGCGCATGAGCCTCACCCGCAGCTACCGCGCCGCCAACCTCAACGACCTGGTGGCCCGCCGCGTCATCAACGCCGAAGTGCCCTTGGGCCCCAACACCGAGGACACGCCGGACCGCGCCGGCAACCCCAACCTCAAGCCCGAGCTGGCCACCGGCCTGGAGCTGGCCTTCGAGCACTACCTCCCCAAGGGCGGCCTGCTGTCGGCCAACGTCTTCGCACGGCAAATCAAGGGCCTGATCCGCACCACGCAACAGCAAGAGCTGGCGCAAGACCTCAGCGGCGCGCAGGTGCTGCGCTTCATCAACCGCCCGCGCAACCTGGGCGACGCCAGAACCGTCGGCATCGAGCTGGAGGCCAAGGCCCGCCTGGACGAGTTCTGGGCCGACGCGCCGAAAGAGCTCGTGCCCTTGCAGCTGCGCGCCAACCTCAGCGTGTTCGACAGCAGCGTGGACGGCATTCCCGGCCCCAACAACCGCATCGACGCCCAGCCCCGCGCCACCGCCAACCTGGGCGCCGACTACCGCGTGCCCGGCACCGGCGTGAGCCTGGGGGCGAGCTGGAGCTTCACCCCCGAGGTGCTGATCCAGCAAACCGAGACCACCCAGGTGCGCACCAGCAAGCGCCGCGTGTGGGACGCCTACGCCCAGTGGACGCAGACCCGCGACCTCACCTGGCGCCTGGGCCTGAGCAACCTGGCCCCGCTGGACGCCTTCAGCGAAACCGTGATTCGCAACGCCGCCTTCATCACCACGACCGACAGCGTGAACAAGACCTTCTTGAACTGGACGCTGCGGGCGGAAATGCGCTTTTAAGTCACCCACAGCCGGTACAGGAAATTACCACCCACTACTGCCTTCTCGCTCCGACAAAATAAAGAGCGCCTGTGAGGCCGTTTGTCATATGTCACTTTATTTGCAGTGGGGTCAGTTAAGCGGTGCTCGCGTCGACTTCGAATTGATCTGTCGACACAAAAACGTCATGACGCGAGGATGGCGATCAGGCCTGGTCTAGTGTGGTTGCTGACAAATGACAAAAATCAACCATCGGGCTGTGCAATTCAAGTAAATAGCATTTAATAGATTGATTCAGGGAGGATATTAATGAATATGCGTGTGGTTGTTGCCTTTTTGGTTGGCATTGCTCTGCTAGCGGGGTGTGCTGCACCTGTAAGAAAGGCGGAGGTGCGACAAGCCCGGGAAATCCCGCGTGGTGCAGATGCGAAACCCATTCAATTCAAAAAAGTGGTGGTCAAGCTACGAAGGGGCGAGGAAATCGGCAGCAGCCACGTTGGTATCGCCTGCCTTCCTCAGGGCAAAGTTGAGTGGAAGGGTGGCAAAGTCAATATAACTGACGAGGAGTTTACGGAGGCTTTCCGAGAAGAGCTCGAGAAATACAACTATCCTGTTGTGGGTGATCCGAATGCATTGTTCGACGACCCTTCTTCTTGGAAAGCTGAACTCCTCGTTGCTGGACAGATTAATAAGTTGGATATCAGTGTCTGCTACCCGATGGCTGGCTTTGGTAATTTCAAGGATTCCAAAGGTGGTGCCTTTGTTCGGGTCAATTGGCAGGTTTACGGTCAGTTGGAGCGAAAAGTTATCTATGAAACTACAACCGAAGGTTCGTTCCAATCGGATAGCGCGACGTCATTTGGCATTGAGAAGAGTTTGACCAACGCTTTTGCGGCTGCGGTTCAAAATCTGTTGGCAGATGAGAAATTCCATCAGCTCGTAAAGCGTAGCACTGCGACATCTGGTAGTCCGGAAGCGTCTGCAGTGGACAATATGCCTCCTTTAGAGATCAAGGCGCCGTCCGTGATGTCACCATCACTTGACGTCGCCCGGAAAGCCACAGTAACAATCTTCGCCGGCGGTGGCCATGGGAGCGGCTTCATCGTGTCAGCAGACGGATATGTTTTGACAAACGAGCATGTCGTTCGTGAAGCCAGGTTCGTGACGGTCAGGCTGTCAAATGGCAGGGAAACGCTGGGTGACGTGGTCCGCGTTAGTAGTCGGCGAGATGTAGCGCTAATCCGGTTACGCGAGCAAAATCTTCCTGCGGTGGGAATGGCATTGAATCTCCAGCCTCCTATTGGCGCAGATGTCTATGCCATTGGAACACCCCGGCGAGAGAGCTTGGACACCACAGTGACCCGAGGAATCATTTCTGCGTACCGTGACGAACGAGGACTGAAATTCCTCCAAAGTGACGTACAAATTCACCCTGGGAATTCTGGCGGACCACTGGTCACTACTGATGGGCGTGTCGTGGGCATAGCTGTTCAAGGCTTGATGGTTGGCAGTGCTAGTCAAAATTTGAATTTCTTTGTGCCAATTGACGACGCAATTGGCGCTCTAAACCTGAAGTTCAGGTAATGGCATAACGATTTACGCCCTTGGCAGTGGCATTTAGACGCCACTGCTCCGTCAAGCGCTTCGAGTACCTTGCTAAAGACGGACCAAGATGCGCCCCATGCCCTGGATGTGCAAATGACTTCAGGGCTTCTTCTTTTCTAGGGTTGCTGCGACCGCTAGCCCATCTGGCTACATTCCGGTTCCAAGATGAATTGACTTCCGTTTAAGGAGTGAATTCGGATTTGAGGTCTGAACCAACTTAAGGGCCTGGGCGAGAGCTGGAGCTTCACCCCCGAGGTGCTGATCCAGCAAACCGAGACCACCCAGGTGCGCACCAGCAAGCGCCGTGTGTGGGACGCCTACGCCCAGTGGACGCAGACCCGCGACCTCACCTGGCGCCTGGGCCTGAGCAACCTGGCCCCGCTGGACGCCTTCAGCGAAACCGTGATTCGCAACGCCGCCTTCATCACCACGACCGACAGCGTGAACAAGACCTTCTTGAACTGGACGCTGCGGGCGGAAATGCGCTTCTGAGGTCGCGCCGCTCGTCAGTTGACCCAGGCCCCTGTCGGGGCCGCGTTGTGGGAAGGACCCAGGCGGCGGCATGACCGGCGTCGCGCCCCCGCGGGCGCGGCACACTGGGCCCATTCCGCACCTTGGAGCCTTCCTTGCGCCCGACCTCCCTTGCCCTGGCCATCGGGGCCCTGTCGCTGCCCTTGGCCCTCCAGGCGGCGCCGCCGCCCGCGGTCGATGCCGCCGCCATCGACGCCGTCTTCGCCCAGCACACCGCCAGCACCCCCGGCTGCGCGGTGGGCGTGGTGCGGGACGGCCAACTGCTGCACGCCAAGGGCTACGGCCTGGCGGACCTGTCCTTCGGCGTGCCCATCACGCCGCGCACGGTGTTCGACATCGGCTCGGTCTCCAAGCAGTTCACCGCGCTGGCCCTGCTGTGGCTGGTGCACGACGGCCAGCTGCGCCTGGACGACACGGTCCAGCAGCACCTGCCCGAGTTGGCGGCGAGCCTGCCCCAGCCCATCACCCTGCGGCAGATGCTGCAGCACACCGCGGGGCTGCCGGACTACCCGCTGATGATGGTCCTGGCCGGCGACGCCGAAGAGAACGTCACCGGCGACGAGGACGCGCTGCGCGTGATCCGCGCCGGCGTGCCGCTCAACTTCGCGCCGGGCACCGAGTTCTCGTACAGCAACTCCGGCTACTTCCTGGCGGGGCAGGTGGTCGAGAAGGTCAGTGGCCAAAAGCTCGACGCCTTCCTGAAGGCCCGCCTCTTCCAGCCCCTGGGCATGGCGGCCACCCACATCCGCACCGACCACACCCAGGTCGTGGCGCAACGCGCCAACGCCTACGCCCCCCGCCAAGGCGGTTGGGCCCTCAGCTTTTCCAACTGGAACCAGGCCGGCGACGGCGCGGTGCAAAGCAGCGTGGACGACCTCGCCCGGTGGGAGGCCGAGCTGATGGACCCCAAGGTGGTGCCCGCCCCGGTGCTGACCTGGATGCGCACCCCCGGCGTGCTGGCCAATGGCAAGACCACGACCTACGGCATGGGCTGGATGACCGACCCCTACCGGGGCCTGACACGCACGCACCACGGCGGCGTGTGGGCCGGCTACCGCGCCATGACGATGCGCTTCCCCAGCGAACGCACCGCCATCGCCCTGACCTGCAACCGCGCCGCCGCCGATACCGCCGACCTGGCGCAGAAGGTGGCCGACGTGGTGCTGGCCGGCGCGTTCCCCACCCCCCGGAACCCGCTGCCCGCCAATCCCACCGTGCCCGCCGCCGAACTGGAGCGCCTGCACGGGGCCTATTTGCGCAGCGACGGCGTGGCCCTGGCCCGCATCGACCCCGGCAGCAGCCCCGGCACCCTGACTATCAACCAGGGTGGCGGCCCGGCCCCGCTCACGGTGCTGGACGCCACCGAGTTGCGCACCCGCCAGGGCTCGCGCCTGCGCTGGGCGGACGACCGCCAGTCTTTCGAGCTGGTGAACGCCCGCGACGACGCCCGCGTTCGCTACCAGCGCGTGGCCCTTGGGCGCCTGTCCGCCGCCCAGCGCCAGGCCCTCATCGGCCGCTACGCGCACGCCGGCCTGGCGGCCCAATGGCAGGTGCAAGCCGGCGAGGGCGAGGCCCTCGTGCTCAAGGGCAAGGGCCTGGACGACGGCCTGCCGCTGCAGCCCATCAACGCCCAGCTGCTGCGCAGCCCCATGGGCTTGGTGCACATCCAGCGCGACGCCCAAGGCCGCGTCGCATCCCTGCGCCTGGCCAACGACCGCCTGCGGCACCTGGTGATGACGCGCCTGTGACGCCGGCGCCCACCACCCAGGTGGGGGCTTGAGGGTCCGCCCCAGCCGCTGGGGCCGTGCGCGCCCTCGACAATGAAGAGCGGCCCACGGAGGGCCGTTTCTATTTTTTGCTCCTTCGCCACCATGAAGCTCCCCTGCTTTTTCATCACGACGCTCGCGCTTGCGGTGGGCAGCTCCGCGGGGGCTCAAGAGGCCCCTGCGGTGCCGGCACCTGCGGCCAGCGCGCCGGCCATGCAGCCCTTGGCCAGGACGCGAACCGTCTCGTTGAGACCCGCCGACCCGTCCTACCCCGAGGCGCTTCACAGCAAGGGCGTACAAGGTTTGGTGGAAGTCCGCGCTACCCTGGGCGCGGATGGCAAACCAAGCGACTTGATGGTGCTCAACAGCTCGCGTTCCCAAGCGCTCGATGACGCGGGACTGGCCCTGGTGACGCGGCTTCAGTTCGCCGTCAAGGCGCCGGCCGAGGGCGCCAGCTCGCCGGCCATCCCCAACGCCACCCAGGTGGTGGTCCCGGTGGAGTTTCTTCGAGACTCCCTGGGCACCCTGAGCAAGAAAACCTGCGCTGAGTTTGGGGTGGACGTGGCTTACCACCGCGCGACGTTTCCGGAGCAACAGGTCGGCGACATGAGCGTCATCAAGATGACCATCGGCGCCATGGTCCTGGGGGGCTTTCAGCGCACCGGGCCGAGCCCACTGGTGGCCTTGGCCAAGAAATCGAAGTCTGCGGCCCGAGACATCGCTGAGGCATGTGCCACGTCGCCTGAGCGTTTGTTTCTCGAGCAGTTCAAAGAGCTCATGGACAAGAGCCCGGGCTAGGGCGATGAATCGGCGGCTGTCTCCCAACGCACTCGGTCCGCTTCAGCCGCCCGCAGCGCTCCTCCGCACCCTGGCCAACAACCGCGCCTCCGCCGGATGCCCCGCCGCCTCGATGGCGCGCTGCCACCACCCGTCCGCTTCTTCTTCCCGCCCTTGACGCGACAGCGCCCGCGCCAGCGCCGCGCAGGCATGGGCCTGCAAGGCCTCGGGCACGGTGGGCAGCAGGGCGCGCAGCGCGCGCTCGGCCTCGGCGGGCTCGCCGGCTTCGGCCAGGGCGATGGCGTGGCCCAGGCGCGGC
Source organism: Inhella crocodyli (assembly GCF_004004565.1). Lineage (GTDB taxonomy): Bacteria > Pseudomonadota > Gammaproteobacteria > Burkholderiales > Burkholderiaceae_C > Inhella > Inhella crocodyli. Next base: position 372,438 of record NZ_SACM01000004.1, read on the forward strand.
GCATGGCTGGGGTCGTGGGCCAGCAGCAGCTCGTAGTAGCGAACGATGGCCGGCCAGTTCGTGGCCTCGGGGCTCGGGGCCATGGCGTGCTCGGCGGCGATGCCGGCTTGCAGGTGCCAACGGGTGAGCGCCGTGCCGCGCTGCGAGGCTTTCAGGTGAACGAGCCCTAGACGGATCAGGCCCGCGTCCCAGCGGTCGCGCGGTTGGCCGTGCAGGGGCACGAGCTCGCCGGCGTCGTCGATGCGGCCCGTGAGCCGCGCGCCATGCAGCAGCAGCAGGGCGGCCAGGGCGTCGGCCTCCGGGGCGGCCGTGGCCGGGTGCGCGGCCAGCGCGCGGGCCAGGCGGATGGCCTCCCAGCACAGCGCCAGCGGGTCCTCACCTTGCGGCGCGTCGCCTTGGCGGCCGGCGGCGAGCTGGCCGTGGTGGAACACCAGCGCCAGCGTGCTGAGCACGGCCTCGCGCCGTGGTGGCAGCTCGGCCCCGCCGGGCACGGCCAGCGTGTGACCGCCCAAGGTGACGCGCGCACGGGCCAGGCGCTGGGCCAACGCGGCCTCGGTGCTGAACAGCAGCGGGGCGATGGCCGCCAGCTCCAGGCCCAGCAGGCTGCGCAGCGCCAGCGCCACCTGCGTGGCCGGGGGCAGGGCGGGGTGGCAGGCGGCGAACAGCAGCGCCAGCTCGTCGTCGTTCAGCTCGCCCGCCAGCCGGCCTTCGTCGGCGGGCGGCGCGGCCAGGGCCTCGGGCTCGGCGTCGTCGGGCAGCGCGGTGTGCGGGCGGGTGTGGCGCAGCTCGTCGATGGCCAGGCGCTGCGCCACGCGGTACAGCCAGGCCGCGGGCCGTTCGGGCACGCCCTCGCGCGGCCAGCGCTCCAGCGCGCGCAGGGTGGCGGTTTGCACCGCGTCCTCGGCCAGGGCGAGGTGGCCCAGGCCCAGCTGGCGCGCCAGCAGCGCCACGGCGCGGCGGCGCTCGCGCGTGAGCAGCGCAGCCAGCTCGGGGGTCATCGCCTCAGCGGAGCCGCAGGGGTCTTGTGCAGCAGGCAGGGCCCGTTCGGCATGACGAATTTCTGGGGTTGATGCACGTGGAGGGTTGGAAACCTCACGCGATCCTGGGCGAGCCGGCGCGCGCGAGGCGCCTGCGCCCGATGCGGCTCAAAAGGCCTTTGACAGTGTCAACTGCACGCTGCCCAAGTCGGCCTTGCCGGCATCGAACTCCGGCCGCGCAAATTGAGTGCGGCTCAGCATGGCCTCGAAGCCCAGGGCAAAACCATGGCCCAGCGGAGCCGCCACGCCCAAGGCCGCCCAAGGCTGAACCCGCGAGTCCCGCAAGCTGCTGCCAGCCTGCCCCACGGGCAGCAAGCGCAGCTGGGTCGACACCTGCGCCGCGCCGGCCGCCGCATGCAGCACCACCCCATCACCCAGCGGGCGATGCCAAGCCGCGCCGAGCATCCATGCCTGAGTGCGAAAACGCCCCGTCAGCGTGGGTGTGCCCAGCCGGGCGCTGCCGAAGTCCACGCGGCGCAACTCGGCCGCCAGCCGCCCACCAGCCAGGGTGCCGGGCACCCACAGCGCGGCCGCCAATTGGTGGCCCTGGTCGCGGTCCTCGCACAGCGCTACGCCTTGGCAAGCCAGCTGCGTCTCAGCCGCGCCAAAGCCCAGGCGGGCATACCCCCACCCCGGGGCCTGCGCTTGCGCGCTACCCAGGGCGGCAGAGGCCAACAAGGCCGTCAACAGGAGACGGGCGGGGGTCCGGCGCGAGGGCATGGGCAGGTCTCCAGGGCGAAGAATGAATGGGGCGAATGGTAGGCGAGTTGACCTGGCGCTAAAGGGCAGACCGCGGTGAGCGCTAGCATTCCGACTGCCGAAGGAGCTTCTGGCTCCTCGGCGACCGACAGCCCCATTCAAGAGCCGCCATGCCCATTCGCACGCCACGCACCGCCCTGTTTGCCACGACGTTCTTGATGGCCTTGGCCGGGTGCGGCGGAGGCAGCGATTCCAGCGGCAGCGACGGCCTCAAGCTGCCCAGCACCACCAACCTTCAGCCACCCCAGGCCCAGGTGACGCCGCCCAGCGCGCAGGGTGCCGCGCTGAGTTGGACCCCCAGTGCACCGGCGCCGGCCTATGCCGTGTGGCGCTATCCCGTGCCAGGCGGCAGCACGGCGCTAGACCTCTGCGCCGGCGCCACCAGCGGCACTGGCACCGTGGTGGGCACCACCACGGGAACCAGTTTCATCGACACCAGCGCCACCGACCAGGCCGCTTGCTACGTCGTTGTGCCTTGCGCCGATGCTGCTGGTGCCAGTTGCGCCCTGCCCACCAGTGCGGCTGCCATGCCGCCCATCGCTGCAGCCAAGCTCTCGGCGGCACCCACGGCCACCGTCAGCATCGCTCTGCCGCCTGCCTCCGTCTTCCCGGGCGACACCGTGGTGCTCGCGGGCTCGGCCACCGGCGTGCAAGGCACGGCGGCCTACGAGTGGAAGCAGCTCGGCGGCACCAAAGTGACCCTCAGCGCGCCCACCGGCCGCGAGACACGCTTCACCGCGCCGGCCGTGCCCGCGGGCAAGGCCGATGAACTGGTGGACTTCGAACTCAGCGTGGCCGATTCGCGCGGCTTCCAGTCCAAGGCCAAGGTCGCCGTCACCGTGCGGCCGCGCGGCGGCCCCATCGTCAGCGCCACGCCGCTGCGCCAGGCGCAGCCGGGGCAACTCGTCAGCCTGCACGCCATCGGCGCCGGCGGCACGCAATACCAGTGGGTGCAGACCGGCCCGGTGGACGCCAGCGGCCAGATCCCGGCCAATCTGCGCGTCACGCTGACGAACGCCAACACCGCCAACCCCAGCTTCACCGCGCCGCCCAGCATCGACGGCGGCAAGGCCACGCTGAGCTTCCAGGTCACCCACACCGACCCCGCCACCGGCCAGCGCGCCACCGAAACGCAAAGCGTGCAGTTGCAGGCCCCCGCCACCGGCAACAGCGGCCAGCCCCTCTCCGTGGCCGGCGCCGACCCCAAGAAGCCCGGCGCCAAGCAAAAACCCGTGCCCAACGCCGCCCCGGCCAGCCCGGGCGTGGCCGGCAGCGTGGTCTACCTCACCGTACCGGTGAACGGCGGCAAGCCGCCTTTCACCTGGAGCTGGCGTCAAGTGGGCGGCCCGGCTGCGGCAGCCGTCAGCGGCACCAACGGAGCGCGCCTGGCCGTCACCTTGCCCAGCGTGGGCAGCGCCGCCGACCTGCGCTTTGAAGCCACCATCACCGACGCCGACGGCAACCGCGTCACCGCCATTGGCACCGCGCGCGCGCTGCCGCCGCTGGTGGCGCCGCCCACCCCGGCCGTGCCGCCGCTGCGCATCGTGCTTGCCCCGGTGCAGGCCACGGCCGGTGTGCCCGTATTGCTCAGCGCCCCGGTCAACGGCGGCAGCGTGTCGCAAACCGGCGGCGCGCAAGGCGGCCTCACCGGCCAGCCCGCCGGCAGCGGCGGCACTGGCACCACCAGCGCCAGCTTCACGCCCACCCAGGCCGGCAGCGGCGGCAGCACGGCCGAGGTCACCATCTCCGGCACCAACGCCCAGGGCCAGCCGGTGCAGTACGCCATCCCGGTGCTCGTGCAGGCCAACCCGGCGCTCGCGCCCGTCACCGCCCCGGTGCTCGTGCCGCCCGCCGCCCCGGCGCTGAGCCCTGACACCGCGCTGGCCGTGGCCGTCACCGGCGCCACCCTCGCCAACGAAGCCCAGGCCGGTGTGGCACTAGGCGTCAACGCCACCGGCGGGCGTGGCAGCTACACCTACGCCTGGAAGTACGACGGCAGCATTCCGGCCGGTGCCAGCGTCAGCCTCAGCGACACCAGCAGCAGCCACCCCACGTTGGCCACCCCCAGCGTCAGCGCCGACACCCTGCTGAGCTTCACCGTCACCGTCAGCGACGGCAAACAGACCGTCAACAAGCCCGTCACCCTGCTGGTGCAGGACACGATTCGCCCGCTGGCGCTGACCGCGCCACCCGCCGCCCAGGTGGTGGGCGGCAACCCGGTCAGCACCAGCGTGCAGGTGGCCGGCGGCCAGGCGCCCTACAGCTACCGCTGGGAGCCCATCGGCACGCCGCCCGCCGGCGTCACCGCCAGCGGCACTGACACGGCCGTGCTCAAGCTCAGCACCTCGGTCGTCAGCGCCGCCGTCACCGCCAGCTACAAGCTCACCGTCACCGACGCCGGCAACCGCACGGCCACCGCGCAGGCCGATGTCGCCGTGCTGCCCGCGCCCAGCGGCGCCCCCGGAGTGGCCGCCCCTCGCCTTGTGCTCGCCCCCTTGAGCGCCGTTGCGGGCCAGGCCGTCCAGATCACCGTGCCGCTGCGCAGCGCCACCGCCACGCAGATCAGCGGCCCCGTCGCCGCCCTGGCCACCCTGGTGGCCCCCAGCGCCTCGCAGAGCGCCTTCTCGGTGCTCACCCCCGCCATCACCACCGAAAGCGACACGCTCGAAGTGGTGCTGCGCGGCCAGAACAGCGCCGGCCAAACGGCCGAGATGCTGCAGGTCGTCAACCTCACGCGCCCGGCCACCGTCGCCCCGCCGCAGCTGCCGCCGCAGCGCGTGCCGCCGGTGCCGCCCCCGGCGCCCACGCCGCTGGCCGTCAAGGCCTGCCAGCCCGCCTACAGCGTCAACGAGGGCAACCCCTTCACGCTCAGCGCCTGCGCCACGGGCGGCAACAACGCCTACAGCTACAGCTGGCAGCTCGTCAGCAGCAAGCCGGCTGCCGTGCAGATCCCGCTCACCGACGCCAACACCAGCCACCCCGGGCTGATCGCGCCGCAGGTGGCGGCCGATACGCAGGTCACCTTCCGCGTCACGGTGAACGACACCGCCGGTGCCAGCGCCAGCAACACCCTGGTGCTGACAGTGCGCGACGTGCTCGTGCCGCTGCGCCTCGTGCCCGGGCCGGACAGCACCGTCTACGCCGGCCAGTCCATCAAGATCGCCATGGCCGCCACCGGCGGCACGGCGCCCTACCGTTGGACCTGGACCAGCGGTGCCGCCAGCAACACGGTGCAGCTGGCGCTGACCGGCACCGACACGCCCGTCGTCACCGCCACCGCGCCGGCCGTGTGCCAGGCGCAGACCGTGACCCTCGTCGCCGCCCTCAGCGACGCCGCCGGCCGCAGCACCCTGGCCCAGACCCAGGTGCAGGTGCAACCCGACCCGACCAAGGTCTGCGTGCCCGACGCCAGCCTGCCCGCGCAGCTCGTCCCCATCCGCACCGTCGCCGCCCCGCCGCGCGTGGTGCTGGTGGGCGAGGAGGCCGACCTCTTCACCGGCCTGCCCAATGCGCAGTTCCAGCAGATCAGCGGCGTGCACCTCGACATCCTGGCCGGCCCCGTGGCCAGCCCTTCGGGCGGCACCCGCGTGCGCGTCAAGGTCAACGCCATCAGCGCCACCAGCGACAGCGCCGAGGTCAAGTTCACCGGCACCGACAGCCGCGGCGTGCCCACGGTGGAGACGGTGCACGTCAGCCTCGTCAACCCGCCGGGCAAGATCACCGTGGCGGTGCCCGTGGCCCAGTCCAACACCCCGCCGCCGCAGAAGTTCGAAGTGGCCAATTGCGGCAGCCGCGGTGCCGATGCCAACCTCAAGGGCGTGGTGCTCGGCGCCTGCCCCAGCGGCGGCAGCGGCCAGTACACCTACACCTGGACCTACGTCGGTGCCAGCCCGTCCAGCGCCGTGCCGCCCGCGGCCATCGCGCTGCGCGACACCAACACCAGCCACCCCAGCTTCGACCCGCCCGCCGGCATCACCCTGGCGAAGGTGCAGCTGGCCTTCTTGGCCGAGGTGAGCGACGGCACGCAAACGGTGCGCGTGCCCATCGGCTACACGCTCTACAACGTCGGCGGCACCGAGTCCTCGGCCTTTGTGCAGACCGTGGAAGTGGCGCCGGGCAGCGTGGTCACCCTGCACTCGCCGGCGCCCTTCGGTGGCCAGCCGCCCTACCGCTACACGCTCAAGAGCGTGGTCGACAGCAACGGCAACGTGGTGGCCGGGCTCACCCCCTGCCCGGGCGAAGCCGGCTGCTGGAGCTTCACGCCGCCCGCCCCGCCCCCCGGCCAGACGGTGACCACCACCGCCACCATCACCATCACCGATGCCGTGGGCAACGAGCAGGAGGTGCAGTCCAAGGCCAGCGTCACCACGCCCAACCCGGCCGGGGCCGCTGCCGGGGCCGCCGAGCCCACGCCCACGCCCATCCCCGACGCCGTCAAGCCCAACCCGCCGCCGGCGCTGGCCGCCAGCATCAGCGTCGCCTACTACCGGTGGGATTCCTACACCACGGCGCAAGAGGTCGAGAGCTTCCAGAAGAGCCTGTCGGCGCATGCCAATGCCAGCGGCAAGGCGGTGCCCACCAACACGCTGGAGTTCATCAACTGGCGCCTGACCTGCCCGGAGAAGCTGCCCGACCGCGACGCCACCGACCCGGCCACCGCCGCCGCCACCTCGGCCACCTGCCCCGACGCCAACCCGCGCGCCCTGGCCGCCACCGGTGGCGACCCCGCCGGCGTGCTGCTGGACCCGCTGCCCTTCGTCGCCCCGCCGGCCGACAAGACCACCGCGGCCAACACCAAGGTGCTGAAGCTGGAAGTCACGGTGGTGGAGCGCGGCACCTGGCCCGACGGCAGCCCGCTGGTGCGCCTGGCCAAGGCCAGTGCCAACCTCATGGTGAAGAGCCCGCTGCTGGGCTCGGTCTGCTACACCTGCGGCGACTACGAAGGCGACGCCAAGCGCGCGTGCACCCGCCTGGAGATCATCCGGCGCACCGAGGTCACCTGCCCGAACAGCAAGCCCTATTGCATGAACGACATCTTCCAGCCCGCTGGCCAGTCGCCCAGTCTGTACAAGCGCTGCGTGGACGAGCCGACCGCGCGCCAGCTCTGGTACATCGAAAGCTCGGACAAGGTGGCCTGCTTCCGCTACGACTCCAGCACCTTCCGCGACGACCTCGTGTGCCACCTCGCCTGCTACGGCGACCGTTGCAACCAGAACGCGCTGCCGCCCGACACCACGCTCTGGAAGCCCTGACCGGGCACGGGCCGCCGGCCTGCGCCTTCGCCGCCGCCTTCGGGCGGCGGCCTTGTTTTCGGCCTCTGCCGCTTCTGCCATGCGCTCTGCCCAGCTGCTCCTGACCGTCACCTTGCTGATGCTGGGCAGCGCCCACGCCCAGCCGCCGGCCGACGCCGCCCTGCACGAAGCCCGCGCCCGCGCCGCCCTGGCCGAGGCGCAGGCCCAGGGCGACGCCGCGCGTGCGCAGCAGGGCCTGCTGCACGCACTGCAGGCCGCGCAGCACGGGGCCACCACGCCCGAGCTGCTGAGCGCGCTGCTGCGCCAGCCCATCGTGGCGCAGGCTTTTGCCCTGCGCTGGCGCTCGCCCTCGGGCTGGCGCGGCGGGCCGGTCACCGTGCTGGCCGCCTCGGCCGATGGGCGCTGGCGTCTGGAGCTGGCCGGCGCGCAGCTGCACCTGAGCGAACCCGCCCGGGGCCAGCATCACGCCCTGCCGGGCCTGAACGCCGACTTCGGCGAGCCCAGCGCCGCCGCGCTGTCGGCCGACGGCCGCTGGCTGGCCGCCGGCAGCACGCGCGGCCGCCTGGCGCTGTGGGCCTTGCCCGGCGCGGTGGGCGAGGCCCCGCGCCTGCACCGCCACTGGCCCGCCCACACCGCCCGCGTGCGCGCGCTCGCCTTCGGGCCCGAGGGCCGACTGGCCAGCGCCGCCGGCGACGCCGCCACCGAACCGCTGCGCCTGTGGGATGCCGCGCAAGGCCGCCTGACACGCACCCTGCCCCCCGGCCCGGGCCGCGTGCACGCCCTGGCCTGGTCGCCGCGCGGCGACGCGCTGGCCGCCGCCGAAGACGGTGCCGGCCTGCGCCTGTGGGAGGCCCTGGCCGACGAGGGCCGTGCGCCGCTGACCCTGGCCAGTGAGGGCCGCAGCAGCTACGCCCTGGCCTTCGACACGGCTGGCGACACGCTAGCCGTGGGCTCGGACGACGGCGCGCTGCGCGTCTTCGACCTGCGCGCTCCGCGGGGTGCCGACGGCCTGCCCGTGCAGCGCAGCCTCACCGGCGGCCACTTCGCGCGCATCGTTTCGCTGGCCTTTGTGGGCGCGCAGCACCTCGCCACCGGCACCGACGACGGCGCCGTGCGCCTCTTCGCCCTGCGCGCCGACCTGCCGCGCCTGCCGCTGGTGGCCGAGCTGGGCCGCGAGGGTGCGCGCACCCAGGCCCTGCTGCACGAGCCCGCCCGCGGCCTGCTGCTGGCCGGCACTGCCGAGGGCGGCCTGCGCCAGTGGGCTTGGGCTGAGAGCAACGCCACCCCCTTGCCCGCACCCCCCGGCCACCGCATGCGCGTGACCGCCGTCGCCGTGGCCGCGCAGGCGAATCTGGCGGCCAGCGCCTCGCTGGATGGCAGCGTGCGCCTGTGGAACTGGACGCAGGGCGAGGAACGCGCGCTGCTGCCGCACGCCGCTGGCGCCACCGCCGTGGCCCTGAACGCCGCCGGCACCCAGCTGCTCACCGGCGACGCCGAGGGCCGCGTGCGCTGGTGGGCCCTGGCCGCCGGCGCTGAGCCCGGCCTGCTGCACGAAATGAAAACCCAGGCTGCCGTGCGCTGGCTGGCCTTTGCCGACGGCGACCGCGAGGCCCTGGCCGGCGACGAGGCCGGCGCCCTGCACCGCTGGCGCGGTGGCGACGCGCCGCCGCAGGCGCTGGCCCGTGTGGCCACCCCCCGCGCCCGCTGGGCAGCGGCCGGCGGCGGGCGCTGGCTGGCCGTGGGCACGCACGATGGGCAGGCCGTGGTGTTCGACCTGCATGCCCGCAGCCCGGGCACCCTGGCCGAGCATTGGCGCGGCCCGGCCACCGGCGCCCGCCGCAGCCCGCTGGCAGCGCTCGCCCTGAGCGACGACGGCCAGCGCCTGGCCGCTGCCGCCGACGACGGCGTGCTGCGCGTGTTCGACCCCCGCGACGGCCGCCTGCTCGCCGGCCTGGGCGAGCCCGGCCAGCGCGTGCAGGCCCTGGCCTTTGCCGAAGGCGGCGCGGCGCTGTGGGTGGCGCAGGCCGACGGCAGCCTGCGCGCCTGGGATTGGGAGCGCGGCCAGGAGGCCGGCCGCTGGCGCGACGGCCCGGCCCGCGTGCTGGCCCTGGCCCAGGCTGGCGCGGACGGCACGGACGGCGATTGGCTGACGGGCTCGGACGACGGCCGCCTGCGCCGCTGGCAGGGCCTGCGCCGCCTGGGCCCTGCCCAGGCCCTGCTGCAGCACGACGAGGCCGTGTTCAGCGTGGCCCTGGATGCCCGGGGCGAGCGCCTGGCCAGCGGCGGCGACGACCAACGCCTGCGCCTGCGCGGCCCGGGCTTCAGCGCCGAGTTGCCGCAGCCCGGTCTGGTGGCGGCCACGGCCTGGAGCGCCGAGGGTCGCGAGCTGTGGGCCGGCCTGCCCGATGGCCGCGTGCGTGCCTGGAACCCGGAGACGGGCGCGCTGACCCGCACGCTGGCGCCCGGCGCGGTGGCTGCCGACACCCCTCTGGCCGGACAGGGGCAGGTGTGGGCCCTGCGCGGCAGCGCCGACGGCCGCTGGCTGGCGCAGGCCAACAACCAGGGCAGCGTGTGGCTGTGGCAGCGCGGCCCGATGGCCGCCGCTGATGCCGGCGCGCTGCGCCTGGCCCACCGCCTGGAGGGCGGCTCGGCCCGCGTGCTGGCCCTGGCCTTTGACCGCGCCGGAACGCAACTGGCCAGCGCGGACGAAGACGGCACGGTGCGCATCTGGCGCCTCAGCGATGGCCAGATGCAGAGCAGCTGGGCCGCCAGCGCCGCGCCCGTTACCGGGCTGGCCTTCGACCCCAGCGGCCGGCAGTTGATCAGCGTGGGTTTTGACGGACGACTGAGCGTGTGGGCGGCCGACAGCGGCCAGCTGCGGGTCGGCATCAACGATGGCGGCGGGCGCCTGTGGTCGGTGGCGCTGGCCGATGCTGGCGCCGGCTCAGGCTGGCTGGCCGTGGGCGCCGACGATGGCCTGCTGCGGCTCTGGCCCTGGCCGCTGAGCGAGGTCGGCGCGGCATCGCTCTGGCGCGTGCCGCTGGGCGGCGGGCGCGTGCAGGCGCTGGCGGCCTCGGCCAACGGTCAAGCGCTGGCGCTGGGCCTGGCCAATGGCGCGGTGCACTGCCTGCCCATGGGCTGGCTGCCCTTGCAGCAGCCGGCTGCGGCCCGCGCGGCCTTGATGCGCTGGGCGGCGCAATGGGGCTGGCGGGCGACCCACAGCGGCGACTGGCAGGAGAGCCTCGACCGGCCTGCCGGCGTGCTGGCGCCCGGGCCGGGCTGCGCCGTGCGCTGAAGGCCTCAGCCGCTCAGCGACTCAGTGTGCTATTAGGCAGGATGAAGCCGGGCAGGGTGTGGGCGCGCAGGCAGGCCGTGTCCACCGGCTGAGCGGGGGCGTTGAGGAACTGCACGATGAGGCCCATGGCACAGGCGTTGATGGCGCCCACTTGCACATGGGTGCCGTCGGGGAAGACGGCGAGCTGCGCCTTGGGCAAGGTGCGCACCACCTCTTCGCTGCGGAAGGTGGGCGTCTGCGCGTCGAGCCGGCCGCTGAGCACCAGGGTGGGCAGGGCGCTGGCCACGTTGCGGTCGGTGGTGTCGGGCAGGCTGGGCACGGCCACGGCCTCGCACATGCCGATCAGCTCGCGGGCCACCGCGTCGGCAAACAGCAGCGGCAGCGGGCCGGCACCTTCGCGAATGACTTCGTCGGGCGAGCGCACCGGGTCGTCGGAGCAGACCACAGCCATGTACATGGCTGTGGCAAGCGCGCCCTCAGCCGGCTGGCGGGCGGCCAGCAGCTTTTCGCCGCGCCACTGCGCCAGACCTTGGCCCATGCTCTCGCGCCCGCCTTGGGCCAGGTAGTCGAGGAAGAAGGGCAGGCTGAAGACGCCGATCTTGTAGCCGACCTTCTCGTAGACGAGGTTGGCGAAGTCGAGCGCGGTCACGGTCAGCGGGTAGCGCTGGTCGGGCGCCTTCGGGTCGACGAACGCAGCCTCGATGGGCCCGGCGTCGAACAGCGCCAGGCCGCGCTGCAGCAGGGCCGGCACGTCGTAGGCCGCGGCACATTTGGGGTCGTCGCGGCACAGGCGGTCGAGCTGGCGCAGCGAGAACTCGAGGTCGATGGCGCGGTCCTCCACCCAGCTCTTGCGCGACAGGGCGCTGGTGCCGTCGAGCACCACGCCGGCCAAGATGCCGGGGAAGTCGCGCATCAGGTGCTGGCCGAGCTGCGAGCCGTAGGAGGCGCCGTAATAAAAAAGGCGTTCGTAGCCCAGGGCGGCGCGGGCGTCGTTCACATCGGCGGCCAATGCCACGCTGTTGTACTGCGCGAGGTCGATGCCCTGCGCACGCCAGCCGGCCACACAGGCGTCGAGCTTGCGGCGCTCCACGGCCGCGCGGGCCGGGGCAGGCAGCCCTTGCTGGTAGGCGGCCCAGGCCAGGCCGTGGAACTCCGGGCATTGCAGATGGGGCACGGTGTGCTGCGTGCCGCGTTGGTCGAGGACCACCACGTCGCGACGATCGAGCACCGGGCCGAGCAGGTGCGGCTGGAAGAGGCTGAACAGGGCCGGCGTGATCAGCGAGCCGCCGGGGCCGCCCGAAAGCATGAAGAGCGGCGGCTCGCTGCCGGGCTGGCGTGCGCGCAGACGCAGGTAGCCGAGCTTGACCTGCCGCCCCGTGGGGGCGGCGCGGTTCTCGGGCACGACGACGTAGCCGCAGTCGGCGCGCAAGTCCACCTTGGGGGTGGCGGGCGGCGTGATGAAGCAGGGGGCCACCGACTCGATGCGCGGTGCCGCCACCGCGCTGAAGCCCCAGGCCGCACCCAAGGCGAGCAGGGTCGATGCGATGAACGAACGAGGGGTCATCGGGTGCGTCTCCGAAATGCTGGCCCGTGCAGGCTCAGGTCGACTTGCCTTTGATGAGGCGGTAGACCGCCAGCAGGATCATGGGGCCGGCCACGGCAGCGGCGAAGGCCATCAGCTGCCCGCTCAGGCCCAGCGCACCCATCAGCCAGGAGCCGATCCACGAACCGGCGATGCCGAGCAAGGCAGTGACGATCCAGCCACCGGGGTCTTTGCCCGGCATGAGCAGCTTGGCGACCACGCCGACCACCAGGCCGAGCAGGGTCACCAGCACCATGCCCATCACGCCGCCCACGGCGGCCCCCAACACAGGACTTTGTTCCATGTCATCTCTCCGTTTCAGTGGGGAAGAAACCGTTGCACCGGCGGGGCCTCAGCCACCGCGCACCAGGGCCTCGGGCACGTTGTAGCGCTCGCCCTGGTCGAACTCGATGCGCCAGCCCTCGGCCTCGCGCACGGACTTCAGGGGCGATAGGGCATCGGAGGCGACGGCCTCGCCCCGGACAAAAAGGATGCGGCGCTGGCTCCCGTCGTCCCAACGCAGCAGCACCGTGGCGCTGCCGTCGAAGCCACGGCGTACCACCAGCGCCTCACATTGGCGGGTCTGGGTGAACGGAGGCTCGCAGGCCACGGTGGTGCTGGCATGAAAGCGGGTGCCTGGCATCACGGCGTCGGCCGTGGCCGGCCGGGGTTTGAGCGGCGCGCCGCTGACGGCCACCTTCAGCGTGTAGCGGCTGATTTCACCGCGACGGCCGGCCGCACGCGGTTGAACCACGCGCACGGTGTAGAGCCCATCATCGGGCAGCAAGCCGTCGTAGCGGTTGCCGCTGCGCTCACCGATGGCCATGGCCGCACTGATCGACCCCGGCGGCAGCAGATTGAAAGTGGCACTGGAGGCGCCGGCCTGCAGGCTGACGCGAAGGCGCTGTCCGGCCTGCGCGCGCAGCGTGTGGTCCACGTACTCGTAGCCCTGGATGCGATCGCGCACCGTGGCTTCGCTGCGCCCTTTGGCAAATTCGATGGAACGATGGCGGCGGCTGAGGTCCATGGCGGTACCCGCCAGCAGGGTGGGTGCCCACTCGTAGATACCGCCGTCGGCCATCAACGTCAGGTAAAGACGGCCGTCTTTCAGCAAGTAAGAGCGCACGGCGCCGAGGTCGCGGGCCACGCGCTCATCCAGGTGCGGGGGCGCGCACAGCGCACGCGTGGCGGCCACAGGGCCGAACCGCATCTGGCCGCTGTTTTTGTCAGCGGCGGGGCTGCTCTCGTATTGGGCTTGGCCCCGGTTGCAATCCAAGCGGAACACCGCCTGCCCGTCGGGCTGGAAGTGCAAGGTGAAGCGGTTGGGGTCGTCGATGCGTGTGGTGCCCTGGGCGTCGTCCATGGACTGGATGGACAGCAAGTGCCAGCGCGTGCCATCGAACATCGATGCATCGGCCAGGGCGGCCGTGCTGCTGAGTGCTAGCGCGCCCAGAGCGCCGATCCAGAGCTTCATGGAATACCTCTCGGGTGAATAAAAAAAAGCCCACGCGCACGGATCGTGACGCGTGGGCCTGTTGGCGATGCAGCCCTCAGCCGCCGAAGACCACCGCTTCCGGAAACTCGTAGCGCTCGTTGCCGGCTTCGATGTGGAACATGTCGCCGCGCTTGCTGCCCTTGAAGTGCATGCTGCCGTCGGCCTGGCTGAGGTCGGCGCTCAAGGGGCGACCTTTGTCGAAGAAGATGGCGCGCGTGCGGCCGTCGGGCCGAGTGACCATGACCGTCGCCGAGCCGTTGCCTTCACGCGTGACGCTGGCGTTGCACTGCTGCATGGGGCCTTGTGGCTGCATCTTGCAGTTGACGATGGTGCGCGCATCGCTCTGGCCTTGGCCGGCGCGCGCAGCCGACGTGTTGAGGGCGCTGTCCGGGGCCTTGAAGGACAGGATCTCGCAGGTGCCGACGGATTTGTCCCTGGCGGTGTAGGTCACGCGCGGTTCTTGCCCGCCATTGGGCGTGATGTCCACCCAGGCACCGGCCGAATTGGCAGAGATTTGGCCGTCGGGTCGCTTGATCAGCTTGGCCACCTTGCCGTTCATGTACACCTGCCCCTTGGGGTTGGTGTCCACGTTCAGGCTGGCGCCACACTTGGCGGCAAACAGGGGAACAGCGGCTTGCGCCGAGCCGAGGCACAAGGCAGTCAAGGCCAAGATCAGGGAACGCTTCATGGGAACTCCTGGGTGGGATGGACAAGGGTTGCAGACGTTAGCCCGTTGGCCCATTGTGGGGCGAAGAAAGGCCCTGCAAGGCCTGCAAGGCGGCGTCGAAATCGTAACCCGCCAAGGCCTGCTGGGCTTGCTGCAAAGCACTGGCCCACGGGCTGCCGGCGCAGGAGTCCAGCAGGGCGTCCAGCGCATCGGTGGCCTCGGCTTCGCTGTCTTGCAACAGAGCGCGCAAGCGAACCAATTGCTGCTGCTGGGCGCTGCTGGCTTGCCAGTCGTGCGAGGCCGCGCTGGGTGCGGCGGCGGCCGGCGCGGGCAGCCGGGCATCCAGCGTGGCCAGCAGGGCTTCCAAGGGCACTTGCACAGCGGCCAGGGCGGCATCGCACTGCGCTGGGCTGGCATCGGGCAAGCGACAGGTGGCCTCCAGGGCGGCGGCGGCGGCTTGCAGGGCGTGCGCGCCGATGTGCCCTGCCGTGGACTTGAGCGTGTGTGCGAGCCGAGCGGGGGCTTCGGCGTCGGGCTGCGCTTGCGCGCCAACAAAGTCGTGCACAAAAGTCCGGGTGCCTTGTTGGAAGCGGCGCAGCAGGCGCAGGTACAGCGCGGAGTTGTGGGCCGCGATGCGCAGCCCGGCCTGGGGATCCAGGCCGTCGAAGGCCAGGGTGCTCGGGTCGAAGCCGTCGTTCTCTGGCGGTGGGGCGTCGAGCTCGGTGGGGGTGGTGTCGGCCGGCTCCGACGCTGGGCGTGGTGGTGTGACCCAGCGCGCCAGCGTGGCGAACATGGCGCCCACGTCCAGCGGCTTGGCGATGTGGTCGTTCATGCCGGCGGCCAGCACCTTCTCGCGATCGCCGGCCATGGCATTGGCGGTCATGGCAATCACGGGTAGCTGTTGCCACGCGGGGTTCTGGCGCAAGGTGCGGGTCGCGGTGTAGCCGTCCATGACGGGCATTTGGCAGTCCATGAGCACGCCGTCGAACGGCGACTCGGCAGCCAGTCGGTCCAGGGCCTCTTGGCCGTTCTCGGCCAGCACGACTTCGATGCCCGCACCCCGGAGCAGCTCCAGCGCCAGCTCTTGGTTCATGTCGTTGTCTTCCACCAGCAGCAGGCGCGCGCCGCGCAGGTGCTGGCGCGCCTGTTGCGCCAGCTCGGCGCGTTGCCAGCGTCGGGTGGCCACGGGCGCATGGCCCCCGGTGGAACGGCCGACGGCTTCGAACAGGTGAGACGGGGTCACCGGCCGCACCAGCACGCCCGCCAAAGTCACGCCCACTTGGCTGGCCGCTTCGCGGGCTTGCTCGGCATCGCCGGAGGCAATGAGCCACGCCGGTGGGCAGTGCGGTGCGGCTTGCAGCACCTGCAAGGCCGCGATCCCGTCTTGCCCCGGCATGTCGCGGTCCATCAGCATCAGCGCGTAAGGGCGGCCGTTGTCCTCGGCGGCTTGGGCCAACGCTTGGGCTTCGTCCCCATTCGAGGCGCCGTCGGCTGTCATGCCAAAGGCCTGCAAGGTGCTCATCAGGATGTCGCGCGAGTGGGCACTGTCATCGACCACCAGCACACGCAGGCCGGTCAGCGCGTTGCTGGGGGCCGCCGCAGAGGGACTGTGCGCCTGCAGGCCCAAACGCACGGTGAAGTGAAAGGTGGCGCCTTGGCCTGCTTGGCTTTCGACCCAGATGCGCCCTTGCATGCGCTCGACCAAGTTCTTGCTGATGGCCAGCCCCAGGCCGGTGCCGCCGTACTTGCGGGTGGTGGACGAATCGGCCTGGCTGAAGCTCTGGAACAGACGGCCTTGCTGCTCGGGGGACAGACCGATGCCCGAGTCGCGCACCCAGAGGTGCAGTTCCACGCTCTCGTCGTCGCGGTTCTGGGTCGTGATGCCGAGTTCGATTTCGCCTTGCGCCGTGAACTTCACGGCGTTGTTGCCCAGGTTGGTCAGCACCTGGCCCAGTCGCAGCGGGTCGCCCACCAGGGCGGTGGGGGTGGCGGGGTCCAACCGAACGAGCAGGTCCAAGCGCTTCTCTTGCGCCTTGAAGCCCACCAAGTTGGCAAAACCATCCAGCAGGTCTTCCAGTTGGAATGGCACCGACTCCAGGTCCAGCTTGCCGGCCTCGATCTTCGAGAAGTCGAGGATGTCGTTGATGATGCCCAGCAAGTTGTTGGCGGCGAGGTGGACCTTCTCGATGTAGTGCCGAGGCTTTCGCTCCAGGGGCGCCTGCAGGGCGAGATGGCTCATGCCGATGATGGCGTTCATGGGCGTGCGGATCTCGTGGCTCATGTTGGCCAGGAAGTCGCTCTTGGCCCGGGTGGCGGCTTCGGCGGCGTCTCGCGCTTGGCAGATGGCTTGCTCGGCCGCCTCCAACTGCGTGATGTCGTAGCTCCAAGACACGATGTGGTCGGCACCCAAGATGTTCTCGATGGACGAGGTGAGCAGCACCGTGAAGGCCTGCCCGTCGGCACGCCGAAATCGGGCGCGGTAGCCTTCCACGCGACCATCGGCCCACAAGCGATCGACAAAAGCCTGGCGCTCGCTGGGCTCAGCCCAGTAATCAGCGGTGTTGAGTTGGGTCAGGTCGTCGCGGTCGCGGCCCAGCAGCTCGGCCAGGCGGCGGTTGCTGAACGCGGGCCGGCCTTCGCGTGTGTTGATGGAGCAGCCCACGGGTGCGAGGTCGAGCAGGTCGCGCAAACGGGCTTCGTTGTCGCGCAGCGCGGCTTCCGCTTGCTTGCGTTCGTGGATGTCGAACAGCATGCCGTCCAAGTGACGCGCTTGGCCCGTTTCGTCGGCGGTGGGCATGCAGCGGAACAGTGCCCAGCGAGCGCTGCCGTCGCGGTGCACCACGCGCAACTCATGCCCGAACCCCTGTTGGGTGGCCAGCCCGGACCGCAAGGTGGCCTGCCAAGCAGGTGCGTCGTCGGGGTGGATCAGATCGACCAAGCGACGTGGCGCGGAGTCACCCAAAAAATCGGCCGCGGGGTAGCCGCTGAGGTCCTGAACGGCAGGGCTGAGGAAGTCCAAACGCCATGGGGGCTGCGCCTCGCTGCGAAACACCACCCCGGGAAGGTTCTGCACCATGGCCTGCACCTGGGCTTGGCTGAGCGCCAAGGCCCGCTGCTGCTGCGCCCGCAGCGCCTGATCGGCGCGGCGGCGCAACACCAGGTGGCCCAGCACGGCGCTCGTCAAGAACGTGAGCAGACCCACCGCACCCAAGGTGTAGGGGCTCAGAACGGCCGACAGCTCACCCAGGTACACCAGCTTCCAGGCACCCAAACGGTGGTTGAAGTTCACCGGGCTGGCCGCGGCCAGGTACAACGCGCCATCCATCCAGTGCAGGCCGCCACCCAAGAAGTCGGGCAGGGCTTGTGCCGCTTGGATCTCGGAACCTCGTTTGCCGTACAGGTGGTTGGAAGCAAAGCGCCTTTGCTTCTCGGCGCTGAGTTCGCCCACGTGCCGCAGCAACCAGTCACTCCGGTTGCCGGCCATCACCACGTGTTCAGGCGACAGCAACAGGCCCAAGGTGTGGGGCCAGTGGCTCAGTTGACGGTCCACCTCTTCCGAGCGTTCGCGGGCGACGACCACCCCAACGATGTCCGCGGTGCTTTGCGCCTCTCGATTGCGGTAGACGGGGGCGGCGATGTACGAGTGGCGTCCCGCGCTGGAGGCATCCACCGCGATGGAGGCGGAGGGCTGACCGGACAAGGCCTGCTGGAAATAGTGACGGAAGGCGACGTTCATGCCGCGCTCCAGGCCATCGATCGTGCCCGACTGGGCCACAACCTGTCCGGCACGGTTGGCGAGATAGGCCTGATCGGCTTGCACACTGGCAGCCAAGGTCTGCAGGGCACTGACCAGCGACGGTGCGGGCGCGGCCTCCAAGCCGGGCGCACTCGCGGCCTCCATGAGGTCGAGGTTCAAGCGACCGGCCAGTGCCACCGCGCCCATGCTTTGCCCGGTCAGCGTTCGCTGCTCCAAGGCCAGGGCCTCGCGCTCTACACGGGCTTGCAGCAGTCGGGTGTGATCGCCGATCACCCACTGCGCGTACCCGGCCAAGGCCGCCAGCGCCAGCCCGAGTGCCGCCAACAGCACGCCCAGGCGCGCTGACACGCTGAGGGTCAGGGGGCCCGCCGGGTCGCTGCGCGCCATCAGAGCACGATGGTGTGCGCGATGCCTTCGACCTGGTGCACTTTGGCAGCCAGGTCGGCGTCAGAGTCATGGAACTTCGTTGCGATGGCCTGGAATTGCGACAGAACAACCACGAAGGCGTCGATCACGTCGGGGTCGAAGTGCTGATTTCGACCGGCGATGATGATCTCGACGGCTTTCTCATGCGGCATGCCTTCTTTGTAGACGCGCCGGCTGATGAGCGCGTCGTACACATCGGCCACCGCCATGAGGCGGGCCGAAATCGGGATGAGATCGCCCCCAATGCCTTGGGGGTAGCCGCTGCCGTCCCACTTCTCTTGGTGGCCATAGGCGATCTCCTTGGCGCACTGCAAGAACGCGACGGGCAGGCCGAGCTGTTGTTCGGCCCGTTCGATGGCGTCGCGTCCGATGGTGGTGTGGGTCTTCATGACCTCGAACTCTTCGGCCGTGAGCTTGCCCGGTTTGAGCAAGATGCGGTCGGGGATGCCGACCTTGCCGATGTCGTGCAGCGGGGCCGACTTGAACAACATTTCGATCTGCGCATCGGTCAAGTAGTGGGCAAACCGTGGGTGATTGCGCAGCTGTTCCGCCAAGGCACGCACGTAGTACTGGGTGCGCCGGATGTGATTGCCGGTTTCGTTGTCTCGCGACTCGGCCAAGGACGCCATCGAGAGGATGGTGACGTCTTGAATGGCATGCACTTCGGCCGTGCGCAGCGCCACCTGTTGCTCCAGGAAGGCGTTTTGGTCGCGGAGAAAGTCGGCCGCGGCTTTGAGCTTGAGTTGCGTTTCCACCCGCGCCAGCACGATGGGCGGGCTGATGGGCTTGGTGATGTAGTCCAGCGCACCCATCTTCAGACCGGCTTCCTCGTCGGCCGTGCTGCTCATGGCTGTGAGGAAGACGATGGGGATGTCGCGGGTGGCCGGATCGGCCTTGAGCGCCGCACAGACTTGGTGCCCGTCCATGCCGGGCATCATGATGTCGAGCAGGACAAGGTCAGGCGCTGGCGCCGCGCGCGCGATCGCCAGCGCCTTTTCGCCCGAATTGGCCAGTTTGACCCTGTAGCGGTCCTTCAGCAGGTTGCCGATCAGGGTCAGGTTGTCGGGCGTGTCGTCAACGACGAGGACGGTCGGCTTGAGCGGCGTGGCAAGCGTCATGCGGATCGGAGGCTAACGGGATGAGGTCGCCATGGTGGCACAGCCAACGACCTGGCGAAAGCCATCAGCCCAAAGCGTCAATGGTGCGAATTTCGATCCATTGCCGGCCGTGCTGGTGGGGGCAATCGGCTGCCAAGGCCTCGGCCGCAGCCAGGTCGGGCGCTTGCACGATGTAGAACCCCCCGATCACATCGTGCGCCTCGGCGTACGGTCCGTCGCTCACCAGCACCTGCCCACCCTGACGGCGCAGGTGGCGGCCGCCGTCGTCGGTGAGCTTCTCGCCGCCCACCAGCTGTCCCGCGGCGCCCAGGCGTTCGGCCCAGGCTTGGTGGGCGGCAATGATTTCGCCCAACTCGGCGGCGTTGATTGCCATCGAGTCGGCGGGGGTTTCGTGCAGCAGGAATAGGAAGTTCGGCATGGCGTTCTCCGTTGGGGATGGTGCACACGGGATTGTGGGCACCTGCCGCCATGACGGACAGGCCCCGGCCCGCATGACGGTGCCGCAAAAAAAATTTCAGGGGCAGGTGCCGCGACTCGGGCCCCCTGCTGCGTTCTGGGCTGGACCTGGCGCGCGAGCCGCAGGACTTTGCCGAAGCGACGCAGACGCCCAGAGTCTTGCCCATGAGGGCATGCGCGATGCACGCATGGGCATGGGGCGCCGTGCCACGGTGCGGAGACACTGCGCCCCCATGCACCGCCTCGCCGTTTTTCTGCTGAGCACCAGCCTGGCCGGCGGCACGCCGGCCTGGGTCCAAGCGCCAGCGGCGCAGGCCACGCCGCCAACGCCAGTCGCTGCTGCCGCTGCGGCCAGCGCACCTGCTGCCTTGGACAAAGTCGTTGTCACCGGCGGCCCCACGCCCGAGATGCGCCGCCGCGCCAGCACGGCCAGCAAGATCGTCATTGGCCGCGAGGAGCTGCTGCGCTACGGCGACGGTGCCTTGGGCGACGTGTTGCGCCGCCTGCCCGGCGTGACCCTCGGAGGCCGCCCGGGGCGCGGCGGCGACGTGCGCTTGCGCGGCTTGGGCGGCGGCTTCACGCAGATCCTCATCGACGGCGACCGCGCCCCCGCCGGCTTCTCGGTGGACCAGCTGCCGCCCGAGCAGGTCGAGCGCATCGAGGTGATGCGCGCGCCCACCGCCGAGACCGGCGCCCGCGCCGTGGCCGGCACCATCAACATCATCCTGCGCGAGCCCCTGGCCCAGCGCAGCCACGAGCTGCGCCTGGGTGCCAGCTTGGATCACGGCGAACCGCAGTGGGACGCGCACTGGACGCGCAACGGCAAGTTCTGGGACGACTCGCTCGTGGGGGCGCTCAATGTCAGCCTGAACCAACAGCGCCGCTACAACGACACCAACACCCGTACCACCACCCTCAACACCGTGACGGGCGCGCGGGGCCTCACCAGCGCGCTGGGTGGCAACCTGGATCGCCGCCACAACCTGAACGCCAACGGCCGCCTGCGTTGGAAGCTGGGGGAGTTCACCTCGCTGCACATCGCCCCCGTGCTGTCCTTCGCCCGTGGGGACAACGCCGGCGGCTGGGCGCAAACCGGCGTGAGCCGCTTCGACGCGACGCAAACCCACAGCGACAGCCGCAGCAGCACCTGGCGCCTGACCACCACCCTGCAGCACCGCCTGCCGCCCAGCACGCGCCTGGAGGCCCGCGTGTTCGGTGGGCGCACCCAAAGCACCAACGAGAGCGAACGCCAAGACGCGCTGCAAGGCCTGCCCGCCCGCCGCCAAGACGACCGCACCCGCACCACCGACGACAACCTCAGCCTGTCTACCAAGTGGAGCGAGCAAACCAGTCGCGAGCACAACTGGGTGACTGGGGCCGAGGTCGAGTGGACCCGGCGCGACCAGCTGCGCGAAAGCCTCGTCGACGGCCAGTCGCGCCCCGAGCTGGCCGAGTTCGGCGACAACCTGCAAGCGCGCACCCAGCGCATCGCCGCTTACACGCAAGACGAGTGGAGCCCGTCGCCCCAGTGGTCCACCTACCTGGGTCTGCGCTACGAGCAGATCCGCACCGAGGGCGACCCTGGCCAGGGCCCCACGCGGATCGCCACGCGCAACACCAGCCGCGTGCTATCGCCCCTGGCCCACGCGCTGTGGAAGCCCACCTGGAGCAAGAGCGACCAGATCCGCATGAGCCTGACGCGCAGCTACCGTGCCCCAGCGCTCAACGACCTCATCGCCCGCCCCGGCATCAACGCCACCTACCCCACGGGCCCCAACCCCCAGAACAGCCCCGACTGGGCCGGCAACCCGGCGCTGAAGCCCGAGTTGGCCACCGCGCTGGAGATCGGCTGGGAGCGCTTCTTGCCCAGCGGCGGCGTGCTCACCGCCAACGCCTCGGTGCGCGACATCCGCGGCCTCATCCGCCGCCTGTTGGCGCAAGAGACAGTGCCCTGGGACGCCAGCCCCCGCTGGGTCAGCCGCCCGCGCAACCTCGACCGCGCCCGCGTCGTGGCCCTGGAGCTGGAGGCCAAGGCCCGCGTGGACGAGCTGTGGGACGACCCGCCCGACTGGCTGCGCCCCCTGCTGCTGCGCGGCAACCTGGCCCTGTTCCACAGCCAGGTGGACGGCCTGCCCGGCCCCAACAACCGCCTGGAGCAGCAGCCCAAGGGCACGTTGAACCTGGGCGCCGACTACCGCTTCATCGGCACCAGCGCCAGCGCCGGCGTCAACCTCGGCGTCGTGCCCGACACCCTGGTGCAGCAAACCCCGCTCAGCACCTGGCGCCAGAACCGCCGCCGCGTGGCCGACGTCTACCTGGTCTGGGCCCAGGGCCCCGAACTGACCTGGCGCCTGACCGCCAGCAACCTCGCGCCGCTGGACACCCTGACCACCACGACCGTGAGCGCCGCGCCGACGGTCACGCAGACGGAGAACCGGCAGCGCACCTTCACGGTGTGGGGGGTGCGGGCGGAGATGCGGTTCTAGCGGGGCGCGGTAGGGACACGGACGGAGACGGCGCCGAACCCCCTCGAGCGTGGGTTGGCGTGTGGCTGAACTGCGTGTCGGGCCTGTGTCCGTGTCCTGGCCAACCTAAGCTGCCGACATGTTCAAGAAGATCTTTCTCGTGGTGGCCGTGCTGTTGCCAGTCGCGGTTCAAGTCACCCTCATCTACACGCTCCAGAACGGCGGCACTGAGCGCTTCCTAGAGGTCTGGCGGGCGTTTGGCGTTCAAGTGCCCGAGTACACGCAGTTCGTCTACCGAACGATTGCAGCGTGGTGGGTCGGCCCCTTGGTGTGCGTCACGCTCTGGGCCCTCGCGCTCCACCGCGGGTCGCGTGGGTTGGCGGGCACGTCCGTGCTTGTCTCGGTCGCGATCGTAGCCGCGCTGGGTTGGTCGTCCTATGCCCCCCATTTGTTGGTGCGCTTGGCATGACAGCGACCAGCTGCGGAATCCAATGCATCCATCGTTCCAGCGGGGACATTGGCGCCACCGAGCGCCCAAGTGACCGACAGGGTCGTGCAGCACCCCCACCCATCCCGGAGCGCATTTGAGACTCATTGCCAACACGCTGGTGGTCATCGGCAGTCCGCTTGCCATGCTGCTGCTGTTCGTGGCCGCATGCGCACTTGCCTTCCACGCACCGGAGTGGCGACTCGCCATCATGCTCAGCACCTTGCCAATATGGCTGGGATTGACCGCGCGGTGGCAAGGCAAACCTCAGGGCGCCAGTTTGAGGCACTGGCTGATTGGGCAGTACCGCGTCACCAACCGGCTTGCGGCCATGGGTCTGATCACCCTTGGCCTGATGGACCTGGCCGCCGCGGAGCGCCGGCGCTACCCGCCCCTGCGAATCGCGGTCCACAAGGGGGCCCGTGACAGCAGCTGGACGATCACCATCCAGAACCGGGGATGGAGACCGGTGGGGCCCGTGTATGTCAGCGCGGCGGACCTGGCGCAATTGATCGCACCTGGGTGGCTGGCCCATGAAATCGTGGCGCCCGATGTCGTCGAGCAGCGCGTCCCGCCGATCAAGACAGGAATTCTTCTGCCGCTGATGAAGGTCACTGTTGAAAGGCAAGTGCTTCCTGGGTTTGAGGCGGCGTCATCCAGCTTGATGGCGATGTTCTTTGTGCACGGCGGCAACGAGTTGACCAGTGCGCTCTATCGGCTTGACGTTGCGCACCTTGGTGATCACGATGTGGCGCTAGATCCAGGGCCCGACAAGCGGCATCCCCCACCGCCAGAGCTTCATTTCGAGTACGAAAGCGCGTGCAACGTTCCCGTTTTCGCCCAGCTTCCGGACGGATCGCCCTACAGCGGCAAGGCGTTTGGGAGTCACGGAATCGTGGATTGGTCAGGGTCCTTTGTTGAGGGCAAACCGGACGGCGAGTTCTCGGTGGTTCTTGGTGACCGAGTGAGCCTCAAGGAACGGTACAGCATGGGCAAGCCACTGCGCTAAGCGAAAGCGTTGCGGCTGCTGAGCGCCTCCGCGCTGCATCCAATTCGCAGTTTGGCGAGTACTGGGGAGGTGGACCCTTTCGGCCCCACCCCTCCACCCCTCGTACTCAGGAGCTCCCTATGTCCCGCCTGCTGACCCTGGCCCTCGCGGCCCCCGCCGTGTTGGCGCTCACCGCCTGCGCCACCGCCACCCCGCCCCTGCCCCCCTTCGACACCGCCAGCCTGCCCGCCGCCGTGCAAGTGCCGGCCGGCCACCGAATGGTGTTGCACACCGTGGGCGTGGGCGAGATCACGTACGAATGCCGGGCCAAGGCCAACATGGCCGGGGCCTTCGAGTGGGTGTTCGTGGGGCCGCAGGCCACGCTGCAAAGCCGCGACGGCAAGCCGCTGGGCCGCTATTACGGCCCGCCGGCCACCTGGGCGGCGGCCGACGGTTCGGTGGTGACGGGCGCGCAGGTGGCCGTGGCACCGGCCACGCCGGGCAGCATCCCGTTGCAGCTGGTGAAGGCCAACCCGGCCACCGGCGCCCCAGGCGCGATGACGGGCACGGCCTACATCCAGCGCGTGGCCACGGTGGGCGGTGTGGCGCCCAGCCGCGTCTGCGATGCCGCCAGCCTGAGCCAGCGCGAGATCGTCAAGTACCAGGCCGACTACCTGTTCTGGCAGCCGGGCTGAGGCCCGGGCAGGGCCTCACTTCGCCGGTTTCTCGGCCCTCAAGGGCGCCAGGCACTGCGTGTAGCTCTTGTCTTTGAGCACGCGCCGGACTTCCGGGTCGCTCAGGTTGGTGCCCTTGGCGGTTTCGTCCGCCGCCAACTTAGCGTGACAGTGGCAGTAGCGGTCGAACTGGGCGTCGTTGATGCGGGCCGAGCTGGTGAGCTGCTGGCGCCACGTCGCATTGGCGATGCATTGCTGGGCAGCAATCTGGCCGATGTGAGGGGCCATGCACTGCGTGGCCGCCCGGATGCCCAGGTCGGCCCACTGCTGCTGGGTCGGCAGGGCGGTTGGGTAGTCCTTGGCCGAGGCGGCCAACTTCTCGCGCATGCAGCCGCAAATGGCCTCGCTGTCTTGTGGCGTGGCGTTGGGCAGGTCGCGCTTGACCAAGGCCGGGCACACGCCGGCGATGACCTTGGCGCCGTCGGCGTAGTCGATGCTGTGCGCAGGCAAGGGGGCCAGCAACAGGCTGGCGATGAAGGCCAGGGCGGAAGAGCGGAAGGTCCAAGACATCATGAAACCTGAGAGGGAGAAGCCACAGAAATCGACCGGGCCGAGGCCCACGACGGCGCGCGCCAATGCCCGCGCCGCAGGGCCTCGCGGCCGAAGTGCAGGCACAACAGGGCGGTGAGGGCCAGCGTCAGCACCGAGGCCTCCAGCCCGAAGGCCCCGCCCGTGAGCCACGTGGGCCCACTGGTGCTGGCCGCCAGCGCGCCCGGCGCCACTTGGGTGCCCGACACCGGCAAACCGAACAGCCCGCCCTGCGCAAAGTTCCAGCCCCAGTGCAGGCCCACGCACAGCCACAGGCGGCGGGTCATCACGAAGGCCAAGGTGAGGCACACCGACAGCCCGCCCAGCGCACTCAGCGTGATGGCGTTCGCGCCCGGGTTGGCGCCGTGCGCCAGGCCGAACAGCAGCGTGGAGACGAGCAGCGCCCCCCAGGTGCCGACGATGCCTTCCAGCAGCCGGAACAGCAGGCCGCGGAACAGCAACTCCTCCAGCACCGCCACAAACACGTGCAGCTGCAGCAGCGTGAGCGCGCCCTGGGCACTGCCCCAACCGCTGACGGTGTAGCCGCCGCTCAGCGCCAGCAGCGCCACCGCGGCGCCGATCACGCCCAAGCCCCAACCGAAGCCCTGCGCCAACTCGCGGCCCGCGCCGGGCAAAGCCCCCTCGTCCACCGACCGCCGCTCCACCCAGCGCACGAAGGCCGCGTAGGCCAGCAGCAGCACGACCGTCTTGAACGGGTTGCGAAAGGCCAGCAACTCGGGCGCCGTCATCCACAGCTTGGAGACGACGTTGGCCAGCACGAAGGGCAGGCCCACCAGGGGGATGGCCCAGAAGAAGCGCGCCGTCGGACCTTGGGTCAGGCGGTGCCAGCGCGAGGCGGGCGAGGAAGAAGACGAAGACACAGCAGGGGCCACAACAAGAACACGCCCCCGGTGGAGGCCGGGGTGCATGGCCCCAGGGATGACAGCGGGTTCAGTGTCGGCCGCCCCTGCGGCCGCGGCAATGCCGCGGTCCGCAAGCCACCTATGCAGGAACGCATCGCCTGCGCGGCAGCCCCCCGGGCTCAGGGCTTCACGGCCGGGTCCCAGTGCTCGGCGATCTGGCCGTTCTCGATGCGGAACATGTCGAACCAGGTCGTCGTGTAGCTGCGCGTGGCGTCCTTCGGGTCGGGGCGCTTTTGCACAAAGCTCAGCACCACCCAGTCGCCCTCGGCCACGATCTGCACCAAGGGCGCTTTGACCCGCGGCTCGATCGGCTTGGCCTTGGCAAATGGCCCGAAGAAGGCCACAAAGCCCGCACGCCCCGTGGGCACGGTGGGGTTGTGCTGGATGTAGCCCTCGGCCAGGTACTTGTCGGCCAAGTCCAGGTGCCCGGCCTCGAACACCTCGCGCCAGAAGTCGTAGACCAGGCGCTTGTTGGCGGCCAGTCGGGGGTCGACACTCGCCAGCAGGGCCTCGTGGTCGGGGTTGGGGGTGACGGGCACTTGCGCCGCAGCGCCACCCAGCGCCCCCCACAGGCAGAACAAAGCGACAACGCGCAACAACAGCATTCGAGGCATGGCAAAACAGCGATCAACGCCGGAGGTTCAAAGCGTCAGTCTGGCCGAGCCCAGCGCGCCGCACCAGCGCGAAGCGCGCAAGGCAGCCATGCCGGAACGCATCGCGCGCCTCAGCGCCCAAAGCTTCGACTGGGTGCTGCTGCGCAGCTTCCTGGCCATCCACCGCGCGGGCTCCATGGCCGCGGCGGCGCGCAGCTTGGGCGCGCAGCAGTCCACCCTCAGCCGCCACCTCGCCGAGCTGGAAGCCCAGCTGGGCGCGCCCTTGTTCGAGCGCACCGGCCGCGGCCTGCACGCCACCGCCGCGGCGCACACTGTGGCCCGCTACGCGCAAGACATGGAGGCCTTGGCGCACCAGATGGCGCTGTCGCTCACCGCGCAATCGGCCGCGCTGCGCGGCACCGTGCGCGTGTCGGCCAGCGAGATCTTTGCGGCCCACGTGCTGCCCCCCATCGTCAGCGACCTGGTGGCCCGCCACCCGGGGCTGGAGATCGAACTCGTGGCCACCGACGAGGTGCCCAGCCTGCTGCACCGCGCCACCGACATCGCGCTGCGCTTCAGCCGCCCCACCGACTTGAATGTGGTGGCCCGCCAAGTCGGCGCCGTGCCCATCGTCGCGCTGGCCCACGCCCGCTACCTGCAGGCCATGGGCACGCCCCAAGCGCCGGCCGACCTGCTGCAGCACCGCCTGCTGGGCATCGAGCAAGACACCGTCATGCTGCCCGCCCTGCAAGCCCTGGGCGTGCCGCTGAACGCCGCGCACTTCCGCGTGCGCACCAACGACAAGGCCGTGTGCACCCAACTCATCGCCGCCGGCGCCGGCATCGGCTTCGCGGCGCGCTTGCTGCTGGGCGTCTACCCCGACCTGCGCCAGGTGCTGCCCACCCTGGCCCTGCCCACGCTCACCTGCTGGCTGACGACGCACACGGAGATCGCGAGTTCGCCTTTGATTCGCGTGGTCTACGACGAGATCGCGGAGCGAGTGGGGCGCTTGTTGGCGGCGTGAACGCCCGTTGGGCGGCTGGGGCGCGGCTTGGCAGCGAGGCCGCCGGCTGGTCAACCGAATGGCTAGGTCTGATGCCGGCCAGGAGCGGTCGCACGAGTCGCAAAGCCGTGCCCTCGGCCACTGGCGATTTCGGACATTCAGTCCCCCACTCATGGAGCAACACTGGACGCCATACCAGCCCAAGGAACTGAACTCGTCAAGTGA
>NZ_SACM01000005.1 GCF_004004565.1 Inhella crocodyli
TGCCAGCCACTCGCTTCAGCGAGCTGCTCATCAGCAGCGGAGCCCGCCATCATAGGACATACCCGAAGAACTTTGCAAGCACTTCCTGCAAAAAAGTTCAAAAGCCCTCCCGCTCAGAGCGAAAGGGGTTTTAAATCAAGGAGTTACGCCTTGCCGGGTGCCGCCGCACTCACTTGCCGTAGTCGGCAACGACCTTCCAACGCCCTTCTTGCAGTTGCGACAGACGCGACGCATTGCTGCCCAAGCGTTTGGTGGCGGTGAAGCTCGACGGCGCGGAGCCAAAGATGTCGGCCGGGTAGTTCATGCCGTCCATGGCTTTGCCAAAGGACTCGGTATTGAGATTCGGGCCCGCCTTTTCAGCTGCACGGACGAGCGCATCAATGATGATGTAGCCGTAAGCGGAAAAGACCGTCGGGTCTTCATTGAACTTGGTCTTGTACTTGTTGGCCCAGAAGCGGATGGGCTGGCTCGCTTCGTCCAAGTACGGGTGCTGGGTCGTCATGGCGGCGTAGAAGCCGTCCATGGCCTTCCCGCCAAGGCGGGGGATCAAGTCGGTGTATGCCCCGCTGGTGCCCAAGAAGGTCGGATTGAAGCCCGTCTTGCGGCTTTCGCCGATTGTTCCGATGGTCTCCCGGATGAGGGTCCCCATGACAACCATGTCGCAGTTGGCCGCCTTGAGCTTGGCCACTTGGGACGAGAACTCCGTCGCCCCACGCTTGAAGCTGGTCTTCTCTGCGATTTCGACGCCCATGGCCTTGGTGGCCGCTTCCGTGCCTTTCAAGATTTCCTGGCCAAAGTCGTCGTCCTGGTAGTGCACACAAACCTTTTTGCTGCCCTTTTCTTTGGCCAGCCTGGGCAACATCACACGCACCTGCTCGTAGTAGGGCACCGCGAAGGAGTACTTGAGCTTGTGGAAGGGCTCGTACATCTCCCGAGCCGCGGTGAGGGGCATGAAGTTGATGACGTTCTTCTCGAACTGAATCGGCATCGCCGCCAAGTTGTGGGCGGTGCCGATGTGGCCGGCCATGATGAAGATCTTGTCTTGGTTGACCAGCTTCTGGGCCGCCAGCACCGCCTTGCGAGGGTCGTAGCCCGAGTCTTCGACTTTCAAGACCATGCGCCGGCCGTGGATGCCGCCTTGCTCGTTCAGTTCGTCCACACGAAGCTGCATGCCGTTGCGCGCCTGCTTGCCATAACCGGCCAAGGGGCCGGACAAATCCTGAATCGTGCCCACCACGATCTCTGTCTTGCTAACACCTTGCGCCTGGGCGCCTGCCGCGGCGGAGGCAACAGCCAGCAGGGCGGGAATCAACACACGTTTCATGAAGGGTCTCCTGGTTGATGGGGCTCGTCAATGGCCGCCGTACATGCCTTCGATCAAGGCGGCGTACTTCTTCTGCACGAAGCTGCGCTTGAGCTTCATCGTCGGGGTCAGTTCCTCATCCTCGGCGGTGAGCTGGGTTTCGAGGACACGGAATTGTTTGATCTGCTCGACCCGGGCGAACTCGCGGTTTACCCGGTCGACTTCAGACTGGATCAAGGCCTGAATCTGAGGAGAACGCGCCAGGCTTCCGAAGCTGGAGAAGGGAATGTCGCGATCTTGGGCGTAACGCTCACAGTTCTCTTGATCGATCATCACCAGCGCGGTGAGGTACGCGCGTCGGTCTCCGATCACCACGGCATCGGTGATGTAGGGCGAGAACTTCAGTTGGTTCTCGATCTCACTGGGCGTGATGTTCTTGCCCCCCGCCGTGATGATGATGTCCTTCATCCGGTCGGTGATCCGATAGCGACCTTGCTGGTCGACCACGCCCACGTCGCCCGTGTGAAACCAGCCGTCGTCATCGATCACCTCGGCCGTCTTCTCGGGCAGGTTCAAGTAGCCCTTGAACAGGTGCGGCCCCCGCGTCAGCATCTCCCCCGTGGAGGGATCGATCTTCATCTCGACCCCATGGGCAGCGGGCCCGATGCTGCCGGGCTGGATCTGGTCGGGACGCGTCAGCGTCCCATAGGCCCCCGTCTCGGTCATGCCCCATCCCTCCAGCATGGGCACGCCCAGGCTGAGGTACCACCGAATGAGATCGGGGGAGATCGGCGCGGCACCGCTCAGCAACGCGCGCGCCCGATGAATGCCGAGCAGGCGCTTGACGTTGCCCAGCACCAGCACATCGGCCAAGAGGAACAGTGCTTTCAGGCTGGCAGGCACCGGCCGCCCCTCCAACACCCGCTCCGCGACCCGTCCGCCCACGCCCATGGCCCAGCCGTAAGCAAGCCTCTGTAGCGGCGTGGCTTCGGCAATGGCGATGCGCACGCCGGAATAGAACTTCTCCCAAACGCGGGGGACGGCGAACAGCACGTGCGGCGCCACCTCTCTCACGTTTTCGGCAAAGGTCTCAGGGCTCTCCACGAAGTTCAAGGTGGCGCCCGTCAGCACCGCTGAATAGGCACCGATCATCCGCTCCGCGATGTGGCACAACGGAAGGAAACAGATGCGCTCGTCGGCGTCACTCTGGGGCAGGTTGGTCGCCGCGGCTCGAACGCCGTAGACCAAACCCGCATGCGTGTGCATGGCGCCCTTGGGCTTGCCCGTCGTGCCCGAGGTGTAGACCAAGATGGCCAAATCGTCAGGGTGCACTTGGGCCAAGCGGGGCGGCAAAACATCCAGCGCACTTGCGCCGCGGGCCCGCAATTGATCGAGGCTCAGCACCATCGGGTCGTCAAAGCGCTCCAAGCCGCGCGTATCAATCACCACGATCCAACGCAAGGTGGGCAGTTGATCGCGGACCTCCAGCACCTTGTCCAGCTGCTCGTCGTCTTCCACGACGATCACGGAGGTGCGAGAGTCTTCGCACAGGTACTGCACCTGAGACGGCGCATCCGTGGGGTAGATCCCGTTGGCCGTGCCGCCTGCACTTTGAATGGCCAGGTCGGCCAACAACCATTCCAGCCGCGTGTTGGACAGGATGGCGACCACATCCCGGTGCGCCAAGCCCAGTGCCATCAATCCCGCGGCCATCTCCTGCACGGCCTTCCCCACCTCCGTCCACGTCCAGGATTGCCAAATGCCGAGCTTCTTTTCGCGAAGAAACACCCGATCACCGCGGGCGGCCACCCCATTCCAAAACATCGCTGGAATGGTGTCGCCGGGCAGATCATGAACGGCAGTGCCCGGCAAAACGGGCGCCCAAAGCACGCTGCGGGTCATTGCCAACTCTTCTTGCGTTTCCAGCGACGCTCGCCACGGGCGCCGGCGTCGTGCTGCAGGCCCAAGTAAAACTCTTGGATGTCGGCCCGCTCGCGCAGGACGGCACAGGCGCCCTCCACCACGATGCGCCCGTTCTCCAAGATGAAGCCCAGGTCGGCCACGCCCAAGGCCAGGTGGGCGTTTTGCTCCACGATCAAGAGCGTGGTGCCTCTCTCGCGATTGATTCGCAGCACGATGTCAAAGATCTCCTGCGTGAGCTTTGGGCTCAGACCCAAGCTGGGCTCGTCCAGCAGGATCATCTTGGGGGCCGCCATCAAGGCCCGGGCGATGGCCAGCATTTGCTGCTGCCCCCCGCTGAGCAGCCCTGCGTCCTGGGTCGCACGCTCTCGCAAGATGGGAAAGTAGCCTTGCACCACCTCCAGGTCGCGGGCGACGCCGTCACGATCGGTTCGGGTGTAAGCCCCCATCAAAAGGTTGTCTCGCACGCTCAGCAAGGGAAACACCTCGCGACCCTCGGGCACCTGGACCAGCCCCATGCGAACGATGTGGGACGGGTCTCGACCCGTGATGTCTTGCTCGCCAAAGCGCACGCTGCCCCGCTTCGGATCGATGATGCCGCTCAGGGTCTTCAGCAGCGTCGTTTTGCCGGCGCCATTGGGCCCCAAAACGGTGGCGATGCGCCCCTCGGGCACCGCCAAGCTCACGCCCCGCACGGCCTTGACCGGGCCATAGGCGCTCTCCAAGTTGGCGACTTCGAGCAAGTTCAAGGTGCCACCCCCGTGCCCAAATAGGCCTCGATGACCCGGGGGTCGCGCTGCACCTCTGAGGCTGTGCCCAGCGCCAACACCTCGCCTTGGTTCATCGCCAGCACGCGGTCGCTGACCCGGGACACCAGGCTCATGTCGTGCTCCACCATCAGCACTGTCACGCCCAGAAGGCGCTTGATGTCGTCGATCCAATAGGCCAAGTCGCGGGTCTCGTCCACGTTCAAGCCGCTGCTGGGCTCGTCCAGCAGCAACAACTTGGGCCCGATGCACAAAGCGCGGGCCAACTCCACCACCTTTCGCACCCCATACGGCAAGCCAGCCACCAGGGTGTCACGGTGGTGCTGCAGGTTGAGGAAATCGATCACCTCCTCCACCTTGCGCCGCGCCTCGCGTTCGTTTTGCCGCACGCTCGGCAAAAACAAGGCCTCCCGCCAGAGCGAACGGGGCATGTGAACGTGCCGCCCGATCAGGAGGTTCTGCAGCACGCTCGCGTACTCGAACAGCTCGATGTTCTGGAAGGTGCGGGCAATGCCCATCCGCGCAATAGCGTGCGCCGGCTTTGCCGACAGCAACTCGCCCTCGAAGCGGATCTCGCCGCTGCTGGGGTCGTACAGACGGCTGATGAGGTTGAAGACCGTGGTCTTGCCCGCCCCATTCGGGCCAATGAGCGTGAACACCTCACCCCGCTGCACATCGAAGGACACGCGGTTCACGGCCTTGACGCCGCCAAAGTGGCGGCTGAGGTCGCGCACGGACAGCAGCACGTCGCTCATCGCAGGCGCTCCGACTTCTGGTAGCTCTTCTGGCGCTTGAACAGTCCGCGCCGGTAGAAGGGGAACAACTGCAGCCAGGTCCTCACCTTCAACCAACGCCCGTAGAGGCCCCGGGGTTCGAACAGCACGATGGCCACCAGCACCAGCCCGTAGACCAACTGCTGCAGGCCGGGAGCCTGCCCGATGGCCGGCGGCAGGTAATCCTTGACCACCGCAATGCCCTGCGGCGCCGCCACCAAGAAGAGCGCCCCCAGGAAGGCACCGTGCACCGAACCCAGGCCACCGATGGTGACCAGCAGGAGCAAATCGATGCTTTGCACAATGCCGAACTGCTCCGGGGTCAGGTACGTGAACTTGTGGGCGTACAAGGCCCCGCCCACCCCCGTGAAGAACGCACTGATGGCAAAGGCCAAGGTTTTGGTGCGTGCCAGGTGGATGCCCATGCACTGGGCCGACACCTCGGAGTCCCGAACCGCAACGAAGGCGCGCCCAGTGGGCGAGCGCAACAAGTTCAGCACCACCAGGGTGCTCAGCACGGCCACGGTCAAGCACAAGAAGTAAAAGCCCGTGTCGCTGTCGATCGTCCAGCCCCAGGCCTGGGGCTTCTTGACCATCAAGCCGGTGTTGCCGCCGGTCACGGACTCCCAGCGGGCGATGCCCTCTTCCACGATGAAGCCAAAGGCGAGCGTGGCGATGGCCAGGTAGATGCCCTTGACACGCAGGGCCGGCAGGCCTACCACCACGCCAACGGCCGCGGCCAAACCGCCAGCCACCGGGATGCTGATGAAGAAGGGCCAACCCGCCGCCGTGAGCAGAGCCTGCGTGTAGGCCCCCACTCCCAAGAAGGCCCCGTGGCCCATGGAGAACAAACCCGTGTAACCGGCCAGCACCATCAGCCCCAGGCCGACAGTGCCGTAGATCAGCACCACGCTCAGCTGCGCAAGCGGATAACTTTCCAGCCACCAAGGGGCCGCCAACAGCGCGAGCAGCAACAGGCCGTACCAGAAGGCCTGGCCGCGATGTTCGATCAGGTTGATGTCTTGGTCGTACGAGGTCTTGAACAGGAAACGCATGGTGACCGACCCCTCAGACCTTCTTGCTGAGGCGTTCGCCGAACAGGCCGTGGGGACGGACCATGAGCATTACCAGCACCAGCACGTAGGCGCTGATGTCCTTGAAGCCCTCGGGCAGGAAGAAGCCCGACATCGACTCGACCACGCCGATGATCACGCCCCCAACTATGGCCCCTGGCAAGCTGCCAAAGCCACCGATCACTGCCGCAGGGAAGGCCTTCAGGCCGATCAAGCCCATGTTGGCGTGCACGAAGGTGATGGGCGCCAGCAGCACCGCGGCGATGGCGGCCACCGCCGCGGCCAGGGCCCAGACGTAGCCGTTCAATCGACGCACCGGGATGCCCATGTAGTAGGCCGCCAATTGGTTTTGAGACACAGCTTGCATGGCAATGCCCACGCGCGAGAAGCGGAACAGCGCGTACAACAGTGCGCACAGCAAGAGCGTGGCGGCGATGACGATGAGTTGCTCTGCCCCCACCGTCACCCCACCCCCCAATTCCACCGGACCGCCGTACGGCAGCTTCAGGGCATGGGTGTCGGTGCCGATGTTGGGCAGCATGGTGATGGCACCTCGCGCGATGTAGCCCAGGCCCAAGGTCAGCATCACGATGGCGAAGGCCGGCTGGCCGAGCACAGGGCGGATGAAGGTCCGCTCGAGGCCCCAGCCCATCGCGCCCATGCCGGCAATGGCGAGGGGCAAGGCCACGGCCAGCGGCAGCCCCATCACGTTGAGCAGCATCAAGGCGGCAAAGCCGCCGACCATCATCACGTCGCCCTGGGCGAAGCTCACGGTCTCGGTGGCCTTGTAGATCAGCACGAAGCCAAGCGCGATCAGGCCGTAAATGCAGCCTTGCGCCACGCCCGAAAGCAAGATTTGAAGAATCGCCATCAGTCCTCGCCCTGAAAGGCTTCCGCTCGCCTGGCGCGGATGCTCGGCAGCATCACCACCAAGAGCAGCAGCACCGCCGCCACCAACAAACCGGCCGATACCGGTCGCGAAACGAAAGTGCTCCAGTCTCCATGCGCGATGCGCAGCGCGCGCCTGAGGTTTTCCTCCATCAGGGGCCCCAAGATGAAGCCCAGCAGCAGCGGCGCTGGCTCGCACTGCAGCTTGTGGAATGCATAGCCGGCCAGCGCGAAGCCCGCGGTCAGGGCCACGTCGAAGGTGTTGCCGTTGATGGAGAACGCCCCGATGCAGCAAAACACCACGATGGCAGGAAACAGCAGCGGGTACGGAATGCGCAGCAGCCGGATCCAGATGCCGATCAAGGGCAGGTTCAGCACCACCAGCATCAAGTTGCCCACCCACATGCTGGCGATGAGGCCCCAGAACACGGCAGGGTTGTCGGTCATCACCTGGGGGCCCGGCGTGATGCCCTTGATCGTCATGGCCCCGGCCATCAGCGCCATGACGGCATTGGGCGGGATGCCCAGCACCAGCATGGGGATGAAGCTGGTTTGCGCCCCGGCGTTGTTGGCACTTTCCGGCGCGGCCACGCCCTCGATCGCGCCCTGCCCGAAGCGGCTGGGATCGGCCGCAAGTTTCTTCTCCAAGGTGTACGAGGCGAAGGCCGCCAACAGCGCGCCATTGCCTGGCAGCACGCCCAGCACCGACCCCAGGGTCGTGCCTCGCAGCACCGCCGGGAAGGCTTGCCGCAGGTCCTGCCGGCTGGGCAGCAGGCCGCCCACGCGGTCGGTGAACACCTCGCGGTGCTCGGCCGGTCGGCCCAAGTTGGCAATGATTTCGCCGAAGCCAAACAAGCCCATGGCAATGACGACGAAGCCAATGCCGTCGCTCAGTTCAGGCCGCCCAAAGTCGAATCGCGGAACGCCGCTGATGACGTCCGTGCTGACCTGCCCCAACAGCACCCCCAGCACGATCATGCACAAGGCCTTGAGCGTGGAACCCGAAGCCAAGACCACCGCCAGGATGAGCCCGAGCACCATCAAGGCGAAGTACTCGGCCGCACCGAACAGGAAGGCCAGTTGCACCAAGGGCGGTGAAAACAGGGCAATGACCAAGGTGCTGACGCAGCCGGCAAAAAAGGACCCGAGTGCAGCAATCCCAAGCGCCGTGCCCGCCCTGCCCTGGCGCGCCATCTGGTAGCCGTCCAGGGCCGTGACCACCGAATTGGCCTCGCCTGGCACGTTCAGCAAGATGGCCGTGGTGGAACCGCCGTACTGGGCGCCGTAGTAAATGCCCGCCAGCATGATCAGCGCCGGTGTCGCGTCCAAACCGTACACGGTGGGCATCAGCATGGCCATCGTGGCCACCGGGCCGATGCCGGGCAGCACACCGATCAAGGTGCCCAGGGCCACGCCGACGAAGGCATAACCCAGGTTCTGCAGGCTCAGCGCCGTGGAAAAGCCCAGCAGGAGGTTGTCGAGCAAGGATCAGCCCCCCCAGTGGTGGAATGGCAGGGGCCACAAAGGCAGGTTCAAGCGCAGGCCGCCCACGAACACCGCCGTGCAGAACCCGGCCATGACCAGGGCCAACAGCAGCGCTGGGCGCCAGCGCGCCTCCGGCGTGGCGAACGACACGCCAAAGGTCGCGATGGCCACGGTCAGGGGCAGGCCCAACCGCGGCAAGGCAGCCGCGAAGAAGGCGATCGCCCCCACCACGGCCAACAAGGGCCGCCACGCGATGCGACCGATGGGCTCCCGCCCGTCGGTTTCGACCGTCAGCGCCCGGAACACCAGGAAGCCCCCCAGCAGGGCCAACAGCAGGCCCAAGCCGAAGGGGAAGTAGCCGGGCCCCGGATTGCGACCGTTGCCGAAGCCATAACCCAGAGCCCCCCAGGCGAAGGCCCCGCCGGTCAGCATGAAGAGCAACCCCGCGACGAAATCTCTCTCGCTCTTGGGTCGCATCGCTCAGACTTCCCAGTTCGGCGTGTTGCGCAGCACTTCTTCCAGCGTGGTCTGCCCTTCGGCCACCTTGCGCACGCCCGCCAAGCGCAGGCTGCGCAGCCCTTGCTGCATCGCCGTGCGCCGCAGCGCCGCCAAGCTGGTTTCGTTGCTCAGCTGTTGGCGCAGCGGCTCGTCCAAGGTCAGCAGTTCGTACAAGCCCGCCCGGCCACGGTAGCCGGTGTGGCGGCACTCCAGGCAGCCCACGGGCTTGTAGGCGCCCTTGACCGTTTGCAAGCGCCAGGGCTTGGCGGTTTCGCTGAGCACCTCGGGGGTCATGCGCTCGTCGGGGGCCTTGCAGTGCGGGCACAGGGTGCGCACCAGGCGCTGGGCCAGCACCCCGATCAGGGTGGCGCCGATCAGGTAACGCGGCACGCCCAGGTCCACGAGCCGGGTGACGGCCGACACCGAGTCGTTGGTGTGCAGGGTGGAGAACACCAGGTGCCCCGTCAGGGCGGCCTGCACCGCCATCTCGGCGGTTTCCAGGTCGCGGATTTCACCCACCATGATGATGTCGGGGTCTTGGCGCATCAGCGCTCGCACCCCCTCGGCGAAGCCGAACTCCAGCTGCGGCTGCACC
The DNA here is from genome assembly GCF_004004565.1 of Inhella crocodyli. Taxonomy (GTDB): domain Bacteria; phylum Pseudomonadota; class Gammaproteobacteria; order Burkholderiales; family Burkholderiaceae_C; genus Inhella; species Inhella crocodyli. The sequence goes on from NZ_SACM01000005.1 coordinate 9,303, forward strand.
TGGGTTTGGTTGAACGAGGGCTCGATCATTTCGATCGGGTCCTCGATGGTGCAGAGGTTCACGTCCTCCGTGGCCAGGCGCTTGAGCGTGCTGTACAGCGTGGTCGTCTTGCCCGAACCGGTGGGGCCGGTCACCAGGATGATGCCGTTGGGCTGCCCGATGAGTTGCTGCCAGCGATCGGTGTCGTGCCGGCCGAAACCGAGCTGGTCCAAAGTCTTGAGCGCGTTGTCGGGGTCGAAGATGCGCATGACCAGCTTCTCACCGAAAGCGGTGGGCAAGGTGGCCAGGCGCATTTCCACTTCTTCGCCGGCGGGGTTGCGCGTCTTGATGCGGCCGTCCAGCGGGCGGCGCTTTTCCACCACGTCCATGCGGCCCAGCAGCTTGATGCGCGCCACCATGGCGGCCATCACGGGCACGGGCAACTGGTACACGGGGTGCAGCACGCCGTCGATGCGGAAACGGATCACGCCCATCTCGCGCCGCGGCTCCAAGTGGATGTCGCTGGCGCGCTGGTCGAAGGCGTACTGCCAAAGCCAATCCACCACCTGGACCACGCCCTGGTCGTTGGCGTCGAGCTGCTTGTTGCTCTTGCCCAGCTCCACCAGCTGTTCAAAGCTGGCCTGGGCCCCGCTCTCGCTCGTCTTCGCCGCCGCCTTGACCGACTTGGCCAGCGTGAAGAACTCGGTGATGTAGCGGGTGATGTCCAGCGGGCTGGCCACCACCAGCTTGACCGTCTTGCGGCTGTGGCTCTCGATTTGCGTCACCCACTCGGTGTCGTGGGGCTCGCAGGTGGCGATGGTCACGTCGGTGAGGCCCACTGCCACCGGCAGGCAACGGTGCTTTTCGGCGTAAGCGCCGCTCATCACCTCCGCCACGCGGCCGACGTCCACCTTCAGCGGGTCGATGCGCAGGTAGGGCAGCCGGACGTGGCCCGCCAGCCATTCGGTGAGCAACTCAATGTCCAGCACCTTGCCGTCGCTCTGCCGTGGCAGGCCGGCGCGCCCCAGGCGCACCAGCGGGTGCAAGGTGGTGTCACCGGCCCCGAACCGGGCCTCGGTGGCGGCGGCCGTCTCGGCGCTGACCAGGCCGTCGGCCTTCATGGCGCGCAGCAGCTCGCGCCATTCCAGGCGGTGCGGGGCAGCGGCAGGGGATCGGGCGGAGCGGGACGTCGTGGCAGCCATGCAGGAAGCGATCAAACCGCCCGCAGGCCGCGCAGCCAGGGCTGCGCTTTCAATCCGAGGGCGCTGTCCATGTTAGTGGCGCGCCTTTTCAGTTCCGCCCCGTCGGGCAGCGGGATTTCCCGGGTGGCCACCACCACGGTGTTGCCCTCCTTGGTGGCCGCCAAGCGCCACACGCGATCGGCCCCGAAGGCCTGCGCCATGCGCTCGCAGCTGTCGGCAAAGCTGGCCCGGCGCCCGAAGAGGTTGACGGCCATGGCGCCCCCGGGGGCCAGCAGGGCGCGGCAGGCGGCGTAGAAGTCGGCGTCGTCGAGCACCGGGGCCGCGGCCTCGTGGTCGTACAAGTCCACGTGCAAGAGCGCCACGCGGCCTTGATTCGCCGGGTCGCGGGCCCAACGGCCGGCGTCTTCCAACACCACCTCCAGGCCCTCGCCGTTGGGCGGCAGCGCGAAGTACTGCCGACAGGCGGCCAGTACGCCGGGATGGATCTCGACCGCCGTCGTTGGCCGGCCCAGCACCTGGTGGCAGAACTTGGTCAGTGCCGCCGCCCCCAATCCGAGCTGGACGCAAGCCCCCGTGCGCCAGGTGGACGGCTCCTGCCACAGCAGCGGGGCCATCATGCGCTGAACGTAGCTCAGCTCCAGCGCCAGCGGCTTGCTCACGCGCATGGAGCCCTGCACCCAAATGGAGTCCAAGTGCAGCGAGCGAACGCCCATGAACTCGGAAACGGTGACATCGGGCAGGTCGTCGGCGGCCATGCGGAGCTCTTTCGATCGGGGCGCGGACTCTAGCGCGCGGCGCCGATCACAGCCAGGGCCGCAAGGCCTGGGCCCATTCGGCGCCCTTGTCAGCGGGCGAGCGGCTGGCATGGGCGGGGCTCGTGGACGGCAGGCGCAGCAGCAAGCGGCCCGGCAACAAGGCACTCGCTTGCCGGTGCGCCGCGGCGCCGTTGCACGCGATGGCCCTCAAGTCCGCAAGGCGCGTCACGAGCGCGGGCACGTCGCTGGGTTCGGCCGCGCGGATGTCGGCGTCCAGGCTGCCGGGGCGCTCGCAGGCGGCCACGGCGTCCCACAGGGCGATGCGGTGTTCGACCAGCGCCTGCAGGCGTTCGGCATACGGTCGCCGGGGCAAAACCGGGTCGCCCAGCAGCGAGGCCATCGCCGGCCAAAAGGCGTTGCGCGGGTGGGCGTAGTACTGCTGGGCCTGCAGGCTGGCGGCGCCGGGAAAGCTGCCCAAGATCAACAAGCGCGCGTCGGCCCGCCACACCGGGGCCAAGCCACTCAAGCGCATGGGGGCAGCGACGCGAGCTTGGGCAGCACGCGGCGGGCGTTGGCGCTGGTGAACGCGGCAGTTTCGGCCAAGGACCAACCGCGCAGCTCGGCCAGGGTGTGGGCGATGCGCGGCAACTCGGCCGGCTCGTTGCGTCCGCTCCCCTGCCCTGCCGCCCGCGCCGCCGCGGTTCGGTACAGCCACTGCGGCGGGATGTCGGGCGCGTCGGTCTCGAGCACCAGGCTCTCGGCCGGCAGGCTGGCGGCCAGGCGGCGCAAGTTCAGCGCGCGCTCGAAGGTCAAGGCGCCGCCAAAGCCCAAGGCGAAGCCCAAGGCGACAAAGGCTTGCGCCTGCTGGGCGCTGCCGTTGAAGGCGTGGGCGATGCCGCCCGTGCGCAAGCCGACGCGACGAAGGCCGCCCAAGAGGGGATCGGCGCTGCGGCGCACGTGCAGGATCACGGGCAAGCTGTGGCGCTTGGCCAGCTTCAACTGCGCCAGGTAGAAGTGCTGCTGGCACTCGGCATCCAGCCCCGGCACGAAGAAGTCCAGCCCGATCTCGCCCACCGCCACCAGCAGCGGGTCTCCTTCGGCTTCGGTCAGCACGGCATCCAGCGCGATCAAGTCGCCGTCGCTGGCTTTGGGCGTGAACAAGGGATGGATGCCCAGCGCGTACGGCTGACCGGCCGCGCGGCACATCGCTTGGGTGCTGGCCCAGTCGCGGGCCTGCACGGTGGGCACCACGACCGTGTGCACGCCCGCCGCCTGGGCACGGGCCAGCACGGCATCGCGGTCGGCGGCGAACTCGGGGGCGTCCCAGTGGCAGTGGGTATCGATCCACATGCGACCCGAAGCCCCGGCCGGTGCTCAGCGGAAGACGACCGTCCGCTTGCCGTTCAGCAGCACCCGGTGCTCGGCGTGCCACTGGATGGCACGGGCCAAGGCCAAGCATTCGGTGTCGCGGCCCACGGCCGCGAGTTGCTCGGGGCCGTAGGCGTGGTCGATGCGGCTGACCTCTTGCTCAATGATCGGGCCCTCGTCGAGGTCGCCAGTCACGTAGTGCGCCGTGGCGCCGATGAGCTTGACACCGCGCTCGAAGGCCTGGTGGTAGGGCCGCGCGCCCTTGAAGCTGGGCAGGAAGCTGTGGTGGATGTTGATGGCGCGGCCGGCGAGCTTTTCGCACAAGGCGGGCGAGAGGATTTGCATGTAGCGGGCCAGAACCACGAGGTCGACCTGCTGCTCGTCGATCAGCTCGATGAGCTTGCGCTCTTGAGCGGCCTTCTGCTCGGGCGTTGCGTTGAGCAGCGGGAAGTGGTGGAACGCGATGTTGTGGCTGGCCGCGAGTTGATAGAAGTCGCGGTGGTTGCTGGCGATGGCCACCACCTCGATGGGCAGGTGCTGCGTGGCCACGCGGAACAGGATGTCGTTCAGGCAATGACCGAACTTGCTGACCAGGATGAGCACCCGGGCCTTGCGAGTGGCGTCCACCAGCTCCCAGTCCATGCCACGCTGCGCCGCCAGCGGCGCGAAGGCCTCGCGCAGCGCGTCTTGGCTGGAGGGGCTTTCAAAGGCGATGCGCATGAAGAAGCGCTGCGTGTCCGCGTCGCCGTGCTGGGCGCTGCTCAGGATGTTGCCTTGGTGCGCCAGCAGCACGCCGGTGACGGCGTGAACGATGCCGGGGCCGTCGGGGCAGCTGAGCTTGAGGATGAAGGAGTGGCTCATTGCAGGTGTCCGCCTTTCAGCAACCAGCGCTGCTCGCAGCGGGCGGCCAGGTCATGGTCGTGGGTGACGAGCACGAAGGCCGTGCCTTGCTCGCGGGCGGCTTCCAGCATGAGGGCGAACACGCCATCGGCCGTCTCGCGGTCGAGGTTACCCGTGGGCTCATCGGCCAGCACGCAGGCCGGCTTCGTGACCAGCGCACGCGCAATGGCGACGCGCTGGCGCTCGCCCCCACTCAGTTCGGCCGGTCGGTGATCCACCCGTTCGTTCAGGCCCACCCGGGCCAGCATGTGCCGGGCCTGGGCCTGCGCCTCGGCCACGGGCACGCGGCGGATGCGCAGGGGCATGGCCACGTTGTCCAGCGCCGAGAACTCGGGCAGCAGGTGGTGGAACTGGTAAACGAAGCCAAGGTGCTGGTTGCGCCAGGCCCCTAGTTCGGTTTGCCCCAACTGCGCCAGGTCCTTCCCCTTGAGCAGCACGCGTCCGGCGCTGGGCTTCTCCAGGCCGCCCAGCAGGTGCAGCAGCGTGCTTTTGCCCGACCCGCTGGCGCCAACGATGGCCAGGGTTTGGCCGCGCGACACCGAGAGGTCCAGGCCCTTGAGGACCTGCACGTCCAAGGGGCCTTCCACGAAGCGCTGCCCCAGGCCCAGGGCTTGCAAAACGAGCTCACTCATAGCGCAAGGCCTGGGCGGGTTGCACGCGGGCGGCGCGCCAACTGGGGTACAGGGTGGCCAACAGGGCCAGCAGCAAGGAAATGACGGCGATGGGCACGATGTCGCCGCGCTGGGGGTCGCTCGGCATTTGGTGGATCAGGTAGATGTTGGCCGGCAGGAACTTGGCGCCCAACAGGTGCTCGATGGCGGGGACGATCACGTCCACGTTGAAGGCCACCAACAGGCCCAGAGCCACGCCGGCCAAGGTGCCGATGACGCCGGCGAAGGCCCCTTGCAGCATGAAGATGGTTTGGATGCTGCGGGGGGTGGCCCCGAGGGTGCGCAAGATGGCGATGTCACTCTGCTTGTCGGTCACCACCATCACCAGGGTGCTGACGAGGTTGAAGGCGGCCACGGCCACGATGAGCGTGAGGATGATGCCCATCATGCGTTTCTCGACTTGCACCGCAGCAAACCACGTGGGGTTGGCGCGGGTCCAGTCGCGCAAGCGCCAGTCGGGGCCCACCTGCTGCTGCAGCGCGTCGTTGACGGCGCGGGCCTGGTGCAGGTCGGTCAGGCGGAGTTGCACGCCGCTGGGACCGCCGGTGCGGAAGAACAGCGCTGCGTCGTCGATGTGCATCATGACGAGGCCGGCGTCGTACTCGTAGTGCCCCGCCTGGAACACGCCCGCCACCGTGAAGGTGCGCGAGCGTGGCATCAAGCCCGCAGGGGTGACGTTGCCCCCCGGGGCCAGCAGCGTGACCGAGTCGCCCACTTGCAAACCCAACTGGCGCGACAACTCTTGCCCAATCAGGATGCGCCAGGCCTTGGGGGCCAGTTCGCTCAAGCCCGGCGCTTTCTGGGCCATCGGAGTCACCGTGGGCTCCAGACGAGGGTCCACGCCGCGGACCATCACGCCCCGTATGTCCTCGCCCCGCGCCAACAAGGCTTGGCTGCCCACGAAAGGCGCCACACCCGCCACGCGGGGATCGTGTCGGGCCACGGCGGCCAGGGCCTGCCAGTCTTGCGCCGGCCCGCCGTCGTAGCGGGTGACTTCCACGTGGGCGATGGCGCTGAGCATGGCATCGCGCACCTCGCGCTGGAAGCCGTTCATCACCGACAGCACCACGATCAACGCCGCCACGCCGAGCGCGATGCCCACCATGGACACGCCCGAGATGAAGGAGATGAAGGCGTTGCGGCGCCCCCCGCGGCCGGCCCGGAGGTAGCGCCAGCCGATTTGCAGTTCGTAAGGCAGGTTCATGTGGGGCGGGATTCTGCCCGCCCCACCCTCTGGTGACTGGCCCTCAGTGGCCTTGCTTCACGGGGGCCGCCCCCAAGGCCCGAACAGGCGCCTGCAGGGTCAAAGTCTCTCGTTTGCCGTCCACACCTTCCACGACCAAGGTCACCGGCACCGTGCTGCCCGCGGGCAGGGCTTGCTTCAGGTCCATCAGCATCAGGTGGTAGCCGCCGGGCTTGAGCGCCACGGTCTTGCCGGCCGGCAAGTCCAGCGCTGGAACTTGGCGCATCTTCATGACGTCGTTCACCATGGCCATTTCGTGGATCTCCACGCTGCCGGCCACGGGCGAACTGCCCGACACGAGCTTGCCGCCTTGGGCGGAGGTGAGCTGCACGAACAAGCCGGTGGCCTTTTGCTGCGCCACCGTGCCCCGCACCCAAGGGTCGGTCACGGTGGTTTGGGCGTGGGCGGAAGCGGCGATCAAGGCGAGGGCAAAGGCAATGGATTTCATGGGATTCGTTTCAATCACAAGCGTTGGAAGGATCAAAGGTCAAAACGCAACTCAGCCACCCAAGTGCGTGCAGGGTAGGGATGGAAGTTCCAATAAACCTCATTGTTGAGGTTGTCCACGCCCAGCGCTGCGCTCCAGGTTGGGTTGACCTTGACGCGAATGCGGGCGTCCAGCACCAAGAAGTCGCTGGCACCCTGGTATCGGGCACCGTTGGGGTCGGTGTTGTCCAGGCTGTTGAACTGCTGGCCGCCGTAGCGCAGGCCCAAGGTCGTGCTCAGCGCATCGTCCCAGCGGTAACTGGCCACGGCATTGGCGCGCCAACGCGGCACGCGCGGCTGCCACTTGCCCACCGAGGCCGGGAATTTGGCGTTGGCGGTGATGACCGAGTCGGCGAAGGTGACGCTGGCACTCAGGTCCAGGCCCCGGACCATGGCGTCGTTCAGCGCGGCGGCCAATTCCACGCCCCAGGTGCGGATGCGGTCGACGTTTTGGATGTTGGTGACGTTGGGGGTGACCGTGGTGTTGGTCTGGCTGTACAGCGCGTCGCGCGTGGCGTCGTGGAACACCGTGGCGCGGAGCGTGCCCACCGACAACTTCCAGTCGGCGCTGAGGTCGGTGGTTTGCGAGCGCTCGGGCTTGAGGTTGGGATCGCCATTGGTCAGCGCCCCGGTGCTGGCATTCACCCCGCCTTGGAACAACTCGCTGACCGTGGGGAAGCGCACCGCGCGGCCGGTGGACAGGCGCAGCGTGCCCTCGTCGCTGAAGGCCCAGCCGATGGCGAACTTGGGCGACAGGGCGCTGACCTTGCGGGTGGGGTGCTGGAACACGGCTGCACCGTTGGCGGTTAGTCCACGGCTGGCCGACCATTGTTCGCCCCGCAGGCCCAACACCGCCTGCCAATGCTCGCCCAGACTCACCGCATCTTGCGCCCACAGGCTGGTGAGCGAGGTGTTGCCCTCAAAGCGCGACACGGGGGCGCTGCTGGGAACGCCGGCCGTCCACTCGGCGATGTTGCTCACCGCGTTGCGCAGTTGGGCGGCCTCGCGCTGCAATCCGAACTCGACGACGTGGTCGGCCAGGCCGCGCCAGGTGCCGCGCGCGGCCAGCGTGTTCCAGCCGGTCCCGTTCTGGTCGGTCAAGCGACCGGCGTTCGGGTTGAAGGCCGCGCCGGTGGTGGGCGCCCAGGCACGCACTTGGTCCTGGCGGTAGTCATAACGGCTGGCGGCCAGCTGCCAATCGAAGGCACCGCCGGTGGCTTGGCGCAAGGCCACGCCATGCATCACATGCTGCAGCTTCTCGCGGGTTTGGCCGAAATCGGCGGCCGTCAGGCTGTAGCCCTTCCCGTCCAGGCTCACGGCGCGGCTGCCGCTGATGGGCAGGTTGCCCGGGTTGAGCTCGATGCGGGCGCCCGAAGCATCGGTCAGCCAGCCCTCGCTGGCACGGGCCACGGTGTTGTCCCACAGACCGAGGGTGACGCTGGCCTTGAGCCCGGGGGCAACCTGCCAGGCCAGCTTGAGCTTGGCGTGGTCCTGCTGGGTGTCCGCATGGTTGGTGGTACCGATCAGCAGCCAGGGCTGGTTGAAGCGATTGAGCTCGGCCACGGCGCCGGTCACCACGGTGGCGCCGGTGGCGGGATTGGCCGTGGACGGCGTGCGGGTGGCGTAGACCAGCGGGTGGCTCTGGCTGTCTTGGCGGCTGATGTTGAACCACCAGCTCCAGTCGCCCCACTTGTCGCCCAGCGAGACGCTGCCTTGCTTCGTCTTCGGCGTGACGTCGGTGCGGTACAGCGTGAAATGCTGCTGCGCAAAGGTGAGCTTGCCGTGCGCTTCGAACCGCTCGGGCATGCGGGTGATGACGTCGACGACCGCGCCCACGCTGTTGCCCGGGTAGGCGGCGCTGAAGGGGCCGTAGAGCACGTCCACGCGGGCAAATTCCTCCGGCGTGACCAAGCCCCAGCGCGGCGTGAAGCTGGCCCCGTTGCCCAGCAGGTTGCTGAGCAAGATGCCGTCGGCGTAGATCAGCGAGCGTGCGCTGTTGCCCGTGCCACTGGCACGGGTGGACAGCACCGCGTGGTCGTAGTCGCCGATGTAGCGCTTGCGCACCAACAGGCTGGGAAAGTACTTCAGCGCGTCGGCGCTGTCGGTGGCGTTGATGACGCGGTCGATGCGCTCGGCCTTGATGCCCTCGATGGTGGTGGGCAGGGTCGTGGGCAGCGTGGTGACGCGGCCTCCCGTGACGGTGACCGTGCCGAGCTTCTCAACGCGGGTGTCGTCGGCAGGCATTTCGCCATTGGGGAGGGCGACCTCTTGGGCCAATGCCGCCACGGCAGAGGCACACAGGGTCAACGCAAAGGCGGTACGGAGGGGAAGAAACAAGCGCATGGTGAAAAAAAATTCAGAAAAGGTGGGAGAGAAGGCTCAAGCCCGCGAGCGGGGGAGCACTTCCAGAAGCAGCACGACGCACACGAAGGCGGCCAGCAGCGGGACCAAAGCACACAGCGCCAAGACGGTGGTCAAAACGGGCCAGCGCCAGCGCACCTCGGCCCATGCGGTGGGGCGCAACAGCACGGGGCCGCCTGCCGAGCGGCGGCGCCACCACATGACCCAGCCGGTGAACGTCGAGGCCAACACGCCCAGGCCGAACACGGCGAGCAGCGCTTGGTTCCACAGGCCGAATTCGCCGCGGTGGAAAGGGATGCCGATGGCCGTGGCCTTGCTGAACCAGGTCTGATCCGCCCAAGTGCTGCGCCACAGCACGCGGCCGTCCTGGGCATGAAGCGCCAGTTCCACGCGGGCCCATGGCCGGTGACGATCTGGCGTGTTGATCCGCCAGACGCCCGCAGCCTGCTTCGGGGGGGCGATCTGGAGGCGTTGGGCTGGTGCTTCGCGTTGGGCGATCGCCCACAGCGCATCCCAGGAAAGCATGGGCTCCCCCGACGAGAGCGCTTCACTGCGCAAGTCCTTCGGCATGCGCGGTGGGGCTTGGCCCGTGGCATCGCGCAGGGCCCGGATCTGCGCGCCAGCGGTTTGGCTCCAAGTCAGCCCCGTCACCACGATCACCAGGCTCAAGCCCGCCAAGGCCACGCCCCCCACCAGGTGCCATCGCCGCCAGCGGGCACGGCCCTGCGCTGGCCTGATCAAGCCGCCCAGCACCGGCAACGCCAAGCCCAGGCCGGTCACGAGCATCACCAGCAGGCAGGTGGCCGCCCACTCGATGGCCCATCGCCATCCCTCGCTTTGCAAGAGCCGCGAGTGCAGGTTTCTGGCCCAATGGCTGAATCGCGCCGATTCGGGCTGCACGCCCAATACCGCGCCCGTGCCTGGATCGACGAAAACGTCCACCGGGCCGCTGGCAGCGTCGTGCACGTGCTCGCCGCCCGACGGGCGGTGGTGCGGCGCGAAGCGCACGCGCAGGCTGTCGCCCAGCTGGGAGGGCGGGGTCACATGCTGAAGCACGGAGCCCGATGGCGCCGCGCTTTCGGCGGCCGCCACCAAGCGCTCCAGGGGCCGCCAAGGCGCTGGGGCCACCCGGTCCAGGTGACCGTGCTGCCAGGCTTCGACCTGGGGCACGGCCACGTACACCAAGCCGGTCAGGGCGGCCACGATCAAAAAGGGCGAGGCCAAGAGGGCGGCCAAGCCATGAAGGCGCCACAGCGCCGCGCGCGACGCGGCGCGGCCGGTCGCAAGAAAAGTCGTCGACAAGGGAGGCTCCCCATGCGCTCCCGCCACCGGGGGCATGCCCGGCTGGGGGATCGCGGATGGCGGGAGAACACCGACCCCGCAAGGCCGGGTGTTCGCTCAGGTCAGGTCAGGTCAGAGCGAACGTGGGCGGCCCGCGCGAGCTCGCGCTGCGCCACACCGACAGCAGGCGAGGGGCCTGCCAAAACAGCGGGGGGGCCTCGGCCATCACCGGCGGCAGGGCCCAATTCAAGTCGGCCACGGGCAACATGGGCAACTGCGACTGGAGCTGGCAGAAGTCGCACGCATCTGGCATCGCGAACTGCTGCACCGGTTCGCCGTCGCGCAGTTGCACCCACCGGGTGCCTTCGGCCGTGCACAGCTCCACCCAGTCGCCGCCATGGGCGGCCTGCGCGCTCACCCACGCCCGTGCCAGGGAAGGCATGAGCGCCAGGGCCAGCACCGCGACGATCGCGAGCCAGACCCAAGGTTGACGGTGAGAGCGAAGCACCTGCATGGGGGGTGGCAGTGTAGTGAGGCCGCCATGACCCCCAAACCTTGGGGGGCCCCTGTGACTTCCTTCCGGACTCGGCCTTCGTCATCCTTGGGGGGCGTCGTCGGCAGGCCGTCGGCGTGTTGCAATTGTTACAACGCGGTGGACGGGTTGGAGCCCAGGCCATCGAGGGCAGAAAAAACAAACCAGGAAGGACGGGCACCGTGGGCATTTGGTTGGACGAGTTGGAGCGCGAAAGCCTGGAAAGTCGTGCGCTGACGCAACAGCAATTGCGCGACCGCCGCGCCTTGCGCGCGACCCTGGAGCAGCACCACGAAGCCATGCTGATGGAACCCGGCTTCGACTGCGTGCTGCTGCTGCTGGACGCCCAGCACAAACCCGGTCTCGGCCTGGACGACCTGCCCGCCACCGAGGGCCAAGACCTGATGCACGCCGAGTTGGTGCGCATGGGTCTGCCGGTTTACGCCTTGCGCGACGGCCAAGCCTGCGTGGCCCTGCCCCGCGCCAGCAACGACGAGGTCAAGCGCCTGCTGCTGCGGCTGAACCGCCGCGTGGCCTCGAACTCGCAGGAACGCTTTGCCATCGTGTTCGGCGCCGCCCGGGCCCACGAGGCCCGGCGCAGCTTCAGCGACTGGATGGCCTTGGCCGACCTGCGCTTCCAACAGCGCCAAACCCGCATGGGGGTGGGCGATGCCGTGGCCGGCGCTTTACTGGCGCGCCGCGCCGAGCGCCGCCAAACCGGCCGCCGCTGAGCGTCGAAGTCCAAAGTCAAAGGGCGGCCCAGGCCGCCCTTTGACCTTGTGGCACCGCCCCGGCAGGTGCTTGCGTCAGTGAGCGGCTTCCCAACTGGCGCCGAAGCCCACCTCGGCCAGCAGCGGCACCTTCAGCGCCGCCACGCCCGCCATCAGCCGAGGCACCTCGTCCCTCACCCAGCTCACTTCGTCGTCGGGCACCTCGAACACCAACTCGTCGTGCACCTGCATGACGATGCGCGTGGCCAGGCCTTGCTCGTCCAGCGCGCGCTGAACGGCCAGCATGGCCAGCTTGATGAGGTCTGCGGCGGTGCCTTGCATGGGCGCGTTGATGGCCTGGCGCTCGGCGCCGGCGCGGCGCGGGCCGTTGCCGCTGTGGATCTCGGGCAGCCACAGCCGGCGCCCGAACACCGTTTCCACGTAGCCCTTGGCCTTGGCGCTGGCGCGGGTGTCGTCCATGTAGCGGCGCACACCCTGGAATCGGGCGAAGTACTTGTCGATGTAGTCCTTGGCCGCCTTGGGGTCGATGCCCAGTTGGCTGGCCAGGCCGTAGGCGCCCATGCCGTAGATCAGCCCGAAGTTGATCGCCTTGGCGGCCCGGCGCTGCTCGCCCGTGACCTCGGCCAAGGGCACGCCGAAGACTTCGCCGGCCGTGGCCTTGTGGATGTCCTCCCCGCTGGCAAAGGCCGCCAGCATGGCCGGGTCCTCGCTGAGGTGGGCCATGATGCGCAGCTCGATTTGCGAGTAGTCGGCGCTGGCGATCTGGTGCCCCGGCGGTGCCACGAAGGCCTCGCGGATGCGGCGGCCTTCGGCCGTGCGCACGGGGATGTTCTGCAGGTTGGGGTCGTTGCTGCTCAGGCGCCCCGTCACGGCCACGGCCTGGGCGTAGTGCGTGTGCACCCGGCCGGTGTGGGGATTGACCATCAGCGGTAGCTTGTCGGTGTAGGTGCCCTTGAGCTTGGCCAGGCTGCGGTGCTCCAGGATCTTGGCCGGCAGCGGGAAGTCGGCGGCCAGTTCGGTCAGCACCTCTTCGTCGGTGCTCGGCGCGCCGGTGGCAGTCTTCTTTTTGACCGGCAGCCCAAGCTTGCCGAACAGGATCTCGCCGATCTGCTTGGGGCTGCCCATGTTGAAGGGCTGGCCGGCGATGGCGTACACCTCTTGCTCCAGCGCCAGCAGGCGTTGGCCCAACTCGTGGCTTTGCTGCTGCAGCATGGGGCCGTCGATGAGCACGCCGTGGCGCTCCACCCGGGCCAGCAGGGCCGAGGTGGGCATTTCGATCTGTTCGTACACAAAGCGCAGCTTGTCGTCGGCCGCGAGGCGTTCGTGCAGCCGCAGGTGCACGCCCAGGCACATCTCGCTGTCCTCGCAGGAGTACTCGGCGGCGCGCGCCACATCCACCTGCGCGAAAGCGATTTGGTTCGCGCCCTTGCCGCACAGGTCCTCGTAGCTCAGGCCCTTGCGGCCCAGCTCGCGGTCGGCCAGGGCCTCCAGCCCGTGGCCCTTGTGGGCCTCGAGCACGTAGCTTTCCAGCATGGTGTCGTGGGCGTAGCCCTGCACGGCGATGCCATGGTTGGCGAACACATGGGTGTCGTACTTGACGTGCTGGCCCAGCTTCGGGCGTTGCGCGTCCTCCAGCCAGGGCTTGAGGCGGTTCAGCACCTCTTCGAGCGGCAACTGCTCGGGCGCGTCCATGCCGGCGTGGCGAAGCGGGACGTAGCAGGCCTCGAAGGGCTCCACGCTGAAGCTCAGGCCGACGATGCGAGCGTCCAAGTTCGAGAGCGAATCGGTCTCGGTGTCCAGCGCCACCAAGGGCGCGGCGTGCAGGCGGGCCAGCCAGGCGTCAAAGCGCGGCCAGGTGGTGATGGTCTCGTAACGCTTGTCTTGCAGCGCGGGCGGCGGCGGGGGCGCGGCGGCCGCTTCTTCGGCGGCGGCGGGCGCGCGCGGCGCGGCGGTCACGCCCTGCCCTTCCATCTCGCGCTTCCAGGTTTTGAAGCCGTGCTGCGTGAAGAACGCCAGCAGGCCTTCGCGGTTCACCTCGCCAAAGGCCAGGCCCTCCACCGAGGGCCAGGGTTTCAAGTGCTCGCCCAGGTCGCAGTCGGTCTTCACGGTGACCAGCTGGCGCCCCATGGGCAACCAGTCCAGGGCCTTGCGCAGGTTCTCGCCGGCCACGCCCTTGATGCTGGCCGCGGCGGCGATCACACCGTCCAGGCTGCCGTGCTCGCCGATCCACTTCGCGGCCGTCTTGGGGCCGACCTTCTCCACGCCGGGCACGTTGTCCACCGCGTCGCCCATCAGGGTCAGGTAGTCGACGATGCGATTGGGCGGGACACCGAACTTGGCCAGCACGCCCATCTCGTCCAGGCGCTCGTTGCTCATGGTGTTGAGCAGGCTGACCTTGGGGGTGACGAGCTGGGCGAGGTCTTTGTCGCCCGTGCTGATCACCACCTGGTGGCCGCTGGCTTCGGCCACGCGGGCCAGGGTGCCGATGGCGTCGTCGGCCTCGATGCCAGGCACCTCCAAGATGGGCCAGCCCAGCAAGGCCACCACCTCGTGGATGAGCGGGATTTGCTCTCGCAAGGCGTCGGGCATGGGCGCGCGCTGGGCCTTGTACTCGGGGTACCAGGCGTCGCGGAAGGTGGGGCCCTTGGCGTCGAACACGCAGGCGGCATGGGCACCGGGGTAGCGGTCGCGCAGCTGCTTGAGCATGGCCACCATGCCGTGCACGGCGCCGGTGGCCTGCCCGGCGGGGCCGCGCAGGTCGGGCATGGCGTGGAAGGCGCGGTACAGGTAGCTGCTGCCGTCCACCAGCAGGACCAAGGGTTGGGCTTGTTCACTCATGAAAGCATTGTCGGGGGCCGGCTCCCTAGAATTGGCGCCATGAAGCGCCGCGCCTGCGGCCAGTGGGCCGGCCTGGCGGCTGCCCTGGCCCTTTCCCCCCTGCCCAGCCTGGCCCAGCCAGCCCCTCCGACCCTGAGCGAGCTGCCGGCACCTGCCGCGGTGGCCGCTTCCGCGCCCGAGGCGCCCGCACAGCCCGCCAGCGCGCCCAAGCGCCGCTGCGTGGCGGGTTGCGAGGGCGAGGTGACCCGCATCCGGCACAGCGAAGACCGCTTCAACGCCATCGAGGAGCACCTGAACAACCGCGAGCAGGTGGTGAAGGTGGTGATCCGGCCCAAGTCCGGCGCGCCGGCGTACGAGATCTTGGTCGGCGCGGGTCGCACGCGCAGCACCGACGCGGCCCACCGCAGCGGCTACGTGGCCGACCCGCAGGGCCCCAACCGGCGTGAGGGCCAGGCCGTCTGGCCCGTGGCGCGCTTCTGATGGCGGTGTTCACCCCCGTCGGCGAGGCCGACGCGCAAGCCCTGCTCAGCCGCCTCGGCCTGGGGGCCCTGCAGGGCCTGAAAGGCATCCAGGCGGGCATCGAGAACAGCAATTTCTTCGTCGATGCCGAGGGCGGCCGCTTCGTGCTCACGGTGTTCGAGCGCCTGACGCACGACCAGCTGCCGTTCTACCTGGGCCTCATGCAGCACCTGGCGCGCAAAGGCCTGCCCGTGCCCGCCCCGGCGGTCGATGCGCAAGGCAACACCCTGTTCAGCCTGCACGGCAAGCCCGCCGCGCTGGTCAGCCGCTTGAACGGCGGCCACCAACTGGCGCCCGACGTTTTCCACTGCGAGCAACTGGGCCAGACCCTGGCGCGCATGCACCGGGCGGTGAGCGACTTTGCGCTGCACCAGCCCAACCTGCGGGGCCTGCCTTGGCGCCAGGCCACGGCCAGCGCCCTGCTGCCCAAGCTGAGTGCCGACGAGGCTGAACTGTTGCGCGATGAGATGCACTTCCAGCTGGAGCTGGCCGCCAGCGGCAGCCACCAAGAGCTGCCCACCGGCGCCGTGCACGCCGACCTGTTTCGCGACAACGCCATGTTCGAGGGCCTGCCGGGCCGCGAGCAGCTCAGCGGCGTCTTCGACTTCTACTTCGCCGGTGTCGACACCTTCTTGTTCGACCTGGCCGTGTGCCTGAACGACTGGTGCATCGACCTGCCCACCGGCCGCCTGGAAGAAGCTCGCGCCAGTGCCCTGGTGGCGGCCTACGAAACGGAACGCCCCCTGAGCGCGACCGAGCACCGCCTGCTGCCGGCCTTGATGCGCGCCGCCGCACTGCGCTTTTGGCTCAGCCGCCTCGACGACTGGCACCGGCCGCGCGAGGCCGAGCTGCTCAAACCCCACGACCCGCGTCACTTCGAGCGGGTGCTGCGCCAACGCCGGGCCCTGGCCTGGCACGCCCTGTGATTTGCCCATGCGTTTGACCCTGCACTCCGTTCCCGCCGCCCAGGGCCTGCGCTGGGTGGGCCAAGGCTGGGCGGTGTTCCGCCGCGCGCCCTTGGCGTTCTCGGCCCTGTTGGCCCTGTACCTCGTGGGCGTGATGGTGGCCACGCTCGTGCCCCTGTTGGGACCGGTGGTGGCCATCGGCGCCATGCCGATGCTGTCGCTGGTGTACATGCTGCACACGCACCACTCGCTCCAGCAGCGCCCCCTGGGCTGGGCGCTGTGGGCGCAGCCCTTCAAGCTCAGCGCGCAGCGCACGCGCAGCCAATTGGCGCTGGGCGGCCTGTACGTGCTGGGCATGGTCGGCGTGATGGTGCTGGCCCATGTCACCGATGGTGGCGCCATGGAACGCCTGCAGGACGCGCTGGCGGCCATCCCCCCGGAGGCCAAAGACGCCGCCGAGCAAGGCAACGCGCTGCTCTGGGCCGCGCTGCAAGACCCCGCTTTCCTCAACGGCGTGGCGCTGCGCACCTTCGGCGCGCTGCTGTTGTCGGTGCCGTTTTGGTACGCCCCGGCCCTGGTGCACTGGGGGGGCCAAACGGCGTTCCAGTCCCTGTTCTCCAGCACCCTGGGCCTGTGGCGCAACCGTTCGGCCTTCCTGATGAACGGCCTGGGCTGGATCGGCGTCGTCCTGGCGGCCGGGATGGTGATGGCCCTGCTCAGCGCCTTGTTGGGCTCGCCGGTTTTGATTCAACTCATGGCCATGCCCGCGACCCTGCTGGTGGGCAGCGTGTTTTACGCCGGGCTGTACTTCATGTTCGTGGACAGTTTCCGGTTCACCGCCGACCCGCCGGCGGCCGCCCCCGGCGAATGACGCGCTTGGGCGCGCGCCATTGCGCGCGCTGCGCGCGGGCGCGCTGCCTGTGCGCCCTGGTGCCCGACCCGCCCCTGCAGCACCCGACCGAGGTGGTCGTGCTCCAACATCCCTTGGAGGTGCACGAGGTCAAGGGCACCGCCCGGCTCCTGCAGCTCGGCCTGCGCGGATGCCAATTGCACGTGGGCGAGGAGTTCAGCCCCCTGCCCAACCCCGAAGGCCGCATCGAGGCCCTGCTCTACCCCGGCGAAGGCGCCACGGCCCTGCCGGCCGGCACCCCGCCCGAGCGCTTGCGCCTGTACGTGCTGGACGGCACCTGGCGCAAAAGTCGCCTGCTGCTGCACCGCAACCCTTGGCTGCAAGCCCTGCCCCGTTGGCCCTTGAACGCCCCGCCGCCCTCGCGCTACCGCGTGCGCAAGGCGCAGGCGGCGCACCAGCTTTCCACCTTGGAGGCGGTGGCCTACGCGCTGCCGGCGCCCGCGCCGGTCGAGCCCCTGCTGGCGATCTTGGACGGGCTGGTCGCCGACCTCGGGGCAGCCGCCGCGGCGCGGCGCCAGGCGCCGATCAAATCGGCGTGAGCTTGGCCACCGACAAAGCCAGCCACTTGTCGCCGTGGCGGCCGAAGCGGACGTGGGCGCGCGCGTCGTTGCCGCTGCCCTCCAAGGCCAGCACCACGCCCTCGCCGAACTTGGTGTGGAACACACCCTGCCCCGGGCGCAGGCCGCTGTCGTGGCCGCTCTTGGGCAGCACGGGCGCGGGGGCCGGCGCGGCAGACGCGTTGCCCCAGCGCGGGCGCGGCGGCTCCCAGCCTTCGCGGCCAGCGCCGACGATGCCCTTGAGCCCGCTGCCGCGCTGCCAGGCGCTGGCGTAGTCACGCTCGAAGCCGCTGCCAAAACCGCCGCCCTGCGGCGTCAGCCATTTCAGCGCGTCGGGCGGCAGCTCGTCGAAGAAGCGGCTCTTGACGTTGTAGCGGGTCTGGCCGTGCAGCATGCGCGTCTGGCTGAAGCTCAGGTGCAGGCGCTGACGCGCGCGGGTGATGGCCACGTACATCAGGCGGCGTTCTTCTTCCAGTCCATCGGGGTCGGACAGCGCGCGTTCGTTGGGGAACAAGCCTTCTTCCAGGCCGGTGAGAAACACCGCGTCGAACTCCAGGCCCTTGGCGGCGTGGATCGTCATCAGCTGGATGGCATCAGCGCCCGCAATGGCCTGGTGCTCGCCGGCCTCCAGGCTGGCGTGGGTCAAGAAGGCGGCCAGCGGGCTCATGATCTCGCCGGTTTCGGCGTCGGGCGTGAGGCCCGGGCCCTGGCCAAGCTCGTCCACCGGCAGCGCCACGGCGTCCCGACCGAAGCCCTCTTGGGTGACGAAGCTCTCGGCGGCGGTGATCAGTTCGTCCAAGTTCTCCAGGCGCTCGGCGCCGTCTTTGTCGCTGCGGTAGTGGGCGGCCAGGCCGGAGCCCTCGACCACGTGTTCGACGATGCCGCGCAGGGTTTGGCCCTCGGTGGCGCGGCGCAGCTCTTCCACCAGCGCGGTGAACTTGGCCAGGACTTGACCGGGTTTGCCGCTCAGGGCCGAGACCGACTGCCACAGGCTTCGCCCGCTGCTGCGCGCGGCGTCTTGCAGCTGCTCCAGCGTGCGCGCACCGATGGCGCGGGCCGGGAAGTTCACGACGCGCAGGAAGCTGGTGTCGTCGTTCGGGTTCTCTAACAGGCGCAGGTAGGCCAGCGCGTGCTTGATTTCGGCACGCTCGAAGAAGCGCAGGCCGCCGTAGACGCGGTAGGGGATGCCGGCGTTGAACAGCGCCGACTCCAGCACCCGGCTCTGTGCGTTGCTGCGGTACAGCAGCGCGATCTCGGCGCGCGGCGTGCCGGCGCGGTGCAGGCTTTGCGCCTCTTCCAGCACCCACTTGGCCTCTTCGAAGTCGGTGGGCGACTCGTTCACCCGGATGGGCTCGCCCTGCGGGCCGTCGGTGCGCAGGGTCTTGCCCAGGCGCCGCTCGTTGTGGCTGATGAGGTGGTTGGCCGCGTCCAGGATGTGGCCGCAACTGCGGTAGTTCTGCTCCAGCTTCACCTGCAAGCGAACGCGGTACTCGCGCTCGAAGGCGGCCATGTTGCCCACCTCGGCGCCGCGGAAGGCGTAGATGCTTTGGTCGTCGTCGCCCACGGCGAACACGGCCTGTTGGCCGCCGGGGGGCGCAAAGAGCTTGAGCCAGGCGTACTGCAAGGCGTTGGTGTCTTGGAACTCGTCCACCAGCACGTGCTGGAAGCGCTGCTGGTAGTGCGCGCGCAGCGCGGGGTCGTCGCGCATCAGCTCGTAGGTGCGCAGCATCAGCTCGGCGAAGTCGACCACGCCTTCGCGTTGGCATTGGGCGTCGTACTGGGCGTAGACCTCGATGAAGCGGCGGTCTTGCTCGTCGCGCGGCACCACGTCCTTCGGCCGCTCGGCCCGCTCTTTGGCGTGGGCGATGAAGTGCGCCGCCTGCTTGGCCGGGTAGCGCTCCTCGTCCAGGTTCATGGCCTTGCACACGCGCTTGACGGCGGCCACGGTGTCGCTGGCGTCCAAGATCTGAAAGCCCTGCGGCAAGCCGGCGGCCTTCCAGTGCGCGCGCAAGAAGCGGTGGCACAGGCCGTGGAAGGTGCCGATCCACATGCCGCGCACGTTGTACGGCAGCATGGCCGACAGGCGCGTGAGCATCTCCTTGGCGGCCTTGTTCGTGAAGGTCACGGCCATGATGCCCCCGGGCCCCACGCGGCCCGTGGACAGCAGCCACGCGATGCGCGTGGTCAGCACCCGGGTCTTGCCCGAACCGGCACCGGCCAGGATGAGGCCGGGTTCGCTTTCCAGGGTGACGGCGGCGAGTTGTTCGGGGTTGAGGTGGGCGAGGAGCGTGGAATTCATGGTTGGGGGGATTGTCGTTGGGCGTCGTCACAGGATGCTTGTTCGTCGATGAAGCCCGCAGGGCGCTCCGCCCCTGCGCCCCGGGCTACTTTTTTCTTGGAAAAAGTAGCCAAAACCGCCCGCCCCGACTCCAGCGCCCCAGCCTGCGGCTGGGGTGCCCTGCGCTGCTCAGGTCGCCAGGCCCGCCCGAAACTCCCTGCGCTCACTGCGTTCGCTCCGGTCAAACAGTCGGGCGGAGTCAGTGCTTGAAGCGGGCTCACGCCCGCGCCTGACGCCCTTGCGCTGCTCGGCGCCTCCGAACGGGGCAAACAGCCGAGCAACCAGCAGCCAACAGCCGGGAAACAGCGCAGCAGGTTGAAGTCCGGGCTGTTCGGCATTCGGCTGTTTTGTGTTCGGTTGTTGCCCCGTTCGGAGGCGCCGAGCAGCGCAGTGCAGGGGGGCGCGCGCTTCAGCGCGCTTCGTGAACTGACCCGGGATTGCTGTCTGACCGCAGTGAGCGCAGCGAACGCAGGGAGTTCAATCCCGCAGCCCCCCGGAACGAGCAGCGTAGGGGACCCCTGGCACAGCCAGGGGCGTAGGAGCCGGGGCAGGCGGCTTTCCCCCATTTGGCCAAGACCAAATGGGGTCGGGGTGCAGGGGCGAAGCGCCCTGCGGGCTTCCCCGCCAGGAGCGCCCAGCCAACAATCCCACCCCATGCCCTGCCCCTGCACCCCCACCCGCCCCTACGAGCACTGCTGCGGCCCCCACCATGCGGCCTTCGACCAAACCGGCCGCCTCACCGCCCCCACGGCCGAGGCGCTGATGCGCAGCCGTTACAGCGCCTTCGTGCTGGACTTGCGCGACTACCTGCTGGCCAGTTGGCACCTCCGCACGCGCCCGGAACGGTTGGAAGCGCCTGAAGCCGGCTTGAAGTGGCTGGGGCTCGAGGTCAAGGCGCACCGAGAGATGGGCGACACCGCCACCGTCGCCTTCGTGGCCCGCAGCAAGCTGGGCGGGCGGGCGCACCGGCTGGTCGAGACCAGCCGCTTCGTGCGCGAAGACGGGCAGTGGTTCTACGTGGACGGCGACCTTGCTTGAGTTGCTGTTCGAAGACGCCTGGCTGCGCGCCATCGCCAAGCCGCCGGGCTTGCTGACGCACCGCACGCTGCTGGACGCCCACGAAACCACCAGCGCCCACGAGCAGGCGCAGGCCCAGTGGGGCGAACGCCTGTGGCCCGCGCACCGGCTGGACAAAGGCACCAGCGGCGTGCTGCTGTTCGCCCGCGACGCCGACACTGCCCGCTTGTTGGGCGAGGCCTTCATGGGCGGCCAAACCCGCAAGCAGTACCTGGCCTGGGTCCGCGGCTGGCCCCAAGCCGCCGCCGGCCGTGTGGACCACCCATTGGCCCGCGATCCCGAAAGGCCCAGCGCCGGCCAACCCCTGCTGGACGCGCAAACCGACTGGCAGGTGCTGGACCGGCGCGAATGGCCCGTGACGACGCACTCGGCCTTCGCCACCACCCGCACCGCCTTGCTGCGGCTGGCGCCGCAGCAGGGGCGCCGACACCAGCTTCGCCGGCATTGCAAGCACATGGCGCACCCCATCGTGGGCGACGCCACCCATGGCAAGGGCCCGTTCAACCGGGCCTTGGCGGCCCACTGGGGCGTGCAACGCCTGTGGCTGCACGCGCAGCACCTGGCGCTGGCGCACCCCCACACCGGGGCCGCCCTCGCCATCGAGGCTCCGCTCGGCCCCGAATGGGCGCGGCTTCAGGCCATCTGAAAGGCGTCGACGACGGCGTCGATCTCGGCCTTGAGCGCCTCCGGCAGCTCGGGCTCGGCACCGTCCCAGGCTTGCAGGCCATCGGCCAAACAGGCCGCGCCCAGGCTGCGGGCCAGCATGGCCACGCGTCGGGCGGCGGCGCGGCGCTCGTCGGCCGAGTCGGCTTGACGAACCTGGGTGGGCAGGTTCAACCAGGCAGGCGCCAGCAAGCGGCCGGTCCGCCCCAGGTCGCGGCCCAAGCGGCGTTCGGCCGCAGCGCGGTCGTCCAGGGGGTCCCGGACGGGCGGCTCGGGCGCGGGGTCAGGGGCGGCCACGTCGATGCGGGCGGGCTCGGGCACGGCCTGCAGCACGCCCAACCAGGCGCGCTCTCCGGCCGACTGCGCGCGCGGCTCTGCCCGGCATTGCACCCACAAGGGCGCGCCCAAGGCGGTGCGCAGGGGCAGGGTCAGGTCCCAGCCCTTGGCGTCTTCGGCCAAGGCGTCGTCCAGGGCGTTCTGCAGCGCATGGCGGTGCCCATCGTCGTCCACTTGGTGCACGAACTGGCCCCATCCCATCTCGCCGCCCTGCGCCGGGCGGCCCAGCAGGTGGAAGAACTGTGGGGAGGCCTGCAGCACCAGGCTGTGTTCGTCCAAGCGGAACACGGCGGCCCCGTGCAGGGCCTCGCCGTCGCGCAGCAACTGCCACTGCTGCTGCAGCCCTTGAACGGCATCGCCCACGCGCTGCACGGTGCCGGCGATGCGCTCGGCCTGGCCGTCGGCGCCATAGGCGACCACGGCCGCTTTGATCCACAGGGCCTGGCCCTCCTCGGCCCCCGGCGCCCGCAAGCGCACGACGGCGTCGCGGTGCGTGGCCGTGCCGGCCAGCAGGGGCGCGAACTGGGCGCGGGCCATGGCCCAATCGTCGGGGCTCAGCCATTCGGCCCAATGCGCGAAGGGCCGGCTCAGCAACACGGACGAGGCCGCGCCCACCAGTCGCATGGCGCCCGTGTCCAAGGCGACGCGGTGGGTGTCCAGGTCCACCTGCCAGGTGCCGGTCTGTGCCGCTTCCAGACCTTCGTGCAGGGTGTTGAGCTCCTCGTGCAGGCGATCGCCGTGGGCCTCGGCCTCCGCGCGGGCGTGCGCCAGTGCGTCTTGCTCGGCGTTCCAGCGGGTGCGCTCCAGGCTCCAGGCCTCTCGCTCGGCCTCGGCACGTTGCCGCTCGGCGTCCAAGCTGTCCATTAGCGCCTGATGGGTGCGGGTCTCCTCGGCTTGCAGGGCCTCGAAGCGTGCGGTGGCCTCCACCAGCGCACTGCCGTCCATGGCCACCACGGTGGCGCCCAGCCAGCGGGCCTTGGCGTCGCGCAGCGGTTGCATCTCGAGCTGCCAGTTCAGCGGGTTGCCATGGAGGTCGCTGCCCTGGCAGCTCAGAGCCAGGGCCTGGCCATGCGCCACTGCCGTTTCCAGCTCGGTGCGGGCCTCGCACTCGGGCAAGCCCAGCACCTGTGCCAGGTCGCGGCCCAGCACGTGGGGGCCGTGGCGGTCGGTGCGCTGGCTGAAGGCGGCATTGGCCCAGTCGACATGGCCCAAGCCGTCCAAGGTCAGCACCGGCTGTTGGGTCAACTCCGCCACCTGCGCCTTGCGCTCAGCCGCGCGCTGTCGGCGGGCGGCCCACCAGCGCACGCTGGCCCAGAGCAACAGGCTCCAAAGCACCATCACCAGGGCCATGCCCCCGACGGCCAAGGCCTCGTGCTCGGGCGACGGCGGCCAGGCCATCAAGCGTCCCAGGGCGAACCACGCAGCGGCGGCCGTGCCCAGCGCCACGCCCGCACTCAACAGCAAGACGCCGACCCCGGCGCCGACAACCCGTGCGTTCATGCGCTCACATCCCCCACGCAAACCAGCTTGGTGTCGAGGTACTCGTCCAGGCCTTGGTGACCACCCTCGCGCCCGAAGCCACTTTGCTTGATGCCGCCAAAGGGCAGTTCGGCGCTGCTGATCAGCCCGGTGTTGACGCCGACCATGCCGTAGTCCAGGGCCTCGGCCACGCGGATGACACGGCCGATGTCGCGACTGTAGAAGTAGCCAGCCAGGCCGAACTCGCTGGCGTTGGCCAGGGCAATGACCTGGGCTTCAGTGTCGAACTTGAGCACCGGCGCGACAGGGCCGAAGGTTTCTTCCACGGCGCAGCGCATCTTGGGCGTCACGCCCGTCAACAGCGTGGGTTCGAAGAAGGTGGGGCCCAGGTCGGTGCGCAGGTTGCCCCCGACGCGGGCGGTGGCCCCCAGGGCCAGGGCGTCGTCCACGTGGGCCTTGACCTTGGCCAGCGCCTGCGCGTCGATCAAGGGGCCGACCTGAACGCCCGGCTGCGTGCCCACGCCCAGGTGCAGCGCCGCCACGCGCTCGGCCAGCTTCTCGACGAAGGCGTCGTGGATGCCGGCTTGGATGAACAGGCGGTTGGCACAAATGCAGGTTTGGCCCGTGTTGCGGTACTTGGCCTGCACGGCGCCCTCGACGGCGCTGTCCAGGTCGGCGTCGTCGAACACGATGAAGGGCGCGTGCCCGCCCAGCTCCAGGGACAGGCGCTTGAGCGTGCTGGCGCTTTGCGCCATCAGGATGCGCCCCACCTCGGTGGACCCGGTGAAGCTCAGGTGCCGCACCGTGGGGTGGGCGCACCAGGTTTGGCCCACCACGACCGAGTCCTCGGCGCTGGCCGGCAGCACGGCCAGCACGCCGGCGGGCAGGCCGGCGCGCAAGGCCAGTTCGGCGGCCGCCAGCGCCGTGAGCGGCGTTTGCTCGGCCGGTTTGACCATCACGGTGCAGCCGGCGGCCAGCGCGGGCGCCACCTTGCGGGTGATCATCGCCAGCGGGAAGTTCCAGGGCGTGATGGCGGCGCACACGCCCACGGGCTGACGCCACACCCACTGGCGCTTGTTGGTGTCGCTGCTGGGGATGGTTTCGCCGTACACCCGCTTGCCCTCTTCGGCGTACCACTCCAGGAAGCTGGCGGCGTAGCTGACCTCGCCGCGCGCCTCGGCCAGGGGCTTGCCCTGCTCGGCGGTCATCAGCTGGGCCAGGTCGTCGGCGTTCTGGCGCAAGAGCTGCGCCCAGCGGCCCAGCAACAGCCCGCGCTCGCGCGCGCTGCGCGCGCGCCAGGCCGGCAGGGCCCGCTCGGCGGCCTCCACGGCCAACCGGGCCAAGTCGGCGTCGGCGCTGCTCACCTCCGCCAAGGCGCCGCCGTGGGCCGGGTTGTGCACCGCAAAACGGCTAGGGCCCGTCACCCATTCGCCACCCAACAGGGCGTCGGTGCGCAGCAGGCTGGCATCATGGAGGGCTGGCAGCGCAGTCACGGCATCGCTCATGGGGGTCTCCTCGGTCGGCGAGCCGCGCACTCTAGCCGCTGCGCCGCCCTCCATCTGTAACCGACCCGAGCCGCACCCCGATGAAAGCCGCCGAGATCCGCGCCACCTTCCTGAAGTTCTTCGAGTCCAAAGGCCACGCCATCGTGGCCAGCTCGCCCGTGGTGCCTGGCGACGACCCGACCCTGCTGTTCACCAACGCGGGCATGAACCAGTTCAAGGACGTGTTCCTGGGCTTCGACAAGCGCCCCTACAGCCGCGCCACCACCAGCCAGAAGTGCATCCGCGCCGGCGGCAAGCACAACGACCTGGACAACGTCGGCTACACCGCGCGCCACCACACCTTCTTCGAGATGCTGGGCAACTTCAGCTTCGGCGACTACTTCAAGAAGGACGCCATCGCCTACGCCTGGGAGCTGCTGACCGTTCACTTCAAGCTGCCGGCCGACAAGCTCTGGGCCACGGTGTACGCCGAGGACGACGAGGCCTACGACATCTGGCTGAAGGACATTGGCCTGCCCGCCGAGCGCATCGTGCGCATCGGCGACAACAAGGGCGGCCGCTACATGTCCGACAACTTCTGGATGATGGGCGACACCGGCCCCTGTGGCCCCTGCTCCGAGATCTTCTACGACCACGGCCCCGACGTGGCCGGCGGCCCCCCGGGCTCGCCCGAGCAGGACGGCGACCGCTACATCGAGATCTGGAACAACGTCTTCATGCAGTTCAACCGCACCGAAGACGGGGTGATGCACAAGCTGCCCAAACCCAGCGTGGACACCGGCATGGGCCTGGAGCGCCTGGCCGCCGTGCTGCAGCACGTGCACAGCAACTACGAAATCGACCTGTTCCAAGCCCTGCTGGCCGCCGCCAAGCAGGCCGTGGACGAGGCCGGCGCGGGCGACTGCGACGCCAACAGCCCCAGCCTGAAGGTCATCGCCGACCACATCCGCGCCTGCAGCTTCACCGTCTGTGACGGCGTCATCCCCGGCAACGCCGGTCGCGGCTACGTGCTGCGCCGCATCGCCCGCCGCGCCATCCGCCACGGCTACAAGCTGGGCGCACGCACGCCCTTCTTCCACAAGCTCGTCAAGGCCCTGGTCGCCCAGATGGGCGAGGCCTACCCGGAGCTGCGCCAAGCCGAAGCCCGCGTGACCGAGGTGCTGCAGCAGGAAGAGACCGGCTTCTTCCGCACCATCGCCAATGGCATGGAAATCCTGGAAGCGGCCTTGGCCGGCGGTCAGGGCGTGGACGGCGACACCGCCTTCAAGCTGCACGACACCTACGGCTTCCCGGTCGACCTGACCGGCGACGTTTGCCGCGAACGCGGCGTGGCCGTGGACGAGGCCCGATTCAACGAATTGCTGGAAGAGCAGCGCACCCGCGCCCGCGCCGCCGGCAAGTTCAAGATGGCCCAGGGCCTGGCCTACAGCGGCACGCCCACGGCCTTCCACGGCTACGAGCACCTGGTGTGCGAGACCAGCAAGATCACCGCGCTGTACGTGGACGGCAGCGCCGTCGACAAGGCGCAGGCCGGTGACGACGTGGTCGTCGTGCTCGACCACACCCCCTTCTACGCCGAGAGCGGTGGCCAGGTGGGCGACCGCGGCGAACTGCGCAACGCCACCAGCCGCGTCAGCGTGCACGACACGCTGAAGATTCAGGCCGACGTGTTCGGCCACCACGGCAGCGTGGCCGAGGGCGAGCTGAAGGTGGGCGACGTGCTGGTGGCCCGCGTGGACGGCGAAGCCCGCGCCCACACCACCCGCAACCACAGCGCCACCCACCTGATGCACAAGGCCCTGCGCGAGGTGCTGGGCGCCCACGTGCAGCAAAAGGGCTCGCTGGTCAACGCCGATCGCACCCGCTTCGACTTCGCCCACGGCCAGGCCCTGACGGCCGAGCAGATCGCCGAAGTGGAGCGCCTGGTGAACGCCGAGATCCTGGCCAATGCTGCCACCGACGCGGCGGTGATGGCCCTCGAAGACGCCCAGAAGAGCGGCGCCATGATGCTGTTCGGTGAGAAGTACGCCGACACCGTGCGCGTGCTCACCATCGGCAGCAGCAAGGAACTGTGCGGCGGCACCCACGTGCAGCGCGCGGGCGACATCGGCCTGTTCAAGATCGTCGCCGAAGGCGCCGTGGCTGCCGGCATCCGCCGCGTGGAAGCCGTGACCGGCGCCAACGCCCTGGCCTACTTGCAGACCCTGGAAGACCGCCTCGCACAGATCGCCAGCCGCCTGAAGGTGGCCCCGGCCGATGCGGGACATCGCGTGGACGCCCTGCTCGACCAGATCAAGCAGCTGGACAAGGAGCTGGCCGCCGTCAAGGGCAAGCTGGCCTCCAGCCAGAGCGACGCCCTGGTCGGCCAGGCCATGGACGTGAGCGGCGTGCGCGTGCTGGCCGCCGTGCTGGAAGGCGCCGACAGCAAGACCCTGCGCGACGCGCTGGACAAGCTGCGCGACAAGCTCAAGAGCGCGGCCATCGTGCTGGCCGCCGTGGACGGCGAGAAGGTCAACCTGGGCGCGGCCGTGACGGCCGACCTGACGGCCAAGATCAAGGCCGGCGAGTTGGTCAGCTTCGTGGCCCAGCAAGTGGGCGGCAAGGGCGGCGGCAAGCCCGACATGGCCATGGCCGGCGGCACCCAGCCTGCGGGCGTGCCGGCGGCGCTGGCCAGCGTCAAAGACTGGATCGCGCAGCGCGCCTGATGGGCATGGGCGCCGTCACCATCCGCCGCCCCACCTTGGCCGATGCCCCGGCCATCGCCGCCGGTGTGGGCGATCCGGCGGTGTTCGGTGGTTTGCTGCAGATGCCCTACCCCAGCGAAGCCGCTTGGCGCCAGCGCCTGGAAGACACGCTCAAGCTGGGCGCGAGCGACTGGATGCTGCTGGCCGAGCGCGACGGCGAGGTGGTCGGCCTGGCCGGCCTGCACAGCGTCGGCCCGTCACCGCGGCGGGCCCATGCGCGCATGCTGGGCATGTGGGTGGCCCGCAGCGCCCAGGGCCAGGGCGTGGGCACGGCCCTGATGCAAGCCTTGGTAGACGTGGCCGACCGCTGGATGGGGGTCTTGCGCCTGGAGTTGACCGTCAACGTCGACAACGCGCCCGCCATCGCCCTGTACCGGCGCTTCGGCTTCGAAATGGAAGGCACGCACCGCGGCTACGCGCTGCGCGACGGGGTGCTGGTCGATTGCCACGCCATGGCCCGCTGGAACCCCCAGCCGCCTTCGCGCCCGGGCACCTGAGCCCCAGCCCCAGAAACGACAAAGCCCGGCCAAGCCGGGCTTTTCTTTGGGGCTAAGCGCCCGAGTCGGGCGTCAGACCCCGCGCAACCAGCTGCGCAGCGAGAAGCCGATCAAGCCAGCCCGCTCGCCCGAGGACGACACGCTGCCGCCCCCCCCAACGCTGCCGCGGTCCAGGGACTTGGGCTCCAGGGTCGACGGACGCTCGGCGGCCGACGGCGACGCGCTGCCCTCGCGGGCTTCTTGCATCACCTCGGTCGCCCGTGGCGCGGCCGAGCTGCGCTCGCTGGCCTCGGCATTCGGACGGGCAACGGGGGCGGCCGGCTTGGCCTCGTCGCTGACGACGGTGGGCGGCACCACCGGGGCGGCCGGGGCGCGCTTGCCCGTCACCAGCAAGCGACCCAACTTGACCAGCTCGCTGGCCTGAGACGGGACTTGCGGGACCAAGCTGGCCGACACGACGGTCAGCGACAGGAGCAGAAATCGCAAAGCTTTCATGGAGGCGGGTTCCCAGGACGATGCCACAGGACGTAATGTGCCCAGCCCGCTATTGGACACCAATCCCGAAGTGACGAATTGCACGGATGGCGGGATGACCTGCCAATCCGCTCGACCAATGGCGGCCCGTCCGCGGCGCTCAGGTCAGGCCGGTGTCGACGTCGCGTCGCGCCAGCCCCAGGTACTCGGCCGATTGCATCTCCCGCAAGCGGCTGACCGTGCGGGGGAACTCGTGGGCCAAGGGCCCCTCGGTGTAGAGCTGCTCCGGCTCCACCGCGGCCGACACGACCAGCTTGACGCGACGGTCGTACAGCACGTCCACCAGCCAGGTGAATCGCCGCGCTTCGCTGGCCAGGCGGATGGGCATCTCGGGCACGTCCGAGAGGATCACGGTGTGGAACTGCGTGGCCAGCTCCAGGTAGTCGTTCTGCGAGCGCGGCCCGCCGCACAGGGTCGTGAAGTCGAACCACACCACGCCCCCTGCACGGCGCTTGGCCCGCAGCACGCGCTGCTCGATCAGCAGCTTCGGGTCTTCGTCCTGCGCCTCGGCCAGCTGGTCGAACAGCGCCGCCAAGGCCGCCTCGGCGATCGGGCCCAGTGGGCAGTGGTACAGCTTGGCGTCGGTCAGGGTGCGCCGGCGGTAGTCGACGCCCGCGTCCACGTTGACCACCTCCATCGTGGCCATCAGCAAGGCGATGGCTGGCAGGATGCGGTCGCGGTGCAGGCCGTTGGGGTAGAGCTGGTCTGGGCGGAAGTTGCTGGTGGTGACGATGCTGATGCGGTGCTTTTGCATGCCTTCCAGCAAGCGCAGCAGGATCATGGCGTCGGTCACGTCGGCGACGTGGAACTCGTCGAAGCAGATCAGCCGGTAGCGCCGCGCCATGCGGCGCGTCAGCTCGTCGATGGGATCGGCGATGCCCTTGAGCTCGTGCAACTCGCGGTGCACCTCGCGCATGAACTCGTGGAAGTGCAGGCGCACCTTGCGCTGCAAGGGCACGGCCTGGAAGAAGCAATCCATCAGGAAGCTCTTGCCCCGGCCCACCCCGCCGTACAGGTACACGCCCTTGGGCAGGGGCGGTCGCACCAAGAGCTTGGTGACGGCGTTGCTGCGCCGGGCCTTGTAGGCAATCCAAGCGTCCTCGCAGCGCTGCAGGGCCGCCAGGCCCTGCAGCTGCGCCGCGTCGGCCGTGAAGCCGCGCGCCTGCAACTCGGCTTGGTAGGCCGAGGTCGTGGTCATCGACGGAAGTCCAGGCTCAGAAGTTCAGCGTGCGCTTGTCCACGGCCAGCGCGGCTTCCTTGGTGCTTTCGCTCAAGGACG
Organism: Inhella crocodyli; assembly: GCF_004004565.1. Taxonomy (GTDB): domain Bacteria; phylum Pseudomonadota; class Gammaproteobacteria; order Burkholderiales; family Burkholderiaceae_C; genus Inhella; species Inhella crocodyli. The sequence goes on from NZ_SACM01000005.1 coordinate 38,993, forward strand.
GGTGCGCGTGGCAGATGCGGGCGATGTCCTCGCTGCTGGCCTTGAAGGCCATGGCGACCACGCACTCGGCCACCAGCTCGCTGGCGAAGGGGCCAATGATGTGCACGCCCAGGATCTCGTCGGTCTTGGCGTCGGCCAGCATCTTGACGAAGCCGGTGGTGTCGCCCAGCGCCCGCGCGCGGCCGTTGGCCATGAAGGGGAACTGACCGGCCTTGTAGGCGCGGCCTTCGGCCTTGAGCTGCTGCTCGGTCTTGCCGACCCAGGCGATCTCCGGGCTGGTGTAGATGACCCAGGGAATGATGTCGAAGTCGACGTGCCCGTGCTGGCCGGCGATGCGCTCGGCCACGGCCACGCCCTCTTCCTCGGCCTTGTGCGCCAGCATGGGGCCGCGCACCACGTCGCCCACCGCCCACACGTTGGGCAGGTTGGTCTTGCAGTCGGCGTCCACCACGATGGCGCCGCGCTCGTCCAGCTTCAGCCCCACGGCTTCGACGTTCAAGCCGATGGTGTTGGGCACGCGGCCGATGGAGACGATCAGCTTGTCCACGGCCAGGGTCTTGGCCTCGCCCTTGGCGTCGGCGTAGGCCACCGTCACGCCGGTCTTGCTGGTCTTGATCTCGCCGATCTTCACGCCGAGCTGGATGTCCAGGCCCTGCTTCTTGAAGACCTTGGCGGCCTCTTTGGCCACGCCCTCGTCCACGGCGGCCAGGAAGGTGGGCATGCCCTCGAGCACGGTCACTTCCGCGCCCAGGCGGCGCCACACCGAGCCCATTTCCAGGCCGATGACGCCGGCGCCGATGACGCCCAGCTTCTTGGGCGCCGCACCGATGCGCAACGCGCCGTCGTTGCTGAGGACCTTGTCTTCGTCGAAGGGCGTGCCGGGCAGCGCGCGGGCGTTGGAGCCGGTGGCCACGACCACGTGCTTGGCCGCCAGCGTGGGTGTGCCGTTGACGCTGATCTCGTACAGCCCGTCCTTGGCCCCGACGAAGGCGCCGCGGCCGTGGAAGAAGCTGACCTTGTTCTTCTTGAACAGGTAGAGGATGCCATCGTTGTTCTGCTTCACCACGGTGTCCTTGCGGGCCAGCATCTTGGCCACGTCGATCTGGACGTTGTCGGCCGTGATGCCGTGCTCGGCAAAGTGGTGGTTCAGGTGCTCGTAGTGCTCGCTGGACTGCAGCAGGGCCTTCGAGGGGATGCAGCCGACGTTGGTGCAGGTGCCGCCGGGCGCGGGGCCGCCCTTGTCGTTCTTCCACTCGTCGATGCAGGCGGTGTTGAAGCCGAGTTGCGCGGCGCGGATGGCGGCGATGTAGCCGCCGGGGCCGCCGCCGATGACGACGACGTCGAATTGCTGGGTGCTCATGTTGAATTCCTTTTCACGCAAAAGCCCCACCGAAGTGGGGCGTAGCGAGCGACCTCAGGGCTAGGCGCGGGTGCCGACGCACCGGAACGTAGCGTCGCTACGTGAGGATGCGGAGGACGGGACCCGCAACGACGCCATGAGGTCGCGCAGTAGCCCTTGCTCAGAGATCGAACAGCAGACGGGCCGGGTCTTCGAGCGCGTCCTTCATGGCCACCAGGCCCAGCACGGCTTCGCGGCCGTCGATGATGCGGTGGTCGTACGACATGGCCAGGTAGTTGATCGGGCGGATCACGATCTGGCCGTTCTCCACCACCGGGCGCTCCTTGGTGGCGTGCACGCCCAGGATGGCCGACTGCGGCGGGTTGATGATGGGCGTGGACAGCATCGAGCCGAAGGTGCCGCCGTTGCTGATCGAGAAGGTGCCGCCGCTGAGCTCTTCCATGCTCAGCTTGCCGTCCTTGGCCTTCTGGCCGAACTCGGCGATCTTCTTCTCGATGTCGGCGAACGACATCTGGTCGGCATTGCGGATGATGGGCACGACCAGGCCGCGCGGCGAACCGACGGCGATGCCGATGTCGAAGTAGCCGTGGTAGACGATGTCGTTGCCGTCGACCGAGGCGTTCAGCACCGGGAACTGCTTGAGCGCGTGCACCGCGGCCTTGACGAAGAAGCTCATGAAGCCGAGCTTGACGCCGTGCGTCTTCTCGAACTTCTCTTGGAACTTCTTGCGCATCTCCATCAGCGGGCCCATGTTGACCTCGTTGAAGGTGGTCAAGATGGCGTTGGTGGACTGCGACTGGATCAAGCGTTCGGCCACGCGGGCGCGCAGGCGGCTCATGGGCACGCGCTGCTCGGGGCGGTCGCCCAGGTTCACGGGCACCGGGGCGGCCACGGCCGGCAGGGGCTTGGCCACGGCGGCGGGCACCGGGGCGGCCACGGGCGCGGCCACGGCGGCGGGCGGGTTGGCCAGGGCGCCGAGCACGTCGCCCTTGGTCACGCGGCCGTCCTTGCCGGTGCCGGCCACGCTGCCGGCGGCCAGGCCGTTGTCGGCCATGATCTTGGCGGCGGCGGGCATGGCCACGCCGCTCTTGTCGGCGCTGGCCGCGGCGGGCGCGGCCGCCGGGGCGGCGGGGGCGGCCGCCGCAGGCGCTGCGGCACCGGCCTTGGCCTCGGTGTCGATGGTGGCGATGACCTGGTCGCTGGTCACCGTGCCGCCACCGGCCACCACGTGGGCCGACAGCACGCCGGCGGCGGGCGCCGGCACTTCGAGCACGACCTTGTCGGTTTCGATTTCGATCAGGATTTCGTCGATGGCGACGGCTTCACCGGGTTGCTTCTTCCATTGCAGCAGGGTGGCTTCGGCCACGGATTCGGACAGCTGCGGGACCTTGACGTCAATGAGTGCCATGGTGTTGTTCGTTCCTTTTTCTTACTTGGTCAGCACGAAGCCCTTGAGCTTGGCGAAGGCCTGGTCCAGCAGGGCTTTTTGCTGTTCCTGGTGCAGGTGGGCGTAGCCGCAAGCGGGCGAAGCGCTGGCCGGGCGGCCGGCGTAGCCGAGCTTCTGGCCCTCGGCCATGTTTTCGTGGATCTGGTGCTGCACGAAGAACCACGAGCCTTGGTTCTGCGGCTCGTCCTGGCACCACACGATGTCGGTGGCGTTGGGGTACTTCTTCAGCTCGGCGGCGAAGGCCTTGTGCGGGAAGGGGTAGAGCTGCTCCACGCGCACGATGGCGACGTCGGTGCTCTTCTTCTCCTCGCGCTTGCGGATCAGGTCGTAGGCGACCTTGCCCGAGCAGACGATGACGCGCTTGACCTTGTCGGCGTTGATCGAGGCATCGACCTCGCCGATCACGGTCTTGAACTCGCCCTTGGTGAAGTCGGTCAGCGGGCTGGTGGCGTCCTTCGCGCGCAGCAGGCTCTTGGGCGTCATGATGACCAAGGGCTTGCGGAACATGCGCAGCATCTGGCGGCGCAGCACGTGGAAGATCTGCGCGGCCGTGGTGGGCTGCACGATCTGCATGTTGTTGTCCGCGGCCAACTGCATGAAGCGCTCCAGGCGGGCCGAGCTGTGCTCGGGGCCCTGGCCTTCGTAGCCGTGCGGCAGCATCATCACCAGGCCGTTGGCCCGGCCCCACTTCACCTCGCCGGAGGCGATGAACTGGTCGATGACCACCTGCGCGCCGTTGACGAAGTCGCCGAACTGCGCTTCCCAGATGGTCAGCGTGTTGGGCTCGGCGGCGGCGTAGCCGTATTCAAAGCCCAGCACCGCTTCTTCACTCAGGATGGAGTCGATGACGGTGAACGGCGCTTGGCCATCGGCCACGTGCTGCAGCGGGATGTAGGTGCCGTCGTCCCAGGTCGTGCGGTTCTGGTCATGGATGACGGCGTGGCGGTGCGTGAAGGTGCCGCGGCCGGCGTCTTCGCCCGACAGGCGCACTGGGTAGCCGCTGGCCACCAGGCTGGCAAAGGCCATGTGCTCGCCCATGCCCCAGTCGACGTTGATCTCCCCCCGGCCCATGGCCGCGCGGTCGGCGTAGACCTTCTGCACCAGGTTGTGGGCGGCGAAGTCCTTGGGCAGGGTCGTCAGGCGCTCCGACAGGCGCTTCCACTCGGCCACGGGGATGGCGGTGTCGCAGTTGTCGGTCCACTTCTTGCCCAAGAAGGGCGACCAATCGGTGGCGTACTTGCTCTTGAAGTTGGTGAGCACCGGGTCGACGGTGTGACGGCCTTCGTCCATGGCGGCGCGGTAGGCCTTGACCATGTTGTCGGGCTCGTCGGCCGCGACCGTGCCCTGGGCCACCAGCTTGTCGGCGTACAGCTTGCGGGTGCCCGGGTGGGCGCCGATCTTTTTGTACATCAGCGGCTGGGTGAGCGACGGGGTGTCTTGCTCGTTGTGGCCCAGCTTGCGGAAGCAGACAATGTCCAGCACCGTGTCCTTCTTGAACTCGGCGCGGTAGTCCATGCACAGCTGCATGGCCCACACCACGGCTTCGGGGTCGTCGCCGTTCACGTGCAGCACCGGGGCCTCGACCATCTTCACCACGTCGGTGCAGTAGTGCGTGCTGCGCAGGTCGCGCGGGTCGCTGGTCGTGAAACCGATCTGGTTGTTGATGACGATGTGCACCGTGCCGCCCGTGCCGTAGCCGCGGGTTTGGCTGAAGGCCAGGGTTTCTTGCACCACGCCTTGGCCGCCAAAGGCGGCGTCGCCGTGCACCAGCACCGGCAGCACCTGCACACCGACCTTGTCGCCGCGACGGTCTTGGCGGGCGCGCACGCTGCCTTCGACCACCGGGTTGACGATTTCCAGGTGCGAGGGGTTGAAGGCCAGGCTCAGGTGAACCGGGCCGCCGGGGGTGGAGACGTCGGAGCTGAAGCCCTGGTGGTACTTCACGTCGCCCGCGGGCAGGTCTTCCGCCGCCTTGTGCTCGAACTCGGCGAACAGGTCGGCGGGCATCTTGCCCAGGGTGTTGACCAGCACGTTCAAGCGGCCGCGGTGGGCCATGCCGATGACGATTTCTTGCACGCCGCGTTCGCCGGCGCGCTGGATCAGCTCGTCCATGGCGGCGATGAAGCTGTCACCGCCCTCCAGGCTGAAGCGCTTTTGGCCCACGTACTTGGTGTGCAGGTAGCGCTCGAGGCCCTCGGCGGCCGTCAGGCGCTCGAGGATGTGCTTCTTCTCGTCGGCGGTGAAGCTGGGCTTGCCGCGCGCCTTCTCCAGGCGCTCTTGCCACCAGCGCTTTTCGGCCGGGTCGGTGCAGTGCATGAACTCGGCGCCGATGCTGCCGCAGTAGGTCTCGCGCAGCGCCTGCACGATCTGGCGCAGGGTCATGGTCTCGCCGCCGAAGTAGCTGTTCACGGCCGAGAAGCTGATGTCCATGTCGGACTCGCTCAGGTCGTAGAACGCGGGGTCGAGTTCGGGGATCTTGGGGCGCTCGCCGCGCTTGAGCGGGTCGAGCTCGGCCCAGCGGTTGCCCAGGAAGCGGTAGGCCGCGATCAGCGACTGCACGTGCACCTGCTTGCGGGCGACGGCGAGGTCGGCGCTGGAGGCCTTTTGCGTCAGTTGGCCGGCTTTGGCGCGTTGCGCGAAGCTCTCGACGACCGGGGCATGCGCCACGTCGCGGGCGTCGCTGCCGTCGGTGGCGGGGACGTGCTGAAGCGCGTCGAAGTAGGCGCGCCAGTTGTCCGGCACCGAGCCGGGGTTGTCGAGGTAGGCCTCGTACAGCTCTTCGACATAGGGCGCATTGCCCCCAAAGAGGTACGAGTTCAACCTGTATTGCTGCATCATTTCGCTGACCTCACGCTTCGGCTTCCAAAGCAGTTGGCTGGTTACAGAACCTTCCGCGACACGGCCAGACCGGTTAGCGGATTGCGACCCGTAAGTGGGGACGGGAAGGGCTTTACAAATCAAACGCACGCCAGAAATCCGGCATGGGGCGCCGACTGTACCCGGGTTTTTTGCGGCGGAAACCGTTTGAAACCTTGGTCGTAGACTGGCCGCCGAAAACCCCGGAAAGCTTCACATGGACGTTCAAGTCGTTGATTACCGCGCCCCCGACGCGGCCGAAAAGTTCACCCGCAGCCTGCACGAAACCGGCTTTGGGGTGCTGAAGAACCACCCCATCCCGCAGGACCTGGTCGAGCGCATTTACGCCACGTGGTTGGACTTTTTCAACAGCGAGGCCAAGCACGACTTCACGTTCAGCAAAGAGACCCAAGACGGCTACTTCAGCACCGCCATCAGCGAAACCGCCAAGGGCGCCACGCAGAAGGACATCAAGGAGTACTTCCACGTCTACCCGTGGGGCCGCATCCCCGACAGCCTCAAGGCCGACGCGTTGGCGTACTACGAGCAGGCCAACGCCCTGGCGGCCGAGTTGCTGGGCTGGGTCGAGCGCTACACGCCGCCCGAAATCGCCAAGCACTACCGCGAGCCGCTGAGCCACATGATCAAAGACAGCCGCGGCACCCTGCTGCGCGTGCTGCGCTACCCGCCCCTGACCGGCAACGAGCCCGAAGGCGCGCTGCGCGCCGCGGCGCACGGCGACATCAACCTGCTGACCATCCTGCCCGCCGCCAACGAGCCCGGCCTGCAGATCCAGGGCACCGACCACCAGTGGCGCGACGTGCCCTGCGACTTCGGCACCCTGGCCATCAACATCGGCGACATGCTGGAAGAGGCCAGCCAGGGCTACTACCCCAGCACCCTGCACCGCGTGCTCAACCCCACGGGCGAAGGCGCCAAACGCAGCCGCGTGAGCCTGCCGCTGTTCCTGCACCCGCGCAACGACGTCGTGCTGAGCGACCGGCACACCGCGGGCAGTTACCTCGACGAGCGCCTGCGCGAGCTGGGCGTCAAGGGCTGAAGCGGGTCGTCCACATCCAAGCCGAGGCGCCGGCCAAGCCGGCGCTGGGCGCGCCGTGCAACGGGTGCGGCGTGTGTTGCCTGTGGGCGCCCTGCCCCATCGGCATGGTGGCCAGCCGCCGGCGCCAAGGCGCTTGCGCCGCGCTGGAGTGGGACCCCGACCAGGCCTGCTACCGCTGCGGCGTGCTGCGCACCCCCACCCGCCACCTGCTGGGCTGGCCGATGCCGCGCCTGGACCGCTGGCTGCGGCCTTGGGTGCGCCGGCACATCGCCGCCGGCCTGGGGTGCGACGCCGCCCTGGAAGCCGAATTGCCGTGAGGGAAAAGCCGGCTCGCTAGCATCCTGGCCTCCCACCTTCCGGAGTGCCCGTTGATGAAGCCCGCCTTCCGCGCCCTGGCGCTGGCCGCCACCCTGGCCGCCATGGCCCCCTTGGCCCACGCCCAAACCCTGCGCTGGGCCGCGCAGAACGACATCCTGACGCTGGACCCGCACAGCCAGAACCACAGCACCACCAGCGCCCTGCTGCAGCACGCCTACGAAGGCCTGACCCGCTACAACCGCACGTACCAAATCGAAGGCGCGCTGGCCACCGACTGGAAGGCCATCAGCCCGACGCAGATCCGCTTCAACCTGCGCAAGGGCGTGAAGTTCCACGACGGTAGCCCCTTCACCGCCGACGACGTGGTGTTCAGCTTCAGCCGCATCAACAGCCCGCACAGCACGCTCAAGCCCTTTGTGGCGGGCATCACCGAGATCAAGAAGGTCGACAGCCACACCGTCGACTTCATCCTCAGCGCGCCCAACCCCATCCTCACGCGGACCATCATCGACTTCCGCATCATGAGCAAGGCCTGGGCCGACAAGAACAAAGCCAGCGCCCCGCCCAACGTCAGCGCCAAGGAAGAAACCTTCGCCACGCGCAACGCCATGGGCACCGGGCCCTACAAGATCACCGGCTGGCAGCCCGAGCAGCGCATCACCATGGTGCAGAACCCCGACTGGTGGGACGCCAAGAACGCCAGCAACGTCAAGCAGGTGGTCTACACGCCCATCAAGAGCGACCAAACCCGCGTGGCGGGCCTGCTCAGCGGCGAGGTCGACCTGGTCACCGACCTGCCCACGCAGGACGTGGCCCGGCTCAAGACCGACGCCAAGCTGAAGGTGCTCGAGGGCAACGAGGTCCGCACCATCTTCATCGCCATGGACCAGGGCTCGGACGAACTGCGCAACAGCAGCGTCAAGGGCGCCAATCCTTTCAAAGACAAGCGCGTGCGCGAGGCCGTGAGCCTGGCCATCGACCGCGCCGCCATCCAGCGCGCCATCATGCGCGGCCTGTCGCAGCCCGCCGGGCTGATGGTGCCCCCGGGCGCCAACGGCTACACGGCCAGCCTGGACACCGTGATCAAGGCCGACGGCGAGCGCGCCAAGAAGCTGCTGGCCGAGGCCGGCTACCCGAATGGCATCGAGCTGCCCTTCAACTGCCCCAACAACCGCTACGTCAACGACGAGGAAATCTGCCAAGCCCTGGTCAGCATGTGGGCGCGCGTGGGCATCAAGGCCAAGCTGCAGACCGAAAGCTTCGCCACCTACAGCCCGCGGGTGCAGAAGTTCGACTACCAGTTCTTCCTCTACGGCTGGGGCGTGCCCACCTACGACGCGCTGTACGTGCTGCAGGCCCTGGTGCGCACGCGCGGCGCCGGCGCCGACGGCAATGGCAACTACTGGAAGATCAGCGACGCCCGCTTGGATGCACTGATCGACGACATCAAGACCGAAGTCGACGCGACCAAGCGCAACGCCTTGATCCAAAGCGCCCTCAGCCGGGTGCGCGACGAGCACCTGTTCGCGCCCATCCACTACCAGGTCCGCCCCTGGGCCATGAAGCGCAACATCGAGACGACCCACCGCTCGGACGACAAGCCCGAGGTGCGCTTCACGCAAATGAAGTGAGTCCCGCCGGGCGCCCGAGGCAATTCCTCACGAAGGCTTCGGGCCGGCGGCAGCGCCCAGCCCCGACAATCGCGGCATGGCCCAACCGATTCCCCGCCTCAGCCCCGACACCGTCCAGCGGGTCGTGGCCGCCGCCTGGGACGAACTCCCCCCTTACGACCGCATCCGCCTCGAGTACGGCGTCGGCCCGGGGGCCCTGGTCCAGCTGATGAAGCGCGAGCTGTCCCCCGCCGCCTTCAAGCTCTGGACCGCGCGCGACAAGAAGGCCAAGCGGCCCACCGTTCGCTCGACCTTCCCCTACGGCCGCTGAGATGCCCAAGGCCTGGCGGCGAGGCGCGCGCGCTTGGGCGCTGCTGGTGGGTCTGATCGCCAGCCCCCTGGTCTGGGGCGCCGAACTCGCCGGCCAACCGATCCGGGTGTGCGACGACGCCAACGAATGGCCGCCCTACGCCTACTTCGCGCGCGTTCAAGGCCAGCCCAGCGCCCACGTCACCGGCTTCACCGTGGAGTTGCTGCGGCGCATCGCCGCCCGCCAGGGCTGGCGGCTGCAAATCGACATGCTGCCGTGGAAGCGTTGCCTCGAAGCCGTGCGCTCGGGCGAGGCACTGCTGCTGCTCAATGCCATCCGCACGCCCGAGCGGGAGCGGGACTACTGGCTGTCCACCCCGATCTACGAAACCCGGCTGCTGTACCTGTGGAGCAAGCGCCAACGGCCCGAGGGCCTGACGCTGCGCACGCAGGCCGAGTTGGCGCCCTTGCGCATCGGCGGGGTCCAGGGCTACAGCTACTCGCAGTTGGACCTGATTCCCGAAAGCCGGCTCGTCCGGGCCCCGAACTACCGCTCCTTGCTGCAGATGCTGCACCTCGGCCGCGTCGACGTGGCCCTGGTGAACGAGGGCGTCATGCTGGGCCATGCCGCCCTGGGCAACGCCGCTTTCAGCGGCGACACCGAGTTGGGCATCGGTGCACTGGAGGACCGGGCGCCCAGCCGCTTCTACATGATGGCCACCCGGGCCCGCCCCGAGGGCCAGGCGCTGATGGGCGCCATCAACCAAGAGCTGGAGGCCATGGCCCGCCAGGGCGAGCTGGCCAAGCTGCGGGAGGGCTTCCTGCAGCCCCTGACCCCGGCGGCCACCCCGCCCGCCACCCCGGGCAAGCGCCCGGGCGCTCGGGGCACCGGCTCGCACTGACGACAACCCCACGGCGGGCAAGGAATTCCGGCAGACAATGCCGGCCTTGCGCGATGTCACCGAAGTGTCATCCCCCACACAGCCAGGAGCCCCCGCATGTTGTTCGGAAAGCTGTTGCCCCGCGAGGGCAATTTTTTTGACCTGTTCAACCAACACGCCGACCACACGGTCGAAGCCGCCAAGGCCTTCGCCGCCCTGGTCGCCAACTACAGCAACCCCGAGCTGCGGGCCAAGTACAACGAGGCCGTGGACAAGGCCGAGCACGCCGCCGACCGCGTGACGCACGAGGTCAACCGCGTGCTGCACACCACCTTCATCACGCCGATCGACCGCGAGCAGATCCACGCGCTGATCAACACCATGGACGACGTGGCCGACCTGCTGCAGGACTCGGCCGAGACCATGGCGCTGTACGACGTGCAGACGATGACCGAGGAAATCACGCGCCTGACCGACCTCAGCCTGAAGTGCTGCGAGCGCGTGCGCGACGCCGTGCGCCTGCTGCCCAAACTGGCCGACCCGGCCACCACCGAGGCCGCGCTCAAGACCTGCGAAGAGATCGACCAGCTCGAAGGCGACGCCGACCGCGTGATGCGCATGGCCATGAGCAAGCTGTTCCGCACCCCCGACATGGACGTGCGCGAGCTCATCAAGCTCAAGGCCATCTACGAGCTGCTGGAAAAGATCACCGACGTTTGCGAAGACGTCGCCAACATCATCGAGGGCATCATCCTCGAGAACAGCTGATCGCAGGTCCGGCTATGGAAACGACACAAACCGCCTTGGCGGTGGTGGTCCTGCTGGTGGCGCTGGCGCTGGCCTTCGACTTCATGAACGGGTTTCATGACGCGGCCAACTCCATCGCCACCGTGGTCTCGACCGGGGTGCTCAAGCCCGGGCAGGCCGTGGTCTTCGCCGCCTTCTTCAACTTCATCGCCATCTTCGTCTTCCACCTCAGCGTCGCCGCCACGGTGGGCAAAGGCTTCGTCGAGCCCGGGGTGGTCGACACCCACGTGGTCTTCGGCGCGCTGGTGGGCGCCATCACCTGGAACGTCATCACCTGGTACTACGGCATCCCCAGCAGCTCGTCGCACGCACTGATGGGTGGCATCGTGGGCGCCGTGATGGCCAAGGCCGGCGTGAGCGCGCTCATCGCCAAGGGCATCCTGAAGACCATGGCCTTCATCTTCATCTCGCCGCTGCTGGGCTTCTTGCTCGGCTCCTTGATGATGGTGGCCGTGGCCTGGATCTGCCGCCGGCAGCGCCCGCACAAGGTGGACAAGTGGTTCCGCCGCCTGCAGCTCGTCTCGGCCGGCGCCTACAGCCTGGGCCACGGTGGCAACGACGCGCAAAAGACCATCGGCATCATCTGGATGCTGCTGCTGGCCACGGGCTATGCCTCGGCGCAAGACGCCTCGCCCCCCACCTGGACCATCGTGGCCTGCTACGTGGCCATCGCCACCGGCACCATGTTCGGCGGCTGGCGCATCGTCAAGACCATGGGGCAGCGCATCACCAAGCTCAAGCCCGTGGGCGGTTTCTGCGCCGAAACCGGCGGGGCCATGACCCTGTTCCTGGCCACCATGCTGGGCATCCCGGTGTCCACCACGCACACCATCACCGGCGCCATCGTGGGCGTGGGCTCCACGCGCAACCCCAGCGCCGTGCGCTGGGGCGTGGCCGGCAACATCGTGTGGGCCTGGATCTTGACCATCCCCGCCTCGGCCTTCGTGGCCGGCTGCGCCTACTGGCTGAGCCTGCAGCTGTTCTGACGCGCTGACGGAGCGCCAGCGCGCAGGAGATCGTCTACCCTGCGCGCTTTTCCACCGGCCTGCGGGCCAGGAGCGTCACCATGGCCAAAGGTCAACAGCGCAGCAACAAAGAGTCCAAGAAGCCCAAGAAAGACGCCGGCACCAACAAGCCGATCTTGGGCGGCGCCCCCGTCGCCCCGCCCGCGCCGCAGGTGATGGAGCGCGGCAAGAAGAAGAGCGCCTGAGCGCCCTGGCGCTCCGCCCGCGCACGCGCCGCATGACGCCCCCCGGCCCGCCCCGCCGCCACGCCCTGCGCCTGGGGGCCCTGCTGCCCCTGCTGCCACTGATGGCCTTGGTCGGCTGCGAGCCGGCCCACAGCGGCCAGCGACTGGATGGCCCTTGGCACCGGCAGGCGCTGGTGCAGGGGCACCTGTCGCACTGGCTGCGCGTGGCCCTTCTGCCCAACGGCGCCTGCCGCAGCGGCTTCACCCGCGATTGGCGCCTGCGCCCCAACGCTCGCCCCGCCGTCGAGCTCACGCACCAGGCCCGCCTGGTGGCGGCGCTGGTGGCCGGTCACGACGCCGGGCTCGACCCGCGCTGCCTGCCAGCCGCCGAATCCGCCGGTCGCTTCTTGTTGAAGCACTTCAGCGACCCCGTCCACGGCGGCTTTTTCCACCAGGTGGACCTGGAGGGCAAGCCGGAGGCCGACGCCAAGCGCGGCTACGGCCACGCCTTCGCGCTGCTGGCCCTGAGCGAGCTCGCCCGCGTCAGCCCCGACCCCGGCTGGGCCAGCGCCGCGTTTCAAACCTGGCAAACCATCTCGCAGCAGTTGCTCGACCGCTTCGGCGCCTTGGTCAGCAACGCCGACCGACGCTTCGCGCACGGGCAGGACGAATCGCGTACGCAAAACCCCAGCATGCACTTGTTCGAGGCCTTGCTGGCCATGGCGCAAGCGCCGCAACCCGCCATGGCGCAAGCCGGGCTGGCGGGCGCACGCCAGCTGGCCCCGTGGGTGCTGGGCAGCCTGGTGCAAGGCCTGCCCGACGGCAGCGCCCACCTGCCCGAGTGGTACGACCGGCAGTGGAAACCCCACACCGACGCCAAGGGCTTCACCGACCTGGGCCACCAGTTCGAATGGGTGCACCTGCTGATCGACGCCAACCGCCTGGGCGTGTCGCCCACCCTGGGCGCCGTGGCCGACCGGGTGCTGCAGTTCGCCCTGGCCAAGGGCTACGACGACATCGACGGCGGCTGCTTCAACCGCCTGCTGCCCGACGGCAGCATCGACCGCGCCAAAGGCTGGTGGCAGCAGGCCGAGTGCCTGCACGGCCTGATGGTGGCGGCCGACGCCACGCAGCGCCCCGAGTTGTGGCGCCGCGTGGAACAAACCCAAGCCTGGGTGCAGCGCACCTTGGTGGACGCCGAGCACGGCGGCTGGCGCCCCGGCGCCGACTGCCTGAGCCGCACCTGCGAAGACCTGCAGCCCGACCCGTACCACATGGCCCAGATGCACCGGGCCGCCTGGCGCCTGGCCGGTTGAGCCGGCGGCCCCGAACCGAGCCGGGTTCTCCCGGCGTGACGAATCGCAGGCGGCCGCCCCCTGCGTAGGCTGGGGCTCCTTTGATTCGAGGAGCCACGATGCCCCACCTCCCCCGCCGCCACGTGCTGGCCGCCGGCTTCGGCGCGGCCGCCCTGCCCGCTTGGGCGCAAGGGGCCTCGAGCGCCCCACCCCGCCCCATGCACCTGCTCATCCTCGGCGGCACCGGCTTCGTCGGCCCGCACCAAGTGCGCTACGCGCTGTCGCGCGGCCACAAGGTCACGCTGTTCAACCGCGGGCGCCGCCCCAAAGAGTGGCCGGCCGAGGTGGAAGAACTCACCGGCGACCGCGACACCAACGACTACGCCTCGCTGAAAGGCCGGCGCTTCGACGTCTGCATCGACAACCCCAGCGCCGTGCCGCACTGGGTCCGCGACGCCGCCGCCGTGCTCAAGAGCAACGTCGCCCACCACCTGTTCATCAGCACGGTCTCGGTCTACGCCGACAACGCCCAAGTCGGCGCTGACGAGAGCGCCGAACGCGAGCGCTACACCGGCCCCGACCGCTTCGCCGAGACCATGGCCAGCCTGCGCAAGAACATGGCCCTCTACGGCCCGCTCAAGGCCGCGTGCGAGGACGAGGTGATCGCCCAGTACGGCGCGGCGCACAGCGCCATCGTGCGTCCGGGCCTCATCGTGGGCCCCGGCGACGAAACCGACCGCTTCACCTACTGGCCGCTGCGCGTGCAGCGCGGCGGGCCCACGCTCGTGCCGCCGCGCACCGACCCCGTGCGCCTGATCGACGCCCGCGACCTGGCCGAATGGACGATCCGCCTGGCCGAGGCCCGCGCCACCGGCGCCTACAACGCCCTGGGCCCCACCGGCAACCTCACGATGGGCGAAATGCTCGACACCTTGCGCAGCGCCTTGGGCTCGAAGGCGGAATGGGTCGAAGCCAGCGCCGAGTGGCTCGAGAAGGAAAAAGTCTCCGCCTGGGGCGACCTGCCCGTGTGGATCCCGGGCCAGGGCGAAACGGCGGGCTTTCACCGCCGCAGCAACGCCCGCGCCGTGGCCGCCGGGCTCACGTTCCGGCCCCTGGCCGACACCGGCCGCGACACCGTGGCCTGGTGGCAGGGCTTGGACGAGAAGCGTCGCACGGCACCCCTGCGCGCTGGCCTGGCCCCGGCCCGCGAGGCCGAACTGCTGCAACGCCTGCGCGGCTGAACCCCACGCCCACCCAATGCAAAAGCCCCGCGGCACCGCCGCGGGGCTTTTGCATTCAGGGCGCCGGAATTACTTCGGCAGCACCACGCTGTCGATCACGTGGATCACGCCGTTGTCGGCCGCGATGTCGGCTTGCACGACCTTGGCGCCGTCCACCGTCACGCCGCCCGTGGTGCCCAGGGTCAGCTCGCCGCCCTGCACGGTCTTCACCTTGCCGGCCTTCACGTCCTTGGCCATCACCTTTCCCGGCACCACGTGGTAGGTCAGCACGGCGGTCAGCTTGGCCTTGTCGGCCAGCAGCGCGTCCAGCTGCGCCTTGGGGATCTTGGCAAAGGCGGCGTCGGTGGGCGCGAACACCGTGAACGGGCCCTTGCCCTTCAGGGTGTCGACCAAGCCGGCGGCTTGCAGGGCCGTCGCCAGGGTCTTGAACTGGCCGGCGGCCACGGCGGTGTCGACGATGTCCTTGGCTTGCACGGCCAGGGCCGACAGGGACAGGGCGGCCAGGGCGATGAACTTTTTCATGGGTACCACTCCTCAGGGGTCAAGAAATGGGGCGACGCGGTCGCCCCGGGGAAATGCGCTCGTGAAGCTCAGAGCGCGGGAAGGATCACGCGGTCGATCGTGTGCACCACGCCGTTGAGGCCCAAGGCGTCGGTGGCGGTGATGCCGGCGCGTCGACCGTTGGCGTCGGTGATGCGCAGGTCAGCGCCCACGGTGAAGGTGCCACCCTGCACGGTGGTGACGGGCACGCCCAGGGGCACGCCGCTGCGGTACACGCGGCCAGGCAGCACGTGGTAGGTCAGCACCTTCGTCAGCAGCGGCTTGTTCGCCAGCAACTGCGCCTTGGTCAGACCCAGCTCGGTCAGCAGGTTGGCAAAGGCGGTGTTGGTGGGGGCGAACACCGTGAACGGGCCCGGGCCGCTCAGCGTGCCGGCCAGGTCGGCGGCCACCACGGCCTCCACCAGGATGCTGAAGTCCGGACTGCTCTGCGCGATCTCCACCACGGTCGGGATCTTGGGCAGGATCACCTTGTCCACCACGTGGATCACGCCATTGCTGGCCAGCACGTCGGTGCCGGTGATCTTGGCCTTGCGGCCGTTGCGGTCGGTGATCTCCAGCGCGCTGTTGATGGTGAAGCTTTCGCCTTGCACGGTGGCGATGGCCGGGCCCACGGGCACCTCGGCCTTCAGCACGCGGCCGGGCAGCACGTGGTAGGTCAGCACCTTGGTCAGCAGCGGCTTGTTGGCCAGCAGCTCGGCCTTGGTCAGGCCCAGTTCGGTCAGCAGGTTGGCAAAGGCGGCGTTGGTGGGGGCGAACACCGTGAACGGCCCGTTGCCCGACAGGGTCGGCGCCAGGTCGGCGGCCACCACAGCCTCCACCAGGATGCTGAAGTCGCTCAGCGACTGCGCCGTTTGCACGACCGTGCGGTTGGCCGGCAGCAGCACCTTGTCGACCTTGTGCACCAGGCCGTTGTCGGCGGGCACGTCGGCGGCGGTGATGCGGCTGGTGCGGTTGCGACCGTCGGTGATCACCAGGTCGCTGCCCACCTGGTCGATCTTGAAGATGCCCCCGCCCAGCGGCGTGATGGGCTTGCCCAGCGGCACGTCGGCCTTGGCCACGCGGCTGCCCAGCACGTGGTACTGCAGCACGGCGGTCAGCAGGGGCTTGTCGGCCAGCAGTTGGGCCTTGCTCACGCCCAGTTCGGCCAGCAGAGCGGTGAAGGCGGCGTCGCTCGGGGCGAACACCGTGATCGCGCCATCGGCGCGCAGGGCCGACTCCAGGCCCGCGGCGGTCACGGCCTCGGCCAGCACCTGCGAGCTGGGGTCGGCCTTGATCACGTCGAAGACGGTGGTTTTCTCGTCACCGCCGCCACAGGCGGCAAGGGTGAGGCCGGCCAACAAGGCGGCGCTCCAGCGGCGTAGCCAATTCGTCATGGGTGCTCTCCGGGTTAGCGGTCTGCCGGCCCAGCGCCGCAAACCAATGAGTCGCAGCGTATACCGCCCAGTAACTTTAGTGAACTGTGTGGTTTTTATCGATACCGATCAGTTGCACAAAGAAACGGGCAGTCGCGACTTCCTACAATGCCGGGATGAACAAGCCTTCTTTCCGCGAACAGGTGCTGCAGGCGCGCGAAGACGCCATCGTGGACGCCGTCAACCGATTGCTGGCCGACAAGGGCTTCGACGCCATGACGGTCGACGCCGTGGCCGCCGAAGTCGGCATCGCCAAGGCCAGCCTCTACAAGCACTTCGAGTCGAAAGAAGCCCTGGCCGCCGCGGCCATGGTGCGCGTGCTGGAACGCGCCCAGGCCTTCTGCGACACCGAGGCCGCCGCCCTGCCCCAGCCGCTGGACCGCCTCAAGGCCGTGGCTCGCTGGACCATGCACGTGCAGTGGGCCGGCGAAATGCCCTCGCTGCCCGCGCAGAACAGCACCCTGCGCAGCGCCCTGGTGGCCAACCGCGACTACATGGACCGCCTCATGGCCCTGAGCGAGCGCCTGGGCGAGTGGATCGAGGCCGCGCAGGCCGACGGCGCCCTCAGCCCCGAGGTGCCCGCCGAGGTGGTGCTCTACACCCTGTTCTCCCGCGCATGCGACCCCGTGCTCGGCGTGCTCAAGGCCGGCGGCAGCTACACCGAGGAACAGGCCATCAGCTGCCTGCTGCGCACCTGCTTCGACGGCCTGGCCGCGCGCTGAACGAAAGCCCCTGCATGAGCACCCCCCGCATCGAACTGCAAATCGACTTCGTCAGCGACATCGCCTGCCCCTGGTGCGCCGTGGGCCTGCACGCGCTGCAAACCGCGCTGAACCGCGTGGCGCCCGGCATCACCGCGCACATCGAGTGCCAGCCTTTCGAGCTGAACCCCGCCATGCCGCCCGAGGGGCAAGACGTGGTGGAGCACCTCACGGCCAAGTACGGCATCGGCCCCGAGCAGATCGAACAAAACCGCGCCGTGCTGCACGCGCGCGGTGCCGAGGTGGGCTTCCAGTTCGGCACCCGCTCGCGCATCTGGAACACCTTCGACGCCCACCGCCTGCTGCACTGGGCCGGCTTGCCCGGCCAACCGGATGGGGCACAGTGGCAACTCAAGCAAGCGCTGCTGAAGGCCTACCACGGCGACGGCGCCAACCCAGGCGACGCCGCGCTGCTGACCGCCCTGGCCGCCCAGGTGGGCTTGGACGCCCAAGAGGCCGCCGCGGTGCTGGCCAGCGGCCGCTTTGCCGACGAGGTGCGCGAGACCGAGGCCATGTGGCAAGAAGCCGGCATCCGCGCGGTGCCCGCCGTGGTCATCAACCGCAAGCACCTCATCAGCGGCGGCCAGCCGGCCGAGGCCTTCGAGCAGGCCCTGCGCCAAATCGCGGCCGCCACGCCCGGCCCCGCTTGACCTGAAACAAGGCCGCATCGTCGCCGCACGGCGACGATGCGGGCCATGCCGGCCGCCCCCACCCCAAGTCCTGCGCCCCCCGCGCCCCCCGCGCTGCAACGCCACCGCCTGTACGAAGACGTGCAGGCCCTGCTCACCAGCGTGCTGCTGGTGGCCCTGGGGCTGAGCCTGTTCCAGCACGCGGGGCTGATGACCGGCGGCATCGTGGGCCTGGCCTTCTTGGCGCACTACGCCACCGGCTGGCCCTTCGGCGCGCTGTTCTTCGCGCTCAACCTGCCCTTTTACGCGCTGGCCTGGCGCCGCATGGGCCCGCGCTTCACGCTCAAAACCGTGGCCGCCGTTTCGCTGCTCTCGCTGGCCAGCGCGCAGCTGCCGCAGTGGCTGGCCTGGGCCCGCGTGGCGCCTGGCTTTGCGGCCGTGGCCGGCGGCCTGCTGGTGGGCGTGGGCTTCGTCATCCTGTTCCGCCACCGGGCCAGCCTGGGCGGGCTGAACGTGCTGGTGCTGTGGTGCCAAGACCGCTTCGGCTGGCGCGCCGGCTGGGTGCAGCTGGGGCTGGACGCCACCATCCTGCTGGGCGCCTGGCCCTGGCTGGACGGCCCGCGCCTGGCCCTGTCCATCGTGGCCGCCGTGGCCATGAACCTGGCCCTGGCCGTGAACCACCGCCCTGGGCGCTACCTGGCCTTCTGACGCGGGCCGCGACTTACATTGCGGCGCATGCCGCCCTTCTCTTCCGCCTTCGCCTTCTTGCCCTGGGCCGACTGGCTCGCGCTCGCCTTGTTCTTTGCCGCCTGGTGGGGCTACGCCCACTGGTCGCGCTGGCGCGCGGGCAAGAAGCTCTCCATCTTGGCAACCACCAACCGCTGGCGGCGCGAGTGGATGCTGCAAACCACCCGGCGCGACAACCGGATCGTCGACGCCGCCGTCACGCAGTCGCTGTCGGCCAGCCCGGCCTTCTTTGCCAGCACCAGCATCCTGATCATTGGCGGTTTGCTCGCCGCCTTGGCCTCCAGCGAGAAGGCCACCGAGCTGGTGCGCGAGATCCCCTTCGCCGCCCGCACCAGCATGCTGGTGTTCGACCTCAAGCTGGCCGTGCTCACGGCCATCTTCGTGTTCGCCTTCTTCCGCTTCACCTGGAGCATCCGGCAATACAGCTTCGGCGCCATCCTGGTGGGCGCCGCGCCCGACGCCGACCAATTCCCCGACGAAGCCGCCCGCCACGCCTTTGCCGACCGCGCCGGCCGCCTCATGGGCATGGCCGCCGAAACCTTCAACGATGGCCTGCGCGCCTACTACCTCTCCTTCGCCGTCGTCGCCTGGTTCTTCACCCCCTGGGCCTTCATCGGCGCCACCGCCTTCGTGGTGTGGGTGCTGTACCGGCGGGAGTTCCACAGCGATGTGTTGGCGACGTTGAGGGAGGGGTTGTGAAGGAAAACGCCCCCATGCCGCGGGTCACTGCGTGCCATCGCAGCGATCGCCGGGTTCGACCGCAATCGGTCGGCCCCAGACCCACTCAACCAAGCCACGAATTCAAAGGGGGCGATGCATTTTGAAAAACTTGCGCACACGACTTTGGAGCGCTTTGGTCCACGAACCGCCTGCCCACTGTGAGCACGGGCAGAAATGGATGCGCATTGAGCGTTCATCGACGTCCATTTTTCTCCTGAGTAGTTGCCTACTGCTCGCGTTTGCACTTGGTGGGCTGCTTCAGTGGCAGATAGCACTGACTGGTATCGCGGGTGGCATCATTGTATTTGTCGGATACTGGTTTTCAATGGCGGGCTTTGATCACGCACGATTCATCGGAGTGGTTGTATTGACGCTTCTCAGCGTGACGGTCTATCGGTCCATTGGGGGCGTTACCGACAAAGCGCAGATCGCCGTCATACTTGGCACCGCACTGATGCTGCTGTCAGCCATCGCAATGGTTACCAAGAGACTTCGGCAACCGAGAGATTAGCGTTAACTGTCCATCCAAATATCAACGATGCCCAAAGATAACATTCCAACCATTGCAGATGGCAGCTGCTAGTCCTCCGGTATGCATCACCGATTCTGTACATCGCTAGCTGGGCAACTTTGGCAGCGAGGACGGGTCAAGCCATGATTTTGGTTTTGATCTTGTCACTGGCATTTGGATTATTTGTTCCTACACATGCCACCGAAGATTGAATGGACAGGAAGCCACTTTGGCCACTTTATCCATTCGAAAAGAGGACGCCCACATGGCAGACTTGTTTGACAAATCACTGATGCTTTACGCGCTTGCCCTCCCGGCCTTTTTAGTACTAGCCGGCTTGTTTTGAAAGTGAAACTCTGGGGGTACTAGGGTCAGGTCTTGCCTTTTGCCCCCTTTGGTAACCAGCGCGCGCCATAAAAGCCAACCGCCCCTCCTTCAGCCCCAACTGCCCCAAGTTTGCCTGTCGACCCAAGCCATGACCTTCAGCCTCCCCGGCCTCGCCGTCTCCCTCGTGCTGTTTGCCGGCGTGGCCATGGCCCCGATTCGCGCGGCGCAGGCCGTGACGGGACGCTTCACGCGCCAAGGCACCCCGCCCTTGCCTGGGCTGGGCATGGTGCGCTTCGCGTTCTTGTTGGCCTTTGTGTTCTGGTGCGCACTGGTGTGGGCGGCCTACGCGACCGAGGTGGCGCACAGTTGCTCGGGCGACACCTGCATCGGCGTGACGCTGCCGGCCCTGCCCTTCCCCTTCGTCTACGCCTGGGCGGAGTGGCAGTTGTTCAAGCAACGCCGGGCCGCGGCCGAGCAGGCGGGCGGCCCCAAGGCCTGAGCCGGGATCAAGCTCAAGGCAGTCACCGCGAGCCCTTGGCTGCAGGTCTGGCCCGTTGCCCCTAAGAGCCGCGCATCCTTGCAGCCCCCGGCTGACTGCGGCGCCACGGACCCACGGGGCCCCACCGCCGATCCAGCGTCCCGGGACGTGTTGGATCAGCGCGTCGCTGCAAGCCCTCGACGCGGCCGTGCGACGTAGCCCCGCCAAAAGCCGGCCCAGCGCTCCAAGGCCCAGGTTTCACCATGGGCACGTGCCGCAGCGATGGCGTCGTCAACCAAGGCCTGCAACTGACGCTGCGCCGCCTCGGGACCGAGTTGGGCTTCCAGCAGCGATCGGTAGGCGATCAGGAACGACAGGCGCGCGCGGGCATCGGCACCGGGCAGCTTGTCGGCCACGATGCGCGGCGCCCACCGGGCGGCTTCGTCCAGCCGGCCGTCTTGCACCAACATCAGCATCAGGTCGCCGGCCATTTCGGTGACCTGGCTGCTGTCGTTGCAGCGCGAGCAGCCCGGTGCGCTCCATGTCGCGTCCAGGTAGTGCGTCAGAAAGAAGCGGTAGAGCGGGATGAAGTTGGGGTCGTGCCCCTGGCCGAGCAAGCCGGCCAGGGCCCCCGGCTGCTCGCGCAGCGCCAGCATGCGGGCGCGCACGAACTTGAAGCGGCGCTCAGAGGCCCCGACGTCCCCCCAGCCCACGAGACCTGGGCCCACGGGTGCGCTGCGCCAGGCTTGAGCGCCGGCCTCGTCGGTCACGGGATCGACGCCATGCCAAGGCAGGCGCGACCACCACCAGGGCCGCGGGACTTCGGCGTCCAACTCGGTCCAGGCCGGCCAACGGGCTTCGAGCGCGCGGTCGCCGTCCTGCGCGGCTCGGTCGCGCAGGGCGAGGGCTTGGCCGACCAGCACCGGCACCATCACCGCCACGCCCAGCGCCCACTGCCGCCGACGCAAGGCCCGCCGCCGCGCTTCGGGCGCCGGATAGCGGCGGTGCAGCGCGGCATATGGCAGCGCCCAGCAAACGCCCAGCAGCAGCAGGCCAAAGGCCGGGCCTTGCCACAGTTGCAGTGGGTGCGCGAGAACAAAGGGCTCCTGCGGCGACAGGGTCAGCGGGTCGTGCAGCACCAGGACCGAATCGCCCACGTGGAGCACCGCATGAAGCAAGGGCGCCAAGAAGTGCAAGCGCTCGACCGCCCCCTCTCGGCGTGGGTCGGGGACGTCCACCACGACGTCCAGGCGAAGCGCGCTTCGCCCGCTCGCCGTGCTGCTGCGCGAATGGCTGCGACTGAGCTCGATCACCTGCGCCGGGATGTGCAAACCGTGAGTCACCCAGGTCAGCCGCTGCTGAACCTGCCAGCCGAGCCACAGCGCCACCACCAATGCGGGCGCGAGCCAAAGCAATTGCCTGCCGCGGTCCTTGAATTGAGACGAGAGGGGCAAACCGTGCAAGGGGTGGGGCATGCCGGCATTGTGATCAGGGCGGCGGCAGCCCCGGCAAGGCCCGCCGTCACCGCTTCCGTACCTGGAAGCCGCTCGACGATCAGCCGCTCGCCCGCCGCTTGGTGCTGCGGCGCGGTCAGCTCGGGCTGAGCAGCACGAAGCAAAGCGCCAAGGACGGTGTTCCCGGCTCTGCGAGTGTCAGTACCACGGGCGCCCCCGCCCCTTCGTTGAGGCGAAGCAGGCGGCCCACCTCGCGGCCTTCTCGCATCAGGCGCGCATACGAATGGAAAACGGTCAGACCTGTCAGCTCGAACAGGAGCTCGTCGCTGTCGCCACGGAAGAAGCGCAGGCGGAATGCGCGGTGCTCGCAAGAGAACAAGATCTCGCCACTCTGCGCATCGCGCAGCAGCGAACGACCACTCAGCACGCCGCGTGAGACGCATTCGTAGCGCCGATCGGCCATCTCAAAGGACTGGCGCACGCCGTCCATGGGCAGTGCGTGGTAGCTGATGTTGGCGACTGGCAGCCCTTGTCCATCGCGCACCCGAAGGCACATCGCCCCGGCCGACAGCAGGCCTTGCCACACGCCCCAGACCAGCGGGCCGGGCAGCAGATCGCGACTGAGCGCCTGACGCACCTGCTCCACGGTCAGGGCTTCGCCCTCGAGCTCTTGCGCGCGCCTTGCCCGCGTGCCAAAAAAAATGACGAGGCCCAAGCCAACGGCGGCGAACGCGACCAAGCCCAGAAACGAGAGTTCGACAGCGTTCATGGACGACCCATCCCAAGCATGGGGCCGAGGCTAGCAGGGAGGCGCTCGTTGGTGACGCGAGCAGCCATCTCGCCATGGGATGTTCAAGGGACGTTTTGCGCGGGGCCGGCGCTGGCGGGTGTGTCGGCTGTTGGCGCTTCGGCGGCCGCTGAGGCGGCACCCTTCAGGGACACCCCGGGGGGTCAGGGGGGCGGCAAGCCCAACAGCGCCCGCGCCCTCACCGCTTCCGTGCCCTGAAACCGCTCGGCGATCAGCCGCTCGGCCGCCGCGTGGCGCTGCGTCGCGCTCAGTTCGGGGGCCGCTTGCAGGCGGACCAGCTCGGCGCGGGCCTGGGCCAGGCGGCGTTCCCAGGCTTCCCACTCGGCCTGCACGGCGGCTTCGCGCTCGGCGGCTTGGGGGTGCAGGGGCGGCGTGGGCTCGGGGGCGGCCGGGGCGGCTTGGCCGGATTCCAGCGCGACGATGGTGGCGCTGAGTTCGCGCTCCTCGTCGGCGTAGAAGGCCGCGGCCCAAGCGGGGCCCAGGTGCTGGCGGCGCACCTGCTGGCGTTCGGCCAGCGCGGGGCGCCAGGTCTCGGGACGGCGGGGGTGCACGTGGGTGCGCCAGGGGTGCTGCTGCAGGGCGAGGTAACGCCCCCACAGGGCCAGCACCTCGTCGGCCGCATGCGGCGGCAGCTCGGCGCGGGCCAGGCGCGCCAGCTCAGCCTGCAACGCCGCCAGGGGCAGTTCGCCCTGGCGGCTGAGCAGGTGGTCGAAGCGGCGGCGCAGGCCGGCGCTGGGGCGCAAGCCGCCTTGGCCGGGCCAGGCCCAATCGCCGTCCAGCTCGGTGCCGGCCAGCGAGCCGCGGCCCAGCACCGGCGCGAAGGCAGCCGAGGCCGCGCTGGGGGCAAGGCCGGGCGCGGCCGCCCGCGCCGGGGCGGCGGGCGGGGGCGTGACGGCGGTCGGCGCACCCGCCGGCGCGGGCTCGCCGCGAGGCGGGCCCCCGAACACGGCCCAGCCCAGCGCCACGGCCAGCAGGCCGCCGCCGAGCAGCACGGCGGGCTTCACAGGCCGGCGTTCTTCAGCCGGTTGGCGTGGGCGCGGTACACGGCCACGGGGTCGGACGCAAAGATGCTGCGCAGGCCGAACACGTGGTTCATCTGGTCGATGTGGTTCCAGCCGTAGTCGTCGCGCAGCACGGTGCCCCAGTGGTTGGAGCAGCGGCTCACCAGACCGTCGTTGGCCTCGAAGCCGAAGAACACGGCGCTGGCGCCCAGGAAGGCGTCGGACACGTCCAGCGCGTTCGTCAGCACCCAGGTGCCGCCCATGGAGTAGTAGCGCACGCCGTTGACGCTGGCCGGGCCGCTGCCGCAGGCGGTGGTGGGCGCGCCCTGCGGGAAGCGGCGGTTGAAGTCTTTGGCGCCGGCGGTGGACAGCGACTGCAGCGAGCCCAGCGCGTTCTGCGGGTTGGCGCCGCTGCCCGAGAGGTAGGCCACCACGGCCGACAAGCCGTTCACCACGGCGGCCACGGCGGCCGTGGTGCCGGTGGCGCTGGTGATGCCTTGGATGGCGTCGGCCACCTTGCTGCCTTGGTGCGGCGTGCCCACGGTGGTGACGCTGGCCACCAGGTCCGGCGCCACGGCGGCCACGTAGCGCGCGGTGTTGCCCCCGTGGCTGTGCCCCAGCAGGTTGAACTTGGCGTGGCCGTAGCGGGCCTTGAGGCCGCGCAACTCTCTGAGCAGCTGCTCGCCGCGCACCTCGGTGCTGTTGCTTTGCGACACGCTGGCCGTGTAGACCGTGGCGCCGCCGCCGCGCAGGTTGCTGGGCACGCCGTAGAAGTACTGCACGGGCCCCAGGGCGTCAAAGCCCAGCAGGCCGTGCACCAGCACGATGGGGTGCTTGGTCTGGGTGTAGGTGTCGGCCTGGGCGGCGCCCAGGGGCGCGAGCGCCATGCCAACGGACAAGGCCGCAGCGGCGGCCCAACGCAAGGGGAAGTTCTTTCGGTTCACGGCCAGGTCTCCTGAGGGCTCGAATCAGGGACCGACTCGGCCGCTCCGTCGCCCCTTCACCCCCACTGAAGGGTGAAGGTTCGGAGCCCCGTGTTGCCCACCGAAACCTTCGGGGCGAACAGAGCGGCGCAAGTGCAGTCCCAACGGGGGGGGCAGGACAAGGACAAGGCGACGCGCAAGGGGCCGGTACCGCATGGCTGTGGCGCAACGCCCCTACAACCAACTACGGGGGCCAGCCGACCGTGGGGGCGACTGGAGCGCTGCGGAGTGTGGCGAGGTACATGCGGTTACGTACCCGTAACTTCCCGTACCTGCAGCGCTTCCTTCGCGAAAGTGACTGGCTAGCATCGTCCCCTTTTGAAACTCAGGGGCGCAGGGGCATGGGAGCTTGGCGGATCGGGATCGGTGCAGCGCTGCTGGCGCTGGGAATGGCGGGCCCGGCCAGCGCTCAGTCGCCGTCGGCGTTCCGGCAGCAGCTGCACGGGTGGTCGAAAGACGCCGAGGCCCTGCTGGACGCCCAGCCCCGCCGCGGCCCGCTGCGCACGGCCTTGCGGGACTGGCTGACGTCGCAGGCCGACTCGCTCTCGGCCGTGCCCTCGGGCCTGGTGGGCCCAGCGCAGCCCGTGAAGATGCGCGCCAGCGCGGCCTTCGTGCTGGACCGCGCCAACGAGTTCCAAGCCGACCTGAAGCCGGCCGAGTTCGAAAGCCTGATGGCCCTGGCCGAGCGCATGGCCGACCACTGCCACGCCGCCTACGGCGCCACGCAGAACCCTTGCACCAACGCCGACTACTGGACCTTGAAAGGCCTGATCGCCGTGGCCCGCGCGCGCCAACCCGGCGCCAAGCCCGCCGAGCAGCTGGCGCCGGTGATGGGCTGGCTGCGCGCCAGCTTCACCCCCGCGCCCGGCAGCTGGCAGCGGGCCGAGGACATGCCCGCCGAGGTGTGCACCTACTGGTGGCGCAGCCTGCGCGTGCAGCTGAACCCCGAGCTCTTCCCGCTGGGCGAGCCCGCCAGCGACCGCGCCTTCTTCGAGGCCTATTTGGCCCTGGTGCCCCCAGTGCTGGCGGCCTGCCAGTCCGAGCTGCCCAAGCACCACAGGGCCCTGACGCAATGGGCCGAGGCCGTGGAGGCCACGTCGGTCGCGCTGGCACGCGACCCGGCCGCCGACGCCGCGCCCTTGCGGCAAGCCGCCGCCGCGGCCCAGCGCGCGCGCAACGACCCCGAGAACGAGCCCTGAACATGCCGCTGATCGCCCTGCCCTCGGCCCTGAGCCCGGCACTGAGCCCGTCGACCTTGGTGTCGGCCATCGAAATCGCCGCCACTGTGGCCTTTGCCCTGTCCGGTCTGTTGGCCGGCGCGCGCAAGAAGCTGGACGCCGTGGGCCTCATCGTGGTGGCCGGCCTGGCCGCCTTTGGCGGCGGCACGTTGCGCGACGTGCTGCTGGACCGCCGCCCCTTCTTCTGGGTGGAGCACGCCAACTGGCTGTGGGCCTTGGTGCTGCTGTGCCTGGGCGCCATGCTGTTCCTGCGCAAGCGCCACCTGGCCGTGACCGAGCGCGCCATGCAATGGCCCGACGCCCTGGGCCTGGGCCTGTTCACCGCCACCGGCACGCAGCTGGCGCTGGCCATGGGCCAGCCGGCCATCGTGGCCGTGCTGATGGGCGTGATCACCGCCGTGTGCGGCGGCGTGCTGCGCGACATCGTGTGCAACGACATCCCCAGCGCCTTCCACGACCACCGTCCCTACGCCGTGTGCGCCTTCCTGGGCGGCTGGGCCGTGGTGGGCGCCCAGGCCCTGGGCTGGCCCGAAGGGGCGGTGCTGCTGGTGGGCGCCGGACTGGCCAGCGGACTGCGCCTGCTGGCGTTGGCGACGGACTTTCGGTTGCCGTCTTGGGAGTGAGGCGGGGCCACCAACCCCGCACCCAGCGCATGCCCGCTCAGCGTCCCGCCGCGAAGGGCCGCGCCCGCGTGCGGCCCCAAAGGACGAAGACCGCCAGCGCCAGCAGCACCAGGTTCATGGGCAGCACCATGGCCTCGCCGCGAACGATGTGAAAGCCCATCGCCAGCACCTGCAAGGCGGTGATGCCCGCGGCGGCCCAAACGCTCAGCACGGGCCAGATGCGCAGCAGCGCGGGCAGCACGATGCCCAAGCCCCCAAGCAGGTCCACCACACCGGTGAAGCGGGCCAAACCAGGATGGGCCGCCACCCAGGGCGCCATCTTGGCGGCCTCGTCCAAGGGCATGCCGAGCTTCATGTAAGCCCCCCACAGCAAAAAGAAGGCTAGCCCGCCTTGGGCCAACCAGAGGCCAGCGCCGAGCAGGTTGCGGGGGCGCGCGAGAGCGAGGGATTCGGTCGTCATGAAATGCTCCTGAGTTGCAGTGGCCGACGACGGTCGGCGGCACGGATGCAACGGTAGGACCTGCGTTCCATTTATGGAAGCGATAACATTTCGATCAATTTAATCTTGTTTGTAGATAGATAGTGATCGGCGCCCTCACCCTCGACCAATTGCGCGTGCTCGTCGCCATCGACGAAGCGGGCAGCTTTTCCGCGGCGGGTCGGCGCCTGCGGCGGGTGCAGTCGGCCATCAGCCACGCCGTTCAGGGCCTGGAAGACAGCCAAGGGGTGCAACTCTTCGATCGCAGCACACGCACGCCACGCTTCACCGACGCGGGCCGGGCGCTGGTGGCCCAAGCCCGCCAGGTGCTGCGCCAGGCGGAGCGCTTCGAGCGCACGGCCCAAGACATCGCGGCCGGCATGGAGCCCGAGTTGTCCCTTGCCATGGACAGCTTCGTGCCCTCGCCACCGGTCATCCAAGCGCTGGCGCTCTTGCAATCCGAGTTCCCCAACTTGGCGGTCACGCTGTTCACCGAGGGCATGGGCTCGGCCGAGCGCCGGGTGCGCGATGGCAGCGCCACGATCGGGCTTTGCGCCTTGCTGCCCTCAGTCGCCCAAGACCTGCAGGCCATGCCACTGACCCAAATCACGATGGTGCCAGTGGTGGCCCCCTCCCACCCACTCGCGCAGGAAACGGGCCCCATCACGCGCGACCTGCTGCAAGACCAAGTGCAACTGATCTTGACCGACCCGCAGCAGCGGCCCGGCCCGCGCTTCAGCGTGGTGAGCACCCGGGTCTGGCGCTTTGTCGACATCGCCCGGCGCCTGGAGTTCCTGCTGGCGGGTTTCGGCTGGGGCACCATGCCCCGCCATCTGGTGCAAGCCCACCTCGACGCTGGCGCGCTGGTGCCATTGCGCATCGAAGACCCGGGCGTGCTGCCGCCGTCCATCGGCCTGTTTGCCATCCACGACCGCATCCACCCACTGGGGCTCGGCGCTCGGCGTCTGCTCGTCGCGCTGCAGGAACAGCCATGGCCTCGGCCCACGTGAACCGTCGGCGCGTCCTCGAACGGGACCTGACCCACCGCTGCGGGCCACGGGCGCGCCCCCACGGCGTAGGGGACGAGCCGACGGCGGCGTGGCCGTGCCGCCCTGTCGACGCCTGAAACCGCCCCTCCTCCCCCTGCGATGCCCACCCGAATCCACGCCCTCCAGGCCGACATCACCACCCTGAGCGTCGACGCCATCGTCAACGCCGCGAATTCGTCCTTGCTCGGCGGCGGGGGCGTGGACGGCGCCATCCACCGCGCCGCAGGGCCTGACCTGCTGCACGAATGCCGCTTGCTGGGCGGCTGCAAAACGGGCGAGGCCAAGCTCACGAAGGGCCACCGCCTGCCGGCGAAGTTCATCGTCCACACGGTGGGCCCGGTGTGGCGCGGCGGCGAGCACGGCGAGCCCGCGCTGCTGCAGTCCTGCTACGAAAAGTCGCTGGCCCTTGCCGCCCAGAACGGTTGTCGCTCGATCGCCTTCCCGAGCATCAGCACGGGCATCTACGGCTACCCGATCGAACTGGCCGCCCAGGTCGCGGTGTCGACCGTGAAGGCGGCGGTCGCGGGGTTTGATTCGCTGGAGGAGGTGGTGTTCTGCTGCTTCTCGGCGGGGGATTTGCACGTCTACGAACGCTTACTGAACGCAGGTGCAGCGCAGCCCCGGTAGGCCGCCGGTCCACCTTACCGTCCAGCCGGCGCCCTGCCCTGAATCCATCGCTCAACAGAAAAGCGCCGTTCACGCCATCGCCTGGACCTAGTTCATGCGAGTAGGCCGATCGTTCGAGAACGCTTGCGAGCCATCAGCGGTTTGTCGAAGTCGGCTGGTGTTGTGTCCCGCTTAGCGACCACGAGCACCACGCCTATGACCGATAACGCCAAGGGCGGTCATCGAAAGCTCGCTGCGAAGCCTCCCTGCTGGCTCGCCAAAATGGTGCCCATTGCAGGGCAGCCACCCCGGCAGCGACCCGCCCCCCAAGCCGCGAGGGGTGAAATCCATCGCCATCAACGCGACCAGCTCTCATGAACACCTCCAGGCGCAGCGCACTTGGCGTCATCACATCAAGCGCGACAGCTTTCTTGCTCACCGAGACCCCCATGGCCCAGCCAATGCCCGTCACCGAAGCCATCTTCTGCATTCCTGGCATGTGGGACGGTCGTTCCGACTTCATTCGACGCGTCGTCACCCACGAGCCCAAGGGACGGTTCATGTTTGCGGGCATGGTGTTGGCGGACATGCAAGAGAAGGAGCACGTCGGGCTCGAAGTGCAACCTCGCGATCCGCAGATCAAGCGTGCGTTTGAGTTGGCCGGGCAAGGAAAGCTCACGGAGGCGGCGCTGGCGGCCATCGACCGCCATGCCAGCGTCGCTTACCTTCGCGCCCCCCCGCGTCTGTTGGAGGAGCGGGCCAAGGTCGCCAAGTTCACCAAGCTCTTGGAGAGCGTGGGGGGTCTGGCAATCAAGGTCGAATCGACCGGCGTTGCCCACACATGGGAGCGCTGGAGCCAGTTGGTGTCCGGGACCGCTTTCGACTTGTACGCCGCCGTCGTCACACTGGTCGCAGATCGCGACCACTATTACTCGTGCGGCATGCACAACTTCTCCCTGCCGGACTGCGAAGTGCCGCGCACGCTGTCCCCAGATGCCGCCGCTGAACTGATGAACCGGTTCAACCATTGGCGCCTGACCGAAACGCCCGTGCTCGCCGACCAACACACGTTCAGCCTAACGAGCACCGCCCCGCGCTACCGCATCCAGTTGGAGGCAGACGCAAGACACGCGGCCGATGAGCCCTTCTTCAATCCGCACGGCTTGTGGCGGCTGAGTGTGGCCTAGGCTTCGGTCCTCTGCCGGTCCATCGTGACCCTGGGACGTCGCCCGAACTGCTGATGCATCGGCCCATGGAAGGCAGCCGACCAGCCTCACCAACACCAACACGCCTCGGTCCATGCCGAACCCTGCCCCGTTTGAATTCATGCGCTTTTCAGCGCCCGACCCAGAGGCGCTGGCACGTCGCATTGAGCAGTCGCGTGCAGACCTGGCGGCCGCACGTGCTGCGGGCGACGACGCCACAGTGCTGGACCTTGTTGCCGATCTCGGGGGCTTGCTCACCACCGCTCGGCAAGAACACGCAGCGCTGACCTTGCTGCAGGGGCACGAGGCACTGGCGCAGTCTCTGCCTCTTGAAGAACCCATCGCTTGGTTCTGGACGGCATTGGCCACAGCAGAACAGTACGTAGGAGAACGTCAGCTGGCCGATGGCCACTTCGCCTTGGCTGTGGCGTTGGCTGACCGACGCGGGTGGCGACGCATCGAGGCGATGGCCCTTCACCACTGGGGCCGCAGCTTGGTCGAGCAAGGCCGGCTTGACGACGCAGATGAACGCTTTGCAAGGGCCCTCCGCTTGCGAGAAGCGTTGAACCACCAAGTCGAGTCGTCGCATGCCGCATTGGCGGCCTTGGCCCAGCTACGGACCGAGCGCTCCGGCACTTGACTTAACCGGCCGCATCATGCCAATGGCGGCGGCGACGGGCCATGTGGCGCGGCAGTCCAGCGGTCGGCGCTAGGACCCTCACCGCCTCGGCGGCACGCAAGGATCGCAAAGCACGCCCTGCACCGCCGGCTCGGGCGCCACGGGCGCCTGGGGCTGCGGCGGCCAGACGCCCACGCGGTCGGCCGGGGGCCGCTCGCGGGCGGCTTGGGCTTGGCGTTCGGGCGCGGCGCTGGCCGGGCGGTTGGCCAGCACCTGGGCGTAGAACTGCGCCAGCGCGGCGCGCTGGGCGGGGCGACTGGTGTCGTCCAGGTAGCTCATGTGGCCGCCGGCGTGGTTGCTGACCTGCACGCGGTCGGAGCCCAGGCGGGCGAGGTCCAGCTCGGTGGTGTGGAAGGGCGTGGCCAGGTCGTGCACGCCGTTGACGGCCAGGATGCGCAGGCGGGGGTTTTGTGCGAGCGCGGCGGCGAGGTCGGGCACGGTGTCGGGCAGGTTGCGGCCGGCGTGGCGGAAGTCCCAGAGCTGGATGGCGTTGCTGAGCACGACGTAGGTGGACGCGTTGCGGTAGCGCAGCTCGTCGCGCAGGTAGCGGTCGATGGCGCGGGCAAAGCCGCCGCTGATGAAGGTGCTGCTGGGGTCGCCCTCGGCGGCCAAGACGCTGCCGTTGGGCGCGGCCATGCGGGCGTCGTAGCGGCCCAGCAATTGCCCCGGCAGCAAGCGGCTGCGGTAGGGGCTGGGCGGCAGGTTGAACTGGCTTTGCCACTGCACGGCGGGCAGGCCGGTCCAGTCGGCCAGCAGCGGCGGCAGGTCGGCCGGCACGCTGCCTTGGCTCAGGAAGGTTTGCACCGCCGGGGCGTAGCGGGTGCTGGCGAACTGGCGGACTTGGTTGACCCAGGCGCCCAGGTCGGTGGGCACGGGCCGGCTGAGGCCGAACCAGGCGCCCGTGGCGGCGTAGCTGGGCACGTAGCCGGTGCAAGCGATGGTGGGCGCGCTGCCGATGTCGCAGTTGCTGTTGTAGTCCAGGGCCGGGGACTGCAGGACCAGGCCGTCCAGCATCACGCCGGCGTCTTGCAGGCGGCGGGCCAGCACGGCGGTGCGCGGGCCGCCGTAGCTTTCGCCGAAGAGGAACTTGGGCGAGGCGTTGCGCTGGTTCACGTCGAGGTAGCGGCGCACGAAGTCGCGGAACACGGCGGCGTCGGCGTCCACGCCCCAGAAGCTGCGGTTGCTGAAAGGCGCGATGGCCTGCGAGCGCCCGGTGCTGATGGCGTTGACGAAGACGAGGTCGGTCTGCGGCAGCAGGGTGTCGGCGTTGTCGACGAGGGGGAAGTCTTGGGTTCCCGTGGTGCTGGGCGCCCCGGTGGCCAGGCGCTTGGGACCGTAGGAGCCCAGGTGCAGCCACACGCTGGCCGAGCCAGGGCCGCCGTTGTAGAAGAAGGTGACGGGGCGCGTGGCGGGGTTGGCGCCGTTGAGCGTGTAGGCCACGTAGAAGAAGCTGGCCTGCGGGCGCTGCGCGCCGTCGGGCTCGCGGGCGATCAGGTGGCCGGCGGTGGCGGTGTAGTCCAGCCGCTGGCCGCCCAGCACCAGGCTGCGCGGCGTGACGGCCGCGGCCTCGATCGCGCTGGCCAGCGCGGCGTCGGCCCCGCTGCTGTAGACCGTGGGGTCGTCCAGCGAGCCGTCGGTCTGCTGGACCGGCGGGGGCGCGGGTGTGGGGGCCGGCGCGCTGCCACCGCCTCCGCCGCCGCAGGCGGCGAGGAAGAGTGCGAGCAGCGCGGCAGCGCCGCGCGTTTTAGTGCTTGCAAACGTGCCCATAGCCCGACGCGTCGTCCAGCGCGTGCTCGTCCACCGCCACATCGCGCGCGGCGCCTTCGAAGAAGAAGGGCTTGCGGGCCTTGGGGCGTGCGCCGACTTCGTTCATGGTGGGCACGTCGAACAGGCGGCCGCCTTGCATCACGAAGCGGATGCGGTCGCTCTGGCGGATGTCTTTGAGCACGTCGCCGTCGATGACCACCACGTCGGCCAGTTTGCCCACCTCGAGCGAGCCCAGGTCCTTGTCCAGGCCAAGCACCTGGGCGGGGTTCAGGGTGGCGGTGCGCAGGGCTTCGATGGGGGTCATGCCGCCCAAGGCGAACATCCACATTTCCCAGTGGGTGCCCAGGCCCTCGCGCTGGCCGTGGGCGCCGATGCTGGTCTTGATGCCGGCGCGCTGCATCTCGGTGGCGGTTTTGGCCACTTGGATGATGTTGAAGTCCTCGGTGGGCGCGGTCAGGCGGCGCACGGCGCGCGGCTCGAGCACGCTGCGCGGCACGAACTGGCTGAGGATGGGGTGCTTCCACACCTCGGTGTTGGCGTACCAGTAGTGCTCGCCGTCCAGGCCGCCGTAGCCCACGTTCAGCGTGGGCGTGTAGCCCACGCCGTTCTGGCCCCAAAGCTGCTTGACGTCGTCGTACACCTTGGCCACGGGCAGCGCGTGCTCCACGGTGGTGTGGCCGTCCACCACCATGGTCATGTTGGCCTGGAACAGCGAGCCGCCTTCGGGCACGACCATCATGTTGGTTTGGCGGGCGGCCTCCAGCACCTGCTGGCGCTGCTCGCGGCGGGGCTGGTTGTAGCTCTTGACGCTGATGGCCCCGGCGGCCTTGAGGCGCTTGAGGTGGGTGAGCGCATCGTCGAGGTTGTTGACCACGGCCGTGACGTCGGCCTTCGCGCCATAGAGGATGGTGCCGGTGCTGAAGATGCGCGGCCCGACGATGCGACCGGCGCGCTGCATCTCGGCGGCGGTGTGGATGTCGCTGGTGCGGTTGCTGGGGTCGTGCAGCGCCGTGACGCCGAAGGCCAGGCTGGCGTAGTTGACCCAGCTTTGCTGCGGGATGAACTGCGTCTCGGCCATGGCGCCGTGCCAGTGGGCGTCGATGAAGCCGGGCACCAGGGTCTTGCCCTTGGCGTCGACCACCTGCGCACCGGCCGGGATGCCGACCTCGCCCTGGCGGCCCACGGCCACGATGCGGTCGCCCTGGACCACGAGCACGCCACCGTCGATGACCTCGTCGCCCTTCATGGTGACGATGCGGCCGCCCACGAAGGCGGTGGCGCCTTGGGGCTTGTCAGCGGCCTGTTGGAAGCCGATCTTCAGACCCTGTTCGGGGCGCTTGAAGTCCTTGGCGTAGGCGGCGCCCACGGGGATGCTGAACAGCTCGTCGCCCAGGCTGTAGCGCAGGGTGCCGCTGTCGCCCGACCAGTGCAAATACTCGCCGGCGTTCACGTCCAGCTGGCGCACGGGCAGCGCGTCCATCTTGGGGCCCACGCTCACCAGCTTGCCGGTTTGCGGCATGGGGGTGACGTACGTGTGGAAGCGCTCCACGAAGCCCAGCCACTGGCCGTCGGGCGAGACGGCGTACTCGCTGGCGAAGTCGCTCTTGGCCACGGGGGTTTCTTCGCGCGTGGCCAGGTCGATGCGCACCAGGGTGCGCAGCATGTCGACCTCGCTCGGGTAGGTGGTGCGCGTCAGGTACAGGCTGCTGGCGTCGGCGCCCCACTGCGGCGCTTCGCCGTCTTTGCTGATGCGCGTGAGCTTGCCGCTGCCATCGGCCGCCACGGTGAAGACCCCGGTGCCCAGCCCTTGCCAGGGCGTGGTCAGGTAGCCGCCGCGGGCCTTGACGTAGGCGACCTGCTGGCCATCGGGCGACAGGCGCGGGGCCACGAACTTGCCGCGCTCTTGCGTGACCACGACCTCCTTGCCGGTGGCCAGGTTGCGCACACGCACGTCGCCCAGCTTCTCGTCGTGCCAGGTGCTGTAGACGAGGGACTTGCCGTCGCGCGAGAACGAGGGGAAGAGCTCGAAGTGCTCGTTCTGGTTCGTCAGGCGGCGGGGCGTTCCGTTGGGCAGGTCTTTGACGTAGAGCTGGCCCAGGGCCGAGTACACGGCCTGCTTGCCGTCGGGCGAGGTGTTCACCCAGCGCAGCTGGCGCACGTCAAAGCGCTCGGGCGCCACGTCGTGCTGCACGCGCAGGGGCTCGCGCACCTCGCGGGTGTGCTGCACGTGGAAGGGGATGTTGGCGGCCGTGCCCTGGGTGACGTCCACGCGCCAGATCTGGCCGCGGGCCCAGACGACCATCTCGCGGCTGCCCGGCATCCAGGCGATGCCGGGGTACACGCCCTGCACCGACCAGGCCTCTTGCATGTCGCGCTCCAGCGGCCCCCAGACGGCGCGCTCGGCGCCGGACTTCAAGTCCTTCAGGTACAGCATGCTGGCCTGCGTGCCGTCGGCCTGGCGCTGGCGGCGGATGAAGGCGAGGTGCTTGCCATCGGGCGAGGGCGTGGGCCGGATGGCGCCGCCGGGGCCGGTGACGAAGGGCTCGCTGCTGCCGTCCTTCAGGTCTTGCCGCACGATGCGGAAGATCTCTTTGTTGCTGTCTTTGTTGTACTCGAAGGTGCGGCCGGGGGTGGCGTCCATCGAGTAGTACAGGTGGCGACCGTCGGGCGAGATCGCCGGCTCGCCCAGGTCCTTTTGCCAGTTGGGCTTCTCGTTGAGCTGCACGCCCTTGCCGCCGTCCAGGTGGTAGAGCCAAATCTCGCCCGAGCCGGCCGAGCGGGTGCCGGTGTAGTGCTTGCGCGCCGCGATGTAACGCCCGTTGGGGTGCCACACCGGGTTGTTCATCATCCGGTAGTCCTCGGTGCTGATGGCGCGGGCGTTGCTGCCGTCGGCGTCCATCACCCACACGTTCTCGCCGCCGCCAGCGTCGCTCACAAAAGCGATCTGCTTGCCGTCGGGGCTGAAGCGGGGCTGCATCTCCCAAGCGATGGAGTGCGTGAGCGCCTTGGCCGGACCGCCGGTGATGGGCATCACGTACAGGTCGCCCAGCAGGTCGAACACCACCGTCTTGCCGTCGGGGCTGACGTCCACGCTCATCCAGGTGCCGGTGCGGGTGTCGAGCGTCACCGTCTTGGCGGTGCCCGGGGGTTGGTTGACGTTCCACTTGGCGGGCGCGGCGGGTTTGGCGGCGTCTTGGGCCAAGGCGGGGGCGGTGAGCAGGCAAGCGCCCAGGAGGGCGGCACAAAGCGGGGCAAGGCGTTGGGTCATGGCCACGAGGATAGGCAGGCCGCACCCCCCCTGACGATTGGCACTCAGGGCAGACCCTAGGGGCCTGGGAATGCACTTCGTCACAAAGACGGACGACACGTGCATTGCGCATGGGCAGGATGCGCGGCTTCGACACTTTCCTGGCTCGACATGCGTCTTTCCTCCCTGCAGTGCCTCGGCGCCCTGTTGCTGACCCTGGGCCTGAGCGCCTGCCAAACCATCGCCGTGGGCGAGCAAGACCTGCTGCGCTCCAACGCCGCGCTGAAGAACCCGCCGCTGGCGCCGGTGTTCGACAGCACCGCCGCGCAGAAGGTCTGGCCCCAGGCCACCGTGGCCGAGTGGCAAGTGCCCGTGGCGCCCGACCTGGCCCTGCGCGCGCTGCACGTGCAGCGCCCGGGCGCCAAGGGCACGGTGCTGTTCTTCGGCGGCAACCTGTTCCGCGCCGACGAAACCGCCGCCAGCTTGATGCGCACCTGGGCCGACGCGCCGGTGAACCTGGTGCTGGTGGACCACCGGGGCCACGGCCGCAGCCCGGGCGCCCCCACCGTGGCCTTGGTGGCCGAAGACGCGGTGAAGCTCTACGACGTCGCCCGCGCCCGCACCAGTGGCCCGCTGCTGGTGGGTGGCTTCTCGCTGGGCAGCTTCGTGGCCGGCCACGTGGCGCAGCAGCGCCCGGTGGACGGCCTGGCGCTGGTGGGCACGGGCACAACGGTGCCCGATTTGATCCGGGGCCAGCTGCCTTGGTACGCCGTGCCCTTCGTGACCCTGAAGATCGACCCGGCGCTGGAGCCCGTGGACAACCTGCGGGCCGTGGCCGCGGTGAAAGCGCCGGCGGTGGTCATCAGCGGGGCCGAGGACCGCACCACGCCGCCGGCCGCCGCGCGCCGCGTGTTCGATGCCCTGCCGAGCCCGGCCAAGCGCTGGGTGCTGGTGCCGGAAGTCGGGCACAACGGTTTGCTGCAACGGCCCGAGACGAAAGAGGCCTTGACCGCACTCGCGCGCAGCGTGACCCAGGCGAACTGAGGGCCGTCAGCCGCCACCTCAGGCGCGGCGCGGGCGGGCGTACAGCGCGCCCACCGCGCGCGCTTGGTCCGCCACCGCTTGGCGCACGCCCTCGGGCGCCAGCACCTCCAGCTCGGCCCCAAAGGCCAGCAGCTGCCGGGCGGCCATTTCTTCGCTTTCAAAGGCCAAGCTCAGCTCGGTGCCCTGCCCTTCGGGCGGCGCCGGCAGCGGCGCGTGCAGCAGCCGCGCGTTGCGCAGCCAGCCCAGGCCCCGCGGTGTGACGCGCACGCGCACCTCCAAACGCCGCAGCTCGGCCTCGAAGCGCTGGGCCGATTCGCGCCACCACGTGGGCAAATCGAAGTCGGCCGGGCGCTCGAAGCCCTCGCCCGTGGCGCGCAGGGCTTGGATGCTGGCCAAACGGTAGGTTCGGTAGGTCCGCCCCGCGGTTTGCGCCGCACGCCGGGCCACCAAGTACCAAGCCCCGGCCTTGATCACGAGGCCCAGCGGCTCCAGCGTGCGCTCGGCCTCGCCGGTCCAACTGGCATAGCGCAGGCGCAGGCGCTGGGCGTGCCACACGGCATGGGCCACCTCTTGCAGGAAGCGGGGCTCGTCGGGCGCGCGGTACCAGTCCAAGGGGTCCAGGTGCAGGCGCTGGGCCACGCGGTTGCTCAGGTCGCGCAGGGGCAAGGGCACGCTGGCCAGCAGCTTGAGCCTTGCGCTCACCGCGGCGCCGCCCAGGCCCAACTCGGCCGCGGCGCCGGGCAGGCCGGCCAGCAGCAGGGCCTGGGCCTCGGGCTCGGTCATGCCGGTCAGCGCCGTGCTCCAGCCGGCTTGCAGCTGGAAGCCTCCTTGCCGCCCCGGCTGCCCCCACAGCGGCACGCCCGCGGCGCTGAGCTGGTCGATGTCTCGCAGGATGGTGCGGGTCGAGACCTCCAGCGCCTGCGCCAGGGCCGGTGCCGTCATGCGCCCGCGGGACTGCAACAGCATCAGGATCGACAACAAACGGCTGGCTTGCATGGTTCGGATTCAAACATGACACGCCTTGTCATGGTTGAGGGCGCAGCATCGCACCCACATCAACGCTGGGCCCTTGCCGTGACCGAATCGAACCCCCTGTGGCTGTACTTTTTGCTGGTGGCCGGCATCGTGGCCCTGCCCGGCATGGACATGGCCCTGGTGACGGGCAGCGCGCTGGCCCACGGCCGCCGCGCGGGCTTCGCCGCCTTGGGCGGCATCGTGGCCGGCGGCCTGGTGCACGTGGGCCTGGGCGTGGCCGGCTTGGGCCTGTTGCTGCAGGCCTGGCCGGCGCTGTTCAACGGCCTGCTGGTGGCCGGCGCCGCCTACGTGGCCTGGCTGGCCTGGGGCCTGTGGTGCGCCCCAGCGCTGGCCGGGCCGGATGCATCGGCGGCGCCCGGCCGGCCCGCGCGCCAGGCCTTCGCCAGCGGCGCGCTCACCTGCCTGCTCAACCCCAAGGCCTACCTCTTCGGCGTGGCCGTCTTCCCGCAGTTCCTGCCGCCCCCGGGCGCCAGCGCCACCGACTGGTGGGCGCGCGCGCTGGGCTTGGCGGCCATCACCGCCAGCACCCAGGTGGCGGTGTACGGCGGCCTGGCCTTGCTGGCCGGTCGCCCCCGGAGCGCCCCTCGGCCCCACCTGCAGCGCGGCGTGGCCTTGCTGCTGGCGGGCACCGCCGCGCTCACCCTGGCCCAAGCCTGGCGTGCCTGACCCCTGTCCCTCTCCCCCACCCCTCCAGGAGCCTTCGATGCCCAACCTGCCCCAACGCCGCACCCTCTTGCAAGCCGTCACCGCCCTGGCCGCCGGCGGCCACGCGGCGCTGCCCGCCAACGCCGCCCCGTTGCCCACGACCGCGCCCGCCATCCCGCCCGGCCAGCCGGGTGACTTCCACTTCCTGCACGGCGAGTGGCGCATCGCCCACCGCCGCCTCAAAGCCCCCGGCGAGTGGGACGCGTTCCGTGGCGAGGCCACCTGTTGGAGCCTCCTGGGCGGCGTGGGCAGCGTGGAAGAGCTGCGCATCCCCGACCGCGGCTTTGCGGGCATGGGCCTGCGATTGCTGGACGTGAAGGAGCGTGTGTGGCGCGACTTCTGGGTCAACGCCAAGAGCGGCGTGCTCTCGCCCCCGGGCATGCCCGGCGGCTTCGTGGACGGCGTGGGCACCTTCGAGGCCGACGACGACGACAACGGCCAGCCCATCCGCGTGCGCGGCGTCTGGGACCGCATCACGCCCACCAGCTGCCGCTGGCACCAGGCGGTGTCGCGCGACGGCGGCCAGACCTGGGAGGGCAACTGGTTCATGGACTGGACACGCGTGGGCTGAGCCCGGGCGCGCCCTAGGATGCGCGCCCCGCCCTGCCTGCGCCGCTACGCCAGCGGAACGATCCGATGCCCCGTCGCCGCCTTGCCTTCCTGTGGATCGCCCTGCTGAGCGGGGCGGGGCTGCTAGGGTGGTGGGGCTTGGCGCCACAAGTCCCTTCCCATGGGCAGACGGCGCCCTGGCCCGTGCCGACAGTCAGCGCCAGCGCGCCTGCACCGAACGCCTCTGGCGGCGACCCTTGGGGGCTGCTGGCCGCGGCGCAAAGCGCGCAAAGCGCGCAAAGCGGCGAACCACCCGCCATGCCCCAGGTCAAGCCCGAAATGAGCGAGGCCGACTGGCAAGCCTTCGACCGCCAATGGTGCGCGGCCATGGCCCCGGTGCGCGAGCGTCTGCAAGGAGGCGGCAGCTGGCTCGACTCGGTGCGCGTGGCCATGGAAGACCCCGAGCGCTTCGAACTGTCCAAGGACCAGCAGGACTTGATGCACGAACTGCTCGCGCAGCGGACCGAGCAAGCGCTCCTGACCAAGGACCACGCACGCAGCCGTGCCGTGGCACTGTGGGCGCACAGCGCGCGCAGCGGTTCGGCGGAGCCCGCCCCGGGTGCCGCGCTGCTGGCGCTGGCGCAAAGCACCCGCGACCCCATGGTCGTGGCCTTGGCTGCGCAGACCTTGCGCGACCCAGCGTCGGCGCAACTGGCGCGTGCCCTGTGGCGCGAACTGGAGCCCGACAACCTGGCCCCATTGCTGCTGGCGCGGGGCGACGAGAAGCTGGCACCCGAAGTGTTCTTGCAGCGCATCGCCCAGGCAGGACGGCACGAGACTTACCTGGACGACGCGATGGCACTCCTGCTCGGCGTGCCACCGCCCATCCGCGGCGGCCCCTCTGAATGGACGGCGCAGGTGGCCGCCACAGGACGCCAGGCGGCCGTGGCCGTTCCCTGGGCCCGGTCGCTCTCGCGACCCTGCCAAGGCTCGGTTGCACCGGACCGCGCTGCCTTGTGCGAGCAGGCCGCCCAGCGCATCTGGAACTTAGGACCCGACAGCGTGCTGCTGGCCTCAGAGGCCCTGAAGATGGTGCGTGACCGCCCCGCCCAGCGCTCCACCGCGTGGGACGAGCGCGCGCAACAAGTGGAGGCGAGCTTCCAGTGGCAGGCCGACGAGGCGCAGCGCACGATGGACGAGACCCCCAAGCGCATCGCTTGCCTGCCTGCGCCCTCCCTGCAGCGCGCGATGGTGGAGAGCCGGGTGCAGGGGGAATGGGCCACGGTCCAGCGCCACCTCAGTGCGCAGCCCGGGGCGACGGCGGCCCTGGCGGCGCGCTTCCGGGCCGGGCGGCAGGGTCGGAGCCTGATCGATCCCGAGCCGTCCAAGTCGCGCCTCTGACGCCCTACAGCGCCCGCCAATCGCCATGACCCACCGACGCTTCAACCTGTTCGCTCGACAACGCTGGGCGTGGGGGGCCCTGCTGTTGTTGGCCGGCGCCGGACTGGGCTGGATGCTGAGCGATCGCCCTCCTGCGCCCCAGGGCGAAACTGTCAGCGCGCCCGCCCGACCCGCCACCGCATCGCCCTCCGTACCGAGCGCATCAGCACCCACGGCGTGGACCTTGCTGGCCGCCGCCGAGCAAGCCACCCGAGCCGCGATCCCGCCCAAGCCGAAGCTCAAGACCCGCATGAGCGACGCCGACTGGTTGGCCTACGACCGGCAGTGGTGCGCGGCCCTGCAGCCTTTGCGGGAGAGCCTGCAAGCCAGCCCGGACTTGCACCCGCTGTTGATGGCCGCCTGGATGCCCTCGGAAGATGACTCCCGCCGAATGGCCGACCTCTTGACGCAGCGCGCGCAGCAAGTGCTGCAGGCCAAGGGCGACGTGGCCAGCCAGGCGGTGGGACTTTGGTGGCGCGCCACGTTGGTGCCCCCCCACGACTTCAGCGCCCTGCACGCGCTGGCCGAGTCCACGCGCGACCCGTTGGCCTTGGCCCTGGCCCACCGCAAGGACGGGCCGGCCCGCTTGGGCCTGCTGTGGCGGGACACGGAGCCGCAGAACTTGGCGGCGATTTGGGCCGCCCAGACGCACGAGAAGCTGCCGATTGAGGAACTGCTCGCGCGCGTGGCCCAGGCCACGCGCAACGACAACGGTCTCCCGGAAGCCTTCCGGCGCCTGGACGCCACGGCACCGCCCCATGGCGGCGGCTTCGTGGCCGTGATGCACCAGACCTGGGCCGTGGGCGTCTACTCCGCAGAGGCCTTGCCTTCGCAGGCCCTGGCCATGACACAGGCCTGCAGCCGGTCCCGCGACCCCGCGCTGCTGGCGGCCTGTGAACGCGCGGCCGAGCGCATGTGGGCCCTCGGCCCGAACGACGTTATGGGTGCGCTGACGGTGCTGTCCATGGTGCGGGCCCACAGCGGGCGCTCCCCGGCCTGGGACGCCCGCGCACGACAGGTGGAGGCCATGTGGCAGATGGAAGCCGACGATGCGCAAGCGGCGCTGCACGCCATGCCCCGCGCCCTGGCCTGCATGCCCAGCCCCGTGACCCAGGCGCTGACCCGCGAGCGCCTGATCCAGGACGCCTGGGCCTGGTGGCAGGCCCGACTGCCCCAAGACCCCCAAGCGCTGCTGACCTTGAGCGAGCGTTACCGCCAGGGCAACAAGGGCAAGGGCCTGCTGGCCCCGCGACCTTAGTGCAGCGGGCGGCCGGCGCCCTGCGGCCCGGCCACCGGCACCCACACCCGGAAGCGCGTGCCCACGCCGGGCGTGGAGTCGAGCTCGATATGGCCCTCGTGCTTCTTGATGATCGAGAACGACAGCGACAGGCCCAGGCCCGTGCCTTGCCCCACGGGCTTGGTGGTGAAGAAAGGTTCGAACACGCGGCGCTGCACCTCGGGCGTCATGCCCATGCCGTTGTCTTGCACCTCGACCCACACCCCATCCACGCCCTCGTGGGCGCCCACGCCGGTGCGCACCACGATCTCGCCGTCTTGCTCGATGGCCTGGGCCGCGTTGACGACGAGGTTCATGAACACCTGGTTCAACTGACCGGCCAGGCAATGCACGCGCGGGATCTCGCCGTAGGCCTTCACCACGCGGGCCTTGTACTTGAGCTCGTGCATGGCCATGTTCAGCGTGCTGTCCAGGCCGGCGTTGAGGTCGGCGTCCTGCCAGTCGGATTGGTCGACGCGGCTGAAGTCCTTGAGGTCCAGGATGATCTTCTTGACCCGCGCCAGCCCCTCGTCGCTTTGGTCCAGCAATTGCGGCAGGTCTTGCAGCACGTAGTCCACGTCGGCGGCGTGGCGAAGGCGCGCCAGCTCTTGCGGGGCAGCGCCTTGCTCGTGGCCCCGCACCAGGGCGATGAGGCCGAGGGCGTAGCGGCGCATGGACACGAGGTTGCTGCAAACGAAGCCCAAGGGGTTGTTGATCTCGTGCGCCAAGCCCGCGGCCAACTGTCCCAGCGAGGCCATCTTTTCCGACTGGATGAGCTGGTTCTGGGCCTCGGCCAGGCGCTGATTGACCTCCTTGAGCGCGCGGTAGTTGCCGACCAACTCGCGCTGGGCCCGCATCACACCGGTGCGGTCTTGCAGCAGCCACCAGACCTGGGGCACGCCGTCGATCGCGTCCGACAGGTAAGCAATGCACTGCACCCACAGGCTGCTGCCATCGGCGCAGCGCAGGTGCACCTCGTGGGTGAAGGAGTCGCCGTCGCGCAGCGCGGCACGGGCGGTTCGCAAAAAGTCGCGGTACTCGGCGCGGCTGAAGAAGAAGCGGCGGGCGCCGAGCCCGCCGGGGCCGCCCTCGTCCAGGCCGAACATGTGGTGGAAGGTGCGGTTGGCGCGGGTGATGCGCCCACCGCGGCTGGCCACGATGCCCACCGGCGCATTGGCCATGAAGGCGTCCAGTTCGTGGTGGGTGACCAGCAGCTCGGCCGTGCGCGCGGCCACCATGTCCTCGAGCTCGGCGCGATGGCGGCGCACCTCGTCCTCGGCGATGCGGCGGTCGCTCACGTCTTGCAGGGTTTCGATCGCGCCGACGACACGCCCGCCTTCGTCTTGCAGGGGCGCCGCCGTCACTTGCAGCCATCGCCCCCTTCCACCCAAGTTGGGAAAGTAGCCTTCGAACTGCCAAGCCCGGGGGTCGGAGGCCGATCGTTTGAGCCCGGTCCCGTAAATCTCCAGCCCGACGCGATCGACGCGACCGTCCATCACCAAGTCGGCCAGCAAGGGGCGCGGTGCCTCGTAGAAGGCGCGCCAGGCCTCGGTGGCCCCCATCATGTCGCGCGAGGGCACGCCCGTGAGCCGCTCGCAGGCCGCGTTCCAGTAGCTGACGCGGCCGCGCTCGTCGAGCACGAAGGCCGGCACCGGGTCGTTCTCCATGATCTGGTGCAGCAGCTGGCTGAGCTCCAGCAAGGTTTCTTGGCTGGTATGGATGTCTTGCAGGTCGCGCCCGGTCAGCACCAGCACGCGATCACGCCCGACGGCCCAGGGCCGGGCGCTGAACTCAAACGCCCGCGCCCTGCCGTCGGCGCCATGCAGGCGCAGTTCGACCCCACTCGTGTCCGCTTCCCCGGCCCAGGCTTGCGCCAGGTAAGCCTGAAGGGCCTGGCCGCCCTCGCCCACCCACCAGTCCAGGCCGGCCAGCGGCGTGCCGGCCGGGGCCTCGCGCCCCAGCAGTTGGCGCAAAGCGGTGTTGGCGAAGCGCAGGCCCTGGGCGTCGCACACCAGGGTGGGCGCGCTGCTGGCGTCCAGCAGCGCGAAAGGGTCCGAGGCCGGCTGGGGAAAGGGGGCGACGGCCATGGCAGGACGGCGCAGGGTCGCGCGTCAGGCGGCCGCGGGGGGCTCGCTGCCCGAGGTCTCGCCGGGGTGGAAGTCGGCGCGGGCCAGGGCCTCGGCCTGCGCCGTTTCGCCCAGGTAATGGGCCAATCCAGCCTCCAGCGCCAGGATCAACTCCGCGTCGTTCCAGGGCTTCATCAAGAAGCGCTGCACCTGCGCCGCGTTGATGGCCGCCGCCAGGCCGTCGCGGTCCACCTGGCCTGAAAGCATGATGCGCGCGCAGTGCGGCTGCAGGCAGCGGAGCTCGGCCAAAACGTCGGCCCCGTTGAGACCGGGCATGCGGTAGTCGGACACCACCACGGCGTAGGCCTGCGTCTGAATGCGCTGCACGGCGGCCACCGGGTCGGACTCCAGGTCCACCTCCACCGGGATCGAGGCATCGCGAAAGTGATGCCGGATTTGCCGGTGCAAGGCTTGCAAGATGTGGGGTTCGTCGTCGACAAGCAAGACGCGCAAAGGGGTCATGCCAAGCTCCTGTGAGGGTCCACCAACGCGCGCTTTGCCCGGGCTGGCTCGGCGTCATGCACGGCCCCATTCTTCTCCACGCCGCGACCGCTGGGCAGTGACCTTGTGCGCAGATCGGCGCGAATAAGTTTTCGAGTTCGCCAAGACATCACGATCTCCCTGCCGCGCCTGCGGCTTTTGTCGCGACCGTGAACGAATTGGCAGACAGCGCCCGCCGCCGTCCTTAGGCTTGCGTCCGCGCCAAGGAGCTCGTTGCCATGAACACTGCCCTTCCCGCGCCGGCCCCCTCGTTGGCACCGGACGCCGATTTGCTGGAGCACATCGCCACGATCGGGCTGAACCTGACCGGCAACCTCGACCTCGATGGCGTCTTCCAGGCCCTGCGCCGCGAGGCCGGATCGCTGCTCGATGCGACCTCCTTCATGCTGTGGTGGCGCGAGCCCGACGGCGCCGGCCTGAGCCTGCGCCTGGGCGACGAAGCGGGGCAGCCCCTGCCCGCGCGACGGGTGGACTGGCACGACCCGGGCTCCAACGTGGCGCGTTGCGCGCGCGACTGCGTGGAGGTGGTGCTGAACGTGCCGCGCGGCACGCAGGACGCGCAGCACATGCCCGGCACGCAGTCCATGCATTCGGCGCTCTTCGGTCCATTGGTGGTGGGCGCGAAGGTGATGGGCGTGCTCTCGGTCCAGTCGCCC
The DNA here is from genome assembly GCF_004004565.1 of Inhella crocodyli. Taxonomy (GTDB): domain Bacteria; phylum Pseudomonadota; class Gammaproteobacteria; order Burkholderiales; family Burkholderiaceae_C; genus Inhella; species Inhella crocodyli. Next base: position 83,982 of record NZ_SACM01000005.1, read on the forward strand.
GACGAGCAGGCCTATGGCGACGCGCAACGGCACATCTTCCGCACCCTGTGCGCCTTCGGCGCCATCGGCATCAACAACGCCCACGCCTACCGGGCGATGCAAGACGCCCAAGCGGCGATGCAGGCCGAGCAAGCGCGCTACCGCAACGTGGTCGAGCACGTGTCCGAGGCCGTGTGCATCTACCAAGACGGCCGCATCGTGTTGTGCAACTCCAAGGCTTGCCGGCTGACGGGCTACGCTGCGGAGGAGTTGCTGGGCAAGACCTTCGAGCAGACCACCTACGTGGGCGACATCCCGGCCACGGCCGCCTGGATCCGCCAGCATTTGAAGCAGCAAGCGGCGCCGCGCTACCACCGCTTCCGCGCGTTGCGCAAAGACGGCAAGGTGGTCTGGACCGAGGCCAGCATGGAGGCCATCGTGTGGGACGGTCGCCCGGCGGTCATCGGCGTGTTCACCGACCTCACCGAGCGCATGGGCCTGGACCACGCGCTGCGGCGCTCGGAAGAGTTGCACCGCGCGTTGGTGACGCACGCGCAAGAGGGCATCCTCGTCGTGCAGGACGGCTGCATCGTGTTTGCCAATCCCAAGGCCGACCGGCTGATCGGCGCGCACCTCGGCGGTCGCGCCGTCGATCGCCTGTTTTCGATGGTGCCGGAAGCCGATGCCCGAACCCTGCGCAAGGCTTGCCAGGGCTTGCTGGACCAAGGCAAGGACAGCCACTTCGTCAGCGAGCAGCCCGTCGGCTTGGTGGCCGAGTCGGGGGCCGTGCGGTGGCTGGCTTTCAGCGCCGTGTGCGTGGAGTGGGAGCACCAACCCGGCCTGCTGGTCTTTCTCGGTGACCTGACGCGATGCACCGAGAACGAGCTGCGCGCCCGCAGCGCCACGCTGGCCGCCCCCGATTGACTTGCTTTGGCCTGAAGCGCTGACGCACCGGCCCCGCACCGAGGCGGCTCCGGCCCTCAGGCCGCGTCGGTCTTGGGGCCGCGCAGCGGCACCCACACCCGGAAGCGCGTGCCCGCGCCCGGCGCCGAGTCCAGCTCGATGTTGCCCGCGTGCTTCTTGACGATCGAGAAGGACAGGGACAGGCCCAGCCCGGTGCCCTGACCGACCGGCTTGGTGGTGAAGAAGGGCTCAAAAATGCGCCGTTGCACCTCGGGCGGCATGCCGCAGCCGTTGTCCTGCACCTCAACCCAAGCAAAGCGCTCGCTACCCAGGTCGTCGGTGCCTGTGCGCAGCGTGATCACGCCGTCCTTTTCGATGGCATGTGCGGCGTTGACGATGAGGTTCATGAACACCTGGTTCAACTGGCCCGCCAGGCAGCGCACGGGCGGCAGGGTGCCGTACTCGCGCACCACGCGCGCCTTGTACTTGACCTCGTTCATCACCACGTTGAGCGTGCTTTCCAGGCCGGCGTTCAAGTCGGCGTCCTGCCACTCGGAGTGGTCCACGCGGCTGAAATCCTTCAAGTCCTGGACGATCTTCTTGACGCGGTTGAGGCCGTCTTCGCTCTCCTTGAGCAGGACGGGCAGGTCTTCCGCCACGTAGTCCAAATCGGCCGCCTTCCTCAGGGGCTGGAGCTCGGCCGTGTCGGCGCCGCGTTCGTAGGCCTGCAGCAGGGCCAACATGCCTTCCACGTAGCGGCGCATCGAGCCCAAGTTGCTGTTGACGAAACCGATGGGGTTGTTGATCTCGTGCGCCACGCCGGCGGCCAATTGGCCGATGGAGGCCATCTTTTCCGACTGCAACAACTGCCCCTGCGCCTCGGCCAAGCGGTCGTTGGTTTCTTGCAGTGCGCGGTTGTTCTCGACCAGGTCGCGCTGGGCGCGCATCACGTCGGAGCGGTCCTGCAGCAACCACCACACGCGCGGGCTGCCATCGGCCGCCTCCACCACGTAGGCGATGGCCTGCACCCACAGGCTCTCTCCCTGCAAGGTGCGCATGCGCGTCTCGTGCGAAAACATGCGGCCACTCTCCAGCTCGCCGCGGGCCATCTCGAAGAACGCGCCGTACTCGGCGTCGCTGAAGAACAGCTCGCGGCTGCGCAGGCCCGCGCCCTCGCCCTCGGGGATTTGGAACATGCGGGCGAACATGCGGTTGTGCCGGCCGATGCGCGTGCCCTCGGTCGCCGCGACGCCCACCGGCGCGTTCTCCATGAAGGCGTCCAGGTCGTGGTTGGAGATCAGCAGCTCGGCGGTGCGCTGGGCCACGGTTTCTTCCAACTCGTTGCGGTGCCGCGTCAGGGCTTCCGCGGCCTCGCGGCGGTCGCTCACGTCTTGCAGGGTTTGGATGGCGCCGACGACCCGGCCGTCGCTGTCCAGCAAGGGCGCGGCCGTGGCGTGCACCCAGCGCCCCAGTTGGGGCACGAAGGCCTCGACCTCCCAGGCCTGCTGCGTCAGGGGCGAGGGCCGCAGGGCGTCGCCGTAAATCGCGAGGCCTTTGGAATCGGCCGAGCCGTCGACGACCAGGTCGGCCAGCAGCGGGCGGGCCGCCGGAAAGAAGGCCTTCCAGGCCTCGGCGGCACCGACCATCGCGTAGCCCTGGCAGCCGGTCAGCCGGGCACAGGCCGCATTCCAGTGCGTCACGCGGTGGCTGGCGTCGATCACGAAGGTGGGGACCGGGTCGTTCTCGACGATCTGGTGCAGCATCTGGCTGACGTCCATCAGGCTCTGCTGCACGAAGTGCATGTCGCTCAGGTCCTGGGCCGTCATCAAGACCCAAACCGCCCCCGCTTCTTCCAGGCGGCGCGCCGTCAACTCCAAGGTGCGGCTGGCGCCGCTGCCGGTGGTGACGCGCACCTCCAACACCGGCAGTTCTTCCGCCGACTCCAAGGCCTTGAGCCCGTAGGCACGCAGGCCCACGCGCTGCTCGGGCTCGGCCCAGGCATCGAAGGGCATGGCCTGCAATTCGGCCAAGGAATAGCCCAGCAGGCGCTGCATGGCGCCGTTGGCCAAGAGCAGGTTGCCCCCTGCGTGCACCAGGGTGGGCGCACTGACCGCGTCCAGCACCCGGGCGAACGCCGCCAGGCCGTCGGCGCTGGGCCGCGGCGCGGGGGTTGCGTTGGCCTGGATCGGCCAGGGGTGGACGGTGGCCGGCATGGTCAGGGCGCCAGGACGTAGGCGCCGTCGCGGTCGAACTCGACGCGGGTGAGGCCGGGTTCCAGGCGTTCCAGGCGGCGGCGTTCCAGCTCCTGCGGGCTGATCTCGCCCTGATCGCTGCGCGCGCGGTCCAGCAATTCAACTTCGACGCGCGCGGCGTGGTGCTGGGCCAGGGCCGACTCGACGGCATCGACCAGGGCCCCTTCCGTCCAGGGTTTGGCCAGGAAGCGGTGCACTTGCGCGGAGTTGATGGCCTTGGTCAGGCCGTCTTGGTCCACCTGGCCCGACAGCATCAGGCGCGTGCACTGCGGCTGGGTGCTGCGCATGTAGGTCAAGACCTCCACGCCGGTGAGGTCGGGCATGCGGTAGTCGGAGATGACCACGGCGTACGCCCGCTCCTCGATCAAGGCCAGGGCCCGGGTGGGGTCGCTCTCCATGTCGATGACGATGGCGCGGGGGTCCTGGCGGTAGTGGAAGCGCAACTGGCGCGCCAAGGCACTGAGGATGTGGGGCTCGTCGTCCACCAAGAGCAGTCGCAGCGTGTCCATGGCGATCTCCTTCAAGCGATGGTTTCGGGCTCGGACGAGGCCTCGGCCTCGGTGCCGGGTTCGTCGGCGCGGACGTACAGCGTGAGCTTGCCCCCTTCGCGCCGGATGAACTCGTGAATCTGACGCACGACGCGCGGGTCGAAGCGGAAACCCGCCGCCAGCAGCAGGCTGCCCTTGGGGCTGAGCAGGTCGCGCGCCAGCACCATGCCCACCCGCAAGGCGCTGGCCTCGATCAGCCGGTCGTTGTTGCGCGCCGCCTCGCGCGCCAGCACGTCTTTGAAGGCCTGCACCACGGCGTGGCTGAAGTGCGAGCCGGCCAGGCCGACGATGACCTGGACCGCTTCCTTCTCGGTGGGGCGGCGCACGCTCAAGCGTCCTTCGGCCAAGGCGCGGAACTCCGAGGCCAGGGCCAGGATCTGCGCCGTCATCGGCAGGTCGTCGCCGGCCAAGCCGTCGGGGAAGCCATTGCCGTCGAAGCGCTCTTGCTGCATGCGCACCAAGCGCGCCACCCGCTGCAAGGAGGCCAAGGGCATCAGGGCCGACTCGGCCGCCAAGGCGTGGCGGCGGTAGCGCACCTGCTCCTCGCTGGTCAGCGCCGAGAAGGGCTTGTTCAGCATGCCGTCGGGCAGGCTGATCTTGCCAATCTCGTGCAGCAGGCCAGCGACGTAGACGTCTTGCACGTCGCGCGCAGGCAGCTTCAGGGTCTCGGCGATGGAGCGCGCCAGCGTGGCCACTTGGCGGCTGTAGCCGGCGGCGCCCACCTGGCGCAGCTCCAGCAGGCCGGCGAACACGTCCATCGACAGCAAGAAGTTGTCTTCGAGCTGCGCATAGGCCTGCTCGAGCATGCCGTTGACTTGCTCGATCTCGGCCGTGCGCGCCTTGACCCGCGCTTCCAAGTCGGCATTGGCCTTGGCCAGCTCCGCGTTCTGCGCCTGGGTCAGCGCGGTCAGGCGCTGGTTCTCTTGCTCCAGCCGGCGGCGCGACAGGCCTTCGCGCACGGCCAGCAGCAGGTCCTGGTCGTCCCAAGGCTTGGCGATGTAGCGGTGGATCTCGCCGCGGTTGATGGCCGCGATGGTGGAGCCGATGTCGGCGTAGCCCGTGAGCAGCATCCGCTGCACGCGGGGCCAGCGCTGCCGCACTTGCTCCAGAAACTGGGCCCCGTCCATGTGCGGCATGCGCATGTCGGACACCACCAGGTCCACCTCCTCGGCGGCCAGGAGCTCCAAGGCCGCCGCACCGCTTTCGGCCAGCAGCACCCGGTGCCCGAGGGGGCGAAGCAGGCGCCGCACGGCGCTCAGGATGGGGGCCTCGTCGTCCACGAACAAAACGCATCCCGGCGAGTCCGCGGGGGGCGCGAGGGGCAGGCTGGGCGTTTCCATGATCGACTCCTGCTGCTGGGGCCCAGGGTCCGCGACCGTGCATCCGCCAGCGCGACTTGAGCATGCGCCTGTTGACGCCGCCCGTGGGAAGCGTTAGGCGATAAATTCGCGCCGCTCAGTGATTTTCTTGGCGATGTGGGTAACTAATCGTCACAACCACGCGGCGCTGTCGCAACCGTAATACGTCGCCAGGGCCCTGTAAAGCGGCGGGTGCTGCGCTTGCAAGGCGGCGCCTTGCTCGAAGAACACCTCCGAGGCCACCGCGAAGAATTCGGCGGGGTCGGTGGCGCCGTAGGGGTCCAGCAGGGCGGGCACCTCGCCGCGCGCCAGGGTCTGGCGCAACTCGGCATAGGCCTGGCCCATGACCGCCGCCCAGTGCTCGCGGTCGCGCCGAACCGGCATCCACGGCGCGCCATTGGCGACGCCTTTGACTTGGTCGAGCTGGTGGGCGAATTCGTGCACGACCACGTTGCGGCCGTCGTCGGGCACGGCGGCACCATGCACCACGTCGGCCCACGAGAGGATCACCTGCCCCTCGCCCCAGCTTTCGCCGAGCAGCGCGCGGCGCTGGTCTTGCACCACGCCGCCAGGGGCGTTGAACGGCCGGTTGACCACGAAGGCGCCGGGGTACAGCAGCACCTGGGTGAGCTTGGGGTAATAGCCCCGTGTGTGGCCCAGCAGCGGCAAGCAGGCCTGCGCGGCCACGGTCACGCGCATCTCGTCGGTCACCACCAGGCCGCCGCAGCCGATGAAGGCCTTCTCGGCCAAGAAGACCTGCATCAGGCCCTTGAGGCGCAGCTGCAAATCGGCCGGCAGGCGCGCCACCTGCGGCACGCGGCGACGCAGGATGCGGCGCCAGGCCAGCGGAAACGGTTGCTGGCGCAGGCGCCAGCGGCGGTGCGAGCGCCACAGCGGCTGGCCAACGAGGAAGGCCACCACCGCCAGGCCCAAGAGCATCAACACGGTCAGGGCCATGGTGGAATCTCGTCGAAGGGTGAGTCGCACATGGGTCGCCCTCGCCCCAATTCAAGCCCGGTGATGCCCCGCCCCGACGCCCTGCCCAACCTCGGCCCCGTCTCGCGCCAGATGCTGGCCGATGCCGGCATCGACTCCGTGCAGGCGCTGCGCCGCCTCGGCGCCGTGGCGGCCTACGCGCGGGTCAAGGCGCTGCACCCGCGCGCCAGCCTGAACTTGCTGTGGGCGCTGGAAGGCGCGCTGACCGGCCTGCGCTGGCAGGACGTGGCGCGCGAGCACCGCACCAGCCTGCTGCTGGCGCTGGAATCACTCCAAGAGCAGCGCCGGTAGCCAGCCGCGCAGGGCGTTGAACCAGGCCAGGCCCTCGGCCCGGGCCAGGTCGTCGAGGGTCAGCCGGGCCTCGGCGATGCGGCCCTGCGCCAGCCAGTGCGCCCGGCCCACGCCGGGCAGCAGGCCGGCTTCGCGCCGCGGGGTGAGCCAGCGGCCGTCCAGCCGCAGCGCGAGGTTGCCGAAGGTGCCTTCGGTCAGCTCGCCGGCTTCGTTGAACAAGACCAGGTCCCAGGCCTCGGGCGGCTTGGTGGCGGCTTGGGCCTCGTAGACCTCGCGGCGCGTGGTCTTGTGCTGGATGAACTCGGCCAGCGGACCGCGCGTGGGCATGGGCTGCTGCGCCAAGCTCAGCACCACGCTGGAAGGCGGCTCGGTCAGCGGCTGCACCTGGGTGGCGGCGTGGCCGTCGGCGGCCAGGGTCAGGCGCACGCGCCAGGCGCCTTTCGGATGGGCGCTGGCGACGGCCTCCAGGGCTTGCTGCACATCGGCCGCCCGGTGGCGCAGGCCGAAGTGGCGGGCCGTGGCGGCCAGCCGGGCCAAATGCGCGGCGCGCATCGGGTAGGCCCCGCCGTCCAGGCGCAGGGTTTCCAGCGCGGCGATGGGCGCCTGCGCGCGGGCCAGGAAGCGCGTCTTGGCGCGCCATTCGGCCAGCTCGGGCGCGGGCTCGGCGTCCAGGGTGATCCCGCTGCCCACGCCGGCGCGCAAGGCCCCGTCGGCGGGCACCTCCACGGTGCGGATGGGCACGTTGAAGGTGGCGGCCCCGCCGGGCTGGATCAGGCCCAGGGCGCCGCAGTACCAACCGCGCGGTGCACCTTCCAACTCGGCGATGACCTCCATCGCCCGGCGCTTGGGCGCGCCGGTGACGCTGCCGCAGGGGAACAGAGCGGCGAACACCTCGGCCAGCGTGCGCTGCGGCGGCGTGACGGCTGTGACCGTGCTGGTCATCTGCCAGACCGTGGGCAGCTCGTGCAGTTCAAAGAGGCGCGGCACGCGCACGCTGCCGACGCGGGCCACGCGGCCCAGGTCGTTGCGCAGCAGGTCCACGATCATCAGGTTCTCGGCCCGCTCCTTGTCGCTGGTGCGCAGGTGGGCCTGGGCGGCCTCGTCGCTGGCACGGTCAGTGCCCCGCGCCGCCGTGCCCTTCATGGGCTGGGCGGCCAGCAGCCAGGTGGCCGGGTGGTCGGGCAGCGGGCGCCAGTCGAAGAACAGCTCGGGCGACACGCTGGCCACCCCGCCCTCTCCCGCCATCTCGGCCAGGAACAGCGAAAAGCCCCCGGGCTGCGCCGCGTGCAGGCCGTGGAACAGCGCGGCCAGCGGCACGCCCGGCGCGAGGCGGCTGGCCAGGCGCGTGGTGAGGTTGACCTGGTAGCAGTCGCCGGCGCGGATGTAGTCGCGCACCCGCTCGATGGCGGCGGCGTCTTGCGCCTCGTCGTGCAAGGCCTGCACCCAAGCGTCGCTGCGCACGCCCTCGTGCGCGACGGGCGACCAAGGCTCGGGCGCGCGGCGGTACACGGCGAAGGCGGCCAGCCAGCCTTCGGCGGGTGGCGCGCTCAAGCGCGGGTCCAGCGCCGGGCCGGCCTCGTAGCGCAGGCCGCCCAGCACCCAGGCCCCGGATTGGGCCTCGGCGTGGGCCTGGTTCAGCACCCTGGCCAACTCGTCCGCGCTGCGTGCGCACAGCCAAGCGTCGGGCGGCGTGGCCCACTGGCCCCGCACGCGCTCGCCGTCCTCGCGCGCCAAGGGGTGGCGCGGGAAGTCGAAGGCGGCGAAGGGGGCGCTCAAGCCAGGTTCAAGCCAAGTTCAAGAACTGCTCGCGGTAGTGCGCCAGCTCGTCGATGCTTTCGTGGATGTCGGCCAGCGCGGTGTGCGCCTGGGCCTTCTTGAAGCCGTCCATCGCGACCGGCTTCCAGCGGCGAGCCAGCTCTTTCAGGGTGGACACGTCGAGGTTGCGGTAGTGGAAGAAGGCTTCCAGCGTGGGCATGGTCTCGACCAGGAAACGGCGGTCTTGGCAGACGGAGTTGCCGCACATGGGGCTCTTGCCCTTGCCCACGTACTGCTCCAGGAAGGCGATGGTGGCGGCCGCGGCGGCGGCTTCGTCCACGGTGCTGGCCTTCACGCGGTCGATCAGGCCGCTCTTGCCGTGGGTGCCCTTGTTCCAGGCGTCCATCTTGTCCAAGGTCTCGTCGCTCTGGTGGATGGCGAACACCGGGCCTTCGACGCGCACGCTCAGGTCGGGGCTGGTGACGACCACGGCGACTTCGATGATGCGGTCGGTCTTGGGCTCCAGGCCGGTCATCTCGCAGTCGATCCAGACCAGGTTGTTGTCGTTGCGTTCCAGCGTGGCGCTCATGGGGGTTCTCGGGTGGGAATGAATGGCCGGAATTGTGCCCGCCTACACTTTTCGACCGCCCTTTCCTGCGAACTTGCCCGTGTTGACTGCCCCTTTGTCTGCCCCTGTCGTGGCCCTTGTGTTTGCCCTGGCCGTGCTGGTCACCACCAGCCTGCGCCTGTGGCTGCTGACCCGCCAGGTGCGGCACGTGGCCCGCCACCGCGATGCGGTGCCGGCCGACTTTGCCGGCCAAGTGACGCTGGAAGCCCACCAGAAGGCGGCCGACTACACGCTGGCCAAAGCGCGCCTCGGGGCGGTGTCGCTGATGGTGAGCACCGTGCTGCTGATCGGCTGGACCCTGATGGGCGGGCTGGAGGCGCTGAACCAATGGGTCAACGCCCAAGTCGCGGCCGACACCTGGGGCGGCTACGCCCGCCCCCTGGTGTTGGTGGGGGCCTTTGCCTTCATCGGCATGCTGCTGGACCTGCCGCTGGAGTGGATCGGCACCTTCCGCGTGGAGGCGGCGCACGGCTTCAACCGCACCACGCCGGGCCTGTTCTGGGCCGATTGGGTCAAGGGCATCGGCGTGGGCCTGCTGCTGGGCGGCCCGCTGCTGTGGGCCGTGCTGGCGCTGATGAAGGGCGCGGGTGCGCAGTGGTGGCTGTGGGCCTGGGCGCTGTGGATCGGCTTCCAGTTGCTGGTGATGCTGCTGTACCCGCTGGTGATCGCCCCGCTGTTCAACCGCTTCGAGCCGCTGAAGGACGAAGGCCTGGCCGCGCGCGTGAAGGCGCTGTTCGCGCGCGCCGGCTTCCAGGCCTCGGGCCTCTTCGTGATGGACGGCAGCCGCCGCAGCAGCCACGGCAATGCCTACTTCACCGGCCTGGGCGCGTCCAAGCGCGTGGTGCTGTTCGACACCCTGATGCAGCGCCTGGCCCCCGACGAAATCGAGGCCGTGCTGGCGCACGAGCTGGGCCACTTCAAGTGCCGCCACATCCCCAAGCGCTTGGCCCTGTTCGCCGTGGTGTCGCTGCTGGGCTTTGCGCTGCTGGGCTGGCTGGCGCAGCAGCCGGGCTTCTACACCGGCCTGGGCGTGCGCCCCAACCTGGACGGCGGCAACGAGGCCTTGGCCCTGCTGCTCTTTCTGATGGCGGTGCCGGTGCTGGCCTACCCGCTGGGCCCCTGGATGAGCGCGGGCAGCCGCAAGCACGAGTTCGAGGCCGACGCCTACGCCTGCCAGCACAGCGACGGAAAGGCCCTGGCCCGCGCGCTGCTGAAGCTGCACGAGGACAACGCCAGCACCCTGACGCCCGACCCCCTGGTGGTGCGCTGGACCTACAGCCACCCGCCCGCCGTGGAGCGCCTCGCCGCCATTCGCGCCCAAACCCCAGCCACCCCGCAAGCCGCCTGACGAGCCCCGCCATGACCGAAGCCCTGAACCTGCTGACCGCCCGCTGCACGGCCCACGCCCCGGCCCTGAGCGCCGAGGAGCGCGACTTCTACCTGGCCGAGTTGCCGGGCTGGGCCCTGGAGAACGGCGCCCTGGTGGGCCGCTTCGGCTTCGACAACTTCCGCGAGGTCATGGACTTCGCCAACGCCGTGGCCGAGGTGGCCGAGATGCACGACCACCACCCCGACCTGGCCCTGAGCTACCGGCAGGCCGAGGTGCGCTTCAGCACCCACAGCGCCGGCCACCAGGTGACGCTGAACGACGTGATTTGCGCCGCGCAGGTGAGCCACCTGCCCGAGGCGGCGCCTTGAACAAGGGGCGCAAGGCGCAGCAAGCGGCGCGCGAGGGCGCGGCGCTGGACACCGGCTTGGTGGTGCGCGGCCACGGCCGGCACTACCTGGTGCAAACCGACGACGGTCAACGCCTGCAGTGCGTGCCGCGCGGCAAGAAGAGCGACTGCGTGGTGGGCGACCGCGTGCGCTGGCTGCCCACCAGCCCTGGCGAGGGCGTGATCGAAGGCCTAGAGCCCCGGCGCAACCTGCTCTACCGGCAGGACGAATGGCGCAGCAAGAGCTTCGCCGCCAACGTCGACCAGCTGCTGGTGCTGGTGGCCGTGGAGCCGGTGTTCAGCGAAAGCCTGCTCAGCCGCGCGCTGCTGGCCGCCGCCGAGGCCGGCATCGAAACGCGCATCGCCCTGAACAAAACCGACCTCCCCGGCGTGGCAGCGGCGCGAGAGCGCTTGGCGCCCTACACCACCATGGGCGTGCAAGTGATGGAGCTGGCCCTGAAGGCCGATGCGGCCGTCAGCTTGGGCACGCTGGCGCCCTGGCTGGCGGGCAAAACCACCCTGGTGCTGGGCCCCAGCGGCACGGGCAAGAGCACGCTGACCAACCTGTTGGTGCCCGACGCGCAGGCGCAGGTGGGCGAGATCAGCGTGGCGCTGAACAGCGGCCGGCACACCACCACGCACACGCAGTGGTACAGCCTGACTGCTGGACCGATCGGCAGCGGCGCGTGGATGGATTCGCCGGGATTCCAGACCTTTGGCATCCAGCACATCGAGCCCATGCGATTGGCGTCGCTGATGCTCGACTTCGCCGAGCCGGCCACGCGCTGCCGCTTTGCGAATTGCACGCACCGGCAAGAGCCGTCCTGCGCTGTGCGCGCCGCGGTGGAAGGCGGCCAGATCGCGGCCAGCCGCTACCGGATCTACCTGGAACTGTTCGACGAGCTGAGCCGACCGCCGATCTACTGACGGCCGCGCAACTCGATGGCGAAGGGCTGCCCCGGCCGCGCCGGCACGCAAGCCAGCTCGGCGTTCAATTGCCGCGCCATCTGCGCCACGATGGCCAGGCCCAGGCCGCAATGGCCCAAGTCGGACCGCGTGCTGTCCAAGCGCACGAAGGGCTGGCAAGCCGCCGCGAACTGCTCGGCCGTCATGCCAGGGCCGCCGTCGCTGACGCGCAGGGCCCAGGTGCCGTCGTCGGCCACGCTGACGGCCACGCCCACGGGGGGGCGGCCGTAAGCCAGCGCGTTGTCGATGAGGTTGCTCAGCACCCGCTCCACCGCCCGCTCGGGCAAGAGGCAGGGGCGCGCCGCCGGCACTTGCGGCAGCTGCGGGGCCTGCAACGCCTGCCCTGCCTGCCGGGCCTGCGCCACCACCCGTGCCACGGTGGCCGCCAAGGGCTGGGGCTCGCCCAAGCGCGGGGCCGCCTCGCCCTGGACGTAGGCCAGGAACTGGTTGACGACGTGTTCGATGGCCGTGAGGTCGGCCTCCAGGCTGGCCACCACCGGCCCTTCCAGCTGCGTTTCCACGCGCAGGCGCAGGCGGGCCAAGGGCGTGCGCAGGTCGTGGCTCACGCCGGCCAACAGCGCGCGGCGCTCGCGCTGCGCGGCCTGCACCCTTTCGGCCAGGCGGTTGAAGCGGTCGACGAACTGGTGCAGTTCCTGGCCGGCGCCGGGGTCCACGCGCAAGGGCTGCACCTCGGCATCGGTCAGCGGGTGCTGGCGGTCCAACTGCTCGGCCAGGTCTTGCAAGGGGCGCGCGACGGCGCGCACGGCCACCGCCTGCACGGCGAACAGCACCGCCGCCAGGGCCACCAGCCACAGCACACTGCCCCAGGGGACGAAGAAGGGCGGCGTGCCGATGCCGCGACCCAAGGCCCCGCCCCCCTCGGGCGGCGCTGGGCGGGGGCCGCTCCCAGGGTCGGCCGACGCCCCCACCCGCGGCGGGCCGGGCCGGTCGTCGAACCGGCGTTCGAGCTGCCACTGCTCGCCGTCCATCGGCGGCAAGGTCACCAGCAAGCGCGGCGGCCCCTCGCCACGCAGCAGGCGCACGCGGTAGTCGGGCCCGAGCCAACGCTGCACCGGGTTGAACCAAGGATCGCGCTCGCTGACCTCGTCGGTCGACGGAGAGACGCTGGCCGGCAGGCGGGTGAGCAGCACCCCAGCCTCTTGCAACCGAGCGGCCAGCGCGGGACGGTCTTCAGCGGGCACCGCCGACAGGGCCAGCGCCACGGTTTGCACCTCCCGGGCCAGGCCGTGCACCGGGCCGCCCTTGTCGCGCCCCAGCCAAACGAGGGGCGCGAGGCCCTGCAACACCAGGGCCAGCAGGCCAATGCCCAGCACGCCCAGGGCCAAACGGCGCACCGTGGTGCCCGGCGCGCCGAGCAGCCGCACGACGAGCCGGCGCCACCAGGCCTGCAGCGTGCGGCTCACGCGCTGCCGCCCGGCACGAACATGTAGCCGTGGCCGCGCACGGTTTGAATAAATCGCGGCATGGCAGGGTCGGGCTCCACCAGCTTGCGCAAGCGCATGACGGCCACGTCGATGGTGCGCTCGGCCACGCTGTCGGCGCGCTGGTGCGTGGCCGCCAGCAAGCGCTCACGGCTCAAGGGCACGTGCGGGCTGGCCACCAGCTCGGCCAGCAGTGCAAACTCCACCGTGCTGAGCACGCGCGCGCCGTCGGGACCCTGCAGGGTGCGGCTGGCCGGGTCGAAGCGCAGGTCGCCCAGCGCCACGGGGGCGGCGCCGGGCACCGGCAGGCCGGGCGCGGTGCCCACGCGGCGCAGCACGGCGCGGATGCGCGCCAGCAGCTCGCGCGCGCTGAACGGCTTGCCCAGGTAGTCGTCGGCACCCATCTCCAGGCCCAGCACGCGGTCGATCTCGTCGCTTTGCGCCGTGAGCAAGATGATGGGCAGGCGGTCGCCCTGGGCGCGCAGCTGCTGGCAGGCCTGCAGGCCGCTGAGGCCCGGCAGGTTGATGTCCAGCACGACCAAGTCAGGACGCAAACGGTCCATGCGCTTGAGCAGTTCTTCCGCGCTGGCCATGGCGGTCACGGCCATGCCTTGGCGCTCCAGGTAGGTGGCCAGCATGTCGCGCAGGGCGACGTCGTCTTCGACGACGTAGAGGTGGTGGGGCCGGGCGTCGGTCACAGGAAAACAGCGGGGCGGCAGGGCCGAACAGGGGACGGTCGCACGATAGCCGCCCAGGACCCGCGGGCAGGTGCCGCCCCGATGTCGCCGTGTGACACGGCATGACATCCAAGGCGTCACACGGCGTCATCCGGTGCCACGACCGCGTCACCCAAGCCGCGCTGGTGCTGGGTGCAATGACCGCCGTGTTCAGCCCCTTGTTTGCGATCGCCATGTTCCGTTCCCCTCGCCTGTCCCGCCGCCACCTCCTCGCCACCGCCCCGGGGGCGCTCGCCCTGGGCCTGAGTGCCTGCGGAGGCGGCAGCGACAGCGCCGGCAAGGCCCAGATCCGCGTGCTCAACCTCTCCAGCGACGTGGCCAGCCTCGACATCGACCTGGACGCCGCCACCTGGGTGACCGGCGCCACCACGGCCCAGCTGACGGATTACAAGGAGGTCGACCCCGACAGCTACGACTTCAGCCTGCGTCGCAGCGGCAGCACCATCGCCCTGGCCAGCGGCGAGCGCACCCTGACCAAGGACGCGCACTACACCCTGGTGGTGTGGGGGCGCGAAACGGCGCTGACCTTCGTGACCTTGACCGAAGACGAAGACCCCGACGACGTGGACAGCGGCAAGGCGCGCATCCGCGTCTACAACGCCAGCGCCGACAGCGGCGCGCTCGATCTCTACCTGACCAGCACGGCCGTGGACCTGCAAGACACCACCGCCGCGCAAAGCGCCGTCGCATCGGGCCTGTTGAGCGGCTACCGCGACATGAGCGCCGGCTCCTACCGCCTGCGTGTGACGGGGTACGGCGACGCGAGCGATCTGCGTTTGGACGTGGGCACCATCGCGCTCACGGCCAAGACCTTCACCACCCTCATCCTGACCGGCACCAGCAGCGGCGTGCTGGTCAACGGCTACGCGCTGACGCAGCAAGGCAACGTGACGCCCATGGCCACCGGCAAGTCCCGCGTGCGCGTGGTGGCCAGTGCGGACGGCCGCGGCGCCGTGGGCGTCACCTGGGCCGGCCAGCCCCTGGCGGCCGCCCTGTCCAGCCCGACGGTGGGCCCGTACAGCAGCGTCGACGCCGGCACGCAAACGATGAACGTGCTGGTCAACGGCCAAGTCGTCAGCAGCGCCCAGCGCACCCTGGCGGTGGGCGTGGACTACACGCTGATGGTCTGGGGCAGCGGCGCCGTGAGCCTGATCGCCGACGACAACCGACTGCCGACCAACAGCGCGCGGGTCAAGCTGCGCCTGATCCACGGCAGCGCGGGAACCGAGCCCTTGACCATGGCGGTGGACTACAGCGTCACCGCCTCCGGGGTGGTGCAAGGCGCGGCCTCGGCCTTCAGCACCCTGAACGCCAGCAGCAGCGTGCGCCTGGACGTGAGCACCTCGGCCGACCAGGTCTACACCGACGACGACGTGACCCTGACGGCACAAGGCGTGTACACCGCCTTCGTGCTGGGCGGCCGCAGCACGCCCACCGGCCTGTTGCGCAAGGACCGCTGAGGGCGCCCGTCAGTAGGCGTGGATGCCGTCGAAATCGGCCTTGCCCAAGCCCAAGCCCGCGTGTCGCAGCAAGGCGTGCACCAGGGTGTGGTGGAAAAGGTAGTTCGGCAAGGCGTAGCGGTCCACGAACGCATCGGGCGGCGCCCGGTGCACGGCCCGGCCGGCGCCGTCCTCGCAGGTGCCCACCACCGGCGAGGGCGGCCGCTGCCAGACGGCGATTGCGTGCTCCAGGCGCCGCAAAACGCCTTCGGGCGAGCCGGCCGCGGGGCCCCAGCGCACCGGCTGGGCCAGCAAGGCGGCGTGGGTGCGCAAGGCGAAATTGACGGCCATTTCGGCCTGCTCCAAGAGCGGGGCCATGTCCGGCGCCAAGCGCGAGGCCCAAACCGCCGCCGGCAAGGCCTCTTGCGCCCGCAGCAAGGCCTGGCGCAGGCGCGGCAGGTAGTCGAGGAAGACCCCCTGGGCCCGCGCGGCGGCCGCTTGGCCTGAGGGTGTCACCGGATCTCGCGAACGTCGGCCTCGATGACCTCGCCCTGCCCGGGCGCCGGGCGGCGCTGCGGCGTGCCGTAGCGCCGCCAAGTCTGCTGGCCCCAGTGCTGGGCGCGCGCGCCCCACTGCGGCTTGCGCCGCGTCACGAGCGTGACGAGCAAGAAAACCAGGGCCACCACCACCCCCAGGGCCATCAGCCCCAGCAGCAGGACGAGCACGGCCACGCCGAAAACGAGTCGGGTGGCCACTTGGAGCAAGGTGTTGAGCACGGCGAGGGGCAGCGGGGTGACAGGGAGTGCCCGGAGGTGGGGGCGCAACTCCGATTGTCAAGGCAAGGTCCCGGTCGCGCGGCAGAATCGCCCCCCAACCGCCACCGCCTGCCGCGCGCCATGCCCGACTACCGATTGCTCTACATCGAAGACAACCCGGTCAACACCCTGGTGGTGGAGGAGTTGATGAACCGCCGGCCGGACATCGTGCTGCACTGCTGCGAAGACGGGGCCTCCGGCCTGACCGAGGCCGAAGCTTGGCGCCCGCAGTTGGTGCTGCTGGACATGCAACTGCCCGACATGGACGGTTTTGCCGTGCTGCAGCGCCTGCGCGCCATGGAGGCCACGCGCGCGATCCCCTGCATCGCCCTGAGCGCCAACGCCATGCCCGACGACGTCGAAGCCGCCTTGAAGGGCGGCTTCGATGCCTACTGGACCAAGCCCATCGACTTCAAGGCCTTCTACGCCGGCCTGGAAGCGCACTTCCCACCGACGGCCTGAACCTCGCCGTTCAGGCCGGGATCAAGCCCCGGCCGCGCAGCATCGGCTCGATCTGCGCGTCGCGCCCCCGGAAGGCCCGGAAGGCCGCGCCGGGCTCCACGCTGTTGCCGCTGGCCAGGATGTGCTCGCGCAAGCGCCGGGCCGTGGCCGGGTCGAACAGGTCGCCGGCTTCTTTGAAGGCCTCGAAGGCGTCGCAGTCCAGCACCTCGGCCCACAGGTAAACGTAGTAGCCACTGGCGTAGCCGTCGCCCACGAACAGGTGCTGGAAGTGCGCCAGGCGGTGGTTCATGCCGCAGTCGGCCGGCGCGCCCAAGCGGGCCAAGGTGTCGCGCTCGAAGGCGGTGATGTCGGGCGCCTCATCGTCTTCCAGCGCATGGATGGCCAGGTCCACCAAGGCCGAGGCGGTGTAGCGCACCGTTTCGTAGCCTTGGTTGAACAGCTCGGCCGCCTTGATGCGCTCGACCAACTCGGCCGGGATGGGGGCGCCACTCTGCCAGTGGCGCGCGTGCTGCTGCATCACGGCCGGGTCGGCGATCCAGTGCTCCATCAGCTGCGAGGGCAGTTCCACAAAGTCGCGCAGCACCTGCGTGCCCGACAGGCGCTCGTAGCGCGTGTCGCTGAGCATGCCGTGCAGGCCGTGGCCGAACTCGTGGAACAGGGTGCGCACGTCGTCCAGGCTCAGCAGCGTGGGCTGCCCCGGCGCGCCCTTGGCGAAGTTGTTGGTGTTGAGGATCACCGGCGTTTGGCGCGCGCCATTGCGGTGCGCCCAGCGCAGGGCATTCATCCAGGCCCCGCTGCGCTTGCCCTCGCGGGCAAAGTTGTCGTGCAGGAACACGGCCCGGTGCGCGCCGTCGGCATCCAGCACCTCGTAGGCCATCACGTCCGGGTGGTAGACCGGCCAGTCGGGGCGGTGCTCGAAGCGCAGGCCGAACAGGCGCTGCGCGCAGGCGAACACGGCCTGCACCATCGCGTCCAGCGGGAAGTAGGGCTTGAGTTGCGCCTCGTCCAGGGCGTACTGCGCCTGGCGCACCTTCTCGGCGTAGAAGCGCCAGTCCCAGGCCTCGATGGGGTCGACGAAGCCATGGGCCAGGGCCGCCCCCCGCACCGCTTGGCGTTCGCGTTCGGTGGCCTGCAAGGCGGCGTCCCAGACGCGCATCAAGAGGCCTTGCACGGCCTCCTTGGTTTGGGCCATGGTGTCGGCCAAGGCGTAATCGGCAAAGCTGTCGCGGCCGTGGAGCCGGGCTTGTTCGTTGCGCAGGGTGAGGATCTCGCGCGCGACCTCGCGGTTGTCGCTGTCGCCCTCGTGCTCGCCCCGGCCCACCCAGGCGCGCCAGGCCTGCTCGCGCAGGTCCCGCCGGGCGGAGAAGGTCAAGAAGGGCACGATGTGCGAGCGCGACAAGGTGACCAGGTGCGCGCCATCGGGCAGGCCTCGCTCGGCCGCCGCCTGGCGCATCACCGCGCGGGCGAAGTCCGGCAGCCCCGCCAACTCGACCTCGGTGCGCAGCACCAAGCGGTAGCTGGCCTCGTCGGCCAGCACGTTCTGGGCGAACTGCGTGTTGAGCTTGGCCAGGCGCTGCATGATGGCCGCGTAGCGCTGTTGGGCCTCGGGCGCCAACTTCGCGCCTTGGCGGACGGCCTCCAGGTGCAGGCGCTCCAGCAGCCGGCGTTGGTCCGGTTCCAAGCCCAGGGTGTCGATGCGCTGCACCAGCGCGTCCAGGCGCGCGAACACGCCGGCGTGCATGGCCACCCAACTCCAGTGGGCGGCCAGGGGCTCGGCCATGTCGCGCTGCACGGCCTGCAGCGCGGGGCTCGACACGGAGGCGTTGAGGGTGTGGAACAAGGCCTCGATGCGCGCCAGCAAGCGGCCACTGGCATCCAGGGCAGCGACGGTGTTGTCGAAGCTGGGCGGCTCGGTCGACCGACCGATGGCGTCCAACTCGGCGCGTTGCGCGGCCATCGCGTGGGCGAAGGCCGGCGGGAAGTGCGCCGGCTCGACCTGCGAGAACGGGGGCAGGCCCTGGGGCGTGTCCCAGTCCTGCAGCAGGGGGTTGCCGGCGCCCATCGCTCAGCCCGCCTTGCGGGCGGCGGCCTTTTCCTTCTGGATGGCCTTTTCGTCGTCTTCGCTGTACGGGCGCGAGCCGCACTCGGCGCGCCAGGCGTCTTGCTTCTCGCCCACTTGGTCGGCGCGCGCGCCCAGGTCGTCCTTGCGCTTGTTGAAGGCGTCGACTTTGGCCTCGAAGGCCTTGACCTCCTCCAGGAAAGCGCGGCGCTTTTGGTTGTGCGGATCGACCTTGGCATTGGTCGCGGCCGCCAGGGCGTCGTACTCGGCCTTGGCCGCCACCTGCTCCTTCTTGCTCATTTCCTTCATCTTGGCCGTCAGCTCGTTGGCCTTGGCGGTCACGGCGGCCATCTCTTCCTTCAAGGCATTGCCTTCGGCCTCGATCGCGGCGTTCTTCTCTTTGATGAGGTCGCGCTCGGCCAGCACGGCCTTGCGCTCTTCGGCGAGCTTCTTGTCATCGGCTTCGACCAGGTCGGCCTCGGCCTTGTTGTCGTCGGCGCGCTGCAAGCAGGCGCGCAGTTCGTCGCGCGTCATCAACTTGGACTTGGCCTTGGCGGCCGGGGCAGGCGCAGCAGCGGCCGGCTTGGCCGGGGCCTTGGGCGCCGCCGGCTTGGCGGGAGCGGTCTGGGCGTGCACGGCCGTGAACATCGCGGTGGCACAAAGGGCGGCAAAAACGGCGGTCAAGCGCATGGCAAAAGGCCTTTCAAACGGGGTAGCCGGGCATGATGCCATGGCCTCCGGCACGCGGTCACACGCTGGACATAATCCCCGCTCCTTTGGCCCCTACGCGCCCACAAGGCGCCCCGGATGCGATGAACAAGACCCTGCTGACCGCCGCGCTGATGACCCTGGGCGCGGCCCACGCCCAGACCCCCGCCGCCACCGACCCTTACCTGTGGCTGGAAGACGTGACGGGCGACAAAGCCCTGGCCTGGGTGCGCGAACGCAATGCCGAGACCGAGGCCGTGCTCAAGGCCCAACCCGGCTTCGACGCGCTGCGCGCCGAGCTGCTGGAAGGCCTGAACGCCCGCGATCGCATCCCCCGCTTCACGCGCATGGGCGACCACATCTACAACCTGTGGACCGACGCCAAAAACAAGCGCGGCCTGTGGCGCCGCACGACCCTGGCCGAGTACGCCAAGCCCGACCCCGTGTGGGAACCCGTGCTGGACCTGGACGCGCTGGGCGCGGCCGAAAAGGAAAGCTGGGTCTTCAACGGCGCCGCCTGCCTGGCGCCCGAGTACAAGCGCTGCTTGTTGCAACTGAGCCGCGGCGGGGCCGACGCCACCGTGGCGCGCGAGTTCGACACCCAGGCCAAGGCCTTCGTGAAGGACGGCTTCACGCTGCCCGAAGCCAAGCAGCAGCTGGATTGGCAGGACGAGAACCACGTGCTCGTGGGCACCGACTTCGGTCCCGGCAGCCTGACCGATTCGGGCTACGCCCGCATCGTCAAGCTGTGGAAGCGCGGCACGCCGCTGACGGCGGCCAAGACCCTGTTCGAGGGCGACAAGAAGGACACCTATGTCTTCGCGTCGGCGCAGGGCGTGGGCAAGGACCAAACGGTGATCGTGCAGCGCGCGCTGGACTTCTACCGTTTCGACCGCTACCTGGTGAAGGGCGACAAGCTGGTCAAGCTGGCACTGCCCGCCGACGCCCAGTTCCAACGCTGGGACCAGCGCCTGCTGGTGGAGCTTCGCTCCGATTGGAAGGAGGGCGGCACCACGCACAAGGCCGGCTCGCTGCTCGTCGGCTCCTGGCCCGACTTCCTGGCCGGCAAGGCCACGTGGCGCACCCTGTTCACGCCCACGGCCACGCGCTCGCTGGCCGGCTTCACGACCACCCAGCACCACGTCGTGCTGAACGTGTCGGACAACGTGGCCAGCAAGTTGGAAGAGTGGGACTTCTCCGGCAAAGGCGCGCCGCAGCGCCGCGAGGTCAAGGCCCCCTTCCCCGGCAACCTGAGCGTGGCCAGCTTGCGCGACCCCGACCTGGCCCAAGACAGCCTGGCCGACCGCTACCTGGTGAACTACGCCGACTTCCTGACGCCCGACACCCTGTACCTGGCGCAGGCCGGCAGTGACGAGCGCCTGCGCCTGAAGAGCCGCCAAACCTGGTTCGACAGCACCGGCATGCGCGTCGAGCAGCAATTCGCCACCAGCAAGGATGGCACCAAGGTGCCCTACTTTGTGATCTACCCCAAGGGCGCGACCAACAACGGCAAGAACCCCACCCTGCTGTACGGCTACGGCGGCTTTGACGTGAGCATGACCCCGCGCTACAGCGCCAGCTGGGGCCGCGGCTGGCTGCAGCGCGGCGGCGTGCTGGTGATGAGCAACATCCGCGGCGGCGGCGAATTCGGCCCCAGTTGGCACAAGAGCGCCATCCGCGAGAACAAGCAGCGCAGCTACGACGACTTCATCGCCATCGCCGAAGACCTGATCAAGAAGGGCATCACCACGCCCAAGCAACTCGGCATCATGGGCGGCAGCAACGGCGGCCTGCTGATGGGGGCCGTCACCGTGCAGCGCCCCGACCTGTTCAACGCCGTGGTCTGCCAAGTGCCCCTGCTGGACATGCAGCGCTACCACAAGCTGCTGGCCGGCGCCTCGTGGATGGCCGAGTACGGCAACCCCGACGTGCCCGGCGACTGGGCCTTCATCTCCAAGTACAGCCCGTACCAAAACGTGAAGGCCGGCGTGAAGATGCCGCGCATGCTGATCAACACCAGCACCCGCGACGACCGCGTGCACCCCGGCCATGCGCGCAAGATGGCGGCGCGCATGATCGAGCAGGGCCACGCCCCGCTGTACTGGGAAAACATCGAAGGCGGCCACGGTGGCGCGGCCGACAACGAGCAGCGCGCCGTGTGGCAGGCCATCGAGTACGCCTACCTCTGGATGCAACTCGGCGGCCAAGGGGCTCAGCGCTGACGCGCTAGCGCCGACCGAGCGCCCTCAGGGCGCCCTCAGGGGCAAGGTGAGCACGAAACGTGTCCCTTGCCCCTTTTTGCTGTCCACGTCGATGCGCCCCCCCAAGGGCCCGGTCACCAGGTTGTGCACGATGTGCAAGCCCAAGCCGCTGCCGCCCTGGCCCAGCTTGGTGGTGAAAAAGGGCTTGAAGATGTGGGGCAGGTGCTCGGGCGCGATGCCGGTGCCGTTGTCGACCACGGCCAGCACCACCCGGTCGTCGTCCTTCGACACCAAGCCGACCGTCACGCGGCCGTCCTCGCGGCCGGCCAGCCCGTGCAGCACGGCGTTCTGCACAAGGTTGGTCAGCACCTGCCCGAGGGCGCCTGGGTAGCTGTCCATCGCAATGCCCGGTGGCAGGTCCACATCGAGGCTTGCTCCTGGGTGACGCAGCGACAGGCCCAGCAGGGCCACCACCTCGTGCACGGTGGCCCCCAGGTCGAAGGGGCGGCGCTGCAGGCCTGCGCGGTCCACCGCCACCTGCTTGAAGCCGGCGACCAAATCCACACTGCGCTGCAAATTGCCGCAGGCCAAGGCCACGGCCTGTTGCGCCTGCTCGAGCTGCGACGCGATGAGGCTGCGTCGCGGGCGGGCGCTGACCAGTTCCTGCGCCAACTCCCGGAGGCGGGCTTGCACCGTGTCGGCGGCGATCAGCGCATTGCCCAGCGGCGTGTTCAGCTCGTGGGACACGCCCGCCACCATGGCCCCCAACCCGGCCAAGGTCTCCTGCTGAACCAGCTCCTGCTGAGCCCGCTGCAAGGTGTCCACCGATGCCGCCAAACGCTGGTTGGTCTCGCTCAGGGCCTGCGTGCGCTCGGCCACCACGCGCTCCAGCGCCAGGTTCAGTTCGCGCACCGCCTGCTCGGCCTCCTTGCGCTCGGCCACTTGGTGCACCAGCTCTTGGGCGTACAGGCGCTGGCGCACCTTCTCGGCCTCCAAGGCGGCCGCCATGTGGTCGAAGGCGTCGCCGAGTTGGGCCAGTTCGGCCGGTCCGGCCAGGGCCAGGGGCTCGGGGCGCCGCTGCTCGGCCAGCGCGGCCACGCCTGCGTGCAGGCGCCGCAGTGGCTGCGTGACGGTGCGCCGCACCACGCGGCGCAGGGCCCAGAGCATGAGCGCCGCGCTGCCCAGGCCCAGGGCCAAGAGGGCCGCGGCGAACTGGCGCATCTCGGCGTCGATCACCGCCTGCGGCAGGACCAGCACCGTCCACCACCCGGGGCCGGGCAGGCCGGCGGAGGCCACCCAGTAGCGCCCGTCGGGCGTGCGCTGCACCTGGGGCTCGGCGCCGCTGCGCTGCACCTGTTGGTACACCGCGTCCAGCATCGGGTCGTTCAGGCGCGACAAGGCCAACTGGCCCTCGGCCTGGTCGATGCGCTGCGCCCAGTCGCGGTGGGCGATGAGCTCGCCCTTTCGGCTCAGCACCATGCCAACGACGCCGGTGCCAGCCCCCACGCCCACATCGCGGCGCAGGCGATCGACCGACAGGTCGTGGCCCACGGTGCCCACCCAGCGCCCCTGCCAGTCCAGCGGGTGGATGACCGAGACCATCCAGGTTTTGGCCTCGGCATCGAAGTACACCGGCGTCCAAAACACGCTGCGGCGCGGGTTGCGGGCCGGGTCGCTGCCCTGCATGGTGGGGTAGCCGAAGTTGTCGGTCTGCGGCGTGGCGCCAGCCCCCCAGTCGAAGTCGGGGGAATAGACCATCAGGCCCTTCTCGACGAAGTCCACGTAGGCCGAAAAGAAGGGCGGCACCAGGGCCGGGCCCTGCTCGCTCAACAGTTCGAGGCTCAGCACGGCGCGAAAGCGCGTGTCTTCGCTGACGGCCGGACCGGGCTGCAAGTAAAAGGTGGGGCGCGTGGCCAGCGACACCCATTGCGGCTTGAGCCGCCAGACACCGTCGGCGCCTGGGGCGAACCAGTGCGCAAAGCGCGCCGCCACGGCGGGCACCGACGCCGCTTGGGCGCGGGCCTGCCAGGTGGCGTGCAGGCGCCGCACGCTGCGCTCGCCTTCGGCCAGCATCTGCCCCTGCGCCTGCGCCTGCAGGCTCACCTGGCGCAGCAGGCTCGTGCGGGCCACGGATTCGGCCCGCTGGCCGATGACCCAGTACGCCAGGCCGATGAGGGCGGTGAGCATCGCCAGCACCAGCGCTCCGACGCCGACCAGCAGCTGGCGCGACAGGGACGGGGCATGAATGGCAGCGGCGGCAGGCATCATGGTGGGGTCGGTGATTCAGCCATCCTAGGGCCTGCCATGAACGTCCAACACGATCCCCAGCGCCAGCAGTTTTGGCTGGAACCCCAGCCCGGCCTTCGCGGCGAACTCGACTACGCCCTGGGCCCCGGGCTGGTGAACTTCCACCACACGGGCGTGCACCCGGGGCTGCGTGGCCAAGGGGTGGCGGCGGAGTTGGTGGAAGCCGGCTTGGCCTGGGCGCAAGCCGAGCACCGGCGCGTGCAGGCCGGTTGCAGCTATGTCGCGACCTACCTCGAGCGCCACCCCGAGTGGGCGCATTTGCGCGCCTGACTCGGTGCGAAGTCCTGGGGGAAGGCCCATGTCGAGGGTCCATAGCCCCCCCACATAATGGACCGAGTGACATCCCGAGACCCCTCGCCGCCCCGTGCATCGGGCGCCCTCCGCCTCGTCGATCGCTGGGCCACCTCCATCCGCATCACCCACGAGTTCTCCCGGCTGGACCGCGCCTTGTTTTGGCTGGCGGTCGTGGGCATCCCTGCGGCGCTGCTGGCCATCAGCCTGGGGGCGTGGCTGCGTTGGGCCCCCACCCAAGCCCCCGAATCGCCGCACCCCGTGGCCTTCCGCGTGCTTCCGGACGCGCAAGGCCAATGGGACTGGGCCGCTGCCGCTGCCCGCCTGCCGGGTCAAGCCGCTGCCCAACAGCACCTGGACACGCACCTGTCCACCGCGCCCCACTGGCTGAGTTTTCCGCTCGGGACGTCGGCCCAACGTTGGTCGCTGCCCTCGCGCCACGCCACCGAGTGGGCCTGCTGGCTGGCCCCCCAGGGCCAGCGCCTGGGCCACGCCACGCGCACGGCCAGCCAAGGCGAGATCGCGCCCTTCAACGCGGGCTTCGTGCTGAACACGCCGCCCGGGGAGGCGGGACGGACCGCCCTGTGCCGCGTGCGCGCGGAAGGCCCGGCCCGTTTGACGGTGGAAGCCCTGGACGACGGGGCCTGGTTGCAAGGCCTGCAACGCTTCGAGCGCCACGCGGGCCTCGTGGACGGCGGCCTGATGATCCTGGCCGGCTTCTTGGCGCTGGCCGCCTTGATCAACCGCAACGTCACTTACCTGCTGTTCGCCGCCTGGATGGTGCTGAACCTGCGCATGGCCGCGTTGTCTGGCGGCTGGGACGTGCAGTGGCTCGGGCATCGCATCCCTGCCGAATGGTTGACGCCATTGCGCCACGCCACGGTGGCGGCCTTCTTCCTGTGCACCTACGCGCTGTTCCGCCGCTTCTTCGCGCAGGAACTGGCCCGGGTTCGTCATCCGCGGGTGCTCGCGGCCGCCGGCCTGGTCGCAGCGCTGAACACCGGCCTGGCCGCCGTGCTGCCGTTCGAGGCCTACCTGAAAGCCACCTGGGTCTTGGCCCCCTTGGGCATCGCGCTCTTGGTCGGGCTTTTGGCACGCATCCTGTGGGTCACGCGCTCGCGCGTGGCGCTGTGGTGGGCCGCGGCCATCGGCGTGACGCTGGCGGCCAGCCTGCACGAAGTGGTCGCTGCGGCCTGGGGCTACAAGGCGCTGATCGGCCACTTCAACCACGTGACCAGCGCCCTGCTGGCCAGCCTGCTGGCCGTGGCCGCGGTGGCCCAACAAATCAAGCAAGAGCGCGTGGCGCGCCGCGAGGCCAAGGCCAAGCTGCTGCAAACCTACGACGCCATGCCCCTCGGGCTCTTCACCGTGGCCCGCGACGGCACCTGGCTGGCGGCCAACCCGGCCATGCACGTCCTGATGGGCGAGCCGCCGCTGGACCTGGGGCACGAGCGTTGGGCGGCGCGGCTGGGTGACGCCAGTTGGCAGCGCTTGATCGACGCAACGGCCGCGGGCGAAGCGATCGAGTTCAGCGTGCCCACTCCCGGGCCCGAGTCCGACGCGGCGCGCCTGATGGCCCGCGCCACCTGGGCCGGCGACGTGCTGGAGGGGTCCCTGCAAGACGTCACCGAACGCGCCAAGGCCACCGAGCGCCTGCGCTTCCTGGCCGAGCACGACTCCCTGACCCAGGTGCTCAACCGCCGGGGCATCCAGCGGGCCCTGGAGCAGGCCTTGGCCGACCTGCGCGCGGGCGAGCACCTGTGCATCGCCTACCTGGACCTGGACCGCTTCAAGCTCATCAACGACCTGTACGGGCACCCGGCCGGCGACGAGGTGCTGCTGCAGGTCTGCCAGCGCGTGCAGGGCCTGCTGTCACCGGGCATGACCTTCGGGCGTGTCGGCGGCGACGAGTTCTTGTTGTTGATGCCGCAGCTGCCGGTGGACTTGGCCGCCTTGCTGTGCCAGGGCATGACCACCGCCATCGGCCAAGAGGTGTACCGCGTGGGCGAGCGGGCCTTCCAGGTGGGCGGCTCGGTGGGCCTGGCCGAGATCGCGGCCGGCACCAGCGCCAAGGACGCCATCGCCACCGCCGACCGTGCTTGCCGCGCCGCCAAGCGCGGCACCCCGCTGGGCCTGGTGGTCTACGAGCACGACGCGAGCGACTTTGCCGAGCACCACGCCGAGATGGCCCTGGTGCAACGCCTGGCCACGCGACAACCCCTGACCGGCCTGTTCGTGGAGATGCAGCCCATCATGTCGCTGAGTCAGCCTCGGGGCTCGCTGAATTTTGAAGTGCTGCTGCGCATGCAGGACGCCGACGGCCAGCGCGTCCCCGTGGGCCGGCTGATCCAAGCGGCCGAACAGACCGGGCGCATGGGCGAGGTCGATCGCTGGGTGCTGGCGCACGTGCTGGGCTGGTTGCGGCAGCACGAGGCGCAACTGACCCGCACCCAGTTCGTCTGCATGAACCTCAGCGGCTCGTCCTTGAACGACGAGCGCTTTTTGGAAGACGCCTTCGCGCTGCTGAAGGGGCACCTGGACGTGGCCCATCACCTGTGCCTGGAGGTCACCGAAAGCGTGGCCTTGCACGACCTGGCCAACACGCGCCGCTTCATCCACCAAGTGCGCCAGACGGGCGCCAAGGTGGCCCTGGACGACTTCGGGGCGGGCTACACCTCGTTCTCTTACCTGGCCGAGCTGCCGGCCGACTTGCTGAAGATCGACGGCAGCTTCATCGTGCACATGAACCAGCACCCGGCGCACATCTCCATCGTGGAGGCCGTGGTCAGCCTGGCGCACAACCTGGGCATGAAGACGGTGGCCGAGTGGGCCGAGGACGCGGCCACGGTCGAGACCTTGGCCGAGATCGGCGTGGACTACGTGCAGGGCTACGCCATCGCCAAGCCCATGGCGCCCGAGCGCCTGGTGCAGCACGCGTCCTGCGCCGACTTCCTGAGCTCCGACGAGATGCGCCAGCTGGCCCGCCGGCTGGAGACCCTGGGGCGCACGCCGGACTTGGTGGTGGGTGCCGCCCCCAGCCCGGTGGGTGGCGGCGGGCACTGAGCCTGGCTCAGTGCGCAGCGCTCGGTGCCGCCGCCGGGGCGCCGACGCCCAAGAGATCGGGGTGGGCCGTGTGGCTCATGAAATCGGTCAGCGGGTGGCGGGCAGCGCACCAACGCTGGTAGGCCGTGCCCACCTCGAATCGCAGAATCGCGTGCGGCAGGTTGGCGGCGTGCCGCAGCGGCACTTGAAAGCCGGGCTCGAACACGTCCACGAACAGCAACTGGCGGTAGTGGCGGTCCAGCGGCGAGCGGCTGGCGATGACCATGTCGTCCACGCCCGCTTGCTGGCAATGCAGGTAAAAGGCTTTGAACAGGGCCATCTTCACCAGGCGACCTTGGCTGGAAGCCGTGACCCCCAGTCGCGTGGCCTCGGCCAGCCGGCGGTGGGTCAGCCGGTAGGGCAGCGGCACCGAGTGCTCGATGGGCAAGGGCCCGTGCTCGTTGGTTTGAAAGCGCATCGTGCCCAGCGGCGACCCGTCGAGCTTGCTGCGCGCCAAGAGGATCACCGTGTCGGTCAAAAGGTCGGCGGGCTCCGGGGTTTGGAGCTGGCGCGCCAGGTCGGGCACGTGGCGCGCGTAGGCGGCAAGGCGCACGCTGACGGCGGCCAACAGGTCGTCCTCGCTGCGAACCCGCGTCACCGTGAAGGGCAGCCACGCGGTGGGGGCGCCGGGCTGGACGGCGGCGGTGCGCGCCGCCTCCCAAGCGGGGCTCTGCGCGGGGCGTCCGGCGCTGTCCAGCCGGGGGCGAACCAAGGGGTCGATATCGACGGACATGGGAGCTCCCGGGAGGACTGCGACGACCCGAACTCTAGGAACACCCCCCCCATTCACGCAGTGGGCGGGCCCCCATCCCGCGTGTCAGACGAATTCCGACAAACCGGACGCCGCGTCGCCCGGCAGGCGTTGCGCCATGGCCCTGCAGGACCCCGTGACTTTGCGTTCGCGCGAGCATGCCGAGGCAGACTGGTGCCGCCGGCCGTTCCACCGCCGCTCGATCGCCGGCCCAGCACCGCCCACGCGCCCACCGGGGCGCCACCCCATCGACCCTGGATCGTCCATGTTGCTTCGTCCCCTGCTTGACCGTGCCCTGCCCCGCCGCCTGCTGGGCAGCCTGCTGCTGCTGCCGGCCCTGGCCCAGGCCAACGCCCTGTTGCAGCCCAGCCCCCTGCCCCTGCAGTACCCGCCCTTCAACGCCATCGCCGACGCCGATTTCGCCCCCGCGCTCAGCGCCGGCATGGCGGTGCAGCGACGCGAAGTGGCCGCCATCGTGGCCAACCCTGCGGCGCCAAGCTTCGAGAACACCATGGAGGCGCTGGAACGCAGCGGCCGCCTGCTCAACCGCGCGCTCACCGTGCTGTCCAGCCTCAACGGCGCCGACAGCAACCCCGAGCGCCAGCGCCTGCAGCGCGAGTTCGCCCCCCTGCTGGCCCAGCACCGCGACGCCATCGCGCTCAACCCGGGCCTGTTCCAGCGCATCGACGCCCTGCACCGGCAGCGCGAGCAACTCCGGCTCAACCCCGAGCAACGCCGACTGCTCGAACGCCGCCACGCGGACCTGCTGCGCGCCGGCGCCCAACTGCCGCCGGCGGCCCAAGCGCGCCTGCGGGCCATCAACGTCGAGCTCTCCCGGCTGGGCGCGGACTTCAACCAAAAGGTGCTCGCCGAAGTCAACGCCAGCGCCTTGACCGTGGCCACGCGCGAGGAGCTGGCCGGCCTGAGCGAGGCGCAAATCGATGCCCTGCGCCAGAGCGACGGCCGCTACCGCCTGCCCCTGCAAAACACCAGCGGCCAGCCCCTGCTGGCGCAGCTGAGCCACCGCCCCACGCGCGAGCGCCTGATGCAGGCCTCACTGAGCCGCAACGCCCGCGGCGACGGCAACGACACGCGCGAGCTCATCAGCCAGGTGCTGCGTCTGCGCGCCGAACGCGCTGCGCTGCTGGGCCACGCCCACCACGCCGACTTCACGCTGGAAACCGAAACCGCCGGCAGCACGGCCACCGTGAACGCCCTGCTGGCCCAGCTGGCCCCAGCCGCGGTGGCCTCGGCCAAGAAGGAAGCCGCCGCGCTGCAAGCCCAGCTGGAGAAGGACCACCCCGGCGCCACCTTGCAGGCCTGGGACTGGGCCTACTACGCCGAGAAAGAGCGGGCACAGGCCTACGGCTACGACGAGTCGCAGCTGCGGCCCTACCTGGAGCTCAACAGCGTGCTGGAGCGCGGCGTCTTCGAGGCCGCCAAGCGGCTCTACGGCCTCAGCTTCAAGCGCCGGCCCGACCTGCCCGTCTACCACCCCGACGTGCAGGCCTGGGAGGTCTTGGGCCCCAACGGCAAGACCCAAGCCCTGCTGCTCGTGGACCTGTATGCCCGCCCCAGCAAGCGCGGGGGCGCCTGGGCCAATGCCTACGTGGGTCAGAGCCATTTGCTGGGCACGCGGCCGGTGGTGGGCAACCACATGAACATCCCCAAGCCGCCGGCCGGCCAGCCGACGCTGCTGACCTGGGACGAGGTCAACACCCTGTTCCACGAGTTCGGGCACAACCTGCACACGATGCTGTCGGACGTGCGCTACCCCAGCCAGGCCGGCACCGCCGTGCCGCGCGACTACGTCGAGTTCCCCAGCCAGGTCAACGAGATGTGGCAAACCTGGCCCAGCATCCTGGCGAACTACGCGCGGCACCACCAAACCGGCGAGCCCATGCCCCAGGCCTTGCTCGACAAGATCGCCGCCGCCAAGCGCTTCAACCAAGGCTTCGCCACCACCGAGTACCTGGCCGCCACGCTGATCGACCAGCACCTGCACCAACTCAAGGCCGACCAGATTCCGAACGCCTCGGCGCTGATGGACACCGAAGCCCAGGTCATGAAGGCCCACGGCTTCGACACCGTGCCCGTGCCCCCGCGATACCGCACGCCCTACTTCAGCCACATCATGGGCGGCTACGCGGCCGGCTACTACGCCTACCTGTGGAGCGAGGTGCTGGACGCCAACACGGTCGAGTGGATCGAGCAGCATGGCGGCCTGAACCGCACTACAGGCGAGCGCATGAAGCGCTTCCTGCTGGCGCGCGGGGGCACCGAAGACCCGATGGTGCTGTTCCAGCAACTCGTGGGGCACGAGCCCAAGCTCGGGCCCTACCTGAACCGCCGCGGCCTGGTCACCGCCCAGCCCTGAGGTTTCAGAAGCAGGGTCAGAAACTGAGCACGAAGGCCGCGCCGCCTTCCAGCGGCCGCACGTGCCGCACGCGGCCGCCCATGCCGTGCACGAGGCGGCGCACCACGGTCAGGCCGATGCCCTGCCCCGCCTCGCCATCGGGCCCCGGCTCGCGCGCGCTGAAGAAGGGCAAGAAGATTTGGCGCTCCAGCCCGGGTGGCACGCCCGGGCCGTTGTCCCGCACGCTCAGGCGCAAGCGACCACCGCGCGACAGGCTGGCTTGCACCCACAGGCGGGGCTCGGGCGTCGCCGCCGTGGCCTGCTCGGCGTTGCGCAGCAGGGCCAGCAGGGCCTGCTCCAAATGGCCTTCATCGGCCTGAAGTCGAAGGGTAGGCGCGCTCAGCTCGAAGCGCGCTTGCCCGCCACGCGCGCGCCACGCGGCGCCCACGGTCCGCTCAAGGCGGGCAAACAAAGCCGACAACTCCACCGGCGCCAACACCGGTGCCGGCCACTGGCTCACGCGGCGGTAGTTGCCCACGAAGGCCGCCAGGCCCTGCGCGCGGCGCGCGATGGCGTCCAGCGCCAGGCGCAGCTCGGGCGGCGCGTCCGGGCCCGGCTCGTCCAG
Organism: Inhella crocodyli; assembly: GCF_004004565.1. Taxonomy (GTDB): domain Bacteria; phylum Pseudomonadota; class Gammaproteobacteria; order Burkholderiales; family Burkholderiaceae_C; genus Inhella; species Inhella crocodyli. Next base: position 114,668 of record NZ_SACM01000005.1, read on the forward strand.
CAAGGCCAAGGCGTCATGGCTCAGGCTTTGGACGGGCGTCAGCGAGTTCATGATCTCGTGCGTCAGCACCTGCACCAGTTGCTGCCAGGCCTGGAGGCTCTCGGCCTCGAGCGCGTTCTCCAAGGGCACCAGCACCAGCAGGGCCTGGGCCTCGCCGTCCAGCGCCAAGGTCTGGCGTTGCAGCTGCCAGCGCTCCTGGCCGCGTTCGGTGTCCAGCAGCACGGGGCCCGCGTCGGCGGTGCGCAAGTGATGCTGCAGCAGGGCCAGCTCGCGCACGCCGCCCGGGGCTTGCAGTCGGTGGGCCCGGCTGGACAGCGGCGTCAAGCGCTCGCCCTCCATCACCCAGGCGGCCACGGGCAAGTGCTCCAGCCACGCCTGAACCCGGCGAAGGCGCAGCGTGGCATCGGGGAGCGGGGGTTCGGGGGCCAAGGGCACCGCGGTCCGGGCGCGCGCCAGCGGCACAGCCACCGCACCACCCAGGGCCAGCAGCACGGCCGCGGCGGCCCAGCCGCGGGCCGCGTCGCCCATGCCCATGCCCACCGCACCAGCCCCCGTCCACAGCAGGGCCGCGGCGATCAGCCGAAGGCGCTCAGAGCCCATGCTTGTCCAAGCGCCGGTACAGCGCGGCGCGCGACAGGCCCAGCGAACGGGCCGCTTCGCTCAAGTTGCCCTGCGCCTCGGACACCGCGGCCAGCACCGCCGCACGCTCTTGTGCGGCCAAAGAGCGCGGGGCTTCGGTGGGCGGCTCCGTGGCTGACATCGCAGGCGGCGCCGCCCCGGGCTGCGCGCGGGCCAGGGCCTCGTGGCAGGTGGCCACCAGGCGCACGTTGTCCCAAGGCTTGGTGACGAAATCGAAGGCACCCCGCTTCAGCGCTTGAACGGCCAGGTCGATGTCGGCATAGGCCGTCATGACCACCACCGCAGGGGCATGGGCACTCGCCAGCACCTCGGCCAGCAAGCGCAGGCCCTGCGCGCCGTCGGTGCGGCCTGGGCCAAAGTTCAAGTCCAGCAGCAGCACGCCGGGCCGCAGGCGGTCCAGCGCCGCAAACAACTCGGCCGGACGCTGCAGCACCGTCACGGGGGCCACGCGGCGCTGCAGCAGCAGCTGCGCAGCGAGGCCCACATCGGGGTCGTCGTCCAGCAACACGATGGGGCGAAGTTCGGGGGTCACAGCGCCATCTTCGCTGGCCCGCGACGCGCGCGCGAGGGCCCTGTCCGAAAGCGGACACCCCTCTGGCGCCATCGCACCCGCTCGGCGACGCTGCGAAGCATGAGCTCGCCTTCCGCCCCACCGAATGCGCCGTCCGGCGCGGCGATGGACCGCCCCTTGCCAGCACCCCGCCGTCGCGTGCCCGTCGCGCTGCGCTGGGCGCTGGCCTGCCTGGTGGCGATGGGTTTGGGGGTGGCGACTTGGCCGCTGCGCGAGCGCGTGCCCGCCGTCCGCCAGGCCCAGCTGGCGCCGGTGGTGGCGGGCGAGTTTCGCGACGAGCTGCCGCTGCGTGCCGTGGTGGAGCCGCTGCGCTCGGTCCAACTCGATGCCCAAGAGGCCGGCCGCGTGGAGGCCGTGCTGGTGCGCGATGGCGACACCGTGGCCGAAGGGGCGCCCCTCTTCCGGCTGCACAGCCCCGAGCAGGAGCAGCTGCTGATGCAGCGCAGCGCCGAGGTGGCGCAGCAGCTGGCCAACGTGTCGGTGCAGCGCAGCGCGCTGGCCAGCAGCTTGGCGCAGAACCGCCGCGAGCTGGCCCAGTTGCAGGCCGCACAGCAGCAGGCCGAAGCCGAGCACCAACGCCAGGCCCGCTTGGCCGCCGACGGCTTCGTGGCCCCCGCGGCGTTGGAGCACAGCCAGCGCCAACTGGCCCTGGCCACCACGCTGCTGCAGCAGACCCGCCAAGACCAGCACGTCGAGGCGCAAACCCGCCAGCAATCGCTGGACGAAATGGCCCGCGCGGTGCAAGGCTTGCAGCGCGGCCTGCAGCTCTTGGCGCGTTCGCGCGAACGGCTGGAGCAGCGCGCGCCCATGGCCGGGCGACTCAGCGGCTTCACGCCCCAGGTCGGCGCCAGCGTGCGCCCTGGCGAGCGCCTGGGCCGCATCGACGACCCCGACGGCGGCACCCAACTGCTGGCCGAGGTGGACGAGTTCTACCTGCCGCGCCTGCAGGTGGGCCAAGCCGCCACCAGCGCCCACGGCCCCCTGGCCCTGACCCAAACCCTGCCCCAGGTGCAAGGCGGCAAAGCCCGCGTGCGCTTGCAGTGGCACGCCCAAACACCCAGCCTGCGCCCGGGTCAGGCGGTGGAGCTGCGCCTGCAATTCAGCGCCCCGCGACCGGCCTTGATGCTGCCCGACGGCCCCGGCGTGCAGCCGCAGCTGTACGTGCGCCACGGCGACCGCCTGGAGCGCCGCGCCGTGCAACTGGGCCAGCGCGCCGCGGGCCGCGTGGAAGTGCTGCACGGCCTGCAAGCCGGCGACGAGGTGCTCGTCTCTGCCCCCCCGAACTTCGATTCCCCCACCCTGCGACTGCCTTGATGCCCATGATCGAACTGCAACAGCTGACCAAACGCCACCGAGCCGGTGACGTGGAAACCACGGCGCTCGACGCCATCGACTTGCACATCGAAGCCGGCGAGTACCTCGCCGTCACGGGCCCTTCGGGCTGTGGCAAGTCCACGCTGCTGGGCCTGCTGGGGCTGCTCGACCGCCCCACCAGCGGGCGCTACTTGCTGGAGGGCGAGGACGTCACCCAGCACCCCGAACGCCAGCTGGCCGCCATCCGGCGCGGCCGCATCGGCTTCGTGTTCCAAAGCTTCAACCTCGTGGACGAAATGACCGTGGCCGCCAACGTGCAGCTGGCCCTGCGCTACGGCCCCTTGCCCGAGAAGGCGCAGCGCCTGCGCGTGGCCGAGGTGCTGGAGCGCCTGGGCCTGAGCCACCGCGCGGCCCACCACCCCAGCCAGCTCAGCGGTGGGCAGCAGCAGCGCGTGGCCATTGCGCGCGCCATCGCCGCGCGCCCGGCCCTGCTCCTGGCCGACGAGCCGACCGGCAACCTCGACAGCGCGCATGGCTCGGAGGTGATGCGCCTGCTGCGCGAGCTCAACGACGAAGGCACCACGCTGGTAATGGTGACCCACAGCGCCGAGCACGCGGCGCTGGCCTCGCGCACGGTGCGCCTGCTGGACGGGCGCGTGTTGGTTGACGCGACGGTGGCCGCATGAAGGCGCTGCTGCTGGACGCCTGGGCCGGCCTGCGCGCCCGCCGGGCCTCGCTCTTGGTGGCCCAGGCCGGCTTGGTGCTGGCGCTGACCGCCAGCCTGTTGGTCGGCCTGCTGGCCATCGCCCTGTCGGACATGGACCCCAGCCTGCCCGAGCCCGAGCGCATCGTCATGCTCGACTTCAAGGGCAACCCGCCGGGGCAACCCAGCGACTGGTTCGCCGCCTCCCCGGTCTTCTTCGGCCCAGCCTTGAAGGCCCGCCAAGCCCCGCTGGACCACCTGGCCCGCGTGCAAGAAACCGGCATGACCCTGCGCGCGGCGTCGGGCCCGCGCGTGTTCAGCCTGCTGCTCGCCGACCCCGAGCTCGTGCCGCTGATGCGCCTGCGCGCGCTGCACGGCGACCTGCCGACCGTGCTGCGCCGCCCCAACGCCCTGGCCATCAGCACCGAGCTCGTGCGCGCGCTGTGGGGCGACCTGCCGCCGCAGCAGGCCATCGGCCGCACCCTCGTGGCGAACGACAAGACCTACGAGGTGCTGGCGGTGATCACCCCCTTCGACACCCGCCACCCCCTGTCGGGACGCGACCTGATCGCCGCCATCGACGGGCAGGCCAGCCCCAACAGCGCCGAGGACCGGGACGCGATCTACATGGTCAACGGCCAGGTCTACGCCCGCCTTCGCCCCGGCGCGGACGTCTCGCAGGTCGGCGCTTGGATGCGCGAGGCCTTCCAGGCGCACCCCGGCTACGCCAAGCTCCCGGCCGACTGGCGCACCGGCCGCGAGGCCGCGTACTTCCGCGCGCTCACGCTGCCGCAAACCCGCTTCGAGGGCGGGCAGAACCAGCTCCGCTGGGGCATGCTGGGCGCCTTGGCGGCAGCGTGCGCCCTGCTGGTGCTGATGGCCGGCGTCAACGCCCTGAACCTGCAGGCGGCGCACCTGCTGCAGCGCCAGCGCGAAACCGCCCTGCGCCAAAGCCTGGGCGCCAGCCGCGGCCGCTTGCTTCAGCTCTGGGCCACCGAGCAAGGCCTCGCCCTGCTGGCCAGCGGGCTGGTGGCCTGGGGCCTGGCCTGGTGGCTGGGCCCGCTCTTGGTGGACGCCCTGGGCCTGCCGCCCCACACGCCGCTGTTCGACCCCCTGCCCGGCCGCCTGCTGGCCGGCTTGTCGGCGGTGCTGCTCACCCTGCTCGTGCTGACCGTGGCCACCCCGGCCGCCATGGCGCTGCGCCAAGCCCCAGCGCGCGCCCTGCAAGGCCGCACGGCGAGCGAGGGCCCGTGGGGGCGCCGCCTGCGCCAGGGTCTGTTGGCCCTCCAGCTGGGCGGCGCCGTGCTGCTGCTGGCCCTGACCGGCGTGCTGACCTTGCAGCACCAACACTTGCAAGGCTTGGAACACGGCTACCAGCTCGAGGGTCGCTTGCTGCTCGACGTCTGGGCCCGGCCCGAAGACGCGCCGCGTTTCAAGCCCTTGGTGGAGGCCTTGCAGCGCGAGCCCCTGGTGCGCAGCTGGAGCTTCAGCAACAGCGTGCCCGGGGGCGGCTGGAGTGGCAGCGTGGAACAGTTCCGCCGCAGTGGCGACCCTGCCGCAGGCAAGGTGCTGCGGGTGACGCAGGTGTCCAGCGGCTTCTTCCGCACCTACGGCATGAAGGTGCTGGCCGGCGACCCGGGCGACCGGTCCGGCGACCCGCCCGGCGCAGCGCGCAGCGAGGCGCGGGTGGTGCTCGACGCCCACGCCGCCCGCTTGCTGGGCTTTGCCAGCCCCCAAGCGGCCGTGGGCAGCCTGCTGACGGCCGGTGGCGAGTTTCTGCAGGCCGGCCAACAGCCGCGGCGCGTGGTGGCCGTGGTGGGCGACGTGAAGCTCGAGTCGGCCCGCGACGTCGCGCAACCCCAGGCCTTCGTCCTCACGGACGACTACTTGCCCTTCCTGACCCTGTACGGCGAGCAACCGGGTGCCCTGCATGCCGCGGTCGAACGCCTGTGGAAGCAGTTCGACCTGCCCTACTTCCACATCCTGGAGGAAGTGGCCGTGCAGCGCGCGCTGGCCTACCAGCAAGAGGCGCAAATCGCCGCGCTGCTGGGCGCCGTGGCGCTGCTGTCGGTGGCGGTGGCGGCGGTGGGCGCCTACGCCCTGGTGGCCGACACCCTGCGCCGGCGCCGCACCGAGCTGGTGCTGCGCCGCCTGCACGGCGCGCGGCACCGGCACATGGCCCGCGCGGTGCTCGGCGAGTTCGCCGCCCCCCTGGCGGTGGCCCTGGGCCTGGGCCTGCCGGCGGCGGCCTTGCTGGCCGAGCTCTACCTGGGCGGCTTCGTGGACCGGGTGCCGCTGCAGCAGGGCCTGCTCCCGGCGCTGCTGGTGGCCACGGTCACCACCGTGGTCGTGGTGCTATTCGCGGCCCTGCGCCACACCCGCCGCGCCCTGGCCTTGCGCCCCATCGAGGCGCTGGGCTGACCACTCGCGCGCCAGCAGGCCGTACATCGCCGAGTCCGACACCACCCCGTCGACGATCCAGCGCTCGCGCAAGCGGCCTTCCAACTGGAAGCCCAGGCGCGTGAGCACCGCCGCCGACGCGGCGTTGGCGGGGTCGATGTCGGCCTCCACCCGGTGCAAGCCCAGGGGACCAAAGCCCCAATCGAGGAGCGCCCCCACGGCCTCCCGCGCGTAGCCCTGGCCCCAGTGGGCCGGCCCCAAACCGTACCCGACTTCCGCGCGCCGGTTGCTGGCGTGAATCTTGTAGAGCGTGCAGGTGCCCAGCAAGGCGCCGTCGCGCGTTCGCTCGATGCCCAATCGCACATGCTCCCCACCCGCCAAATCGCGCTGGTCTTGCTCGATCAAGGCCAAGGCCTGCGCCGGGTCGGTCCAGGGGGGGCTGCTCCAGTAGCGGGCGAACAAGGGGTCCGAATGGATGCCGTACAGCGCCATCTGGTCGGCCAGCTGCAAAGGACGCAGCAACAAGCGCTGGGTGCGCAAGCGCAGGGTGCGGTGGTCGGGCATGGGGCAGAGGGCTCAGATGCTGAGGGCGGCATCTTCGGCGATCGGCCGCGCCAGCAGCGGGACCGCCAAGGCCATGCCACCGGCCAGGCTCCAGGCCTGTGCCCGCCCGAGCCGACGCAAAGCGCGCGCCACCTGGGTGCTGCGATTGCCGCTGCGGCAGATCAAGAGCAAGGGCTCCGCGCTCGCCAACCAGCGGGGCAGCGCATCCAGCAACGCCGACTGCGGCACGGTTTCAAGCACCCCGGTGCCCACCAGCTCGGGCATGGGGCCGACTTGCTGCTCGTAGGGCTCGCGAATGTCCAGCACGCGGGTGCCCGCCGAGCGCGTCAGCAGTGCCGCGGCCTGCTCGGCGTCCAAGGTGACGCAGGTGTCTTCGTCGGTGGCGGCGATCCGGGCGCCGCAGGCCACCGTCTGGTCCTCGGTCATGCCCAGACCCTGCTCCAGCGCGGCCTTGCGCGCGGCAAAGGCTTCCGCACTCAGTCCCTCGGACCACAGCGAGCCCAACAGGGGCTGGGCCTCCCGCTCGCACGCCAAGGTGGTGGCCAGCCGGGCGTCGTAGTCGTGGCCTGGCAACAGCAAGCCCCGAGGCCCCACGGCCTCGAGCAGGCGTTTCAGCGAGTCGGCGAACGCCTGTGGCGCGCTGACCGGGAAGTCGCTGCGGCCCAGGGCGCCGGGCATCACGGTGTCGCCCACGAACGCGGCCACCAGGTGGCCCTCCTCGTGCACCAAGTAGGCCGTGGCGTCGTCCGTGTGGCCCGGCACGGCCAAACGGCTCACGCGCAGCGGGCCCAGCAGGAGCGCGTCGACGTCCTGCGGCCAGCCCAGCTTGTCCACCGGCCGCTCGCGGTCGACCGGACGGCAAAGCGCCTGGCGCAAGGCCGTAGCGCTGGATTCGTGGTCGCCGTGGCTGTGGGTGTCCAGCACCGCCAGCACGCGATGCCCGTGGCAGCCCAACCAACGTTGCAGTTGGGTGCTGAGTTCGGGCAGGGGGTCGATCACCACGCTGCTGCGGGAGGCCGGGTCGCTGAGCACGTAGCAACAGGCGCCGGCGACGACGAAGCGGTTCAGTCGCGCCGGCGGCAAGGTGGCGTCGGCCGGATCGGGCGCTAGGCAGCTGGCCCGCAGCGCTTCCCCGCAACTGCGCAGCGCAGCGCAGGCCCGCTCGATGAACGCGGCGTCCGCCGCCGGCCCGAAAGACAGCCGCACGGCCGATTCGCATTGCCAATCGGGCAGGCCCATCGCCTGCAACACGAAGCTGGGCTTGGCCTTGGAGGCGCCGCAGGCCGACCCGGCGCTGACGCGCACACCAGCGGCATCGAACAGGTCCAGCAGCAGCTTGGCGCTCAGGCCCGGCACGGCGAAGTTCAAGGTCGTGGGCAGGCAGAGTGCCGCCGGCGCGTTGAAAACGAGCCCCGGAAAGGCCTGGGTCAATGCCGCGCTCAGGCGCTCGCGATGTCGCTGCAACTCGTCGGCGCTGGCCAGCACGTCGCCAGATTCCAGGGCCGCCAGCACCGCCCCCAGCGCGGCGATGCCGGCCATGTTCTCGGTGCCCGAACGCAGGGCGCCTTCCTGGCCCCCGCCCATCATCAGCGGCGTGAAGGGCGCTCCTTCGCGCACGTAGAGCAGGCCGATGCCCTTGGGCGCGTAGAGCTTGTGGCCCGAGAACGGGGCGTAATCGATGCGCCGCTCGGCCAAGCGCAGCGGCAACTTGCCCAGGGCCTGCACGCCGTCCACCAACCACAGGGCCGGGCTGCCGGCGAGCGCCTCGGCGATGCCGTCCAAATCGCTGACGACGCCGGTCTCGTTGTTCGCGGCCATGGTGCAGACCAACCCGGCACGCGCGGCGTGGGCGCGCAACCAGGCCAAGTCGTGGCGGCCATCGCGCCCGACCGGAATGGCGCGCAGCTCCAGGTTCAGGCCCAGCAGCGCGTTCCAATGCTGCAGGGCCTCGGGCACGGCCTTGTGCTCGGTGGCGCCGTACAGCAGCAGGTCCGGCGAGGCCCCCGGCGCATCGCGTCGCGCCCGCAGCGCGGCCAAGGCCGACAGCACGGCGGTTTGGATGCCCTCGGTGGCGCCGCTGACAAAGATCAGGTCCCCCGTTGGGGCCCCCAGCACCCGGCGCGCCGAGGCCCGCACCCGGTCCATCATGGCCCGCGCTTTCAAGCCCGTGGTGTGCACGCTGCTCGGGTTGCCGAAGTCTTCGGCCATCGCCCGCAGCGCAGCGGCGCGTGCCTCGGGCAGGACCGGGGTGGTGGCATTGGCGTCGAGGTACAGGTCCATCGCAGCAGTCCTACGGAGGCGGAATGGAAAAACGCCCCGGTGGCGAACCAACGGGGCGTTTTCGTTATCACTGGCGGAGTCGGAGGGATTCGAACCCTCGATGCAGGTTTTGCCCACATACTCCCTTAGCAGGGGAGCACCTTCGGCCACTCGGTCACGACTCCAGCGCGAAGCCGCGCATTATGGCAGAAATCAGGCCGCTTCTTGATCGAGGTCGAAAGCTTTGTGCAGGGCGCGCACGGCCAGTTCCATGTACTTCTCGTCGATCACCACCGAGGTCTTGATCTCGCTGGTCGAGATCATCTGGATGTTGATCGCCTCTTCCGACAGGCAGCGGAACATCTTGGCCGCCACGCCCACGTGGGACTTCATGCCGATGCCCACGATCGACACCTTGCAGATCTTGGGGTCGCCCAGCACCTGGGTGGCTTGCACGGCCGGGCCCACGGTGTTCTTGAGCAGGTCCAGGCAGCGCGCGTAGTCGTTGCGGTGCACGGTGAACGAGAAGTCGGTTTTGCCGTCCTGGCTCACGTTCTGGATGATGACGTCGATGTCGATGTTGGCATCGGCCACCGGGCCCAAGATTTGGAAGGCGATGCCCGGCTTGTCGGGCACGCCCAACAGGGTCACCTTGGCCTCGTCGCGGTTGAAGGCAATGCCGGAGACGACGGCTTGTTCCATTTTTTCGTCCTCTTCAAAGGTGATCAGGGTGCCAGACTTGGCTTCCTCAACGATGTCGATGTCCCAGGGGGTGAAGCTGGAGAGCACGCGCAGCGGCACGCGGTACTTGCCGGCGAACTCCACCGAGCGGATCTGCAGCACCTTGCTGCCCAGGCTCGCCATTTCCAGCATCTCTTCGAAGCTGATGGTGTGCAGGCGCCGGGCTTCGGGAACGATGCGCGGGTCGGTCGTGTACACGCCGTCCACGTCGGTGTAGATCAAGCACTCGTCGGCCTTCATGGCCGCGGCCACGGCCACGGCCGAGGTGTCGGAGCCGCCCCGCCCCAGGGTGGTGACGTTGTCGTCCTCGTCCACGCCTTGGAAGCCCGTGATGACGACGACCCGGCCGGCGGCCAGGTCGGCGCGCACGCGGGCGTCGTCGATGCTCTGGATGCGGGCCTTGGTGTAGCTCTTGTCGGTGCGAATCGGCACCTGCCAACCGCTGTAGCTGACGGCCTCCATGCCCTCTTGCTGAAGCGCGATGGACAGCAAACCCACCGACACCTGCTCGCCAGTGGCGGCGATGGCGTCGAGCTCGCGCTGGATGGAGGGCGTGACCACCTCGGGGCTCAGCTCCTTGGCCAGGCCCAACAGTCGGTTCGTTTCCCCCGACATGGCCGAGGGCACCACCACCAACTGGTGGCCCGCGCGCACCCATTTGGCGACGCGTTTGGCGACGTTGCGGATGCGCTCGGTGGAGCCCATCGACGTGCCGCCGTACTTGTGAACGATCAAGGCCATGATGTAACTGGGTTACGTGAAATCAGGCAAAAGGAGGGCGGATTCTAGGCAGCGCCCCGGGGTTAACCCCTGACAGCGTTACTTCGCCTTGAGCGAAGGCTCCAGCCGCATCACGCCCTTTCGAGAAAGCAAGCTGCCCTGGGGCGCCGGCCAGCGACCGCCCTGCCCGCGCCATTCGACCAACAAGCGGTCCACCAAGGCGACGGGAACGCCCGCCGGCAGGCATTGGGCCAACCAGGCGTGCAGGGCGTTGGCGCGTCGCCCGGGCGGCAGGGCGCTCCAACAGCGAAAGACCAGACCGCCATCGGGACCCGTGCAGCGGGGCAGGTCCTCGGCCGCCACCTCGTTGGCCAGCGAGCGGGCCCGCGCCGCTTGACGCGCCACGTCGCCCAGCACATGCACGCTTTGCGGAAAGGCACTCGTCAGGGGCGGCATCACCTCTCGCCGCAAGCGGCTGCGGGCGAAGCGCGGATTGGCATTGCTGGCGTCGTCCACCCAGCCCAAGCCCGAGGCTTGCGCCGCCGCGCGCAGCTGGGCCCGGGGGCGGTCGAGCCAAGGCCGGGCCCAATGCAAGCCGTCCGCGTCCCACCGGGCCGGCATCCCTGCCAAACCGGCCGGCCCCGCCCCACGCAGGGCCTGCAAGAGCACGGTTTCGGCCTGGTCGTCGGCGTGCTGCGCCAGGAGCACCAAGCCCGCCCCGGCGTCCCGCGCCATCGCGGCCAAAGCGAGGTAACGCTCCCGCCGCGCCCAGGCTTCGACGCTGTCGCCTGGGGCCGGCGCGCCCGCCAGGCGGCGGACCACCAGGCGCACCGGGCAGCCGACCTCGCCCAGGCGCTGAACGGTGGCCTCGGCGTGGGCCACCCAGGCATCGGCCTCGGGCATGAGGCCGTGGTGCACGTGCAGCGCCACGACGGACACGCCCAGCAAAACGCCCTGCCGGGCGGTCAACCACAGCAGGGCGGTGGAGTCGAGGCCGCCGCTGTAGGCGACGGCGACGCAGGGTCGCTCAGCGGGCTTTGGTGTCGCTGAATCGGCCATAGGCCAGCAGTCGCTCTTGGCGGCGTGCCAGCAGTTCGCTGGTCTTGAGGTCGGTGAGCTGACGCAGCGATTCGCCCAGCGCGCGCTTGAGCGCGGCGGCCATGGCCTTGGCGTCGCGGTGGGCGCCGCCCACCGGCTCGTTGACGATCTTGTCGATCAGGCCCAGGGCCTTCAAGCGGTGCGCGGTGATGCCCAAAGACTCGGCCGCCTCGGACGCGCGGTCGGACGATTTCCACAGAATCGACGCGCAACCTTCGGGCGAAATGACCGAGTAGGCGCTGTACTGGAGCATCAGCACCTGGTCGGCCACGCCGATGGCCAAGGCCCCGCCGCTGCCGCCCTCGCCGATCACCGTGGCGATCAGCGGCACTTCGAGCTGGGCGAACTCCAAGATGTTGCGGCCGATGGCCTCGCTCTGCCCGCGCTCTTCGGCCCCGATGCCGGGGTAGGCCCCCATGGTGTCGATGAAGCTGAACACCGGCAGGCCGAACTTCTCCGCCAGCTTGGCCAGGCGCAGGGCCTTGCGATAGCCCTCAGGGCGCGGCATGCCGAAGTTGCGCAGCGCGCGCTCTTTGGCGTCGCCGCCGCGCTGGTGGCCGATGACCATGCAGGCCTGGCCGTTGAAACGGGCCAGGCCGCCCACGATGGCCAGGTCGTCGGCGAAGTGACGGTCGCCGTGGAGTTCGATGAAATCGGTGAACAGCTCGCGGGCGTAGTCCAGCGTCTGTGGGCGCTGGGGGTGGCGGGCGATCTGGTAAATCTGCCAAGGCGCCAAACCGGCGTAGATGTCCTTGGTGAGCTGCTGGCTCTTTTTGGAGAGGCGGTCGATCTCTTCCGAGATGTCCACCGCGGACTCGCTTTGCACGTAGCGCAGCTCGTCGATCTTGCTTTCCAGCTCGGCGATGGGGGTCTCGAAATCGAGGAAGTGGCGTTTGCTCATGCCGCGATTGTCTCAGCTTGTCACCGGGCGCCCAACCGATCGGTCGGGAAACTCCGTAGACGGGTCAATAGTCCACGGGCAGCGGGTCGAGGCTGCGCCACAGGTACCAGGTGGCCACCGAGCGGTACGGCGCCCAGGCGTCGCCCACCTCGCGGGCCTCGGCACGGCTCACCGGCTCGCCTGAAAAATAGTTCACGCTGATGCCTTTTAGCAGCCCGATGTCGTCCAAAGGCAGCACGTTGGGACGCATCAGGTGAAAGATGAGGAACATCTCGGCCGTCCAGCGGCCGATGCCGCGGATCGCGACCAGCTCTTCGATGATGGCCTCGTCGTCCATCTGCGCCCACTGGCGCACGTGCACCTGGCCGGCCTCGAAGTGCTGCGCCAGGTCGCGCAGGTACTCGGCCTTGCGCACCGACAAGCCGGCCGTGCGCAGCGAGGGCACGTCATGGCCCAACACCACCGCCGGTGCGACCTTGTGCGCGGGGCCGCCCATCAAGGCCACGAAGCGCTCCCAGACCGATTGCGCCGCCTTGACGGAAATCTGCTGGCCCGTGATCGAGCGCGCCAAGGTGGTGAAAGCGTCGCCCTTGTTGGACAGGCGCGCCTCGCCGAACTGGGGGATGAGCTTCTTCATCACCCGGTCGCGCTTGGCCAGGTGCTTGCAAGCCTCGTCCCAGTAGTCGGGGGTGACCACCCCAGGCCGGGGCGCCATCAGGCCTTGACCCAGGTGGTGCCCGCCGGGCCGTCTTTGAGCGTGATGCCGGCCGCCGTCAATTCGGCCCGGATGGCATCGGCGCCGGCGAAGTCTTTGGCCGCTTTGGCCGCCGCCCGGGCGGCAATGCGCTCGGCGATCCAGGCCTCGTCCACCCCGCCGCCGCGCTGCTGCAAGTAGCTGCGCGGGTCGGCCTGCAGCACGCCCAAGGTGCCGGCCAAGGCCTTGAGCAATCCGGCGCGCTCGGGGGAACGCGTGCGGTTCACCTCGCCGGCCAGGTCGAACAAGACGGCCAAAGCCTGCGGCGTGTTGAAGTCTTCGTCCATCGCCGCCTTGAAGGCGGCGGCCGTGGGCTCGGCCCAGTCCAAGGCCACGTCGGCCGGTGGCACGGCGTCCAGCGCGGTGTACAGGCGCGTGAGCGCCACCTCGGCATCGTCCAGGTGGGCGTCGCTGAAGTTGAACGGCCGGCGGTAGTGCGTGCGCAGCATGAAGAAGCGCAGGGTTTCGCCGTCGAACTTCTGCAGCACGTCGCGGATGGTGAAGAAGTTGCCCAGACTCTTGGACATCTTCTCGCCATCGACGTTCAAAAAGCCGTTGTGCAGCCAGTACCGGGCGAAGGGCATGCCCGCGCCCTGGCTTTGCGCGATCTCGTTCTCGTGGTGCGGGAACTGCAGGTCGGCGCCACCGCCGTGGATGTCGAAGGCCTCGCCGAGCAACGCGCAGCTCATGGCCGAGCACTCGATGTGCCAACCCGGGCGCCCCAGGCCGTAGCGGCCGCCTTCGAACTTTGCATCCAGCGGCTCGTCGGCCTTCGCCGCCTTCCAGAGCACGAAATCCAGCGGGTCGCGCTTGCTGTCGTCCACGGCGATGCGCTCGCCCGCCCGCAGGTCGTCCAGGCTCTTGCCGCTCAAGCGGCCGTAGCCCTCGAACTTGCGCACCGCGAAGTTCACGTCGCCGTCGTCGGCTTGGTAGGCCAAGCCTTTGGCCTCCAATTGCTCGATGAGGCCGATCATCTGCGGCACGTACTCGGTGGCCCGAGGCTCGTGCGTGGGCAGGGTGATGCCGACCTTGGCGAAATCCTCGTGCATGGCGGCCGTCATCTCGTCCGTCAGTTGCCGGATCGGGATGCCGCGCTCCAGCGCCCGCTTGATGATCTTGTCGTCGATGTCCGTGATGTTGCGGACGTAGGTCACCTCGTAGCCCGAGGCCCTGAGCCAGCGGTAGACGACGTCGAAGGCCATCATCATCCGCAGGTGACCCATGTGGCACAGGTCGTAGATCGTCATGCCGCAGACGTACATCCGGACGTGGCCGTCTTGCAGGGGTCGGAACTCTTCGACCGAACGGGTCAGGGTGTTGTGCAGGCGCAGCGACATGGGCGGTCGGAAGAAACCAACGGCCCCGTGGGAGGGGCCGTTTCAAACAAGGGGAACAGGGTAGTGGCAGCCGGACCGGCAGGGGCCTCGGGGCATCCCTAGAATCGCGGCTCAGTATATCGAGGCCCCTCCCCGGCGGCCCCGCACTTTCTCCCCATGCACCCCTTCGCCGTCCTCCTCGGGCTCTGGCTGGCCGCGACCCCGGCCCTCGCTCAGGCCCCCAGCGCCAATCCGCTCGACCAGGCCCAGTCGCACTGGTACGGCGGCCGCCAGGCGCAGGCCATCGAGGTGCTGACGCAGGCCGTGCAGGCCGACCCCCAGCAAAGCCGCTGGCGCTTCACGCTGGCCTGGATGAAGCAAGAGCGCGGTGACACCGCTGGCGCGGAGGCGCTGTTGAGCCGCTTGATCGAGGACTTCCCCGACCACGCGGAGGCGCACAACAACCTCGCGGTCATCCAGGCGGCCCGGGGCGAACTGGACGCCGCCCACCAAAGCCTGGCCCGGGCCGTGCTGCTGAACCCGGCACACGCGCAAGCCCAAGAAAACCTGGGCGACGTCTTGTTGCGCCTGGCGCAACGGGCGTACGCCAAGGCCCAAGGCCTGCAGCCGCAAACGCGCCTGCAACTCAAGATTTCCCAACTCGAGGCGCTGACGCGCGCCCGCTGACCATGCTCAAACCCCTCGTGCTGGCCGCCGCCCTGCTGGGCGCGACGGCCGCCTCGGCCCAGACCGTGGTGCTGAGCACCACCGCCGGTGACATCAAGATCGCGGTCGACGCGGAGAAGGCCCCCAAGAGCGCGGCCAACTTTCTCGCCTATGTGAAGGCCGGCCACTACGACGGCACCATCTTTCACCGGGTCATCAGCGATTTCATGATCCAAGGCGGCGGCTTCACGCCGAAGATGCAGCAAAAGCCCACCAAATCGCCCATCCCGCTGGAGAGCCGCAACGGCCTGCGCAACGTGCGCGGCAGCGTGGCCATGGCGCGCACCGGCGACCCGAACTCGGCCACGGCCCAGTTCTTCATCAACGTCGTGGACAACGGCTTCTTGGACGCCGACCAGGCCCAAGACGGCAACGGCTACGCCGTGTTCGCCCACGTCACGGCGGGCATGGACGTGGTCGACAAGATCCGCGCCACGCCCGTCGGCAACCAAGGCATGTTCCAGAACGTGCCGCTCACCCCCATCACCATCACCAAGGCGCGCATCGAAGCCGCCCCCAAGAAGAAATGAAACCCACCGTCGAACTCCACACCAACCACGGCCTGATCAAGATCGAACTCGACGCCGAG
This sequence comes from Inhella crocodyli, assembly GCF_004004565.1. Taxonomy (GTDB): domain Bacteria; phylum Pseudomonadota; class Gammaproteobacteria; order Burkholderiales; family Burkholderiaceae_C; genus Inhella; species Inhella crocodyli. Next base: position 129,963 of record NZ_SACM01000005.1, read on the forward strand.
AAGGCGCCGGCCTCGGTCGAAAACTTCCTCGGCTACGTCCGCCGCGGCCACTACGACGGCACGGTGTTCCACCGCGTCATCAAGGGCTTCATGATCCAAGGCGGCGGCATGACGGCCGACATGAAGCAAAAGGCCACCCAGGCCCCCATCCAGAACGAGGCCAACAACGGCCTGAAGAACATGAAGTACACGCTGGCCATGGCGCGGACCAACGACCCGCACTCGGCCACCGCCCAGTTCTTCATCAACACGAAGGACAACGACTTCCTGAACTTCACGCGCGAGAGCGGCTCGGGCTGGGGTTACGCCGTGTTTGGCGCCGTGATCGAAGGCCAGGCCATCGTCGACGCCATCGAAAAGGTGCGCACTGGCCGCTCGGGCTTCCACGACGACGTGCCGCTCGAGGCCGTGGTGATCGAGAAGGCCGTCGAGGCCGCCTGATCGTTTGATCCGGCACCTGCAAGCGCCGCCCGCATGGCGGCGCCTGGCCTTCGTGTCCGACCTTCATCTGGGGCCGGACACGCCGCGCACCCTGGCGACTTTTGAGGCCTTGCTCGGGCGCTTGCAGGCCGACGCCCTGTTCGTCTTGGGCGACCTGTTCGAAGCCTGGGTGGGCGACGACGCCCTGGACCTGCCTTACGCCCAGCGCGTGGCCCAGGCCCTGTCAAGCAGCGCCCAGCATCGGCCGCAGTACTTCATCGCTGGCAACCGCGATTTTTTGGCCGGCGAGGCCTTCGCTCAGGCCTGCGGCTTGCAGCGCGTGGACGAACTGCTGACCCTCGACGCCTGGGGCGAGCGCTACCTCGTGGCCCATGGTGACGCCCAGTGCCTGGACGACACCGCCTACCAGGCTTTCCGCACGCAAGTGCGCCAGGCCGCTTGGCAGCAAGCCTTTGCCCAACGACCGCTGGAAGAGCGCTTGGCGCAAGCCGCCCAGATGCGCGATGCCAGCCGGGCGAGCCAAGCCCAACAAGCGCAACAGGGCCTGCCCTTCGCCGACCCCGACGCCGCGCATTGCCGCGGCCTCCTGCTCACGGCCGGCGCCCGCCTGTTCATCCACGGCCACACCCACCGTCCGGGTTGCTTTTCTTTGGGCGACGGCCTGGCCCGTCTGGTGTTGAGCGATTGGGACCTGGATCACGGCAACGCCCCACGCGCCGAGTGCCTGTACCTCGGGCCCGAAGGCATCCAGCGCGAAGCCCTGGCGTGAGTTGGCTTGCGCGCTGGCGGGCGTGGCGCGAGCAACGCCTGATCGACCGGCATCCCATCCCCGAAGCCCTGTGGCAGGCCACGCTGGCGCGCTACCCGTTCTTGCCGGATGCCCCTCGCCTGCGCGCGATGACCAGCTTGTTCCTGGCCACGCGCGAGTTCCACGGCGCGGGCGGCCTGGTGGTGACCGACGCCATGGCGGTGGCCGTCGCGGCCCAGGCCTGCCTGCCGGTGATGCACCTGGGCCTCGGGGCCTATGGCCCCACGCGGGGCATCGTCATGCACCCCGGCGAAGTGCTGGCACCCCGAGAAGACGTGGACGAGCACGGCGTCGTGCACCAATGGGAAGAGCCCCTGGCCGGCGAGGCCATGCCGGGCGGCCCCCTCATGCTGACCTGGGACGCCGTGGACTGGCAGGACGACGGCGGGCCGGTCTTCAACGTGGTGATCCACGAGTTCGTCCACCTGATCGACCTGGGCAACGGCGAGTCCGACGGCCTGCCGCCGCTGCCCAGCGCCGAGGCCTCGCGCGCCTGGCTCGAGGGCTTGACCGCCGCCTGGGACCGCTTCGCCGACCGCGTGGCCCACCGCGAGCCAAGCTGCATCGACGACTACGGCACCGAGGCCTTGGACGAGTTCTTCGCCGTGGCGGCCGAGGCCTTCTTCGTCGACCCCGAGGCCCTGCGCGCCGAAGACCCCGCGCTGCACCAGCAACTGGCCGACTACTTCCAGCCCGCCTGAAAGCACAACGCCCACCGGCCCGAAGGCGGTGGGCGTTGGAAGCTGAAGCGCAGGCTCAGGCCGCCGGCTCGGACTCCACCTTCTTGTCGGCCTTGCCCTTGCCGGGCTTGGGCGGCAGGGGTTGGATGTCGAGTTGCACCTCGCCGGCCTCGTTGACGTCCACCCCCAAGCGGCCCCCCTCGGTCAAGCGGCCGAAGAGCAACTCGTCGGCCAGGGCGCGGCGGATGGTGTCCTGGATCAGGCGCTGCATCGGGCGCGCGCCCATGAGCGGGTCGAAGCCCTTTTGGCCCAGGTGCTTGCGCAACGCATCGCTGAAGGTGACCTCGACCTTCTTCTCGGTGAGTTGGCCTTCGAGTTGCAGCAGGAACTTGTCGACCACGCGCAGGATGATGGCCTCGTCCAGCGCGCGGAAGCTGATGATCCCGTCCAGGCGGTTGCGGAACTCCGGCGTGAACAGGCGCTTGATGTCGCCCATCTCGTCGCCCAGCTGTCGCGAGGTCGTGAAGCCGATGGTGCTCTTTTGCAAGGCCTCGGCGCCCGCGTTGGTCGTCATGACGATGATGACATTGCGGAAGTCGGCCTTGCGCCCGTTGTTGTCGGTCAGCGTGCCGTGGTCCATGACCTGCAGCAGCACGTTGAAGACGTCGGGGTGCGCCTTCTCGATTTCGTCCAGCAGCAGCACGGCGTGCGGCTTCTTGGTGACGGCCTCGGTCAGCAGGCCGCCCTGGTCGAAGCCGACGTAGCCCGGGGGCGCGCCGATCAGGCGGCTCACTGTGTGGCGCTCCATGTACTCCGACATGTCGAAGCGGATCAGCTCGATGCCCAGCGTGAACGCCAGTTGCTTGGCCACCTCGGTCTTGCCCACGCCGGTGGGGCCGCTGAACAAGAAGGCACCGATCGGCTTGTCGGGCTTGCCCAGGCCGGAGCGGGCCATCTTGATGGCGGCGGCCAGGGCCTCGATGGCCGGGTCTTGCCCGAACACCGTGGCCTTGAGGTCGCGCTCCAGGGTCTTGAGCTTGCCGCGGTCGTCGTTGCTCACCGACGTGGGCGGGATGCGCGCGATCTTGCTGACGATCTCTTCGACCTCGGTGCGCGTGATGGTCTTCTTGCGCTTGCCCGCGGGCAGGATGCGCTGCGCGGCCCCGGCCTCGTCGATCACGTCGATGGCCTTGTCGGGCAGGAAGCGGTCGTTGATGAACTTCGCCGCCAGCTCGGCCGCCGCTTCCAGCGCCGCGTTCGCGTACTTCACGCCGTGGTGCTCTTCGAAGCGGCTCTTCAAGCCCTTCAAGATTTCCACCGTTTGGCTGACCGAGGGCTCGCCCACGTCGACCTTTTGGAAGCGACGCGACAAGGCCGCGTCTTTTTCAAAGATGCCGCGGTACTCGGTGAAGGTCGTGGCCCCGATGCACTTGAGCTGGCCGCTGGACAAGGCGGGCTTGAGCAGGTTGCTCGCGTCCAGCGTGCCGCCACTGGCCGCCCCCGCGCCAATCAGGGTGTGGATCTCGTCGATGAACAGCACGGCGCCCGGCTGCTCCTTCAACTGCTTGAGCACGGCCTTCAAGCGCTGCTCGAAGTCACCACGGTACTTGGTGCCGGCCAGCAGTGCGCCCATGTCGAGCGCGTAGACGGTCGCCTCCAGCAGCACCTCGGGCACGGCGCCCTCGGTGATGCGCCAGGCCAGACCCTCGGCGATGGCGGTCTTGCCCACGCCGGCTTCGCCCACCAACAGCGGGTTGTTCTTGCGGCGGCGGCACAGCACTTGGATGACGCGCTCGACCTCGGCCTCGCGGCCGATCAGCGGGTCGATCTTGCCGTCCTTGGCCGCCGCATTCAGGTTCTGGGTGAACTGCTCCAAGGGCGAGGCCTTGGCCGGCTGACCCTCGCCCTCCTCTTGGGGCTGGGCACCGCCCTCGCCTTCGGGCTTGCCCTCGTTTTTGGGCGGCTCGGGCGGGTCGGACTTGCGAATGCCGTGGGCGATGAAGTTCACCACGTCCAGGCGCGTGACGCCCTGCTGGTGCAGGTAGTACACCGCGTGCGAGTCCTTCTCGCCAAAGATGGCCACCAAGACGTTGGCGCCGGTCACTTCCTTCTTGCCGTTGCCCGTGCTCTGCACGTGCATGATGGCGCGCTGGATGACCCGCTGAAAGCCCAGCGTGGGCTGGGTGTCCACCTCGTCGGTGCCGCCCACGGTGGGCGTGTTGTCCTTGATGAACTGCGCCAGGTTCTTGCGCAGGTCTTCGATGGTGGCGGCACAAGCGCGCAGCACCTCACTGGCGGACGGGTTGTCCAGCAAGGCCATGAGCAGGTGCTCGACCGTGATGAATTCGTGCCGCTGCTGCCGGGCGTCGACAAACGCCATGTGCAGACTGACTTCGAGTTCTTGGGCAATCATGCGGCCTCCATGATGCATTGAAGGGGATGGCCGGCGCGCTTGGCAGCGTCCAGCACCAGTTCGACCTTGGTGGCCGCCACGTCCTTGGAGTAAACCCCGCAAACGCCGCGGCCTTCGTGATGGATCTTGAGCATGATGAGCGTCGCACTGTCCAGGTCGTGGCGGAAGTACTCCTGCAGCACCATGACAACGAACTCCATCGGGGTGAAGTCGTCGTTCAGCATCAGCACCTGGTACAGGCGCGGCGGCTCGGTGCGCTGCGCCTGGCGCTCGGCCACGGTTGAGCCCTGGCCGTTGTCGGGCAAGGGCCCTGGCGTGGGCGTGCCAGGTGGGGTGGAGAGGGAGGGAAACGGCATGCGTTGATTCTAGGGAGCGGACCCCGGGCGCGCCGGCAGGTGCCCCGTTAACCCAGGTGGGCCGCACGGCCTCATTCTCAAGACCCGTGCCGCCAGGCAAGCCCAAGAATTGCCGCACTTGTCAGCACTTGTCAGCACCAACTTGGGGTCTGCCCCATCCGGGCACGCCCTGAATTGACGCAGCCCGTGCCACCTCCTGAGAATCCGTGCCTCATTTTTGGGCAGCCCCTCAAGGACGCGACATGCAACACGGTACGGTCAAGTGGTTCAACGACGCCAAAGGTTTCGGCTTCATCGAACCCGAGGCCGGCGGTGCCGACGTGTTCGCCCACTTCAGCGCGATCAACATGGAAGGCTTTCGCACCCTGCGTCAAGGCAGCCGCGTGAGCTTTGAGTTGGTCGAGGGCCCCAAAGGTGTGCTGGCGCAAAACATCCAACCCGTCGAAAACGGCGCGCCGACCAACTGAGCTCACCCGCAAACCCCCGTGCAAGGCCCGCCACAAGCGGGCCTTGTTTTTTGGGCGGCGTCTCAGGCGGAGGGCGCGGGCAAGGCCATGGGCAGCTTGGGCCGCACCGCCTGCGCCCAGCGCGCGGTCCAGTCGATGACCTCGAGCCGACCGTCCGGATGCTCGCCCAAGGCCGTGAGGCTCTCGACCCAATCGCCATCGTTGGCGTAGACGATGCCGTCGATGTCGCGCAGTTCGGCGTGGTGGATGTGGCCGCACACCACCCCGTCCAGGCCCCGCGCCTTCGCCTCGCGGGCCACGGCACGCTCGAAGTCGTCCACGTAAGCCAGGGCGCGCTTGACCTTGAGCTTGAGGTAGCGCGACAGGCTCCAGTACGGCAGGCCCAGCCGGGCGCGCAAAGAGTTCAGGGCGTGGTTGGCTTCCAGCGCGCGGGTGTAGGCCCAGTCGCCCAGGTGGGCCAACCATTTGGCGATCTGGATCACGCCATCGAAGTGATCGCCGTGCGTCACCCACAAGCGCCGACCGTCGGCCAAGGTGTGGATCACGTCGCCCAGCACCTCGATGCCGCCGAAGCTGGTGCCCAGGTACTTGCGGGCGAACTCGTCGTGGTTGCCCGGCACGAAGACCACGCGCGTGCCCTTGCGCACCTTGCGCAGGAGCTTTTGCACCACGTCGTTGTGCGCCTGTGGCCAGAACCATTGGCGTCGCAGTTGCCAGCCGTCGACGATGTCGCCCACCAAGTAGAGGGTGTCGCACTCCACGTGACGCAGGAAGTGCAGCAGGGCCTGGGCTTGGCAGCCGGGCGTGCCCAGGTGCAGGTCGCTGATCCAGACAGTCCGCAGGCGCAGGTCGCCGGGTTCGTCGTCGTGGCTGTCATGGCCGGGGGGCAAGGCATCTCGGTGCATGAGCCGCCATGCTGCCCAGGGCTCACGACAGGCCGATGACAGGGCCGCGTCGCAACAAGGCCTGGCCCATGCGCAGGCGCTCGCCGGTGCGCACCACAGGGGCCAAGCCGGGCGGCACCAAGATCACCAGCGTGGAGCCGTGCTCGAACCAGCCCATCTCCTGTCCTCGCGTCAGCTCGGCGTGGCAGCGGGTGTCGCGCGGACCGCGCCAGCGCAGGTGCATCAGCACGTCCAAGCAGTGCAAGCGGATGCTGGCCACCAAGATCGCGGCCACCGGCACGATGAGCAGGGGCTGGCCATCGTGCAAACGCAAACGCAGCACCGCGCGTTCGTTGCGACAGAACAGGCGCTCGACCCGCTTCAGGGCGATGGGGTTGACGTTCCAGGTGTCCCCGCTGAGGTAGCGCACGTCGGTCACGGTGGCGTCGTCGGGCGCGTGGAAGCGGTGGTACATCGCCGAGGTCAGGCGCAGGGTCAGGTACTGGCCGCCCTCGAAGGCAGCGGCGTCCTCGGCGCTGCCGAGCAAGTCGGCCAAGGGATAGGGCATGCCCTTGGCCTGCAGCACCGTGCCGGCCTGCACGGTGCCCAACGCGCCGACGATGGCGTCGCAAGGGCTGACCAGCACGGCGGGGTCCGGGTCGACCGGCCGGGCGCCAGGCACCAATTCGCGCGTGAAGCAGGCGTGCAGGCTGTCAAAACGCTGCAACCGGGCGTCGCGCAGGTCCAACTCGGTGAACTGGCGCCACACCCAGATGCTCAGGCGCGCCAGCCAGGGCGAGCGGATCTTGCTGAACCAGCCCATGAAGCGGGTGAGCGCGATGCGCGGCACCCGGTTCGTGAGCAGGAAGTTGAGGTCTTCGTTGAGCAGCAGGCGGTCGCGCCAACGGGTTTTGGGGGATTCGGGGGCGTGGGCAAAGGGATTCATGACCGTGTCAAGACAGGGACGTACACCCCTGGGCACCGACGAACTCGACGCCCAAGGAACTCAAATGACGGAATGGATGACGCTCGCCGCGGCCGGCGCCGGCCTGGCCCTGCTGCCCCGCGCGGTGCGGCGCCTGCAGCTCTCGGTGGCCAAGCACCCGAGCCTGGGGGGGCACAGCAAGATGGCCCTGCGCCTGGCGCGCTGGCTGCCCGGCTACGCCTTCGACGAGGCCCAGTTCTACGGCGCCGACGGGGCCGATGCCGCGTTGCAGCAGCGCCGCCGCGCCGGCCTGCAGCGCCTGGCCCACACGCTGAACACGCGCCACGCGCGCACCCTGGCGGCCACGCGCGAGGCCCGGGAGGGCCTGAGCGACCTGCAGCTCACCGGCGCCTACCGCGTGCCCTTCCCCTTCAGCAAGACCCTGCGCGGCCTGCTGGGTGTCGGCGCCTTTGTGCAACGCACCGAAGGCGCTTGGCTGGTGGACCTGGACGACCAGCGCCTGCTGGACCTCACGGGCAGTTACGGCGTCAACGTGCTGGGCCACGCCTTCTACCAACGCTGCATGGCCGAAGCCCAGCGCCGCGCGCTGCCGCTGGGCGTCAGCCTGGGCACCTACCCCGAGGCCCTGCTCGACGTGCTGGCGCGGCTGCGCCGCATCTCGGGCCAGGACGAGGTGAGCTTTCACATGTCGGGCACCGAGGCCGTGATGCAGGCCGTGCGCCTGGCCCGCTACCACACGGGCCGGCGCAAGGTGGTCCGCTTCTGCGGCGCGTACCACGGCTGGTGGGGCGACGTGCAGCCCGGTCCCGGCAACCCCATGCCGGCCGACCACACGTACACCTTGGAGGACCTGAGCCCCCGCGCGCTGCACGTGCTGCGCACGCGCCAGGACATCGCTTGCGTGCTGGTCAACCCTTTGCAGGTGCTGCACCCCAACAAGGCCGCCCCGGGCGACAGCGGCCTGATGGGCGCCCGCGCCCTGCCCGCCGTCGACGCCGAGGCCTACGCCGCCTGGCTGCGCCAGCTGCGCGCGGTGTGCACCGAGCGCGGCATCGCCCTGGTCTTTGACGAGGTGTTCATGGGCTTCCGCCTCGCCCCCGGGGGCGCGCAAGAGCGCTTTGGCGTGCAGGCCGACTTGGTGACCTACGGCAAGACCCTGGGGGGCGGCTTCCCCCTGGGCGTGCTCTGCGGCCGGGCCCGCTGGATGAAGCGCTTCCGCGACGACCGGCCTGCCGACCTGTGCTTCGCCCGTGGCACCTTCAACGCCCACCCCCACGTGGTGATGGGCGTGCAGGTCTTCTTGGAACAGTTGGAAACGGCTGAGGTGCAGGCCCTGTACGCCGGCCAAGAGGCGCGCTGGGACGCCCGCGCTGCGCGCTTGAACGCAAGGCTGGCCGAAGGCGGCTGGCCGGTGCAGGTGTCGCACTGGAGTTCGGTGTGGAGCGTGGCCTACACGCAGCCGGGTCGCTACCACTGGTTGCTGCAGTTCTATTTGCGGGAGCAAGGGCTGACCTTGTCGTGGGTGGGCACGGGTCGCATGGTGTTCACGCTGGATTTCAGCGACGCCGACTTCGACGCCGTGTGCCAGCGCTTCGCGGCCGCCTGCGAACGGATGCAGGCCGACGGCTGGTGGGAGGCCGCGCCCAGCCCGAAGGCCTTGAAGCGCATGCTGCTGCGCGAAACCTGGCGCGCTTGGCGCCAGCGTTGACGGCCTCGCCCCGGGCTGGGCCCGGGGCGAATCACAAGCCCTGATCGTTGGGCTCAGTGCGCCTGGGCGTGGTGCATCGGGTCGATCAACTCGCCGCGCAGCAGGTGCAGCGGGGCGCGCCAGTACAGCATCACGTCGTGGAAAGGGTCGGTCAGGATCTTGCTGGCCCACACCAAGCCGGTGGACACATCGGCCAAGAAGAACAGGTGCACCGTGCGGAACACCAAACCGCCGACCCCAAGCGCGAACCAGGCCATGCCCACGTCGTGCGCGTACTCGGTCAGGTTCGCGGCGGGCTGGATCAGGCCGCGCAGCGAAGGGTCCACCCACAGCCACAGCGGCAGCGCCACCCACAGGGCCATCAGCACCACCTTGCGACGCAGGTTGTAGCCCACCTTGATCGCTTCCTTGTGCTCGTGCGTCGCTTGGTTGACGTGGTCGTAGCCCTTGGGCTCGAAGAAAAAGTGGCCGGCTTGGCGCGAGGTCATCGACACGCACCAAGCCAGCAGCGCGGCCCAGGCCGGGTCGACCGGCAGCAGGCCGTAGGCCACGATGAAGCTCAGCGCGCTCAGCAGGTGCAGGCTTTGGTTGATGCGGCTGTGGTGGTAATAGCGGTGGTCGTCCCAGCGCTGCGTGCGCAGCGCGTCCATGAATGCAGTCACCCGGGGCTCCTGACAAGGTTGCGGAGCCGTGATGCTGTCGCTGGCGCGTGAAGCGCCGATGACGGTTCCATGCCAATGCCACGACGGGGCCGTCATCAAGCCGTCGCACGGCCCACGCAGCATCGCGGCCCATGCACAGCACCGACATCGCCATCGAGTCCAGCGCCCGCCGCTGGTTGCGCATCGCCGTCGTCACCGAGACCTACCCCCCCGAGGTCAACGGCGTGGCCGGCACCATCGCCCGCGTGGTGGAGGGACTGCGCGAACGCGGGCACGAGTTGCAACTCATCCGACCCCGCCAGGGCCCGGACGACGTCGCCCGCGTGCAAGAAGGCTTTGCCGAGATGCTGATGCGCGGCCTGCCGATCCCCCGCTACCCCGAACTGAAGATGGGCCTGCCGGCCAAGCGCGCGCTGGTGCGGCGCTGGAGCTTCGAGCGGCCCGACGTCGTGCACCTGGCCACCGAAGGGCCGCTGGGCTGGTCGGCCCTGCAGGCGGCACGCCACCTGCGCCTGCCGGTGGTCAGCGAGTTCCGCACCAATTTCCACGCCTACAGCCAGCACTACGGCGTGGGCTGGCTGCGCCACCCCATCCTGGCCTACCTGCGCAAGTTCCACAACCAATGCCAGCGCACCCTGGCCCCGGCGCCCGACCTGCGCGACCAACTCACCGACCAAGGCTTCCAGCGCGTGTTCGCCAGCGCCCGCGGCGTGGACACCCAGCGCTTCCGACCCGAGCGGCGCAGCACGGCGCTGCGCCGGCAATGGGGCGCCGACGAAGGCGCACCGGTGCTGATCTGCGTCGGGCGCTTGGCGGCCGAGAAGAACCTGGGCACGGCCGTGGACGCCTTCGAGGCCCTGCGGCAGGTCGAGCCCCGCGCCAAGCTCGTGTTCGTGGGTGACGGGCCCGAGCGCGAACGCCTGCAAGCGCGCTGCCCCGATGCGGTCTTCGCCGGCTTGCGACGCGGCGACGACCTGGCGGCGCATTACGCCAGCGCCGATCTGTTCGTGTTTCCCAGCCTGACCGAGACCTTCGGCAACGTCGTGCCCGAGGCCATGGCCTGCGGCCTGCCGGTCGTGGCCTACCACTACGCCGCCGCGGCCGTGCTGTTGCAAGACCACCGCGCCGGGGCCCTGGCCCCCATGGGCGACGCCGAGGCCTTCGTGCGCGCCGTGGTCGACCTGGGCCGCCTGCCCACCGCCCTGAGGGCCTTGGGCCGGGAAGCGCACGCCGTGGCCCGCACCCTGGGCTGGGACCGCATCGTGGCCGAGGTGGAAGGGCACCACCGTGCCGCCATGGCCGACCTGGCGCCCGACCTGCCGGCCGCGCTGCACCTCGCCTGAGGCCTGAGGCCGCCGCCCTGCGCGGCGCGTCACGCCCCTGTCACGGGCGGGGCGCACCATCCCGGTCCATCCCGGCTTCCAGCCTCCGCGCTTGCCCTCCGTGTCCGCCCTCTCCACCGTTCCGCCCACCCTGCTGGTCGCCTGCCCGGCCCACCCGGCGCTCGACCACTGGGTGGGCGTGGCCCGGGCCCACGGCGTGGTGGTGGCGCGCACGCAGGACCCCGAGCAGGCCCGCCGCTGGCTGGCCGTGCTGCAGCCCGACGTGGTGTTGGCCGAGCCGCCGTGCCTGGCCGCGCTGCAGCAGGCGCCCCTGGCCCCGAGTTGCCTGTCCGTGCCCTGGGAGGGCGAAGTCAGCCCCCTGCGCCACGCGCTGGCCCGCTGGATTCCCGAGTTGGCCGAGCCCATGCCCTTGCTGCGCGTGGGGGCACTGTGCATCGACGAGGCGCGGCAATTGGTCGGCCGGGCGCTGGACGGCGGTCGCCTGATCCAGGCCTCCCTGCCGCCGGTGGAACTGCGCCTGCTGCTGTGCCTGGCCCGCCAGCCAGGGCGGCTGATCACCCGCCAAGAACTGCAAGAGCGCGTGTGGCCGCACGAAGCACAGCCCCAGGCCCGCACCGTGGACCAGGTGGTGCGCCGCCTGCGCAAGGTGCTGGCCACCGTCGGCCTGGCCGAGGCCGTGCGGGCCCAGCGCGGTCTGGGCTACCAGTTCGACGCCCGCGCCACCCACGACCACCCCATCCCCGCCGGACTTTGAGGGCACCCTGACGGCGTCACAAAGCCGTCACGAAGCAGGCCTAGAGTCACGGTCATTCCAGCGGAAAACCGCACCTCACCCCCTCACAGGAGTTCCTGAAATGCTCAAGATTGCCCAGACCGTTGCCCTGATCGGCCTGACCGCCGCCCTGGGCGCCCACGCCCAAGTCGTCAAGATCGACGGCTCCTCCACCGTGTTCCCCATCACCGAAGGCGTGGCCGAGGACTTCCAGAAGGCCAAGAAGGGCTCGGTCAAGGTCACCGTGGGCATCTCGGGCACGGGTGGCGGCTTCAAGAAGTTCTGCCGCGGCGAAACCGACATCAGCAACGCCTCGCGCCCCATCCAGAAAAAGGAAATGGACGACTGCAAGGCTGCCGGCATCGAGTACTACGAGCTGCCCATCGCCTTCGACGCGCTGACCGTTGTCATCAACCCGAAGAACAGCTTCCTGAAGCAGATCACCGTCGCCGAGCTCAAGGCCATCTGGGAGCCTGCCGCCCAGGGCAAGATCACCCGTTGGAAGCAGGTCAACCCGGCCTGGCCCGACGCGCCGATCAAGCTCTTCGGCGCCGGCGCCGACAGCGGCACCTTCGACTACTTCACCGAAGCCGTCAATGGCAAGGCCAAGGCCAGCCGCGGTGACTTCACCGCCTCGGAAGACGACAACGTGCTGGTGCAGGGCATCAGCAGCGACGTCAACGCCATCGGCTACTTCGGCTACGCCTACTACGCCGAGAACCAAGCCAAGCTCAAGGCGCTGCCGATCGTAAACCCCAAGGGTCAGGCCGTGAGCCCTAGCGAAGCCACCGTGCTCAACGGCAGCTACGAGCCCCTGAGCCGCCCGATCTTCATCTACGTGAACGCCAAGTCGATCGCCAAGCCGGAAGTCAAGGAGTTCGTCGAGTACATGCTCAAGAACGCGGCCAAGATCTCCAAGGAAGTGAAGTACGTGCCGCTGCCGGCCAAGGCCTACACCCTGGGCCAAGAGCACCTGAACAAGGGCAAGAAGGGCACCGTCTTCGGCGGCAAGAACGAAGTCGGCATCACCATCGAGGAACTGATGGCCCGCGAGGCCTCCCTGTAAAGCGACTCAGGTGAATCCCGGATGCCTGCCGGGATGACAATTCGGTGACGGCGGGCCTGCAGAATCGACACGCTGGCCCGCTGTCCCATTTGGAACGCCTGCCACCGCAAGCCCTTGCGGTGACGACAACGAATCACACCCCCATGGCCATCGCCCCACCCGACGCCCTGCCCTCGCCGGCCCAGTCCAAACTGGCCGAATTCGCGCGGGCCAAGGCCGCCCGAGCCCGCCGCGAACGCGCGATCGAAGGCCTTTTGCTGCTGTGCGCCAGCGTTTCGGTGCTCACCACGCTGGGCATCGTCTACATCCTGATCCGCGAGTCGGTCAGTTTCTTCGCCCAGGTGCCGATCAAGGACTTCCTGTTCGACACGCAGTGGACCCCGCTCTTTGACGACGCGCATTTCGGCATCATGGTGCTGATGTCCGGCACGCTGACGAGCTCCTTCGTCGCGCTGTGCATCGCCATCCCCATGGGCACGGTCATCGCCATCTACCTGAGCGAGTTCGCCGGGCACAAGACCCGCGAGACGCTCAAGCCCATGCTGGAGTTGCTGTCGGGCGTGCCGACCATCATCTACGGCTTCTTTGCCCTGCTGGTGGTCACGCCCCTTCTGCAAAAGGTGTTCCCGGAACTGCCGGGCTTCAACGTGCTGTCGGCCGGCATCGTGATGGGCATCATGATCATTCCCTACGTGGCCAGCCTGAGCGAGGACGCCATGCGCGCCGTGCCGATGGCCCTGCGCGAGGGCTCCTACGCCATGGGCGGAACGCGCTTCCAAACCGCCGTCAACGTCGTGGTGCCGGCCGCCTTCTCGGGCATCGCGTCGGCCTACATCCTGGGCATCAGCCGCGCCGTCGGCGAGACCATGATCCTGGCCGTGGCCGCGGGCATGCAGCCCACGCTCAGCTTCAACCCCATGGAGCCGGCCGCCACCATCACCAGCTTCATCGTGCAGGTGGCCATGGGCGACCTGCCCCACGGCTCGATCGGCTACCAGACCATCTTTGCCGCCGGCCTGTCGCTGATGCTGCTGACCCTGTGCTTCAACATGGCCGGCTACTACCTGCGCAAGAAGTACCGCGAGGCTTACTGACATGAACGCCGAAAAGACCTCCGCGCTGCGCGCCATCATCCGCAAGGCGCGCCGCTACGACCTGCTGGTGTCGGCCCTGGGCCTGCTGTTCCTGAGCATCGGCATCCTGACCTTGGCCGCCTTGTTCGTGGACATGGCGCTGACCGGCATCCCGCGCCTGACGCCCGAGTTCTTCACGAACTTCCCCTCCCGCCGCCCGGGCGAGGCGGGCATCTTGTCGAGCTGGGTGGGTTCGCTGCTGGTGATGTTCGTCACGGCTTGCGTCGCCGTGCCGATCGGCATCGCCGGGGCCATCTACTTGGAAGAGTACGCCCGCAAGAACTGGTTCACGGCCGTCATCGAGATCAACATCACCAACCTGGCCGGTGTGCCCTCGATCATTTACGGCCTGCTGGCCCTGGGACTGTTTGTCTACACCTTCAAGCTCGGCCAGTCGATCTTGACCGCCGGCCTGACCCTGGCGCTGCTGATCTTGCCCATCGTGATCACCGCCACCCGCGAAGCGCTGCGTTCCATCCCGCAGCACATCCGCGAGGCCGCCTATGCCTGCGGGGCCTCACAGTGGCAGGTGGTCAACGACCACTTGGTCAAGTACTCGATGCCCGGCATCCTGACCGGCGTGATCATCGGCATGAGCCGCGCCATCGGCGAAACGGCGCCCATCATCACCATCGGCGCGCTGACCTTCATCGCCTTCCTGCCGCCGGCACCGGGCCAAATCAACATCGAAACCGGCGCCGCCGCCGGCCTGTTCGATTGGCTGTGGTCGCCCTTCACGGTCATGCCGATCCAGATCTTCAACTGGACCAGCCGCCCCGACCCGCGCTTCCACGAGAACGCCGCCGCCGCGAGCTTCGTGCTGGTGCTCATGACGCTGTCCATGAACGCCTTGGCGATCTGGCTGCGCTACCGCCTCCGCAAGAACATCAAGTGGTAGGAACGCCGCCCCCAGTCTCACTTTGATCGCCACCCCCCGAGGGGGCCTTCGGGCCCTCGGGACGGCCCAACGGACCCTAGACCATGCCCTCCACCATCACCCTGCCCCAGAACCCGCCTCCTTTGAAGGCGGAGGCCAAGAGCCTGGACTTCTACTACGGCGACTTCAAAGCGCTCAAGGGCGTGTCGATGCCCGTGTACGAGAACAAGGTCACCGCCCTGATCGGCCCCAGCGGCTGCGGCAAGAGCACCTTCTTGCGCTGTTTCAACCGCATGCACGACCTCTACCCGGGGCACCGCTACGACGGAAAGATCGAGCTCTACCCCGACAACGTCGACCTGCTGGACAAGCAGGTGGACCCCATCGAGGTGCGCATGCGCATCAGCATGGTGTTCCAGAAGCCCAACCCCTTCCCGAAGTCGATCTTCGAGAACGTGGCCTACGGCCTGAAGGTGCGCGGTGAAAAGAACCGCACCGTGCTGGAAGACAAGGTTGAGGTGGCCCTCAAGGGCGCCGCGCTGTGGAACGAGGTCAAAGACCGCCTGGACGACCTGGCGGTGAACCTGTCGGGCGGCCAGCAGCAGCGCCTGTGCATCGCCCGTGCCCTGGCCACCGACCCGGAAATCATCCTGTTCGACGAGCCCACCTCGGCCCTCGACCCCATCGCCACGGGCTCCATCGAAGAGCTGGTGGGCGAGATCAAGCACAAGGTCTCGATCCTCATCGTGACCCACAACATGCAGCAAGCCGCCCGCGTGAGCGACTTCACCGCCTACATGTACCTGGGCGAGTTGATGGAGTTCGGCGAAACCAACGACATCTTCATGAAGCCCAAGCGCAAAGAGACCGAGGACTACATCACCGGACGTTTCGGTTGACCAGGAGCACCCCATGAGCGACAAACACCTTTCGACCCAGTTCGACACCGAGCTGAGCGCCATCTCCACCCGTGTCTTGGAAATGGGCGGTTTGGTGGAGCAGCAAGTGGCCGCCGCCGTCGAGGCCCTGGGCAACTTCAGCGAAGCCATGGCCACGCAGGTCCTCAAGACCGAAGAGCGCGTCAACCAGATCGAGCTCGAAATCGACCGCGAGCTCTCGGGCATCATCGCCCGCCGCCAGCCCACGGCGCGCGACCTGCGCCTGCTGATCGGGGTGTCGAAAACCATCGGTAACCTGGAACGCGTCGGCGACGAAGCCGCCCGCATCGCGCGCATCACGCACCGACTCATCAGCAACGGCACCCACGGCCGCCTGTTCCCCACGACGCAAATGGGCTCCGAGGCCACCCTGGCCAACGCCTCGCTGCGCCGTGCGCTCGACGCCTTTGCCCGCTTGGACGTGAACCTGGCGATGCAGGTCATCAAGCAGGACAACGAGATCGACGCCGAGTTCGACGGCCTGATGCGCAAACTGGTCACCTACATGATGGAAGACCCCCGCACCATCAGCGCCTCCATCGACCTGGTGTTCGTCGCCAAGTCCTTGGAGCGCGTGGGCGACCACGCCAAGAACCTGGCCGAGCAGGTGATCTACATCGTCAAAGGCGCCGACGTGCGGCACACGCCGCCCGAAGGCCTGGAGTCGGCCGTCAGCTGATGCCCCGGCCCCGGCAAGGGGCCCTTCCAACGAAAGCAAACACCATGGGACGCGTCCTCGTCGTGGAAGACGAGCTGGCGATAGCGGAGCTCATTGCCCTGCACCTTCGCCATGAGGGGCACCAGCCCCGCATGGCCGCCAGCGCAGCGGAGGCCTTGGCCGCCGTGACCGAACAACTGCCGGACCTCGTGATCCTGGACTGGATGCTGCCCGGCGACCCGGGCACCACCCTGCTGCAACGCTGGCGGCAGGACCCGCGCACCAAGACCCTGCCGGTCATCATGCTCACGGCCCGGGTGCAGGAGAGCGACAAGATTCGCGGGCTGGACGCCGGGGCCGACGACTACCTGACCAAACCTTTCTCGCCGGGTGAGTTGATGGCCCGCGTGCGCGCCCTGCTGCGGCGGCGCGCGCCCGAAGCCCTGGAAGCCGCTTTGCAAATCGGGCCGCTGCGCCTGGACCCGGCGGCACGCCGTGTCTACCACCTGGAGACCGAGCTGCACTTGGGCCCGACCGAGTTCCGCCTGCTGCGCTTCATGATGAGCCACCCCGAGCGCGTGCACACCCGCGCCCAGTTGCTGGACAAGGTCTGGGGCGATCACGTGTTCATCGAAGAACGCACGGTGGACGTGCACATCAAGCGCTTGCGCGACGCCCTGTCGCCGGCCGGCTGCGCCGAGCTGATCGAAACCGTCCGCGGCTCTGGCTATCGCCTGAGCCAATCGCAAGCCGGCTGAGCCCCATGGAATGGCTCGGTTGGAGCGTGGCTTTGGCGGCCGGCGCGGGCAGCGCCTGGGCGCTCGAGCGCTGGCGCTTGCATCGCCTGCTGCGCTGGGTGGGGCGCGACCCAGCCTCGCCAGCGCCGGCCCTGCACGGTGCGCACGGCGAGCTGGCCTACCGCATCGAGAAGGCGCTGCGCGTGCGCGAGTCGCGCGCCCAGCGCGAGCGGCAACGGCGCGAACAGTTCCTGCAAGCCCTGGAGGCCTACCCCAACGGCCTGGTGCTGCTGGACGCCGAGGACCAGATCCAATGGCTCAACCCGGTGGCGGGCGAGCACCTGGGCCTGGACCTGCGCCGCGACCTGCAACAGAACGTCCGCAACCTGGTGCGCGCGCCCGCCTTTGTCGAACTGCTGGCGCGACCCGACCGCGAGGGCCAAGCCTTGATCGCCTTGCACCAAGGCGAACTCAAGCTGGCGGTGTCGCTGCGCCGTTATGGCGACGACGGCCGGGGCGCGATGAGCCTGCTCGTGTCGCGCGACGTCACGGAATCGGCCCGCATGGAACGCATGCGGCGCGACTTCGTGGCCAACGTCTCGCACGAGATCCGCAGCCCACTGACGGTGCTCAGCGGCTTCCTAGAGAGCTTGCAGCAGTTGCCCCTGGATCCCGACGAACAACGGCACATCCATGGCCTGATGCAGCAGCAGACACAGCGCATGCAAGCCCTGGTGACCGACTTGCTGACCTTGGCCCAGCTGGAGGGCAGCCCACTGCCGGTCGCTGAAACCCGGTTCGCCCTGCGCCCCTTGTTGGAACGGCTTCTGGCCGACGCAAGGGCACTGGACGAAGGGCGGCACCCCATCGAGGCCGAGGGCTTGGACGAGGCCGAAGGCTGGCAGATGGCCGGGCCCGAAGGCGAGTGGCACAGCGCCTTCGGCAACCTCGTCTCCAACGCGCTGCGCTACACGCCCCCCGGCGGCCGCGTGCGCCTGCAGTGGCGTGCGCTGGCACAAGGCGGCGGCGAGTTCGCCGTCCACGACGAGGGCGTGGGCATCGCGGCCGAGCACCTGCCGCGGTTGACCGAGCGCTTCTACCGCGTGGATGCCAGCCGCTCCCGCGGCACCGGTGGCACCGGCCTGGGCCTGGCCATCGTCAAGCACGTGCTGCAGCGCCACGGGGCCGAGTTGGACATCCAGTCGCAACCCGGTGTGGGCAGCCGATTTGCCATCCGCGTGCCCGCCAGTCAGCTTCAACGCTGAGCGCCCAAGAAAAAGCCCCGCCCGAGCCAAGCTCGGCGGGGCTTTGCTTCTGGCGGGGCCAGGGCTTACATGTGGTCGATCATGACCTGGCCGAAGCCCGAGCACGACACCTGCGTCGCGCCTTCCATCAGGCGGGCGAAGTCGTATGTGACCTTCTTGCTCAGGATGGCCTTTTCCATCGCGCTGATGATGGTGTCGGCGGCTTCCGTCCAGCCCATGTGGCGCAGCATCATTTCGGCCGAGAGGATTTCGGAACCGGGGTTCACGTAGTCCTTGCCGGCGTACTTCGGCGCGGTGCCGTGCGTGGCTTCGAACATGGCGATGGAGTCGCTCAGGTTCGCGCCCGGGGCGATGCCGATGCCGCCCACTTGCGCGGCCAGGGCGTCGGAGATGTAGTCACCGTTCAGGTTCAGCGTGGCGATCACGCTGTACTCGGCCGGGCGCAGGATGATCTGCTGCAAGAAGGCGTCGGCGATGGAATCCTTGACGGTGATTTCCTTGCCGGTCTTCGGATTCTTGAACTTGCACCACGGGCCGCCGTCGATCAGCTCAGCGCCGAACTCCTTCTGCGCCAGGGCGTAGGCCCAGTCGCGGAAGCCGCCTTCGGTGAACTTCATGATGTTGCCCTTGTGCACGATGGTCACGCTGGGCTTGTCGTTGTCGATCGCGTACTGGATGGCCTTGCGCACCAGGCGCTCGGTGCCCTCTTGGCTGACCGGCTTGATGCCGATGCCCGAGCTTTCCGGGAAGCGGATCTTCTTGACACCGAACTCGGTCTGCAGAAAGCCGATCAGCTTCTTGGCCTTGTCGCTGCGGGCTTCGAACTCGATGCCGGCGTAGATGTCTTCCGAGTTCTCGCGGAAGATGACCATGTCCACCTTGTGCGGCTCTTTGACCGGGCTGGGCACGCCGTCGAAGTACTGCACGGGGCGCAGGCACACGTACAGGTCGAGCTCTTGGCGCAGGGCCACGTTCAGCGAACGGATGCCGCCGCCCACGGGCGTGGTCAGCGGGCCCTTGATCGACACCACGTAGTCCTTCAGGACTTGCAGGGTTTCTTCCGGCAGCCAGACGTCGGGACCGTAGACCTTGGTCGACTTCTCGCCGGCGTAGATCTCCATCCAGTGGATCTTCTTGGCGCCGCCGTAGGCCTTGGCCACAGCCGCGTCCACCACCTTGATCATCACGGGGGTGATGTCAAAACCGGTGCCATCGCCCTCGATGTACGGAATGATGGGGTTGTTCGGGACGTTGAGCGAGAAGTCGGCGTTGACCGTGATCTTCTGGCCGCCTTCGGGCACTTTGATGTGCTGGTACATGGATGGACGCTCCAAGCGCGGGTGGGAAAACAATTAGACGCGGGATTCTAGGTACACCAGGCGACGACTTGCGCCCAAAGCCCATGGCCCAAGGCCCAGGCGGAACCGGCGACCAGCATGAGTCCGGCCAAGCGCGGCGCCCACAAGGTGCCATCGCGCCGGGCCACGAGGCGGCGCAGCGCCACCGGGGCCAGCACGAGCCCAGGGCTCGAGGCCAGCGCAAAAGTTGCCATGGCCGAAGCCCCACCCCAGGGGGTGTTCGCCAGCGCGGCCACGAGCAGGCTGCCCTGCAGGACCCCACAGGGCCAGGCGAACCACAACAGGCCGCTGCCGGCGGCCCGCGACCATCGCACGGGGGCGCCGCTGGGGCCGCTGCCATGCCGCCCCAACCAGCCTGGCCACTGCGCCCGCACCAGCAACCACAGGCCCAAGCCCAACAGGGCCACCTGCAGGAGGGTCCACAAGGGACGCAGGGCGCTGCTCCACTGGCTGGCCTCGCGCAACAGGCCCATGCTGGCGGCCGCCACCGCTCCGGCCGCGGCATAACCCAAGACGCGGCCCACCTGGAACGCGGCCACCGACCCAGGCCGATCGCCCCCGCCTGCCACCGCGGCGCAGGGGGCGCCGCACATCAACGCGCAATGCGGCACGCTGGCCAATCCCATCAGGCCCAGGGTGCCGGTCAGCGCGAGGTCGAGCATCAGATGATTTTGGAATACCGCTCGCGGGCCCGGTCGGCTTGCAGGTGGCGGTCGAACACGGCAGCCACCGAGCGCACGAAGAACCAGCCCAGGGGCGTGACGTCCACCGCCTGGTCGCTGATCTGCACCAGCCCATCGGCCGCCTGCGAGGCCAGGGCCTCCAGCTCCTGCGCGAAGTAGACCTTCGGGTCGATCAGGTGCGCATCGGCCAGGGCCTGGAAGTCAAGGCGCCCCTGGCACATGAGCGCCATGATGGCGCTGCGCCGCACCAGGTCGTCCCGGGTGGAAGCAATGCCCCGCACCACCGGCCATTGGCCCTGGGCCAGGGCGTCGGCGTACTCCTCGATGGTCTTGGCGTTCTGGGCAAAGGTCGGGCCCACGCGGCTGATGGCCGACACGCCCAGCCCGATGAGATCGCCATCCGGCTGCACGGTGTAACCCTGGAAGTTCCGGTGCAAGCGGCCTTGGCGCTTGGCCTGCGCCAGGGCATCGCCCGGCAAGGCGAAGTGGTCCATGCCGATGTGCTCGTAGCCGGCCGCCAAGAAGGCGGCGATGGCGTCGGCGTGCAGTTGCAAGCGCACGTCGGCCGCCGGGATGTCGGTGGTGTGGATGCGGCGTTGCGCCTTGAAGCGGGTGGGCAGGTGGGCGTAGGCGTACAGGGCGATCCGGTCCGGCCGCAGTTGCACCACCTGGGCCAGGGTCTTGGCAAAGCTCTGCGCGGTTTGCAGGGGCAGGCCGCAAATCAGGTCCATGTTGACGGAGGCGAAACCCAGCTCCCGCGCATCGCGCATCAGCTGGGCCACCTGCTCGAAGGGCTGCACCCGGTGCACGGCCTGCTGCACCTTGGGGTCGAAATCCTGCACGCCATAGCTGATGCGGTTGAACCCCAGCGACTGCAAATGCGCCAAGCGCGCGCGGGTCACGGTGCGCGGGTCGATCTCGATGGACGCCTCGATCCCGGGCAACCACTCAAAGGCATCGCGCAGGCGAGCCGCCAACTGCGAGAGCTCGTCGTCGCTCAGGAACGTGGGGGTGCCACCCCCGAAGTGCAACTGCGACACCGCAGCGCGCGAGCCCAGGTTGCGGGTCCACAGGTCGATTTCGGCATCCAGCAACTTCAAGTACTCGGCGCCGCGCTCGTGGTGCTTGGTGACGATCTTGTTGCAGGCGCAGTAGTAGCAAAGCGACTCGCAGAAGGGCACGTGCACGTAAACCGACAGCGGCGCCACCTTGCCCGGCCCCTGCGCCCGCTGCACCAAGGCCTGCAGGTGTTGCTCTGGCCCGTGGGCCTCGACGAAACGATCGGCTGTGGGGTAGCTGGTGTAACGAGGCCCTGCACTGCCCAAGCGGTCCAACAGGGCCGGCGGCAGGAATTGCACCGGGGCGCCGGGTTCGAACGGGGCGCGGGAGGTCTGCGTGGGCGCGGAAAGGGGCTGCGTGCTCATGGCGGCATCCTGCCGAAAACCCCAAACTGGCACCTTGATCTTCCGCAAGGGAGCCTGTCAGGCTGGCGCCAGTCAGACGTTGCAGAATGTCAGGCATGCACACCGCCCTGCCCCCCATTCGCACCGAACCGCTGCGCACCGCTTGCTCGGCCTGCAATCTGCGCGAACTTTGCCTGCCCCTGGGCCTGAGCAGTGCCGACATGGAGAAGCTGGACGGCTTGATCAGCACGCGGCGCACGGTCCCTCGCGGGGAGAGCCTGTTCCGGGCGAACGAGCCCTTCCATGCGCTGTACGCCGTACGCACCGGTTTTTTCAAGACCTGCCTCAGCGCCGAAGACGGGCGGGTGCAGGTCACCGGCTTCCAGATGGCCGGTGAACTCCTGGGCTTGGACGGCATCGGCAGCGGCAACCACACGGTGGACGCCCAGGCGCTGGAAGACTCGTCGGTGTGCGTGCTGCCCTTCTCCGACCTGGAGAACCTGGCGCGCGAGTTCGGTGCGCTGCAGATGCAGCTGCACAAGATCATGAGCCGCGAGATCGTGCGCGACCACGGCGTCATGATGCTGCTGGGCAGCATGCGCGCCGAGGAGCGCGTGGCCGCCTTCTTGCTGAACCTGACCCAGCGCCTGCAAGCCCGCGGCTACTCGGCCAACGAGGTGGTGCTGCGCATGACGCGCGAAGAGATCGGCTCCTACCTGGGCTTGAAGCTGGAAACGGTGAGCCGCACCTTCAGCCGCTTCCAGGACGACGGCATCTTGGA
Organism: Inhella crocodyli; assembly: GCF_004004565.1. Classification (GTDB taxonomy): domain Bacteria; phylum Pseudomonadota; class Gammaproteobacteria; order Burkholderiales; family Burkholderiaceae_C; genus Inhella; species Inhella crocodyli. The sequence goes on from NZ_SACM01000005.1 coordinate 152,342, forward strand.
CGTCAAGCAGCGTCAGATCACCGTCAAATCGCCCGAGGCCCTGCAGCGCCTGGTGTCCACCGCCGCCTGCTGAGGTTTTGCTGCACTGCACAAAGCAGGCGTAGCATGGGCCCATGCCCGATGCCCAACGCCCGCAAGTGCTCATCGTGGGGTGCGGCTTCGGCGGCCTGGAGGCCGCCCGAGCCCTTCGCCACGCCCCGGTCGACGTGACGATCGTCGATCGCAGCAACCACCACCTGTTCCAGCCCCTGCTCTACCAAGTCGCCACCGGCGGCTTGTCGGCCCCGTCGATTGCCGCGCCGGCGCGCAGCTTGTTCCGCGGCCAACGCAACGTGACCACCTTGCTGGGCGAGGTGGTGGGGATCGACGCCGACGCGCGCCTCGTGCAGCTGGCCGACGGTCGCCAGTTGCCCTTCGATCACCTGATCGTCGCGGCAGGCGCCACCCACAGCTACTTCGGTCGCGACGACTGGGCGGCGCACGCCCCGGGCCTGAAGAGCCTGGACGACGCCTTTGAGATCCGACGCCGGCTGCTGCTGGCGTTCGAGCAGGCCGAACTGCGGGCCGACACCGAGGCGCTGAACTTCGTGGTCGTGGGCGGTGGCCCCACGGGGGTCGAACTGGCGGGCACCATGGCCGAGATCGCCCGCCACACCCTGCGCGACGAGTTCCGTCGCATCGACCCTGCCCGCGCCCGCGTGGTGCTGCTGGAGGGCGGCCCCCGCGTGCTCGCCGCCATGCCCGAGGGCCTGAGCGAGAGCGCCCGCCAGCAGCTGCAGCGCTTGGGCGTGGACGTGCGCACCGGGGCCCGCGTGACGGCCATCGACGCCGAAGGCCTGCAGGTCGACGGGGCCGATGGCCCCTACCGACTGGCCAGCGCCTGCACCGTGTGGGCGGCCGGCGTGGCCGCCTCGCCCCTGGGCCGCGTGCTGGCCGGGGCCACGGGCTGCGCCCTGGACCGGGCCGGTCGGGTCCTGGTGGCGCCCGATCTCAGCCTGCCGGGTCACCCCGCGATCAGCGTGATCGGCGACCTGGCCGCCGCGCAGAGCCATGTCGCGGGCCGTCCCCCCAAACCCGTGCCCGGCGTGTCGCCGGGCGCCAAGCAGATGGGGCGAACGGCCGCGCGCAACCTGCTGGCGCGGCTGGACGGCAAGCCCACGCAGGCCTTCCGCTACCGCGACTACGGCAACCTGGCCACCCTGGGGCGGCACAGCGCCGTGGTCGACCTGGCCACCCCCCTGGGCCCGCTGCGCTTTTCGGGCTGGGCGGCCTGGGTGTTCTGGCTCTTCGCCCACGTGTACTTTTTGATCGGCTTTCGCAACCGCCTGGTGGTGCTGATGGACTGGGCCTGGGCGTACTGGACGCACGAGCGCCACGCCCGCGTCGTCACCACCCTGCAGCCGCGCGAGTGATCAGGCGCGCAGGCGCTCGGGCGCCGCGGCCAGCAGGGATGGCGCCGTGCCGCGGCCGATGCCCACGTGCTCGAAACCCAGCGCCCGCACCGTGGCCGGGTCGTAGAGGTTGCGACCGTCGTAAACGATGGGCTGCGCCATCGCGGCCCGCAATCGCTCGAAGTCCGGGCTGCGGAATTCGCGCCACTCGGTGACCACGAGGAGGGCATCCGCCCCACGCGCGGCGGCGTACGGGTCGGGCGCGTACTGCAAGCCGCTCAGGTCGGGCCAGCGGGCGGCCGCGCTGGCCATGGCGATCGGGTCGTAGCCCGCCACCTCGGCGCCGCGGGCCAGCAGCTCTTCGATCAGCACGCGGCTCGGCGCTTCGCGCACGTCGTCGGTTCCCGGCTTGAAGGCCAAGCCCCACACGGCAAAGCGCCGGCCGCGCAAGTCCGGGCCGAAGCGCTGCACCACGCGCGCCGCCAACAGCTGGCGTTGCCGGTCGTTGACGGCCAGCGTGGCGTCCAGCAACTGGGAGCCCACGCCATGGGTGTGGCCCAGGTGGGCCAGGGCCTTGACGTCCTTGGGGAAACACGAGCCGCCCCACCCGCAGCCCGCGTACAGAAAGTGCGTGCCAATGCGCGGGTCGCTGCCCACGCCCTGGCGCACCTGCTCGACGTCGGCACCGACCGCGTCGGCGAGCAGCGCCATTTCGTTCATGAAACTGATGCGCAGGGCCAGCATGGCGTTGGCGGCGTACTTGGTCAGCTCGGCGCTGCGCGCGTCCATGGTCAAGAGGCGATCGCGGTTGCGCAGGAAAGGCGCGTACAGCGAGCGCAGCATGTACATCGCACGGTCGTCGTCGGCGCCCACGATCACGCGGTCGGGCGACATGAAGTCGTCGACGGCAGCGCCCTCCTTCAGAAACTCCGGGTTGGACACCACCGAGAAGGGCAGCACCGCCGCCCGCTGGTGCAACTCGCTGGCGATGACACCGCGCACCCGCTCGGCCGAGCCCACGGGCACCGTGCTCTTGTTGACCACCACCTTGTAATCGTTCATGTACCGGCCGATGCTGCTCGCGGCCGCCAACACGTGGCGCAGGTCGGCCGAGCCGTCTTCCGCCGACGGCGTGCCCACGGCGATGAACACGATGGAGCCGTGCGCCACGGCGGCGGCGGCATCGGTGTCGAAGCGCAAGCGGCCGGCGGCCAGGTTGCGCGCCACCAAGTCGGCCAGGCCCGGCTCGTGGATGGGCATCTCGGCCCGCTGCAAGCCGGCGACGCGGGCCTCGTCCACGTCCAGACCGACCACGCTGTTGCCCATTTCCGCCAAGCAGGCGGCGGTGACGAGGCCCACATAGCCTGCGCCGATCACGGTGATCTTCATGCGTGCTCCAAGCGCCAGGAGGGCGCCTGGGCATGGTGCAAAGCGGCCGTGACGCCGCCATGACGCCACCGTGAAGCTTGGGTGTCGCTTCAGCGACGCCCGGTGTGGGTCAGCGTTTGCCGCCCGTGGCAGCGTGGTTGCGCGCTTCCACCGCCGGCCGCTCGGGCGCCTGCTTGGCTTGAGGCTGGATGACCTCGTCGGCGTTGCGGATGGCGATCACGGCCGTCGTCGTGCCGGCCACCACGGCCGACAGCGGCAAAGCCAACACCAAGAACATGAATCGGGTGCGCCACCAAGGTTGACGCGGCATGGGGTTGCGGGGGTTCATGGCATGACTCCAAGCGGTGCGGGCACCCGGTCAGCGGGGCACGACGAAGGTGGACGATTCGATCACTGCCAACGCGCCGTCGCGTTCCGAGGCGAGCCGCTCGACCACGAAGCGAACCGGGTGGGCGCCGTCTTTCGGCGGCGCGGTGTTGGCCGGCAGGTGCACGCTGACCGGCACCCAGCGCGCCTCGATGCTGGCCAGTTGAACCTCGGCCGGTGTGCCGAGTTGCAGGCCCGGTACGTCTTGGCTCTCCACGCGAATGCGGTAGGTTTGGCCGCGCTCGACGAGGTTCATCAGCTGCAGGCGGTACACGTTTTCCAACTGGCCCTGCTCGTTCCAGCGCGCCAAGGCGCCTCGGTCGCGCACGACGTCGAACCGCAGCGGCGGGCGCATCCACAAGCTCACGCCCACGGCCGCGATGATGAGCCACATCACCGCGGTGTACACCCACACGCGCGGCCGCAGCACGCGCAGGAACTCGGTCTTGCGGTCCAGGTGCTGCTCGATGCCGTTCTCGGTGTCGTAGCGCACCAAGCCACGTGCGTAGCCCATCTTGTCCATGACCTGGTCGCAGGCGTCCACGCAGGCGGCGCAGCCGATGCACTCGTACTGCAGCCCCTTGCGGATGTCGATGCCGGTCGGACAGACCTGCACGCACAGGCCGCAATCGATGCAATCGCCCAGGTTCTTCGCCTTCAGGTCGTCCTTGCGCCCGCGGGGCCCGCGCGGCTCGCCGCGTTCTGCATCGTAGCCAATGATGAGCGTGTCGCGGTCGAACATCGCGCTCTGGAATCGCGCGTACGGGCACATGTACTTGCACACCTGCTCGCGCAGAAAGCCGGCGTTGCCCCAGGTGGCCAGGCTGTAGAAAAAGATCCAAAAGGTCTGCCACGGGCCCAGGTTCGCCGTGATCACCTCCGACGCCAGCGTTCGGATGGGCGTGAAGTAGCCCACGAAGGTGAAGCCCGTGATGAGCGCGATGGCCAACCACGCGCCGTGCTTGCTGACCCGGCGCCAGACCTTGTCCCAGGTCCACGGCGCCGTGTCCAGGCGCTCGCGCTGGATCTTGCTGCCATCGATCTTCTGCTCGACCCACAGGAAGATGGACGTGTAGACCGTTTGCGGGCAGGCGTACCCGCACCACAAACGCCCGGCCACCGCGGTGAACAGGAACAGCGCATAGGCGCAAACGACCAGCAGCGCCGTGAGGTAGATGAAGTCCTGCGGGTAGAACACCAAGCCCAGCAGGTAAAAGCGCCGGGCCTCCAGGTCGAACAGCACCGCCTGGCGGCTGCCCATCTCGGTGGCCCATTGCAGCCATGGCAAGCCGTAGAACACGGCCTGCGTGAGGAACACGAACACCCAGCGCCAGCTTTGGAACCGGCCGTGAATCTCGCGGGGGTGGATCTTCTGGCGCTTCTTGTAAAGCGACACCACCGCTGGCGCAGGGGAGGTGCTCATCGTGCCCTTACTTGGCAGCCACGGCGGCCGACTTCGGCGCCGACAGGCTCCAGACGTAGCCCGCCAGCACGTGGATTTGCTCGGGCGTCAGCAACTGGTTCTGCGCCGGCATCACGTTGTGCTTGCCGTTCTGGATCATGGCCAGGATGGCGGCCTCGCCCCAGCCGTGCAGCCAGATCTTGTCGTTCAAGCGAGGCGCGCCCAAGGCCGTGTTGCCCTCGCCCTTGCTGCCGTGGCACGCCGCGCAGGCGGCGAACTTCGGTTGACCCAGTTGGGCCTTCAGGCTGTCGTGGGCGCTGCCGGACAAGCTCAGCACGTAGTGGGCCAGGTTGCGCTGGTCCTCGCTGCCGCCGACGGCAGCGGCCATCGGGGGCATGTTGCCCTCGCGGCCTTGCGCGATGGTTTGCTTGATGGTGTCGAACTGCCCGCCCCACAGCCAGTCGCTGTCGGTCAAATTCGGGAAGCCCTTGCTGCCCTTGGCGTCAGAGCCGTGGCACTGCGCGCAGTTGTTGATGAACAAGCGCTGGCCGATGGCCATGGCCTCTGGCTGCTGGGCCAATTGCTCGGGCCCCATGGCCGTGAACTTGGCGTACAGCGGGGCCACCTTGGCGTTGGCCGCATCTTGTTCGGCCTGCAACTGGCCCTCTTGGCTCCACTTGAGCGCGCCAGCCGACGAGCCCAACCCGGGGTAGAAGTACAGGTAGATGGCCGCGAACACCACGGTGATGATGAACAGGCCCAGCCACCACCGGGGCAGCGGGTTGTTCATTTCACGCAGGTCCTCGTCCCACACGTGGCCGGTGGTGCCGTCGTCGGACATCGCGGTCGTTTTGCTGCTCGCGATCAGCAGCCACAGGCAAAAGGCCAGGCCCAGGACGGTCACGATCGCGACGTACCACGACCATCCGCTGGAGAAAAAGTCACTCACGAGGGGCTCCTTGCTGAGTAGTCTCGTCGTCGGTAAAGGGCAACGCGGCGGCCTGCGCGTGGCTGGACTGCTCGGCGGGGCGCCAGGTGCGCCACACCACCAGCACGAAGGCCACGAAGCCCAGCAGCGTGGCGGCGCTGCGCAGCGTGTTCAGGTCCCAATTCATGGCGTGACCCCCGACGAAGCGGCCGCCTGCTGGGCCTTGGCCGCTTCACGCGGTGCCGTGCCCATGACCTGCAGGTAGGCGATCAAGGCTTCCATCTCGGTCTTGCCCTTCACGGCCTCCCCCGCGGCCTCGATCTCGCTGTCGCTGTAGGGCACTCCCACCAAGCGCAGGGCCTTCATGCGAGGCGCCATGCCAGCGGGGTTGACCGTGGCCGTCGCCAACCAGGGGTAGGCCGGCATGTTGGACTCGGGCACCAGGTCGCGCGGGTTCGTCAGGTGGAGGCGGTGCCACTCGTCCGAGTACCGGCCGCCCACGCGGTGCAGGTCGGGGCCCGTGCGCTTGCTGCCCCACTGGAAGGGGTGGTCGTACACGAACTCACCCGCCTTGCTGTACTCGCCGTAGCGCAGGGTCTCGGCGCGGAAGGGGCGAATCATCTGCGAGTGGCAGTTGTAGCAACCCTCGCGGAGGTAGACATCGCGCCCGGCCAGTTGCAGGGCGCTATACGGCTTAAGGCCGGGCGCCGCTTCCGTGGTGCTGCGCTGGAAGAAGAGCGGCACGATCTCAACCAGGCCGCCGAAGGCGACGGCCACGAGGATCAGCACGATCATCAGGAAGTTGTTGGTCTCGATGCGCTCGTGACCGCGAACAGGCTTGTTGTCAGCCATGGGGTTCTCCTTAAGCCGCGGCCAGTTTGGGGGCCGTCACCAGGGCCTTGCGGCCCTTGACGGTCATCCAAACGTTCCAGGCCATCACGAACATCCCGCTCAGGTACAGCAAGCCGCCGACCAAACGGATCAGGTAGTAGGGGTAGGTGGCCTTCACGCTCTCGACGAAGCTGTAAACCAGCGTGCCGTCGGCGTGCGTGGCGCGCCACATCAGGCCCTGCATGACGCCGGCGATCCACATCGCGGCGATGTACAGCACGATGCCCAAGGTGGCGATCCAGAAGTGCAGCTCGATGGCGCGCTTGCTGTGCATGCCCGGCAGGCCCCACAGGCGCGGGATCAGCGAGTACAGCGCGCCCATCGACACCAAGCCCACCCAGCCCAAGGCACCGCTGTGCACGTGGCCGATGGTCCAGTCGGTGTAGTGGCTCAGGGCGTTCACCGTCTTGATGGACATCATGGGGCCCTCGAAGGTGCTCATGCCGTAGAACGACAGGGACACGATCAAGAACTTGAGCACCGGGTCGTCGCGCAGTTTGTGCCACGCCCCGCTCAAGGTCATGATGCCGTTGATCATGCCGCCCCAGCTGGGGGCCAGCAGCACCAAGCTGAACACCATGCCCAGGCTTTGCGCCCAGTCGGGCAAGGCCGTGTAGTGCAGGTGGTGCGGACCCGCCCACATGTACGTGAAGATCAGGGCCCAGAAGTGCACGATGGACAGGCGGTAGCTGTACACCGGCCGTTCGGCCTGCTTGGGGATGTAGTAGTACATGATCCCCAGGAAACCGGCCGTCAGGAAGAAGCCCACGGCGTTGTGGCCGTACCACCACTGCACCATGGCGTCTTGCACGCCGGCATAGGCGCTGTAGCTCTTCCAGAAGCTCACCGGCACGGCCGCGCTGTTCACGATGTGCAGCAGGGCCACCGTGATGATGAAGGCACCGAAGAACCAGTTGGCCACGTAGATGTGCTTGACCTTGCGGATGCCCACCGTGCCGAAGAAAACGACGGCGTAGGCGACCCACACGACCGCGATCAGCAAGTCGATGGGCCACTCCAACTCGGCGTATTCCTTGCCGCTGGTGATGCCCAGCGGCAGCGTCACCGCGGCCAGCAAGATGATGAGCTGCCAGCCCCAGAACGTGAACCACGCCAACTTGGGCAGGAACAGGCGGGTGAGGCCGGTGCGCTGCACCACGTGGTAGCTGGTGGCGAACAGCACGCTGCCACCGAACGCGAAGATCACCGCGTTCGTGTGCAAGGGTCGCAGTCGGCCGTAGCTGAGCCAAGAAATGCCAGCAGTGAGGTCGGGGAAGGCCAGTTGGGCGGCAATCACCACCCCCACCAGCATGCCCACGATGCCCCAAACGACCGCCATCAGCGCAAAGGCGCGGACGGGGCCGTCTTCGTAGGCGGCCACTGCCGCCCGGGTGTCAGGTCGCGTCATCGAAGAAGTCCTCCATGGGATGCCTGGCATTCTTCAGGCTCGCTCCCTTGAAGGAGTTGACGCGCGTCAAGTTAAGGGGGGTTCTCTCGCCCCGGCCCGTCGGCTTTGAGTTCTGAATCCGACAGGATGCGCTCGCCCTCGGCCTCGATGTCGTCGAACTGCCCCCCTTGCAGCGCCCAGGCGAACACGCCCAGGACGAGCAAGGCCAGCAGCACCGACACGGGCACCAAGAGGTAGAGGATGTCCATGGGACGGGATTGTGGGCCGCCGTGGCCTTCAGCGTGCCAGGCGCAGCGCGTTGAGCACGACCAGGGCCGAGCTCAGCGCCATGCCCAGCCCCGCCGCCCAAGGCGGCAGCCAGCCCATCAGGGCCAGGGGCACGGCCGCGGCGTTGTAGGCCGCCGCCCAAGCCAGGTTCTGGCGGGTGATTCGCCGGGTGCGCCGCGCCTGCACGATCAGGTCCGGCAAGGCGCTGAGTTCGGCCCGCAGCATGACCGCGTCGGCCGCGCGGCCCGCCAAGGCGCTGGCCCCGCCCACGGCCACCGCCACGTCGGCCTGCGCCAACACGGGGCCGTCGTTCACGCCGTCGCCCACCATCAACACGCAGCGCCCCTGGCCTTGCAAGGCCTGCACGGCCGCGCGCTTGGCCTCGGGGGCGCAATCGCCGTCGGCGGCATCCATCCCCAGCTCTTCGCCCAGCGCACGCACACGGGCGCTCCGATCGCCCGACAACAAGCGCAAGGCCAGGCCCTGGGCACGAAGCCGCTGCATCACGCGCGCCGCGAGCGGCACCGGCTCTTCATCGCGCCGAAAGCGCAGGCGCGCCGGCTCGCCCTCGCGGCCGAAGGCCAGCGCGACCTCCTCGTCCGCGCTCACGGCTTCCACCCATGCCGGTGCGCCCAAACGCCACGCCCGGCCCTCGGGGTCCAAGCCCCGCAGGCCGGCGCCAGGCTGCTCGGCCACCGACTGCCAGCGCCACGGCGGTGCGGCGGACGGCTGGGGCAAGCGGGACAGGGCGCGGGCCATGGGGTGCTGCGACCAACTGGCCAAGGCCTGGGCCGCGGCCTGCAAGGCCGGCGCGTCGGTTTGCAGCGGCCGCACGCTGGGGCGCGTGAGGGTGCCGGTCTTGTCCAGCACCACGTCGTTGACCCGCGCCAACGTTTCCAAGGCCTCCAGGCGCTGCAGCACGATGCCCCGTCGCGCCAGCGCCCGGGCGCTGGCCACGCGCGCCGCCGGGGCCGCCAAGGCCAATGCACAGGGACAGGTCACGATCAGCGTGGCGCAGGCCACCATCAAGGCGCGCGACGGCTCCACCCACAACCAGCCCAGCCCCGCCCCCAGCGCCAAGAGCAACACCGCCGCCAGGAAGGGGCCGGCCCAGCGCTCGGCCTCCAAGGTCAGGCCGGGCCGTTCGGTCAACGCCTGCTGCAGGGACTGCGCAAGGCGTTGGCCTTGGCTGTCGTGGCGAGCGCGGGTCACGCGCACGCGCACCGGCGCGCCCAGGTTCACGCTGCCGCCCAAGAGGGCGTCGCCAGCGCGTTTGGCCACGGGCAAGGACTCGCCGGTCAGCACCGCCTCGTCCATCTGGGTCGGACCGTCCAGCAGCACAGCGTCGCAGGCCAAGGCCTCACCGAGCGCCACCCGCAACACCTCGCCGGCCTGCACGCGCTCGGCCGACACGGTTTCCACGCCACCGTCGGCCCGCTCGCGCGAAACCTCGGCCGCCTCGTCCCCTTGCAAGTCGGCCAAGGCCTGCGCAGCCGCATGGCGGGCCTTGAGCTCCAACCAACGGCCGGCCAACAAAAAGGCCACGAACATCGTGAGCGAGTCGAAGTACACCTCGGCTTGGCCGGTCGGATCGCCCAGCGCCCAGGTGCTGGCCCCAAAGGTGATCAAGATGCCCAAGGCCACGGGCACGTCCATGCCCAACTGCCGACGGCGCAGCGAGCGCCAAGCCCCGCGCAGGAAGGGCGTCGCACTGAACACCATCACCGGCCAGGACAGCACCCAACTGCCCCAGTGCAGCAAGCGGCGCAAGTCGGGCGGCACCTCGGCGCCCGACGCGAAGTAGGTCGGGGCGGCCAGCATCATGACCTGCATCATGCAAAACGCGGCCACGAAGAAGCGCCACAGCAAGGTGCGGGCCTCTTGCCGACGAAGTTCGGCCGCGTCGGCCGGCTGGGCCGGGGCCAAGGCGAAGCCCGCCCGGCGCACCGCCTCCGGCAAGCCCTGCTGCACGGCCGCGGGCGCGTGTACCACCGCCAGGGCGGCCGCGTAGCCCACGTCCACGCGCTGCACCCCGGGCTGCGCTCGCAGCAAGTCGGCCAGGCTGTCGGCACAGGCGGCGCAGTGCAGGCCGGCCACGGCCCAGGCGCGCGCCGTGGCCGGGCCATCGGCCGCTGGGGTCGAGATAATGGCCGGATCGCCCGGCGCTGTGCTGTCCATCGGGCCCATTGTTGGCCGTCGTGGCCGTGTTTGAGATGACGAACGTCAAGTCCATCGCGCTCTGTTTGCTCTCGGCCGCCCTGGCCGCCCAGGCGCAAACCCCGCAACGCTTGCCCACCGTGCCCCTGCGGGCGGGCATGTACCAAATCCAGGCCCAGGTGGCCCAAAGCCCCGAGCAGCGGGCGATCGGCCTGATGAACCGCAAGAGCATGCCGTCGCACGAAGGCATGCTTTTCGTCTTCGAATCCCGCGAGATTCAGTGCTTCTGGATGAAGAACACGCTGCTGCCCCTGTCGATCGCCTTCGTGGCAGACGACGGGCGTGTGGTCTCCATGGCCGACATGCAGCCCATGGACGAAACCAGCCACTGCAGCAAAGAGCCCGTGCGCTACGCCTTGGAAATGAACCAAGGCTGGTTCGCGCAGAAGGGTATCAAGCCAGGCGCCCGCTTGGCCGGCGCCCCGTTCGACGCCCCGAAATGAACAAGGCCCCGTCAGGGGCCTTGTGATTTCGTCGGGTGCGGGGCGCTCAGGCGAAGTTGGCCTGCGCGAATTCCCAGTTCACCAGGTTGCTGAAGAAGGTCTCGACGAACTTCTGGCGCAGGTTGCGGTAGTCGATGTAGTAGGCGTGCTCCCACACGTCCACGGTCAGCAGCGCCTTGTCGGCGGTGGTCAGCGGCGTGCCGGCAGCGCCGGTGTTGACGATGTCCACGCTGCCGTCGGGCTTCTTGACCAGCCAGGTCCAGCCGGAGCCGAAGTTGCCCACCGCGCTCTTCACGAAGGCTTCCTTGAAGGCGGCGTAGCTGCCCCACTTGGCATTGATGGCCTCGGCCAGGGCGCCGGTGGGCTCGCCGCCGCCGGCGGGCTTCATGCCGTTCCAGAAGAAGGTGTGGTTCCAGATTTGGGCGGCGTTGTTGTAGATGCCGCCGCTGCTCTTCTTGACGATGTCTTCCAGCGACATCGATTCGAACTCCGTGCCCTTTTGCAGGTTGTTCAGGTTCACCACGTAGGCGTTGTGGTGCTTGCCGTGGTGGAACTCCAGCGTCTCGGCGCTGTAGAACGGGGCCAGGGCGTCTTTGGCATAGGGCAGCGGGGGCAGGATGTGTTCCATGGAAGGCTCCAGTTGAGATGGGCTGAATTCTAGAGAGCGCCCTCAGGCCCCAGCAGGGGCAGGGACACCGCCTCCACCCGCAGCGCGGCCTCGCCGTCGGCCAACTGGGCCCGCACGGACTGTTGGGGGGAGAGTTGGGCCGCACGCGTCACGGCGCGGCCTTGGTCGTCGCTCAGGTAGGCGAACCCCCGGGCGAGGGTGCGCTGGGGCGCCAACGCATCCAAACGCTCGCCCAGGCTTTGCAGGCGGTGGGCATGGCGGGTCACTTGGGCCTGCCAGGCGGCCTCGCGGGCCTGCGACAAGCGCTCCAGGCGCGCAGGCGCCACGGCCAAGCTGCGTGACACCGCCGATCGCAGGCGCTGCTGCAGCGCCTGCAAGCGCATGGCCTGCCGGTTCAGGGCCTGGGTCGGGCGCGCCAAGCGAAGCGTTGCGCGGTCCAGCCGCTGCGCATGCTGATCCAGGCGACGCAACACCGCGTCGCGCAGGGCCGTGGAGGCCGATTGCAGTTCGCGCAGTTGGGCTTCGCGGGGCGGCGCGGCCAATTCGGCGGCTGCCGTGGGGGTCGGAGCCCGCAGGTCGGCCGCGAGGTCGCACAAGGTGATGTCGGTCTCGTGCCCCACACCGCACACGACTGGCAAGGCCGAGCTGGCCACGGCCCGCACCAGGCCTGGATCGTTGAAGGCCCAGAGGTCCTCCATCGAGCCGCCGCCGCGCACCAGCAACACAGCGTCCACCTCGGCACGGGCGTTGGCGGCGGTCAGGGCCGCGACGAGCGCCGCGGGCGCTTCCGCGCCCTGCACCACGCTGGGGTAGACCACCACGCGCACGTGCGGTGCCCGTCGCGCCAGCGCGGTCAGCACGTCCCGCAGGGCGGCCGCGCCCTGGGAGGTCACCACCCCCAAGGCCTGCGGGTGACTCGGCAATACGCGCTTGCGCCCGGCGTCGAACCAGCCCTCGCTGGCCAGTTGGGCCTTCAAACGCAAGAACTGCTCGTACAGCGCACCGGCCCCGGCCGGCTCCAGGCTTTCGGCGACGAATTGCAGCTCGCCACGGGGCTCGTACAAGGCCAAACGCCCCGTCGCCCGCACCCGCTGGCCGTCCTGGGGCGCAAAGCGAAGCGCAGCGGCCGAGCGCCGGAACAAGGCGGCCCGGATCAAAGCGGGCGATCCGTCGGCGTCTTTCAAGCTGAAGTAGCAGTGGCCCGAGGCGGCGCGGGTGAAGCCCGCCAACTCGGCGTCCACCGTCACCTGGGCGAACTGGCGGGACAGGGTGCCGCTGAGGGCGGCCAAAAGGTCGGCCACCCGCCAAACGGGGGCAGAAGCTGAATTCATGGAAAGCCGAGGGGTGCGGCAGGGGGTGGCGTCGCCATAATGCCGCGCGGGGCCGCCATGGGGGCGGTCTTCGCGTTGTTCCCCTGCAAGGAGCCGGTGTTGCTTTCCATCGTACAGGCCGCGGGCTGGCCGATTTGGCCGCTGTTGTTGTGCTCCGTGTTGGCCCTGGCCATCATCGTGGAGCGCGCTTGGAGCCTGCGCACCTCCCAAGTGGTGCCCGAGGCCTTGCTCGGCGACCTCGACCGCTTCGACGCCAAGCAGCTGCCCGGTGTTGAGGTGGCCGACCGCCTGGCACACAGCTCTTTGCTGGGCCAGCTGCTCTCGGCCGGCCTGCGGGCCGTCATCGACGACCCCACCATCAGCGACGCCCGACTGCGGCAGGTGATGGAGTTGGCCGGTCGGCGCGTCGTCCACGCGCTCGAGCGCTTCCTCACCGCCCTGGGCACCATCGCCACCGCCGCCCCCCTGCTCGGCCTGCTGGGCACCGTGGTGGGCATGATCGAGATCTTCGGCAGCCAGGCCCCGGGCACCGGCAACCCCGCCCAGCTGGCCCATGGCATCGCCATCGCGCTCTACAACACGGCCTTCGGCCTGATCGTGGCCATCCCCTCGCTCGTCGCCCACCGGCACTTCCGTGCCAAGGTGGAGGCCTTCGAGCTGGAGTTGGAAGCCGCGGGCGAGCGCCTGTACGGACAACTGACCCGCCACACGCACGCCGCCATGCGCGCCGTGCGCGGCATGGCCCAGCCCCCACACGCATGAAGTTCCGCCATCGCCACCGCGACGAGCCGGAGATCAACCTGATCGCCTTCATCGACGTGCTGCTGGTCGTGCTCATCTTTTTGATGATGTCCACGACCTACAGCCGCTTCACCTCGCTGCAGGTGGCCTTGCCCCAAGCGGGTTCGGCTCCGCCCAAAGCGGCGGCGATCGAAATCGTGGTCAGCGTCAGCGCCGATGGCCGCTACGCCGTGAACGGCGCGGCCTTGGGCGCCATCGACGTGCCCGGCCTCACGGCCGCGTTGCGCGAAGCCGCGCGCGGGCGGGCCGAGGCCCAGGTGGTCGTCGCGGCCGACGCACTGGCGCCCCACCAGCGGGTGCTCAACGTGCTGGACGCCGCCCGCGGCGCCGGCCTGGCCAAACTGGCCTTCGCGGCGCAGCACAGCCCCAGCCCGTGAGCCCGCCTCGCGCCTGGGGCTCGCGCGGTCCACTGGCCCGGGCCTTGTGGCCCCTGAGCCAGGTGTACCGGGCGCTGGCCGCCTTGGACCGGGCGCGTTACCGCTGGGGCTGGGCCCCCATCCACCGCCCCCCCGTGCCCGTCGTGGTGATCGGCAACTGGATCGTTGGAGGGGCTGGAAAAACGCCCACGCTGCTCCTCGTGCTCGAACTGCTCGCCCAGTGGGGCTGGCGCGCGGGTGTCGTGTCCCGCGGCTACGGCCGGCAGTCCGCGGGCGTGCAACTCGCCCACGCCACCAGCACCGCCCACGACTTGGGCGACGAGCCCCTGCTCATCCACCGCCGCAGTGGGGTCCCCTTGGCCGTCGCCGAGCGTCGCGCCGAAGCGGCAAAGGCGCTGCTGACCGCGCACCCCGAGGTGCAGGTGATCGTCAGCGACGACGGCCTGCAGCACCACGGCCTGGCGCGCGACCTGAGCGTGCTGGTGTTCGACGCGCGAGGCCTGGGCAACGGCTGGCTGCTGCCGGCCGGGCCCTTGCGCCAAGACCGCGATGCCCCGCCCTTGCCTGGCAGCGCCGGCACCCAACTGCGCCTGTACACCGACGGCGTCGCCTCCACGCCCTGGCCCGGGCACCTGGCGCAACGCCAACTCTCGGCGGCCTGGCCCCTGGCCGCTTGGTGGGCCGGTCGGGCGTCGGACCGCAGGCCCCTGGCGGCCTTGGCCCAAGCATCGCAACTGGCCACGGCGGGCGCCGGGCACTGGTGGGCCGCCGCCGGTTTGGCCCAGCCCGAGCGCTTTTTCGCGATGCTGTCGGCCGCCGGCATCCATGCGACCCACCTGCCCCTGCCCGACCACGCGCCCTTCGATCCCCTGCCCTGGCCCGCCACCGCCACCGACGTGCTGGTGACGGAAAAAGACGCCATCAAGCTTCGACCCGAGGCGCTCCCACCCGGGCAGCGCGTCTGGGTGCTGCCCCTAGACTTGCAAGCCCCTCCCGAATTCGAACAGGCCTTGGGCAAGGCGCTCGCCGCGCTGCTCGGCCCCCCTCCCGGATCGCCCCATGGACCCCCGCCTCGTTGAACTGCTCGTCTGCCCGCTGTGCAAGGGCCCGCTGCAACTGCTGCAGGACGCGGATCGCACCGAGCTCCTGTGCCCGGCCGACCGCCTCGCATTTCCCGTCCGTGATGGCATCCCGGTGATGCTGGAAAGCGAAGCCCGGGCGCTGGACCCGGACAGCGGATCGTGAGCTTTCACGTCCTCATCCCGGCACGCATGGCCTCGAGCCGGCTGCCCGACAAACCCCTGGCCGACCTGGCGGGCAAGCCCATGGTCGTCCGCGTGGCCGAGCGGGCCGCCTTGAGCGGCGCGCTCACCGTCGTTGTGGCTTGCGACGACCTGCGCATCCAGGCCGCCTGCGAGGCGCATGGCGTGCGCGCCGTGTTGACCCGCGCCGACCACCCCAGCGGCTCCGACCGCTTGGCCGAGGCGGTTGAGCGTTTGGGCTGGAACGACGACGCCATCGTCGTGAACGTGCAAGGCGACGAACCGCTCATCGCCCCGGGCATGGTGGGGGCCTGCGCCAGCACCTTGGCCGCGCACCGCGATTGCCCCATGGCCACCGTCGCCCATGCCATCGACGACGACGACGAGTACCGCAACCCCAACGTCGTCAAACTCGTCACCGACGCCGCCGGCCGCGCGCTGTACTTCAGCCGCGCCCCGATTCCGTGGTGGCGGGACGGCCCGGCCCCCGCCACCGTGCACCCCGGCGCGGTGTGGCGGCACGTGGGGTTGTACGCCTACCGCGTGGGTTTCCTGAAGCAATTCCCCACGCTGACGGCGAGCCCCCTGGAAGCCATCGAATCCCTGGAGCAATTGCGTGTGCTGTGGCACGGGCACCGGATCGCCGTGCACATCAGCGCCGAACGCCCCGGGCCCGGCGTCGACACCCCGGCCGACTTGGAGCGCGTTCGCACCCTGTTGAGGGCCGCTCCGCCCTGATCGCAAGGCTTCCGTAAGACCCCCCGTGCTATCCTGCCGCGCCCCAAAACGGGGCCCTCAACCCACCTAGGACACCATGCGACTGATCCTCTTGGGCGCCCCTGGCGCTGGTAAAGGCACCCAAGCTGCCTTCCTGTGCAAGCACTACGGCATCCCGCAAATTTCGACGGGCGACATGCTGCGCGCGGCGGTCAAGGCGGGCACCCCCTTGGGCCTGGCGGCAAAGGCCGTGATGGACAGCGGCGGCTTGGTCAGCGACGACATCATCATTGGGCTGGTCAAAGAACGCATCACCCAGCCCGACTGCGCCAACGGCTTCTTGTTCGACGGTTTCCCCCGCACGATCCCGCAGGCCGACGCCATGAAGGCCGCCGGCGTGAAGCTGGACTTCGTGTTGGAGATCGATGTGCCCGACAGCGCCATCATCGAGCGCATGAGCGGCCGCCGCGTGCACGCCGCCTCGGGCCGGACTTACCACGTGCGCTTCAACCCGCCGAAGGTCGATGGCAAAGACGACCTGACCGGGGAAGACCTGATCCAGCGGGACGACGACAAGGAAGAGACCGTGCGCAAGCGCTTGGAGGTGTACCAAGCCCAGACCCGTCCGCTGGTCGACTACTACTCGCAGTGGGCGGCCACGGGTGACGCCCAAGCCCCGCAGTACCGGCGCATTGCCGGCGTGGGCAGCGTCGACGACATCACGCAGGCGGCGTTGCAGGCCCTTCAGGCCTGAGGCTTGCGCCTCTCACCAATCTGGGTCGCCACAAGCGACCCATTTTTGTTTCTGTCCCACAAGGAGTGAACCATGGACATCCAAGGCAAAGTATTCATCGTGACCGGTGGCGCCAGCGGCCTGGGCGAAGGCACGGCCCGCATGCTGGCCCGCGAGGGCGCGAAGGTCGTCGTGGCCGACTTGCAGGCCGAGCGCGGCCAGGCGGTGGCGCAAGACATCGGAGGCCTGTTCGTGCGCTGTGACGTCACCAGCGCCACCGACGCGCAGGCCGCCGTGGACGCCGCCCAAGGCCTGGGCAAGCTGGTCGGCTTGGTCAACTGCGCGGGCATTGCCCCCGCAGCACGCACCGTCGGCAAGGAAGGCGGCCACGCGCTGGACCTGTTCAGCAAGGTCGTGCAGATCAACCTGATCGGCAGCTTCAACATGATCCGCCTGGCCGCCACGGCGATGGCCGCCAACGAGCCGGAATCCACGGGCGAGCGCGGCGTGTTGATCAGCACCGCGTCCATCGCCGCGTACGACGGCCAAATCGGCCAAGCGGCCTACGCCGCCAGCAAGGGTGGCGTGGTCGGCATGACCCTGCCGATCGCCCGCGACCTGGCACGCCATGGCATCCGCAACATGACCATCGCCCCTGGCATCTTCGGCACGCCCATGCTCTTCGGCATGCCGCAGGAGGTGCAAGACGCCCTGGCCGCCGGGGTGCCCTTCCCGTCCCGCCTGGGCAAGCCGGAGGACTACGCCAAGCTCGTGCACGCCATCGTGACCAACGAAATGCTGAACGGCGAAGTCATTCGCCTGGACGGCGCGATCCGCCTTGCCCCGAAGTAAGGCGCAAGGGCGGACCAAAAAAAACGGCCCCATCGGGGCCGTTGTTGTTGAGACCCGGGTCCGCGCGGACCCGGTGCCCATCACTTCTTCGCTTGCTTGGCGTGGATGGCCCACAGGCGCGCCAGATCGCCCGAACCGTCCGTGCCTTTGACGCCGCGCCAGGTGGACTGCGCCTTGGCGCTGTCACCGGCCAAGAAGTAGGCCATGCCCAGGTACAGCTTGGCGTCGTCTTCGCGCTTGAGGTTGCCCTTGGCGATGCCCTCTTCGATCATTGCCGCGCCCTTCTTGCCCTCGCCACGTTGGGCGAGTTGAAGGCCCAGCGGGATCAAGCCGTTGCCATCCTTGGTATCGCGCGCAGCCGCTTCGGCCGCGGCAAAGCCCGCCTTGGCATCGGCCACCTTCTTGGCCATGAAGTCCTTCAGGCGCTGGTGGCGCGCAGCGTCCTTGCCTTGGCCCAAGACGCCGGCCGCAAAGCCAGCGTCAACGGCCCGCATGCCTTCGTCAGGGAAGCCATTGCCGCCGGCCAGTTGGGCCAACTCCATGTAGTCGCCCTCGCCGCGCATGTTGCCGCTCACCAAGCGCAAACGCAGGATGTCCAGGGTGAATCGGTCGGCAAAGCCCTTGCGCGATTGCACGCGGGACAGGGCGTCCGCCCACTGCTCTTTGCTCGGGTAGTAGCTCAGCAGCTTTTCCGCGGCCAAGGCCTCGGTGTTGCCGTCCTTGGCCCGGGTGGCCGCCGTCAACAGCAGGTTCAGCTTGTCCTTGGACGGCACGCCACCGGCCTTTTCCGTGGCGGCGATTTCGGCCGCGGTGGACTTGATGATGGCGCCCATGTCGCCGCTGTAGAACTGCGCCGCGGTTTGCACCTGTTTCATCGCCGCGCTGTTGCCGCCCTCGGCGAAATACCGGTTGGCCCAGGTCAGCGCCTTCGGGTGCTGGTTCAGGCGCGAGTAGGTCCCGGCGATGGCTTCGATGTACTGCAGGTTCTGCGCACCACCCAGACGGCCCGCGGCCTTCAAGGCCTCGAAGGCACGCACCATGGTCTCGGGTTCACCGGCACCTTGGGCGCCCGCAAATCGCATCTGCTCGATGATGGCGTTCTCGCCCGCGTTGCGGTTGGCCACGCCTTCGGCATCGCGCAGTTTGGCCAGGGCTTCGCGGTACTTGCCCGCCTTCAGCATGGCCTGCACGTCCTTGAGGTGCTTGCCGACTTCGGCGCCCACCTTCTCCTGGGCGGCCGCCGAGGCCCACCCCAAGGTGCCATCGGGCGCTTGGCCCAAGCCCAAGGCCATTGCACCGGCCATCACGACCACCAAGGTCTTCAATTTCATTTCAAACCCTTCACAAGGAAAAACGCTGCCCGGGTTGGCGTCAACCGCGGGCAGCGTGAGTACTGCGTCAATCAGGCAGCACGGGGGCTCAGAGGAACTGCTCGTTGCCCACCATGCCCAACTTCTTCAGGCCCAAGCGCTGCGCCGTGGCCATCACGTGGGCGACGTGGCCGTAGTCCACCAGCTTGTGCGGCTTGATGTGGATTTCGGGCTGGTCAGCCTCGGCCGTTGCCACTTGCATGCGCTGCTCCAACGTGGCGCGGTCCACCGGTTCGGCGTTCCACGACAGCTGGCCGTCGAAGTCGATGAAGATCTCCACGACCTTCGGCTCCGTCTTGGGCTGATTCGGGTTGGGAATCGGCATGTCCAAATTGACCGCGTGAAGCTGGATGGGGATGGTGATGATCAACATCACCAACAGCACCAACATCACGTCGATCAGCGGCGTCGTGTTGACGTCGAGGATCACATCCGGTTCCGCACCCGAGTTCGAGCCGACGTTCATTCCCATGGCTTGCTCCTACGGGGCCGATCAGCCGCCACGAGCCGGTGGCTCGGTGACGAAACTGACCTTCAAGATACCAACCTGCTGCGCGGCCAAGATGACCTTGCCCACCGATTCGTAGCGGGTTTTCTCATCGCCACGGATGTGCACCTCGGGCTGAGGGTCCATCTTCGCGATGCCGCGCAGACGGTCCTTCAAGGCCTCGACGTTCGGCACGTTGGCCGTGTTCCAGTAAATCTCGCCTTCCTTGGTCACCGCCAGCTCGATGTTCTCGGGCTTGGTCTTGCGAACCTGGTTGGTTTCCTTCGGGAGGGCGAGGTTGACCGACTGCGTGACCACGGGAATCGTGATCAAGAAGATGATCAACAACACCAACATCACGTCCACGAGGGGCGTGGTGTTGATGGTGGAGACCACCTCCTCTTCACCGCTGTCGGATGCTCCGACGTTCATGCCCATGATGGGACTCCTGGACTTCGGAAGCGAATCAGCGCTTGATCTGACGGCTGCCCATCAGCACGCCGTGGAGGTCACCCGCGAAGGCACGCACTTGGCCCATCACGGCCTTGTTGCGGTTCAGCAGCCAGTTGTAGCCCAGCACGGCGGGCACGGCGACGGCCAGACCGATGGCGGTCATGATCAGGGCTTCACCCACGGGGCCGGCAACCTTGTCGATCGAGGCTTGGCCGGCGACGCCGATGGCGGTCAGGGCTTGCAAGATGCCCCACACGGTACCGAACAGGCCGATGAAGGGGCTGGTCGAGCCGACGGTGGCCAGGAAGCCCAGGCCCGAACCCATCTTGGCGTTCACATCGCTCACGGCGCGGTCGACGTTCATCGTGACCCAGGTGTTGCGGTCGATGTTCTCGGTCAGGGCACCTTCGTGATGCTCACCAGCTTCCACCGCGGTTTGGGCGATGTAGCGGAACGCCGAGCCTTCCGGCAGCGACTTCACGCCTTCGGCCAGCGTGGCCTTCTTGAAGAACGAGACGCGCACGTTCTTGGCTTCATTGCCCAGCTTGTGCTGGTCCCACAGCTTCGTGAACATGATGAACCACGAGCCGGCGGACATGATGACCATCAGGGCCAACACGGTCTTCGAGACCATGTCGCCGTGTTCCAGCATGGCCTTCAGGCCGTAGGGGTTGTCGCTCGCTTCGCGGGCCTTGGGGGCGTCGGCCGGGGCGGCATCGGCCACGGCCGGGGCGGCGGTCTGCTCAGCAGCCGCAGGAGCCGAGGCGGCGTCGGACTGGGCGAAAGCCGGTGCGGCCACCAGCGAGGCAGCGACGGCCAAGGTCGCAATCAGAGCGGAAAAACGAGAAAACATAAAAAGCTCCTGAGAGGGAAGCAGGCCCGGGTGGGCTCATCAACGAAAACGGGTTCGGGGGCGGACCCCCGCGCTGGAAACTCGGCTTATTCGGCCTTGAACAAGAAGTCTTGCGTGGCCTGCCCTTCGAAGGTGCCGCACTTGTACTGTGCGGTGGCCGCTTCGATCGAGGCAATCAGCGAACGCTGTGCGCGACGGTCGCTCAAACCGCGCTTGACGGTCACTTGGCGAGCCACCACTTTGCCGTTGGCGATCGTCATCAGCACCGAGAACTCGGCATCGCCCTCCAATTGGACGGAAATCTCGGGCTTCGGACGCTCGGTACACACGATACCGACTTGCACGGGACCGGCAGGACGCGGCGCTGCCACGGGCGCGGGCGCCGGGGCGGGAGCCTGGGCCTGCACGGTGCGCACCGGCGGCGGATCGTTCGAGGTCGGAGTCTGGATCGCCGTGGGCGGCGGGGGCGTCTGAACCTGGATCTCGGGCACCGGCACGAACGGCGGGGGCGGGGTCTTCAGGTCAGGGGGCGGCGGGACGATCTTCTCGGGCGGCGGCGGCGGCGGTTTGATCTCTTCGATCACCTTCGTCTCGATCGGGTCGGTCACGGCCTTCACGATCTTGCGCGCCAAACCCGAGGCCAAGGCCCAGATCATCAAAATGTGCAGCAGCACCACGATCACAAATGCAGTCGTGCGCGAGCTGGCCTTGTTCTCTTGCGCAAAATTCATGCGCACTCCTTCTCAACCGAAGTCTTGACGTCAGCGGTGCGCCAGCGCTCACCGCCTATGACTACCACCGGGGCCCAAATGTGCCACGGGTTCTCTTCACCAACACCCCATCGGTTTCCATACCCCGCACCATGCGTGTGCAAGGCTGTGTAACCAGGTTACGGCAAAGCCCAGCATGATACGAAATTGCCCCTGCCAAAAGGCATAGGGTAAGTCTCTAGTCCGACCGATCGGTCAGGAACGATGTCACAAGGGCATGGCGGCGGCGGCGCCAGTGAATGCGTCGCTGGCCCTCGCCAGCGCACTGATCATGCGCCGCTCGGCCTCGTTCAGGTCCGGGTGCCACACGTCGAAGATCAGCACGGCGCGCAACTCGTCGCTGCGGTTCCAGGCCTCGTGCTCGATGGTGTCGTCGAACACACAAACCTCGCCGGGTTGCCAGGCGTGGGTCGTGCTTCCGACACGGAGGGCGCAGTCGCGCGGCACCACCAAGGGCAGGTGCGCCACCAGGCGCACATTGCTGATGCCCACGTGGGGCGGGATGTGGGTGTGCGGCTTCAACAAGGAATACATGGCCACCGGCGTGCGCCCCTGCTGCACCGGCTGGTCCACGGCTGCCAGGGCCGCCAGGGTGCGCGGGCAACGCGACGCGTTGGGCTGCAGTGGCAACCCGTCCTTGAGCAGGTGGTAAGCGCTCCAGCGCGGGTTGCGATTCAGTTCCGCCCACTGTTGCAGCGGTTGGTCGGGGTCGTAATCCAGGTAGGGCGTGATGTGCGCCTCGTCGCCCAAGGCCGCCAAGCACTCCGCCCGGATGTCCGCGGTTTGGGCCTCCAGGCCCTCGATCCATGGGAAGCGACGGCGCTCGAAGAACTCGGTCGGGGCCAAGCGGGCGTAGAACAGGCCCATGGGCTGCGGATCAAAGCGCTGCCGCCGGCCCAGGTGGATGTCCAGGGTTTGCCAAAAGCGAGCCAGCTCCTCGGGCGCCAAACCCTTGGCCGCGGCGGCCATCTGTTGGTCGAGAAAGGCGCTGTAGTCGGCCTGGTACGTGGCCGCGAAACGCCGAGCCCGGTCCAGCAGGGGCTGCAGATCGGGCGACACCGCAGCCGGCGATTGCTCGGCCACCGTGAGGGCCCCGCGGTACACCTTCACCGCCGCGTGCGGCTGGCCGCCTCGCTCCAGCCAGTTGCCCTTGAGCAGCAAGGCCATCAGGTCGAACGGATGGGTCTCCAGGGCCTTGGTGAGCGCCAGGCCTTCCTCGTCGCGGCGCCCGAGGCCGCGCTCGGCCATGGCCAGGTGCAGCCACACCGGGGTGACGGAGGGGTCCAGTTGCAAGCTCTCGCGGAAGCACTCGGCCGCCGCGGCGAACTGCCGTTGGCGCAGCCATTGCACACCGTCAAGTGCTCGGCCTTGGGCTTCGTTGGAGGATTCGCTCATGGGCAGTAGAAGGTGATCGATGCCCTCGGGCGAGCATCCATGAAAAAGGGCCGCGCGAGGCGGCCCTTGAGGGTCCCTGCCGCCCCGAGGGGCGACAGGCGCGTTCGGCAAGCTTAGAACTTGGCCGTGACGTTCAGCGAGATCTGGCGACCGTTGGCCTCGTACACCTGCGGGTAGGTGTTGCCGTTGGTGAAGCCAGCGCCGTTCGTGCGGATCGGGGGATCCTTGTCCAGCAGGTTGTTCACCGCGGCACGGATGGTCACGTTCTTCGTCAGCTTGTACGACGCGGCCAGGTCCAGGTAGTCACGCGCGGCCAGCGAAGCGACCTGAGCGGTCGACGCGGGGTTGTCGTGCTTGACCGAGTCGATGTGGCGCAGCGTGGCAGCCAGGTTCACGCCCCAAGGCGTGTTCCAGCTGAAACGCAGCTTGTGGCGCCACTTGGGCAGCGGGGTGCCGCAGTTGCCGTCACCGAACTTGCCAGCGCAGTCGTCGCCACCGGCGCCTTCGACGTACTTGTTGAGGTACGTGCCGACGATGCTGGTGTTCAGGCTGCCCCACTCGCCCAGCTTGAAGGTGCTGTCGGCGGCGATGTCCACACCTTCGGTTTCGACTTCACCAATGTTGAAGTTGGTGTTGACGATGTAGGCGTTCGGCGTCAGCCACAGCGAACCCACCGCGTCGCGCTTGATCAAGCTGCAGGAGCTCGAAGCGCCGGTGTTCAAGCACTCGTTCAGGATGTTCACGGCGCCGCGGGTGCCGATGGTGTCCTTCACCTTGATGTTGAAGTAGTCCAAGGACACGCTGGTGTTGCGCATCGGCTGGAGGATCACACCGAAGGTGGTCGACTTCGAGGTTTCCGGCGTCAGGTTGGGGTTGCCACCCGAGATCTGGTTGTACTGGCCAGCCGGGCTGTCCGGAATGCGACCGTACTGGCCGGCCGTCACACCGGTGCGGGCGCAATCGGCCAGCGAACGGGTGGGAGCGGCGCCGGCGCACGGATCGGCGTCGTTGTCGTACAGGCCCAGGCCTTGTGCCGAGAACAGTTCGATCACGTTGGCAGCACGCGAAGCCTGCTGGAACGAGCCGCGGAACTTGACTTCCTTGATCGGCGCGTACTCCAGGCCCAGACCGTAGGTGTCGGTCTTCTTCTTGGTGCTGTAGTTCGACTTGCGGTACGAAGCCGTCAGGCTCAACTGCTCGACGAAGGGCATCTTCTCGATCAGGGGCATGCGCAGTTCGGTGAACACGTCGTTCACGGCGTACTGGCCACCCACGCCGATGGTCGGGCCGCCTTGGCCGGCCAGGTCACCCGTGGTGAAGGCGGCGTCGGTGCTCAATTCCATCTTTTCGACGCGGCGCTCCAGGCCCACAGCGAAGCCCAGGCCGCTGCTGGCCATCGGGCTCTTGATGCCGTAGTCGGTCAGGTCACCGCTGACGGTGGCGCCGGTCACGGCGGTGGCCGTGAAGCCCTTCTGGAAGCCCGGGGTCTGCACATAGCCGAGAGCCTGCGGCGTCACGCCACCCAGCTTCCAGATGTTCCAGGGCACGCAGTTCGGGTCGGTGCCGTCCAGTGCCGAGCGGCAAACGGCATTGCCGTTGGCGTCCGCCACCACGTCCAAAGCACGTGCCGTGCGGGCGATCGAGAAGTCGTTCTTGTAGGTCTCTTGGTAGACCACGCGACCGACCAGGGCGTAAGCGTCGTAGCTCAGGGCGGGGTTGATTTCACCCTTCACGCCGACCACACCGCGGTACGAGGTGTGACGGATGTCGTCTTGGCGACCACCGCCTTCGACGTTGCGACGGCCGATGAACAGCGTGTGGGTGTCACCGGCCTTGTTGAAGGTGCCGTTACCGTCGGCCACGTTGGCGGCGTGGAAGGCATCCTTGAAGCCTTGCGACAGCAGCGGGTTCTCGTACGAGACCGTCACTTGGTTGAAGAACGAGCCCGAGGGCGCGATCTGGGCCACGGTGCTGTCGTCGTGGAAGTTCAACTCGGCGTACACGCGGGCAGCGTCCGAGATGTCGTAGTGCGCGAATGCGGCCGCGGTGTAGCGGGTGCTCGGGCGCTGGAAGTAGTTCAGCGGGCCGAAGTTGTACGCGTCGGTGGCGCCCGAGTAGTTGCGAGGCGTGCCGTTGGCGTCGGCCACCGTCAGTGCGTAGTTCGAGAAGTCCGAGAACTGGCCGGGGAAGCTGGTGCCCGAGCCGCCGCAGGTGAAACCGCCGAAGGCGTTGGCCGCGTTGTTGCGGTTGTAGTTCAGGGCGCAGGCCGTGAAGTCACGTTGAGACTGCAGCAGCGCGTCGGTGGTCTTGCGCGACACGAACAAGGTGGCGTTGCCCTTGTTGTCGGCGAAGTTCGAGCCCATGGTCAGGCTGAAGTCCATGACCTTGCCGTCGGCGCTGATGTCGCCGGGCACCTTGTACTGGCTGGGGTTGGTCGCGGCGCGCGAGGCCACCAAAGCCTGGATCTTGTCGTTCTGTTGGCTGTGGTTGAAGAACGAGTAGTTGGCCTCGACTTCGACGCCTTCGAACTTGTCGTTCATGACGAAGTTCACCACGCCAGCGACGGCGTCCGAACCGTACACGGCCGAGGCACCACCGGTCAGCACTTCCACGCGCTTGATCAGCGACACGGGGATCTGGTTCAAGTCGGTGGGCAGCGAACGCGGGCTGCCAGCGGGCATGCGGCGGCCGTTGATCAGCACCAGGGTGCGGTCAGCGCCCAGGTTGCGCAGGTTGACGGTGGCGGTGCCGGTCGAACCGTTGGAGACTTGGCCACCTTGGTCGGCGAAGACCTGGGGCAGGTTGTTCAGCAGGCTCTCGACGTCACGCTTGCCTTCGACCTTGATGGCTTCAGCGCCGAGGCTGATCACGGGCGAGGCGGTTTCGGTGTTCAGCGTCTTGATGCGCGAACCGGTGACTTCCACACGCTCCAGCTGCTGGGCAGGGGCGGCTTGCTGGGCGAACACGGGCGCGGCGACGCCGAGCGCGATGAGAGCGGCGACGTTGACGCTCTTGCGTTTGAACATGGGGAACTCCTTCTTGGGGGAAAAGACGAACGCCCCGGTAGGGGCGCCTTGCGGGACCGGTAGGCCCCACTGCAACCCGGAACGCGCCAGGTTGAAGGTGCGCGGAGTGTCAGGGCAGCATGACGTGCGGCACCCCTGGGAAAGACCCCGGGCAGGCCCCCAAAGCAGCCTAAGTCATTGATTTAAAAGAGTTCAATGCCCCGACCGACCGGTCGATTGGCACTCAAATGTTGTCGCACTGCAACATCTGCTCGCTTGCCTCGGCGCGAAATCTGGTTGGCGCGCCCGCGATGGGGCGCGCCGGCGTGCCTCAGACGTGGCCCCAGGCCAAAAGCACGTCCCGCCCCTGCACCACCAACTGCGTCTTCGCCCCCACCGGCAGGCACACCTTGGTGGCCTCGTGCCCGTGGGGCAAGCCGGTCAGGATGGGCGTGGAACAGCCAGCTTGAACCGCCGCCAAGGCGGACTTGAGCGAGTAGCCGCGGTCGTGCGGCGCGCGCTTGAAGCGGGTGATGTCGCCGATCAGCACCGCCTTTTGCGCCTGGAGCACGCCCGCCTGCCGCAGTTGAAGCAGCAAGCGCTCGACGCGGTAAGGATGCTCGCCCACTTCTTCCAGGAACAGGATGCCGCCTTTGATGCGCGGCCAGTGCGGCGTGCCCAAGAGCGAGCACACCATGCTGAGGTTGCCGCCCCAGAGCAGGCCTTCGGCCTCGAAGCCGTCGTGCGGGGCCGTGCCCCGGGGAGCGCCGGCCTCCCGGAAGCCGATGGCCTCGAGTTCCTCGTGCATGGCCTCGACGAAACAGGCCTCGGTGATGTCGTCCACCCCACCCTGCTCGGCCGTGCGGCCGAAGTCGTCGGCCGCCAAAGGCCCGGCCCAGGTGGGGCCGCAGCCCTTGGCATGGGCCAGCAGGCCCAGTTGCAAGGCCGTGAGGTCGCTTTGACCGACCCATTGGGTTCCCTGGGCCACCGAATTGGCGATCAAGGCCCAGTCGATCCGGTCCAGCAGCCGGGTCATGCCGTAGCCACCTCGGGCTGCCAGGGCCAC
Organism: Inhella crocodyli; assembly: GCF_004004565.1. Classification (GTDB taxonomy): domain Bacteria; phylum Pseudomonadota; class Gammaproteobacteria; order Burkholderiales; family Burkholderiaceae_C; genus Inhella; species Inhella crocodyli. The sequence continues at coordinate 179,144 of NZ_SACM01000005.1, forward strand.
ATCCACGCCGCTCGCGGCCACCCGGTGCAGGGCCGCCAAGCGCGCCTCGTCGTCGCCCGCGAAGCGCTGGTGCTTGGCCAGCGCGCTTTCGTCCAAGTGCGCGTCAAAGCCCAGGCGCACGAGGTGCTTCTGGGCCCGGCGCAGCGCCGCGGCCTCGCGAACGACACCGGCAGGGCTATAGATCGTGAGGCTGGACGTCATGGGGGCTCAGTTCGGTGGCTTCGCCAACGGGGATGCGCCCCTGGCGGATGGCTCGCCGCTCGCGCGCCTGGGCGCGGCGCTCGGCAAAAAACTCGCGCAGCATGCGGCTGGCCGGGTCGGCCAAAACCCCGCCTTGCAAGCGCGTGTGGTGGTTGAGCAGCGGCTGTGCGAACAGGTCCACCACCGAGCCGGCCGCCCCGGTTTTGGGATCGGCCGTGGCGAACACGATGCGCGAGAAGCGCGCATGCATCAGGGCCATGGCGCACATGGCGCAGGGCTCCAGGGTCACGAAAAGCTCGCAGTCCGGCAGGCGGTAGTTGCCCAAAAGCGTGGCCGCATGGCGCAGCGCCACGATCTCCGCGTGGGCGGTGGGGTCGTTCGTGGTGATGGGCCGGTTGTAGCCCGTGGCCAGCACCTGGCCGCGGTGCACGATGACCGCGCCCACGGGCACCTCGCCGGCCAACCAGGCGTTGTGCGCTTGGTCGAGCGCCAGGCGCATGTGCGCCTCGTCGCGCAGCGCTTGTTCAGCGTCGGCGTTCACGGCTGGGCGTCGCTGGCGCGCTGGGCCGCCGCGTCCACCGCCCCCTGCACCTGGCGCTGCACCGCGGCGGGCGCGGTCGGTGCTGCGGAGGTGGCCCCAGAGGCGGCCACCGCAGGCGCCACCAACTGGGCTTGGCTTTGCTTCTTGGCCAGGGTCAGCACGACGGCCAACACCACGACCACACTCAACAGGCCCAACGCAGCGCGCATGCGACGCTCACTCCCATTCGATGGTGGCGGGCGGCTTGCTGCTCACGTCGTAGGTGACGCGGTTGATGCCCCGCACTTCGTTGATGATGCGGCCGCTCACGCGCTTGAGCAAGCTGTAGGGCAGCTCGGCCCAGTCGGCGGTCATGAAGTCGCTGGTTTGCACGGCGCGCAGGGCCACCACGTAGTCGTAGGTGCGGCCGTCGCCCATCACGCCCACGCTCTTCACCGGCAGGAAGACGGTGAAGGCCTGGCTGGTGAGGTCGTACCAACTCTTGCCCGTGGCGGCGTCCTTCGTGGCTCGCAGCTCCTCGATGAAGATGGCGTCGGCCCGGCGCAGCAGGTCGGCGTACTCCTTCTTGACCTCGCCCAGGATGCGAACGCCCAGGCCCGGACCGGGGAAGGGGTGCCGGTAAACCATGTCCGGCGGCAGGCCCAGGCCCACGCCCAGGGCACGAACCTCGTCCTTGAACAGCTCGCGCAGCGGCTCCAACAGCTTCAGGCCGAGCTGATCGGGCAGGCCACCCACGTTGTGGTGGCTTTTGATGGTGGTGGCCTTCTTGGTCTTGGTGCCGCCGCTTTCCACCACGTCGGGGTAGATGGTGCCCTGGGCCAAGAAGGTGGCGCCCTTGTGACCCTGGCCGCTCGCCTTGAGCTTCTCGGCCTCGGCCTTGAAGACGTCGACGAACAGGCCACCGATGATCTTGCGCTTCTTCTCGGGATCGGTCACACCGGCCAGCTGACCGAGGAACAGATCGGACGCGTCGACGCGAATGACTTTGGCGTGCAGCTTGCCGGCGAACATGTCCATGACCATGTCGCCCTCGTTGAGGCGCAGCAGGCCGTGGTCGACAAAGACGCAGGTGAGCTGATCGCCAATGGCGCGGTGGATCAGGGCCGCCGCCACGCTGGAGTCCACGCCGCCCGACAGGCCCAGGATGACCTCTTCGTCGCCCACCTGCTCACGGATCTTGGCCACGGCCTCGTCGATGTAGGAGCCCATTTGCCAGTCGCCTTGGCAGCCGGCGATGTCGCGCACGAAGCGGCGCAGCAGGGCCTCGCCCTTCAGGGTGTGCGTGACCTCGGGGTGGAACTGCACCGCGTAGAAGCGACGCGCCTCGTCGGCCATGCCGGCGATCGGGCAACTCGGCGTGCTGGCCATCAGCTTGAAGCCAGGCGGCAGCGCGGTGACCTTGTCGCCGTGGCTCATCCACACCTTCAGCATGGCGTGGCCCTCGGGCGTGGCGAAGTCTTCGATTCCGCTCAGCAACTGCGTGTGCCCGTGAGCGCGCACCTCGGCGTACCCGAACTCGCGGCTGTCGCTCCAGCTGACCGTGCCGCCCAACTGCACCGCCATGGTTTGCATGCCGTAGCAAATGCCCAGCACGGGCACGCCTTGCGTCCACACCCGGGCCGGCGCCCGCAGCTCGTGGTCCTCGTAGGTGCTGGCGTGGCTGCCGCTCAGGATGATGGCCTTGGGGTTGAAGGCCTGGATGAACTCGTCGCTGACGTCGTTGGGGTGGATCTCGCAGTAAACCTGCGCCTCGCGCACCCGGCGCGCGATGAGCTGGGTGACTTGCGAACCGAAGTCGAGGATCAGGACCTTGTCATGCATGGGCGTTCACCGGTTGGACGGGATGGGTGCGCTGAAAACGCAGGGCAAAAACGAGCGCCACGGCTTGCAGCCCGGCGCAAAGAAGGAAGGGGGCGCCCAGGCGCCAGTCGTCGCGCGGCAGTTCGGCCACCAACGTGAGCAGTCCCGGGCCGATGAGCGGACCCAACACGGCCATCAGGCTGTTGAGCGAGGCCACCGCCCCCATCGTTGCCCCTTGGCGCGTCGCGTCGACGCTGTTGGAGACGATGCTCTGGATGGCGGCCGAGGCGGCGTAACCAAAGATGTTCATGCCAATGATGACGAACATCATCCAGGGCTGCGGCGCCAAGGCCCAGCCCAGGTAGGCCAGCGTGCTCGACACCAAGGCCAGCACCACCAGCCGAGGCGACGAGAAGCGCTGCAGCATCTTGGGCAACAGGAAGCCCTGGACGACGACCGACACCAAGCCGACGGCGAACAGCGACCAGCCGTTCTCCTTGGGGCCCCACCCAAACTTGAAGGTGGTGAACAGCACCCAACTGCTGTGCAAGATGAACTGCGCCAAAGCCGACAGCCCGATGACCACCACCAGCACGCCCACGCCCTTCAAATGCGCGAGCTTGTTCAGGCTGCTGATGGGGTTGGCGCTGCGCCAATCGAAGGCCCGCCGCTTGTCCAGCGGCAGTGACTCGGGTAACACGAAGTAGCCGTAAGCCAGGTTCACCAGCGCGAGGCTGCCGGCCACGACGAAAGGCAAGCGGATGTCGATGGCCCCCAACAGGCCGCCGGTGGCCGGACCCAGGATGAAGCCCACCCCAAACGCGGCGCCCAGTTGACCGAAGCGCTTGGCGCGGTCTTGCGGCGCGGTGATGTCGGCCACGTAGGCGTTGGCCACCGAGATGTTGGCCTGCATGGCGCCGCTGACCAGTCGCACGGCCACCAGCACCCACAAGGCCGTGGCGGCGGCCGTCACAAAGAACGACAGGGCCAGGCCGCAAAAGCCAATCAAGAGCACCGGCCGGCGGCCGTACTGGTCCGACAGCGCGCCCAGCACCGGCGAGCCGACGAAGTTGGCCAAACCGAAGGCGCCGGCCACCAGCAGGTAGGCCATGGCGTGGTCGGCCTGCGTGCTGGAGAAACTCCCGGCGATGACAGGCAGCACCGGGATGATGAGCCCGATGCTGATCATGTCGATCAGCACCGTGGCGAAGATGAAGCCCATCGAGGCCTTGGCGTCGCGCATCGCTAAAAGAGCAGGCGGGGCTCTCGCCCCGCCTGCCGTTCACTCCTGGTGCTCACTCCGCCCGGTAGTTGGGCGCTTCCTTGGTGATCTGCACGTCGTGCACATGGCTCTCGCGCATGCCCGCCGACGTGATCTCCACGAACTCGGCCTTGGACTGCATTTCCGCGATGCTGGCGCAACCGCAGTAGTGCATGGAGGCCCGCAAGCCCCCGGCCATTTGGAACAGGACCTGCACCACCGAGCCCTTGTAGGGCACCTGCCCTTCGATGCCTTCGGGCACGAGCTTGCTGGTGTTGGGGTTGTTGCCGCCTTCTTGGAAGTAGCGGTCGGCGCTGCCCTTGGCCATCGCCCCCAAGCTGCCCATGCCGCGGTAGCTCTTGTAGCTGCGGCCTTGGTACAGGATCAGGTCACCCGGGGCCTCCTCGGTGCCGGCAAAGGCGCCGCCCATCATGACGGCGTCGGCGCCCGCGGCGATCGCCTTGGCCAAATCGCCCGAGAAGCGCACACCGCCGTCGGCGATGACAGGCACGCCCGACCCGCGCAACGCGGTGGCGACGTTGTCGATGGCGGTGATCTGGGGCACCCCCACGCCCGCGACGATGCGCGTCGTGCAGATGGAACCGGGGCCGATGCCGACCTTGACGCCGTCGGCCCCCGCATCCGCCAGGGCCTTGGCCGCCGCGCCAGTGGCGATGTTGCCGCCGATGACATCGATCTGGGGGTAGTGCTGCTTGACCCAACGCACCTTGTCGACCACGCCAGCGCTGTGGCCGTGGGCGGTGTCGACGATCAGCACGTCCACGCCGGCCTTTACGAGGCGCTCCACGCGCTCTTCGGTGTCGTCGCCGAAGCCCACCGCCGCGCCCACGCGCAGCTTGCCGTGCGCGTCACGGGCGGCGTTGGGGAAGCTGGTTTGCTTGGTGATGTCCTTGACGGTCACCAGGCCCTTGAGCTCGAAGGCGTCGTTGATCACCACCACGCGCTCCAGGCGGTGCTTTTGCAGCAGCGCCTTGGCCTCGTCCAGGGTGGCCCCCTCGCGGATCGTGATCAGGCGCTCCGCCGGGGTCATGATTTCGCGCACCGGCAAGTCCATGCGCGACTCGAAGCGCAGGTCCCGCCCGGTGACGATGCCCACCACCTTCTTGCCCTCCAGCACGGGGAAGCCCGAGACGCCGTGCTGGCGGCTCAGTTCCAGCACCTCGCGCACCTTCAGGTCTGGCCCGATGGTGATCGGGTCGCGCAGGACGCCGCTTTCGTAGCGCTTGACGCGCGCCACCTCGGCCGCCTGGGCCGCGGCCGACAGGTTTTTGTGCACGATGCCGATGCCACCCTCTTGGGCGATGGCGATCGCCAATCGGGCTTCGGTCACGGTGTCCATCGCTGCCGACACGAGCGGCAGGTTGATGCGGATGTTCCGCGTCAGTTGGGTGGACAGGTCGGTGTCGCGCGGCAACACCTGGGAGAACGCAGGGACCAACAACACATCGTCGAAGGTCAACGCTTTGCCAAGAAGGCGCATGGGGAAAGCTCCAGACGCAAAGCAAGATTATGGCAAACCCCAGGACGCCCCCTGCCCTCCTACACTCAGCCCACGTGTTCGGCCCCCGGTGAAAGACCATGCGTTTGCCCTTCGTTGTCGTCCTCGCAGTGCTCTTGCAAGCGGGGCTTGCTTCGTCCCTCCACGCCGCACCGGCCTGGCAGTGGCGAGACCCCCAAGGCAACATCCAGTTCAGCGACCGGCCGCCCCCGCCCAACGTTGCCGATAAAGACATCCTCAAGCGCCCTCCCGGCGCCAAAGCCCCGGTGCGCTTGGTCTCCACGGAGGCGGCCTCGGCCCCGGTGGCGCCGGCCCCTGCGGCCAGCGAGCCTGGGCTGAGCGCCGAGGAGCGCAAAGCCCGCGACGCCGAAGCCAAGCGGATCAAGGCCGAAGAGGCCGAACGCAAGGCCGTCGAAGCCAGCAATGCCAAGATCAAGGCGGAGAACTGCAAGGCCTCCCAGGCCTACCTGCGCGACCTGCAATCGGGCCAACGGATTGCCCGGACCAACGACAAGGGCGAGCGCGAGTTCCTGGACGACCAGCAGCGCAACGCCGAGCTGGCCAAGGCCCGGGCCCTGGTGGCCACCGACTGTCGCTGAGGCCCGTCGGCCGTTCAGCCGCTCTTGGGGCCGGCCGGCCGGTGGCGCGAAACGATGCGCCGGCCGCCTTGCAGCGCGTGCCGTCGGTGGCGGGCCAGCATCGGGTCCACGGTCAGCGGACGGTAGACCTCCACGCGGTCGCCGTCGCGCAAGGCCTCCGTCAGGGCCACCTTGCGGCCCCACACCCCGACCGACTCGGCCTCACCCAGGGTCCAGCCCAGGGTCGCCAAGGCATCGCCCACGGTGCTGGCCGCTGGCAGGCGCAATTCCTGGGACTCGACGCCGCCCTCGACTGGCGCGCGCAGCACCCGCACCGTCAAGTCACCGCGGCCCATACACAGCCTCTGCCCGCTCGACGAAACGGTCGACGAAGGTCTGCGCCACCTTGTCGAACACGGGGCTCAGCACCGCTTCCAAAGCCCCGTTGGAAAAGGCGTAACGCATCTCGAACTGCACCTTGCAGGCATTGGCCTGGTCGGAGCCCGGGCGCATCAGGGGTTTGAAGTGCCAGTCGCCATCGAGGTGCGAGAACGGCCCGTCCACCAACGACACCTGCACGCGGCGTCCCGGCTCGTGCAAATTGCGGGTCGTGAAATGGGTGCGCACGCCGGCAAATGCCAAGCTCAAGCGCGCCGTCAAGCCGTCGTCGCGGCGCTCCAGCACCTCGGCCCCCTCGCACCACGGCAAGAACTGGGGGTAGCTTTCCACCCCGGTGACGAGCTCGTACATCTCTTGCGCGCTGTACCAGAGCAGAACTGACTTGGTGACCGGTTTCATAGAATGGTGCTCATTCTAGGAACGCCCCCGAGGCGTTTTTTTGTTCGCCATGAGCATCGTTGACAACCGCCGCGCCCGTTACGAGTACCACCTCGAAGAAGAGTACGAGGCCGGCATGGTGCTGGAAGGCTGGGAGGTCAAGGCCATCCGCGAGGGCCAGGTCCAGCTGACCGGGGCCTACGTGGTCGTCAAGGACGGCGAGCTGTTCTTGATCGGCTGCCAGATCAACCCACTGCGCACCGCGAGCACCCACGTCCGGCCCGAAGCGCAGCGCACAAAGAAGCTGCTGCTGGCCAAGCAGGAGATTCGCCGCCTGATCGGCAAGACCGAGCAGAAGGGCTACACCCTGGTGCCGCTGAACCTGCACTACAAGGGCGGTCGCGTGAAATGCCAGTTCGCGCTGGGCAAGGGCAAAGCCCTGCACGACAAGCGCGAGACCGAGAAGAAGCGGGATTGGGAGCGAGAAAAGGGCCAACTGATGCGACACAAAGTCTCTTCGGCCGGCAAGGACTGAGGTCGCCGAGTGCGACTTGGCCCCTTCGCCGTCAGGCAAAAGGGCCAACTGATGCGACACAAAGTCTCATCGGCCGGCAAAGACGGAGGCCGCCGAGCGCGCCAGGTCGTCGATCAGGTCGTCGGCGGATTCCAGGCCGATCGCCAAGCGCACCATCCAGCCCTTGGGGCTGTTGGGCAGGCTGCGCAGGGTCTCCAAGTGGTAAGGCACTGCCAGGCTGATGGGGCCGCCCCAGCTCCAACCGATGTGGAAGAGTTGCAGGCCGTCGATCCAGGCCTCCACCGTTTCGCGGGTCGTGCCCTCCGGCAGCCGAATGCCCACCAAACCCGCCGCCTGCGTGCACAAGGCCGACCAGGCGGCGTGGCTGGGCGACGACGGCAGCGCAGGGTGCAGCACCTCACGCACCCAAGGCTGGGCCTGCGCCCACTGGGCGATGCGGCGAGCCGCCTGGTCCTGCGCGGCGTAGCGCAGGGGCAGGCTGGGCAGGTTGCGCAGCACCAACTCGCAGTCGTTCATGCCCACGCCCACGCCCAAGCGGCTGTGGCACAGGGCCAGTCGCTCGTACACCTTGGCGTCACGGCAGGCCACCGAGCCCATCAACACGTCGCCGCCCCCGCTGGGGTACTTGGTCAGGGCATGGATGGTGACGTCCACGCCGAGCGCGAAAGCGTCAAACGCCAGTCCCGCGCCCCAGGTGTTGTCCAGGGCGATGAGGGCCTGCGGAGCGTGCGCGCGAATGCCCTGGATGAGCGCCGGCAGGTCGGGGAACTCGAGCGTGACGGAACCCGCCGCCTCCAACCACACCAGGGTCACGTCCGGCGTGAGCGCCAGTTGCTCGGGGGCCATCGGGTCGTAGAACGCATGCCCGATGCCCCAGGCCTGCAACTCGTGCCGCGCCATCGCGCGGCTGGGACCGTACACGTTGTCGGGCAGCAGCACCCGGTCGCCCTGGCGCAGCAAGGCCTGGTTGACCAAGGCGATGGCGGCCAAGCCGCTGGGCAGCAGCAAGGCGTGCTTCGCGCCCTCCAGCGCGGCGATGCGCGCCTCCAACTCGAAGCTGGTGGGCGTGCCATGCAGGCCATAGGTGTAGGCCTGCTTGTCGAGCCAGTCGCGCTCGCGCAGCTCGCGGCAGTTGCTGAAGAAGACCGTCGAGGCCTTGTGCACCGCCGGTGCGGGGGCGGCGAATCCAGCCGGGGCTTGGTAGCCGTGGTGGATGAGCTGGGTGCTTTTGTCTTTCACCGGGTCTCCATCACGGCCGCCGCGCTCACAGCGGTTGGGCGATGAGGTCGTGGCCTTCGGCCGCCACGACCCTGGCGCGTTTGAACTCGCCCACCTTCAAGGTGACGCTGGCCTTCTCCGGCGGCAGCAGGCGCACGGTGCCGTCGATCTCGGGCGCGTCGGCATAGCTGCGGCCCAAGCCGCCTTTGCGGCCCAGGGCCGGGGCGCTGTCCACCAGCACCTGCAGGGTTTGGCCGACGCGGCGGGCCAGCTTGCGCGCCGACACCTCTTCGGCCACGGCCATGAAGCGGGCGCGGCGCTCTTCGCGCACTTCATCGGGCAGCGCGCCCGACAGTGCGTTGGCGCTGGCCCCCTCCACGGGCGAGTAGGCGAAGCAACCGGCGCGGTCGATCTCGGCCTCGCGCAGGAAGTCGAGCAGGTACTCGAACTCGGCTTCGGTCTCACCCGGGAAGCCGGCGATGAAGGTGGAGCGCACGACGATGTCGGGGCACACCGCGCGCCAAGCCTGCAGGCGCTCCAGGTTGCGCTCGCCACTGGCGGGGCGCTTCATGCGCTTGAGCACGTCGGGGTGGGCGTGCTGCAGGGGCACGTCCAAGTAGGGCAGCACTAGGCCTTCGGCCATCAGGGGCAGCAGCTCGTCCACATGTGGGTAGGGGTAGACGTAGTGCAGGCGCACCCAGGCGCCGAAGGGCTTGGCCAGTTCGCCCAGTTGCTGCACCAGGTCGAACATGCGGGTCTTGACCGGCTTGCCGTCGAAGAAGCCCGTGCGGTACTTGACGTCCACGCCATAGGCGCTGGTGTCTTGGCTGATGACGAGCAGTTCTTTGACGCCGCCTTCGAACAGCGCGCGGGCCTCCTTCAGCACGTCGCCGATGGGCCGCGACACCAGGTCGCCGCGCATGCTGGGGATGATGCAGAAAGAGCAACGGTGGTTGCAACCCTCGCTGATCTTCAGGTAGGCGTAGTGCTTGGGCGTGAGCTTGATGCCCGCGGCCGGCACCAGGTCGATGAAAGGGTCGTGCGGCTTGGGCAGGTGCGCGTGCACCGCGTCCATCACCTCTTGCGTCGCGTGGGGGCCGGTCACGGCCAGCACGCTGGGGTGCATCTGCTTGACGAGGTTGCCCCCGCCCTCTCCCGCCTTGGCCCCCAGGCAGCCGGTCACGATGACCTTGCCGTTCTCGGCCAGGGCCTCGCCGATGGTGTCCAAGCTTTCCTTCACCGCATCGTCGATGAAGCCGCAGGTGTTGACGATCACCAGGTCCGCCCCGGCAAAGGTCTTGCTGGTGGCATAGCCCTCGGCGCTGAGTTGCGTCAGGATCAATTCGCTGTCCGTCAGGGCCTTGGGGCAGCCCAGGGACACGAAGCCCACCTTCGGGGTGGGGGCGGTGGTCTCGTTCATCACTTCGTCTTTCCAAATCCCGGCATGCCGGGGAACAGGGCGCCACTGGCCATCTGTTCTTGCATCTTCACGAACAGGCTCTTGCTTTGCTCCATGTAGGAGCCCATCAGGCCTTGCATGGCCGGGGCCTGGCCCTGCAGGAACTGCTGCCACACCTCGGGCGAGAAGCCCATGCCTGGCGCTTGCTCGGCAAAGCGGGCTTGCATCTCGGTGAAGGTCTGCAGGTTCTGCGCCAGGTAGTCCTTCAACGCCCCCTGCATGGCCTGCCCGTAGAAACGGATGATCTGTTCCAGCATGGGCGTGGAGAACATCGGCGCCCCGGCGGTCTCCTCTTCCAGAATGATCTGCAAGAGGATCGAGCGCGTCAGGTCCTCGCCCGTCTTGGTGTCGTGCACCTCGAAGGACTCGCCCGCCAGCACCATGGCCTTCACGTCGCTGAGCGTGACGTAGGTGCTGGTCTGCGTGTCGTACAGCCGGCGGTTGGGGTACTTCTTGAGGATGCGCACCCCGCTGGCTTCGGCACTGGGTTCGGGAGCGGGTGCGGCGCGGCGCCGGGTGACCATGGCGGGTTCCTCTTGAAAAGGCGTTCGGCGCCGGGGGCGCAAGGGCGCAGATTCTAGGGATCGCCCTGCGGGTGCAAAACCGCGCATTCGAGCGTACAAACCGCGGCTTCGCTTCCCCTCACCCCCCTGGAGGCCCCATGGCCCAACTGAACGTCAACGGCAACGCCGTCCAGGTCGACGCCGACCCCAGCACGCCCTTGCTCTGGGCCCTGCGCGACCACCTGCAACTCACCGGCACCAAGTTCGGCTGTGGGGCGGCCCAGTGCGGCGCCTGCACGGTGCACGTGAACGGCAGCGCCACGCGCAGCTGTGTCATGCCCATCAACGCCGTGGGCTCGGCCCCCGTGCGCACCATCGAGGCCATGGCCAACGACCGCATCGGCGCCGCCGTGCAAGCCACCTGGGTCGCGCACGACGTCGCGCAGTGCGGCTACTGCCAAAGCGGCCAAGTGATGGCCACCGTGGCCCTGCTGCAGCAGCACCCCAAGCCCACCGACGCCCAAATCGACGAAGCCTTGGCGGGCAACCTGTGCCGTTGCGGCACTTACGTGCGCATCCGCGCTGCCGTCCACGCCGCCTCCGCCGCGTTGGCGGCCCTGGCTTGAGGAGCCCGCCATGTTGATCGACCACCTGCAGGCCCTGGCCCAACGCCAAGCCCCCAGCGAAGGCCTCACGCGCCGCCACTTCGTCACCGCCACCGTGGGTGGGGCCGTTGGCCTGGCCCTCGTGCCGCCAGGTTGGGCCCAGCCCAGCCCGGCCGCCCCGGGCAGCAAACCCACCGAGCAGCCGCTGGCCTTTGTCAGCATCGCACCGGACGGCACCACCACCATCGTGTGCAACCGCATGGACATGGGCCAGGGCATCGAAACCGGCCTGGCCATGATCTGCGCCGAAGAACTGGACGCCGACTGGTCGCTGGTGCGCACCGCCTTCGGCGACCAGCGTGGCGCCTACGTCGACCCCTTCATGGGCATGCACCTCACGGGCGGCTCCAACTCCATCAAGAACAGCTACCAGCAGTACCGCGAACTCGGCGCGCGCACCAAGGCCATGCTCATCGGGGCCGCGGCCGAGGCCTGGGGCGTGCCCGCCGACAGCCTGAAGGCCGAGAACGGACGCGTCCTGGGCGGTGGGCGCAGCGCCGGCTACGGCGAACTGTTCCCGGCCGCCATGAAGCGCCCGGTGCCAGCCACCGTGGCGCTCAAGTCGCCGCAAGTCTTCCGCCTCATCGGGCGCCCCACCGGCTTGAAGGTCAGCGCCGCCAAGAGCAGCGGCCAGCAAACCTACGGCATGGACGTCCAACTGCCCGGTCTGATGACCGCCGTCATCCAGCGCCCGCCGGTGTTCAATGGAAAGGTCAAGCGGCACGACGCCAGCGCCACGCTGAAGGTGGCCGGGGTCAAGGCCGTCTTGCCCGTGACCTTGGACCGCGGTGGCCAAGGCATCGCCGTGGTGGGCACCGGCTTCTGGCCGGCCCAGCAAGGCCGCCAGGCCCTGCAGGTCGACTGGGACCTCGACGGCCTGGACAAGGCCGACAGCCAGCAACTCAGCGCGCGCTACCGCCAAATGGCGCGCGAGCCCGGCGTGCCGGTCAAGGCCATCCAGGCCGACACCCGCGCCAAGGCCAAGGCCCCGCGCAAGCTGGTGGCCGAGTTCGCCTTCCCCTACCTGAACCACGCGCAGATGGAGCCGCTGGCCGTCACCGTGGACCTGCAGCCCGACCGCTGCACCCTGCACTACGCCTCGCAGATGCCGGGCGTCGACGCCGGTGCCGTGGCCGCCCTCACCGGGCTCAAGCCCGAGCAGGTACAAATCAACGTGCAGATGGCCGGTGGCGGCTTTGGTCGCCGCGCCACCCCCAGCGCCGAGTACGTCCGCGAGGCCGTGGGCGTGGCCATGGCGCTGGCCCAAGCCGGACAGCGCGCGCCCGTCAAGGTCGTGTGGAGCCGCGAAGACGACATCGCCGCCGGCTACTACCGCCCCCTCACCGTGCACCGTGCCGAGATCGGCTTCGACAACCAAGGGCAGATCCTCGGCTGGGACCACCGCATCGTCAGCCAGAGCATCCTCAAGGGCTCGCCCTTCGAGGCCTTCATGGTCAAAGACGGCATCGACGCCACCACCCCCGAAGGCATGCGCGAGCCCTACGACCTGCCCATGTCGCTGAGCGTGCACCACCCCACGGTCAACGTGCCCGTGCTCTGGTGGCGCTCGGTGGGCTCCACGCACACCGCCTACGTCATGGAGACCCTGATCGACGAAATCGCCCAGGCCACGCGCCAAGACCCCGTGGCCTACCGCATGAAGCTCATGGGCCCCAAGGCGCAGCGCCACCGCGCCGCGCTGCAACTGGCCGTGGACAAGTCGGGCTATGGCACGCGCAAGCTCCAGCCAGGCCAAGCCTGGGGCGTGGCCGTGCACGAAAGCTTCGAATCGGTCGTGGCCTACGTGGTCGTGGCGCGCATGACTGGGAAGGGCAAAGACCGCCGCCCGGTACTCGACGAAGTGCACGCCGGCGTGCACTGCAACCGCTGCATCAACCCCCGCACCGTGGAAGCCCAGGTGCAAGGGGCGGCCGTGATGGCGCTGGGCACCACGATGCCCACCCACCACGTGACGCTCAAGGCCGGCGTGGTGCAGCAGCGCAACTTCTACGACATGGCCATGCCCCGCATCACCGACGCCCCCAAGGTGCTGGCCGTGCACATCGTGCCCTCCGACGCCCCACCCACCGGCATGGGCGAACCCGGCCTGCCGCCCTTGGCCCCCGCCCTGGCCAACGCCGTGGCGCGTTTGACGGGCCAACGCCAGCGCGAACTGCCCTTCCGCTTCGCCTGAAGCGCAAAGCAAAAACCCCCGCAAGTGAAGCACTTGCGGGGGTTTTGTCTTCTTATTCTGGTAGGCGCGATTGGACTCGAACCAACGACCCCCACCATGTCAAGGTGGTGCTCTAACCAGCTGAGCTACGCGCCTGGGGTCTGCTCCGCTTTGCAGCGAAGCCTCGCAGTATAGCCGAGTTTTTAGCGCCGTCTAGCGGCCCGCACTCCTTCAACCTGCGCCACCCCGCGCAGCGCATCCCGCAGGGCTTCGCTGCTGGGCACTTCCACGGTGAAGGCCATCCATTGGGTGTCGGAGGGAGAGCCGCGCATCGGACGGCTCTGGGTTTGCGCTTGGCTCACCCTCAAGCGCAGCTTGGCAAACACCTCGAGCACGTCGCGCAGGACGCCGGGGCGGTCACGGGCTTCGACGCTGACGTCCACGGGGAACAGGGCCCCCGCCGTGGTGCCCCAGGTGACGTCGATCTCGCGCTCGGGGTTGCGGCGCAGCATGTCGCGCAGGTTGCTGCAGTCGCTGCGGTGGATGGCCACGCCGCGGCCGCGCGTGACGTAACCGCGAATGGCATCGGCCGGGGCGGGCCGGCAGCAGCGGCCCAGGTTGGTGAGCAGGGAATCGACCCCCACCACCAGCACGCCGCCGCGCGGGCCTTGGCTGGCAGGGCGCACGTGCTGGCGCGCGGCGCTGGTGTCGTCGTCCTCAGCGGCCTCGGCCGGAGGGGGACGCAGCAGCTGCTCGATGGGCTTGAGCGAGAACTCGTCCTTGCCCACGACCTCGAAGAGGGCGTCGGCCGTTTTGAAGCCAAGTTGGTGGGCCAGGTCGTCGAGCTTGAGCGCGGTCTTGCCCTCGCGGGCCAGCAGCTTTTCCACGGCCTCTCGGCCGCGTGCGATGGTTTCGGTGGCGGCTTGGGCGTTGAACCAGGCTCGCACCTTGGCGCGCGAGCGCGGGCTTTGCAGAAAGCCCAGCTCGGGGTTGAGCCAGTCGAGCGAGGGCCCGCCCTCCTTGCCGCCCGTGATTTCCACCGTCTGGCCCGAGCGCAGGGGCGTGTTGAGGCTGACCAGGGCGCCGTCGACCTTGGCACCGCGGCAGCGGTGCCCGAGCTCGGTGTGCAAGGCGTAGGCGAAGTCGACCGGCGTGGCGTTCTGGCACAGCTCGATGACGTTGGCCTGGGGCGTGAACACAAAGATGCGGGCGTCTTCGCCTTGGTCGGGGGCGGCCTCGCTGAGATCGCGCTCCCAGGCCAAGAGCTGCCGCAGCACGGCCTTGCGGGCTTCGCTGACTTGGGCGTCGTGCGCCTGGCTGTTGCCGCCATACCCCTTGGTGCCGGCCTCTTTGTAGGCCCAGTGCGCCGCCACGCCGTGCTCGGCATGCTCGTGCATGGCCCGGGTGCGGATTTGCACCTCCATGGTCTGGCCATCTTTGCTGCGCACCACGGTGTGCAGGCTTTGGTAGCCGTTGGGCTTGGGGCGGGCAATGTAGTCGTCGAACTCGCCTTCCACGGGCTCGTACAGCTCGTGCAGGCGGGCCAGCACGGTGTAGCAGTCGTCCACCGCCGGCACGATGACGCGCAGCGCGCGCAGGTCGAACACGCGCTCCAGCGTCAGGCCCTTGCCCTGCATCTTTTTCCAGATGCTGTAGAGGTGTTTGGGGCGGCCCTGCACCTCGCCTTCCAGGCCCAAGCGCTGCAGTTCGGCCATGAGCGAGGCGCGCGCCTGGTGCACGCGGAGTTCGCGCTCCAGGCGCTTTTCGTGCAGGGCCCGGGCCAGCTCGTGGTAGCGCTCCGGCTCGAGGAAGCGAAAGGCCAGGTCCTCCAGCTCCCACTTGATTTGCCAAATGCCCAAGCGGTTGGCCAGCGGCGCGAAAACCTGCCGCGATTCCAGTGCCACGGCGGTGGGGACGGGGGTTCGCGTGGCGGCGTGCCAGCGCAGGGTTTGCAGGCGCGAGGCCAGGCGCAAAAGCACCACGCGCAGGTCGCGCGAAAAGGCCAGCAGCATCTTGCGCACGCGCTCGACCTGCTCCTTGGCCGCCTCCTCTTCCAGCACCGCGCCGCTGGCGGTGCGCTGCAGGTGCACCAGCTTGCGGGTGTTCTCCACCAAGCTGGCATACCCGGGGCCGAAGGCCTTGGCGATGGTCTCGCCAGGCTGCGCCAGGTGCTCGCCGGCGTAAACGAGGTAGCACGCGGCCTGGATGCCCGGCGCCGCGCCGATGCCAGCCAGGATGGCGGCCAAGCCGTCGGCGTGCGCCAGCGCGTTCTCGCCGCTGTCCAGGCGCTGGTTGGCCAGCAAGGGGTCGGCGAAGGCGCGGGCGCGCTCCAGCACGCTGAGCGGGCTGGGGCCGGCCGCTTGGGGCTGGGGCAAGCGCGGCGGCAGGGCCGCATCCCCGTCCAGGTCTTCCAGCAGCTCGACGATGGTGGCGCGTTGCGGGTCGGCGGGCGCGGTCTTCATGGTGCCAACAAGAAGCCCTCCAAGGGGGCAAAGTGGGTCGGCCGGTCGAGCATGGGCGCGTGGCCCACTGCGGGCAAGGTGACCACACGGGCCTTGGGCCCGCGGGCGGCCATGGCGGTGGCGGTGGCGGCGGTCAGCAGGTCGCTGTCGGCCCCGCGCAGCACCAGCGTGGGCAGCTTCAGGCGGTCGTAGGCGTCCCAGAGTTGGGCCTCGCCCGCGGCGGCCAGGGCCGGGGTGAGCGCTTGCAGGTTGTGGGCGATGCGGGGGTCGTAATGAAGGCGCAGGCCGCCGGTCGGGTCGGTGCGCCACATGGGCCGGTTCAGGGCCAGCCAGGCCTCGTCGCTGAACTCGCCGAAGCCCAAGGACACGGCGCGCAGGGCCTGGGCGGCCGTCGGCTCGTCGGGGAAGTGCATGGCCTGGCCCACGTACTGGGCGATGCGCGCCAAGGCCGTCCACTCGAGCGTGGGGCCCACGTCGTTGAGCACCAGGCGGCGCACCGGGCTGCCCGGCAAGGACGCCAGGGCCATGCCGATCAGACCGCCCATCGAGGTGCCCACCCAGTCCACCTGGGGAACGTTGAGCCGCGCCAACAGCACCACCATGTCGGCCACGTACTGCGGCAGGGCATAGCCGCTGGGGTCGCCCAGCCAGTCGCTCTGGCCGCGCCCCACGACGTCGGGGCAGACCACGCGGTAGTGCGGGCGGAAGTGGCGGGCCAACGCATCGAAGTCGCGCCCTTGCCGGGTCAGGCCGTGCGCGCAAACCAGCACGCGCGGGTTGCTGGGCTCGCCCCACTCCCAGTACGCCATCCGGTGCAGGCCCGTCGGACTGAGGGCTTGGACGTGGTGGAGGCGGGGTTCGGTCATTGGCTATCCTTGAGATCGATCCAAGGATACGGGAACCCCACCATGCTTCAAGGCAAAACCGCCCTCGTCACCGGCTCCACCAGCGGCATCGGCCTGGGCCTGGCCCTGGCCCTGGCGCGCAGCGGTGCGCGCGTCATGTTGAACGGCTTCGGCGACGTGGCCGCCGCGCGGGCCGAGGTCGAGGCCACGGGCGCCGAGGTCGACTACCACGGGGCCGACATGAGCCGGCCGGACGAGGTCGTCGACATGGTGCGCGCTTGCGAGGCGCGCTTCGGGGGCGTAGACATCTTGGTCAACAACGCCGGCATCCAGCACGTGGCCCCGGTGCAAGACTTTCCGCCCGAGCGCTGGGATGCGATCTTGGCCATCAACCTGAGCAGCGCCTTCCACAGCACCCGGGCCGCGCTGCCCGGCATGCTGACGCGCAACTGGGGCCGCATCGTGAACATCGCATCGGTGCACGGGCAGGTGGCGTCGGTGAACAAGAGTGCCTACGTGGCGGCCAAGCACGGCTTGATCGGCCTGACCAAGGCCGTGGCCTTGGAGACCGCCACCACGGGGGTCACCGTCAACGCGGTGTGCCCGGGTTGGGTGCTGACGCCCTTGGTGCAAAAGCAGGTGGAGGCCCGCGCCGTCAGCGACGCGGTGGACCTGCCCGAAGCCACGCGCCGCTTGCTGGCCGAAAAGCAGCCATCCTTGGCCTTCACGACGCCCGAACAGCTGGGGGCGCTGACGGTGTTTTTGTGCAGCGAGGCGGCCTCGAACGTGCGCGGCCAAGCCTGGGGCATGGACGGCGGTTGGACGGCCCAGTGAGGGGCTCGACCCAGCAGAACTGTTTCAAGACGTAAAAGTCGGGGCCAAAGACCCGGGGAGCAGCGGTCGAATTTGTAACAAGGACGGGCGGCGCGCGCCCACAATCGCGCCACCCCCCGCTTTTTCGCCCCGCTGGAGACCGTCCATGAGCAATTCCATGTCGATGCCCCTGAACCCGACCCGCGCCCTGCGCGTGGCCGTGGTGGACGACGACGCCCGGATCCGCGACCTGTTGCGCCGCTACCTGAGCCAAGAGGGTTTCGAGGTGCTGCTGGCCGAAGACAGCCTGGGCCTGCAGCGCCTGATGTCGCGCGACCTGCCCGACCTGATCGTGCTCGACTTGATGATGCCGGGCGAAGACGGCTTGTCGATCTGCCGCCGGCTGCGCGCCAAGGGCGACATGACGCCGGTGGTCATGCTGACGGCCAAGGGCGAGGACGTGGACCGCATCGTCGGCCTGGAGATCGGGGCCGACGATTACCTGACCAAACCGTTCAACCCCCGCGAACTGCTGGCGCGCATCAACGCGGTGCTGCGCCGCCGCCCGCCGCCCGAGATGCCGGGTGCCCCCAGCCGCGACGGCGAGAAGATCCACTTCGGGCCCTACGAGTTCGACCTGGGGCAGCGCCGCCTGTTCCGCGAAGGCCAAGAGATGCCCTTGACCACCGGCGAGTTCGCCATGCTCAAGGCCCTGGTTCGCCACCCCCGCCAACCGCTGAGCCGCGACAAACTGGCGCAGCTGACGCGCGGCCGCGAGTTCGAGCCCTTCGACCGCAGCCTGGACGTGCAAATCTCGCGCCTGCGCAAGATGCTGGAGTCCGACCCAAGCAAGCCCCGCTACATCCAAACCGTGTGGGGCTTGGGCTACGTGTTCGTGCCCGACGAGGCCACGGCCACGGTGAGCTGACCCTTCCAGGATGGCGCGCCAGATCTTCCAACTCACGCTGTTCTGGCGCACCTTCGCCTGGTTGGCCCTGTTGCTGGGGGCCACAGGCCTGGCTTGGCAAGTCACCTTCCGGGCCCTGGAGGCCGAACCGCGGGCCGTGCAGGCCGCGCAGCAGCTGGGCGACTTGGTGCTACTCGCGCGCACCTCCTTGCAAGACGTGGAGCCCATCCAGCGCCTGCTGGTCATCAAGTCCATCGAGCGCACGGCCACCTTGCAGGTCGTGCTCGCCGAGCGGAACGACCAGCACACCGACTACGCGCAGGACAAGTTCACCCAAACCCTGGTGGAAGCGCTGCAAAAGCGCCTGGGCCCCGACACGGTCGTGGCGCGCTCGCTCAACGACAACCAGGGCCTGTGGATCCGCTTCATGACGGGCCGGGACGCCTACTGGCTGCGGGCCCAGTCCGACCCGGCCGACGGCCTGCCCACGGCGCGACCGTGGTGGTGGGCGATCTTGCTGGTGGGCACGGTGCTGGGCTCGGCCGCCATCGCGGGCTTGATCAACCGCCCCTTGCGCGAGTTGTCGGTGGCCGCCCAAAACATCCGCGACGGCGAGTACGACTCCCGGCTGGACGAGCACACCCTGACCAGCGAAATCCGCGAGGTCAACCGCGGCTTCAATCGCATGGCCCGCGTGCTGGCCAAGCTGGAGCAAGACCGCAGCGTGATGCTGGCCGGCATCAGCCACGACCTGCGCACCCCCTTGGCGCGCCTGCGCTTGGAGGCGGAGATGAGCGTGCACGACGAAGCGGCGCGCGCGGCCATGGCCGACGACATCGACCAGCTCGACGCCATCATCAGCAAGTTCATGGACTACGCGCGCCCCCACGACCTGGTGCTGCAGGCCATGCCCTTGGGCGAGTTGGTGGAGCGTGCCGCCCAGGCCTACCGCAACGTGCCCGACCAGATCGGCATCCAGGTGCTGATCCCGGAATCGCTGCAAGTGCTGGTCGACCCCACCGAGTTCAGCCGCGTCTTTGCCAACCTGTTCGAGAACGCCCGCCGCTACGGCCGCAAGCCCGGCGAGCCGGCGCGCGTCATCGTCAAGGCCCGCCCGCGCGGGCCCGAGGTGGAGATCGGCGTGCGCGACCACGGCCCGGGCGTGCCAGCCGCGGTGCTGGGCGAGTTGACCAAGCCTTTCTTCCGCGGCGACGCGGCGCGCACCGCCGTGACCGGCAGCGGCTTGGGTCTGGCCATCGTGGACAAGGCCTTGCAGCGCATGGGCGGCTCGCTGGACATCGCCAACGCGCCCGAAGGGCCCGGTCTGCTGACCAAGATGCGCCTGCGGCGCGCCTGAGCCGGCCCCCGCCCCCGCTCACCCCACCCTTCAGCGCCCGGTCGTTACGGCGCAGTGAGCAGGCACACGGCGCGGGCTTCCATGGCCTGCAACTCGCCCACGGGGCCGAGTTTTTCCGCCGTTTTCGCCTTCACGTTGACGTCGCCCACCGGCAGGCCCAGCACCTGGGCCAAGCGCGCGCGCATGGCCTCGATGTGCGGCGCCAACTTGGGCGCCTGGGCCACCACCGTGCTGTCGACGTTGACGATGGACCAGCCCTGCGCGCGCACCCGGGCCGCGGCCTCGGCCAGCAGCACCATGGAGTCGGCGCCCTTGAACTCGGCGGCGGTGTCGGGGAAGTGGCGGCCGATGTCGCCCAAGCCGGCCGCGCCCAGCAGCGCGTCGGTGATGGCATGGGCCAGGGCATCGGCGTCCGAGTGCCCCAGCAGGCCGTGGCTGTGCGGGATGGTCACGCCGCCCAGAACGAGGGGGCGCCCCTCGACCAGGCGGTGCACGTCCCAGCCCTCGCCAATCCGCAAGCGGGGCAGCGTCATGCGCGGCTCCGCAGCAGGCGCTCGGCCAGGTCAAAGTCTTCGGGTCGGGTCACTTTGAAGTTCTCCATGGAACAGGGCACCAGCAAGGGGGCGTGGCCGAGGGCCTCGATGGCGCTGGCCTCGTCGGTCACGGCGTCGCCGACCTGGGCCAAGGCGGACTGCAGCAGCCCCCAGCGGAACATCTGCGGCGTTTGTGCCAGCCAGAAGCGGCTGCGGTCGACAGTGGCGCGGCTACGCCCGGCGTCGGCCTGCTTGAGGGTGTCGGCCAGGGGCTGGGCCAGCAAGCCTCCCACCGCATCGTCGCGGCAAGCGGCGATCAGGGCCTGCACCCAACCGGGGCGAACCAGGCAGCGCGCGGCGTCGTGCACCAGCACCCAATCGTGCTCGCGCGCACCGGCCTGCCGCAGGCCCTCCAGCCCCGCAGCGACGCTGGCAGCCCGGGTGGCGCCGCCCGTGCGCAACACGAGCCCAGTGAACCCGGGCAACGCGGCCGCGAAATGCGCATCGTCGGGCGCCAGCACCACCGCCACGGCGTGCAAGCCGGGCACTTCGGCCAGGGCCGCCAAGGTGTGCGCCATCAGCGGGCGGCCGGCCACCGTCACGTACTGCTTGGGCAAGGGCTGGCCGGCGCGGCTGCCAACGCCAGCGGCGGGCACCAGGGCGTAACAGCGGGCGTCGCTCACAGCAGCACGATGTCGTAGTGCTCGGTCTGGTTCCCCGGCTCGGCGGTCAGGGAAATGGGGCGACCGATGAAATCGCTCAGGCCCGCGAGGTGGGCCGACTCTTCGTCGAGCAGCATCTCCACCACGTCGGCGGCGGCCACCACCCGGAACTCGCGCGCCGAAAACTGCCGCGCTTCTCGCAAGATCTCCCGCAGGATGTCGTAGCAGACGGTGCGGGCCGTCTTGACCTGCCCGCGCCCCTGGCAGGTTGGGCAAGGCTCGCACAGCATGCGCGACAGGCTCTCGCGCGTGCGCTTGCGCGTCAGCTCCAGCAGACCCAGGGACGTGAAGCCGCCCACGGTGGTGCGGGTGCGGTCGCGGGCCAGGTGCTTCTTCAGTTCGCTCAGCACGGCTTGGCGGTGCTCGTCGCGCGCCATGTCGATGAAGTCGACGATGACGATGCCGCCCAGGTTGCGAAGGCGCAGTTGCCGGGCGATGGTGCCTGCGGCTTCGAGGTTGGTTTTGAACACCGTGTCGTCGAAGTTCTTGGCCCCGACGAAGCCCCCGGTGTTGACGTCGATGGTGGTCAGCGCCTCGGTTTGGTCGAACACCAAGTAGCCGCCACTCTTCAGGTCGACGCGACGCGCCAGCGCCTTGTTCACCTCGGCGTCGATGTTGTGCAGGTCGAAGATGGGCCGCTCGCCGGTGTAGTGCTCCAGCTTGCCGACGCTGCCCGGCGTGTACTGCTCGCCGAACGCCCGCAAGGCCTCGAACTGCAGGCGGCTGTCGATGCGGATGGTGGCGGTTCGCTCGCTGGCGAGGTCGCGCAGCACGCGCTGCACCAGGTTCAAGTCTTCGTGCAGCAGGCTGGGCGGCGGCAGGGTCATGGCGCGCTGCCGGATGCTCGTCCAGGTCTTGCGCAGGTAGGCAATGTCGGCCGCCAGCTCTTCGTCCGTGGCCTCTTCGGCGTTGGTGCGCAGGATGAAGCCGCCCCCGCCGCCCGACTCTCGCGTGCCCACCAAGGCCTGCATGCGCGCGCGCAAGGCCTCCCGGGCTTCGGGCGACCCGATGCGCTGGCTGATGCCGATGTGCTCGTCTTGCGGCAGGTGCACCAGCAAGCGGCCGGCGATGGACACCTGGCTGGACAGGCGCGCGCCCTTGGTGCCGATCGGGTCCTTGATGACCTGCACGGTCAGGGCTTGCCCCTCGAAGAGCAGCTTCTCGATCGGCGTCACCGGCGCGTCGCGGCCCGTGCCCTGGTGGGCCTGCTGCAGGTCGGCCACGTGCAAAAAGGCCGCGCGCTCCAGGCCGATGTCGATGAACGCCGACTGCATGCCGGGCAGCACGCGGGCCACGCGGCCCAGGTACACGTTGCCAACCAGGCCGCGCTCCAGCGTGCGTTCCAGGTGCAGTTCTTGCACGGCGCCGTGCTCCACGACGGCCACGCGGGTCTCCTGCGGAGACCAGTTGATCAGGATGTCTTCCATGGGGTCACCAAGGGTTCACGGCAGGCCGGCCGGGGGCGGACCTGGCGTCAAGCCTCGGCGGCTTGGCGCAAGAGTTGCGCGGTTTCGAACAGGGGCAGCCCCATGATGCCCGAATAGCTGCCCTCGATGCGCGACACCCAGGCGGCAAAGCGCCCTTGGATGCCGTAGGCCCCGGCCTTGCCGAAGGGTTCGCCGCTGGCGACATAGGCCGCCAAGTCGGCATGCGGCACCTCGGCCACCCACACCGTGGAGCTGGACACCGAGGCCCACACCCGGCCGCGGACGTCGGCCAGGGCCACCGCCGTGTGCACCTCGTGGGCCTGCCCACTCAGGGCCTGCAGCATGGCCAGGGCCTCGGTCGCGTCGCCCGGCTTGCCCAGGATGCGCGGCCCCAGGGCCACGGTGGTGTCGGCGCAAAGCACGGGGCCGGGCGGCAAGGCACGGCGCTGCAGGCGCGCCAAGGAGGCCTCGAGCTTCGCGCGGGTCACGCGCTGCACATAGGCCAGCGGCGCCTCGCCCTCGCTCACCGCCTCGAGCGCTTCGGCGTCCTCGTCCGGCCCCGGCAGGAGCAGCTCGTGCACCACCCCCAGTTGGTCCAAGAGCTGGCGGCGACGGGGGCTCTGAGAAGCCAGGTACAGGCTCATGCCGCGAGCTCCAAGGTGGCCCAGGTGCTGCGCGCCCAGTGCTGCGCCTCTTCCTGCAGCAGGTACAGGGCCTGTGGGTGCGAGGGCGCCCAGCCCTTGGGCAGTCGCAGGCTGACCCGCGTGCCGTTGCGCTGCAGCTTCATGGCGTCGAGTTGGATGGGCTCGCGGGCGTGGGCCTTGATCACGGCCAAGCGCAGGGCCATGATCTGCCAGCGCAGGGCCTCGTCCGCGGGGTCGAGGTTGAGCTTGCGCAGGCCGCCGCGCTGGCCCAGCGCGATCAGGGCCATGCGTCGCAGCTGGCTTTGCGAAAAGCCGGCCGCATCCAAGTGGCCGATGAGGTAGTGGCTGTGCCGGTGGTGGTCGTGGTGCGACACGAGCAAGCCCAGCTCGTGCCAGGCCGCCGCCCAGCCCAACTCCAGGTGCTGCTCCGCCGGCGCCTGCGGCATCAGCTGGCGGAACAAACGCTCGGCCAGCGCCCGCACTTGCTGGGCCTGCGCCCGGTCCACCTCGAAGCGGCGCTGCATCTCGTCCACCGTGTGCTCGCGCAGGTCGGCGCTCGGGGCCTGCTGGTGCAGTTTGAGGCGCTCGGCCAGCTCGAACACCAGGCCTTGGCGCAGCGCGCCCTTGGCCGGCAGCACGGTGTCGATGCCGAAGTGACTGACCAAGGTGTACAGGATGCACAGGCCGCCCGCCACGACGGGCTTGCGGTCGGCCTTCAGGCCTGGCAGGTCCAGGGCGTCGACCGAACCGGCCCGCAGGCAGGCCTCGATGCACCAGCGAAGAGATTCGGCATTGATCACCCCACCCGCAACGCGCGAGGCCGCCACGATCTGCGCCACCGCCCCCACCGTGCCCGAACTGCCCAAAACCTGCCGCCAGGCCGGTCGGGCTTGGCCTTTGGCGAAGGTGCCCAGGGCTTCTTCCAATTCCGCTGCGGCCGTGACCTGGGCGGCGCGAAAGCCCTCGGGCGTGAAGCGCCCGTCGCCGAAATAGCGAACCGACAGGCCCACGCTGCCCACCTGGAACGACTCCGCTTTCAAGGGCGTGGCGCCGCGCCCGAGGATGAGCTCGGTGGACCGGCCGCCGATGTCAATGACCAGGCGGGGGGCCGGATCGGGCTGCAGACGCGACACGCCCGCGTAGATGATGCGGGCCTCTTCGCGGCCCGAAATCACCTCGATCGGGAAGCCGAGCACGGCCTGGGCCCGGCGCAGGAACTCGTCGCGGTTCTGGGCCTCGCGCAGGGTCTGCGTGGCCACGGCGCGCAGGCGCTCCGGCGCGAAGCCGCTCAATTCGGCGCCGAAACGGGCCAAGCAGTCCAGGCCGCGCTGCATGGCCTCTTCGGTGAGCATGCCCTGCGCGTCCAAACCGGCGCCCAGGCGCACCGGCTCTTTCCGGTAGGCCAGGGTCTTGTAGTCCCCCCCGCGCAAGCGGGCGATTTCCAGTCGGAAGCTGTTGGAGCCGAGGTCGATGGCAGCGAGCGCGTCGGTGCCCCACACGCGGTCGGGAGAAGGCTTGGGCATAGGGCGGCATTCTGACCGGCGAGAATGTCGCCCCTTTGACCTCCTGGCTCCACCCCCGCGCATGACCCTGCTGCACATCGTTCTGGCCACCTTGGTGGGCGGCCTGCTGTCCGTCTTGCTGGCGGCGCTGGTGACGCAGGTGGTCCTGGGACGCATCGTCAAGCACCTGGTCAGCCTGTCCGCAGGGGTCCTGCTCGGTGCCTCGTTGCTGCACGTGCTGCCCGAGGCCTTCGAGAGCCAGGCCAGCAGCCAGGAGTTGTTCCTCTGCCTGCTCGGGGGCCTGCTGTTCTTCTTCCTGTTGGAAAAGCTGGAGCTCTACCGCCACAGCCACCACCACGAAGGCGACGGCCACCACCACCACCACCACTTCGACGCCGAGCAGGCCGGACGCGGCGGCCTGTCGGTGCTGGTGGGCGACAGCATCCACAACTTTTGCGACGGCCTGCTGATCGCCGCCGCCTTCTTGGCCGACCCCAAGTTGGGCTGGCTGACCGCTGGGGCGGTGCTGCTGCACGAGATCCCGCAAGAAGTCGGCGACTACCTCGTGCTGTTGAACGCCGGCCTCAGCCGGCGGCGGGCGCTGGCCTACAACGCGATGTCAGGCTTGGCCGCCGTGGCCGGGGGCGTTCTGGGCTACTTCATGCTGCAGCCCTTCGAGACCGCCCTGCCCTACCTGATGGTGGTCGCCTCGTCGAGCTTCATCTACGTGGCCGTGGCCGACCTGATCCCGCAGATGCAGCGCCGCCTGCCCTGGAGCGAAACCCTCGCCCAACTGGCGTGGATCGGCGGCGGCCTGGGCCTGATGGCCCTGGCCTCCCTCGGCCACGCGCACTGAACGCTGACTGAACGCCGCGGCAGCGGCGCTCAGCGCACCACCAGCACCGGCACGGTGCTGTGGGTCAGCACCTTTTGCGTCTCGCTGCCCAGCAGCAATGCGCTGACGCCCTTGCGTCCGTGGCTGGCCATGACGATCAAATCGGCCTTGACGCTTTCGGCGTGTTCCACGATGCCCCGCCAGGGCTGGGCGGCCTCCAGGCTGGCCGATTCGCAGGCCACCCCGGCCGCTGCCGCCACGGCCACCACGGCCTGCAGGCGCTGGTTCGCCAGGCGCTGCATCGCGTCCAAGTAGCCCTGGGGCTCGATGGGGGCGGCCTCCGCCAAGGGGCTGTAGGGGTAGGGGTCGGTGACCGTCAAGGCCAAGACCTGGGCCCCCAGGCGCTGCGCCAGGGCGATGGCCTGCTGCACGGCCTTGGCGCTGAGTTCGGAACCGTCGGTGGGAACGAGGATGCGGCTGTACATGGGGAACCTCCTGAACTGGAGTCCCCATGCTGCCTTGGGCACCGCCCCTTGGCTTTGCGCCCGGTCAAGCCCGCGCGATGGGCCGCCTCGGGTCGGACGACCACTCGCTCCACGACCCAGGGTAAAGGGTCCCCAGCGGCAAGCCGGCCACCGCCAGGGCCAACAGGTTGTGGCAAGCGGTGACGCCCGAACCGCATTGGTGGACGCTGGCCTCATGGCCGGCCAACAAGGGCGCCCACTCGGCCCGCAGGGCCTCGGACGACTTGAAGCGGGCATCGGCCGCGAGGTTCAGGGCGAAGGGGCGGTTGCGGGCCCCCGGGATGTGACCGGCCTGCGCATCCAGGGGCTCGACCTCGCCCCGGAAGCGCTCGGGGGCCCGGGCGTCCACGAGGCGCACGCGCCCCAGTTGCGCGGCCAGTGTGGCCGCGTCAACGGTGTCCAGCAGAGGGGGCGGCAGGTCGCTGGGCACCGGGGCCGGCAGCACGGGGGGCAAGGCCGTGCTCAGGGCGTGGCCCGCGCCCGTCCAGGCCGGCAGCCCCCCATCGAGGACCTGCACCTCGGCGTCGCCCAGCCAATGCAGCATCCACCACAGGCGCGCGGCGAACATGCCGCCGCTCGCGTCGTAAGCCACCACCCCTCGCCCGGGCACCCACCCCAAGGCCGCCAAGCGCGCGGCGAAGGCCTCCCGCGTGGGCAAGGGATGCCGACCCAGGAAGCGACCGTCGGCGGCCTGCTTCGGGCCGCAGCAGTCGTCCAGGTGCACGTAATGGGCGCCCGGCAGGTGACCGGCGGCGTATGCGGCGCGCCCCGCTTCGGGCTGGGCCAGGTCGAAACGCAGGTCGAGCAGCAGCGGCGCTTGGCCCTGGGCCAAGCGGTCATGCAAGGCCTCGGCCTGGATCAAAGGGGTCATGGGGCGCGTCATTCGTGCGTGTCTCCTTGCAAGTCTCGGGGCGCGGCGCTGCGGGCGCGCAACAGGGTGGCCGTCAACCCGGCCGCCACGATCAAGCCGATGCCGACCGTGGCCCACCACCCGGGCCGTTCGTCGTACACCCACCAGCCCAGCAGGGCCCCGAAGGCGATGCCGGTGTAGTTCAGGCTGGCGTTGACCAGCATCTTGCCCCGCCCGTAGGCCGCGGTCATGGCCACCTGCCCCAGGGTCGCGGTCAGGCCCACGCCCAGCAAGGCCAGGGCGCCGGGCAGGCTGTGGCCGGTCACGCGCCACGGCGTGCCCGTGACCAGGCTGAGCACGGCCCCCGCGCCGGCGCTGGCCAGACTGAAATAGAAAACGACCCGCACCTCGGGCTCGCCCACCCGGCCCAGTGCCGTGACCTGCAGGTAGGCCATGGCCGCCAACAGGCCCGAGGCCAAGCCCGCCAAGGCGCCAGGCCACTGGTTCTGCTGGAAGGTGGGCTGCAGCACCAGGGCCACGCCAGCAAAGCCCACCAGCACGGTGGCAATGAGGCGCGGGTCGACCGATTTGCCCCGCATCAGCAAGGCCCCGCCCATCAGGAACAAGGCCATCCAGATGGCGCTCATGTAGTTCAGCGTCATCGCCGTGGCCAAGGGCAGCCCCGCGATGGCAAAGAACCACAGGCTCAAGGCGCACACCCCCAAGAGGCCGCGCCAGAGGTGCATGGCCGGGACCGTGGTGCGAAGCGGCACCCGCCGCCAGCGCGCCAAGGCCACGATGACCCCCACCCCCACCAAGCCGCGGTACATGACGATCTCGGTCGGCGAGTAGGACTGGCTCGCCAACTTCACGCACAGGGCCATCAGCGCAAACATCAGCGTGGCGCTGAGCATCAACAGAGGTGCGGGCATCGAAATGAACAACGCCCGGGCGGGCCGGGCGTTGCAGGACAGGTCAGGTCAAAGGGCCATCTTGGCGCGGTACCAGGCATGGAAGTGCTGCATGCCGTCTTCCATCGGGCTTTGGTAGGGCCCCACCTCGTTGTCGCCCCGGGCCATCAGGGCGCGGCGGCCGGCGTCCATGCGCTCCCCGATCTCGTCGTCTTCCACGCAGGTCTCCATGTAAGCGGCCTGTTGGGCTTCGACGAACTCGCGCTCGAACGCGGCGATCTCTTCCGGGTAGTAGAACTCGACCACGTTCAGCGTCTTGCTCGGGCTGATTGGGTGCAGGTTGCTGACCACGAGCACGTGCGGGTACCACTCCACCATCAGGGTGGGGTAGTAGGTCAGCCAGATGGCGCCCTGCTTGGGCGCCTCGCCTCCGCGGTAGGCCCGCACTGCGTCGTGCCAGCGCTGGTACACCTTGGAGCCGGCCTTGCCGCCTTGGGCCAGGGCCTCGTTCACGCCCACGGTTTGCACCGAGTACTCCTGGCCCCATTGCCAGGCCAGGTCGTGGCAGGTCACGAAGTGGCCCAAGCCCGGGTGGAAGGGCCCGACGTGGTAGTCCTCAAGGTAGACCTCGATGAAGGTCTTCCAGTTGTAGTTGCACTCGTGCAACTCCACCTTGTCGAGCACGTAGCCGTCGAAGTTCAAGTCCTTGGCGACGGCCAGGTCCCGCAGGTCGGCCGCGATGTCTCGCCCCGTGTCTTCGAACAGCAGGCCGTTCCATTCCCGCAGGTTCCAGCGGTTCAAGTGCAGGCAGGGGTCGTGGTCGAAGTGCGGCGCCCCGATCAACTCGCCTTGCAGGCCGTAGGTCCAGCGGTGCAGCGGGCACACGATGTTCGCGCCCGTGTTGCCCCGGCCCTTGAGCATCACCGCTTGGCGATGCCGGCAGACGTTGGAGATGAGTTGGATGCCGTCGGCGCCCCGAACCAAGGCCCGCCCCTCGCCTTCGTGGCGCAGGGTGAAGTGGTCACCGCGTTCGGGCACCGCGAGCTGGTGCCCGACGTACCGAGGCCCAGGTCGGATGATTCGCTCCTGCTCGCGCTCGAACAGCGCCTGATCGAAATAAGCAGAAACGGGGAGCTGCGTCGTGCGGCTGCTGCTCTCAAGCGCCCCGACGGCCAGGCTCAGATCCGACATGATCCAAGGGTTCCTCCAAGACACCCGCGCAAACGCCACCTGGGCGACGCTCGCGCGCAAAAAACCCGGCTGTTTCAACCGGGCGGGGGGCGAGATTCTAGCCAAGCCCCCTTTCCCCTGCCTTTGGCGCGGTACGGCGAGGCCCGGCACTTTGCAACGCCCTTACGGGTTGTCACCGTTCGACCACTGCCCTGGGGTTTGCCAGAAGGCGGCCACCTACAATCGCCGCCCTTTTCCGCCCACCCCGTCCATGCCCAAAACCGCCAAGCCCTCGGCCCCGCCAAGCTACGAAAGTGCCCTGGCCGAACTGGAGCAGCTGGTGCAAACCCTGGAGGGCGGCGCCGTGCCCCTCGAACAGTTACTGAGTGGTTACAAGCGGGGCGCCGAACTGCTGGCGTACTGCCGCGGCCAACTGCAGGCCGTGGAACAACAAGTGAAGGTGCTGGACGACGGCACCCTGAAGGCCTGGGAGGGCCCGTGATGGTGGACAGTCCCGACAACGCCGTTTGCGCCGGCTTCGACGCCTGGGCCAAGGGCCTGCTCGGCCGCTGCGAAGGCCTGCTGGACGCCTGGGTGCCGGCCGACGCGCCGGCCGGCCTGGGGGCCGCCATGCGCTATGCCGTGCTCGATGGGGGCAAGCGGCTGCGGCCGATGCTCGTCTGGGCGGCCTGCGAGGCCGTGCAAGGCCAGCAAGCGGCGGCCGACCGCGCGGCCGTGGCGGTGGAACTGATCCACGCCTACTCGCTGGTGCACGACGACCTGCCCTGCATGGACAACGACGTGCTGCGCCGCGGCAAGCCGACGGTGCACGTGGCCTTTGGCGAGGCGCAAGCCATGCTGGCGGGCGACGCCATGCAGGCGCTCGCCTTCGAAGTGCTGACGCCCGATGCCGGCATCGAACCCGCCCTGCAAGCGCAGTTGTGCCGCCTGCTGGCCCGCGCCAGCGGCCATGCCGGCATGGCGGGCGGCCAGGCCATCGACCTGGCCGCCGTGGGCCAACCGCTGGACGAGCAGGCCCTGAAGAACATGCACCGGCGCAAGACCGGTTTGCTGCTGCAAGGCAGCGTGCTGATGGGGGCGGCCTGCGGCCACCCCACCCCACAAGAGACCCAGGCCCTGTCCACCTACGGCGATGCCCTGGGCTTGGCCTTCCAGGTGGTCGACGACATCCTGGACGTGACGCAAGACTCCGCCACCCTGGGCAAGACCGCCGGCAAAGACCAAGAGGCCAACAAGCCGACCTACGTCAGCGTGCTGGGCCTGGGGCCCTCGCGGCGTTACGCCGCGCGACTGCGCGACGAGGCCCTGGCCGCCCTGGATGGGGCCCCGGCCCTCAAGTCCCAGCGCCTGCGCGACCTCGCTTTCAAGGTCGTTTCGCGAGACAACTGACCATGACGCTTCTGTCCACGATCAACAGCCCGGCCGACCTGCGCCAGCTGAGCCGTCCGCAACTGCACCAGCTCGCCGGCGAACTGCGGCAGTACGTGCTGGACAGCGTCAGCAAAACGGGCGGGCACCTGTCCAGCAACCTGGGCACCGTCGAGCTGACCATCGCCCTGCACGCCGTCTTCGACACGCCGCGCGACCGCATCGTGTGGGACGTGGGCCACCAGACCTACCCGCACAAGATCCTGACCGGCCGGCGCGACCAAATGGCCACGCTGCGGCAACTCGGGGGCATCAGCGGCTTCCCACGGCGGGACGAGAGCGAGTACGACACCTTCGGCACGGCGCACAGCAGCACCAGCATCTCGGCCGCCCATGGTTTTGCCATGGCCGCCAAGCTCAAGGGCGAGAGCCGCCGGGCCGTGGCTGTCATCGGCGACGGCGCCATCACCGCCGGCATGGCCTTTGAAGCCCTGAACAACGCCGGCGTGCCGCACGGCGGCCTGCTCGGCGACATGCTGGTGATCTTGAACGACAACGACATGTCGATCAGCCCGCCGGTCGGCGCGTTGAACAAGTACTTCACGCGCCTGATGAGCGGCAAGTTCTACAGCCAGGCGCGCGAGGGCGCGAAGGGCCTGTTGAAGAACACGCCGCTGTACGAGTTCGCCCGCCGCTTCGAAGAGCACACCAAAGGCATGTTCGTGCCCGGCACGATCTTCGAAGAGTTCGGGTTCAACTACGTCGGCCCCATCGACGGCCACGACCTCGACGCGCTGATCCCGACGCTGGAAAACCTGCGCGACAAACCCGGACCGCAGTTCCTGCACATCGTGACCAAGAAGGGCCAGGGCTACAAGCTGGCCGAGGCCGACCCGGTGAAGTACCACGGGCCGACGCCCTTCGACCCGGCGCAAGGCATCGTGGCCTCGTCCAAGCCGGCCAAGAAGTCCTTCACCCAAGTGTTTGGCGACTGGTTGTGCGACCAGGCCGAGGCCGACCAGAAGCTGGTGGGCATCACGCCGGCCATGCGCGAGGGCTCGGGCATGGTCGAGTTCCACAAGCGATTCCCGCAGCGCTACTACGACGTCGGCATCGCCGAACAGCACGCGGTGACCTTCGCCGCGGGCTTGGCCTGCGAAGGCATGAAGCCCGTCGTGGCCATCTACAGCACCTTCTTGCAGCGCGGCTACGATCAGCTGATCCACGACGTGGCGCTGCAGAACCTCGACGTCACCTTCGCGCTGGACCGTGCCGGCCTGGTGGGCGCCGATGGCGCGACGCACGCGGGCAACTACGACATCGCGTTCACGCGCTGCATCCCCAACATGGCGGTGCTGACGCCCGCCGACGAGCGCGAGTGCCGCCAGCTGCTCAGCACGGCCTACCAGCACCCCGGCCCCGTCACCGTGCGTTACCCGCGCGGTGCGGGCGCCGGCGTGGACACCGGCACCGACCTGAGCACCCTGCCCTGGGGCCAGGGTGAGCTGCGCCGCGAAGGCGGCCGCGACGTGGCGATCTTGGCCTTCGGCACCTTGCTGCAGGCGGCCTTGGGCGCCGCCGACGCCTTGAACGCCACGGTGGCCAACATGCGCTTCGTCAAGCCGCTGGACACCGCCTTGGTCGAACGCCTGGCGCGCAGCCACGGCCTGCTGGTCACGGTCGAAGACGGTTGTGTGATGGGGGGCGCCGGCAGCGCGGTGATCGAGCACCTCCAGGCCGTCGGCCTGAACGTGCCGGTGCTCCAGCTCGGCCTGCCCGACGCGTTCATCGAGCACGGCGACCCGGCCAAGCTCATGGCCTTGCAGGGCCTGGACGCGGCCGGCATCGAGCGTCGCATCCGCCAACGCCTGGGCGAGCCCGCACTGCGTGCGGTGGTTTGAAGCCAGCGTTCTAATCGGCTGTCTGCTGAAGGGCCGTCGGCATGGGATGCTGACGGCCTGCGTTTTTTGAGCCCGCGTTGTGCCCGCCATGAGCCCCAGTTCCACCCACTCGGCCCACTTGCCGATCCCCGACACCCAGAGCGAGCGCGACGAGCGCCACCTGGCCATCCAGCGCGTGGGCGTGCGGCGCGTCAAGTTCCCGCTGCTGGTGCAGACCGAGCGGGGCGTGCAGCCCAGCGTGGGCGAGTGGACCCTGGACGTGGCCTTGCCGGCCGAGCAAAAGGGCACGCACATGTCCCGCTTCGTGGCCTGGCTGGAAGAAGGCGCCGAACAGGCGCTGGACGCCGCCACCTTGCGGTCCCGGCACCTGGCCATGCTCGAGAAGTTGCACGCCTCCGACGGCGTGACCGAGGTGGCCTTCACCTTGTTCGAGCGCAAGCGTGCGCCGGTGTCGGGCATCGAAAGCCGCCTGGATTTGCAGGCTCGCTGGGTGGTTGAGACGCGCGGCGGCCAGACCACCGTCTGGCAAGAGGTGGCAGTGCCGGTCAAGAGCCTGTGCCCCTGCTCCAAAGAGATCAGCGACTACGGCGCGCACAACCAGCGCAGCATCGTCACCGTGCGCGTGGAATGGCTGGCCGACAAGCCCCTGCCCTTCTCAGCCCAAATGCGATTTGCCGAAGACAGCGCCTCCAGCGAGATCTGGCCGCTGCTCAAACGCGCCGACGAGAAGTGGGTGACCGAGCGCGCTTACGAGAACCCCAAGTTCGTCGAAGACTTGGTGCGCGATGTGGCCCTGCGCTTGAACGCCGACGAGCGCGTCGGGCGCTACCACGTGGACGTCGAGAACTTCGAGTCCATCCACTCGCATTCGGCCTACGCCGTCATCGAACGCAACTGAGCCCGCAGCGCGTCCGCCAAGGGCGCGGCCACGCGGTGCACCGGGCGGTGCAGGGGCGTGAGCAAGGTCACCCGGAAGGGGATGCGCACGTTCAACGGCCGCACCACCAAGCGCTCGCTGGCGCAAGCCAGGGCCGTCAGCGGGTTCACAACGGCGACGCCCAGGCCTTGGGCCACCAAGGCACACACCGCCACCGCGCTGTGGGTCTGCAAACGCATCCGCCGCCCTACAGCGGCTTGCTCGAACAGTTGGTCGATCTCCGCCCGGTAAGGGTCGTCGTCGGCCAAGCTCACGAAGGGCTGGTCGGCAAAGTCCGACAAGGCCAGGCGCGCACGCGACGCCAAGGCATGCCCCGCCGGCAGAACCGCCACCTCGTCGAGGTCGGCCAGCACCTCGGCCCGGCAGCCGCTCGGGGCGTCGGCGCGCTCGGTCAGGGCCAGGTCGAAGCGCTGCTCGCTCATCCAAGCCTCCAGCACCGGGCTCTCGGCCGGGGTGATCGACACCGCGGCGTCGGCCGCCGCGGGGCAGGCGGCCAGGGCCGAGGGCACCAGGGCGTGCGCCAGGGCCGGTTGGGCCAGCAGTTCGAAAGGTTGGGCTTCGGCCCGCCCCAAGGCCCGGGCCTGGGCCTGCACCTGCGCCAGGCCCTGGTAATGGCGCTGCACGCTGTCGAACAGGGCCAGGGCCGCCGCCGTGGGCTTGAGGCGGGCGCCGACGCGCTCGAACAGCGAGTAGCCCAGCCGCTGCTCCATCAGCCCGATCTCGCGGCTGAGCGTGGGCTGGGAACTGTGCAAAGCCTGCGCGGCGGCGGTCACGCCACCCGCCTGCATGACAGCGCGAAAGACTTCAACCTGGCGGTGGCTGATGGGCATGCCAGAAGCATATCGAAAACGGATAGCCAAACGACATTTATCGATTGGACTGAATGAATCGACCTGGGCATGCTGCCGACCATGCTGACCGACGCCCAAACCCGCGCCCTCGCCCACCAATTCGGCACGCCCTTGTGGGTGATGGACGCCCCCACCATCCGCCAGCGATTGGCCAGCTTGCGGGCGTTTGACACCGTTCGCTACGCGCAAAAGGCCAACCCCAATGTGCACCTGCTGCGCCTGCTGCGCGAGGGCGGGGCCAAGGTGGACGCCGTGAGCCGCGGCGAGGCCCTGCGCGCGTTGGCCGCCGGCTTTTCGGGCGGCAGCGCGCGCGCCGCCACCCTGGCCGAGGCGGCCGACGCCGACATCGTCTACACCGCCGACCTGCTGGACCGCGAAACGCTCGACTTCGTCGTGGCCGAGGGCCTGGTGGTGAACTGCGGGTCGATCGACATGCTGCGCCAGCTCGGCGCGCGCGCGCCCGGCCATGCCGTGTGGCTGCGCCTGAACCCGGGCTTCGGCCACGGCCACAGCAAGAAGACCAACACCGGTGGCGAGCACAGCAAGCACGGCATTTGGCACGCCGACCTGGCCGAGGCCTTGGCCGTGATCCAGGCCAGCGGCCTGCGCTTGGTGGGCCTGCACATGCACATCGGCTCGGGGGTGGATTACGGCCACTTGGGCCAAGTTTGTGGTGCCATGGTGGACCTGGTGCGCCACGTGAAGGCCGCCGGGCTGGACCTGGCGGCGATCTCGGCGGGCGGGGGGCTCTCGATCCCCTACCGCGACGGCGAGCCCCGCATCGACCCGGCGCACTACTTCGGGCTCTGGGATGCCGCCCGCCGCGAGGCGCAAGAACTGCTGGGGCACCCGCTGCACCTGGAGATCGAGCCGGGGCGCTACCTGGTGGCCGAGGCCGGGGCCTTGATCGCGGAGGTCCGGGCCGTGAAGCGCCAAGGCAGCGTGCCCTTCGTCTTGGTGGACGCCGGCTTCAACGAACTGATGCGACCGGCCATGTACGGCGCGCACCACGGCATGCACCTGGTCAGTGGCGACGGCCGTGCGTTGGCGGCGGCCGCCCCGGCGGCCGTGGCCGGCCCGCTGTGCGAAAGCGGTGACGTGTTCACCCAAGGGGCAGGCGGCGAGATCGAGCTGCGCGCCCTGCCCCAGGCCGCCGTGGGCGACTGGCTGGTGATCGAGAACACGGGCGCCTACGGCAGCTCGATGAGCAGCAACTACAACACGCGCCCCTTGATCGCCGAGGTGCTGCTGGATGGCGACGCGGTGCGCCCCATCCGCCGCCGCCAACGGGTCGAAGAACTGCTCGCCCTGGAGCTCTCGGCCGACTAAGCGCCCAGGTAGCGGGCCTGCAAGGCCTCCCAGCGTTTGGCCTTGGCCAACTGGGCCAAGCCGCGGTTCAACGCCTGCACCACGGCGGGGAAGTCGGGACGCTGGCGTGCAACCGCCATTTGGGTCGGTAGGCCGGAATCGAAGACAAAGGGCTGGCGCTGCAACTGCGCGCCGTAGGGCTGGTGCTGGACGAGCCAGCGCGCCGGCAGTTCGTTGCCCACCACAACCTCCACGCGCCCCGCCGCCAGCATGCGCAGTTGGCTGTGCAGGTCCACGGCGCGATCGGCCGGCCCCGTCATCGCGGCCTGCAATGCATCGGGGAACACCGCCCCCGCCATCAGGCCCAGGCGGCGCCCTTGCAGGTCCGCCAGCCGCCTCACGAGCACGCCACTGTCGCGCCGCGTGTAGAAGCCGTACCGGACCGACTCGCCATATCGCTGGCTGAAGGCCAGGTACTCGCGTCGCTCGGGGGTGTCGTGCACCCCCGTCGACAGGTCGGCTTGGCCCGCCTTCAGCAAGGCCAGCACACGGCGCCAGGGCACGTGCTCCACCCGGAGCCGGTAACCGCCGCCAAGCGCCAGGGCCTCGCGCGCCAGGTCGATGTCCATGCCCTCGCCCAAGGGGTGCTGCGGCGGCAACACGAAGGGTTCCAGGGCGGCGGTCACCATCAAGAGCTCGCGGCCGGCGGGCGCGGCGAGCGCATCGGCCAATGGGCCCATGGCGACGCCCGTCGCCGTGGCCCACACGGCGCGACGGCAGCAGGCGAACGAGGAGAGGATGGGGGTGACGGGTCGGGCCACAGCCCCGGATGGTGCGTCAGGCGCCGGCGCTTGCCTAGAGGAGGTCGGGACCTTGCACCGCCCGCAACAGGACTTGTTGCACACCTTGGCGCCGCCGCGAACTCAACCACCACACCGCGCCCTTCTTGACCGTCCAGGGCAAGGGGGCGCCACACAGCAATTGCGCCGCCAACTGCCCCAGGGCCGGTTGGTGCCCCACCACCAGCACGGGCGCCACGGCGTCGGGCCAGCCCATCAGGGGCAGCCAATCGGCCGGATCGGCCTGCGGCGCCAGCTCGGGCAGCACCTTGTAGGGACGCTCCAGGGCGTCGGCCGTGGCGCGCGTTCTCACGGCGGGGCTGACCCACACGCGGGTCGTGTCGGGCAGGCGCTGTTGCAGCCACAGGCCCATGCGCCGGGCCTGCCGTTCGCCCGCGGCCGTCAAGCGGCGGTCGAGGTCGTCCTGGCCGTCCGCCAGCACCTGGGCTTCGGCGTGGCGCCACAAGATCAAGTCCACCGTCCGCCCCTCAGTCCACCCGGTACAACTCGGCCAGTGCCGCTTGCGCACACGGGCCGTCGGTGCCCACGCGCTGGTAGCCGCCAGCGGCATCCAGAACCCAGGCATCGCGCCCGTCCAGCAAGTAGGGCACCAAGGCCTCGTCCAGCACCCGTTGGCGCATCTTGGGGTCGTTGACCGGCCACGCCAATTCGATCCGACCCAGCATGTTGCGGCTCATCCAATCGGCACTCGACAGGTACAAGGCCTCGTCACGCTCGCTTTCACCCCAAGCGAAGTACAGCACCCGCGTGTGCTCCAGGAACCGTCCCACCACCGAGCGAACGCGCACCTTGTCACTCACGCCTGGAATACCCGGCGCCAAGCGGCAGGCCCCACGCACGATGAGGTCCACTTCGGCGCCTGCCTGCCCACAAGCCAGCAAGGCGTCGATCAGCACCAAGTCGGTCAGCGCATTGACCTTCACCACCACCCGCGCCCGCCGACCGGCCAGGGCCGCCTGGCGCACCCGCTCCAGCTCGGCCAACCAGCGGCTTTGCATGGCAAAGGGCGCCAGCACGAGCTGGTGCAGGCGGCGCATGTGGGCCGTCGAGGCGAGCAGGCCGAACACCGCGTCGGCATCGGCGGTCAGGGCCGGGTCGGCAGTCAGCAGACCCAAGTCGGTGTACAGGCGCGCCGTGCGCGGGTTGTAGTTGCCCGTGCCCAGGTGCAGGTAGCGACGCAGGATGCGCCCGCCCTTGCGCGTCTCGCGACGGGTCACCAGCAGCAGCTTGGCGTGGGTCTTCAGGCCCACGATGCCGTAAACCACCTGCGCGCCCGCGGCCTCCAGCTTCTCCGCCCAGTTGACGTTCGCCTCCTCGTCGAACCTGGCCTTGAGCTCCACCACCACCAGCACCTCTTTGCCGCGCCGCGCGGCCTCCAGCAGCAACTCCATCAGTTCGCTGCGGGCCCCCGTGCGGTAGACGGTTTGCTTGATGGCCAGCACCTCGGGGTCGTTCACCGCCTCGCGCAGCAGCTCGATCACCGGCTCGAAGCTCTCGAACGGGTGGTGCAGCAGCACGTCGCGATCGCGCAGCCGCTGAAAAATCGATTTGCCCCGGGGCAAGCGCCCTTGCGGCCATGCCGGTTCGTGGGGCGCAAAGCGCAGCGCCGGCGCCTCCACCTGGTCGATCAACTCGTTCAGGCGCACCAGGTTCACCGGGCCGTTCACGCGGTACAGGGCCGCGGGCGGCAGCTGGAACTGCGTGAGCAGCAACTGCGCCAGGTCCTCCGGGCAGGTGTGCACGACCTCCAGGCGCACCGCCCGGCCGAAGTGCCGCGTGCTCAGGCGCGAACGCATGGCGTGGCGCAGGTTGGCGACCTCTTCCTCGTCGACGTCGATGTCGGAGTCGCGCGTGACGCGGAACTGCGAGAACGACACCACCTCGCGCCCCGGAAACAGCTCCCCCAGGTGCGCCCGGATGACGCTGGTCAGCAGCACGAAGGCCTGCTCGCCGGGGGCGACCTGGGCCGGCAGCTTGATGACCCGCGGCAGCACCCGCGGCACGCGCACGATGGCGATGGGGTTGGCCCGGCCGAGGGCGTCGTCGCCGGCGAGCTTGACGATGAAATGCAGGGCCTTGTTCGCCGCCTGCGGAAACGGGTGGGCGGGGTCCAGGCTCACCGGCACCAGCAGCGGCCGGACCTCGCGGTCGAAGAAGCGCGACACCCAGGCCCGCTGCGCCGCGTTGCGCGCCGCGTGGTGGCGGATGTGGATTCCGCGCTGGGCCAGCGCCGGCATGAGTTGGTCGTTGAAGACGGCGTACTGCTCGTCGATCAGCGCGTGGGCGGCCGCGCCCACGCGCTCGATGTCTTGCGCCACCCCTGCGCGCGCCTTGTCACGCACGCTGTCCAACAAGTCGGAAAAGCGAACCTCGAAGAACTCGTCCAAATTGCTGGACACGATGCACACATAGCGCAGGCGTTCGAGCAAGGGCACGTCGGCGCGCTCCGCCTGAGCCAGCACGCGGCGGTTGAACTCCAGGATGGCTTGCTCGCGGTCGAGCAACACGGGGGCGGGACGGGGCATCGTCCGATTATGGAAAGCCGGCCGTGACAGCGCCGTGACAACCCGCGCGCTCCGGATAATCGCGCCGCCATGCACGTGCTGATCACCGACGCCGGTCCCCTCGAAGGGCTGGCCCTGCCCCCCGCCCTGCCCCACCTCCAGCGCCTGCTTCGCCACGGTCAGGAGGTGGCCGTGCACGGCGGCGAGGCCACCGACCCGCACACCCCGGCCGAGCGCGTGCTGGGGGCGCTGCGCGGTCACGGCCCGAGCGAGGCCCTGCCCACCGCAGCCTGGGCCCTGGCCGCCCATGGCATCGAGCCTGGCACGCTGCCCTGGGCCCTGGTCACGCCCCTGCACGTGCAACTGGACGCCCACCAGGCCTTGGCCCTGTCGCCCGAGCAGTTGCGCCTGCGTGACGACGAGGCCGACGCCCTTTGGCAAACGGTGGCCCCCTTGTTCCCGACGACCGAGGGGTGGCAGGTGCACCGCCTCGGCAGCACCGCCTGGATGCTCGGCCACGAGAGCCTGGCCGACTGGCAGGCGCCCAGCCTGGACCGCGTCAGCCTGCGCACGCTCGACGCCTGGCTGCCGGCGCACCGTGGCCTGCGTCGCTTGCAGAACGAGATCCAAATGCTGTGGCACGAGCACCCCGTCAACACCGCCCGCGAGGCCCGCGGGGCCCTGACCGTCAACTCGGTGTGGATCAGCGGTTGCGGTGTGCAGCACGGCACGGCGCCCGAAGTGGTCGTCAACACCTGGCTGCGCGAGCCCGCGATGACCGTCGACCTGGCCCAATGGCAGCGGGCCTGGCAGCGGCTGGACGAGGAGATCGTGGCCCCCATCCTGGCCGATGGCGGCCGGCTGACGCTGGCGGGCGAGACCTGGGCCCGCACCTGGACCCCGGCCCCCGTGCCCTGGTGGCGGCGGTGGCCCGCGCGCCAGTGCACGATGGCCGAGGTGCAGCAAAGGCTGAACGCCCTGTGACGCCGCACGCCGCCGCTCCGCGGGTGCTGCCCCGCGACTGCCCGCCGCGCGCCGCCTGGGCCTTGGAAGAACAAGGCCTGGACCCGCTGCGCGCACGCCTGTTCGCCGCCCGTGGCGTTCGCTCGCGCGACGAGTTGGACCCCGACCTCGCCCAACTGGCGCCCCCGGGCTTGCTGCGCGGCGCCGCCGAGGCCGCGCGGCTGCTGGCCGACGCGATCGCGGCGGGTCGGCGCCTGTGCGTCGTGGCCGACTACGACTGCGATGGCGCCACCGCCTGTGCGCTGCTGCTGCGCGGCTTGGTGCTGCTGGGCGCGGCACCCGCCCAGGTCGACTACGTCGTGCCCGACCGCGCGGTGCACGGCTACGGCCTCACGCCCGCGATCGTCGACTTGGCGCTGGCGGTGGGGGCAGAGCTGCTCATCACCGTGGACAACGGCATCGCCAGCCTCGAGGGCGTGGCCCACGCCAAGGCCGCCGGCTTGACCGTGGTGGTGACCGACCACCACCTGTGCGCCCAAGACGACGCCGGCACCGTGCTCCTGCCCGCGGCCGACGCCATCGTCAACCCCAACCAACCTGGCTGCGACTTTCCGAGCAAGGCCCTGGCGGGCGTGGGCGTGGCTTTCTACCTGCTGCTGGCGCTGCGGGCCGAGCTGCGCGCGCGTGGGACCTTCGCCACCCAACCCCGTCTGGACGGGCTGCTCGACCTGGTCGCCCTGGGCACGGTGGCCGACGTCGTGGCGCTCGATGCCAACAACCGGCGTTTGGTGGCCCAGGGGCTCAAGCGCATCCGGGCCGGGCAGATGCAGCACGGCGTTCGCGCGCTGTTCCAGGTGGCGGGCCGTGACGCCCGGCGGGCCAGCAGCCAGGACTTCGGCTTTGCGCTCGGTCCGCGCATCAACGCAGCGGGGCGCTTGGCCGACATGCGCCTGGGCATCGAATGCTTGCGCACCGACGACCCGGCGCGGGCGCTGGCCATCGCACAGCAATTGGACGGCATCAACCGCGAGCGCCGCGCCGTCGAGGCGGACATGAAAGCGGTCAGCGAGGACCTGCTGCTGAGCAAAATGCCCCAGGGCGAGCCCCCGCCCGCCGTGGTGCTGTTCGACGAGGCCTTTCACGAAGGCGTGGTGGGCATCGTCGCCGGCCGCGTGAAAGAGGCCCTGCACCGGCCCACCTTTGTGTTTGCCCGGGGCGCCGACGGGCGCCTGAAGGGGTCCGGACGCTCCATCCCGGGCCTGCACCTGCGCGACGCGCTCGACCTGCTGGCCAAGCGCTGCCCGGGCCTCTTGGCCAAGTTCGGCGGCCATGCCATGGCGGCCGGCTGCACCTTGGCCAGCGACGACGTGGCCGCCTTTGACGCGGCGCTGCAAACCATCGCCCGCGACGGCTTGGCCCCTGAGCAGTTGAGCCGCGTGCTGCGCCACGACGGCTCGCTCAGCGGTCCCATGCTCAGCCTGCAGCAAGCCCAGGCGCTGGCGGACGAGGTTTGGGGCCAGGCCTTCGAGCCCCCGCTCTTCGTGGACGAATTCGAGGTGCTGCAACAACGGCTGGTGGGCAGCGGCCACCTGAAACTGCGCTTGCAGCACAGCAGCGGCGTGCAGGCCGACGCCATTTGGTTCCGACGGACCGACACCCTGGCCGACCATCGCGTCCGCCTGGCTTACCGCTTGGACGCTGACACCTACCAGGGACAGGCGCGCCTGCAACTCTTGGTCGAAGCCCTGGCAGGTTGAGCCCGGCCGGCCGCCGACCTCACTTGGGCGGCAGGGTGATCCAGGCGACCTCCAGCCAATTGTCGGGACGGTGCACGGCCTTCACCCCGGCGCGGGTGG
Organism: Inhella crocodyli; assembly: GCF_004004565.1. Taxonomy (GTDB): domain Bacteria; phylum Pseudomonadota; class Gammaproteobacteria; order Burkholderiales; family Burkholderiaceae_C; genus Inhella; species Inhella crocodyli. The sequence continues at coordinate 220,445 of NZ_SACM01000005.1, forward strand.
CCCAAGGGATCACCTGTCGGTGCAGGGGGATGGTGTGCACTTGCTGGCGGTACTCCGTCAGCGCTGCGCGGATCAGGGCCTCCCGCTTCTTGGGATCGGCCTCGACCGTGCTCTGCGCCGCCAAGGCGTCGAACTTGTCGTTGGCCACCATGCCGAAGTTGTAGGCCCCCGTGCCGTCGACCTTGTTCAAGGTGCGGTAGACGGGCGTGAGGATGGTCTCGGCGTCGGTGACCGCCCCCCCCCAGCCGTACAGGTACAGGCTCGTGTCGAACTTCTCCAACTTGGGGAACAGCAGGGCCCGGGGCTGGGCCATGACCCGGACCTTGACCTTGAGTTGGGCCCACATCTGCGCCAGCGCGATGCAGATTTCTTCGTCGTTGACGTAGCGGTTGTTCGGGCAGTCCAGGGTGACCTCGAAGCCCTCGGGGTAGCCGGCCTCGGCCATCAGCCGGCGGGCGCTGGCCAGGTCGTAGGGCAGGCGCGTCTCCAGCGATGGGTCGCTGAAGGCCCCCAGGGGCGAGGGCGTCACCCCCCCGGTGGGCTGCGACAGGCCAGTCATGATCTTGGCCTTGATGCCCTCGATGTCGATGGCCTGGTACAGCGCCTGGCGGACGCGCAGGTCCTTGAAGGGGTTCTTGTCGCCGGGCACCTTGCCATAGAGCAGCTTGTCGCGCGACTGGTCCATGCCGATGAAGATCAGCCGGTTTTCCAGGCCCTCGATGACCTGCAGGTGCTTGACCTGGCGCAGCCGGGGGATGTCGCGGGGGGCCGGGTCCACCACCAAGTCGACCTCGCCGCTCATCAGCGCCGCCAGGCGGGTGGCGTCGTTGCCGATGGGCGTGAACACGATCTCCTGGACGTTGCCCTCGAACTGGCCCCACCACGCCGGGTTTCGCTTGTAGACCGACTTGATGCCAGGCTGCCGGCTCACGAGCATGTAGGGGCCGGTGCCGTTGGCGTTCAGCGAGGCGTGGCTTTCTTCTTTGTTCTTGAAGTCCTGCGGCTTGGTGACGCGGTGCTTCTCGCTCCAGGCCTTGTTCATGATCCACAGCAGGTCCAGGTGCTGCAAGAAGACGGGGTTGGGCCGATCGAGCTTGAACTCCAAGGTCTTGGCGTCGACCTTGCGGGGCGTGCCGACGGCGTTGGCGTACTGGCGCAGGTTGGAGCTCGGCTCTTTGCCCCGCTGGATGGAGAAGATCACGTCCTCGACCGTCAGCGGCGCCCCATCGTGAAACTTCACCCCCTGGCGCAAGGTGAAGCGCCAGGTCAAGGGGTCGGGGTTGCTCCACGAGGTGGCGAGGCCGGGGCCGATGGCCATGCCCTTGTCGCGGCGCACGAGCTTCTCGTAGACCTGGCCGTTGACCATGTTGGTCACGATGTCGTTTTGCGAGTGGGGGTCGGCGGTTTGGAAATCGCCTTGGCTGGCCCAGCGCAGGGTCTGGGCGTGCAGCACCCCGGCCGCCAGCGCAGCCGCCACACCAACTAGCCATTTCATCGGGTTTGGCTCCAGAGATCGTTGAGGTGTTTAAAGCCCCAAGTGTCGGGGTCTTCGCGGCCCACGATCGCGTCCGTGCCGGTGCTCAGGTCGAGCGTTTGCAAGTCCACGGGCATGTTGGACTTGAGCGAGAAGAACACGCGCACTTGCGGTTGCGTGAGCTTGCCGGGCGTTTGGTCGATCACCACCGCCAGGCGTTGTGACTTGAGCTTGACCAGGGTGCCCACGGGGAAGATTCCCAGGCTGACCACGAAGGCCTGGAAGATCTTGGGGTCGAAGTGCCCCTTCCACTGGGCCATGCGGGCGAGAGAGGCCGCCGGATCCCACGCGTTCTTGTACGGGCGCGTGCTGGTCACGGCGTCGTACACGTCACACACCGCCCCCATGCGCGCCAGCAGCGATATCTGGTCGCCGCTGAGCTTCTTCGGGTAGCCGGTCCCGTCCATCTTCTCGTGGTGGTGCAACACCACGTCCAGAACGCCTTCGGCGAAGGCGCCACTGGCCTCCAAGGCCGCGTGCCCCTTGCCCGGGTGGCTCTTCATGATGGCGAATTCGTCGTCGGTGAGACTGCCCGGTTTGTTCAAGACCTCCAGCGGCATCAACATCTTGCCCACGTCGTGCAACAAGCCCGCCAGGCCGGCCTCGCGCTGCTCGTCCTCGCTCAGGCCCAGCTGCTGGCCCAAGGCGATCATCATGGCGCTCACCGCCACCGAATGCATGTAGGTGTAGTCGTCCCGCGTCTTGAGCCGCGCGAGGCTGATCAAGGCCGAGGGGTTGCGCCAAACCGAACCGGCCAGTTCCTCCACGACCATGGCGCTCTGTTCTTGGCTCACGGCCCGGCCCAAGCGGGCCTCGTTGAACATGCTCATGACGGCTTGGCGTGAGCGGTTCACCACCTCCGCAGCCTGGGCCATTTCGTCCTTCAAACTGACCCGCTCGGGCGGGGACTTCGGTTCCGGCGCCGAAGCCATCGTCGCCACGGCTTCCGTGCGGGGCGCAGGCACCGGGGGCGGAGGTGCCACATTGAGCGGCGTCGGCAAGGGGGCCTCGACCACAGGCACGTCCTTGCCCTTGGCCACGTCGATCCAGATGTGCGGCACCCCCGAAGCCTTCAAGGAGGCCAGATCCGCCGCGTCGTTCAACAGGAACCGGGTCTTCCAAAAGGGATGGCTCAGCCAAGAGCCCTCCATCGACTGGAGGAACATTCCCAAGGTGGCCTGTTCGGTGGGGATCTTTTTCAGCATGCCGGTGAGGCGCGCGGTCGCAACCGCTTCAGTATGCGACCCCCACAGGGTCATGCCCCCCGGGCGATCCCGGGTGCAGCGGCAAGTTGGCACAAAAAAGCCGCCCGAAGGCGGCTGTGGTGAGGTCCCAGGCGCTCAGCGCAGCTTGGGCTGGGGCACCGTTTTCAGTTCACCCGGCAGGGAGGCCAAGTACTTGGCGATGGCCTTCAGCTCCGACGTTTTGAACTCCTTGACCTGGTTGGCCATGATGGCGTTGTCGCGGCCCCAGGTGCTGTGCTTGGCCTGCTGGTAGCTGCGCAGCGCCACCAAGAGGTAATCCGCAGGCTGACCGGCCAGCTTCGGGTAAGCGTCGCTGATGGCCTTGCTGAAGTTGGCGCCATGGCAGGAGATGCAAGCGCCCTTCTCCAGCAACTTGGCCACTTCGGCCGAGGGGGCCGGCACGGTATCCGGCGCCGGCGTCGGCGCCCCGCCGTGCTGCGAGTAGAAGGCCGCCAAATCCTTCATGTCTTGTTCGGTCAGCGAACCGGCAATGCCGCGCATCGACGGGTGCTTGCGCTCGCCTTTGCTGTACGCCGTGAGGGCCGCCACGATGTAGCCGGCGTTTTGGCCCGAGATCTTGGGAACGCTGTAAACCTCGGGAAAGCTGGCGCGGTAGCCAGGGATGCCGTGGCAGCCGATGCACATGGCGGCCTGCGTCTCGCCACGCTTGGCGTCTTGGGCCCAGGCGGGCTGGAGGAGCACGGCGGCGGCCACGGCAATCAGAAGGCGGGAGAGCAGCATGGTGTTGTCGCGATGTTGGCTGACCAGAATGGGCGCGGATTCTAGAAGGAAGCGCAAGCCCCGATTCCTATACTCGCTCGCATGAAGTTCAACGGCTCCCAGCATTACGTCGCCACCGACGACCTCAAGCTCGCGGTCAACGCCGCGATTGCCCTGCAGCGCCCCCTGCTGTTGAAAGGCGAGCCGGGCACCGGCAAGACCCTCCTGGCCGAGGAAGTGGCGGCCTCCCTGGGCATGCCCTTGCTGCAGTGGCACATCAAGAGCAGCACCAAGGCGCAGCAGGGCCTGTACGAGTACGACGCTGTGAGCCGCCTGCGCGACAGCCAGTTGGGTGACGAGCGGGTCAAGGACATCCACAACTACATCGTCAAGGGCGTGCTCTGGCAGGCCTTCACGGCCGACCAGCCGGTGGCCCTGTTGATCGACGAGATCGACAAGGCCGACATCGAATTCCCGAACGACCTGCTGCGCGAACTCGACCGCATGGAGTTCTACGTCTACGAGACGCGGGAGCTGATCAAGGCCAAGCAACGTCCGCTGGTGTTCATCACCAGCAACAACGAAAAGGAACTGCCCGACGCCTTCCTGCGCCGCTGCTTCTTCCACTACATCAAGTTCCCCGACGAGGCCACGATGCAACAGATCGTGGACGTGCACTTCCCGAACCTGAAGAGCGAGTTGCTGGCGGCGGCCTTGAAGGCCTTCTACCAAGTGCGCAACCTGCCGGGTTTGAAGAAGAAGCCGTCGACCAGCGAGTTGTTGGACTGGTTGCGCCTGCTCTTGGCCGAGAACATCGATCCGGCCGCTTTGGAAAGCGCCGACGGCGCACCGAGGCAAGTGCCGCCCATGGTGGGGGCCCTGCTGAAGAACGAACAGGACCTGACGCTCTTCGAGAAGCTGCTGCAGATGCAGCGCCAGCACCGGTGATCGTCGAGCCGGTGGTGCTGACGCGCCACCCGGTGCGCTTGGAGCCCTTGACGATGGCCCACGAAGCCGGTCTGCGCGCCGCGGCGGCCGACGGGGCGCTGTGGACCCTGCGCGTGACCTCCGTGCCCGAGCCCGACGCCACGGGCGCTTACATCGACAAGGCCTTGGCCCAGCAGGCCGCAGGCACGCGACTGCCATTTGCGATTTGCTTGTGCGACACGAACGAGGTCGTGGGCAGCACGAGCTACCACGACCTCGTGCCCGAGATCGACCGGCTCGAAATCGGCTACACCTGGATCGCCCGCCGCTGGCAGCGCACCGCCGTCAACACCAGCTGCAAGTGGCTGCTGATGGCGCACGCCTTCGAGACCTTGGGGGCGCAACTGGTGGGCTGGCGCACCGACGCATTGAACCTCGTCAGCCAGGCGGCCATCGAGCGCTTGGGGGCCCGGCGCGACGGCGTGCTGCGCCACCACATGGCCCGGCGCGACGGCAGCGTGCGCGACACGGTGATGTACAGCATGACGGCCGCCGAGTGGCCGGCCGCGCGCGAGCGCCTGGCCCAAGGCCTCGCTCAGTGAGCGTCGGGCGCGCCCCAGTCCACGTCACCGCACAGCACCCGCAGTTGGCCCTTGTGCCAAAAGGCCACCGACACCGTCAGGCACAAGCGGGCGCCATTCAAGCTGAGGTAGGGCCGCGTGACCTGCACCTCGCCCACGTTGGCCATGGCACGGCGGAAGTACGGCCGCCGCGCCCAGCGGGCGTCGCCCGCTTGGGTCAGGGGCGCGAAGCGGGGGTTGGGCGCTGGCTGGGCAGCCCCGGCCACCACGTCGCCGGTTGAGCGTCCGTCGGCGTCCAGCAAGTACACGAGCTGGCAGCCCGGCATGCGCAAAAAGGCCTCGGCCGCCTCGGCCAGGGGGCGGCCTTGGTGGAAAGGGAGCAGGGCCAAGGACAGGGCCGCCTGGAAGGGCGCGACCCGCTCGTGGTGCGCGCGCCGGCCCAGGGCCAAGCGTTCGTCGAACCGCTGCCAAACGGCCTCGATCGCCGGGCTGAGCTGCCCCAGCCCCTGCAGTTCGGGCGCGGGGTGGGCAAAGGCGAAGCCTTGCACCAAGTCCACGTCGGCATCGAGCGCGATGAGCGCCTCTTCGTTGGACTCCACGCCCTCGAGCAGCGCCAACGACCCGCACTCGTGCAGCAAGCCCACCACCTGGCCCATCATGCGGGCCACCCGGGGCGACTGCATCGCGCGTCGCAGCAGGCTGCGGTCGAGTTTGACGATGTCCGGCCGGATGCGCCAGACGCGGTCGAAGTTGCTGTGCCCAGCGCCGAAGTCGTCCAGCGCGAGCAAGCAGCCCACGCTGCGCGCCCACGCCACGGCGTTCTCGAAGTCCTGGTCCTGCGCCATGACGTCTTCGGTCACCTCCAGCACCAAGCGGTGCATCGGAATGCCCAACTGGTGCAGCAGGTCGACGGCGCGCGTCATCAGCTCGGCCTGCCGGGTGGAGTGCACGAACACGGCCGGGTGGATGTTCAAAAACAGCCAGGCGTCGCCCGTCACCTGCTCGCAAAAGTTGTGCACGTGCACCAAGCGGCACAAGCGGTCCAGCCAAACTTGCTGATCGAAATCCTGCACGCGCTCGAACAGGCTCACCGGCGAGATGACACCGCCCTGCCCGTCCTGAACGCGGATCAAGGCCTCGAAACCGACCGGCTTGCCGTGCGGGAAGCTGTAAACGGGCTGGAAGCTGCTCGACAGCACCAAACCGTCGTGACGCGCAGTCCAGCGACCGCCTCGGTCGTCGATCGCAGCGTACAAGGCACGCAGAGTGCCTTCGACCTCGTCGTCTCGATCCTCGCTGGCGCTCATGCAGGCGTCTCCAAGGCTTGCTGCTCCACCCGGTTGCGGCCCAGGTGCTTGGCACGGTAGAGGGCGCCATCGGCCCGGTCCACCCAATCGTGCAGGCCATCGCGCCCTTGCAGCTCGGCCAACCCGATGCTGACAGTGAGCGGCACTTCAAGAGGTCCCACGCGCAAGGGGTGCTGCTCCACGCGCTGGCGCAGGCGCTCGGCCAGCTCCGCCGCCTCGGGCAGTCGCGTGTTGGGCATGAGCACCAACAGTTCTTCGCCACCCACCCGGGCCACCACGTCGCCCCCGCGCACCGCCGCCTGCAGCAAGTGACCCAGGTGCACGAGGGCACGGTCGCCCACCAGGTGACCGTGCTGGTCGTTGACCCGTTTGAAGTGGTCGACGTCCACCGCCAGCACGCTGGCCGGCTGGCCCAGCTGGTCACGGGCATCGATCAACTGCACGAGCAGTTCGTCGGCAGCGCGCCGGTTGGGCAAGCCAGTCAGCGAGTCCAGGCGGGACAACTGCCGCAAGCGGGCCATGAGCCGCAGGGCCACGGCCAGGCCCAGGCTCAGGTGCACCATCAGGCCGAAGGTCATGAGGAAGGCCAGCACCGCCACGTTGGCAGGGGTGTCGCGCCGAAGCGGCACGCCAAAGCCCTCGGGCCAGGCCACCGCGGCGGCGAAGCGCAAGAGGAACAGCAGGGCAACGGCCCGCAGGGGCGTGACCACGACATAAGACGCGGGCGGACCCAGCTCTTGCCTGACCAGGGGCCCCACCACCTGCGCGCAACGCCAGAGGCAGTAGGCGCTGAGCACCGAGGACACCCAGACGTACCAGGCGTCCGGGGCTTGCGCCAAGCCCCCGCCAAGGCTGAGTCCGACACTGAGCACGATCACGACCAAGTTTTCGCCATCGTGACGGGGCGCACGGAACAAGGTCTGCAGGCCCAAGCGCAGGGTCAAAAAGATGCCCGGCGCGAGCATGTTGCACAGCCCGTGGCTGTACCAAGGGTCCTGGCTGAAGTAGGCCGCGCCCACGCTGGCCGCGGCAAAAGCCGACGCCGCCGCCCAGTGCCACGCCGGCACCGCCGGCGCGATGCCCAGCCGCGCGCACATCAGCCAGGCCGGCAGGGCCAGGCTTTGCTGCATCACGATGAGCAGCAGCAGCAGCTCAGCGGGGTTCGTGGAAGGCATGGGGCCTCAGCGTAGCAGTGGGCGTCGGGTGCCACGCCTGGGTCGCTCGCGCGCCACAATCGGGCCATGCTGTTGCCGTTCTTTTTCACGCTCCGTGCGGCACGCCTGCCGGTGTCGCCCAAGGAGTTTCTGACCCTGCTCGAAGCGCTGCGGGCTGGGGTGATCGGGCCCTCGGTCGACGAGTTCTACACCTTGGCCCGCACCGTGCTGGTCAAGGACGAGGCGCTGTACGACAAGTTCGACCGCGCTTTCGCCGCCTACTTCCACGGCGCCGAGTTGAAGTTGGACCTGGTCCGCCAACTCCCCGAGGACTGGCTCACCCAGCAGCTGAAGCGCGAGTTCAGCCCCGAGCAACTGGCCGACCTGCAGGCCCTGGGCTGGGACGAGCTGATGGAGACGCTCAAGAAGCGGCTGGAAGAGCAGAAAGAACGGCACGAAGGCGGCAACCGTTGGATCGGCACCGGAGGCACCAGCCCCTTCGGCAACGGCGGCGTCAACCCGGCGGGCGTGCGCATCGGCAAAGGCGGGGGCGGCAAGAGCGCCGTCAAGGTGTGGGAGCAGCGCGGCTACCGCGATTACGACGACAGCAAAGAAATCGGCACCCGCAACATCAAGGTGGCGCTGCGCCGCCTGCGCCGCTTCGCGCGCGAGGGCGCGGCCGACGAACTGGCCCTGGACGACACCATCCACGCCACGGCCGCGTCGGGCGGCATGCTGGACATCAAGATGCGGCCGGAGCGGCACAACAAGGTCAAGGTGCTGCTGCTGATGGACGTGGGCGGCACCATGGACGAGCACGTGCACCGGGTCGAAGAGCTGTTCTCGGCGGCCAAGGCCGAGTTCAAGCACCTGGAGTTCTTCTACTTCCACAACTGCGTCTACGACTTCGTGTGGAAGAACAACCGCCGGCGCTACAGCGAGAAGACGTCCACCTGGGACCTGATCCACAAGTACAACCGCGACTACAAGCTGATCTTCGTTGGCGACGCGACCATGAGCCCCTACGAAATCCTGCAGCCGGGCGGCAGCGTCGAGTACATGAACGAGGAAGCCGGCTCGGTGTGGCTGGACCGGCTGACCCAGGCCTTTCCCAAGCACGCCTGGATCAACCCGGAGCCCCAGGGCGTTTGGAGCTACCGGCAAAGCATCGACCTCGTGCAGCGCCTGATGCACCAACGCATGCACCCCTTGACCTTGGCCGGCCTGGAAGCGGCCATGCGCCAGCTCGGCCGATGAGGCTGGGCGTCGGGGCGCTGTTGGCCCTGCAAGTGGCGGTCTGCGCGGCCGCGCCCTTGGACGTGCAGGCGCCGGGTGAGGTCGCGCGGCTGCTGGCTCAGCACCTGGACCTGGCCCGGGCCCTGCAGCGCGAAACCGAGGCCGCGCCCCTGGACGCCGAGGAACGCCGACGCCTGTGCAAGCTGACCCCCGACCAAGGCCGCGCGCTGCTGCAAACCCTCGGGCATTTCAACCCCGTCGCCATCGAACTCGACTGCGAGGCCGGCCGGCTGACCGTCGACCCGGGGCCGCGCGCGCTGTGGCGCCGCGTTGACCTGCAAGTCAAGCCACCCAGCGACGGCTCGGAGGGTGCCCCCGTTGGGCCAAGTGAGGGCACGCAAGCCCCCAGCCCGCCATGGCGCGATTGGTTGCCCCTGCAAATCGGCGAGCCCTTCGACCAAGCGCGCTGGGCGGGCGCCAAACGCGCCCTGCTGTCGCAGGCACGGGCGCGTGGTTACCCCTTGGCGCGTTGGGCCAGCACCGAGGCCAGCGTCGACGCCGAGCTCAACGCCGTGGACGCCGAACTGGTCCTGGATACCGGCCCGGCGGTCCGTGTGGGGGCGGTCGCATTGCAGGGCCTCAACCACCACGATGCCGAGCGCACCCGCCGCCTGCTGGACCTGCCCGAAGGCAGTCCGTACACCGAGCAGCGCCTGCTGGACGCGCAAGAGCGCCTGTTGCGCAGCGGCTTGTTTGACGCCGCCCAGGTCGAGCTCGAGCCCGAGGGCCTGAGCGGCGACCGCATGCCCGTGCGGGTGCGCCTGCGCGAGGCGCCCCTGCAGCAGGTGGCGCTCGGCGTGGGTTGGCAAAGCAACAGCGGCGAACGGGCCACCCTGGAACACGTGCACCGCCTGCCCTTGGGCTGGCCAGTGCGCAGCCGCGTCAAGCTGGCCTGGGGTCGGCTGGGCCAACTCGCGGAAGGCGAGCTCAGCACCCACCCCGAAGCGCGCCAGCGCCGCGAATTGGTCGGCGTGGCCTGGCAGCGCGAGGACGGCACCGACGCGCCGTTCCGCCAAGCCTCCGTGCGCGTCGGCCAGGTGTTCGAAACCCGGGCGGAGGACCGCAGCGTGGCCGTCGAAGGCCTGAGCAGCCAGCAAGGGCTCTCCCTGCAACACCGCGATGCACGGGCCATCCTCCTGCATGTCAACCCGACCTGGCGCGACTTGGACAGCGTCATCTTGCCCACCCGCGGCCAGGCTTGGGTGCTGCAGTCGGCGCTGGGGCAGGCGCGCTCGCGCGACGCGCTCGGGGCCGTCACCCAAGGGCCCCTCGTGCGCCTGCAGGCCCGCTGGCAAGGCCTCGTGCCCTTGCAAGGCGGTCGCCAGCTCAGCCTGCGGGCCGAGCTGGGCCAGTTGTGGACGCGTGGCGATGCCCTGGGGCTGCCCGAAAGCCTGCGCTGGCGGGCCGGGGGCGACGAATCGGTGCGCGGCTACAGCCACCGCAGCCTGGGCCCGGAAGTGGCTGGGCAAGACGTCGGCGGCACCCATCTGTGGACGGCCAGCGCGGAGTTCACCCAGCCCCTGCCCCCCGCCTGGGTCGGCGGCCTGGAGGGCCTCGGCGTGGCCGCCTTCGTGGACGCCGGGCGCACCGCCCTGCGCTGGCGCGACGCCCGACCGGCCCTCGGTGCCGGGCTGGGGGCGCGGTGGCGCAGCCCGGTGGGCCTGCTGCGGGTGGACTTGGCCCGAGGGCAAGCCCGCTTCGAAGGCGGCTGGCGCCTGCACGTCAGCGTGGGACTGGCCCTGTGAGGCGCGGCGCACGCTGGGCCTGGGGCTTGGGGGGCGGCGCCCTTCTCGCGGGCGCGCTTCTGGCCGGCGCCGGCACCGCCCCGGCCTTGACGTGGTTGGCTTCGCGCGCAGGCTGGCAGCTCGAGGGCGCCGAGGGCAACCTGTGGACGGGCCTGCAGGTGGCCCGCGTGCAGCACCGCAGCGCCGACCTCCAGGTGGATGGGCGTGATTGGGTCCTGGCGCCCTGGCGTTGGCGAGACGGCGCGCTGCGGAGCGACTTCAGGGCCGACCGCCTGCGATGGCACAGCGCCCCCAGCGCCGCGCCCTTGCCCACCGAAGCGCAGTTGTTGCGCGCGCTGCAGACGCCCCTGCCCTTTGCCCTCGACCGCATCGCGGTGCAAGCCCTGACCGTGCAAGAGGTGCCACTGCAGGGCCTGGACGCCGCGGTCCAATGGGGGGGCGAGGCCGCGATCGCGCTGCAGGTGAAACACCTCGGCTGGGCGCCCGCCGACCTGCAGGCTGCGGGCGAGCTCCGGCTGGGGCGCGACGGCCAATTGAGCGCGTCGTGGCGCCTGCAGGGTCCGCGAGCGCGGGTGACCCTGGACGGACGCGGCCCCCTGTCCCGCTGGCCGCTGCGCGTGACGCTGCAGGGCGGTGACGGCGCACAGGCCCAGGTCGAGGCCCAACTGCAACCCTTGGCCTCCCAGCCCTTGCGTGCCCTGCAGGCGCGCTTCGCGCAACTCGACCTCCAAGCCCTGCATCCGCAGGCGCCACACACGCGCTGGCAAGGCACGGCGGCCCTCGCCCCCCGAGACGACGGCGCCTTGGGCCTGCAGCTGGAGGCCGACAACGCGTCGGCACGTCGCTTGGACGAGAACGGGTGGCCGCTGCGGGCCGTGCGCCTGCGGGCACAGGCCCACCCACAGCACTGGCAGCAGGTGCGCATCGAGGCCTTGCAAGTCCTCTTGGGCAGCGAGCGCCGGCCCGCGGGCCAGCTGCGCCTGGCCGAGGCGTCGGCGTGGCCCGCCGACGGGGGCGCATGGTCCGTGCCCGTGCTGGTGCAGGGCGTGCCACTGCAGGCCCTGGACGCCGGTTGGCCCGCCTTGCAGGTCGACGGCCGGGTGCAGGTGGCCCAAGGGGCTGGCCCTGCAGCCGCCGAGCGCCCCACCGCGCTCACCGTCAACCTCCGGGCCGACGCTTTGAAGGCCACGGCCCGAGACCACGCCTGGCGGCTGACGGCCGAGGCCGTGTTGCAAGGCGCCACGGTGGAACTCCGCGCGGCCGAGCTGGCCCAGCAGCACGGCCCGGGCCGGGTGCGCTTGGCCGGCCGTTGGACGCAAGCCCCAGTGGGCGGTCACGGCGAAGGCCAGGCAATGGTCGCCCAATGGCCGTTGCCGCTCGGGGCTTGGACCGCCCGGCTCGCCGGCCAGGGCGAGTTCCAGCTGGGGTGGCAAGCCGGAGCTTGGCAAGGGCGCGCCAACTGGCGCCTGGACGACGGCGCACAGCTGGCTGCGCTGCCCTTGTTGGGCCATGCGAATTGGACGGCCGACGCGCAGGGCCAACGGTGGCAAGCCGAGTTGCAGATCCCGCACGAAGACGGCCCCACCGAGCTGGCCGCCAGCGGTGCGCGCACGCCGCCGCTTCGCACCCTGTCCACCCTGGCCGATGCCGCGACCTGGTGGCCCCAGGCCCTGCGTTGGCGCGCGCCGAACCTGGCCCGCTTGCAGCCCCTGTGGCGCCCCGTCGGGACCCAGCTGTCCGGTCGCACAGAGGGCCAAATCCGCCTCGACGCCGACGGACGTCCGACCGAAATGCAAGCTCGCCTCGCGCAGCTGCGCTGGCAAGCCCAGGCCACGGACGCGCCCGTGCAACTGGCCCAGGCGCAGATCGACTTGGCCCAGGACACCTGGCAGTGGCAGGTCCAAGACCTTTGGGCCCAGGGTTGGCACATCGCCCAGGCCAGCGGCCAGGGCGGACGTCGGGGGCCCCTGAGCTGGCAGGTCGACGGCCAGGCGCCGGCCGCGCACGAAGGCCCGCTGTCGCCCCTTTGGCGCTGGGAAGGGCGCACCGAACCGCCCCAAGCCAATGCCCAAGGCTGGACTTGGCCGGGCATCCGTCAGCGACTCGCCGCCGTCGGCGGGGCCACCTGGCTGCAATGGGACCAAGCCCAAGCCCGCTGGGACGCCGACGGACAGGGTCTGCGCCTGGACGGCGGCCAATTGGCGCTGCGCGGCGACCCGATGTCGAACGCCGTGCTTGGCTTGCGCTGGCAGCGGGGCCGGCCCGAGGTGGACCTGCAACTGGCGGGGCGCTTGCAAGTCGCGCCCTGGCTGGCGGGCTGGCAGCCCGACGCCGGCTGGCAGGGCGACCTGCGCGCCGACCTGCAACTGGCCCTGCAGGGCCCAGCGCTGGACCTGCGCCTCGCCCGACAGGCGGGCGACCTGCGCTTGGACGGGCAAGCCCTGGGCCTGGAGAAGTTGCAACTGGCCCTGTCGCGAGGACAGGCCGGCAGCGCCAGTGCCCAGTTGCAGGTGGAAAGCCCCGTGCTGGGCCGCCTGCAAGCCCAGGCCAAGGTGGATGCGCCGACCGGCCCCCTGTCCGGCCAGCTGCGCGCCCGCCTGCCGGCCCTGCACCTGTTGCAGGCCTGGTTGCCCGCGGGCTTGCAGTTGCGCGGCCAAGCCGAGTTGGACGCCAACTTGGGCGGCACCTTGGCCCAGCCCCGCTTCCAAGGCCAGGGCGAGCTGCACATCGACCGCCTCCAGCACGCTGCCAGCGGGCTGGGAGGGCGCAACGGGCTGGCACGTTGGCGCTTCGACGACCACCGCTTGGAGCTGCAGCAATGGACCCTGCAAGGCCTCGGCGAGGGCGACAGCGGGGGCTGGCTGCGCGGCCAAGGCCAGTGGGCCTGGGGCCAGGCCGACGCCGGCGCGCGCTTGAGCGTGCAGGCCGAGGGCTTCCGCCTGCTGAACCGGTTCGACCGCCAGCTGACCACCACGGGCCACGTGACGCTGGCGCTGGACGGGCGCCGGCTGCAACTGCGCGGCAAGGTCCAGGCCGACCAGGGCGTGTTCGACATCGGCCAGGGCGACGCCCCGAGCCTGGACGAGGACGTGCGCGTCGTCCGCCCCAGCGTCGAGGCCAAGGCGCCAACGGCCCCCAGCCGCTGGCAGCGCGACGTGCTGCTGCAACTCGACCTGGGCCAGCGACTTCGGGTGCAGGGCCGGGGCCTGGCGTCGCGGCTGACGGGCCAATTGCAGTTGCAAGAGCAAGGGGGCCAAGCGGCGCAATGGACAGGCCGGGTGGAGATGGGGGGCGGGCGCTACAAGGCCTATGGGCAAACCTTGGACATCGAAAGCGGTGAGCTGCGCTTCACCGGCGCGCTGGACAACCCCCGCCTCGACATCCTGGCCTTGCGCCCGGACCTGGAAGTGCGCGTCGGGGTTCGGGCCACGGGCAGCGCGCAAACGCCGCGCATCCGCCTCTACAGCGAGCCCGACATGGCCGACAACGACAAGCTCGCCTGGCTGCTGCTCGGGCGCGCACCGGACGAACTGGGGCGCAACGACACCGCGCTGCTGCAGCGGGCGGCGCTGGCGCTCCTGTCGGGCGAGGGCGACAACCCGACCACGCAGTTGATGGACAAGCTGGGGCTGACGGAGTTCAGCGTCAGCAACAGCGACGACGCCGGCACCACCCTGCGCCTGGGCGCCCAACTCTCCAAGCGCTGGAGCGTGGGCTACGAGCGCAGCCTCAGCGCCGCCACCGGCAGTTGGCAGCTGGTGTACCGGCTCGGACAGCGCTTCCGGCTGCGCGCCCAAAGCGGCACCGACAGCGCGCTGGACGCCCTCTGGCTCTGGCGCTTCGACTGAGCGCCCGCCGATTCAACGCGCCGGAACGCGCTTCAGCCCGCGTCGGTCAGGCGGTGGGCGATGGCCGCACGCAAAGGCGGCAAGCGCCGGGCCAGGTCGATCACGGCCCGCCGCAAGGCCAGCACCGGCGGGCGGTCGTCGGTGAAGAAGCCCACCAAGGCATTGGTGGCCGTGTACAGCGGCCACGCCGTTTGGCGGTGGGCTTGGGCATAGGCTTGCAGGGGCCCGGCGGCGCCCGGGTCTTCGCGCCGCAGGCGCGAGACCAGGGCCTCGATGCCGTACAGCCCCAGGTTGTACCCATGGGCCGTCACCGGGTGCATGCCCACCGCGGCATCGCCCACCAGCGCCACGCGGTCGTCGGCAAAGCGATCGGCCATCACAGCCACCAAGGGGTAGGTGTGGCGCGACCCCAAGGGGTAAATCCGACCCAGGCGCTGCTCGCTGGCCCGCTCGATCTCGGCGCCCAAGGCCTCGTCGTCCAGGGCCAAGAGCCGGGGCAGCGCGGCATTGGCCACCGTCCACACGACCGACGAGCGCTGGCCGTTCATGGGCAGCAGCGCCAGCGTGTGGCCGGCCAGGAAGCACTCCTGCGCGCACGCGTCATGCGGCAGGCTGTGCGCCACCGGCACCAGCAGCGCACTGCGCCCGAAGTCGCAATGCCGTGCGCCGATGCCCACCCAGCGGCGCAGCTCGGAGAAGCGGCTGTCGGCCGCCACCAGCAAACGTGCGTTCGCCGCCAAACCCTGCGGCCCCACCACCCCGATGCGCCCCGCCTGGCGAACGACGCCGCTGACCGAGCGCCCGGCCAGCACCTCGATGCCCCGGGCCTGGGCCCCGGCCCAAGCGGCCGCGCGAAGGTGGTGGTTGCCCACCAGCCAACCCAGGGCCTCGTGGCCCTGCGCCGCCGCCTCGAAGGGCAAAACAGAGCGCCCACCCGCGCTGCGCACGCTCGCGCGCGCCAGGGGCGCGATGGCCGCCGCGGGCAATTGCGCCCAAAGGCCCCATTGCGTCAAAAGCCGCCGTGAACGGTGCGTCAGCGCGATCTCGCGCCCGTCGTCCGCGGGGCAGGCCAAGGCGGTGGCGGCCTGTCGTTCCAGCACACGCACACCGAATCCGGCGTCGTGCAGCGCGCAGGCCAGGGCCAAGCCCGCAGGTCCGGCCCCCACCACCAGCACGTCGGATTCCAGGGGCATCGACTGCGCCATGGCTCGGCTCCTTCCTTTGTCAAAGGCCGTCAGCCTAGGGGCGCCGACCGCCCCCGCCCTTGATGCCCATCAAGCGCCCAAAAACAAAGCCCGGCCAGGCCGGGCTTTGTGGGGGAGGCGAGACTCGCTCAGAAGCGGTGCACCAAGTTCATCGAGTAGGCGCTGGAATCGCGACCCGGCTTGTCGGTGAAGCCGTACAGGTGGCCCTGCGAGTAAGGCAGGATTTGCTGGCCGGTCTTGTTGTCGACATAACCGCCCGACAACCAGATCGAAGTGCGCTTGCTGACGATGTGCTCCAGCGCCAAGCCAGCGATCGCGGCTTCGCGCTCGGCCACCTTGTCGTTGTAGACGCCGTAGCTGGCCACGAGCTTGTTGCGCTCGTTGATCATGTAGTGGATGCCGGCGTAGGACAAATTGCCATCGAAGCCCAGGTTGTTGGCGATTTGCGAACCGTAGGCCAGGAAGGCGGGCTTCAGTGCGGCGGGGATCGCGGTGCTGGCATTCAGAGAAGCACGCAGTTGAGCGCCCAGAATCGGGTGCTTGTCCTTGGCGCGCAACCACATGCCGGTCACCTTCCAGGGGCCGGTGGTGTAGCTGGCACCGACCACGGTGTTCTCCAGCGACTGCAGGCCTTCAGAGGTCTTGCGGTTCTGGTAGCCGATGCCCACGTCCAGGCCGCCGGTGGCGTAACCGGCGCTGACGCCCCAGAAACGACCGTTGCCGATTTCACCTTCGCCCGCGCCGACCATGCCGTTCAGGCGCCAGCCGTCCTTCTCGGCGACGTACTGCACCGAGTTGTTGATGCGCACTTCCAGGCCCGTCGGGACCGTCAGCGTGGCAAACGCGTTGCCCACGTTGCCGGCTTGGTGCGGGTCAAAGCGACCGAACAGTTGGAACACCGGGCTGTACTGGCGGCCGGCCAGCACCGCGCCGACCGGCGTGACCAAACCGGCCCACGCTTGGCGGTGCCAGAACGCGTTGTTCAGCGATGCGGCCAGCGACTGGCCCAGTTGCGGCTCCAACTGGCTGCGGATGGTGTTGGGGATGCCCACCAACGCGCGCGTCGGGATGGCGAAGCCCGACAGCGGGGCGGCTTGGTTCTGGCTGCCGGTGTCGGCGTAGAACTGGTGCTCGATCGTGAACATGGCCTTGTAGCCACTGCCCAGGTCTTCGGTGCCGCGCAGGCCCAGGCGCGAGCCCAGTTGCTGACCGCTGGACACCATGCGGACCTTGCTCGTGCCGGACACGCCGTCCAGCACCGTCACGCCGACGTCAACCACGCCGAACACGTTGACCGAGCTGCCGCTTTGCTGCGCTTGGGCGCCACAGGCCATGGCCGCCGCCAGGGCGAGAACAGAAACTTGCTTTTTCATGATGTTGTTTCCTCGGTTGTGGCTTACTTCACCCAAGCCTTTTGGCGCAGGGCCTCCAGGACGGCGTTGCCGAACTTGTCGTGCGCGGCCAGCGAGGGGTGCACGCCGTCGGCGAACAGCGAGGTGGCGGCCGGAACCGGGAACAGCCACGGCGTGATGAGCGACGAGCAGAAGGACGAGCTGTTGCCCAAGGCGGCCGGCACGTTGCACACCGGGATGGTGACGTTGGTGAAGCCGTTGGCCGCCGGGTTGCTGCGGTAGGACGCGGCCAGCGCGCCGGCGTCGAACAAAAGCACGCCCGGGTCGCTCAGCGAAATTTCTTTCTTGAGCTGGTTGTTGTAGGCGTCGGACAGGGCCGTCAGCAGGGGCTTGGCGGCGGCGTTGGCGTCACCATAGGGCGAGTTGGCGGCGTTCGGGATGGTCATGACGACCACGCGCTGCGCACCGGCGGCCTTCAGGCGACGCAGTTGCTGCATCGTGGCCAGACCGGCCTCTTCCATGGCGATCACGTACTTGCCGACGATCGCTTGCTGTTCGGCGGCGGTCAGGGCGCGGCCGGCGGCGATGGTGGAAGCCGTCAGGTCGTTGCTGGCCAGCGTCGCGTTGAAGAACACGTCGTTGGCACCGGCCCACACCAGCACCAGGTCGGTGGCGGTGAAGTTGCCCTTGGCCAAGGCGCGGTCGATCTGGGTCACGACCGGCACGGCGGCCTGCGCCGTGCACACGCCCGAGGCGTTGGGGTTGCAGCCGACACCCGGGGTCTTGGCCACGCGGGCACCGCCCTGGGCGTAGTTGTTGGCGTTGGCGGCCGAGTTCAGGGCGTTCGTCGCGGCAGTGGGGTTGGCAGCGCCCACTTCGAAGCGCTCCGGCGCGATGGTGGTGCCCAGCTTGGCGGCCAGCACCTCGACCCAGACCGAGCCCGGGCTGTTGGTGAACTTGCCCACCGTGTTGGCGGCCGCGGCCGGGATGCCCTGGCCTTGCAAGATCAGCGAATTGCCCTTGGAGTAGGCGCCACCGTCGGTGAGGCTGTCGCCGAAGGCGATCACGCGGGTGGTTTCGGTGGTGGACGGCGTGGAAATGCTGGCGGTATTGCCGCCACCACCGCACGCGGCCAGCGCGGCCAACGCCAGGCTACCCAGCGCCAAACGAATCTTCATGGACGTCTCCTCGGGGGGTTTGAATGGATGCTTCCCAGCGCGTGCCATCGGGTTACGCGCGATAACGATGCAGCATGCCACAGGGGATGTGCCGAAATGGCGCACGTGGGGTCTCTTGTGGTGCGCGCCCTACGTAGGATGCCCCCGTGAAAACACTGAGTTCCCCCCTTGGGCGCGCTGCCACCGTGGTTTGTGCAAGCGCCGTGCTGGTTTTGGCCCTGATGCCGGCGCCGCCCGATGCCCTGAGCACCGGCTGGGACAAGGCCAACCACCTGCTGGCCTTCGCCGTGCTGGGCATGCTGGCGCGTTGGGGCTGGCACAGCCACTGGCGCTGGCCCGCGCTGCTGGCCTTCGGTGCGGCGATCGAACTGCTGCAAGCGCAAGCACCACCGCGCGAGGCCAGCTGGGCCGACCTCGGCGCCGATGCGCTGGGCCTGGCCTTGGCCGCCGGCCTGCTGTTGGTGATCAGGCGCTGGCGGCTGGCGTGATGCGGCCGGCGCAGTCGCCCCAGCCGATGCGCCTAGCCCCCGGCCGCTCGGCGTGCGCTCGCAGGCTCAGTTCGTCGCCGTCTTGCAAGAAGGTGCGCTGAGCGCCGTTGGCCAGCGTGATCGGCTGCTTGCCGCCCTGCGTCAGCTCCAGCAAGGACCCGGCCTGCTCGGGCTTCGGGCCCGAGATCGTGCCGGTGCCGAGCAGGTCGCCCGGTTGGAGGTTGCAGCCGTTGCTGGCGTGGTGGGTCAGCAACTGGGCGGCCGTCCAGTAAAGGTGCCGCGCGTTGCTGGTGGCCAGGCGTTGGGCCTCACCGCCCGCCGGCGTGAGCCACACCTCCAACTGGATGTCGAGGGCGCCTTGGCTGCGGTTGGCCGCACTCTCCAGGTAGGGCAAGGACGGCGAATCGTCCGCCGGCCGCTCCAGCGGGCCGCGGAACGGCGCCAGGGCCTCCCAAGTCACGATCCAAGGGGACACCGTGGAGGCAAAGTTCTTGGCCAGGAACGGCCCGAGGGGCTGGTACTCCCAAGGCTGGATGTCGCGGGCCGACCAGTCGTTCAACAGGCCCACGCCAAACAGGTGCTGCTCGGCCTGCGCCAGGGGGATGGGGTCGCCGAGGGCGTTGCCCGGGCCGACCCACAGGGCCAGTTCCAGCTCGTGGTCGACGCGCTGGCTCGGCGCGAAAGTCGGCACGGCATCGTTGGGCCCCTTGCGCTGGCCCCAGGGGCGGCGCACCGGGGTGCCGCTGACCACCAGGCTCGACGCACGCCCGTGGTAGCCGATGGGCACCCACTTGTAGTTGGGCAGCAGCGGGTTGTCCGGCCTGAACAGGCGGCCCACCGCCTCGGCGTGGTGGATGCCGGCGTAGAAGTCGGTGTAGTCGCCCACCCGCGCCGGCAAGGCGTACTCGACATCGGCCTGCGGCAGCAGCGCCGATGCCAACACAGCGGCCTGAGGCGAGCCCTCGCGCAACGCCTCGAACAGCGCGTGGCGCAACTGCCGTCGCCGCTCGACCGGCTGGGCCATCAAGGCGTTCAAGTCGCCCTGGGCCAAGGGCGCCAACAGCACCTGCACGGCGCTGGACCAGCGGCCCTGGGCCGCCGCGAGACGCAGGTCCAAGACCTGGTCGCCGATGGCCACGCCGATGCGCCAGTCGGCCTGCGAGCCGCGGCGGCGCAAGCGCGCGTAGGGCAGGTTTTGCAGCGGAAAGTCGGTGTCGGGCGCGTTGGCCGATGCGACCCAGGAAGCAGCGGCAGGATCGTGCGTGAAGTCGAGCATGGTCAGGCAGGGGCGTTGGAAGCGTCGGTCAATGGGGCCCAGCAGTCGGCGTAAGTGGCCTCGCGCAGCCCCGGCGTGTTCATCGCAAAGGCCGTGGGCCGCAAGGGCCAGCGGGTTTCAAACATGAAGGCCAGGGTCTGGTCCAGTTTCTGCGGCTTCAGGTCCGCATTGGAGGCCGCTTGGAAGGCCTCGGCGTCCGGACCGTGGGGCACGTAGGCGTTGTGCAGGCTGGCGCCCCCGGGCTTGAAGCCCTCGGGCTTGGCGTCGTACTGGCCGGTGACCAGGCCCATGAACTCGCTCATGGTGTTGCGGTGGTACCAAGGCGGGCGGAAGGTGTTCTCGGCCACCATCCAGCGCGGCGGGAAGATCACGAAGTCCACGTTGGCCCAGCCCAGGGTGTCGGTCGGCGAGGTCAGCACCGTGAAGATGCTCGGGTCGGCGTGGTCGAAGCTGACGGTGTTGATCACCATGAAGCGCGCCGTGTCGTACTTGAACGGCAGGGCATTGCCCGCCCAGGCCACCACGTTGAACGGGGTGTGCGCCTGCCGGCTGCGCCACAGGCGACCGTGCTGGCGCTTGATCAGTTCGGTCGGGCGGTCGGCCTCGGCGTGCGCGGTGGGCGCGAGAAAGTGACGGGGCTCGGCCAGCCCGTTGGAACCGATGGGGCCCAATTCGGGCAAGCGAAACGGGGCCCCGTGGTTCTCGCACACGTAGCCCCGGGACGGGCCCTCGACGTCAACGGCGAAGGCCATGCCGCGCGGCACCAGGGCGATCTCGCCGGGCGCCACCACCATGCGACCGAGTTCGGTGCGGACCAGCAGCCGCCCTTCCTGCGGCACCAGGAGCATTTCGCCGTCGGCGTTGACCAGGGCCCGGTCGGCCATGGAGCGGTCGGCGCTGTAGAGGTGGGCGGCCATGCCGCACTGGGCGTCGGGGTCGCCGTTCACCGCGTAGGTGCGCAGGCCGTCGACGAAGTCGCCCCCTTGGGCCGGCAAAGGCGCCCAGCGGTGCGGCTCCGGCGCCGTCCACTCCCCTTGCGCCGCGCCCGAGCACCAGTGGGGCTGCACGTAGGGCTCGTAGGCACCGGCCCGCACCGAAGGCAGGCGGCGGTACATCCAGGTGCGGCGATTGCCCTCCCGCGGGGCGGTGAAAGCCGCGGCCGAAAACAACTCGGCGTACAGCCCCAGCGGGCAGCGTTGGGGGCTGTTCTGGCCCACCGGCAAGGCGCCGGGTGTGGCTTCGCTGTGGAGGTGGTTGCCGAAACCCGGCAAGTAGTCGAGGTCAAGCATGGGCATGAGCGGGAGTGCGCGTCGGGATCAAAATTCTGCCATTGCAAATGCATTTGTCTAAGTAGAATTTTTGGCCATGAGCAAAGCACCGCGCGGGATCCAAAGCCTGGAGGTGGGCGGCACCTTGTTGCAAGCCCTGGCCGGCGCAGGGGGCGCCCTGCCGCTGAAAGAACTGGCGGCCCGGGCCGGCATGAGCCCGGCCAAGGCCCACCCGTACTTGGTCAGTTGGGGGCGGGTGGGCTTGGTGGCCCAAGACGAGGCCAGCGGCCGCTACGGCCTGGGTCCCATGGCCATGCAACTGGGCCTGATCAGCCTGCAGCAGCACGACCCCATTCGCTTGGCCAGCGCCCAACTTGAACCCCTGGCCTTGGCCACGGGGTGCACGGTGGCGCTGACCCTGTGGGGCAATGCCGGCCCCACGGTCGTCCGCGTGGCCGAGGCGCCCTCCCCCCTGCACGTGAGCCTGCGCCACGGCACGGTGCTGAACCTGCACCAAACCGCCTCCGGGCAGGCGATGGCGGCCTGGCGCGCGACGGCCCAGGTCGAGGCCTTGTGGCGACAGACCCAGGGCGCACCGGCCGAGGGCAGCGCATGGCTGGCGTTCCAGCACCGTTTGGCGGCGGTTCGCGTCGAAGGGTTCGCCCACAGCGACGAGGCCCTGCTGCCGGGCGTCGCCGCCCTCGCGGTGCCGGGGTGCGACGCCTTGTCCGTGGCGCAATGGGCCCTGGTCGCGGTGGCACCGCGCAGCCAGTGGGCGGCAGAGGGCGAGCGGCGACGCGTCACCGAGGCCCTGGTGCGCGCCGCCACGCAAGTGCGCCAGCAACTCGGCTGGCTGGCGCCGGCGAGCGGCGCTTGATCAGATCTCGGCGCGCAAGCGCTCGATGAGCATGGGCTCTTCGCTGGGGGCATAGCCCAGCGGGAACAGGCTGCGCTCGGTGTCGGCCAACTCCGGACGACCGCCCAGGCGGCGCACCTGCTCCTGGATGTGGGCCAACTCCACGCGCATCAGCACCGAAGGCGCCTGCACCGTGGGGTTGTCGCGCCCGCTGGCCACGACCTCGGCGCCCAGCATGCGGCGGTAGAACGGGGCGTGGCGAGGGTGCACTTCCATGATCACCAAGTCGGCCGACTTGATGCGGTGGGCGTACAGGTAGGCCAGGTGGAACAGGCTGGCCAGGACCGCTTTGCTGGGCTGCTCGCCCTCGACCGCCAGGCGCGTGAACTCGCACAAGCGCCAGCCTTGGGTCCGCAACGCGGCCACTTCGTCAGGAAAGACGCCATCGGCCGCCAAGCCATTGGGCCCATCGACGCGCACCGACAAGGTGCCGACCAAGCGCCGACCGTCGCGGGCTTGCAAGGTCGCCAAATCGGGTTCGGGGGTGGCCTGCGGCACGATGCGCAAACCGCGCTGGGTGTAGCGGCGGCCGAGCAAGGCTTGGCTGGTGCGCCAACCCGCCAAACTGCGGGCCCGGTCGAAGCTGAAGCGCTGACGCCAGGGCTGCAGGGCCGCGCGAACGTCCATCGCCGTTTGGGGCCACGATGGCAAGCGCCAGGTGGTGGCCCCTTCAGTCACGGGCACCCCACCTTGCCACCGGCTTTCTACAAAAACGCTGCTGGTTCCCACGCTGTCAACTCCACCCCCCATGAACAGGGGAGGCGGAGTCTAGCGATGCGTTCTTGACAGTGGTGTGTCGTGTGACTAGGACTTACGCGTACGAAATCAAAGTCACAGACTCAGTTGAAACAAGAAAGGATCCTACGCAAGGAGGATTCTTACAATTTGTTTCGTTTCGCAGCGAGTCGCGACATGTTGGCCAGCGACAGGCGGTGCATCTCGACGAGCTGCAGCAAGCCATTGCGATGGAAGGCCAGCACCTTGTCGTCGGGCAGGGCCATCAGCTTTTCGTGGTTCACGGCCAAGAAACCGGTCACCTCGATCTTGGGACCGTCGCCCACTTGGGCTTCGAAGCGCATCTCTTCGAACAGGCCCGCCTCGTCCATCTCGTTGCACGCTTGCTGGGTGCGGTCCGATTCGGTTTCGAAAGACTCCAAGAAAGTCACCAAGCCCTTGGTGAACTCGGTCGGTTCGCCCTTGTCGTCGAACAGACGCTCGCCTTCGGTCGTCGAAAAGCCGCTCCAGCTGTCGTCCACGCACACCGCCAGGCGGTCGCTGCCGGCCTCCAGGCGCGCCATGCAGAAGGGGTAGCGACGCAGGTAGGCCGGGGCGTATTCGCCTTGCCACTGGCCGTCCTTCAAGAACAGGTTCTCGCCTTGGTTCAAGCCCAGCACGGCCAACGGGGCCACGGGAGCCGGCTTGCCGTCCTTGCCCTCGCCCGTGCGCACGAACACGATGGCGAACTCGCGGCACGCGTCGGCGAACTCGACCACGTTCAGGAACACGGCGTTCAGGTCCTTGGCGTTGTCCAGCGTGGCGGCCGCCTGGCTGACACGCAGCTCGCGGTGCTGCACCGTGTCCAGGGCGGTCATGCTGCGGTACATCGGGGGAAACTTCATCTCGGTCTTTCGGTTGAGAAATGGAAATGGCCAGGGGATGGAGGCTTCAGGACGGCAGGCGCGAGACCAGCACCTTGTCCACGCGCTTGCCGTCGAGGTCCACGACCTCGAAGCGCCAGTCCTCCCACTCCACCGCATCGGCCGTGCGCGGCAGGTGGCCCAGCAGCAGCATGATCATGCCGGCCAGGGTGTTGTAACGCCCGCGGTCTTCCTCGGGCAGTTCTTTGATGTCGAGGCGGTCCTTCAGCTCGTGCACCGGGATCAGGCCGTCCATCAGCCAGCTGCCATCGGCCCGCTGCGTGGCCCAGGCCTCGCCGTCGCTCGGGGCGTTGAACTCGCCAGCGATGGCCTCGAGCAAATCGCGCACGGCAATGACGCCCTGCACCTCGCCGTACTCGTCCACCACGAAGACCAAGGGGGCGTCGCTGGCGCGGAAGTGCTCCAAGAGTTCCATGCCGCTCAAGGTCTCGGGCACGAACACCGGGGCCTCGAGGCTGTCGGTGAGGTTGAAGGCTTGCTGGCCCAGCGCCCGCTGCAACAGGCCTTGGGCCGACACCACGCCCAAGACGTCGCTCAGGTCACCCCGGCACACGGGGTAGCGGCTGTAACCGTGCTCGCGCAGCACCGCCAGCACCTGCTCGGCGCTGGCCTCGGCATCCAGCCAAGCGATTTCGCCGCGCGGGATCATCATGGAGCCGATCTGGCGTTCGTCCAGGCGGAAGACGTTGCGCACCATCTGGTGCTCGGACTCTTCGATCACGCCCGCGTCCAAGCCCTCTTCCAGGCTGGCCGCAATCTCCTCTTCCGTCACGCTGCGCTGGCCCCGGTCTTTGAGGCCCATCAGGCGCAAGGTCGCTTCGGTGAAAAAGGTCAGCGTGCGCACGAAGGGGCGCGCCAAGGCCGACAGGGCGTTCATGGGCTGGGCCACCATGCGCGCAACGACCTCGGGGTAGATCTGCCCCAGGCGCTTGGGCACCAATTCCCCGAAGACGATGGTCGCGAAGGTGATGATCACGACGACCAAGCCGGTGGCCGTCAGGTTGGCGCCACGCTCGGTGAAGACCGTAAAGTGCGCCTCCAGCCACTCGGACAAGGGGCCGGCGAACGCGGCCTCCCCGACGATGCCATTCAGCACCCCGATGGAGGTGATGCCGATCTGGATGGTCGACAGGAACTTGGTCGGGCTTTCGTGCAGGGCCAGGGCCTGCGCAGCCCCCGACTCGCCCGCCTCCACCATGACCTGCAAGCGCGCCTTGCGACTGGCCGTGAGGGCCATTTCCGACATGGCAAACCAGCCGTTGAGCAGGATCAGGAACAGTAAAAGCGCGGCATCCATCAAGAAAATGCCGCCCAAGGGCGGCGAAAACTGGGCGCGATTGTCTCACCCCGCACCCCCGCCGGCTTCAGGGTGGCCCCCAGGTGCCCCGCCGGCGGCCGTCCACAATGCGCGCCATGGACTGGCTCGTGGGCGATTTGCAAGGCTGTGATGCGGCACTCGGGCGCCTGCTCGACACCGTGGGCTTTTCGCCCTCTCGCGACCGCCTGTGGCTGCTGGGCGACCTGGTCGGTCGTGGCCCGGATTCGTTGGCCACCTTGCGCCGGGTGCGCGCGCTGAACGCGCGCGCCGTGCTGGGCAACCACGACCTGAACCTGTTGGTCGTGGCCGCCGGTCACCGGGCGGCCAAGCCCAGCGACCGCCTCCAATCCCTGCTCGCCGCGCCGGACCGGGATGCCTTGCTCGACTGGCTGGCCCAACAGCCCTTGGCGCGGCAGGCACCGGGCTGGCTGATGGTTCACGCCGGCCTGTTGCCCGCCTGGACCGTCGATCACGCCCTGGCCCTGGCTGAGGAGCTGGGCGCCGTGATCAGCGACCCCCTTGCCCGCGCCGACTTCCTGCCCCGCATGATGGGCAACGAGCCCGCCCGCTGGGACGACCGCCTCCAGGGCACCGAGCGCCTGCGCTGTTTGGTGAATGCGTTCACCCGCCTGCGCTTCGTGCGCGAGGACGGGGCCATGGACTTCGCCACCAAGGAAGGCGCCGGCGCCACGCCGCCCGGCCACCATCCATGGTTCGAGCACCCGCAGCGTGCCAGCCATGGGCAGGCGATTGCCTTCGGGCACTGGAGCACCTTGGGACTGATCGAACGCCCCGACCTGCTGGCCTTGGACACCGGGTGCGTGTGGGGTGGCTGCCTCAGCGCCGCGCGCATCGACGGTGGCCGCCGCGAAATCGTGCAAGTGCATTGCGAGCAGGCCCTGGCGCCCGGCACGGTGTGACAATGCGCGCCCTCTGCGCGGAGGCTTGGGGGAGTGGTTTAACCCAGCAGTCTTGAAAACTGCCGGCTCGCAAGGGCCCGTGAGTTCGAATCTCACAGCCTCCGCCAACACCCACCGTTCGGTGTCAGCGCCAAGCGCCCCGCGCTCGCAGCGCTCAGGGCCTGCGCCACCACCCCAGCAACGCCGCCGCCGGCAAGACCGAGCGGGGCCGGAAGGCCGTCGTCCACAGGCCGCCGTGGCAGGCTTGGTCCATCACCAGGTCCAGGGGATGGGCGAGTGGCACGCGCGGGTCGGACGGCGCACGGTCGGTGCGCAGGTCGTGCACCCACAGGGCGGCCATCAAGGCATTCGTGGTGTCGGGCTCGAAGACCTCGACCTGGAAGGCGCTCGCCCCGCGGTAACCGGCCGCCAAGGCCGGGTTCTTCATCACCGAGTGCGTGCCAGTGCCCGGGGCCACGTTGAGGCTGACGCGGTGCCCTTGGGCGCGGGCGACCAGCGCACG
Organism: Inhella crocodyli; assembly: GCF_004004565.1. Classification (GTDB taxonomy): domain Bacteria; phylum Pseudomonadota; class Gammaproteobacteria; order Burkholderiales; family Burkholderiaceae_C; genus Inhella; species Inhella crocodyli. The sequence continues at coordinate 246,882 of NZ_SACM01000005.1, forward strand.
CCACTGCTGCAAGCGCTTGGCCACGGCGTAGTTGGGCCCTTGCTGCAACACCAGGCTGTCGCTGACGCCCAGTTGGCGACCATCGGGCAAGGGCATGAGCTCCGGGTAATGCGGGCGAAACAGGCCCCCGCGCGTGAGCGCACACAATCCGTCTTGCAGCCAGCGCAAGGGGCCAGAACGACCAGCGTGTCGGCGCTGCGCAAACCGGGCGCTGGCTTCGGGCACGGGGAAGACGTCGGAGGGCGTGGCAAGGTAGGCCACGGAGCTCGCGGGCTGGGCCTGCAGCACCGCGCGCACGACCAAGTCCATGGCCACGGAGACGCGTAGGTGCCGCTCGCCATCGGCGTAGGCGAAGGCGCCCACGTCCAGCGGGCGCTCGAAGCTGCGCAGCCAGGCGGCCGCGCGTGGGGCGTCCCGCAGCAGGTCGACACCAGCCTGGCGGGTCCAGTCGCCGCCGGCGGGGCCGCGCAGCGGCAGGTGCAGGGTCGCGTTGCCGGCCCGAACCAGGTCGGCGATGCGGGTCCAGACCTCGGGGCGGTCCAAGTCCACGGCCAGCAAATTGGCGCGCCAGCGCACCAACCACCGCAAGGGACCGGCCTCGCTGCCCGCCCCCAGCAGCGCGATGTGGCGGTCCGACAGGTCGAACCACTCGGGGTGGCGCACGCAGCGGCCCAAGGCCTTGGCCGCGCTGGCCTCCAGCACGCCGGCTTCCACCCAGCGCAGCAGCTGCTGCAGCAAGGCGTCGCCCTGCAGGGTCTCGCCGCGGTACGGCACGCTCCACGGGTGCACCGCGGCCGTGCCCTCCCCTTTCAGCGTGAAGGTGGCCAAGGGCCAGCCTTCGGGGGCGGCCAAGGCTTCGGCCAGGTCGCGCTCCACGCCGTCGTCGCCCACCCAGGCCAGGGCCTCCCAGGCCGCGGCCAAGCCCGCCTCGGCACTGGCGACCACCGCCTGAGGGCGCAGCACCGCCCCTTCCACCCAATGGGTGACGGGATGCGGGTACAGACGGCGCCAGCGCGTTTCGGCCCGCGTGGCCTGCGCGGAAGAAAAAGCGCCCAGGGCATCGAGCGCGCGCGCCAGGATGTGCTTGCCCGCCGTGCTGCTGCTGCGGCCGGCACGGCCGTCCTTGCGGAAGACCAATCCGGGGGTGGGTGCGGGCGCAGCGGGCATGCCTGGGGAGCGTCAGTGACAGGGGCCGACAGCTTAGTCAGGCGACGCGGCGTCGCCCAGCGGAGCGGCGCGTCAAAGCCGGGGTGGGCGTGCGCTTGTGCCCAGGCCGGGCCCTGGCGAACCCTGAGCCCAAGCCCGGCGCGTCGTGCCCTCAGCCGAAGCGCACCTGCAGGTTCTGCCCCTGCACGGAGAAGGTGGGGGCCTTGCCACCGACGGCGTTGCCCGCGAACTGCGAGGCCGCGAACTCGCCCAGGTTGGGCGCACTCAGCAGGGTCAGGGGCGCCGCCGGGGCCGTGTTGGCGCCTTCGAAGGCGAAAGTGGTGCTGCCCCGCATGGCCAGACGACCGCTGAGTTGCAGCGGCGTGGGCGCGTTGCCCAGCGCCACGCGAAGCACGCCACCGGCCAGGTCAAGGTTGGCCAGGCCCAAGCCGCCACGGTGGGCGCTGAGGTCGAGCTCGGCGTTGTCCGCCAAGTAAACGCTGGCCGCGTCGCCCGTGGCCGCGTCGCGGAAGACGATGCGGCCCCCACCGCCCCCGCGGCTGCCGCCGTGGGCCACCAACACGGCCTGCCCGGCCGAGGCCGTTCCGGCGAACACGGTGTAGCCCCCGGCCACGCCAGGCGCGTGGCCGCCCAGGTTCACGAAGGTGGCTTGGCCGGCCGTGGGCACCGCGCCACCGGCTGGCGCGGGCACCGCGCCAGCGTCCGTGCTGGCGTACACGGCGAACTGCGTGTAGCCCGCCGCCCCCCCGGCGGCGGCAGCCGGGTGGTTGTAGAAGCTGGCTTGCGCCGCCGTCGGGAAGTAGCTTGTCGGGGTGTTGATCGAGAAGATCGTGTGACCGGCGCTGGCGGGACTCGCCACCTCGCTGCCATGGTTGTGGAAGGTGGCGTTCGCGGCCGTGCACCAGCCGTACTTGGCGCTGAATTCGACGTGCCCACCGCCACCCTGCGCGCCGTGGCAAGCGCCGAAGTTGATGTACACGCCCGAGCCGGCGGACGCGCCACTGCTGGCCATGTGCGGCGGGTTGTTATTGAAGCTGGTGACCCCCCCGTAGGCGCCGGCGGCCGGGGCGGCGTGGTTGAGGTAGAGGCCCTGCGCGCCGGTGGCCGTGCCGTCGAAGGCCACATCGCCACCGTTGGCCTTGACCACCGTCCCGCCCTGGTTGTCGAACTGCGCTTGCACGGCGCTGGACTGGTCGTAGAACTGGGTGTTGCCCCCATCGCCGCCGCTCACGGTGCCGCCCACGTTCAAGAAGCGCGCCCGCGCCGCGGTCGAGCGGTCGTGAAACACCGCGTTGCCGAAGGTGTCGCCATCGGGACCCAAGCTGCCGTACACCACGAAGCTGGCGGTCTCGGCCGTCGCGTCGTCGCCAAAGCTGATCTCGCCGCCCACGGTGCTGCCCTGCCGGGCTGGCACGCCCGCCCCGGTCCAGGCCATGAAACGCGCCGAACCGGCGGACGCGCGCCCCACGAATCGGATCACCCCACCGCCGGCGCCTTGGGCGTTGACCGGGCCGGCGCAGTAGAAGTTGTTCGCCGAGCCCGCCGAGGCCTGGTTGCTGAATTGCAACTGCGGCGTGTGCAGGCTGGCGCTGGTGGCGGCCACGATGAAGCTTTGCGTGGCCATGGAGGCGTTGTCGACGCCGGCACCCGCGATGTTCAGCGTGGGCGCTGTGGGCGATGCCGCACCAAGGCAAAAGGTGTAGCCCGGGGCCCCGGGGGCAAAGGCCAAGCCGCCCACCTGCGTGCCAGCGGCTTGCGAGAAGCCGATGACGGTTTGGGCACTGCCGGCAAACTGGGCCTGCCCGTCGGGCACCGCCGCGCCCGTCCAATTGCCGGCAGCGTTCCAATCGTCGTTGCCGGCCGCTGCATCCCAAGTCGCGTTGCTCATCCAAGCCTCCACCGTGTGGGTTGAAAAAGAGGGGGCGAGCAAAGCGCCCGCGTCCGCATCATCGGGGCCTCACCGACAAGAAAAAACCCGAACGGTTTCCGTTCGGGCTGGTGCTGCGATCAGGGCGGCGTGCTCAGCGTTTCGCGGGCGGCAAATCGGTGCAACTGCCGTGCGCCACCTCGGCCGCCATGCCGATGCTCTCGCCCAGCGTGGGGTGCGGGTGGATGGTCTTGCCGATGTCCACCGCGTCGGCGCCCATCTCGATGGCCAGGGCGATCTCGCCAATCATGTCGCCGGCGTGCGTGCCGACGATGCCACCGCCGACGATGCGGTGCGTTTCCGCGTCGAACAGCAGCTTGGTGAAGCCTTCGTCGCGGCCGTTGGCAATGGCGCGGCCGCTGGCCGTCCAAGGGAACAGGCCCTTCTCGACCTTGATGCCCTCGGCCTTGGCCTGGTCCTCGGTCAGGCCCACCCAAGCCACCTCGGGGTCGGTGTAGGCCACGCTGGGGATCACGCGGGCGTTGAAGGCGCTCTTGGCCAGCTTCTCGTCGCCCAGCAACTCGCCGGCGATGACCTCGGCGGCCACGTGCGCCTCGTGCACTGCCTTGTGCGCCAGCATGGGCTGGCCCACCAAGTCGCCGATGGCGAACAGGCTGGGCACGTTGGTGCGCATTTGGATGTCGACGTTAACGAAGCCGCGATCGGTCACGGCCAGGCCGGCGTTCTCGGCGCCGATCTTCTTGCCGTTGGGCGTGCGGCCCACGGCCTGCAAAACCAGGTCGTAGGTGCCTTCGCTCTTGGTGCCATCCAGGCCCTCGAACTGCACTTTGATGCCCTCGGGCGTGGCCTGCGCGCCAACGGTCTTGGTCTTGAGCATGACCTTGTCGAAGCGCTTGGCGTTCATCTTCTGCCACACCTTGACCAGGTCGCGGTCGGCGCCTTGCATCAGACCGTCCATCATTTCCACCACGTCCAGCTTGGCGCCGAGCGTGCTGTAGACCGTGCCCATCTCCAGGCCGATGATGCCGCCGCCGATGACGAGCATCTTCTTCGGGCTGCCGCGCAACTCCAGCGCGCCGGTGCTGTCGACGATGCGATCGTCCTGGGGCAGGAAGGGCAGGCGCACCGCTTGCGAGCCGGCCGCCAAGATGGCGCGCTTGAAGCGGATGGTTTGCGTCTTGCCGGTGAGCTCTTGGCCGCTGCCGGTGGACTCCTCCACCTTCAGGTGCTGGGCGTCCACCAGGGTGCCCTTGCCGCGCACGACGGTGACCTTGCGCATCTTGGCCATGGCCGACAGGCCGCCGGTGAGCTTGCCCACCACCTTGGCCTTGTGAGCGCGCAGCTTGTCCAGGTCGACGGTGGGGGCGCCGAAGCTCACGCCCAGGTCGGCGAAGTGGCTGACCTCGTCCATCACCGCGGCCACGTGCAACAGCGCCTTGGACGGGATGCAGCCCACGTTCAGGCAAACGCCGCCCAAGGTGGCGTAGCGCTCGACCAGCACGACCTTCAGGCCCAGGTCGGCCGCGCGGAAGGCGGCCGAGTAGCCGCCGGGGCCGGCGCCCAGCACCAGCACGTCGCATTCGAGGTCGACACCGCCGGTGTACGCGGTGGCCGGCGTTGGCGCCACGGTCGCGGCCACCGCAGGGGCGGACGCTGGCTTGGCTGCAGCAGGTGCCGGCGCCGCGCTGGCCACAGGGGCTGCCGCGGCAGCGACGCCCTCGGCCAAGGCGACGAGGTCGCCCTTGTTGACCTTGTCGCCGATCTTGACCTTCAGCTCGGTGATGGTGCCCGCGGCCGTGGCCGGGATTTCCATCGAGGCCTTGTCGCTCTCGACCGTGATTAGGCTCTGGTCGAGCTTGACGGTGTCGCCCACGGCGACGAGCAGCTCGATGACGCCAACGTCCTTGAAGTCGCCGATGTCGGGGACGCGCAGTTCGATTTGTGCCATGCGGGGCCCCTTACAGCAGCACGCGGCGGAAGTCCGCCAGGATCGCGCCGAGGTAGGCGTTGAAGCGCGCCGCGGCGGCGCCGTCGATCACGCGGTGGTCCCAGCTCAAGCTGAGCGGCAGGGTCAGGCGCGGCTCGAAGGCCGAGCCGTTCCACACCGGCTTGATGAAGCTCTTGCACACACCCAAGATGGCCACTTCGGGCGCGTTGATGATGGGCGTGAAGTAGGTGCCACCGATCCCGCCCAAGGACGAGATGCTGAAGCAGCCGCCCGTCATGTCTGCAGGGCTGAGCTTGCCGTCGCGCGCCTTGGCGGCCAACTCGCTCATCTCCTTGGCGATCTGCGCCACGCCCTTCTGGTCGGCGTCCTTGATGACGGGCACGACGAGGCCGTTGGGGGTGTCGGCCGCGAAGCCGATGTGGAAGTACTTCTTCAGCACGAGCTCGTCGCCGTCCAGGCTGGCGTTGAACTCGGGGAACTTCTTGAGCGCGGCCACGCTGGCCTTGATCAGGAAGGCGAGCATCGTGAACTTGGTGCCCGACTTCTCGTGCTCCTTGTTCATGGCCACGCGGAAGGCTTCCAGCTCGGTGATGTCGGCCTCGTCGTGGTTCGTCACGTGCGGGATGACGACCCAGTTGCGGTGCAGGTTGGCGCCGCTGATCTTCTTGATGCGCGACAGGGGCTTGCGCTCGACCGCGCCGAACTTGGCGAAGTCGACCTGCGGCCAGGCCAGCAGGTTCAGGCCCGCGCCCGAACCCGCCGACGCGGCCGGCGCCTTGGCGGCCTGGGCCTTGGTTTGCACGCCACCGGCCATCACGGCCTTCACGAAGCCGGCCACGTCGTCCTGCGTGATGCGGCCCTTGGGTCCCGAGCCCTTGAGCTCGTCCAGGGGCACGCCCAGCTCACGGGCGAACTTGCGCACGCTGGGGCTGGCGTGGGGCAACGCAGCCGAAGGCGCGGCCGTCGGGTTGTGGGCCGCGGCCGGGGTGGCTGGGGTGGCCGAGGCCGCCACCGGCGCGGGGGCCGCCACGGGCGCGGCCACCGGGACCGGGGCCGCCGCTGAGGCGGCGCCGGCCACGGTCAGCACCAACACCGGGCTGCCGATGTTGACGGTGTCGCCCAGCTTCACGCTGAGCGACTGCACCACGCCGGCGTGGCTGCTGGGGATCTCCATCGAGGCCTTGTCGCTCTCGACGGTGATCAGGCTCTGGTCCACGGCCACGGTGTCGCCGGGCTTGACCAGCAACTCGATGACGGCCACGTCCTTGAAGTCGCCGATGTCGGGCACCACCACGGTGACGGTGCTGTTGCCCGCGCTGGCTGCAGCCGGCGCCGTGGCCGGGGCGGCCACTGGGGTCGGGGCGGCCGCTGCCGAGGCGGAAGGGGCCGCAGACGCCGTGGGCGCCGGTGCCGCGGCGGGCGCGCCCGCGCTTTCCAACTCCAGCAGCAGGTCGCCGATGTTGACCTTGTCGCCCAGCTTGACCTTGAGCGACTTGACCACGCCGCCGTGGCTGCTGGGGATCTCCATCGAGGCCTTGTCGCTCTCGACGGTGATCAGGCTCTGCTCGGGGCGGATCGTGTCGCCCTCTTTGACCAGCACCTCGATGATGGCCACATCCTTGAAGTCGCCGATGTCCGGGACCTTGACTTGCACCAATGCCATGACGTCGGTTCCTCAGGCGTACAGCGGGTTGATCTTGGCGGCATCGATGCCGTACTTGGCGATGGCCTCGGCCACCTTGGCCACCGGCAGCTTGCCTTCGTCAGCCAAGGCCTTGAGCGCGGCCACCACGACGTAGTGGCGGTTGATCTCGAAGTGCTGGCGCAGCTTGCTGCGGAAGTCGCTGCGGCCGAAGCCGTCGGTGCCCAGCACCTTGTAGCTGCGGCCGGCCGGCACGTAGGCACGGATCTGCTCGGCGTAGGCCTTCATGTAGTCGGTGCTGGCCACCACGGGGCCGGCGGTGCGGTTCAGCTGCTGGGCCACGAAACTCTGGCGCGGGGCCTCCAGCGGGTGCAACAGGTTCCAGCGCTCGGCGTCCTGGCCGTCGCGGGCCAGCTCGTTGAAGCTCGGGCAGCTCCACACGTTGGCGCTCACGCCCCAGTCCTGCTCCAGCAGGGCCTTGGCCGCGATGGATTCGCGCAAGATGGTGCCGCTGCCCAGCAGGTTCACTTCCAGCGCGCCCTTTTCAGCGCCCTGCAGCAAGTACATGCCCTTGAGGATTTCGGCCTCGGTGCCGGCTTGCAGGCCGGGCATGGCGTAGTTCTCGTTGAGCAGGGTCAGGTAGAAGAACACGTTCTCCTGGTTCTCGACCATGCGCTTCAAGCCGCTGTGCATGATCACCGCCACCTCGTGCGCGAAGGTGGGGTCGTAGGAGATGCAGTTCGGGATGGTGCCGGCCAGGATGTGGCTGTGGCCGTCTTCGTGCTGCAGGCCCTCGCCGTTCAGCGTGGTGCGGCCGCTGGTGCCGCCCAGCAAGAAGCCGCGGGCTTGCATGTCGCCGGCGGCCCAGGCCAGGTCGCCGATGCGTTGGAAGCCGAACATCGAGTAGTAGATGTAGAACGGGATCATCACGCGGTTGTTCGTCGAGTACGACGTCGCCGCGGCGATCCACGAGGCCATGCCGCCGGCCTCGTTGATGCCTTCTTGCAGGATCTGGCCGGCCTTGTCCTCGCGGTAGTACATGACCTGGTCCTTGTCGACCGGGGTGTACAGCTGGCCCTTGGGGTTGTAGATGCCGATCTGGCGGAACAGGCCCTCCATGCCGAAGGTGCGCGCCTCGTCCACCAGGATGGGCACCACGCGCGGGCCCAGGTCCTTGTCGCGCAGCAGCTGCGTCAGGAAGCGGACGTAGGCCTGGGTGGTGGAGATCTCGCGCCCTTCGGGCGTGGGCTCCAGCACGGCCTTGAAGGTGTCCAGCGGCGGGATCGTGAAGCTCTCGTCGGCCTTGATGCGGCGCTTGGGCAGGTAGCCGCCCAGGGCCTGGCGGCGCTCGTGCAAGTAGCGCATTTCCGGCGTGTCGTCGGCCGGCTTGTAGTACGGCAGCTTGGGCAGCTCGCTGTCGGGCACGGGGATGCCGAAGCGGTCGCGGATGTACTTGATGTCGTCGTCGGTCAGCTTCTTGGTCTGGTGGACGGTGTTCTTGCCTTCACCGGCCTTGCCCATGCCATAGCCCTTGACCGTCTTGACCAGCAGCACGGTGGGCTGGCCCGTGGTGTTGTGGTGGGCGCGGTGGAAGGCGGCGTATACCTTCTCGGGCTGGTGACCGCCACGGCGCAGCTCGAAGATCTCTTCGTCGCTCATGTGCTCGACGAGCTTGGCGGTCTCGGGGTACTTGCCGAAGAAGTGCTTGCGGACGTAAGCGCCGTCGTTGGCCTTCATGGCCTGGTAGTCGCCGTCCAGCGTTTCCATCATCAGCTGCTTGAGCTTGCCGCTCTTGTCGCGCGCCAGCAGCTCGTCCCAGCCCTTGCCCCAAATGAGCTTGATGACGTTCCAGCCGCTGCCGCGGAACTCGCTCTCCAGCTCTTGGATGATCTTGCCGTTGCCGCGCACCGGGCCGTCCAGGCGCTGCAGGTTGCAGTTGACGACGAAGACCAGGTTGTCCAGGCCCTCGCGCGCCGCCAGGCCGATGGCACCCAGCGATTCCGGTTCGTCCATCTCGCCGTCGCCCATGAAGGCCCAGACCTTGCGATTGGCCGTGTCGGCGATGCCGCGGGCGCCCAGGTACTTCAGGAAACGTGCCTGGTAGATGGCCATCAAGGGCCCCAGGCCCATGCTGACGGTGGGGAACTGCCAGAAGTCCGGCATCAGCTTGGGATGCGGGTAGCTGGACAGGCCCTTGCCATCCACCTCTTGGCGGAAGCTGTCGAGCTGGGCCTCGGTCAGGCGGCCTTCCAGGTAGGCCCGGGCGTAGATGCCGGGGGAGCTGTGGCCCTGGATGTAGAGCAGGTCGCCGCCATGGTTCTCACTCTCGGCGTGCCAGAAGTGGTTGAAGCCCGCCCCCAGCATCGAGGCCAGCGAGGCGAAGGAACCGATGTGGCCGCCCAGGTCGCCGCCATCGGCCGGGTTCAGGCGGTTGGCGCGCACCACCATGGCCATGGCGTTCCAGCGCATGTAAGCGCGCAGGCGCTTTTCGATCTCGATGTTGCCTGGGCACTTGGCCTCTTGGTCCGGCGGGATGGTGTTCAGGTAGGCCGTGTTCGCGCTGAAGGGCACGTCGATGCCGGCCTGGCGGGCTTCGTCGATCAAGGCTTCCAAGATGAAGTGCGCCCGCTCGTCGCCCTCGGTGCCAATGACGGCCTTCAGGGCATCCAGCCACTCTTGCGTTTCTTGGGGGTCGCGGTCGCCGGCGCGCGCGCCGAGGAAGTCTTGGGGTTGGGCCGACATGGGCGTCTCCGTCGTGATTAGAGGCAGGACTCAAATTCGCGGTCGAAGTTTCGCACAAGTCGCCAATATTCCAAATTGCGACCATTCATTTCATATTGCGATATTTTGGGCCGTTCGGATAATGCCCAGATGCCTCTGCTTGCCAACTGGGTCCAAAGCACCCAGGCCCTGTTGCGCCCCGTGCTGGCCACTTACGTCCGCTGGTGGCGCCGCCAATCGCCCGCGCGCCAAGACCGCTTCGCCACCTTGGGGCCCTTGGCCTCGGTCCTGCTGTTCCTGATGGCCATCGTGTTGGCCTTCTGGTACCTGCGCAACGAAGAAGTCGAGCGGGAAACCGAGGCCGTCAAGCGGGACACGGAGATCGCCCAGCAACAAATCCGCCTGCGCCTGATCGAGAACCAGGAACAACTGGCGCGCATGGCCCGCGAGGTGGTGACCCGACAGATTTCCCCCCAGGAGTTCGCCACGCAGGCCACCGCCTTCGCCCGCGAGCGGCCCGAGGTCACCCACATCACCTGGTTGAGCGCCCACCGCGACCGGCGGGCCAGCGTCAGCAGCACCGGCTTCCAAGCCAACCACCTGATGGCGCCCGGCACCGGCGACCCGTCCATGCCCATGCTGGGCAACCCGCCCGACCAGGCCTTCACCCTGGCCAAAGAGCGCCGGCAAACCAGCTACTCCGGCGCCTTCCGCGACGCCATTGGCAGCCTGGTCTTCCAAGTGCACGTGCCGCTCGTGGACCGCAACGGCTTCGGCGGCGTGCTCATCGCCGAGTACGGCGTCGAGGCCTTGCTGCGCTATTACGTGCCCACCGAGGTCACCACCCGGCACCCGGTGGCCATGGTGGACGACAACATCCTGCTGGCCACCACCGAAGGGCCGGCCGATCGGCGCCTGGCGCCACGCGCCGTGATCTCGCACGACGTGGCCCTGGCCCCGGCCTTCAACGGCCTGATGCTGCGCGGCACCGGCTACCGCACGTCCATCGGCCTGATCTCCAACACCCTGTTCTGGATGGTGGTGGCCCTGGCGGTGCTCACGGTCTGGATGCTGCTGGGCACCTGGCGCCACATGCGGCGGCGCCTGCACATGCAAAACGCCCTGCTGGCGGAGACCAACTTCCGCCGCGCCATGGAGAACTCGATGCTCACGGGCATGCGGGCGCTCGACATGGAGTCGCGCATCGCCTATGTGAACCCGTCCTTCTGCGCCATGACCGGCTTCACCGAGGCCGAGCTCTTGGGCTGCCGCCCGCCCTTCCCTTTCTGGCCCCGCGACCGCTTGGACGAGAACCAGCGACTGCTCGACCAAGAGATGCAGGGCCGCAGCCCCAGCGGCGGGGTCGAGGTGCGCGTGATGCGCAAAGACGGCTCGATCTTCGACGCCCGCATGTACGTCAGCCCCCTGGTCGACGCCAAGGGCAAGCAAACCGGCTGGATGACCTCGATGACCAACATCACCGAGGCCAAGCGTGTGCGCGATCAGCTCAGCGCCAGCCACGAGCGCTTCACCACGGTGCTGGAAGGCCTGGACGCTGCCGTGTCCGTGGTTTCGGTGCCAGCCCAAGAGCTGCTGTTCGCCAACCGCAGCTACCGCCTTTGGTTCGGCGCCGAAAACGCCGGCCACCTGAGCCTGGCCCAGGAACCGGTGCGTCCGGCCGAGCTGCAGGGCGACGCCGTCGACGACGCCAGCGGTCTGCCGGCCCAGGAGCTGACCGACGCGCCCGGGGGCACGCCCCGCGAGGTGTACGTGGAGGCGGTGGAGCGCTGGTTCGACGTGCGCACGCGCTACCTGCAGTGGACCGACGGCCGCCTGGCGCAAATGCTGATCGCCACCGACATCACACAACGCCGCGCGGCCGAACAGCAGGCCCAGGTGCAGGCCGACAAAGCCCAGGTGACCAGCCGCCTGATCACCATGGGCGAGATGGCCTCGTCGGTGGCCCACGAACTGAACCAGCCGCTGACCGCCATCACCAACTACTGCAACGGCATGATCAGCCGGGTCAAGGGCGACAACATCGCCAAAGAAGACCTGCTGGCGGCCTTGGAGAAGACCTCCAAGCAGGCGCAGCGCGCCGGCCAGGTCATCCACCGCATCCGCGCCTTCGTCAAGAAGAGCGAGCCGCAACGCGTGCCCTCGCAGGCCGCCGAGATCGTCGACGACGCGGTGGAACTGGCCTCTTTCGAGCTGCGCCGCCGCAACGTGCAGTTGCACGTGTACGTGGCCCAGCGCCTGCCCGCCTTGTCGGTCGACCCCATCCTGATCGAGCAGGTCATCCTGAACCTGCTGAAGAACGCCGCCGAGGCCATCGACAACGCCAAGCTGCCGCCCTCGCGACGCCACGTGGAACTGCGCGTGGTGCCTCGCCACATGCCCGACCAAGGCGGCACCATCGAGTTCGCCGTGACCGACACCGGCCCGGGGCTGCCCGAGGAGGTGCTGAGCCGCATGTTCGAGGCCTTCTATTCGACGAAGACCGACGGACTGGGCATCGGACTAGGGTTATGCCGGTCTATCGTCGAGTCCCACAAGGGCCGCTTGCGTGCCGAGAATCTTTACAATGGCGAGCTTCTCTCGGGCTGCCGCTTCTCGTTCACGATCCCCGTGGACGCCAAGCCCACGGACGCCCCCGCTCACCCACTGCTGGCCCCCACTCCATGAGCTTGATCCCCAAGAAAGGCAACGTCTTCGTTGTCGATGACGACGAAGCGGTGCGCGATTCGCTGCAATGGCTGCTCGAAGGCAAGGACTACCGCGTCAAGTGCTACGACTCGGCCGAGACCTTCCTCGCCCGCTTCGACCCGCGTGAAGTGGCCTGCCTGATCTGCGACATCCGCATGGACGGCATGAGCGGCCTGGAATTGCAAGACAAGCTCATCGAGCGCAAGAGCCCGCTGCCCATCGCCTTCATCACCGGCCACGGCGACGTGCCCATGGCAGTGCAGACGATGAAGAAGGGCGCCATCGACTTCGTCGAGAAGCCTTTCAAAGAGGAGTCGCTGGTGGCCCTGGTCGAAAAGATGCTCGACCAAGCCCGCACGGCCTTCGCCAGCCACCAGGAAGCCGCCAGCCGCGACGCCCTGCTCAGCCGCCTGACCACGCGCGAGGCCCAAGTCCTGGAGCGCATCGTGGCCGGCCGCCTGAACAAGCAGATCGCCGACGACCTGGGCATCAGCATCAAGACCGTGGAAGCGCACCGCGCCAACATCATGGAAAAGCTGAACGCCAACACCGTGGCCGACCTGCTGAAGATCGCCCTCGGCGCGCAAACCGCCAAGGCTTGATCGCCTGTGTTTTCAAAGGCCGCTCCCTGAGCGGCCTTTTTCGTTTCTGAAAGGATGTCCGACATGCCCGCCCAACTCATCGACGGCAATGCCCTGGCCCAACAACTGCGCGCGAACATGGCCACCGAAGTGGCCGCGCTCAGCGCCCAGGGCCACCGCCCCGGCTTGACCGTGCTCCTGGTGGGCGAGGACCCGGCCAGCCAGGTCTACGTGCGCAACAAGGTCAAGGCCTGCGAAAGCATCGGCATGGCCTCCAGCCTGGAGCGCCACCCCGCCGACCTGAGCGAAGCCGCGCTGCTGGCCCGCATCCGCGAACTCAACGCCGATCCGGCGGTGCACGGCATCCTGGTGCAGTTGCCCCTGCCCAAGCACCTGAACGCCGACCTCGTGATCGAAACCATCGCGCCCGAGAAGGACGTCGACGGCTTCCACGTCGCCAGCGCTGGCGCGCTGATGGTGGGCCAGCCCGGCTTCAAGCCCTGCACGCCCTACGGCTGCATGAAGATGCTGGAGAGCATCGGCTGCAACCCGCGTGGCAAGCACGCCGTGGTCATCGGCCGCAGCAACATCGTGGGCAAGCCCATGGCCATGCTGCTGCTGCAGGCCAGCGCCACCGTCACCATCTGCCACAGCGCCACGCCCAACCTGGCCGAGATCACCCGCCAGGCCGACATCTTGGTGGCCGCCGTGGGCCGCCCGAAGTTCGTCAGCGCCGACATGGTCAAGCCCGGGGCCGTGGTGCTGGACGTGGGCATCAACCGCGACGACGCCGGCAAGCTGTGCGGCGACGTCGATTTCGAGGCGGTGAAGGAAGTCGCTGGCTGGATCACCCCCGTGCCCGGCGGCGTCGGCCCGATGACCATCACCATGCTGCTGCAGAACACCCTCGAAGCCGCCCAACGCAAGGCCCAAGCCTGAGCCCCATGAGCAACCCCCTCCTTTCCAGCGCCCACCTCCCCGACTTCGCGGCCATCCGGCCCGAGCACATCCAGCCTGCCATCACCGAGTTGCTGGCCCAGGCCCAGGCGGCGCAAGAGAAGGTCACCGACCCCGACTTCCCCGCCGACCTGCACGCCATGGAGCGCGAGCTCGACGTGGCCACCGACGCGCTGGGCCTGGCCTGGGGCGCCATCGGCCACCTCAACGCCGTGGCCGACACGCCCGCGCTGCGCGAGGCCTACAACGCCATGCTGCCCGCGGTGAGCGAGTTCTTCAGCGGCCTGGGCAGCGACGAACGCCTGTACGCCAAGTACAAGGCCGCGCCCATCCCGCACGACCCCGCCGAGCAGCGCGCGCTGAAGCTGGCGCTGCAAGGCTTCGTGCTCGGGGGCGCCGAGCTGCAGGGCGAGGCCAAGGAGCGCTTTGCCGCCATCCAGACCCGCAGCGCCGAGCTGACCCAGGCCTACAGCGAGCACGTGATGGACGCGACCGACCGCTTCGCCCTGTTCGTGCCGCCCGAGCGCCTGGCCGGCGTGCCGGAGGACGTGGTGGCCCACGCCAAGGCCCTGGCCGAAGCCGAAGGCCAGCCCGGTCAGTGCAAGCTGACCCTGCACTTCCCCAGCTACGGCCCAGTGATGCAGTACGCGCACGACCGCGCCCTGCGCGAACAGCTCTACCGCGCCTACGCCACCCGCGCCAGCGAGCTGGGCGACCCCGCGCTGGACAACACCGCCCTGATGCACGAGATCGTGGCCCTGCGCCACGAAGAGGCCGCGCTGCTGGGGCACCCGCACTTCGCGTCGGTCAGCCTCGTGCCCAAGATGGCCGACTCGGCCGAGCAGGTGCTGGCCTTTTTGCGCGACCTGGCCACCAAGGCCCGCCCTTTCGCCGAGAACGACCTGGCCGCCGTGCGCGCCCACGCCCTCACGCTGGGCTTGCACGACCTGCAAGCCTGGGACCTCTCATACGTGAGCGAATCGCTGAAGGCGGCGCAGTACAGCTACAGCGAGCAAGAGGTGCGCCAGTACCTGACCCTGCCGCAGGTGCTGGACGGCCTGTTCGCGCTGCTCAAGGACATGTTCGGCCTGACGCTGACGCCCGTCGAAGCCTCGCAAGCCTCGGTGTGGCACGACAGCGTGCGCCTCTACGCCCTGCACCGCGATGGGCATTTGGTGGGCCACGTCTACCTGGACCTGATCGCCCGCCCTGGCAAGCGACCCGGGGCGTGGATGGACGACGTGCGCGGCCGCTGGAAGCGCCCCGACACGGGCCACGTGCAAAGCCCGGTGGCGCACCTGGTGTGCAACTTCGCGCCCGGCGCCGACGGACAACCGAGCCTGCTGACCCACGACGACGTGACCACCCTGTTCCACGAGTGGGGCCACGGCCTGCACCACCTGCTCACGCAGGTGACGGTGGGCGGCGTGTCGGGCATCGACGGCGTGGAATGGGACGCCGTCGAGCTGCCCAGCCAGTTCATGGAGAACCTGGCCTGGGAATGGCCCGTGCTGGCGCGCCTGACGAAGCACGTGAGCACCGGTGAGCCGCTGCCCCGCGCCCTGTTCGACAAGATGCTGGCCGCCAAGAACTTCCAGGCCGGCCTGCAGACCCTGCGCCAGGTGGAGTTCGCCCTCTTCGACATGCGCCTGCACGCAGAAGGGCCGCAAGACCCGCTGGCCTTGATGCAGGCCGTGCGCGACGAGGTCTCGGTGTTGCCGCCGCCGGCCTTCAATCGCATGCCCCACAGCTTCAGCCACATCTACGCCGGCGGCTACGCGGCGGGCTATTACAGCTACAAGTGGGCCGAGGTGCTGAGCGCCGACTGCTGGGCCGCCTTCGAAGAAGAGGGCACGGCCAACCCGGCCACCGGCGCGCGCTTCGTGGCCGAGATCCTGGCCAGGGGCGGCTCCCGCCCGGCGATGGACAACTTCAAGGCCTTCCGCGGCCGAGAGCCGTCCATCGATGCCCTGTTGCGCCACCAAGGCATGGCCCTCGCCTGAGAATCGGCCCATGCCTGATGCCCTTGCGCTGAACCACCTCACCAACGCCGACCTGCACTGCCACTCCACCGTCAGCGACGGCGGCTTGGCGCCGGCGGCGGTGGCCGCGCGCGCCGCGGCCGCCGGCGTTCAGCTGTGGGCCCTGACCGACCACGACGAAATCGGCGGCATCGCCGAGGCCCGGGACGCCGCCCTGCGCCTGGGCATGGCCTACCTCACCGGCGTCGAGATCAGCGTCAGCTTTGCCGGCCAGGTGGTGCACATCGTGGGCCTGGGCTTCGACGAGACCCACCCGGCGCTGCGCGAGGGCCTTCGCTCGACGCGGGGCGGGCGCGAGCCCCGGGCGCGCGAGATGGCCGAAGGGCTGGCCCAAGTGGGCATCCACGGCGCCTTCGAAGGCGCCCTGACCTTCGTGGGCAACCCCGAGCTGATTTCGCGCACGCACTTCGCGCGCTGGCTGGTGGAAGCCGGCCACTGCCGCAGCGTGCCCGAGGTGTTCCACAAGTACCTGACCGAGGGCAAGCCCGGCTTCGTGCCGCACCGCTGGGCGGCCTTGAGCGACGCGGTGCGCTGGATCCGCGACGCGGGCGGCATGGCCGTCATCGCCCACCCGGCGCGCTACAAGTTCACCCCCAACGAAGAGCTGGCGCTGCTGACCGACTTCGTGGCCCACGGGGGCCGCGGGCTGGAGGTGGTGACGGGCAGCCACTCGGCGGCCGAGGCGCTGAAGTACGCCGGCGTGGCCAAAGAGTTCGGCCTGTTGGCCTCGCGCGGCAGCGACTTCCACGCCCCCGAAGAAAGCCGCACCGAGCTGGGCACCCTGCCCGACCTGAGCGGCGACCTGGACCCGGTGTGGGTGGCCCTGGCCGACCGCGTGCACTTCCCGCATTGACGTTTCCGCACTGAGCATGTCGGCGCTGTTTTTCGAAGTTCACCCGCAGAACCCGCAGCCCCGCCTGCTCAAGCAGGCGGCGCAGCTGATCCACGCCGGCGGCGTGGCGGCCATCCCCACGGACAGCAGCTACGCGCTGGTCTGCCACCTGGACGACAAGGCCGCCGTCGACACCCTGCGTCGCGTGCGCGGGGTCGACGAGAAGCACCACCTCACCCTGCTGTGCCGCGACCTGTCGGAATTGGCCAGCTACGCGATGGTGGACAACAAGCAATACCGCCTGCTCAAGAGCGTCACGCCAGGGCCCTACACCTTCATCCTGCCGGCGACCAAGGAAGTGCCACGCCGCGTCTCGCACCCCAGCCGCCGCACCATCGGCCTGCGCGTGCCCGATTGGCCGGTGACGCAGCAATTGCTGGAGATCTTGGGGCAGCCGCTGTTGGCCACGACCTTGATCCCGCCGGGCGAAACGGAAGCCTTGAACGATTCGGACGCCATCCGCGAGCGCTTCGGGCACGCGCTGCAGGCCATCGTGTGCGCAGGCGCCTGCCCCTTGGAGCCCACCACCGTGGTCGACCTGAGCCAGGGCGGGGCCGAAGTGCTGCGCGAGGGCCGCGGCTCACTGGCCGCGCTGGGCCTCGGCGATTGACAGCAGGCGGGCGGGGTCCAGGCCCAGCACCGCTTGCCCGTGCAGCACGAAGGTGGGCGTGGCGCGGGCGCCGGTTTTGGCGAAGCGCTGCCGGCAGCTGGCGTCGTTCTCGACGAAGCACTCTTGGAACGGCACCTGCGCCTCGGTCAGCCAGGCGCGTGCGTGTGTGCAGTAGCCGCAGCTCACCGAGCTGATCATCTGCAGCTGCCCCGGCTGCAGCGCCGCGCGCAGCTGCGCGGCTTGCTCGGCCGTGCCCGGGGCTTGGCCCTGCTTGAGCCAGCCCCCCAGCCCAAAGGCCAAGGCCATCGCCAGCACCGCGATGGCCCACTCGGCGCGGCTCAGGCGCTGGCTCAAGGGCGCGGTCTCAGGCCTGCGCGGCGGTGACCAGCACCTCCACGCGCCAGTTCGGTCGGGCCAGCGCGGCCTGCACCGTGGCGCGCGGCGGGGCGAAACCGGGCACCACCCAGGCGTCCCACACGCGGTTCATGCCGTCGTAGTCGGCCAGGTCGCGCAGGAAGATCTCCACGCGCAGCAGGTGCTGCTTGCTGGAGCCCGCCTCGGCCAGCAGGCGGTCGACCATGCCCAGCACCTCGGCGGTCTGGGCTTCGATGTCGCCGTCGGCCGTTTGGTCGGCCACCTGGCCTGCGAGGTAGACCACGCCGTTGTGGATGGCGGCCTCGCTGTAGCGCTTGGCCATGCCGATGCGTTGAACTTCAGCCATTCTTCTTTGCTCCGAGTTTGGATTCCGTGCCTGCCAGCAGGCGTTCGATGTTGGCGCGGTGGCGCCAGACGAGCAGTGCGCCCATCGCGGCCGTGCCCCAGACGATGGGGCCCAGGCCCCAGATCAGCGCTTGGTAGAAGGGCGCGAAGGCCGCCGCCACCATCGAGGCCAGCGACACGAAGCGCGAGAAGGCCACGATGAGCGCGAAGCTGGCCAGGGTGGCCACGCCCAGCAGCGGGTTCAGCGCAAACAGCACGCCCGCGGCCGTGGCCACGCCCTTGCCGCCCTGGAACTTGAAGAACACCGGCCACAGGTGGCCGACGAAGGCCGCCAGGCCCACGGCCACCGCCGCGTCCACGCCCAAGCCCAGGGGCTGGCCCCACAGGTAAACCGCCAGCACGGGCAGGTAGCCCTTGAGCGCGTCGAACAGCAGGGTGATGAGGGCGGCGGCCTTGCTGCCGCTGCGCAGCACGTTGGTGGCGCCGGGGTTGCCGCTGCCGTAGGTGCGCGGGTCGGCCAGGCCCATCAGGCGGCTGGTGATGACGGCGAACGACAGGGAGCCGATCAGGTAGGCCGCGACCACGGCCAGCACGAGGTGGAGGTTCATGCCCGTCATTGTGGCGAAGCGCAGTCCACCGGCCGCGCCCCCAGGGCTTGGGTCAGCACCTGCGGGTCCAGACCGACCAAGAAACCGCGCCGCCCGCCGTTGATGCAGATGCGCGGCAGGGCCAAGATGCTCTGCTGCACGTAAATGGGCATGGCCTTGCGCAGCCCGAAGGGCGAGGTGCCGCCCACCAAGTAGCCGCTGTGGCGCTGCGCCACCTCGGGCTTGCAGGGCTCCACCTTTTTGCAAGGAATCTGCCGGGCCAGCTCCTTCAGGCTCACCGTGCGGTCGCCGTGCATCAGCACCACCAGGGGCTCGGCCTTGTCGTCCTGCATCACCAGGGTCTTGACCACCGCGTGCTCGTCCACGCCCAGCTGCTTGCTGGACTCGGCCGTGCCACCGTGCTCCACGTAGTCGTAAGGGTGCTCGGTGAACGCGATGCCGTGCGCCTTGAGCCAGTCGGTGGCCGGCGTGGCGCTGACATGGGGTGACTTCTTCATGCCGCCATTGTCCTGGGACACACTGCGTGCGCTTTGACACCCACCGTTTCCCGATCCCGAGGGCCCATCCTGCTGGCCGTGCTGTCGGCCCACGCCGCGCTGCTGGGCGCGCTGTGGACTTGGCGCGTCGCCCCGTCGCACGCCCCGCACCCGGCATCCACCCCGATTCACTTCATCGCGGTGGCGCCCCGCCCCGCGGCACCGAGCACGAGGCCCTCACAGCCGCCCAAGCCTCAACCGGCGACGCCGGTGCTCGCGCCTTCCGAGGATGCCCGGGCGGCCCCGACCGAGTCCGCCCTCCCTTCGCCGACCGCCGACTCCAGTGCCATCACATTGCCCCCACCCGATGCGGCCTCGGCTCCTCGACCACTGAACCTGACCTTGCCACCCAGCTTCCGCGGCGAGGGACCGATGGTGCCGGCCCGCCAAGCCCAGGCCGATCCACGCGCCAACTCGCCCCGGCCGAGTTTTGGCGAGCAGGTCTTCGGGACCGACGGCGGCGCCACGCTGCGCGTCGAAACGCAGTCCGGCGCGCAGATTCGCGGGCCGCAGGGCAGTTGCACCCAAGTGACGAACAACACCTGGGCGCAGATGAACCCCATGGACCCCAACGCCCGCGCGCTGCCCAGCAAGGTGCACGACTGCAGCAAACTCGCCCCCGGTGCCGCCCGCCACGCCCGCCCCAAGTGACCATGCCCTACCTGCCCCGCCGTTTGCCGCAATCGCGCTTCGAAACCCTGCGCGGCCTTCGCGCCCATGCCTTGCACTGGCCTGGCGACGCCCAGCGGCCCTTGCGCGTGCTGCTGCACGGTTGGATGGACGTGGCCGCCTCGTTCCAGTTCCTGGTCGACGCCTTCGCCGATGACACGCCGGTCGTGGCCATCGACTGGCGGGGCTTTGGCGACAGCGCGCCCAGTGGCGCCGACGCCTACTGGTTCGCCGACTACGCCGCCGACCTCGACGCCTGGCTGCAGTGCCTGAGCCCCGACGCGCCGGTGGACCTCATCGCCCACAGCATGGGCGGCAACGTGGCCATGCTGTACGCCGGCGTGCGGCCCGAGCGCGTGCGGCGCCTGGTGAACCTGGAGGGCTACGGGCTGCCCGACAGCCCACCGGTCGCCGCGCCGGAGCGGATGCGGCGTTGGTTGGACGAACTGCGGGAGCCGGCCCAGCTCAAGCCCTACCCCAGCCTCGCCGCCGTGGCCGCGCGCCTGCGCAAAACCAACCCCCGACTGCCCGAAGACAAAGCCAGCTGGTTGGCCCAGCACTGGGCCACGCTGGGGGCCGACGGGCAGTACCACCTGAAGGCCGACCCGGCGCACAAGCGCAGCCATGCCGTGCCCTACCGCAAGGCCGAGGCCATGGCCACCTGGGCGCGCATCAGCGCCCCCACGCTGCTGGTGGAGGGCGAAGACGACGCCCTGCGCCTCTTTTGGGCCGACCGCTACCCGCGCGCCGACTTCGAAGAGCGCTTGGCCGTGATCCCGTCGCTGCAGCAGCAGCGCCTGCCCGATTGCGGGCACATGCTGCACCACGACCAGCCCGAGGCCCTCGCGCAGGCCATCGAGGTTTTCCTGCGCTGAAACGACAAAGCCCGCGTCGCGGCGTCGCGTACGCGGGCTCTGGGAGGCTGGCGCGCGGGCGCCCGGGGCTCAGTCGTCGTTGCGGAAGGTCAGCTTGACCTCGTGCGTCTGCTTGTCGCCGCTGGGCTCGAAGCGCCACTCCTTCAGGGCTTCCACCGCGGCACGGTCGAACACGCGCTTGGGCTCGGCCTCGACCACTTCAACGTCGGCCACCTTGCCGTCGGCCGCGATCGTCAGCTTGGCACGCACGCTGCCCGAGCTGATGTTCTTGCGCACGGCCTCGGCCGGGTACTCCGGCGGCACCTTCTTCGTCACCTTGGGGGTGGCGATGGCGAGCGTGGCAGCGGACAGCAGAACGAGGGCGAGGGCGGCGGTGCGAATCGTCATGGAGGAGCTCAAGGGGTTGATGGGCGCGTCGCGCCTCGTGGGCCCAACGCGGCGCGCATTCTGGTTAACCCGATCCCCTGGGGTAAGGGGGTCGACCGTGCATCGTTCACGGCCGGCGGTCCTTCAACCGGCAGCCCGTGCCGCCCCTGCCAATTCGGTCACGGTGGTCACCGCGTGCGGGCTCAGAGCGCGTAGCTCAGGCTCACGTCGAGCTCGGTTTCTGCGCTGCGGGCCGTGCTGCTGAACGGGTAGCCGCGCTCGTAGCTGGCCTTGACCAACACGCCCAGGTGCGCGCTGAGCTTGGTGCGCAGGCCCAGGTCCACGGTGCGGTAACGCTCGAGCGCGCTCTGCTCGTGCGCCAGGTTCGCCCGGAGTTGCACGGACTCGCTCAGCTGCCAGCGCAGTTGCGCCCGCGCCCCCCAAAGCGCCTCGTTCACGCGCCCGCCGCCTTGCAGGCCCGCCGTTCGGTAGCCCGTCGCACCCTCCAGGGTCAGGGTCAGGGTGTCGCTGGGCCGGGCCACCCAGCCGCCCCCCAGGCGCAAAGCCCGGGTGGTGACGTAGTAGCCATTGGCGTTGTGGCGAAACCGGGGCGACACGAAGAGGAACACCGCCGGGTCGTCGAGGTAGCGGCGAACCTTGAGGTTCACGTCATAGCGGTCGCGGTCCACCTCCAAGGGTTGCCCTTCGACCTTGACCACCTCGCGGTCGAAGGCCAACTCGCCCAGGAGCTGGTACTGGCCTTGTCGGTAGGCGACATCGGCATCGGCCGTGGTTCGGCGGGAGATGTAGGTCGAACCCGACAGCTGGAGCCCGAACGCCAAGTCGCCCGACCACCCCGAATCGGCCGTGGCCGGGGCAGGCACTGGCTGTGCGACAGCGACCGAAGCCGCCCCGAGAAGCGCGCACGCCAAGCTCCGTTGTCGACCCCAAGCCCCCATGGTCACTCCCGGTGGTAAGGGTGCCCCGCCGTGATGGACCAGGCGCGGTACAGCGCCTCCACCAGCAGCACGCGCGCCAAGGCGTGGGGCAGGGTCAGGTCCGACAGGCGCAATTTTTCGTCGGCCGCGTCCTTGAGCTCCGCCGCCAGGCCGTCGGGGCCGCCCATGTAGAGCACCACGTCGCGGCCATCGGCCTTCCAGCGCTCCAGGCGCTCGGCCAATTGCACGGAGGTTTGGCGCTCGCCCCGCTCGTCCAGCACCACGCGGCGCGCGCCTTTGGGCGTGGCGTCCTGCAGGCGCTGGGCCTCGGCGGCCATCATTTGCGCGGCGGTCTTGCCCGTGGTGCGCGGCTCGGCCTTGGCCGTCTTCAGGACCAGGGGCAAGTCGGGCGGGAAGCGTTTGACGAGATCGGCCGTGGCCTCGTCCGCCCAGGCGGGCAGGCGTTGGCCCACGGCCAGCAGCAGGAGCTGCATTTACTTCTTGGCGGCGGTCTTCTTGGCAGCCGGCTTCTTGGCCGCCACGGGTTTGGCGGCCACCTTCTTGGCGGCCGGCTTCGCGGCCGGCTTGGCCGAGGCCGTCTTGCGCGCCGCCACCGCTTGCTTGGCCGGGGCCGACAGGCTGCGGCCGCTGGACTTGGCCGGCGCCTTCTTCGCGGCCGGCTTCTTGGCACCGACCTTGATGGTCTTGACCGGCACGGCATCGGCCAAGGAGGTTTTCTTGGCGGCCGGCTTCTTGGCCGCGGGTGCCGCGGCCGCCTTCTTCGCCGGCGCCTTCTTGGTGGCGGACTTCAAGGCCTCGGCGGCGCTGCCCGAGCGGCGGCTGGCCGTGGGCTTGCTGGCCTTCTTGGCCGGGGCGGCGGCCTCGGGCTCGCTGGCCTTGGGCAGCTTCTTGGGCTCGCTGGCCTTGAGCTTGACCGGCTTCTCGCCCCAAATCTCTTCGAGGTGGTAGTAGTCGCGGATGGCCGGCTGCATCACGTGCACGACGGCCGCGCCACAGTCCACGATGATCCATTCGCCGTTGTCTTCGCCCTCGGTGCGCAGCACGTCGGCGCCCGCCTTCTTGACGGCGTCGCGCACGCTGGCGGCCAGGGCGCGCGTTTGCCGGTTGCTGGTGCCACTGGCCACGATGACGCGCTCAAAGAGAGGCGACAGGGCCTCGGTGTTGAACACCTGGATGTTCTGGGCCTTGACGTCTTCGAGGCCATCGACGATGGCGCGTTGCAACTTGCGGATGTCCATGCGGGTGGTGTGCGCTTTAGGCGGCGTAGAGAGTGTGTTGGGCAATGTAGCGGGCAACCTCGTTGCCCACCAAGGGGGAAATGTCGGCGCCCTGGAGGATTGCGGCGCGCACGCCACTGGCGCTGATGGCGTCGGCCGGCATGGCCAGGGCCTGGGCCCGGTGGGGTGGCAGGGCCGGGTCGGGGGCGATGGCCTCGCTGCCCCGGGCCACCACGGCCAGGGTGCAGGCGGCCAGCAGCGCGTCCACCCGCCGCCAGGTGGACAGGCGGGCGTACTGGTCTTGGCCGATCACCAAGAACCACGCGCCCGGCTGCGCGGTCTGCAGCGTCGCCAGGGTGTCGGAGCTGACGCTGGGCTCGGGCCGATCCAACTCCCACGACGACACGCTTACGCCCGGAAGGCCCTTCATCTGGAGGAGCAGCATGGCCAAGCGGTGCCGGCCCTCGGCCATGGGCTGCCCCGCCTTTTGCCAGGGCTGGCCCGCGGGCATCACCACCAGCTCGTCCAAGCCCAACTGAGCCACGGCGGCCTGCGCCAGGGCGCGATGCGCCCGGTGCGCCGGGTTGAAGCTGCCGCCGAACAGGCCGTAGCGCTTCACAGCCACAGGTGGGTGGGCGCCTCGTCGGCCCAGTCGCGCGGGCGCAGGAAGTCGGTGTACAGCTTGGCCTCGGGCGTGCCGGGCTCGGGCGCCCATTGGTAGTGCCACTTCACCTCGGGCGGCATGGAAAGCAAGATGGACTCGGTGCGGCCGCCGCTTTGCAAGCCGAAGAGGGTGCCGCGGTCCCACACCAAGTTGAACTCCACGTAGCGACCGCGGCGGTGCGCCTGGAAGTCGCGCTCGCGCTCGCCGTAGGCGTAGCCGTGACGGCGCTTCACGATCGGCGCGTAGGCGCTCAGGAAGGCATCGCCCAGCGACTGCATCAGCGCGAAACCGCCGTCGAAACCGCCTTCCTCGAAGTCGTCCCAAAACACGCCGCCCACGCCGCGCGGCTCGTTGCGGTGCTTGAGGAAGAAGTACTCGTCGCAAGCGGGCTTGAAGCGGGCGTAGCGCTCGGGGCCGACGGCATCGCGGCACACGCGGTGAAAGTGCTGCGCGTCGCGCTCGAAGCCGTAGTAAGGCGTCAGGTCCATGCCGCCGCCCCACCAAGTCACGGCCTCGTTCTCGACGGACTGGGCCGGTTGGGCCGACAACATGCGCACGTTCAGGTGCACCGTGGGCACGAAGGGGTTGTGCGGGTGGATGACCAGGCTCACGCCCAGGGCCTCGAACGGCGCCCCGGCCAGGTGCGGCCGCGCGGCCGTGGCCGAGGGCGGCAGCACGCGGCCCTTGACGTGGCTGAACAGCACGGCGGCGCGCTCGAACACGGCACCGCCCTCCAGCATGCGGCTCAGGCCATCGCCTTCCAGCCGGCCGCCGGGCTCGCGTTGCCAGGGGTCGCTGGCGAAGGCATTGCCATCCAGGGCCTCCAGGCCCGTCACGATGCGGTGTTGCAGGCCCAGCAGGTAGGCGCGGACGGTGTCGGTGGCGGTGCTCATGGTTTCAACTGGATGGGGCTGGCCAGGTGCGGGCGGAAGCCCTTCTTGTCGCCCAGCACCGCACGGAAGGTGGCGAAGTCCTGCGCCACGTCGCCAGTGGGCAGCACAAAGTCGGTCAGGGTCACGCGGCGGGTGGGCACGTCGAAAGAGGCCAGGCCGATGGGCACGCCCGCCTGCACCGCCACTTGGTAGGCGCCGCTGCGCCAGCCCGTGGTGAGCGAGCGCGTGCCCTCGGGCGCGGCCGCCAGCCAAAAGTTCTCGCCGCGCTCGCGCGCTTCGCGCATCTGGGCGGCGGTCTGACCGACCACGCCGTGCTTGTTGTGGCGGTCGATGGGGATGCCCCCGATCCAGCGGGCCCAGGCCCCCAGCAGCGGCACCTTGAACAGGCTGTCCTTGCCCCAGTAGCGGATCTCGATGCCCAGGCCCCACTTGGCCAACACGCCCAGCACGAAGTCCCAGTTCGAGGTGTGCGGGTAGACCAAGATCACGCCCTGGCGCGTCGGCAGGCCGTCGAACACCAAGCGCCAGCCGAAGCAGCGCAGGATGAAGCGCGCGATGGCGCTGCCGCGGGGCTTGAGCGCCGGCAGCGCGGGAAGGGATTGCAAGCGTTCCATCCGATCCATCCTTACTTCGCCACGAGGCAGCGTGTCATGAGCCCGAAGCTTCCCTGACCGTCCAAACCAACACGAAACACAGCACGATGTAGGCGCTCGCGTCGCCGGCCAGTCGAGCCAAGAACGGGGTCGCTTGCGTCACGGTTTCGTGGTTGACCATCGACAGCGCGGGCAAGCGCGCCGCCCGACGCACGAGGTACACCCAGTTCCAGGTCGCCAGTAGGGCGATGAGCCAGAGATCCCAGTCGCGCAGGCCGCCCCCCAAACCGACCCATGCGCCCATCACCGCGCCCGCCCACCCCAGGTAGGCAAACCGCCGGGCAGACGCCCCGAGGCCCAAGTCGGGCACGATCGCGCCCGGCATGTCAGGGGGCGGCCCATCCGGCGTGACCCGGCTGACCAGGTCCACATCGGGGAGCGTGTCTGGCCCCCAGGGGTTGCGCTTGGACAAGTCGCGCTCAGCGCTTGAGCGCCCGATGCCCGATGTCCCGGCGGCATTGCATGCCGTCGAACTGGATCGGCGCCAGCGTCTCGTAGGCGCGCTGCTGCGCCACGCGCACCGACTCGCCCAGGGCGGTGACGCACAGCACGCGACCGCCGCTGGTCACCAGTTGCCCGTCGGCGTTCAGCGCCGTGCCCGCGTGGAAGACCATCGCGTCGTCGGCGTCGGCCGGCAGGCCGGTGATGGCGTCGCCCTTGCGCGGGGCCATCGGGTAGCCGTGCGCGGCCATGACCACGCCCAGGGCGGCACGGCGGTCCCATTGGGGTTCGTGCTGGTCGAGCTTGCCCTCGGTGGCGGCGTACAGCAGCTCGAACAGGTCGCTCTTGAGGCGCATCAGGATGGGCTGCGTCTCGGGGTCGCCCAGGCGGGCGTTGAACTCGATGGTGCGCGGCTGGCCCTCGGCATCGATCATCAAGCCGGCGTACAAGAAGCCGGTGAAGGGCATGCCGTCTTGCGCCATGCCGGCGATCGTCGGCTGGATGATTTCTTGCATCACCCGCGCGTGCACGTTCGGCGTGACCACCGGCGCGGGCGAGTAGGCCCCCATGCCGCCGGTGTTGGGGCCCACGTCGCCGTCTTGCAGGCGCTTGTGGTCCTGGCTGGTGGCCAAGGCCTGCACGTTCACCCCGTCGCTGACGACGATGAAGCTGGCCTCCTCGCCTTCCAAGAACTGCTCGATCACCACCCGCGCGCCGTCGGCGTTGTGGGCCACGCCCAGGGTGTTGTCGCGCAGGATGTCGTCGATGGCGGCGTGCGCTTCGTCCAGGGTCATGGCCACGATCACGCCCTTGCCGGCGGCCAGGCCGTCGGCCTTGATGACGATGGGCGCGCCCTGCTCGGCCACGTAGGCGTGGGCCTCGTCGGCGTCGGTGAAGGTGTCGTAGCGGGCCGTGGGAATGTGGTGCCGCGCCATGAAGGCCTTGGCAAAGGCCTTGGAGCTCTCCAGCTGCGCGGCGGCCTGGGTCGGGCCAAAGATGCGCAGGCCGCGGGCGCGGAACAGGTCCACCACGCCGGCGGCCAGGGGGGCCTCGGGGCCGACCACGGTCAGGGCGATCTTTTCCTGCTCGGCGAAGTCGGCCCACTGGGCCGGCGTCGTCAACTTGGGCAGGGAGTGCAGGCGCGCGTCGCGCGCCGTGCCGCCATTGCCGGGGGCCACGTACACGTGGCTCACGCGGGCCGACTGGGTCAGCTTCCAAGCGATGGCGTGTTCGCGGCCACCGCCGCCGATGACGAGGACTTTCACTCGGAGATTTCTGCGTTGTGGAAGACGTTCTGCACGTCGTCCAGGTCTTCGATCACGTCCAGCAGCTTCTGCATGCGGGCGGCGTCGTCGCCGGCCAGGGCGATGGTGTTCTCAGGGCGCATGGTCACTTCGGCCACCTCGGCGGTGAAGCCTTTGGCGAGCAAGGCATCGCGCACGGTCTCGAAATCGCCCGTGGCGGTGAGCACCTCGATGGCGCCGTCGTCGCCGGTGATCACGTCCTCGGCGCCGGCGTCCAGCGCGGCTTCCATCAGCGCGTCTTCGTTCGTGCCGGGGGCAAAGATCAGCTGGCCCAGGTGCTTGAACTGGAAGGCCACCGAGCCCTCGGTGCCCAGGTTGCCGCCGTACTTGCTGAAGGCGTGGCGCACCTCGGCCACGGTGCGGACGCGGTTGTCGGTCATCGTGTCCACGATGACGGCCGCGCCGCCGATGCCGTAGCCCTCGTAGCGGATTTCTTCGTAGGTCACGCCGTCGAGGTTGCCCGTGGCCTTGTCGACGTTGCGCTTGATGTTGTCGGCCGGCATGTTGGCCGCTTTGGCCTTTTCGATGGCCAGGCGCAGGCGGGGGTTCATCGCCACGTCGCCACCGCCGGTGCGCGCCGCCACGATGATTTCGCGCGTCAGGCGCGTCCAGATCTTGCCGCGCTTCTCATCCTGCCGGCCCTTGCGGTGCTGGATGTTGGCCCATTTGGAATGCCCTGCCATGGGGTCACCGTCTTTGTGTTCTGAAGGGGCCGGCATTCTAGAAGGGCGCCCCCTGGGGCCCGTTCGGGGCTGGATAGACTGCCAGCCCCTCCTCTTGCGCCGCCCCCCGACCATGGCCGATCCCCTCCTGCTCGCCCGCCACGGCGACACCGTGTGCGAACTGCTGCCCGCGCTGGCCAACCGCCATGGCCTGATCACCGGCGCCACGGGCACGGGCAAGACCATCACCCTGCAAACCCTGGCCGAGCGCTTCAGCGCCATCGGGGTGCCGGTGTTCATGGCCGACGTGAAGGGCGACCTGACCGGCATCAGCCAAACCGGCGCGCCCAGCGAGAAGCTGCTGGCGGTGCTGAAGGACCGCGGCCTGGACGCCCCCACGCCCACGCGCTGCCCCACCACCCTGTGGGACGTGTTCGGCAAGGCCGGGCACCCGGTGCGGGCCACGGTGAGTGACATGGGCCCCCTGCTGCTGGCCCGCATGCTGGCCTTGAACGAGACCCAGGCCGGCGTGCTGCAGATGGTGTTCAAGATCGCCGACGACCACGGCCTCTTGCTGCTGGACCTGAAAGACCTGCGCGCCATGCTGCAGCACGTGGGTGACAACGCCAGCCAGTTCACCACCGAGTACGGCAACGTCAGCGCCGCCAGCGTGGGCGCCATCCAGCGCGGGCTGCTGCAGATCGAGGCCCAAGGCGGCGACCAGTTCTTCGGCGAGCCCATGCTCAACATCGCCGACTTCATGCAGACCGACGGCGGTCAGGGCGTCATCAACATCCTGGCGGCCGACCAGCTGATGAACGCGCCGCGCCTGTACGCCACGTTCTTGCTGTGGATGCTGAGCGAGCTGTTCGAGACCCTGCCCGAGGTGGGCGACCTCGACAAGCCCAAGCTGGTGTTCTTCTTCGACGAGGCGCACCTGCTGTTCAAGGACGCCCCGGCGGCGCTGATCGAGCGCATCGAGCTTGTCGTGCGCCTGGTGCGCTCCAAGGGCGTGGGCGTGTACTTCGTGACGCAAAACCCGCTGGACATCCCCGACACCGTGCTGGGCCAGCTGGGCAATCGCGTGCAGCATGCGCTGCGCGCCTTCACGCCGCGCGACCAAAAGGCCGTCAAGAGCGCCGCCGAAACCATGCGCCCCAAGGACGGCCTGGACATCCAGGCCGCCATCACCGAACTCGGCGTGGGCGAGGCCTTGGTCAGCCTGCTGGACGCCAAAGGCCGCCCCAGCGTGACGGAGCGCGTGTTCGTGCTGCCCCCAGGCAGCCGCATCGGCCCGGTCAGCGAGGCCGAGCGCCAGGCCCTGATCGCCGGCTCCTTGGTGGCCGGGGTGTACGAAAAGCAGCTGGACCGCCAATCGGCCTACGAAATGCTCAAAGGCCAGGCCGCTGGCGCCGCCCCGGGCTCTGCCCCGAATGGCGGCGGCCTGGCCGGCGAAGCCGGGGGCGTGTTCAACAAGCCCATCCCCGGCGCCCCCGCGCCCGCCCCGGCCGAGGGCAGCAGCATGATGGACGGCCTCAAGGACGTGCTCTTCGGCTCCACCGGCCCGCGCGGCGGCCGCCGCGAAGGTCTGGCCGAGGCCGCGGCCAAGTCGGCCATCCGCACCATCGGCTCGTCGGTCGGTCGCGAAATCGTGCGCGGCGTGCTGGGCAGCCTGCTGGGCGGCGGCGCCAAGCGGCGCCGTTGAGCGTCCCCCCCCGCCCGCTCGCGCCCGGCGGCGGCTGTCCGTCGCGGCGCGCTGGTCTCGTGCCCTGCCAGGCGACATCCTGCCCGCCCATGAACGCTGCTCCGCACCCCCTGCCCTGGCACAAGCGCCACCCGCGTTGGGCCGATTTCGCCGCCTCGCTGGGCGTGGGCACCCTGGTGGGCCTGCTGATCTACCTGATGCGAGGCCGCCATTTCTGGGTCGGCATGCTGTACGCCCAGGTGATCAGCCTGTGCATCGGCACGGCCATTTCCTTGCTGCAGCACGGCGTGAGCCGGGTGCTGCTGCGCAGCGACCCCGACAACCCGCAGCTGCGCGCGCACTGGCCGGGGTGGCGCTGGATGGTGCCCTGCATCCTGCTGGGCGCCTTGGTCGGCCACGAGTCGGGCACGGCCATCGCGGCCGGTTTGATGGGCCACGAACCCCGCTTCATGCTGGCGGGCACGCCCCGGCAACTGCTGTTCGGGGCCGGCTTCACCCTGCTGATGTCGGCCGCCGCCACGCTGTTTTTCTACAACCGCGAACGCGTCCACGCCCTAGAAGTGGCGAACGCCGACCAGGCCCGCCTCGTGGCCCAGGCCCAGCTCACCGCCCTGCAGGCGCAGCTGGAGCCGCACATGCTCTTCAACACCCTGGCCCACCTGCGCGCACTCATCAAGCTGCGGCCCGACGACGCCCAGGCCATGCTGGACGAGCTCATCGCCTACCTGCGCGCCACCCTCACCGCCAGCCGCACGCCCTTGCACCCGCTGGGCACCGAGTTCGCCCGCCTGCACGACTACCTGCGCCTCATGCAACGCCGCATGGGCCCGCGCTTGCAGGTCGACTTGCAACTGCCGCCAGCACTGGCCCAGGTGGCCGTGCCGCCCTTGCTGTTGCAACCCTTGGTGGAGAACGCCATCCAGCACGGGTTGGAGCCCGCCATCGACGGCGGCACCCTGCGCCTGCTGGCGCGCGAAGAAGGCGCCCAGCTCGTGCTCACCGTGGAAGACGACGGCAGCGGCCTGGGCGCGGCCCCGGCCTCGCAAGGCACCGGCTTCGGCACCCAGCAGGTGCGCGACCGCCTGGCCACCCAGTACGGCGACGCCGCCCGGCTGGACCTCGCGCCGCTGGCCCCCCACGGCTGCCGCGCCACCGTCACCCTGCCCTTGCCCCCAACGACGACGCCATGATGACCGCCTCGACCGCCACGAACGCTCTCACCTGCCTCATCGCCGAAGACGAACCCCTGCTGGCCGAGACCCTGGCCGCCGAGCTGGGCAGCGCCTGGCCGGCGCTCCAAGTCCTGGGCGTGGCGCCCAACGGCGTGGCCGCCGTCGAGCAGGCCCTGGCCCTGCGGCCCACCGTGCTGTTCCTCGACATCCGCATGCCCGGCCAAAGCGGCCTGGACGCGGCCACCGCGCTGGCCGAAGACTGGCCCGACGACGCCGGCCCCCTGCCCCTGATCGTGTTCGTCACCGCCTACGACGAGTACGCGCTCAAGGCCTTCGACGCCGCCGCGGTCGACTACGTGCTCAAGCCCGTCCAGGCCCCGCGCTTGGCGCAAACCGTGCAGCGCCTGCAGGCCCAACTGGCGCAGCGCCCGTCATCGGCCCCCACCGACGACCCGCTGCAAGCCCTGCAACGCCTGCTGGCCGCCCACGCGGCCCCGGCCACCCCCGCCCCCAAGCTGCGCCACCTGCAGGCCTCGGTGGGCGAGGCCATCGAGCTCGTGCCCGTCGACGCCCTGCTCTACCTCGAAGCCGCCGACAAGTACGTGCGCGCCGTCACCGCCACCCAGGAGTACTGGGTGCGCGTGTCCTTGCGCGAGCTGCTGCCCCAGCTCGACCCCGAGCGCTTCTGGCAGGTGCACCGCAGCACGGTGGTCAACATCGACGCCGTGGCCCGGGCGCAGCGGCTGGAAAACGGCTTGGTGAAGCTGTCCTTGCGCGATCGGGCCGACACGGTGATGGTTAGCCGGGTGCATGCGGGACGGTTCAAGGCGCTGTGAGGGGCGACCGGAAAGGTCAAACCCACGATCCAACCTCAATACTCCCAAAGTAAATCAACGAAGCAAAGTAGCGCCAGCCGCAATCCAAGAAGACCCATGAACTATGCAGTCGGTGACTTTAATTCGGCAGTTTGGGCCCACATAAAACCAGATCTTCTGCCATCTTGGGCAAACTTTGCCGAGAGACGTGGATGACCAGACGATCTGGATGACATGAAGTATGTGTTTGACGACGCTGCAAGCAGTTGGCTTTGCATCGCACCCAAGCTCGCCATGACTGGGTTCCAAAATTGGTACTTCTATCGACTATCGGGAGTCACGTATTGTTTTGGGATCCACTCACCAAGTCAGGCAATACTCGAATTCCATCCCATGTCACCCAGACCCAGCGACTACCCAACATTCAAATACATGCTTACGCTTGCATTCAAGAGTCATGGATTCAGCGGATTGAAGAACTCTAATATCGGTTTCCAGGTCGAGTTTCCAGAGCTCTGATTCATAGCCGCGTTGGCAAACAATGGG
The DNA here is from genome assembly GCF_004004565.1 of Inhella crocodyli. Classification (GTDB taxonomy): domain Bacteria; phylum Pseudomonadota; class Gammaproteobacteria; order Burkholderiales; family Burkholderiaceae_C; genus Inhella; species Inhella crocodyli. The sequence continues at coordinate 278,841 of NZ_SACM01000005.1, forward strand.
CGGCTAATTGAATGAATGCCCCTTTTTACGTTCACCAAACATCGAAACCATTTCATTGGTGATGAGAGTCAGGCTGGGAACCGCCACCACTAAGCGCCCTATGCGACCTAGCGTCAACAGGCCCTGATTTGGCTGCCTCGATGTCCGCAGTAGTCCGAAGCAATAAAGGCTTGCCCGATTGCACCTGCCAACCCAACAAAGCCCTGTCGTCACTTGGCACATGCTGACCCCACACTGCAACCAGCCACGGTGCCGCCCTGAATCGGACGCCCCAAAAGTCCGGCCTGATCATGGATCACGAAGGCGCCGGCACAAGCTTCGCAGGCGGGCAACTAACCCGCACTTTTAGAATCGCCCCTCCCCCACCCCCGGGCCGCCGCCCTGTCGCGGCCCGTTTTGTTTGCCCGCCATGACGAGCCCCGCCGAGACCCCCACGCCCAGCCACCACTTCTTGCGCGCCCAGATCGAGCGCGACCTGGCGCAGTGGGAGCAGGGCCAAGGCCCCGAGCGTCGGTTCGGCGGCAGCCCGGGCGACGCGGCGCACCACGCCGCCGGCCCGATGGATCCGGCCAAGATCCGCACCCGCTTCCCGCCCGAGCCCAACGGCTACCTGCACATCGGCCACGCCAAGAGCATTTGCCTGAACTTCGGCCTGGCGCGCGACTACGGCGGTGCCTGCCACCTGCGCTTTGACGACACAAACCCCGAGAAGGAAGAGCAGGAGTTCGTCGACGCCATCAAGGACATGGTGCAGTGGCTGGGCTGGCGCTGGGAGCACGCCGGCCACACGAACCTGTACCAGGCCAGCGACTACTTTGGCTTCATGTACCGCGCGGCCGAGGCCTTGATCGAGGACGGCCTGGCCTATGTGGACGAGCAAAGCGCCGAGGCCATGCGCTTGAACCGCGGCGACTTCACCACGCCCGGCACCAACAGCCCCTTCCGCGACCGCAGCGCGGCCGAGAACCTGGCGCGCTTTCGCGAGATGCGCGACGGGAAGCACCCCGACGGGGCGATGGTGCTGCGCGCCAAGATCGACATGGCGAGCCCGAACATCAACCTGCGGGACCCGGCGCTGTACCGCATCAAGCACGCCGAGCACCACGCCACGGGCAACACCTGGTGCATCTACCCGATGTACACCTTCGCGCACCCCATCGAGGACGCGCTGGAGCGCATCACCCACAGCATCTGCACGCTGGAGTTCGAAGACCAGCGCCCCTTCTACGACTGGCTGCTGGGCCACCTGGCCCGCCTGGGCCTGCTGGCCCAGCCGCTGCCGCACCAGTACGAATTCGGCCGGCTGAACCTCAGCTACGTGGTCACCAGCAAGCGCAAGCTCAAGCAGCTGGTGGACGAGGGCCACGTCAAGGGCTGGGACGACCCCCGCATGCCCACGCTGGTGGGCCTGCGCCGCCGCGGCTACACGCCCGAGAGCATCCGCGCGATGGTGGAAGGCACGGGCGTGACCAAGACCAACAGCTGGCTGGACTACAGCGTGCTGGAAGGCTGCCTGCGCGCCGACCTGGAAGGCCGTGCCCCGCGCGCCATGGCCGTGCTGGACCCGCTCAAGCTGGAGCTGACCAACTTCGCCGAGGTCTTCGGCAGCGCCGACTTCCGCGACCCCTGCCACGCGCCGGCCCACCCGCACCACCCGGAGCTGGGCGAGCGCCAGTTCAGCTTCGGCCGCGAGCTGTGGATCGAGCGCGAGGACTTCGCCGAGGTGCCGCCCAAGGGCTACCACCGCCTGTACCCGGGCAACAAGGTGCGCCTGAAGGCCGGCCACGTCATCGAGTGCACGGGCTGCACGAAGAACGACGCGGGCGAGATCGTGTCGGTGCAGGCCACCGTGGTGCCCGACACCAAGAGCGGCACGCCGGGGGCCGACGCCATCAAGGTCAAGGGCGTCATCACCTGGGTGGCGGCACACGAGGCCGTGCCGGCCGAGCTGCGCCTGTTCGACCGCCTGTTCACCGAGGCCCAGCCCGACGGCGGTGGCAAGGACTTCCTGGAAGCGCTGAACCCGAACTCGCTGCGCGTCGTGCAGGGCTTCGTCGAGCCCGCGCTGGCCAGCGCGGCGGCGGGCAGCCACTGGCAGTTCGAGCGCCACGGCTACTTCGTGGCCGACCGAATCGATCACCAAGCCGGCCGCGCGGTGTTCAACCGCACGACCACGCTGAAGGACACCTGGGCGCCAGCCAAGTAAAGCCCGACACGCGGGCAAAAAGAAACGGGGCCCTGCGGGGCCCCGTTGCGTTGTTGACCTGCGGCTCAGCGGCGCGAGCGACGCAGGCCCAGCAAGCCCAGGGCCAAGGCGCTGAGCACCAGAGCGCCCGGCTCGGGCACGCGCAGGCCGGTGCCGTCGTTGATCAAGAGCTGGGGCGTGTCCGAGGCGTCGGCAATCACCAGGCCTTCGGTGGTGGCCTCGAAGGTGCCGGCCGCCGTCGTCTTGCCCAACTGGCTGGTGAAGGTGTGCGTGGCGTCCAATTCGCCGCCAAAGCGCGCCCACAGGCCCAGGTACGACTCCACGAAGTAGAAGCGGCCGGCCTCCATCGTGAAGTTCAGGTAGGTGGGCGTGCCCGACACCGTGATGCCGTCGTTGCGCACCTCGCCCTCCAGGCGGAAGTCGGCGTAGTGAGCGGCTTGCGCCTGGCCCCAGAAGCCGGAGTTCTGCGGCTCGACGCCATTGAAGGGGTCGAACAGCAGGTCGGCCACGTTGAGGGAGAACACGGTCACGCGCGTTTTGGCCCACACGGCTGCATCGGTGGGCGAGCCCCCAGGACCGGGCAGGTTCAGGTCGGTGTTGGGGGTGACGTTCGAGGTGAAGTCGAACACGTTCTCGATCGTGCGCGTGCTCGGGCCCGTGCCGTCGTAATAGAAGCTCTGCAGGCCCAGGGAGTGGCCCGACACGCGGGCGTAGGGCGTGCCCGAGAACGCACCCTGGCGCAGCACCAGGGTGCCCGCAGCACCGGAGGCGTCGATGTACGAGCGCGTGGCCTGCGTGCCAGCGATGCCCAGCGGGGTGGTGGCCGAGGTGCTGGCCACGAAGCCGCCCAGGTTGTAGTTCTCGCGGATTTCGGCCAGGCGCGGCCAGGGCGTCGAGTAGATGGGGGTGACGCCGTCGGCCTCGTAGCCGACAAAGGCGGCTTCGCAGCGGTCGGGCACCGTGCTGCCAGCGGCCACCGCGGCGGCGGTGCGGCAGTCGCGCGCGAAGGTGCCGGCGTAGGCCGCGTTCTGCATGGCGATGGTCGCGGCTTGGGCAGCGCCCAGGCCCAGGCTCAAGAGGCAGGCCGCCCCCGCCGTGAGGCGCAGGGCTTGGCGCAATCGAAGGGTCCAGTTCATCGTGACTCCCGAGGTGGTTGGCAGCCCTGCATTCTTGAACCCGACCCAGGGCTTGGGACCCCCTCGGCAGCGGGGAGGGGGAACCCTAGGGACCTCCCGCGCTATCGTGCGGGGCCCACCAGGAGCCTTGCATGAGCCAAGCCACCATCGAACGCTTTTACGCCGCCTTTGCCCAACTGGACGGCGAGGCCATGCAAGCCTGCTACGCCGCCAACGCCAGCTTCGACGACGAGGCCTTCAGCTTGCGGGGCCGGGAGGAAGTGGGCGGCATGTGGCGCATGCTTTGCGACGTGACCAAGGCCAAGGGCCGCGACGTGTGGCGCCTGGAGGTGAGCGACATCACCGACCACAGCGCGCACTGGGAAGCGCACTACCGCTTCAGCGCCACGGGGCGCCTGGTGCACAACCGCATCGATGCGGCCTTCACCTTCGACGCCGACGGCCTGATCCTGACCCACCGCGACCGCTTCGACTTCTGGGCCTGGGCCCGCCAGGCCCTGGGCACGCCGGGCCTGCTGCTGGGCTGGAGTGGGTTTTTGCGCGACAAGGTGCGCGCGCAAGCCGCCAAGAACCTGGCGGCCTACCGCAGCAAAAAGGGCTGAGCGGCCGCGCTCAGGCGCGGGCCACCACCTCGGGGGCGCACAGGTCGCGCCCCACCACTGCACGGGCGAACAGGTAGTTGGCCAACTCACGCTCGCTGAGCGCGTCCAGGCTGACCCGCCCTTGGGCGTCGCAGGGCACGCTGACCCCGCATCCCCCCGGGCAAACGGGCGCGTAGCGCAGTTCGTACTGGGCGGCGACGGGGGCGGTGGGGCTGAGGAGGTCCATGGCGGGCGGCAGTGCCGGGGACGAAAGCCCCCTAGGCGCGGCGCAGTGTAGGAAGCCCCCCTGTGGTGCGCGAGGCACAGCGCTGGGGCAGTCCCCCTAATCCATGCGCTGGGGAACCCCTAGCTCGGCGGCCAGGGCCGCCCCAAACTCGTGCGGGGCATGGACGGTGCGCAGGCGCAGGTAAGCCGCCTCGGCCTGCGGGTGGGTGCGGCGCAGGTAGTGCAGCCACTGCTTGACGCGCCCGGCTTGGTGCTTGGGCACCACCTTGGCCTGCACGCGCTGCCAGTACGACCACAGGCTCGGGCCCAGGGCGGCCCAGGACAGGCTGGGCACGGGCTGGCCCAGGTCGTGGGCGCGCAGGGCCGCGGGCAGACCGGGGTCGGCCACGGCGCCGCGGCCCAGCATCAGGCCGGCGCAATGGCTTTCGCGGCGGGCCTGCAGCGCGTCCTGCACGGTCCAGATCTCGCCGTTGGCAATGACCGGAATGGCCACGGCCTCTTGGATGCGCGCCACCTCGTGCCAGTGGGCCGGCGGCTTGTAGCCGTCGCGCTTGGTGCGGGCGTGCACCACCAGGCGTGCGGCACCGCCGGAGGCCAGCGCGTCGGCGCACTCGAGCATGCGGCTGCGGTCGTCGACCCCCAATCGCATCTTGGCGGTCAGGGGCACCTCGACCGGCAAGGCGGCGCGCACCGCGCGCGCGATGGCGTGCAGGAGCTCGGGCTCGTCCAGCAGGATGGCGCCCCCGCGGTGGCGGTTCACGCACTTGGCCGGGCAGCCGAAATTGAGGTCGATGCCGTCGGGCCGCAGCGTGGCCAAACGCGCCGCGTTGGCCGCCAGCACCTCGGGCTCCGAGCCCAGCAATTGCGGGTACACCGGCACCCCGGCCGCCGTGGTGCCGCCGGCCAACAGCTCGGGCACGATGCGCGTGAACACGCGGCGGGGCATCACCTGGTCGGTGATGCGGATGAACTCGCTCACGGCCAGGTCCACGCCGCCCAAGGCGGTGAGCTCTTCGCGCAGCAGGTGGTCGAGCAGGCCCTCCATCGGGGCCAACAAGATCGGCGGCGGGTTCTTCAGGGGTTCTGTGGACAAGTCCGTGAATGACCGCTGGGGCGCCGCGTTAAGTGCCGGCCGCCATTGGGAAAAACTTCCCCTGCTCAAAATTGAAGCAGGAGCGGCCAGACCGAATCACTTGCTGTCGGGCAGCTCGATCTTGACGGCCAAGACCTCGAAGTTGTCTTGGCGTTCCATGCTGACCTGCACGTCCTTGGGGTCGATCTGGACGTACTTGCTGATGACCGCGACCAGCTCCTTTTGCAGCTGCGGCAGGTAGTCGGCCGACGGGGCGTTGCGACCGCTGCGCTCGTGCGCCAGGATCAGCTGCAGCCGCTCCTTCGCGACGTTGGCGGTTTGCTTCTTTTCGCCGAGGAAGAAATTGAGGAAGCCCATGGACTGCTGGCCTCCGATCAGCGGCTGAACAGGCGCTTGAAGAAGCCCTGCTTGTCGGCCTCGATGAAGCGCATGGGCTTGTCTTGGCCCAGGAAGCGGTCGATGACGTCGAGGTAGGCCTCGGCGACGTTGCTGCCCTTCATCAAAATGGCCGGCACGCCCTGGTTGGACGCCTGCAGCACGGCTTCGCTTTCGGGGATGACACCGATCAGCGGGGTGCGCAGGATCTCGTGGATGTCGTCCAGGCTCAGCATCTGCCCGCCCTCGACCCGGTTGGGGTTGTAGCGCGTGATCAGCAGGTGCTCCTTGATGGGCTCGCGGCCGTCGATGGCGCGCTGCGTCTTGCTGCTCAGCATGCCCAAGATGCGGTCGCTGTCGCGCACCGAGCTGACCTCGGGGTTGGTCACCACGATGGCCTCGTCGGCGTAGTGCATGGCCATGAGGGCGCCGGTTTCGATGCCCGCGGGCGAGTCGCACACGATGTAGTCGAAGCCCATCTCGGCCAACTCGTCCAGCACGCGCTTGACGCCTTCTTGCGTCAGCGCGTCCTTGTCACGCGTTTGGCTGGCGGCCAGGATGTAAAGGTTGTCGTGCTGCTTGTCGCGGATCAGCGCCTGGCTGAGCTTCACGCCGTCTTGGATGACGTTGATGAAGTCGTACACCACGCGGCGCTCCACGCCCAGGATCAGGTCGAGGTTGCGCAGGCCGACGTCGAAGTCAATCACGGCGGTCTTCTTGCCGCGCAGGGCCAGGCCGGTGGCAAAGCTGGCGCTGGTGGTGGTCTTGCCCACCCCGCCTTTGCCGGAGGTGACGACGACGATCTTGGTCATGGGTTCGGTCTTCCGAAGGTTCAAAACTTGAGGGGTTCAAAAACGAGGCGCTCGCCGTCCAAGCGCACCTGGGCGGGCTTGGCCAGCACCTCGGCCGGCAGGGGCTTCTCGCTGGTGCGGAAGGTGCCGGCCACGGCCAGCAGCTCGGCTTCCAGGCTGTGCGCAAAGATGCGCGCGTCGGTGCGGCCCTTGGCGCCGGCGATGGCGCGGCCGCGCAGGGCGCCGTACACGTGGATGTGGCCGTCGGCGATCACCTCGGCGCCGTGGCTCACCAGGCCCAGCACGATCAAGTCGGCGTCGCGGGCGTAGACCTGTTGGCCGCTGCGCAGCGGTCGGTCGATGACCATGGTGGGCGTCGCCGCCACCACCACCGGGGCCGGCGCGGAGGCCGCCGGGGCGGGCGCAGCGGCCGCCGGCGAGGCCACAGCGGCCAGGCCTTCGGCCCAGGCCAGCCCGGCTGCTCGCACCGCGGTGCGCTCGTCCTCGGGCAGGGCGTCGGCGCCGAGCACCGCCACGGGGCTCAGGTGCCACTGCCGCAAGGTTGCGACCACCGCCGCCCAGTCCAGCGGCGCACCAGCGGGCAGCTCGCGCAGGTCCAAGCACAGCGGTTCGCCGTCGAAAGCCGCGCCCACGTCGCCCCAGGCGTCCTGCAGGCTGGCGCGCCACGCCGCAAGGTCGCGGGTGCGCAGGGCCATCTGCAGGGTGCCCAATTGGGCCGATTTGAGGTCGATGCGGGAGGGGGCTGCAGGCATGCGCAAGGGGTCGAAACGGGCGTCGGACCGGGCCGCACGCGAAGCCGGCGATTCTAGGTGGCGGCCTGGGTCGGATCGGTCGGTCCGGCCGCCCGCCGCCCCCGACCCGGTCAGGATTTTCCCGATGTCACCGGGAGTTACCCCCAAAAACGACGCAGCGGGGGCACCGTCGCGGTGCAGGCCTGGGGGTGGCACGCAGGCCCATCCGCCGCGCCGAATTTCCCGCTAAGTCATTGATTCTTATGAGCGCTTTTGAGCTGCCTAAAAATGCAGCAAGCCAAGGCAAGCCGCATGATTTCAAGGGCTTTGCGCGGCCTCGGGTGGGTTGCCCACAAAGTTATCCACAAGAACGGTGAATAGCCGCACGGCCGTCAACGAATCAAGCACTTAGGGCCCAACCGTGAAGTGAAGCTTCAATCCAAGGGCCGGCTTGACGTGCAGTTCGCAGCCCATCCGACCCGCGTTGCCGGCAACCCATCAACGACCCTAGGGGCTTGACTTGTCCCCACGTCAGCAGGTATCCGGTTTCGCGTCTGACCCACCCCTGGTCACGGTCGTCCATGAGCCTAAGTGATTGATTCATGAGGCCAACTCATGGGCCAGGCCCTGGCTTGAGCCGCCAAAACCGCATCTGCGATCAAGCACTTGGCGTCGGCGTCCCCGGCTTGTTCACACACTTACCCACAACGACTCAACCCGTGGCAAGCCCAGGCGCACGGCCGGCAGCCAGGGACCGCAGGGGCCTCCCTAGAATCCCGCCCCTTGCCCTGTCCGCTCCCCGAGACGCCTGCCATGCCGCGCCGCCAGCTCTTCGTCACCACCGCCCTGCCCTACGCCAACGCGAACTTCCACATCGGGCACATCATGGAGTACACCCAGGCCGACATCTGGGTGCGCTTCCAGCGGCTGCAGGGGCACGAGGTGCACTTCGTCTGCGCCGACGACGCGCACGGCGCGCCGATCATGATCGCGGCCGAAAAGGCGGGGCTCACCCCCCAGGCCTTCGTGGCCAACATCGCCGCCGGCCGCAAGCCCTACCTCGACGGCTTCCACATCGCCTTCGACCACTGGCACAGCACCGACGCGCCCGAGAACCACGCGCTGAGCCAAGACGTCTACCGCAAGCTGCGCGACGCCGGCCTGATTGAGGTGCGCGCCATCGAGCAGTTCTTCGACCCGGCCAAGGGCATGTTCCTGCCCGACCGCTTCATCAAGGGCGAGTGCCCCAAGTGCGGCGCCAAGGACCAGTACGGCGACAGCTGCGAGGTCTGCGGCGCCGTGTACGCGCCCACCGAGGTGAAGAACCCCTACAGCGTGCTCAGCGGCGCCACGCCGGTGCTCAAGACCAGCGACCACCACTTCTTCAAACTCAGCGACCCGCGCTGCAAGCAGTTCCTGGAGCAGTGGACGCACGAGGCAGGCCGCCTGCAGCCCGAGGTGCTGAACAAGATCAAGGAGTGGTTCACGCCCACTGAGGACGGAACGGGCGGCCTGGGCGACTGGGACATCAGCCGCGACGCGCCCTACTTCGGCATCGAGATCCCCGACGCGCCGGGCAAGTACTTCTACGTGTGGCTGGACGCCCCCATCGGCTACCTGGCTTCGCTCACCGGCCACTTCGCCAAGCTGGGCAAGGACGTGAACGCCTTCTTGGCCGACCCGGCCACCGAGCAGGTGCACTTCATCGGCAAGGACATCACTTACTTCCACACCCTGTTCTGGCCGGCCATGCTGCACTTCAGCGGCCGCAAAACGCCCGACCGCGTGTACGTGCACGGCTTCTTGACCGTGAACGCCGAGAAGATGAGCAAGAGCCGCGGTACCGGCATCGACCCGCTGCGCTACCTGGAACTGGGCCTGGACGCCGAGTGGCTGCGCTACTACCTGGCCGCCAAGCTGAACGACCGCGTGGAAGACCTCGACTTCAACCCGGAGGACTTCATCGCCCGCGTCAACAGCGACCTGGTGGGCAAGTACATCAACATCGCCAGCCGCGCCGCCGGCTTCTTGGCCAAGCGCTTTGAAGGCCAGTTGTCGGCCACGCTGGGCGTCGATGGCGAGGCCGTCATCGCAAAGCTGCAAGCCGCCGCGCCGGGCCTGGCCGCGCTGTACGACGGCCGCGAGTTCGGCAAGGCGCTGCGCGAAATCATGGGCCTGGCCGATGCGGTCAACGAGTACGTGGACGCCCACAAGCCCTGGGAGCTGGCCAAGAAGCCGGACGCTGCGGTCGAGCTGCACGAGGCCTGCAGCACCTGCATCGAGGCCTTCCGCCTGCTGACCCTGTACCTGAAGCCCGTGCTGCCAGCCTTGAGCGCCAAGGTCGAGGCCTTCTTGCAGGTGGCGCCGCTGACTTGGGCCGATGCCAGCGCGCGCCTGGGCGCGCACGCCATCGGCGCCTTCCAGCACCTGATGCAGCGCGTCACGACCGAGCAGGTCGAGGCGCTGTTCACCAAGCCCGAACCGCCCGCCCCGGTGCCGGGTGGCGAGCCCATCGCCGCGGAAATCACCATCGACGACTTCGTCAAGCCCGACCTGCGCATCGCCAAGATCGTCAAAGCCGAGCGCGTGGAGGGCAGCACCAAGCTGCTTCGCCTGACGCTCGATGCAGGCGAGGGCCGCACGCGCAACGTGTTCTCGGGCATCGCCGGCGCTTACAAGCCCGAAGACCTCGAAGGCAAGCTCACCGTGCTGGTGGCCAACCTGGCCCCGCGCAAGATGAAGTTCGGCGTGAGCGAGGGCATGGTGCTGGCCGCGAGCCACGCCGACGAAAAGGCCGTGCCCGGCGTGTTCGTGCTGGAGCCGCACGCCGGCGCCCAGCCCGGCATGCGCATCCGCTGAAGCGAGGCTGATCCTTCGCAAGCCGGCCGTCAGGCGCCGGCGCTAGGCTTCGCCCATGGCTTGGCCCCCGTTCGCGCACCCCTTCCGCCCCCGGCTGGCTTCGGTCTGGCGCCAAGCGAGGTGGGCCGACGTGGGCGCCGGCGTCACGGTGGGCGTCGTCGCGCTGCCGCTGGCCATGGCCTTTGCCATGGCCTCGGGCCTGCCGCCGGCCAGCGGCCTGGTCACGGCCATCGTCGCGGGCCTGCTCATCTCGCTGCTCGGCGGCTCTAACGTGCAAATCGGCGGGCCGGCCGGTGCCTTCATCGTCGTCGTCTACGGCATCGTGGAACGGCACGGCCTGCAGGGCCTGCTGCTGTCCACGCTGATGGCCGGCCTGCTGCTGTTCCTGATGGGCTGGTTCCGCCTGGGCGCCTTGGTGCGCTACGTGCCGGTGACCATCGTCATCGGCTTCACCAATGGCATTGCCGTGTTGATCGCACTGTCCCAGCTGCGTGACCTGTTCGGATTGCAGGTGCCCGGCAAGATGCCCGCGGACTTCTTTGCGCAACTGGGCACCTTGGCCCAGCATGCGGGCAGTTGGAATCCTGCCGCCCTGGGCCTGGGGCTGGGCTGCGTGGCCCTGCTGGTGCTGTGGCCCCGGCTATTCGGCGAGCGAACGATCTTGCCGGCGGAGTTCGCCCGCTCCAACGCCGCGCGCTCGGTGTCGCGCGTCCCCGGCCCGGTGGTCGCCTTGGTGCTGCTCACCCTGCTGGCCTCCGGCCTGCACCTGCCCGTGGAAACCATCGGCACGCGCTTCGGCAGCATCCCGCAGCACCTGCCCTGGCCGGCCTGGCCGGCCTTGAGCTGGGAATCCGCCAAGCAGCTCGTCATCCCCACCCTGACCCTGGCCCTTCTGGGCGCCATCGAAAGCCTGCTCTGCGCCCGGGTGGCCGACAACCTGGCGCCCGAGCTGCCCCGGCACGACCCCAACCAAGAGCTGATGGCCCAGGGCATCGCCAACATCGCCAGCCCGCTGATGGGCGGCATGCCGGCCACGGGCACGATCGCCCGCACCGTCACCAACATCCGCGCCGGGGCGCGCACCCCGGTGGCCGGCGCGGTGCACGCGCTCACGGTGCTGGCGGTGATGCTGGTGGCCGCCCCCTTGGCGCTGCACGTGCCCTTGGCCGTGCTCTCGGGCATCTTGCTGTTCGTGGCCTGGAACATGGGCGAGTGGCGCGAGTTCGCCCGGCTGCGGCATTTCACCGTGCAGTACCGCACCCTGCTGGTGGGCACTTTCGTGCTGACGGTGGTGACCGACCTGACCGTGGCGGTGGAGATCGGCCTGGTGCTGGCCTGCGCTTTCTTCATCTACCGCATGAGCCAGCTTTTCCGGGTGAGCCCCGTGGCCACGCCGCTGCCAGCGGGCGTGCTGGCGTTTGAGCTGTACGGCTCGCTGTTCTTTGGCTCGGTCGGCAAGGTCGAAGCCTTGGGGGACCAGGTCCCCGCCGGCACCCGCGCCGTGGTGCTGGACCTGCACCGCCTGGTGCAGCTCGACACCTCGGGCCTGGAGGCCCTGCGCCACCTGCACCAGCACCTGCAGCGCCAGGGGGTGGCCTTGCTGCTGGCCGAGGTGAACGAGCAGCCCCTGGGCCTGATGCGCCGTGCCGGCTTCGCCGCCGAGCTGGGCGACGCGCAGTTCCTCCCTAAAATCGCCGACTTTTCCGCCTGACCGAGACCTGCCATGCCCCTCTTCTGGAAGCCCTACACCTCGGACGTCACCCAACTGGTGGCCGAGCTCAAGGCCAAGAAGCCGACGCTGGAGGCCGAACAGCGCGCCGGCCGCGCCTTGCTGTGGGACAAGAACCTGGACCGCAGCCAGCAAGCCGCCTGGCAGGACGCCAAGGTGCCGCAGCAGCCCTACGTTTACCAAAACAAGGGCTGATGAACGCGGGCTCGGCGCCCGAGGGCGCCGAACAGGCCGTAGAGGCCTTGCAAACCCTGTTGCCCACGGCCGAACCGCAAGTGGTGGACGCCGTGGCCGTGGCACGGCTGTATGGCGAGCCGCTGTTCTCGCTGCCGCAGGACCTCTACATCCCGCCCGACGCGCTGGAGGTCTTCCTGGAGGCCTTCCACGGCCCGCTGGACCTGCTGCTGTACCTGATCCGCAAGCAGAACTTCAACATCTTCGACATCCCGCTGGCCGAGGTCACCGCGCAGTACCTGGGCTACGTCGAGCAGATCCGCCAGCACAACCTGGAGCTGGCGGCCGAGTACCTGCTGATGGCGGCGCTGCTCATCGAGATCAAGTCGCGCATGCTCCTGCCGGTGCGCAAGGCCGACGACGGCAGCGAGCCCGAAGACCCCCGCGCCGAGCTGGTGCGCCGCCTGCTGGAGTACGAGCGCATCAAGCTCGGGGCCGCACTGATCGACAGCTTGCCCCTCAAAGGCCGCGACTTCTGGGTGGCCCGCCTGGGACAGGACGACACCGCCGAGCCCCGCTTCGAAGACGTGCGCCCCGAGGACCTGGCCCAGGCCTGGCGCGAGCTGCTGACCCGCGCCAAGCTGCACCAGCACCACAAGATCACGCGCGAGCAGCTGTCGGTGCGCGAGCACATGGGCATCGTGCTGCGCCGCTTGCAAGGCCGGCGCTACCTGGGCTTCGAAGACCTGTTCGAGGTCGAGCGCGGCCCGCAGGTGCTGGTGGTGACCTTCATCGCCACCTTGGAGCTCACGCGCGAAGGCCTGCTGGAGCTGACCCAGGCCGAGGCTTTCGCCCCGATCTACGTGCGCTTGAGCTACCGCAGCTCCTGACCCGGCCTGGCGCGGCAGCCCAGGCTCAGTCTTCCGTCCACTGCCCCACGGCCAGCACGGCCTGGGTGCGGCTGTTGACGTTCAGCACCCGGAAGATGACCGCGATGTGGTCCTTCACCGTGTCGGCGCTGATCTTGAGCTCCTGGGCGATGACCTTGTTGGACTTGCCCTGCAACAAGCCCCGCAGCACCTCTTGCTGGCGCGGCGTGATGGGCAGGCGGTCGATCTGCGTGCGCGGCGCGGGCGCCGAGACCGGTGCGGGCGCCGCCACCGGCGCCGGAGCGGGCGGCTTGGGCAGGTGATCGTCGGCCCGGCGACGCAGTGTGCTCGGGTCGTCGTTCATGCGCATGGGGGGCACGTAGATGCCGCCGGTCACCACGAGCAGCAGGGCGTCCTTGAACTCCTCGGGGGCGCTGTGCTTGGGGATGAAGCCCATGGCCCCTTGGTCGATGGCCCGGATGACCTTGGCCATTTCGTTCGAGCCCGAAAGGTTGACGATGGGGATGGAGGGGTGGGAATCCCGCAGCTCCTTCAACAGCGCGAAGCCGTCGTCTTGACCGGCCAGCTCCAGGTCCAACAGCACCAGGTCGATGCCCGGGTGGGTCGCCAGCTGCTCGCGGGCCTGCGCCGAGGTCTCGGCGCTGTGCACCGTCACCGGTGGCTGCTGGTCGGCCAGCAGGGCGCGCAGCGCCACGTGGATCAAAGGATGGTCGTCGATCAGCAGGAGTTGCATGGCGCGGAGGCGGTCGGCAAGGCCGCCATGTTAAGGAGCCCGGCACCGACAATCGCCCCATGTACCAACCTTCGCAACTCGACGTGCGGCGCTTTTTCTGCGCCACCTGGCGCCAAGGCCAAGCCGGCCAGGCGCTCGACCCGATGCAGGCCCTGGCCTGGCCCTGGGTGCAGGCCCACCCCGAGTACCACGCCGAGTTGAGCGACGAAGCGCGCGCGCTGTCGCTGAGCTACGCCGTCGAGGCCGGGCAGACCAACCCCTTCTTGCACCTGTCCATGCACCTGACCATCAGCGAGCAATTGGCCATCGACCAGCCGCACGGCATCCGCCAGGCGGTGGAGTTGCTGGCCAAGCGGCGCGGTTCGATGCACGAGGCGCACCACGGCGCCATGGAGGCCTTGGGCGAAATGATCTGGCAGAGCCAGCGCAGCGGCCTGCCGCCCGATGGCCAGGCCTACCTGGAGCGGGTGCGCACGATGGCGACCAAGGACTGAGTCAGGCGCTGACCGAATCGCCGCTGCTGCGTTGCCGCAGGGCCTTGCCGCCCTGCCCGTACAGGCCCAGCGGCTCGGCGGGCATGAGGACGTCGATCGCGCGGTCCAAGGCCGCGGTGGCGCGGCCCAAGGCCACACGCTGCGCCGCCACCTGGGCGCCGGCGGCGGCCAGGCGCTGGCGCAGGTCGGGGCTCAGGGCCCCCTCCCGCCCGCGCGCCTGCCCCTGGTGCAAGGCCTCGGTCATCAGGCGCTGCACGGTGCCGGCATGCCGCTCCAGGGCGGCGGCGTCGCGCACGCTCAAGGCGTCTTGCACCAAAGCAAGCGCCGCCTCCAACTCGCCCAGCAGGGGCGGGAATGGGTCGGCGGCGGAAGGAGAAGTCGGCAGGCTCATGGCGACGGGCTCGGTGGAGGCCACGCCGCTCCCCCACGGGGAGCCCGCGCGGCCGGTCAGCGGGATTCGTTCGGGTTGCGGGTGCTCAGCAACTCGCGGGTGTTGGCAATCAGGCGGTCGGCCACGCGCTCGGCGTTGACCTCGAACTGGCCTTCCTCGATCTCGCGGCTGATGCGCTCGACCTTGGCGGCGTCAAAACTGTCTTCTTGGTCGCCCCCACTCAGCAACTGCACCGCGCTGTTGGACAGCGCGACCTGCGCGCTGGCCGGCGGGTTGGCGCTGATGGGTTCGGGGCGCGCCCCAGTTTGGTTCGGCGCCGCCGGGGCGATGGCAACACGCCCTGCCGCAGGCGACAGCTCCGGCTTGTTCTGGCGCTCTTGCGAGGCCAGCGGCTGCACGGGTCGGTTCGGGGTGTTGTTGATTTCCATCATGGACTCCAGGTTCTCGGCGGGAACCCATGACGGGCCACCGTAAGGCCACTATCGGCCCGGTCGGCGGCGACTTTAGACATATTTGCGGGTGAACCCCAGAGGGCGAGTCCCGTGTGAACTGCGTCACAGCGGGAAGCATCGGGGCGAAGTGAGCGAGCACTCACGACATCGCCTCCACCCGCCGCTCGGCCACCGGCGTGGCCTGGATGATGCGGCCGCCCTGCACGCGAACGCGCACCGGCTGACCGTCCAGGCCCGGGCCCAAGGCTTGGCCTTCGGCAGAAATGGCAAAACCTTGACCCTGCCAGTTGACCTGGACGGTGTCGCCCGCGGCAAACCACTGGCGGGCCTTGAGGTGCGGCTGGCGAAGCACCTCGCCGGCATCCAGCGCCCGGGCCAGCGTTCGGCCCACGGGCGCCACGCTGCCGAGCACGGGGGCGCTGTCGGCGCTGACCTCGGCCGGTGCCCACCGCAGGTGCTCGGCCGCGATCACCGTGCCCGCAGGCAGGGGTTGCGCCGCCACCCAGGTGGGGGCGATCACGCGCACCTGCACCGGCACCGTCACCGACCAGCGCACCGCCCCTTGCACACAGCGCAGCCCCAGCCGCGCGCGGCCCCACAGGGCCTGGCCGGGCGGCACGAAGGGCTGGACCTGGGCGCACGGGGCCAGGCGCAGGCGGGCGTCGAGGGCGCCCACCTCCACTTGCACCTGGGCCTCGGCCGGCAGTGCGGCACGCGCCGCCTGTTCGGCCAGCAGCCCGACGCGCTGCGACCAGTCGCCCGGCAACCCCTGCGCCCCCGCCGACGAAGGCGGGGCCACGAGGGCCAGGGCGGCAACGAGGAGGCAGGGCCAGCGCAACATGGCAACGACTCTAGGGACGCCCCCCGCCCGCCAAGGCGCAGAAATGCGGGGCCGGAGCGGCGCTTATCGGGCTCAAGTTCACGGGGCCGATCCACAGAATGACGAGCATCCCCATGAAGGTCCGTCCCTGGAGGGCCGAACGATGATCAACCGCCTCACCGATGGCATCGGGTTCCAAACCCAGGCGCTGATGTTGCGCGCCGAGCGCCAGCGCCTGCTGGCGTCGAACATCGCCAACGCCGACACGCCCAATTACCAAGCCAAGGACATGGACTTTGGCAAGGCCTTGCGCTCGGCCACCGGCGCTGCCGCCAGCACCGGCACGGCGGCCTTGCCGCAGGCCACGCACGCGCGCCACCTGGCGGTCAGCACCTTGGGCATGGCCGACAGCACGCGCGAAGCCGCCCTGCAAAGCCAAACCGCCGTGGACAGCAACGGCGTGGACATGGACCGCGAGCGCGCCAGCTTCGTCGACAACGCGCTGAAGTACGAAGCGACGCTGCGCTTCATCAACGGCAGCGTGCGCACCACGCTGGACGCCATGCGTTCGCACAACGCCGGCGGCTGAGCAGGAGAAGCGCCATGTCGATGTTCCAGATCTTTCACATCAGCGGCAGCGCGGTGTCGGCGCAGAGCCAGCGCCTCAACACCGTGGCCAGCAACCTCGCCAACGTGGACACCGTGGCCGGCCCCGACGGCACCGCCTACAAGGCACGGCAGGTGGTGTTCCAAACCGCGCTCATGGGCGCGCGCGACGGCGGACCGGCCGACGGTGCCGGCGCGGGCGTCAAGGTGGTCGACGTGGTGGAAGACCAAACGCCCGGCCGCAAGGTCTTCGACCCCAAGCACCCCAAGGCCGACGAGCAGGGTTACGTGACCTACTCCAACGTCAACAGCGTGGAAGAGATGGTCAACATGATCAGTGCCTCGCGCTCGTACCAAAACAACATCGAAGTGATGAACACGGCTAAGAGCCTGCTGCAGAAGACCCTGCAGCTGGGCCAGTGAGCCGCAAGGACTGAGCCATGGACGTCAGCACCCTTCTCAACACCGGCTCGAGCAACGCAGCCAAAACCAGCGACGCGGCCAAGAAGGCCCAGGAGAACCAGGACCGCTTCCTGACCCTGCTGGTGGCGCAGATGAAGAACCAGGACCCGATGAACCCGATGGAGAACGCGCAGCTGACCTCGCAGATCGCGCAGATCCAGACCGTCACGGGCATCGACCAGCTCAACACCAGCATCGAGAAGATGGGGGCGCAGTTCAGCCAGAACGCCTCGATGCAAGGCGTGGCCATGATCGGGCGCGACGTGACCCTGTCGGGCAACCGCATGCAAATGGGCAACGACGGCGCCGTGGGCACCTTCTCCCTGTCGGGTGCGGCCGACAACGTCACGGTCGAGGTCACGACGGCCGCCGGCACGGTCATCGACACGGTGCAACTCGGCGCAGCCACCTCGGGCCGGCACAGCTTCAGCTGGACGCGAGAGGGCTACAGCCCCGACCAGGAGCTGCACTTCCGCGTCAAGGCCACGCGCGGGGCCACCGCCGTGGCCAGCGAAACCTTCAGCCGCGACCGCGTGGTCGCGGTCAACACCGACGGCGCCAAGCTGGGCTTCGTGCTGGCCAGCGGCAACACCACCACCTTCGACGACATCCTCAGCGTCGATTAATCCGAAAGGCAGTTCACCATGGGCTTTCAACAAGGTCTCTCCGGCCTCAACGCCGCCGCCAAGAACCTGGACGTGATCGGCAACAACGTGGCCAACGCCAGCACGGTGGGCTTCAAGGCCTCGCGCGCCGAGTTCCAAGACATCTACGCCGCCGCCTTGAACGGGGCAGGCGTGAACCAAATCGGCATCGGCGTGAACCTGGGGGCCGTGGCCCAGCAGTTCACGCAGGGCAACATCAGCACGACCGAGAACCCGCTGGACCTGGCCATCAACGGCCCGGGCTTCTTCCAGGTCACCGACGGCGTGAACCCGACCGTCTACACGCGCAACGGCCAGTTCAAGATCAGCCGCGAGGGCTACATCGTCAACAACGACGGCTTGAAGCTCTTGGGCTACCCGGCCGACGGCACGGGCGTGATCCAGCCCGGCATCGCCGGCGTGTTGCAGCTGCCCACGGCCGGCATCGCGCCGCAGCGCACCAACGACATCACGCTGGAATTCAACGTGGACTCCCGCGTGCCGATCACCCTGCCGGCGGCGGGCGGCATCATCTTGAACGACCCGACCACCTACAACAACGCCACCTCGCTCTCGGTGTACGACACCAAGGGCCAGGACACCGCGCTGACCCTGTACTTCCAGAAGGCCTCCGTCGATGCGACCACGGGCGACACCACCTGGAACGTCTACGCCACCGCCAACGGCACCCCCGTGGCCGTGGACTCGGCCGGCAACGGCATCACGCTGGACGCGGCCGGCAACCCGCAGCAGCCCTGGACGACCATCGTCTTCCCCCGCGACGGTGGCGCCCCGACCACGCCCAACGCGCTGGTGAACCTCGACATCCCCGCCTCCGTGAACGCCCAAGGCGCCCCGGCGCTGGACATCGCCGGCATCCAGGTCAACCTGCTGGGCGCGAACGAGAACGCCTCGCCCTTCGCGGTGACCAACGTGCTGCAAGACGGCTACGCGCCGGGCCAGCTCAGCGGCATCCTGATCGAGAGCAACGGCATCGTCACCGCGCGCTACAGCAACGGCCAGAGCAAGCCCGCAGGCCAACTGGAAATGGCCAACTTCCGCAACCCACAAGGCCTGCAGCCTTTGGGCGGCAACACCTGGGCACGCACCTTCGCCAGCGGTGACGCCGTGCTGGGCACGCCCTCCGTGGGCAACTTCGGCAAGCTGCAGTCGGGGTCGCTGGAAGACAGCAACACCGACTTGACCTTGGAGCTGGTGAACATGGTCACCGCCCAGCGCATCTACCAAGCCAACGCCCAGACCATTCGCACCCAAGACCAGGTGCTCCAAACCATCGTTCAACTCCGCTGATCTGAGCTAGGAGCCCCTCATGGACCGCATGATCTACAACGCCATGGCCGGCGCCAAGGCCGCCATGCAGCGGCAAGAGGTGCTGTCCAACAACCTGGCCAACGTCAGCACCACGGGCTTCCGGGCGGAGATGGTGGCCTTCCGGGCCGTGCCGGTGCAGGGCGACGGCGCCAGCACGCGCGCCTACGCGCTGGAAACCACCGTCGGCTACAACGACCAGACCGGCCCCTGGAACCACACCGAGCGCCGCCTGGACGTGGCCATGGTGGGCAAGGCCTGGATGGCGGTGCAAGGCCTGGACGGCACCGAGGCCTACACCCGCGCGGGGTCGCTGGACGTGAACGCCGAGGGCCTGCTGGTCACCAAGGGCGGCCTGCCCGTGCTGGGCGACGGGGGCCCCATCACCGTGCCGCCCAACACCACGGTGCAGATTGGCGCCGACGGCACCGTCAGTGCCAAAGGCCAAACCGGCCGCCCCAACACCGTGGGGCGCATCAAGCTGGTCACGCCCGAAGCCAAGCTCAACCGCGGCGAAGACGGCCTGTTCCGCGGGCCCGACGGCGACCTGCAGGCCGACCCGCTGGCCAAGTTGGAAAGTGGCGTGCTCGAAGGCAGCAACGTCAGCGCCGTCGAAACCATGGTCGCGATGATTTCCGCCGCCCGCCAGTTCGAACAACAGATGAAGCTGCTGACCCTCGCACAAACGCAAGGCCAGGTGTCCAGCAAGCTCCTCTCCCCCACGTAATCAGGAGGGTCGTCGCCATGATGCGCAGCCTGTGGATCTCCAAGACCGGGATGGAAGCCCAGCAAATGCAGCTGGACCACATCTCCAACAACCTGGCCAACGTCAGCACCTCGGGCTACAAGCGCACGCACGCGCAGTTCGAAGACCTGATCTACCAAAACCTGCGCCAAAGCGGAGCGCCGCAAACCGAGCAAACCACGCTGCCCACGGGCCTGCAAGTCGGCCTGGGCGTGCGCCCCGTGGCCAGCAGCCGCACCTACACGCAAGGCAGCCTGCAGCAGAGCGACAACTCGCTCGACATGGCGATCCTGGGCGACGGCTTCTTCCAGATCCAGCGCCCCGACGGCACCACCGCCTACACCCGCGACGGCCAGTTCAAGCTCGACGCCAACGGCCTCATCGTCACCAACAACGGCGACACCCTGCTGCCCGGCGTGACCGTGCCGCAAAACGCCCGGCAGATCACCATCGGCCAAGACGGCACCGTCAGCGCCGTGGTGGCCGGCACCGCCGCACCGCAAACCCTGGGCCAGTTGCAACTGGCCAACTTCATCAACCCCAATGGCCTGGAAGCGCAGGGCGGCAACCTGTTCGTCGAAACCGCCTCCAGCGGGGCGCCGCAGGTGGGCAACCCGGGCACCAACGCCATTGGCACGATCAAGCAGGGCTACATCGAAACCAGCAACGTCAACGTGGTGGAAGAGCTGGTGCAAATGATCACCACGCAGCGCGCCTACGAACTCAACAGCAAGGCGGTGCAGACCAGCGACCAAATGCTGCAGCGCCTTTCGCAGCTGTGATCGGAGTTGCCATGAAGCGCCTCGCCCTGCTCTTGCTGCCCTTGGCCACCGGCTGTTCGTCCATGCTGGACCCGCGCGTGGACATGGACCCGCCGCCCGTCGTGAACCTGCCGGCCATGGCCCAGCCCATCGCCAACAACGGCGCCATCTACCAGGCGACCAGCTACCGCCCGCTGTTCGAGCAGCACCGCGCCCGCCTGGTGGGCGACACCTTGACGATCGCCATTGCCGAGAAGATCTCAGCCTCGCAAAGCTCGACCAGCAAGACCGACCGCTCGGGCGCGCTGAAGGCCGAGGTCACGGGCGTGCCCCTCATCAAGCCCAACAGCTTCGCCAACGGCCGCGCCACCGCCGGCGCCACCAGCAGCAACGTGACCGAGGGCAAGGGCAGCAACGAGAACAGCAACGAATTCAGCGGCACCATCACCGCCGTGGTCGTGGGCGTGCTGCCCAACGGGCACCTGCTGATCACCGCCGAGAAGCAGATCGGCGTCAACAACAACGTCGACGTGCTGCGCTTCTCGGGCCAGGTGGACCCGCGCGCCATCCAGGCCGGCAACAGCGTGGCCAGCACGGCGGTGGCCAACGTGCGCATCGAGCAGCGCGGCCGCGGCACCGCCGAGGGCCTGCACGGAATTGGCTGGCTTTCCCGGTTCTTCTTGAGCCTCAGCCCGACCTAAAGGATTCCCACAATCGGTCGAGCCCCCCTCCTGGGCCCCAAGTCGGGGCCCCCACTGGGAACGACCGATGAAGTGCCTCCTTGTTTTGCTGCTGGCCTGGGCCAGCGCCACCGCCCCGACCGCCCTCGCGGCCACCCGCATCAAGGAAGTGGCCGCCGTGGCCGGCGTTCGCTCCAACCCCTTGACCGGCTACGGCCTGGTGGTGGGCCTGGACGGGACCGGCGACCAAACCACCCAGGCGCCGTTCACCAACCAAAGCCTGCAGGCCATGCTGCAGCAGTTCGGCATCACGCTGCCGCCGGGCGTCAACCCCAGCCCGCGCAACGTGGCCGCCGTCATCGTCACCGCCCAGTTGCCCGCCTTCGCCCAGCCGGGCCAGGCGTTGGACGTGACCATCTCGTCCATCGGCAACAGCAAGAGCCTGCGTGGCGGCACCTTGGTGGCCACGCCCCTGCGCGGCGCCGACGGCCAGGTCTACGCGCTCGCGCAAGGCAACCTCATCGTGGGTGGGGCCGGCGCCTCGGCCGGCGGCAGCAAGGTGCAGGTCAACCACCTGGCCGTGGGCCGCATCCCGGGCGGGGCCAGCGTGGAGCGCAGCGTGCCCACGCCCCTGCACCAGGCCGGCCCCCTGCAGCTCGACCTGAACGCCAGCGACTACGCCACCGCCCGGGCCGTGGCCCAGGCCATCAACACCGCCAAAGGCCCCGGCACCGCCGCAGCGCTGGACGGGCGCGTGATCCGCGTCAACGCCCCCACCGAGCCCGAGGCCCGGGTGGCCTTTTTGGCCGACATCGAGAACCTCAGCTTCGACACCGCCGTCCCGCCGGCGCGCATCGTCATCAACGCGCGCACCGGCTCGGTGGTGATGAACCAGGCCGTGACCATCGGCGCCTGTGCCGTGGCCCACGGCAACCTCAGCGTCACGATCAACAGCACGCCGCAGGTCAGCCAGCCCGCGCCCTTCTCCGGCGGGCAAACGACGGTGACCGACAAGGTCGACATCACCATCAAGCAAGAGCCCGGGCCGCTGATCCAACTGCCGGCGGCCACCAAGCTGGCCGAGGTGGTCAAGGCCCTGTCCGCGCTGGGGGCCACGCCGGCCGACCTCCTCGCCATCCTGCAAGCCATGAAGGCCGCCGGCGCCTTGCAGGCCGAGATCGAGGTGATCTGATGAGCCAAACCCCCTTGAACAACACCCTGGCCTTCGACGGCCAGGCCGGCGCCGCGCTGCGCGCCCGCGCCACGCGCGACCCCCAGGGCGCCGTCAAGGACGCCGCCAAGCAGTTCGAGTCCCTCTTCATGCAAGAGGTGATGAAGCGCATGCGCGCTTCCACCCTGTCCAGCGGCCTGATGGACAACGAAACCACCAAGCTGGGCACCGAGATGCTGGACCAGCAGTTCGCCCAGCAGCTGACCGGCCTGCCCGGCGGCCTGTCGCAGGCCATCGAGCGGCAGCTGGCCCGCAACCTGCCCAAGCCCAACGGCCTGGACCCAGCCGCCGCCACCCCGCCCGCGCCCGAGCCCCTGCCCACCCTGAGCAAGCGCAACGTGCCCGACCGCGTGGCCCAGTTCATCTTGAAGAACGACGACGCCGCCAAGCAAGTGGAGGCCGAGACCGGCATCCCCGCCCAGTTCATGCTGGCCCAGGCCGCCCACGAAACCGGCTGGGGCCGCAGCCCCATCAAGAACCGCGACGGCAGCGACAGCCACAACGTCTTCGGCATCAAGGCCGGGCCCGGTTGGACGGGCAAGGTCGCGGAGATCACGACCACCGAGTACATCAACGGCGTGGCGCGCAAGGTCACCGCGAAGTTCCGGGCCTACGACAGCGTCGAGGACTCGTTCCGCGACTACGCCAAGCTGCTCAAGGGCAACCAGCGCTACGCCGGCGCCGTGGCCGCCGCCGAAAGTGGCAGCGCCCAGGCCTTTGCCCAGCAGCTGCAGCGCGCCGGCTACGCCACCGATCCTGCCTACGCGGAAAAGCTGTCCCGCGTGATCAACACCACGGTTCGCGTCCAGCGGGCCCTGGCCTAAGCTCAAGCTCGGCCGATAACGCCGGAAGAACGGAGACCTCGCCATGGGAGCCTCACTGCTGCTGAGCCTGGGCGCGCGGGCGATGAACGCCAGCCAGGCGGCCATCAACACCATCGGCCACAACATCGCCAACGCCAACACGCCGGGCTACTCGCGCCAGACGGTGGTGCTCAAAACCGCCACCCCGCAGTTCACCGGCGGCGGCTTCCAAGGCAAGGGCGTGCAGGTCGACACGATCAACCGCTCCTACAACCAGTTCCTGACGCGGGAGGCCAACGGCTCGCGCGCCACCGCCGCGGCCGACCAGTCCCTGCTGACCAACCTGCAGCGCCTGGAAAAGGTGCTGCCCCCGGGCGAATCCGGCCTTGGCCAGGGCATCGGCCAGTTTTTGAACGCCATGGTGGACGTCGCCAGCCGACCGGCCGACCCCTCGGCCCGCCAGGTGGTGCTGTCGCGCGCCAAAGAAATGGCCTCGCGCTTTGCCAGTGCCGGCGCGCAACTGCAGGACCTTCAGCAGGGCGTGGTGTCGGAGTTGAAGGCCAACGTGGTCGTGGTCAACCAAATCGCCCAACAGATCGCCGCACTCAACGCGGACATCGCGCGCCTGTCCGGCTCCGACAGCGCGCCCAACGACCTGCTCGACCAGCGCGACCAGATGGTGGCCGAGCTGTCCAAGTACATCGGCGTGACCACCATCCCCGCCTCCGACGGCTCGGTGGGCGTGTTCATCGGCGGCGGCCAGGTGCTGGTCCTGGGGGTGCAGGCGCAGTCCCTGGCGGTGGAAGGCGACCCCTACGACGCCCAGCGCGCCCAGGTGTCGCTGCAACAGGCCGGCGGCACCCGCGTCTTGGACGAAAGCAGCCTGTCGGGCGGGGCCATCGCCGGCCTGGTCTCGTTCCAGAACAACGACCTGCAGGACGCCCGCAACTACGTGGGCCAACTGGCCACGGCCATCACCATGCGCGTGAACGAGCAGCAGGCCCTGGGCCTGGACCTCGGCACGCCACCGGGCGCCGGCGTGGACATGCTGGCCGTGGGCGACGCCCGCGTGCTGCCCGCCACCACCAACGCCCGCGACGCCGCCGGCAACTACCTCTCCGGCGTGGTGCTCACCCGCGTGGACCCCGGCTTCCTGCAAGCCAGCAGTTACGTGTTGAAGGGCGACCCCGCCGCCGTGGGCAGCTACCTGCTCGTGCGCGAGAGCGACGGCCTGGTGCGCAGCGTCGCCGACGGCGACGTGGTCGACGGCTTCCGCATCAATTTCAACCCCGCAGCGCCGGGCCCCTTCGACACCTACCGCCTCGAGCCGGTGGCCAACGCCGCCGTGTCCATGCGCCGCGTGCTGGACCAAACGCAGGGCGTGGCCGCAGCCAGCCCGCTCAGCGCCATCACCAACGTCGCCAACACGGGCACAGCCAGCGTCGACACCATCTACGCCGTCGACAGCACCAACTTCAACGTGGCCAATTTCCCGGCCGACATCGTGTTCGGCGCGGTCAACGCCGACGGCAGCGTCAACTACACCTTGACCACCCAAACCGGCATCTTCAACAGCGTGTGGCGCGCGGGCCAGCCCATCGGCAACGAGACCGGCGTGGCCCAGGGCTTCGCGCTCAACCTGATTGGCGTGCCGCGCCCGGGCGACAGCCTGCTGCTCAATCCCACGGCCTTCCCCGCCCAGAACAACGGCAACGTCAAGGCCTTCCTGGCCCTGCAGTCGGAGGCCTTCGTCGGGCAGCGCGATCTGGGCGCGGGCGTCATCGCCGCCGGCGCCACCCTCAACGACGCCTACGCCGCCGCCATGGGCGACATCGGGGCCCGCGTGCAGGGCACCGAGTTCTTGGCCAAAGCCTCCCAGCAGGTCGCCGAGGACGCCGAATCGGCGCGCTCGGGCGAAGCCGGCGTCAACCTCGACGAAGAAGCCGCCCGGCTGCTGCAGTTCCAGCAGGCCTACCAAGCCTCGGCCAAGATGCTGCAGGTTGCTCAGGTCGTGTTCGACGAACTGCTGCAGTCGGTCCGCTGACCCGGAGTCCTGAGCCATGCGCATCTCGACCGCCAACACCTACAACAGCACCATCGCGCAGCTGCAGCGCCGCCAGCAAGAGCTGCAGCAGACGCAGATCCAGCTCACCTCGGGCAAGAAGGTGGCCGACGCCAGCGACGACCCGACGGGGGCGGCCCGCATCGAGCGCGCCATGGTCGCCATCGGCCGCGTGGACGCCAACCAGCGCGCGCTGGAGGCCAGCCGCAACAGCATGAACCTGGCCGAATCCGCCATCGGCGACGCCAGCGAGATCCTGCAGCAGATCCGCGAGACCCTGGTGGCCTCGGGCAACGCCTCCTACGGCGACAGCGAGCGCCGCAGCCTGGCCGCCAAGATCGAGGGCCTGCGCGACCAACTGCTCGGCATCGCCAACCGGCCCGACGGCTCGGGTGGCTACGTCTTCAGCGGCCAGGGGGCCAGCCAGCCCCCCTTCCTGGACGAGGCCACCGGCGTGCGCTTCAACGGCGTGCCCGGCACGGTGCTCACCGGCAACCTGGACGACTTCGCCCTCACCGTCGACGGCCGCCTGACCTGGGAGCAGGCGCGCAGCGGCAACGGCAGCTTCGTCACCACGCCGCTGCCCAACGCGGTCACCGGCCAACCGGCCACGACCTGGATCGACGCCGGCCGCGTCACCGATCCCCAGGCGCTGACGGGCCACGACTACACGATCCAAATCGACGGAACCTCGGGCTTGTCCCAGGCCACCATCACCGACGTGACCACCGGCACCGTGGTGGCCACCGTCTTCCCCTTCGAGCCCGGCAAGACCATCAACTTCGACGGCATGGCGGTCACGATCAGCGGCAAGGTCACCGACGGCGACCGCTTCGAGATCAAGCCCTCGGTCGCCGACCTGAACATCTTCGACGTGCTCGACCGCGTCGTCGGCGAGCTGCGCGTGCCCAACCGCAGCGCCGTCCAAATCCAGCAGGGCAATATCCTGGCCATCCGCGACCTGGATCAGTCCTTCGGCAACCTGCAAGAGGTGCGCAGCCTGGTCGGCGAGCGCCTCAATTTGCTGGACGGCACCGAGACCCGTTTGTCGGGCTTGAAGCTCTACAACCAGACCGAGCGCAGCGCCGCCGAGGACCTCGACATGACCGAGGCGATCTCGCGATTCCAGATCCAACAGACCGGCTACGATGCAGCGCTCCGGTCGTATGCCGCCGTGCAACGACTCAGTTTGTTCCAGTACTTGAACTTCTGATGGGGTGTCGCCAGCGCGGCGCCCCGATGCGCCAGCCGGGAGCCACGTCGCGATGAGTCTGAAGCACCCTGTTTTGGCCCACGTGGCCCTGGGATACGCCCCGCTGTACGACGCCCAGCGTCAGGTCATGGCCACGCGCCTGAGCCTGATCCCGCTCAAACCCGATGCGGCCTTCGAGCCCGCCGCCGTGCTCGCCGCCGTGGGCGATGCCTTCCCGGCCGAGTTCCGGCCCGGCATCGTCAACCTGCCCCACGAGGGCGCGCTCGCCGCCTTGCTGGCGGCGGACTTGCCCGCCCACCTGAGCGTCGAGGTGCCGGCGTTTTTGGCCGCCAGCCTCGGCGAGGCGCTGCAAGCGCGTCCCGGGCAGTTGCTCAAAGGCGTCGCCGAGGTCGGCCCCCTGCGCGCCGCCTTCAAGGCGGCCGAACTCGACCTGGACGACCTGCGCCGCGGCGCCACCGACCCCAACCAGCTGCCCCTGTGGTGCAACGTGGTGCGTTCCGGCGCCGAAGCCGCCGAAGCCTTTCAGCGCGGCGCCAAAGCCGTGTTCGGCCTGCCCGTCGACGGCGCCTTCGAGCCACCTCCGGGATCGCCAAAGGTCGAGGTGAGCGCCGACCTGCAGGTGCTGATGCAACTGATCGGGCAGGTCGACAAGGGCGAATCGCCCGACAAGCTCGAGGCCACGCTCAAGCGCGACCCCAGCCTGGCCTTCAAGCTGCTGCGCTACATGAACAGCGCCGCCTTCGGCCTGCCGGTGGAGGTGACCTCCTTCCGCCACGCCATGATGCTCCTGGGACTGGCCCGCTTGAAGCGCTGGCTGGCCCTGCTGCTGGCCACGGCCTGCAAGGACAGCACCATGCGACCCGTGATGTGGGCGGCCTTGCGCCGGGGCCTGCTGATGGAAGAGCTGGCCAAGGGCCTGAACGACCGCGAGGCCGCCGACGAAATGTTCATCTGCGGCCTGTTCTCCCTGCTCGACCACCTGCTCAAGACGCCCTTCGACAAGCTCTTGGCGTCCATCCCCTGCCCCGAGGGCGTCGTGCAGGCCTTGGTGCACCAGACCGGCCCGTACCAGCCCTACCTGGAGATGGCCAAGGCCATCGAAGGCGAGTCGATGTTCGACTACCGCAGCGCGGCCGAGGCCTTGATGCTGGGGCCCGCGGAGATCAACCACGCCGTGCTCAGCGCATTGGCCAAGGGCGCGCAACTGGATTGATGCAGCCACGCCGATGAGCCCCCTGGACCCCGCCACCCTGTCGACCCTGCACGCGCTGGACCCCGACGGCAGCCGTGGCTTGTTGGGACGGCTCGTCGACGCCTTCGACCGCACCCTGGCCCGGCAGTTGGCCGAGTTGGACGCGGCGTGGGACATCGGCCCCGACCTGCCCCGGTTGGGCCGCGCGGCCCACACCCTCAAGTCGGCCTGCGCGCACCTCGCGGCGCTGGACGCCGCCGCGCAGTGCCAGGCGGTGGAGCGGATGTGCCGGGATGCCCATGCCGCGGACCTGTCCGAGGCGCTGACCCAAGTGCGCCAGCGCCTGCTCGACGCCCAAGCGGCCCTCCATGCCCTGCCCGGCTTGCGGGCCCCGGTGTCGTCCTAGGTTGCGCCCATGAACGACGCCCCACGGCCCCGCCTGCTGCTCGTCGACGACGAGGAGGTGGCCCGCTTGCTGACCCAGGCGGCCTTGCAAGAACGGGGCTTCGTGGTCGACACCGTGGACAGCGGCGAGGCCGCCTTGGATTGGTTGGCGGTGCAGCAGCCCGACGCCGTGCTGCTCGACGCCCGCATGCCCGGCCTGGACGGCTTCGAAACCTGCGCGCGCATCCGCGAATTCATCGACCTCGACCAACTGCCGGTGCTGATGCTCACCGCGCTGGACGACGAGGCCTCGATCGAGCGCGCCTACCAGGTCGGCGCCAACGACTTCTTCATCAAAGGCCCCCACTGGAGCCTGCTCGTGGGCCGGCTGCGTTACCTGCTGCGGGCTTCCCGCACCGTCAAGGAACTGGCCCGTTCGAAAGAGCGCCTGGCCCGGGCGCAAGACCTGGCGCGCATGGGCAGCTTCGAATGGCACGACCGGGCGCAGGTCCTGAACCTCTCGGCCGAAGGACAGCGGGCGCTGGGCTTGCCCCTGGATGAAGCGCCGGGTCTGTTGGCCTTGGTGCAACTGGTGGCCCGTGCCGAGCGTCGCTTGTTCATTCGCCGCATGCGCGAACTGCACGCGCACAGCGGCATCCTCGTGACCGACGTGCCCCTGTGCCTGCCCGATGGGCGCCAGCGCATCGTGCACCTGGAGGTCGAGCCCGAGTACGCCTTCGAAGAGGGCAGCCCGCGCCGCGGCTTCAGCGGGGTGGTGCAAGACGTGACCGACCGCCGCCAGGCCGAGGACCGGATCCGCCAACTGGCCCACTTCGACGCCCTCACGGGGCTGCCCAACCGGCGCCAGCTCATTTGGCGCACCGACCGCGCCATCGAGGCCGCCCGCCGCCTGGGCCACCAGGTGGCGCTGCTGCTGATCGACCTGGACCGCTTCAAGAACGTCAACGACACCCTGGGCCACGCCGCAGGCGATGAGCTCTTGGTCGAGGTGTCGCGCCGGCTGCGCAGCTGCGTGCGGCATTCTGAGCAGGTGATCGAGGGCGCGCTCGAAGGCGGCGGCACGCGCGGTCACCGCAGCCTGGAGGCCGTGGGCCGCTTGGGCGGCGACGAGTTCGTGGCGCTGCTGCCCGAGGTGCAAGGACACGGCGACGCCGAGCGCGTGGCCCAGCGCATGCTGGAGGCCCTGCGCGAGCCGGTGTACGTCGGCGGCCAGGATTGCTTCGTCACCGCCAGCGTGGGCATCGCGCTCTTCCCCCGCGATGGCGCCAACGTGGCCGACATGATGCGCAACGCCGACATGGCGATGTACACGGTCAAAGAACAGGGCCGCAACGCCTCGGCGCAGTTCAGCCCCCAGCTGGCCGCCCAGGGCCGGGCCCGCTTGGCGCTGGAATCCGCACTGCACAAGGCCATCGAGCGCCACGAGCTGGTGCTGTACTACCAGCCCAAGGTGGACGTGCGCCAGGCCCGCATGGTGGGCGTGGAAGCGCTGATGCGCTGGCGGCGCGATGGCAAGCTGGTGCCGCCCAACGAGTTCATCCCCGTGGCCGAAGAGAGCGGGCTCATCGTGCCCATGTCGGACTGGGCCTTGGGGGAAGCGGCCCGCCAGGCCCAGGTGTGGGCCCAGGACTTCGACTTCGCCGAGGCCATCGCCGTCAACCTGCCCAACCGCCTGTTCGAGCGGGCCGACCTGGTCGAGCACATCCACCAGTGCGTGAACGCCCACGGCGTGCCGCACCGCAGCCTGCAACTCGAGATCACCGAGACCGGCTTGATGAAGGACTTGGAAAGCGTGATCCCCACGCTGCAGCGGCTCAACGAGGCCGGCGTCAAGATCTCCATCGACGACTTCGGCACCGGCTACTCCTCGCTCAGTTACCTGACCAGCCTGCCGCTGTCGGAGCTCAAGATCGACCGCAGTTTCGTCAAAGACCTGGGCAGCTCCCCGCAGAGCTCTGCCGTCGTCACCGCCATCTTGGCCCTGGCCCGCTCGCTGGGACTGCGGGTGGTGGCCGAAGGCGTCGAGACCATCCGACAAATGGAAGTGCTGCACCGGCTGGGCTGCCGGGTGATGCAAGGCTTCTTGTTCGCCAAGCCCATGCCCCCCGACGAGATCCCCACTTGGTTGGCCACCACCGTGCTGCCGCGCCAGGCCGAGTGGATCGCCTCCAGCACCCTTGAACGCGGCGGCGACGCCGCTCGCCCCTTGGCAGCGAGACCCTGATGCCCGAGATGTCCCCCGCCCAACTGGCCAAGCAAGCGCTGCGGCGCATCGCCGTGTCCAAGCTGGAGC
Organism: Inhella crocodyli; assembly: GCF_004004565.1. GTDB lineage: Bacteria > Pseudomonadota > Gammaproteobacteria > Burkholderiales > Burkholderiaceae_C > Inhella > Inhella crocodyli. The sequence goes on from NZ_SACM01000005.1 coordinate 308,989, forward strand.
CCACGCCCGACAACTACGCGAAGGCCTACGCGGCCGAAGCCGCCGAGGCCGGCCAGCCCGTGGCGGACACCACCGCCCTGCCGGAGCGCGCCCTGCCGGCCCTGCAGCGCCTGCTGCTCTGGGTCGGCGATCCGACCGAGCGTCAAACCCTGGCCCAGGCCCTGCGCCAGTCCAATTGGGACGAACTGCAGCGCCTGACCGAGCGCTTGGTCGCCGCCGACGGCCCCGCCGCGCAAGGCGAGGCGTGGTCGCACACCGTCGAGCGGCTGGTGCGGGGCCTGGAGCGCGGCGGCAAGGTCTGGACCCTGGCCCGCAAGAAAGACGGGCTGCAGCGCGTGCTCAACGCCAACAAGGGCGACAGCGCCCGGCTGGTGCGCCGCCTGCGCCAACTGGTGCAAAGCTGGGACGCCGACACCGGCAGCGAGGCCGGCGTCGACACCCGCAGCGAGGAGCCGGGCGGCACGCCCAGCCAGTTCCTGGACGAGCTCGAGAACGACGACAGCCCGCCCGTGCGGGAAGAACTGAGCGAATCGGAACGCATCGCCCTGGCCCCCATGGACGAGGCCGATGCGCCGGCGGCCACCTCCTCCCGGTGGCCCCAGGCCGGACAGGCCCTGCACAGCACCGTGCAGGCGGCCCTGGCCCCCTTGGAGCAGGCCTTGGCGCACGAGGCCCACATCACGGAGCTGAGCACGGCGCTGGACGCCGCCCACAGCGCCTTGCAGGCCCACCCCGACAGCGCCGAGCAGGCCCAGGCCGTCACGGCGCTGTGCGAACGGGCCCGCCGCACCCTGGGGCACCGCCAGCAGTTGTTGACCCAGCTCGGCGGCCTGTGCCAGGAGCTGAGCAGCAGCCTCGTGGAGCTGAGCGAAGACGACAGCTGGGCCCAAGGCCAGGCCCACGTCATGGCCGACGCCCTGGCCCAAGGGCTGACCCCACGCGCCGTGCGCTCGGTGGCCGAGCGCTTGGCCGCAACCCGGGAGCGCCAGCGTGGCCTGCGCGAAGAGCGCAGCCAGGCCCGCGACGCCCTCAAGGGCCTGATCCACACCCTGCTCGCCGAGATCGGCCAGCTCAGCCAGCACACCGACCGCTTCAGCCAGCACATGGGTCGCTATGCCGAGGTCATCGAGCAGGCCGACACCCTGGAAAGCCTGACCGGTGTGGTGCGGGAGATGGTGGAGGAAAGCCGCAGCGTGCACGAACTCGTGCAGCAGACCCAGCACCGCTTGCACCAAGAGAACGAGCGCGCCCAGGCCCTGAGCCAGCGCGTGCAAGACCTGGAGGGCGAGCTGCAGCGCCTGGCCAACGAGGTGCAGACCGACCAGCTCACCCGCGTGGCCAACCGCCGCGGGCTGATCGCCGCCTTCGACGGCGCGCAAAGCCAGCAGGCCCGCGACGGCCAGCCCCTGGCCCTGGCCTTGTTGGACATCGACAACTTCAAGAAGCTCAACGACACCCTCGGCCACGCGGCCGGCGACGAGGCCCTGAAGAACTTGGCCAGCCGCGTCCAAGCCATCCTGCGCCCGGGCGACCTGGTGGCGCGCTACGGCGGGGAGGAGTTCGTGCTGGTGCTGCCCGCCACGCCGCTGGACGAAGCCACCCAGGTGCTGGGCCGCCTGCAGCGCTCGCTGTCGGCCAGCCTGTTCATGCACGAAGGCCAAGACGTGTTCGTCACTTTCTCGGCCGGGGCCACCCTGTACCGGCCGGGCGAGTCGCTGGAACAGGCCTTGGACCGCGCCGACGAAGCCCTGTACGAGGCCAAACGCAGCGGCAAAAACCGCACCTGCGTGGCGCCCTGACCGAATGCCCTTGGGCCAACGAGCGCACCGGCCCCGCTTCAGAATCCCAACGCGCGACTTTTGTCACTCCCCAAGGTGTCAGGCTTCCCTCAGAAAGGGGGGGTCTCTGGCCCCCCCTGATCACAAAATGCGCGGGTTGTCCCGTAGCGCGCGCGGCTTGGCGCCTGGGTGGGTGCCAAATCGCCTGTCCAACAAGCACTTGCGCCCTTTTTTTCAAGTCCAACGCCCCCAGCCCGGTTCGGCGGGTGCCCGCCAGCAGCGCGAATGAATTCGCACCGCAGCGCACCCCGCCCCCGGCATCGACCATGACGCACCCCCGCTCGCTGCTGCTCTCCCTGCTCTTGACGGCCTGGCTGCCCGCCGCCCAGTCCCAAGACCTCGCCGCCTACAAGGCCGTGGCCGAGAAAGCCCTGGCCACGAGCCCCGAGGTCACGGCCCGCTGGAACGCCTACCAGGCCGCGCTGGAAGGCCTGGGCGCCGCCCGCGCCGCGCGGGGCCCACGCGTGGACCTGCGCGCCGAAGCCGGCCAGGAGCGCTTCAACTACGACGCCGCGCCCAGCAGCAAGCTGGCCCGCAGCGGCGCCAGCCTGACCCTGACGCAGGTCCTGTGGGACGGCCTGGGCACGCAGCGCGACATCGAGCGCAGCTCGCACGAACGCCTGGGCCGCTACTTCGACCTGCTGGACGCCAGCGAAACCACCGCCCTGGAGGCCGTGCGTGCCCTGGTGGACGTGCAACGCATGCGCCGCATGGTGGCCTTGGCCGATGAGAACGTGGCCGAGCACCGCAAGGCCCTTCAGAAGATCGAATCCCGCGTCAAGGCCGGTGTCGGCCGCGGCGTGGACCTGGAGCAGGCCCAGGCCCGCCTGGCCCTGGCCGAGTCCAACCTGATCACCGAGCGCGCGAACCTGCACGACGTGGTGGCCCGCTACCAGCGCGTGGTGGGCGAAGCCCCGTCGCGCCAAGTGGCGCCCCTGGCCCCGCTGGACGCCCAACTGCCCGCCACGGCCACCGCCGCCGTGCAGCAGGCCGTGGGCCAGCACCCCGCCATCCGCGCCGGCGTGGCGTCGATGCAAGCGGCGGAGTTCGCTGTCAAGACGCGCGAATCCGCGCTGCAACCGCGCGTGGAGTTCCGCGCCAGAACCGGTCGCGGCCACAACTACAACGGCCTGGAAGGCCGCCGTGGCGACAGCGGCGCCGAGGTGGTGCTGAACTGGAACCTGTTCGACGGCGGCGCTGACCAAGCCCGCGTGCGCCAGCAGGCGGCCCTGCTGGGCCAGGCCAGCGACCTGCGCGACAAGGCCTGCCGCGACGTGACCCAAGTCACCGCCATCGCCTACAACGACATGGCCAAGCTGCGCGACCAGATCGGCCTGCTGCAGGCCAACACCGATGCGATCGAGCGCGCCCGCCAGGCCTACCGCCAGCAGTTCGACATCGGCCAGCGCAGCCTGCTGGACATGCTGAACGCCGAGAACGAGGCCTACACCGCCCAGCGCGCGCTGGCCAACGCCCAATTCGACCGCGCCCTGGCCACCGCCCGCACCCACGCCGCCATGGGCCAGTTGACGCAGCAGCTGGGCCTGAGCCGACAAACCCAGGACGAGGACGCCGCCGGCTGGCGCGCCGGCGACGCCGCCCCGGCCCGCTGCCCCGCCTTGCCGCCCACGCTGGACAGCCTGCTTTGACCCCAGCCCCCAGCCCCACGACCGCCGCGCCCCGCGTGCGCGAGGACCTGGTCCAGCCCGATCCGCTGCTGGACTGCCTGGTCGAGGTGTGCCGGGTGCACGGACTGCCGGCCTCGCGGGCCTCGCTCACCGCTGGCCTGCCCTTGGTCGACCGCCGCCTGAGCCTGGAGCTGGCCGAACGCGCTGCTGCCCGGGCCGGCCTCTCGGCCCGCGTGCAGCGCATGGCGCTGGACGACATCGACCGCGCGGTGCTGCCTGCCATCCTCCTGCTGGAAGGCAACCGCGCCTGCGTGCTGGGGGGCTGGAGCGAAGACGGCCAGTCGGCCGAGGTGCTGATGCCCGAGACCGGGCACGGACGGGTCACCTTGAGCCGCGACGAACTCAGCGCGCGCTACACCGGCTTGGTGCTGTACGTGCGTCCGCACTTCCGCTTCGACCAGCGCGCGGCCACCGAGCCCGACCTCGACAACCACAGCGCCCACCCTGTGGCGCGGCACTGGTTCTGGGGCGCCATCCTCGAGCAACGCGGCCTCTACAAGGACGTGCTGCTGGCCGCGCTCTTGATCAACCTGTTCGCGCTCGCGCTGCCGCTGTTTTCCATGAACGTGTACGACCGCGTGGTGCCCAACCTCGCCTTCGACACGCTCTGGGCCCTGGCCGTCGGCGTCGGCCTGATGCTGGTGGCCGACTTGGTGATGCGCCTGTTGCGCGGCCGCTTTGTCGACGAGGCCAGCGCGCGCGTGGACGTGCGCCTGTCGGCCGTGCTGATGGAGCGCGTGCTCGGCATGCGCATGGAGGGCAAACCCGACTCCGTGGGTTCCTTCGCCAGCAACCTGCGCGGCTTCGAGCAGGTGCGCGACTTCATCGCCGCCGGCACCGTGGCCGCGCTCATCGACCTGCCCTTCGCCCTGCTCTTCCTGCTGGTCACGGTCTGGATTTCGCCCTGGTTGGCCCTGCCCGTCATCGTCATCGGCGGCGCCACCCTCGCCCTGGGCTGGGTGCTGCAGCAACGCTTGCAGGCCCTGTCGCAGACCACCTACAAGGCCAGCGCCCAGCGCAACGCCACCTTGATCGAAGCCCTGACGGGCATGGAGACCATCAAGACGCAAGGCGCCGAGGGCCTGATCCAAGCCCGATGGGAGCACACCAACGCCTTTTTGGCCGCCACCCAAGTGCGCATGCGCGAGCTCACCGCCAAGGCCACCAACGGCACCCAGTTCTTGGCGCAGCTGGCGCCGGTGGTGCTGGTCATCGTGGGCGTCTACCTCATCGCCCAGCGCGAACTGACCATGGGCGGCCTCATCGCCTGCACCATGCTGGCCTCACGCGCCCTCGGGCCGGCGGGCTCGGTGGTGGGCCTGCTGCTGCAGTACCAAAACGCGCGCACCGCGCTGGCCGGGCTGGAGCAGCTGATGGCCAACCCGCAGGAGCGCAACCCGCAGCGCGTGGGCCTGCACCGCCCGGTGCTCAGCGGCCAGATCGAGTTCCGCGGCGTCGACTTCGCCTACCCGGGGCGCGATGACAAGGTGCTGGACAAGGTGAGTTTCACCCTGCAGCCCGGCGAGCACGTGGCCATCATCGGCCGCGTGGGCTCGGGCAAGAGCACGCTGCAGAAGCTCATCATGGGCCTGTACCAGCCCACGGCGGGTTCGGTGCTGCTGGACGGCATCGACCTGCGCCAGCTCGACCTGTCGGACGTGCGGCGCAACCTGTCCTACGTGTCGCAAGAGGTCACGCTGTTCCACGGCACCCTGCGCGAGAACATCGCCTTCGGCCAACCGCACGCCACCGACAACGCCATCTTGGAGGCCGCCGACATCGCCGGCCTGAGCGACTTCGTCAAGCGCCACCCCCGGGGCTTTGACATGCCGGTGGGCGAGCGCGGCGAGTCCCTGTCGGGGGGCCAGCGCCAGTGCGTGGGCATCGCCCGCGCGGTGGTGCACAACGCGCCCATCTTGCTGCTGGACGAGCCCACCAGCGCCATGGACTTCAGCACCGAGGCCCACATCACCCAGCGCATGGCGCAGTTCGCGCAAGGCCGCACGGTGGTGCTGGTCACGCACCGCACCTCCATGCTGGCCCTGGTGCAACGCGTGATCGTGGTGGACAACGGCCGTGTCGTGGCCGATGGCCCGCGCGAACGCATCATGGAAGCCCTGGCCGCGGGCCGCATTGCCAAGGCGGGCGCATGAGCGAGCTCCCCACCCCCGCCCCAACCCCGGTCGCGGCCCCAAATCCGGCGACGCCCGCGCTGCCGCCACCGGCAACCGCCGGCCGCTGGGCCCGCTTCCGCGCCCTGGTGCAGGCCTTCTACGCGCTGCCCCCTCCGCCGGTGTCGCCCGCCGTGCGCGACTTCGAGGCCGCCGCCCGCGAACTGATCAACGCCCGCGAGCGCGCCCGATCGCGCCTGATGGTGCGCGCCGTGGGCACCGTGGTCGCGGTGCTGCTGCTGTGGGCCGCCTTCGCCCGCGTGGACGAGGTCACCAAGGGCGACGGCAAGGTCGTGTCCTCGCGCAGCCTGCAAACCGTGCAGTCACTGGACGGCGGCGTGGTCACCGCCATCCTGGTGCGCGAGGGCGACGTCGTGGAGAAGGATCAGCTGCTGCTGAAGATCGACGAGACCCGCGCCACCTCGGGCGCGCGCGAGAACGCGGCCATGGGCTTCGCCCTGCAAGCCCGCCTGGCGCGCCTGCGCGCCCTGGCCGAAGGCACGCCTTTCAGCCCGCCCAGCACCAAGGACGCCGACGAGCAGCGCATCGTCGATGAGGAGCGCCGCCTGTACGAAAACCGGCGCGCCGAGTTGGCCGGCCAGGTCTCCATCAGCCAGCAGCAGCTGGCGCAGCGCCAGCAGGAACTGGGCGAAATGCGGGCCCGCAAGGCGGCGGCCGAACGCGGGCTGGAGCTGAGCCAGCAAGAGCTGACCCGCACGCGGCCGCTGCTGGCCTCGGGCGCCGTGTCCGAGGTCGACATCATCAAGCTCGAGCGCGACCTCGCCCGCAGCCGCGGCGACGCCGAGCAGGCCACCGCCCAAATCGCCCGCGTCAGCGCCGCCGTGGCCGAGGCCCAGCGCAAGGTCAGCGAAACCGAGCTGGCCTTCCGCAACGAGGCGCGCAAGGAGCTGGCCGACTCCCTGGGCAAGCTCAACGCCCTGACCGAGAGTGCCGTGGCCTTGAACGACAAGGTCGACAAGAGCCAGATCAAGAGCCCCGTGCGCGGCCGCATCCAGCGCCTGCTGGCCAACACCGTGGGCGGCGTCGTGCAGCCCGGCAAGGACCTCGTGGAGGTGGTTGCCCTGGACGACGCCCTGGTGCTGGAAGCCAAGGTCAACCCCCGCGACATCGCCTTCATCCACCCCGGGCAGCCCGCCATGGTCAAGTTCACCGCGTACGACTTCTCGGTCTACGGCGGTTTAGAGGCCACGGTCGAGAACATCAGCCCGGACACTGTGGTCGATGAAAAAGGCAACGCTTTTTACGTGGTGCGCGTGCGCACGCTGAAGAGCAAGTTGGGCGACCAACTGCCCATCATCCCGGGCATGACGGCCGAGGTGGACGTGCTGACCGGCAGCAAAACCATCCTTTCGTACTTGCTCAAACCCGTTTTGAAGGTCAAGGGCAACGCGCTGCGCGAGCGCTGAGCCCTCGGCCTGAGTTGTTGAACGACCCCGTGCCGCACAGCGGCCGCCCCCGCAGGACCTGACCATGCCCGTCATCACCAAGAGCCATGACACCGTCGTTGTTGACCTGCAGGGGCAGGCCTTCATCCGGCGCGCCGACGGCCAGTTGCACCCGCTGAAGCTGGGCGACAAGGTGATGCGCGGCGACCTGATCTTGACCAGCCAGGACGGCATCGTCGAGTTGGCCGATCCCAGGCCCGAAGACCTTTTGGCCGCCGAGCCGCCCGCCACGGGCAAGCCGGCCGCGTCCACGCCCCTGGACCGGGTGATCGAAGGCCTGGCGCAGTCGGACCCCAGCGTCGTGCCGGCGGCGGGCACCCCGGGTGACTCCGGCGGCGACAGCGGCGCCCCGGCCCTGCGCGTGGACCGGGTGACCGAGACCATCGACCCGGCCAGTGTGCGCAGCACCGGGGTGTCGGGAAGCACCGTGGCCAGCACCGAGCAAGCCGCCCAGGCCCAACCGGAAATCAACGTGGCCGACGTGCAGGTGGGCGAGGCCGACGGCTTCATCACCTTCACCATCACCCTGAGCACCCTGGCCACGCAGAACGTGACCGTGAGTTACCAGGTGCTGAGCGACACCGCCCTGGCCAACGCCGACTTCACCCCGGTCAGCGGCACCTTGACCATCGTGGCCGGCACCAACACCGCCGTGGTGCGCGTGCCGGTGACCAACGACACCGTGTTCGAGGGCAACGAAAGCCTGCTCATCAATCTGAGCAGCCCGAGCAACGCCACCATCGGGCAGGGCAGCGCCGTCGCCGTCATCGTGGACAACGACAGCGTCCCCACGGTCTCGCTGATCACGCCGCCGACGGCCACCGAAGGCAGCGACCTCGTCTTTGGCGTCACGCTGAGCAACGCCTCGGCCTTCAACACCACCCTGCCCTTCAGCCTGGGTGGCGGCACAGCCGCCGGCAACGACTACGGCACGCCGACCTTCACCAACGGCGTCACCTACAACCCGGCCACCGGCACCGTCACCGTGCCGCCCGGTGTCACCAGCTTCTCGGTCGTCGTGCCCACCACGCCCGACACCACCGACGAACCCAACGAAACCCTGCCGCTGAGCATCGGCGGTGTGTCGGCCGACGGCACCATCGTGGACGACGACGCCGCCCCCACCGTGGCCAGCGTCTCCTCGCCTTCGGCCACCGAGGGCTCGGCCCTGGTCTACGCCGTCAACCTGACCAACGCCTCCAGCGTCGCCACCACCCACGCCTTCACCCTGGGCGGCGGCTCGGCCGACGCCGGCGACTTCGGCACGCCCACCTTCAGCAACGGCGTCACCTACAACCCGGCCACCGGCACCGTCACCGTGCCCGCCGGCGTCACCAGCTTCTCCGTCACCGTCCCGACCACCCCCGACACCACCGACGAACCCAACGAAACCCTGCCCCTGAGCGTGGGCGGCGTCAGCGGCACCGGCACCATCCTGGACGACGACGAAGCCCCCCGCATCGGCTCGGTGTCGGCGCCCAGCGCCACCGAGGGCGGCGACCTGGTCTTCGCGGTCACGCTGACCAACGGCTCCAGCGTGGCCACCAGCTACCCGTTCGCCCTCGGCGGCGGCACGGCCGCCGGCAACGACTACGGCACGCCGACCTTCACCAACGGCGTCACCTACAACCCGGCCACCGGCACCGTCACCGTGCCGCCCGGCGTCACCAGCTTCTCGGTCGTCGTGCCCACCACGCCCGACACCACCGACGAGCCCAACGAAACCCTGCCGCTGAGCATCGGCGGCGTGTCGGCCGACGGCACCATCGTGGACGACGACGCCGCCCCCACCGTGGCCAGCGTTTCCTCGCCCTCGGCCACCGAGGGCTCGGCCCTGGTCTACGCCGTCAACCTGACCAACGCCTCCAGCGTCGCCACCACCCACGCCTTCACCCTGGGCGGCGGCTCGGCCGACGCCGGCGACTTCGGCACGCCCACCTTCAGCAACGGCGTCACCTACAACCCGGCCACCGGCACCGTCACCGTGCCCGCCGGCGTCACCAGCTTCTCCGTCACCGTCCCGACCACCCCCGACACCACCGACGAACCCAACGAAACCCTGCCCCTGAGCGTGGGCGGCGTCAGCGGCACCGGCACCATCCTGGACGACGACGACGCGCCCACCGTGAGCGCCATCTCGTCGCCCACGGCCGCCGAGGGCGCGACGCTGGTCTACACGGTCAGCCTGAGCGGCAGCTCCAGCGTGGCCACCACCCACGCCTTCAGCCTCGGCGGTGGCACGGCCAGCGCGGGCGACTTCGGCACGCCCACGTTCACCAACGGCGTGACCTACAACGCCGCCACCGGCACCATCACCGTGCCCCCGGGCGTCACCAGCTTCGCGGTGAACGTTCCGAGCACGCAAGACAGCGCCGACGAGGCCAACGAAACCGTGCCCCTGAGCATCGGGGGCGTCAACGCCACCGGCACCATCGTGGACGACGACGACGCCCCGGCGCTGTCGGTCAACGACGTGACCGTGAACGAGGCGGCCGGCACCGTCACCTTCACCGTCAGCCTGTCCTCGGCCACGGGCCAAACGGTCACGGTCAACTACGGCACCGCCAACGGCACGGCCACGGCCGGCAGCGACTACAGCGCGCGCAGCGGCACGCTCACCTTCGCCCCGGGCACGACGACGCAAACCGTCACCGTGGCGCTCACGGACGACAACCTGGCCGAAGGCAGCGAGACGTTCCGCCTGGTGCTCACCAGCCCGACCAACGCCACCATCGCGCAAGGCACCGGCACGGCGACGGTGCTGGACAACGACGGCGCGCCAACCATCGCCTCGGTGAGCAGCCCCAGCGCCACCGAGGGCGCTGATCTGGTGTTCGACGTGGCGCTGAGCAACCCGTCCACCAGCGCCACCACCTTCGCCTTCAGCCTCGGCGGGGGCACCGCCGTGGCGGCCGACCATGGCAGCCCGAGCTTCAGCAACGGCGTGACCTACAACGCCGCCACCGGCACCATCACCGTGCCGGCGGGCGTGACCAGCTTCAGCGTCACCGTCGGCACCACGCAGGACAGCACCTCCGAACCGACCGAAACCCTGCCGCTGAGCGTGGGCGGGGTCAGCGGCACCGGCAGCATCCTGGACGACGACGGCGCGTCCAGCATCGCCTCGGTGTCGAGCCCCAGCGCCACCGAGGGCAACGACCTCGTCTTCGACGTCGTGCTCACCAACCCCTCGGCCACGGACACCACGCACAGCTTCAACCTGGGCGGTGGCAGCGCGGCGGCCGGCGACTTCGGCACGCCAAGCTTCACCAACGGCGTGACCTACAACGCCGCCACCGGCACCATCACCGTGCCCGCGGGCGTGACCAGCTTCAGCGTCACCGTGCCCACCACGGCCGACACGCGCACCGAGTCCACCGAGACCGTGCCCTTGAGCGTGGGCACCGTCACCGGCACCGGCAGCATCGTGGACAACGACGCGCCGCCCACCGGCACCGACGCCACCGTCACCTTGGCCGAAGACGGTTCGCACGCCTTCTCCGCCGCCAGCTTCGGCTTCACCGCCACCGACGGCGACACCTTGGCCGCCGTGCGCATCGACACCCTGCCCGGCGCCGGCAGCCTCACCCTGAACGGCAACCCCGTCACCGCCGGCCAGGTCATCGCCGCGGCCGACCTGGCCAACTTGGTCTTCACCCCGGCCGCCAATGCCAACGGCAACGGCTACGCCGCCTTCACCTTCTCGGTGCAAGACAGTTCGGGCGACTGGGACGCCGCGCCCAACACCCTCACGCTGGACGTGACCCCGGTCAACGACGACCCGGTGGCCAACGCCGACACGGCCTCCACGCCGATCAACACCGCGGTCAACAACATCGCCGTGCTGGCCAACGACACCGACGTCGACGGCAACCCCCTGTCGGTCACCGGCGC
>NZ_SACM01000006.1 GCF_004004565.1 Inhella crocodyli
CCAAGCCCGCTGCGAAGAAGGCTGCTGCCAAGCCGGCCGCCAAGCCCGCTGCGAAGAAGGCTGCTGCCAAGCCGGCCGCCAAGCCCGCTGCGAAGAAGGCTGCTGCCAAGCCGGCCGCCAAGCCCGCCGCGAAGAAGGCTGCTGCCAAGCCGGCCGCCAAGCCCGCCGCGAAGAAGGCTGCTGCCAAGCCGGCCGCCAAGCCCGCTGCGAAGAAGGCTGCTGCCAAGCCGGCCGCCAAGCCCGCTGCCAAGCCGGCTGCGAAAAAGCCTGCCGCTGCGGCCAAGCAGCCGCCGGCCAAGCCTGCCCCTGCGGCCAAGACCACGCTGAGCCCGCAAGCCGCCTGGCCTTTCCCGACCGGCAACAAGCCCTGAGCTGGACCTCGCCTCTGCTCCTTCGGGCGCGGGGGCTTGGTGTTCAACGCCCGCCTTGCGCGGGCGTTGTTTTTTCTGTCTCACCAGAAGCGCCACTCGGCGTGGCACCTGCCACGGGTGGGACGCCCCCTCGGGGCTCAGGGGTGGAAGAGCCCGACCTCGTAGCCGCTGATGCCCGCGCCGCGGCGGTCGGCGTCCACGCGGAAGCTGCCTTGCAAGGTGATTTGGCCGCCCGCAGGCAGCCGGTCTGCACGGGCGCCGAGCTCTTGCGGCGACACCGACCGGCGCACGACCACGCGCCCTTGTGCATCCTGCAGGCGCAGGTCCAGCCAAGGCAAGGCCAAGGCGTGCCCGGCCCCGTTGTGCAAGGTGATTTGGAGTTGGTAGGCCTGTCCTTGGGGCGTGGGGCGCAGGCTGCTGGCACCGACGCGAAGGCCGTCGATTTGGGCCCAAGCCGGCGCGTCACAAGAAGGGCAGACCTGTCGCCATGCCTGATCCAGGGCGGGCGAGCGGGCGCGCAAGGCCGCGCGTTCCGTCCAGCCCCATTGCAGGGGGAGGGCGAGCGCCAAGCCAGCCACGGCCAACCACCCCAGCCCCGTCAGCCAGCGCGGTCCGGCCTGCGGCGTGGGCGCAGGCGCCAGCGACGACCAAGCGGACGCGGCAGGGGACGGGTTCGATCCATCGCCCCCCAACAAGGCGCGCAGGCGCTCGTTCACGTCGGCCGGCGCCAATGGGTCTTCGTGGGCCGCGACCTCGTCCATGCTCGGTTCGCGCCATCCAGGTTCGGCACGATGGTCTTGAGGGGCTGGCGTGGCTGGGTGAATCGCAGGCGCTTCGGAGGGCTCGTCGCGCCAGGCCGGCTCCGGTCGATCGGCGGCCGACTCGACGCCACCCGGCACCCCCTCATCCGGTTCGACCGGTGCCATCGACGCGCCTGCGGGCTCCTGGGTGGCCTGTCCATCGGCCATCGCCTCGGCCGGCGCCGGCGACCAAGCCACCGCTTGCCCATCGTTCAAGTCGAACAGCGACAGGCGCGCATCAAAGACGGCGTCGCAGCGACCGCAGCGCACGAACCCTTGGCTCGCGCCCAATTGCGCGGCTTGAACCCGGAAACTGGTGCTGCATTCGGGGCAACGGGTCGCCAGCGCCTGCATGCCTCGGTCCTTCAGGTTTTGCGCCCGCTGAGGAGCACCCAGCCGTCTTCTTGATCGGCCACGCTCAATGCCAACCAAGGGGCGTACACCGCGGCCAGTTCTTCGGCCTGACGCTCCAGCAGCCCGGCCAGGAGCAGGCTGGCGCCGGGTGCCAAATGGCCGCACAGCAAGGGGGCCAAGAGCTTGAGCGGCGTCGCCAAGATGTTCGCGATGACCAATTGGTACTGGCCTTGGGCCAACTCGGGCAGGCCAACGTGCAGCGCGACGCCGTTGGCCTGGGCGTTGTGGGTCGTGGCGGTGACCGCCGCGGGGTCGATGTCCACCGCGTCAATCTGTTGCGCGCCCAACAGGCCAGTGGCGATGGCCAAGATGCCGGAGCCGCAGCCGTAGTCCAGCACCCGACCGTCTTCCCGGCCGTGGCGGGCCAGCCACCGCAGGCACATGCGGGTCGTGGGGTGGGTGCCGGTGCCGAAGGCCAAGCCTGGGTCCAGGCGCATCACGGTGCGGGCCTGGGCCGGCGTGTCGTGCCAGCTGGGCACGATCCAAAAGTCCTCGGTGATCGGCACCGGGGCGAACTGGGCCTGGGTGATCCGCACCCAATCCTGCTCGTCCACCGTGACCAAGCCTTGCACGTGCAGATCGTGCGCCCACGCCTGCGCCAGCAGCAGGGTGGCGGCCTCTTGGGCGCTGGGCTCGTCGGGGAACAAGGCCTTGACGATGGAGCGCTCCCAGCCGGCGCGGGGAACGGGCATCCCGGGCTCCCCAAACAGGGCCTGCTCGTCGGGGCTGTCGGCATCGGCGTCTTCGACCGTGACCGACAAGGCCTCGAGTTCCATGAGCGCGTCGCTCACCCACTCCACCCGGTCTTGCGGGCAGATCAGGCCGAGTTCGACAAGGGCGGTGCTCAACGCTTGTGCTGGGCCATCCAGCCCTCGAGGTAGTGGATGCTCGTGCCGCCCTCGACGAACTTGGCATCGACCATCAGCTCGCGGTGCAGCGGAATGTTGGTTTGGATGCCTTCAACGACGGTCTCGCTCAGGGCGATGCGCATGCGGGCCAAGGCCTGCTCGCGCGTGTCCCCGTGGCAGATGATCTTGCCGATCATGCTGTCGTAGTTGGGCGGCACGAAGTAGTTGGTGTAAGCGTGCGAGTCGACCCGGACGCCAGGGCCGCCGGGAGCGTGCCACATCGTGATGCGGCCCGGGCTCGGCGTGAACTTCACCGGGTCCTCGGCGTTGATGCGGCACTCGATGGCATGACCACGCAGTTCCACCTGCCGCTGGGTGAAGGGCAACTTCTCGCCCGCTGCGATGCGAATCTGCTGCTGAACGATATCGATGCCGGTGACGAGTTCCGTCACGGGGTGCTCCACCTGCACGCGCGTGTTCATCTCGATGAAATAGAACTCGCCGTTCTCGTACAGGAACTCGAAGGTGCCGGCGCCGCGGTAGCCGATCTTCTTGCAGGCCGCTGCGCAGCGCTCGCCCACCTTCTCGATCAGGCGACGGGGAACGCCGGGTGCCGGCGCCTCTTCGATGATCTTCTGGTGGCGGCGCTGCATGGAGCAGTCGCGCTCGCCGAGCCACACGGCGTTCTTGTGCTGGTCGGCCAGCACTTGGATTTCGATGTGCCGCGGGTTCTCGAGGAACTTCTCCATGTAGACCGCGGGGTTGCCGAACGCGGCACCCGCTTCGGCCCGGGTGGTTTGCACGGCGTGCAGGAGCGCGGCTTCGGTGTGCACCACGCGCATGCCGCGCCCGCCACCGCCGCCTGCCGCCTTGATGATGACCGGGTAGCCCACCTGGCGGGCGATGCGGATGATCTCTTTGGGGTCTTCGGGCAACGCGCCTTCGCTGCCGGGCACGCAGGGCACGCCCGCCTTGATCATGGCCTGCTTGGCCGAGACCTTGTCGCCCATGATGCGGATCGCTTCGGGCGTGGGGCCGATGAACACGAAGCCGCTGGACTCCACCCGCTCGGCGAAATCGGCGTTCTCACTCAAGAAGCCGTAGCCCGGGTGGATGGCCTCGGCGTCGGTCACCTCGGCCGTGGCGATGATGGCCGGCATGCTCAGGTAGCTCTGCGCCGAAGGCGCCGGCCCGATGCAGACGGCTTCATCCGCCAGCTTCACGTACTTGGCTTCGCGGTCGGCCTCCGAGTAAACGACCACGGCCTTGATGCCGAGTTCTCGGCAGGCGCGCTGAATCCGCAGGGCGATTTCGCCCCGGTTCGCAATCAGGATCTTCTTAAACATGGTGAGCCCGGGGCTCGATCGCCCCCTGTGCTGCGCACAGGGCGCAATCTGCCGTCCCTGCAGAGCGTCCACGCGGCGCGCAAGCGCCCCGGTTCGCCATCAGGATCTTGTTGAACACGAGCGCGGTCGCCTTACTCGATGATGAACAGCGGCTGTCCGAACTCGACCGGTTGGCCGTTTTCGCACAAGACCTTGACCACCGTGCCCGTGGCATCGGCTTCGATCTCGTTCATGATCTTCATGGCCTCGATGATGCACAAGGGCTCGCCGGTCTTGATCGACTGGCCCACCTCGACGAAGGGCTTCGCGTTCGGGCCCGAGGCGCGGTAGAAGGTGCCGACCATCGGCGACTTGACCACGTGCCCCGAGGGGGCCGGCTCGGCGGCTGGGGCTGCAGGCGCGGCGGCCGGGGTCGCAGGCGCGGCGGCGGCCACCATGGCCGGGGCGGCCACGGGGGCCGGCGCCAGCACGTGGGCCACTTGGGCGACGGGGCCGGCCTTCACGATGCGAACCTTGCCTTCGGCTTCCGTGATTTCCAGTTCCGAGACGTTGCTCTCGGACACGAGGTCGATCAGGGTTTTGAGTTTGCGCAGGTCCATCAAAGGGCTCCGGAAGGTGAGGGGTCCAGCCGGCTCAGGGCGTGCTGCAGGGCCAGGCCGTAGCCTTGGGGGCCGAGTCCGCAGACGACGCCGACGGCGAGGTCGGACAGGTAGCTGTGGTGGCGAAAGGCCTCGCGGCGGTGCACATTGCTGAGGTGCACCTCCACGAACGGGATGGCCACCGCGGCCAGGGCGTCGCGCAGGGCCACGCTGGTGTGCGTGTACGCGGCGGGGTTGATCAGGATGAAGCGGGTGCCGTCGATTCGCGCCGCGTGAATGCGGTCGACCAAGGCGCCCTCGTGGTTGCTCTGAAAGCTGCTCAGGGCCACGCCCGCGGCGGCGGCCTGCGCTTTCAACTGCTCATCGATTTCGGCCAGCGTCGTGCGCCCATAGACCTCCGGCTCGCGGGTGCCGAGCAGGTTCAGGTTGGGGCCATGGAGGACGAGAACGCTCATTTAGAGCCGCTTGCCTAGAAACGGGAAGGGGCGAACTTTAAGCGTTTTCGGTGCAGATCGGCCGATTTTTCGGCGAAATGCCGAAAAAGTATCGTCTCAGCCCAGGGAAAGTACCAGGGCTTCCAGCGCGCGGCGGTCGGTTTCTCCTCGTTGCGCCCACACCCGCTGGCCCGATGGATTCACCGCCACGGTGAAGGGCAAGCCGCCGGCGGAATTGCCGAGTTTTCGCGCCCATTCGGCGCCGTTCAGGCCTGCCAGACCGATCGGAAAGCCCAAAGGCGGCGTGAAGCGGGCCAGGAACTGGCGCACCGGGGTGGGGCCGTCGATGGCCAGGCCGACGACCTGCCAACCCGACTTGCCGCGGGCCGCTTGGCCTTGGGCGAAGGCGTTGAACTCGGGCAATTCTTTGACGCAAGGCGCGCACCAGGTGGCCCAGAAGTTGATCAGCAGCCAACGCCCCCGAAGCCCGGCCATGTCCAGTTCACCGCCTTCGGGGCGGGCGAACCGGGCCTCCCACAACTCGGCCGGCACGGGCACAGGGGGAGCGTTGGAGGCCGCCTTGGGGGCGGCCAGGGCGGCGGCCGGGGCGGCCAAACCGGCCAACAGCAGGGGGCGACGGTGGATCAAGGCGTGGACTCCAACAGGGCGCGCAGGGCGGCGCGGTCGCCGCGCAGGCTCAAGCCCCGGGCGTCGGGCAGCAGGCTGCCGCGGCGGGCGTGGCTGCCGTGGATGGTGATGTGCAGCCCCACCTGCTGCTTCAAGGCCGGGCAGGGGAGCAGCAGGGCCAGGGTGGTCAAGGGCAGGCCGCGCTCGTCGCGCTCTTGGGCGCCCGGGTCCGGGCTCAGGCCGGCGTTGATCAGGGCGATCTCCGGGGCCTTGGGGTCGTCGCTGTAGAGGAGCAGGTGCAGGTCGGAGAAGTGATTGGCCGTGCCGCGCCAGGCGGCGCCCGTCAGTTGGGGGTCAAAGTCGGCCAGGCGGTCCATCCAGCGCATTGCGGTTTCTCGCAGCGCCCGCAGTTCGGCCGGTTGGGTGTCGGCTTGGAACAGCGCCAGGTGCTCGCGCAGCGCGTCTTCCACCTCGTCGTTGCTGGGCAGGGCCGTGCGCGGCGGCAGGCCGAGCTCCTTCAGGGCCCGGTGTTTGGCCGCGCCCCAGGACAGGCCTTCGTCGGCGATGAGCCGGGCCGTGGCGATGGCGATCTCAGCTTGCAGCTCGCTCACGGCAGTTCCACCGCGCCCATGCGCGCCAGGATGGTGGCGCTGCGGCTGGCCAGATACGCCGAGGCCGGCAGCTTCTCGAAGCGCTTGGGCGCGGGCAACATCACCGCGAGCCGGGCCGCCTGGGCCGCGCTCAAGCGACTGGCCGGCACCCGGAAGTAGTGCTGGGCGGCGGCCTCGGCGCCGAACACGCCTTCGCCCCACTCCACGTGGTTCAGGTACAGCTCCAGCAGCCGCCGTTTGCTCAACAGGGCTTCCAGCGTCAAGGTCAAGAGCGCTTCTTGGGCCTTGCGGGGCAGCGTTCGCTCGCCGCTGAGGAACAGGTTCTTGGCCAGTTGCTGGCTCAAGGTCGAGCCCCCCACCACCTTGGGCGGGCGCTTGAGGCCCCGCTTCTCGGCCCGGGCCTCGGCGCGCTGGTTCTTGTTCCAGGCCGATTCCACGGCCTCCCAGTCGATGCCGCCGTGGTCAACGAACCCGGCGTCTTCGCTGGCGATCACCGCGCGGCCCAGGTGGGGCGAAACCTGCGCGAGAGGGGTCCAGCGTTGCGACCACGCCAGGCCACCGGTGCTGCCCACGATGCGGCGGGCTTCGCTGCGCTGGAAGGTGGTCGAGGCGGGGTCGAGCACGTTCATCAGCCCGATGCGCGCCACGAAGTAGAGCTGCAGGCTCAGCAGCGCCAAGGCCAGCAGGCCCAGCAGCCGAAGCAGTCCCCTCATGGCGACAGCTCCGCCCGCAAGGCGGCCAGCACGGGCACGGGGTCGGGCCGCTGCCCCAGCCACAGCGAGAAGGCCTCGGCCGCCTGCTGCACCAGCATGCCCAGGCCGTCACGACCCTGCGCCCCCTCGGCGGCGGCCCAGTCCAAGAAGGGCTGCGCCGCCGCGCCGTAAACCATGTCCACCGCCCAGCCGCCGGGTTTGAGCAGGCCCCGGGGCAAGGCCAAGGCCGTGCCCCCCAGCGCGGCGCTGGTGCCGTTGATGACGCCGTCGTACACGGCGCCGCTGTCCAGGCTGCCCAGGGTTTTGAGGTTGACGCCATGGCGTTGGGCCAAGGCGCGGTGGCGCTCTACCAACGCGGTGGCCTTGTCGGCGCTGCGGTTGAAGACGCGAATCTCGGCGGGGCCCGCCTCGATGAGGGGCGCCATGGCGCCGGCGCAGGCCCCACCGGCGCCGAGCATCAGCACGCGCTTGCCCGCCAGTGGGAATCGGGCGGCCACGAGGTCGTAGACCAGTCCGACCCCGTCGGTGTTGTCGGCCCAGACGGTGTCGCCCTCGAAGCCCAAGGTGTTGGCCGCGCCAGCCAGGGTGGCACGTGCGCTGGCTTGGGTGGCCAAGGCCAAGGCCTCGGGCTTGAACGGCAGGGTGACGTTGCAGCCGGCAAAACCTTCATGCCGCAGGCGCTCGACGGTGCGGGCGAAGCCATCGAGCGGCGCGAGCACGGCTTGGTAGTCGACGTCCAAGCCGAGTTGCTCGGCGAAGGCGGCATGGATGCGTGGCGAGCGACTGTGGCCGATGGGGTGGCCGACGACGGCAAGGCGGGTGGGGCGATGGGCGGTCAAGGGGCGGCCTCTTGCAACCGGGCTTGCACGCCGTGGTCGCGGTCGAAGGTGAAGCGGGCGCTGATGACGAGGACTTCGGCCTCGGCGCGCATGGCAGGGCTGAAGGGCCCGAAGGGGGCGCTGGCGCGGACGATGGCCACGGCTCGGCGGTCCAGCAGCGTACTCCCGCTGGGCAGCACCACGTCGGTGTTGCTGACGCGACCGTCGGCGTCGACGGTGATGTTCATCGTCAGCTGACCGTACAGCTTGCGGCCGGCTTGGGTGGGGAAGTCGCGCGTGCCCCGGGCCTCGATGCGACGGCGCACGCGGTCGTAGTACTGCGCGTAAACCACCTCTTGGGTGGCGGGGCTGACGTAACGCTGCCGCGGGCCGGCGCTGTTCTCGTTCACCCGCCGCTCGATCTGGGCCATCAAGGCCAGCAGTTGGCGACGCCGTTCGGCCTGGTCGCGGCCCTCGGCGGTGGCGGCTTCGGCCTCGGGATTGGGCTCGGGCAGCTTGGCCAAGTCGCGGCGCAGTTGGGCCAGCAGCGCTTGCTGCTGCTGCTGCAAGGCCTGCACCGCGCGGTGCTGCACATCCGGGGCGTCGCCCAGTTCCATGGCCACCGACGGCGGCAGCGGGCTCAGCGCGCGTTCGTCGGCCGCGCCATCGCCGCCGCCAGCCAAGTTGGCCTGGGCCAGGGCTTGGGGCTTGTCGGCCGGGCGCGGGCCCTGGGTGTTGACGAGTACGACGTCGAGCCGGTCCTCCACCCAGCGGCGCGTGGCGCTGCTGGGGTCGGCCAGTTGCACGAACAAGAGCAGGGCGTGCAGACCCACCGACAGGGTGAGTGCCCACTGCAGCGGCGTGCTGGGGCGCTGCCAGCGCCGGGGCGGCCGTTGGGCGGGGGCGACCGGCGGCCCCGCGGGCGCGGCCTCCACGGCGATTTCCGTGGGCGCGAAATCACTGGGCTGGCGAAGCAGCTCGGTGCGCGACCACGTGGCGCTCATGCCGCCGCGTCCCCACTCGGTTCGGCGTCGGCCAGGTCGACCGCCACCACGACGGGGGCGGCCGCAGCCTGGGCCTCGTCGTCGTCGTCCGCATCCGATTCGGGGGCGTCCTGGACGGCCAGGCGCTCCAACAGGCGGGCGTGCAACTCCAGGGTCAGCAGGTCGATGCCGGTGACTTGCACGCGAACCCCGTCTCCCCGCCCCAGGGCCTCGACCCCGAGGGCCTTGAACACCAGGGGCAGTTCGTCGGCGCGCACCAAGCCCAGGTCGTTGCGCATCACCTTCGCCGTCAGCGTGGTGGTGCCCGATTGCTGAAGCTGGCGCAGGCACCAGTAGCGTTCGATCTGTTGCTGGAAGCCGTTGTAGGCGGTGTAGGCCGCGTCGAAGCTGCTCAAGATGGCGAACAGTTCGGCGTCCTTGGGCTTGAACGGGGCCACGAGCGCGGCCGTTCGGCCGTGGCGGATGGCGGCGATGAGCTGCCACTGGTTGACCAGGTCCACGTACCGGCGCAAGGGCGAGGTGCTCCAGGCGTACGCCGGCACGCCCATGCCGGCGTGGGGCAGGGGCTTGACGCCCATGCGCACCTTGATGCCCGGGGCCAGGCTGGCCTGGCTGCGGTACAGCGCCGGCACGCCCAATTCGCCCAACCACAGCCCCCAGGTGCTGTTGGCCAAGATCATGGCTTCGGCCACGATCAGGTCGAGCGCCGTGCCGCGCGCGCGCACGCTGATGTGCACGGTCTCGTCGCCCGTGGGCGGGGCGTCGCGCTCGCCGTCCAGCTTGAAGCTGTAATCGGGGCGGTTGAAGGTCTCGGGCTTGCCGCGCACGGCCTCGCGGCCGGCCTTGAGATGACGCGCCAGACGGTGAGCAAAGGCGAGCTCGGGGGCGAAGGCGTAGTCGGCGGGCGCTTCGCCCGTGAGGCTGGCCTCGGTGACGATGCCGTCGAGCTTGTCGTGGCGCAGGTTGGCCACGATGGGCACCTGCTCCAAGCGGCTTTCCGTCCCCTTGACCTCGAGCGTCGCTTCGTCGAGCGTGACGTACAGGCTCAGGGCGGGGCAGTCGCGCCCTTCGACCAGCGTGTAGCGTTGGACCACGCTGTCGGGCAGCATGGTGATCTTCCAGCCCGGCATGTACACGGTGGACAGGCGCTGGCGCGCGAGCTGGTCCAAGGGCGAGCCCGGTGCGATGGCCAAGCCCGGTGCCGCGATGTGCACGCCGAAGGTGACCGTGCCGCTGCCCAGGCCTTGGACCGACAGCGCGTCGTCGATTTCCGTGGTGCTGCTGTCGTCGATCGAGAACGCCGCCACGTCGGCACGCGGCAGGGGGTCCACGGCGGGCGCTTCCAAGGCCGGGAAGCCCGTGCCCTTGGGGAAGTGCTCGAACAAGAAGCGCTGCCAGTGGAAGCTGTAGGGGCTGGTGATCGCCCCGGCGCTTTGCAGCAGGTCCAACGGGGCCCGCTTGGCGAGCAAGGCGGCCTGCACCAAGGCTTTGTACTCGGGGCCGTTCTTGTCGGGCTTGAACAGCAACTTGTAAATCTGGCCTTGCAGCGCCTCGGGGCAACGACCCGCCACAAGCTCCGCCGTCCACTGCTCGATCTGCAGGTTTTGCAGCCGGCGCTTTTCCAGACCGGCCAAGGCGGCTTGCACCTGCTCTTGGGGGGCCTTCTTGAATTGGCCGCCCTTGCCAGCGCGGCGGAAGTAGTGCGGCGCGCCCGTCAGGGCCAACCAGCAGGCCAGCTGTTGGTCCAGGCCGGCGGTCTCGCTGAAGTAATCGCGCGCCAGATCGGCGTAGCCAAACTCCCCTTCCGGGGCGAATTCCCAGGCGAGGTCCAGGTCGAAGCCGTCGGCCAGGGCTTGCGCGGCCTGGATCAAGCTGGCTGGCGCCGGCTTGTCGAACTTGGCCAGCAGCTGGGCCTGCTTGATCTTGACCCGTTTGCCGGAGTCGAGCTCCAGCTGCAGCGTGGCGTCCGCTTCGGAAAGGATGCGGCCGCCTTGTGCTTTGCCGCTGTCGTCATACAACCCGTACATCCGCCGGATTGTGGCCGAGGGGCGGCTCGCGCCCAGGTTCAGGCGGGCACTTGGTAGTTGGATGGGCCGAACAGATCGACGCCGCAATCGAGCTCGCGCACCCAGTCGATGAACTGCGCCACCGCCGGCCCGGCCATGGGGGCGCCGTGCTGCGGGGCGATCATCTTGATGTCCAAGCGGCTCACCATGTCGGCCCAGAGGCGCAGCACCTTGTTGCTGACCATGTAGCGGCGGTGGAAGCCTTCCATGTGCACGCGGTGGGGGCCCAGGTCGGTGACGACGGTGGCGGGATCCAGCGCGCCGCCCAGCGAGGCGCCCAGGTCGCCCGAGAACAGGATCTTGCTCACCGGGTCGTAGAACTGGAAGTTGCCTTCGGCGTGCAGAAAGTGGGCGGGCAGGGCCCACAGCGAAAAGCGGCTGTCACCATCGCCCAGGCGAAGGCGAGCGCCAGCATCGGGCAGGCCCTCGATGCGGCCTTTGGTTTTGCCCGGCTTGCAGAAGTGGGGCGCGAAGCGCTCCCACAGGCGAGAGATGTAAAGCGTGGCCTCTGTGGCCGTCATCCAGCGGTCGAGCGAGGCAATGATGTCGGGATCGGCGTGCGAGGCCAGGATGGCGGCCAGGCGGTGCGGGGCGAAGTAGCGGGTCATGCCCACGTACAGCTCGTTGTAGGCCAGGTTGCCGCCCGGGTCCAAGATGGCGCCGGTGTCGCCGTGGACGAGCAAGAACTGGTTGGACTGCACGCCCTCGCTGCCGGCCAGGTCGGAAAACATCAAGCAGCGGTGATTGCCTTCTTCGAACAATACAGTGGGCATGGCGGCATCGAGGGACAAGGTGGGAGCCGCGGCACTCTAGGCAGGGCGCTGCCCCCGCGCCTTGCGCAACGTCAAGGGCGCGCTGTTTCTAAACTGAGCGCTTCGCCCCACAACCGGATGCACCCCATGCGACTCGCCATTTCGGCCTGGTTCGGCCTGGCCTTGGGCTCGGCCCTGGCCCAAGCGCCGCTCCCCACCCCGCCTGCCTCGCCCGTCAAGCCCGTGGTGGATCGGTACCACGGGACCACGGTCACCGACCCCTACCGCTGGATGGAGGACATGAAGTCGCCGGAGTTCCAGCAGTGGCTGAAGGCGCAGGCCGACTTCAGCGCGGCCGGCCTGCGCACCCTGCCCGGTCGCGAGGCGCTGCGAACCCGGCTGGGCCAATTGGCCGACGCGGGCGTCAGCACCGGCGGCTACGCGCCGCTGGGGGCGCAGGTGGTGTACCTGAAACGCGAGCCGGGCCAGAACCAGCGGCGCCTGTGGATCCGCCAAGGCGTGGACGGCCCGGAGCGCCAGTTGCTGGACCCCTTGGCGGTGCCCGGCCTGCCCGGCAAGCACAGCATCGATTGGTACTCGCCCTCGCCCGACGGACAGCGCATCGCCCTGGGCTTGAGCGAGGGGGGCAGCGAGAACAGCACCTTGGTGGTGTTGGACGTTGCGACGGGGGCCCTGGGCGCCGAGCGCCTGGCCCATGCCGGCTTGAACGAGCCTGGCGTGGCCTGGCTGCCCGACGGCAGCGGCTTCTTTTACAACCGCCACCCGGCCAACGAGCGCTACAACAAAAGCGCCGTGTACCTGTACCGCCTTGGGGGCAAGGCCGACGTGCGCGTGTTCGGATGGGGCATGCCCCGGCACCGGTTCGACATCGCCGACCTGCCCTACGTGAAGCTGAGCAAGGACAGCCGCTGGGCGCTGGCCGAGGTGCTGCACGGCGATGCCCGCGACCGCAGCTACTACGTGACGCCCTTGTCCGAACTGCTCAACAAGGGCGAGCGTGCCTTCTGGCGCCGCGTGGTCGGCCCACAGGACAAGGTGGCCAGCGCCACCTTGGTGGGCGAACACCTCGTCACCCTCACCCAGAAAGACGACCCGCGCCGCAGCCTCGTGATGCGCCCGCTGCGCACCCGTGAAGCCCCCCGCGTGCTGCTGGCCCCCAGCGAACAGGTGCTGATGGAGATGGACAAGGGCGAGGGGGAACTGCTCGTGCGCAGCCTGGACGCCGGCGTGAGCCGTCTGACGCGCGTCCCGCTGGGCGGCGGTGCGCCCCAACGCCTGGCCTTGCCGTTCGAGGGCACGGTGCGTGAGATGGCGTCGCTCAAAGGCGGCGAATGGCTGGTGAGCCTGGAGGGATGGACGCAGCCACCGCAAACCCTGGTGCTCAAGCCCGGCACGGCGCCGCGCACGGTGCCCCTGCAGCCGGCCAGCAAGCTCGACACCTCGGGGGTGAAGTCCGAACGGGTGCTGGTCACCAGCCACGACGGCGTCAAGGTGCCCCTGTCCATCGTCAGCCCGGCCGGCGCCCTCGTGGCCCGGCCCACCATCCTCACCGGCTACGGCGCCTACGGCATCACGCAAGAGCCGCGCTTCAGCGCCTCGCGCTTGGCGTGGCACGAGCTGGGGGGCCGCTTCGCCGTCTGCCACGTCCGTGGTGGCGGCGAGCTGGGCGAGGCCTGGCACCAAGGCGCGCACATCGTGAACAAGCAGAACACGGTCAGCGACATGATCGCCTGCGCCAAGTACCTGAACGAGCAGGGCTACAGCAGCCCAGCCTTGTTGGCGGGCACCGGGGGCAGCGCCGGCGGCATCACCATCGGTGGGGCCATCAACCAGGCGCCGCAGCTGTTTGCCGCGGCCCAGGCGGCGGTGGGGGTCAGCGACATGCTGCGCATGGAGCTCACCCCCAACGGGCCGCCCAACATCGCCGAGTTCGGCACCGTCACCAACCCGGCGCACTTCAAGGCCATGTTCGCGCTCAGCCCGTACCACAACGTCAAGGACGGGCAGGCGTATCCGGCGGTGATCGTCACGACCGGCGCCAACGACCCGCGCGTGGACGCCTGGATGCCGGCCAAGTTCGCCGCCCGCCTGCAAGCGGCCACGGCCAAGAACGTCAACGCCAAGCCCGTGTGGCTGCGCGTGGACTACGAGGCCGGTCACGGTATGGGCTCCAGCGTCGCCTCGCGCCTGGACGAACAGGCCGATGTGTGGAGCTTCTTCCTGTGGCAGTTCGGGCACCCGGCCTACCAGCCGGTGGGGCACTGATGGACGCCGACGCGCCCTACTTGCCCATCGACCCCGCCCAGGGCCCGAGGTCGCGGGCTTTCGCGTTCTACCGCGAGGCGGAGCGCCCGCGTTGGGGCGTCACCTTCCCGGTGGAGTTGGGGGCCTTGCTGACGGCCTTGCCCCGCTGGCGCGAGCGCTTGCCGGGGTTGACGGCGTTCGTGGCCTACCACCACGCCGTGCTGCGCGCGGCCAATGCCGTGCCCGCCTTGCGCCAACGCCTGACGCCGGAGGGCGGGGCGGTGGAGTGGCGCGCGGTGGACGCCACGCCCACGGTCTTGCGCGCCGACGACAGCTTTGCCGTGGCGCGCCTCGTCTACGCCGAGCGCTTGGCGGACTTCGCCGGCCCGGCGCTGGCCGCCGTGGCCGAGGCCCTGCGACCCGAGTCCCCCTGGGGCGTGCGCACCGCGCAAACCGGGGAATTGCACATGACCACGCTGCCGGCGGTGGCGTTCACGCATTTCACCCACGCGCGGCGCGGGGGCTTCGACGACGCGACGCCCAGCCTGGCGCTGGGCGGCTTCCAACGCGAGGGCGAGCGCGTGCACATGGCCGTCAACATCGAGGTGCACCACGCCTTGGTGGATGGGGTGCACGTGGGGCGCTTTGCCGAAGCCCTGCAGGGCCTGCTGAGCGAGCCCGAGCGCCTCTGGGCCTGATCAGGTCCCGCGGCGGAATCGGGCCACCACGGCGGCCAGGTCGGCGGCCTGTTGCTTGAGGCTGTCGGCCGCGGCGGCCGACTCTTCCACGAGCGCCGCGTTCTGCTGCGTCATGCGGTCCACCTGCTGGATGGCGATGCCGACCTGGGCGATGTTGTCGCTCTGCTCTGCGGTGGTGCGCTGAATGTCGGCCATCATGTGCGCGACCTTTTGCACCTGCGTCACGATGTCGTCCATGGTGCGGCCGGCTTCGGTCACCTGCGCGCCCCCGGTTTCGACCTTGTCCACGCTGTCGGCAATGAGGGTCTTGATTTCTCGGGCCGCTTGCGCGCTGCGTTGGGCCAGGGTGCGCACCTCGGTCGCCACCACGGCAAAGCCCTTGCCCTGCTCGCCGGCCCGGGCGGCTTCCACGGCGGCGTTCAAGGCCAGGATGTTGGTCTGGAATGCGATGCTGTCGATGACGCCCAAGATGTCGGCGATTCGGCGCGAGGCTTGGTGGATGGCGCCCATGGTGTCGACCACCCGGCCCACCGCCTCACCGCCCCGACGGGCGACCTCACTGGCTTGTTCGGCCAGTTCGTTGCCACTTCGGGCGGTTTCGGCGCTTTGCCGCACCGCGCCGGTCAAGCCGTCCATGGTGGAGGCGGTGCGCTGCAACTCGGCCGCGGTTTGCTCGGTGCGCTGGCTCAGGTCGGTGTTGCCCACCGCGATCTCGGCACTGCCCTGAGCGATGGAGCCACTCGTTCGTGCCACCGTGTCGACCAAGATTTGCAGTTGGTCCTGCATGGTGGCGAGGGCTTGCAACAGGCTGGCGGTTTCGCCGCTGCCCTGGATGGGTACCGGCTCGCTCAGGTCGCCGCTGGCCACCCGCTGTGCCACGGCCACCGCAGCGCGCACCGGTTTGGCCACGCGCAGGCTGATCGTGGCCGACAACCAGTTCAAGCCCACCGCGCCGAGCACGGCGCTGGCGCCAATGAGCCATCGCGCTTGCTGCGCTGTGCTCTCGCTGTGGGCCTGCACCTCGGCGCTGCGCGCTTCGATCAGCCCGCTCAAGGCCTCCATGTCGTCCTCGAGCACCTTGAAGGCCGCTTGGAAGGCCGGCAGTTGGGCCTCGGCCGCGGCAACGTCAGTGAACGCGAGGCGCACCACCTGGGCGGCCGCGGCCGCATAGGCGTCGAGCGCCGGGCGCACCTTTTGCACCGCAGCACGGGTGCCGGGGTCCAGGTCCAGGCCGTCGAGCTGGGCCAGGGCACTCTTGAAGGTCTCGGTGTGCTCGGCCAGGTCGGCCTGAATCTCCTTGCGCGGTGCCTCGTCGTGCTTGACCCCTGCCAGCAGCGCCGCCAGCACGTCCGAGCGCAGGGCGTCGTGCATCATGTCGGCGGCCATTTGGGCGCGAAGGGCCGAGCCGCTCTCGGCGATCGCCTGGCTGTTCTGGGTGAGGCGTTGACTCGCCACCAAGGCCACGCCCCCGATCAGGAAGGCCAGGGCCATTCCCACCACGTTGCTCACCAGCAATTGCCGGCGAATCGTTGTTCCGAACATTCGGCCTCCCAGCGTCATCGCCCGTGATTCGGGACTCGGAAGCGCGAAGGCTAATGGCGGACGTGGGAAGCCGCAAGCTGCAGTTCCCTGCCCCGCAGGTTCACATCGACAGGCCGCCCGACACTTCCAGTACCGTGCCCGTGATGTAGGCCGCGTCGGCGCTGGCCAGGAAGGCGTAGGCCGCGGCGATGTCGTCGGGCTGCCCCAAGCGCTGCAGCGGCACCGCGGCCGTCATCTTGTCGGTGACCTTGGCGGGCACGGCGGCGGTCATGGGCGTGGCAATGAAACCGGGTGCCACCGCGTTCACACGCACGCCCTTGGGGCCGAGTTCTCGGGCCCAGGTCTTGGTCATGCCGATGACCCCGGCCTTGGCCGCGGCGTAGTTGGTCTGCCCGTAATTGCCATGCAGGCCCACCACCGAGCTCGTGTTGACGATGCAGCCTTGGCTGGCGATCAGGGCCGGCAGACAGGCCTGGGCGCCGTGGAAGACGCCGCGCAGGTTGACGTCGAGCACCAGGTCGAACTGCTCGATGCTCATCTGGTCGAATCGGGCATCGCGGGTGATGCCCGCGTTGTTGATCAGCACGTCCAGCCGGCCCCAACGGGCCAGCACCGCCGCCACGGCGGCGTCCCAGGTGGCCCGCTCGGCGGCGTTGCCGGCTTGCACAAGCACCTCGGCGCCCAAGGCCTGGCATTGCGCGGCCACTTCGTTCAGGGCCTCGGGCTTCAGGTCCAGCAGGGCCAAGCGGGCGCCCTCGCGGGCGAAGCGCAGCGCCGCAGCGGCGCCGATGCCTTGGGCCGCGCCGGAAAGGAGGACGACGGTCTGGTGAAAACGAGGGCTCATCGGGGGTCCAGCAGGTGACGGGTGAATTCGGGTTGCCAGCGGTCGAAGTCGCTCAGCGCGTGGTCGCTGCCGGCCAGCAGCAGCACGCGGCCCAGGCCATAGCGTGCGTGCATTTCGCGCCAATCGAGCAATTCATCGCCCTTGGCGATCAAGGCCATCCAGCGCGCCGGGTGGGCAAGCGGCCCGGCGTCCAAGGCGCGCAGCTCGTCCACGTACTCGGGGCGGAAGTAGAACGATTCCTCGGGCGCGTGCCATTGGCGGTTTTCGCCGATGTAAGCGGCCAGGTCGCGGGCCGGATCCACGGCCGGGTTCAAGAGGCCCACGCGCCAGCTGGGGCGGCGCTGCGCCACCCAAGCGGCGTAAAAGCCCCCCAGGGAGCTGCCGACCACCGCGCAGCCGGCCGCCGGCCAGTCGCGCACCCAAGCGTCGACTTCGGCCATGGCTTGCGCTGGTGACGGGGGGAGGGCCGGGCAGGCCCAGTGCAGGCCGTGCTCGCGCGCCCAGGCGCCCATGCGCTGGGCTTTGGCGGATTGGGGGCTGGAGCGAAAGCCGTGCAGGTACAACAGGTGGGTCAGGGTTGACACGATTGGGGTTCGCCCTGACGGGCATCGCATGACGAAAGCCAGTGTAGGCAAGGGCCGCTAGGCTGCGCCTCCCCGTCGGGGCTGCACGCCCGCGCCGACCCCATTCTTTCCCCTGCGGCGTTGTGCCGCTGCCAACCGAGGTCCTTCCCATGAAGTTGTTCAAGCCCGCGCTGAGCGCGCTGACCGTGGCGGTGTTGAGCCTGCCTGCCCTCGCGCAAGAGGCGCCGAAGCCGGCCAATGGCGCGGCGGCCGCGCCGGGCGCTGCGCCGGCCGCCGCCCGCCCGCCCGCCGATCCCACCGCGCTGAAGCCCTTCGCCGAAATCAGCAAGGACTTCAAGGAAGAGAAGGGCCTGTTCTCGATCTGGCGCAAGGACGAGAAGGTGCTGCTGGAAGTGCCGCGCGCGATGTTGAACAAGCCCTTCTTGTTCACGGTCAACATCGCCAACGCCATCGGTGAGCGCGGCGCCTACGCCAGCCAGATGGGCCCCGACAGCATGGTCGAGTTCCGCTTGGTGGGTCGCACCCTGCAACTGGTGGCCCTGAACAACAAGTTCCGCGCCTCGGGCCAAGGCAAGCGGGCCGTCGAGCAGGCCTTCTCGCCCAGCTTGTTGGCCAGCGCGCAGGTCGGCAGCGCCGACCACGGCGAGCGCAAGAGCTTCCTGGTGGACGCGAGCTTTTTGCTGGCCGACATCCCGGGCTACAGCACGCGCCTGGAGTACGCCTACCGCTTGCCCTACGCGCCCGACCGCGGCAACAGCTTCTTCGCCGCCGGCCGCGCCGACGAAGGCCTGACCACCCTGACCGCGCGCATGCACTTCGCCACGCCGCGCATCCCCGCGCCGCCCCTGGTGCCGCCCCCGGTGCCCGTGCCCACGCCGCCGCAGGCCACGCCCGACCCGCGCAGCTTCTTCGTGGACTACGTCTACAACTTCAAGGCCCTGCCTGAAGTGCCCATGGCCGTGCGCCACATCGACCCGCGCTTGGGTCACTTCATGGAGAGCTACACCGACCTCGACGGTGACCTGAAGGCCAACCCGCGGGTGCACCTGCTGCAACGCTGGCGCCTCGAAAAGAAGGACCCGAGCGCCGCCCTGAGCGAGCCGGTCACGCCGATCACCTACTGGATGGACAAGAACATCCCCGCCCGTTACCGCGGCGCGGTGGAGGCCGGCATCCTGGAATGGAACAAGGCCTTCGAGAAGATTGGCTTCAAGAACGCCGTGGTGGCCAAGCAGCAACCCGACGACGCCAACTGGGACAACATGGACGCGGGCCACGCCTCGATCCGCTGGTTCGTCGGTGCCGATGTCGGCTTTGCCATTGGCCCCAGCCACACCGACCCGCGCACCGGCGAAATCCTGGACGCCGACATCGGCATGAGCGATGTCTTCGCCCGCGGTTCGCGCCGCTTCATCGTCGAAGACATGACGCCCACCAGCAGCCTGGACAAGTTGGCCCAGCTGTCCCTGAGCTGGAAGGACGGCAACAAGTTCAACGCCTACTGCAACTACGGCCACCTGGCCGCGCAGGAGATGAACTTCGCGATGGACATCCTGGAAGCCCGCGGCGACCTGGACCCCGACAGCCCCGAGGCCGAAGCCTTCGTGCAGGCCGTCATCAAAGACACCATCATGCACGAGGTGGGTCACACGCTCGGCCTCAAGCACAACTTCAAGGCCAGCACCACGATCACGGCTGCACAGCTGAAGGACAAGGCCTTCACCGAGGCCAAGGGCATCTCGGGCTCGGTGATGGACTACAACGCCTACAACGTCCCGCTCAAGGGCGAGAAGGTCGGCTCGTACAACATGCCCACCCTGGGTGCCTACGACTACTGGGCCATCGAGTACGCCTACAAGCCGCTCGACCCAGCCACGGAAAAGGCGGAGCTGGCGAAGATCGCCGCCCGCTCCACCGAGCCGGCCCTGGCCTACGCCGACGACATGGACGCCGCCGGGGGCATGGACCCCATGGCCAACCTGTTCGACCTGGGCGACGACCCCTTGGGCAACTTCGGCAAGCGCCTGCAACTGGCCAAGGAACTGTGGGCCCGCGTGCAAGAACGCGGCGCCAAGCTGGGCGACGACCCGACCCGCGGCCGTCGCGTGATCCTGTCCAGCCTGAACCAGCTGTCTCGGGGCGCGGACCCGGTGTCGAAGTTCGTCGGCGGCGTGCACACGCTGCGCGACTTGCCCGGTACCACCGGTCGCGCGGCCTTCACGCCGGTCGATCCGGCCAAGCAGCGCGAGGCCCTCAAGGCCTTGGCCAGCGGCATCTTCAGCGCCGACAGCTTCAAGTTCCGTCCCGAGTTCTTGAGCAACCTGCAGGTCGACTACAACGAGTGGGACCGCGGCAGCCTGCTGGACATCTCCGGCGCCGTGCTGCGCCTGCAGCTGGCCTCGCTGGACCGCTTGCTCAGCGCTCCGACGGCCAAGCGCCTGCTGGAGTTGCCGGCCTACGTGCCCGAGGCCCAGCGCAAGGGTGCCATCAGCCTGAGCGAGGTCTACGCCACGGTCCAAGGTTCGGTCTGGAGCGAGTTGAAGTCGGGCGCCGAGATCGATCGCCTGCGCCGCAACCTGCAGCGCGAGCACCTCAAGCGCGTGGTCACCCTGCTCACGCGCGGTGCCCCCACGCTGCCGGCCGACGCGCTGAGCCTGGTGCGTTGGCACGCCAACGCCTTGGCCAGCGACCTGCGTGCCGCGCAGGCCAAGGGCGGCACCTCCGTCGAGACCCGCGCGCACCTGGCCGACAGCCTGTCGGCCTTGAACGAGGCCCTGCGTGCCACGATGAGCCGCAGCTGATCGGCGCATCACCCAGCGGGGCGAAGGCCCCCAACGAAAAGGGCCGGCGATGCCGGCCCTTTTCCTTTGTGGACGCCTTTAGCTTCGCGCGCGCAGGCCTTCCAGCAGCTTGGCGTGGATGCCGCCAAACCCGCCATTGCTCATGCACAGCAGGTGGTCGCCGGGGCGCGCCTCTTTCAAGATGGCCTGCACCAATTGGTCGATGTCGTCGGCCACGTGCACGCGCTCGCCCATCAAGGCCAGGGCGGCGCCCGGGTCCCAGCTCAGGCCGCTGCGGTGGCAAAAGCTTTGGTCGGCGTCTTCCAGGGCCCAGGGCAGTTGCGCCTTCATGGTGCCGAGCTTCATGGTGTTCGAGCGGGGTTCGAACACGGCCAAGATGCGCTCGGTCGGCTTCAGGCGGCGGCGCAAGCCGTCCACCGTCGTGCGAATGGCCGTGGGGTGGTGGGCGAAGTCGTCGTACACCGAGACGCCGGCCACGGTGCCGCGCAGCTCCATGCGGCGGCGCACGTTCCCGAAGCGCCCCAAGGCGGCGCAGCCCGCCTCGAGGGCAATGCCGACGCTTTCTGCCGCCGCCAGCGCGGCCAAGGCGTTGAGCTGGTTGTGTTCGCCGGTCAGGTTCCAGGCCACGTGCCCCACCTGCAGGCTGCCGCGCAGCACGTCAAAGGCGTGCGGCTCGCCCCGGGCGCGCAACACGCCGGGTTCTTCTTTGCGCGCCCCAAAGGCTTGCACGGGCGTCCAGCAGCCCCGCGCCAGCACGCGGCTCAAAGCCTCTTCCCGGGCGTTGACCACGAGCTTGCCCGCGCTGGGCACGGTGCGCACCAGGTGGTGGAACTGCGTCTCGATGGCGGCCAGGTCCGGGAAGATGTCGGCGTGGTCGTGCTCGAGGTTGTTCAGGATGGCGGTGCGCGGGCGGTAGTGCACGAACTTGCTGCGCTTGTCGAAGAAGGCGCTGTCGTACTCGTCGGCCTCGATGACAAAGGGCGCCTGTGCCGCGCCCAGCCGTGCCGAGGTGCTGAAGTTCATCGGCACACCGCCGATCAGGTAGCCGGGTTGCAGCCCTGCGCACTCCAAGATCCAGGCCAGCATGGCCGTCGTCGTGGTCTTGCCGTGGGTGCCGGCCACCGCCATCACGTGCCGGCCTTGCAGCACGTGCTCTTGCAGCCATTGCGGGCCGCTCGTGTAGGGCGCTCCCGCGTTCAGGATCGCTTCCATCAGCGGGTTGCCGCGGCTGACCACGTTGCCCACGACGTAGAGGTCGGGCTGCAGGGCCATCTGCTCGGGACTCCAGCCCTCGATCAATTCGATGCCGAGCTGGGTGAGCTGGTCGCTCATGGGCGGGTAGACGTTGGCGTCGCAGCCGGTGACCTTGTGGCCGGCCTCGACCGCGATGGCCGCCAAGCCGCCCATGAAGGTGCCGCAAATGCCCAGGATGTGGAGGTGCATGAACGCGTCGGCCCGCCGAGGCGGGCCGCTCACTGAAGAAGGGAGGGAGCTTAGAAGGCTTCGCGCGCCGCGGCCAGCGTGGTGTCGATGTCGGCCTGGGTGTGCGCCGCGCTGACGAAGCCGGCTTCGTACAGGGCCGGGGCGAAGTACACGCCGCGGTCCAGCATGCCGTGGAAGAAGCGGTTGAAGGCCGGGCCGTCGGTGGTCATCACGGTGCTGTAGTTCTGCGGCAGCGTGGGCATCAGGAAGAAGCCGAACATGCCCCCCTCGCTGTCGCCGCTGAAGGCAATGCCCTTGTCTTGGGCCACAGCCTTGAGGCCGTCGACCAGGCTGCGTGTGCGAGCGGCCAACGCATCGAAAAAGCCGGGCTTCTCGATCTCCCGCAGCGTGGCCAGGCCGCAGGCCGTGGCCACCGGGTTGCCGCTCAAGGTGCCGGCCTGGTACACGCCGCCCAGTGGGGCCAGCTTGCCCATGATGTCGCGCCGGCCGCCGAAAGCCGCCAGCGGCATGCCGCCGCCGATGACCTTGCCCATCACGGTCAGGTCGGGCGCGAAACCGGGGATGGCCTTGGCGTAGACCGATTGCGCGCCGCCCAGGGCCACCCGGAAGCCGGTCATCACCTCATCCAGGATGAGCAAGGCGCCGTGCTGGGTGCAGAGTTCGCGCAGGCGCTTCATGAAAGGCACCGTGGTGCGCACGAAGTTCATGTTGCCGGCGATGGGCTCGATCATCACGGCGGCCAACTCGGCCCCGTGCTTCTGGAACGCCAGCTCCAAGGCCTCGATGTCGTTGAAGGGCAGCACCAAGGTGTGCTGCGCCACCTCGGCCGGCACGCCGGCGCTGGTCGGGTGTCCGAAGGTGGCCAAACCCGAGCCGGCCTTGACCAGCAAAGCGTCCGCGTGCCCGTGGTAGTGGCCCTCGAACTTGATGAACAGGCTGCGGCCGGTGAAGCCGCGGGCCAGGCGGATGCAGCTCATGCCGGCCTCGGTGCCAGAACTGACCAGGCGGATCTGCTCGACCGAGGGCAGGTGGGCCATCACCGCCTCGGCCAGCTCCACCTCGCGCTCGGTCGGGGCGCCGAAGGAGAAGCCATCGACCAAGGCCTTCTGCACCGCCTCGACCACGGCCGGGTGCCCATGGCCCAAGATCATGGGGCCCCAGGAGCCGATGTAGTCGATGTAGCGCGTGCCGTTGGCGTCCCAAAAGTAGGCGCCTTGCGCGCGCTGGACGAAGCGCGGCGTGCCGCCCACGGCGCGGAAGGCGCGCACGGGCGAGTTGACGCCGCCGGGAATGCAGGCTTGCGCCCGCTCGAAGAGCTGTTGGTTGCGGTCCATCGGGGTCTCAGTGCATCCGGCGCGGGGGCGGCGGGGTGTCGTCGGTGGGGGTGCCGGGCAGGTCGGCGTCGACCTCGCCGTCCTCGGGCGCCGGCAGCGCCCAGAAGAAGCGGTCCGGGATGACGTGGCCCATGCCACCCTGGAAGCCAGCGTCCAGCGCCTGGTCCAAGAAAGTCAGGGCCTCGCCCACGGCCTCGTGCAGTTCCACGCCCGAGGCCAGCAGGGCGGCCAAGGCGGCCGACAAGGTGTCGCCCGCGCCGATGAAGCTGGCCTCGAAGCGCTCGAACTTCTCGCCCGTGATCGGGCCTTGCGGGCCGGCCAGCACGTTGTCCACGTGCTGGTTGGGCAGGTTGATGCCGGTGACCAGGGTGTGGGCGGCGCCCAACTTGTGCGCGGCCACGGCGAGTTCGCGCGGCGAGGCCGGGCGGTCGGCATCCCAGTCGGGCAGCAAGAACTCGGTCAGCACCGCGTGGTTGCCCACCAGCACGGCGGTCTGCGGCAGCACGAGCTCGCGCAGGGCGTCTTGGTAGCTCTGTTGCTGTTCGTCGTCCAGCCAGGTCGTGGCGGGGACGTAGGTGACCAGGGGCAGGTCGGGGTAGTCGCTGAGGATCTCCGCCACGGCGGCCACGGTCTCGGCGTTGCCGAGGAAGCCCACCTTCCAGGCGCTGGTGGGCATGTCCTCCAGCACCGAGCGGGCCTGCTCGGACACCACCTCGTCGTCCAGCGCGTGGTGCTCGAACACCTCGGCCGTGTCGCGGATCAGCACGCTGGTGACGACCGGCAGGGGGTGCGCGCCCATGGCGACGATCGCGGCTTGGTCCGCCCCCAGGCCCGCGGCCCCGGTCGGCTCGCTGGCGTTGAAGCTCATGACGCTGGGGGGGGCGGCCTCTTCGGCGGGGGGCGCATCGGCGTCGGGGAGGTCGGCAGTGGTCATGATGTGGTGGGCTCGGCCGTGCAAAACACCCGCTGGAGGCGTCTCGCCCCAGGGATTTCCCATGGGTGTTCCCCCAGGAACCAGGGGGGGCCGTGCATAGAATGAATCGATTGTAGTGAGGGCTGTCTACCCCGATGGCCCAGCCCAAAAGGACGAAATTGAGCAACGAACTCAGCACTTGGATGTGCTTGATCTGCGGTTGGATTTACGACGAAGCCAGCGGCGATCCGGAGCACGGCATCGCCCCCGGCACGCGCTGGGCGGACGTGGACATGAACTGGACCTGTCCGGAATGTGGCGCGCGCAAGGAAGACTTCGAAATGGTGCGGATCTGAGTGCAACCCTGCACAGGGAGTGACGAGCCGTGAGTGACAACGAGAACACCGCCCCAAGCGCCGGTTCGAAGGTGCTGGTCATCGACGACAGCAACACCATCCGGCGCAGCGCCGAGATCTTCCTCAAGCAAGGGGGCTTCACGGTCATGCTTGCCGAAGACGGTTTCGACGCCTTGGCCAAGTTGGGCGATTTCAAGCCCGACCTGGTGTTCTGCGACATCTTGATGCCACGCCTCGACGGCTACCAAACCTGCGCCATCATCAAACGCAACCCCGAATTTGCGCACGTGCCGGTGATCATGCTGTCGTCCAAAGACGGCCTGTTCGACAAGGCACGGGGCCGCATGGTGGGCTCGCAGGACTACCTGACCAAGCCCTTCACCAAAGACCAACTGCTGCAAGCCGTGCGTCAACACGGCGCCTGAGGACCCTCCCATGACCATCAAGAACATCCTCTTGGTCGACGATTCGAAGACCGAACTGCACCACCTCAGCGAAATCCTCACCAAGCGGGGTTTTTCGGTCCGCACAGCGGAGAACGGTGAAGAGGCCTGGAAGCGCCTGGAAGAGGGCACGCCCGACTTGATCCTCATGGACGTCGTGATGCCCGGCCAGAACGGTTTCCAGTTGACCCGCGCGATCACCCGCGATGAGCGCTACGTCAACGTGCCCGTCATCATGTGCACGAGCAAAAACCAAGAGACCGATCGCGTCTGGGGCTTGCGTCAAGGGGCCAAGGACTACGTGGTCAAGCCGGTGCAGGCCGACGAGCTGATGGCCAAGATCAAGGCCTTGGGCTGACATGGGCAACAAGGTCGCCCTCCGCGAGTTCCAGCAACGCCTGGCCGAGCGCCTGGCCGCGGCCAAGGTGCAGGCGCAAGCCGCGCGCTGGTTGGCGGTCGATTGCGGTGGCCTGGGCCTGCTCCTGCCCCTGCAGCAAGCGGGCGAAATCTTTGCGCCGGTCCCCATGACCAGCGTGCCTTACACCCAGCCCTGGATGCTGGGGGTGGCCAACCTGCGTGGGGGCTTGCACGGCGTGGTGGACCTGGCGGTCTTCTTGGGCCTGCGGCAGCGGCCGCGGTCCGACGGTGGCGGTCGGTTGGTGTCGCTGAACCACGAACTCAACATCAACTGCGCATTGCTGGTGGACCGATTGATGGGCTTGCGCAGCGAAGACCAACTTCGCCGCGTGACCGACGACGTTGGGCAGCGCCCCCACTTTGCGTCCGAGCAGCGCGAGGACGATCAAGGCCGCCGCTGGCAGGTCATCGACCTGGAACTGTTGGTGCGCTTTGAACCCTTCTTGAACATCGTGGCCGCGGCCTGATGCCCAGGCAGCAACCCACCTGAACCAATCGGCGGCGAACTGAAACGCCCCACTTGAATCAAACCGTGACGAGGGACTCCATGAGCTTTCTGGACAAGATGAAAAACACTGGCACCGGCGCCGACTCCACGCAGCAGGACGCCCGTGACAGCGTCTACGAAGCCGTTCAACTCGACCCTCAGGGCGCCGACACGACCGCGGCCCCCACCACCCAGATCCAGGACAGCCAGCTGACGGCCGGTGCCGACAGCACGCTGACGAGCACGGTTTACTCCACGATGGAGCCTCTGCCCGTGAAGGTGGGCGACCGCACCGTGAGTTGGCAGAAGGTTTACTTGGGCGTGGGCATCGGCGGCCTGGTCGGCACGCTGCTGATGGTGGCCATGACCATTTGGCTGGCCGATCGCAGTGCGCAGCAGGTGCGGGCAGCCGGTCAGGCGCTCACGCAGTCGCAGCGTTTGGCCAAGGCCACGTCGACGGCCATGGTGGGCAATCCCGTGTCGTTCTCGGAACTGCGCGAGAGCTTGGGCATCCTGACTGGGGTGACCCGCAACCTGTCTTCGGGCGACGGCAAATTGGCCCGCGCACCGGGCAAGGTGCGTGATGCGCTCGATCCGCTGATGCCCATGGTCGACAAGGCCGAGAAGAGCGTGAAGGCCGTGCTGGAGCAGGAAAAGGTGCTGACCCAGGTGGGCCAGTCGCTGCGCGCGATCAACCGCCAATCCTCGGACTTGCTGGAATCGGCCGAAGCCGTGGCCTCGCATGCCTTGCAAACGGGGGGATCGGCCACCGAAATTGCCGCCACCGGTCAATTGGTGATGCTGACCCAGCGCATCGGCAAGAGCGCCAGCGAGTTCCTGACGCAAGAGGGTGTGAGCCCCGAGGCCGTGTTCTTGCTGGGCAACGACTTGAACGCGTTCAAAGCCATCGCCGAAGGCTTGCTCAACGGCAGCCGCGAATTGAACTTGCCGGCCGCGCGCGATGGCACGGCCCGCGAGAACCTGAAGAAGCTGCTGGTCAACTTCGAAAGCACCCGCGAACAGGCCGGTGCCGTGTTGAACAACTTGAGCGGCTTGGTGGCGGCGCGCGAAGCGGCCAACGACATCCTCAAGGACTCTGAGCCGCTGCGCAAAGGCCTGGACGACGTGGGTCAGAAGCTCGACGAAGCCAGCGGCTTGTCTTGGTGGCAAGGCCTGTTGTTCTTGGCGTCCTTGGGCGCCTTGGTGTACGGCGGCTACGGCTTGTTCCGACTCTTCATTTCGAGCCAACAACGCCGCGCCCAAAAGGCGGAAGAAGACCGCCGCCAGGCCCAAGCGCAGGAACTGGAAGCCAAGCGCGTCAACGACGCCAACCAGGCCGCCATTCTTCGCTTGATGAACGAGCTGCAGGCGGTGGCCGAAGGCGACTTGACGCAACAAGCGACGGTGACGGAAGACATCACGGGGGCCATCGCCGACTCGGTGAACTACACCGTGGAAGAGCTGCGCAACCTCGTCGGCCAGGTGCAGGCCACGGCCGCGCGGGTGACGGAGACCACCGGCCAAGTCGACCAAACCTCGACCGAGCTGCTGGCCGCTTCGACCGAGCAGCTGCGTGAGATTCGTGCCACGGGCGACGCGGTGTTGCAGATGGCCGGCCGAATCAACGAAGTGTCGACGCAGGCCGAAGACGTGGCCGACGTGGCCCGCAAATCGCGTGAAGCCGCCGAACAGGGCAAGAGCGCGATGCAGAACAACCGCGAAGGTATGAACGCCATTCGCGACCAGATCCAGGAAACCTCCAAGCGCATCAAGCGGCTGGGCGAGTCGTCGCAGGAGATTGGCGAGATCACGGAGCTGATTTCGGACATTACCGAACAAACCAACGTGCTGGCCTTGAACGCCGCCATCCAGGCCGCCTCGGCCGGTGACGCTGGCCGCGGTTTCTCCGTGGTGGCCGAAGAAGTGCAGCGACTGGCCGAACGCTCGGCCGACGCGACGCGTCGAATCGCGGCGCTGGTGAAGGCCATTCAGACCGACACCCAAGACGCCGTGGCCGCCATGGAGCGCTCGACCTCGGGGGTGGTGGAGGGCACGAAGCTGTCCGACGCCGCCGGTCAGGCCCTGGACGAGATCGACGCCGTGGCCCGCCAGCTGGACGAGATGGTGGCCAACATCACGAACCGCGCGAAGCAGGAAGCCACGTCCGCCAACGACGTGGCCGCCAACATCCAACATATCTTTGCCGTGACCGAACAGACCTCCGAGGGCACGCGTTCGACGGCCAAGATGGTGCACGAACTGTCCCGTTCGGCCGACGCGCTGAAAACTTCGGTGGCCCGATTCAAGGTTGGCGCTTAAGGCCCGGCCGCTTCTCATTCGCGTTTCATGACCGACCCCGTCCTCCCAACGGCCGCCCCTGACCTCACGCCCCTGGCGTGGGTGAACGAGGAGTTGCGGCGCACGCTGGAAGGCGTGCACAAGGGCTTGCGCCGCACGCTGCGCGAGTACGACCTGCGCCAGGCCAGCAACCAACTGGACGTGGCCCAGACCCGCACGGCCCTGGGCTTGCAGGCCACGGCGATGCACCAAGCCGGTGGTGCTGTCCAGATGGTCGGTTTGCGCGAAGGCGCCTTGGTCATGCAGGCCAACGAAGGGCTGATTCGCCGGATGGCCGACGGCGCGGCCATCACGGTGGCGCAGGTCGAGGCGATCGAGCGCGCCGACTTCGCGGTGCTCACCTATGTGACGCGCTTGCTGGCTGGGGGGCGTCCGTCGCCATTGAGCCTGTTCTCGGTGTACCGCGCCGTGCAGGAGCTCAACCAAGCCGAACGCATTCACCCGGCAGACTTCTGGCCTGCGCATTTCGAGTGGCATGCCTTGCCGCCAGTTGCGTTGAGTGACGAGGTCCCCAGCCTGGACGCGCTGCGCACGGCCTTTGACGCCGCGTTGCTGCGACAGATGCGCCAACCCAGCCCCCAGCACGCCGGCCAACTGGCCGACCTGTGCAAAGGCTTGAGCCAGGTTTTGGCCCGTGAGCCCCTGGGCAGCTTCTGGCAGCTGGCCGCGGCCCATTACGAGGCCTTGGGTTTGGGGCTGATCGAGGCCGATGCCTTCGTCAAGCGCCTGGGTTCGCGCTTGGTGGCGCAGTTGCGCAGCCATGCCCAGGGGCACGACGACGTGTCGGAACGCCTTGTGCAGGACCTGCTGTTCTTCAATGCGCAATCGCGCGAGCCGGCGCCGGGTGCTGCGCCTTGCTTGGAAGCCGTTCGCGCCGCGTACGAATTGCGGGACCTGTCTGCGGGCGATTACCGCGACGACAGCCTCGGGCGCGTCGACCCCAGTTGGATCGCGCAGGCGCAGCGCCGTTTGCAGGTGGCCAAGGAAGCCTGGGGCGCCAGCGCCGAGGGCGAGGCCGCCCGAGCCGCGGGCATGGAAGAGGCCTTCGGCAGCCTGAGCGAGTCCCTGACGCAGCTGTTTGCCAATGGCGAGTTGCTCGGGCAGACCTTGCAGCGAGCTGCCGTGGTCACGGCACGGGCCGGTCACCGACCGCCCGCTTCGCTGGCGATGGAAGTGGCGTCGTCCCTGCTGTACATCGATGCGGCCTTGGAAGACGCGGTGTTCGACCAGCCCGAGCAAGCCGCCCGCGTCGCTCGCTTGGCCGAGCGGGTCCAACTGGCCGCCACCGGCCAAGGCACCGACACGCTTGAGCCTTGGATGGAGGACGTGTACCGCCGCGTCAGCGACCGCCAAACCATGAGTGGCGTGGTGCAAGAACTGCGCCACAGCCTGAACGAAGTCGAACGCCTGGTCGACGAGTACTTCCGCGACCCTGCGGCGCGACGTCAGCAGCTGGTTCAAGTGCAATCGCCGCTCACGGCGATGCGGGGCGTGCTCAGCGTCTTGGGCATGCCGCAGGCCGCGATTGCTTGCGTTCGCATGCGCGACGAAGTGGATCGCTTGGCCGAGACCGAAGTCGACCCAAGCCTGCCTGGACCCCGCGCCGTCTTCGACCGCTTGGCCTGCAACCTTGGCCAGTTGGGCTTCCTCATCGACATGCTCAACGTCCAGCCCCAACTGGCCAAGTCGATGTTCCGCTTTGACGAGGACAAAGGCGAGTTGGTGGCCGACGTGGCGCCCGAGCGCCGCACGGCCCCGCCGGCGGAACCGGCCTTGGTGGAGCAGGTGCGTGCGGCCGTCCAAGCCGCGCCAGAAGACCCGGCCGCCTTGGCCCGCGACTTGGAGCGCCTGGCCTTGCAGGCCGAGGCCGACGATCAGCCGACCTTGGCTGCCGTCACGCAAAGCGCTGCGCGCGAACTGGACATGCCGGCGCTGGACATCGCCGACTTGGACCTCCCCGACCTGGAGCTGCCGGAGCTGCCCAGCGAGGCCCTCCCGCCTATGGACGTGGACACGGTCAGCGGCACGGAGGCCTTGACGGCTTTCCTCGATTCGCAGGTGCCTGCCGCGCCCGCCCCCGCACCCGTGGTGGCGCCGGCTCCGGTGCAAACCGACGAAGAGATCGACGAGGAGATGTTGGAAATCTTCCTCGAGGAGGCCGACGAAGTTGTGGGCAACGCCCGCGAGGCCTTGGCCGCCTTGCAGGAGGAGCCCGGCAACCGGGCCCAAGCCACCAACGCCCGCCGTGCCTTCCACACGCTCAAGGGCAGCTCGCGCATGGTCGGGCTGAATGCCTTCGGCGAGGCCGCTTGGGCCATCGAGCAGCTGTACAACAAGTTGCTGGCCGACGAAGCCCCGCTGGGCCGACCGGTCTTGGACTTCACCGCAGAGGCCTTGGACGAGCTGGCGACCTGGCGGGATGCCATCGCCGCCGGCTCTGCCGCCGCGTTCAGCCCGGACAGCCTTCGCGCCCGCGCCGATGCCCACCGCCTGGGCACGCCGCTTCCAGCCCCGGTAGATGCGCCGCCGGCCCTCGTCGTGGATGCCCCGGCGATCGAAGAGATTCCCGCCCTGGGCACGCCCGAACCCGTGGCAGCGCCGGCAGAAGCCGAACACGCCGACACGGAGTTCAATGTCGAGCTCGCGATGGCGGCGATCGAGGCCGAACCCGAAGCGGTCTTGGCCGACGAAGAACTCTTGGACTTGGCCTCCCTCATGGAGGCCGATGCCGACGCCACGCTGCCCCTGCCGCGTCCTGGCGAGGCGGGCGACGATCACGCAGACTTCGAGAACACCCGCCCGTTCGAGATGCCCGAACCGGCAGAGACCGTTGGGACGGCCGCCGAGCCGCTGGCGTTCGTTGGGCTCGACTTGGATGCCGATGCCACCCTGGCAGAGGTGCCGCTGGACGAGGCGCCGATCGACATGGCGGCCTTGGACCTCACCTTGGAGACGGTGCCGGCCGAGTTGGACATGCCCATCGCGGCAGCCGTCGAGCTGGATCTGGGCATGCCCACGCCGGTCGAGGCCTTGTCGGAGCCGGAGTCGCTGCCCGACCTCCATCTCAATTTGGACGTGACCGACGAAATGTCGGCGTCCGTCGGTGCTCCGGACGCGGCATTGCCGGTCGACGACACCCACGAATTGAGCCTGCCGGAGCCCGAGGCCCTGGCCGCCGAGCCGGTGGCCGACGCCGAGTTGGTTTTGACCCTCGACGGCGAAACCGATGTGGCGCAGGTGGCGAGCGAGCCCATCGCCGTCGACGAACCGATGGCCGAAGCGTCGCTCAGTTTTGGCGTGGCCGGCACTTCTGAGGCGCCGCCCGCTGAGCCCACCGAGGTTGCCGAAGCCCCCGCTGAGGCGATCGATGGGGAAGTCCTCCCGCAGTCGGCAGAGGACGAAGACGAAGGCTACAAGCGCATCGGCGACCTGCGAATCAGCGAGACCCTGTACAGCATCTTCATCGGCGAGGCCGACGAGCACGTTCGGCGCCTCACGGTGGCGCTGCACGACTGGGCGAAGGTCCACGACGAGGCGCCGCCCGCCAACAGCGAGGTCTATGCCCACGCCCTGGCCGGCAATGCCGCCACGGTCGGGTTCGACGGTCTGTCGGTCTTGGCGCGGGCGCTGGAGCATGCGTTGGGCCGCGCCCAGCATGCGCAAGGTTGGACGGGCGACGACGGCCTGCTCTTCGCGCGCGCTGCCGACGCCATCGCACACCTGCTGCACCAGTTCGCGGCGGGCTTCTTGCAGGCGCCGGAGGGCGACTTGGTGCCTGCCCTGCAGGCCTACCAGCCGGTCATGCGGGCTGCCGAGTCCGAGCCCGAGACGGCGATGGGCGAGTTGAACGAGGTCCCGGCCGCAGCCACTTCGGTTGCTGCGTTGACCTTGCCCGACGACGACGACTTTGTGCCGGGCGAGCCCGACCAAATCGACGACGAGTTGTGGGAGATCTTCGAAGAGGAAGCGTCCGACCTGTTGCACCAGCTCCAGAGCCGCCTGCGCGACTGGACCACGCACCCGCAAGACGTGGCCCGCGGCGACGCCTGCATGCGCACCTTGCACACGTTCAAGGGCGGCGCGCGCTTGGCCGGCGCCATGCGCCTGGGCGAGTTGGCCCACCGCTTGGAGACCGAAGTCGCGACGCTCATGGCCCTGCCCGAGCGCAGCGCCGGCGACGTGGTGCCTTTGCAGCACCGAGGCGACGACATCGATGCCGAGTTCGAGCGGCTTCGCAAGCAACTCCGTGAAGGCGTCAAGCCAGCGCCTGCTGTGGTCGCAGCCCCTGTGGCGGTCGAGCCGGTTGCCGAAGCGCCATTGCGTCGTTCGGAGCCCGAGTTGTTGGCGCCGCCGGTCGTGGAGCATCCCCCGCTGGCGCCCACCGCCGTCGACTGGTCGCAGTTCGTGGGCCAGGATGCGCGCGAATTGGAGGCGGCCGACGCGGCGCCCTTGGTCGGCGCCCAAGCCATGGTTCGCGTGCGGGCCAACTTGCTCGACCGCCTGGCCGCGCAAGCGGGCGAGGTTTCCATCCGCCGTGCGCGGATGGAGAGCGAGCTGTCGCAGATGAAGACCGCCTTGCTCGAACTCGACGACAACTTGGAGCGCCTGCGCACCCAGTTGCGCGAGTTGGAGGTGCAGGCCGAGGCCCAGATCAGTTCGCGCCAAGAGCAGGCCAAGGCCGCCGGCAGCGACTTCGACCCCTTGGAGTTCGACCGCTACACGCGCTTCCAAGAAGTGACGCGCATGCTGGCCGAATCGGTGAACGACGTGGCCACGGTGCAGCGCAGCTTGCAGCGCAACGTCGCGCAGGGCGAAGACGAGTTGGCGGCGCAAAGCCGACTCACGCGCGAGTTGCAGGATGACCTGCTGCGCTCTCGCATGGTGGAGTTCGATTCTTTGGCCGAGCGTTTGCATCGCGTGGTCCGGCAGGCCGCCCGCGAGAGCGGAAAGCAAGCGCAGTTGGAGATCACCGGCGGCGCCATCGAACTGGACCGCGGCGTGCTGGAGCGCTTGATCGGCGCGTTCGAGCACCTGCTGCGCAACAGCGTCGTCCACGGCATCGAAGAGCCGGACGCGCGCAGCAAGGCCGGCAAACCCAACATGGGCACTTTGCGCGTTCGCCTCTCGCAAGAGGGCAACCAAGTGCTGATCGCCTTCAGCGACGACGGTGCCGGCTTGAACCTGGCGGGCATTCGGGAGAAGGCGGCC
Organism: Inhella crocodyli; assembly: GCF_004004565.1. GTDB lineage: Bacteria > Pseudomonadota > Gammaproteobacteria > Burkholderiales > Burkholderiaceae_C > Inhella > Inhella crocodyli. The sequence continues at coordinate 33,097 of NZ_SACM01000006.1, forward strand.
AAGCTGGGCCTGTTGCCCACCGACCGAGAACCCACCGAAAGCGAACTGGTGCAGATGATCTATGCGCCGGGCTTCTCGACCGCGTCCAGCGTCAGCGAGCTGGCTGGGCGGGGCGTCGGCATGGACGTCGTGCGCTCGGAAGTCAACACGCTGGGTGGCTATGTGTTGACCCGCACGCAAGCGGGCAAGGGCACCGAGTTCGATCTGCGCGTGCCCCTGACCACCGCCTTGACCCAGGTGGTGCTGCTGCGCTGCGGGGACCTGCAGGTGGCCGTGCCGGCCAGCCTCGTCGACACGGTGCTGCGCCTGCCGAATGCCCAACTCACCAGCGCTTATGCCAGCGGGCAGTTGCAAGCCGGCAGTGCCTCGGTGCCCCTGTACTGGTTGGGCGGGCTCTTGGCGCACGACGAGCATCCGCAACTGCATGGCAAGCACGCCGCCGTCGTGTTGGTCCATTCGGGCCCGGATCGCATCGCCATCCACGTGGACGAGGTCATCGGCAACCAGGAAGTCGTGGTCAAGAACCTCGGCCCGCAGCTGATGCACGTCCCGGGTTTGGCTGGCATCAGCTTGCTGGCCAGTGGCTCGGTGGCCTTGATTTACAACCCGGTGGCCTTGGCCGAGCGCTACGGTCACATCGCGGTGGCGCGCACGCACCAGGCGGACACGCCGGTGGTGGTGGTCGAAGCCAAGGTCGAAGCCCAAGCGCCGCTGATCATGGTGGTCGACGACTCCCTCACCGTGCGGCGTGTGTCGCAACGCTTCTTGGAGCGCGAGGGCTATCGCGTGATGCTGGCCAAGGACGGCTTGGACGCGATGGAGCAGTTGGCCCGCGACGAGTTGCCGGACATGGTCTTGTCGGACATCGAGATGCCGCGCATGGACGGCTTCGACTTGGTCCGCAACATCCGCGCCGACCAGCGGCTCAAGGCCTTGCCTGTGGTCATGATCACGTCTCGCATCGCCGAGAAGCATCGGGACTACGCGCAGGCATTGGGCGTGCAGGGCTACCTCGGCAAGCCTTACGATGAAGAACACCTGCTGGGCCTGATCCGCCAGCACACCCGCCACCTCGCAACGGCCTGACGCCAGACTCGAACCCCCCGAATGGGCAACGTCGTCGAACAACTCGCGGAAATCACCGGCTACAAGGACCGGGATGTCATGGACGTCACCATGGTGGTGGCCATGCGCGACATGTTGTCCCCCCTGTCCGTCAGCATTTACAGGGCGGTGGGGGCGGGCGATGACCAACGTTGGATGACACGGGCGCGGCTGGCTGCCGACGACGCGGTGGCCACGGCCGACCCCTTGTCCACGCCGCTCACCGAGTTGCCGCCTTTGGCGCAGTTCCCGGCGCGCATGGCTTGCTTGCAAAAGCACGAACTGCGCGAGTCGGCGGCGGGCAGTGAGTTCACCTGTCACTTCCCGTTGCTCAGCGAGCACGACGGCGACGGCGTGCTGGAGATCGTCACGCGCACGCGCCTGTCACCGGCCGAGCAGCGCACGGTCAGCGCCATCGTCAAGGTCTATCACAACTTCCAGGGGCTCTTGGATTACTCCGAGCGCGACACCCTGACGGGCTTGTTGAACCGCAAGACCTTCGACGGCAGCTTTCTCAAGCTCCTCGGCGGTGGTGGGGCCCTGGCCACGGCGGTGGCGGCAGGCGACCGCCGCCACGAACCCAGCGCCTCGTACTGGCTCGGGGTGATCGACATCGACCACTTCAAGCGGGTGAACGACAACTTCGGCCACTTGATCGGGGACGAGGTCTTGCTGTTGCTGTCGCGCCTGATGCGCGCCTGCTTCCGCTACCACGACCGCTTGTACCGGTTCGGCGGCGAGGAATTCGTGGTGCTGCTGCGTGCCGACAACGTGGCCGATGCCGCAGCGGCCTTTGAGCGCCTGCGTGTGCAGTGCCGCAACTACGCCTTCCCGCAGGTCGGTCAGGTCACCCTGTCGATTGGCTTCACCGCGATCCGCATGGGCGATACCCCAGCGGGTGCCTTCGACCGCGCCGACAAGGCCGTGTACCACGCCAAACACCACGGCCGCGACCAGGTGCATGGCTTCGAACAACTGGTCACCGACGGGCACCTGCAAGAAGAAGGCGACAAGGAAAGCGACGTCGAGCTCTTCTGAGCACTCGCGGCCGCTGAGCGGTTTCAGCGAGTGAGAGGGGTTTCAGCAGGTCGGCGCAATCTGAGGCGCCGTTCTCCGCCCGCCTCGAGCCAGGTCTCGAAGCGGCAGGGGCGCACCTCCAGGCCAGGCAGGATGGCGTTGGCCACGGCGGGCGGGCGAATGAGGCCGCGTTGACGCAGCACTTCCAACGCCCAAAGGGGCGCGAGGACGACGGAGCGGTGAGCGATGGGCATGACCGGCATGTTCCGAGTTCAAGGCCCTGACGGCCATCCCCCCCAAGGGGCCCCACCTTTGGGGGGCTGGGAGGCGGGGTGTGCGCTGGGCACAGTGGTGCCATGAACCGACCTCAACGCCCCAGCAGTGCCCTTCTTGCACGCCCGGCGTCCCAAGCCATGGGCAGTCCCATCCCCGCCGAAGGCGACCCGCGAGCGCCTGTACCGGCCATCGCTGGATTGGAGGTCGCCGACAGTTCTTTCGGGGCATGGCTGGCCGCCGGCGGCGACCGGCGTCAAACCGTGTCCGGACCTCGGACCGCCTGGACGCCGGAGCAGCGCGCCCACCGCACCGTGGAAGTTCAGCGCGAGGCCCGGCAGCGGTTGGGCGTGGCCAACTGGGACACCCTGCGCCCCCAGACCCTCAAACGCTGATCGTGCAAGGCCTGTCCGCTGAATCGGGCTGCAGGCCAGGTCGGCCGTTGTTCAGCGCCGCTGGGCCGGTGCCCCCTTGGCAGAACGGGTGCCAGGACGCCTCGGCCCCCCAATCTCGACTGCAGATGCCCGACACATGCGGATGGGAGGCGCGCCATCGGCAGCAACCGGTCGGCCAGAAAGCGATCGCCCTCCAGCGTCGAGCCTTCTCTGTCCATGCCATCGGGGGCCGGGACCGCGTGTGCCCTGGCTCAAACCCCGCAAACACGGCGACGGCGCTGCCGGTGCCAGTGCCGGCCGCACTGGGGCACATGGGAACGGCGACACCGCATTGCAGCCCGGCCACGTCCCCGGCCAGCACACAGGCGCCTCAGCCATCGAAGGTCTTGGGGCCGGAATCGCCCGTCCAAGCCGACATCGTGCGGTTCACGCCACCGCCGCGGAGCTTGGCGGGAGACCGCCCCGTCTGAACCGAACCGGCTTGGCGTCAGCGCGAGCTCACCACGTCGCGGTGCATGGGGGCGAGCAGCGCCAGCATGCGGTTCTGTTCAGCAAATGGGATGCCACGGGCCGCCATGCTGGCTTGCAGGATCTCGACCAGCGCATGGAAGTCCGAGCGACGCACGCCCATGTCCTCATGGGCGCTTTTCATGTCGGGGCCGTCGTAGACGCAAGGGCCGCCCGCCAGTTGGCACAGTTGATCGGTCAGTTGCCCGGCCAAATGCTGCGCGTTGGTGTCACGGAAGAAACTGCCGATGCGGGCGTCGGATTTCAATCGGGGGACGAAGTCGTCCATCACGGCACGGATGCCGGCCTTGCCGCCCCATGCGCGGTACAGGCTGTCATCGCCCGCGAAGGACAGCGTGGGAGACCAGGCCGCGACGAGCAACATGGAGAGGGTCAAGCCCTTGACGGTGGCGCTGAGTTTCATGGTGGACTCGATCAAATGGCGAATTGGAGGGACAGGTAGGCGCCGCGTTGGCGTTTGGGTTGGACGGCCGGTGCGATCGCCCCCAAGTCCACATAGGCAGCGGTGACGGAGAAGCGCTTGCTGGGCGCCCAGGCCACGAAGGCGTCGAACCAATCTTGCTCGCGCAGGGCGCCGGCGCCCAACACGCTGCGCTCGAGGTTGTTCGGCTTGAGGCGGGCCTCCACGCCCACGGCCACGCTGGGCGACAGCAGCTTGACCACGGACAGCTCGGGCATCAGCTGCCAGCGGCGGCCCTCGGCGCCGCCATGGCCCAGCAGGCCGTTTTGGTTGGCGCGCGTGGCGCGCAGGGTCAGGTTGGTCAGCACGCCGGGCGCCAGCCACAGTTTGGTGGCGCTGATGTAGGCCTCGCTGCCGCTGCGCTTGGCACCCAAGGGACCGGTGAGCGTGGGCGTGAGGTCGTTGGCCTTGGCACGCTTGTGCAAGAGCCCGACGGCCACTTGGGGCATCCAACGGTCGCTGTCGAGCACGGCGTCACCGGCGAGGCGCCACTTGGCGCCGACGATGTCTTGCTCCAACTGCAAGCCGGGCAGGCCCAATGGGGCAAGGTTGTTCTCGGTGTCCAGGCGCTGGCGGGCCAGGCTGAACTCCAGGCGGTCGTCCCATGCCAAGGCCGCGCCCATCACCCGAAGCCCGTAGTTGCTGGTGGTGGCGCGGGTGACGAAGGCGGTGCCGCCCCACTCGCCTTGCGTGGCGTAACTGCCGGTCACGGCCCAGGGGGTAAGCCCACCGCCGGCGGCGCCGTCGATGGTGGAGACGCCGCCGGTCAGCAGCAGCTTGCCGTCGCCGGCCTGGGCGGGCAGTGCAAGGGCGATGGCCAGGGCAAGGGTGGCCAATGAGGGCAGGGAATGGAGGGAATGCATGGAGACTCCGTCGTTGTGCGATGGAGCACCTTACGCAGCCGCGTGTCGCTTGGATGCAGTGGGGGAATTGGCCCTGCTGCCGGCGTGACGGGCGTCACACTCGGCGGCGCCCGAACCTCAGCGCGACCGGGTGCTGGTGACCCAGGTCGGCAGATCCCACGCGCCGCCAGCAGTGATGAACTTGCATTGGCCGGTGGTGTGGGCCTCGCTGCGGGCGAAGCGCTGACCGTCCCAAGTCCAAGATTCGCTGCTCCAACAGTCCCCCAAGCCCCGGCCCTTGTGCGAGGCGGTGACCTCGTTGTCGCCAATGTCCGAGGCCGAGTCGGTCACCATCACCGGGGCGTAGGGGGGACGTTCGTTCACGATCCATACGCCGGCACCGAAGTTGTAGGCCGCCATCCAGCACGGGGCGCTGACCAGCAACTGCTGGCCGCTGAGGCGACGCACCTCCCAGGTGGTCGGTGCTTGCTCCATCAGCCGGTCGCAATTGCCGCCGGCCGCGGTGGCGCGCAGCGCGGCCAGAAGGGCTGGGCCTTGCCGTGCTGGCCATGTCCGGTCGGTCTCGGTGGTGGGCGGCACGGCGGCGGCCTGCAGTTGGGGCGCGGGTCGGGGGCCAGGCACCTGGCCCTCGTCGCGCTGGCCGCGGGCCACCAGCGCACTGGGCGTGCCCAAGCGGCCTTGCGCCTCGTCCATCTTCAGCAGCACGGCGCGGGCACCTTGGTCGGACAACATCCACTCGGCCTTGCCGCGGCGCCAGCTCACCTCGACCTGCGCGCCCGGCAAGGCCTGGAGCAAGGCGCTTGCTTGTGCTGGGCTCAATCGCCCAACGAAGTTGGTTTCACTCAGCCGAACGACGCCCAGCGAGCGGCCCTGGACCCACATCGTCAGCACCGGGTTGGGTGGCAGCGTCATCACAGCCGGGTGGTCCTGGTAGCTGCCGAGCATCAGTTCCACCGTGGGCCGCGTTCGCGGCCCGGGCCGACGCGTCACGAGGATGGACACCGGCAGCTCGGCGCTGTCCTGCTGGTAACCGGCGGCGCGGCAGGTGCCGGTGTTGTCGCAAGCCACTTCCCAGTCCTTGTGTGAGAAGTGAAGGCCTTCTGCGCCCCAAGGCGCCACGTCGGCCGCAGCAGCCAGGCCCAGTGCGGGAACAAGCGCAAGCAACAACAACGGCGGCTTCATGGCGATTACAGGGGTGAGGATGCCCAATTGTTGGCCATGCGCTCGCTACCATCGGCCGCCATGAGCGACGACACCGACACCTGGGGTTTTGCCCCGCCCCCGTTCAACGCCGAGGCCTCGCTGGTGCAATTCAAGCGCAGCCTGCGTGAGATGGGCCTGAGCGAACGCGCCAGCGGCTTCGAGCTCAAAGGGCGCCAGGCATTGGCCTACGAGCTCAAGGATGGCGCGATCGCGCTGCGCCTGGCCCGGCGGCTGACCTTGCGCACTCCCGATTGGGACGCGATGGCGGTGCGCAGTGGGGCCGACCAACGCAAGGTTCTGGACGAGATCAAGCGCCGGCTGGCGCGCTGGCAAGACGAAGACTGAAGTTCAAGTTAGTTTGGGCAGCGGCAAGGACAGCGCCAAGGCCGTGCCGGTGCCCACGTCCAGCCAATCGCGGGGCGCGGGGCTGAACACGTCGAGGCGTCCCCCCAGGCGTTGCGCCCGCGCCGCGAGGCTGCGGCGCCCGGTGCCTTCGGGCGCCGCGGGGTCGATGCCCTGGCCATCGTCAATCCACCAAAGGATCACATGGCTGGGCGTGCGCGACGTGCCCACCGTGATCCGCCGTGCTTGGGCGTGCCTCACGGTGTTGGCCAAGGCCTCCTGCAGGAAACGCACCAATTCGAGCGCGCCACTGCCGCGCAAGCAGGGCAGGGTGGGGGCGTCCATCACGCGCCAGTCCATCTCCAAGCCGGCGCTGCGCAGCATGCCCGCCACCCGGTGCCGCCAACTGCCCAACAGCACGCCCAGGTCGCCTTGGTCTTCGGTCAAGGTGTCGACCGAAAGGCGCATTTCCAGCAGGCATTCGTCGATGGCTTGGGCCAGCTTGCTGGGGGTCAGCTCGCGCGCTTGCAAGCGAAGGGTCAACAGCCGGGCGCCCAAGCCGTCGTGCAGGTCCTGGAGCAGGCGCTGGCGCTGCTCCCCCGCAGCTTGCTCGCGCTCGGCTTGGGCCTTGGCGGCGTAGGCCGCCTCCAAGGCCTGCGTGCGGCGTTTCAGTTCGCGCGAAAGTTCATCGCGGAGCGCCTTCTCACGCCGCGCGCTTTGCACGAAATGCCGCTGCAGCATCAGCACCACCCAAAGCACCCAGCCGGCGTGGGCCAGGGTGTTGCTGTCGACCATGGGGGCGCGCAGGGCCAACGAGGCCAAACTTACCCAGGCCCAGGTGAAGGCCGACAGCCCCACGAGCAGCGCATTGCCCCACTGCGCAATGCTGGGGCGGCGGGCCAGGCAATGCAAAGCCAAGCCGAGCGCCGTGGTCAAGAGCAGGGCCCGGCTGCCCAAGGCCCACCAAGGCCAGGGATGGCTGAAATCGCTCCAGGACAAATAGTGAAAGGCCGCCCACAGATCGATGGGCAACCCCGCGGCGAGCACCGCGATCAGAAAGCGACGCAACCCTGGGGTCCAAACCCCGGCCCAATGGGCCACCACGGCCACCTGCAGGGCTTTGGCGATCAGGTCGGCCGCATCGAGCAGCATGCGCCACCAGGGCGTGGGCAAGGGCTGTTGGCTCAGGACGTATGGAGCGAGCAGCAAGGCCAGCAAGGCCACGTGCGCAGCGCTGACGAGGTACAGGGGCTCCTCGCGCCGAACCCAGCCCACCAGGCCCAGGAACAAAGCGGCCAACACCGCCCCACCGGCCGTGAAACCGCGCAATGCCTGCCACATGCGCCGCGAGGCATCCTGGTCGAGCACCACCTCGCGTGGGCCCAGCATTGGGGCGTTGAGGGATTGCCGCTGCGTCAAGGGGGCTTCCAGCCGCAACTGCAAGCGTTGCGACCCCGCTTGCAAGAGGGTGGACGGCAGGGTCAATTGAAGGTGCCGCATGCCCACCAACAACTGACGGCGCGACGGGTCGGCGAGCGCGTCGGGGTCGGGATCGGCCAGCAGGGCACCGTTGAGGTAGACCCGCACGTAGGGTCGGTACTCCAAGGCCAAGGCCCACACCTCGCCCTCGCGCGGCGCTGAGGGCAAGTCGGCTTCCAGCCACAGCACGCCCGTGCCTTCGGACAAGCGCCGCAGGGGCAGGGTCACCGTGGGGGCCTGGGCCAACTCGCTGGGCGGCCGCGCGGCGTCAGAGGCCAGCGTGCGCCACTCAGACAGGCGCACCAGGCGGGCATCGCTCTCTTGTTGCAAGGATTGCCACTGCACGCCGGCCACGAGCGCCAAGGGCAGCAGCAGGGCCAACAGCCAGCGCCAAGCCACACCGGGCCAGGCCAAGGGGGGGCGCGGGTGTCGGTGCGCGATGCTGCCCATCAGTCCACCGCGAGGGGCAGGGTCACCGGGCCGTCGTTCACGAGGCTGACCTGCATGTCGGCCGCGAAGACCCCGAACGCGACCTGGGGGTGGAGTTCGCGCGCGTCGGCCACCAGCGCGTCCCACAGGCTGCGGGCTTGCGCGGGCGGGGCGGCAGCGGAAAAGCTCGGGCGGGTGCCGCCGCGCGTGTCGGCCGCCAGGGTGAACTGACTCACCAGCAGCAGGCCCCCGGCCACGTCCTGCAGGCTTCGGTTCATCTTGCCGGCCTCGTCGGCAAACACCCGCAGTTTGAGCAGCTTGGCCAGCAGGCGCCGGCCGGTCTCTGGCGTGTCGCTGGGCTCGGCGCACACCAAGACCAACAGCCCACGCCCGATGGCGCCGACGACCAAGCCGTCCACGCGCACTTCGGCCTGCGTCACGCGCTGCAACAGGGCCTTCATGCCAAGTCCTTCGGGTCGTCGAAGTGGGCTTCCACGTCAAAGGGCAGCAATTGGATGCTGGCGCGCAAGCCCGGGACCGCCGCCATCAAGGCCTGTTCGACGGAGGTGCGGATCGCGGCGGCGCGTCCCAAGCTCCAACTGGCCGGCATGTGCATGTGCAGGTCCACGTAGCGGCGACTGCCCGCCCGTCGCGTGTGCACGTGGTCGAAGCGAACGGTGCCGTGCACGAAGCCGGCCAGCGTTGCGTCGATCTGTTCGCACAACTCGGGCTCCAGGGCGCGGTCCATCAGGCCGTCGACGGCCGCGCGAATCAGTTTCACGCCCTCGCGACCGATGTTCACCGCCATCACCAAGGCGATGCCGGCGTCCAGCCACAGCCAACCCGTGGCCTGGACGGCAACCAGTCCCACCACCACCCCGGCCGAGGTCCAGACGTCGGTCATCAAGTGCCGGGCGTCGGCCTCCAAGGCCATCGAGCGGTGTTCCTTGGAGGCTTTCAACATGCCCCAGGCCAGCGCGCCGTTCAGCGCGGAACTGACGACGGCCAGCACCAACCCCAGGCCGACCTGCTCCAGCGGTTGGGGCGCCCACAAGCGGTGCAGCGCAGCGCCGGCAATGCCCAGGGCGGCAGCCAAGATCAGCAAGCCTTCGAATCCACCGCTGAAGTACTCGGCCTTGTGGTGGCCATAGGGGTGTTCCTCGTCCGGGGGCTGGGCAGCCAAGGTCACCATGGTCAAGGCGAAGACGGCACCGGCCAAATTGACCAGGCTCTCCAGGGCGTCCGACAGCAGGCTCACGGCGTCGGTGAACCACCAAGCAGCGGTCTTCAAGGCAATGGTGACCAGGGCCACCGCCACCGACAGCTTCAAATAGGCGCGGGCTTGCATGGCTGCATTGTCCGGGGGGTTTCTAGAATGCCGGCGTCTTTGGAAAGGGCAGACCCGTGAGTGAGTGGCGTGGCGCCATCGTGGCGATCGGCTTGACGGTATTGGGGTGGAGTGCGCACGCCAAGGCCTTGCGGGTGTGCATGACCGACGTTCCTCATGCGCCTTGGCGGGTGGCCGAGAACGACGGCCGCGTGGCCGGTCAAGGACTGGATTTCGACCTGTTGCGCGATTTCCAACGCATCTCCGGCTGGACGGTGGAGTTGCAAGTCCTGTCTGGGCGCCGGTGCTTGATCGAGATCGCCGCCGGGCGCGCCGATGCCAACGTGGGCCTCAGCCACACGCCGGAGCGGGCCCAGTCGTTCCGCTTTCCGATGCGCGACGGCGAGCCCGACGCCAACTTCTCGTTGCGCCAAGACGCTTACACCCTGTACCGCCGTCGAGGCTCCACGGTCAGTTGGAACGGCCAGCAACTGAAATTGGCCGCGGGTGGCGCGGTCTTGGTGCAAGCCGGTCACTCGGTGGCCAACCAGTTGCGAGAAATGGGCGTGCCCGTCACCGAGACGGAGCGAAGCGCCTTCATGACCCTGTCCAAGGTCAAGCTCGGCGAGGCCGATGCGGCCGCGGTGTTCACCTCCGAAGGACAGGCTTTGCTGCAGGCCCACCCCCAGTTCGCCGAACTGGAGGCCATGAGCCCGGTGCTGGCCCGCAAGCACTACTTCGTGGCCTTCGGCGAACCTTTCGCCCGCCAGAACGAGGCCGAATTGGCCGGCTTGTGGCGGGCTTTCCAGCAGGCCGCCAAGGCCCCCACCTACCAGTCGGCCGTGCGCCGCGCCAAGAACGTGCGTTGAGGTCTGGCGAACGGGGCGTCGCCGAGGTCGCTGCCTAGAATCCACGGCCGTGTCGTTCCGACACGTTTTGCCCCGTCCCGATTGCCATGAGCACCTCCGTCCAAGCGCCCGACGTCACCCACATCGCCCCGCGCGAGAAGGCCGAGATCCTCAGCCAAGCGCTGCCCTACATCCAGCGCTTCCACGGCAAAACCATCGTCATCAAATACGGCGGCAACGCCATGACGGATCCGTCGTTGCAACAGGACTTCGCCGAGGACGTGGTGCTGCTCAAGCTCGTGGGCCTGAACCCGGTGGTGGTGCACGGCGGCGGGCCGCAGATCGAGAACGCGCTGAACAAGTTGGGCAAGAAGGGCACCTTCATCCAGGGCATGCGCGTCACCGACGAAGAGACCATGGGCATCGTCGAGTGGGTGCTCGCCGGCGAGGTGCAGCAAGAAATCGTGGGCCTCATCAACCAAGCGGGCGGCAAGGCCGTGGGCCTGACGGGCAAGGACGGCGCCATGATCCGCGCCAAGAAGCTCAAACTGGTCGACCAGAAGGACCCAACGGTCGAGCACGATGTGGGCCAGGTGGGCGACATCGAGTCCATCGACCCCAGCGTGGTCAAGGCCCTGCAGGACGACGCCTTCATTCCCGTCATTTCGCCCCTGGGCTTTGGCAAGCACAACGAGAGCTACAACATCAACGCCGACGTGGTCGCTGGCAAGCTGGCCGAGGTGTTGAACGCCGAAAAACTCGTGATGCTGACCAACACGCCTGGGGTGCTCGACAAGGCAGGCCAATTGCTCACCGACTTGAGCGCCCGCCAAATCGACGAGATGTTTGCCGATGGCACCTTGAGCGGCGGCATGCTGCCCAAGATTGCCTCGGCCCTGGACGCGGCCCGCGCCGGCGTTCGCGCCGTGCACATCATCGACGGCCGCGTGCCGCACGCCCTGTTGCTGGAGGTGCTGAGCGACCAGGCCTACGGCACCATGATCCGCAGCAAATGAACCCCCCGACCTCTTTCTGGTTGCCATCCCCCGACCGGGGCGCGACATGCTGGGCGCGGCCCATCGGGTCTCGGCCATGAACGAGGTTCACGCGGTCCGCGCTCGGCTCGCCCCGGGCGAGCGAAAGCTGCAAATCTTGCAGACCCTGGCCCAGATGCTGGAGGCGGGCGACCGCGTCACCACCGCGCTGTTGGCCGACAAGCTGCAACTGAGCGAGGCCGCGCTGTACCGACACTTCGCCAGCAAGGCGCAGATGTTCGAGGGCTTGATCGCCTTCATCGAGGACAGCCTGTACGGCGTGGTCACGCAGATCGGGGCGCAGCCGTTGCCGGCGAGCGATCGCGCCCGCAAGCTGGTGGTGGCCTTGCTGCAGTTCGGCGAGCGCAACCCCGGCATGGCCCGTGTGATGGTCGGCGATGCGCTGGCCCTGGAGCACGAGCGCTTGGCCGTGCGCATCCACCACCTGTTCGACCGGCTCGAATCCAGCCTGCGCCAGTGGCTGCGCGAGGGCGAGCTCGAGAGCGCCACGCCCACGGTCGACGCCAATGCCCAAGCCGCCGTGCTCATGGCCTACGCCCAAGGGCGCTTGCTGCGCTACGTGCGCTCGGGCTTTCGCGAGCGACCCACCGAGCACTGGGACGCGCAAGCGCGTTGGCTGTGAACGAGGTCCTTCTGCTGCGCCTGGTCGAGGCGGTTGAGGCCCTGGGCCTCAAAAGCACGGCCTTGGTGCCGCCTGCTGGCGACGCCCGCGCTTGGCGCTACCGCAGCCGACCGGCGCGCTTCGAGCCCATCACGCGTCTGAGTCCGCTGCGTTTGGACGAGCTGCGCGAGATCGACGCCCAGCGCGACCGCTTCGCGCGCAACTTGGCGCAGTTCGCGCAGGGGCGGGGCTTCAACCACGTGCTGCTCAGTGGCGCACGCGGCACCGGCAAGAGCTCCCTGGTCAAGGCCGCCCTCAATGCCTGGCCGGACCTGCGCTTGGTCGAGATCGACCGCGGCGACCTGGCCGACCTGCCTGAAGTGCTGGACGCCTTGGCCCAGCGCCCCGAGCGTTTCGTGGTGTTTTGCGACGACCTCAGCTTCGAGGCAGGCGATGCCGGCTACAAGAGCCTCAAAAGCGCGCTGGATGGCAGCGTGGCCGCCCAGGCCGAGCGCGTGATGATCATCGCCACCAGCAACCGCCGGCACCTGATGCCCGAGCAGCTCCGCGACAACCTCGACGCCCGCGGCCGTGGGCCCGATGGCGAGATCCACCCTGGCGAAGCGGTCGAGGAAAAAATCTCCTTGTCCGAGCGCTTCGGCCTGTGGATCAGCTTCTACCCCTTCAGCCAAGACGAGTACTGGGCCATCGCCCAGCAGTGGCTGCGACACCTGGGCGTGCCCGAGGCCCGCTTGGAGGCGCTGCGCCAGCCCGCCCTGGTGTGGGCGCTGGAGCGCGGCTCGCGCAGTGGCCGTGTGGCCTACCAATTCGCCCGCGACGTGGCGGGGCGCTTCGAATGACCGATTCCATCCTCGACAAGAAGACCACCGACGTGGCCGTGGGCGTGCTGCGCCGCGGCACCGACGAGTTCCTGCTGACTTCCCGCCCGCCCGGCAAGGTCTACCCCGGTCACTGGGAGTTCCCGGGCGGCAAGTTCGAGCCCGGCGAAGACGCCGACGCCGCGCTGCGCCGCGAGCTGCACGAAGAGCTCGGCATCGCCATCGGCGCCACCACGCCTTGGCGCGTCGAGGTGGTGGACTACCCCCACGCCCGCGTGCGCCTGCACTTCCTGACCGTGCGCGAGTGGCAGGGAGAACTGGCCATGCGCGAGGGCCAGCGCATGGCCTGGCAGCGCCTTCCTGCCACCGTGTGGCCGGTGTTGCCCGGCACCTTGCCGGTGCTGCGCTGGCTGGCCGAAGAGTTGGGCCATGCCGGCCCGACCCACCACGATGCACCGCCCGCGCCACCGCCTTGGTTGGACGAGGTGGCTTGGGACGAGCGCGGTCTGGTGCCCGCCATCGCCCAAGAAGTGGGCAGCAACGACGTGCTGATGGTGGCCTGGATGAACCGCGAGGCCCTGCTGCAAACCTGGGCCCGCGGCCAGGCCGTGTACTGGAGCCGCAGCCGCCAGCGCCTGTGGCACAAGGGCGAAGAGAGCGGCCACGTACAAACCGTGCACGACATCCGCCTGGACTGCGACCAAGACGTCATCCTGCTCAAGGTCACGCAGCAGGGCCATGAGGGCTGCGGCGTGGCCTGCCACACCGGGCGCCACTCCTGCTTTTTCCGCCAGTTGGATGGGGAGGCCTGGCAAACGGTGGAGCCCGTGCTGGTCGACCCCGAGAGGATTTACAAATGACCGACGCCGTGCTGGCCCGCGTGGCCGACACCATCGCCGCGCGCCGCGCCGCCGCCGACCCCAGCAGCAGCTACGTGGCCAAGCTCGCCGCCAAGGGCTTGGATGCCATGCTCAAGAAGGTGGGCGAAGAGGCCACCGAGTTCGTCATGGCCGCCAAAGACGGCGATGCCACGAAGCTGACCTACGAGGCCGCCGACCTGTGGTTCCACAGCCTGCTGGCCCTGGCCGAGTTCGGCGTGCGGCCCGAGGCCGTGCTGGCCGAGCTGGCCCGCCGAGAAGGGCTGTCGGGCCTGGAAGAGTTTGCCTCACGCAAGGAGTGACCCCATGGAACAACCCCAAGTGGTGCTGAGCCCCGAACAAGAACAAAGCCTGCACACGGTCAGCACCATCAGCTACCTGCTGCACCTCATCGTGGCGGTGGGCGCGGTCTTGCCCGGCTTTCAGCCCGGGGTCTTGTTGCTCTTGATTGCCGTGGTGCTGGACCTTGTGAAACGAGGCGACGCACAAGGCAGCTGGCAGGAGAGCCATTTCCGCTTCCGGCTGCGCTCGGTGCTGTTGGCCGGTTTGGCGTATCTGCTGACAGCGCCCCTCTGGGTGCTTCTGCTGGTGCCCGGCTGGATCGCCTGGTTCATCGTGTCCCTTTGGTTTTTGTACCGCATCGTTCAAGGCTGGAGCGCCTTGTCCGGTCGCCGAGCCATCCCTGATTGAGTTGCCATGAGCCAAGAACCCAACTGCATTTTTTGCAAGATCGCTGCCGGCCAGATTCCGTCCAAGAAGGTGTTCGAGGACGAGGACTTGATCGTCTTTCACGACATCGCCCCCTGGGCGCCCGTGCACCTGCTGATCGTGCCGAAGGCGCACATCGTCAGCCATGCCGACTTGACCGACGCCCATGCGGCGTTGGCCGGCAAGATGATGGTGCTGGCCCCCAAGCTGATGCGCGAGCTGGGGGTGACGGGGGGCTTCCGCACGGTCATCAACACCGGGCGCGACGGCGGCCAAGAGGTGATGCACCTGCACATGCACGTGATGGGCGGCCCGCGCCCTTGGGCCAAAGGCTGACCCTGTCTGAAACAAGGTGGCAACACGCGCCGCCTAAAATGATGAACTTCTTTCGTTGGAGCTTGCAATGGGCGGTTTGAGCATTTGGCACTGGCTGATCGTGCTGGTGGTGGTGGTGTTGGTCTTTGGCACCAAGAAGCTCAAGAACGTCGGCTCCGACCTGGGCGCCGCGGTCAAGGGTTTCAAGGACGGCATGAAAGACGGGAATACCGCGCCCAACGACCCGAACCAACGGGTCACCCAAAGCACCGACGCCAACACGGTGGACGTGCAGGCCAAAGAGAAGAGCAACTCCTGATCGCCCCGCAGCAGTTGGCAGGCACCCATGCTTGACCTGGGTCTGGACAAGCTCGCGCTGATTGGCGCGGTCGCCCTCATCGTCATCGGACCGGAGAAGCTGCCCAAGGTGGCCCGCACGGTGGGTCACATGCTGGGCAAGGCACGCCGTTACGTGGCCGACGTGAAGGCCGAGGTCAATCGCTCCATGGAAATGGAGGAGTTGGCCAAGGCACGGCAGCAGTTCCAAGATGCCGCCCAGGAGGTCTCTCAGACGCTGCACAGCACGGTCAACGAGGCGCAGGCCGGCTTGACCGACAACTGGACGGCCGACCCCGACTGGCAGCCCACGCCCTACAAGCCGCGGCGCAAGAACTGGCGTGTGCGCCGCAGCAACATGCCCGTTTGGTTCAAGCAACGGCAAGGCATCAAGCGCCAAGTGCAGTCGGGCGCGGCCCGCGTGGCGCGACACCGACCCAAGACCCCCCGATGAGCGCAAAGCCCGATCCGGAAGACGAACTGGCTGGTACGGAGCAGCCCTTCGTTGAGCACCTCATCGAACTGCGCGACCGCTTGATCCGCGCCATGGTGGCGATTGGGATCGGGTTCGCCTTGCTTTGTGTTTGGCCCACGCCAGGCGGGCTGTACGACTGGCTGGCCTTGCCCATGAGCCAGGCCTTGCCTGGCGGCACCAAGCTCATCGCCACCGGCACCTTCGCGCCGTTCATGGTGCCCCTCAAGATCACGCTGATGGGCGGGCTGCTGCTGGCGCTGCCCTACGTGCTGTACCAGGTTTGGGCCTTTGTCGCGCCCGGCCTGTACTCCCACGAAAAGCGTTTCGTGCTGCCCTTGGTGGTGTCCAGCACCGTGCTCTTCTTTGCGGGCGTGGCCTTCTGCTACTTTTTGGTGCTGCCGGCGATGTCGAAGTTCATCGTGGCGTTTGCGCCGAGCTCGATCCAGGTGGCCCCGGACATCGAACAGTACTTCGGCACGGTCTTGACCCTGTTCTTGGTCTTTGGCATCGCCTTCGAGGTGCCGATTGCCGTGGTGGTGCTGGCCTCCCTGGGCATCGTCAGCGTCGAGAAGCTCAAGGAGTGGCGTGGCTACTTTGCGGTGGCCGCCATCGTGGTGGCCGCCATCGTCACGCCGCCGGACGTGATCTCCCAGCTGGCCCTTTTCGTGCCCCTGGTGGTGCTGTACGAACTCGGCATCTGGACGGCCGTCCTGCTGCGCCGGGGGCGGGACGACCGCGAGGCCGGCGCCGACCCTTCAGCGTGACACTCGTGGCAGCGGGCGCGTTCCCACGCGCACCGTCAGCGTCAAGGGCTGGCGGTTGCGTTCGACGTTCAGCCGCGCCTCTTGCCCCGGGGCCAACGCCGTCACGACGCGCAGCAAGCCCTCGGGGCTGTCCACGGCCTGCCCCGACACGCTGACCAACACGTCGCCCGGCTGCAGCCCGGCCTTGGCGGCGGGGGCTTCGTTGACCACCCGGCTGACGAGCAGGCCGCGCTGGCTCTCGGGCAATTTCAAGGCCTCAATCAATTCCGCGTTCAAGCGCCGGGTTTCGACCCCGATCCAGCCGCGGATGACCTGGCCATCCGTCTTCAAGGCCTGCGCCACCGACTGCGCCAACTCCACCGGAATCGAGAAGCCGATGCCTTGGCTGCCGCCGCTGCGGGAGTAGATCGCGCTGTTGATGCCCACCCACTCGCCCAGGGCGTTGACCAAGGCCCCGCCGCTGTTGCCGGGGTTGATGGCCGCGTCGGTTTGGATGAAGTTCTCGAAGACGCTGATGCCCAATTGGTCGCGGCCCAGCGCGCTCACGATGCCCGAGGTCACGGTTTGCCCCACGCCAAAAGGGTTGCCGATGGCCAAAACAGGATCGCCCACGCGCAGGCGGTCCGTGCGCCCGGCCTGGGCCACGGGCAAGCGCGGCAAATCGACTTTCAGCAGGGCCAAGTCGGTTTCCGGGTCGGAGCCGATCACCGTGGCCTCGGTCTCGCGCCCATCGGCCAACTGCACCTCGATGCGCTCGGCCCCTGCCACCACGTGGTGGTTGGTCAGGATGTGGCCGTCGGCGTCGACGATCACGCCCGATCCGAGTCCCTGGGGCCCGTCGGGCGCCTCCGGGTGCCAGCGGGGCAGGGTGGCGCGGCGGCTCGGGAGTGCCGTCCGCAGCAGCACCACGGCTGGCGCGGCGCGCTCCGCCGCCGCCGCCAAGCCCGTGGCGGGCGGCATGGGCAAGGCCGGCGAGGAAGCCGGCGCTGGGGCCGAGGGCCGGAACGTCAACCACTCCGGCCGCAGGGTGGCCAGCACAAACAAGCCCGCCAAGGCCACCGTACAAGCCTGGGCAAAAATCAACCACCAACGACGCAACATGTTCAGGAACCCACCCATCGTGACCCGCACGTCAGAGATCGAACGCCACCTCCACGACTTGCTGGCCGTGGGTCAGTTTAAGGACTACGGCCCCAACGGTTTGCAGGTCCAAGGCAAGTCCGAGGTGCAGCGGGTGGTGGGCGGCGTGACGGCCAGCTTGGCCCTCATCGACGCGGCCATCGAAGCGCGCGCCGACGCGGTGCTGGTTCACCACGGGCTGTTTTGGCGCGGGCAAGACGGGCGCCTGACCGGATGGCTGGCGCAGCGCGTCAAGCGGCTCATGGCCCACGACATCAACCTGTTCGCATACCACCTCCCACTGGACGCCCACCCACAATTTGGGAACAACGCGGCCCTGGGAGCGCGCCTGGGCTGGGTGGCGGACGCGCGGTTCGGCGAGCAAGACTTGGGCTTTTGCGGCCAACTGCCTGAGCCGACCCACTTGGCCAGATTGGCTGAGCACGTGACCGAGCGTTTGGGGCGGGCGGTGGTGAGCCTGCCCGGCGATGGCCGCGTCCTGCGGCGGGTGGCGTGGTGCACCGGTGGGGCCCAGGGCTACTTCGAGTCGGCCATCGCTGCCGGAGCTGACGTGTTTTTGACCGGTGAGGTCAGCGAGCCGCAGATGCACCTGGCCGCGGAGACCGGCGTGGCCTTCATCGCCGCGGGGCACCACGCCACCGAGCGCGACGGCGTCCAGGCGCTAGGCGCGCACCTCGTCGACCGTTTTGGTCTGGCCTTCGAGTTCATCGACCTGAGCAACCCCGCATGAAGCCACTGTTGCTGAGCATGGGCGACGCGGCCGGCGTCGGTCCCGAAGTCATTGCCAAGGCCTGGGCGGCCTCGCGCGAGAGCGATGCCGTGGTGGTGGGCGATGTGGGCGTCATGCGCCGCGCCTTGCGATGCTGTGGCATCGCGCTGTCGGTGGCCCAGTTGGACCGGCCGGACGAAGAGGTCCCTGCGGGCGCCATGGGGGTTTGGTCGCCCCCGGGCCTGCCAGACTTGTCGACGCTCCCCTGGGGACGGATCGACGCCCGGGCCGGTGCTGCGGCCGCCGTTTGCATCGAGGCGGCGGTGGGGGCCATCCAGTCGGGCGCAGGCCGTGGCTTGGTCACGGCGCCGATCCACAAGGAGGCGCTGCACGCCGCCGGCGTCCACTTCCCGGGGCACACCGAGATGCTGCAGTCGCTGACCCAGTCGCCTGCCGTGCGCATGATGCTGGTCAACCGCGAGCTGCGGGTGGTGCTCGTCACCGTCCACCAGTCCTTGCGCAGCGCCTGCGACGCCGTGACGAGGGAGGCCGTGCTGACGACCTTGCGCCTGCTGCAACCCGCCATGGTCCGTTGGTTCGGCGTCGCCCAGCCGCGCATCGCGGTCGCTGGGCTCAACCCCCACGCGGGCGAGGGCGGCTTGTTCGGGGACGAGGATCTGCGAGAAATCGCGCCAGCGATCGCCGACGCCCAAGCCTTGGGCTGGGACGCGTCCGGCCCCCACGCGCCCGACACCGTCTTCATGCGTGCGCGCCAGGGCGCCTTCGACGCCGTGGTGGCGATGACCCATGACCAGGGCCTCATCCCCGTGAAGTACCTGGGCCTGGACGAGGGCGTCAACCTCACGCTGGGCTTGCCGTGGGTCCGCACCAGCCCGGACCACGGCACCGCCTTCGACCTGGCCGGCTCCGGGCGGGCCGACCCCGCCAGCTTCCGCGCCGCCTGGGACTTTGCGCGTCAGCTCACGCCTTAGCCGTTGCGGCGGGCAGCAGCGCGGCCAATTGGGCCCGGGCACGGGCGGTGGCGCGCTCGAGCAACTGGGCGCTCTCGTAACCACGCAGGCGCTCGCTCTCGCACAGCCGGCGCAGCATCCGGGCCGTCATGGTGAGGGTCTTGGGGTACTTCTCGCCCTCGGTGAAGATGAAGAAGCTGCGCCCTTGGCTGATGTGCGCCAGCTTTACCTTGCGCCAGGCGTCGCCGGTGTTCATGCGGTAGACGCATCCCACCTCCAAGTGGTCGAACAGCGCGCCCCCTCGGCTCACCGAAGGTGCTTCCGGGCTGGGCAGGCCGTCGATGCTGATGTCCACGGTCTGGAGCGGCTCGGACTCTGGCGCGCCGTCGGGTTCAAGCACGATGTCCACCGTGCCATTCCAGGCCACGTCGGCTTCGCCAATCAGGCCCACCGAACTGGCTTCGCTGTCGCCGAACACCTGCTCCAAGTCGATGTCGAGTGCGGCGGTGGCGCGGATGGCCGACGCCTCGTCCGGCACGGCCAAGCCAAAGGCGGCTTCGATCCGCTTGACCAGCAGGTTGTGATCCAGCGGCGACAGCGCAGCGGTTTTCAAGGACTCTGCGTGCACTGGCAGCAGGTCCGCGAACAACTGCTTGCGAATGGCCTCGGGGCTGTTCACCCGGTCCAGGCCTTCGTTGATCGAGCGCACCATGACCGGCAGCGTCGACAGGAACTCGCGACGCAGCGGGCTGCCGCCCTTGGGCAGCACGGACAGGGCCAGGTCCTTGCCGAGCCGGCGCATGGCCTGCGCCTGCGCTTCGCCCTCTTGGGTCGAGGCGTGAACGATCACCGGGCCCCAATCGCGGCTCAAGAAGCGCCGCAGGAACTCGGGCAAGGGCAGGTCGGCCAGGGCCTTCTCGAGCTCTTGCTGGTACTGCAGGTTCTGGCGGGCCAGGGCTTCCTTCTTGGCCAGCAGCTCGGCGGCGTCTTGGCCCTGCTGCTGAAGCGCCAAGCGGTTCTGCTCGGCGACGAAAGCCTCAAGCGCGTCGAGTTGCTCGTCGTAGAGCTTGACCTTTTCAAAGTCGCCGGCGGCGATCTCCTCGACCAGCGGAGCCACGCGCTGCAAGAAGCCCAAGCCGGGGTCTTGCGAAAAGTCCTCGTACGCGCAGGCCAGGGAGGCCAGGCGGTTGACGAAGCGCCGCACCGGGTGCTTGCGCATCGAGAAGAAGCTGGTGTCGCCCAGCGCGGCGCGCAGCACCGGCAACTGCAGGCGCGCCAGCAAGCGCGCCATTTGCGGCGGCACTTTGGGGTCCGACAGGATCGCCTCGAACAGGCTGCCCACCACGTCGATCACCATGTGATCCAAGGGCGTGTTGGCGGCTTGCTGCAGTTCACCGCGGTGCTGCTGAATCAGGTTGGCCGGCATCGGCCCGCCTGCGTCGCCCAACGCGACCGGGCTGAGCATGGGACTGCCTTGACCCAGGTGCAGCTGACGCAGCAAGCCCATCACCTGCGGGCCCACCTGGCCCAGCATCGCGCCTCCCATCGGGAAGCCGCCGCGTCCGCCCGGACTGCCAGCGCCGCTGCCGAAGGACGGGTTGCCCCCGCCGCCACCGCTTGCATTGGCGCCGGCGCCGACCGGCCCTGACGCCTCCGGGGCGCCTGCGCCACCGGGGGCGCCAGCGGCCCCGCCGCCAGACGGACGTGGGCTGCTGTCGGTGACGGCACGCAGGTCTTGCGCACGCAGTCCCCCGGCTTGGAACTCGGCGGCCAGGCTGGCGTAGCAAGACGGCATCCGCGTGGCCAGGGCGCGGGTCAGTTCCTCGCTCAGCGTCTGGCGCATGCCGGCCTGGTCCGTCAATCCATCGACCGCGGCCAAGAGCGCACGCGCCACGACGGCCGGGCGGAAGGGGTTGCGGTCGGGCCCCGCCTCGGGGTCGCCCAACACCGCCGCGGTGTAGGACTCGACCGCCCGAAGTTCCCACTCACTGCCATGGGACAACGACATGCCAATGCGGTCTGCCGCGACCAGTTGGTCCACGGCTTCTTCTTCCATCAGTGACAACTCGCCCCAACCGGTGCTGCCAAACGACTTGGGCTTGTCGTCGACCAAGCCCCACTGCGACTTCAAGCTGGATTCGAAGCGAGCCATGCAGGCACTGGCCTGCTGGCGCAGCAGCCCCTGCGTGAGCAGCATCTCGTCGCGTCGCGCCACCTTGAGCGCCGACATGGCCAGGCGCCCGGCACTTTCCACCGCGTCAGAAATGGCCGACTCGAATGCCTGGCTCAAGTGCTGCATGCCGTGCAAGAGGTGGGGGTCCATGGCGGTTTGGGTCGGTGTTCGTCAGGGCGAAAAAGGCGAAAGGGCGGCCGTTGGCCGCCCTCCATGATGCCCCAGCCTGAAAGGACCTGGGGCGACTTCGGGGTCAGCGCTTGAGTGCGTCGCGGATCTCGCGCAGCAGCACCACGTCTTCGGGCGTCGGTGGCGGGGCGCTGGGGGCCGGTGCGGGGGTCTCGCGCTTCAGGCGGTTGATCTGCTTGATCATCAAGAAGATCACGAAGGCCAGGATGATGAAGTTCAACAGCACCGACAGAAAGCTGCCATAAGCGAGCACTGCGCCCGCCTTCTTGGCTTCGGCCAGGGTCGTGGCCGTTTGGCCCGCCAAGGGAATGAAGTAGTCGCTGAAGTCCAGCCCGCCGACGATCTTGCCGATGACCGGCATGATCACGTCGCCCACCAAGGAGTCGACGATCTTGCCGAACGCGCCACCGATGATCACGCCGACGGCCAAGTCAACGACGTTGCCTTTGACGGCGAACTCGCGAAATTCCGAGAAAAAACTCATGTTGCACCTGCTGGGGGAAAGCGGCGATTTTCTCGAGCGCGCCCCCTGACCCGCCCTCCGGCTTACCCGTAGGCCTCGGTCGGGCTCAGCCCCAGGGGAGGGGCTTGACCCTGGGGCTAGAATGCCGCCCGCCTTCCGAGGGGAAGCCATGGCTTGCCCTCCCCCTCCAAAAAAGAACCCACCAAGGATGCCCATGAGCGACCACGCTGTGGATCAAAGCAAACGCACCTGGATGATCGCCACCGGTTGCGCCGGTGCGGCCGGCGGTGCTGCCGTCGCGGTGCCTTTCATCAGCACCTTCGCCCCTTCCGAGCGCGCCAAAGCCGCCGGTGCACCGGTCGAAGTGGACATCTCGACCCTCAAGCCCGGTGAGAAGCTGACCGTCGAATGGCGCGGCAAACCGGTGTGGATCGTTCGCCGCACCCCCGAGCAACTGGAGGCCCTGAGCAAGACCACGCCCCAGGTCGCCGATCCGGACAGCAAGCGCACGGCGTACCCGACGCCCGAGTACGCGCGCAACGCGCACCGCTCCATCAAGCCCGAGGTGTTCGTGGCTGTGGGCATCTGCTCGCACTTGGGCTGCTCGCCGACCGACAAATTCCAGACCGGCGCTCAGCCCTCACTGCCCGACGACTGGGCAGGCGGCTTCCTGTGCCCTTGCCACGGTTCGACCTTTGACATGGCCGGCCGCGTGTTCAAAAACAAGCCGGCGCCGGACAACCTCGAAGTCCCCCCGCACATGTACCTGAGCGACAGCAAGCTGCTGATCGGCGAAGACAAGGCATAAGGAAACCCCATGGCCGAATTCAAGGAAGCGCCCGCGGGCGCATCGCTGGGCGTGCAGACCATGACGTGGCTGGAGAACCGGTTCCCGACCGCGTTCGACGCCTACAAGGTGCACATGGCGGAGTACTACGCGCCCAAGAACTTCAACTGGTGGTACATCTTCGGTTCGTTGGCGCTGTTGGTGCTGGTGATCCAAATCGTCACCGGCATCTTCTTGGTGATGCACTACAAGCCGGACGCCGGCTTGGCCTTCGGCTCGGTCGAGTTGAGCATCATGCGCGACGTCGACTGGGGATGGTTGGTCCGCTACATGCACTCCACCGGGGCCTCGGCCTTCTTCGTGGTGGTTTACCTGCACATGTTCCGCGGCCTTCTGTACGGGTCGTACCGCAAGCCCCGCGAACTGGTGTGGATCTTCGGCTGCGCGATCTTTTTGTGCCTGATGGGCGAGGCCTTCTTCGGCTACCTGCTCCCCTGGGGCCAAATGAGCTACTGGGGTGCGCAGGTGATCGTGAACCTGTTCGCCGCGATCCCCTACGTGGGCGAGACGCTGTCGCTGTTCATCCGAGGTGACTTCGTCGTGAGCGATGCGACGCTGAACCGCTTCTTCAGCTTCCACGTGATTGCCATTCCCCTGGTGCTGTTGGGCCTGGTGGTGGCGCACTTGCTGGCGTTGCACGATGTGGGCTCGAACAACCCCGACGGCGTGGAAATCAAGGCCAAGAAGGATGCGCAGGGCAAGCCGCTGGACGGCATTCCCTTCCATCCCTACTACACGGTGCACGATATCTTCGCCGTCAGTCTGTTCTTGATCGTGTTCTCGGCCGTGGTCTTCTTTGCGCCTGAGATGGGCGGCTACTTCCTGGAGTTCAACAACTTCATCCCGGCCGACCCGCTGAAGACCCCCGCGCACATCGCTCCGGTGTGGTACTTCACGCCGTTCTACTCGATGTTGCGCGCCACCACCTCGGACTTCATGCCGGTGTTGTGGGCCTTCTTCGTGGCGGTCGGTTGGGTGTCGGTGCGGCGCTCCACCTGGCCCGCGATCCTGAAGACGGGGTACTGGGGCTTGATGGCCTTGGCGTTCTTCGCGTTTGGCGTTGCCAAGGTCTTGCTGGGCTGGGCCGGTGTGGAACTGGCCAACCCGCTGATCGATGCGCTGCTGGGGGGCTACGACGCCAAGTTCTGGGGCGTGGTGGTCATGGGCGGCTCGGTCGTGATCCTGTTCTTCCTGCCCTGGCTGGACCAGAGCCCGGTCAAGTCGATCCGTTACCGCCCCGACGGCCACACCTGGGTCTACGTGGTGTTCGTGCTGTTCTTTGTCGTGCTGGGCTACTTGGGCATCCAGCCTCCCAGCGTCGCTGGCACGTTGGTGGCGCAAGTCGGCACCTTGTTCTACTTTGGCTTCTTCTTGCTGATGCCGTGGTGGAGCCGCAAGGGCGAATTCAAGCCGGTGCCCGATCGCGTCACCTTCGCTGCCCACTGACCCCATCCGGAGCCGAATCGAATGAAAAAAATCCTCGCCTCGCTGGTCTGTGGATGGGCCCTGGCCACTTCGGCCTTGGCCGCGGGGGACGGCGCCCCCTGGGATCGCTTCCCGGCCGAAAAGATGAGCGACATGGCCGCCCTGCAAAACGGGGCCAAGCTGTTCGCCAACTACTGCTTGAACTGCCACTCGGCGCAGTTCCAGCGCTACAACAAGCTGCGTGACATTGGGTTGACGGACCAGCAGATCAAGGACAACTTGATGTTTGCTGGCGAGAAAGTCGGCGACACCATGCGCATCGCCATGGACCCGAAGCAAGCCAAAGACTGGTTCGGGGCAACGCCGCCCGACCTGACCTTGGTGGCGCGTTCGCGCGCCGGCTCGCAGGGTTCGGGGGCCGACTACCTGTACACCCTGTGGCGCTCGTACTACCGCGATGACACCAAGGCCACGGGCTGGAACAACCTCGTGTTCCCGTCCATCGGCATGCCTCACGTTCTGTGGGAGTTGCAAGGCGAGCGCACGCCGGTGTTCAAGGAGATCGAGTCGCACGGTCACACTGCGCACGTCTTCACCGGTGAATGGACGGTCGTCAAGCCCGGCAAGATGACCCAGGCCGAGTACGACAGTGCCGTGGGTGACTTGGTGGCCTACTTGGCCTGGACCGCTGAACCCATGCAAGCCCAGCGCTACCGTTTGGGCGTTGGCGTGTTGATCTTCCTGGGCATCTTCTCGGTGCTGGCGTGGCGTCTGAATGCCGCGTTCTGGAAGGACGTGAAGTAAGCCTTCGGCTTGCCCCCTTGCGCAGTGCGCACCCACACGGTGTGCACTGCGTTTTGTTTTTGCTGTTGATCGACTGACTCGGAGTCCACCACCATGATGGTTCTCTACTCGGGCACCACCTGCCCATACTCGCACCGTTGCCGCTTTGTCCTGTTCGAGAAGGGCATGGATTTCGAGATCCGCGACGTCGACCTGTTCGCCAAGCCCGAAGACATCGCGCTGATGAACCCGTACAACGACGTGCCGATCCTGGTCGAGCGCGACCTGATCTTGTACGAGTCGAACATCATCAACGAGTACATCGACGAGCGCTTTCCCCATCCGCAGTTGATGCCCGGGGACCCGCTGGCCCGCGCGCGTGTTCGCCTGTTCCTGCTGAACTTCGAGAAAGAGCTGTTCGCCTACGTGAACATCCTCGAGAACCGCAGCGGCGGCCCCAAGCCGACCGACAAACAGTTGGAAAAGGCCCGCAGCCAGATCCGCGACCGCCTGACTCAGTTGGCGCCGATCTTCTTGAAGAACAAGTTCATGCTGGGCGACGACTTCTCGATGCTCGACGTCGCCATCGCTCCGCTGTTGTGGCGCCTGGACTACTACGGCATCGACATGTCGAAGAACGCCGCTCCCTTGCTGAAGTACGCGGAGCGCATCTTCTCGCGCCCGGCCTACATCGAAGCGCTGACGCCGTCGGAAAAGGTCATGCGCCGCTGATGGACCTGCCCGCCGAACTCCCGTCGACCCGCCCGTACTTGATCCGGGCCATGCACCAGTGGTGCACGGATCATGGCTTCACGCCTCATTTGGCCGTGAAAGTGGGGCCGGGCGTGCGTGTGCCGATGGAACATGTGCACGATGGCCAAATCGTGCTCAACGTCGGCATGGAGGCCACCCAAGGCCTGGAGTTGGGCAACGACTGGATCGCGTTCAAGGCCCGCTTTGGCGGGGTGGCGCGCGACCTGCTGGTGCCCGTCGATCACGTCTTGGCGATTTATGCCCGCGAGAACGGCCAGGGCATGGCCTTTCCGGCTCCGGCCGAGCGCACCGAGTCGGCATCCATGGAGGAGGACGATGCGGTTGAACCCACGGGGCTCCGGTTGGCGCCCGAGCCCGTGAAATCGTCGGATGCAGCACCGCCGCCCGACGGGCCGGCGCCGCGCCCAACCCTCAAGCGTGTCAAATGAAGGGGTGGGGCACTTGAGCCTCACCCGAACGCCGGCTTAGCTCAGTTGGTAGAGCAACCGCCTTGTAAGCGGTAGGTCATCCGTTCGATTCGGATAGCCGGCACCACGCCATCCATCACACCGTGCGCTTGATGCGCAGCAGGCCGGGCCCGAAGCGGGCTTGCAGCAAGGCCTGCAACTGCGGCTGGAACTGGCGCAACTTTGCTGCGGCCGCGGCGCTCGTGACCAACAAGGTCCAGCCCTCCTCGTCGACCGCGCCTGCCACCAAACTGCCGTGCATGCTGACTGGCAATCCCTTCTTGACCGTGGTCAACCGGGCTTGGGCGGCCTGGGCCATTTGGGTGAGGTGCACCAAGCCAGCATGGGCCTGCAGTGCCTGCGACACCGGCACGGCCGCCGGCACGGTGGGCCGCAAGGGACGATGCAGGTAGCGGGGGCCAGACATGGGCTTCAGTTTAGGCCCGGCTGGTAGACTCCGGCGCTTTTGCCCTGGCCGGTGATTTCGCTTGAAAAAGCGGAACTTGCGCCCCAGATGCAGGCCCTCGTGCCTTCTCCACTGTTCGCCGAATCCATGTTGCCCCAGCTCCTGACCCGCCTCTTTGGCAGCCGCAATGAGCGCCTGCTGCGCCAGTTCCGCAAGACGGTGCAGGCCATCAATGCACTGGAACCCAAGTACGAGGCGATGGACGATGCGACGCTGCAGTCGCAAACGCAGGTCCTCAAGGATCGCTTGGCCGCTGGTGAAACGCTCGACCAGATCCTGCCTGACGCTTTCGCCGCCGTTCGGGAGGCCAGCAAGCGCGTGCTCAAGATGCGCCACTTCGACGTGCAGTTGATCGGGGGCATGGTGCTCCACAGCGGCAAGATTGCCGAGATGCGCACGGGCGAAGGCAAGACCTTGATGGCCACGCTGCCCGTTTACTTGAACGCGCTGTCGGGCAAGGGCGTTCATGTGGTGACGGTCAACGATTACTTGGCACGCCGCGATGCCGAGTGGATGGCCAAGCTGTACAACTTCATGGGGCTGACCGTCGGCATCAACCAGCCGCATGTGCCGCGTGAAGAAAAGCAAGCGGCCTACAACGCCGACATCACCTACGGCACCAACAACGAATACGGCTTCGACTACCTGCGCGACAACATGGTGCAGTCGATCGAAGACCGGGTGCAGCGCTCGCTGAACTTCGCCATCGTGGACGAAGTCGACTCGATCTTGATCGACGAAGCGCGCACGCCTCTGATCATTTCGGGCCAGGCCGACGACCACACCGAGCTGTACCGCCACATCAACGCCGTGGCCCCGAAGCTGAAGAAGCAAATCGGTGAAGCCGACCCGCGCACGGGCGAGGGCGTGATCGAGCCGGGCGATTTCACGGTCGACGAAAAGTCGCACCAGATTTTCTTGACCGAAGCTGGCCACGAGCGCGCAGAAGTCTTGCTCGCCGAAGAAGGCCTGCTGGCCGAGGGCGCCAGCCTGTACGACCCGGGCAACATCTCGCTCGTGCACCACCTGTACGCCGCCTTGCGCGCGCACCATGTGTTCCAGCGCGACACGCACTACGTGGTTCAGAACAACGAGGTGGTGATCGTTGACGAGTTCACGGGGCGCTTGATGACCGGCCGTCGCTGGTCGGACGGTTTGCACCAAGCCGTTGAGGCGAAGGAGGGCGTGCAGATCCAGGCCGAGAACCAGACGCTCGCCTCGATCACCTTCCAAAACTACTTCCGCATGTACGCCAAGCTCGGCGGCATGACGGGCACGGCCGACACGGAAGCCTACGAATTCCAAGAAATCTACGGCCTGGAAACGGTGGTCATTCCGCCGAACCGCCCCACGATTCGCAAGGACGAGCTCGACCTGGTCTACAAGTCGGCCCGCGAAAAGTACGACGCCCTGGTGCGCGACATCCGCCAGTGCCACGAGGCCGGGCAGCCGGTGCTGGTGGGCACGACCTCGATCGAAAACTCCGAGCTCGTGTCGGCCATGCTGACCAAGGAGAAGCTGCCACACAACGTGCTGAACGCCAAGCAGCACGCCAAAGAGGCCGAAATCATCGCGCAGGCGGGTCGGCCTGGCGTGATCACGATCGCCACCAACATGGCGGGTCGGGGCACGGACATCGTGCTGGGCGGCAACGTGGAGAAGCAGGTCCAACTGCTGGAGGCCGACCCATCGGTGCCGGCCGACGAGAAAGCGCGCCGCATCCAGCAACTGCACGACGAATGGCAGGGGCTGCATGAGAAGGTGAAGGCCGCCGGCGGCCTGCGCGTGGTCGCCACGGAGCGTCACGAGAGCCGCCGCATCGACAACCAGCTCCGCGGCCGTTCGGGTCGCCAGGGTGACCCCGGTGCCAGCCGCTTCTACCTGAGCCTCGACGACTCGCTGATGCGCATCTTTGCCGGCGATCGCGTCAAGGCCATCATGGAGCGCTTGAAGATGCCCGATGGCGAGGCCATCGAAGCGGGCATCGTGAGCCGCAGCATCGAAGGCGCCCAGCGCAAGGTCGAGGCCCGCAACTTCGACATCCGCAAACAACTGCTGGAGTACGACGACGTCGCCAACGACCAGCGCAAGGTGATCTACCAGCAGCGCAACGCCATCTTGGAGGCCGCCGACTTGCTGCCGCAAGTTCGCTCGCTGCGCGAAGGCACGATGACCGACATCGTGCGGGCCCATGTGCCGCCCGAGAGCTTGGAAGAGCAATGGGACTTGGTGGGCCTGCAGCGCCAACTCAAGGACGAGTGGATGCTCGACCTGCCCCTGGTGGAAACCGCCACCGCGGCCGATGCCTTCACCGACGACGACGTCCTCAACCTCGTGGTCAACGCCGCCAACACGGTGTTCGACGCCAAGGTGACTTTGATCGGCGTCGAGCAGTTCACGCCCTTCATGCGCATGGTGCTGCTGCAAAGCATCGACCAGCGCTGGCGCGAGCATTTGGCGGCCTTGGACTACCTGCGCCAGGGCATCCACCTGCGCGGCTACGCCCAGAAGAACCCCAAGCAAGAGTACAAGCGCGAGGCCTTCGAGCTGTTCTCGCAGTTGCTCGACGCGGTGAAGCTGGAGGTGACCCGGGTGCTGATGAATGTGCGCATCCAGACCCAAGACGAAGCGCAGCGCGCGGCCGAAGCCGCAGCGGCCCAGGCCGAGCAGGTGCGCAACGTGACCTACACCCACCCCAACGAAGACGGGTCGGTGTCGCAGGAGCCGGCCGGCGGTCCCTCCCTGGCGGACCAGTACCCCGGCGTTGGACGCAACGACCCCTGCCCCTGCGGCAGTGGCAAGAAGTTCAAGTTCTGCCACGGCAAGCTGGCCTGACACCCGCCCGCCTGCCGTCCTTCGATTTCTAGAATGGGCCGAGTTCTTCTCGGCCCTTTTTCATTGCCGCCACCATGCCCGTTCAACTGCACAGCCCCGACCCCGCCCAACTCCTGCCCGTGGCGGGGGTTCGCATCGGCACCACCCAAGCCGGCGTTCGCAAGGCCAACCGCCGCGACTTGTCGGTGTGGCTCCTGGCACCCGGCACCAGCGTCGCGGGCGTGTTCACCCAGAACCGCTTTTGCGCCGCGCCGGTGCAGGTGTGCCGCGAGCACCTGCAGCACGGTCCGGAGGTGCGCGCCTTGTTGATCAACACCGGCAACGCGAACGCCGGTACCGGCGCGGACGGACTGGCGCGCGCCCGGCGCACTTGTGCGGCGCTGGCCGACCAATTGGGCCTCGCCGAGCAGCAGGTGCTTCCGTTCTCGACGGGCGTCATCATGGAAACGCTGCCGGTTGAGCGCATCGAAGCGGGCTTGCGTGCCGCGATCGATGCGGCCCGACCCGATGCGTGGTTGGAGGCCGCGCAGGCCATCATGACGACGGACACCTTGCCCAAGGCGGCTTCGCGCCAAGTCACCATCGGCGGCAAGGCCGTCACGCTCACCGGCATTGCCAAGGGCGCCGGCATGATCCGTCCCAACATGGCCACGATGCTGGGTTTCGTGGCCACCGACGCCTGCGTGGCTCCGAGCTTGTTGCCGGCCCTCGTGAAGGAGGCGGCCGACGCCTCGTTCAACCGCATCACGGTCGATGGCGATACCAGCACGAACGACAGCTTCTTGCTCATGGCCACCCACCAAGCGGGTCACGCGCGCATCGACGCCTTGGATTCGGTCGAGGCGGCCCTGTTGCGCGACGCCTTGAAGAGCTTGGCGGTGGAACTTGCCCAGGCCATCGTCCGGGACGGCGAGGGCGCGACGAAGTTCATCACGGTGCAGGTGGACGGTGGGCGGGATGCGGCCGAAAGCCGTCAAGTGGCCTATGCCATCGCCCACTCCCCCTTGGTGAAGACCGCCTTCTTCGCCAGCGACCCCAACCTGGGCCGCATCTTGGCGGCGGTGGGCTATGCCGGCATCCCCGATCTCGACCAGTCCCTGATCGACATGGACTTGGGGGACGTGGCCGTGGTGCGCGAGGGCGGCCGGCTGGCGAACTACGTGGAAGCGGAAGCGGCCCAAGCGATGGCGGCCAGCGACGTGCGGGTCCGCGTGCATTTGAATCGCGGCGCGGCCAGCGAAACGGTGTGGACCTGCGACTTCAGCGAAGACTACGTCCGCATCAACGCCGACTACCGGTCCTGATCAGAAGCTGACCGAGCGGGTACGCCATCCGCGGGCGACCATGGTGGCGTTGAGGATGGCCGCTTCTTCGCGCGTCGCAAAGGGGTAGACCGCGGCGCGCCAGCCCTCGGGGGTCTCGATGACCTCGCCGTGCAGGCCCGCCTGCTGGGCCATGGTGGCCTTCAGGTGCTCGGTCATGCGCGCCAACATCGCCTCGGCTTCCGCGCGGGTTTTCCAAGCCGGGCTCACCAAGGCGATCAGCGGCCCCTTGGCCGGCACACCCGGACGGATGGACTCGGGTGTCGCTGCGCCTCTGTAGGCCCCAGAACTTGTCTCTGCCCCGGACGGGCCGGTGGCGTTGCGCGCCGCGTCGGTGGGCGCGGGGCCTGGGGTTGGGGGCGCCGACCCGGCTTCTGCGCGTGCCGTGGCCTTGCTCGCCAACATCGGTGGCGGTGGCGGGCCGCGGCGGTTGGGCAGCGGTTTCACCAGTTGCGGGCGGATGTCGGGTGGCGGCTCGTCGTTGGTGCCCGAGGCAGAGACGGCGGCGGCCGACGCTGCGGCTGTTGCGGTGCTGGCTGCGGTGGCTGGCGCTTGCGGCAGGCCGGAAGCGGCCGTGGCCGTGGTGGGCGGGGCGCTGGCCTCGGTTGGGGGAAGTGCGGTTGGGCCGGAAGCCGGCTCGGGACCCGCCGCCGCACTCGCGGGTGCGCTGGCCACCGTCGCTGGGCCGGAGGGCGCGGAGGCTTCGGAGGTTTCCGGGGCGACTGGGCGGCTCCACCACCAGCCTGCTGTCCCTGCCGCGGCCGCGACAAGCGTCAGCACCCACAGGCCTTGAAGCCGTCGGCGATGCCAATGACGCGGACCGTCCACCACGCTGCCGTCGGCCGCCACCAGCACGCGGCGCCGTTCTTTGCCCACGTCGATGGCCGCGCTGATCAACCACAACTCCACCGGCCAACCGCCCCCGGAGTGTTCCGCCAAGGGGCCGTCGACGTCGATGCGGCGCTGCGGCCATGCGCGCTGGCCCTCGTCCTCGCCCTCTTGCTGGGGGGCGACAGACAGCCCGTGGGCCGCCGCGAAGCGTGCGGCGCGTGAGGCGCTGATGCCGTCGATGAAGGCCTCGCTGAACACCGGCCACGGGGCGTTCGTGGCGCGCTGCGCGCGCACCAGTCGCTCCCAATGCCGCCGTTTGGGGGTGGGCGTTGCTGGGCTGGGGGCCGGTCCGGATGCCTCGCTGCCGTCCATCGTCGGCTCGACCCCTTGGGGCGGACGCAGGAAGGGCAGGGCGACCCAGCCGATGCTGTGCACCTGGCTTTCGTCGATGCGGGCCGCGAGCGGATGGCGGTTGTGCCAAGCGACGACGGCTTGCTGGATGGCGCGCGAGGTCGGGGTCATGGTCTTGGGTCGCGCATGGTAGGTCGACAATCCACGGCATGAGCCCGATCCCGGATGACGATACCGCGCAATTCCTGGCGCTTCTCGCGGCCGCGTTCCAAAGCGGCCACGCTTGGCACCGCGCGCAACTGACGGCGCCCACGCCAGCCGCAGGGGACCTCGAGCGCCTCTTGCTGCGTCCAGTGCAGTTGAAGGGCCAGGCCTGCGTCCAAATGGTGTGGCGACACGCGACCAAGGACCTGACCCAAAACCTTCCTCCTGATGCTGCTGTGGCGGCTGTGGCCGAGCGCCTGGGCCGGGACTTTCGTGCGGCGGCGCTGTGGACGCCGGAGGCCCATTGGCAGCTGGACGTCAAAAAGAAGCGGGCTTTGCTGAGCCGGCATGCCGTCGCCCCGGCGGCCACTGCCGCCGTGCCGGCGGGGCACAACCGGGAGAAGCCCCGCTGGCTGGATGCGAACGATCCCGCTTGGCAGGCCTTGGGGTTGATGCAGCGGGCCCAGGGGGCGCCCGTGCCCGTGCCGGCGATGGCGCGCAAATGGCGGCAAATCAATCACTTTGTGGAGATCTTCGACGCGGCCCTGCGTCAGGCCGACTTGCCGATGGGGCAGCCCGTGCGGGTCGCCGACTTCGGCTGCGGTCGGGGGTACCTCACCTTCGCCGTGCACGCTCACCTGAGGCGCTTGGGTCGGCCAGCCGACGTGGTGGGGGTGGAGTTGCGCGAGGCCCTGGTGGCCGAGACGGAAGCCTTGGCGCGCCAACTGGGTTTGGACGGGCTGCACTTTGCCCAGGGCGATGTTGGGCATCAATCCGTGCGGCCGCTGGACGTCATGATTGCCCTGCACGCCTGCGACACCGCGACCGACCATGCTTTGCACCACGGACTGCGCGCTGGCGCGGCCGTCATCCTGACGGCGCCTTGCTGCCACAAGCAGTTGCGCGGGCAGCTTCAACCGCCGGGCGTGCTGCAACCCCTGTTCAAGCACGGCGTGCATCTGGGGCAAGAGGCGGAAATGCTGACCGATGGTCTGCGAGCGCTGTGGTTGGAGGCGCAGGGCTACGACACGCAAGTGTTCGAGTTCGTGAGCCTGGAGCACACGCAAAAGAACAAGATGATCTTGGCCACCCGACGGCCTGTTCGGGTGCCCGCCCGCGAGCAGCAGGCGCGCGAGCAGGCGCAGGCCTTGAAGGCGTTTTGGGGGGTGCGGGAGCAGGCCTTGGAGGCGCTGTTGGGACCCTGAATCCGCCCGGGAACGTCGTGTTCCCAGGCGGAGAGGGCGGCAAGGGGATCGGTGGAGGGCAAGACGCGGCGGCGTGGGGCCCTCAACCCCGGAAAGCCGGCAAGCGGGCGCAAGCGCAGCGAGCCAGACGCGCGCAGCCCCACCCGACCCAGGGCCCAGCCCGAGGGGTCGCGAATCCATGGCTGGGTCTCGCGCTGTCATGGCGACCATCTTCTTCGGCGCGGCCCGTTGACCAAGCTTGAAGTTGACGTGGATTGGGCTGCCTTCAATTTGCACTCGAAATGCCCACCGCTTTTGATGGGAGTCAAGGCACCTTCCCCGGTGAGGCCCACCAAGTCATGGGGCTAGAATCGCGCCCGTTTTGAACCGGCAGATTGGGTGAAGGCCTGGGCTGCCGGTTTCGCGTTGCGTTTCGGCGCCTCGCACCTCCCTGCACACGGACTCCACGCGCAGACATGAACCACAACATCCAATCCCTGCATCGCCTGGGCGCTTGGGCCCGCAACGGCCTCGCCATGGGCGCCTTGCTGGCGGCTCAAGCCAGCTGGGCCGTGAACGACCTGCCCGGCGGCCCCGCCGTCAACCAGGTCAATCTGCCGCCTCCGGTGACTCAAATTGCCACGTGGCAGATGGGCTTGCACAACATGATGTTGTGGATTTGCTCGGCCATCTTCGTGGCGGTGTTCGGCGTGATGTTCTATTCGATCTTCAAGCACCGCAAATCGCGGGGTGCGAAGTCGGCCAACTTCCACGAGTCCGTGGCCGTCGAAATCGCTTGGACGGTGGTGCCGTTCTTGATCGTGATCGCCATGGCCTTGCCCGCCACGAAGGTGGTGGTGGCCATGAAAGACACGACCAACGCCGACCTGACCATCAAGGCCACGGGTTACCAGTGGAAGTGGGGCTACGACTACCTGAAGGGCGAAGGGGAGGGCATCGCTTTCTTGTCGACCCTGGACCCGGCCCAGCGCGCGATGAGCGACAGCGGCAAGCCGGACCAAGTCGACGACTACCTGCTGAAGGTGGACAACCCCTTGGTCGTGCCCGTCGACAAGAAGGTGCGCATCATCACCACCGCGAACGACGTGATCCACGCGTGGATGGTGCCGGCCTTTGGCGTGAAGCAAGACGCCATCCCGGGCTTCGTGCGCGACACCTGGTTCCGCGCCGAAAAGGTGGGCGACTATTACGGCCAATGCGCCGAGTTGTGCGGCAAAGAGCACGCCTACATGCCGATCCATGTGAAGGTGCTGAGCCAGGCCGATTACGCCACCTGGGTGGCCGAACAGAAGAAGGCCATGGCCGCGAAGGCCGACGATCCCAACAAGGTGTGGGACCTGGCCGGCCTGATGGCCCGCGGCGAGAAGGTCTACAACGCCAACTGCGCCGCCTGCCACCGAGCCGACGGCAAGGGCGCGGGTCCCATCAAGCCCCTGGACGGCAGTGCGATTGTTCTGAACGAGCCCGAGAAACAGATCCAGATCCTGTTGCAGGGTGCCGGCAATGGCGCGATGCCTGCCTGGAAGCAACTCAATGACACCGAGTTGGCGGCCGTCATGACCTACACCAAGAATTCCTGGAGCAACCAAACCGGCAAGGTCATCCAGCCTGCTGAGTTTGCGGCGGCTCGCGCCAAGTAATTTGCCGAGGACAACAACATGAGCGCTGTACTCGATCCGCACGGCCACGCGGCCGGCCACGCCCACGACGATCACCACGACCACCACGCCCCCACGGGTTGGCGTCGTTGGGTGTTCGCCACCAACCACAAAGACATCGGCACGCTGTACCTGCTGTTTGCCTTCGCCATGTTGATGATCGGCGGCCTCTTGGCCCTGGGCATCCGCTTGGAATTGGCGAAGCCGGGCCTGCAGTACGTGAACCCGGAACTGTTCAACCAGTTCACCACCATGCACGGCCTGATCATGGTGTTCGGCGCCATCATGCCGGCCTTCGTGGGCTTCGCGAACTGGATGATTCCGCTGCAGATCGGTGCCAGTGACATGGCCTTCGCGCGGATGAACAACTTCAGCTTCTGGCTGATGATCCCGGCCGCCGTCATGCTCGTGGCCTCGTTCTTCATGCCGGGCGGTGCACCTGCCGCAGGCTGGACGTTGTACGCGCCCCTGACCCTGCAGATGGGGCCCTCCATGGACGCTGGCATCTTCGCGATGCACATCCTGGGCGCCTCGTCGATCATGGGCTCGATCAACATCATCGTCACCATCTTGAACATGCGCGCGCCTGGCATGACCTTGATGAAAATGCCGATGTTCGCCTGGACCTGGCTGATCACCGCCTACCTGCTGATCGCCGTCATGCCCGTGCTGGCCGGTGCCATCACCATGACGCTGACCGACCGCCACTTCGGCACCACGTTCTTCAACCCGGCCGGTGGTGGCGACCCGGTGATGTACCAGCACATCTTCTGGTTCTTCGGCCACCCCGAGGTCTACATCATGATCTTGCCGGCCTTCGGCATCGTCAGCCAGATCGTGCCGGCCTTCGCCCGCAAGCGCCTGTTTGGCTACGCCTCGATGGTGTACGCCACGGCCTCGATCGCCATCCTGTCGTTCATCGTGTGGGCCCACCACATGTTCACGACCGGCATGCCGGTGACGGGTCAGTTGTTCTTCATGTACGCCACGATGCTGATCGCCGTGCCCACGGGCGTGAAGATCTTCAACTGGATCGCCACGATGTGGCGCGGTTCGATGACCTTCGAAGTGCCCATGCTGTGGGCCGTGGGATTCATCTTCGTGTTCACGATGGGCGGTTTCACGGGCCTGATCCTGTCGATGGCGCCTGTGGACATCCAGATCCAGGACACCTATTACGTGGTGGCCCACTTCCACTACGTGCTGGTGGCCGGTTCGCTGTTTGCCCTGTTCGCTGGCGTCTACTACTGGGGCCCGAAGTGGAGCGGCGTGATGTACAGCGAGTTCCGCGGCAAGCTGCACTTCTGGCTGTCGCTGCTGTTCTTCAACGTCACCTTCTTCCCGATGCACTTCTTGGGCTTGGCCGGCATGCCGCGACGCTACGCCGACTACCCCTTGCAGTTCGCCGACTTCAACCTGATCGCTTCGATCGGCGCCCTGGGCTTCGGCCTGATGCAGGTGTACTTCTTCCTGTTCATCGTGCTGCCCATGATGCGCGGCAAGGGTGAGAAGGCCCCGCAGCGGCCCTGGGAAGGTGCCGAAGGCTTGGAATGGGAAGTGCCGTCGCCGGCTCCCTTCCACACCTTCGAGACGCCCCCGAAGCTGGACGCCACGGCCACCAAGATCGTTGGTTGACATGGACGCCGAACAGCGCAAAGCCAACCGCCGCCTGGGCTTGATCTTGGCCAGCGTGGCGCTGGCCTTCGCGGTCGGGTTCATGGCCAAGATGGCGTTCTTGACGAGTTGATTCCATGAAGCGCTGGAGCCGAGCGTTGCATCGCGACAACTTGCACCTGGTGGGCAAGTTGGTCGTGGTGTGTGCGTTGATGTTCGGGTTTGGCTACGCCTTGGTGCCGCTGTACCGGGCCATTTGCGAAGCCCTGGGCATCAACGTGCTGAGCGAGGTGGAGCGCCGCGACCTGGCCAAGAACTCGCAGATCGACAGCAGCCGCTGGGTCACGGTGGAGTTCGACGCCAATGCGCGGGGGCCTTGGGACTTCAAGCCGGCGAAGAACTTCGTGAAGGTCCATCCGGGCGAGTTGGTGACGGTGAACTACACCTTTCGCAACCGCCAAGATCGGACCATGGCCGCGCAGGCCATCCCGAGCTATGCGCCGAAGCAAAGCATGGCGCACTTCCACAAGTTCGAGTGCTTCTGCTTCAACGAGTACACCTTGGCGCCGGGTGAAGAGAAAGAGTGGCCGGTGGTGTTCGTGGTGGACCCCAAGTTGCCCAAAGACGTGACCACCATCACCTTGTCCTACACCTTCTTTGAGGTGCCGGGCAAGAAGCTCGCGCAGGCCAAGCCGGCCAAGGCAGGCGCATGAGCGAGGCCGGCCAAGACCTGCGGGAAGCGGTGCAGCGCCCCGCTTCGTTGGGTCAGACGATGCGGGCCGTCGCGTGGTCGTTTTTTGGCGTGCGCAAGGGCGCCGAGCACGAGCGAGACATCGCCAAGCTCAACCCGGTGCACGTGATCATTGCCGGTGTCGCCGGCGCCGCCCTGTTCGTGACGGCGTTGGTGGTGCTGGTTCGGTGGGTGATTGCCAGCGGCGTCGCCGGCTGAGCGAAAAACTGTTTAGAGAACAAGGAGAAGCCTCATGGCAGGTGCAACCCATAGCAGCGGCCAAGCGCCGTACTACTTCGTTCCAGGGCCCTCGCGCCACCCTGCGCTGGCGTCATTGGGGCTGTTCTTCGTCATCCTGGGCGCCGGCCAGTGGATCAACGGCCATGGTTGGGGCGCGTACTCCTTGGCGTTTGGCCTCTTGTTCTGGCTGTTCGTGCTGAAGCAGTGGTTCGGTGATGCCATCCGCGAGAGCGAGGGCGGCCTGTACAGCGACCGCATCGACATCAGCTTCCGCTGGAGCATGGGCTGGTTCATCTTCTCCGAGGTGATGTTCTTCGCGGCCTTCTTTGGCGCCTTGTATTGGGCCCGGGTCCACTCGGTGCCCATGCTGGGCAACCTCGAGCACACCTCCTTGCTGTGGCCCGACTTCAAGGCCCTGTGGCCCAGCAGCAACCCTGGCATGACGGCCTCGCCCGCCGGCACGATCGAGGCCTTCCAGACCATCGGTCCCTGGCCCCTGCCGACGCTGAACACGGCGCTGTTGCTGACCTCGGGTGTGACCCTGACCATCGCCCACCATGCCTTGGTGGCCGGCAACCGCGCGCGCACCATCGCCTTCATGTGGATGACCGTGCTGCTCGGCGTCGTGTTCCTGTTCGTGCAGGGCTACGAGTACATGCACGCCTACCGCGACCTGAACCTGAAGCTGTCCAGTGGCATCTTCGGCAGCACCTTCTTCATGCTGACGG
Source organism: Inhella crocodyli (assembly GCF_004004565.1). Lineage (GTDB taxonomy): Bacteria > Pseudomonadota > Gammaproteobacteria > Burkholderiales > Burkholderiaceae_C > Inhella > Inhella crocodyli. Next base: position 71,440 of record NZ_SACM01000006.1, read on the forward strand.
GCTTCCACGGATTCCACGTGTTCGTGGGCATGCTGATGTTGCTGTTCATCACCCTGCGCCTGCAAAAGGGCCACTTCACCAAGGATCGCCACTTCGGGTTCGAAGGCGCCGCTTGGTACTGGCACTTCGTGGACGTGGTGTGGTTGGGCCTGTACGTCGTCGTGTACTGGATGTGATCGACGTCGCCCCATGAAAAGCGCCGCCCGTGGGCGGCGCTTTTGCTTGTCGGTGCGGCGCTTCAGCGTTGAATCGGGACGCCGCGGGGTTCGATCCAACCCATCGACCACGCGAGCAAGATGATCAAGAACAAGGTCACCGACAGGCCCACACGGACGGCCAGTGCCCTGGCCATCGCGTCGCGCCGCTGACCGCCGCGTCGCAGCATGAAGTACCCCGCGCCGGCCAGCGCGCCCAAGATGCCCAAGAAGGCGAATAGAAACAACCAGTTCATGGCGATCGAGTATGCAGCAGCCCGCCGTTGACCGCGGTCGTTGGGGGCGATGGACCGGCCCCGCAGTGGCCTTGGCCGCGCTCGGGGTGGTGCTCGGGACCGCCCGGCTGGGCATCTGGCAGTTGGACCGAGCCCACCAGAAGCAGGCTTTGCAGGCCGAACGGGTGCGGGCGGCGCAATTGCCGCCCGTGTCGATCGCCGACGTGCTAGCCCAAGCCCACACCGATTGGTCGGCACGCCGGGTGGTTTGGCGCGGCCAGTGGTGGCCCTCGAAAAGCCTCTGGCTCGACAACCGTCCCTTGAAGCAGCGAAGCGGCTTCGTGCTGCTCACGCCCCTGAAGCTGGACCAAGGGGGGCTGGTCTGGGTGCAGCGCGGTTGGGTTCCCAAAGGCGCCGGCGTGCACACGGCGCCGCCGTGGCCTGCCACGCCCGAGGGCGAAGTCCAGGTGGAAGGTCGCTTGGCGCCTCACGCGTGGCGAGCCTATGACCTGGGCCCGGCGGCCGATGGCCCGCTCAAGCAAAATCTCGACCTTTCCGGCAGCGCTGCGGCTTTGGGCCAGGCCCCCGTTCCTTGGGTGCTGTGGCAGACCGCTTCGTGCGCCCCGCTGGATTGCGACTGGCCCTCACCCGACGACGGCGTGGCCAAACACCATGGCTATGCGGCGCAGTGGTTTGCGTTGTCGGCCTTGACCCTGGGTTTGTATGTCTGGTTCCAAGTTTTCCTCCCCTGGCGACGCCGACGCGCACGCGCTTGACCTCACGGTGCACGTGCCGCCCGAGGACGAAGCCCTGCGTGCCCTGAGCCGCTCGGACCAAACCCGCCGCGGCCGCATCATGATGGTGGTGGTGGTGCTGCTGTGCGCGCTGCCGGTGTTGGCGTCGTACTTCACCTTCTACGTGATCAAGCCGCAGGGGCAGGCCTACGGCGAGCTGATCGCCGCGCAGCCCGAGTTGCCGCCCACCTTGCCCTTGCGGGACCTGGACGGCAAGGCAGTGGCACCGGCCAGCCTGCACCAGCAATGGTTGCTGGTGGTGGTCGATGGCGGTTCCTGTGTGGGCGAGTGCGAGAACCACCTGTACATGCAACGGCAGCTGCGCGAGATGCTGGGCCGCGCCCGCGATCGCGTGGACAAGGTCTGGCTCGTCACCGACGACGCCCCCATCCAGCCCGCCCTGTTGAAGGCCTTGCAAGCGACCCCGTCGACCACCGTGCTGCGGGTGCCGGCCGATGCGCTGCGGCAGTGGTTGCAGCCTGCGACCGGCCAGGCCCTGGCCTCGCACCTGTACCTCGTCGATCCGATGGGCCGCTGGATGTGGCGCTCGCCCGCCCATCCCGATCCCATGAAGATCAAGAAGGACCTGGACCGCTTGCTCAAGGCCAGCGTGCACTGGGACCAAGCGGGGCGCCCGCAATGACCCCGGGTTTCGTGGACTGGTCGCCCCTGCTTCAGTTGCTGCTGCTGGGCCTGGGCCTGGGGATCGTGCCCTTGGGCTGGTGGATGGTGCGAAGCGCGGGGCTGGATCGGCGCCGGCGCTTGCGCGCGCTGACCTTGATCACCTTGTTCCTGACCTTCGACTTGGTGGTGTTCGGGGCCTTCACGCGCCTGTCGGATTCGGGCTTGGGCTGTCCCGATTGGCCCGGTTGCTACGGCTCGGTCAGCCCCATTGGCGCCCGCGAAGAGATCGCGGCCGAGGTGGCCCTGCGCCCCACGGGCCCCGTCACACACGGCAAGGCCTGGGTTGAAATGGTGCACCGCTACTGGGCCAGCGCCGTTGGTTTTCTGATCCTGGTCTTGGCGGCGCTGGCCTGGCGCTGGCGTCAGGCCGACCTGCCGCATCCGGGCTGGGCCAGCCTGGCCTTGGCCTGGGTGCTGCTGCAAGGCGCTTTCGGCGCTTGGACGGTCACGATGAAGCTGTTCCCGGCCGTCGTCACCGGCCACCTGATGCTCGGGCTGGGCTTGCTCAGCTTGCTGGCTTGGCAGGCCGAGCGATTGGCACCGCGACCGATCGCGGTGTCCAAGGCCGTGATCCGCACCTGGCAACTCCTGGCCGTGTTGGTGTTCGTGCAGTTGATGTTGGGCGGGTGGGTCAGCACCAATTACGCGGTGCTCGTGTGCCGCGATTTGCCGACCTGCCAGGGCCAGTGGTGGCCGGAGATGGACTTTTCCGCCGCCTTCCGCGTTTGGCGGGCCTTGGGCACCGACGGGCAGGGGGGGCTGCTGAGCTTCCCGGCCCTGACGGCCATCCACGTGACCCATCGCCTGGGTGCGCTGGCCGTCACCTTGGTGGCCTTGGCGCTGGCCTGGCAGTTGCGCGCACCGACCACGCGCCCCTGGGCGTTGGCGCTGGTGGCCCTGTTGGTGTGGCAGGTGGCGTCCGGCGTGTCGAATGTCGTCCTGGGCTGGCCCTTGTTGGCGGCCTTGTCCCACAGCGCGGGCGCCGCGGCCTGGGTCGTGGTGCTGACGGTGCTGGGCGCGCGATGGGTCGGGGAGGGCGCGCACGTGGCCCCGCAAAGCTTGAGGCGGGAGGTTCGCGCATGACCGAGGTGCCTGTGCAAGGCGGTGGCGTGCCCAGCCGATGGGCCCAGTTCTACGCGCTGACCAAGCCTCGCGTGGTGCAACTGATCGTGTTCTGCGCGGTCATCGGCATGGCCCTGGCCGTGCCGGGCTGGCCGGATGCCGCGCAGTGGCAGCGCATGGGCGCTGGGGCGCTGGGCATTTGGCTCATTGCGGCGGCGGCGGCGGCGTTCAATTGCTTGGTCGAACGCCGCATCGATGCGCGCATGAAGCGCACGAGCTGGCGCCCGACCGCGCGGGGCGAGTTGAGCCCCACGCAAGCCTTGGGGTTCTCGGTCGCCTTGTGCGCGGCCGGGGCGTTGATCTTGCTGCTGTGGGTCAACGCGCTCACCCTGTGGCTGACCCTGGCCACCTTCGTCGGCTACGCCATCGTCTACACGGTGTGGTTGAAGCCGACCACACCGCAGAACATCGTGATCGGCGGGGCCTCGGGGGCCATGCCGCCGGTGCTGGGCTGGGCGGCGGTCCAGGGCAGTCTCGGGCCCGAGCCCTGGCTGCTGTGCTTGATCATTTTCTTGTGGACCCCGCCCCACTTCTGGGCCCTGGCCCTGTACCGCGCCGACGACTACGCCAAGGCCGGGCTGCCCATGCTGCCCGTGACGCACGGCAATGCCTTCACGCGCCTGCAGGTCTTCCTGTACACCTGGATTCTGTTGGCGGCCACCCTGTTGCCTTACCTGATGGGCATGAGCGGGCTGCTCTACCTGGTGGCGGCGCTGGCCCTGGGCCTGCGCTTTTGCTGGTTCGGGTGGCGCCTCTGGCGCCGCTACGACGAAGCCCTGGCCCGTCGCACCTTCTGGTTCTCCATCTGGTACCTGGCTTTGCTGTTTGCAGCGCTGTTGATCGACCACTATGTGCCCATCGGAATCCGTTGACCGTCGCGTTTGGCTGCTGGCCGGTTTGGCCAGCCTGGGCGGCCTGGGTGCCTGCGAGCCCGCGGCCCAAACCAGCTTTGCCAGTGTCGACTTGACCGGGGCGGCCTACGGCCGCGACTTCAACCTGCCCGATGTGGACGGCCGGCGCCGCAGCTTGGCCGACTTCCGGGGGCGGGTTGTGGTGGTTTTCTTCGGCTTCACGCAGTGCCCTGACGTGTGCCCGACGACCCTGGGCGAATTGGCGCTGATCAAGCAGGAACTCGGTGCCGACGGCGCCCGCGTGGTGCCGGTGTTCATCACCGTGGACCCCGAGCGCGACACGCCCGAACTCTTGAGGGCTTACATGGCCAACTTCGGCGCCGATGGGGTGGCCTTGCGCGGCAGCCTCGAGGAGACGCGCGCCGTGGCCAAAGAGTTCCGGGTGCTGTTCAACAAGGTGCCGGCCAAGACGGGCGAGGGCTACACGATGGACCACACCGCGGCCTCGTTCGTGTTCGACCCCCAGGGCCGCTTGCGCTTGTACGCGCGCTACGGACTCGGCCCGCAGGCCCTGCTCGGGGACGTGCGGACCTTGTTGCGAGGCGCCTGAACGGGCGCCTCGGTCCTGCCAGGCTCAGGCAGTGGCCAGGGCCTGACGCATCTTCTTCATGGCCGCCGCCTCGATCTGGCGGATGCGCTCGGCACTGACGCCGTACTCGGCGGCCAGTTCGTGCAGGGTCTTGCCCCCGCTGCTGTCGTCGTTCACGTCCAGCCAACGGGCTTGCACGATGCGCCGGCTGCGCTCGTCCAGCACGTCCAGCGCGCGCTGCAGGCCGTCGCTGGCCATGGCGTCGCGGGCGCGGGCGGCCAGCACTTGCGTCGGCTCGTGCCCTTCGTCGGCCAGGTAGGCGATGGGGGCGGAGGACGGGCTGTCCTCGTCGTCGCCCTCTTGCGGCTCCAGCGCGAGGTCGGCCCCCGCCAGGCGCATTTCCATCTCCACCACCTCCTCGGGCTTGACGTCCAAGGTGCGGGCCACGTGGTCGATCTCGGCCTCGCTCAAGGCCTGCCGGTTCGGGTCGGAGGCTTCGTGCTTCAGGCTGTGCTTGAGGCTGCGCAGGTTGAAGAACAGCTTGCGCTGGGCCTTGGTGGTGGCCACCTTGACCATGCGCCAGTTCTTGACGATGTACTCGTGGATCTCCGCCTTGATCCAGTGCATGGCGTAGGACACCAGGCGGACGCCCTGGTCGGGGTCGAAGCGGCGCACGGCCTTCATCAAGCCCACGTTGCCTTCTTGGATCAGGTCGCCGTGCGGCAGCCCGTAGCCCAGGTACTGGCGCGAGATGGAAACCACCAAGCGCAGGTGCGAGAGCACCAACCGGCCGGCGGCTTCGAGGTCGCCTTGCTCCTTGAGGGCCCGGGCGTAGCGCTGTTCTTCATCGGCCGTGAGCATCGGCAGCCGGTTCACGGCGCTGATGTAGGCGTCCAGATGCCCCAGCGAGGGGATCAAAGACCAAGGGTCGCGCACCGTCAAGGTGGCGTGGCTGGAAGCGCTGAGCGTGGCGGCAGACATGGGTCGAGGCCTTTCGACGGGGCGTACAGCACCCCGGCCTCGAAATATTAGCACTCATCAGGCGAGAGTGCTAACACCCTCGCCGAACCCTCAATCGGCGAGGCCGAACTCGGGGCTGGCCACCATGCCTTCGATGTCCAGCAGGATCAAGATGCGCTCGCCGACCTTGCCCAGGCCGGTCACGTGGCGGGAGTCGATCGCAGCCCCCATCTCCGGGGCCGGCTTGATTTGGTCGACAGGCAGCTCCAGCACGTCGGACACCGAATCGACCACCATGCCCAGCACGCGGTTGCCCACGTTCAGCACGATGGTGACGGTGAAGGCGTTGTACTGGGCGTCGGTGCCCAGGCGCAGCCGCATGTCCATGATGGGGACGATGACGCCCCGCAGGTTGACCACGCCTTTGACGAAGTGCGGCGCATGGGCGATCCGCGTCGGCGCTTCATAGGAGCGGATCTCCTGCACCTTCAGGATGTCGATGCCGTACTCCTCGGCGCCGATGCGGAAGGTGAGGAACTGCTTGCTGGCCACCGTGCTGGACTGTCCCAGGCCCGCCGATTGCGAAGACACCACCAGGTCGTTGCTCATGGTTGCTGCGAGGTCTCAAGCTGCGTTGCGAACGATTGTGCCGTCCCCCGGCGCCCGCACGCCTAGCGGGGACCCGTACGCCCCCGGCCCGGCGTGACATCCGGCTGCTTTGCCGGGGGCCTTCGTCAGGGCTTTTCAAAAAACCAAGCAAGCGCTTGACTGATTCGTTAGCATGCGCGCCATGCCGCCCCGCAAACCCGCCCCACCCGACGCCCCCAGCCCCGACCTGCTCGCCCAGTGGGCGGCGCTCATGGGCGTGGACCTGAACGACCCCAAAGAGCGCCTGGTGTTCCACGCCGCCTGCCAGTTCGCCGAGCACGGCTTCGACGCGGTGACCACGCGCGAGATCTGCAACGCCGCCGGCACCAACCCGGGCGCCATCCATTACCACTTTGGCGACAAGGACGGCCTTTACCGCGAGGTGCTGCGCCGGCCCATCCAGCAGATGAACGAGGCCTTTGCCGGCTTCGACCACCCCGACTTGAGCCTGCCCGAAGCGCTCGACCGCTTTCTCGCCCCGTTCCTGACCATGAACCACGGGGAGGGTCCCAACCCCATGCGCCTGTACCTGCGCGAACTCATGGACCCCAGTGAGGTCTTCATGCAGGCGGTGTCCACGCACATCGGGCCCAACCACCATGCCTTGACGCGCTTGCTGGCCCGGCACATTGGTGTGGCGCAGCCCGACACCGCCGTGCACCAACTCGCCTTCGCGCTGTGCGCCATGGCGCACGACTACTGCCTGAGCCGCCCGTTCATGGACGCCCTGACGCCGGGCCTCCTGGACGACGACCCCGAACTGCTGGCCGTGCGCCGCCGCATCGTCGGCTGGGGCGTGGCCCTGGTGGCCGCCGAGCGCGCGGCCCGGGCTTCCACGACTTCTTCTTGAGCATGACCATGACCCCACGACGCCTTCTTGCGCCGAGCGCCATCGCGCTGGCCGTGTTGCTGAGCGCCTGCGCCAGCGCACCACCGGCCGGCCCGCCCCAAGCCGTGGCCGCCACCCCGCAACTGCCTGCCGCCTGGCTGGCGCCCTTGCCGCACCAGGGCTCGCCCGCCGAGTTGGCCCGCTGGTGGCAGCGCTTCGACGACCCGGTGCTGGTGGCCCTCATCGACCAGGCCCAAGCCGCCAGCCCCACGCTGCAGGCGGCCACCGCGCGCCTGGCCCAGGCGCGGGCCGAAGCACGCCAAGCCTCGGCCGGCTTGCTGCCCCAGGTGCAGGCCGGCGCCCAAGCCACCCGCGCGCAACAAGCGCCCGACTTCAAGCCCGCCACCACCAGCGGCGCGCAGTTCAGCGCCAGCTGGGAGCTGGACCTTTTCGGCCGTGCCCGGGCCAACGGCGCCGCTGCCCAAGCGCAGGCCGATGCCGCCCAGGCCCAATGGCACGAGGCCCGCGTGAGCCTGGCGGCCGACGTCGCCTCGGCCTACCTGGCGCTGCGCCACGCGCAGGCGCAAGAAGAGATCGCCGAACTCGACGTGCAGGCCGCGGAAGGTTTGGCGCAGTGGGGGCAGTTGCGCCGCCAGCGCGGGCTGGACAGCGCCAGCGACGTGGCCCTGCTCAACACCCAGCGCGCGGCGGCGGTGGCCGTGCGCGCCGACCAGCGCGCACAAACCGCCATCGCCCTGCAGACCCTGGCCTTGCTGACCGCGAAGCCGGCGGCCGAACTGGCCCCGCAGCTGGCGCCCACCGCGGTCCAGGCGCCGCGACTGCAGCGTCGCATCCCTGCCGCACCGCCCTTTGCCTGGTCGGCCCTGCCGCCCCAAACCCTGGCCCAGCGTCCGGATCTGGCCGCGGCGCACCAACAGTGGCTGGCCGCCGCCTACAGCGAGCAAGGCGTGCGCGCCGAAGCCTGGCCGCAGCTCAGCCTCACCGGCCTGATCGGCAATGCGCGCCTCGGTTGGGGCAGCGGCAGCACCGGCGGCGCCGTGTGGTCCATCGGCCCCTCCTTGAGCCTGCCCTTGTTCGACGGCGGCCTGCGCCAAGGCCAGCGCGACGCCGCCCAGGCCCGCACCGCGCAAGCCGCCGCGGCCTTCGAGGCGCGCTGGCGCGGCGCCGTGGCCGAGGTGGAGGAGGCCCTGCAATTGGTGGCCAGCGCGGGCGAACGCCAGCGCGAGGCCGACACCTCGCAGCGCGAGTGGGAGCGCATCGCCGCCGACGCCACGCGCCTGGCCCAAGCCGGCGTGCAAAGCGGCCCGCAGCGCGCCAGCACCTTCCGCAATGCGCTCAGCGCCTACAGCGCGGCCGTTGCCATCCGTCACGAACACGCCCAAGCCTGGGTGCGCCTGTACCGCGTGCTGGGGGGCGGCTTCGACGCCAACAGCGCCGCCAGCGCCACCACCGCGTCGGCGCAAACCGCGCCCACCTCGAACTGAACACCCCGCGTTCCGGAGTCCCGCCATGAAACCCGCCCTCGTTCTCAGCGCCCTGGCCCTGGCCTTGTCGGTGCACGCCCAAGACAAGCCCGCGGCACCTGCCGCCAAGCCCTCGCTCACCATCCAAACCACCCAGGCCCAAGCGGCCCAATGGGCCACGCGCTTGCCGGTCAATGGCAACGTCGCGGCCTGGCAAGAGGCCGTCATCGGCGCCGAGGTGGGCGGCATGCGCATCGCCGAGGTGCTGGTCAACGTGGGCGACCGCGTCAAGAAGGGCCAGCTGCTGGTGCGCCTGAGCCCCGGCACCCTGCAGGCCGACCTGGCCGCCACCCGCGCCTCGCTGCAAGAGGCCGAAGTCAACGCCCGGGACGCCCGCGCCCAGGCCGAGCGCGTCAAGCCGCTCACCGGCACCGAAGCGCTGAGCGCCCAACAAATCGAAGCCACCCTGGCCGCTGCCGACATGGCCGAGGCCCGCGTCGCCAGCCTCAAGGCCCGCCTGATGGCCGACGAGCTGCGCCTGGGCTACACCCGCATCACCGCGCCCGACGACGGCGTCATCACCGCCCGCGAGGCCGTGGAAGGCGCGCTGGCCCAACCCGGTCAAGAGCTGCTGCGCCTGCAGCGCCAAGGCCGCCTCGAGTGGCGCGCCGAGGTGCCCGGCCCGCTGCTGGACCAGGTCAAGGTCGGCCAGAAGGCCCGCGTGCAAATCGGCAGCGCCAGCGTGGACGGCCGCGTGCGCCAGGTGGCGCCCAAGATCGACGCGCAAACCCGCAACGGCCTCGTCTACGTGGACCTGCCCCCCACCGCGGGCGCCCGTGCGGGCCTCTTTGCCCGCGGCGAGTTGCTGCAAGGCGAGGGCAGCGTGCTGACCCTGCCGCAGTCGGCCGTGCTGCTGCGCGACGGCTTCAGCTACGTCTTCAAGCTCGACGGCAACAAGGTGCGCCAGACCAAGGTCGAAACCGGCCAGCGCCAGGGCGACCGCGTTGAAATCAAGCAGGGCCTGGACGCCAAGGCCGCCGTGGCGCTGAGCGGTGTGGGCTTCTTGGCCGACGGCGACACCGTGCGCGTGGCGCCCGCCGCCGGCGCGCCGGCCCCGGCCCAGCAGTAAGGGGTCGCTGCCATGTTCAATGTGTCCCGTTGGTCCATCGCCAACCCGGTCCCGGCCATCTTGCTGTTCATCATGCTCACGGTGGCCGGCGTGCTCGGCTTCCGGGCGATGAAGATCCAGAACTTCCCCGACATCGAGCTGCCCACCATCATCGTCACCGCCAGCCTGCCCGGCACCGCGCCGGCGCAGATGGAAACCGAGGTGGCGCGCAAGATCGAAAACGCACTGGCCACCATCCAGGGCCTGAAGCACGTCTACGCCAAGGTGCAGGACGGCACCGCCACGCTGACCGCCGAGTTCCGCCTGGAAAAGCCCCTGCAAGAGGCCCTGGACGAGGTGCGCGACGCCGTGGGCCGCGTGCGGGCCGACCTGCCCGCCGACCTGCGCGACCCGGTCATCACCAAGATGAACCTGTCGGGCTCGCCGATCCTGACCTACACCGTGTCGTCCAGCACCATGGACGACGAGGCCTTGAGTTGGTTCGTCGACAACCAGGTCACCAAGCGCATGCTGGCCGTGCGCGGCGTGGGCAGCGTGTCGCGCGTCGGCGGCGTCAGCCGCGAGGTGCGCGTCGAGCTCGATCCCAACCGCCTGCTGGCCCTGGGCGTCAGCGCGGCCGAGGTGTCGCGCCAGCTCAAGGCCGTGCAGCAAGAAGCCCCGGGCGGCCGCGCCACCCTGGGCGGTGCCGAGCAAAGCCTGCGCACCATCGCCACGGTGCAAACCGCGGCCGACCTCGGCGCGATGGAAATCGCCCTGCAAGACGGCCGCCGCCTGCGCCTGGACCAGGTGGCCACGGTCACCGACGGCGTGGCCGAGCAGCGCAGCGGCGCCTTCTTGAACGGCAAGCCCGTGGTGGGCTTCGAAATCGTCCGCGCCAAGGGCGCCGGCGAGGTGGACGTGGCCCAAGGCGCGCGTGCTGCCATCGAAGAACTGAAGGCCGCGCACCCCGACATCGCCGTCACCGAGGCCTTCAACTTCGTCGACCCCGTGGTCGAGAACTTCGACGGCAGCATGTGGCTGCTCATCGAAGGCGCCATCCTGGCCGTGGTCGTCGTGTGGTTCTTCTTGCGCGACTGGCGCGCCACCTTCGTCAGCGCCGTGGCGCTGCCGCTGTCGGCCATCCCCACCTTCATGGTGATGAACTGGATGGGCTTCAGCCTGAACGTGGTCACGCTGCTGTCGCTGTCGCTCGTCATCGGCATCTTGGTGGACGACGCCATCGTCGAGATCGAGAACATCATGCGCCACCTCGCCATGGGCAAGAGCCCGCTGGAGGCGGCGCGCGAAGCGGCCGACGAAATCGGGCTGGCGGTCATCGCCACCACCTTCACCCTCATCGCCGTGTTCCTGCCCACCGCCTTCATGAGCGGCGTGCCCGGCAAGTTCTTCGTGCAGTTCGGCTGGACGGCGGCCATCGCCGTCTTCTTCAGCCTCGTCGTGGCCCGCCTGCTCACGCCCATGATGGCGGCCTACATCCTGAAGAAGCCCAAGAAGGAGCACCCCGAACCCGCGTGGATGCCGGCCTACCTGCGTGCCGCGCGCTGGTCGTTCACGCACAAGGGCAAAACGCTGCTGCTGACCCTGGCCTTCGGCGTGGTGAGCTGCGGCCCGCTGTTCGCCGGCAAGATCGCCGGGGCCTTCATCCCGCCCGACGACCTGAGCCAGACCCAGGTCACCCTGCAGTTGGAGCCTGGGGCCACCTACGCGCAGACGCAGGCCGTGGCCGCGCAGGCCGAGAAGATCGTGGCCCAGCACCCCCACGTGAAGCTGGTCTACACCGCGGTGGGCGGCGGTGCGGCCGGCGCCGACCCCTTCACCATGGGCGGTGTGCCCGAGTCCCGCAAGGCCACGCTCACGCTCAACCTCACGCCCCGCAAAGAACGCCGCGGCACCACCAAGCAAGACATCGAGCGCGAGCTGCGCCAGCGCCTGGAGGTCATCCCGGGGGCCCGCATCAACGTCGCCTTCGGCGGCTCGGCCGAGAAGTACGTGCTCGTGCTGGCCGGCGAAGACGGCGAGGCCCTGACCCAGCACGCCGCCAAGGTGGAGCGCGAGCTGCGCACGCTCAAGGGCATCGGCCAGGTCACCAGCAGCTCCAGCCTGCAGCGGCCCGAGCTCATCGTGCGCCCCGACGCCGCCCGCGCGGCCGACCTGGGCGTGAGCACCGCGGCCATCGCCGACACCCTGCGCATCGCCACCAGCGGCGACTACGACCAGCTGCTGCCCAAGCTCAACCTCAGCCAGCGCCAGGTGCCCATCGTCGTGCGCCTGCCCGATGCCGCGCGCCAAGACCTGGCGCTGATCGAGCAGCTCACCGTGCCGGGCAGCCGCGGCCCCGTGCCCCTGCAGCAGGTGGCCGAGGTCACGCTGGCCAGCGGCCCGGCGCAGATCGACCGCTACGACCGCCTGCGCAACGTCAACTTCGAGATCGAGCTCAACGGCCAGGCCCTGGGCGACGTGCAAGCCGCCGCCGCCGCGCTGCCCAGCCTGAAGCAGCTGCCGCCGGGCGTGATCAAGACCGAGATCGGCGACGCCGAGGCCTTTGCCGAGCTCAGCGCCAGCTTCTTGCTGGCCATGGGCACCGGCGTGGCGTGCATCTACATCGTGCTGGTGCTGCTGTTCCACGCCTGGGTGCAGCCGGTCACCATCTTGGGCGCGCTGGTGCTGTCCATCCCGGGGGCCATCTTGGCGCTGTACGTGACGGGCACCGACCTCTCCATGCCCGCCATGATCGGCATGATCATGCTCATGGGCATCGCCACCAAGAACTCCATCCTGCTGGTGGAGTACGCCATCGTGGCGCAACGCGAGCACGGCCTCAGCCGCCTGGATGCCTTGCTCGATGCCTGCCACAAGCGCGCGCGTCCCATCGTCATGACGACCCTGGCCATGGGCGCCGGCATGATGCCCATCGCCTTGGGCTTCGGCACCGACCCCAGCTTCCGCGCGCCCATGGCCATCGTGGTGATCGGCGGCCTCATCACCTCCACCTTCCTCAGCCTGCTCGTCATCCCCGTGCTGTACGAGGTGGTGGACGACCTGATCCAGAAGTGCACGCCGCGTCGCTTCCGCCAAGCACCCCAGGAGGAGGCCCAAGCATGAAGCGCCGCGACTGGCTGCTGGGCGCCGCCGCCCTGAGCGCGGGCGCCGCCTGGGCCCGCGACGAGCTGGGCGCGGCGGAGGCCGCGTCGGCCCCGGCCGCGGCCCCGGCTTGGCGCCTGGAAGACCTGGACTGGGCCGACGTCAGCCGCCAGCGCCCCGTGCCCGTGCGCCTGTACCTGCCCACCGCGCGCCCCGCCCAGGGCCTGCCCCTGGTGGTGTTCTCGCATGGCATCGGCGGCTCGCGGCGCGGCTACAGCTACCTCGGCCAGCACCTGGCCGCGCAAGGCATGGCGGCCCTGCACGTGCAGCACGTGGGCAGCGACCGCGCGCTGTGGAGCGGCAGCGTCTTCAGCCTCGTCGGCCGCTTGCAGGCCGCGGCGCAAACCGCCGAGGCCCGCGCCCGCGCGCTGGACGTGCGCTTCGCGCTCGACCAGCTGCAGCGCGAGCGCCCCGAGCTGGTCGACCCCCACCGCATCGCCATGGCGGGGCACAGCTACGGCGCCAACACCAGCCTGCTGCTGGCGGGCGCCGCCATCCCGGGCGAAGCGCCCCTGGCCGACCCGCGCATCCGCGCGGCGGTGTTCATCTCGGCCCCGCCCCTGCACGGCGTGCCCGAGCCCGAGCGCGCGCTGGCCGCCATCCGCTTGCCCAGCCTGCACATCACCGCCACCGATGACGTCATCCGCGTGCCCGGCTACACCAGCGTGGCCGCCGAACGCGTGGCCCTGTTCGAGGCCACCGGCAGCGCCGTCAAAGGCCTGGCCGTGTTCGAAGGCGGCTCGCACTCCGTCTTCACCGACCGCGGCGGCACCGGCGGCCCCGTGGCCAACCCGCGCATCAAGCGCGCCACCAAAGAGCTGGTGGCCGACTTCGTGCAAGGCCAGTTCGGCGGCGACGCCGCCCTGCGCCTGGGCCAGTGGCACCAGCGCCACCAGGGCCTGCTGGCCCGCTGGGTGCCGCCCACGGCCTGAGAGGGCGAGAGGAAATCAGCCATGCCCGCCTCGCAGCCCCAAGCCCCCTCGCTCGTCGTTGCAAATGCGCGCCGTAGCACGAGCTACGGCTGTGCTTTGCGCCTAGATCGCGGCCGCTTAGGCCGGCGCTTCGGGCACGTCCGATTCCCTCCCACCCTCTGAGTGCCCACCCGGGCACGCGCCCGGTTATCGTGGGTCACTGCCTGGCGCCGCTGGGCCCAGGAGCCCCCGTGCCCAAACCCGTGCCCAGCACGCCCCCCCGCGCCACCTTGACGGGCGCCGCCCGGCTGGCCACCCACGGCACCTTGGGCCTGGTGCGCTTGGTCGAGGCCATGCACGCCCGCATCCAACGGCCGCCCGGTATTCCCGGCCCCAAGGATGGGCGCACCCGGGGCCTCACCGGCCTCGTGTACCGCAGCGTGCACGGCGTCACCCGCTTGGTGGGCGGCAGTGCCGAAGCGTTGCTGGGCTTGCTGCCCGAGGCCGTGGCGCAAGGCCCCCGCAGCCCCCGGCACGACGCCGTCGTCGCCGCTTTGAATGGCGTGCTGGGCGATCACCTCGCCGCCACCCACAACCCCTTGGCCCAGTCCATGCAGCTGTGCAGCGAGGGCGAGCCCCTCGTGCTCAGCCGCGCGGCGCTGGCCCAGCGATTCCCCACGCCCAGCGCCGGCGTGCTCGTGCTCCTGCACGGCCTGTGCATGAACGACCGCCAATGGCGCCGCAAGGGCCACGACCACGGCGCCCAGCTGGCCGCCGCGCTGGGCCTCACGCCCGTCTACCTTCGCTACAACACCGGCCTGCCCGTGGCCGACAACGGCCGCCAGTTCGCCGAGCTGATGGCCAAGCTGCTGCGCGTGTGGCCGCACCCGGCGCCGCGCGTGGTGCTGCTGGCCCACAGCATGGGCGGCCTCGTGGCGCGCAGCGCCTTCCACCAAGCCGGGCGCGCCCCCTGGACGCGCCGCGTCAGCGACCTCGTCTTCCTGGGCACCCCGCACTTCGGCGCCCCGCTGGAGAAAACCGGCCACGGCGTGGACCTGCTGCTGGACGCCGCCCCCTACGCCGCACCCCTGGCCCGCCTGGGCCGCGTGCGCAGCGCCGGCATCACCGACCTGCGCCACGGCCTCGGCCCCGAGGTGGGCCTGCCCCCCGAGGTTCGCTGCTGGGCCATCGCCGGCACCTTGGGCGCCGACCCGGACGCGCTGCCACCCAAGCTGCTGGGCGACGGCCTGGTGCGCCTGCCCAGCGCCCTGGGCCAGCACCGCGACCCGTCCCGGCGCTTGCCCTTCCCGCCCGAGCGGCAGTGGGTGGCCGCCGGCGTGGGGCACCTGGACTTGCTCTGCAGCAAGGCGGTGGGGAACCGTGTGGCGGCTTGGTTGCAGGCTGCGGCAGGCGAGGGGGCCGCGCCCGCGGCTTGAACAGCCCGCGCCCAGGCCCCGGGCGGTCGTGATGCCGCTGGCATCATGAGGGACGCTGCATCGCGTTGCTGGGTTTCACCACGTTTGTCACAACGCGCCGCATTTGTCGGCTTTTTAGTACGGGATGAAAGTCCACATCTGGCCGGATTTGTCGATATGAATCAAGCACTTGCCCTCGATCATGCCCGCCGAGTTAGGGCGCACGATGCGGTGTTAGGCGGCAGCGCCTGTCGCCCTACAACACGTTAGGTGGCAAACAGTGATCGACTTTGAGATCAAGCTGAAGAGCCTGTGGCGTTCTAAGGATGGCGTAGATATTGAGCGACCGTTCCTGTATTTCATTTCTGTGAAGTCGTCGGATGGCGCGGTGTACACGTACGTTGGTAAGGCGCGTGACGAAGCTCGACTGCACGAGTACCGCCGGAATATGCTCAAGATTCATGCGCGGCGCGAACGTGGAAAGTCGCAAAACTATCGCGCTGTTCACTTCGCTTTGTACTCCGCGCTAAGAAATGACTGGGAAATTGACTTCTTCCCCTTGGAGAACTGCGAAAAGGGGCAACTAAACGAGCTTGAACGACAGCGCATTCGTGAGCGTTGCTGCAATCTCAATGGAGCGCGTACGTGGCGCGTTGCTCAACTCGATCAGGTGTCACTTCATGGATTGGTGCGCACGTCAGCCACCTAACCTGTCATTGCAGCCGACCCTTGCCAGCTGCGCCGTCCGGTCGGCTGAACTCCAACGTTAGGCCGAAAATTCATCTATGAAAAAGACTGTCGTTGCGCTCTTTTGGCTCGCCCTTGTGAATGCTGCGTTTGCCTGGCTGTATGCCGAATATTCGGTTAGGTTCAATCCAAAGATTACTCATGATGAGGCTTATCGCTTTGGCGAGACCTATGGCATGGCGTTCTTTGTCATCTCCATAGTGGTTGTGACTTTCCTTGCCGCGAAGAACAAGCTACCAGGCGCGCGAGAGCGAACGCCAAACCACACCGCCTAACAACGCCCTTGAGCCAACTCGCGTCGGCAGCGCCGCCGTTCGCGGCTCAGCTTCAACGTTGGACGTCAGAAATGCACCAATCTGTCTCGCACCGATTCCTGGGGGCTCTGAAACTGTCTCACATGTATTTCCAATGAAGAAAGTTTTAGTTCTTGTATTATTGGCGTACGGCGGCTGGGTTGCGTTGAAAACTGCGGCCATATACCAGAATGGAGACCACCGCGCTGCATGTCGGTCGGAGCTTCAGTCAAAATCACCGGTTGATACCAAGACAGCAACGCAGAGCGAAATGTTGGAATGGGCGATTGAACTTGAGTCGTGCATAGGCAAGCGGCGCGGTTTCCTGGAGAAACTTTATGGATACTGATTCTTCCAAGAGCCTGCACGCTTCGTTTTTGTTTGGCGGTGCCATTGATCCAACTGGCCAGATCTCACGAACTGACGCCTAACCCTCCACAGGGACTCCCCATTGACCCTGCCCATGTTTTGTGGACACTCCAACCCTACTGCAGGAGTGTTCGATGGGAATGCCCGGTCTGGAGCT
The DNA here is from genome assembly GCF_004004565.1 of Inhella crocodyli. Lineage (GTDB taxonomy): Bacteria > Pseudomonadota > Gammaproteobacteria > Burkholderiales > Burkholderiaceae_C > Inhella > Inhella crocodyli. Next base: position 87,993 of record NZ_SACM01000006.1, read on the forward strand.
ATCTCGAAAATCTGGTCCAGGTGGAAATAGAGAATTCCCAGCAACGGAGTCCCTACATGAAGAAGTCCCGATTCACCGACAGCCAGATCGTGGCCGTGCTCAAGGAGGTCGATCTTGGTGCCAAGGGCGGCTCAGGCTACCTAGCGGTCATTTTTCAGCGACAGATTGAAGAAAATCGGCAACGAATCAAAGACGTCAAGGGATCGAAGCTTAGACCTCGGAATTTAGGCAAACCAGTGATTTCGGCTGCGTTGCTGCCCAACCACTTATTGCGACCGACCCAGGCCGGTTAAATAAAACGCTGGAATGCCCAGTAAATCCGTTTCCGCCGGGCTCGAAGCGGCCGTCTTTGTCAGCATGGGCCTGGTATGCGCCTTTTACGTGCTGTGGCTTGCGGTGGACGTTTGGAAGGTGCGGCAGTCGCTCGATGGGACGAGGGTGGAGGGCCGGGTTGTCGCCGTTCAAGTGCGAGACGGTGGGCGCAAGGTGGGCCACTGCCTGGACCTTGCTTACACCTACGACTTCGAAGGCGGTCATTTCTCGGGCCGGAACCGCAGCTTTGGAACCGCGCCGTGCGGGCCACAGGCGCGGGTTGAGGAACTGGCCCGCGCTTACGTGCCGGGGGCGCCCATCGACGTCTACGTCAACCCGAAGGACATCTTCGAATCGGTGTTGCACCCCGGGGTGATGGAGGGCGGGACGTGGACGTCAATCGGCGTGTTTGGCCTGCTCGCCGTGGCTTGCGGGTGGCTCGCCGTGGTGACGTTGCGCGACGAACAGCGCGCCTGAGGGCCTTGGAGGCCGCGGCCGCCGGGAGGCGCGTGTCGCCGCGGCCCGGGTCAGCCGTTCAGCGCCCCTGCCGGTACGCGCGGGGCGTGGTGCCGGTGCGCCGCCGGAACTCGGCGTTGAAGTGCGACAGGGTGGCAAAGCCGCAGCGCTGGGCCACCTCGGCCACGGGGCGGTCGGACTGGCGCAGTTGCAAGCAGGCTTCGCCCACGCGCAGGTCGTTCACGTAGGCGCTGAAGGGCTTGCCCACCAGGCGCTGGAAGCTGCGCGCGAAGGCGCCGGGGGTGACGTGCAGGTGGGCCGCGGCCTCCTGCGCGCTCAAGGGCGCGCCGAGGTTGGCCTGCACCCAGGCCAGCAGGCCGTCCAGCCGGCGCTGCACGGTGGCCTTGGGGCGCGCCACGCGGGGGGCGCTGCGGTCGATGGGGGCCAGCGCGTCGTCCGGGGCATCGGCCAGCGTGCCCAGCAGCGCCAGCGCGCCGCCCAGCAAGGCCAGGCCTGGGGCGTGGGGCAGGGCGGCCAGCGCGGCGCTGGTGCGCGCGTGCAGGGCCCCGCGCACGCGCAGGCCCTGGCCGGCGCGCTGCAGCAGGGGCAGGGCCTGCTGGCGCCACTCGGGCAGCAGGGCGGCGGCGGCCGTCAGGTCCAGCTGCAGCACGGTGGCGCGCACGCCCTCGGGGGGCTCGCCGCGGGTGTGCCAGGTGTGCGGCAGGCCCGGGGCCAGCAGCACCAGGTCGCCGTCGTCAAAGGGCGCCACGTCGCCGCCCACGAAGCGCAGGCCCGCGCCGCGTTCGATCCAGGTCAGCTCCAGCGCGTCGTGCGCGTGCAGCGGCGCGGCAAAGGCGGCGAGGTGCAGGCGCAGCAAGCGCACGCTGTGCTGCGGGCCGGCGACGGATGACTCCCAGCTGACCTTCATGGCGGGCTTGATCCGGCTTGAGTGTTGAATGAGTGTCAGTATCGGTGGCCTTGCAGGCAGTTGGCGCGGGGGCGTTTGCGCACACTGACGCCGCCATGACGCTGCCCGTCCCCCCTGCTGCCAACGCCGCCCCCGCCCCCTCGGCCCACCCGTGGTGGCGGGGCGCGGTGCTGTACCAGGTCTACCCCCGCTCTTACGCCGACAGCAACGGCGACGGTGTGGGCGACCTGCCCGGCATCACCGCGCGCCTGGACCACATCGCCGCGCTGGGCGTGGACGGGCTGTGGATCAGCCCCTTCTTTCCGAGCCCGATGCGCGACTTCGGCTACGACGTGAGCGATTACTGCGGCGTCGACCCGCGCTTTGGCACGCTGGCCGACTTCGACGCGCTGGTGGCGCGTGCGCACGCGCTGGGCCTGAAGGTGGTGATCGACCAGGTGTGGAGCCACACAGCGGCCGAGCACCCGTGGTTCGTGGAAAGCCGCAGCAGCCGCGACAACCCCAAGGCCGACTGGTACGTGTGGGCCGACGCCAAGCCCGATGGCAGCCCGCCCAACAACTGGCAAAGCTGGATGGGCGGCCCGGCCTGGCGCTGGGAGCCGCGCCGAAAGCAGTACCACCTGCACAACTTTTTGCCGCAGATGCCGGACCTGAACTTCCACTGCCCGGCCGTGCAAGACGCCGTGCTGGACGTGGGCCGTTTTTGGCTGGACCGCGGCGTGGACGGCTTCCGGCTCGACACCGCCAACCTCTACGCCCACGACCCCCTGCTGCGCGACAACCCGCCGCTGCCGCCGGGCGAGCGCGGCGACAGCCCGGTGCTGATGCAGCGCCACCAGTTCAACGCCGACCAGCCCGAGAGCCTGGCCTTCATGCAGCGCTTGCGCGCGCTGCTGGACGCGTACTCCGACGCAGCGGGCCGAGCGCCGGGCCGCTCCCAAGCCGGCCCGCATCCCCACGGGGGATCGGTGGACGTACCCGTCCGACGAGGGGCAGACCGATTCAGCGTCGGCGAGCTCGGCGGGCCCGAGCCGGTGCGCGCCATGCAGGCCTACACCGAGGGCACGCGGCATCTGCACACGGCCTACTCCTTCGCATTCCTGGGCCCGCGGCCCGACGCGGCGGCGGTGATGGAGCGCCTGGCCCCCTGGGCCGATCACAGCGGTTGGCCGGCCTGGGCGTTTTCAAACCACGACGCGGTGCGCGTGGCCAGCCGCTGGGGCGCCGGCGCCGGCGGCTCGTTCGCGCTCAGCGCAGGGGCCCCGAGCGACGCCGCCCAGGCCGCCTTGCCGCCCAGCACCTGGATGGCCTTGCTCATGGCCTTGCGCGGCACGCTATTTGTTTACCAAGGCGAGGAGCTGGGCCTGCCGCAAAGCCGGCTCGCCTTCGAGCAACTGCAAGACCCTTACGGCATCGCCAACTGGCCTTTGAGCGAAGGCCGCGACGGCTGCCGCACGCCCATGCCCTGGGTGGCCGAGGCGCCGCACGCCGGCTTCAGCCCCGCCCCGCCTTGGCTGCCGGCCGACCCGGCCCATGCGCCGCTGGCGGTGGACCGCCAAGCCGCCGACCCGGGCTCGATGCTGAACACCACGCGCGCCCTGATCGCCCTGCGGCGCCGCCACCCGGCCTTGCGCCTGGGCACGCTGACGGCGCTGGTGGCCGACGGGCCGCTGTTGGTGCTGCGCCGCGAATGGCAAGGCGAGGCCGTGCTGTGCGCCTTCAACCTGGGCGCGCAGGCCCTGCCCACGCCGGCGCCCCTGGCCGAGGCCTGGGCCGGCGCGCGGGTGCTGTGGGCCCAGTTCGCCACCTCCGCCGACGCCGGGCTCGCCGGCGGTGCGGCCGTGTTTCTGGGCCTCGATGCCTGAGCTCCTCCACCCCACCATGATCGACCTCGATACCCCCTACGCCCTGAGCGCCGCCCACATCGCGCAGTTCCGCCGCGACGGTTTCATCAAGCTCAAGGACGTGCTTTCGCCCGAGACCTTGGCGCACTACGGTGCCGAGATCACGCGCCTGACCATCGCGCTCAACACCGAGCAGCGTCCGCTCGAAGAACGCAGCACTTACGACAAAGCCTTCTTGCAGGTGATGAACCTGTGGGAGCAAAGCCCGCTGGTGGGCCGCTTCGTGATGGGCCAACGCCTGGGGCGCATCGCCGCCGAGCTGCTGCAGGTGGGCGGCGTGCGCCTGTACCACGACCAGTCGCTCTACAAAGAGCCGGGCGGTGGCATCACCCCCGCGCACGCCGACCAGTACTACTGGCCCTTGGCCAGCGACCGCACCGTCACCGCCTGGATCCCGCTGCAGGCGGTGCCCGAGGCCATGGGGCCGCTGGGGTTTTACGCGCGCAGCCAGTCGGTCGAGTTTGGGCGCGACCTTGGCATCAGCGACGAAAGCGAGGACAAGATCAGCGCCAACATGGCCCGCCACGGCTTCGAGTTCGTCAGCGGCGCCTTCGAGCTCGGCGAGGTCAGCTTCCACCTGGGCTGGACTTTCCACAAGGCCGGCGCCAACGTCAGCGATCGCCCTCGCTCGGTCATGACGGTCATCTACATGGACGCCGCGATGCGCCTGGTGCCGGCGCTCAACCCCGTGCAGGCCAACGACCGCGACCAGTGGTGCCCCGGGGCGCGCGAGGGCGAAGTCATCGCCACGCGCAAGAACCCCGTGGTGTGGCAACGGGCTTGAGGCCGCCATGCGCCTGCGCAAAGACATCCACCTGGGCACCCTGCTGGCGCTGCCGCCGGCCTCGCGCGGTTGGCGCGCCAGCCTGGACGAGCAGCTGCAGTTGCTGAAGGCCGAGGGCTACGAAGGCGCCCAGGCTTGGGATGGGTGGGGTGCCATCCAGCGCGCTGGCCTGGACGCCAGCGGCATCGCCCGCGTGACCCGGCCCGAGCAGCTCGACCCCCTGGCCCGCCAGCACCGCGCCGAGGGCCTGCTCTACACGAACCTGCACCTGGGCACGGGCTTCGACAGCGACGCCGAGATGGACGCACTGGCCGCCGCGCTGCTGGAAGCGCAGGCCCGCCACGGGCACCGGTTGCTCGTGGAGACGCACCGCGCCACGGCCACGCAAGACATCTGGCGCACGCTGCGCTGGGTGGAGCGCTTCCCCGACCTGCGCTTCACCGCCGACCTGAGCCACTGGTACACCGGCCAAGAGCTGACCTACGGCGGCGAGTTCGCCGAGCGCATGGCCCGCCTGCAGCCGGTGTTCGAGCGGGTGCGCGCCTTTCACGGCCGCATTGGCAACAGCGGCTGCCTGCAAACGCCGCTGGACCGCCCGGGCCTGTACCTGGACCACTACCGCGCGATGTGGACGGCCTGCTGCGCCGGTTTCTTGCGCCACGCCGAGCCCGGCAGCGCCTTGAGCTTCAACGCCGAGCTGCTGCCCATGGCGGTGGGCGAAGGCGCCCACGCGATGTGGCTGCACTACCAACAGGCCACCCAGGCCGCGCCCACCGACCCCTGGCAGGGCGAGCCCTGCGACCGATTCGCCGACGCCGAAGCCCTGTGGGCCATCATCTGCGCCTGCTTCCACCAGGCCTGCCACGACACCGCCACGGAGACCCCCACCCCATGACCCGACGCACCTTTTTGGCCATGGCGCCCGCGCTGATCGCCGCCCCGCTGTGGACGCCCACCGCCGCCCCGGCCCAGGCCTTGCAAACCCCCCGCGCGGGGCGCGTCGAGCGCCTGGCGAACTTCCCGTCGAAGTTCGTCGACCCCCGCCACGTCGAGGTTTGGCTCCCGCCGGGCTACGACCCGCAGGCCAAGCGCTACGCCGTGCTTTACATGCACGACGGCCAAATGCTGTTCGACCCCAGCACCACCTGGAACCGAAAGGCCTGGCACGTGGACGAGGCGGCCGCGCGCCTGATGGCCGCGGGCCAGGTGCAGGACTTCATCGTGGTCGGCCCCTGGAACAACGGCAAGTTCCGCCACGCCGAGTACTTCCCCGCCAAGTTCTTGCCGCACCTGCCCGAGCCGCTGCGCCAGGGGCTTGTCAATCAGGGCCTGCAAGGCCGCTCGCAAAGCGACGCCTACCTGCGGTTTCTGGTGGAAGAGCTCAAGCCCGCGATCGACACCAGGTACGCCACCCGGCCCGAGCGCGAGGCCACGTTCTTGATGGGCTCCAGCATGGGCGGGCTGATCAGCGCCTACGCGCTGTGCGAGCACCCCAAGGTGTTCGGCGGCGCGGCCTGCCTGAGCACGCACTGGATCGGCACCTTCCAGCGCAACGACGAGGTGCCCAGCGCCGCCATCGCCTACCTGCGCGGCGCGCTGCCCGACCCGGCGTCCGTCAAGTGGTGGATGGACCGCGGCACCACCGAGCTGGACGCCCAGTACGACCAGGCGCAGCCGCGCATCGACGCGCTGATGGCCGAGAAAGGCTTCGTGCCCGGCGCGCGCTACCAAACCCGGGTGTACGAGGGCACCGGCCACAACGAGGTCGACTGGGCCCGCCGCCTGCACGAGCCCTTGACCTTCTTGCTGGGTCGCTGATGCGCACAACCCTGGCCGCCCTGCTGCTGGCCGCCCTGGGAGGGGCGCACGCGCAAGGCCTCACCCGCCACGTCGACCCCTTCATCGGCACCGACGGCACGGGGCACGTGACGCCCGGCGCCACGGTGCCCTTCGGCATGGTCTTCCCCAGCCCCGACAACGCCGACCGGGGCTGGAGCTTCAGCGGCGGCTACCAGTACCGCGCGCCGCGCATCCTGGGCTTTTCCAACACGCACATGAGCGGCGTGGGCATCGGCGACCTGGGCGACGTGCTGCTGCAGCCGGCGCAAGGCCAGCGCTGGACGGCCCAAACCACCGACTTCAGCAGCGCCTACGACAAGGCGAGCGAGCGCGCCCGCCCGGGCCATTACGCCGTCACGCTCAAAGACCTGGGCGTGCGCGTGGACCTCACCGCCACCGAGCGCGTGGCCTTCCAGCGCTACACCTTTGCCCGGCCCGGCCGCGTGCAGGTGCTGGTGGACATGCAGCACGGCCTGCTGTTCGGCGACGGCCCGCGCGTCACCCACAGCCAGCACGCGGTGGACGCCGCGCGCGGCGAGGTCACGGGCACGGTGCACGCCAAGAACTGGGTCGAGCGGCAGACCAGCTTCATCGTGCGCTTCAACCGGCCCATCGCCGCGCAGGCCGTGGTGGCGCCGCGCGAGGGCGACAAGGCGCCGCGTTTGCTGCTGGCGTTCGATCTCGGCCAGGCCCAACAGCTGGAAGCCCGCGTGGCCGTGTCCACCGTGGACGAGGCCGGCGCGCGCGCCAATCTCGACGCCATCGGCCCGCTGGGCTTCGACATCGCCCGCCAGCAGGCCGACGCCACCTGGAACCGCCTGCTGTCGCGCATCCAGATCGATGCCGACGCCGGCACGAAGCGGCTCTTCTACTCGGCGCTCTACCGCACCCTGCTGCACCCCAGCAACGTCGCCGACGTGGACGGCCGCGTGCGTGGCCCCCAGGGCGGGGTGATCCAGGCCCCCGGTGGCGTGTACTACTCGACGCTGAGCCTGTGGGACACCTTCCGCGCCAGCCATCCGCTGTACACGCTGATCGTGCCCGAGCGCGTGCCCGGCTTCGTCAGCACCCTCGTCGCCCACCAGCAGCAAATGGGCTACCTGCCGCTGTGGACCGTGATGGGCCGCGAGACGCACACCATGATCGGCAACCCCGCCCTGCCCGTCATCGCCGACGCCATCGCCAAGGGTTTTGCGGTGGACCGCGAGGCCGCGCTGCAGGCCATGCTGGCCACCAGCACGCAGGACCGCCCCGGCGCACCCGCCTGGGCGCAACGCAGCTGGCAGTGGCTGGACCAGTACGGCTACCTGCCGTTTGACAAAGCGCCGGGCGAGGCGGTCAGCAAGACGGCCGAGTACGGCTACGGCGACGCCGCGCTGGCCCAGGTGGCGCGCCTGATGGGTCGCAGCGAACTGGCCGAGCGCTTCGCGCGGCGCGCCGGCAGCTGGCGCAACCTGTTTGACGAAGGCACCCAAACCCTGCGCGGCAAAGACAGCCAAGGCCGCTGGCGCGAGCCCTTCGACCCCGTGGTGGCCACCAGCCCGATGAACAACCCGGGCGACTACACCGAGGCCAACGCCTACCAGTACACCGCCACCCCGGCCCTGCACGACCCCGAGGGCTTTCGCGAGCGCCTGGGCGGACCCGAGGGCCTGGGCCGTTGGCTGGACCGCTTCTTCACCTTGCCCGTGCCCAACCCCGACAAGCACCTGGGCCAGGAGGCGCTGATCGGCCAGTACGCGCACGGCAACGAGCCCAGCCACCACATCGCCTGGCTCTACGCCTTCAGCGACCGCCCCGAGCAAGGCCACGCCCGCGTGGCCGAGGTGGTACGCCGCTTCTACAGCACGCGCCCTGACGGCATCGTCGGCAACGACGACGCGGGGCAGATGAGCGCCTGGCTGGTCTTCGCGATGCTGGGCTTCTACCCCGCGCAGCCGGCCTCGGGTCACTACGTGCTGGGCCAGCCCCTGGTGCGCGGCGCCACCCTGCAACTGGCCGACGGGCGGCAACTGCGCCTGAGTGGCCGCGGCCCGGTGGTGCGTCTCAACGGCCAGGCCGTGGCGCCCACCGCGCTGTCACACGCGGCGCTCAGCCACGGTGGCAAGTTGGTGTGGGGCCACTGACGAAGGGCGCTGCGTCGGCTCGAGATCCCTCAAGGGAAGCTGACTTGGCTGAACACCAGTTGGCCTTGGACCCAACTCATCAGCCACAGACTGTCACCCACACGCGCCAGCGCCTGCGGCTGGCCGTTGCACGACTGCTGTGCGCTGAGGGCCAGGCTGCTGTTGTGCCGGGTCAGGCGACAGCCACCCTCAGTACCAACCGACACCAAGGACTCATCACTCAGCCATTGCAGGTCGGTCAGGGGGCCGCCCAACTGGGCCACCACCCGCAGGTCCACGGTGCTGTACACGTCCCCGGTGCCCAAGGCGATGCGGGCGCCCCCCTGTGAGACACGGATGGGGCCCGTGAACCAGACCTCGCCGTGGTAGGGCGTTTCGCCGCTTTCGACGATCTTGCCTGCGGCGCTGATCCGCTCGTAATGCAAGTCGTTGGGCGACGTGCCGTCGCGGAAGAAGTACACGCGAGATTGCGTCGGGGCCCACTCGAAGTGCTCCGACACGTAGTTCCATTCCTTGCTATCCGTCAGCTTGCCCGAGGCGTCGAACACGTAGTGCGTGGCCCAGGCCCCGCTGGCGTCCACTGCCATCACGTGCTCGCCCACGGCTGCCACCCCCAAGACCGGCAGGGCCACCTGCGCCCACGCGCGCTCGGTGGCTCCATCCACGGTGTCCATCGCCGTGATCTGGCCGTTCTCATAGCCCAGGTAGATGCGGCGGTGCGTGCTCGAGTAGGCCGCCTTCTTGGGCAGCAGGCGACGACCTGCGCCGTCGACCTGGCCGACCGCCAGGGGCGACAACCAGGTGCGGGTCTGGGGCGACCAGCGGTACAGCCGGTCGCGGTCGGCTGCGAACAGCAGCACCTGACCCTGCGCGTCGGTCATCGCCTGCAGCGCACCGGGCGCGGGGGCGTACAGCAGGGGGTTGCACTTGCGCCCATCGCCTTGCTCCAAGGCGTAGCAGGCAGCGTCTTGCGGGTAGTGGTCGAGTTTCAGTCCCGTGGGGCTGTCGGCCTGGGTGAACCCCGGCAGGAAGGCGTCGGGGTAGCCGTCGTTGTCGGTGTCCACGGCGGCCGTGCGGTCCAGCGGGAACTTGTCGATGGCGTTGGCGTAGCCATCCTTGTCGCTGTCGTCCGATGGTTCGTAGTCCACGAAGTCCAAGCGATCGCTGCGCTTGACGACGAGCACGGTCTTGCCGCTGTCCTTGACCATCGCCAGCAGTTGGCCGTTGCCCAGGGTCAGTTCCTCGACCTTGGTGCGACGGACGTCGTACCGGGTCAGCCGGTCGTTGGCGACGACGGCCAACTCGCCGTTCGACAGCCAGTCCGCGTCTTGGAATTCAACCGGCACGCGGCCGGACCAAGTCAGGGCCGGGGCGGCGTACACGTCGCCGCTGCCCAAAAGCACTTTGCTGCCATCGCTGCTGACGCGGATCGGGCCCTGGATGTTGTAGCTGCCGTGGTAGGGCGATTCGCCCCGCTCGACGATCCGACCGGTGGTCGGATCGATGCGCTCGTACATGAGGTCGTTGGGGCTCATGCCGTCGCGGAAGTAGTACAGCCGGTTGCTGTTGGCGTCCCAGGCCCATTGGGTGAGCGGGTGGTTCCATTCCTCGCTCATGACCCGTTTGCCCGTGCCATCAAAAACGTGGTGGCTGGCCCATGCACCGCTGTCGTCCTGGGCCACCAGGTAGGTGCCCGCGGCAGCCAAGCCACGCACCGCCATCGGGGTCGTGGCAAAGGTGCCAGCCACCGGGCGCAAGTCGGGGCCATAGGCGCGGATTTGCCCTTGACCATCGCCGACGAACACCCGCGTCAGGCCGGGCGCGTACACCATGGCCGTGGGGGTGGTGCCTTGGATCGTGCCTTCGCCGATGAAATGGCGCGTCTTCAGGTCGTAGCCGTAGAGCTTGAGCGCGTCGCCCTCGCCGTAGAAGTAGACCTTGCCGTCGCCATGTCCGATGACGCGCAAACGCATCCCCGCGAGCACCCTTCGCAGGCACTGACCATTGGACGTGTCGCTGGCGGCCGCGCACAAGGCATCTTGGGGTGCTGCATCGCTGGCGTCTGGCGTGCCGTCGCCGTCGGCGTCGGGCGGGGGTGGGGCAGGGGCCGGTGCGGGCGCAGGGGCGGGCGCCGGCGACGGGCTTGGACTGTCGCCGCCCCCACCACCACAAGCCACCAACAGCGCACAAACGCCCAGCGTCAGCCAAGGCTTCCCCATCGATGCAAGCATCGTTCCTCCCTAGGATCTTGTTTTGGATGCCACCGAAGGGTGGCCAACCGGCGATTCTAGAAAGCGCCTGGGGCACGCTCGGCCCCCAGGCGAGGGGTCAGGCCATGGCCCCTTCCGGCGTTCAGCCCGCCTTCACCACCGCGTACCGCGCCAAGGTCTTGGCCCGGGCCTCGGCGTGGTCCACCACGGGGCGCGGGTAGTCCACGCCCAAACGCAGACCGCCCAGCTCGATCGGCTTGGCCGCCCAAGGCGCGTGGATCGCGCCGTCGGTCAGGCGGGCCAGCTCGGGCAGGTAGCGGCGCACGAACACGCCCTTGGCGTCGAACTTCTCGCTTTGGGACGTGGGGTTGAAGATGCGGAAGTAGGGCTGGGCGTCGCAGCCGCAGCTGGCGGCCCATTGCCAGCCGCCGCTGTTGGCGGCAAGGTCGAAGTCGAGCAGCTTTTCGGCGAAGTAGGCCTCGCCGCGCTGCCAGTTCAGGCCCAGGTGCTTGCACAGGAAGCTGGCCACCACCATGCGCAGGCGGTTGTGCATGTAGCCGGTTTGGTTGAGCTGGCGCATGGCGGCGTCCACCAGCGGGTAGCCGGTGCGGGCCTCGCACCAGGCGGCGAACAGCTCATCCGCCTCGGGGCCTTCGTCCCACACCACGCGGGCGTAGTCGGTCTTCAGCGGGCCGTGCACCACGCCAGGGTGGTGGTGCAGCACCTGGTGGTAGAAGTCCCGCCAGATCAGTTCGTTAAGCCAGCCACCGGCGCCCTCTTGCTCGCGCAGCGGCCAGGCGGCGCGGGCCAGTTCGCGCGGGGCCACCAGGCCGAAGCGCAGCGCGGGGCTGAGGTAGCTGGGGCCTTTGACGGCGGGGAAGTTGCGCGTGTCGGCGTAGTCGGCCATGCGCTCGCTGACGAACTCGGCCAGCTGCGCGCGGGCTTGCGTCGCGCCGCCGCGGTAGCGCTCGTGCAGGTCGGTGGCCTCGAAACCCAGGTCGGCCAGGCTGGGCAGGCCGGTGGCCAGGGGGGAGGGCGCCAGGGCGGCCAGGTTCGGCACGCGCTCGGCCAGGCAGGCGGCGCCTTCCGCGGCCATGGCCTTGTGCCAGGCGTTCTTGTAGGGCGTGAACACGGTGTAGGGCTTGCCGGCGCCGGTCAGCAGCTCGCGGCGCTCGAACACGGTCACGTCTTGCACGCTGTCCACACGCACGCCGGCCAGGGCGGCGCGCACGGCCTCGTCGCGGGCCAGGGCGAAGGGGTCGTCGTCGTGGGCGAACACGAGGCGCTGGGCCTTGAGTTCATGCACCAGGGCGGGGATGACTTCTCGTGCGCGGCCGTGGCGCACGATCAGGCCCACGCCGCGTTCGCGCAGCTGGCGCTCGATGTCGGCCAGGGCGTGCCAGATCAGCTCGACGCGCCGGTCGGTGCGGGGCAGGGCGTCCAGGATGTCGCGCTCGAAAACGAAGGCCACGAACACGGGGCCGCCGGTGCTGCAGGCCGCGTGCAAGGCGGCGTGGTCGTGCAGGCGCAGGTCGCGCCGCAGCCAAACAAGGGTGGGGGTCATCGGGGCATTGTGGGTCGCAGGACAATCCCCTGTCTTGCCCTCAACCAGTGCGGTCCCCCCTCTTGAATCACGCCCTGAACCACGAGCTGATTGCCTTCGACTGGGACGGCACCCTGTTCGACTCCACCGCCTGCATCGTGCGCAGCATCCAGGCCGCCGCCCGCGAGATGGGCCTGCCCGAGCCCAGCCAGGAGAAGGCGCAGCACGTCATCGGCCTGGGCCTGGAGCAGGCCCTGCTGATCGCCGCGCCCGGCCTGCCGCGCGAGCGCTACCGCGACATGGGCCACGCCTACCGCAAGCACTACTTCGCCACGGTGCACGAGGTCACCCTGTTCGACGGCATCGTGCCCCTGCTGCACGCGCTGAAGGATCGCGGCCACCGCCTGGCCGTGGCCACGGGCAAGAGCCGCCGGGGCCTGGACGAGGCCTTGGACCAGGTGGGCCTGCGCACGCTGTTCGACGCCACCCGCACCGCCGAAGAAACCGCCGGCAAGCCCCACCCGCAGATGCTGAACGAGCTGATGGACGAGCTGAGTGTGGCGCCCGAGCGCACCCTCATGGTCGGCGACACCACGCACGACCTGCAGCTGGCGATCAATGCCGGCACCCCGGCGCTGGCGGTGAGCTTTGGCGCCCACCCGGTGGCCGAGCTGGAGGCCCTGAGGCCCTTGGCCGTGCTGCACGACGTGCCCAGCCTGCACGCTTGGTTGATGACCCATGGTTGAACCCGCGCTGGACGAGGGCCTGTGGGTGTGCGACAGCGCCGCGCTGGTAGAGCGCGGCAAGGGCGTGCAGTGGGAGCTGCTGTACTGCGGCCGCGAAGAGCGCGCCTTCGCGCTGCGCTTCGACGGCCAGGTGGTGGCCTACCTGAACCGCTGCGCCCATGTGCCCACCGAGCTGGACTGGCAGCCCGACGAGTTTTTGGACAGTGACAAGCGTTACATCCTGTGCGCCGTGCACGGGGCCGTCTATTCCCCCAGCACCGGCGCCTGCGTGATGGGCCGCTGCGGCCGCGCCGGGCTCATTCCCGTCACCGTGACCGAAGCCAACGGCCAAGTGCGTTGGTACCCTAGCCAGCATCAGCGGCCCCTGCCGCCCCCCGACCCTTCCGAGCCGCCCCCGGCCCCCCTGCCATGAACCCGTCCGATCCCACCCCGCCGCTGCCCGACGCGACCCCCAACCCGGACGACATGCTGAAGGCGCCCCCCGCTGCGCCGGCCGCGGCCCCGGCGGCCGAATCCCCGGCCCTGGCCCGCCACGAGCAGCTGGCGCTGGAGCTGGCGCGCGACTTCCTGGCCGAAAAGCGCCGCGAGCGCCGCAACCGCAACTTCTTCCGCTTCCTCTGGCTGGCGCTGGGCGCCTTCTTGGTGTGGAGCCTGTGGGCGCCCAACCACCCGGCCGCCACCACGGGCACGCCGCACACGGCCTTGGTGGAGGTGCGCGGCGAGATCGCGGCCGGTTCCGAGGCCAGCGCGGAGCTCATCGTGTCGTCGCTGAAGAACGCCTTCGAAGACCGCGGCGCGCGGGCCGTGGTGATCCGCATCAACTCGCCCGGCGGCAGCCCGGTGCAAGCCGGCATCGTGTACGACGAGATCAAGCGCCTGCGCGCGCTGCACGACAAACCGGTGTTCGCCGTGGTGGAGGACGTGTGCGCCTCGGCCGCGTACTACATCGCCTCGGCCACCGACGCCATCTACGTCGACAAGGCCTCGATGGTCGGCAGCATCGGCGTGTTGATCGACGACTTCGGCTACACCGGTCTGATGGAAAAGCTCGGCGTCGAGCGCCGGCTCATCACCGCCGGCGAGCACAAGGCCATGCTCGACCCCTTCTCGCCGCTGAAGCCGGCCGACCGCGCGCTGGCGCAAGGCTGGATCGACGGCGTGCACCAGCAGTTCATCGCCGCCGTGCGCGCCGGCCGGGGCGACCGCCTGAAGGAAGACAAGGACACCTTCTCGGGCTTGGTCTGGAACGGCGACCGCGCCGTGGAACTCGGCCTGGCCGACGGCCTGGCCAACCTCGACCACGTGGCCCGCGAGGTGGTCGGGGCCGAAGAGGTCATCGACTACACCCCGCACGACAACGTGGCCGAGCGCCTGGCCAAGCGCTTCGGCGCCGCGCTGGGCGAGGGCGCCGTGAAGACGCTGCGCAGCGCCCCCCACGTTCGCTGAACGCCCCTTCGCCACCAGGAGCCCTGGCATGGACTTCGACTGGACCTCCGGCTACCCCAGCCGACGCAGCCCCGTCTTCGGCCGCAACGTGGTGGCCACCAGCCACCCGCTGGCGGCGCAAGCGGGCCTGCAGCTGCTGCAACGCGGGGGCAACGCCGTGGACGCGGCCGTGGCCACCGCCGCCTGCATGACCCTGGTGGAACCCTGCTCCAACGGCCTGGGCAGCGACGCCTTTGCCCTGGTGTGGGACGGCACGCAGTTGCACGGCCTGAACGCCAGCGGCCCGGCGCCGATGGGCTGGACGCGGGAGCGGTTCGGCGACCGCCCCATGCCCACGCGCGGCTGGGACACGGTGACCGTGCCAGGCGCCGTCGCCGGCTGGGTGGCGCTGCACCAGCGCTTCGGCGCGCTGCCCTTCGCCGACGTCATCGCCCCGGCCATCGAGATCGCCGAGCGCGGCTACGCCGTGCCCGTGGGCGTGGCCGACAAATGGGCCCGCGCCGCGCAGGTGCCCGAGCTGGCCAACGGCGCGGGCTTCGCCCCGGCCTTTTTGCCCCGTGGCCGCGCACCCAAGGTGGGCGAGCGCTTCGCCTTCCCCGACGCCGCACGCACCCTGCGCCTGATCGCCGAGACGAAAGGCGAGGCCTTCTACCGCGGCGAGGTGGCCGCGGCGCTGGCGGCCTTCGCCGCGCAAGGCGGGGGCGCGCTCACCGCGGCCGATTTGGCGGCCTACCAGCCCGAGTGGGTGGCGCCGATCGCCACCGACTTCGAAGGGCACACGGTGCACGAGATCCCGCCCAACGGGCAGGGCATTGCGGCCTTGATGGCCTTGGGCATGGCGCGCCACCTGCACCTGGGCCAGTACGGCGTGGACGACTGGCGCACCCAGCACCTGCTGATCGAGGCCATGAAGCTGGCCTTCGCCGACGTCTACCGCCACGTGGGCGACCCCCGCGCCATGGCGCTGACGCCGGCGCAACTGCTGGACCCCGACTACCTGCGCCGGCGTGCGGCGCTGATCGACCCGGCGCAGGCGCAGGAGTACGGCGCCGGCAACCCGATCAAGGGCGGCACGATCTACCTGACCACGGCCGACGCGCGCGGCATGCAGGTCAGCTTCATCCAAAGCAACTACATGGGCTTCGGCTCGGGCCTGGTGCTGCCGGGCTACGGCGTGAGCCTGCAAAACCGCGGCGCCTGCTTCACCACGCAGCGCGGCCACGTGAACGAGGTGGGCCCGGGCAAGAAGCCCTTCCACACCATCATTCCGGCCTTCCTCACCAAGGACGGCCGCGCCCAGATGGGCTTTGGCGTCATGGGCGGCAACATGCAGCCGCAAGGCCACCTGCAAACCCTGGTGCGCATGCTGGTCTACGGACAGCACCCGCAGGCCGCCTGCGACGCACCGCGCTGGCGCTTCAACGAGGGCTTGTCCCTCAACGCCGAGCCGCACTGGCCCGCCGCCACCTTGCAGGGCTTGGTGCAAGCCGGCCACCACCTGGGCGACATCCACGACAGCTACCAGGACTTCGGCGCCGGTCAGTTCATCTGGCGGATCGATCCGCAGGGCGACCCGGCCGTGGACGGCTACGTGGCCGCCAGCGACCCGCGCCGCGACGGGGCCGCCGTGGCCTGCTGAGCCGCAGCCCGGCTCAGGCCGGGCTGTCGGGCGTGGCCGAGATCTTGTGGATGCTCAGGTCGGCGCCGTTGAACTCTTCTTCGGCGTCCAGGCGCAGGCCCACGGTGCGCTTGAGCACGCCGTATACCAAGGCGCCGCCGCCGAAGGCGATGGCCACCCCGACCGCGGTGCCCACGAGTTGGCTGGCGAACGCAACGCCGCCCAGCCCGCCCAAGGCCGGCAAGCCGAAGACGCCGGCCGCCACGCCGCCCCACGCACCGCACAGGCCGTGCAGCGGCCACACGCCGAGCACGTCGTCGATCTTCCAGCGGTTCTGCGTGACGGTGAACATGCCCACGAACAGCGCCCCGGCCACGCCGCCGGTGACCAAGGCGCCCAGCGGGTGCATCAGGTCGGAGCCGGCGCACACGGCCACCAGGCCGGCCAGGGGCCCGTTGTGCACGAAGCCGGGGTCGTTGCGGCCGAGCAGCAGGGCCACCAGGGTGCCGCCGGTCATCGCCATCAGCGAGTTCATGGCCACCAGGCCCGACACCTTGTCCAGGGTCTGCGCGCTCATCACGTTGAAGCCAAACCAGCCCACGATCAGGATCCAGGCGCCCAGGGCCAAGAAGGGGATGGAGCTGGGCGGGTGGGCGGCGATGCCGCCGTCTTTGCGGTAGCGGCCCTGCCGGGGCCCCAGCAGCAGCACAGCGGCCAGCCCAATCCAGCCGCCCACGGCGTGCACCACCACGGAGCCGGCGAAGTCGTGAAACTCCGCGCCGAACTGGGCGGCCAGCCAGGCTTGGAAGCCGAAGCGCTGGTTCCAGGCCATGCCTTCGAACAACGGGTACACCAAGGCCACCAGTGCGAAGGTGGCGGCCAGTTGCGGGTTGAACTTGGCCCGCTCGGCGATGCCGCCCGACACGATGGCCGGGATGGCCGCGGCGAAGGTCAGCAGGAAGAAGAACTTGGTCAGCGCGTAGCCGTTTTGGGCCGTCAGCGCTTGGGCGCTGCCCCAGAAGCTCACGCCGTAGGCCACCGTGTAGCCGATGCAGAAGTAGGCCAGGGTGGAGACCGCGAAGTCGCTCAGGATCTTGACCAGCGCGTTGACCTGGTTCTTGTGGCGCACCGTGCCCAGTTCCAAAAAGGCAAACCCGGCGTGCATCGCCAAGATCATGATGGCGCCCAGCAGGATGAAGAGGACGTCGGCAGAGGTGGTGGGGGGCGCCAAGGCGATGCTCCGGGAAGGGTGGCACAGAAAGCGTGCATGGCAGCAAATTGCGTACCCGCCTTGGTGCGTGCTGCGCACCACCACAAGCCCCGCGATGGTGCGAATGAGGCGCTAATGTGGTGCGTACGGCGCGAAAGGTGCCCGCTCGTGGTGCGTACTTGGCAGGTCGGGCCGACCCCTGACGAAAGTCATCCAAGCCCAGCCGGCCTAAGCTGCGGCGCATGACCAAACTCCTCGACGCCACGTAAGCGCGCTGCCGCCGCCGCGCGGCGCGGCCTGGGCCCCCGCCCAGCGCGCCGACCCCCACGTGTGCCGTTCCCCGGAGTAGTTGTCCGTGTCCTCCCTGTCCCATTGGCTCCAAGCGCTGCGAGAGCGCTTCCGCCTCAAGCCCGACGACCTGCTGCGCGACCGCGCCTACCGGCGCTTGTGGTCGTCCATCCTGATGTCGTCCACCGGCGCGCAGATCACCATGCTGGCGCTGCCGCTCACGGCCGCGTTGCTGCTGCACGCCACGCCCCAGCAAATGGGCCTGCTCACGGCGCTGGAGCTGGCGCCCTTCGTGCTGCTGTCGCTGCCCAGCGGGGTGTGGCTGGACCGCGTGCGCAAGCTGCCGGTCTACGTGGTGGGCGAGCTCACCCTGGCCGCGGCCCTGGTCACCATCCCGGTGGCGCAAGCCTTGGGCTGGCTCACCATGGAGTGGATGTACGTCGTGGCCTTCGTGCTGGGCAGCGTGCACACGGTGGCCGGCAGCGCGGCGCAGGTGGTGCTGACCCAGGTGGTGCCCCGCGAGCGCCTGGTGGAGGCCCACGCCAAGAACGCCCTGGCCTCCAGCGGCCCCGAGGTGGCCGGCCCGGCCTTTGGCGGCTTGCTCATCAAGGCCGTGGGCGCCCCGTTGGCCCTGGTGGTGGACGCGCTGCTGCTGGCGGCCTCGGCCCTGGTGCTGCGCGGCCTGCGCATCCGCGAGGTCGTCCAAAGCGCCAGCGGCCGCGGCTTCAAAGAGGAGCTGTTGACCGGCCTGCACTTCGTGCGCGGCAACGCGCTGCTGCCCACGCTGGCCTGGGTCATCGGCACCTGGCAGTTTTGCCACTACTGCGCCATGGTGGTGCAGATCCTGGTGGCCTCGCGCGAACTGGGCCTGAGCCCCGGCGCCATCGGCCTGGCCTACGTGGCCCTGGGCGTGGGCACGGTGCTGGGCAGCCTCAAGGGCCACGCCGTGAGCGAGCGCTTGGGGCCGGGCCCCTGCCTGGTGCTGGGCATTGCCGTCACGGGCGCTGGCTGGGTGCTGCTGGCGGTGGCGCCGGCCGGTCCCTTGGGCGTGTTGGCCTTCGGCCTGATGCTCGGCTGCTTCGGCCTGGGCGCCGTGCTGATGTTCATCAACTTCCTGAGCTTGCGCCAGGCCGTGACGCCCAGCCCCTTGCTCGGCCGCATGACCAGCACCATGCGCTGGCTCACGGTCTTGCCCGGGGCGCCGGGCGCCTTGCTGGGGGGCTGGCTGGGCCAGCACCTGGGCCTGCGCTGGGCGCTGGGCTTCGCCGGCGCCAGCGCGCTGCTGCTGGCCCTGGCCGCGTGGCGCTCGCCGGTGCTGCGCGCGGTGACCACGCTGCCCCAACTGGCCGACGAGGCGGGAGAGCCGCCCGAGCCGGCGGAGGCGATGCTGCCTTGAGTTGGGGTGGTTTCGATCGTGGCTATGGACCGGGCGGCCAAGCCATGCTGTTGATTTGCTGGGGCCTGCAACTGGGGGGCAGCAGGCGGGTAGCCATCGCTAGACCTAACATCGTCGGCCCACCATCTCAAGGCCGAATGAGGTCATCAGCATGTCAATCGCGAAGTGCACGTCGGCGGTGTCCGCCGCGTTGGTCATTGTGACCATGCCAGTCAATGCAGCGACGAATCTGGTGGATGGACTTGCTGCGGTTTACAAGTCCGGGCCGGCTCGAGTAGTGGCGTACTGCAAAGAGGCATCACCTGAGTCGCACGCCGAACTTGAGACCGAGTTCGTCTCCATGAATCGAAGAATGGCAGAGGCCGTCGAGCCAATCCTTGCCGCAAATGCCAGCGAGCTCGACTCCGTTTCGGAGAAGGAGGCGGCAGCATTGGAGGCGTTCGCCGAAGAGCTCGGCAACAGGATGCTGCAAGCCGCCAAGTCTTACGACCCTCACAAATATTGCAAATGGTTGAGCACTTCCCTACGTGGCACCACGGTTGAGAAATTGCGGGCCACGATTCAACAGTCCATGGATCGCTACGCGGAAAAGGCGAAGCGTTCGGTTACCCAATCGGGCGCACGCGAATGATCCCGCAGGCCATCACTCAGAGTGAGCTAGCAACAGCATTGACGATATTGCGCACGTGCTGGCGCAGCTCCGGCACGGCGGTGGCTTCCCAGCGCGCGGCGCGCAGCCACGGGCCCACGTAGAACAGGTCGCGCTGGGCCCGGCCTTGCGCGTCCAGCAGGGCCAAGTCGGGCCCCAATGCCAGACCGAGTCGCAAGGGGTCGGGGGCGATTTGCCCGGTGGCCAGGAGCTGCTTCAGCAGCGGGTCGTCGGCGGCCGCCAGGTCGGTGCTGGGCCCGGTGGCGTTGACCACCGCGGCCACCCGAAGCGCGCGCACCGCGCCGTCGGCACGGGCGCGCCAGCCCACCCGCCAGCCGCCTGCGTCGGGCGCCGCCTCCAGGACCCGCCCGGCGAGCACCTGGGCCTGGCCGCTGTCGCGCAGGGCGGCCAGGCGGTGCGCGGCCACCGGGGCCAAGCGGTGGCGGTGCACGTCCCAGTACGGGGCCAAGCGGGCCGCGAAGCGCGCCCGCTCGCGCAGCGGCAGGGCCTGCCACAGCGCCGGTGTGTGCGGGCGCAGCGCGTTCACGGCGTCGCGCCAGTCGCCACCGGCCTGCACGCGCTGCTGGGCCGCTTCGCGCAGCCCGCGTAGCAAGGCGCGCGCGTCGGCGCCGTGCCACGGCGGCGTGGCGTCGGTCGTGGGGCGCTGGGGGCTGTTGCGGTGCGCTTGGGGCAGCAGGCCGCGGCGGGACAGGAGCAGCACCTGCCGCGGGGCATGGCTGCTCAGTTGGAACAGCAGGTCGACGGCGGTGAGGCCCGTGCCCAGCACCAACACCGGGGCCTGCGCGGGCAAGGCCTGCAGCGCGGCCGCGTCGTCGGCCCGCAGCAAGCCGGGCTGGCCGGGGGGAAGGGCGTCCCAAGGGGCCGGCCACCGGGGCGGCAGGTGGCCCAGGGCCAGCACCACGCGGCGGGCGTGCACGGCGGGGCCGTCGTGCGTGGCCACGCGGAAGCCGCCCCCAGGCAGGGGCACGACGGCGGTCGCCGACAAGGGCAGGGCCTGCAACTCGGCCGCCGACGCCTTTCGGGCCTGCTGCAACTGCGCTTCCAAGTAATCGCCGTACAGGCGGCGCGAGACGAAAGAGCCTTCGTGCAGGCTGGGGTCGATGCGCTGCAGGTGCTGCACGAAGTGCAGGGGCTGCCCGTCCCAGGCGCTCATGTTGCCGGCGGGCACGTTGAGCAGCAGGTTGTCGTCCCAGGTGCCGTAGGCCAGGCCGCGGCCCGGGCGCGTGGGCCCGTGCAGCAGCGCGATGCGCCGGCCGGCCAGCGCCGAGTGCAGCAGCAGGTGAGCGGTGGTGAGGCTGCCGCTGTAGCCGCCGCCGACGACGGCGACGTCGAACTCGTGCGCCAAGGGCATGGTCGGTGGCGAGACGGAAGGAGAGGGCCGGCAGTCTAGGCGGCGGGCACGAAAAAGCCGCCCGAAGGCGGCTTGGGGGTTGGTGGCGTTGGTGTGGGCGTCAGAAGCGCTTGCCGAAACCGATGCTGAACAGCGTCGGGTCGACCTTGAACTCGCCGACCTTGGTGCCGTTGCTCTTGATGTCGGTGGCGATCTTGACCTTCTTCACGTCGACGTTGAACAGCCAGCCGCCGCCCACGGGGACGTCGAAGCCCAGGCCGTAGGCCAGGCCGAAGCTGCTGCCGCCGATGGACGGGTTCAGCGCGGTTTGCACGGCGGGCACGAACTTGTTCGACGAGAACAGCGTGGCGTTGACGCCCACGCCGACGTAGGGGCGCCAGCCGCTGGCATCCAGGTGGTACTGCAGGCTCAGGGTGGGCGGCAGGTGCTTCAGCGAGCCGATGTTGGTGCCGTTGGAGCGGATGTCGTGCTTTTGCGGGTAAGTCAGCACCAGCTCGGCGGCCCAGTTCTTGTCGAAGAAGTAGGTGATGTCGAGCTCGGGGAAGGTCTTGTCGTTGACCGACAGGCCCAGGCCCGTGCTGTCCTTGTTCGCCGAATCCAGGCGCAGCGCACGGCCGCGGACGATCCAGTCGCCGCTGTCTTGCGCGTGGGCGGCGGGCACAGCCACCAGCAAGGTGGTGGCGGCCAACGTGCCCAGAACGAGGGTGGTCAGTTGCTTGCGGCTCATCGATGGACTCCATTCAAAGTGGGTTTGGAATGGCGCCATTGCACCCCTCGGGAAAGCCCTTGGATTTGCGCTGCGTCAAGTCGATCGGCGGCCGAACGCCGGGGCGTTGGCCGGCTTGATTTGGATCAGTTCCGCGCGCCGCTCCGTTGCTCGGCGGCCACTCAGGGCTTGAATTCGGTCACCGCATCGGTGATCAAGCCGTCCACGCCGGCGGCCTGCAAGCGCGCGGCCTCGGCGCGCTCGTTGACCGTGTAGGCCAGGGCCCGCAGCCCGGCGTCGTGCAAGGCTTGGATGGCCTCCGCGTCCAAGGACGCGTGCTGGCAGACCACCGCGCAGGCCCCCAGGTCCAGCGCCTGCCGGGGCACCTCGGCCGACCAGCGCTCCCGCAGCAGGGCCAGGGGCCAGCCGGCATCGGCCTCGCGCGCCGCGCGCAGCGCCTCGGGCTCGAAGCTGCTGAGCAAGGGGGGCGTGGCGCCCCGCCAATGCGCCCGCAGCCAAGCCGCCACGCCCGCGCCCACCCGCGCGGCCTGCCCGGGGCTGGGCTTGAGCTCCAGGTTCAGGGCCCAGCCTTGCTGCTGCGCGGCGCGCGCCAGGGCGGCCAGGCTGCACGGCGGCTCGCCGGCGTGGGCGGCGCTGTGCCAGGACCCGGCATCCAACAAGGACAAGGCCTGCCAGGTCTGCTCGCAGGCCAGGCCCTGGCCGGTGGTGGTGCGGGCCAGCGCGTCGTCGTGCAGCAGGAAGGGCACGCCATCGCGAGAGAGCTGCACGTCGCACTCGAAGGCCCGGTAGCCGTGCGCCGCGCCCAGGCGGAAGGCGGCCAGGGTGTTTTCCGGGGCGCTGCGGCCCGCGCCGCGGTGGGCGATCCAAAACGGGTAAAGCCAGGGGGTGGACAGGGCGATGGGGCGGGACATGGCGGCTTTCGTGGATGGCGGAGTCTTGGGCCTGCTCCCCCAGAGGTTATGCCTTTGGCGCGAAGGCGCTCGGTTACCCTTGAGCCTGGGCTCCCGAAGGGGGCCCGTTCCCCTGAAAAGCCGCTGCCGCCGGCCCATTTCCTGCCATGAACGCCCCATTGCCGACGACCGCCCTGCTGGGGGTTGCCGACCCCGATCTCGCCAACGCCGACGCCCCGCGCCTGCGCGAGATTCCGTACAACTACACCTCGTTCTCCGACCGCGAGATCGTGCTGCGCCTGCTGGGTCCGCGCGCCTGGGAGCTGGCTTCCAGCCTGCGCCAGCAGCGCAACACCGGCCGCAGCGCGCGCATGCTGTACGAGGTGCTGGGCGACATCTGGGTGGTGCAGCGCAACCCCTACCTGGAAGACGACCTGCTGGCCAACCCCAAGCGCCGCCAGGCCTTGGTGGACGCGCTGATGCACCGCCTGCGCGAGGTGGACAAGCGCCGCAACCCGGCGGCCGACCCTGACCGCGACGCCGCCGTGGGCGAGCTGCTGCAGTTGGCCGGCGAGGCGGTGAACCGCTTCGCGGCGCGCTTCCGCGAGGTCTACGACCTGCGCAAGGCCGCGGCCAAGGCCCTGGGCAAGCACACCGCCAAAGACAACATCAAGTTCGACGGCCTGAGCCGCGTCAGCCACGTGACCGACGCGACCGACTGGCGCGTCGAGTACCCCTTCGTGGTGCTGACGCCCGACACCGAGGCCGAGATGGCCGGCCTGGTGGCCAGCTGCATCGAGCTGGGGCTGACCATCATCCCGCGCGGCGGTGGCACCGGCTACACCGGCGGCGCCGTGCCCCTGGTGTGGAAGAGCGCGGTCATCAACACCGAGAAGCTCGAGGCCCTGCGCGGCGTCGAGATGCTGCAGCTGCCGGGCCTGGACCGCGAGGTGCCCACGATCTTCAGCGAGGCCGGCGTGGTCACGCAGCGCGTGGCCGACTTGGCCGAGCGGCACGGCTTCGTGTTCGCCGTCGACCCCACCAGCGCCGAAGCGAGCTGCATCGGCGGCAACGTGGCCATGAACGCCGGCGGCAAGAAGGCGGTGCTCTGGGGCACGGCGCTGGACAACCTTGCCAGCTGGAAGATGGTCACCCCCGACGCCCAGTGGCTGGAGGTGCACCGGCTGAACCACAACCTGGGCAAGATCCACGACGTGGACGTGGCCAGCTTTGAGCTGCGCACCTTCGACGCCAGCGGCAAAAAGCTGCTCAAGACCGAGCGCCTGGACATCCCCGGCCGCGTGTTCCGCAAAGAGGGCCTGGGCAAGGACGTCACCGACAAGTTCTTGGCCGGCCTGCCGGGCATCCAAAAGGAAGGCTGCGACGGCTTGATCACCAGCGCGCGCTGGATCGTGCACCGCATGCCCAAGGCCGTGCGCACCGTGTGCCTGGAGTTCTTCGGCAACCCGAAGGACGCGGTGCCCAGCATCGTGGAGATCAAGGACTACCTGTTCGCCGAGGCCAAGAACGGCGTGCTGCTGGCCGGCCTGGAGCACCTGGACGACCGCTACCTCAAGGCCGTGGGCTACGCCACCAAGAGCAAGCGCGGCGGCTTCCCGAAGATGGTGCTGGTGGGCGACATCGTGGGCGACGACGACGACGCGGTGGCCCGCGCCACCAGCGAGGTCGTCCGCATCGCCAACGCGCGCAGCGGCGAGGGCTTCGTGGCCGTGAGCGCCGAGGCGCGCAAGAAGTTCTGGCTCGACCGCAAGCGCACGGCGGCCATCGCCAAGCACACCAACGCCTTCAAGATCAACGAGGATGTGGTGATCCCGCTCGAGCGCATGGGCGAGTACACGCTGGGCATCGAGCGCATCAACATCGAGCTGAGCCTGCGCAACAAGCTCGAGCTCGTGGGCGCGCTGCAGGCCTTCTTCGCCGGCCGCCTGCCCCTGGGCAAGACCGACGACGCGAGCGACATCGCCAACAGCGAGCTGTTGGAAGACCGCGTGGCCCAGGCCCAGACCCTGCTGGCCGAGGTGCGCGCCCAGTGGCAAGGCTGGCTGGATGGGATCGACGCGCACTTCGAGAAGCTGCAAACGCAAGAGCTGCGCGCCAGCTGGAAGCGGCAGATCCAAAAGCCGCTGCAGTCGATTTTCAGCGGCGCGGCCTTCGAGCCCGTGCTGGCCGAGATCAAGCGCATCCACGGCGAGGTGCTGCGCGGCCGCGTGTGGGTCGCCCTGCACATGCACGCCGGCGACGGCAACGTGCACACCAACATCCCCGTCAACAGCGACAACTACGCCATGCTGCAAGCCGCCCACGAGGCGGTGGCCCGCATCATGGTGCTGGCCCGCTCGCTCGGCGGCGTGATCAGCGGCGAGCACGGCATCGGCATCACCAAGCTCGAGTTCCTCAGCGACGAGGAGCTGGCCGCCTTTGCCGACTACAAGAAGCGCATCGACCCCACGGGCCGCTTCAACAAGGGCAAGCTGCTTCGCGCAGGCTCCGAACCCGAGAGCCCCTTCGCCGACCTGACCAACGCCTACACGCCGTCCTTCGGCCTGATGGGCCACGAGTCGCTGATCATGCAGCGCTCGGACATCGGCGCGATCAGCGACAGCATCAAAGACTGCCTGCGCTGCGGCAAGTGCAAGCCGGTGTGCGCCACCCACGTGCCGCGTGCCAACCTGCTCTACAGCCCGCGCAACAAGATCCTGGCCACCTCGCTCTTGATCGAGGCCTTCCTGTACGAAGAGCAGACCCGGCGCGGCATCAGCGTGCAGCACTGGGAAGAGTTCGAGGACGTGGCCGACCACTGCACGGTCTGCCACAAGTGCGCCTCGCCTTGCCCGGTGAAGATCGACTTCGGCGACGTGTCGATGAACATGCGCAACCTGCTGCGCAAGATGGGTCAGAAGAGCTTCCGCCCCGGCAATGCCGCGGCCATGCTGATGCTCAACGCCACCAACCCCGAGACCATCAAGCTGGCGCGCACCGCCATGGTGGGCGTGGGCTTCAAGGCACAGCGCCTGGCGCACGAGGTGTTGGGCAAGTTCGCGAAGAAGCAAACCGCCAAGCCGCCGGCCAGCGTGGGCCCGGCGCCGGTGCGCGAGCAGGTGATTCACTTCATCAACAAGAAGCTGCCCGGCGGCCTGCCCAAGAAGACGGCGCGCGCGCTTTTGGACATCGAGGACAAGGACTACGTCCCGATCATCCGCAACCCGGCCAAGACGACGGCCGACACCGAGGCCGTCTTCTACTTCCCGGGCTGCGGCTCGGAGCGACTTTTCAGCCAGGTGGGCCTGGCCACGCAGGCCATGCTCTGGCACGCCGGCGTGCAAACCGTGCTGCCCCCGGGCTACCTGTGCTGCGGTTACCCGCAGCGCGGCAGCGGCCAGTTCGACAAGGCCGAGCAGATGATCACCGACAACCGGGTGCTCTTCCACCGCGTGGCCAACACGCTGAACTACCTGGACATCAAAACGGTGGTGGTCAGCTGCGGCACCTGCTTCGACCAACTGCAGGGCTACCGCTTCGAAGACATCTTCCCCGGCTGCCGCATCGTCGACATCCACGAGTACCTGCTCGAAAAGGGCATCACCCTGGGCGAGGGCGGGGCCTACCTGTACCACGACCCCTGCCACAGCCCCATGAAGCAGCAAGACCCCATGAAGACCGTGAAGGCCTTGGTGGGCGATCAGGTGCTCAAGAGCGAGCGCTGCTGCGGCGAGAGCGGCACCCTGGGCGTGACCCGGCCCGACATCAGCACGCAAATCCGCTTCCGCAAGGAAGAGGAACTGCAGAAGAACGCCGACGCGCTCAAACAATTGGCGCCGGCCGCGGGCCAGGACGTGAAGATCCTGACCAGCTGCCCCAGCTGCTTGCAAGGCCTGAGCCGCTACGGCAACGACCTGCAAAACGGGCTGCTGGAGGCCGACTACATCGTCGTGGAAATGGCCCGCAAGATCCTGGGCGACAACTGGATGCCCGAGTACGTGGCCCAGGCCAACGCCGGGGGCATCGAGCGGGTGCTGGTCTGACGCAGGCGCCATGGCCCACGCAGCCGACTTCGACTGCCAACGCTGCGGCGCCTGCTGCGCCAGCTACCGGGTCTCGTTCTACTGGGCCGAGGCCGACGACGCGCCCGGTGGCACGGTGCCGGTGGCGCTCACGCGGCCGCTGACCCCGCACACCCGCTGCATGCAAGGCACCGAGGCCTTGCCGGTGCGCTGCGTGGCGCTGCAGGGCGAGATTGGTCAGGCCGTGGGCTGCGGCATCTACGCGCAGCGATCCAGCACGTGCAAGGCCTTGCAGCCCGGCGACGATCAGTGCCTTCGCGCCCGCCGCCAGCATGGGCTGGACGGGGCCGAGCGGCACGCGGCATGAGCTGGCGGACCTTCCTCGCGACGGCCTGGCGCTGGCAGCGCGGCCGCCAAGGCACGGGCTACGACAAGATGCTGCTGCTCACGGGTCGGTGGCCCTTGCCCTTTGACAGCTACCTGATTCGCTACCCCGCAGGCAGCGCCATCCCGCCCCACACCGACCCGGTGCAGGCCGGACGGCACTACCGACTGAACCTGGTGCTCAAGGCCTCGCCGCGCGGCGGCGAGTTCGTGTGCGCGACGCCGATCTTCGAGACCGCCCGCATCAAGCTCTTTCGGCCCGACGCCTGCGAGCACAGCGTCACGCGGGTCGAAGGCGGGAGCCGCTACGTGCTGTCGATCGGTTGGGTGCGGCGCGACCCGGTGCCACCACCTCAGGGCCTGGACGGCGGCTGAGCCGTGGCCCCCAGCCCGTGGCGCTGGCGCAAGCGCTCGTAGCTGCCATCGGCCTGCATCTCTCGCAGCACGGCGTCGTAGCGTTGCACGAAGCTGGCGTCCGTCGTGGCCCTGCTGAAGGCCATCGTGGCCGGCTCGTCCGACACCACGAGCGCCGTGGGCACGATGTCGGCGCTCAAACGAGCGGCCGCGAGTTCGTGCACCGCGCTGAGTTCATCGGCCATGACGACATCGACCCGTCCCAGGGCCAGCATCTGCCACAGGCTGCTGCGGCGGGGCACCGATTGCAGCTTGGCGCGAAAGCGCGCGTCCTGCTGCAAGGCGGCGTAGGCCGGCCCGTAGACCACCCCCACCTGGGCGCCGAACTGCCAACCCGATTCGAACAACTCGGCCAGCGATTGCGCGTGGAAGCGCGGCAGGTCGCTGCGCCGGATGAAGACCAGGTTGCGCGAGCGCAGCACGGGCGCGGAAAAGTGGGCGTAGGCCTGCCGCTCGGGCAAGGGGAAGGCGCCGTCCAGCATGTCCAAATGCCCGGATCGCAGCTCTGCCAGCGCGCGCGCGAAGGGCATTTCCTCCAGCACCACTTGGCAACCCATGCGCTGCAGCACGGCCTGCGCCAGCTCCACGCTCCATCCACCGATGCGGCCATCGGGCAGGCGCATGCTGTAGGGCGGGTCGTCGTTCCAGCGCAGGCGCTTGGTGCAGGCTTGGGCCGCGGCGGCGCCCAGGGCCAACAACGCAAGGCCGAGCAACAAGCGACGCAAGACAAGGGACGGCACGGGCATGGCGCGCAGGGTAGCCGAGGGCTCGCGCTGGGGCCAAGGGCCATGGGCACGAGTGCCCATGGCAGGATCGCGGCCCCGCCCCCTTTTCAGCGCCCATGTCCACCGCCCCTTGTCCCCTGTGCCACGACGACGCCGGCCTGCTCGTGCACCGGCGGCCCCTGTACCGCGTGGTGCGGGTCACCGACACGCTGGCTCACCCGGCCTTCTACCGGGTGATCGTCAACGCCCACGTGGCCGAGTTCAGCGCCTTGTCGGCGGCCGAGCGCGTCGCGGTGATGGAGGCCGTGGTGCTCGTCGAGCAGGCCCTGCTTCGCGAGCTGTCCCCGACCAAGGTGAACCTGGCCAGCTTGGGCAACGTGGTGCCTCACCTGCATTGGCACGTCATCGCCCGCTTTGCGGACGACGCCCAGTTTCCCGCCCCGATCTGGGCCCCCGCCGTGCGCGAGCGCGAGCCCGCACGCCTGGCGGCCCTGCAGGCCCAGCTGCCGGCGCTGGACGCCGCGCTAGCGCGGGCGTTCGATCATCTGCCCTGAGGGCGACAGGCCGTAGGGCGCGAGCAGCTCGGCGTAGCGCTTGCTGCGACGCAGTGCGGCCAGCGCCTCGTTGAAGCGCTCGACGAAGGCCTCGTCCGTGGTGCGCCGGCTCCAGGCGGTGCCGCCGCTCTCCACCGGCAAGGCGATGCGCGAGGGCACCAAGCGTTGGTCCAAGCCCATTTGCCGCAGTTCCTGCTGCGCGGTCAGTTGGTTGGCCAGCACCCCGTCCACGCGCCGGTTGTCGAGCATCTTCCACAGGCTGGGCCGGTAGGGCACGCGCTCGAGCCGTGCGGCCCGCCGCGGGTCGTTCAGCAGGGCGGCGTACTCGCTACCATACACCACACCGACTTGCCCACCCAGGCGCCAGCCGAGGTCCACGAGCTCGGCCAAGCGCCGGCCTTGGGTTTGCGGCAGGTCCGCAGCGCGCACGTACAGGACGTTGTGCAAGAAAAGCAGGGGCTTCGAGAACAAGGCGTAGGCCTGGCGCTCAGGCCGGGCCAAGGTGGCCGGGATCATGTCGATGTGCCCCGCTTCCAACTCGCCCAGGGCGCGGGCGAAGGGGATCTCCACCAGGCGCAACTCGCAGCCCATCATCTTGAACAGCTCGCGGTGCAGGTCGATCTCGACGCCGCCCACGGCGTTGCTCGACAAGCGCATGGTGTTCGGCGGGTCGTCGCTCCAAGCCAGGGTTTTGACGCAGGGCGCCGGCGCCGAGGCCGCGAGCGGCGCGCCGACGCCCGCGCTGCCGGCCCACAGCCAGCCTGCGCACGCCAGCCCCCAGAAGGCCCTGCGCGTCCTGGCGACGGCGGGGGAGGGGGCGTGGGTGGGCATGGCCCGATCTTGCCTTGGCCGGTGCGAGAACGGCCATTGAGGAAAGAACTTATTCGCGCCGAATTGGTGCAGAGTTCGCACCGCCCTGGGGCAGGGGCCGATCCCTAGCCCCAAGCTGGCGCGGCTCGGGCACGCTTGGGCCGGATTCGGGCAGGCACAAGGCTTGCACCAAGCCTGTGCGCCACCAGGAGACGTATGCACGCCCTTCAACTTCCGCCGCCGCACCACTTCGACGAAATGCTGCTGGCCAGCGGCGCCATCCGGCCGCAGTACCAAGGCTTTGCCGACTGGCTGCAAGCGCAAACGCCCCAGGCCCTGGCCGCCAAGCGGGCCGAGGCCGACCTGCTGTTCCACAAGGTGGGCATCACCTTTGCCGTCTATGGCGACGAGGCCGGCGCCGAACGCCTGATCCCCTTTGACACTGTGCCGCGCATCGTGCCGGCCGACGAATGGGCCACGCTGCAGCAGGGCCTGCGCCAGCGGGTGAACGCGCTCAACCGCTTCTTGCACGACATCTACCACGAGCACGCCATCGTCAAGGCCGGCTTGATCCCGGCCGAGCAGGTGTTTGCCAACGCGCAGTACCAGCCCGCCATGCAGGGCCTGGACCTGCCGCACCAGGTCTACGCGCACATCACCGGGGTGGACCTGATCCGTCACGCCGACGGCCACTACTACGTGCTGGAAGACAACCTGCGCGTGCCCAGCGGCGTGAGCTACATGCTCGAGAACCGCAAGATGATGATGCGGCTCTTCCCCGAGCTGTTCGACAAGTACGCCGTGGCGCCCGTGGCGCATTACCCCACGCTGCTGCTGAACGCGCTGCGCCAGTCGGCCACCGCCGACGATCCCACCGTGGTGGTGCTCACCCCGGGCCCGGCCAACAGCGCCTACTTCGAGCATGCCTTCCTGGCCCAGCAGATGGGCGTGGAATTGGTGGAAGGGCAAGACCTCTTCGTGAAGGGCGGCTTTCTCTACATGCGCACCACGGTCGGCCCCAAGCGCGTGGACGTCATCTACCGCCGCATCGACGACGCCTTCCTCGACCCGCTGGCCTTCCGCGCCGATTCGATGCTGGGCGTGCCCGGTCTGCTCAGCGTCTACAAGCTCGGGCACGTGGTGCTGGCCAACGCCATCGGCACCGGCGTGGCCGACGACAAGTCCATCTACCCCTACGTGCCCGACATGGTGCGCTTCTACCTGGGCGAGGAGCCCATCCTGCGCAACGTGCCCACCTGGCAGTGCCGCAAGGCCGACGACTGCGCCCACGTGCTCGCGAACCTGAAGGACTTGGTGGTGAAAGAGGTGCACGGCGCCGGCGGCTACGGCATGTTGGTGGGCCCCGCGGCCACGCAGCAAGAGATCGCCGACTTCGCCGAGCGCGTCAAGGCCGACCCGAGCAACTACATCGCCCAGCCCACGCTGGCCCTGAGCAGCTGCCCCACCTTCGTGGAAAGCGGCATCGCGCCTCGGCACATCGACCTGCGGCCCTTCGTGCTCACGGGGCGCGAGGTCAACATGGTGGCCGGCGGCCTGACGCGCGTGGCGCTGAAGGCCGGCAGCTTGGTGGTGAACAGCAGCCAGGGCGGGGGGACCAAGGACACCTGGATCCTGGAAACGCCCGTGGCCAAGGAGGCGAACTGATGCTGTCCCGCACCGCCTCCCAGCTCTACTGGATGAGCCGCTACATGGAGCGCGCCGAGAACCTCGTGCGCATGCTCGACGTCACCCAGTCCCTGAGCCTCATGCCGCAAAGCCGCGGCGCTGCCACCGAGCTGGCCGCGCCCTTGGCCGTCACGGGGTCCCTGCAGGCCTACCAGGCCAAGCACGCCAAGTTCGACGCCAAACGCCTGTTCGAGTTCATGGCGCTGGACCTCGACAACCCCGCCTCGGTGCTGTCCTGCTTGCGTTCCAGCCGCGAAAACGCCCACGCCGTGCGCGGCCAAATCACCGCCGAGATGTGGGAAGCGGTGAACGCCACCTGGCTGGAGGCCAAGGGCCTGCCCAAGAAGCTCAGCGGCAGCCCCTCCGCCTTCTTCGATTGGGTGAAGGAGCGCAGCCACCTGATGCGCGGCGCCACGGTGGGCACGCTGCAGCGCAACGACGCCTACTGCTTCATCCGCCTGGGCACCTTCATCGAGCGGGCCGACAACACCGCGCGCCTGCTGGACGTGAAGAGCCAGCTCATTGAGCCGGCCGAGGACAGCCTGCAGCCCGTGGCCGCGCGCCAGGACAGCAGCGCTGAGTTCTACGCCTGGAGCGCGCTGCTGCGTTCGCTCTCGGCCTTCGAGGCCTACCACGCGGTGTACCGCGACAGCCTGGACGCCCGCCGGGTGGCCGAGCTGCTGATCCTGCGCGACGACGTGCCACGCAGCTTGCGCAGCTGCGCCGCGCAGGTGGCGGCCGTGCTGCCCGAGATCCAGTGCCAGGCCGGCAGCCTGGACGCCGGCCGGGCGCCCAAGCTCTTGGCCGGGCAGATGGCGCTGAAGCTGCAGCACGCCGACATCGACGCGATCCTCGAGACGGGCTTGCATGGTTGGATCACGCACTTCTTGGAGGAGAGTGCTGAGCTGTCCAGCGCCATCAGCCGCGCTTACTTTGAAGCCCATTGATCGGGACCGCGCGCCATGCTCCTGCACATCGCCCACGACACCACCTACCGCTACGACGCCCCGCTGCGTTTCAGCACCCAGTACCTGCGCTTGAGCCCGCGACCCACGCCGGGCCTGGTGGTGCGCCGGTGGCAGTTGGACCTGCCGGGCGCCGCCGTGCAAGCCCTGGACGCCTGGGGCAACGCCTTGCACGTGCTCACCCTGGAAGGCGATCGCCGCGAGATCCACCTGCGGGCCTACGGTGAGGTCGAGACCCCCGACGGCCCCCAGGTGCCCGAGCCGGATGGCGCGCTGCCCCCGCAGGTGTTTTTGCGCCCTACGCCCTTGACCACGCCCGACGCGGCCATCCAGGCTTTCGCCGCGGCGCACGCCAGCGCCGTGAGCGCTTCTCCCGCGACCGGGCTGATGGGCTTGATTCATGCGCTGCTCGTTCACATGCCCTACATCCAGGGCGGCACAGACGCCGCCACCTCGGCGTCGCAGGCCTTCGCCACCGGGCACGGCGTGTGCCAAGACCACGCGCAGGTGTTCATCGCCTGCGCGCGCGAACTGGGCTTGCCGGCGCGCTACGTCAGCGGCTACCTGGCCACCGATGCCGAGCACGTGGCCAGCCACGCCTGGGCCGAAGTCCGCCTGCCCGAAGGCTGGGTGGCCTTCGACGTGTCCAACCGCTGCCGGGCGGACGGACGTCACGTTCGGCTCGCCTTTGGGGCCGATTACGCCGACGCTTGCCCGGTGCGCGGCATGCGCAGCGGCGGCGGGCTGGAACAATTGGCGACTTTCGTTCGCGTGTCGGCCCAGGCCGACCAGTGATTGCGCCATGACCTACTGCGTTGCCATGCGCCTGCGCGCGGGGCTGCTGTTCGCGTCCGACACCCGCACCAACGCGGGCGTGGACCACATCGCCCAGTTCCGCAAGATGCACCTGTTCCACATCCCGCACCAGCGGGAGATCGTGCTGCTGAACGCCGGCAACCTGGCCACGACGCAGTCGGTGGTGTCGCTGCTCAAGCAGCGGCTCACCGAAGAGGGGCCGAACATGCTCAACGTCGGCAGCCTTTACGACGCCGCCGTCCTGGTGGGCAAGACGCTGAAAGAGGTGGTGGCGCGCGACGCCGACGCCGAGCACGGCCCCAGCCAGGGCGTGGACTTCGGTGCCAACTTCTTGCTTGGCGGGCAGATCAAGGGGGAGGGGCCCCGGCTCTTTCACATCTACCCGCAGGGAAACTTCATCGAGGCCACCGAGGACACGCCCTACTTCCAGATCGGCGAGAGCAAGTACGGCAAGCCCATCATCGACCGGGTGGTGCATTACGAGACCACGCAGCTGCCCGAGGCCGCCAAGTGCACGCTCATCAGCTTCGACTCCACCATCCGCAGCAACCTCAGCGTGGGCCTGCCCATCGACATGGTGCTGCTGCGCGCCAACCGATTCGAAGAGCCCATGAAGGCCCACCGCGTGGGCGCCGACTCGGCCTACTTCCAGCAGCTGCGCAAGGGCTGGGGCGAGGGCCTGCGCAAGGTCTTCGAGGGCCTGCCCGACGAGCCCTGGTTCGAAACCTGAACCCGGCCGGTTACACCGGGTGACCTGACGCAGCGCAAACGCACTGGCGCTGCCGCAGGTAGGCTCAGGCCCATGAAGATCGCCCTGTTCAGCGCCAAGCGCTTTGATCGCCTCAGTTTCGACGCCGCGCTGCCTGCGTACCCCGGTCTCAGCCTCACCTGCCTGGAGCCCCGGCTGGACGCCGCCAGCGCCGTGCTGGCCGCCGGCTTCGACGCGGTGTGCGCTTTCGTCAACGACGACCTCGGCGCCCCCGTGCTCGCGCAGCTCCAGGCCCAGGGGGTGCGCCTGGTGCTGCTTCGCTGCGCCGGCTTCAACCAGGTCGACCTGAAGGCTGCGCAGGCGCTGGGGCTGACCGTGGCCCGCGTGCCCGAGTACTCGCCCCACGCCGTGGCCGAGCACACCCTGGCCCTGCTGCTGACGCTCATCCGCCGCACGCACCGCGCCCACAACCGGGTGCGCGAGGGCAATTTCGAGCTCGACGGCCTGCTGGGCTTCGACCTGCACGGCAAAACCGTGGGCGTGATCGGCACCGGGCGCATCGGCCGTTGCGTGGTGAACATCTTCCAAGGATTGGGTTGCGAGGTGCTGGTGCACGACCCCGTCCCGCACCCCGAGGTCACGGCGCGTTACG
Source organism: Inhella crocodyli (assembly GCF_004004565.1). Taxonomy (GTDB): domain Bacteria; phylum Pseudomonadota; class Gammaproteobacteria; order Burkholderiales; family Burkholderiaceae_C; genus Inhella; species Inhella crocodyli. Next base: position 122,174 of record NZ_SACM01000006.1, read on the forward strand.
TGCCGCTGGACGAACTCCTGGCCGCCAGCAAGGTGGTGATGCTGCAGTGCCCGCTGAATGCCGCCACGCACCACCTGATCAACGCCGAGCGGCTGGCGCGGATGCCGCGCGGCAGCGTGCTCGTGAACACCAGCCGCGGTGCCGTGGTCGACACCAAGGCGGTGATCGACGCGCTGAAGTCGGGCCACCTGGGCGGCTTGGCCATCGACGTGTACGAGGAAGAGGCCGCGCTCTTTTTCGAGGACCACAGCGACGAGGTGCTGACCGACGACGTCTTCGCCCGGCTGCTGACCTTCCCCAACGTGCTGATCACCGCGCACCAGGCCTTCTTCACCGAAGAGGCCCTGGCGGCCATCGCCGACGTGACCTTGGGCAATGCCGCGGCGTTTGCCGCCCAGGGCGCGCCCCTGCACCCGGTGCGCGGGTCGTGAGCGCCGACGACTGGGTGCTGCTGGCGCGGGGGCTGTCGGCCACCGACGCCCAACTGCTGAGCAACTGCCTGCACATGGCCGGCTTGCAGGCCGACGCCGGCGACGTCGGCATCGTGCAGGCGCACGGACTGCTGTCCATCGCGGTGGGCGGCGCCTGTGTGCGGGTGCCCGCCGAGCAATTGGGCGAAGCCCGGGAGGTGCTGGCCGCCTTTCATCGCGGTGACTTCTCGTTGGACGACGATTTCGCGGGCTGATCGACCTGGCCGGGCAGGGGCGCCATAGCCTTTGCCAAAGACGCCCATTTGATAAACCAAAACTAATGCCGTCACTGGGTCGATACAGTCTCGACTTGTCGTTTCACCCCTCTATGGAGAGCTCCATGTCCCTGATCAACACCACCGTCGCCCCGTTCAAGACCGAGGCCTTCCACAACGGCAAGTTCATCACCGTCAGCGACGAGTCGCTGAAGGGCAAGTGGTCCGTGCTGATCTTCATGCCGGCCGCCTTCACCTTCAACTGCCCGACCGAAGTCGAAGACGCCGCCGACAACTACGCCGAGTTCCAGAAGTTGGGCGCCGAGGTGTACATCGTCACCACCGACACGCACTTCTCGCACAAGGTGTGGCACGAGACCAGCCCGGCCGTGGGCAAGGCCAAGTTCCCGCTGGTGGGCGACCCGACCCACACGCTGACCAACGCCTTCGGCGTGCACATCCCCGAAGAAGGCCTGGCCCTGCGCGGCACCTTCGTGATCAACCCCGAGGGCGTGATCAAGACGGCCGAAGTGCACTCGAACGAAATCGCCCGCGACGTGTCGGAAACCCTGCGCAAGCTCAAGGCCGCCCAGTACACCGCCAAGAACCCGGGCCAGGTTTGCCCGGCCAAGTGGAAGGAAGGCGCGGCCACCATCGCCCCGTCGCTCGACCTCGTCGGCAAGATCTGAGCCTTGAATGGCCTCCGCGCAGGCGCCCGCCCGGGCCCTGCGCTCCCTGTCTCTCCCTGCTAGCCGCGCCCCGAGCCTGGGGCGTCGGCCGGCTGCTGCCGCCCGAAAGCCCGCCATGCTCGAAGCCGCCCTCAAGACCCAACTCGCGACCTACCTGCAACGCGTCACCCACCCCGTGGAACTCGTGGCCACGCTGGACGCTTCGCAAGCCTCGCAGGACCTGCGCGCCCTGCTCGACGAGGTGGTCGAGGCCGGCGACGGTCGCGTCACCCTGCGGGTGGTCGATGACGCCGAGCGCAGCCCCTCGTTCACCATCGGGCATGCGGGCCAGCCTGCCCGCCAGCGCTTCGCCGGCCTGCCCCTGGGCCACGAGTTCACCACCCTGGTGCTGAGCCTGCTGCAAGTCGGCGGCGTGGCGCCCAAGATCACCGACGAGCAGGCCGCGCGCATCCGCGCCCTGAAGGGTCCGCTCGCCTTTGATACCTACATCGGCCTGAGTTGCCACAACTGCCCGGACGTGGTGCAAGCGCTCAACGTGATGAGCCTGCTGAACCCGGCCGTCACCTCCACCGCCATCGACGGGGCGCTGTTCCAAGACGAGGTCAAGGCGCTCGAGATCATGGCCGTGCCGGCCGTTTACGTGAACGGCCAGTCGTTCGCGAGTGGGCGGATGGACCTGGACGAGTTGTTGGCCAAGATCGAAGCGCAGTTCGACACCGCCGGCGCCGCCGAACGCGCTGCCGCGCAGGCCGCCGAGCTGAGCGCCAAGGCGCCCTACGACATGCTGATCGTCGGTGCTGGCCCGGCCGGCGCCGCCGCCGCCGTGTACGCCGCCCGCAAGGGCCTGCGCGTGGGTCTGGTGGCCGACCGCTTTGGCGGCCAAACCCTGGACACCCTGGGCATCGAGAACTTCATCTCGGTCAACCACACCGAGGGCCCGCAGTTCGCCCGCGCGCTGGAGAACCACGTGCGCGAGTACCCCGTGGACGTGATGGCCGGCTTGCGCGCCGCCCAGCTGGACGGTGCAGGTGAGCCCGGGGCCCTGGCCACCGTGACCCTGGACAACGGCGGCCAGCTCAAGGCCCGCAGCCTGGTGCTGGCCACCGGCGCGCGCTGGCGCGAGTTGGGCGTGCCCGGCGAGGCCGAGTACCGCAACAAGGGCGTGGCCTACTGCCCGCACTGCGATGGCCCGCTGTTCAAAGGCCAGCGCGTGGCCGTGGTGGGCGGTGGCAACTCCGGCGTCGAGGCCGCCATCGACCTGGCGGGCATCGTCAAGGAAGTGACGCTGCTCGAGTTTGCCCCCAACCTCAAGGCCGACGACGTGCTGGTCAAGAAGCTGCAAAGCCTGCCCAACGTCACCATCCTGACCCACGTGCAAACGCAGGAGGTGGTGGGGCAGAACGGCAAGGTCAGCGGCCTGCGTTACCTGCACCGCGAAACGGGCGAGTCGGTCACCTTGGCGCTGGAAGGCATCTTTGTGCAGATCGGCCTGGTGCCCAACACCGAGTGGCTCAAGGGCACGCTGGAGTTGAGCCGCTATGGGGAGATCGTGGTCGACGCCAAGGGCGCAACCTCGCTGCCCGGCGTGTTCGCCGCGGGCGACTGCACGACGGTGCCCTTCAAGCAAATCATCATCGCCACCGGCGATGGGGCCAAGGCCGCGCTGGGGGCGTTCGACGCGCTGATGCGCATGCCGAACCCGATCGCGGCCACGGCCTGAGCTTGGTCTCGACCGGAAAGGCAAAGGGCGCCCGAGGGCGCCCTTTCTTTTCTGGGGTGGTCTCGCGCAATCAGGCGCTGCGCGCCTGCGCTTCCAGGTCCTGCTTCAGCGCGGCCGGCAGTTGCAACTGCCGGGCCAACTCGTCCAGGTAGGCCCGCTCCATGAAGCTGGTCTCGTCGGCCACCAGCAGGCTGGCCAGGTAGACCTCGGCCGCCACGGCCGGCGGCTGGCCCAGGGCCGCCTTGGCGACCTCGGCGGGGTCGAGTGGCTTGCGCAATTCGGCCTCCAGCCAGCGGCGTTGCGCGTCGTCGGCCTCTTGACGTTGCAACTCGGCCTCGATGAGTCCGCGCTCGCGCTCGTCCACGTGCCCATCGGCTTTCGCCGCGGCGATCATGGCCTGCAGCATCACCTGGCTGTGCCACGCCTGCTGCGGCGCGGGCAGGGCGGGCTGCCCGGGCGCCGGCCAGGCGACGGCTTGAGAGGGCGCTGGGCTGGGCACCGGCTGGGCCTGCTTGGCTTGGTACTGCTCGTAGATCTTGTAGGCCGCGTAACCCAGGGCCGCCACGCTGCCGTACTTCAAGGCCTTGTGGCCGAAGCCCTTGTTCTTGCGGCCGCCCAGCAGCAGGCCCAGGGCCCCGCCGGCGGCCGCGCCGGCGCCGAACTGGCCCCAGCGGATGTCGTGTTGCTTCGTGGCCTGGCCGGCCGAGTCGAGCAGGCCGTTGAGCAATTTCGAGAGGTCCATCAGGCGCTTTCCTTCAGGCGGGCGATGCGTTGTTCGATGGGCGGGTGGCTGCTGAACAGGGCCAGCAAGCCCGAGGGGCGACTGCTGATGCCCATGGCCGCCAAGCTCTTGGGCATCTCACCCGGGTCCAATCCGCCCAGGCGGGCCAGGGCGTTGACCATGGGCTGCTTGCGGCCCATGTACTGCGCGGCACCTGCATCGGCACGGAACTCGCGTTGGCGCGAGAACCAAGCCACGATCATCGCTGCCACCACACCCAGCACCAAGTCCATCACCACCGTGGTGACGTAGTAGCCGATGCCGGGCCCATCGTTGGTGTTGCGCAGCACCACCTTGTCGACGAAGGTGCCGATGACGCGGCTTAGGAAGACCACGAAGGTGTTCATCACGCCCTGAATAAGCGTCAGCGTCACCATGTCGCCGTTGGCGATGTGCGCTACCTCGTGGCCGATCACCGCCTCGACTTCTTCGCGGGCCATGATTTCCAGCAGGCCGGTGGACACAGCCACCAGCGCCGAGTTCTTGAACGCGCCCGTGGCAAAGGCGTTGGGCGCGCCCTCGTAAATGCCCACTTCCGGCGTGCGGATGCCCGCCTGCTGGGAGAAGCGTTCGACCGTGCTCACGATCCACGCGTGCGTGGGCTGCGGCGAGCCGTTGATGATCTGCAGCTTGGTCGTCCACTTCGCCATGGGCTTGCTGATCAGCAGCGAGATGAAGGCGCCGCCAAAGCCCATCACCGCCGCGAAGCCCAGCAAGCTGGTCAAGTCCAGACCGTTGGCGGTCAGGAATCGATTGAGCCCCAACACGTTCACGGCGATGCCAAGCACCAGCATGACGCCCAGGTTGGTGAGCAAGAACAGCGCGATGCGTTTCATGGGAAAGGGTCTTTCGACCGCGAGAAGCCAAGCAGGGCGACGAGCATGCGACTCAACGTGCCCCAGAACAAGGGGGGCGACGGCTGAGTGCTCATCAGATTTTTTCGAAGTATTTGTCGAATTGTTCAGCTTTGGTCGAAGTTGACCCGGGTGTGCTGCGTGCCAACTGAAAGTGCCCGCGATCCGGCTTCCGGCCCAGCCCGGCCGCTCAGGGCACCAGCGACAAGAACAGGAAGGCGCCAAACAGCACCAAGTGCACCGCGCCTTGCATGACGTTGGTGCGCCCCGTGCCCAGGGTGATGGCGCTGACCAAGAAGGTCAGCGCCAGCAGCACCAGCTCTTTGGGCGGCAGGCCCAGCACCAGGGGCAGGTCCAGCAGCGTGGCCGTGACGACCACGGCCGGGATGGTGAGCCCGATGCTGGCCAATGCCGAGCCCAGGGCCAGGTTCATGCTGGTTTGCAGCCGGTTGGCCCGAGCGGCGCGCACGGCGGCCCAGGTTTCGGGCAGCAGCACCAGCAGGGCGATGGCGATGCCGATCACGGTTTTCGGTGCGCCTGCTGCGGTGACGGCGGCCTCGATGACTGGGGACAGCTGCTTGGCCAAGCCCACCACCACGACGAGGGCCACGAGCAAGAGCGCGAAGCTGGTCCAGGCGGCGCCAGCGCTGGGCGGCTTGGCGTGCACGCCTTCGTCGTTGGCGTGCTGTGGCGGCAGGAAGTAATCGCGGTGGCGCACGGTCTGCACGAAGACGAACACCGCCCACAAGGCCAGGGACGACAAGCCCACGAACACCAACTGCGACACCGTGTAGGTGCCCACGGCGGAGCTGGTGGTGAAGGTCGGCATGACGAGCGACAAGCCGGCCAGGGCGACCAGCGCCGACAGCGCAGAACTCGTGCCTTCCAAACGGAACGATTGCTCGTGGTGGCTCAGACCTCCGGCCAGCACGCAAACGCCGACCACCCCGGTGGCGATGATCATCACGGCGGAGTAGATCGTGTCGCGCGGGAGCGTGGCCTTGTCGGGCCCGCCCGCCAGCATCATCGACACGATGAGGGCCACCTCGATCACCGTGATGGCCACCGCCAGCACCAGGGTGCCGAAAGGCTCGCCCACGCGGTGGGCGACCACCTCGGCGTGGTGCACCGCCGCCACGACGGAGGCGATGAGGGCGCCGGCGCACGCCAGGGCCAGGACGGTGCTCGATGGCGCCAGCAAGGCGACCAGCAGCGTACCGGCGCCGAGCAGGGGCAGGGCGGTGGCCCACAGGGGCATGGAGGACTCCCAATTCAGAGCGGCGCATCGCGGCCGGGTGCGCGGATTCTGCGGCCAGGGCGGAAACGGCCAAGGCCAGAAGGCCATGCACGCTTGCTGCGCTCGGCCCATCGCTGCGCGCTATCCAAAGGCGGTCCGCCGGACCGCCTTTGAGCGAACCGGGAGGGTTCTCATCCCCGGTCCCCACGCCAAAACAAAACGGCCCTCAAGGGGCCGTTGTGTTTTGGAGCGGGTGAAGGGAATGCTCGGCCTCGGCTCGGGCCGATGCCTCGGCGCTCGCTGCGCTCGGCCCAGCGCTGCGCGCTGTCCAAGGGCGGTCGGCCGGACCGCCCTTGAGCGAACCGGGAGGGTTCTCATCCCCAGTCCTCACGCCAAAACAAAACGGCCCTCGAGGGGCCGTTGTGTTTTGGAGCGGGTGAAGGGAACCCGCTCCACATCTCGGCCCCCTGGGAGCGCCATTGAATCAACCTGCTTTGTATCAGGTCCTTGTACCACCGGATAGGCGCGTTGCCGTGCGGCCAGGGGTGATGTCATGGGCTTCTGCGTGCTTCCACCAGACCTACACAGCGAGCTCACTCCGCGACGAACAACTGCACCGGACATACCTGACAGCTGAACCGACACCGTGCGCAGCGACGCAACTAGCCACTTAGCGTCTAAGCAGTCAGATTTGGCTGGGCGCAATTGGCCGATAGCGGAAATGCGCTTCTCCGATCAAGCTGCCCTGAAGCCGGTTACCAGACTGACTCGTTTCGGCTAGCTCTGCACTGCGATATGGAGGCAGTACTTCTAATTGCTAGTCGCTAACAAGAATTCAAGCCCGGCCGGCAAGAATTGCACCATCTCTTTAATTAAAGACTAGGTTATCCACTTTTATCTCTGGCTGCTTCAAAGTAGTGGCATGTTCGTAGAAAGTCTTCGTTTGAAATGCCTCGACCGCGACCTTAATTGTTTGCCATGGATGCTCTGGTGCCCCACGGTACCGAATGACAGCCATCATTCGCTTGTTCGAGAGGCTCGTGATATAAAGAATATCACGCTCAGAACCGCTGGCCACGGTTGTTCGCTTTACACCAGTATATGCGGCAGGAGCATCGAAGCTCGGACTGCCTGGCAATACAGGGGGAGCTGTTGATGACGCCGCTGCGCCTAGTATTGGACCATCGTACTGCTTCAGATGATCTCTTTTCAAGATCTTCTCGAACGAAAGTGTTTCGACGTACTCGTTGTGAGTAAGTCTATTTTCGGCCCTGTTTAGATCGTAGCTGTAGACGTAAAAATGTTGCGGGGAAGAATAAAGATCTAATGCTTGAAAATGCTGGCTTTCCCGGATTCGCGGTTGACCCTCTTTGCCATTAATTTTTTCACTCCGTGCGACTTCGTATCGAACAAGTTCCCCTTTGTTAAACGCAATTTCCGTCGTGTCGACACTTGTTCTCGAGTCTCTTGAATCCCATGATGTCCTCATCTTGTGAGATGTCCCATGTAATTCGCCGTTGTGGTACCGAATGGTTGCTCGCGTTGCAGAGGTTTTGGGTCCCGACTGGGATAAATCTATGCTTCGAACAGTGAATGGGCCATGGAGGACGCCATTCTTCGCATTGCCATAACCCTCTTCCCCCTCCCGAGTATCGATGAAGCTCAGCGGCCCGTCCATCAACCCACTCTTGTAGTTCACTGTGAATTGAACGGCGGCCTTTGGTTCATCTCTCCCTGAAAGCAACGTTTCCGATACTGAGATGCCTGTCCTTTGTCCGTTTGAAATCGTGGCCCGTTCGATCCACCACGCGCTCCCATAACTCGGCACCAGTTCACGACTTACCGGATTTAATGGATGAAACTTATCGATGTCAATTAGCGAGCTTTTTGCATACGCACCGAAGTCAACAGAGCGCGTTGTTAAGTTGGGAGCAGCCTGACGAAATGGTTTGACCAGCGACTCTTTTAGATCTAGGAAATCTGGGTAAAGTGAATGATCTGGTATGGCAATCCTTCTATACTCGCCGCCCGGAGTGGCGATTTCGTATCGATGAAACCATATTAATGCGACTGAATAACCTTCGGCGTCGTCGCTGGGCACAAACGTTTCAAAAGGGATCCGTGTCGAAGGATAGGCCATTGGCCGCTCAGTAGATTCACTAGCATAGCCAGTTGGCGCCGATACAGAAACCAGCTTATTATTTTCATAGATTGCTGACTGCGCCGGGCGATTGCGGCTTCCTGCTCCAGGAATCCAAACCTCCCATGTACCGTGTCGACGTCCGTCCAACCACTGCTCGCGAACGATTGGTTGTGTTCGCTGAGCAGCGTCAAACAAATGAAGTGTGAATACGCCGCCTGCGGCGGATTTTATAACAAAATATTCCCGCGCGCCGTTCAGCTTCCCCTTCTTATAGTTCGATGCTACGGCTAAGTTTTGTGGTCTGTCTATTAACTGCAACTGCTCACCGTCAAGCAACCCATCCTTGAACTCGTATCGAGCAAGGAGTCGTCCCTTGTCCCACATTTCGATCGAGCCTGTGCCATCAGTGAGCTTTTGCGTAGAAACTCCTCCGCTTTTGTTTTGAAGTTGCCATTCCCCGGTCGGTCTGCCGTCATCTGTGAATTCCTGAATAATGACTCGTCCCCCCATTGCTGGGAGATCTCGATGAATCCACCGCCCGACTTTTTTGCCAGCCGAAAGCTCTCCTTCCAAGGTTACAAAAGAGTTTTCGAGGTTGATAACCTTCAGCGGCCCATTTAGGGTTCCGTCTTTAAATGTTGCACTTATTTTGAATCGGCCGTTTCGGTCCCATTCATTGTAGTTTCCGCTCGGCTTGCCGGAATCATTTACTTCATACTCGAACAGTCCGTTGGGCCAAGCTGCACCTTTGGTTTGTGCATTCGCCGAATAAATAGGTATTTGCAGAAGCAGTACTGAAGTTAGTGCTCCCGCATAGCCAAAAATTAGCCGATAAACCTTTGCAAACATAAGTTCTCCATTGAATAGAGAGGGATGGCAATCTACCACTGGTTTCTATATCTGAACGTACAACGCCGCTAGGTCCTCAGGCCTGTGCCTGGTAGCAAAGATAGTAGACCAAGGCTGGGAGCGCCAGCCGACATCTCTGAGAGCAGTAGGCTAGCGTCTTACTCTGGAAGGCGGCTCCGACAGCCAACTAGTCGATGCACTTTGGGCACCGTCAGCCGTGGCGGATGTTCGGTTCGGCGCTCAGTAAAACCGCTTGTGGTCGATGGACAGGACAGATAGATCAGTACCCGCTCCAGTTTAGGCTAGGGGATCTCGAAGTAGCGCCGATTCTGCGAAGTTGACGAGCGAGGTCACCCGCCCGTTCGCTCAAGGAGCATTAACAATGATCTATGGTAACCACGGCGGCTTGACGTTGTGGAGCCTTTGTTCGAAGACATGCGCTTGCATAAGCTGAAATCTACTGTTCGAAATGCGCTCGACACAATCATTCTCTCGCCGGATCAAGAGATAGACGTCAGCATCTGACTGCTCATGCTTTGCTGCAGTTGACGGAACTCGGAACTGCTCGAAAGAAATCTATCAGTAAGCGCTTGCTGTTTGGGTGTTCGCCTGCGCCAACAATTTGTTCTGAGCCAGTTCGACACGAATTCGCTGAGGATCAGGTGACTTCATCGTCGATCAACTTCTCCACGGCACCGGAGTCTGCTGCTGCCAGACTTTCATCCAGATTGCAACTGGGCACGCAGAAACGGACGTTAGTTCGATTTCCGGACTTTGTGCCTAGGATTCCTGAAGGACACCACGAACAAGCCGGATGAACCAGATACCGCTCCAAGACCTGCGCGTCACTGCCTGCATCGATCGCGTGAAGCTGGACCTGAAATTCGCTCAGCCCACCCAAGGCGTTGCCGTCTACCGAACCCTGCGAAGCAAGTGGGTGATCTCGGCTGCCACGGTCCCAGAGGGATTTGACCCTCTCCGATGCACCGAGTTCAGGCTGTGGTTGAACGATCCCGGCTCTCCGCAAGAGGTTCAAGCGCTGATCGCCTTCTTGGATGCTTGGCGACCGCTGGCTGAACCAGTGAGGATTTCGGGTCTGGAAGTTGCCGTTGATCTCCGGGCTGTCTCGCCAGACGGGCGAGCGTCATACCCAGAGATCGGCACACTCGTTTGGAAGGGGCAAAGCAAGCCCCCCAGTGATCGACGAATCGCCACTTGGCGGGAGACCATGCCTTCGGGCGCAGTGGTCCGCCGCTACCAAGCAGTCACTTTGGACCGTGAGTGCGCAGATGCATTGAAGCAGGGCTTTTCGCTGCAGTGCGGCAACTTGGGTGCCTCAACGACATCGAGGGTCTACATCAAGACCAAAGACACGCCTGTTGGCGGAGATGGGCTGGTGGAGCTCCCCATGAGCGAGCAATGCGTGCGCTTCGAGCGGACCTGGACAGGTGACGATTGCGCCATCCGAACGCTGGATGATTGGCGCCTCTTTGATTTCAGGGCCCTTGCCACCCAGTTCGGCATGCGCCAGTTCGAGTTCGAAAACCCGCGCAATGCGTACCTCTCTGCGGGCAAGGTGGACGACGAGCGAGCACGACGAGCGAAGAAGCGACTATCCCGGCGGGGAACGAGGGTTGATGGTCGGTGGGCTATCGCTGTCAGGTCCGCATTGCGACGCCTGAACTGCCCCGGCTCCGCTCCTGTATTGAGTCGGGAATTTGGCGAAAAGGACAACAACTTAGCCTTGTTCTCCATTGAGAGCTAGGTCCAGCTGGGCGGCCCATCTAAATACATTCAATACATACATTGCATCCATTCCGAGAAGTCAGCCACTTCATGTTGAACGAGACAAGGGGCGCAGGAAAAGGCTCGTTGACTTCCATCCCGCAACAACTTGAAGTGCGGCTGCTTTCTGCTGTGGAGCCACTTGACGTCGGAGTGTTGCCAGACACACCCGGCATCTACTGTGTCTACAACACAGTCAGCAATCGGCGAGGCGTCGGCCTGGCGACTCGGAGCATTCGGAGACGCGTCCTCCAGCACGTTCGCACTTTGAGAGACCCTGACTCGCAAATGAGTCCGATGGTGATTGAAGCCAGAAAGCTGGGTTTATCCAGCTTCCGCTTCCTAGTGCTGGAACTGCTCAGCGAGCACCGACCTGCCAATGCCCGGATGCACCTCCAAGACCGGGAGGGCTGGTGGGCACACGAACTGCAGGTCTTGGAAGAGAGCACAGGCTACAACCTGGAGGCCGGTGGCCAGCGTTCGGCAGCTTCCCTGTTTCGAGAGCGTGAACGACGGTTGATGGCTTGCCACCCACCTAGGTACGCGCTGCTTCCAGGCATCGATCGGTTCTCGCCCTTGTCTCCCATGCTTCTGAGCGGGGAGGGGTGCGACAGCCCTTAGAAGGACCGCCAATCGTTTATTTAGGGTCGCCGAAGGGGTGGGGCGCGGTTGGTGCTCCCGGGTTGCCCAGGCGCTTGCAATGAACGACACCTCCCGACCACTTTGAGTATGCCGACTGGCAACCGGCTCAAGCCTCGCCCACACCGAACGCCGACTTCAAGCGATCCACCGTGTGCCGCCACTTCGGCGAGGTTGGTTGGCAAACCGTGTTCTGGTTGCCGAACAAGCCGAGTTCGTTGAAGGCCTGGGCCGTCGGCACGGTGTGCAGCCACTTCACCCGCACGAAGTACTCGCTCAGTTCCGGGTCGTCAGCGGTTGCCTTGTACTGCTCGCCGTGCTTCAGCACGTCCATGGCCAAGCGTTCACCGGCATCAGTTTCCACCGTGAACTCGCTGGCCGGTTGTACTGCCTCTGTCACGAGACCCACACCCACGTAGCCGCGCTTCGGGGTGTTGACCCACACCCGGTCGCCTGGGTTGAGCTGCTTGAGCGTCTTGCTATACCAAGAGCCACCTCCACCACTGATGAAGCCATAGCGACGGGCGTCGTCCCAGCTGCGGCTGCTCTCGTCGCCGAAGGACACGTAGAACTCGCCGTTCCAAGGTTCTTTGGCGCCCTTGGGGTTGGCCGTGGTCACGGCCACGTTGGCCTGTGCCTCGCTGGGATCGATCAACCACGCCCGGCTCAGCAGCTGCTGGCCGCCATGCTCGAAGACCTGGAAGAACAGCACGTTGATGCCGATGCCACGGTCGTTCAGGTACTTCACGATGCGCTCGGTGGACGGGTCCAGCTCGGCCGCCACGATGACGATTTGATGAGCTTGGTTCAGGCTGTCTTCGTCCAGCGCCGTGCCAAAGCGCTGCTGGAAGTCCTGCTCCAAGCTTTGGCCCGGCTTGAAGCGGGCATAGATCTGCGTGATGCGGTCGGCCCCCAGCTCGGTAACCCAGGAGGCGTAGTCCAGCGCCTGCGCCACGATCTCGCGTGGCGTGCGGTCGCGCTTCAGTTCAACCAGCACCAGCGAGCCATCGGGTGCGATGGCCAGCAGGTCGATGCGCCCACCATGCGCGGTGATTTCCTGCTGGCCTATCAGCATCCAGGCCGGCGACAAGATGCGAGGGTCCTGCACGATCATGTTTTCCAGCAAGGCTTCGCTGCTGAGCTTGCTGGGCTTCAACTGCGAGGCGGGCTGGCCGACTTGCCAGATGGCGTGGTGGATGGGCATGTTGAGGCGAGAGGGGTGGGCTTGCTGCTTATTGGGCTCGGGTTCTCAGGCGACGGCGTCTTCGACTAGCACAGAGGCTAGAAGCTCATGGTGCTGACGGGCCTCGGAAATACTAAGTTTGAGCCGGTCGCAGAGGCCTACCAACTCATCAACCTTTGCAACGATGCGGCGCTGTTCGGCCTCTGGGGGCAACGCCAGCCGAATGGAGTTCAACTTGGCTTGGTTCATCTTTGGCTGTGCCGTACCAGTAACGTAGGGCTTCAAGTCGATTGCGTTGACGTAAATCTCCAAGTACTTGAGCAGATCCTCCGACACTCCGTCGATCACATGCGCGTGGTTGTTCACCCAATACTTGCCCCTTGCGATGAATGCAATGGGTGTGCTCCGATTGATCAAATTTGCCCCGTCTTCGCCGATTAGGAGCAATGGCTTGTTGAACAAGTACCTATCGATCTTGTCAATAACGCCCGACGCGCCGTAGTAGTCGTAGACCTTTGCGCGGCTTTCGCGCTCCACTTGGGAGACAGGCACTCGTTCGCCATCGCGGCAAATGGTCGCGTCGCCAAAGGTCGTCCAGCGCCACCCGGTAGGCGGCTCAATACTCGTGGAAGCTCCCGCTTGCCCCGAGACGGCCACACTTTTTCGCGCGCGCCTCTGCGCCGCTTTGTCTGCTTTGTGCGTAGCGATGCGCGTGAGTAGCGCCTCGGCTGGCTCTTCTGCTTCGTCTTGCGGAACAAGCCGTCCTGCAATTCCAAGTTGCAAGACTGTTTGCTTCAGCGCATCAACGCTGGCCTCGGTGGTGAACAGCGTATGAAAATGCTCGGCCAATTGTTTCCAACTGGCGCGGAAGTCGGCGGCGTCGCGGGCTTGGGTGAGGCTGGCGAGCAGGGCCTCCACCAGCCTGGTGTGGGCGGCCTGGACGTCGGCCTGCTCAGCCTCCAGTTGGTCGCACAGCGCCATCAGTTCATTGACCTTGGCCACGATCCGGTGTTGCTCAGCCGTTGACGGCAGTCGCACACGACGCGCGAAGAGCTTGGCAAAAACCAGACTCTGAACAGTCGTGCCAGTCTTGACGTCCTCAGCGAGGATTGCACGCTCTGACCCCAACAACCAGAGGCGTAGATACGCTGACTCAATCGCACTTTTGGGAGTGAGCGCTTTGATGTCTTGGTTAATGGTGCAGGCCACACGTGTGACCTGGGCCGGCAGCTTGCGTTTGAGGATCCCGCTCCGTCCCACAATGAGTACGGAGCCTAAGGGGATCAGATCGAGATTGGTCTTTGCCAGCGCCTCCTGTGTTATGAACATTTCGCTGGTGACGATGTCTCCGGCGTGCATGTCCTTGGGGGAAACCCACGGCACGTCGCCACCCCAATACTCTGGCCGTGCCATGGAAGGTGTGCTGCCGCCACGCACCGATACGATCTCTTCAAGTCGGAACTCAGTCCATGTACTGGTCTGTGGCAGCAGCCGGCCGGTGACGGCCAGCTCACAAATTAGCTGCCGCAGCGCTGGACCGTAGCTAGGCTGAGCCGTGAGTACATTCAACAGCGAGGCAGTCATTTGCCCCGCTCCAGCGCCTCAGCTAGCGCCGTCTTCAACTGCTCTCTGAGGCCATGAATGCCCTCCTGCATCCGCGCATACTCGACCAGCAGTTGCGCGGGGTCATGGATGACCTGCTCGCCCACATGCGGGTTCTTGCAGTCAAGGTTGTAGTTGCGCGCCTTGATGTCCTCGAGGCTGACTTTCCAGGCGAACCCACCTTCGATGCGGGCCGCAAAACCGTCTGCTTCGCTGCCCCACCAGGCCTGCTCGGCCGCGAACTCCTCGATGCGCATCGGCCGCGTCTTTGAATAGCTCTTCACTCCGGCCGGGTATTGATGCTCGTAGAACCAGATGTCCTTGGTCGGTCTGCCCTTGGTGAAGAACAGCAGATTGGTCCTGATGCCGGTGTAGGGGTTGAACACACCGTTGGGCAGACGAACGATGGTGTGCAGATTGCAGTCGGCGAGCAGCTTTTCCTTGATGCGGCTCTTGATGCCCTCGCCGAATAAGAAGCCATCAGGAAGCACCACAGCGGCCCGGCCACCGTCGCGCAGCAATTGCATGATGAGCACGAGGAACAGGTCTGCCGTTTCGCGGGTGCGGAAGGCGGCGGGGAAGTTGGTCTCGATGCCGTCTTCTTCCATGCCGCCAAAGGGCGGGTTGGCCACGATGCAGTCCACGCGGTCCTTCGGTCCCCAGCCGATCAAGGGCTTGGCCAGCGTGTTGTCGTGTCGGATCTGGTTCGGCACTTCGATGCCGTGCAGGATCATGTTGGTAGTGGCCAGCAGGTGGGGCAGCGGCTTTTTCTCCACGCCGTGGATGCTGGCTTGCAGCACGCGCTCGTCCTCGGGCGTCTTCACATAGTGGCGGCGCTTGTGCTCGATGGTGCAGGTCAAGAATCCGCCGGTGCCGCAGGCGGGGTCCATGACCTTCTCTTCGAGCTTGGGGTCGACCATGCGCACCATGAACTCGGTGACCGGGCGTGGCGTGTAGAACTCGCCGGCATTGCCTGCGCTTTGCAGGTCGCGCAGCAGCTGTTCGTACATGTCGCCAAAGGCGTGGCGTTCTTGCGCCTTGTTGAAGTCGACGCCTTCCTGAATCTTGTTGATGACCTGCCGGATGAGCTGGCCGGACTTCATGTAGTTGTAGGCGTCTTCGAACACGCCGCGCACTACGAAGGCGGCTGGCGTCGTGCTGTAGGTCTCCAGCTTCTGCAGCGCGGGGAAGAGCTCGTTGTCGATGAAGCTCTTCAGCTCGTCGCCGGTGATGCCTTCGGGGTCGGCCGCCCAGTTGCGCCAGCGGTACTGCTCGGGCAGCGGTGAACGGTAGGCGTCGTCCAGCAGCTCCCATTCCTGCTCGCGGTCGTCAAAGATTTTTAGGAACAGAAGCCAGACGAGCTGGCCGATGCGCTGGGCGTCACCGTCGACACCGACATCCTTGCGCATGATGTCTTGGATGGATTTAATGGTGCTGCTGATGGACATGGGGTGGGCGGAATGCGTCGTGAACGGCTGCCCTAGCGGGCGGCCAGAAGGTGTCAGAGCGCTCGGGTTGAGCGCTGAATCTCAGTGCTAGGCGTAGAGCTGCGTTTCGAGCTCGGCGACGGCCTTGGCATAAGCGGCTTTGCCGCCGAAGGCTTGGACCAGCTCCATTGGCGCACCAATGCGGCTGAAGGGGTCGAGCTGAAGGATCTTGATGTCTTCGATTGGCTCCAGGCCGGTGTCGGCGTACTTCTCCAGCAAGGCTTCCAGCACCTGCCGTGCGGCGCCCTGGTACTTGGCAAAGTAGTTGCGCTTCTTGACTTGGTCGGCGCGCTCTTTGCGTGACAGCGGCGGCTGGTCGAAGGCGACGTGGCAGATGAGATCGAACGCGTCTAGCGGCTTACCTTGCTTGGCTTCCACTTCTTCGGCCAGGGCTTCCCAGAGCACGCCTTGGCTGGCCAGTTCTTCGATGATCACCTTCTTCTGCTCGGCGCTGGACCAGCGGCGCAGGAAGGCGTCAAGTGAGCCAAATTGCTTGGAGACGCAGCTGCGGGTGTAGTCACGCAACGACTCGGTGATCAGCTTGCCGTTGGGGCCGTAGTACTGAACCCGTTCGGCCATAACGAACACCGGCACGTTGCCGACCACGTACTTGATTCGACCACCACCATTACCGGGCGGGTCTTCCAAGACGTCGCTTGGCGGAGTGGTGTCATCGCCATCAACGGGGCCACCGCCTTCGGGTTGCTCTGGCACATCGTCAGGCGGTTCTGGCGGTTCTTCGCCCTTGGGTTCGTAGACCTGCACCGGTTCGCCATCAAAGGCCGGGTCCGCAAACAGCTCAGTGGCCTTCTTGAAGTCCATGATGGTGAACCAGAACTTGCCGTAGTCCTCGTTGATGCGGGTGCCGCGGCCGATGATCTGCTTGAACTCGGTCATGGACTTGATGTGCTGGTCCAGCACGACGAGCTTGCAGGTCTGAGCGTCCACGCCCGTGGTCATCAGCTTGCTGGTGGTGGCGATGACGGGGTAGCGCTCTTCGGGGTTGATGAAGTTGTCGAGCTCGGCCTTGCCCTCCTGCTCGTCCCCGGTGATGCGCATGACGTATTTGCGGTTCTCTTTCACCCGCTGAGGGTTCTGGTTCACCAGGGCTTGGCGCATGCGCTCGGCGTGGTCAATGTCGTCGCAGAAGACGATGGTCTTCTGGAAGGGGTCGGTGGCCTTCATGAAGGCAGTGATCTTCTCGGCCACCAGTTGGGTGCGGGCTTCCAGCACCAGGTTCCGATCCATGTCCTTCAAGTTGTAGATTCGGTCTTCGATGGGCTGGCCGTTCTTATCAAGCATGCCGGCCGGCGGGCGCCAGCCTTGCAGGTCTTTGTCGAAGTCGATGCGAACGACCTTGTACGGCGCCAGGAAGCCGTCGGCGATGCCCTGTTTGAGGCTGTAGCTGTAAACCGGTTCGCCGAAATAGTGGATGCTGGAAACGGCCTTGGTTTCCTTGGGCGTGGCGGTCAAGCCGATGTGGGTGGCGCTGGAAAAGTAGGCCAGGATCTCGCGCCAGGCCGAATCTTCGGCGGCGCTACCTCGGTGGCATTCGTCGATGACGACCAAGTCGAAGAAGTCGGGCGAGAACTGCTTGTAGATGTTCTTCTCTTCCTCGGCGCCCGACACCGCCTGGTAGAGGGACAGGTAGATTTCGTAGGACGTGTCGATCTGCCGCTTGGCGATCTTGGTCATCGCCGCGCCGAAGGGCTTGAAGTCGTTGTTCTTGGTTTGGTCGACCAGGATGTTGCGGTCGGCCAGGAACAGGATGCGCTTCTTCTGGCGGCTCTTCCACAGGCGCCAAATGATCTGGAACGCGGTGTAGGTCTTGCCCGTGCCCGTAGCCATCACCAGCAGCACGCGGTTCTGGCCGCGCGCAACCGCCTCCACCGTGCGGTTGATGGCGTTCATTTGGTAGTAGCGCGGCATGCGGCCGGTGCCGTCGTCGAAGTAGGGGGCTTCGACCCTTTGGCTGTCCTCGGCGTCGAAGCCCTTCCAGGCGCAGTAGCGCTGCCACAGTTCGGCCGGGCTGGGGAACTGCTCTAGCGTCAGTTCGGTTTCAGTCAGGGCTGCCTGGCCAGTACGGTCGTGGAACAGGAAGCCATCGCCGTTGCTGGAGAACACGAACGGCACGTCCAGCGCCTCTGCATAGTCCAGCGCCTGTTGCATGCCGTCGCCCACGGCGTGAGTGTTGTCCTTGGCCTCGATCACGGCCAGGGGCAGGTTGGGCTGGTGGTACAGGATGAAGTCGGCGCGGCGCGATTTGCCGCGGCTGTGCAGCTTGCCTCGCACGATGACGCGGCCCTTGGTGAAGCTGACTTCTTCGCGCACCTGTCGCTGGATGTCCCACCCTGCCGCGACAAAGGCGGGCGCGATGAATTTGGTGCAAATGTCGCGCTCGGACAGCGATTTTTTATTCATGCCGACATGATCCCTTTTGGGGCATTTTGCCGGGCTGACCATGTTCAGCTGCCGGTCAGATTTACGGGTCTTGGAGACTCTTTCATCCGCTGGTCAGCCGTTTGAGGCGCAGAGCTGCAGTTCGCATTAGGTCCAACTACGGACCGCTTTCGACAAGCAGCGTACCGCCGTTAGTTGCAGCTTTAGGCGAGCGCAATGGGTGCGCTCTGGCGACCCCCAAAAGGACTGGCGCGGGACTTGCTTCTACTCCGGGGCAAGGCCCTCACTTGATTGAAAGTCCAGCGCTGAACGCCGCCTGCAGGACTTCGCCCGCTCGCTCAAATTGCTGTCGATTCACCAATGTCCGCAACACATCGCCGTAGGAACGGATTTCGGCAATCGCTTCATCTGCGAACCAAAAATCCTCCCATTCAAGTTCATGCCCATCGTTCTCGCGCAAGGCTGACGCAATGTGTTCAAGCTGCAGGTCTGTTTCCATCACATCTTGGTACAGCACAGCAAACCATTGATGCACTTGGGCAGACCGTACCCCGAGCAACGCCGCTTTTTCGATAGAGGCCAGAGCGTGTTCCCAGGCTTCTGTCTTTGCGCCATGTCGGCCGTTCTCCAAGTGAACGTCCCACCAAGAGTGTGCTGCGGCGAAGAGGATGGCGCACCGCTTACCCTCCTCACTGCATCTATCGGCGGCGATTACCCACGCGTCCACCGCATCGCCATGCAGGTGCTTTCTCTGAAACATGAACGCAAGGCTGGCCCAGAACTCCGGGCACTTAGGCGCTATGTCCGCCAACTCGGCGCAAACCAGACGCCCCGAAAATGAGGAGCGCTCCACCCCTCGCTCGAACCAACGATCCACGAGGTTTTGGTCGTAATCACCTACTTCGTCGCGCATGACTCGTCCCTGCTATCACACTGACAAATCGTAAGGGTGCGATCGCTACGACTTGCCTGTGACTCGATCCTTGAAGCATTGGTGTGCTGACCGAATCCAGGCTGATGGCCTGCATTCGAAGTACCTTTAGGGAATGGCTCTAGAAGCCCAATGCCCGGCGAGTTGCCTCAATGGTTTATCGCGACGTTCGCGACCTTGTTCGGCTGCAAAGCTGCGTTTCCGGAATTGGATCAAGGTGCGACCGAGCACTTCAGAGCGACAGGTCTAGTTCGGAGTGCGTTGCCAAATGGTCGAACGGCGACCTTGGCAACGAAAGCATGACTGGCTGCTGCCTCTGTCAAGGCTACGTCGGCTTCAGGCTGGAAGCGGAAGTTGGCTATAGCCCGCTATGTGCGCCAATGAAGTTCTTCGCAACCCGTAAGTGGTCAGCCAACTTTCTGGCGCGTTCTGCTGAGCTGCAAATGGGGGAATGAAGACGCCTCGGCCTACACGATGGTTGAGTCGTTGGGGGACCATTGCGCAAACGATCTGTGGACATGAGAGCGATCCTGGTAGACACGTTCTCTGGCTGGATTAGCTCGGACGCTGAATCCATCAATCTTGTCTCGCCAGTCTCGCTCCCCCCAGTTGCACCAAACGAGAACCTGGCGTGTCTCGGAGAGGTATCGCCGTAGCAAGTCAGCTCGAACGTAAAGCAATTCGTACCGGTTGCCCTTCCAGCCGTCGCCCGCCTCGCGGTAGAGCGTCGCAGGCTCTGTGTTGGCATCGAAGAAGTCGATCTCTCGGTCGCGGCAACGAAGGTCGAGGCGCTGAATGAGGCTTGGCGCAGGAAGGCTGAAGCCGGAGAAGGCGTTGTGCGGAGAGTGGTGTGACTCCCATGCAAACCTGATGGAAGGCAGTTCAACTCGTATGCCTGGCACCAGCCGTCGAACTGGAGTCTCAAGCTCGTACAGGACGTCCTTTTCAGGGGGCACCTCCCTCATGAGCATCGATGCGAACTTTAAGGTGAGCGAACGCCTCCTCGGTGGCCCCGGGTCTTCGACATACTCGTCGAACGCTCGCTGCGTTTGTCGCTTGTACCTGCCGCTTGGAAGGCGCAGGTGGCGTGCATAGTTGCTGCGATGACCGGGCTCACCGCCGAAAACGTAGTGTTCTGATGCCGGCTCCGGGATCCGGTCGCTGCCCGAGTGGTGTGTCGTGTGGAACTTGTCCCGCAGAGCATCAACGTCATTGCGGCTAACGAACAGGCCACGTAGGAATGCGAAAAGCTCCCGATCCTGTAGTTCGTCGGCACCCCTGACGTAGCCCTCGACTAGCACCCAGTCTCCTGTTATCCCATTGATCTCTGGAACAACAAGCAATCCTTTCCAATTTGGCGTGTAGCCACCGGCCACCCACTCCTCGGTCGAGGTGGTTGGTTCACCAAAGAGGTCAGGGATGGGAGCACTCCAGACGGGCGGTCGCCGGGGAAACGTCGGGTCGACGCCGCAATCTGGTGTCCTTTCACCCTGCCGCCAGTCGGGCAACTTCCGTTGGGCGTCCCGCTCTCCCCACATCTCGAAGTAAGCGATCCAGGAGTACTTCTTCCCGTACCGGTCTACCTTGTGTTCATTACGCGAGTTCCAAGAGTTCCTGCCGAGGTCATGCTCGACGTGCTTGAACAACTCGGCTCGGTAGCCAAGGTCGAACATGCGTCGCTCGATCTTTGCGCGCACGCTGACGTACTCGGGGTGCTCGTGGTTGTAGTTGGCTCGGTCAGGTATCAGTCTGCCGATGGTGTAGTTGCCAAAGTCCATCTGAATGGCATGACCGATCGCCTCTGTCACCAATGCGTCCGGCTTGCCGGTGCTCGTAAAGGGCGATGGAGTTCTCGCAAAGGGGCGGCTGAGATGGCGTGCTGAAGTCCTCGGAAGCTTTGCGCAGGCGGTGTGCTGAGCGACCTCGATGATGCCCAGCGCGTAGTCACGCATGAGCGTGTGGTGCGTCGCGCGATTGGCACGGGGCGCGAACATCCGACGATATAGCTCTAACGCTAGCGCGCCTAGGTGAGTCTTGAACCCTGGCACCCTCTCCGAGTCAACTAGCGACAAGGTAGCTCCATATGCCGCTGCCAGCATTCGTTCGGGGACGTACGGATCGTTGAAGTCCAAGGTCACCAGGACATGCGCGAACAGTACGTCCGGGAAACGCTCGCCGATCATCACGAGCGCTTTGGTGGCCAAGTCGCGGTCCCTGCGCACGACCGTCGTCAGGACCAAAGAGAAGAGAGCAACCAGCTCGACCGCCGACGCGCGGCTCATGCTCGCCACTTCGAGCTTCTCAGCCCAGGTAAGCAGCCGATGAATGGTTGGCGACGTGTACTTCCTGCGGAGGTACTCGGACCACCGAAGATCTCTATCAGCCATCGAGTACTGAGCCAAGTACTTGTAGAGGCGGCTGGCATGGAAAGGATGACTGGGCTTCGTCGATATTGCAGCCAATGCATCCACGACCCGCTCCCAAGTTCCGCCGTTAGACCCCAGGTACTTGTTCAGCACGACAAGCGTGCCTGCGGTGAACGCCTTCGGATTGCGCCAGAACAGCCCCTCAATGAATGGTTCAAAGTAAGCTTCCCAGTCCTGCGCTGAATTGGGTAACGCGAAGAACAACTCCCGCTCCTTCGGAGGCAGGTTCCCGGCCCGCTCCGCGAACTCGGTGATGAGGGCTTGCGCCCACCCGGGCTCTTCGTATTGGCGATGGTGAGTCCGAGAGAGGCGGAACACTCGCCCCAGCGGCGAGTTGCCGGCAAAGCTCCTCTTGATCGTGTCGGCGGATGTCGAGTCGAGGTAGGCCTTCAGCAGATGCCTCGCGATCAGGTGGTCGCTGAACCGTTGGTAAGGGAGCCTATAGACGATCCGAGACTTGTACGCCCCGGAGTTTGTGGAGTACCAGACGGCGTCTTCCTCAATCAGGCCATTTGTGCGCAGAGCCTCAAGAAGCTTCCGACGCCTAGCAGGCGGCATTGTTGGGTAGCTAGCGGCCACAATGTTGTCCGCCTCGGTCGGAAGTACATACCCACGCAGACTCGTGGCCATGCATGGTGCAAAGCCGGCGATTCTTTGATCGACGAGGTGGTCTTCACCCTTCAGCAAGAACCAACATCCCTTGCTCTTTAGACCAAACTCCATCTCAACGGTCGCACCGATGCGATTGACGAAGGACTCGAGGACAAACGTCATCCCCCGTTGCCCTGAGGCGATGCCAGCAAATCCTTTCGAGACCTTCGAATCTGTCAGCTTCTGCAGGGACTGACAGATGAGCTTCAACGTGAGCGGGCGCGAAAATTCTCGGTCGAGGAGGGGCACCTCAGGAAGCGGGAGCCTGTAGTGCTGGAAAAACGCCGTCTGAGCGTCGAACTCCTGATCGTCGAATCCGTAATGCTGGAGTCGAAGGAACCTGGGCAGGTCGGTCTTGTGGATCGCAATCGCCTCAAACGGCGTGCGACATGACACCACGAGCCCAACGTTTGGGTTCTTGTCCGTCAGCGATAGCAGGGCGGTAATTGCTTGGCGCCATTCGCGCCGGCGTCCCTCGTTAACCCCGTCAACGAGAACCAACGCGCGTTCTGCCGCAGTGGCGCCCGCCTCGTTCAGCCATGCGAACTGATCTTCGATCGAGATTCCTGCTGCCAGTTGGTCTCCGATGTCTGCCATCACGTCGCCCTGGAAGTTCTTGGCGAGCACCAAGACCGTAGGCGCCGACCGGCCCAGACGCTCGGTCGTAACATCGCACAGCAAGTGTGTCTTGCCGGTGCCCCATTCGCCACCAATCAGAAGGTTCGGCGCAAAGAGAAGCTTGAAAGAGGAACTGGCGGCGTAATCAATCTCATCGCGCACCACGCTCAAGCATGCGCTGATCGATTGAATGTGACTGCGGATGGCGATGCGCGATGAGGAGTAGCTCCCATCATCAGCACCCAGCTTCTCTTCCTCTGTCCGCCAGTACGCGCTGTCTTCTAGCAACAGCGCCTTGATCCCGGAGAGATGCGCCGACCATTCATCGCCCGCGGTAGCGTCCCGCAAGAGCATCCTGGTCATCATTGCGGGGACGAACGCAGTAGCGGCGGCCATCAGCGGATCGATATCAGCTGCTCGCAGACTGGAACTCTTTGCGCGCTTCCACTCTTCGGAAAAGTGCTCCAAGACCCTGTCGAATCGGGCCTGCGCCGCGGCCCCGCAAGCTACGTTATCGAGGGCGATTGACAGTGCCTCGATCCTGAGATTGGGCGCACCAGGCTCGATCCCAGGGGTGTACCTTTGGCCAGCTTGCTGGATTTGCCTCTTTGATAGACCGACCGTCGCGGCGTAGAGGGATATCGCATGGGAAGACATGGCGGAACTCTAGGCTGGTGAGGCACCCATACGTGGGTTTGGTGGGACCGCCACTATTGGCACCGCTCCACGAGTTCTGAATGGGTCTCTACTAGCTGACGGCCAGGTGGGCTGCTCGGTTCGGTCGAGGAGGTTGCAGGCGCCGTTCCCTCGAGACCAACGGCAGCCTTCCGGCGAAGTGTTTGACGAAGCGACTGACTGCACTCGCTGCAGAGCCGACACAGTAGAAAACTCACCTGAGCGCGTCCTCCAACGTTGACGCCAGCCTCGACGCGGAGAGCCGCAGTCGCTCAGTGATCACCGGCTGCCATCGACTCAGGTAGCTGTCGTCGATGAAGCGCCCATCGGGATAAAACCCCACTGTGCTCACGATCCTGCAGGACTCTCCCGCCCACCGCTCCGGTGCGGCTTCAGCAACCAACTTGCCAGCTCGACCAACTTCGGCGCGAATCGCCCCCCAGCCGCCAGGCCAGTTGTGGAATAAACCGCTATCCCACAGCGAGTGCAAGTTCCCGCCTTTGCCAAAGGCCTGGATCTGAAACAAGTTCCCGCCCTTGTCATCCCCAAACGCTGCATGCAGCGGCTGATGTACGTCACCCACCAGGTGGACCACCCACTTCAGTGCCTTGAGTCGCTCTTCGGGATCGGTGCTGGTCCGCAGCACCTCCACCTGCCGCTTGATCGCCTCGACCACGCACTTCCCATCCGGGCAGTCGCGGCTTCGGTCGTAGTCGCAACCCGCCTCGCGCGTGAAGTTCACGTAGTGCCAGGCGGCGGTCGAGGGACTCCTAACCCGGTCGGCCCAAGTTGCAATCGTCACCATCGTGGCGCCTGGTTCGGCTGCCAGGATCGCATCGACCTTGGCCTTCGTGGCGGGGCTCAGTTGCTCCTCGGCTACCTCGGCAATGAGCTCGTGCCCGATCGCACCCCAGGCATGGCTGGAGCTATGCGCTCCTAGCAGCGACATCGCCACCGACGCCACCGCGCCGTAAAAAGTCCTGCTTCTCTTCATCATCCATATCCGATCAACAAGCTCGCCAAAGGCAAGCTCGATACACTGTATGCATGCACAGTACCGACGAGGCCGCAGCGGACGCCAGGGAGCCCATTCGGCTCGCTGTGTCTCCGGCGCTCGTCCATGTGCTGGGCTGCACCCTGCAAGCTGGCTTTCCGTCGCCGGCCGAGGATCATGCCGTCAAGCGCCTGGACCTCAACGAGGTCTTGATCAAGCACCCGCTGTCGACCTACCTGATGCGCGTGCGCGGCCCGTCGATGCGCGAAGCCGGCATCGATGACGGCGACGTGGTCTTGGTCGACAAGGCCATCAAGCCAGCCCACGGCCACGTGGTCGTGGCGGTCGTTGACAACGAGTTCACCGTCAAGCGCCTGTGGAAGCGCGGCAGCAACCTCAAGCTCCAGGCTGCGAACCCCACATTCCCCGACATCGTTCCTCGCGAGGGACAGACCGTCGAGGTGTGGGGCGTGGTCACCTGCGCCATCAAGCAGATGCGGGTCTGAGCGAAACCTCCTTCGCGGTCCCCATGTCGTCCCCATCACTCGCCCAGTTCGCCCTGGTCGACGGCAACAACTTCTACGTGTCGTGCGAGCGCGTGTTTCGCCCGGCACTCGTCGGAAGGCCCGTCATCGTCCTGTCCAACAACGACGGCTGCGCGATCGCACGCAGCAACGAGGCCAAGGCCTTGGGCATCAAGATGGGCGCGCCCTGGTTCCAAATCAAGCACCTGGAGGCCGATGCCAACCTTGTCGCCTTGTCCGCCAACTTCGAGCTCTACGGCGACATGAGCGACCGGATGATGCAAGTGGTGGGGCGCTTTGCGCCGGTCCAGGAGATCTACTCGATCGACGAGTCGTTCCTGGACTTCGAGGGCATCCGAGACGACCTCGTGACCCTGGGTAAGCGCCTGCGCGCCGAGGTGCTCGCCGCCACCGGCATCCCGACCTGCGTCGGTTTTGGTCCCACCAAGACCCTGGCCAAGCTCGCGAACCACATTGGCAAGACCGCGGAGCGCAAGCCAGGCCTGTACCCCGCCGACCTGGCCCAGGTGTGCAACCTGGGGGCTGAGGGCAAGCAGGGGACGGCACGCCTCGGTCAGCTGTTCCGGGCGACCGAGGTGGGCGAGGTCTGGGGCGTGGGCCCACGCATCTCAGCCCAACTCAATGCGGCTGGCGTGGCGACCGTGGCCGACCTGATCAAGCTCGATCTCGCCACGATCCGCAAGCGCTTCAGCGTGGTCCTAGAGCGGACGGTCATGGAGCTGCGCGGCACGCGGTGCATCGCTTTCGACGACGAGCCCGCGGCCAAACAGCAGATCATGTGCTCGCGGAGTTTTGGGACGCCGGTGCTGCAGCTCGACGAGCTCGTGGAGGCCGTGACGGTCTTTGCCAGCCGCGCGGCTGAGAAGCTGCGAGGGCAGGGGAGTGCCACGGGGGCGGTCTCGGTGTTCATCCGCACCAGCCCGTTCCGCAAGCAAGACCGGCAGTACAGCCAGAGCGTCACCGTCCCTTTGCGCCGCCCAACAGGCGACACGCATGCCATCGTGTCTTCGGCGGTCAGAGGGCTCGAGGCCATCTACCGCGACGGGTACCGGTACGCCAAGGCGGGCGTCATGCTGCTCGACCTGCAGCCGAAGGATCTGGCGCAAGGCGAGCTGGACTTGGTAGGGGGCTCAGGCCCCGACGGCACCAGCCACGACGAAGGGCGGGACCGAAGCCGACTGATGTCCGCGATCGACCGGGTCAACCAGCGCTACGGGCGCGGCTCGCTGACGGTCGCCAGTGCCGGCACAGAGGCCGTCGCCAAGAGCTGGACGATGCGCCAAGACCGGCGCACCCAGCGGTACACGACATCGTGGGACGAAATGCCCATCGCCAGGGCTTGAGCCCGAGGACTGTCAGATCACGCCGTGCCGCTGCCAAATGCAGCAGGGAACAAGCCATCAAAAGGGCATGGCTCATCTGGTGAGCCAGCAGGGTCCTAGTCTGACCTCGCCAGCCCAGCATCCAAGGGTCGACGGATCAAGGGAAGCCCTTGGATCGCTTGGGGCTGGCGCCAGTTTTGGACCCACCTTTGTTGGAAATCTCACGATGCCCTGCGAACTTTGGCTGTATCCCGAATTCTTGGGATCTCTCGACCCGCAAAGCAGCGCAGACTGGCACCAACGCCACTCACGACGATCCATGAGCCAAGCCCTCTTGAGCTTCTTGCGCGGTGAAGGCCCCGACGGGGCCGGCAGGACCTTGAACGAGGTCCTCGGCAGAGACGACGACTGGTGGGAGGCCAAGCACGACTTTGTGCAGTGGCTGTTCCCCAACCCCCTTCCCAGCCGAGCGAACCCACGAGCGCCTTTGTTGAGCGATGCCGTGATCGAAGTCGTTCAAAGGGACGCTGAGATTCAGGCCAACGTGGACCGGGCATTGCTGCGCTTCACGCAGTTCCTGGGCTTCGAATTGACCGACGAGGGTTACGTCCTCCTTGAGAGTTGGCCAACAGCCAAGAAGCGCTGGTTCAGCCGAGACACCCACAACGGCATGCGCCTGACGCGCACCCTGAAGTTCCTTACGGGCATCGGCCGTGAGGAGCAAGCCGAGGTGCTGGTGGCCGCCTTGCTGAAGATGTGCCGAGACGAGGTGGGCTGTGGCATCACGCCAATGACCCGCAGCTACTGGCGCTCGACTCTCGATATGGCGCTTGCACCCGTTCCCCGGACTTTCGTTGCTCGGGCGGTCGTCAATGCCTGACGCCACATCGCCGAAGGACGGTGCCGAGTTCAGCGGCATCCCTCCTGACGAGCAAGCGGCCTTCGCGCACTACGTCGCGGTGGGCGAGGCCTACATGGCGCGCTTCGGACATCACGTTCCTCAGCCTGCGATGGTCAGCTTCGAAGCCGTGACCGTGCAGATGGAGAAGGCCCTGAAGCTAGGCAAGCCGATCTCGCACAACCACGACTGGTGGTCATACCTCCCACCCGGCGCAGACGCCTGAGCGTCAGCGTCGCACCAGGGCAGGCTGCAGCCGGTCCAGCGCCGACTCGGGGCTTGCGCCCTGGCCGCGTTTGGCGAGGTCGGCCTCGGTGGTCTGAGATCTCGGACGCGAGCGTCGCTCGCCACCGGCGGCCAACCACTCGCCGAACGAGCTGTCGCGCACTTCGAGACCGGTGAGTGGTGGGCACACCTGCGTACCGATGCTCGGGACTCGCTGCGAGCCAGCATGGACAGGCAGGCTGGAGAGAGGGCGGAGGGATTTGGTGGAGTTCATGGGCTCCACTTTGTGCAGCAGCCACCGCTGAACCCAGCCCCCCGAAAGGGCCCCCCCAACGGACGCCGTCCCCCCGACGGGTTCCCACCAAAGGGGGATGGAGCGTATCGGGCGAAATTGTGACGATGCAGGCCATGAACACCAACCCGATGCTGGCTATGAACACCAATCACCGCACCGTCGTTCCCGCTCCCGCCTGGGCCTTGGAGGTACTCCGCGAGCGTCGGATCAGCAGCGCCCTCCAAGGATTGACGCCCCCCCGCCTTGCCGGGCTCGAGGTGGCCGAGTGCCCCTTCGAAGCTTGGCTAGCGGCGGGCGGTGACAGGCGGCTGATGCCGAGGCCCCTGCCAGGCTCGATGAGCATGCACTGACGCTACTTTCGAAATCACGGCTCTAGGCTGGCAGCGGTCGGTCGCTACAGATCACGCCAAGGGCCTCTCCCGCCCCTGAGCCGACGTGCCGGAGTCGGACTGCCTCTAGGGAAGAGGTTGTCCAACACGGTCGAGGTGCATGTTCTGGAGAGGGCCGACATTGAGGTGGTCGGCTTGGTCGGGGGCCACAAGCTGGACAAGCTCGACAGGGCCAAGTAGGGCAAGTCGCCGGGATGAGTTTTTGGCTAGGTGGCCCTCACGACGGATCAGCTTGCGCCTCTGGTGGCTGGGTGAGCTCAACCGCCAAAGCGGTCCTGGCGAAGAGCTTCTTAACCAACGCTGAGAGCCGAGGTGAGTTCGAGTCGTTCGCAATCGCTCGGCAGGCATCGATGAAGTGCTGGGTCGCCGTGCCGAAGTGGGCGTCGAAAGTCTCCCGCTGAAGGCGCATTTCGATCATCCTGCGCATGAATCGACGCAGAGTGTCTATGTCCATGCCCCGTATAGCGGCATCGAAATCCTCAGCCGAAGCCCGTCTCATTGCCATCTCTTGCAGAGTACCCCACCCGCTGTTATCGATGATGCTTATGCAGGCGTCGACCACCGACGCGCTAGCTTGTACGCGCGCCTTGGCGGCATCGAACGCCACCTTGATGTCTGGATGGATCGGGCTATTGAACGGGTTGTCGTCATCGAAATCATGGTGATCCCCGGCCTCAAAGGCCGCTATCCACGCGTCGACGATTGCTTGGCCAAGATTTTGCCCATCGGTGATCTCGGAAAGAGTATCGAAAAGCTGGGTCGCGACGTAGGGACTTAGCAAGTCGGCATTGGAAGGGAACTGGCTGGCCTCAGCCAGCAGCTCGGCGTCGCTTACCCGATGGTCCCAGAAGGCTCTGTTCAAAAAGTCGCGCGCCGCCTGCCTGACTTGCAGAGCCAGAGTCTCAGCGACGTATCTGTCGATGATGGCCTGAATTCGGTTTGCATCGAACAGCCCAGACTCCAAGAATTCGACAAGTACCTTTTCGAACTCATCGCAGCCATGGATACCGAGTTCTTGGATAAGCAGACGCCAGCGATCCTCGCGCTTTTCCTGCTCGGTCTGCTCTGAGTTCTTGTCCCGACCGAAGTGCATCCAGTCTGGGTTTCCCACATTCAGTGCGAATTGGAAGTCGGGCCCGTCTGAAATGCCGCGATAGTGAATCGCGGAGAACAGGACGATCGCCGGCAATACACGCGCCTGGATCGCTTGGTCCAAGTCTCGGCCGGCCAAGATCTGGTTAGCGGTCTTCAACACCTTGCCCACGATGCGGATGTTGGTTAGTCCGCAGACGGCAATCGCTCGCGCCAGCGTCTGCTCATACTTCGACGGCGTCAGCTTGATGGCGATCGAGAACGCCTCCTCCGGGGAGGTCGATAGCCTGACTTCCTCGTCAATGACCTTTTCGCGGAAGGTCGCCCACAGCTTCGCCTGATCGCCGTCAGTAGACAGTTGGTCGTCATTCAGCACCAAGACAAACCTCACGCAGAACTGCTTGGAATAGTCGTCGATGAAGCCCAGGACCTCGTCGATGCCAAGCTTCACGTGCTTGCGCTCGATGTCGTCAATGACCACCAGCTTGTTCCGAAGCACCACCGGCGCCATCAACAACACGTTGAGGTCTTTGAGGGCTGCCATCGCTTTGTAGTGCTGCGAGGCGGCAGTCACGCCAGCGTTAAAAAGGCCCTTGATGCCATCGAACACGCCGCCATGCGATTCGACACCAGGAATGGCAGATTCAATCAGCTTGCGTTTGACTTGGTCGACACTCGAGAGGCCGAACAGCGAAACGTAAAGGGCCTTCTTGACCTTCTCATCGCCCGAAGCATCCTTCACCTCGTTCCAGAGGTGCGTCTTGCCGGTGCCCCACTTGCCCGACAGCGCGATGACCCCGTTGTCGGGCTGCTCAAGCAAGCGGACCAACCGTTCCTTGGTTCTTCTAAGCGACATGCTCTCCTCCTTTGGCGAGCGCGACGCAGAGAACTCCTGCCGGCTCACCTTGTGTTGTTCCGGGGAGCATATTCATTTTGCTCTGTGACATTGGCATCTTCTTGCAGGTTCATGCGAGGCATGCACTAGGAAGCTGCGGTAACGCGCAGCTAAGGCGCGACAAGGTTTTCGACTTGGGAAGTCATCTCACGCCCCGCACTGGACTAGCCTGTAAACCTTTGCGGGCTCTTGGGGCTCCATAGATCCCGATGACCGCTCATGAGCCGCATCAGTCTAATGAGCTGGCAGTGATGAACGGCGCCTCTCGCTGAACTGCTGTCACCCGTTCAAAACTGCCATCCAAGTTCCACCCCGTCAGCACTGACCTGCTCCCTAAATTGGTTCTTCATCAACCGTGTCGCGTCGACACCGAGGAGGACCACGATGACCAAAACTGCCAGCAGCCCCAAGCTCCGCCTAAACGAACTTTTGCGCCGCCGCATGCTCGACCTGCCCGGGCTGACCAACGCGGAGATTGCCCGCGCACTGGGGTTGCCCAGGCCCAACGTGGTGGCCATGATCTTGAGGGGACGCATGAAGCTCCCTCTGACCCGGCTGCCCGCGTTGGCTCGAGTCCTGGAGGTCGACCCGGTGTGGTTGCTTCGGGTCACTCTCGACGAGTACACGCCCGCGCTTTGGCAGGTGATTGAGGTGGTGGTCGGTGCTGACGCCCTGCTGTCAGCCCGAGAGCGAGCGCTCATTGAATTTGTACGCACGCACGCTGGTGGCGCTGACCCTGACCTTCTGAGTGCCCCAACCTTTCGCGAGCAACTTGCCCTGCATGCGTCGGGCGCGATGGTCAGTAGCAAAACAGGCTGAACTGCCCGCTTTCAGTGGGCCCGTAGTCAAGAAAAACACAAAACTTAATCGGGCGGATTTCCGGTCGATCTTGACTACAACCCTACCGGATCCGCAAGAAAGCCGAGACCCTACACCCCTTATCTGCAAAGCTGGATCCCCTAGGGCTCTGTGCCTTCCTTGGCCCGCAATTCCGTAGGCCCAGTAAGGAAGTCGAGTGGTCACAGCCCACGGCTCTTTTGCCCCGTAAGGTCGGTCTGTGCCTGGTGCCCATGATGGGTTCAAACACCGCCGATCTTCCTTGAAACGCTGCCTTACATTTCCACGCTGGCCAACGTAGCCACTTGACGAGAACGTACACAGGAGAGGGACCTTGACCATTGGCAACTTCATTCATTTGAAGTCTGCGGCCAGCGTGCTGGCCAAGGGCCCCTCTTAGGCGAACTGGTGTCCCAGGTTCTCAAAGACGACCCGGCCAGCGGGTTGTTCCTCTACCTTGCCGCCAAGAAGTCGACCTTGCCGACATAGGGCCGCGGTTGCCCATGAGCCGAGCCGGCATGAGCCGGACAGTCATTCCGTTATCCACAGACCGCCGAAACCATGCTTGAAAACAAGGAAGTCCTGAGCACTGTCGTGCATTGGGGTGTGGGAGGGATGCTGACTCTGGCAGCGGTGTTCTTCTTGTGGCAGTTCTTGTTGCCTGCTTGGCGAGCGCGCCGCGAGTTGGCGCTGGCGATTACCAGACTGGAAACGCTCAAGAAATCCGGCCCCGTACTGGACCTGGACCAGGTCGAGCGAGAGGTAATGGTTAGTGAAGAGCTGCGCCATTGCTGGAGCGAGTTCCGCGACACACTGCACCCGCAGAAAACGGCCAATGCATTGGGCATGCTAGAGGTCGCGCGCTGGAGGCAAACGGCCATGGCCAGCAGCTTCTTCACCGAGCAGGCCCTGGTGGACTCGCCGCTGCGCACGGAGTTCTACAAGCACCTGCCCGGCATCCTGACCGGTGTCGGCATCATTGGCACCTTCGGCGGACTGATCTTGGGCTTGATCGGCTTCCAGGTTTCCGACGATGCGACCGTAGTTCGCAAGAGCCTGCAAGACCTGCTGACCAGCGTTGGCAGTGCATTCTTAGTTTCTGGTTCAGCGATTGCCTTGGCCATGGTGATCACCATGATAGAGAAGGCCATGATCAACGGCCGCTACACCCAAGTAGAACGGCTGTGCGGCGTGATCGACAGCCTGTTCGACGCGGGGGCCGGCGAGGAGTACCT
Organism: Inhella crocodyli; assembly: GCF_004004565.1. Classification (GTDB taxonomy): domain Bacteria; phylum Pseudomonadota; class Gammaproteobacteria; order Burkholderiales; family Burkholderiaceae_C; genus Inhella; species Inhella crocodyli. The sequence continues at coordinate 154,256 of NZ_SACM01000006.1, forward strand.
GCAGCGCTTGGTGGAGGCCAGCGAGACCTCGGCAACGCAGGCCCTGCAGATGAAGGAGTCGCTGGTCACCGATCTGAAGCAGGTGCTGACCGAGCTGACCCAGCAACAGATTGCCACGATGAACACGACCAGCAATCAGCTGGGCACGTCGATCACGGCAAGCCTGAGTGAGGGACTAAAGGAGCCACTCGCGCGCATCTCAGAAGCTGTGCAGGGCGTTAGTGGCAACCAGCAAGAAGCTGTGAACAAGCTACTGACCGACGTGCTTGCCGGCTTTACCGCTCAAATGGAAAGCATGTTTGGCCAACAGATGCGTGGCGTGAACGAGATGCTGGTGCAGACGGCAGCGACCATTTCACAGGCGTCACAGCGGTTTGAAGCGCTGGCCGGTCAAATTCAACAGGCCGGCACTGGCGCCGTTGAAGGCATGGCCAAGCGTCTGGACGAAAGCCTACTTCAGATGCAGGCGCGGCAGGCTGAAGCCAACGAGCAGATGCGTGCTTTCATTGAGCAAATTAAGGCTAGTTCTCAGCAGAGCCAGGCCGAGTCCGCCGACCTAACCATGGGCATGATGCGCGAGCTCAGCGAAAGCACGGCTGCACTAATCAAGGGTCTGCAAGAGCAAGCCCAAGCCCAGGGAGATGCGCAGCAGCAGCGCCAGGCCGCAATGGCTCAGCAGGCGAGTGAGCTGCTCAGCGGACAAGCCAAGGCCATGGACAGAATGATGGGGGCGTCGGAAACGGCCGCCGCGACCATGCGGAACTCGGTAGATGCCATGAAGCGCAGCACCGACGAAAGCATTGCACAACTCGCCGCCGCGACGGAAGCAGCGGCTGCGGCGATGCGTAATGCGATTGAGTCGCTCAAGCGCGGCACGCACGACAACATCGAGCGCATGGGCATGGGAGCAGAGCGGCTGTTCCAGGCCAGCGACACATTGGGCGCTCGACTGGTCGACATGCGCTCGGCTTCGGCTGAAGTAGCGGACTCGATGTCCAGCTTGAACAGCGCAACGACGAGCCTGAATCAGGCACTGTCGGCCACGCAGCTGGCGTTAGGCGACCATCGCGCCGTGCGTGATGCATTGGTCACCATGGTTCGCGACCTGCGCGAAACCGTGGAGGCGGCCAAGCGCGAGGGCGCGATGACGAGCCAGCTGGTCAGTCAGTTGCGACTAGCTGCTGATCAGCTGCAGCGCGGCACTCAAGAATCTGAGAGCTACTTGAAGTCAGTTTCTGGTGTGCTGGCCGAGGCGCATGGGGAGTTCGCGAAGCACATGGAAGCGACGCTGCGCGAAGGCAACAAGACTTTCCACCAAGAACTTGCGCAGGCCACTGGGCTGCTGAAAGGCGCCATTCAAGACCTGGGTGACGTGCTGGACACATTGCCCCAAGGCAGTTGATCCAAGGGAGTGCTGAGCGATGTTCACTTCGCAAGCCCGGCCACCTAAGCGAGCGCGGGAGGAAGGGGAGAAGCCGTTTTGGATCTCGTTTTCCGACTTGATGTCGGCATTGATGGTCCTGTTCTTGGTCGCGATGACGGTGGCCCTGCTGGCCGTCACGAAAAAGGTCTCTGACGCTGAACGGGAAGAGCGTGAGCGAACCGAGGCCATTCAAGACCTGATGGGCGAGATAGAGAAGGTCGTCACCGCCAAGGAGTTCGAAGGCATCAGGGTGATCGGCAACACCATTGACTTCGGCCCCAAGGGCAACTTCGAGAGAGAAGGCCAAAACGTGTTGTCAGTTCCTCAGCAGCAGGTTCTGAGAGCGTTCACTCCCGTGCTGCTGGACAAGCTTCGCCAGAGCGAAGCCGGGAAACGGTGGTTCAAGCGTGCAGTGGTGGAAGGCTATGCCAGCCAAACAGGCTCGTACCTGTTCAACCTGAACCTGACGTTGGAGCGCAGCGGTCGTGTGCTGTGCGAGTTGTTGCGAGCTGCCCCTAACCCGACTGAGACCCTGTCGCTCGAGGATCGCAAGTTGATCGCGACCAAGTTCTTCGTTGGAGGCGCTTCGTTTAACTCGCTGCGTGCTGACGACAGCAGCCGTCGTATTGAGTTCAAACTGGAGTTCAAGTCGCGCCAGGAACGCGAGCTTGAGGCCGCCAACCCAACGGTCAATGTGGACGAGGCCACCTTGGTCCGAGCCCTGGACGTCAACGAGCCATGCCTGGTCCAGAATCGATTGGGTCGCTGAGCCGACTATTGGCCGCCGCCATGGAACCGCAACGCGTGTTCCATGCGCCAGTGTGGGGCGACCCCAAAGCAATGAGCTTGGCTTTGAAGGAGGTACGCAAGGCCTTTGGGTCGGAGGACACCGTTAGGCCAAACTATGACGTGCTGCAGCGCGCACTGAAGGGCTTTGCCCAGACTCAGACCGTTGCCAATTTCAATGAGTTGAAGTACGTCTGCTACGGGGTTTCGGTGCCAATTGCTGATGCAGGGTGGAGGCTGATCGACAGCCCGCCCCTCTTTCAGCGGGTATTGAATCTGGTAGACGCTCGGCAGTCCCAGGCTAAGCAGTATCGGCGCTGCTACCAGGGTCTTTTGAATGCCTACTTGTGCTTTGACAAGCTGGCTCCGTCTGTACCTCAATCGTCAAGCAATTGGTCCAAGCTGGGGAGCTTTCTTGACGAACGCTTGCTAGACATCCGAAAGGCTAGCCGCACGCGTGGGGAGCCGCCCAATTGGCTGGAACTGCTATTCAAGAACCGCAATCTGCTGGGCGCTGATCCGTGCAAGCCCTATGCGCGTTCACTTATGGCGGGTGATCAAGGGCCGCTGCGTTCGGTGTGCGAAGGTTTAGGCATCCCCGACAGCTCTTGGGTCTGGAACGAAGCATTGTTGGCCTACATCGCGCTTCTATGCGACAGCAGCGACCGAGCGTTCCGGGACGGTCTTGACGGAGCATTGAGCTTGGTAAACGGACGGACGCAACTGCGGATGCCTGAGACCATTGCGCGCCAAGCGACCGCCATGACAACGGTGCGCTATTCGCGGTGCGCCGATAGGCCCGAGCACATTGAGCTCAGGGATACCGCTGTACAGCGCGTTGGTAGCCCCTGGCTGGCTCGCGCTGCATGGGACGCCCACGTTGGCAATGAGCCAGCCCGCCAGATGGTGGAGGGATGGCTAAAGCGGAGATTGATCAAGGACTTCTTTGAGCTACTTGCTCAGGATGGTGGTGCCGATGTTCGGCGCTTGAACTACTGGCTCAAGTGGGAGCCGAAGATCACAGACATGTGGTTTGTGCTCGGAGCAGACGCACGCCGCAATCCGACCGCGCCGTTCAAAGCATTGAGAGAGCGCATGGAGGGGCGGCGGAGGGTTCTTGACGAGCCCGATGGGACCAACAACGCATTTGTGATGCGCATTGGTCCCTTGGTAGTGATCGAGTTCGGTCAAACTGGAAACGCTTGCTACGTATTTGCGGCCAGTGACTTCAACACCGATCTGGAGGCTGAAGTCTTCACGCTCAATGGCAGGAACCCGCTAAAGCAAAAAATCAACGCAAGCCGTTTAAGTCACCAAGGAAGTTGGGAATCGAAGTTCGATTTCGATCTTGCTCGGCTGCTACAGCGAACCCCACCGACGAAAGGGGACTTGTACAAGGCACGCGCTCCGGAGGTGGCGCCATACCGCGCGACGAGTGGCCTTCGAGAACCGATGGTTGTTAGGCCGCAAGTGACCCAGCCACCTGTTGGGATGAACCGATCTTCCGCCTTGGCGCCAAACATCGTGTTCCAGATCAAGTCCTACTGTGTGCCTCTAGGGATCAGGTTCGAGGACAAGCGCGATCGCTCCGGTGGATCGTTTTGGGTGTACATCACAAACCGCGACCTGCACAGAACATTTGTTCGAGCCTTGGAGGTACATGGATTCGTGTTTGCCGAGGGCAAAGGATTCTGGTTCAAGGACAAGAACTAAACATGTTTGACAGACTTTTTGGTCGAGGCAGTTCCGCCACAACGCATGCACGCAGCGCGTCACCCGTAGTGACGGAAGAGGGGCTCGTTTATCCCGCCCCCAACGGCGACGCAGCTGCGTGGCTGAGCAGTCCTTTCCAGTTCGAACACGCGGCCGATTTGGGCGCGCGGCTCGGACAGGTCTTCGTCGAAGGGTTTGGCACTCGGCGCCAAGGAGACTTTCTGCTTGGCTGGGGGGACGTGTACCAACTGTTGGCCCACCCCGAACTTGCCAGTTATCAAGAGGCCCTTTCGATACCGCCGCAGACAACAGCTCGTCCACGGCTTTTGAGCCGCGGCGCGTTGATGGATTCGGACTTCTCAGTGCTACTCGATAGCTGGGTCGACGACCAAGGACGTCCTCTTCAACCTGCGCCTCGCTTGCTCGGTCGCGTGCTGACCGTAGGCAACGAGCGAAGCTTGGTACCCGCTGAAGTTGACGAATTGCTGAGCGAGATTGCTTCGTTCCACGCCTGCCCGCCCGCAGCGAGAAGTTTGGCGTTCAAGGAGCAGGTCTTTGGTCGCTTGCGTCGATTGGCAAAGGCGACGGGCTGTCCTGTCTCCGACTATGTCGAACGCACCGTCGTGCTGACGCCCGAGAAGTTGCAGCTGAGCTTAGATGGGCGCGGCGATGCTGACGGCAAATTGGTGGAGGTCACCCCGGGTTTTGAGGATGCGCCTACTGAATGGCTGTCGGTGTTTGATCGCATGCCACTTCAAGACAGCTACGACGTACCTGATGGCGCGTCGCTAGTTCGTGTGGTGCTCACGCCAGAGGTTAAGTCGGTCCTGGCTGAGGTTAAGGCGATGCCGGGGCGGCGAGTGGCGGGCCACCGAGCACAGGCATTCGTTCGAAATCCCTTTGCGGTGCTTGGTGATGCGGCCAAGAGTGTGATCGATGCCGAGCAGTTCGAGGAGGCGCTAGAAAACGCCGGCATTCACTTCACCCGATTCACGCCGCGCGTTGAGCGTGGCGCACAGGGTGAGGTTGTGCGAGTGGCCTTGATCGTCGAGACCTTGGCACCGTTGGGTGTTCAGTCTGAACCCGTGTGGCTAGAAGAGCCGAGGCATCTCGATACCTTTGTCTCAAAGCTAGACGAGGCCTTGACCTATGGCGCGCAGTGCTTCCGCTGGAAGCAACATGAGTTGGAGGTAGTGGGCGAGTCCATCGAGCATTTGGGTCTGATGAGCGCATGGCTGCGAGAGTGGCTACAGCCAACTTTGTGGACGGCCGATGAGGTGCTTGACATCTCCCGCTACGCCGAACGCATCGAGGGATTTGGCGAAGAGACGCCCTACGTCACACCGGTCATTGCTCGAACAGACTCGGGAAACAACTGGTTCGAGGGCAACGTCACTGTAGGACTCAAGCTAAAGCCTGCGGGCGGTGACGAGCCTGCATTGGTGCCCTATCGCTTTGACGAGGTTCCGTCTCTGGAAGAGGCAGTGGGTCAGGCTGAACGTCAGGGCCAAGACACCGTGCGCCTACCCGGGCTGCAAAGGCCCGTGCCCTTACAGGACGCAAAGCGTGCTGTAGCCGCCTTGGCGAAGGCGGTCATTGAAGTTCGAAAGCAAGAGTTCGAGCCGACCGAGGCGGGAGGTGTCAGTCGTCCGAAGAAGCGACTGGTGGTCAAGCGCAACCTCGACGAAGTTGATTACAACGAGGAACGCGCCGACTCTTTGCGTTGTCTGTCCGAGCAAGAGCCGTGGTTGCCAAGCACCCTTCGACCGGAGATCCAGCTCAAACCGCACCAACTGGAGGGCGTGGCGTGGCTGCAGCACTTGTGGGAGGCATCGCCAGACCGTTGCCGTGGAGCGCTGTTGGCCGACGACATGGGCTTGGGCAAGACCTTGCAGCTCTTGACTTTCATAGCTGCGTGCTTTGAGAAGAATCCGACGCTTGCGCCTGCCCTTGTAGTGGCGCCGGTAGCTCTGCTAGAGAACTGGAGGCAGGAGCTTGAGCGATTCTTTTTGCCCGGCACCTTGCCCCTGCTGATGCTGTACGGCGACTCGCTCAAAGCACTTAGAGCTGGCAAGCATGATGTGGATGCGGAGCTACGACACCAAGGCGTGACCCGCTTGTTGAAAAAGAACTGGGTGGGTGATGCAAAGCTGGTTCTGACCACCTACGAAACGATGCGCGACCTGGAGTTCGCATTGGCAGCTCAGCCTTGGTCAGTGATGGTTTGCGACGAGGCCCAGAAGATCAAGACACCAGGCGCGATGGTTACGCGTTCGGCCAAGAAGCAGCAGGTCCGATTCCGCATTGCTTGTACAGGCACACCGGTCGAGAACACCCTGGCGGATCTCTGGTGCTTGTTCGACTTCATCCAGGCCGGGATGCTGGGAGCGCTGAATCACTTTTCGCGCACTTACCGCCAACCAATCGAAGCGAAGACGCCTGAACAGCGGGCGAAGGTGGCAGAGCTGCGCGCCTTGATAGAGCCGCAGATCAAGCATCGAAAAAAGATTGACGTTGCGAAGGACCTACCAACTCCCGTTGAGGAGGCTGCCTGCAAAGCTTTGCCAATGTCGGTCTACCAGCGGCGTTTGTATGACGGGGCCATGCGCGTGCTTCAAGAGCAACGAGCCACCAATCCCACGGCGCAGCTTCAGGCACTTATGGCAATCCGCAAGATCTGCTCTGACCCGCACGGACATGCCGAGAGCGACGTTCGAGCGATTTCCGTACAACGCCTGGTGAATGAGTCACCCAAGTTGGGCTGGTTGGTCGACCTGCTGAAGGGGCTGGCTGCCCGGCCAGCTGATGACCACAAGGTCATAGTCTTTTGCGAATTCCGCGAGTTGCAACTCGTGCTTCAGAGGGTCATCGCGGCGTTCTTTGGATTCGCACCGAGCATCGTTAACGGTGACACGACTGCTGATCCCAGGGCGTCCGAAGGGCGTCAGCAGCTGATAGATCAGTTTCAGCGGAAGCAGGGCTTCAACGTCATCATCCTGTCCCCTCTTGCTGTTGGATTCGGCGTCAATATCCAAGCCGCAAACCATGTCGTTCACTTCACTCGAACGTGGAACCCGGCGAAAGAGGATCAAGCGACCGCTCGGGCGTACCGAATTGGACAGACTAGAACGGTGTCGGTTTACTACCCAGGAGTCGTCGCCGATGGCATCAAGAGCTTTGATCAAACACTTGATGAACTGCTTGGCCGAAAGCGCGCCCTTGCGGCGGACATGCTCAACGGCTGCAGCGACTTGAGGGTTGGTGACTTCGCCGAACTCATGTGATTCGCTTCAGCAGTACGGCTCATGACAGCCATCCCTCCTTTGGCTGCTCCAGAGCGACTGCCTTCAGGGCCCGTACTCAGAAGCACTGTTTTGCATGCCTCTTAAACAGATTTGGATTCCTGCATCTATGCATGCTGGTCTTCCGATGAGCGGCTAAGCCGATGCTCCTATCTCCGCCATCTTTGCCGCCACAGTTGGCTGGAAGCAGGAGTGCTTGGTTGAGTGGCGGTTCGAGTCCCAGGCTCCCCCCCGCGCCTGGCGCCTTGAGTACTTCGTCGTGCTGGGCTTGCCAATTTTGAACATTCCAGGATCTATCCATGCGGCATAAGTTGCGCCGTTTCGCATGAGGCCACCTATGGACAAACAGCTTCTCGACTTCTTCTCAGACCCGACCCTGGTGGACCTGCTGGAGCAAGTAAAGAGCAGCAATGACATCCTCACCCTCCTGACGCCGCGCGAGAACCAGCATTCGGACCTGTTGGCGTGGTGCCTGAACGCCCGAGAAGGACACGGTCAAGGAGACGGACTACTGAAGGACTTCTTGCTCGCGGTCTTCAAGCAGTCAACTCAAGTTGAGCCTGGTGACAAGCTCTACGGTCGAGGTCTGACCCGTGACTTTGTGCGTGCATGGAAGCCGGCGCGGATCGTCACCAGCAGCTTTGCTGGAGCCATTTGTCTTCGCGAATACAGCCTGCCTAAGTCAGGCGATGGCGTTGGCGGTCGCCTGGATCTTTTGGTCGTCGACCCCGACAACCGCATACTCGTTGTTATCGAGAACAAGGCCGGTGCGAGGTTTCGGCCCGGGCAGCTAGAGGGCTATTTGGAGGCTGTGCAGAAGAGTCTTTTAAGCCGAGCTGCATTTAAAGACTTCCACGTTGCATTCGTGGCCATGGATCGCAACTGGGACACATCTGAGGAGGATGAAGGCGATAGCAATGGCGACGACCTAGACGGTCGCTGGGCGAAGCTGGATTACAGCTGGCTGAGGGCTGGCGCTCAGCGTGCTGAGGTCGCTGTCAGGAGGGGGAACCAGGCTGCAGCTTTGCTGCTCTCGTATTGCCGGGCTCAAACGGGATTTGAGTCGGAAGAAGAGAGTCAGATTTCGCGCAAGGCACAAGACCTGGCGGTTCGCTACCCAGGGGTCGTGAACGAGATTAAGCGCGTCGCTCGTGAGTTGAATCGGCCTGAGGTCTGGACGCCCGGCTTGCTCTCGCCAGAGAACACAGATGGACAGCTGCTTCGCCTCTATCTGCAGCATGAGGAGGCTTTGAACCGACTCATCGAGCTGCCGCCCTTGCACTTGCTGCATGCCAAGCTGGCCGAGCAGTTTCCCGCCCTTGAGAGGAAAGGTGAGTACGAGCTGGGCCGTGTCAAGTCGGCCTATTGCTTGCCGCTTGAGTTCGACATTCCGCTGGCCGACGACTTCTGGCCTCTCTTCGTGCGGGTACGACACCTCAATGTTGACGCAACAGTTGGCGCCAAGTTCCGTGTTCGATACGAGTGGCATCCAAGCCGGGTTCCCGACATCAGAAAAGCTGAGATCTGCGCACTTGTTGCCAAAGCTTTCCCAGCGGCCGCTAATTCCGAGGGGCGAGGCCGAGTCCTCGTACTCATGGATGAGATGGTGGAGGGAGTAGACGCCGCCGTTCGTTGCCTCAAAGGTCTACTTGAGCGCACGGAAGCGGGCTTTCGCAGCTGACTCCACTTAGTGGGCTTCACTGGTTATGCCAGCGAGCTTGGTCGCGTCAAAGTTGTGCCACCTGCCTTGGTTGATGCGGCGCTGCACGTGTTTTTTGAACTGCTCCGGGCTTAGCTGACGTGTTCGCTTGTGACGGCCTGAGTTGCATCGAAGGCATGCCGCGGCGATGTTGGCTCGGATGTCCTTGCCCCCATCCTTCCGAGCTACGAGGTGCTCCGCTGTGCATTGCAGTTGCCTGACAACGGCCTGAGGCAGTTCAAGACTGCCAAGTTCTAGAGGCGACTTTTCCCACATGGGGAGTAGGCAATAGCAGCAGCGGTAGTGCTGACGGTGAAAGGCGGCTTGACGATGCTTTTGAGTGCGATTTGGCATGAGGAAATCCTTTGACGGAGATCCCCGCGCTGCTTAACGCTAGACATCGGGCGTCGGAGCGAAGCTCATCGACTGTGCCGCGGCGAAACCGACGGCGGTCTCAGCTTCCCAGCTGAGCGCCACTGAACTTTGGCACGTAGCGGAGTAGGCATCAAGGGTGTGATGCCCAAATCACACAAACATCGAAATCAGGGCGCCCGTCGTAGCCCGTCGTAGCACGCCGTAGCACGGCATAGCACGGCATAGCACGGCATAGCACGGCATAGCACGGCATAGCACGGCATAGCACGGCATAGCACGGCATAGCCTGCTCCGGCATAACCCGGCTTAACCCGGCGCAACCTGCCCCGGGTTGACCCACTCAGTCGCGTCGATGTTTACGCCGCAATGCGTCCTTGACGGCATTCAGACCGGCATCGCAATCGAACACTGCGACTCGCGAGATTGGACTGAACTGCAAGGTCTCAATGGCTTCAACGATTGGGCTTCCGGGTTCAAATCGAGCTTCGTCAGCGGTGTATTGCTTCGAGGACATCGTCTTGCCGCGAGAGTGCCCCATGATTTGGTTCACGGCGCGAGTCTCCCCCAAGCTCCAAACCAAACGGTTGCTCACTGTGTGCCTAAAGCTGTGGAAGACCTTCCTGCCGTTTCGGGCAAGGCCTTTTGACTTCAAGAACCGCGTGAACCACTTCGTAGCGTCCTTGCCGTAGCCCTTCACTGGGTCCCAGCGCAGCTCTGGAAACAAGCGGTCGTGGCCAGCTTGCAGCAGGGATGCTCGCCACTCAAGGAGGCCGAGCCGGACCAACTGGCTGTGGACTGGGATCTTGCGCCGTGACTGGGAGTTCTTGATGCGCTTCAGCGCTGCATCTTCCCGAGCGCTGATGCCAGGGCCCGTAAGCTCGCCATCACCACTTGGCTCCTTTTGGTCAGCGACGCCATCTTCAGGGTCATCAGCTTCCGTAATGTCGATGACCCAAGTGCCCCCAGGCATCTGCTTGATGTCCTTGAGGCTCAGCTGTGCAAGCTCATTGATTCGAGCGCCGGTGAACAGCCCGAGAAGTGGAAGCCATGTGTAGTAAGGCATCCACTCTCTGTAAGTGCCTTTGGCCGTCAGTTGCCCCTTGCCGGCAAGGAACCAATCCGCCGAGAAGATCTTGGTGAGGTCTTCATCATCAAAGGGGCTGCGCTTGTCCTCGTTCTTCGCAGCCTTTCTGCTTGCGGTTGCGGCTCGTCCAGCCGCGCCACCGCCGACGAGGCCATGAGCGTGATCGGACGACGTCCAATCCTCGCGTGCTAACCAGCTCAGCCAGCCACCAAGCCATTTCATACGCTTTGCTTGCTCAGCAGCTGAGAGCCTGGGCCAGTTCGTGCCCTGCACGGCAGCGATCGATTCAGTGACCGAGTGGGTTCCCATGCGCAAGCGGATCTTGTTCTCATTTGCTGGCACCTGGGGCAGCAATTCGTCGCGATATCGCCTGACCATGTCGCGAGTTAGGTCGCGACCGCACAGATCTGATCCAACTAGTTCGAGAAAGAGGATGCAGGCGGCTTCAACACGCCGACTTTGGTCATCGGCTCTGGGCCGGGCGTGGTCAGACAGGAAGAGAGGGATGCTCGTCTTCAGAGGGCGCTTGAACAACTCAGGAGTCTGAGCCGACTCTGAAACCCTTCGGGTGTGCTCACGCTGCGCCGGCGTGATCCGCGTTGCGATGCGACCTCGCTCATGATCGACGTCAGTTGCCGCCGCCCAAAGATCTCGCGGGCCGACATCAATGGGCTGGTCTGGTGCAAACACGTTCGACGGGTCGTCTGCGTCGTCGAGCAGAACGATGCAAGCTGGTCGCCCTGCCAGCAATGCTGAGGCTAGCTCTGCGCCATCCGGCACAGACAAAACTGCGCTCATGCGAACGAACGCTGCTTCGCTCGGCATCTTGTGTGGTGGGGGAACAATCAGGCTGTAGGCACCTCGGTCGTCAATCACGTCTCGGTCGAGATTCGACCTTTTGAGCACGTACCCCGAAAGCCCGACGGCCCTGACGAACAGCTGTAGCCGACCCTCGGCTGCGGCAAGTAGCAGCGCTTGAACCCCAAGCCCAGACACTCTGGCCGCGGTCTCAAGATCGAGGTGGCCCTTAGCGCTAAGCAGGGGCGAGCCTACTAGGGCTCGGTCGATATCAAACTCAGGGGAGGAAGCCATTCGCTCCAGATCAAAAAGCTGCTGCCGCCAGCTGGAGAGCAACTGGCCGGCGACAATTTTGGCGAGCGCTAGTTCCTTCGTGCCGGTGCTTCGGATCAGCTCACGCTGCCCTACTTGCTTTCGCAAATGTTCCGGCACCGCCAACCTGGCGACGTAGATACCACTGGGGCGACGCTGAAGTCCATCCATCTGCTAACCCTTTGTATGAGGGCGCTGTAGCAGAGGGTCTAAGTGCAGAAAAAGCCGTTACGGCTAGCGCACTTACGGAGATGTGGAGCGGGTGAAGGGAATCGAACCCTCGTATGAAGCTTGGGAAGCTGCCGTTCTACCATTGAACTACACCCGCAGCGGGGGCGGATTATGCATCCTGCCCCGGGGCCGCTTCAGCGACGGCGGCGCAGGGCGCCGGTGGCCAGCAGGCCGGCCAGCAGCAGGGCGGCGCTGCCGGGTTCCGGCACGGCTTGCACCGGCTCGAAGGCCAAGCCGGCGAAGCCTTCGGTGCCGCCGCCCGTGCTGTCGTAGGCGAACAGGGCCTCGCTGGCGTCGAAGAAGCCCGCCATCAGCGCGACGAAGGGCCGCAGGGTGGCGTCCGCGCCGTCGAGGTCCTGGAAGTCGATGCCCAGCAACTGGCCGGCCGCAAACCAAGCCAGGGCGGGCGCGTCGGCGTCGGCCAAGGTGTAGGTCTGGCCGAAGGCGTCCAAGCGGAAGCTGAGCAGTTCCCGCGCGCCGTCGAAGTCGGCGGCCACGTCGGCCAGGGCGAACTCGCCCGCGAGGGCCTCGCCGGCCCGCGAGCCGGAGTCGACGTTGCCGGTGAAGCGGAAGACGGCGTCGGCGTGGGCCGACAGGCTGGCGCCGGCCAAGGTCAGGGCGGCGAGGAGGGTTTTGATCCGGGACATGGTCTTGCTTTCAAAAGGGAGTCGGTTCACAGCACGAAGTTGCTGGGGTGCAGCACGGCGCAGGGCTGGTTCTTGATGAGCAGCAGCGCGCGTGGCAGGGCAGCGCCCGCCGCGTCGGGGTCGACGCTGATGAGGGCGTCGGTGCCCGAGGCCTTGCAGCTCAGGTAACCCTGGCCGATGGGGTTGCTGCTGGTCACGCCCAGGGCTTGCAGCACGGCGCGCAGCGAGATCAGGTCGGCGCCGGGCTGGAAGTCGGCGATCGTGGCGCCGCCGGTGAAGCTGGCGGTGAACACGAACTGGTCCTTGCCCGCACCGCCCGTGAGCGTGCGGCGGCCTGCGCCGCTGATCAAGATGTCGTCGCCCGGCGTGCCCACCAAGCTGGTGCTGGCGCTGCTGGCCACCAAGGTCTTGTAGACGTTCAGGCCAGCGATGACAGGGTCGTGGTCCGAGGAGCGGTAGGGCGAGATCCGGTAGGGGTCGGCCGGGCAGGGGTTGCCGCTGCACAGCAGGGGCGCCTTGCTTTCCAGGTTGTAGTCGGCGGTGGGGATCTCGTCGGCATTGATGTGCCAGTGCGTGCTCCCCGCCACTTTGGGCGACAGGCTCGCGGTGCTGAGCAGGTGGTCCAAACGGCCCGAGGCGCCGTCGAACACGTAGGAGTAGCCGCCGGGGTGCACGCGCTCGACCTCATCCACCAAGCCATTGCGGGTGAGCAGGTCGATCGGGTCTTCTTTGGCGTAGGCGTTGAAGTCGCCCACCAGCAGCGCGTCGGCCACGCCGGTGGCGGTCTGCACTTCGGCCAAGAAGGCACGCAGGCGCTCCGCCTGCTGCACGCGCTTGGCATTCCAGCAGCCCTGGCCGTCGCCGCTGTCGGTGTTGCCCACGCTGGCCGCCCCCGGGCAGCCGCCTTTGCTCTTGAGGTGGTTGACCACCAGCACGAAGCGCTCGCCGTTGGGCAGGGTGAAGGGCTGCGCCAGGGTGGGGCGGTCGTTGATGGCGTTGGGGTCGCTGATCGACGCGTCGGCCACCATGCGCGATGGCTTGTAGATGACGGCGGTGCGGATCGCGTCGCTGCCCGTGCCCTGCGCCGGAAGGGGCGCCACGGCGTAGGTGCCAGCCCCCACGCGGGCGTTGAGCGCGGCCACGAGGTTGTCGGCGGCCCCGTTGCCGTTGTTCTGGATCTCCATCAGACCGACGGCATCGGCGTTGATGGCGGCCAGCGCTTCGACGATCTTGGCGCGCTGGCGTTGGAACTCGGCCAGGTTGTCGGCGCCGCGGCAGTTCGCCGGCCGCACGCTGCTGCCTTCACGGCAACCGGGCGAGGCGGCGCCGTTGGCGTCCTGTCCGTTGGTGAAGTCGGTGAAGTAGTTCAGCACGTTGAAGCTGGCCACCTTCACGTTGCCGCCCACGTCGCTGGGGGTGGCGGTGCGCGGGTTGCTGACGCCGAACTGCGGCGGCAGGGTCGGATGCAGCTTGTAGCCGCCCGCGCCAGCGCTGCTGTCGGTGGCCAGGCCGTAGTCGATGACCCCGGTCAGGCTGCCCATGACGACGTCGCCCGTGCGGGGCAAGGCGTCGGCGTTGAGGTAGGGCGTGACGCTGGGGTTGGAGGCGCTGCTGCCGTCGTCCAGGATCAAGCGTCGGCGGGCGTTGTCGGCCGCCAGGGCCAGGGCCTGGGCGCTGTTGGGGCGGTAGCGGTTGGTGGGCGTCTCCAGGCGACCGCCCACCGACAAGGTCAGCTGGCCGAAGCGCGACTGGAAGGCGTTTTGGCTGATGGTGAAGGGCCCGGGGATGCTGACCAGCATGCCCTCAAAGCGCTCCAAGTCGCCGCTGGCCAGGGGCAAGGTGACGGGCGTGGGCACGATGCTGCCCACGCCTTCTTGGGTCACGCTCGTCAAGGCGCTGAGCTGGGTGACGGTGCGTGCCAGGGTTTCGGCATTGGCGGCGCTGCCGACGTTGAATTCGGCCACGCGGCCGACCACGCGGACCACGTTGCCCACGGCCACGGCCGGGTAGGCCGTCGTGCCGGTGAAGACGAACAGGGCGTCCGAGGTGGCGGGGTTGCCGTCGCCGACGGCGTCTTGGAAGAAGAAGCCGTTGTTGTTGACCCGGGTCACCACGCCAGCGACGCTGACCAACTCACCCACGCGCAGGCTCTTGGCGCCATCGCCCTGCACGGCCGGGATGGTCGTGAGGGTCGGCACCTCGGGCGGCGGCGGGGGCGGGGGAGGGGGCGGCGGGGGCGGCGCGTTGCCGTCGCAGCTGGGCACCACGGTGCTGCTGTTGCGAGGCGCGGGCGTGCCGGTGCTGAAGTCGGTCGCGTTGGCCTGGGTGTCGGTGCAGCCGGCGTTGGCCCGGAAGGCGGCCAGCACGGTGGACAGGGCCGGCGTGGGGCTGCCTTCGCTGCAGTTGGCGCTGCCGAAGCCGACGAAGTCGAGCACCTCGGCCGAGGGCAGGGGGCAGCTGCCGCTCAAGGCCGTGGTGCCGGCCACGAGGGCCAACTTGCCGGACGAGGCGCTCATGTTGATCGAGGTCGACACCTGGTCGGCCGTGGGCAGCGCCGCGCCGTTGGCGCCGCCGGCCAGTTGCACCAGGAAGAAGCCCCCTGCCGGGATCGTGCCGTTGAGGTTGACGCGGCTGTTCCAGGTCGTGCCCGTGGACGAGGCGTACTGCAGCGACAGGCCGTTGAGGCTGACGGCGGCATTGCCGGTGTTGCGCAGTTCGACGAAGTCGGCGTTCAACAGCGCGCCGGTGTTGCCCCCGGCGCCGTAGACCTGGCTGATCACGACGGCGGCACCGACCGGGGCGGCAGCGCCCATCATCAACAGCGACAGCGCGGCCGCAATGGCCGTTCGGGGGCCCGCGGCCGCGGGCTTGGAGGGATGGCGTGGGTTCATGAGGGCAATGGCAGCAAAAACGGGGCCAGGCCAGCCTGGTGGGCCGGCGCAGCAGGGAAGGAGGGGGTGCGATGCGGGGCGGGCGCGCCGGTCCCCCTCCCGGTGGGCTCCTGACGCCGCCTCGCAGCGGGCCGCAGCGTACGCAAGTCGGGTGACCTTTCCGTGACATTTGTCGCGAACTGGCGGCGCGGGACAACCCGAATGGCGCCGCCGCCGCCAATCCCCTTGCAGGGTGGGCGGGACGCAGACTGGCCAGAATGCGCCCCATGAACGCAGCCCCCTCCCTCGTGTCCTTGGTTTGGCAGCGCCTGTGGCGCGACGCGCGCGCGGGCGACCTGCGCCTGCTCATCGTGGGCGTGGCCCTGGCGGTGGCCGCGGTCACCGCGGTGGCCTTCCTGGGCGATCGCCTGGAGCGCGGGCTGCAGCGCGACGCGGCGGCGCTGATCGGCGGGGACCTCGTGCTGCTGACCGACAAGGCGCCCGCGCCGGCCCTGCAGCAGCGGGTGCAGCAGTCGGGCCTGCGCGCCTCGTGGAGCGTGAACTTCCCCAGCATGGTGCGCGCCGACGACGCGCAAGGGGGCGCCAACCGACTGGCCGCCCTGAAAGCGGTCGATGGGGCCTACCCACTGCGGGGCCAGGTGCGCCTGGCCGATGGCCAGCTCGCCGCGGCGCCGGCGCCGGGCACGGTCTGGGTCGATGCCCCGGTGCTGGACGCCCTGGGCCTGCAGGTGGGTGACCCGCTGTGGCTGGGCGAAGCGCGCTTGCGGATCGCCGCGGTCATCGACAACGAGCCCGACCGCGGGGCCGGCTTCTTGGCCTTTGCGCCGCGGGTGATGCTGGCCCAGGCCGATCTGGCCACCACCCAACTCATCCAGCCGGCCAGCCGCGCCACCTACCGCGTGGCCGTGGCTGCCGGCAGCGGTCAGGGGCCTGCCCTGCGCGCCTTGGCGGCCGAGTGGAAGGCCGACATCGAGGCCGGGCGGCTGCGGGGGGCACGCGTCGAGACCCTGGAGGGGGGCCGGCCCGAGTTGAGCCAGACGCTGGAGCGCGGGCAACGGTTTCTGAGCCTGGTGGCCCTGCTGGCGGCCTTGCTGAGTGCGGTGGCCGTGGCCTTGGCGGCGCGCGACTTTGCACAGCGCCACCTGGACGAGTGCGCGCTGCTGCGCGTGCTGGGCCTGACCCGGGCGCGCGTGGCGGCGGCCTATGCCCTCGAGTTCTTGCTGGTCGGTCTGGGGGCCACCCTGCTGGGCCTGCTGGGCGGTTTGGCGGTTCAGGCCTTGCTGCTGCAGTTGCTGCAGGGCCTGGTGGCGGGCGACTTGCCACCGCCGGGCTGGTTGCCGGTGGGCCTGGGCCTGGGCTTGGGCCTGTGCCTGTTGGTGGCCTTCGGCCTTCCACCGGTGCTGCGCTTGGCCCAGGTGCCGCCGCTGCGCGTGCTGCGGCGCGACCTGGGCGAGTCCTCGCGCGGCGCTTGGGGCGTGGCCCTGCTGGGCCTGGCCGGCTTTGCCGGGCTGCTGATGCTGGTGGCTGGGGACGCCAAATTGGGCGGCATCACCCTGGCCGGCTTCGCGGTGGCCGCCGGGGTGCTGAGCCTGATCGCTTGGGCGGCCTTGCAGGTGCTGCGACGCGGGGTGGGGCGCGGCGCCCCGGTGTGGTTGCGCCTGTCGGTGCAGCAACTCGGCTCGCGGCCCGGGGCGGCCGTGGCCCAGGTGGCGGCCTTGGGCATGGGCCTCTTGGCCTTGGCCATTTTGGTGATGGTGCGCACCGACTTGCTGGACAGCTGGCGCGCGGCCACGCCCGAGCGGGGCCCGGACCGCTTCGTCATCAACCTGCTGCCCGACCAGGGCGAGCCCTTCAAGGCGCAATTGGCGGCCGCTGGGGTGCAGCCCCTGGATTGGCACCCGATGTTCCGCGGCCGCTTGGTGACGATCAACGACGAGGCCGTGGCCGGCAAGAAGTTCGCCACCGAGCGCGCCCAGCGCCTGACCGACCGCGAGTTCAACCTCAGCCATGCCGGCGAGATGCCGGGGCACAACCAAACCGTGGGCGGCGCTTGGCGGGGCGAGGGCCTGAGCGTCGAGCAAGGCCTGGCCCAAGAGCTGGGCCTGAAGCTGGGCGACCGCCTGGGCTTCGACGTGGCCGGCCAGGTGATGACGGCGGAGGTGACGCACCTGCGCAAGGTCGACTGGAGCTCGATGCGGGTCAACTTCTTCGTCATCTTTCAGCAGGCCGAGCTGGCCGTGCCCAGCACTTGGATCGCCACCTACCGCGCGCCGGCCGACCGCGGCCTGGACCGGCGTTTGAGCGCGGCCTTCCCCAACCTGACCTTGGTGGACGTGTCGGCGCAGATCGCCCAAGTGCAAAAGGTGCTGGGCCAGGTGGCCGACGCGGTGCAACTGTTGTTCGGCTTCACCCTGGCCGCTGGCGTGGTGGTGCTGGTGAGCAGCGTGAGCGCGAGCCGCGAAGCCCGGCAGCGGGAAACCGCGCTGATGCGGGCCATGGGCGCTCAGCAAGCGTTGCTGGCCCGCATGCAACGGGCGGAGCTCTTGGGTGTGGGGGCGCTGGCCGGCTTCCTGGCCGGGGCCTTGTCCCTGGGCGTGGGCGCCTTGCTGGCGCGGCAGGTCTTCGACTTCGCCTGGCAGCCCCAGCCCTGGGTGCCGCTGGGCAGCGTGCTCGGCGGGGCTTTGTTGGCCTGGGGCGCCGGTTGGTGGAGCCTGCGCGGGGTGCTGCGCCGCCCCGTGGTGCAAACGCTGCGGCAGGCCAGCGCGGAGTGAGCCGCGCCGGCACGCCCTTCGTCGCTTAGAAGGTCTCCCAGTCGCCGTCGCCACCGGAAGCGGGGGGCGCGGACACGGGGGCGGCGGCCGGTGCGCTGCGAGCGGCCATGGCGGGCCGGGCGGCCGGGGGCGCTGCTTTGGCGGCGGCCGGGCGTGGGGCGGGCGCCGGGCCTTTGGCGGCGGGTGCACTGCGCAGGGCCGGGGGCTGATGCAGGGTGCCTTGGCCCACTTTGAACACGGCAATGATGTCGGCCAGGCGCTGGGCTTGGTCCTTCAGGCTTTCGGCCGCGGCGGCCGACTGCTCCACGAGCGCGGCGTTTTGCTGCGTGGCCTGGTCGAGCTGGGCCATGGTGCCGTTGACGCTGCCGATGCCTTCGCTTTGTTCGCGCGCGGCGGCCGAGATTTCGCCAATGATGTCGGTCACACGGCGCACGCCGGCCACGATCTCGTCCATGGCGGCGCCGGCCTCTTGCACGAGGCTGGAGCCGGCCTCCACGCGCTCCACGCTGGCGCCGATCAGGCCCTTGATCTCCCGCGCCGCCTCGGCGCTGCGCTGCGCGAGGCTGCGAACCTCCCCCGCCACCACGGCGAATCCGCGCCCTTGCTCGCCGGCGCGGGCGGCTTCCACGGCCGCGTTCAGCGCCAGGATGTTGGTCTGAAAGGCAATGCCGTCGATCACGCCAATGATGTCGCTGATGCGGCGCGAGCTGGTGTTGATGTCCTGCATGGTGCTGACCACCTGGCCCACCACGGCCCCGCCCTTGGCGGCGGCTTCGGCGGCCGATGCGGCCAGTTGGTTGGCGGTGGTGGCCGAGTCGGCGGTCTGCCGCACGGCCGCGGTCAGGTTGTCCATGGCCGAGCTGGCCTGCTGCAGGTTGGAGGCGGTTTGCTCGGTGCGCTGCGACAGGTCCTGCGCGCCCATCGCGATCTCGCTGGAAGCCGTTCCGATGGAGCCGGTCGATGCGTTGACGTCGCGCATGATCCCTTGGAGCTTCTCGGCGAAGGTGTTGAAGGCCTTGGCGATCTGGGCCACTTCGTCCTCGCCTTCCACGGGCAAGCGCCGGGTCAGGTCGCCACCACCGGCCCCCACTTCGTCCATGGCCTCGCGGGTGCGCTGCAGGCCGCCGAGCATGCGATTGACCATGCCGCCCATCAGGGCGCCGGCCAAGGCCACCATCACCACCGTGACCCCGACGGCTTTGAGCAGCAGCGACTTCAGCGGGGCCAAGGCCTCGCCCGCGTCGCTGGCCACGACCAGCATCCAGTCGGTGCCGGCCACCGGCGCGCCGCGCAGCAGCAGCGACTGGGTGCCCGATTGGCCTTCAAGCCATCCACCCCCCGGCGCGCTCAGGGCCTTCAAGCCCGCCGGTGTGAGCACGGCGGCCAAGTCGGAGGCCGGCTTGAGCAGCAGCGCCGGGTTGGGGTGCGCCATCACGCGGCCGTCGGCCGACACCAGCAGCGCGAAGCCCGAGGGCGTGGGCTTGATGCGCTTGAGCGTGGCCACCACCCCGTCCATGTAGACGTCGCTGGCCACCACGGCCTTCGTGCCGCCACCGTCCTTGACGGCCTTGGCGAAGGTGATCACGGGCTTCTTTGTCGAATCGTCGATGTAGGGCTCGGTCAGCACGACCTTGTCGCTGCCCGCGGCCTGCAGGTACCAGGGGCGCTTGGTGGGGTCGTAGCCGTCGGACAGGGGCATGTCCTTGTGCTGCAGCATGCGCTTGTCCTCGTGACCGATGTAGGCCAGGTCCATGGAGCCCGATTGCGCCGCCTGGGCCAGGAAAGGGCGGGGGTCGTCGAGCGCCACCGCGGGCTTGAGGGATTCGACGATGTTCTGCTGCACCTCCACCCACGCGCCAATGGCCTGGGCTTGCCCCTGCGCCACCTCGTCGAGCAAAGCCAGGCTCTGGGCGCGAACGTGACCGCGCGCGTCGAAGTAGCTGGCCGCGGTGGCCACCAACAAAGCGAGCAGCACGACGCCCGTGCCCAGCGCGAACAGGCGTTGCTTGAGACTCTTCATGCGGTTCTCCTGCGTTTCTTGAGAAAGCTTGGCGGTGGCACCAAACAAAACGGCGGCCCAAGGGCCGCCGTTTGCGGGGCGGCGGGTTGCCGCTGACCGGGGGGCGGTCAGGCGATGGCGCTGATCAGGCCCATGTCGGCGCTGCTCATCAGGCCCTCGATGTCCATCAAGATGAGCATGCGATCGCTGACGGTGGCGATGCCGGTGATGTAGGTCGTGTCCACGGCCGCGGTGGCCATCTCGGGCGCTTGCCGGATCTGGTCCTTGGTCAGCTCGAGCACGTCGGAAACGGAGTCGACCACCGCCCCCACGACGCGGCCGCGCACGTTCAGCACGATGACCACGGTGAAGCTGTTGATCTCGCTGCTCGGGCAGTTGAGCTTCACCCGCAAGTCCACGATGGGCACGATGACGCCCCGCAGGTTGACCACGCCCTTGATGAACTCGGGGGCGTTGGCGATGCGGGTCGGCGCTTCGTAGGAGCGGATCTCCTGCACCTTCAGGATGTCGATGCCGTATTCCTCGGTGCCCAGGCGGAAAGTCAGGTACTCACCGCTGTGCGCCATGGCCATCACTCGACCGGTGGGGGCTGCTTGCACGAGTTCCATGGGGGTCCTTTGGAGTGGGGGTGCGCTGGGGGCTCAGTGCCGCGATTTGCGGACCAAGCTGCCGATGTCGAGGATCAAGGCCACGCGGCCGTCGCCCATGATGGTGGCGCCGGACACGTCGTTGACCTTGCGGTAGTTGGCTTCGAGGTTTTTGACCACGACCTGTTGCTGGCCGAGCAGTTCGTCGACCAGCAAGGCCACGCGGCCGCCTTCGGCCTCGACCACGACCATGATGTTAGAGACGTGCTCGAAGTCGAAGCGGGGCACGTCAAAGATCTTCTCCAGTTCGATGACCGGCATGAACTCGTCGCGCACTTCCACGACGCGGCCCGAGCCGGCCACGGTCTTGACGGTGTCGGGCTTGACCTGGAAGGACTCGACCACCGAGGACAGCGGCAGGATGTAGACCTCTTCGCCCACGCCCACGCTCATGCCGTCCATGATGGCCAGGGTGAGCGGCAGGCGCACCGAGACCTTCATGCCGTAGCCCTCGGCCGAATCGATCTCGACGTGGCCGCCCAGCGAGGTGATGTTTTTCTTCACCACGTCCATGCCCACGCCACGTCCGGAGACGTCGGTCACCTGGTCGGCGGTAGAGAAGCCCGGGGCGAAGATCAAGTTCCAGACCTCGGCGTCGCTCATGCCCTCGTGGGCCTCGATGCCTTTTTCTTGCGCCTTGCTGATGAGCTTTTGGCGGTTCAGGCCGCGGCCATCGTCGCGCACCTCGATCACGATGCTGCCGCCCTGGTGGCTGGCCACCAGGGTGATGGTGCCCATCTCGGGCTTGCCCTTGGCCGCCCGGTCGGCCGGCATCTCGATGCCGTGGTCGCAACTGTTGCGCACCAAGTGGGTCAGGGGGTCGGTGATCTTCTCCACCAAACTCTTGTCGAGTTCGGTGGCTTCGCCCTGGGTGACCAGGTCGACCTTTTTGCCCAGCTTGGCCGCCAGGTCGCGCAGCATGCGCGGGAAGCGGTTGAAGACGACCGACATGGGAATCATGCGGATCGACATCACAGCTTCTTGCAGGTCGCGGGTGTTGCGCTCCAAGTCGGCCAAGCCAGCGGTCAGCTGTTGGTACAGGCCGGGGTCCACGTCGCGGCTGTTTTGCGCCAGCATGGCCTGGGTGATGACCAACTCGCCCACCAGGTTGATCAGCTGGTCGACCTTTTCAATCGACACGCGCAGGGTGGACTGATCGGCCGCGGCCGCGGCGGGTCGTCCCTCGGCCTTGGGGGCCGGCTTCGGGGCGGCCACGACGGCGGTGACTGGCGCGGGCGCTGGTGCGGGCACGGGTGCCGCGGTGGCAGTGCCCGTGGGGGCGCCAGGGGCGTCGTCGAAGAAGCCGTAGCCGGCGTCGGCGGCAGGGGCGGGCGCCGGGGCTGCGCTT
This sequence comes from Inhella crocodyli, assembly GCF_004004565.1. Classification (GTDB taxonomy): domain Bacteria; phylum Pseudomonadota; class Gammaproteobacteria; order Burkholderiales; family Burkholderiaceae_C; genus Inhella; species Inhella crocodyli. The sequence continues at coordinate 176,303 of NZ_SACM01000006.1, forward strand.
TGCGGTGCCCCAGGGGCGCCGGCGTAAAAGCCATAACCCTTGGTCAGCGGGATGATCTTGACCTGCTCCCGGGCCACGTGGAAGGTGAACAGGTCGAGCAGGTCGTTGTCGCTGGAGGTCGTGACCACCTTGAAGCGGCGCATGCCGTCGGCCGATTGGCCCCCGTCCAGCATTTCAATCTGGCCCAGGTCGGTGATCTCTTTGAACAGTTCGAGCAAGTTGTCGGCTTGCTGGGGGTTGTCCAGGGGGCCCACCTGAAGCTCCAGGTGGCGCTTCCCGTCGGCCGGGGGCTCGTCGTCTTCTTGCACCCGCGGCGCAGGTGCCGGAGCGGCGGGTGCCGGCGCCGGGGCGGCGCCTTCCAGGGTGCCGCCGTCCACCAGGGTCTTGATGCTGGCCACCAAGCCGGAGCTGTCGAGCACGTCGGTGCTCGTGCCCGCGTGCCGCGCCAGGAGGCCGCGCAGGGCATCACCCGCTTGCAGCAGGATGTCGACCATCTGCGTGGTGATCTGCAACTCATGGCGGCGCAGCTTGTCCAGCAGCGTCTCCATGATGTGCGTCAACTCGGCCACGTCGTTGAAGCCGAAGGTGGCGGCGCCACCCTTGATCGAGTGCGCGCAGCGGAAAATCGCGTTCAGCTCTTCGTCGTCGGCGGCGTCGACGTTCACATTGAGCAGCAACTGCTCCATGTTGTCGAGGTTCTCGCCCGCCTCCTCGAAGAAGACTTGGTAGAACTGGCTGAGGTCGATGCCCGCCCCGAGGTTGCTGCCTTCGTTGGTCATTTCGCCCATGGCCTGCTCCCTGGTTGGCTTACTTGATGACCTTGCCGATGACTTCGATCAGCTTCGCCGGGTCGAAGGGTTTGACCAACCAGCCGGTGGCGCCGGCGGCGCGACCGGCTTGCTTCATCGCATCGCTCGACTCGGTGGTCAAGATCAGGATGGGCGTCGCCTTGAACTTCGGGCTCTCGCGCAGCTTCTTGGTCAGGCTGATACCGTCCATGCGGGGCATGTTTTGGTCCGTCAGCACGAGGTCGAAGTCGCGCTGGCTGGCCTTTTCCCACGCATCTTGGCCGTCCACCGCCTCAACCACGTTGAAGCCGGCGTTCTTCAGGGTGAAGGTGACCATCTGGCGCATCGAGGCGGAATCGTCAACCGCAAGGATGGAAGGCATTGCTATTTCTCCGTTTCGGCCTGGGCAGGCGGGATCAGGGCGGGGTCAGAACAGCTCGACGGAGCCAGCGTCGACTTCGTCTTGGGTCACGGGGTTCGGGCGCAACGGGGCCTCGACGACGGCAGCACCGTCGCCGTCGTCGCCAAAGGCATCGCTGGCGAGTCGGTCGGCGCAGTTGCGAATGCGTTGCATCGTGTGATTGATCAATTGCGTGGACATGTCTTGGAACTGCATGGCGGTCACCGCACCGGCAATGTCCTGCAGCACGGGGGCCAGCGAGCCCGGAGGCAGGCTGGCGCCGTCGTTGATCTTCTCAGCCAAGCCCTGCACGTGGCCTGACGCGGAGAAGAAGTGTGTGGACAAAGCCTCACCCGCGTCTTCCAAAAGACGCAAAAGGCGCTCGAGGTCGTTGGCGACCGTCATCAAGTGGTCCTGCAACTCGGCCGACAGCAGGAAGTTGAGCACCGGCCCCTCGGGCGCAGCGCTCCCTTCGCTCGCATCGGCGATCGGCGGGTCGGACGGTGATGGATCCTGCATGGAGCCTCCGTGGCCTTTCCGGTGCCGCGCCCCGTGGCGCACCGTCGAAAGGCAGCATTAGCCTACTCGAAGCCCAGGGGCATGGGCCCCGTCAATCGCTAGGGTAATCCCTTCGGCGTGTGGCCTATGGCGCACGGTGCACCGGTCGCCGGTGGGCATACTGCCGCGCATGAACTCGCCCCTTGCCCTTGCACCCGCACCGGTCGCCTTGCGCGTCCTGCACGTGGAGGATTCGGAGGTCGATCACCTCATGATGCAGGCCCTGCTCGAGCAAGCTGGCTTGCAAGTGACTTGGTTGCGGGTGGAGACCCTCGAGGCCTTCGTCGAGGCCCTGGAGCAGGACTGGGACGCCATCATTTGCGACTACCACCTGCCCACGGCCTCCGGCGTGGACATGCTGCGCTACCTGCGAGAGGGCGGGCAGCCCATTCCGTTCTTGCTGGTGTCGGGCGAGATCGGCGAGGAGACCGCCGTGGCTGCGATGCGCGAGGGGGCCTCGGACTATTTGCTTAAGACCCACCTGACACGCTTGGCACCGGCGCTGCTGCAGGCGGTCAAAGCCGCTGAGGCCCAACGGCAGCGCGCCGCGGCCGATGCCGCTTTGCGCGACAGCCAGCGACAGTTGCAGGCCTTGGCCCGTCACCTGCAATCGCGGGTCGAGGCCGAGCGCGCCGCGATGGCCCGCGAGTTGCATGACGACGTGGGCAGCGCCCTGACGGCCCTGAAGTTCGACCTGGCTTGGTTGGCCCGCCACGCGCATGACGAAAGCCTGGTCGTGCGCGCCCAACGCGCCTCGTCCACGCTGGACCTGGCCATCGAGGCCAGCCGGCGCTTGATGCTGAACCTGCGGCCGCCCATCTTGCAGGAGGGCCTGACGGCGGCATTGCAGTGGCTGGTGCAGCAGTTCGAGCGCCAGCATGAAGCGCTGGTCTTGAGGCTGGCCTTGCCCGGGGAGGCTGTCGCGCTTGACGAGGAGCGGGCGCTGGTGGCCTACCGCTTCGTGCAGGAGGCCCTGCACAACGTGGCCAAGCATGCGCAGGCCGGTCGGGTGGACGTGGAGGTCTCGCAGGCGGGCGGCGTGCTGACCGTGGAGGTGCGCGACGACGGGGTCGGGCTGCCGCCGGGCACCTTGCAGGGCTTGCGAGGTCTGGGCCTGCGCGGCCTGCAAGAGCGGGCCGCGGCCGTGGGCGCTTGGGTCGATGTCAGTTCGCGCACGGGCGCGGGCACGCAATTGCTGCTCTCCCTGCCCTTGCAGGGCGCAGCGCCAATGGAAGATGCCGATGCGGCTTGGCTGGAGGAGGCCCGATGAGCACCCGGGTGCTGTTGTGTGACGACCACGCGCTGATTCGGCGCGGCATTCGCGATACCTTGAATGACGCGGGCGACCTGCGGGTCGTGGGCGAGGTGGGCGACTACGGGGGACTGCGCGAGTGGCTGCGGGACGGCGGACAAGCCGATGTGCTGGTGCTGGACATCAATCTGCCCGGGCGCAGTGGCTTGGACGTGCTGCAGTCCCTCAAAGACACCGGCGAAAGCCTGCGGACCCTGGTGGTGTCGATGTACCCCGAGGAGCAGTACGCGATTCGCTGCTTGCGCGCGGGCGCCTTCGGGTACGTCAACAAAGGGGGCGACCCTGGCGAGTTGGTGGGCGCGGTGCGCACCGTGGCCCAAGGTCGCAAGTACGTGACGCCCGAGATCGCGCAAATGCTGGTCGAAAGCCTCACCACGCCCGAACCCGAGCAGGCCCACGACAAGCTCAGCGACCGGGAACTGCAGACCCTGACCATGATCGCGTCGGGCAAGCGCCTGTCGGACATCGCCAACGAGTTGATGCTGAGCCCCAAGACCGTCAGCGTGTACCGCGCGCGGGTGCTCGAGAAGCTCAAGCTGCGCAACAACGCGGAGCTGACCGTGTACGCCATCCGCCACGGACTGGTGGCCGATTGACGCCGGGCCCATGCCGTCCACCGCGCTGACCCCAGATCGCCGCCGTCCGTCGCTGGTTCGGCGTTTGACCTGGACGAGCTTGGGGGTCATGGCCCTGGCCCTCTTGCTGAGTGCCGCCTTGTTGGCTTGGGTCACCTACCGCCACCTCCAGGGCGAGCAGGTCCGCAGTGCGGAACAAGGGGCCAGCCTGTTGATCGAGAACCTGGCGCCGACCTTGGCGTTCAAGGACCCCGTGGCCGCCGACCGCGTCTTGCGTGGCCTGCGCCAACGGGGCGACTTGTTGGAGTTGCAGGTGTGGACGGCGGCAAACACCGGTTTCGCCGACTGGCGCGCTGCAGGGCGCGGCATGACGGCCTGGACGCGTGGGGGCGAGGGCACGCACTTGGACCACGAGGGCATGACCTTGGTGCGCCCCATCCGACTGCAGGGCGAGTTGCTGGGTTGGTTGGTGTGGCGCGAGTCGTTCTCGAGCCTGAATGCCAGCTTGGCCCGTCTGGCCCTGTGGGCGTTGGGCGTGGCCCTGGCGGCATGTGCGGCCGCCGGCTTGGCCTTGGCGTGGGTGCAGCGACAGGCCTTGACACCGCTCGTGGACCTGAGCCGTTTGGCCGAGCAGGTGGCCGACGGCCAGGACTACGGGTTGCGCGCCCAGGTGGGGCGGCAGGACGAGGTCGGCCGCCTGGCCACGCGCTTGAACGGCATGTTGGCGCGCATCGAGGCCGCCGACCGCGAGTTGAAGCAACAACTGCGGCAGGAGCAGCGGGCCGGCCAGGCGCTGCACCAGTTGGCCCACCGCGATCCTTTGACGGGCCTGCTCAACCGGCTGGCTTTCGAAACCGAATTGGCCGAGCGCTTTGCGCAGTTGGGCCGCGGGGGCCTGGCGCTGTTGTTCATCGACCTGGACAACTTCAAATGGGTCAACGACAACCTGGGCCATGCGGCGGGCGACGCGGTCTTGGTGGAGGTGGGGCGCCGCATGTCTCGCGAGTTGCGCAACACCGACAGCCTGTTCCGATTGGGCGGGGACGAGTTCGCGCTCTTGGTGGCCCCGGTCAGCGACCCGGGGGCCGTTGCCCACCTCGCCGGTCGCCTCGTGGCAGCGGTTCGCGAGCCCTTGAATCTGCAGGGCCAGTCGGTGCCGGTGGGGGCCACCGTGGGTCTGGCTTTTGCGCCAGATGACGCAGGAACGGCCAGCGATTTGTTGCGCGCGGCCGACGCCGCCATGTACGCTGCCAAGCGTGCCGGCAAAAACACCTACCGCCGCGTGGCCGACTTGGCCCCGCCTGCCTGAAACCTTGCGCCTGCTCCTGGTCGGGGCGGGGATCGCATGGTGTGCGATCTCGGTGGCGGCGGGGGCAACGCCCTCGCCCGAGAGCGACGAGGGGCCCAGCTTGGAGTCGCTGTTGCGCACCGAGCTGCAGCGCCCTGCCGGCGACGTGGCCGTCAGCGCCGCCAGCCGTCAAAGTCGCAGCGCCGACTTGACCCCCGCCGTCACGCAGGTGGTGACGCGCCAAGACATCGAGCGCTTGGGCCTGCGCAATCTGGGCGAAGTGTTGCGGCGGTTCACGGGCCTGCAGGTTCGCGACGACAGCCTCTTCACCCGCGTCAGCGTGCGCGGCGTCGGTCCCGGTGATTTCAACGGGCGCGTGCTTTTCCTGCTGGACGGCCTGCGCTTGAACGAGAACATCTACGACGCCGCGCAGATCGATCTCGACTTCGTCCTCGACCTGAGTTTGGTGGAGCGCGTGGAGTTCGCGCCAGGGCCTGGGTCGGCCTTGTACGGTGCCAATGCGCTTCTGGGCGTGGTGAACGTGATCACGCAGCGGGCGGACCGCCTGGCCGGCGCACAAGCCCGCGTTGGGCTGGGTGCCCGCGGTCAATGGGACAGCCGTTTCAGCTGGACCATGCGCACCGAAGGGGGTTGGGAGTGGACCGTGGCGGGTAGCACGGCCGAGGTGCCCGACGCGCTGGCGCCTCAGGCGCTCGACCCCGAGATTGCGCGCGCGGTGCGGCCTTTTGAGTGGGACCGTGCGCGCCGGTTGGTGGCCAGTGTGCGCCAAGGCGGCTGGCTGGCCCGTTTGGGCGGATCGGACCGCGTGCGCGGTCAGTTCGCGGTGATTCCGGAGTTGGACCGGCTCGGCCAGGCCACGGACCAGACCTACTTCCGCTTCGGCCAAGTGGCGTGGGAGGGCGAAGCTTGGGGGTGGGACTGGTCGGCCAGCGCGGCCCTGCAGCAAAGCCGCTACCGCTTCGACGAACCTTGGGCGCTGCGCGGCACGGAGCCCCCCGATACCTACCGCTTCGAGGCCTTGGGGCGCTGGTCGCAATGGGAGTTGCGGGCTGCCCGGGCCCTGGGGGACCATTTGCTGACCGCGGGGGTGGAGTTGCAGCGCGACCAGCGCCAGCGCTTTCGCTTTGAAGTCCTTGACCTGGCGTCGGATTCCTTGGACGAACGCGGACACCGTTGGGGCCTGTTCGTTCAGGACGAATGGCAGTGGGCCGAACGCCAGCGCTTGGTGTTCGGTGTTCGGCACGATCGAACGAGCCAGGGGGTGCAGCGCAGCAGCCCGCGCTTGGCCTACGTGTGGTCGCCCGAACCGGGGCACAGCCTGAAGTTGCTGTGGGGCAGCGCCTTCCGCGCCCCCAACCGCTTCGAGCGCGTCAACAACGAGCAGGCGGGCCTGCTGCCTCCGCGCCCAGAGCGGGTGCGCAGCACCGAAATCGTCTGGGAAGGGCGCCTGGCCCAGGATTGGGCGGTGCGGGCCTCGGCCTACCACCTGGCGCTGTTGGACCCGTCGGCGCAACAGAGCGATGGCAGTTACCTCACCCAAGTGGGCCAGCGCAGCCACGGGCTGGACGTGAGTGCCGAGCGACGTTGGGACGCGGGCTGGCAAGTGCAGGGGGGGCTGAGTGCGCAGCGCAGTCGCCTGGCCGATGGCACCGCGGCCCCCTTGAGCCCGCATTGGGTGGGTCATTGGCGGGTCAGCAGTCCCCTGTGGGACGGGGCGTGGCGGCTGTCGCTCCACGGCAGAGTGCAAAGCGCTCAGCGGGACGGCAGCGTGCGCTTGCCGGGTTACGGCCTGGCCCATGCGCAAATGCAGTGGCAGCCCCAGGCCTCGTGGACCTGGTCCCTGGGCGTGCAGAACCTGACAGCGCGGCGCTACCGCGACTCCTCCGCCGGGGCCGGCACGGGCCTCATCGAACGCCGGGGTGCCCAGTGGCAGGCTGGCCTGGTCTGGCGAGAGCAGCCATGAGCACGCGCCGCGCGCCCTGGGGCCACGGGCTGCGGCGATGCCTGTGGGGGATCGCGTGGGCCGGGTTGGGGCTGGTGTCCCCCGTGCGGGCCGAACTTGCCATGGACGAAGCACAGTTGCGCGCGGCCCTGGTGTTGCGATTGGCGCAATACACGCAGTGGCCGGAGGTCGCCCATGGCGAGTTCCAGCTGTGCGTGGCCGGCCTGTCGCGCGGCGACGCCGAATTGCAAGCCTTGGCGCAGCGCCGGGTGGGTGCGCAAACCGTGCGGGTTCGGCGCTTGGAGCACGCGCGCGACGTCGGGGCGCAGTGCCAGTTGCTGCTGCTCGGCCACGGCGATGCGGCGGCCTTGCGCCGTTGGATGGCCCCGTTGGCCGAGGCGCCGGTGCTGGTGGTGGGCACCAGTCCCGAGGCCCTGCGGGCCGGCGTTTGCATCGCCTTGATCAACGAGCCCCAGGGCATGGCCTTCAGCGTCAACCACGGCGAACTGCGCCGCCGCGGCCTGAGCGTTGATGCGCCAGTGTTGCGCCTGGCGCGCGAGGTGCGCTGAGCCGGCGGGAGGGGCCGTCAGCTGAAGCCGGCCAGCACCCGCTCCAAGGCCGTGGCCAGGGGCACTTGCATGAGCGGCAAGGTGGCCACCAAGCCGAGCAGGCCCACGCTGACGGTGACGGGGAAGCCGATCGAGAACACGTTCAGCTGCGGCGCCACGCGCGAAATCACGCCCAGCATGAGGTTCACGAACAGCAGCAAGGCGACGACGGGCAAGGCCACCCAGAGCCCAATGCGGAAGATCTCCGCCCCCCACACCTGCGGCTGCGCCGCCCGCAAGAAGGCGAAGGGCTCTTGCCCCACCGGGAAGGCGTGGAAGCTGGCTGCCAAGGCCTGAATCAACATGAGGTGGCCGTTGGTGACGACGAACAAGAAGGCCACCAAGGTGCCAAAAAAGCGGGCCGTGGCCGTGCCCTGGCTGCCCGTGGCGGGGTCGAAAAAGCCGGCGAAGTTCAAACCCATTTGCAAGCCGATCAGCTCACCGGCGAACTCCAGCGCCGCGAACACGATGCGCACCGCAAAGCCCATGGACAAGCCGATGAGCAACTGCTGCGCCACCAGCATCAAAAGCAGCGGGGGGCTGTCCAAGGGCAGCACCGGCATCGGCGGCAGGCTGGGCTGCGCCGCCACGGCAAAGAACAGGGCCAAGCCGGTGCGCACGGGCATGGGCACCGTGCGCTGGCTGAACAAGGGCATGCCAGCGAACAGGGCCAAGCAGCGGACGAACGGCCACAGCAGCGGGTTCAGCCAGGCCAGGATCTCGGCTTCGGTGAACCCGATCATGGTTGTGGCGCCGATTGCTTGCGCCCGCGGAGGCGCCGCCGCCGGGCCGCCCCAAGGCGGCGCGCGTCCCCTTGGGGGGTGGCGACCGAAGGGAGACCGGGGGCCACGTTCTTCAGCCGACCGCGCCCGGAATGCTTTGCAGCACGCGTTGGATGTACTCCACCAACTGCGTCACCATCCACGGCCCGGCGATGGCCAGGGTGGCCATGGCGGCCAGGATCTTGGGCACGAAGGACAGGGTGGCCTCGTTGATCTGGGTGGCGGCCTGCAGCACGCTGATGACCACGCCGACGACCAGGATCACGCCCAAGATGGGCGCGGCCACGAGCAGCAGCATCCACAGCGCTTGCTGCCCGACGGTGAAAACTTGTTGAGGGTCCATAGCAGCCTAGCGTGACCGAAGGGCGCCGGGCCGCCCCGAGCCCGGAGTGCCCCCTCGGGGGGTGGAGGAGGGCAACAGGCCCGGAGCCTGGGGGCCAACTGACAGGGCGCCGGGCCGCCCTGAGCCCGGAGTGCCCCCTCGGGGGGTGGAAGAGGGCCAAAGGCCCGGAGCCTGGGGGCCAACTGACAGGGCGCCGGGCCGCCCCAAGCCCGAAGCGCCCCCTCGGGGGGTGGAGGAGGGCCACAGGCCCGGAGCCTGGGGGCACGTCATACGGCGAAGGAGGCAGCCAGCGAGCCGATGAGCAGGTTCCAGCCATCGGCCAGCACGAACAGCATCAGCTTGAAGGGAAGGGCGACGAGCACCGGCGACAACATCATCATGCCCAGGCTCATCAGCACGCTGGACACGATCATGTCGATGACCAGGAAGGGGATGAAGATGAGGAAGCCAATCTGGAAGGCGGTCTTCAACTCGCTGGTGACGAAGGCGGGCACCAGCACGCGAAACGGCACGGCTTCGGGCTTGACGCTGGGGTCCACCTTGCCCAGGCGCGAGAACAGCGCCAGGTCGCTTTGCCGCGTTTGTTTCAGCATGAAGGCGCGCATGGGCTGCTGCGCCTTGTCCAGGGCCTGGTCGAAGCCGATCTGCCCGGTGGAGTAGGGCTGCCAGGCCTCGGCGTAGACCTTGTCGAGCGTGGGACTCATGACGAAGAAGGTCAGGAACAGGCTCAGGCCGATGATGACCTGGTTCGGGGGGGCGGCCTGCGTGCCCAGGGCTTGGCGCATCAGGCTGAGCACGATGACGATGCGGGTGAAGCCCGTCATCATCAGCAGCACCGCGGGCAAGAAGCCCAGCGCGGTGAAGAACAGCAGGGTCTGGATGGGCACCGAGTAGCTGGTGCCGCCCGCGCCTTGGCCGACCAGCAAAGGCAGGTTGCCCTGGGCTTGCGCCCAGGCGGCGCCACCGCCCAAGAGCAGTGCCACGGCCGCGATCGCGCGCTTCATGCCGAGCCTCCTCGGGCCCGCTGCAGCAGCTTGGCGAAGCTCGGGGCGGCGGGGGTCGGCAGGTCCTGCGGCGGCAGTTCCGTCAGCAGGTTGATCTGCTGCGCGGTGGCCCCCAAGAGCAGCCAACGCCGCGTCTCGCCCTCGCCCACTTCCACGGTCAGCAGGCGTTGGCCGGGGCCCAGGTAGGTGCTGCCCACCACCTTGGTGCCGCGCTGCACCAGGCCACCCTGCAAGGGCGAGCGCTTGAGCAGCCACAGCACCAGCGGGATGAGCGCCACGATGGCCAAGAACCACAGCGCCGGGAGCCAAGAGGAGGAGGTCATGCGGCCCATTGTGGGCAGCCGCCCCATGGCGAAAAGGCCGCTTTTGCGGCCCTATCCGGGGTCTTTTCGGGGCTTACTGTCCCTTGGACAGGCGCCGCATGCGCTCCGAGGGCGTGACGATGTCGGTCAGGCGGATGCCGAACTTGTCGTTCACCACCACCACCTCGCCCTGGGCGATCAGGTAGCCGTTGACCAGCACGTCCATGGGCTCGCCGGCCAGTGCGTCCAGCTCCACCACGGAGCCCTGCGCCAGCTGCAGGATGTTCTTGATGGGGATGCGCGTGCGCCCCAACTCCACGGTGAGTTGCACCGGGATGTCGAGGATCATGTTGATGTCGTTGCCGCCGCTGGGCAAGGACGTCGGGGCGAAGTTCGTGAAGGCGGCCGGGGCCACCTGCTCCACCTGCGGGGGTTCGTCCACCACGGCGGTGTCGCCACCGCCCGCGCCGGACTCGGCCAGCGCCGCCGCCCATTCGGCGGCCAGGGCGTCTTGGTCGTCGCCGCCAGTGCTTGGATCGTCAGGCGTCATTGCGTGCTCCCAGCCAACTGGCTTGCGAGCCGGTCAGCATCTCGTGAATCTTGATCGCGTACTTGCCGCTGCTGGTGCCGTAGTGGCAGTCGAACACGGGTACCCCATCTACCTTGGCCTTGATCATGGCCTCGAGGTCGAGTTCGATGAAGTCGCCCGGCTTGAAAGCCAGCAGTTGCTCCACCGTGGCCGGGGCGGTGCCCAGCTCGGCCACCAGCTCGACCTGCGCGGCCTGGATCTGGTTCTTGAGCAGGTTGACCCAGCGGCGGTCGGGCTCGGTGCTGTCACCCTGCGTGGTGCTGTAGAGCACGTCGCGGATGGGCTCCAGCGTGGAGTAGGGGATGCAGAAGTAGATCGTGCCGGTGGTTTCGCCCACCTCCAGCGTGAAGGAGCTGGAGACGACGATTTCCGAAGGCGTGGCGATGGTGGCGAACTGCGGCTGCATTTCGCTGCGCACGTACTCCAGCTCGAGCGGGTAGATGCCGCGCCAGGCCTTGTGGTACTCGGCGGTGATGACCTCGATCAGGCGCAGGATCACGCGCTGTTCGGTGGGCGAGAAGTCGCGGCCTTCGATGCGCGCGTGGAACTTGCCCTGGCCGCCGTAGAGCGCGTCGATCACGGCAAACACCAGCGTCGGGTCGCACACCACGAGCCCCGAGCCGCGCAGCGGCTTGACGGCCATGATGTTGAAGTTCGTCGGGACGACGATCTCCCGCAGGAAGTGGCTGTACTTGTGGACCTTGATGCCGCCGATGGCGACTTCCGGGCTCTTGCGGATGAAGTTGAACAGGCCGACGCGGATGTTGCGGGCGAAGCGCTCGTTGATGATTTCCATCGTGGGCATGCGCCCACGAACGATCCGCTCTTGGCTCTCCAGGCGGTACTCGCGAATGCCACCCTCGGGGACCTCTTCCTGCTCGAGCTTTTGGCTCTCGCCGGTGATGCCCTGCAGCAGCGCATCGACTTCGTCTTGCGAGAGGATTTGCTGGTTCATGCCGCTTCCTTGGTCCGGGCTTCGCGGCCGAACGCCGAGGCCTCACCCCCAAACGCGGGCGTCCAGCGGCCAGGGTGGGGCCGGGCCACTTGGGGCGCCCCATCCCGGGGAGGGTGCGCTGCGCTTCGGGGGAGGGGGCTCATCACTGAACGATGAATTGGGAGAAGAGAACTTGCGTCACCGGCAGGGCCTGGGCGGCTTTCTTCTTCTTTTTCTTCTTCTTGGGGGCCTCTTCGTCGGCCGCAGGCGCTTCTTCCTCGGGCTCGACCTCGTAGCCCAGCGGGCGCACCGCCTCGGCCAGGATTTCGCGCTGCAACTTGGCCTTGCCCTCGGTGGTCAGCAGGTCGACGGCGGTCTTGTGCGACAGCACGACGATCACGCCGGAGCGGATGGCCGGCATGTAGGCCTTGAGCAAGTCGCCCGTCTTCTGGTCGGTGACTTCCAGCGTGATGCCCACCTGCGCGTAGCGGTCGGCGTCTTTGTCGCTGAGGTTGACGGTGAAGGGCTCCATCGGCAGGTACACGGGGGGCGTGCCCGGCTTGGGCTTGGCCACCTCGACGTGCTCGGCATGGGCGTCGGCCTCGGGGTCTTCACCGTCCTCGGCCTTGGGCTTCTTCTTGAGCAGCATCACGGCGGCCCCGGCGCCCACGATCACGACCACGAGCGCGATCACGATGATCATGATCAGCTTTTTCTTGCCCCCTCCTGCGGGGGCTGCTGCGGCGGCTTCGGGGGCTGCGGTGGCCATGGGAACTCCAGAGTGACGGCCCAATTATTCGGCGCCCGGACAGGGCGCCATCGTGAAATCAGGCAGGGAAATCAGGCGTAAAGGTCGATCAGGCCTCGCGACGCAGTCAGGGGGCGGGTGCTCCGGCCCAGCGGCTCGGCGCCGGGGACGGCTTCGCCGCGGGGCCGGGCACGCGAGCCGCGTCCGTCCTCGGGGGCGCTACCGCCGCCCGCGCGCGGGTCACGGGCTTGCACGTCGGCCCCGCCCAACTGCAAGCCCTCCCGGGCCAGGGCTTGCTCCAGTTGGGGCAGGGCGGCGCTCAGGGCGTCGCGCGTGGCGGCCAGGTCGGCGGTGAAGCGCACCTGGGCCTGCGCCCCGTCCAGTCCGATCCACACCTGGACCGGCCCGAGCGTGCCGGGGTTGAGCTGCAACTCCGCCTCGTGCTGCCCGCCGGCGGCCCACACGGCCACCTGGGCGCCCAAGGCCTGGGCGAAATCGGGGTGATCCAGGGGCGGGGCCAGGCTGGCCGTGACCGGGCCGGACGCGGGGTCGCTCGGCGACAGCGATGGCGCGTTGCCGGTGGGCAGGGCAAGGATCCCGGCGTCGCCTCGGCTGCCGCTGGCGTCGCGCACCGGGACCAGGCTGCGCCATTCGCCGGCCAGAGCGAGCGCGCCGCGGCTCGGCGTTTCGGCAACAGCGTTCAAGGCCATGACCGCGGCATTGACGCTGGGCGGTGCGGCGTTGTCCTTGGTGGGGTCGCCCAGGGCCGCGGCCACGCGCCGGGTGCTGCCCACCAGCGCGAGCGGCGTGGGGTCGTTCTCGGCGTCGTCGTCGGCAGCCGCGACCGCGTCCGCGTCCAGCTGCGGGCTGGGACGGGTGAGCGCGGCCGGCAACGAGGCGGCGATCGGTCGCAGGCTGTCGCGGCCGGTGCCGGTCAGGGGGAGGGCCTCGGCCGCGGTCGCGGTCGCGTCGTGGCCCGTCGCTGCACCGGCGCTCGGGTCGGTCGCCCGGTGCGCCATCGTGGGGCGAAGTGGGTCGGCCGCCGGAGCGAGCGGCGAGCCGCTGGCCTCGAGGCTCGGCACCAAGGCGCTGTCTTCGCCCGCAGCGGCCCCGCGCTCGTCCCCGCCGTCGCTGGCCAAGGGGGTGGCGTCTTCTGGGTCCGGGTCGGGGGCACAGGCGTTCGCCGTGGCCGGTCCAGGCGGGGCGGGCTCGTTCGAAGGACGTTGGCCGGCCAGGTGGACCTTGCCCCGCGCGGGGTTGCCAGACCGCGGGGCCGCTTCGGGCGCCGGACCCGTGGTTTCGCGGGTCGAGGCGGTCGGCGTGGCATCCAGGGCACGGGGCCGTTCGGGGTCGCGCTGCGCGGTCGGTGAGCGCTCGGCACCCCGCTCGGGGGTCCGCGCGGGCGACTGGGCCTGGGCCAAGGCGTTGACGAAGCTGCCGGCGCCGGCGGCGGACGCGGCCCCGATCCCGCCACCGCCGGCGGCAGGGCGCGAGGCGGGGGCGGTGCCGAGCATCAGCAGGGGGTCGGGGCGGGGGGCCACGGGCATGGGGGGCTCCAAGGAGGGCGCTCAGGCGGAGGGCCGAGCGGCGTGGGGGTCGCGCCAAACGGCACGTTGGCCGAACTCGTCGATGGCCTTTTGCTCTTGCTTGGCGGCCAGGGCCTGTGCCTCGGCCAGGCGGCGTTCGATGAGCTTGCGCACCGAGGCGACGCGGGTTTCCTTTTCGGCAAGCAGCTGCCGTGCCACGCCCACGCGGGCCTCAAGCACGGCGGCCACTTGGCCTTGCTGCTGGATGGCATCGCCCAAGCGATCGCCAAAACTGCGGTACTGGTTGAGGGTTTCGATGCCGGTGCCGCCTTGCTGGAACTGGCGCTGCCAGCGGGCGTCGTACTCGTTTTGGTAGCTGTGCAGGTCTTGCGCCTGGGTGCGGGCTTGCTGCGCCCGGGCCTGGGCCTGGAGCAGCTGGGCCTGCGCCTGGTCGCGCTCGCGCTCGGCCTGTTCCAGCACCAAGCGCAGGGTGTCGAGGTTGCTGGCCATGTCAGGGGTTCAGCACCGCGCCCATGTGGGCGACGGCCTGTCCAAGGGGGGCGGCCACGTGCATGTCCTGCTGCAGCAGCTGGTTCATGGCCGGCATCAAGCGCACGGCCAGGTCCAGCTCGGGGTCGCTGCCGGGGGCGTAGGCGCCGATCTGGATCAAGTCGCGGGCCTTGTTGTACTTGGCCAGCAACTGCCGAAAGCGCCGCGCCTGCTCGAGGTGCTGGGGCGGGGCCACGGCGGTCATCACGCGGCTGATGGAGCGCTCGACGTCGATGGCCGGGTAGTGGCCGGCCTCGGCCAGTTCGCGGCTGAGCACGAAGTGCCCGTCCAAGATGCCGCGCGCGGCGTCGGCGATGGGGTCTTGCTGGTCGTCGCCTTCGCTGAGCACCGTGTAGAAGGCGGTGATGCTGCCGCCGCCGGCCACGCCGTTGCCGCTGCGCTCCACCAGCATGGGCAGCTTGGCAAAGCAGCTGGGCGGGTAACCCTTCGTGGCGGGGGGCTCGCCGATGGCCAGCGCGATTTCGCGCTGCGCTTGGGCGTAGCGGGTCAGGCTGTCCATCAGCAGCAGCACGTGCTGGCCTTGGTCGCGGAAGTGCTCGGCGATGGCCGAGGCGTAGGCCGCGCCCTGCATGCGCACCAGGGGCGGGGCGTCGGCCGGGGCGGCCACCACCACGCTGCGGGCCAGGCCCTCTTCCTCCAGGATGTCTTCGATGAACTCTTTGACCTCGCGGCCGCGCTCGCCGATCAGGCCGACGACGATCACGTCGGCCTGGGTGTAGCGGGCCATCATGCCCAGCAGCACCGACTTGCCCACGCCGGTGCCGGCGAAAAGGCCCAGGCGCTGGCCGCGGCCGACGGTGAGCAGGGCGTTGATGGCGCGCACGCCGGTGTCCAACGGGGTGCGCACGGGCTCGCGGTCCATGGCGTTGATCGGACGGCGGGCCATGGGCGCGCGCTCGACGTGGTCCAGCGGGCCCTTGCGGTCCATGGGGTGGCCGAAGGCGTCGACCACGCGGCCGAGCAGGCCGGGGCCCATGGGCAGGTGCAGGCCGCGGTCGGCGTCGCGACGCCAAGGGTGGCGCGGTTCGCCCAAGCGGGGCGGGCGCGGCGGCGTGCTGCGGGCGCGCACGCGGGCGCCGTTGGCCAGGCCTTGCAGCTCGTCCGTGGGCATCAAGAAGGCGCGGTCGTTGCCGAAGCCCACCACCTCGGCGCGGGCGGCGCGTTCGCCGGGCTTGGCGTCGGCACGCAGGATCTCGCACAGCGAGCCCACCGGCACGTTCACGCCGCTGGCCTCCAGCACCAGACCGGCCACGCGCGTGAGCTTGCCCTCGGGCTCCATGGGCAGGGGCTCGGCGGCATGGCTTTGCAGGTCGGCCAGGAACTGGCGCCAGCGCGCGCTGCGTTGCTCGGGGGAGGTGACGGGCGGCATGGGGGCTCAGGCCTCGTCGGGCTCCACCAGGCCGTCGCCGCTGGGCAGGGGGGCCCAGTCGCTCTTTTGGCCCAGTTGCGCCGCGGCTTGCTGCCAGCGGTGCTGCACCAGGGCGTCGACGCTGGCGATGTCGCTGTCCACGCGACAGCCGCCGCGCTCGATGCTGTCGTCGGCCATCAGCTGCGCGCCGCGGGCGCGCAGGGTGTCGGCCGCGCCCTCCTGCACCAGGGGCAGGTCGGCAGGGTGCACGCGAACGCGCACGTGCCGGGCGCTGAGCATCAGGCTCTCGACGGCGTCGTGCGCCACGCGGGCGATGTGCTCGGGGTGCTGCTTCAGCTCTTCGCGCACCACCTGCTTGGCCAGCTCCACGGCCGTGCGCGTGAGGGCGTCGGCCATGTGGGTTTCCAGCTCGGACAAAGCGCGGTCGAAGGACTCGATCAGGGCACCCAGCTGCACCGCCACCTGGCGGGCGTGGGCCAGCTTGAAGGCCTCGGCGCTGGCCTGGCCGTCGCGCAGGCCGTCTTGGTAACCGGCTTGGCGGGCGGCGGCCAGCAGCTCGCGCGGGTCGGGTGGCGGCGGGGCGGGGGGCTTGGCCGCGGCGGGCGCTTGCGCCGGCGCAGGGGCAGAGATGGGCGGCTTGGCCGCGGGCTTGCCGCCCAGGGCGTCGGGCCGCCAGGGCTGGGCGTCTTCGATCTCCTCGCGGGGGATGAAGCGCCCATACGTGGTGCTGGGCTTGGCCGCGCCGCCTTGCGGCGGGGGCACGTTCTTGACCGGCTTGGCGTTCATGAATCCGTAGGCCGACATCGTGAAGACCCAAGCACCTTACAGGAACTGGTCGTCGCCGCCGGAGGCGAGCACGATCTGGCCTTCGTCGACCAAGCGGCGGACGATCTTGAGCATTTCCTTCTGCTCGGCCTCGACCTCGGACAGGCGCACCGGGCCGCGGGACTCGAGGTCTTCCTTGAGCGTCTCGGCCGCGCGGGTCGACATGTTGCGGAAGATCTTGTCGCGCAGGTCGGGGCTGGCGCCCTTGAGGGCGAGCACCAACGACTCGGACTGCACCTCTTTGAGCAAGGACTGGATGCCCTTGTCGTCGACCTTTTCCAGGTCGTCGAAGGTGAACATGTTGTCCATGATCTTCTGGGCCAGTTCGCTGTCCAGCTCGCGGATGTAGTCCAGCGCCGAGGCCTCCACGCTGGATCCCATCATGTTGATGATTTCGGCCGCGCTCTTCACGCCGCCCAGGCTGCTCTTCTTCATGCGGTCGCCGCCCGACAGGATCTGGCTCATGACCTCGTTGAGGTCCTTCAGCGCCGTGGGTTGCACGCCATCCAGCGTGGCGATGCGGATCAGCACCTCGTTGCGGTGGCGCTCGGTCCATTGCTTGAGCACGTCGGCGACCTGGTCGAACTCCAGGTGGGCCAGGATGGCGGCCACGATCTGCGGGTGCTCGTTGCGCAGCAGCTCGGCCACCGAGCCCGGGTCCATCCACTTGAGGCTCTCGATGGACGACACGTCGCTGCCTTGCAGGATGCGGTCCAGCAGCAGGTTGGCCTTGTCCTCGCCCAGGGCCTTGCGCAGCACCTGGCGCACGTACTCGTCGGTGTCGCTCACGATCATGCTTTGTGTGCCCGCCACCTTTTCAAAGCGGGCCAGCACGTCTTCCACGCGGATGCGCGGCACGACCTTGAGCTTGGCGATGGTCTCGCCCAGCTTCTGCACCTCTTTGGGCGCCAGGTGCTTGAAGACCTCGGAGGCCTCCTGCTCGCCCAGGCTCATCAAGAGGATGGCGGCGTCTTCACAACCTTTGTCGTCCATGGCGGGCTCCGGTTAGCCGACGACCGGCTCTTCGCCGTTCATCCAGGCGCGCACGATGTTGGCCACGGCCAGGGGGTTGGCCTCGGCGAGCATGCGCGCCCGCTCGAGTTTCGTCGCGTCGATGGGCGCTTCCAAGGCAGGCAGTCCCAGTTCGTCCTTGTTGGGCTCGATCTGCGGCGTGTCGCCGACCACCTCGCTGAGCTGCGCGCCGGCCGGCACCACCTTGACCAGGTCCTTGGGCTCTTCGGGGTAGGCGGCCTTGATGGCCGGGCGGACCATGCCGAACACCACGATCAGCGCCACCAGCACCAGGGCCAGGGGCACGGCGCTGGAGCCCACCAGGTCGCGCGCCCAGGGCTGTTGCCACAGCGGAATGTCGGGTTCGGTCAGGTCGGGCTTGACGAAGGGGGCGCTGATCACCTGCAGGGTGTCGCCGCGCTGGGCGTTGAAGCCGATGGCCTCCTTGACCAGGGCGGTCAGGCGCTCCACCTCGGCCTCGGGCAGGGGCTCGGTGGTGGTCTTGCCCTTGGCGTCGGTCTTGGTGCGGTGGTTCAGCACGACGGCGGTGGACAGGCGCTTGACGGTGCCCGTGGCCTGCCGCACCACGCGCACGGTTTTGTCCAATTCGTAGTTCACGACGTTGTCCCGGCGGGTCGAGCCGGTGCCGCCGGCGCCGCCCTGGGCGGCTTGCAGGGGCGCGCTGGCGCCGTTGATGGGGGCCTGGGCCGGCACGGGCGGCTGGTTGCTCACCGCCCCGGGCACGCCCGTGGGGGTGGTGTTGCCAGCGCCGTTCTGGCTCTCGTTGGTTTGCTGGCTGCGCACCGCCTGGGGGGCGCTGGCGCCTTGGTTGGGCGCGTAGGCCTCGCTGGTTTGCTCGACCTGAGAAAAGTCCAGGTCGGCCACCACCGTGGCGCGCAGGTTGTTGGGCCCGATCACGGGCTCCAACAAGGCTTGGATGCGTTGGCCCAGCCCGGCCTCGAGTTGGGACTTGTAGCTTTGCTGTTGGCCTTCCAGCCCCAAGCCCGCGCCCTCGTCGCTGTTGTTGCTGAGCAGCTTGCCGGTTTGGTCCAGCACGCTCACGGCGCCGGGCTTGAGCTCGGGCACGCTGGCCGACACCAGGTGGACGATGCCGGCCACCTGCGCGCGGTCCAGGGTCCGGCCGCCCCGCAGGTGCAGCATGACGCTGGCGCTGGGCTTTTGCTGCTCGCGGAAGAAGCCGGTTTGCTGCGGAATGGCCAGGTGCACGCGCGCGTCGGCCACGTCGGCCAAGGCGGTGATGCTGCGGGTGAGTTCGCCCTCCAAGGCGCGCTGAAAGTTGAGGCGTTCGTTGAACTGCGTTTGGCCCATGCTGGGCTTGTCCAGCAACTCGAACCCCACCAGGCTGCCCTTGGGCAGGCCGGCGCTGGCCAGTTTCATGCGCACGTCGTAGACCTGGCTGCCGGGCACCAGGATCGTGCCCCCGGGCTCGCTCTTGTAGGGCACCTGCATCTGGGCCAGCTGGGCGATCACGGCCCCGCCGTCCTTGTCGGACAAGCCGGTGAACACCGGGCGGTAGTCGCCGGTTTTGCTCCACATCGACAGGGCCAGCAGCACGCCGATGACGAGCAGGAGGCCCAGGCCCAGCCCCAATTGGTTGCGGCGGGGCAGGGCTTGCAGCCGGTCGGACAGGCGCACCGGTTCCGTCACGACGACGGCGCCGGGCGCGGGCGGGGCAAGGGTGGTGTCCATGGCGGTCGATTATTTGGAGCCCGCCCCTCAAGCGTGCGGCAAACAAGCCGATAAAGCGCCCCCTACTTCGCGGCTTGGTGAGGCCGAGGGCGGCCTAGGCTTCGTGCCGTCATGAACCCCGTCCAACTCAAGCCCTTCGACTTCGCCAGCGCCGTGGCCCGCGCGGGGATGGCGACGCCCGCCGGTGCGGCCAGGCCCAATGCCGTGGGCGGGGCCAGCTTCGCCGACGCGATGAGCCAGGCCTTGCAGCAGGTCAGCAAGAGCCAAACGGAGGCCGCGCGCTTGCAGCGCGAGGTGCAGATGGACAACCCCACCGTCAGCCTCGAAGAGACGATGGTCGCCATGCAAAAGAGCCAGATCGGCTTCCAGGCGGTGCTCCAGGTGCGCAACCGCCTCGTGTCGGCCTACTCCGAGGTCATGAACATGCAGGTGTGAGCCGACCGGGCACCCCGGCCCGGCGCTCAGTACATCCCGCTGTCGAGGTGCTCGCGCAGGCCGTGCATGGCGCGCTGCACCAGGTTGGGCTCCGCCACGGCGGTCAGCAGGCCTTCGGCGCGCAGGCGCTCGATGGCCCGGCGCGTCATGGAGTGCGCCCCCCCGGCCAGCGGCGAGGTGAACATGAAGAACTGGCCGTTGTCGCTGCGCCAAACCAAGCGCGCCGTGGTCCATTCACCTTGCAAAAAGACCTTGCAGCGCGTGCCCATGCGCAAGGTGTCGAGCCACGCGCTGCTGGACTCGGCCGCGGCCGCCGCGTCCAAGGCCATGGGCACCGTGGGCAGGCTGCCCACGTTGGTGTCGCTGCCCTGCCAGCGGTCGCCGGGCTTTTCTTGCAGGTAAGCACTGTCGTCCCACTGGATGTCGGTGCTCGGGTCGTCGTCCCGCTCGGCCGGTGGCGCGGCGGGCGACGAGGGCGCGGGGCTGGGGGCGGGGAACAGCACGCGGCGGTGCGTCGCCATCAGGTCGTCCAGCACCCGCTCGCCCTGCTCGCGCGGCAGGTCGATCAGCGCCATGCCTTCTTTCAGGCGCTCGATCAAGGCCGGCAGGCCCTGCATCACGCGGGCGCGGGCGGCGTCGCTGCGCGGCACCTGCAGGCTGGCCAGGAGTTCGTCCACGGTCCCGATCAGGGCCTGCGTTTGCGGCGAGTCGTCGCCTTCGGTGCTCATCGCGTGGGCCAAGACCTCGCTCCAGGGCCCGGTCAGGAAGCGGTGCAAGGTGCTGCTGATGGGCGGCGCCTTGGCCAACTGGATCTCGACCTGCTGCCGCAGCAGGGGCACGAGCTGCTGCTCTTGCTCGACCTGGCGAAGGGCCTCGCGCGCCGGGGCGGTGCGCGCGACCTGGCGGGCTTGGTCGTCGGCGATGTAGCTCTGCACGTCGGCCAGGGCCAGTTCGAAGTCGGCCCGCGCCGGCTGCGGCGCCTTGGCCAGGCGCTGCACCACGGGTTCGACGAACTCGAGGAAGTCGGTGCCCCGCGGGTCCTGGGCGATGGGGTGTTCGGCGGCGTGGGAGGCGATCTGGTTGATCAGGTTCCAGGTCGGGTGGTGCTCGTTCGTCAGCAGCGTGGGGTCGGCCTCGGCGAGGCGCAGCACGGTTTCTTCGAGCCGGCCGATGGCACGACGAACGGCACCTTCGAGGCGCGTGTCGGCGCTCATCTGCTGGAAGAGGCCGTGCAGCACGGCGTTTGAGACGGGTCCAGCCGCGCCGGCCGCGGGCACGGCAGGCGCCGACGCACCCGCGTCCCCCGTGGGTTGCAGGCGCCACTGCACGCCCGGCGGCAGGCTGGCGAGCAACTGGGCCAGGGCCTGCAGGTCGAAGCCCGCCGCCGGGCCGCTGGCCGCGCCCGGGGTGCCCATGCCGGCGCCCGGGTGGGCATGGGTCGCCGCCGAGGCGTTGGCGTGGGGCGTGCCCTGGGGCCCCGCAACGGGGCTCTTCATGGCCTTGTACTCGGGCTCGGGCGCGCCCCAGTGCTGCAGTTGCTCGCCGGTCGTGCGGTAGTGATCGCGCAGGGCCTCGGCCAAGGCCGGCGCGGCCGCACGCATCACGGCGCGCCGAACGACGGCATCCGGGCCCAGGCCCTGCAGTGCGTGGCTGAACGCCCGGGCCACCACGCCTGGGGCCACGGGGTAGTGATCGGCGACGGACCGACGGTCGTCGCTCGGGCCGCCGTCCAGGGCACGAACCTTGCCCATCAACTCGCGCAACTCCCACTCGGCCTTCAGGTCGATGGCCTGGACGATGCGCGAGATCTCGATGTCCAACTCGGCCTGGTCCTCGTCCACGAGGGTCAGGTCGCTCAGCGACAGGCTGGCCATGGGGCGCGGTGCGGGCGCTGCGGGCCTTCCGCGGGCCTGGGCCTCGCTCACCGCGGTCTGCAGCCGCTGTGCCAAGTCGCCGGCCAAAGCCGGGGCGCAAGGCCCCAGCCACTTGGCGGCGGCACCGGCGGCTTTTCGCAGCTCTTCGGCGCCGGCCTGGGCCTGTGGGTCGAGCAGGCGCTTCAGGCAGGCGTCCACCAAGCGCTGGGCCAGCGCAGGGGCGTCGGCCGAGAGGGTCGCCAGGTGGCGGGCGAGCATCGACGAATCGGGCATGGCAGCGGGAGCGACAAGGGCGCGGAGCCCCTGGAAAGCCAGGGTGCGATCGACTCTAGCCCAGGCGCTCGCGCCTCAAAGCCCGATGCCCTTGCCCAGCGTGCGGTGGCGCCGCTGCAGTTGCTGAAGTTGCAACAAAAGCACGCGTTCGGCCTGCGGCGCCAGGGCGTCAAAGCCACATCCGACCGTGCGCGGGCCGCCGGGCGGGGTGTGCAGGTGCTGCACCTGCAAGCGCAGGCTCAGGCGCAGGTCCCGCGACAGCTCCAGCTCGGCCGGGGCGAGCTGGGTGTGCAGCGCCGGCAGGGGCAGGGCGTCGGGCCACTGCAGGCCCACGCCGCCCGCGCTGAGGTCGACGGTGGCCAAGGTGACGGGGCGATCCAGCCCCGGCAGGGTGAGGCGCATGCGGGGGTAGCTTTGGCCGAGGGGCGCCACCCGAAACCATTCGCGGCGCTGGTGCCGGCGCAGGCGCTGGGGCAGGGCCAGGCGCAGCTCGGGCAGGCCGTCGCTGGGGTGAAGCTGGGGCGGGCCTTCGAGGGCGAAGTCGAGGCGGATCTTGGCCAGGCTGGCGTGGGCCTGCACCGGCCCGCGCTGCAGCCAATCGGGCAGGGCGCTGGCTTGCAGTTCGGGCCAGCGCAAGACCAATTGGCGGGTGCTGGCGTCGACCCGAACGATGGGCAGTGAGAGCGGGGGGGCGTCGCCGGCCTGCAGTTCCAGGCGGACCTGCTGTTCGGCGGCCTCGCTCAGCAGCGCGGCGATTTCGGCGGGGTGGACGAGGTCGATGTCGGCGTCGGACATGGCGTTGGTGCGAGCCCCACTGGGGCTGACCAACTCAGTGTACGGAGCTGTTGCCGGGGGCCACCCAGCGGCCAAGCTCGTCCAGCCAGGGTTCGGCCAGGGCCCGGATCTCGGCGTCGTTGACCAAGATGCGCTGCATGATGCGCGCCTTCAAGGGGGCCTCGTCGGCGCTGAGGGTTTGGTCGGTGGCCGCGTGCTTGAGCTGCGAAATGAGCAAGGCGCACGCACCTTCGAGCTTGACGACTTCGTCCCAGTTGCCGGCGCGGGCGCACTGCAGCATGTCGGCGCTGGCCTGTTCGATGGCTTCGTAGTAGCTGATGAGTTGGGCGTTCACGGTGGGTGTCGTCCGAAGCAAAAGAGGAAGGGACGGCGGGCCGGTCAGGCCGCCGCAGCGCTGGCAGGGGCAATCTGGGACCAGGCCTCGCGCAAGGGGGCCAGCAGGCCGCGCACCTCGTGCAAGGCGTTCAGGTCGTCGCGCAGGTTGGCCTGGGTCAGGCGCAAGCCGCAGTAGGCGTACAGGTCACGCAATTGCAGGGCCAAGGGGCCGCCGCGCTCGAGGTCCAGGCCGGCTTTCAGGCCTTCGTCCAGGATGCGCGCGGCCTTGGACAAGGCCAGCGCCTTGGTGTCGCGCTGGCCGGCTTGGATGGCGCCCTCGGCGCGGGCCAAGGTGTCGAACAGCCCGTCCCAGAGCATTTGGATCAGGCGGTGCGGGCTGGCGTCGTGGACCTCGGTTTCCAGCCCGACGCGGTTGTAGACGTTGGCGGGGCGGGCGAAGCGCGAGGCGAAGGGGGAGTTGGTTCCGTACATGGAGCACCTGGGCGCATCAAGGGTGGGTCTATGCAGGTTTTCGACCCCGACCGCCCGGACTTGAGCCGCATCAGCCGGGAGATTGCCTGCCACCCAAGGCCCATTTCACGCTTTTGACCCCACAAAGACAAGGGCCGGCAAAGCCGGCCCGGGTGTGGTGGGAGCGGGGCTCACAGCCGGCTCAATTGCTGCGTCAGGTAGCTCGACAGGTTGGAGGCCTTGCTCATGGTGGCGTCCAACGCCGTGTACTGGGCGCGCAGGCGCTTCTCCACCAGGGTCAGTCGCAACTCGAGTGCCTCGCTGCGCTTGTCGTTGGTGCTGATGCGGCTTTGCAGGCCCTTTTGGCGGGAGTCGATGCGGCCGTCGGGCTCGAGCAGGCCGTCGATCAGGGTCTTCATGCGAACGGCCAGGCCGCTGTTGCTGGCGTCGGCGCTGTCCTCGGCGGCGAACAAGGCCTTCAAATCGGTCGGGTTGGCCAGGGCGGCGTCGAGCTTGGCGCTGTCCACCTTCAGCGTGCCGTCGCTCTGCGGGTCCAGGCCGATGGCCGAGAGGCGTTGCAAGCTGCCGGCCAAGCTGGTGCTGCCGCCGGCCAGGTTGCGCAGCTGGCTCTGGATGGCGGTGACCGTGGAGTCGCCCTTGAGCGGCCCGCCGCCGTTGGTGGCGGGGTCGACGCGGGCCTGCTCACGCAGCAGTGTGATGGTGCTGTTGTAGGCCGTCGCGAAGTCGGTGACGGCCTTCTTGATGGCCTCTTTGTCTTGCCCGACGGTCAGGGT
This sequence comes from Inhella crocodyli, assembly GCF_004004565.1. Taxonomy (GTDB): domain Bacteria; phylum Pseudomonadota; class Gammaproteobacteria; order Burkholderiales; family Burkholderiaceae_C; genus Inhella; species Inhella crocodyli. The sequence continues at coordinate 200,465 of NZ_SACM01000006.1, forward strand.
GGCGCTGCTGCCCTGCTTGAGCAGGTTCACGGTGACGCCCTCGATGGCGCCGCTGATTTGGTTGGTCGCCGACTCGACGTCGATGCCGTTGATGCTGGCCTTGGCGTTGACCGCCGCCTGCTTCGACAGGCCGGCGTTGACCGCGGCCGTTGGGTCGTAAGCCAGGGCCGACAGGCCGCTGGCATTGGTGTTCGTGCCGTCGTCGTCGGCCACCTCGACCTTGAAGCCGTTGGCCTGGCCCGAATCGGAGCCGCGCATCACCAGGCGGGAGCCGTTGACGTCGGTCACGACGCTGGCCACCACGCCGGCCTTGAGCACGTTGATCTGGTCGCGCACCTTCTCCAACTGGTCCTGGCCGGCGATCACCGGGATCACCAGGGAGGTGCGGGCCGGGTCGGCGTCGAAGGCACTCAGGTCGTCGTTGTACTTGCCGAAGGTGATGGTGATGGTGCCGGTGCCGATGCTGCTGCCGGTGGGCACGGCGTTGCTGGCCAAAGACTGCGCCGCGGCCAGGCGGGTGATGTTCACGCTGTAGCTGCCCGTGGCCGCGCCGGCCGCGGTGGTGGCCGTGGCCACGGTGGCGTCGCTGCTGCTGGCCGTGGCGACGGTGAAGGTGTCGGCACGCGTCAGCTTGGTGGCCGCGTCCTTCAGGCTGGCCAGCTGCGATTGCAGCTTGCCGAAGGCCGAGAGCTGGGTCTTCAGGCCGTCGGTGCGCTGCTGCAACTGGGTGATGGGGGTGCGCTCGACAGCGACGAGTCGCGAAATCAGCGACTCGACGTCAATCCCGCTGCCGATGCCGGCGGAAGAGATGGTGGCCATGGTGCGAACTCCTCAGAAGACCCAATGCACAAGTGCGGCCGCCCCAGATCGGGACGTCCGCACTCGCTGTTTCGGCGGCTTTTCGGCCAACTTTAGGGTGAGGCCTGAGAAAAATCTCACGCCGCGGCGCTGACGTGTCGGCGATCAGCCGCGCAGCAGTTGCAGCACCTGCTGGGGCAGCTGGTTGGCCTGGGCGACCATCGCGGTGCCGGCCTGCTGCAGGATGTTGGCCCGGCTCAGGGCCGAAGTTTCCTGGGCGTAGTCGGCGTCCATGATGCGGCTGCGGGCCGCCATTTGGTTCTCGTACGAGATCTGCAGGTTGCTGATCACCGCCTCGAAGCGGTTCTGCTGGGCGCCGAGCACGGCGCGGTCGCCGTTGATCTTGTCGAAGGCGGCGTCGATGTTGGCGATCACCGTGGCGATGTCGGTGATGTTGGTCGTGCCATTGATCGAAGCGCGACCCGCGCCGGTGGCGTCGGTGCCCGAAATGATGGTCACCAGGCCATCGGTGGCCAAGTTCGTGGTGGTGAACTCGATGACGTCGTTGTCCGTCGTGTTCGCGCCGACCTGGAAGACCTGGGTGCCAGCGGCGTCGGCCAGGATCGGCTTGCCGTTGAAGGTCGTGCCGCGGATGTTGCGCTGAATTTCCTTGGCCAGTTCCCCGAACTCGCGGTCCAGCGCGTCCTTGTCGCTGGGGCTGTTGGTGGCGTTGCGCGCCTGGATGGCCAGTTCCCGCATGCGCTGCAGGTTGTCGGTCACCCGGGCCAGCGCGCCTTCGGCCACCTGGGCCAGCGAAATGCCGTCGTTGGCGTTGCGCATGGCCACGGCGAAGCCGCGGGCCTGGGCGTACATCCGTTCGGCGATGGCCATGCCGGCGGCATCGTCTTTCGCCGAGTTGACCCGCAGGCCCGAAGACAGGCGTTGGGTCGCCACTTGCAACGCACCCTGAGACATGTTCAGGTTGCGCTGCGCGTTCAGCGAAGCGATGTTGGTGTTGATGATCTGCGGCATCACGCACTCCTTGCGAATCTGCGCCGGGGCCGAAGGGCCAAACCGGATGGGACAGATTCTTGGAGGGGCGGACGCGCCGCAAAGCGCCGAAAAGCGGCCGGATTGGCCGCCATTCCGTCACTGAAGCCCTTCGGCGCCGCCCGTGGCGCCGAAGGGCGTGGTCGTCAGCCGCGCAGCAGGGCCAGCACGCCTTGGGGCAGGGCGTTGGCCTGGGCGACCATCGAGTTGCCGGCCTGCTGCAGGATGTTGGCGCGGCTGAGGTTGGCGGTCTCGACGGCGAAGTCGGCGTCCATGATCCGGCTGCGGGCGGCCGATTGGTTTTCGTGGGCGATCATCAGCGCGCTGATCACGGCCTCGAAGCGGTTTTGCGCCGCACCGTAGACGGCCCGTTCGCCGTTGACCTTGTTCAGCGCCGTGTCGATGTTGTCGATCACGGTCTTCAAGGCGGTGGCATCGCCGTTCAGGTTGCCGCCAATGACGGCCGCCACGTCGGTGTCGGCGGCGAAGTTCGTCGTGGTGACGGTGATCTCGTCGTTGGTCGTCGTGTTGGCGCCCACTTGGAAGAGCTGGGCCCCGGCGTCGGCACCCACGATGGCCTTGCCGTTGAAGGTGGTGCCGGCGAGCACGCGGGTGATTTCCGCGCCCAGCTGCTGGTATTCCTTGTCCAGCGAGGCCTTGTCGGCGGTGGTGTTGGTGGCGTTGCGCGCCTGCACGGCCAGTTCACGCATGCGCTGCAGGGCGTCGCCGGCCTTGGACAGCGCGCCTTCGGCGGTTTGCGCCAGCGAGATGCCGTCGTTGGCGTTGCGGATGGCGACCATCATGCCCCGCGCTTGCGAGTTCATGCGCTCGGCGATGGCCAAGCCGGCGGCGTCGTCCTTGGCGGAGTTGACGCGCAGGCCGCTGGAGAGGCGCTGCACGGACGTCAGCAGCGACGACTGGCTCATGGCCGTGTTGCGCTGGGCGTTCAGCGTGGCGATGTTGGTGTTGATTACGGCGGGCATGTCGCGGTCCTTTCAGTGACGGTTCAGGGTCGAGGCAGCGGGCTGCTGCTGGACGGCATGCAGCACTGCACTCGGCCACCCCGGGTGGGGCTGCCGGGCCGCGTGGCCTGCGATCCCGTTGGAACCGTTTTCGACTGGGTTGGGCGCGACTTGATGCCTGGGCGGGCTCAGGACGGGGTTTCGATCGTTGGAGTTGAGGGGGAAAAGACCGCCAATTGGCGCGAACTCAATTGGCGGTCAAGGGGCTTGTGCTGGTGGACTCAAGCCGCTCGCTTCTTGGACCGGCGGAGGACCCCGATTTCCACCGGCGGCGGCTTCGCTTGAGGTCAGCGAAGCCGGCCAGGCGTCATCGAAGCAGCGACAGGACCTGCTGCGGCAGCGCGTTGGCTTGGGCGATCATCGAGTTGCCGGCCTGCTGCAGGATCTGCGCACGGCTGAGGTTGGCGGTTTCGATGGCGAAGTCGGCGTCGGTGATCCGGCTGCGGGCGGCGGCTTGGTTCTCGGACGAGACCATCAGGTTGCTGACCACGGCGTCGAAGCGGTTTTGCACGGCACCGTAGGTGGCCCGTTCGCCGTTGACCTTGTTCAGCGCCGTGTCGATGTTGTCGATCACGGTCTTCAAGGCGGCGGCATCGCCGTTCAGGTTGCCACCGGTCACCGCGGTGATGTCGGTGTCCGTGGCGAAGTTCGTGGTCGTCACGGTGATCTCGTCGTTCGTGGTGGTGTTGGCGCCCACCTGGAACAGCTGGGCCCCAGCATCGGCGCCGACGATGGCCTTACCGTTGAAGGTCGTGCCGCCCAGCACCCGGCCGATTTCCGAACCCAGCTGCTGGAATTCCTTGTCCAGCGAGGCCTTGTCGGCGGTGGTGTTGGTGGCGTTGCGGGCCTGCACCGCCAGCTCGCGCATGCGTTGCAGTGCGTCGCCGACCTTGGACAGCGCGCCTTCCGCGGTCTGGGCCAGCGAAATGCCGTCGTTGGCATTGCGCACGGCGACGTTCATGCCCCGGACCTGGGCGTTCATGCGCTCGGCGATGGCCAGACCGGCGGCGTCGTCCTTGGCGGAGTTGACGCGCAAGCCCGACGACAGGCGTTGCACGGCCGTGGTCAGCGAGGCCTGGCTTGCGGCCGTGTTGCGCTGCGCGTTCAGCGACGTGATGTTGGTATTGATGACTGCGGGCATGGTGATTTCCTTTCAGCTGGTGATGAAGGCCCGGCGGGGCCGAAGAGAAGGGCCTTGCGACCCCGCCCGACACCCCTCAACCGGTGCCGCCACCGGGTGACGGCCCTGGCCTTGTGAGCCGGACAACGCGATCCGCAGATCCGTTGAGTTGGTTGTCGGCGGCTGGCCTTAGGAACTTGAGGGCCGCTTGTCAAGACGCGCGATCTTTTGAAAAGAAGGGGCCTCGGCCGCCAGTTCTTCGTGAACCGTTTCACGGCGCAAGCTGGGCGGGGAAGGCGGGGCAAATCCAGGCCTTGGCGTGATGCACAAATTTCTAAAGTCTGGTCGCCCCCTGCCGATTCGCGCGCTCGCGTGCGCACTTGATCAATCAGCCGGTATCGCCCGGCGCCCGGAGGAACCCATGTCGCTTTCGATGCAAAACCCGTCCCAGGACCTCGCGCGCCGCGTGGCGGCCGCCGGCGTGGTGGCGGCGCCCGGCCAGTCGATGACCGAGGCCATGGCCCTGCTGGCCGCGGCCCGCAACGCGGCCTACGCCGAGGCCGCCCGCGGGCAGCTCGGCCGCAGCGTCAGCCTGCTGCTGCGGGCCATGAACACCCAGCCCATGAGCTTCGAGTTGCAGAGCGACATGGCGGCCATGCTGCTGAGCGCCGGCGAGTACGCCCACGCGGCGCGCTACGCCCGCGACGCCCTGGCCCTGCAGCCGCACCACGGCCCCAGCCTGTACGCCCTGGGATTTGCCCTGAGCGGCTTGGGGGAGGCCGCCGAGGCCAGCGCGGCGCTGCGCAAGCTGTTGCGCGGCAAGGCCAAGCAGAGTTTGATGGCCGAGGCCCCCGACCTCCTGCCTCTGGTGAAGACGGAGCTGGCCCGCATCCAGCGCCTGACACGACAGACCCAGAAGTCCGCTTGAAGGATTGGGGGGCCTTGTCAGGCTTTTTCTGACAAAGCCCCCTGCCGTGCCCGACGCGGGGCACAGCGCGCGCCTGATTCCGGCGATGCGGGGGGCTTCGAACAATGGGCTCCATCGCACCCAACACGGAGCAGCGCCCATGACCCCCGATCAAATCCTGGCCGAGATTCGCGAAACCAACCTGTCCTACCTGATGCTGGCGCAAAGCCTCATTCGCCAGGACCGCGAGCAGGCGCTGTTCCGCCTGGGCATCAACGAAGAAACCGCCACCCTGCTGGCCACGCTGAGCCCGGCGCAGGTGATGAAGCTCTCGGGCAACGCCACCCTGCTGTGCCGCTTCCGCATGGACGACGACCTGGTGTGGGGCCTGCTGACCAGCAGCCACAAGCCGAGCGTCAACGAGCAGTCGGCCCAGCTGCACGCGCAGATCCTGCTGGCCTCCCAGTCGGCTTGAGGAGGCAGCATGGCCCGCATCAAGAGCATCCTCGACGAGGCCCGCCAGATCGAGCGCGCCGTCACGCTGATCCACCTGGGCGCCCGCCTGCAGGTCCTGGAGAGCGAAACCGACCTGAGCTACGAGCGCCTGCTGCGCCTCTACAAGGAGGTGGCCGGCCGCAGCCCGAGCAAAGGGCAGTTGCCGTTCAGCACCGACTGGTTCATGACCTGGCAGCCCAACATCCACGCCTCGCTGTTCGTCAACATCCACGAGTACCTGAACAAGGCCTCGGCGATGGACGAGATCGACGCCGTGATCAAGGCCTACCAGCTCTACCTCGAGCAGACGCAAAGCCTGGCCATCGAGCCCCTGCTGTCGGTCACCCGCGCCTGGCGCTTGGTGAAGTTCATCGACAACGGCATGCTCACGCTCACGCCCTGCAAGAAGTGCGGCGGCCATTTCGTGACCCACCCGCACGAGATCAGCCGCCAGTACGTGTGCGGCCTTTGCAACCCCCCGGCCCGGGCCGGCAAGGGCCGCACCGGCACCGCCCCCGTACATTGAGGGCATGCCCCACTCCCTGGCCCTGGTGGTGATCGCCCGCAACGAGGCGCCGCGCATCGCGCGCCTCTTGCGCAGCGTCGCGCCCTGGGTCGACCGGATGTGGGTCATGGACACCGGCTCCACCGACGACACGGTGGCCCTGGCCCGGGCCGCCGGCGCCGAGGTGGGGCATTTCGAGTGGTGCGACGACTTCGCCGCCGCCCGCAATGCCGCGCTGGACGCTGTCCAGGCCGATTGGCATTTGGTGCTCGACGCCGACGAATGGTTGGTCGACGGCGGGCCGGCCTTGGCTGCCCTGCGCGAGCAAGCGCCGACCTTCATCGGCACCATCGACCGCCTGGACGCCTTCGACGACGGGCGGGCGCAAGTCGGCCATTGCCGCGTGAGCCGCGTGCTGCCCGGTACCGTGCGCTACGCCGGCCGCGTGCACGAGCAGCCGGTCCACGCCCTGCCTGTGCGGGCCATGCCGCTGGTGGTCGGGCACGACGGCTACCTGCCAGGCGACTTGGCGGTCAAGCGCGGGCGCAACGAGGCCCTGCTGCGGCGCATGCTGGCCGACGCGCCCCTGGACCCCTACCTCTGGTACCAACTGGGCAAGGAGGCCTCGGTCTACGACCGGCCTGCGCAGGCTGACGAGGCCTTCGCGCAGGCCGCTGCCCTGACCCCGCCGACCGACGGCTGGTGGCTGGACCTCATGCCCCGCTGGCTGTTCGCGCTCAAGCAGCTCAAGCGCCACGACGAAGGCCTGGCCTTGGCCGAAACGCAGCTCACGGCCTGCGGCGCGTCGCCCGATTTCTTCTTCGCGCTGGGCGACCTCTTGTTGGACGCGGCCGCCGACCACCCCGAGCGGGGCGAGGCCCTGCTGCCTCTGATCGAGCACTGCTGGCGCCGCTGCCTGCTCTTGGGGGAGCGGCCGGACCTGCCCGGCGCGGTGGCCGGGCGCGGCAGCCATTGGGCGGCCCACAACCTCGCTTTGGTGTTGGAAGGCACGGGCCGGGCCGACGAAGCCCAGGTCCTGCGAGCCGCCCACCCCGTGCCCGCCGATGTCGACTGAGGGCGGGTCGCGTTGGTGGCCGGCCAGCGCCTTCGGCGCCTGGGCCTTGGCCTGGGCGGCCTTGCAGGGCGCGTCCCGCCTGGGGGCGCCGGCCCCATGGCCGGTGCTGCTGAGCCTCGCGACGGTGTTTGCCTTGGCCGCCTGCCACCGGCGCCCCTGGCGGCGCTGGCTGGTGGCCCTGGGATGGCCGGCGGCCTTGCTCTTGCAGACGGCGGCGGTGCCCGCCTGGGCCTGGGCGGGCGTGGGCGTGGGCTTGGTGCTGCTGTACCCCCGGCGGCACTGGCAGGACGCCCCGCTGTACCCCACGCCGCTGGGCGCCCTGGACGATTTGGCCCGGCACGCACCATTGCCTTCCGGGGCGCGGGTGCTGGACGGCGGCTGCGGCGCGGGCGATGGCCTGCTGGCCTTGGCCCGGGCCTACCCGGGGACGGTGCTGGAGGGCGTCGAGGGCAGCCGGGCCCTGGTGTGGGCCTGCCGCTGGCGCTGCCGAAGCGCCCGGGTGTGGCAAGGCGACCTGTGGCGCACCGACTGGCGCCCTTACGCCTTGGTGTACTTGTTCCAGCGGCCGGAATCGATGCCGCAGGCCTTGGCCAAAGCCCAGGCCGAGCTCGCGCCCGGCGCTTGGCTCGTCAGCCTGGACTTCCCTTTGCCTGGCATGGAGGCCACGCAAAGTTGGGCGCACGGTCGGCACACGGTTTACCTGTACGCTGCCGATCGTTGGAATTGACCGTGGGGCGGGGCCCGTTTGTCGGGCGACGCCCCCAGAAAACTCTGCACAATCGTTCGATGTCAGTCCGCCTCCGTCCGAGGCGGGCGCCCGGCGCTCCAGCGTCTCCAGCAGCTTCGCACCATGTTTGTCATCGTCGGCTGGGTTCTCATGCTGGCCTGCGTGTTCGGTGTTTTCATCGTCCACGGCGGCAACATCGGTGTCATCTTGAAGGCATTGCCCTTCGAGATGACGACCATTTTTGGCGCTGCCATCGGCGCCTTTCTGGCCAACAACCAGATGCCGGTCATCAAGTCGGCGTTGGCTGGCGTGGGCATGTGCTTCAAAGGCAGCAAGTACACCAAGGACCGCTACCTCGAGCTCATGGCCCTGATGTACGACATCCTGCAAAAGGCCCGCAAAGAGGGCCTGATGTCCATCGAAAAGGACGTCGAGGACCCGCACAACTCGCCGCTGTTCCAGAAGTACCCCAACGTCGGCCACGACCACCACGTGACCGAGTTCATCACCGACTACCTGCGCATGATGGTGAGCGGCAACCTCAACGCGCACGAGATCGAGTCGCTGATGGACGCCGAAATCGAAACCCACCACCACGAGGCGCACGCCCCGGTGGCCGCCCTGCAGCGCTTGGCCGGCGGATTGCCGGCCTTCGGCATCGTGGCCGCCGTGCTGGGCGTGGTGAACACCATGGGCTCGGTGGGCCAGCCGCCGGCGGTGCTGGGCGGCATGATCGGCTCGGCCCTGGTGGGCACTTTCTTGGGCATCTTTTTGGCGTACGGCATGGCCGAACCGCTGGCCGGCCTTTTGGAGCAAAAGCTGGACGAAGCCGGCAAGGAACTGGTCTGCATCAAAACCACGCTGTTGGCCAGCATGCAGGGCTATGCGCCGCAGGTGGCGGTCGAGTTCGGCCGCAAGGTGCTGTACTCCAACGTGCGACCGACCTTCGCCGAGTTGGAAGCCCACGTGAAGAAGAAGTAAGCGGGCACTAACGCCCCCAGGAGCAGCCCATGGCCGGCGACGCCAAAAAGCTACAGCCGATCATCGTCAAGAAGATCAAGAAGGGCGGCCATGGCGCCCATGGCGGCGCTTGGAAGATCGCCTACGCCGACTTCGTGACGGCCATGATGGCCTTCTTCTTGTTGATGTGGCTGCTGGGCTCGACAACGGAAGGCGACAAGAAGGGCATCGCCGATTACTTCGCTTCGCCGCTCAAGGTGGCCATGCAGGGCGGCTCCGGCGCCGGCGATGCGTCGCACGTGGTCAAGGGGGGCGGCCAGGACCTGAGCCGCCAGGGCGGGCAGGTCAAGCGCGGCGACGTGAAGACCGACGAGCGCACCTACAACCTTCGCGCGCTCAAGGAAGAGCAGCGGCGGGCCGAGAAGTTCCGCATGGAGCAGCTCAAGACCAAGGTCGAGGAAACCATCGCGGCCAACCCGCAGCTGGCGGCCCTGGGCGGCCAGATTAAGCTGGAGATGACCAAAGAGGGCCTGCGGATCCAGATCGTGGACGAGGGCAACCGGCCGATGTTCGACAGCGGATCGGCCGTCGTGAAGCCCTACATGCGGGAGCTGTTGCGGGAGCTGGGGGCCGTGCTGGCCGACGTGCCTAACCGCTTGACCATCGAGGGCCACACCGACGCCCAGGCCTTCAGCGCCGGCGAGCGGGGCTACTCGAACTGGGAGCTGAGCGCCGATCGTGCGAATTCCTCACGCCGTGAGTTGGTCACAGGGGGTTTGCCCGAGGCCCGGATGCTGCGCGTGCAGGGCCTGGCTTCGAGTAAGCTGCTTGAACCCCAGGCCCCGAACAGCCCGATGAACCGCCGCATCAGCATCATCGTGATGAACCGGGACGCCGAGGACGCAGTACTCAAGAACTTGCCCGACGAAGAGCCCGAGGCTGCTGCAGCCCCGGCCGCAACAGCGTCGGGTTGACATTGGAAGAATTGAAGGATCGCCATGAGCATGGATATGCGCTTCCTCATCGTTGACGACTTCTCGACCATGCGCCGCATCGTGCGCGGTCTGCTGAAGGAGATCGGGTACACCAACGCGGAAGAGGCCGAAGACGGCGTGGACGCCCTGGCCCAACTGCGGGCCTCGAAGTTCGACTTCGTGGTCAGCGACATCAACATGCCCAACATGACCGGCTTCGAGCTGCTCAAGGCGATCAAGGAAGACCCCAGCCTCAAGCACCTGCCGGTGCTGATGGTGACGGCCGAGGCCCGCAAGGAAGACATCGTGCTGGCGGCGCAAAGCGGTGCGGCCGGCTACATCGTGAAGCCCTTCACCAAGGCCACCCTCGAAGAGAAGGTGCTCAAGATCATCCAGAAGATGCAAGCGGCCTGAGGCCAGGAGTCGCACGATGAGCACGCAGATGGACGAACTGGCCAAACTGGCCCAGGGGCAGCCCTTGGTGGTGGACCCCGCGGTGTTTCAGCAACTGGGCTCGATCACCCGCCTGCTGCACGACACCATGCAGCAGTTGGGTGTGATGCCCAAGCTGCAAACCGCCACCGAAGGCCTGCCCGATGCGCGCAGCCGCCTGTCGTACATCGCCGACAAGACCGCCAACGCGGCCAACAAGGTCTTGAACTCGGTGGACAGCGCCAAGGCCGAGCACCAGGCCATCGCCGAATCGACGCGCGAGCTGGCCGCCAAGCTGGTGGCCGACCCGGTGCGGGCCGTGGCCAGCGGCGCGGTCTTGAACTTCGTGAAGCTGGTGGAAGACAAGACGGCCACCATTGACACGCACCTGACCGACATCATGATGGCCCAGGACTTTCACGACCTGACGGGCCAGGTGGTCAAGAAGGTGGTGCAGCTGACCAGCGACCTCGAAGACAGCCTGGTCAAGCTCTTGATCCAAGTCGTGCCGCCCGAGCAGCGCGAGAAGGTGGCGCCCGAGGTGCTGCAAGGCCCCGTGGTCAACCCCGAAGGCCGCACCGACGTGGTGGCCGACCAGGGCGAGGTGGACGACCTGCTGGCGTCCCTCGGCTTCTAAACCGGCACGATGTCACGACGAGGAGGCCGCGGCCTCCTCGTTGCATTTGGGGGCTGGAATTAGCGGGGCCGATCGCCCCCTTTTCTCGCTCAAGTTCGGCCCGCGACTCTCAAGAATCGGCCCAGCGCCCAGGCTGTTTGCCTGGGGCTCGGAGCCATGGCCGACCAAGACGCCCAAGACCACAACTTACCCGCCTCACAGCGCAAGATCAAAAAGGCGCGCGAGGAGGGCCAGCTGCCGCGTTCGCGCGACCTGCCGCATGCCGTGGTCATGGCAACACTGGCCTTGCTGGCCTGGGCCGGCCTGCCCCAGGCCTTGGCGCACTGGCAGGCGGTGTTCCGCACCGGCCTGCGCTTTGACGCCCAGGCCTTGGCCACCCCAGGAATGATGAGTGCGGCGCTGGCCGAGCTGTCGTGGCAGCTGGCCTGGACGGTGGGCACGGTCGGGGGGGTGTTGATGGCCGCGGCGGTGGCGGCCAACCTGGCCAGCGGCGGTTGGAACTGGACCTGGCAGGCCCTGGGCCCCAAGTGGAGCCACCTCAACCCCATCGACGGCATCAAGCGCCTCTTCAGCGGGCAAAACCTGGGCACGGCTGCCAAGGCCGCGCTGCTGGCCGTGGTGCTGGCCGCCGTGGGCGTGCTGGTGCTGCTGGACGCCGCCCCGCGCTACGTTGCCCTGATGTCGGCGCCGCTGGAGGACGCCCTGTCGCAGGCCGGTCGCCTGCTGCTGGGCGGTTTCGTGCTCATGCTGCTGACGCTGGCCGTGTTCGCCGCCGTGGATTGGCCGCTGCAGCGCCAGTTGTACCTGCGCCGCCTGCGCATGTCGCGCAACGAGGCCAAGCAGGAGCACAAGGAAACCGAGGGCTCGCCCGAGATCAAGGCGCGTCAGCGCCAGCGCATGCGCGAGATCACCAAGCAGCGCATGATGGCCGCCGTCCCCAAGGCCGATTTGGTGGTGATGAACCCCACCCACTACGCCGTGGCCTTGCGCTACGACGAGGCCAAGATGGGCGCACCCATGGTGGTGGCCAAGGGCGCCGACCTGCTGGCCCTGCGCATCCGCGACGTGGCCAAGGAAAACAAGGTGCCCGTGCTGCAGGCGCCGGCGCTGGCCCGGGCGCTGTACGCCCACGCCAAGCTCGACCGCGAAGTGCCCATGAGCCTCTTCGCCGCCGTGGCCCAGGTGCTGGCCTACGTGTACCAACTGCGCGCGTCGATCGGGGGCCGCGGCCTGCCGGACGCCCCCAACCCTGCCGTGCCCAAAGGGCTGGACCCGCACGAGAAGGACGCGCAAGCCGCGTCGGATGAGGAAGCCTTCGCATGAACCCGCTCGCCCAACGCCTGCAGGCCTGGCTTGGCCCCTACGCCGGGGTGCTGCAAACCATGGGCGCCCCCATCGCGGTGCTGCTCGTGCTGTCGATGATGGTGCTGCCGCTGCCGCCCCTGGTGCTGGACCTGCTGTTCACCTTCAACATCGCCATGGCCTTGATGGTGGTGATGGTGGCCTCGCAAATGGTCCGCCCCTTGGACTTTGCGGCCTTCCCCACGGTGCTGCTGTTGACCACCTTGCTGCGCCTGAGCCTGAACGTGGCGTCCACGCGCGTGGTGCTGATGGAAGGCCACACTGGACCGGGCGCGGCGGGTCAGGTGATCGAGAGCTTCGGGCACTTCCTGATCGGCGGCAACTTCGCCGTGGGCTTGATCGTGTTTGCCATCCTGGTGGTCATCAACTTCATCGTGGTGACCAAGGGCGCCGAGCGCATCGCCGAGGTGTCGGCCCGCTTCACCTTGGACGCCTTGCCCGGCAAGCAGATGGCGGTGGACGCCGACCTGTCGGCCGGCCTGATCGACGACAAGGAGGCCAAGCGCCGCCGCGCCGAGCTGGGCGACGAGGCCGACTTCTTCGGCTCCATGGACGGTGCCAGCAAGTTCGTGCGCGGCGACGCCATCGCCGGCATCCTGATCCTGGTCATCACCGTGGTGGGGGGCTTCATCATCGGCATGGCCCAGCACGGCCTGAGCGCCGGGGCGGCGGCCGATGCCTACGTGCTGCTGGCGGTCGGCGACGCGCTGGTGGCCCAGATCCCTGGCCTGCTGATCTCGGTGGCCTCGGCCATGGTGGTCAGCCGAGTGGGCAAGGAGCGCGACATCGGCAGCATGATCGGCCAGCAGATGTTCGGCAGCTGGCGCGCGCTGGCGGTCACCTCGGGGGTGATCCTGGTGCTCGGCCTGATCCCGGGCATGCCCCACCTGGTCTTCTTGGTCATGGGCGGCTTGCTGGCTTACTTCGCCTGGTGGCTGCGCCGCAAGGAGCAGGCTGCGAAAAACGCCCCGCCCCCGGCCCCGGTGCTGGCCAAAAACGACAGCGGCGAAGCCAGCTGGGACGACCTGGTGCCGGTGGACACCCTGGGCCTGGAAGTGGGCTACCGCCTGATCACCCTGGTGGACAAGACCAAGGACGGCGACCTGCTCAGCCGCGTCAAGGGCGTGCGCAAGAAGTTCGCGCAGGACGTGGGCTTCCTGCCGCCCAGCGTGCACATCCGCGACAACCTGGAGCTGCGCCCCAGCCAGTACCGCCTGCTGCTGCGCGGCGCGGTGGTGGGCGAGGCCGAGGCCTACCCCGGCCTGTGGTTGGCCATCAACCCCGGCCACGCCACCCAGCAGCTGCCCGGCACCCGCACCACCGACCCGGCCTTCGGCCTGCCGGCGGTGTGGATCGAAGAACGCCAGCGCGAAAGCGCGCAAATGGCGGGCTACACGGTGGTTGATTGTTCGACCGTGATTGCCACCCACCTTTCACACTTGATGCAAGTCCACGCGGCCAAGTTGCTCGGCCGCACGGAAACCCAGTCCTTGGTCGAGCACCTCACCAAGCTGGCCCCGAAGTTGATGGAAGACGTGGTCCCCAAGATGGTTGCCATCCCGCTGCTGCAACGCGTGCTGCAGGCCCTGCTGGAAGAGGGCGTGCACATCCGCGACATGCGCTCGATCGTCGAGGCGCTGGCCGAGCACGCCAGCACCGTCACCGACCCCATGGAGCTGGCCCGCCGCATCCGCGTCAACCTGGCCCCGGCCATCGTGCAGCAGATCTACGGCCCGGTGAAGGAGTTGGACGTCATCGCCCTGGACCCCGAGCTGGAGCGCTTGGTCACCCAGGCCCTGAACAGCCCGCACGGGGCGGCCCTGGACCCCGGCGTGGCCGACCAGTTGGCCCGCCGCGCCGCCGAGACCAGCGACAAGCAGGAAGAACGCGGCGTGCCCGCCTGCCTGCTGGTGCCCGACCTCATCCGCGCGCCCTTGGCCCGTTTGCTGCGCCGTTCCGCGCCCCGCCTGAAGGTCATTTCGCACAGCGAAGTGCCTGAAACCCATTCGATCCGCATTGGCTCCGTCATTGGAGGTGCCGCATGAACCCCGGTCAGATGAAGCGCTTTGCCGCCCCCACCACCCGCGAAGCCATGCAGCGCGTGCGCGCGGCCTTTGGCGACGACGCCGTGGTGCTGTCCACCAAGCCCTGCCCCGAGGGCATCGAGGTGCTGGCCATGCCGCCCGACGCCGTGCCGCGCGAGGGCGGCGGCCGGGGCAAGGCCCCGAGCGTGGCGCAGGACGTCAACACCCTGGCCATGAGCACCCTGTCGTTCCAGGACTACGTGCGCGAGCGCATGCTGCGCCGCCGCGCGGCCGAGCAGCAGGGTCAGCCCGACCCCGTGGCCAGCGAGGCCCCGGCCGTGCGCCTCAACGAAGACACGCAAGCCCGCGCCCGCCGCGCCGTGGCCCAGATGCAAGCCCTGCGCGCCCAGCGCGTGGAGCCCACCTTGGAGGCGGCGCCCGCACCGCGGCAGCCGGTCTCCGCCAGCACCTTGCCGGAGCGCCCGGTGCTGCGCGAACCCAGCAACGCCGCCGCGCGCTGGGCGGCCGCCGGCCTGGGCGAGCGCCCGGCGGCGCGCGAGCCGGTCCAGCACGACCCGCTGCTGACCGAAAGCCGCGCGGCTGCCAAGGCACCGCCGGCCAACGCCCGCGACGCGGCGCGCGAGCGCGTGCGCCCGGCGCCCGAGCTGCACCGCGCCCCGCCGGTGCTGCGCGACGAGGTGGCCCTGCCCACGGCCCCCGTCCCGGATTACGGCGTGCAGGCCGCGCGCCAGGTGCGCGAGTCGGCCGACATCGCGCAAGAGCTGCGCGCCATGAAAGGCCTGATCGAGGCCCGTTTCGGCGCCCTGGCCTTCATGGAAAAGATGCAGCGCCAGCCGCAGCAGGCGCAATTGGCCCAGCGTCTCATCGGGGCGGGCTTTTCGCCGGCCATGGTGCGCAAGCTGGTGGACGCCTGCCCCAGCAGCTTCGTGCAGGGCGCCGACGAGCAGCAATGGGCGCAGGCCGTGCTGGCGCGCAACCTGCAAGTGGCCGACACCGCGCTGGAAGACCGCCAGGGCGTGTTCGCGCTCATCGGCTCCACGGGCGTGGGCAAAACCACGACCACGGCCAAGATCGCCGCCAACTTCGCCGCCAAGCACGGTGCCTCGCAGCTGGGTCTGATCACGCTGGACGCCTACCGCATCGGGGCGCACGAGCAGCTGCGCGGCTACGGCCGCATCTTGGGCGTGCCCGTGCACACGGCGCACGACCGCGCCTCGCTCGACGACCTGCTGGACCTGCTGGCCAACAAGAAGCTGGTGCTGATCGACACCGCCGGCATGGCCCAGCGCGACGCCCGCACGCACGAGCTGCTGGACATGCTGGCCCACCCGGCCATCCGCAAGCTGCTGGTGGTCAACGCCAGCGCGCAGGGCGAGACCAACGACGAGGTGGTCAGCGCCTGGCGCGCCGCCGATTGCGAAGGGGTGATCCTCTCCAAGCTAGACGAGGCGGTGCGCCTCGGCCCGGCCCTGGACAGCCTGATCCGCCACCGCCTGCGGGTCCAAGGCCTGGCCAACGGCCAGCGCGTGCCCGAAGACTGGCTGCGCCTGCCGGCTGACGAGCTGATGAAGCTGGCCTTCAAGCCCCAGGCCGCGGGCAGCCCCTGGCGCATGGACGAGCAGGACCTGACCCTGCTCTTCGCTGGCGCGCCGGGCGACGCCCAACCGGTGGCGCACTGAAGGACCTCCCCATGCGCGATCAGGCGGAAGGCCTTCGTCGGATGTTCGGCGCCGCCGCCGGCGGCGGCACGCGCGCGACCCTGGTGCCGGTGGTCGCGCCCGTCGCCTTGCCGGCGGGCGACTACCTGCTGGACCAGCTGGTGGGCGCCTACCTGGAGCGGGGCCTCAAGGTGCTGGTGGTGGACGCCAGTCCGCGCGCCCAGCCGGCGCCCGAGCTGGCCCGCGTGGACCTCGCGGCTTGCGTGCAGCGCTTGAGCAGCGAGGTGCGCTGGCTCGAAGCCCGGGGCCTGGTGGCCCACCACCTCGACGCCCGCGGCCAGGCCACGGCCCTGCGCGAGCACCTGGCCGATGCGGCGCCCGACGCCGACGTCGTCTTGCTGCACGCCCCGGTGGCCGAACTGGCGCGCGTGCTGCCCGGCGCGGCGCATTGCCGGCCGGTGCTGCTGGCCGACCTGGAGCAGGCCTCGATCACCGCCGCCTACGCGGCCATGAAGTGGCTGCACCAGCGCGCTGGCGTGTCCGTGTTCTCTCTGTTGTTGGCCGGGCACCCGCAGCTGGCACTGACCCAGCGGGTGATGCGCCAGTTGGCCGACACGGCCGAGCGATTTCTGGGGGTGGCCCTGGCCGAGTCGGTGGCCGTGGAGGTGCGCACGGGCCTGCGCGCCGACGTGGCGCCGGCGTTGCGGCGTTTGGCCCGCGATAGCCTCGGGGTCCCGGCGCAGAATGGCGTCCGACCCGTCGGCGCGATGGCGGCAGCCCATGCTTGACCACGCCGACCGGGACGACCACGGAGTTGCAGTCACGATGTACACCGCCAAGGGCAAGCTCGACACGAATGCCCTGATCCGCCAGTACCAACCCCTGGTGCGCCGCTTGGCGCACCAGATGATCGCCAAGCTCCCGGCCAACGTGGAGCTGGACGATTTGGTGCAGGTCGGCATGATCGGCCTGACCGACGCGCTCAGCCGCTTCGACGTGGGCCAGGGCGTGCAGTTCGAAACCTTCGCCACGCAGCGCATCCGGGGCGCCATGCTCGACGAGTTGCGCGGCACCGACTGGCTCAGCCGCGGCACGCGGCGCCAGCAGCGCGAGATCGAAGAGGGCATCCACAAGGCCGAGCAGAAGCTGGGCCGCGCCGCCACGGAAAGCGAAGTGGCCAAGGAAATGGGCCTCAGCCTGGCTGAGTACCAAGACGCGCTGACCCGCGTGCGCGGCACGCAGTTGGTGTACCTGGAGGACATCGGCGGGGGCGAGGACGGCGACGATTACCTCGACCGCCACGTCGCCGACGGCGACGCGAATCCGTTCGCCGTGCTGCAAGACGACCGCATGCGCCACGCGCTGGTCGACGCCATCAAGGCCCTGCCCGAGCGGGAGGGCTACGTGATGAGCATGTACTACGAGCACGACATGAATCTCAAGGAGATCGCGGCGGTGCTCAAGGTGACCGAAAGCCGGGTGTGCCAGCTGCACAGCCAGGCGATTGCACGGCTTCGGGTGAAGTTGCGGGAGCATTGAGCGCCGCTCGCCGCTCGCCGCTCGCCGCTCGCCGCTCTGGCGACCCGATCGATCAATTTCTCGGTGCAGGCTCTCATTCAGAGGCGCACGCGCCTCAGATCACATCCCCGAAATCCGACTCCCGGAACAGGTTCAGCGCATGCCGATGCCGGCGTTCGCGGAAGCTCTTGCGCGCGAAGAGCTTGGCCTGGGCGTTCTCGGGCAGGTCGGTGATGGCGATCACGTTGCGCGCCATCAGCGTTTCGATCACGTCTTCCAGCACGCGCACGAAGTCGGCGTCGAGGCGGTCGAACTCGTTGTGCGGTGGTGCGATGGCGGCCAGGAACTGGCGCAGCTCGGGGTGGTCGAGCTCAAGGAACTCGGCCCCCCCGGGGTTGTCGCGCAGCACGCCGTTGATGGCGCCGGTCAGGTCTCGGGTCACGAACGGCATGGCACGCTCCTTCAGGGGCCGACGCCCAGCTTGTTGCGGTTCAGCAGCTCTTGCAGGATCTGGTCGTCGGTGGCGTTGCTGCCCAAGCCCAGCGCGGTGCGCAGGTCGATGCCCTGCAGCGTGATGCGCTGGTCCTCGGCGCTGGCGCTGTAGTTGCCCCCCGAAAAGCCCCCGGTGCTGCTGATCCGAACGATGGTGTTGCCCGTGGCCGCGTCGTACTGGAAGTCGAGGTAATTGGCCAAGTTGGCCGTGGTTTCCCCCTGCAGCAAGTCGCGCAGGTCGAGCACGTCACCGCCGTTGGCCGCGCTGCGGGCGTCGAAGTCGGTGATGACGTCACGCGCCGGCTGGCCAGCGGTTCCGCGGTCGGCCAGCTCCCAACGGAACACGTCACTGCCCAGCCCGCCGGTCAGCACGTCGTTGCCGCTGCCCCCCACCAAGATGTCGTTGCCGTCGCCGCCCAGCAAGGTGTCGCGACCTGCGCCACCGCGCAACAGGTCGTTGTCGGCACCGCCGTTGAGGCGATCGCGTCCGTCGGAGCCGAACAGCTGGTCGTTGCCCGCGCCGCCGTCCAAGCTGCTGCCGGTGCGGATCTGCCAAACCGGCGCCGCGGCCGTGCCGGTGTTGACGATGTCTTGCAGATCACTCAAGCCGGGGTTGGTGGCCATGATGGGCACGGCATCGCTGCCCAGCACCTTGTAGCTGCTGTCGGGCTCGTTGGATGCCTTGATTTCGACGCGCAGGCGCGCATTGCCCCCTTGCTCCCAATACAGGAGCTCGAGCGACTGGATGCCGTCTTGCAAGGACACGCCGGTGAAGGTGCGCGCGGTGGGGCTCTGGTTGCCGTCGAACTGCGCCACCGTCGTGCCGCCGATGCGCAGCTGGAAGCCATCGTCGGCGGTGACGCGGATGTCGTAGCTGCCGGCCTGCAGGTGGAGGAAGCCGGTCAATCGCAAGATGGCGTCGCTGGTGGCCCCCAAACCGCTCGTAGGACCGCTGCCTTGCGCATCGTTGTCGGCCGTGCCCGCATTCACGCGCAGGGTGCTGCCGTCCGACTTGCCATTGCCATTCAGGAAGGCGAACAGTTGGTTGTTGGCGTTCGTCAGTCCCGAGATGGAGCCGCCTGCGGCTACGTTGACACTGGTGGTGCCCAGGCTCCCGTTGACCGTTGGGGTGAAGCCATAGTCGATGGCGCGCACGGTGAACTGCGCATCCGTGGCGTTGGCATTCGCCGCCGCGCCCGTGCCCACCACCGCCGGGCCACCCGTGGCGACGTTGCGCCCGTTGATGATGGTCGTGACGTCGGCGATCAAGTCGAGATTGCCCACGCTGCCGTCGTCGCTGTGTCGGCGGTTGCCGTTGCTGCCCGATGGGTTGAAGTCGTTGTAGCCGTAGTACTCCCCTGCGAAGCCCTGCTGGGCCAGCGGAGAAACGATGGGCGCTGGGGCCGTGACGACATCGGCCTGTCCCGTCACGTTCAGGGTCAGCGTGGTGACGGCAGTGCCGCCGTTCCCGTCCGAGACTTCGTAGCTGAAGACGTCGCTCACCTGGGTGCCGGTGGCCACGGCCGCGGCCTTGTTGGCCACGTAGGTGTAGCGGCCGTCGGGATACAGCGTCAGGTCGCCATAGGTACCGGTCAGCGTGGTACCGCCGGCCACGACCGCCGTGCCTGGAGTGCCGCTGCCGGCGCCAGCGCGGGCGACGCTCAAGGCATTGCCATCGACGTCGGTGTCGCGACCCGCGGCGTTCTGGATCACACCGGTGGGGGCGGTGGTGCTCAGGGTGCTGCCGGCTTGCACCGAGCCAGTGTCGGGCGCTGCCACCGGCGCGTCGTTGACCGGCTGCACCGTGATGGGCAGGCTCAACACGGCATTGGCGGTGCTGCCATTGGGTTCCGTGGTCGTGGCGGTCACCGTGAGGGTGACGTTGCCGTTGAAGTCCTGTGGCGGCCGGTAGGTGAGCGTGCTGAGGTTCCAACCCAGCAAGCTGGTGCTGGTGTTGCCGCTGGTGGCGGTGAAGCTGCGCACGCCGTCCGACAGCACGGCTCCCACCTGCAGACCGCTCACTTGCAGGGCCAAGGTTTCGCTGCCGTCGGTGTCCGCCAGCGTGACGGCCACCGGGCTGAGCGAAATGGCCGTGTCTTCGTTGCCATTGCTGGCAACGGGGAACTCGGTCAGGCGGATGTTGTCGATCATCGCCCCGCGCCCGTTGGGGTTGGTGGCGATCGGGTCGGTCACGATCGTGATGGTCTGGTTGCCGCCGGTGCCCACGAAGCTGAACTGAACGGGCTGCCAGTTCAACGAACTGTTGGGGCTGGTGTTGGCATAACTGCCCACGGGGACGCCGTCCACCAGAACCGTGATGCGCGTGAAGTCGGTGGTGAACCCGTTGCGACCGGCATAGTCGAGGTCGAGCACATAGACCGCCCCCGCTTGGGTGAGCACGGTGCGGGCGATGCCGATGGTCTGCGCGTTGCTGGTGGCGTCGTTCAGCTCCAGCCAGTTGCTGCCGTTGCCTGCCTTGGCGTTGACGGTGTACACGCTGCCGTCCGCGCCAGTCATCTGATCGCCGCTCGACCAAATCTCCAGCCCGTTGGTTCCGCCAGGGGACCTTTCCAAGGTCTCCACCCGAGTCCAACCGCCCAAGGTGGTTTGGCTCAACACCGTCGAACTGTTGTCAACGTTCAGGGTGCTTTGGGTCAGGCCGGTGTCGGTCGTTTCGAACGAGGTCGCGAACATGAGCCGGCCGTTGCCCGCGGTCGGGGCGACCCTCAGACTCGGGGCATCGGCCACGGGGGCGATGTCGATGCGGACGCTGGCCGTGCTGCCGTAGTCGCTGCCGTCGAAGGGGCGGAAGCTGAAGCGGGCGTAGTCGCTTTGCAGGTTGCCCACGCCGCTGCCGGCAAAGCTGCCGTCGCCCGATTCGTTGGCGTCGGGCACGAAGCGCAGGCGCCCGGCGTTGATGTCGGCGGCGCTCACGGTTTGGTTGGCGCTGACCGCCACCCAGGCGCTGCCGTTGAAGAACTGCAGCTGGCCGTCGGCCGGCAGGGTCGTGATTTGCACGCTCAGGGTGCTGGAGTCGGCGTCGGTCACGCCGAAGGCGCTCCAGCCCAGCACCAGGGCGGTGTCTTCCGTGCCGTTCACGGCGCCCCCGGCGGCGACGGGCGCGTCGTTGACCGGGTTGACCGTCAAGGTCAGGGTGGCGGTGCTTTGCAGGCTGCCATCGCTCACGGTGTAAGTCACCACCGGCACCGGGCCGTTGTAGTTGGCCACCGGGGTGAAGGTGTAGGCGCCATTGGCCGCCAGGGTCAGGGTGCCCACCCCAGCGATGGTGGTGGGCGTGCCCGCGGCGACGTTGGTGGCCACGCCGGCCACGCTGTAGCTGAGCACGCTCAGCGCGGTCCCTTCGGGGTCGCTGTCGTTGGCCAGCACGTTGCCGCTGCCCACGGTGTCTTCGTTGAAGCTCAGGGCATCGACGAGCGCCACGGGGGCCTCGTTGACATTGGTAACGGTGACGCGCAAGGTTTGCAGGTCGCTGCCGCCGGCGGCATCGGTGACGCGCACCTGCACCTCGTAGACGTTGTTGCCATCGGCGTCGGTCGGGGCCTCGCGGTTGGGCGCCGTGACGAAGCGCAGCGCGCCGGTGGTGGGGTCGATGGTGAAGCGCGCCGCGTCCGCCCCGCCGGCGATGGCGTAGCTGCGCGTGTCGCCGGTGTCGACGTCGGTGCTGGTCACCGTGGTGACGGCCGTCGTGTTTTCGGCCACGTTCAGGGCGGCGGTGTCGCCGCCGCCATCGCTGGTGATGACCGGCGCGTCGTTGGTGCCCGTGATGGACACCGTGACGGTGCTGCTCGTGCCGTCCGCCGTCGTGACCGTGAAGGTCTCATTGGGCAGGGTCTGGCCCGCGCCCAGGGCCTGCACCGCCGGGTCGGCGTTGTTCAGCGTGTAAGTCCACAGGCCGGCGGCGTTGACCGAGAAGGTGCCGTGGGCGCCGGCGACGTTGGTCTGCGGCACGAACACCGCC
>NZ_SACM01000007.1 GCF_004004565.1 Inhella crocodyli
GAGAAAGAGAACGAGCTGCGAGCGGCGACTTCAAAAAATTTCTTCGAAAGGTGTTGACAGTCGCTTCAAAACGCTGCAATAATTCGCTTCTGCGCTGCTGACAACAGACAGCGCAACGCAAGAAAGTCAAGAAATTGACGAGTTTTGCGAAAGTTCTTTAACAATTTGCAGCCGATAAGCGTGGGCGCTTGAAGTTGAGTCACTCTGAAGCAATTCGGAGACTTGCTTGAAGCGCTCACGGAAATAGAAGTGAAGTTCACTTCGATTCCGTTGAGTGAAACAGATCGAACTGTAGAGTTTGATCCTGGCTCAGATTGAACGCTGGCGGCATGCCTTACACATGCAAGTCGAACGGTAACGCGGGGCAACCTGGCGACGAGTGGCGAACGGGTGAGTAATGCATCGGAACGTGCCTGGTAGTGGGGGATAACTGCTCGAAAGAGCAGCTAATACCGCATACGACCTGAGGGTGAAAGGGGGGGATCGCAAGACCTCTCGCTATCAGAGCGGCCGATGTCGGATTAGCTAGTTGGTGGGGTAAAGGCCCACCAAGGCGACGATCCGTAGCTGGTCTGAGAGGACGACCAGCCACACTGGGACTGAGACACGGCCCAGACTCCTACGGGAGGCAGCAGTGGGGAATTTTGGACAATGGACGCAAGTCTGATCCAGCCATGCCGCGTGCGGGAAGAAGGCCTTCGGGTTGTAAACCGCTTTTGTCAGGGAAGAAATCTTCTGGGTTAATACCTCGGGAGGATGACGGTACCTGAAGAATAAGCACCGGCTAACTACGTGCCAGCAGCCGCGGTAATACGTAGGGTGCAAGCGTTAATCGGAATTACTGGGCGTAAAGCGTGCGCAGGCGGTTATGCAAGACAGGTGTGAAATCCCCGAGCTCAACTTGGGAACTGCACTTGTGACTGCATAGCTAGAGTACGGTAGAGGGGAGTGGAATTCCGCGTGTAGCAGTGAAATGCGTAGATATGCGGAGGAACACCGATGGCGAAGGCAACTCCCTGGACCTGTACTGACGCTCATGCACGAAAGCGTGGGGAGCAAACAGGATTAGATACCCTGGTAGTCCACGCCCTAAACGATGTCAACTGGTTGTTGGGAGGGTTTCTTCTCAGTAACGTAGCTAACGCGTGAAGTTGACCGCCTGGGGAGTACGGCCGCAAGGTTGAAACTCAAAGGAATTGACGGGGACCCGCACAAGCGGTGGATGATGTGGTTTAATTCGATGCAACGCGAAAAACCTTACCTACCCTTGACATGTCTGGAATCCTGTAGAGATATGGGAGTGCTCGCAAGAGAGCCAGAACACAGGTGCTGCATGGCCGTCGTCAGCTCGTGTCGTGAGATGTTGGGTTAAGTCCCGCAACGAGCGCAACCCTTGTCATTAGTTGCTACGAAAGGGCACTCTAATGAGACTGCCGGTGACAAACCGGAGGAAGGTGGGGATGACGTCAGGTCCTCATGGCCCTTATGGGTAGGGCTACACACGTCATACAATGGCCGGGACAGAGGGCTGCCAACCCGCGAGGGGGAGCCAATCCCAGAAACCCGGTCGTAGTCCGGATCGCAGTCTGCAACTCGACTGCGTGAAGTCGGAATCGCTAGTAATCGCGGATCAGCTTGCCGCGGTGAATACGTTCCCGGGTCTTGTACACACCGCCCGTCACACCATGGGAGCGGGTTCTGCCAGAAGTAGTTAGCCTAACCGCAAGGAGGGCGATTACCACGGCAGGGTTCGTGACTGGGGTGAAGTCGTAACAAGGTAGCCGTATCGGAAGGTGCGGCTGGATCACCTCCTTTCTAGAAAATGACGAGATCACTTGATCAGTACGCTGATTGAGCAGATCGAGTCGAATCAAAGACTCAACTTTGATGCGCCCACACTTATCGGCTGCAAAGACACAGCAGTGACAAGCGATTGAACTGGTGAGCAATCACTGGGACAGGCGTGGGTCTGTAGCTCAGTCGGTTAGAGCACCGTCTTGATAAGGCGGGGGTCGTTGGTTCGAATCCAACCAGACCCACCACGGCCTTGATACGAGATGGGGGATTAGCTCAGCTGGGAGAGCACCTGCTTTGCAAGCAGGGGGTCGTCGGTTCGATCCCGTCATCCTCCACCAACGCAATGTCACGAAGCTGGCAAACATGAACATCCGATGGGTGTTGATGTTTGCCAGGAACCAGGCGATGCCTGGACTGCTGTTCTTTAACAATTCGTAGAGTCGAAATCAGCGCTGTGAAGCGAAAGCTTCATAGCATTGGATTGCGTCAACAAACATTCGCTGCGAGCCGCAAGGCTCAAGACGAATTGAAGAACGGCGAACGCATAACAGTCCTTGACGACATCTGCAGTCAGCGATGTCAACGTTATAGGGTCAAGTGACTAAGTGCATGTGGTGGATGCCTTGGCAATTACAGGCGACGAAGGACGTGATAGCCTGCGATAAGCTTCGGGGAGCTGGCAAATTAGCTTTGATCCGGAGATTTCCGAATGGGGAAACCCACCGCGCGAGCGGTATTGCATGCTGAATACATAGGCATGCAAGGCGAACCGGGTGAACTGAAACATCTCAGTAGCTCGAGGAACAGACATCAACCGAGATTCCGAAAGTAGTGGCGAGCGAAATCGGAGGAGCCTGTACGTTTTAGCAGTCTGCATATCAAAACGGAATGGAAAGTCCGGCCATAGTAGGTGATAGCCCTGTATGAGAAATGCAATCTGTGGAACTAAGCGTACGACAAGTAGGGCGGGACACGTGTAATCCTGTCTGAATATGGGGGGACCATCCTCCAAGGCTAAATACTCGTAATTGACCGATAGTGAACAAGTACCGTGAGGGAAAGGCGAAAAGAACCCCGGGAGGGGAGTGAAATAGATCCTGAAACCGCATGCATACAAAAAGTAGGAGCCCGCAAGGGTGACTGCGTACCTTTTGTATAATGGGTCAGCGACTTACATTCAGTGGCGAGCTTAACCGAGTAGGGTAGGCGAAGGGAAACCGAGTCCGAACAGGGCGATTTAGTCGCTGGGTGTAGACCCGAAACCAGGTGATCTATCCATGGCCAGGATGAAGGTACCGTAACAGGTGCTGGAGGTCCGAACCGACTAGTGTTGCAAAACTAGCGGATGAGCTGTGGATAGGGGTGAAAGGCTAAACAAACCTGGAGATAGCTGGTTCTCTCCGAAAACTATTTAGGTAGTGCCTCAAGTATTACCGTCGGGGGTAGAGCACTGTTTAGGCTAGGGGGTCATGGCGACTTACCAAACCTATGCAAACTCCGAATACCGATGAGTACAGCTTGGGAGACAGTGCACCGGGTGCTAACGTCCGGACACAAGAGGGAAACAACCCAGACCGCCAGCTAAGGTCCCCAAAATTGGCTAAGTGGGAAACGAAGTGGGAAGGCTAAAACAGTCAGGATGTTGGCTTAGAAGCAGCCATCATTTAAAGAAAGCGTAATAGCTCACTGATCGAGTCGTCCTGCGCGGAAGATGTAACGGGGCTAAGCCAGTTACCGAAGCTGCGGATGCACAGCAATGTGCGTGGTAGGAGAGCGTTCTGTAAGCCTGTGAAGGTGGGTTGTGAAGCCTGCTGGAGGTATCAGAAGTGCGAATGCTGACATGAGTAGCGTTAAAGGGGGTGAAAAGCCCCCTCGCCGTAAGCGCAAGGTTTCCTACGCAACGTTCATCGGCGTAGGGTGAGTCGGCCCCTAAGGCGAGGCAGAGATGCGTAGCTGATGGGAAACAGGTCAATATTCCTGTACCGATCAATAGTGCGATGTGGGGACGGAGAAGGTTAGCTCAGCCGGGTGTTGGATGTCCCGGTTCAAGCATGTAGGCGTGCTCTTTAGGCAAATCCGGAGAGCTTAGCTGAGGTGTGATAACGAGTCTGCTTGCAGACGAAGTGAGTGATACCCTGCTTCCAGGAAAAGCCACTAAGCTTCAGCTATTGACGACCGTACCGCAAACCGACACTGGTGCGCGAGATGAGTATTCTAAGGCGCTTGAGAGAACTCTGGAGAAGGAACTCGGCAAATTGACACCGTAACTTCGGAAGAAGGTGTGCCCTCAGTAGGTGAACCTGTACAAGGGGAGCCCAACGGGGTCGCAGAGAATCGGTGGCTGCGACTGTTTACTAAAAACACAGCACTCTGCAAAGACGAAAGTCGACGTATAGGGTGTGACGCCTGCCCGGTGCTGGAAGATTAAATGATGGGGTGCAAGCTCTTGATTGAAGTCCCAGTAAACGGCGGCCGTAACTATAACGGTCCTAAGGTAGCGAAATTCCTTGTCGGGTAAGTTCCGACCTGCACGAATGGCGTAACGATGGCCACACTGTCTCCTCCAGAGACTCAGCGAAGTTGAAATGTTTGTGATGATGCAATCTCCCCGCGGAAAGACGGAAAGACCCCATGAACCTTTACTGTAGCTTTACATTGGACTTTGAACAGATCTGTGTAGGATAGGTGGGAGGCTTTGAAGTGCGGACGCTAGTTCGCATGGAGCCGACGTTGAAATACCACCCTGGTGTGTTTGAGGTTCTAACCTTGGCCCGTGATCCGGGTTGGGGACAGTGTATGGTGGGCAGTTTGACTGGGGCGGTCTCCTCCCAAAGTGTAACGGAGGAGTTCGAAGGTACGCTAAATACGGTCGGAAATCGTGTTGATAGTGCATTGGCATAAGCGTGCTTGACTGCGAGACTGACAAGTCGAGCAGGTAGGAAACTAGGACAAAGTGATCCGGTGGTTCTGTATGGAAGGGCCATCGCTCAACGGATAAAAGGTACTCTGGGGATAACAGGCTGATACCGCCCAAGAGTTCATATCGACGGCGGTGTTTGGCACCTCGATGTCGGCTCATCTCATCCTGGGGCTGTAGCCGGTCCCAAGGGTATGGCTGTTCGCCATTTAAAGAGGTACGTGAGCTGGGTTTAAAACGTCGTGAGACAGTTTGGTCCCTATCTTCCGTGGGCGCTGCAAGATTGAGAGAGCCTGCTCCTAGTACGAGAGGACCGGAGTGGACGCACCTCTGGTGTATCGGTTGTCACGCCAGTGGCATTGCCGAGTAGCTAAGTGCGGAAGAGATAACCGCTGAAAGCATCTAAGCGGGAAACTCGTCTCAAGATGAGTCTTGCCGGGGCCTTGAGCCCCCTGAAGAGTCGTTCGAGACCAGGACGTTGATAGGTCAGGTGTGGAAGCGCAGTAATGCGTTAAGCTAACTGATACTAATTGCTCGTGAGGCTTGACCCTATAACCTTGACATCAGTCGAGGCTGTGTAAGTCGTTCTTCAAGTTGAAGACGCAATCCAAGTTGCTGATAGAGACTCTATGAATTGGGTTGCAAGCCGATTGCTTGCAGCCGACAAGTCAAGCTTGACGACCATAGCGAGGTGGTCCCACCCCTTCCCATCCCGAACAGGACCGTGAAACACCTCAGCGCCGATGATAGTGCGGATTGCCCGTGTGAAAGTAGGACATCGTCAAGCTATTTACCCCTCAAAACCCCCATCGAGATATCGGTGGGGGTTTTGTTATTTACGCTCTGCTTGTCAGAGGTATTCCCTGGGCTGGATGCGGCAAAACCAGGGGCAAACAGGGGATGGGTAGACAGGGGGTGGGCAGGTTGGTTCCTGCTCAACGTCGTCACGTCGGCCGATCTCAGTCGTCCGGTGGCCCGATGGGCTCAGAGGCTGGAACGGCTCATGGCCGATTGAGGCCTGACACCCGAGTCTTCGCCGTCAAGGTGAGATTGGCGGACCAGCTTGCCCAGGGCAAGCATCAGCGGGCGCGATGAAACCGGTCCACGGGCAACAGCTCGAGGCACAAGCGCCATTCTTCCCAGTCGACTTCGCTGACTTCCAGGCCGTAGAGCTCGGCGCGGTTGTGCAGGTTGATCGGCCGCGGGCGCGCGCGGCGCTCGACGCGGCACTGCAGGGGCTTGGGGGCTTGGATCGAGTTCATGGGGCCAAGCATCTCGCGCTCCACATGCCCAAGAAAGCCCCCCAAAAGGAGGAACCCCGCTCCAGACTCCCCCCATCTCTTGGGCCCCCAACTCCACGCCTCACGCCACCCGGTCTACCCTCAGCGCCAACTGCAC
>NZ_SACM01000008.1 GCF_004004565.1 Inhella crocodyli
GCGACCGAGCCGGGCACCACGGTGGTGGCGCTGTCCACGTCCGAGACGATCAGCGTGCCCGAAGCCAGCACCGTGCCGTCTTCGGTGACCGAGCCCGTGGCCACGCCCGTGACCACGGCCGCGTCGTTCGTGCCGGTGACCGTGATCGTCAGCGTGGCGATGGAGGTCGCGCCCTGGTCGTCGGTGACCGTGTAGGGCACCGTGATCGTTCGCGTCTGGCCGGCGGCCAGGTCGTTGTAGGCCGGGTCGGCCGGGTTGAAGCTGTACGTGCCGTTGGCGTTGAAGCTCAGGCCCGCGGGGGCCGGGTTGTTCAACGAGAAGGTCAGCACCGCGTTGGCATCGGTGTCGGTGGCCGAGACCGAGCCGTTGACCAGCGCGCCGCCCTCGGTGGCGGCGGCCGAGGCGTCGGCCGCGACCGGCGCGTCGTTGGTGCCGGTGATCGACACCGTGACGGTGCGCGTCGTGCCGTCCGCCGTGGTGACCGTGAAAGTCTCGCTGGGCAGGGACTGGCCCGCGCCCAGGGCCTGCACCGCCGGGTCGGCGTTGTTCAGCGTGTAAGTCCACAGGCCGGCGGCGTTGACCGAGAAGGTGCCGTGGGCGCCGGCGACGTTGGTCTGCGGCACGAACACCGCCTCGCCCGCGTCGGGGTCGGTGACGGTGAGCTGGCCCGAGGCCGAGGTCGTGGTGTCTTCGACCGTGGTGCCCGAGGCCACGCCGCCGATGACGGCGGGGTCGGCCACTGGCGTGACGTTGAGCGTGATGGTGTTGGGCGCGGTGTCGAACGCGCCCGAGCTGTCCTGCACCGAGAAGGTGAAGCTGGCGTAGCCGGTGCCGTTGGCGTTGGTGGCCGGGGTGAAGACCAGGTTGGCCAGGTCGGCGGCGTTGATGACCTGACCGGCGGCGACGGGGGTGCCGTTGAGGCTGAGCGTGCCCGCGCCGGGCAGGGTGTCGATGCGCACGGCGGCCAGGGACTGGCCGGCGTCGGCGTCGGCAAAGCCGAAGCTGGCGGCGGAGAAGGCGTGCGAGCCGTCTTCGGGCAGGGTGACGGTGGCGTCGGTGCCGGTGGGCGGGGTGTTGCTGCCGACGTTGACGGTGAGCGTGCCGGTGGCGGAGCCGCCTTGGCCGTCGCTGATCGTGTAGTTGACGACGACGGGGCCGGTGACGTTGGTGGCCGGGGTGAAGTTCAGCGTGCCGTCGGGGTTGACGGTGACGGTGCCCAGGGCGGGGTTGGCCAGGGTGGCGCCGGTGACCGACAGGGGGTTGCCGTCGACGTCGGTGTCGTTGGCCAGCACGGCGATGTTGTTGACCGCGGTGTTGATCGGCGTGGAGGCCGTGTCGGCGTTGGCCACCGGGTCGTCGTTGACCG
>NZ_SACM01000009.1 GCF_004004565.1 Inhella crocodyli
CGACCCCTAGCAGCTTTAGCCTTTACCGTGCGCCGCGCTCGCACGGCCGAGAAAGTGGCCATCAGCACCCACCAACCAACTTGCTTACTGGACAGCTCACCGCCGGCAGCATGCGCGACTGTTTCCAGACTTCAGCGAACATCGTGGTGGCCTTGCCTCCGACCTAAAGGCCACGGACCCGACGGCTTTGTCGCGCAAGTAGGCAAGTGTGCGGCTGCTTCTGAGTAACGTCTCACGCAGTACAGACCGACAGCCCGATCAATCAACCCGGAGTGAGCTTCATGTTTGGTCTAGTTGTACTGGCGGTCTCCGCGCTGTACTTGGGGCTGATGTTTGTCACTGTCCGCTTTGCATGGCGGCAGGGGCTCGCAAGCGGCTGTACTCGATGCAAAGCCTTTGGCTACGCGGCCTTGGCGGCTTTGACCGTATACCTGCCGGTTTTCTGGAATCACATCCCAACGCTGGCGGTACATCGCTACAACTGCGCTCAAGACGCCGGCTTCACTGCCTATGTTGAGGCCCAAGACTGGCAGGCGAAGAACTCGGAGGCAGTGGCGTTGGTGAATCAATTGCCGAGCCGCGAAAAGGAGGGCGCCGGCCAAGCGGTCCGTACCTCAGACGGCTTCGATCGCTACACAGTGTTCGGGGGGCTGCTGCACGCAGATTACAGGTCAGTGCAAGTTGGCTGGAAGGGGATTCCAGTGTGGCGTTCGGAGCAAAGGATCTCTGACGCCCATACCGGCGAGACGCTTGCAAAAGCGGTGGATTACTCCGCGGGGTACGGGACGACAGAGGACCTCCGCTGGTGGTTACGCAGAAGTAGTTGTGTAACGAGCAGGCCCACCGCAGTGGGTGAACCGGTCAAGCCTGTTGAGCCGCGAGACATTCTTCATCTATACAAGCGCAATCTTTGGAGAGACAGATCCTGATCAAGGCAATCACCGCTTATGGACGCACTCACCATGCGGGTGCGACATGCGTGAAGTTGCTGAGCATTGCGGTAACTGGCATCTAGGTAGCCAATCCGAGTGCTAGTGCGGCAAAGAGCATTAGTGAGCGGTGCATAGCCGCGGCGGGGTCTGTCGCGCCGACTGACTCCTATGCGATGTGGTCCGATCACTTGACGAGTTCAGTTCCTTGGGCTGGTATGGCGTCCAGTGTTGCTCCATGAGTGGGGGACTGAATGTCCGAAATCGCCAGTGGCCGAGGGCACGGCTTTGCGACTCGTGCGACCGCTCCTGGC